>NZ_FOXY01000016.1 GCF_900115865.1 Donghicola eburneus | reverse complement strand
CTCGTAGTCCCTGACGAGCTCCCGACAGCCATCCGCTTCAACCCTCCGCGACACCGCGAAAGCAAAAAAAACAATGGGGCGTGGCCGCCGCTTACAGCGTATGCCGGTTTTGCTCTGGCAAAGAATATTTAAGTTGTACTCCTGTCGTCTAATGAAGACGTGCCCTACCGATCGCGGCGGCTACTCGGGGCTTTCCATAGTCTAGACGATTTTCGTCTCGATCCTTCCCAGACCTTCGATCTCGACCGTTACGACATCCCCTTGGGCCAGACTGCCCACACCTGCAGGGGTCCCAGTCATGATCAAATCGCCCGCGCGCAGCTCAATCGAGTGGGACAGCGCCGAAATCACCTCGGGGATGTTCCAGATCATTTGGTTCAGGTCGCCGGATTGCCGAGTTTTACCATTCACGTAGCTCTGGATCGCACCCTTCGACAGAACACCTTCGTGCCGCTTCACTGGCCCGATGACCGCGCCGCCGTCAAAGCCTTTGGACAGATCCCAAGGACGTTTCAACGATTTCGCTTCGGATTGCATGTCACGGCGTGTTAGATCGTTTCCGACGGCATAGCCAAAGATTGTACGCTCTGCTGCTTCCAGATCCAGATCGCGGCCACCAGAACCTAGACAGACCACCAACTCGCCCTCGTAATGCAGGTCCGCTGTCTGCGGGGGATAGGGCACCTCTTGTCCGCCTTCGGTGACCGAGTCAGCAGGCTTGGAAAAGAAAAACGGCGGCTCACGGTTTGGGTCGTGGCCCATCTCTCTGGCATGGTCGGCGTAATTCCGGCCGACGCAATAAATCCGCCGGATGGGAAAGCGCACCTCTTCTCCGGCAATAGGAAGCGAGGGGATCGCGGGCGGCTCGAAAGCGTATGTGGGCGTGTCACTCATTTTGCAAACAGACCTTCGAAGTCCGCGAAGCCTTTGATCTCAATCGGATTGCCCGAGGGATCGAAGAAGAACATCGTGCGCTGTTCGCCTGGCTCACCTTCGAAGCGAATAACAGGCGGGATGTCGAACTCGACGCCTTTGTCCTGCAAGCGATCCGCCAAAGCCTTCCAATCATCCAATGCCAGAACCGCTCCCATATGCGGCATCATTACCATGTGGTCGCCGACTTTTCCGGTGCGGGTGACCTCGAACGGCGTGCCCAAGTGGAACGACAGCTGATGGCCAAAGAAGTCGAAATCGACCCAGGTGTCCGTCGACCGCCCTTCTTCGCAGCCCAAAACATCACCGTAAAAGCGGCGGGTCTCGTCTAGGTCAGTGACATGCAAGGCCAGGTGAAAGAGTGACTTCATCAGGCTTTCCTTTCGGGAATGGAGCAAGAGTTGCCTCTTATTTGCGCAGGCGGGCAGCAAGCGTAAAGAGGCTCCATCGCGTGGCTTCGTGAACCGCGGGGGAAACGATTGTCGGAAATCCGTCTTTGCGCGTTCTAAAAATACTCAAGAAATCAGTATCCTAGAGGATTTTACCCACGGACGCCCAAATCCATGGCCTGCGCCAATGTATAATTAAAGCATATACTTCTACTCGTATAATAATCCTTATCTATATTGGCAGACGCTCAGGAAACTGGCGTTTTGGGCTCAAGGGCGTGCCTCAACAAGCGCCCCTCCTCTCCAACCCAACAGGAACTGAGCCTATGATCCGCACTCCCCTCCTCGCCTCTGTTGCCCTCTTCGGTTTGGCCACCGCAACCTTGGCTGCCCCCGCCGAAGTGAAGCCCGAAGGGTACAAAGCCGCCCTCGACGGGACTTTCGCCCCACACGCCATGCCGACCATGTCGGGCGACGTCGAAGGGTTCAACATCGACCTTGCCGCCGCGATCAGCGAAAAGCTTGGCGCCCCGATCGAAGTAACCGCTGCGCAATTTTCGGGCCTGATACCTGCCCTGCAGGCTGGCACTTATGACTTCCTCGTGGCGCCTGTCACTGTCACCGAAGAGCGTGCCGCAAACCTGCTCTTTAGCGAAGGGTTCATGGGCACCAACTTCCGCTTCGTGGTCCCCAAAGGCTCTGAAGCAGCGGACGTTACGGACCTGAACGGGTTCAAAGGGAAAACCATCGCGGTCAACAAAGGATCGGTCTACGAGTCCTTCTTGACTGACCGTGCCGATGAATATGGTTGGGAGGTCGTCTCCTTTGGCACCAACACCGACGCTATTCAGGCTGTGACCTCTGGCCGTGCGGATGCATCCCTTGGCGGGGCGACGACCTCTGCTTGGGCCGTGCAAAAGAACCCAGCGATTGACCTGTCTTACGAATACGAAACAGGCCTTGTTTGGGCGTTTCCGTTCCGCAAGGACGACGCACCGACCCGCGATCTGATCGACAGCGTTCTTGAATGCCTCAAGACCGATGGGACGATGGTCGCCCTGTCTGAAAAGTGGTTCGGTGTCACCCCGAGCGAAGGCACAACTATCGTCACGCCGACCCCGGGCTACGGCACGCCGGATTTCGAGGGCTATGACGCGACCGAGCACGAGGTGAGCTGCGCGTTCTAAGGCACGCAGGCAGCCCATGGGTCTGGTCCGTCGCCCCCTCCCCCAAAGCTTTGCTTTGACGGACCAGACCCTGACTTCCGGCCAATCAGACCAAAGAGGCCCCCACATGTCACAGCACCGCGCTATGCTCGAAATCCATGCGCTCGAGAAACGCTTCGGCCAGACCGAAGTTCTCAAGAATATTGACCTCAAAGTGCGCGAAGGAGAGCTGGTTTTTGTCATCGGGCCTTCGGGATCGGGCAAATCCACTATGCTGCGCTGCTGCAATCGGCTCGAGGAACCCACATCCGGCGCGATCATGATTGACGGCGCACGCATCACCGATATCCCGCGCCGCGATCTGGATAAGATGCGGTTGAAGGTCGGGATGGTGTTTCAAGGGTTTCACCTCTACCCGCACATGACTGTCCTGAAAAACGTAATGCTCGCACAGGTCAAAGCGCTTGGCCGCTCCAAGGCAGAGGCCGAAGCGCGCGCGCTGGATATGCTGGATCAGGTTGGGCTGAAGCATAAGGCTGATGCACGTCCCTCGGAACTGTCTGGTGGGCAGCAGCAGCGTGTGGCCATAGCGCGCGCTGTCGCGCTCGACCCCAAAGTCATGCTGTTTGACGAGCCGACCTCTGCGCTCGACCCCGAACTGGTCGGCTCGGTTCTCAACGTAATGAAGGATCTGCGCCAAAAAGGAATGACCATGCTGGTCGTCAGCCACGAGATGGCCTTTGCCCGCGAGGCTGCGGATCGGGTTGTCTTTATGGATGGCGGCTATGTCGTCGAACAAGGCCCACCAGAAGAGGTCTTCGGAAATCCGAAATCCGAACGGCTCAAGGCTTTTTTGTCACGCGTATCAGGGACTGCAGCAGCCTGATGCGGTTCCTCGAGACTTTCTTTAACCCGGCCGTCATTGGGCAGTACTTGCCCGATATCATTGCGGCTATGTGGGTGACTATCTATCTGGCCGTCGCAACAGTGCTAACCGGTGTTTTGCTGGGGGCTGGTCTGGCGTGCATCCGCGCGGCCAACCTCAAATCGGTGAATTTCTGTATCATCGTCTTTGCGGACGTGATGCGTGCATTGCCACCGTTGGTTCTGATCCTGATCCTCTATTTCGGGATGCCTTCGGTAGGGCTGAGCCTGTCGGCCGAAGTGGTGATCTGGTTGGTGCTGTCCTCGGTCCTGACTGCCTTTGCCGAAGAAATCTTTTGGGGTGGACTCACTGCAGTCCCCGCGGGCCAGTGGGAAGCGGGCCGCGCCACTGGCCACTCCAAATTCCAGACGTTGATTTACATCGCCCTACCGCAGGCTGTGCGCATGGGCATCCCTCCGCTGGTAAATCGCATCCTCGCAACCACCAAGCTGACTGCCTTGGGTTCCGTGATCGGAGTCAAAGAGATCCTCTCTGTCGCGTCGTCTGCGCAAAGCTTTTCCGGCTCCGCGACGCCTCTGACGATGGCTGCAATCGCCTACATGATCATCTTCATTCCAGCCGTCATCGCGTCCCACTGGGTGGAACGGCGCTTCAGCTACAAGATGTGAGGACGGCTTTATGAATATGTTTCTAGCCACATTCTTTGACATCAACATCATGATGCAGGCGCTCCCCCTGCTGCTCAAAGGGGCCGTGACCACGCTAAAGCTGTGCGCAGTGGTGATCATATGCGGCCTGTTTGGCGGGTTGATGCTGGCGCTCCGGGCGCTTAGCCCGCGCGGGTGGCTCCGTTGGGGTTCGGTCATCTACATCGACCTCTTTCGCGCGATCCCGCCGCTGGTTCTGCTGATCTTTGTCTATTCGGGCCTGCCGTTTGCGGGGCTGGAATTGGCGCCCTTCTCTGCGGTTGTGATTGCGTTCTTTATGAACAACTCCGCTTACTTCGCAGAGGTGTTTCGCGCTGGCATCAACGCCGTGCCCAAGGGCCAAACCGAAGCCGCGCGTGCCACGGGCCTGTCGCCCACACAAACCATGATCCACGTCGTGCTGCCCCCTGCGATCCGCAATGTGCTGCCCGACCTGCTCTCCAACACCGTCGAGGTGGTCAAACTGACCTCGCTCGCATCCGTCGTGTCCCTGTCCGAACTGCTCTACTCGGCCAACATGGCGCGCTCGGTGACTTATAACGCCTCGCCTCTCGTATTGGCGGCGCTTCTCTATCTGGCCGTTCTCTGGCCGCTGGTGCGGATCATCTCTCGCTACCAGCGCGGTCTGGCCGTCAAATAATCGAAAGGGATTACACAATGACCAAGATGATCATCGGGGGTGCCCAAATCGGCGGCATTCAAAAGGACGAAACCCGCGAAGAGGTTGTCGCGCGGATGCTCGCGCTGATGGATCAGGCCCACGCTCAGGGCGTAGAATTCCTGACGTATCCAGAGATGACTCTAACCACGTTCTTTCCGCGCTTTTATGTCGAGGACCGCGCCGAGTTTGACCATTGGTTTGAAACCGAGATGCCGAACGAGGCTACCGCGCCTCTGTTCGCCAAAGCCAAAGAATACGGCATGGGCTTTTCCTTTGGCTATTGCGAGCTGACACCTGAAGGCGAGCATTTCAACACCTCGATCCTCGTCTCGCCCGAGGGCGAAATCGTGCTGAAGTACCGAAAAACACATTTGCCCGGTCACGCGGAATTTGAAGCCGAGCGCAGCCACCAGCACCTAGAGAAACGCTATTTCCTGCCTGGTGACACAGGCTTTAACGTGGTGCGGAGCCAAGGCGCCATCATGGGTCTGGCCATCTGCAATGACCGCCGTTGGCCCGAAAGCTGGCGCGTGATGGGCCTGCAGGGCGTGCAGTTGGTGAGCATCGGCTACAACACCCCCTCTCAGAACAACCTGTCCAAGGAAGAGGGCATCGAGCGCCGTGTGTACCACCACGAACTGTCGGTCTGCGCGGGCGCCTACCAGAACGCAACCTATGCCGTGGCTGTTGCCAAATGCGGAATGGAGGACGGCAACCACATGTTCGCAGGGTCAATTATCGTCGATCCCGATGGCTTCGTGATTGCACGCGCCGAAGGCGAAGGGGACGAGCTGATCGTGGCTGAAGCAGACTTTGACAAATGCGCCTTTGGTAAGTCGACCATTTTCAACTTCGAGGCGCACCGCCGGATCGAACATTACGGCCTGATCGCGTCGCAAACCGGCGTGAAGGAGCCGTCTGAATGACTTTTGAGACGGTAATTCACGGCGGCACGATCGTCACGGCAGAGGGCCAATTTCAGGGGGACATCGGGATTGCGGATGGCCGCATCGTCGCTGTGTCAGAGAGGCTCGATGGCGGCGACACACGCATCGACGCTGGCGGGCGGCTGGTCATGCCGGGCGGGATCGAAACCCACGCCCATATCGCACAGGAAAGCTCTTCGGGAGTGATGACCGCCGATGACTATCTGTCCGGCTCGATCTCGGCTGCGTTTGGCGGCAATTCGTCTTTTATCCCGTTTGCGGCGCAACAACGCGGGCAGTCCGTCGATGACGTGATCAAAACCTATGATGCCCGTGGCGCGCGGTCTGTCATCGACTATTCCTACCATTTGATCATCTCGGACCCGACCGAAAAGGTTCTGACCGAAGAGCTTCCGCGCGCCTTTGCCCGTGGAATCACCTCGTTCAAAGTCTTCATGACCTATGACCTGATGAACCTCGGGGATGGAGGCATGCTCGACATCCTGTCGGTGGCGCGCGAACACGGCGCGATCACCATGGTCCATGCCGAGAATAACGACATGGTCAAATGGATGAACAAGCGTCTGGTGGCGCGTGGCCTGACTGATCCCAAATACCACGCGATCTCGCGCCCTGAACTTGCCGAAGAAGAGGCGATCAACCGCGCCGTTCAACTCGCCAAACTCGTGGATGCGCCGCTGTTTGTTGTCCATGTCTCGACCGAGGGCGGGGCAGAGATTATCCGCCGCGAGCAATGGAACGGAGCGAAGCTGTATGCTGAGACCTGTCCGCAATATCTGGCGCTGACCCGCAATGATCTGGACCGCCCCGGACCAGAGGGTGCCAAGTACATCTGCTCGCCACCACTGCGGGACGAAGCCACCCAAGAGGTACTGTGGAAGCATATTCGCATGGGCACGTTTGTGGGCGTTCACTCGGACCACGCGCCCTATCGCTATGACGAAACGGGGAAATTCGTGAATGGGGTCGACGTGCCTTACTCGAAAATTGCGAACGGCATGCCGGGGATTGCGGCGCGCTTGCCCTACCTTTTTTCCGAAGGTGTCGTGAAGGGGCGTATCACTCCCGAGCAATTTGTGGCTCTGTCGTCCAGCAACACCGCCAAGGTATTTGGCTGCACAACCAAGGGCCGGATCGCCCCCGGTATGGACGCGGATATCGCCATCTGGGATCCAGAAGAGTGCCGCACCGTCCGCGCCGCTGACCAGCATGACAACATGGACTATTCCCCGTTTGAAGGAATGGAGTTGACCGGCGTGCCCAAGCTGGTGATGAACCGTGGCCGCGTGATCGTCGAAAATGACGAACTCAAAGCCACCGAAGGTCAGGGGCAGTTCTTTGGCCGCGCGCCAGTGGATCTGCGTGGAACGCCCGATTACGTCGCCAAAGAGTTCGATCCGGCACAAAATTTCGGGACAATCCTGCGATGAGCAGTCCGATCCTGATCATCAACCCGAACAGTTCGGGCGAGGTGACGGATGGCATTCGGGATGCGGTCGCCGCTCTGGGGTCGCATTTCGAAGTGGTCGATATCCCGCAAAACCCGGCAACCATCGCCAGTGACGAAGATGTCGCCCGCGCGGGGCTAGAGGTTCTGGCAACGGCCCGTGCACGGCCCGATGCGTCTGCCTACATCACCGCGTGTTTTTCTGATCCGGGTCTCGACCTTTTACGCGCTGAGGGCGTTAAAATCGCGATTGGCTGTCAGGAGGCGGGCATCCTGACAGCTTTTGCACGTGCTGACCGCTTTGGGATCATTGCCCTCTCCGAGCGCTCGATCCCGCGCCATCTGCGCAAGATGCGACAAATGGGTGTTTCCGAAAGGCTGGCAGGCGAGCTGGCCTTACCCGGCGTGTCCGCGGCGGCCTCGGGTCGCGACGAGGCCGTTTATGTCTTGGTCCGAGAGAAGGCCGAAGAGCTTGGCCGCATGGGCGCGGGCGCGATCGTTCTGGGGTGTGCGGGCATGGCACCCATCCGCGCGCGATTAGAACGCGACACCGGATTGGCGGTGATTGATCCCGTGATGGCTGCGGCGAGCATCGCGCTTGGCGCGGTCCTTGGCTGAGCCAGCGGTGAAAGGGCTGTAAAGAATGGCAAAAATCGAAGACATGCCTGATGTCTCCTTGCGGCTCCTAGAGATCTTTGCCGCGATGATGCGATGCTCCACAACGGTCGAAACGGCAGAGTTCCTCGGGGTGTCGCAGCCTGCTGTTTCCGCAGGGTTGCGCCAACTCGAAAACCAGTTGGGCATCACTCTGTTTGAACGCACCGGACGGCGCCTGCAGCCCACCGCCGAGGCCCGCGATCTGTTCGAAGAAATACGTCCGCTCTTCGGGCTGCTGCGGTCCTTTTCGACACGGGCGCGGGACATGCGCTCTGGCCGTGTGGGGCGACTGCGCGTCATTGCGACCCCGCCTCTGGGGTATTCGGTCGGTCCCAAAGCGCTACGCGCTTTCTTGGCCGACCGTCCAAACGTGACCGTCTCTTATGATGTGCGGCGCTTGTCCAACGTGCTCGAGGCGATCGAGACGGGACAGGCGGATGTTGGCCTCATCCTGAACGCAGAAAAGCTAGAGACAGTGAACTCCGAAATTGTTCAGCGCAGTCAGATGGTTGTTTTGTTGCCCGAGGACGATCCATTGGCCGAGCAGAGCACAATAGCTGCAGAGGACCTGAAGGGGCGGCAAATCGTCGGGATCGATCAGGCTTCGCAACTCGGGCGTCTTGTGGCCAAGGGGTTCGCACTGGGGTCAGCGCCGTATGAGCCGCAGATTGAGGTGCGGTATTGTCAGACAGCGGCGGCCTTGGTGGCGGACGGCATGGGATTGACCGTCGTGGACCCCTACTCCGCCCAACCCTATTTGCAGCGCGGTCTTGTTGCGCGGCCTTTTATGCCTGCCTGCGAAATCCGAGCCTCTGTTCTGACCCGCAAAGGTGTGCCGCATTCCAGCACGCTGCTTGGCTTCATGGAGGCGATCCGCGCTCATATAAACGCCTGATCGCAGGAAGATGCGCGCCGCTTGGTGCGCTCAGTGCATCGGTTGCCCTTTGGCCAGCGCAAGGTGATGTGCGGGGTGGTGATTGCCTGTGGCCATCAGCCCAAAGAACCCTAAACCACGTATTTGATCTTCGGCCCCTTCTGCGCTGACGGTCCAGATCAACGTATCGTCGTTCACCTGCACAATGCTGTTCCAACCGGTTTCCGAGGCCACCACAGGGCCGTGCGCAGGCACCATGCGCCACGCAGCCTCTGCACCGGGACTTTGGCGAGAGATTGTCATTTGCAGACCGCCTGGTACGGGCACCTCGACGACGCTGACGTTCAAGACGAGCTGGTTCATGTCCTGCAAGTGCTGGCGCAGGGCACCGATATCGACCTGCGACCAGTCTGTGTGCGGATCGGCAGACAGGAGGGCGACAATCTCGGCCAGCGCGGCAAAGGCACCTTGCCCGCCTTCGGTCGGCATGGCCTGCTGCATCGCGGCGCTATGACCGGAATGATCGTGCGTTTGGGCCATCGCCCCAACGGGCAAAAGGAGCATTGCGGCTATAAGGGTCTTCATCAGCGATCTTCCTCTTTGTCGTGTCCGCCACGGCGACCGTTTGTGCGTGCGGGCCGTAATGCCAAGGCTACGCTGACCGCAGGCACCTGTCGATGGCTCGATTTTTCGCAGATCAGCCCAAGCTCAAACCCCGCACGTCATAAGTTTTATGGAACCTTCCAGCGCAGGAAGGTCGTTTCTCCCTCAAACGCTCTATCGGTGTGATTGCGCTTGCCCCCGCCGCGGAGGCGACTGCAAAGGAGATTTCTGATGCCCAAAGACACTCAAACCGCAACGCTCTATCGCATGGTGATGCCAGAGCACGTGTGCCCCTATGGCCTGAAGTCCAAGGATCTACTCGAGCGCCAAGGTTACACCGTTGACGATCATCATCTGGAGACACGCGAAGAAACAGATGCGATTATGGAGAAGCACGGGGTCAAAACGACGCCGCAGACCTTTATCAACGGAGAGCGGATCGGCGGCTATGACGACCTGCGCGTACATTTCGATATTGATCCCCCGAAAGAAGAGCAGAGCGACACCAGCTATCAGCCTGTGATCGCAATCTTTTCGGTAGCTGCGCTGCTGGCGTTGGGCCTGTCATGGCACCAGTATGGCACGTTCCTCACCATGCGGGCCGTCGAGTGGTTTATCTCGTTGTCGATGGCCATCCTCGCGATCCAGAAACTGCAGGACATCGAGAGCTTTTCGACCATGTTCCTGAACTATGACCTCTTGGCACGACGTTGGGTTCGGTATGGCAAAGTCTACCCCTTTGGCGAGGCTTTGGCCGGTATCCTCATGACGGCGGGCGCGCTGACGTGGCTGTCGGTTCCAGTGGCCTTGGTCATCGGGACGATCGGGGCGGTGAGTGTGTTCAAAGCCGTCTATATCGACAAACGTGAGTTGAAATGCGCCTGCGTTGGCGGGTCGTCAAATGTGCCGCTCGGCTTTGTGTCCCTGACCGAAAATGTGATGATGGTGGCAATGGCTCTGTGGATGGGCGGCAAGGCTCTGTTCGGCTAAAGTGCCGATCCCGTGATGATGTGCGTCTTGACCCCGCAGTCCGGCTTGCTGCAATGTCATCCGCACACCTGAATGTGGAACCCGAATGCGTTTGATCATTGCACTCTTGCTGGCTGGCTTTATGGCCTTGTTCGCCCTACCCGGCGCGAGCATGGCGCATGGCATGGCCGACGAGATGACACTGACCAGCCACGCCCCCTGCCTTGAATGTCCAGACATGTCAAACGCCGCGACGGGTCCCCACGACTGCGCCCATATGGCGTCTTGCGCGGGTGCGGTGCTGCTAACGCAACCCATGGCCCTGCCTTTCGTTCGGAACACTATGCCTCGGCACGCGATGCCGCCATCCTGCATCTTGGCGAGCGCGCACAGGCAAATCGACCTGCCGCCGCCGCGTCCGCGCGCCTGACCTTATTCGCCGACTGCCCATGATCGGGCAGTGTGACAGGATCAGCGCCAAGTCGCGCGACGACAGGATACCATTGATGAACAAGAAGATGATCTTAGGGAGCGCCGCCCTCCTTATCGCTGCGGGGGTCTATGTGTCCCTGACCCAGACGCAAGCCCAAGAGGCCGCGACCGCCACCCCACCACAGGGCAACCCGATTGTCGAGGTGACGCTGCCCGAAACCCTCTCGGCCGAGGCGCAGATGGGCAAGCGCGCCTTTGATGCTATTTGCGCTGCGTGTCACGGCACCAACGCGGCCGGAAACAAGGCCGCTGGCCCGCCCTTGGTGCACAAGATCTACGAACCGAGCCACCACGGCGACATGTCCTTTGTGCTGGCCGTGCAACAGGGCGTGCGCGCACACCACTGGCGGTTCGGCAATATGCCACCCCAAGACGGGCTGACAAAAGCCGATGTTGCTGGGATTATCACTTACGTGCGTGAACTTCAGCGCGCCAATGGCATTCACTAGGGGCGCGGCATGAAGCTTACCCGCAGAACATTTTGCGCAGGTCTCGGCGGTGTTGCCGGACTGTCCTTTATCCGGCCCGCCACGGCGCAAACGCCTACGCTGACGGCCCGCAAGGCGACCGTCCAGCTGGCCCCCGAAGGTTACCCAGCCACCGACGTCTGGTCCTATGACGGGACCATCCCCGGCCCCATGATCCGTGTCCCCCAAGGGGGCCGCGTTCAGCAAACGCTGGTCAACGAATTAGACGTCCCGACCAGCGTGCACTGGCATGGCATTCGTATCGATAACGCGATGGACGGGGTTGCTGGTCTCACGCAGGACCCTGTCGCACCGGGCGAACGGTATGACTACGACTTTGTGGTGCCCGATGCAGGCACCTACTGGTATCACGCGCACACCAACTCGATGGAGCAAGTCGGACGCGGCCTATCTGGCCCCTTGATCATCGACGAGTCTACGCCGCCGGACGTGGACCGCGACGAGGTTCTGATGCTGAATGACTGGCTTCTGGACCCAGACACGGGCGCCTTTTCCGAACCCTTTGCCCATCCGATGATGATGAGCCACGGCGGGCGGACCGGAAATCTGATCGGGGTAAACGGGCAGTTTGCCTATGCGTTGACCGCGCGCACCGGAGAACGCCTGCGGCTGCGCCTGATCAACGCCGCCAACGCCCGCATCTTCGTCCTTCGCCTGCAAGGGATGGCGGGGTGGACCGTTGCGTTGGACGGTATGCCTTTGGACGCGCCCGAACCGGCCACGAGCGAGATCATCCTCGCCCCTGCGCAGCGCGTCGACCTGATCGTGGACGTGACCGCGACACCGGACGATCCAGCGGGCATACTAATGTCCCTGAACAACGACGGTTGGGAAGCGCTGGTCGAGATGACCGTCTCGGGCAGCACCGAGCGTCGTCCCGATGCGCCCGCCCCCTTGCCCGCCAACCCGAACACTGCGCGGCCTGACCTGAATGACGCGCAGCAGTTCGAGATGGTCATGGAAGGCGGCGCGATGGCGGGCATGGACAGCGCCATGTACCAAGGCGAAACGCTCGACTTCCGCGCGCTCATTGATCGTGGCCAGTTTTGGGCGCTGTCGGGTCAGGCTGGGATGTCCGAAACGCCCTTTGCTTCGCTGAACCAAGGCGCCGTGGCGCGTGTGACCCTGATCAACCGTACCGCCTTTGCGCACGCGATGCACCTGCACGGGATGCATTTCCGCGAGGTGCGGGCAGATGGCAGCCTTGGCCCGCTCAGAGACACGATCCTATCTTATCCAGAGCAACCCCTCGAGATCGCGTTCGTCGCGGACAATCCCGGAAAGTGGCTTTTCCATTGTCACATGCTGGCCCATGCGGCTTCCGGCATGAACACATGGATCGAAGTCGTCTAAATCCCAGAAAATACTGAAATTACCAGCAGGAACCAGACTATGAAAAAGACCATGACATTCGCGCTCATCGCGTTCGGCACCGCCGCGTTGGCCCATGGCGGCGTCAAAGACAAAGATGTTATGGCGCGGATGGAGGTTATGAAAGCCATCGGGGATCAGGTAAAGGTGATCGGCACCATGGCCAAGGGCGAACGCGCCTTTGACGCAGATGCCGCCAATGCTGCACTGGCCGAACTTGCCGTGCATTCGGCGCAGATTGCCCCTCTGTTCGAAACGCCCGCACAGGACCCCAAGTCCGAAGCTCTGCCCATAATCTGGGAACAGTGGGACGACTTTGCTGCCTTGGCAATGGACACAGAGCAAACCGCGAGCGCGCTGGCGGGGACAATCACCACCGAAGTGGACCTGCGCCCCGCGCTCGGCCGCATAGGCGGGACGTGCAAGGCGTGCCACTCGACCTATCGCGAATAATCCAGACTGCGCGTCGGGGCTGCTCGACAGCGCGCAACCAGCTCTGAAGCCTTAGCAAGCCTCCCTCGCGTCACTGCGAAGGGAGGCTTACGTCTTTCACTCAGAAAACGCCGCAACAAACGCGTCAACTGCGGCATCGCTGTCCGACTGCGCCCATGCTTCCAATCCAACGGGGCCAGTGTAGCCCATGCTTTTGAGACCAGCGGCGATGGCGAGATAATTGATCTCTCCTGTTCCCGGCTCAAACCGTCCAGGGTTGTCCGCGACCTGCACTTCGCCAATCCAAGGCAAGCACTTCTCGCACCAGCGCAGCAAATCACCCTCGCCGATCTGGGTGTGGTAGAGATCGAGGTTAATCCGCAATTGCGGGCGGTCAATGGACGACACCAGCGCCAAAACGTCTTCAGTCCGGCCAAACGGACAACCAGGGTGATCCAACAAGTTCAGGTTTTCGAGCGTAAAGACCACGCCCTCGTCCTCGGCCATATCGCAAATGCGGTTCAGCGTGTCCTTTGCCTTGATCCACATGGGACCAGTGACGACATCATGCTGCCACTCGGGAATGCCCCCCTCGCCAAGGCCTGTGCCGTGCAAATTTAGCCGATCCACTCCAAGCCGTTTGCCCACCTGCGCGGTTTCTCGCGCCGATGAGATCAGCGCATCCGAACCCGCGTCATCAGCCAGACGGCCAACCAAATAGCCATTCATGATGGTGTAGTTGGCACCCACAGCCTCGAGCTTCGCGAGGTCGTGATCTGGGTAATTCCACAGCCCCACGCCAAGGCCCCGCTCGGTCAGACGGGCAGCGCGCCATTCAATCGGTTTGTCGAGCCAGAGCATTTCTGCGCAGGCGGCCAGCTGAAAAATCTTGGACATCTCTGGTTTCCTCTTAGAACATATGTTCGACTTCGGGGGCTGGGACAAAGCGCCATTTGCGCAGGGGACCTGCCATGACGTTCAGGTAATACATTTCGAACCCATAGGGCGCGCCGCAGGGGTGATGGCCACGGGGGACGCAGACCACATCGCCATCTTTGACGGCCATGGTCTCATCCAGCTGCCCGTCATCGGTATAAACGCGCTGGATGCCAAACCCATCGGCGGGGTTCAGGCGGTGATAGTAGGTCTCTTCCAGATAGGTGATGCGCGGGAAGTCATCTTCATCATGCCGGTGGCTGGGGAAAGATGACCAATGGCCCGCAGGGGTGAACACTTCGGTCACCAAGAGGCTGTCGCAGTAGTCTTCGTTTTCCATCGCGATGTTGTTGATATAGCGGGTGTTCACGCCTTCGCCGCGCTGGGTCAGTTCGATCCCATCCGGCCCGATCCGGCGCGCTTCGTGGCCGCCGATGCCAGGGGCCGAGCAGACTGCGATCGTGCACTCGGTAGTGGCCGTCGCATCCCATTTGTCGTTATTGGGAACATACAGGCAGTGCGGGGGCGTCTTTTCAAAGACACTCATGCGCTCGCCAAGCTCGCCCCAATCTTTGCCTGCTGCAGAGATGGTCGCTTTGCCCTCGACCATCACCAGAATGACCTCGCGATCCCCCGTGACCTCGGACACGCTTTCACCCTCGCGCAGGCGATACAGCGAGAAGCCCACATACCGCCAGCCCGCCGACTCCGGAGTGATTTGGTGCACCTTGCCGTGGTCGCCAAAGGGTTTCTTTAAAAGATCAGCCATCATTCTTATCCTTGTCCTCATGGGCACGGCGATATCCAGGCCCCAGCAGCTTGAACGCCGCATAGGCCCCCGCCGCCCCAAACATCAGCGCCCATCCGGGCGATCCAGTGGCCACCTCGAACAGCGCCCACCCCAGGCACAGCGCGACAATCACAATGCGCCGCCACAGCGGGGCAAAGAACGGATCGGTCGGATCAATCATCCAGTCTCTCCTCTTGGAACTCTCTGCCCGCACAGTCAGGGATCGCTCCGGCCTGTGCAACCGGAACGCCTATACGCCTCAGATCAGACCCACCTCGCGGGAGATCCGCTTGAGCGTATGCAAGCCCAGAGTTTGATAGAGCAGAGGGTTGCGCAGCTCCGGATCCTGCTCGGCCTCGATTACGATCCAGCCGTCATAGCCTGCCTCCTTCAGGAGTTGCAGCAAGGGCGCGAAATCCACCGCCCCGTCCTGATCGCCGGGCACCGTAAAGGCCCCTGCCAGAACGCCCTGCAGGAATGACAGGTTCTCGGCACGGACCTTGGCGGTCACATCAGGACGGATATTCTTGGCATGGAAATGGGCCACGCGGTTCACGTGCTTGCGCAGCACGGCCTCGGGATCGCCGCCACCAAAGGTACAATGCCCCGCATCAAACAGAAGCTGCGTGGCCGGACCAGTTGCAGCCAGAAAGGCATCAATGTCTTCGGGGCTTTCAACCACGGTGCCCATGTGGTGGTGATAGGCCAAGGTGATGCCTTCGCCCGCCAAATAGGCCGCGAATTCTTCCATTTTGGCGCCAAACGTGCGCATCTCTTCGTCCGTCAGGCGCGGACGATCATTCACGGGCACGTCAGGGCTTCCATGCACGGTGTTCGAACACTCGCACACGATGCAGACCTTGCAGTCGTTGTGCTTGAGCTTGGCCAAATGCCCTTGAACGGCGGCGATTTCATCCTCGACCGAACGGGTCAGAAGCTCCGTCGAATACCAGCCCGACACAAAGACCATGCCGTAGTCGGCCAGCAGCGCGCGCAGCGCCTCGGGATCGTCCTGCGGCCACCTGTGCCCATTCTCGATCCCGTCAAAGCCGATCAAGCGGCCTGCCTCTTGCAGAATGCGCTGGGTCGGGATGTCTTTGCCGATGGATTGGTCATCATCGTTCGCCCACGCAATGGGATTAGTTCCGAACCTGATCATGGTCGTCTCTTTCTTCATCAATGGCTTGCGGCTTCATCTTGGGAGCAAATACCTCGGGGTGCGGGGCAGCGCCCCGCGTGTCCCACCATTTGCGTCAGTTCACGCCGGTCTGTTTTGCGATCTGTGTGATGTACTCGGCATAGCGGTTGCGCTGCTTCTCGCGGTCGCTGACCTCTGGCACGGCCACATCCCAGAAGTACCCGTGCGCGCCTGCGGAGGTTTCGAGGCCGGTGCCGGGGAAGTCCTTGGCGATGGTGTCGATCACGATCACCGTCGGGATGTTGCGCCCGCGTGCCGCCTTGATCTCGGCCTCCAGCGCGTCGGTGCCGCTGGCCTTGACCGCATGAGCGCCCATGCTTGCTGCGTGCGCCACATAGTCGATCTCGGGCTGCGCCTCGATGTTGCAATCCACGTACATGTTGTTGAACGGCTCGCCCCCGCAGCCCATGGTCTGCAGGCGGTTGATGCAGCCGTAGCCGCGATTGTCCGTCAGCACCACGGTAAACGGAATACGCCGCATCACCGCGCTCGCCAGTTCCGCGTTCGCCATCATGTAGCTGCCATCGCCCACAAAGCAGATCACTTCGCGCTCTGGACGCGCCAGCTTCAGACCCATGGCGCCCGCCACCTCGTAGCCCATGCAGGAATAACCGTATTCCATGTGATAGCCGCCTTGGCTCGGCTGCCACAGCAGTTTTAGCGCACCGGGCATGGTGCCCGCGGCACACATGGCAATGGCGCTCTCGCTGGTAGCGCGCTGCACGGCGCCGATCACCTGACCGTCGGTGGGCAGGGCGTCCTGATCCTCGGGACGGGCGCAATAGGCATCCACCGCCCGCAGCCAGTCCTCGCGGGCTGCCGGATCGCAGGCCTCAGCGCGGTAGTCCCCCAAGAGATCGGTCAGCAGCTCCAGCGCGACCTTGGCGTCCGCCACCAAGGCCTCTGCCCCGTGCTTGGCCGCGTCGTAACCGTGGATGTTCACCGAGACCAGCTTGGCCCCGTCTGCGAACATAGTCCGCGAGCCGGTGGTGAAGTCCTGGAACCGGGTGCCAACCCCGATCACCACATCGGCCGATGCCGACACGGCGTTCGCCGCCGCCGACCCATCCACGCCACTCGCACCAAAGCTCATGGGATGGCTCTGGGGCAGCGCCGATTTGCCCGCCTGGGTCTCGGCCACGGGGATGTTGTGCTTGGCCGCGAAGTCCGCCAGCGTCTCTTCGGCTTGGCTATAGATCACACCGCCGCCGGCGATGATCACGGGGTTCTTGGCGCCCTTGATCACCTCGGCCACGCGGGCCAACTCGCCGGCATCAGGGGCCGGACGGCGGATGTACCACACGCGGGGTTCAAAAAACTCTTCGGGCCAGTCATAGGCCTCGGCCTGCACGTCCTGACAGAAAGCAATGGTCGCCGGACCACAGTTCGCCGGATCGGTCATCACCCGCAGGGCACGCGGCAGCGCCGACAACAGATGCTCGGGGCGCGTGATGCGGTCAAAATACCGGCTCACGGGCTTGAAGCAGTCGTTGGCGCTGATGGTGCCGTCATCAAAATCCTCGACCTGCTGCAGGACCGGATCGGGCTTGCGGTTCGCAAACACATCGCCCGCCACAATGAGCAGAGGCAACCGGTTCACATGGGCGAGCGCCGCAGCCGTCACCACGTTCGTGGACCCCGGCCCAATGGAACTGGTCACCGCCATCGCCCGTGTGCGCTTCTTGCCCTTGGCATAGGCAATCGCCGCATGGGCCATGGTCTGCTCGTTCTGGCCGCGCCAGGTGGGGAACACATCGCGGTAAGCATGCAGCGCCTCGCCGATGCCCGCCACATTCCCGTGGCCAAAGATCGCCCACATGCCGTCAATGTACCGCTCACCCTCTTCGGTCAGCTGTACACTCAGCCACTTCACCATGGCCTGCGCCGCTGTCAGCCGGATCGTGCCCATCGTCTTCTCCCGCACAAAGGACCCCTCAACGCAGGCCCCTGCTTTCAACTTTGTCTCAAATACTCCGGGGGCGCGGGGGCTGGCCCCCGCACACGCCCGATCCATCCTCAGGCCGCGTTGCGCCGTGCGCTCTCGCGGGCCGTGTCCCAGACCTGACACAGGCGGGTGTAGCGCGCCGCCATCTGTTCGATCGCCGCCTCGTCCGACATCTCGCCCTTCATCCAGGCCCGTGCCGCATCGCCAAAGATCGTCCGGCCCACGGCAAACCCCTTCACCAGACCAAAGCCAGCCGCCACTTCGAAGGACGCCGCCAACTCTGCCTCGGGGGCATCCAGACCCAGAACCACGATCCCGCGGGTGTGCAGGTCATACTCCTCGATCGCGGCCACGGCCTTGGCCCAAGCGTCTGCGGTCTTCAGCGGCTCCAGCTTCCACCAATCGGGGTAGACACCGATCTCGTAGAACTGGCGGATCAGGGTCGGCGTGGTCTCGTCATCGATCGGGCCGACCTTGGACGGGATCACCTCGAGCAGGAACTCCAGACCATTGCGGCGCGACGCTTCGAACAGGCGCTTCACGGTGGCTTCCTGATCGGCGCGGGTGGCCGCATCGTCATCGGGGTGGCAGAAACACAAACACTTCACCACGTTCTCTTTGGCCCACTGGTTCAGACCGCCAAAGTCGGTCCCCAGTTCCGGCTCCAGCGTCAGCGGGCGCGAGCCTGGCCATTCGGTCGGACGTCCGATCCACAGACCCGAGCCAGACGCCGCATGCAAAGCAGAGCGGCCAATGCGGTTGTCGCACAGAATGCCGTAGCCATCGCGGCCATCCTGCACCTGAACGGCGGCCTTCATGCAGAGTTCCTTGAACTCGCCACCTTTGGCCAGCGTGTAGCCGTCCATCTCTTCGAGCTGCAGGCGGTGGTCAAACGCGAACACACGCATGGTCGACCAGTCGCCCGCATTGCGGGTGTAGCGCGTGGTGGACCAGTGGATCTGCTCCAGATCCGCGTCGTTGCGCAGGTCTTTCTGTTTGACGCCGCGCTCCAGGAAGTACTCTAGCTCGGTCAACGAAGGGTACGCCGGCGTGCAGCCGTGACGGCTGACCGCAAAGGCCCCGCAGGCATTGGCGTACTTCAGCGCCACAGGCCAACCGGCATCGTCCATCCAGCCCTTCAGAAGACCCGAGAAGAACCCGTCGCCCGCGCCCAAAACATTGAACACCTCGATGGGGAAGCCCTCGCCGGTCTGCCCGTCATCCAAGCTGTCCGGCACATCACCTTCGAACGCCACCGCGCCAAGGGCGCCGCGCTTGCAGACCAGTGTCGCGCCAGAGTTCTCGCGCACCGCGCGCAGGGCTTTGACCGTGTCTGTCGAGCCGCCCGCGATGTGGAATTCCTCTTCGGTGCCCACAATCAGGTCGAAATAATGCAAGGTCGACAGCAGCTTCTCGGTGACCTTGGCGCTTTCCACAAAGCGGCTCTCGCCATCCCCGTGGCCCGCAACGCCCCAAAGGTTCGGGCGGTAGTCGATGTCCAGCGCCGTCCGCAACCCGTGCTTGCGCGCCAGTTCCAGCGCCTTGATCACAGCCGCTTCGGTACGCGGATGGCTCAGGTGCGTGCCCGTCACCACGACCGCCCGCGCCCGCTTGATGAAACCCTCGTCAATGTCATCCTCGCACAGCGCCATGTCTGCACAGTTCTCGCGGTAGAAGATGAGGGGGAATTGCTCTTCGTCGCGAATGCCAAGGATCACCAAAGCCGTCAGACGCTCGGGGTCAGTCACTACACCATCGGTGCACACACCCTCACGCGCCAACTGCTCCAGAATGAAGCGCCCCATATGCTCGTCGCCCACACGGGAAATCAGAGCCGTCTTCAGACCCAAACGCGCCGTCCCACATGCAATGTTCGTCGGAGACCCGCCGATATACTTCTCAAAGGACCCCATGTCCTCGAGCCGCCCGCCAATCTGCGCCCCGTACAAATCAACGCCAGCCCGACCTATCGTGATTACGTCCAAATCGCTCATAACTCTCTCCCTGCCACTTCACTTTGGCAAAAATACTCCGGGGTCCGGGGCCGCGCCCCGGCGGCGCCTGACGCCCTTTTCCCATTCAAACCTTGTCTCACAGCGCCACCGCAGTTCCGTTCGAACGTGCCATTGCGTGAATGACGCGCTCGATCTCCAGCCCCGCCGCGAAATCCGGCCCGCAGGGTGCACCACCCGCAATCGCGCGGCACAGGTCCCGTGCTTCGATGACCTTTTGTTCGTTGAAACCGAAATTATGGCCCGGTGCAGGGCAGAACACCGCAAAATCTGGCTGATCCGGTCCGCTCAGGTGACGGACAAAGCCCGCGTCACCGGCGCGATGGACCCAGAGTTCATTCATGTTCTCTTGATCAAAAACCAAGGTTCCAAGCGAGCCATGCACTTCCCACTGCAAACGGCATTTCCGGCCCCGCGCGACGCGTGATGTGGCAAAGCTGCCTTGCGCGCCGGACGCAAACCGGAGCAGCGCGAGCGCGCTGTCTTCGTTTTCAACAGCTTTTGGACCCTCAGTGCTGTGGCGCGTTGGAACCGCGATTTGGGTTTGAGCTGTCACCTGCGCAACAGGCCCCATTAGCGCGATCATCTGGCTTACCAAATGACAGCCTAAGTCACCCAAAGCACCTAGTCCCCCGCCCTCGTCCGTCATGCGCCAGTGCCATGGCAGATTGGGGTCGGCGCTGTAATCCTCATCATACACCCCGCGAAAACTGAGCGGCGTGCCAATTTCGCCATTTGCGACCATCTGCACGGCGGCCTGAAAGGCAGGACTGCGGGTGTAATTATACCCAAGGATCGTCACTTGATCCGGACACTGCTGCGCCAAATCGGCCATCGCTTCAGCGTCTTCCATGGTCAGGGCCATAGGCTTTTCGAGCCAGACATGCTTGCCTGCGGTCAAAGCCGCTTCGGCCATCATACGGTGCATTCCATTGGGCGTGGTGATCGAGACCACATCCACGGCCGGATCCGCAACCGCCGCGCGCCAATCCGTGGTCGAACGGGCAAAGCCGAACTGAGCGGCATGGCGCTCGGCACTCTCTTGGGTCGCATCGCACAGAACCTCTAGCCGCGGATGCGCGCCGCCAAAGGTTGCTGCCACAGTCCGCCAAGCCAGAGCATGGCACTTACCCATAAAGCCAGTTCCGATCAGAGCGACGCCAAGTGGCTTCTCTGGCATGTTCCTGTCCATGAGATGTCCTCACTTCGAATTGGTGCAGAGGCCGCAGCCTCTGCGTGGCGGTCAGGGAGGTTAAATCGTCCCGCCAAGTGACCCTTCGAGTTGCGCCAGCTCCTGACCGCCGGCCATCAGATCCTGCAGCTCAGCCGAGGTGATCTCGCCCTTTGCGGCAGTCCCCAAGGTCTGGCCACGGTTCAGAACGGTAAAGCGATCACCCACGGCCATCGCGTGGCGCACGTTGTGCGAGATAAAGACCACGCCGACGCCCTGCTCGCGCACGCGCGCAATAGTGGACAGAACATTCGACGTCTGACGAACCCCCAAAGCGGATGTCGGCTCGTCAAGGATCAGGACCTTGGCCCCGAAATAAACCGCGCGGGCAATGGCCACCGTTTGGCGTTCGCCGCCCGACAGAGTGCCGACCGCTTGGTCCGGTGCACGTAGGTTGATGCCCATCTTGCGCATCTCTTCCATGCAGATCTCGTTCGCACGCTCCACGTCGAACCGCTTGAAGATGCCAGAGCCTTTTTGCGGCTCGCGACCCATGAAGAAATTGCGCGTTACGCTCATCAGCGGGATCATCGCCAAGTCTTGGAACACCGTTGCGATCCCCGCCTCCATGGCGTCACGCGGGCTGTTAAAGGACAGCGGCTTGCCTTCGAAGCTGATCGTGCCGTCGGTGGGTTTGTGCACACCAGACATGGTTTTGATGAATGTCGACTTGCCCGCACCGTTGTCGCCCAAAAGGCAGTGGCACTCGCCGGGTGTCACATCAAAGGTCACACCGTTCAGCGCAATCACGTTGCCGAAGTGCTTTTTGATGTTTTCCATGTGGATGATAGGCGCAGTCATATCAGCGTTCCCCCGTCACACGTTTGCGGATCACGTTGTTGAACACCACGGCCAAGAGCAGCATCCCGCCAAGGAAGACTTGGAACCAGTCCTGATCGAAATTGGTGTAGGTCAGACCAATGGTCACCATGCCAAAGATGATCGCGCCAAAGAACGCGCCGATCGCCGAACCGTAGCCGCCTGTCAGAAGGCATCCGCCTATGACGGCTGTGATGATCGCTTCGAATTCTTTCATGAAACCGCGGCGGGCGTCGGTCGAACCAGCGTCAATCACGGTGATGATCGCGACCAGCGCCGCAGCCATTGCCGTCAGCATGAACAAAGAGATTTTGACGCGCGTGACAGGGACACCCGAGTTTTTCGCCGCGTTGCTGTCACCGCCAGTCGCAAAGATCCAGTTGCCCGCAGAGGTGCGCAGCAGCACATAGGTCGCAACCAACGCCAGCGCGATGAACCACAGGATTTCAACCGGGATGCCAGGCACTTTGGGCGCGCCGGATTTAAAGGTTTCGATCAGACCCATTTGGGCCAGCCACGAAAACAAGAAGCCGAACGCCTCGCCCGAGAAGATGGGCGCCAGCATATCGCCCTCGACCGCATCGCGCACACCGCGCAGCTGGGTGGAGCCGCCGGTAAAGAGCTTGAGACCGACCAGAGATGCGCCGCGCAGAATGAACAGCCCCGCAAGCGTCACGATAAAGGACGGCAGGCCGGTCCGGATCACAATCATCCCGTTCACGGCACCGATGGCGGCAGCGAATGCCAAGGTAAAGGGAATGGCCACGATCAGCGGCAGACCAAGGTTCACGGTGAACACACCGAAAATCATACCGGCAAAGGCGACCATAGAGCCGATCGAGAGGTCAAATTCACCGCCAATCATCAGCATCGCCGCAGCGATCCCGAGAATGCCAAGCTGCGCCGCTGGCGTCATAAAGTTCATGATCCCCGACAGGGTGAACATCGCGCTGTCAGCTGTGATCAAAAAGAAAACGGTGACAAGGATCACACCGCCGATTGCTCCCAATTCAGGGCGCTTCATCATTCTAGTTGTAAAGGACTCGGATTTGATCCGTTCGTCCGCCGAAATGCTGGCGTCCGTTGGCATGGTTTCCTCCCGGTATGAAAGACCGGGCCGCGACTATACCGCAGCCCGGCAAAAAGTGAATTAGCGGATGCCCTGCGCGGACAGGTCGATTACCTGCGCCGCAGCATCTTGGGTCACAAGGTTCGGACCCGAGGGCACGTCGCCGCCGGGCACCAGACCGTATTCCGCGTTCATCGCAAGGAAGACGACAGGCAAATAACCCTGCAGGAATTGCTGCTGGTCAATCGCGAATGCGGCGTTACCTTCGGACACGGCCTCAAGAAAGCCTGCCGACAGATCGAAAGACGCGACCAGAACGTCGTCACGGCCAATCGCCTGAACCGCAGCGACTGCAGGCTCACCAACAAGGCTCGCACCCAGACCCAGAACGGTGTCGACATCTTCATCTGCTTCCAGAGCCGCGCGGACTTTAGATTCAACTTCGGTCGGATCGTTCATGGTGGGGATGACGGTAACCTCTTGGCCGAAGCCCTCTGCGAAACCTTCGCAGCGCAGGTCGAGCGAGACGTTGCCCACTTCTTGGTTCACACAGATGCCTTTGGTGCCGCCCATTTCGGCCAGCTTCTTGCCCGCGGCAAGACCCGCGTCAAATTCGGATTGACCAACGTGCAGCAGCGCACCCAGTTCTTCGGCCACGTCCGAGCCAGAGTTCATCGAGATCACAGGGATGCCTGCCTCGACTGCGCGCTTGATCGACGGCCCAAGCGCATCCGCGTCGGGGATCGATACGACAAGCCCATCAGGCTCTTGGTTCACAGCGGCGTCGATCAGCTGGCTCATCTGGACCATGTCGAAGGTCTCGGGAGAGCGGAAATCAACATTGGCACCCGTGTGCTCGGCCGCCTTTTCCACACCGTTTTTGACCACTGACCAGAACGGGTCATTTGCCTGACCGTGGGCGACGACGATAATGTCGGTCGCCATCGCGGGCGCTGCGATCAGGGTCGCTGCGGTCGCAACAGATGCAAGTAGCTTGTTCATGTTATTCCTCCCAAATGGTGATATGGCGCATATTTCGCCGATATTCCGCACGGGTGTCTCCGTGCCGAATTCCATGGCCCACCAGCCCCCTCCTTTGGGCTGGCAGACGAATTCTCTGACTTAGTAGGTCACCTCGACAGCTTGACCGGATTTCGCGGACTCGGTTGCGGCCTCGGCCATAGCGAGCGCCGCGATGCCGTCCTCGAGCGTGACAGGCATTGGTGCGCCATCAAGCACGGCCGCGACAAACGCCTCCCACTCCACCGCATAAGCAGGCATGTACCGCTCTAAGAAAAAGTAGGTAGGTTTGGCCGACGCAACACCAGCGGTGGTCGATTTGACCACGGTGTTTTCCAACATGTTTTCTGCCTGCAGCAAGCCTTCGGACCCCAGCAGTTCAACACGCTGATCGTAGCCGTAGACCGCACGGCGGCTGTTCTTGATCACAGCAATTTTGCCGTCCGCGTAAGTCATGGTGACAACGGCTGTGTCAACGTCGCCCGCCTCGCCAATCTCGGGGTCGACAATCGAACTACCGACAGCGCGAATGGACACTGGCCGGTCGCCCATCACAAAATTCGCCATGTCAAAGTCATGGATCATCATATCGCGGAAAAGGCCGCCAGAGACCTTGATGTAGCTAACGGGCGGCGGCGCGGGGTCGAAGGATGTGATCGACAACAGCTCTGCTTTGCCAATTTCGCCCGCAGCAGAGGCGGCTTTGAGCGCGCCAAAGTTCGGATCAAAGCGGCGATTGAAGCCGATCATGACAGGCTTGCCCGTTTGCGCTGCGGCCTCAAGGCATGCTTTTGCCCGCTCTAGAGACAGATCGACAGGCTTTTCACACAGCACGGCTTTGCCCGCTGCGGTCGCCGCTTCGATCAGATCGGAATGGGTATCGGTCGAGGAGGCAATCAGGACCGCGTCAATGTCCGGATCGTTCAGCACGTCATTGACCGAGCGGGCTTCTGCACCGTATTTCGCTGCCAAAATCTCTGCTGCTTCGGGATAGACGTCCGCGACCGCCACCAGTGTCGAGCGCAGATTTCCCGCAATATTCACAGCATGCACCTGACCAATACGGCCAGCGCCGAGCAAACCAACTTTCAGCATATTTTCCTCCCGTGTGCGACTCGACGCCGCGCCTTGCTGACCAGTAGTCATACACGCCTTGCACCCGTGTGCAAACTGTTTTTGCACACGCGTGCATTTTTTTGCCAATTGCGAGCACGCGTGACCGATCTGCCGCATGCACCCCCACACTTTGCCCACTATTTTTCTGCGCCAAACTGCATTACACGCGTTTTCAATCGGCGAAGGGATGAGCATTGAAGAAGCAAGGACTGCCCGAAAACATCACTGCAGACGACGTTGCTGCCGCGGCGGGTGTGTCGCGTTGGACCGTCAATCGCGCGTTCAAACGGGATGCGTCCATCTCGCCCAAAACCCGTGAAAAAGTGATGAAGGCTGCGACGGAAATGGGCTACCTGCCGGACCTGCGGGCTGCGTCGCTCGCCTCGGATCGGTCGAACCTTGCCGCGTTGCTGATCGACGATTTCGCCAACCCACACAAGCTGGTCATGCTCGAGCGGATTACGCGTATTATGCGCAAACGGGGGTGGGACAGCTTGCTGGTAAACACCCTTGATCGTGCCGACGCCGGATCCGCGCTGCTCAATGCCAGCCAGCGGCGCGTGGACGCGACGATCCTGATTGGTATCCAGTTCGACGACGAGGTACTTTCGGCCGCTCAATCGGCGCGGCGCTTTAGAAAGCTCATCATTTTTGCGCGCACATCGAATTCGCCGGACACAATCTCTATCGCCGTCGATGACGAAGCCGCTACAACCGAGATCGCGCATTACGTCGAGAGCAAAGGCTACAAGCGCCCCCTGTATCTGGCGGGTCCCCGCACCTATTCGGCCCATCTGCGCCGCAAAGAAACCTTCTGCTGCTTTTGGAAAGAACGTCAGAACTACGCGCCAGAGGTCTTTTCCGTCAGCAAATATGACCCGATGCTATCTTCGGAAATCGTCCGCCAAGCGCTGTGCAATAGGCCCAAGGATACGCTGCCGGATATCATTGTCTGCGAAAACGACGCCTTGGCTATCGGCGCGATTGATACCATACGGCATACTCTGAAGCTACGTGTTCCCGAAGACATAGCGGTCATCGGTTTTGACGATGTTCCGTTGGCTGAGACCCTGAATTACAGGCTCACGACCTACCGCCAGCCAATCACTGAAATGGCAGAATATCTGGTTGACGTCTTGGAGAGCGAACAGGACACAAATCTTGATAAAACTTTTTTGGGGCAGCTGGTCGTTCGCGATACCGCGTGATCGATTTGGGCAACGGGTTTTGCTAGAATACTTGTTTGGCAGTTACATCTCGGGCCGGGTGACCGAGACAGGGCATTCCTGCTAGCGCTCCCGTTTCTTTCGTTGAATTCTCGACAATTCACAAATGCTTCTTGTAATAAGCACATGGAAGGCCCATGTCAGAGATGCTGAGGTTACTTCTCTTCGCTTTACCGCCGCCACAACCTTGGTTTCGGTTGATCGACTTGGATCGACGACGCCAAGCTGTCGCAGTGTAGCGGGCAGCGATATTATAGGAGAACACGGATATGGCCAATGGCACCGTGAAATGGTTCAACACCACCAAAGGCTTCGGCTTCATTCAGCCCGAACATGGAAGCAAAGACGTGTTCTTGCATATTTCTGCGGTTGAACGCGCAGGAATCAGCCACATCGAAGACAATCAGGCTGTGACCTTTGACATCGAGACCGGCCGTGATGGTCGCGAATCCGCGTCTAACTTAGCACTTGCGTGAACTCGACGTTTAAAGACCTTCTAGCAAGTGTTCCGGCGCAAGGAGGAAACGGTGGGATGCCTTTGGCACCCAGCGTTTCTGCGTCCAAGGCCAAAACGGCTGCGCCTGTCTCTGCGCTCGACAAGACTGCAGAGACTGCCAAACGGCTTCTGAACGATGAAGAGCAAGCCAGCGCCGAAAAACGTCGCGGCTGAAGGTTGCCCGCGAAAAACGCGATCAGGCCACCATGGACTGACCACGTTCACCTTGGTCTGTCCGCGACACGACCCGTACAACATTTCTAAATGTGTCCGTGCGGGAATTCCCAAACGACATAAGGAGACGGAAATGGGCTATTCCCAGCCGAAGAAGCAGCTTGATCTCAAGGATTTTCTGAGTACGCCTGCAAAAAAACGGCCTACCCGTGGCAAGTTCGGAGATTTGAAGCGCCAAGCTGTAGTGTCCGAGCAGACACCTGCATCCGAAACAAAATCGGACAAGAAAGCAACCTAGTCTGCAAATTATCGCTCCATGTGTAGACCGATGAAGCAAAGACTCCGGTGCCGTTATCGCGTGCCGACAGCCAAGCCGGATGTGACAGGGTGAACTCAACCCTGTATTCGGCACACCAGTCCTCATCATCTTGGATGACACGCAGGCTGCCCCAGCAGGCAAGCCGAAGGGGATCGTTCCATAGACCAAGGACTTGACTATGATTGAAATACAATGGGGCACCCCGATCGCCCTGCAAATTCACGATGAAAACGACTTTGAACGGTTAAGCACGATTGAAAAAGCGCGCCATTGGCTGCGCAGAAAATGGCCCGTCGCCGACGACGCGCGCCAAGTTGCGCTGGAGAAGATCGAAGCAGCGATGGAATGCATGAGTTCCGTGACCGAAGCCCGCAGAGCTTTTGTGGTTGCGGCTAAGTCAGCTGGCTACGTTCCAACCGTCGCGCCCTAAGGCGCACGCCGTTTTAACTGTGTGCGAATTTCTGCGGTCGAAGCCCACACTCGAACGCTCCTCGAGGGCGTCGGTGTGCCGCCCAAAGAGGATGCATGCGGAGCAAAGCTGCTCTGCCGCACCCGTGGTCGGACCACTGAAACAACCTCTGTCGAGGTGATTGAAAGGACTGTCTATGACTCTGGACGCGCACTTAGACCAAAGCACAAACAACACAGCGGCGTTGCGCATGCATATCGGTTGCAGGATCTCCCATACTTTGACTCAACCGACCCCGCTGATCGCTCTTCTGAACGTGCACTATTCGCGTTTCGGAGATCTGGAACGTGCAGACCATCTGGGGACTGAGCCAAGCGTCCCGATCGAAAGCTTTCGCGATGGGTTCGGCAATTGGTGCACCCGCATGATGGCTCCTGCTGGCGAGTTCACGCTAACCACGGACGGTATCTTTCGCGACAACGGCCTACCTGATCCCTATCGGCCGGACGCACAGCAGAACGCAGTTGAAGATCTGCCCTCGGACACACTCGTTTTCCTCTTGGGCAGTCGCTATTGCGACACTGACCTGCTGTCGGAATTGGCTTGGGATACGTTCGAAGAATTCGCCCCCGGCTGGGAGCGTGTTCAGGCCATCAGCGACTACGTGCACAATACGATCATCTTTGACTACATGAAGGCCGATGCGACCCGCACGGCCTCGCAAACGCTGGCTGGAGGCTACGGTGTTTGCCGCGATTTCACCCACCTCGGGATCGCTCTCTGTCGTTGCATGAACATTCCAGCCAGATATTGTACCGGCTACCTTAGTGAAATCGGGGAACCTCTGCCTCACGCTCCGGATGACTTCGCTGCATGGATGGAGGTCTATCTAAACGGCCAGTGGTGGGTCTTTGATCCGCGCAATAACAAACGGCGCATCGGACGCATTCTGGTGGCGCGCGGCAGGGACGCAGCAGATGTTCCGCTGACGCATATGTTCGGCCCGGGCAAGCTGTCTGGCTTCGAGGTCTGGACCAGAGACATCTCTTTATCGTTTGGCGTCTAACTACAAAAATTCACGTCAAAAATCACGGGCTTTGTTGCGCGACGCTAGCGCTAAGAAGCCTTGGGGCAGACGAAAGCCAGTCCCGTTTCTTCCCTTTGTTCATAGAGATACAAAATGATCCATCCACTCAATACTACCACAATACGCAGCATAGCAGCGGCGTATATCGCGACCACCTCCGCCATTTCGCACGACACCGTGGAGGGTTGCACGAAATCTGTTACGCCCAAGCGCCGTACTAAGGAACGCTCCGATGTCTATGTTGAGCGAATGCTAGCCGACCCCATGACACAGCTCGTTATGCGGGCCGACGGTGTTTCTGAGAGCGAAATCAGGACACTATATCGTGCCCGTTCTGCGATCAAACTGACCTCTCGCGCAATATGCGCACCTGAGACTGGACCCCAGCCAGGCAGTCCTCGTCCGGGTATCGGTGAATGAAGTCTGCCGATACGCTTAACTTCTATGGTGGCGCTGAAACGCAGCCAATTTCGAGGGACAAAGTAAACGATGGCAGCACCTGGCGCGACGGCAATGCTACGAAGCGGGCGCGACCAGACACCCCCGCCGAACGCCATTGCCTCAGCTGTAAAAGACCCTTTGCCAGCGAAGGCTTCGGAAATCGCATCTGCACGCGATGCAAAGGGTCGAGCGTCTGGCGCGGCGCTGTTACGGAAGGTATTTCGACGGGACGCCAACGCGGATCCAGAACTTCCTAGCCATAATCGGTTGATGTTTCCCAACAGCAACTAGGCGTTGACACATGCCCTTTCTCTGAAATAGGGCGGATCGTGCCCGCGATGGCGTCGCGATGCGCTTTTTTCAGTCAGTCCTGCACGCCCGGATCTTGAGCCGCAGCACATTCTGCGGCGAAGGAGTTCGAGATGTCTCAATTAGATCAGGCGCATCTGCGCCAACCTTCTGCGTCCTTTGTCGGCATGGGTGTCATGGCTGTTGCCATGTTTCTTTTGCCAATGGGCGATGCGATCTCGAAATATCTGACCCAGTTTCTTGCCCCCGCGCAAATCGCAGCGATCCGCGCCGTCGTTCAGACTATCTTTTTGGCGGGTGCGTTCGCCTTTCTACGCCACCGCCTGAGCGGCTCTGCGTTTTCTCTCTGGTCCTTTGTGTCCGGCCAATGCGTCGCTGTCGTAAGCCTGTGCCTAATTGCGGCCTTCAAAGCTATGCCCATCGCAACGGCGATCGCTATCTTCTTTGTGGAGCCGCTGCTCCTCACCTTGCTGGCGGGGTTCATGCTTGGGGAAAAGCCCGGCCCTCATCGCTATGCGGCGATCGGAATTGGTATGTTGGGTGTGCTATTGATCCTGAGACCGAATTTTGCGGTCTTTGGTCCTGCAGTCTTCCTGCCGATTATAGCGGCATTTGGCTATGCGCTGAACATGATCGCCACACGCCGAGCGACCCGGCAGACATCGGCTCTGACATTCCAGCTGGGGTCTTCGCTGTATGCCTGCCTCACGTTGCTGGTGACCATGCTGATCACAACAGACCTTGGCGCGATGCAAGCTGCGATGACGCCGCAAATGACGCTTGGACTTATCGGGGCAGGCGCGCTGGCAGCGGCGACGTTCCTGCTCATTGCCTATGCGTTCAGCCAGACAGAGGCGAGCATTCTCGCCCCCTTCCAGTATCTTGAAATCCTTGGAGCGATCTTCATCGGGTTTTTCATGTTTGGCGACGTACCGGATCAGCTAACGCTCTTGGGCACGATCGTGATCTTCGGGGCAGGTTTGTACATCTTTCATCGCGAACGCCGTGCAAAACTGCCTATCCGGCGCACCTAAGCGCGACAGGACCGCTAATGGAGCGCGGTTCTTGAGATGAGTTCAATACATGGACCCAGCTCCCTGCGTCGCATGGAGATGCGTTTCTAGGTGCAGCGTCATAGCTGTAGCTACCAAAGTTCCTGCCCACGTGCATTGTCCGTGTGCCTCCGTTGAGAGCCGACTTAGCGATTTGAGAAGTTAGTTTTAGGGCACTCATTATGTAGTGTCTCAGCAACTTTTCCAACGCCGAGTTGTTTATCCGCCGAATACACTCCGAGGCGCCGACCTTAGTCTATGTCGAATTCACATTTTCAGCCGCAATAACTTTAGCGCCTGCTTCAGGCATAAAGCGGCAGTTATCCAAGATCTGTTTAAGCCAATAATTTAAACACTCGCGGCAGAGATGCAGAACCGTAGCTTCAAAAAAGCTCGAAGCTTAGCTCACTATCCGCCGAACTCCATTGGCTGTCCGAGGCATTTCCACTTTCAATGTGCACTCGGCGCTGTGAATACATCACGTACTTCTGCGACAGCTTCTGGATCAGATTGTCCACACCAGCGCGGATATCGGCATTCAGGTCCGTGTCCTTGATAAACCGGTTCATTTCCTGAAGCATTTCGTCAATGGTTTCGGCTTGCTGTCGGATCACATCGCCGGACTGAGCGCTGGATATCGCAGAGCGGATCGAGTCCTCGATGTTCTCTTGGGTGGCTTTCTTCTCTTGCTGTTGCTGCATGTTCAACTTCAGTAAGTCCTGATAACTGGTTGTCATTTCTGACAGATTACTAACGGCAGCGCCCAAGGTTTCTTGCTGAACCGACAGGCTGTCCAAGATGTCTTCTTGACTTGTTGTCTCTTTTTCTTCGCCTTCGGCCACGGCTGCATGAACCGTCAGCTCTCTCAGCGCACTCTGTATCAAGGGTTCGAGGCGGTTGGTCACGCTCTCGGTCTCTGATGCCAAACGGCGCACCTCGGACGAGATGACTGAAAACTCACGGCCAGCTGTGCCGGCGCGGGCGGAAGCAATTGATGCATTAACAGCTATCATCTTGATTTCACGACTAAAATTTTCTATCTCGCGCAGCTCTTGGCGCACCCCGTCAATCGACTCCGCGATTGAGGCCATAGCACTGCGTGTTGTGCGGATCTCTTCGCTCACGAACTGGCCAACTTCGATGGCTTTCTGCAAGTCAGCCTCAAGGCGGCGCTTGTCCACTTCGTGCTCTTCCATGGCGTCTTCTAGGCCGCCAAGATGGCGAATGGCTTCATTGCACTTGTCGCGCTCTGCGATCAAAGTGCCTTCGATCTCTGTCAGGTGCGTCATGAACTGGATCGAGGACTCGTTCGTCTCGTGGGCGATGTTCTTGGTCAGATCACTCAGCAGATCCACAAAGCGCGGCAGATGCTGGACGTAGGATTGCCCTTGGACCAGATTCTTCTCCAGTTCGAATGAATTATACGTGGTCATCTCCCGTTCCTTTCACCTTAGCCGTTGGGCAGTAGTTTTTGCAGCGCGGTTTCGAGCTGCTTGTGATCAACTGGCTTGGTCAGCCAGCCGGTGGCGCCTGCCTTTTTGGCCTGGTCGCGGCGGTCCTGTTGGGAGTCCGTGGTCAACACCAGCATGGGCGTAAAGCGATGTGCGGGGTGCTGGCGCAAAAAGCCGATCAGTTCGATCCCGCTTTTGCCCGGCATGTGAAGGTCGGTGATCAGCATCTTGGGCTCTTCACCGCCGCGAAGTTTGTCCACCGCGTCTTCGGCGGTATTCGCGCTGACGACCGTGTGCCCGAACCGTTGCAGCAAGCTTTCCATGCTCATCAATACGGTGGGGCTGTCATCTACGATCATGACGTGTGCCATAAATTAAGTCCTCTTTTTTGCGTAAAACTGACGGTCTGCCAGCAGATACTGGCGCCAATCTGTGGTGTCTGCGGCCCCTTGGATCGATGCCCCGCAAGCGATCAGAACCTGCACCACAGCGGTGTGCGCGCCGGTGCAGTCTGTGACATCGACAGGGGTTTCGGGGTGGTCTTGCAACCAAGGATACAGCGCGTCCACCTCGGTGATATCGATGTAGCCATCCAGCACTGCGGCCTCGGAGGTTAGTGATATTGGCATTCGATGATCTCCCTCAGGTTTAGAGCCAGCAGGATCGAGCCATCGCCCAAGAGAGCGGTGCCCGAATAGCAGGGGTAATTGCTGAGAACGCCGGTCATGGGCTTGATGATGGCGTCGACGCCGGGGTGGAATTTGTCGACCACAAGGCCGGATTCCCGTCCGTCCACATCCACGACCATCACGCTCAGGATGTCATCGGCGTCGCTGCTATCGCAGGCAAACAGCTTGCGCATCCGCACCAAAGGAATGAGCCTGTCACGCATGACCACCATCTCGGCATCGCGGTGTCTGCGAATGTTCGAGGACTTGATTTTCTGGCTTTCGACCACCCGGTCGATGGGCACGCCGTAAAGGCCGTCGCCAACCTCGACCATCATCAGGCGTTGCACGGCCATAGACAGCGGAAGCTTCATGGTGATCTTGGTGCCGCGCCCTTTTTCACTGGAAATGGCGATGGTGCCGCCAAGGCGGCGCACCATGCTGGCGACCGCATCCATGCCGACCCCGCGACCGGACAGGTCCGAGACAGCGTCCTTGGTCGACAGACCGGCCAAGAAGATCAGTTGCAGCGCCTCGGCGTGGGACATGTTGGCGACTTTTTCCTGATCTACCAAGCCGCGCTCCAGAGCTTTGGCGACCACGGTGTCGACGTCGATTCCCTTACCGTCGTCAATGACCTCGAGCGCGACGCTTTCCTCGTGCTGATAGGCTTTGACATGAATGGTTCCCATGCGCTGTTTCCCGCAGGCCTCGCGCATCGCGGGGTCTTCGAGGCCGTGGTCAATCGAGTTGCGGATCAAGTGAACGATGGGTTCGGCCAATTCGTCGACGATGGCTTTGTCCGCTTCGGTATCCTCGCCCTCGACAACGTACTGAATTTCCTTGCCAAGTTTGCGCGACATGTCACGAACCAGACGGTTGAAGCGGGACAGGATCGTGCTCATCGGGACCATGCGAATCTGCATGATCGCGGACTGAAGCTCTTCGGAGATGCGGTTGATCGTGTTGTGCTGCGCTTTGATTTCACGCACCAGTTCGCCGGTTTCGTCGATGGCCTCGGCCTTTTGCGCAAGGAAAGGCATGGCGTTCTTGGCGACGATCAACTCACCGGCCAAGTTCATCAGGGTGTCGATGCGCTCACTGCTGACCCGCAGGTGAGAGTTCGCTCGTGTGGGTGTCGCGGATTGCTTGGCGGGTTCTGGTCCGTCGTCGACAGCCTCTTCTGGTGCGGCCTCGACTGGCTTGGCCGCCGCGACGGGCGCGGGCTTGATCAGCGCAGGCTGCAACAGCGCCATCCACGCATCCAGCGTCGCGCGTGGGTTGTTCGGATCTAGATCCGGCGTCAGCGTCACCCCGATAGAGCGCGCGATGCGCCGCAGGACCACGCCCGCGCTGGCCGTGCAGTGCTCTTCGGCGGGGCTAGCCTGATCCGATGCCAGCAGCTCTCTTTGCGAGGCCAAAAGCGCGCTGGCCATCGCCCGCAGCGGCTCGTCAAGCGCTGGCGCGTCAGAGGCCGCGGCAATCGCCTCGAACGTGACTTCGTCGCTGACATACGAGAAATGCTCTTCGACCTCTTGCGGGGGCGCATCGCTCACGATGTCGAAGGAAATCGCCAACATGAACGGGTCGATTTCACCCGAGACGGGCCAGTCTTCGGGGGGCACGATGCGCGACCAGACCAAGCCCGGCGTGCTCTGCACCGTCCGCAAAGGGTCGTCGCCCGTGAAAAACGCGTTTTCAGAGGGCGTGTAGCGCACCAGCGTCACGGCGCCGTTGACGTCAAGCTCGGGGATATCCTCGGGCCACGACAGCGCGACTTCCTCGGCCTCGGGGGCGTCGTCGGTTAGGGCAGCCCCAGCAACGGGGGTGTCGATCAGCGCCCGCAGGCGATCGCTCAGGGCCTCTCCGATCGTGGCGGCATTGTCGTTCAGCGCCTCATTCTCTTCGACCTGATCTAACCACTCGACGCAGCGATCCAGCATCTCTAGCAGGACATCCGCAATCTCGGAGGTGAACGCCACATCACCCGCGCGAATGGTGTCCAGCAAATCCTCGCCCGCGTGAACAGTCTTGGTCAGGGGCTGGAATTCGAACAGGCCCGAGGCCCCCTTGATCGTGTGGACCGCGCGGAACAGCTGGTCGATCTGATCCTTGTCGTTGGCGTTCTGTTCAAGGTCGAGCAGTGCCTTGGACGCAGTTTCGATCAGGTCGCGGCTTTCCGCAACGAATTGGGTCAGAAGCGCGTTCAATGGACCTCTCCTTCCACAGCAAGAAGCGTTAGCAGAGTGGTAATGTCCGCAGGGGTTGCAGGCTTCACGAGGTAGTGGTTCGCGCCAGCGGCAAAGGCTTTGTCCTTGTCTACCAGCTGTGCCTCGGTCGAAATCATGACCACGGGGATCTGGCCCAAGGTCTCGGAGGTTCTGAGGGCTTTGATGAACGAATAGCCGTCCATCACAGGCATGTTGACGTCCACAAGGATGAGGTCGATCTCGAATTCCAGCGCTTTTTCAAGCGCTTCGACGCCGTTCTCAGCTTCTAGCGCGACCCAGCCAGCCTGCTCTACCAGCGACCGGTGATACATGCGGACGGTGGTTGCATCGTCAATAATCAAGGCAGTGTTGTGCATGGTCATGTCAGGGGCCTTTGATAAACGATCGACTGGGGGAAGCGGCGCACCTCGAACATCGAGGTCATGCGGCTGATGCTTTCGGAATGCCCAAGGAACAGAAACCCACCGGGGTTCAGGGCATCGAAAAGCGTGTTGATGGCTTGCTGCCGTGACTTGTCGTCAAAGTAGATCAGCAGGTTGCGGCAAAAGATCAGGTCAAAGCGCCGTAGCTTGCGCGCGCTTTCACGGTCGGACAGGTTCACCTGAAACAGGTGCACCGCCTCGCGAATATCGTCCGAGATCTGGAACCGCCCGCCGGGAAGCGTGTCGAAATGCCGGTTCAGCACGTCTTGGGGCAGATATTGCACACTGCGCCGATTATAGACCCCTTCTCTGGCCTTCTCGAGCACCTCGGTGTCGATGTCGGCCCCTTCGAGTTCTACGTCGTAATGCTCGAGATCACGCCAGTTCTCGATCAGTTGCAGGGCGATGGAATAGGGTTCTTCGCCGGTGGAACTGGGCAGAGACAGGATGCGCAGAGGGTCCTTGCGGGGACGGTCGCGGGCGACGATCTCGGGCAGAACATCTTGGGTCATGGTGTGGAACTGATGGTCCTCGCGGTAGAAATAGGTCTCGTTCACCGTCATCACATTGACGATGTTCTGGAATTCTTTCTGGCTGGACTCGAACCGGACCGAGATAAAGTAGTCGCGGAAGGATCGCGCGCCCGTTTCCTCGATCCGCTTCAGCAGCCGTTTATCGACGAAATATCGTTTACTATCATCGAATTCGATGCCGGTCTTCTTGTAGAAGAATTCCCGGAAGACATCGAAATCTTCTTTGCTCAGGACTGCGGTGCTCAAATCGGCTCCTCCGCATCAAGGCAGATGATCCGCTTCATCGCCAGATCGATCGAGAACTGCAGATAGGGATCATCGGCAAAGCGTTCTTTGGTTTGTTCCAGCGTGGGCAGATCCTCGATGCTGCCAATTTCACAGAGCCGGTCCACGGTGACGCCGACCACGTTGGGTTGATCCTCTTTCTGCAGCAGTTCGCGCAGCCAGATCGCCGCGTTCGAAATGGTCAGCATTCGCACCACGTCCACCGCCATGATCCGCACATCGGGTTCACTGTCATGGAGCAAGGCTTTGACTTTCTCCGCAGATTGCTCTGGCATCTGTTGCAGCGCGTAGACGGCTTCGTTCCGGCGGTTCGCTTCGTCCCCGCGCAGCTGCTCGATAAAAAAGTCGATCACATCACCGGACCCGACAGACAGCAGCGTCGCGATTGCGGCCTCTCTGACTTCGGGGCGCGCTTCAGTTTGCAGAAGGTCGATCAGCGGCGTGACTGCGCCCTCTGCCCCATGCAGAGCGACGGCGGCCTCGCGGCGGCGCGCGGCATCGGGATGGCCCAAGTCCTCGATCGCCTGATCCACAGACAGCTCTGCGATCGCGACGTCGCTAGATTGCTTTTTCTTCAAGAGCATTGCCGTCTCCTTGCGCTAGAAAGAGAACTGGTCCAGCGACACAGTTCGGCTGCGATTTCATGCACAGGCAGCACCACCGAGGCGCCATCCTTTTCGATCAGCTGTCCGGGCATGCCAAAGACAGCGGCGGTCTCTTGGGACTCAGCGATGGTTGAACCGCCCTGCTTGTGGATTTCTGCCATCTCGTCGGACCCGTCATCGCCCATGCCGGTCAACATTACGCCCATCAGGCGGTTTGCGGGCACGTGGTCCAAGGCACTGGCGACCATCCGTGACACACTGGGATGCCAGACGAATTGCGGGTCAGAGGTGGCAGGCTCCGCCACAAGGCGGTTCAACTTTTTGCGCACGACAACATCGCCGCCGCCTGCCGCCAGATAGACGACACCCGCATGAAGGGGGCGCGTCTCCGACACCTCGACCACCTCTACGTTGCAGGTGTCGTTCAGGCGCTTGGCAAAGGCCGCGGTGAACTTTGGCGGCATGTGTTGTGCAATCAGGATGGGTGCGGGGAAATCCGCAGGGATGCCCTCGAGCAGCGTCTGAAGCGACCCCGGCCCGCCCGTCGAACTGCCGATCAGCAGCAGATCTGGCACATAGGTGCGCGTGGCCTTGCGCCGTGTGTCAGCGGCCGGAGCAATCGACCGTGGACGCGGCGCTGGGGTGCGTGCGCGCCGTGTGGGGCGCGCCGTGCGTGCACTGCGCCCAGAGGCGGCCGAGCGGATCTTCCGCTTCAGCTCGCCCATGACGCTTTCCAGATTGACCGATACGGTGCCGTCGGGCTTGGCCACAAAATCGACTGCGCCCAATTCCAGCGCCTCAAAGGTCGCGACCGCCCCTTTGTCTGTTAGCGAAGACAGCATAATCACGGGGCACGGGCGTTGCTCCATGATGTGGGCCAGACAGGTAAGGCCGTCCATCTTAGGCATGTTGATATCCAGCGTGATCACGTCCGGCTCAAAGCTTTCCAGCTTCTCCAGCGCATCCTCGCCATCCCGGGCAAAAGCCAAGTCCAGGTCGTCCTGATCGGCGAAGTTTTCGCGCAGGACACGCCGCATCAATGCAGAATCCTCGACGATCAGTAGTTTCATGCCTCCACGACCTCCTCGGCGGCAGCTTCCAATTCTGCGGGATCGACCATGTCAAAGGCACCGCTATCCAGAACCAACACCATGCGTTTGCCGCCATGGGTTTTGGCGACGTTCTGCACGTATCTAGCGGCTTCGGTGTTCAGGGTCGGGGGCGGTGTCAGATCAGCTGCGGTGACGGTCAGGACTTCGGTCACGCTATCCACGATATAGCCCGTCAGCATGCCTTGGACGTTCAAAACGACAATGCGCTGACGCTCGCTGCGGTCGCAGGAAGCAAGGTTAAAGTAGCGGCGCATGTCGATCACCGGCATCACCATACCGCGCAGATTAATCAGGCCTTCGATTTCACCAGCCGCGTTCGGCACTGCGACAAAGCTTTCTGGCAGTCGGATGATTTCCTGAACCGAATGAATGCTGATCCCGAAGTTTTCGTCGTCCAACTTAAACACAACCAGCTGTTCGTCGTCGGTCCCATGTTCGTCCGTTACGTCCTGCATGTCCTCTTCCTCTGAACGTTCCATCTCGACCTCGAGGGTAGACGCGGCCAGCGCCTCGTCCGCCTCGCCGAGTTTCAAGCCGCAAAAGATCTCGCGGGCGGACAGGACCGAGATCAGTCGTTTGCCCCCCTCGAGCTTGCAGATGCATTCGATATCGTTTGAGCCGTGGCGCCTGATGCCCTCGGGGACCTCTTCGACATAGTCCTCTGAGATCCGCAGAACCTCGCGGGCGCGGTCCACGATCACGCCGAACCGGCGCACCACGCCGGTGCCATCGGGAATTTGCAGGACCACAACACGGTTGCTGTCGTTCGCCTCTTCCCGCGCGACGCCAAGGCAGGCCCGAAGGCTGATCAGCGGCAGAACGCGGTCCCGCAGGCTGGTCAGGCCCACCACGGTCTCGGGCGCATTTGGAACTTCGGACACGATTTCTGGCACGCGCACGATCTCGTCCACATCGGCCAGATTGAAGGCGTATTCCTCGTTGCCAATCGACAGAGACACGATCTGAAGCACGTTTTCATCCGCGCTCTCTGCGCTGACGCCAGCCCCGTCCATTCCGGCCGCCGACATCCCGCCAGAGCCGAACAGGGCGGCTGCCTCGGCATCATGGTTCGCAATCTCTAGGTCCGCAAAATCCGGCAGGCGGCTGGGATCAAACAGCTGCACCAAATCGTGGTTGCCAAGGTTCTTGACCACGCCCTTCAGCAGGTTCGAGGCGACGGTTTTCTCGATTGCGTCCGCATCCTCGATCCTGTCTTCGGGCACGTTCAGCACCTGCGCCACGCGGTCCACGACCAGCCCGACCTTGAACTTGTCCTCGACCACAATCACCCGAGAGGCATCGCTGGTCTCTGGCGCGGCCACCCCTAGCATTTTTCGCAGGTCGAACACGGGCAGGATCTCACCGCGCAGGTTGGCCAGCCCCAGCATCGTCGGCGGGGTCATGGGCACGCGCGCCAGTTCCGGTACACGAATGATCTCTTGCACCATCTCGATCCCGAAACCGAACAATTCGTCCCGTATCAGAAAGCTCACGTATTGCAGAACAGACCCAAGCTGTTCTTCGTCATTGTCCAACTCTGAAAAGCTGTTTTGGTTTTGCTGACCCATGTCGCGCCTCCGGTATCGAAACCAACCAGCAAGCGGCCCAAGTGGCCGCCTGCCCTGTCAGATGCTTAGCCAAGCTGCAGTTCGTCAGCGCTTGCGGCGATGTTGTCGATGGCGATCGACAGCTCCTCTGCGCCTTTGCTCTGCTCGGTGGCTGCGACCGAAGCCTGATTTGCGGCGGTCTGCGCCTCTTCGGCGGCGGCGGCAATCTGCTCCATCCCTTGCTTGGCGGTCGAAACCGCCTCAAGGATTTCGTCCGAGGAATTCAGGATGTCCTGGTTGCCGGTCAGCACGATTTTCATGTCCGCGGCGACAGTTTCCAGCAAAGTCGTTGTGGTTTTGGCGCGCTCCACTTCCAGCAGGGCGCTTTCAGCGGTCTCGGTCAGGTCGGTGCGCACGATGGCGATCTGGTCCTGAATGCCTTTGACCATGTCTTTGATGTCGTCAGCATTCTTCTGAGCGTCTTCGGCCAGGTTCTGGATGTCCGTGGATACCACAGCAAAGCCTTTGCCATATTCACCCGCGCGGGCCGCTTCGACGGCGCCATTCACGGCCAGCATGTTGGTCTGGATGGCCACGTTTGCGATGGCATCGACGATTTTGTCGATACGGCGGCTAACAACGTCCAGTTCCTGAATTTCGGCTACAGATTGCTGGCCAGCGGTCATGGCATCGCTAACGCCCGAGATGATGTTCTCGATCGCGGTGCGGTTCTCAATCAGTAAGCCACTGATCAAGTTGCTCTTCTCAAGCGCACCACTCGCATTTTCCTTCGAGACCTTGGAGTTCGTTTCGATCTGCGTGATGCCCGCGACCCCCTCTTCAACGGCAGAGGCTTGCAGGGTTGCGGTGTCCAGAATTTCAGAAATCGCGGTGTTGATCTCGTCGCTGGCGCGGTTCAGCTCTTCGATGGTGGCGGCCAGTTCTTCGGATGCGGCGGCCATCTCTTCCGAGGCTTTACCGATGTCGCTTGCGGTGCTCAGCTCTTCTGCGATCTCGACCAGCTCTGTCGCGGCGCGTTCCGCTTCGCTCAGCGCTTGGTTTTGGGTTTCAACGGTTTTGGCAGCTTGCTCAGCACCCGCGGACTGCTCTTCGGCGGCGGCTGCGATCTGCTCTGCCCCTTTCAGCGCTTGCTCGGCGGCGGCGCCCATCTCGTTCGCGTTTTTCGACAGAATGTCAGCGCCCTGCGCGATGACCTCCATGTCGTCGCGGATTTGCACCAGATTGTCGGTGACCGTGCGGCACTTCTCGACCTCGTCCGCTGCTGTGCTGGCCGCGTCGCCCACGTTATTGGACAGGACGCCCGCCTTTTCTTGAATGTTGCGCACCAGACCATCGATGTCCGTGGCATTCCGTTCAGAGGCTTCGGCCAGTTTGCGTACGGTGTCCGCCACGACCGCAAAGCCCTTGCCGTGCTTGCCAGCACGGGCGGCCTCGATCGCTGCGTTCAAGGCCAGCAGATTGGTCTGATCTGCAATGCGGATGACTTGGTTGACGGCTTCGATGACGTTCTGGGCCTGATTTTCCAGATCCTTCATCAACTCGACAGAGGCGAACTGACGCTTGGCGCTCTGGTCCACATTCCCGATCAGGTTGTTCACGCCGGTGTCGGCTTCCGCGATCAAGGCCTGCAGCTTTTCCGTGACCTCAAGCGACTTCTTGGCCGTCTCGGCCTGCAACGCGACACGGCGGTTCACTTGGGTCATGGACGCCGCGCTCTCTTCACTCGCCGAGGCTGCCTCGACCGCGCCGGTCGAAATTTGCTTCATCGCGCCGGACAGCTGCTGGGTCGCTGCGCTGGCCTCTTGGATGCCAGCACTCAGTTCTGCGCAGGCCGCGGCGATGGCATCTGCGGTTTGCTTGCGTTTCGCGACAGTGCGCGCCCGTTGACGCTTTTGATCAACGCCTGTTGCTGGGGCCTTGGCCCGCGATGTCGAGGCGGCATCTGCCCCGTTAGAATTTCCAGAGCGGTTCGATGCGGTCGCGGACTTCGATTTTACCAGCGCCATCAGCTTTCCCCTTTTGCGTGTCATCTAGTCGTAGCGGGGGCGAAGTGATGGTTCCGTTGCCTCCTGCTGTGGAGTCAAACGTCGCGCAATGTTGCGAATTTACAAATATATCTTTCTATTCTGTAGCATACCTTGGGTTAGCACGTTCAGAAGGAGTGGCATACCTATTTCCCAGGAACCATTAACCTGTTGTTTATTTGTCCAAAAATAGCTTTCAGCATACAAAAAACGGAGCGACCCAAATTTTTCTCACCTATTTAACTTGAACTGATTTCGGGCCGATCTTTGGCGCAGAGAAAACACGCAAGACGGCCGAGAACACATGTCCTATGGGCCAAAATATCATACGCTACCATTCAATCTTTTGCACATTTAACGCAAAGGCTATCTGTAGATATTCCAGTGTGTTAGCTGATTCATCGACTTTCAAATTCCGCCAAACGCGCCCAATCGAATTCAAGGCCAATGCCGGGCGCGTCTAGGGCGACGGCCTGCTGTCCCTAGAAACCGCGTGAGCCGATCCGACAATCAGCTCATATACACCGATATTAGTACGAGGCGCGCAGCACTACATAACCGACCGATATCTCAAAAGGTGCTCATCAAGGCTACGATGATCAGTTAGAGTAGAGGTGAAAAGGAATAGGCCACTACATTTACCGTCAGGCGTATTATGCGTCCTGCTTGTTGAAGGCTGAATTACTTGAAATCTTAGTTTTCAGCTGCTTGAGCAGCCCCATCTGACTTGACTGGAACGGATGATATTCGTCAGCCACATTAGGGCTTTGGCAAGTGCCGCCACATCGCGGTCATCGTGCTTGTGCTTTCACATAGAGACGGACGTAGAGCGGCGACATCAATCGAGGTTTATGTCTATTCTCCTGGCAGAAGCGACTGGTGTGAAGTGCCCCGAACGGGCTTCCATCATGCCCACGCACGTACGAAATGAGGCTAGAAAGTCCAATAGCCGATACCGCTGGAACAGTTAGCGAAACGCAACTGCACCTACCCGTCTAGCTCGGCACGATTGTTAGTGGCCGTGCCTTTTTGAGCACCCAGAACTTCTGTGCCTATCCGATGCGCGTCTCTTCACCTAGTTCAGACATCGCAACAGCAGGTTGGTCGAAAGGCAGCTCACCCTAACAGCTCAAAAATAAAGGGCCGAAGCTTACTTCGACCCTTACAATCAGTGAGCGGCTTTTCTGTATTGCTGCTTTTGCGTATCAGTAGGGCAGAAATGAGAAAAGTATATAAATCGATTGATAATCTATGGCGAAACGTCGGGTGCGCCGGCTTTGCCTTGACCATTTTAGTCGCTGGTTTAGGCGGCTGGTGAAATCTGAACACTAGGGATAACTGGATTTTCCGCGCCACAGCGACATGCTGCTGCGAGCGCTTGAAAGACCCATGGCAGGATGCCCGAGGCAGAAAGATCTGCTGATTTCGCATCAAGTCAGTGTCATGCTGGACTTCTCGCGACCAAGGAAGCTGACCGATTATGGCGCCATCTTACGTCGCCGAAACTGTTCTCCGAACAGTTTTCTCTTTGCTCTTCACCTTGATCAGTAACCTAGGGTCTGAATGGCTTAAACCACACTAATCTAAGGGCCTCGCAGGTGAGGGTCGGTTAAGTGGATATTCTGGCGTTCAATCTCATAACGACAACAGATCGCACAGTACTATTGGGTACAAGAAAATGAGCGCCCTGCTCTTACCCAATGATGCAACCAGTCCGTCATCGTGATCCAAAGTCCGACACTCTAGCCTCGGGTGGCCCCAAAATTCGCAAGAACAGTACCAGACAAGTCAGTACTATGTGGGTCAATTGAGATCTGGGGTGCAGGTCTCTTTGCTTTTATCGTGCACTTTGCGCAAAGCCTCAATGCGTCACAATAAAGCTCAGAGCTAGGTTCTTAAATGGAATTCACGAGAGGAATGAAGCTCCCCGCATCGCATCAAAAATCGTTTCTAGATGCAGGCGCATGGCTATAGCTGCCTCGTCCCCTGCCCGACGAGCAATACAATCGACAACCCGGGCGTGTTGCTCGCAATGAAGCGAGGTAAAGGTCGAAACCCCAAGGCGGCGGTAGGTCTGCTCCCATTCCCTTTGCCAAGCAGCATGGCGGCGCACGTCCGCCAGATAATCAAGCAATCCCAGGAGGATCGGGTTGCCTGTGACCTCGGCAATCCCGCGATGGAAGGCGGCATCCAGCTGTTCGCATTCAGATCTCGTGGTTGCCGCACGTCCGCGGGCGATGACGTCCTTGAGCCAAGCAACTTGCGTGGCTGACGCCAAAGTAGCGGCCTCGGACGCGACCGATGGCTCGATGGTCAGCCGTGCCTGCATCAGTTGCATCGGCGATGCCCCTTGGACAAGGATCGCCTCGCGCACGGGATGCCCCGGCGGGCGCACGCCTAGAAAAGTGCCTTGGCCCACATGCCGCCACAGCTCTCCGCGTATTTCCAGTGCTGCCAGCGCGCGCCGCAAGGTTTCGCGGCTGCAGCCCAAAACCCGAGACAACTCGCGCTCGGGCGGCAGCTTGTCCCCAGGTTGCAACCCCGCCTTGGCAAGATATCGCGTCAGAGCCTCTTCGATTTGTTGTAAGCGCGCTGCCATTTGATCCTCCGTCCAGACCAATTTGCAGACCAATCTGCAGATGTGCAACTGACCGTTCAGTTCAAAGGAATACAATCATGCTGACATATGTCGTACTGGCCGTTGCAGGTTTGGGAGCCGGAATGCTGAACGCAATCGCAGGGGGCGGGACGTTTCTGTCTTTCCCGGCACTCGTGTGGGCAGGTGTGCCGCCAATCGTAGCGAATGCAACGGCGACATTTGCCGCTTTGCCCGGCTATGCCAGTAGCGCTTGGGCCTACCGCGCTGACATCGCGGGCGACAGCAATCCCTCCTTGATGCAGTTGATTGCTGTGGCTGTGGTGGGTGGACTGCTTGGGGCGGGACTGCTTCTGGTGACGTCCGAAGACCTATTTTCAGGTGTTGTGCCGTGGTTGCTTTTGATTGCCACCGTCGCCTTTGCCGTTGGTCCAAGGATTTTGCGGTATCTCACGCAAAAGGGCAGGCAGGCTTCTCTTCCCACAGCCCTGACGATTGTGTTCGGGGTGTCGGTCTATGGCGGCTACTTCAACGGGGGGCTAGGCATCATGCTGCTCGCAGCCTTTGGGTTAATTGGCATGACCAACTTGCATCACATGAACGGGCTAAAGAACCTGATGTCGTTCGTGCTCTCGGTCGTTTCAGTCGCAACATATACTGCCGCAGGACTGATTGATTGGAATTCCCTCGCGATTGTAGGCGTATCCTGCGCGATCGGAGGCTATGTCGGCGCGACTTTCGCACGCCGTATCAAGAATACAGCGCTCTTACGGGGATTTATCATCGCGATTGGTTTCTTCATGGCAGCTGTCTTTTTTATGCAGCGAGCGGGATGAGACCGAGCAATTGTTAAATGTTCTCGGTTGCCGCCCTTTGCCGAGGCGAACGTCGGTCAGAACACAGAGATTTAACGTCGGGGAAGCTGTAGTTGCTGGATGCACCCAGATCTTGACGCACACGCGATGATTGCGTTACGCGTGACAGCTCCCTGATTTCGGTGCCCGCTCTGCGCGTTAATAAAGGCGCTGATGACAAACATGAGCACGAACTGAAATGACAGAGTCATCGGTCCTGCGGGATCTTTCTGTCATTCTCGGCCTGAAAATTTACACAAGGAGGAAACGTGCCCCCCAAACAGAAGACGCGCTTCATTTTGCTGGAGCAGCATCTAGACAGCTTTCCAACCGTCAATTTTGTATTTGTTCACCGCTTCAAAGCAGTCGAGGAATTGGATCGCCTTGAAAGTGTTTATCGTCAGATGGATGTCGACGAAATTGAACGTAGCGAGCTGACTTTGGAAGTGCATCTCGCCGACGGAGATGAGATCAGCTTCAACATCGAACCCTACACGTCGGACAGATACTGACGCTTCTTCCGGTTCGCACTTCATTCGATTTCTGAGGTGAATGCCTTAATATTTTGTTTTTTATAATTTTCCCTATTCAAATGCATGCGGCATATTCCTCGGTATAACTCTGTCGGCCGCGACGCACTCGCCAGGGCAGAGGCGCATCCAACGCAGAGCAAGAACGTTTTCGGTTATGCCGGCTGACAAGAGCGCTGCTGAACTTTCCAGTTACAGGGGACCCCAGCTTTGAACTGCTCCTCAACGCATTTGGAAGAGCTATGCCCCGATCGCATTGCGGCATTGCAGAATTGGCTTTTGTGGCAGCATTCGATCTTGGCTATGTATGAAGTGTAGATGATGTCTCTCCTCCTCCCTGACATCATCTTGGAAATTCGGGCGACACACATCTCCTCCCTAGTGTGTCGCCCTTTTCTTTTCCCAAGATTTGTATTGTCGAATAGAAGATCTTGCTGCTTTCTCGAAGCGACATTGTCCGCTTCGATCAGTTGGCACCAAGCGCCAGAAGCCCCAACAACATCACACCGAGCAGAGCACCGAAATCGCCTTCGCTGTCGTCGTCGGCATCTCCGTCGCTGTTATCCGTTTCCGCCTCGAATTGAACGTCGGGCAGGTCTTCGTGTGTGAGTAGCCAGCTGGCATCAATGACCGCATTAACATCTGCTGCCTGTAGTTCGTCGTACGCTTCTTCGTCGATCTCAAGAGGATCGCTGTTTGACCATTCCGCAATGTCGCTTGCACCAGTTTCTGTGCGGGCAAAGACCAATCGGATAATCTCGTCTGGATGGCTAAACGACATGGTCAGCATGTTTCCGGCTTGAGTCAGATCAACCGTTTCGCGGATGCCTTCGGCGTAGCTCAGGCTTTCGGGGGTTTGATCCACTCCTTCAACATCAGGAATGCCGTACATCGCCTGCCAATCCTCTGGCACTTCGGCGCGTAGACCTTCAGCCCACACACTTTGAACGGAACCGATTGTGCGTAGGTCAATGCTGACCGTCATGTCGTCCTGAAGTGTTTTTGGCCCGCCAAGAAACAGGACAAGCTTGTCTTCGCTGTCAAAGGCATAGGCCGTTCCAGCCTCGCGGTCGGTGTGATCATTGGCGTCATGCCAGTTCAGGACCCGCGTGCCCGCCAAGCTCTCGGCCATCATGTCCTGGACTTGCCCGCCGACAAACAGATGTGACGTGCCGTCTACCTCGGTGTAGCTAGACGCCGCTGTATGCGTCAGGTCCCAACCATAGACGCCAGCAGCTTCGGCGCCGATGGCATGGTAATCTGCAAATGTCTGAAGGATCGTTTCTGCGTGCTGCATCCCCAAGGGTCGGATCGCCAGCATGTTCTGATAGTGCTGTTCGAACGCCTGGTGGCTCCGGCCCTCAAGGTCCAAATCCTCGAGCGTTAGGCCCGCATTTTCGGGGTCGGACAAGAAATCTTCTGCAGCTTCGATGCGCGATAGGGACGCTGCATTGTAGGCCGACAGGTATAGGCCGGGTGCCTTACCCCCCAGGTCTTCGGCACTGTCCGCCCACAGGTCTTTGGCGATCCCTACGATATCGATGCCCCGATCTGCCGCGGCGGGTGAGCACGTGAACCGATGGACCGACAACATATCCGGCAGGGTAATCGCATCGTCACTCATGTGTTCGATCAAGCTAACGTTGCCGTCCTCGGTCCGGCCCAACTGAATGCTGTATTCTATGTTGTCGGGATGAATGTCGTAGCTGTCCTCGAGGTCATGGAGAACCTCGGCATAGGTGTTGACGACATCGGCATAATGGCTGGCTTGCTCTGCCTCGGTCGCACCATCGAAATGGCTGTAGAATTCATTTCCAAACTCAAGCACCAGTTTGTCCGGCAAGTCCCCGAATTTGCCGCTGAAGAGATCGCTGAAGAAGCCTGATGCATCGGCCCGAAGCCCCTCTAGATCATATTCATAGCGGGCTGTCGGCAAGACGATAGAGAGCGAGAGATGTTCATCCCGCGCAACGTCCATCAAATCGCTTAGACCCGGACGGTCATAGTCCCCGCTATAGAGGTCTTGGAATTCAATGCCGTAGCGGTCGTCGTCATTCTCGGCCAAGGAGCCGCCGGGCCAAACCACCATGCCGATATCGGTCTGGCCGATCTGCTCCATGAATCTGTCAAAGCCCCGAAGAGAGACATAGCGCGCACCAAAGCTATCCGCTTCGATGGGCTGCGCATCGGGATCGAAGGTCATCGCAAAGTTGTGCTGGAACGACATGGGCGCGTGTACTCGGGAGTATGAAAATGGAACCGGACAGCACTGGCACAAAACAGCTAATATGATCGGCGATCCCGAAAGCAAGGTCGAGCTACCCATACGGACTACGCGCTATCCTTGTAGGTATGTCATTGGCTCTGACCCAATGCGTGGCCACGCTGCGCCTTTTCGGCGTGTTTTCTCGGTGTCGGCGCGGGCTTCTGACCGGGCATGAACCACCGCAGGCCGACTAACTCAGCAGTCGCGCAGAGGACCTCTGCATTTGTCTAGGTTTTTCGGTGAGCACGAAACTGGCACACTACGCTCATAAGGAATACGGAGTCAGCCATGCAACACCAGATCCGGCCAATCGCGACGCAAGGTGTCCACCACGTCACGCTAAAGGGCGCGAACCGTCAGACATCGATTGACTTCTGGGAAGGTGTCTTGGGAATGCCCTTTGTCTTTGAGCAGCCAAACAGAGACGCGCCATCCGAAAGCCATCTGTATTTTGACCCCGGTGACGGTCGGTTGATCACCATCTTCACCAGCGAAGATCGCATGCGAGACGATGCCGCCGTGACAGAGGATATCGGCTCCGTACATCACCTTGCCTTTGCGGTGAGCCAAGCAACATTCTCGCAAATTCCAGACAGGCTTGATGCAAGAGGTATCAAGCATTCAGGTCCAGTGGATCGCGGGTTTATGGACTCCATCTATTTCCGCGACCCTCTCGGCCTGCGCATCGAACTGGCGTCCTATCGCTTTGTACCGCCCGAAGGGTATCGCGTCGCGGATGTTATGATTACCGCTCACAGAATTCGCGTGCGTGCAGGCGACTTCGCGATCGAGATGAGCCATATCGCAGAGGCGCTTGAAACGCTGACACTCTCTCGCGACAGCCTGAGCCGCTCTGAATAGAGCGGCCTGCGCGCGCAGGTCATGTGTGACCCGTTAAACAGGTCACGCCATGCAGATCAGAGCAAGAAGTCATCCTCTCCAATAGAGCCAATCTTCTTTACCAAGATTTCAAAATCCGCGTTCCCGTCACCGTCCACATCGGCGGATACCAAAAAGTGCTTGCCCGTGTCGCGCAGCCAAACGCTGTTGCCTGCCGCGCTCCCCGAGAAGTCAAAGCTCTGATTGCCGCTGGTGCGAATGTCGGCGTCGATGCCACTTAAATCGATGTAATCCTCTGCGCTATCGAACTGGATAATCATGTCACGCTGACGTCCTGTCGCGCTGTCATCGGCGCTTTCAAAGACGAATGTATCAGCATCGCCATCCTTGCCTGCGTACAGCTTGTCGCGACCGCTGCCCCCGATAATTGTATCCGCGCCGCCCCCGCCTTTCAGGACATCACCGCCAGCGCCGCCGCGCAAAATATTGTCGGCGGTGTTCCCTGTGAGCTTGTCGTTGTTCGACCCACCAATCAGGTTCTCGACACTCACCGCTTGGAGCCAGCCTTTGCCTTCCAAGTCATCCGCAGCGCGCGGCGCGGCAAAATTTTGCGCCGCGCCTTTCTGCGCCAGAGAAAAGATCAGCTTGGTGTCAAAGGACGACAGGTCAATCGTGTCTGACCCCGACTGCCCGCGCACGGATAGCAGGTAATTCGGGTCGGTCTCTGACACCTTGATGACATCGTCGCCCCGTCCCAAAGACGCGTTAGCGATACCCCCCTGCCCCATGGTCACCAGATCCGCGCCATCGCCGGTGCGGATGTAATCCACATACCCGCTGCCAGTGGTGACAGTGTCGTCCGCACTCGACAGGTTTACCGTGCCAGCGCCACTCGCGCCCAATGTCAGATCAACTTTGGCCTCGTTATGGATTTGAAGAGAACCGAGCCATCCGTCAACGTGGATATCATGGGCATTAATCGAGTCTCCAGTCAGGAGAATTTGGCCCACACCGCCACTGCCGATCGACATTGTCATGTTGGTGTCGTAGCCATGGATCGTCTCGATCATGCCTTTGTCCGCAGTGATAAGTTGGTCGCCGCGATAGGCTTTTATGCTGTAAATCTGGCTGGTGTCCTGCACATCAATCTCAGAGTCGCCCTCAATCTCGACATAATTCAATCGAGAGTCGCGTTTCACAGTAATATCCGCGAAGTCAGAGCTGCTGACCGTCCCGAGCCGCGCGGTATTGGTGAGCATTACGCTGTCGTCACCCTCACGCAGGCGCAGGGTACCTAACCAAGCATCGTCCAGCGTCACACTATCATCGCTTGATCCCAGAGAGGCCTGCTGGATCGTGCTGTTTGTACTTTCTAGCGTGGTCGCCCCATCACGATACACCGTCAAGCCACCGATGTTGCTTTCGTTCACGCTGATGGTATGGGTTCCGGTTCTCAGCGTGACTTGGTCAATGCCGCCGTCGTTAATCTCGATCGTATTGCGGGAGTCTCGGAACGATGCCACCGATGTCACGTAGCCCGAGTTTACCGTGACCGAGTTCACGCCATCCCCAACCTTGATCAGGCCTGCGCCGCCCGTCCCGACCACGACCGTGTCGTCGCCACGCAGGTTCATATCGCCGACATAGCCCGACCCGGTCGTCACTCGATTCACCGCCGCGTCGAGAGAGATCGACTTGGTGTCTGCCGACCCCAGCGTAATATCATGCAAATCTCCATCATAGCCTTCGATGAACCGCACGCGGGTCGAGATCAGCTCAACCTCGGAGTTATCGCCGAGCTTCAGATAGTGGATGTTCCGCCCCTCGCCATCATCGGTGTCTTGGAGAATGGCGGTGTTTTCGGTCTCTGCACCGAACCGCAGCGCCGCGATTGTCCAATTCTCGCCGCTGAAATTCGCCGTCGTGACCAGATGGTTGCCCACCGTCTCGTCAAAGATACTCAGGTAGCCTTTCCAGCCGCCCTGATCCCAGCTGTCTGTCCCCCACAGCGTGTCAAAGTCGCTGCTCCCATCCAGGTTGAGTTCGAGTGTGTTGATCGGCATTGGAGTCCCCTTCGACGTAACGTTCAAAGGGTAACCTTGTGGGCCGCACCCTCAATCACAGGCAGAGGGGGCAGAGGTATGTTGCGGGCTGCCATTTTATCCTGTGGATCACGGGTGGTCACATCACTATGGGTGGGTCTGTACGGGTTGCCGTAAAACCACCCTAGTTAAGCCCTTGTATTTTCGGCGCTTGAGCGGCCTACCCGATGTGGTAGGCGCGGCGATCTTTCAGATCGAAAACAAACCAGACGGTCAGATTTCGCAAGAATATGGCCGTGTTTTGAAGCCTCTGGTTGCACCGTAGCTTGGCCGCGAATGCCCGCGGTTTTGTTCGGGCGCCATGCTTCATGCTGCTCTGAGAGTAAACTCCATGCTACAACGTATTTCGCTCGATTTCTTGACCAAGGCTTTCTCGTCGCTGGTCCTGTCAGCGCTTCTGCTTTGCACATCATTTGTAGGTCAGGCGCAGGCGTTTACCGGGGTTAGTCCGTCGTCGGGATCCACGTTGAGCACCTCTGTGAATGGTACGACGCTCACTTTCACACGTAGTATCGACTCTCTAGACTATGACGGCACCTATGTCTCGGCGCGTGATCCTTGGATGGGGGGCCGGATCATTGTCACATTCTCCGAAGATGTAGATATTTCCGAGATCACCTACCGTGATGATTGGTTCGACGGCATTGAAGTCGAAGGGTATAATAGTTCGAACAATCGCATTGCGACAGCTTCGAATCCGATATCGGATTTCGGTAGTGACACAAATTTAAGTTCGCGAGTGTCTCTGACAGCTTTCACGAGCGTACGGCGAATTGAAATCTACAACTATCGTGGAGATTTCGATGTTAATGAAATCCATCTCAAGAACATCACCTTCACCGCATCTTCCACCCAGGACAGTGACGGTGACCTGACGGCTTCGGCCACGGTGACAGAACCTGTCGGGATCGACACAACCATCGACACAGTCGGCGAAGCGGTTGATATCTTTGACTTCACCCTGTCCGATGGCGGATCAAGTGACGGACTATCTTTGGACGTCAGCCAGATCGTGGTCAACGTGACGGGCACCTCGACCGACAGCGACCGCGGCAAAGTCACTTGGCGCTTGAATGGCAACGACGCTAGCAATGTGACGGGCACGTACAATTCGAGTGCTGACACGATCACGTTCTCTAGCCTGTCGATTTCGGTCGCGGATGGTGCCAGCGAGACCTACACAATCAACGCGTATTACAATGACAACTCGGGCCTGACCGAAGACCGCACGTTCATTCTGTCCGTTGATGGCGACACTGATCTGACTGTCGGAGGCAGCGGCACCCAGATGGGCAGCACATCAGCAGTGACGAATGGTGTAGGCTCCACAATCGACGTGACGGCGACGGCTCTGTCTTTTGGCACAGCGCCCGCAGGATCGGTCAGCGGATCGGCTCTGACAACGCAACCGGTTGTCAAAGCGATCGATGCCTTTGGCAACACCGACGTCGATTTCACCGAGACTGTAACTCTGACAGAGGCCTCTTCCGGTACTTTGAGCGGCGCTTCGGTGACAGCCATCAGCGGCGTCGCCACTTTTACCGCGCTCACTTACACAGCAACGGCGGACGGCGAAAGCTTTACCCTGACCGCTGATGATCAAGCGGGCGTCGGAAGTGACCTGCCGAGCGTGGATGCCAGCAGCCTCACCTCTGACGTTGTTGCGAACGCATTGGTGTTTAGCACCCAGCCCGCGGGGTCCGTCAGCGGCGAAGCTTTGACCACACAGCCCGTTGTCAAAGCTGTGGATGGTGATGGTACCACCGACACCGACTTTACCGAGACCATCACATTGATCGAAGCCTCTGCCGGCACCTTAACCAACAACACTGCGACAGCCGCCAGCGGTGTGGCGACCTTTAGTGGTCTCAGCTATACGGCAACGGCAGATGGGCAATCCTTTACCCTGACTGCAAATGATCAGGACGGCGTCGGGTCCAACCTGCCGACCACGGATGCGAACAGCGTCACCTCTGACGTTGTTGCAACCAAACTGATTTTCACCACATCTCCTGCCGGATCGGTGAGTGGATCTGCCCTGAGCACGCAACCCGTCGTTGCAGCGGTGGACGCGAACAACATCACCGACACCGACTTTACTGAAACGGTGACCCTGACCGAAGCCTCTGCGGGTACGCTGAGTGGGGATAGCGTTTCAGCAGTGAGCGGCGTGGCGACCTTTACGGCGCTGACCTACACGGCGACGGCAGACCAACAATCGTTCACGCTGACGGCGAACGACCAAGACGGTGTCGACACGGACCTGACGTCTGTTGCAGCAGGGAGTCTGACCTCTGACGTTGTGGCCACGAAACTGGTGTTCAACACACAGCCCGCACCACTTACCGTGCGCTCTGCAACGGCGATGACCCTAACCACCGTTCCCGTGGTCCAAGCGGTCGATGGCAATGATCTGGTCGATACCGGCTATAGTACGGATGTCACCCTGTCCGAAGTAAACGGCGCGGGGTCTGCCACAATGACGGCCACTGGCGATACCGATGGCAACGGCGCGACCGTCTCGATCACGCCTAGTTCCGGCGTTGCGACGTTCACGTCGATGCAGTTGACCTACACAGCATCGGGCACCGCGAATGAAACCTTTAATCTGCGTGCTTCGTCCGGCGCACTTTCGACTGCCGATAGCTCGCAAATGACGGCGACCAGCGCGCCGATCATCACTGGTGTCACCTCCAGCACTTCGGATGGATCGTACAATCAGGGCGGCGCAATCAGTATTCAGGTCAGCTTTGACCAAGCAGTGACTGTGACTGGCACCCCCCAGCTGACCTTGGAAACGGGCAGCACTGATGCCGTGGTCGATTACGCATCCGGTTCCGGCACCACCACGCTGACCTTCGACTACACTATTGGCTCAGGCGAGACGGCGTCGGATTTGGACTATAATTCGACCAGTGCACTTGCCTTGAATGGCGGCACTATCCAGAACAGCGGCGGCAACAATGCAGACCTGACGCTACCCTCTCCTGCCGCATCGGGATCGCTCGGCGCGAACAAGGCGTTGGTCGTCGACACCACAGCGCCAGGCCTGACGGTCACGAGCGTACTCGGGACATTGAAGGAGAGTGAAACAACCACCCTCACCTTTACCTTTGACGAGGCGCCGACTGGGTTTGAAGAAGCCGATGTGACGGCGTCAAACGGAACGCTCTCTGCCTTTGGCGTGACGGGCGATACCAAGGTTTACACGGCAACCTTCACACCCTCTGACGACACAGAGGCAACAGCGTCTATTAGCGTTAGCGCAGGGGCGTATACTGATACCGCAGGCAACTCAGGTGGCGCGGGCAGCACAACCATCGGTATCGACACTTTGGCCCCGACCTTGACCATCAGCAGCAGCGTGTCCGAAGTCAAATCCGGCGAAACTGCTGTGATCACGTTTACCTTCAGCGAGGCCCCTGCCGGATTCACGGATTCCGACGTCAGCGCCACCAACGGCACGATGTCCAGCGTTGCCGTAACCAGTGACTCGAGCGTCTACACAGCGACCTTCACGCCCTCGACCAACACCGAAGGTTCGGCATCAATCAGCGTATCCTCTGGCGATTACCTTGATGCCGCAGGCAATAGCGGCACCGGACACAGCGCGAGCCTTGATGTGGACACCCAAGCGCCGTCATTGACCATCGCAACGGCAAGCTCGTCGCTCAAAGCGGGCGAGACCACGTCCGTGACCTTTACCTTCGACGAAGCGCCTTCTGGTTTCACCAACGACGAGGTCACCGTCACCAAAGGGACTCTCTCGACCGTCACCGTGACCTCTGATCCGATGGTCTACACCGCCACGTTCACGCCAAGTGCGAGCACAACGGATACCGCGACAATCACGGTCGCAACCGGAGCCTATAGCGATGACGCTGGAAACGACGGCACAGGCGACAGCACGACCATCAGCATTGATACGTTGATCCCGACTGTGACCATCACAGCCGCGGCCTCTGCGCTGAAGTCCGGCGAGACGACTGTTCTGACTTTTGCCTTCAACAAGACTCCGGTCGGGTTTGTGGACAGCAACATCTCTGTCAGCGCAGGCAGCCTTTCGACCTTGGTAAATGTGGGGTCGGATACATACACCGCGACCTACACGCCGCCGACCGCCACCACGGTAACCACCACGATCGCCATTTCAGATGGCGCGTTCAGCGATGGGGTTGGCAACTCGGGCACCGGTGACAGCATTGATATCTCGGTGGACGCAACGCCTCCTACCTTGGTTATCACATCTGGCGCATCAACCTTGCTGTCGGGCGAAACGACCCTTGTGACCTTTACCTTCACCGAAGCACCGACTGGCTTCGCCGATGCGGATGTCACAGTCACGAACGGCAGCCTGTCTGGTGTGACGGTAGATGGATCGAACGCGGCCCTATATACTGCGACCTTTACGCCGACCTCAGACACCGCTGGCGCTGCGGCAATTGCCGTCGCCTCGGGCAGCTACACTGACGGCGCAGGAAATGCGGGCGGGTCCGCGAGCCTGAGCCTGACCATCGACACCACCACGCCGAGCGTGACAATCACGTCGGACGCAGCGTCCTTGTCTTCTGGCGAGACAGCGCTCGTGACCTTTACCTTCAGCGAGGCACCTACGGGTTTTGAGGACGCGGACATTGCTGTAACCAATGGCAGCCTGTCGTCGATCGCAGTCGATGGCACCGACGCCAAAATCTATACGGCGACCTTCACGCCGGACACTGGAACCGCTGCAGCATCAGCAATTTCTATCGCATCTGGCAGCTACACCGATGCGTCCGGCAACGCTGGCGGTGCGGGCAGCTTGACGCTGGCCATCGATACCGAGGCACCAAGTGTGAACATCACAGCGGATACCTCTTCAATTGCTGCAGGTGAAACGGCGCTGGTAACATTTAAGTTCAGCGAGGCGCCAAACGGTTTTGCAGACGAAGATATTGCGGTCACAAACGGGACCCTGTCTTCGATCACAGTCGATAGCAGCAACGCCAAGGTTTACACCGCCACCTTTACTCCTGACACCGAAACTGCAACGTCGGCGATGCTCTCTGTTGCAGCAGGCAGCTATACCGATAGCGTTGGCAACAACGGCAGCGCAGGCACGCTGAGCCTGACCCTAGATACCGCCGCACCGAGTCTCAGTATCACGGCTGCGGCCACGGCACTCGTCTCTGGGGAAACGACTGTGATCACCTTTGATTTCAGCGAAGCGCCGATGGGCTTTGCTGATGCGGACATCACTGTCACCAATGGCAGCTTGTCATCAGTCTCGGTCGATAATAGCGATGCTACGCTTTACACAGCGACCTTTACGCCCGATGCAGACTCTACTGGCACCGCCGCAATCTCTGTCGCAGCTGGCAGCTACACTGATGCCCTGGGCAACGCTGGCACGGCAGCCGCGCTGACCCTGACGCTAGACACCATCACACCGACCGTCGCGGTGAACGTCCTCTCCCCCAGCCTCAAAGCGGGAGAGACGTCTATGGTGTCCTTCACCTTCAGCGAAGCCCCAAAGAAGTTCACGAGCAACGACATCTGGGCAACCAGTGGTTCGCTCTCAGGGATCACACAGGACGGGAGCAATCCGCTTGTGTATTGGGCAGAGTTTACTCCGTCGGGCAATGCTAGCGAGACTGTCGAAATCGGCATCAGCGACGCGGTCTACCGTGATGCGGCAGGCAATTGGGGAACGGGTGACAGCATGATGGTGTCGGTAGACACTGCCGCACCAACGCTCACCATTAGTTCTGGCAGAACCGCTCTCAAGGCAGGTGAAACCGCGAGGATCACCTTCACTTTCAGTGAGGCACCAACCGGATTTGCCAAGCGCGACATCATCGTCCGCAACGGTACTCTTGGAAAACTGCGCACGGATAGCGACCCCAAGGTCTACACTGCTAAATTCACACCGGATGCGGCTGGGGATGGCACTGCGAAGATCCGGGTCAAAGCGGGCGAGTACACCGATGCAATGGGGAATGCAGGCGCCGCAGCAGTTTTGACGCTCGATTACGACACTGTCGTTCCCGATGTTGTTCTGACTGGCCCGACGTCTTTGGTGACCGGTGCATTTGAAGTCACCGCCACCTTCACAGAAAACGTCACGGGTTTCGCCGCCAAAGATATCTCTGTCACCAATGGTGAGGTGGTCTCGGGCAGTTTCTCGGGATCCGGCGTATCCTATACCTTCGAGGTAGACCCGAAACTGGGATCGGACGTCTCCATACAGATTGCCTCCGGCGTTGCCAAAGACGCGGGCGGAAACCGCAACACTGCGTCCAACACACTCACCGTCAGCGCTGGATCGCCGGAAAGCGCCATGGAAACCCGCACCAAAGAGGTGAAATCCAACCTGCGCACTTCGATGAGCCAGAACCTGCGCAGCCAGCTGTCGACCAATATTCGTCTGACCCGCGATGCCAGCACCCGCTTCATTCAAAGCCGTCAACTGATGAGTGGACGCGCCCTAAGCTTTGTCGGGCAAAACTATATTCCGTTCAACGTCGATGGGTCTGTCGAAGCATCGCGCGGATCATTCGAAACCGACGGTCGTTTCTTCAGCCAAGTCGGGTCCGATGATGGTCGTTTCCGCCGTGTGTTCTTCGGGGATTTCGATGTCCAAGCCAAGGACGACGAGCAACTGAAACTTAGCCTGAACGCGCGTGTCGCATGGGAACATATGGTGCGCGAAGATCTGATGCTTGGTTACTTCATCGGCGGTGCAGCGGACCGATCTGAACTTTCCGGAACGTATGAGGGCACACTCTCGGGACTGGAAGCCAGCATCGGTGCTTATGCCTTGAAATCCTTCGGCGAGAGCCTTTTTGCAGATGGCTTTATGTCGTTTGGTCTCGGGCGTACACAGATGGCCATCAGCGATGACGTTCTGAATCTGGAAGGTGACTATTGGACCCGAACAGCGACTGTTGGTGCTGCGCTGACGGGGACGATTGGGTTCGAACGCTTCGACTTCTGGCCCGAAATCTCGGCGACCTATGCCCATAGTTCGCGGCCTGATGCAAAAGTCACAGGACGTGCTTACGGAATCACCGACACAGGCCTTGTGCTCAAGGGCGATGAAGTCTCTATCGCGACAGTTCGCCTCCGTCCGCAAATTCGGGTGCCTGTCCTCGCTGATGCCGGAACACGTATGAATTCGATCGTGACAATGGCCCCTACCCTCTCATGCGAGCGCGTTATGTCAGGCGGGACCACTGAAAGTTGCGGCAACGGGATGGAGCTTGGTCTGTCTAGCATATCACGCGACGGAAACAGCGTGTTCGAGCTGCGGTTTAACGTAGATCGCACCGACGAGAACGTGCAGCGGGGCATGCGTCTTGCTGTGGAACACAAGTTCTAAACTTTTGAAGGTGGCGGTGTCCAACTAGGCAACTTGCGAACGGATGCCGCCACAAACGCTCACCAACAACACGTGCCTTCCATTCTGGGGACGACGCAGACAAAGCCTTCAGGTCCGATATCTGCTGCAAGGTGCTGCACAATAGTGTCTGTTACACCCCTGAGCAGGCCTAGTTCATATTGATCAGAGACCGTAGCCAGGGCCTGGGGAAAGGTCTCTCAAGCCGCCGAAGCTTTCATCGGCCTTGCCGACGCAGTGTTTCACCTGATGAGCGTTCATCGGTTTTTTAAAACACCGCCCGAGCAAGCTGCGCCGCAAATACAGGGCATAAACTGCGCCCACGTAAGAAATTCTTCCATTGCAAAGAGGGATTTGGACGAGAACGAGCCATGCCTTAGCGTAGGTTCTATCGGGTGACTGGATACTCGGCTCTGGCAGATTATCGGCCGGTACCAGATCAAAGACTGTGTCATCGGAAATCTGACATGGAATGATCCCGGCTTTCACGGGCAGGCCTGCAGTTCTAATCGGAAGATGGCTCATGGTCGCGAAGCCCGATCACGGACGGCCGGCGGTCTGACCGCGAGTTCTTTGCACAATCAGAGCCATAAATTATCAACCGGCGGATCTGCAGAAGCCTTTGATCCCTTTTGCATTTGCTCCTTTATAATCGCGGGGATCACGGAGCCATAGATCATCAGCAGACGATCGGCACTGCCCGCTTTGTTATCATACGCCCACGATATCCTCCCACGGCCCAACCAGAGGCCAACCTCAGAACTGCTGATAGAATATCGAACAGTTGCTGAACTACTCGGTCTGCTCAGGCCAAAGGACACCATTTCAGTACATCCCGCATATCCCATCACGAATAAGGCGTTCATCGATCTGCATGCGCCTATTGGGCTAAAGCCAGTCCATATCAACCTTTCAAGGGATGCCCTATCCTCTTCCATCATCAGGTCAAGGCCAAGCTTGACTACTTGAAGATACCGACTTGAAGCGCCATCAGCGCGCTCTCAGACGCAACTGTTTCGACACGGCCTAGCGGCTAACGAAGTGTCAGTCTGAATTTTCGAGTTTTTAAATGAGGCATCGCGTCTTGGGTCCGCTTGTGTGAGAAACCTAGGATCTGTTTTTAGTTCCAGGACTTAAGAGCGCCATGGTATAACTTTTTTACGGCAAGATCTGCCTCACTGAACCCGCCATTTTGCATATCAAGCTTGGTCTCCTCGGACCATCTTTCAGTTGGCAAGATGCATCACTTGAGTGTCTCAAGAGGTAGAAGCACCTATTTCCCTCACGCCAAGATATCTGGGAAACTTTCTAGCGCCTGTGAAAAATAGGTTCGAGAAAACTAGCTTCCTCAAAAGTTAATCACTCGCACCCCATTATTCTTCAACATGCAGATACGAAAAATAGCTCGTGCTTGAGCACCTATTGTATCCGAATCACATTGAAGACCTCGGTTCGATTTCATTTCCCATATGAGCATCTCCTCCATATTCTGCTAGAAAATTAAATATCCTCGCAAAGTACAGATAAGTTTAGCATTACATGAAATTCACTTTCTTATTTACCTATACATGAACGCAAAAATTTTTGTTTGACGGACGCATCCATTTAGTCAATCCATCGGGCATTAAAGCTTATAAAGGAGCGAAAATGACTAACACCAAACGCAAACAGGCAAAGATCAAGATCAAACCCATCCTTTTTCATTGCCCTGGGCTAGATGGAAGAATGACAGCAAACAAATCCATTGAAGCAGCTCAGCGAAAACTTAAAGGCGATATTGATATCAGTGACGAGATATGGTGGCTGAGTAAGCGAAGATCCGAATTGTATATGGTTATTTATTCGGGAACCAAATGGGAGAAAAAAAAGAAGCGGGTTTCGCCAGAGGAGGCTGTGATGCTTGAGAGAGCCTTTGAAAGTAATAATATAAGCATGCGTCTCTTTGCCAAGTTTGCTCTATGTGGGGATTTATAGCGCCTGACAGAAAAGCTTCGCTCCAGTTTGGGGCGAAGCTCTTGTTTTAACGAAAAATTAAAGTGGTGGGACATAAATATAGATGACAACTTAATTATCACAAAGGAAAATTTATATGGTGGAACAAGAAGCTATCAAGGCGATAACTGGGGAGTACAAGAATTTCGATCTGGTTGCTTTCTATGAAAGTCGAAGGATTTCTCGAGCTGATTTTGCAAACGCGATAGACGTCAGCGAACGAACGCTGCGGCGTTGGGAGGCGGACCCATTGCGAAAACTGGATTTTCGAACGAGCATAATGCTTCACCTACTTCAAAGAAAGTTCCCGTTAACGCACACCTTGTGTAAGGAGCAGGAGAGCACAACATGAAGGAGACAGCGTTCTTTATCCCGATGACTAAATGCCAACGCAACCTAGTGCCAACTTTCTTTACAATACTCTCACTAGATGATGGTGCCATTTCTGTTCGCCTTACCTGCGATGGACCGTTTAAATCGGCTAGGATCGGCGCTTCAGATGTTGGAATTCAGGCCAAAAGTGCACAGCTTCAGAGTAGATCAGATATAAGTGTCTTTGCAGGAAGTGCGCAGCACAACGAGAAATCGATACAGATAATGTTCTGGATCCAGGAGCACAGTGTCCATTGTCGAGCATGGTGTTCTTTTCAAGAGGATGGAAAGAAGATATATTTTCAAGACCATACGACATAGCATCTTTTTCATTCCGAAACTGGGAGGAATAATGGTTTACCGGAAGCTATAGGTAATTGCTGGATTGGCTTGATGGCAATTTAGCCTCCTAGTCCATCCACAGAAGTTTAAGGATAGGCTTAAGTAAGTGGCATTTCTGCTCTTAAGTCATACCGGATACGTATCGCCATCATTGCTGATCAGCGGCTTGCCAGCGGCAGATTTGACCGAAACCGTGTATAATGTGGGAGCGTTGCGTCCTGCGTGTTCCGATAATCCGACCCCCGATATCAGAAACACAGATGTAAATTCGTACTCGAAGCCCTCCTCGGCCTCTTGTTCGCATCGTCGACCCAGCCTTCGATTTCGGACGGTGTCAGATCGTAGGCCCGGCTGGCCTCCGCCGCGGTAGTTTTGCCCTGAATGATCGCGATAACCAGCGCGGTTTTTCGCTTCGCTATCCAGCGCTTGACTGTCTCGTCAATACTCTTACTCATGGCTGCCTGCTCTCTTTATAGCATGAGCAGGAAATCTGTGGGTCAGTACATGCCTTTGCAGCGCCGTCCGTAGCGGTCTGGAAACAGGTAGTGCGACGCAACCCGCTGAACAGCGTGACCCGCACCCGTGTCCCAGAGGTGGTCGCGGGATTTCGGACCAGGTGTTAAGCGCCTGAGGAAGAACGCACAGAAATGACCAAACGGAAACGCTATTCGGCGGAGTTCAAAGCGAAGGTGGCTCTGGAAGCCATCCGCGAGGAGCTGACGACGGCCGAGTTGGCCAAGAAGTATGACATCCACCCCACCATGATCAGCGGCTGGAGTGAGGAGGAATAGAAAACAGCGTGGGGCGCTGTTTTCCTGACGAACACCGCGATTGAGCACATGGCACAGGCCTTCAGTGGCCAGGCGACCGCTGAACCGATGATATCGGCGGCAGAGGTCGAAAAGCTGCACGCCAAGATCGGCCAGTTGGTCGTGGAACGGGATGCTCCGCAGCGCTTTCGCGGCCCCACTGGGGCCACGGTCGCTGCTACGATGTCGGAAGCCTCCAGTCTCATCCTCGGCACTGGAGGCAAAAAGCGGTGAAGAAAGAGCATCCTGATCTCAGCGTCCGGCGGCAATGCAGCCTGCTGTCGTTGGCACGCTCGACCCTTTACTACCAGCCACACGGAGAAAGCGCCGAGAACCTGAAGTTCATGGAAATCATCGACCGTCAGTTTCTGGAGACGCCGTGGTATGGGGCCCGGCAAATGGCCCGCCATATGCAGCGGCAGGGACATAAATGCGGGCGGCATCGGGTCAGGCGCCTGATGAAACTCATGCGTTTGGTGCCGATATTTCAGGAGCCAAAGACCAGCAAGAAGCACCCGGAGCACAAGATATACCCATATCTTCTGAAAGACTTACCCATCACCCGACCCAATCAGGTCTGGTGTGCTGACATCAGCTACATCCCCATGCGCCGGGGATTTCTCTATCTCATGGCTATCATGGACTGGCACAGCCGGAAGGTGCTGAGCTGGCGGCTCTCGAACAGCATGGACGCGGGGTTCTGCGTCGAGGCATTGAAAGACGCGTTGGCCCGATACGGCACGCCCGAGATATTCAATACCCACCAAGGTTCGCAATTCACCAGCACCGATTTCACAGACGTGTCGCGCGATGCGAAGGTCAAAATCTCGATGGATGGTTGGGGGCGCTGGATCGACAACCGAATGATCGAGCGGCTGTGGCGATCACTCAAATACGAATGCATCTACCTGAATGCTTTCAAAACCGGCTCCGAAGCCCGGAACGGGATCGGCAACTGGATCACATATTACAACGAAAGACGTCCGCACTTATCACATGGGATCATGACGCCGGGCGAGGCCTATGATAGACGATCTCCGGACTTGAAGGTTGCCGCCTGAAATGAAACCAATGCTATAGCTTAGCACGGTGACAAACTGGTCGAATTTCTAGGACCACCTCTGTTGTCGCCCCACTTGTGCCGATGGACCAAAGCCCACCACCCACCTCACCCCGATGATCACGCTGGATGACAGGCAGTTCGTGATGATCGTCTAGTCCAGGGCTGCTGTGCGCACCTCGGCGCTCGGCCCTGCGGTGGGTGACCTGTCGGGCCACCAGGACGAAATCACACGGGCGGTGGATATGGTTTTTCAGGGGTTTAAATCATCCAACAAGCCAAGAGCATAACGCTCTCGGCAAAGCTCTTTTAGTAGAGGTCGTTCACTTGACTTCGACTTCGGCGCCAGCCCCTTCAAGCTCAGCCTTAATTTGTTCAGCTTCTTCCTTAGAAACTTTCTGGGTATCCGCTGCGGTATCTTTTCCTGCTTTAAACTTTACGGTGACCTTATCAGCGATTTGAATTTCCGTCTTCGTCTCGGCCTTGAGAGGCGCAGTGAACGCAATAGTGCAAAGAGCTACAGCAGTGATTTTCTTCAACATTTTTTTACCATAAGTTGATAATTCTAACAAAATAGAGGGTTACTGCTCGGGTACAGCCCTAACAACTCTGGAATTCCATACCAACTAACACCTTGCTATATATACCCTAGTCCCACGTAATGTACTCTGAAGTACAAGTGCATCTGCACAATCTGACCACCCAGAACGGCTTTTCATCGTCAATCTGACTTGGGCGTCAGTTTGACGATTCTGAACCAGAACGCTTCGATTTTCTGCACAACATGAATGAACTCCGAAGATCTCACCGGTTTGGCGACGAAACAATTTGCGTGCAGATCATAGCTCTTGATGCGATCAATATCCGCGCTGGACGAAGTAAGAACAACCACCGGAATCCTCATTAGTGTTTTGTTGCTCTTTATCGTTTTTAGAACTTCAAACCCGTCTGTTTTGGGCAAGTTCAAATCGAGAAGGATTAAATCTGGCGTTGCAGCGTCCTCAAAGCCATTACGCTTGAACAGCACGTCCAAAGCCTCGTCCCCATCGCGGGCAACCATCATATGGTTGACCAGTTTCGCTTGGCGCATCGCATATTCCGTAATGACGATGTCACCTTCATTGTCCTCGACCAAAAGAATGACCGCGTGCTCTGGATGATCCATCCCTAATTGCTCCAATTTCAGCCTTGTGTCTCGAGATCCGCATCACCAACGTTATCATTCTCGCAAGCAACTTCCAACGCAGCCTACAAAACGTTCAAGCCAAGCCGATGGGTTCAATATCGAGCACAATCTTACTCACAGCCACATTAATCTTTCGAAGTAGTCGGCATCGAACAACGCGCTCAGGCGGTTTGAGGCCCTGTATTTTGGAGTTCTTGCCAGAGAAGTTCCACCAGTACCTAGGTGATTATGGCGCGATAAAGCGCCCTGAGGTGGGCGAGTATCTTGCGAATGTAGTGACCGCAGCCGCACAGCACGGCGAAGATCGCGTCGCCAGAAATTCCTTTCAGGGGGCAGCGGACGAGACGACCATCGACATTCATGTGTCCGGTTTCCGGCTCGATTGCGCGGCGCCGTCGCAGTAGGGTCTTAGTGATGGTGTCAGGCCGCGACGCTGGCGAGATATCAGAACCATGCTTTTCTCGATGCCATGCCCGCGATAGCCGCGGTCGACCACGGCCAGGTCCGGACGCTGATCGGTGAGCGTTTCAACCTGCTCAAGCGCCTCGTTCAAGGTGTGCCCGTCTTGTGGGTTGCCCGACATTGCGCGAATGCCAACCATGAAACCCTCAGCGATGGTCGTCGCAATGCTGACCTTTGTGCCGAATTCGTAGCGGACCCGTGCCTTGCCCTTGGAGATACAGTCCACCTCAGGCGCGTGCACAGCGTAGATCTTGCCCTTGGATTTCGGCGTCTGGTGCAACAGCTGAGAGACCAGAACCAGCAAATCAAGGACCCGCTCCCGAGTAAGCGCCGCGCGATCGTCCTCGTAGATGTTGTTTTCTGTTTCTTTGAGAAGGAGCCGTCCAGATATGGAGGGTTTTTATGGATAATACGGTACAAAATTACGTAACTTGTCA
>NZ_FOXY01000007.1 GCF_900115865.1 Donghicola eburneus | reverse complement strand
GCATCAATCTCGTCGGCGATCGCTTCCAAAAACTGCGCGCGCGTCTCGCGGCTGGAATAGCCATACTCCCAGAACGCCTCTTCGGCGGCCTGACAGGCCTGATCCACCAGCTCGGGCGTCCCAACGCTGAACTCAAACGCAGCGCCGCTCACCGGCTCGTTCTTGAACGTCGCGTCGCCCGCAACCCACTCACCGGCCACCAAATGCTTGCCGTGCGGTTCAAATCCCATCTCTCATCTCCTCTGCGCTCCAAGCCAGCTCAACAGCCAACCCACAAAGCGCTCCATCTTTCATCTTTGCAAAAAATACTCCCGCCGGAGGCGGAAACGCCGCTAGTCACGATGCACAGACTCCGCCGTGAACATACCGCCCTGCCACAAGACATCCGGAGCATCGGCGGACTTGCGCGGCTGCTGCTCAATCTCTTCGCGGAACACTTCACTGTCGTCTTTTGGCTTCCACCCCAGCCACCCGAGATGGCTGTTGTCCCACCACCCGCAGGTATTGTCCGACGCGCCCCAGATGATCGGACAGCCCAGTTTCGGCACCGCAAACACCCGCTCCATCAGTGACACGAAATCATCGTAGCTGAGCCAAGTTGCCATCATCCGGCGATCCTTGGGCTTCTCGAAGCAGGATCCGATGCGCAGGAGCGCCGTCTCTTGGCCGAACTTCGAGTGATACATGCTGGCAACAGCTTCGCCAAATACCTTGGAGATACCGTACCACCCATCAGGCCGCGTGGGCATGTCTGCAGTCAGGCGCTGATCCTGCGGGTAATAGCCGATCGTGTGGTTCGAACTCGCAAACACGATCCGCGGCATGCCGTTCGCGCGCGCCGCCTCGTACAGGTTATGGAGACCACGAATGTTGGCCGCCTCGATCAGGTCATAGGACTTCTCGACCGATACACCGCCCAAGTGGATGATCCCGTCGCAATCCTTGACCAGATCAACGACCGCAGCCTCATCCGCCAGATCGCAGACGACGTGTTCTTCGTTGGCGGCAGCCTCTCCCATCGGCACGACGTCAGACAAACGCAGGGTTTCGGCCATATGCGCCAGACGGGTGCGGCACATGGTGCCCAATCCGCCCGCAGCGCCAGTGATCAATAGTCGTTTCATCATGAAAATCACTCCATCAGGCTCGGCAAGAACATAGAGAACGCCGGCACGTAGGTGACGAGCATCAGCGCCACCAGAATTGCGAGGTAGAACGGCAGGATCGATTTCACCGCCTGCTCGATCCGGATTTTGCCCACGACACAGCCCACGAACAGGCAGGCGCCGACAGGCGGGGTGCACAGACCCAAGCCTAGGTTCATCATCAGGATCACACCGAATTGCACTGGGTCCATTCCCAGTCCCACCGCAACGGGCAGGAAAATCGGCGTACAGATCAGGATCAACGCGGCCATGTCCATAATCATTCCCAGAACCAAGAGGATCAAATTGATCATCAGGAGGATGATTAACGGATTATCGCTGATACCGGCAACGAAATTTCCAAGAAGATCGGGAACACGATACAGCGCAAGCAAATAGCTGAACGCAGAGGCCGTCGCGACCAGCAGCATCACCAGCGCTGTCGTCCGCACCGAGGTAATCACCGCTAGCTTGAACGCAGGCCACGTAAGTTCGCGGTAAACCAGCGTGGTCACGAGGATGGCCCAGATCGCGCCAAAGGCTCCGGACTCGGTCACAGTCATCACGCCGGACAATACGCCGCCCACAATGATCACCGCAGTCATCAGTCCGGGCAGCGCCACGATGGTCGCCACGCCAAGCGCCTTGAAACCGGGGAAGGTTTCTGCCGGATAGCCACGACGCACCGCAACCCAATAGGCAACCAAGGCCAGACACAGGCACATCAGGATGCCGGGCACGATGCCCGCGATGAACAGCTTGGAAACTGACATGCCCCCTGCGGCCACAGCATACAGGATCATGTTATGCGAGGGCGGGATTACGATGCCTGCCACGGATGACGTGACCGTCACGTTCACCGCATAGTCGGGGTCGTAGCCCTTGTCCTTCATGACAGGAATCAGGATCGAACCAAGCGCCGAGGTATCCGCCACTGCCGAACCAGAGATGCCGCCGAACAACATCGAAGACAGCACATTCACCACGCCCAAACCGCCACGCACCGACCCCACAGCCGAAGACGCCAGACGCACCAGACGGTTCGCAATCCCGCCCTGCATCATCAACTCGCCCGCAAAGATAAAGAACGGAATCGCCAGCAGCGAAAAGACCGAGACACCAGACAAGATGCGTTGGAACCCGATGAATAGGGGCAGCCCTTCGTAGAGAAAGCCGCCCACCGCAGCCAGACCCAGCGCAAATGCTACGGGCATGCCACAAAACAGACCCAGCCCGAAAATTCCGAATAGTACCGCGAGGCCCACTAGAGCTCTCCTGTCAGTTTGTATTCACCACGGGCCAACTCGCCCACGTGATATAGGGAAAACACAACGGTCAAGGCACCGCAGATCGCCATGGGCACCGCGCGCCAGCCCTCGGCTATGCCGAGCATGGGGATATTCCGCGGCCACGTCTTTTCAGCCAGCGTCCAACCCTGCCACGCAAGGAACCCGCCAAACACACAGACAGCAATCACGGCGATCCAGCGCATGGGGATCCGCAGCGGATCGGGCATCATCTCGCGGATGAAATCGATGGACAGGTGGCTCTTGTTCCACACCCCTGCCGCAGCGCCCAGAAAGGTGATCCACACCACCAGCAGCAGTGCCAGTTGCTCGACCCATGTAGGGGTGTCGTTCAGCACATAACGGCCCCACACCAGCCAACCAAAGATCGAGATCAGCGTGACCAGCTGCACGCCCGCGATCACCAAACAGGTCTGCGCCAGCGCCGCCAGAACGCGGTAAACCGGCCCGCGCGCCGTGTGTTCTAGTTCGTGTTCCACGTCGGTCTTCCCCGAAGAATGGTGGGCCGCACGCATTGGGGACATGCGGCCCGATACGCGCTTATTCAGTCGCCTGAATGTCCTTGATCAGCGACTCGAGATCGGGATGAGCGCTGATGAAGTTCGCGTAGATCGGCTCCATCGCCGCTTGGAAGGCGGCAGGATCTTCGACCTCGTTCACCATGGAACCGGCTGCCTCGACCACCTCGAGGCTCTTGGCTTCGCGTTCGGCCCAAAGCTGGCGCTGGAGCTGAGCTGCGTCCATCGCGGCCTCTTTGATCGCAGCTTTATCCTCGTCCGAAACACCTTCCCAAACCGACTCAGCCACGCAGAGGCACTCGGGCAAGATCAGGTGGTTGGTGATGGAGTAATACTTGGCGACCTCGTAGTGGTTCGAGGACTCATACGAGGGGTAGTTGTTCTCTGCCCCATCAATCACCCCTGTCTGCAGGGACTGATACACCTCACCATAGGCCATGGGGGTCGCGTTGCCGCCCAATTGATCGACCATCTGAACGTACAGGTCGTTGTTCATGACGCGGAACTTCAGACCCTCGACATCGGCGGGGGTGTGGATCGGCTTCTTGGTGTTGTAGAAGCTGCGCGAGCCGCTATCGAACCACGACAGAGCCACGATGCCCGCCTCGCTCAGCGCGTCGCTGAACTGCTGACCAACATCGCCGTCCATCGCGTGGTGCATTTGTTCTACATCGCGGAAAATAAAAGGTAGCGACAACACGTTGGTCGCGGGCACGATTTCACCCATCGGGCCCATGTTAAAGTTCGCCCAAGCCAGAGCGCCGCTGCGGACCTGCTCGATCGCGTCGGGCTGGCTGCCCAGAATGCCGTTGGCATAGACAGTAGGGGTGATGCGGCCTTCGGTGACTTCGGCGACTTGGTCCGCAAAGGACTGCATCGCAACGGTGTTCGGATAATCCTCGGGGTGGATCGCCCACCCGCGCCACTCTGCTGCCTGCGCAATGGATGCCGCGCTGGTCAGAGCGACGATGGAAACAGAAGCAATCTTCAAAATCTTGTTCATAGTGTCCTCCCTTGGGCGCACCTCCTGCGCCAATGGCAACTTGTATGACAAATTGTATGATGAGTTGTCAATAGGTGGGGTAACCACTCTCAGCCTCTGCAAAACAAGGGCTCTAGCCAGTTAGCCACATAGGCAAAATAGCTACATACCGGTAATCTACAGCTGTCAAAAGAATCAAGTTATCAGACAGATTTACTCTCAGCACCCAGGCACCTGCACACCCGCTCTGCCCGGACTCACAGAAAACTTCGCCCGATCCCCTGCCCTTTTTGGATTTCCATGCCTAAGTTCCCGCCAACGCGTTCGAACAAGAGGATCTATTATGACCGACAGCAGCTACACGCCCCCCGCCGTCTGGACTTGGGAACCCGGCAACGGCGGCGAGTTCGCCAGCATCAACCGCCCTATCTCTGGTGCAACCAAAGAGGTCGAACTGCCCGTCGGCGACCATGCGCTTCAGCTGTACTCCATGGGCACGCCGAATGGTCAGAAGGTGACCATCCTACTGGAAGAACTACTTGAGGCGGGCCACACCGAAGCCGACTACGACGCATGGCTGATCAAGATCGGCGATGGCGATCAGTTCGGCAGCGGCTTTGTCGAATTGAACCCCAACTCTAAGATTCCCACCCTGCTAGACCGCTCGAACGGTCAGCGCGTGTTCGAAAGCGGCTCGATCCTGACATACCTGGCAGAGAAATTCGGAGCCTTCTTGCCCACACAAGCTGGCGCACGCGCCGAAGTGTTCAACTGGCTGTTCTGGCAGATGGGCGCAGGCCCTTATGTGGGCGGCGGATTTGGTCACTTCTTTGCCTACGCACCCGAGAAGATCGAATATGCCATCGACCGCTTCACAATGGAGACCAAGCGTCAGCTTCACGTTCTGGACACCAATTTGGCCGACCGCAAATTCGTAGCAGGCAACGACTATTCCATCGCGGATATGGCGATCTACCCGTGGTACGGCGCCCTCGTTGAGGGCCGCTTGTACAAGGGGTCGGACACTTTCTTGAACGTGTCTGAGTACGAGAACGTGCAGCGTTGGGCTGCTGATTTGGCTGCCCGTCCAGCCGTTCAGCGCGGCGGTGTCGTCAACCGCACCGGCGAGGGCCAACTGCCCGAGCGCCACAGCGCAGAGGATTTCAAAGCCATCGGCTTTTGATCTACATCGGCGGGCAACACACTCGCCCCCGACGCCTTTGGATGGTTGCGCTAAACGTGTGCGCAACCATCTTTTTTCCGTGATTGCAGAGTTGTTACAGTCTCGATCTATGGCTAGTGTCTCACCGATGTTCGGGGCACAGCCACGTGGCCCCTCAAGTCATTTCACGAAGGGTTACGAATGCTGGAATTGACCAACCATACCGCTTGCACCGCTCAGCCGCTGGACGACTATCTGGCCAGCCGCGGCGGCCCCGCCAAAATCATCAAGGCAATTGCGGACTCGCTCATGCCTATTGCGGACCGACTGGCGGCAGGTGCTCTTTATGGGGATCCGGCAGCGATCGTTGGGGTGAACGAAAGCGGCGACAAGCAGAAGTCGCTAGATCTGGGCACCCACGTGTATATGGTTGACGTCCTGAAGGCCGCAGGCGTGCGCTTGATGCTGTCCGAGGAGTCCGAAGAAGTTCTGACCCTGAACGAGGACGGAGACTACGACGTCGCCATCGACCCCATCGACGGGTCTGGCAGCATTGGCGTTGGGGCAATCCTTGGCATGTTGTTCTCAATTTTACCGGTCTCGGACAAAGGCTTCTTGCAGGACGGTCATTCCATCGTGGCGGCGGGCTATGCGTCCTTCGGACACTCGATGGATTTCGGCTTTGCCATGGACGAAGGCGTGACCATCGCCGTTTACGACCGCTCCAGCGACATGCTGCGGGTCACGGTCGAAAACCTGCAACTGCCCGAAACCACCAAGGTTATTGCGTATAACGCATCCAACGCCCGCCACTGGGGCGCTGGCATGACCGCCTATATCGACGAGATTCTGGCAGGCAAAGACGGCCCCCGCGGCAAGAACTACAACATGCGCTGGCCTGCTGCTGCCGTGGGCGATTTGCACCGCATCCTGCTGCAAGGGGGCATGTTTCTGTACCCCGGCGACCGCCGCGAGGGCTATGAGAACGGCCGCCTGCGCTTGGTCTATGAAGCAATGCCCATGGCCTATCTGATGCAGGCCGCGGGCGGTCTGGCCACCGATGGCCACCAGCCGATCCTCGACAAAGTCGCGACCGACGGTCACGAGCATTCGGCCCTGATCTTTGGCGCGAAAGAAGAGGTAGAGGCCTATCTGCGCTGCATGGAAACCGAGAAGTAAGGCACAAAGAAGCGCGGCACCGTTGGGGTGTGCCGCGCTTTCGATCACCGCAAGCCTTGGGAGTTACTTGCGGTATTTCACGTCCAGATCGTTGATCGCGTTGACGTTGCCCGCCGAGCGGCCATTTTCATCAAAGCTGTTGGACAGGAACGCGTCGGCGATGGCTTTTGCCAATTCACTGCCGATGACACGTGCACCCATGGTGATGACCTGCGCGTTGTTCGAAAGGGCTGCGCGCTCTGCCGAGTAGGTGTCGTGCGTTTGTGCAGCTCGGATGCCCGGAACTTTGTTCGCCGACAGACACACACCGATGCCGGTGCCACAGCACAGGATCGCACGGTCATAAGTGCCATCCAGAACGCCGTTGCATACGCGGTCCGACAGATTCGCGTAGAAGGCATCGGGGCCTTCGTCGGTGCGCGACACTTCGGACACCTCATATTTGTCGCCAAGGTAATCGGCCAGAACCTTTGCCAGACCTTCGCCTGCGCTATCGCCTGCTACTGCAATTTTCATGTGGATCTCTCCTCTGGGATCAAATCTTGGCCGCGCATTTGGCGAGAATGTCGAGGTATCCCTCGACGTTCCAAGCACTGCGGCCGATGAACAGCCCGTCGATATGCGGGCAGCTGATGAGTTCTTCGCAATTGCCGGGGTTGACCGAACCACCATAGAGGCAGGGCACTTTGCGCCCCAGCACGTCATGGGCCACGGCAATGATTTCGGCCTGACGCGCATCCGCATACTCTGAAGTTGCGGGAATGCCGTTCTCGCCGATGGCCCAGACGGGCTCGTAGGCCAGCAGGATCTCTGCCGATTTCTGGTCATCCGACAGCTTGGACAGGGCGCCACGCACCTGCTGCTCCAACACTTCGGCAGCGCGGCCCGCTTCGCGTTCGGGCAGGGTTTCACCGATGCAGATCAGCGGGATCATTCCGTGACGCACAGCAGCTTCGGTCTTCAGACCAACGGTTTCGTCAGTCTCGCCAAAGTGCTCGCGGCGCTCCGAATGCCCCAGTTCCACGATGTCGAGATTACAGTCCTTGAGCATCAAAGGGGACACTTCGCCGGTCCACGCGCCCTGATCGGCCCAGTGCATGTTCTGCGCGCCCACTTTGACCGAGGTCTCGGCCAGCACGTCCTTGACCTGACGGACATTGGTGAACGAAGGGATCACAAAGCGCTGGATGCGCTCGTCGCGACCGCCATCCGCAGCGGCCAGAGCCTCGGCAAAGACCATCGCTTCGGCGAGGGTTTTGTTCATCTTCCAGCTGGTTCCGATCCAGAATGAGGCGGTCATGTCCTTGGGTCCTTTAGTTGGCGACGATCAGGTCCACCCCACCCTCGGCCATCGCGTCTAGCGCGGCCTGCGGAGGTGTGTCGTCGGTGATAATCGCGGTGTAATCGGTGAGGTCGCACAGCTTGTGCAGGGCAGTGCGTTCGAAACGGGTGTGGTTAATCAAAAGGCAACTCTGACGCGCCGATGCTTGCATCGCCCGCTTGGCGCGCACCACCTCGTCGTCCATGTGAAACGCCTCCATCCCCGCCACGGCAGGCACAGAGATAAAGGCAATATCTGCCCGTAGGCGATCTAGTGCATCCTCGGTCACAACGCCAAAGTAAGCATTAAACTTCGCCGAATAGGTCCCGCCCAAAGCAATCAGCGTGATCCCGCTTTCATCCCTCAGCGCATCCATGATCGCGGCGTTATTGGTGATCACAGTCAATGGACGCTTCTCCACCAGACGCCGCCCCAACACCGCTGCAGTGGAGCCATCGTTGACCATTACCGTCATGCCGGGTTCGACCAGCTTCAGAGCCTCGTCCGTCATCCGGTCTTTGGCCGCGCCACTGCGCCGTTCGCGGAACCGGAAATCGGATTCGAACTGGGTGCCCGCTTCGGTCGTCGCGCCGCCGCGGATTTTGCGCAGAACGCCCGCCTGCTCCAACTCGTCCAGATCGCGGTGGATGGTCATTTTCGAAACGACAAACCGCTGCGCCAGATCCTCCAGATCTACCGATCCCTGCTCGACCAGCAGGTCCATGATCGCTTGTTGGCGCTCGTCGCGTTTCATCTTCCAAACCTTTGTCTGCTTCACTTTGGCTTCAAATACCCCAGCGAAACGGTGATTGCAGTCGTAACATCAAACATAACATGTTCAACACAATTTTTGTGATTTTGTGATTTTTTCTTGTTACGATTCAGTTTGGGCGCTAACACACCTCCAACGAAGGAGGACTGAGATGCCCAAAGACGTTCTGGTGGCTGACAAAGCCGCAATTGATCCCGCAACTTTTGCTCTGGCCAACTGCATTCGCGCCCTGTCGATCGACGCGGTCGAGGCTGCGAAATCCGGCCACCCCGGCGCGCCTATGGGCATGGCCGATGCAGCAACCGTGTTGTTCAAGAACCACCTGAAATTTGACTCTGCGAACCCCGATTGGCCCGACCGCGACCGCGTCGTCCTGTCGAACGGCCACGCGTCGATGCTGCTCTATTCGCTGCTGCACCTGACCGGCTACGAAGACATGATGCTGGATCAGATCAAGAACTTCCGCCAGAAGGGTGCGATCACAGCAGGCCACCCCGAATACGGGCACGCCAAGGGTATTGAGACCACCACCGGTCCCCTTGGTCAGGGCATCGCGAACGCGGTTGGCATGGCCATGGCAGAGCGCCGTCTGGCCGACGAATTCGGTAGCGATGTTGTCGATCACCACACCTATGTGTTCCTCGGCGATGGCTGCCTGCAAGAAGGCATTGGCCAAGAGGCGATTTCACTGGCAGGTCATCTCGGCCTCGGCAAACTGATCGTTCTGTACGACGACAACGAGATCACCATTGATGGCCCGACCTCTGTGTCGTTCAGCGAAGACATCCCAGCCCGTCTGGCCGCTTGCGGCTGGCACGTGCAGTCCTGCGATGGCCACAACCCCGCCGAGCTGGACACAGCCATCACCGCAGCAAAAGCGGAGACCACCAAACCCAGCCTAATCGCGATGAAGACCGTGATTGGCTTTGGCGCCCCGAACAAGGCTGGCACCGCCAGCTCCCACGGCTCGCCCCTTGGCGGGGACGAAGCCGCGGCGACCAAAGCGGCCTTGGGTTGGGACGCTGCGCCCTTTGAAATCCCTGCCGCTCTGTTGGACCAGTGGCGCGCGATCGGCTCCCGTGGTGCCGACGCCCGTCAGGCATGGGAAACCCGCCTCGCGGCCAAAGACGCCGACACCCGCAGTGAATTCAGCCGTCGCCTGACCGGCCAGTTGCCTGATGCCTACAAGACCGCAATGGCCAAAGCCCGCGCGGACCTGTTCGCGAATCCGCAAAAGGTCGCGACCCGAAAGGCCAGCCAGATCGCGCTGGAAGCCATCACTCCAGTCCTGCCCGAGATGATCGGTGGCTCGGCGGACCTGACCGGTTCTAACCTGACCCGCGTGCCTGCAGTCGACAGCCAGTTCACAGCAGAAAAGTCCGGCCGCTATGTGGGCTATGGCGTGCGTGAGTTTGCGATGGGCGCGGCCATGAATGGTATGCTGGTCCACGGCGGTCTGCGTCCGTATGGCGGCACCTTCATGGTATTCTCGGACTATGTCCGCAACGCGATCCGCCTGTCTGCCCTGATGGAGATCCCGACCGTCTACGTGATGACCCACGACTCGATCGGCCTTGGCGAAGATGGCCCGACCCACCAGCCGGTCGAACACATGGCGTCGCTCCGTGCCATGCCCAACCTCTTCAGCTTCCGCCCCGCCGACGTGGTCGAGACGCTGGAATGCTGGGATATCGCCATGCGCAGCGCCAAGACCCCTTCGCTACTGGCCCTGTCCCGTCAGGGTGTGCCGCAACTGCGCCTAGAGGAAACCGGCGAAAACCTGTCGGAAAAGGGCGCCTACGTCATCCGCCAGTTTGGCGAGGGCCGTGATATCACCCTGCTCGCGACCGGCACCGAAGTGTCGCTCGCGGTCGAGGCCGCAGAAGCTCTGCACGCGGATGGCAAATCCGTCGCTGTCGTGTCGATGCCAAGCTGGGAGTTGTTCGAAGCCCAAGATGATGATTATAAGGCCGCGACTCTGGGCAGTGCTCCACGCATCGCAGTCGAGGCCGCTGGCAAGTTCGGATGGACACGCTACGTGGCCCGCGAAGATGACGTGATCGGCATGACCAGCTTCGGCGCGTCGGCTCCCGCAGAGGAGCTGTATGAACAATTCGGAATTACCAAAGAGGCGATCATCGCACGTGCAAAAGCACTGATGGCCTAATCAGGAGAGACCCCATGAAATTCTTCGTCGATACCGCTGTTGTCGAGGACATCAAAGAACTGAACGACTACGGTCTGCTGGACGGTGTCACCACCAACCCCAGCCTGATCGCCAAGTCGGGCCGTGACTTCAAAGAAGTGATCGCGGAAATCTGCGCACTGATCGACGGCCCCGTGTCCGCCGAAGTTGCTGCCATGGATTACGACGGCATGGTTGCCGAAGGCGACCACCTGGCACAGATCGCGGATAACGTTGTGATCAAGCTGCCGCTGACCCTCGACGGTCTGAAGGCGTGCCGCTACTTCACCAACAAGGGCGTCAAAACCAACGTCACCCTGTGCTTCAGCGCAAACCAGGCTCTTCTGGCGGCAAAAGCTGGCGCGACCTACATCAGCCCCTTCATCGGCCGCCTCGATGACATCAACATCGACGGCATGGAGCTGATCGCAGACATCCGCGCGATCTACGACAACTACGGCTTCGAGACCGAAATTCTGGCCGCATCGGTACGTACGCCGAATCACGTCAAAGACGCCGCGGTTCTGGGTGCCGACGTTGCAACCATCCCGCCTGCGGTCATCAAAGGTCTGGCCAAGCACGTTCTGACCGACAAAGGTCTGGACCAGTTCGCCAAGGATTGGGCTGCAACCGGTCAGTCGATCCTGTAATCACGGGCGACAATCAGAATACAGCAAAGCGGCCCTCGGGCCGCTTTTCCTTTTTGTAGCGATGTCGGATCAGAGATTTAGCAGCGCCTGCGCGGTCAACTCATCCGTAATCAAGCCCTTGAGCTTGCCACTACAGAGCACAGCGTGAATGGCGGCCAGTTTATCCGCGCCACCCGCAATCGCGACGATCTCGTCGCCCTCGCCCATGCAGGCGCCAAGGGTCCGCGCTGTCAGGGTCGTTTCCATCACGGCCCCGCTTGCATCAAAGAAATGCCCCAGCATTTCCCCGCGCCCACCAGCGGCTTTGATCTCTTCAATCTCTTCGTGTTCGATCATGCCGGAATGCACCAACTGCGCATCCGGCTCTACCGTGCCAATTCCAACGATTTTCAGATCCGCGTTGTTCGCCATCTCGAACACTTCGCCCACGCCCTTCTGGTGCAGCATGACTTCACGATCCTCGACCGTGTTGGCAAAGAATGGCACTGGCATCATGAACGCAGGCGCGCCCGTTTTTTCTGCCAGCTTGTGCATCACCTCGTGCGGGTTCGCCGAGAAATTTCGTGCCAGCCCCCCCAGGAGCGACACGAAACGCTGCTTCAGCCCATCCATGCGCGGCAGTTGCTGCACACTCGCGGCCAAGGTCCGTCCGTGAGCCAGACCGATTACCGCGTGATCGCCGTGCTCTAGCTCGCGACGCAGATAGCTGGCCCCTGCCAGCCCCAAAGCGCGCAGCGGCAGCCCTTCTTCGCCGATATCGGGGGCAACTTCGCAAAACTCGAGGCCAAATCGCTCTGAAAGTTGCATCTCCAGATCAACGCACTCGACGATATCGCCTTCGACAGTCACCTTGACGGCGCCCTCAGCGACGGCACGGGCGATCAAGCGATGCGCCTTCACCGATGGCACGCCAAGACGTTTGGCGACAGCCGCTTGGGTCAAGCCGCCCGCGTAATGCAGCCACGCCGCGCGCAGCGCCATGGACATCTCTGAATCGCCGTTTCCGTTTGGCTTCGCCACCGTGCATTACCGCCTTTGCAAAATTTTATTCAGTCTGAAAAATAATTCACCAAAGGTAAAGTCAACCAACAAGAAAAAGGCGACGCCACGCGCCGCCTTTCGCTGTCGGATCAGAGGTCGATTGCCGCGACCATGCGGACCGCGCTGGCGGCCTCTGCGCCCTTCTTCACGAAGTGGTCGAAGTAGAAGCCCATGTGTTCTTGGCTGGGCTGGAAGTGGTGCGGGGTCAGCGAGACCGAATAGGTCGGAACGCCTGTGGCCAGCTGCGCATCCATCAGGCCTGTGACAACCGCTTGGGCGACAAAGTCATGGCGGTAGATGCCGCCGTCAACGACCAGAGCCGCACAAACGATCGCATCATACTTGCCGCTTTCGCCAAGCTTCTTGGCCAGTAGGGGCATTTCGAACGCACCGGGCACGTCAATCGCAGTCACCTCATAGGCGACGTCCGACGCATCCATATCGGCTTTAAACCCGACCAGCGCCTGATCGACGATGTCCGAGTGCCAACGTGCTTTGATGAAGGCGATATTAAGTTTTTCAGTCATGGAACCATCCTTGGTATTAACAAATGGTCCCAAGGCGATAGAAGTCATTGGCCTCGCGATCAGCGACGCCATGACGATCCTCTTCCATCCGGACTTTAACCGTCGGCCCCGGAATTCCACCGGATCTGCTAGACCCTGCCGCTGTGGCAGGCGCTCGCGGGCTATCACCGCCGGTGGGGAATTTCACCCCGCCCTGAGAACAGTATAGATGTGCCCGCGCCGAAAGATAAGTTCAAGCGCCGCAGGCGACTTTTTCGTGCCAAACGCGGCAAAGGTCGTCGCGTCGGCTTAAATATTCAGGTCCTGAACGCCGCTGTCGATGTGCGGAGCCCAAAACGCGACGCTCTCGGCGATCTGGGGGATCACTTCGCGGTCGTTGGGATCACGCTCTTTGAAGGATAGCTCCAGGCAGATCTCGTTGTCCTTCGCCCCGCCCTCTTCGAAAGCCTTGAGCAGCGGTTCCGGCTGGATGCGGCCCTTGGCGTTAAACTCGGCGGTAAAGGGACGGTGCCCGCCCTTGTCCATCAGCGACTGTTTGATGTGAATGATCGGGCTGACCTGCGGCACGGCCCGCGCCCACGCGTAGGGGTCAAAGTCATCGGGATTGTCACTGGTCACGTCGCCATGGTCGATGTCGGCCATCATCCACATGGGGATCGCCATATCGGCGGCAGTCAGACGGTCCTGCAACTTCATGCACTCGGCGATGGTCTCGCCGAATTCGCGGCCCACGCTCATGGGCTCCCAGAAGACATAGTCGAGACCAGCGCCCTTGGCGTGCTCGGCCACCTCGGCCCAGCAATCGATAGCGATCTGGATCAGGTCTTCGCGGCGCTGCGCGTCATCGAAATCGCGATAGGTAAAGATCGCGAACTGGGTACCGACCGACGTCCCGCCAAGATCCCCGATGATGTCGGCAAAGGTCTTGAACCAGTCCACGTAGTATCGACGCACATCCGCATCGGGATGCCCAAAGTGGTTCAGCCGCCCGTAGGGGCCGGTCATCCCGCTGGTCACGCGCACACCGGTCCGGTCCATCGCGGCCTTCATCTGGCGTGTCAAACGGCGGATGGTGTCTGCCTGCCAACTTGGGTTGATGAACTCGTGCGTCAGTTGCAGGTCGCGGATCTTCAGATCCCGCGCCACCGTTTCGATCAGATCATCGGGGTCAGCGTAGCGGTTCACCAAAGGGTTGGTGTTCAGGGAAAGAGTCAGAGCCATCAGTTACGCTGCCTTGTCCACGTTTGCTTCGAACCATTCGGTAAAGGCGGCCTGCTCAGCCTCGGTCATGTGCAGGCGGTGTTTGGTCCGGCGCCACAGAATATCTTCGGCGGTTTGGGCCCATTCGTTCTGCACCAGATAGGCGACTTCGGCCTCATACAGGTTACCGCCGAAGTGCTGACCCAGTCCGTCCAGAGCCGTCGCATCACCCGCGATCTGAGCGATACGCGTGCCATACAGGCGACCGTAATGCTTGCGCAGGGCGCGGGGCATCCACGGGTAATCAGCCTTCATCTTCTCGCGGAAGACCTCGTAATCGGCGTCGGGCATATCCCCACCGGGCAAAGGCGCGTGTTCGGTCCAGTCACCCTTCATCTGGGGGAAGTAGTCGGCGATCTTGTGCAGACCCCGCTCGGCCAATTCGCGGAAAGTAGTGATCTTACCGCCAAAGATGTTCAGCATCGGCACGCCATTCTGGTCGTCGATGTCGAAAACATAGTCACGGGTCACAGCGCTTGGGTTGCCCTGCCCGTCATCAAACAGCGGACGCACGCCCGAAAAGCTGCGCACCACATCCTCGCGGCGGAGCTTCTCCTTGAAATACCGGTTCACCGCCTTGATCAGGTAGTCGATCTCGGACTCGTCGGCGGTCACCTCTTCGGCGCGGCCTTCGTATTGGATGTCTGTGGTGCCGATCAGCGCCTTGTCCCCTTCGTAGGGGTTGATGAAAATCACGCGTTTGTCGTGGTTCTGCACCAGATAGGCCTGCTGCCCCTCCCAGAATTTGGGGACGATGATGTGGCTGCCCTTGACCAGACGCACGTTCCGGGTGGAGTTCGAACCGGCCACGTTATTAATCACTTGGCTGACCCAAGGACCAGCCGCGTTCACGATGCATTTCGCACGGAAGCTGCGTTCCTCGCCCGTCATCGCGTTCTTGGTGGTCACGGTCCACGCGCCATCCTCGCGGCGGGCGCTGGTGCAGGCGGTGCGGGTCAGAACAGTCGCCCCGCGTTCGGCCGCGTCTACGGCGTTCAGCACGACCAGACGTGCATCATCGACCCAACAGTCCGAGTATTCGAAGCCGCGCGTGTATTGATCCATGATCGGCGCGCCCTCTGGGTCGCGGCGCAGGTTCAGGGTGCGGGTGCCGGGCAGCTTCTTGCGACCGCCAAGGTGGTCGTACAGGAACAGGCCCAACCGCACGAGCCACGCGGGCCGGTCATCGGGCGAATGAGGCAGGACAAAGCGCATCGGCCAGATGATATGGGGCGCAGCGTTCATCAGAACCTCGCGCTCGATCAGCGCCTCGCGGACCAGACGGAACTCGTAGTATTCCAGATAGCGCAGGCCACCGTGGACCAACTTGCCGGAACGGGACGAGGTCCCTTGGGCCAAGTCATCTTTTTCGCACAGGACCACGGACAGGCCGCGACCAGCCGCATCCCGCGCCACGCCAGCACCGTTGATGCCGCCGCCAATTACAAACAGATCGACCATTTTATCAGTCATGGCTCGCTCCTTTCGGACACGAGAGTCGCGTCCAAAGTCATTTCAGTGTGTTCATCTTTGGGATCGGTCGCGTTCACCCAAGGCGCACGAGGGTCGCCCTGTAGGGTGTCCCACACGGGCCGCAGGCTCTGACGGGCAGAGACATAGGCAGGGAAGACCTGATCATAAATTCGGGACAGTTCGGGATCGGGCTGTTCAGCCTGCCCAAGCAATGGCGTCACCCATTCCGCGACGCAGTCGTCCATCGTGTCATAGGCGCCGATGGCAACCGCAGCCATCATCGCACAGCCTGCGGCACCTGCCTCTTCGCGCTGGGACACCCGCACCGGGGCCTTGATGCAAGAGGCCAGAATTTGGCGCAGGGCATTCGATCGTGCCGCGCCGCCCGTGATTCTGAGTTCGGTGGGATCGGCGTCCATCGCGGTGTAACAATCGCGCGCTGCCATCCCGAGCCCCTCGATCACGGCGCGCAGCATATCGGGGAAACGGTGATGGGCTGCGAGGCCGGTGAAACCTGCACGGGCGTTGGCGTTCACGAACGGCCCGCGCTCGCCTGCCTCAGAGATATAGGGGTGGTACATGATCGCGCCGGGCTTGGCGCGGCTGACCCAGCCTTCGATCCGGCCGACCAGATCCGAGTAATCTACAGGCTTGCCGGCATCGCTCATCAAGTCCGCGGCCAAACGCAGGGCCCAGTCGATATTCAGTGTCGCCGCCATATTGGTCTGCACCTGCGTGACCACGTCGGGCACAGGCAGGGCAATGACATAGCCGGTGCCTTCGGCATTCAGGTGCACATCGCCGGACCGTTTCGCCTGCATATGCACGCCGGTCGAACCGATGGTCGAACACGCCGCGCCAGCGGTTCCGGTGTGGACCCCTGCCCCAAGCGCCGTCATCACCATGTCCACGTACCCGAGCGACACAGGCGTTCCGGCCAGCAGGCCGGTTTGTGCAGCCGCTTCGGCGGACAACGGATGGGTGATCTGCGTACCGTCAATGATCTGTGGCAGCAAGTGGCGGCGATGGGTTAGGCCCAAAGCCTCGATCACCAAGTCATCGTATTGACGGGTGCGGAAGTTGCCAAAGGTAAAGCTGGCCTCGGACGGGTCGGTCGCCCGTTCCCCCGTTAGACACAGGTAGAGCCAATCCTTGCAGTGCAGCGCGACCTCGGCGCCATCCAGCAGTTGCGGCGCGTAGCGGTCCATGTGGGCCATCTGCGTGCCTTGCTGACACGTATTCAAACCAGTGCCTGTCGCCTCGAACCGCGCACGGTTCAGTTCGCCTGCTGCCAGGTCTTGCACTGTCGGAGCCGCGCGGGCATCCAGCCAGAGCCAAGCGTTCGACACAGGGCGATTGCTCGCGCCAACCAACCAAGTGCCGTCCCCCTGAGCTGTAACAGCCACAGCCGCCGTCCGCGCCGCTAAATCCGGTATCTTTTCGCCGAGCCCGCGCAAAGCCGTTGCGCAGTCGGTCCACGTCTGATCCAGTGATTGGCACGCAGACCCGTCAGCACCACTAAGATAGTGGTTCAGGACAGAACTCGTCCCCAGCTGGCGGCCACGCAGGTCAAAGGCCACCGCCTTGATCACCGAAGTGCCCGCGTCGATGCCGATAATGATATCGGTCATGGCCGCACCCTCGTGTCGTACCCGTTCATATTATCCTCCCTTTCGCGTCGGACAGGCTGGTCACTCCCCTGACCACAAACGCCATCAACAACGCGCAAAGTTCCTATGCACCCCCATAGGTGCGCTCTTCATATCACAGACATAACGCAAACATTCGGCGCTGTACATGTAATTTTTTTCTTTCGTCGTAAAAAATTTCATGTACAGTTATCGACACACGGGGCACAGCGCCTCGCTCTCTTCGAATAGGAAGAGGCCGAATATTCCCCTTAAATTAAGGGATCGTTAGACGAATTGATGCCACATCAGCATCGCGAATCTGACGAGAATCAAACGATAGGCACCCTACTGATAGGTGCACGATCTTTTGAACGGCCTTGACCAAAAGCGTTCGACCATGAGAGAGCTACCGCAATATTTGTGGTTTATAACTTATTTATATCATCGACTGCGGTCGGTGACCCGGAAGGTCCAGATGCACAGTGGAGGGTGCGGATGTTCCGGCAGAGGGAGGAAAAGAGTATGCGCCAGAACGCCCGTTCAATCCGGGATACGTCCCGTCTGATTTGCTTTCAGCAAGCATGACCCTTTCCATGTTCCCCGTCGCCGCACGTCGTCTTTCAGTCACAGGAAAGGTCAGACCGATATGAGTTACCAGTCCGAGACCCAGCATCAGATTGCCCAGAATAGCAAACGCCCTGCGATCATCTTTGGCGCGATCTGTCTGGCCGTCGTCGCCGCAATGGCCATCGACACCACCGTTGTACGCATAGGATCTGAACAGGATGTGCGCCAGCAGGGCTTCTCGCCCGAACAATTTGGGGCAGAGACGTTCCCAGAAGTGCGCGCGTTCGTTCAGGAACGTGCTGTCGACGCCAAGACCTTGTTCGACGAGGCGGTCGCCGACAAGAAAGCCGCAGGCGAGAAATACGGCGTGATGGCAGGGATCGCCCCCGTGATGCCCGTGACCTTTACTGGCGTTGTGGGCGAAGGCAAATCTGGCACTTTCTACGTCGCGATCGAGGGGATGGAAGACGCTAAGGTCCGCGTCCAGACCGGCCCTGCCGTCAACGGCACCGAATTACGCGACGCGATGGGCACCATTTCGTTCGGCGACTTCACCAACCAGATTGAATACCAGAACGCAGGCTCGGGCATTAACAACGCCATGAAGGCCGAGGTTCTGGCAGATCTGGACCGCGAAAACCTGACCGGCAAAACCATCGAGGTCACGGGCGTGTTCACCATGCTCAGCGCCAAGAATTGGCTGGTCACGCCGGTGGAGCTGTCGGTCCAATGAATGATATCCCACAGGCAACGCCAGACACCCAAGAGGTTGTCCTTGCAGCGCGCAACGTGGCCAAATCCTATGGCAGCGTGCACGCGCTCAAGGGTGTGAACTTTGACATCCACCGTGGACAGGTCACGACCCTGTTCGGCGAAAACGGCGCGGGCAAATCCACTTTGATGAAAGTGCTGTCCGGTGTGATCCAACCCACGACGGGCAAGATCCTGCTGGACGGTCAGCCGGTCAGCTTCACGTCGTCGAGCCACGCGCAGTCCTTGGGTATTTCGATCATTCACCAAGAACTGAGCCTCGCGCCGAACATGACGGTGCGGGACAACATCTTCTTGGGGCGCGAAATCCGCACACCCACCGGCATCGACTACGCCGAAGAAGAGCGTCTGACCCGTCTTCTCATGGAAGAACTGGAAGAAGACATTGACCCCCTGACCCCGGTCGAGGAATTGCGTCTGGGTCAGCAGCAGATCGTAGAAATCGCGCGCGCCCTGTCGGTCAAATCGCGCATCCTTATCATGGACGAGCCGACCTCGGCCCTGTCCGCGACCGAGGTTGAGGTACTTTTCAAGGTCATCCGCGACCTAACCAGCCGCGGCGTGTCGATTGTGTACATTTCACACCACCTCGAAGAGGCGCTCACCATCACCGACCACGCCGTGGTTTTGCGCGATGGCAACATGACCGCCTACGCACCGCGCTCGGAAATCGATCTGGAGTGGATCGTCCGCAACATGGTTGGCGAGAACTTTGATCTGGGCTCCCCACCGTCAGGCTACGAATTCGGCGCACCTGCCCTGTCAATTCAGGATTTGACCGTTATGGACGAGGCTGGCGCAGGCTTTGCCGTCGTCGATAACCTGTCGCTGGATATCAAAGCTGGTGAGATCGTCTGCATCTATGGCCTCATGGGTGCCGGACGAACCGAGTTGATGGAAACCGTCGCGGGCCGCATGGGTCAAGCGGCTGGCGAAGTCCGGCTTCACGGGCACGAGGTCAGCCACCTGACCATCGCCCAACGCATCGAGTCCGGCCTGTGCTTGGTTCCCGAGGATCGCCAGCGCGACGGGTTGGTGCAGACCATGAGCGTGGGGCAAAATCTGTCGCTGGCGAGCATCCGCAAGTTCACGCGAGGTATTTTCACCTCTCGCAAGGACGAGAACCAGCTGATCGAGGACTCGATCCGTGACGTGACCGTCAAAACCGACGGCGGCGACGCGGCAATCGGATCGCTGTCGGGCGGCAACCAGCAGAAGGTCGTGATCGGCAAGATGCTGGCGACCCATCCCACGGTTATCATGCTGGATGAACCCAGCCGCGGCATCGACATCGGCGCCAAGGCCGAGGTGTTCCGCCTGCTCGCAGAGCGCGCCCGTGACGGGCTCGCCGTACTCTATTCGACCTCCGAAGTCAGCGAATGCCTGTCCATCGCCCACCGCATCATCGTCATGCACAAGGGCCATATCAGTGCCGAATTCGGACCCGACGCAACCAAAGAACAGATCATGGCCGCCTCCGGCGAGTCCGTGGCCGCTTAATCCATACGGAGTTCCCAGATCATGTCTGCACTCAGTTCATCTTCGAAAACCTCGCGCTCGGGTCTGTTCGGCGAAGGCTTTGACCTTGGTCGCTTGCTGCTCGAAGGCCGCGCCTTCTTTGCCTTGATCGCGATTATCGTGATCTTCTCGATCCTGTCGCCCTTCTACTTCTCGGTCAGCAACTTCCTGACCATGTCCAGCCACGTGGCCATCTTTGGCTTCTTGGCCATCGGTATGCTGCTGGTGATCCTGAATGGCGGGATCGACCTGTCGGTCGGCTCGACTCTCGGCCTTTGCGGCGTGGTCGCAGGCTGGCTCATGCAGGGCGTCACAATCGAGGCCGCAGGCGTCATTCTGTACCCGCCGGTCTGGGCTGTCGTCCTGCTGACGCTCGTCCTCGGGGCCATTGTCGGCGCGGTCAACGGCGTGCTGATCGCCTACTTCAAGGTCCCTGCCTTTGTTGCGACCCTTGGTGTGATGTACGTGGCGCGCGGCGTTGCGCTCTTGATGACCAACGGCCTGACCTTCAACAATCTGGCGGGCAAGCCTGAACTCGGCAACACCGGCTTTGACTGGCTCGGCTTTAACCGCATCGCCAATGTGCCGATCGGCGTAATCATTCTGGCTGTCCTGGCGATCTCGGTCGGCCTGATGCTGTCACGCTCGTCCTTTGGCCGCTGGCTCTATGCGTCTGGTGGCAACGCCCGCGCTGCTGAACTGTCCGGCGTCCCGGTCAAGCGTGTGCAGATCGCCGTTTACATGATGTCCGGCGTTTGTGCGGCGATTGCAGGACTGGTTCTGTCGTCGCAGCTGACTTCGGCGGGTCCGACCGCAGGCACCACCTACGAATTGACGGCGATCGCAGCCGTTGTGATTGGCGGCGCAGCCCTGACGGGTGGCCGCGGCACAATTCGCGGTACCATGTTGGGTGCCTTTGTTATCGGCTTCCTGTCTGACGGCCTCGTTATCATCGGGGTAAGTGCTTACTGGCAGACCGTTTTCACCGGCGCCGTGATCGTTCTGGCCGTGCTGCTGAACAGCATCCAGTACAAAGCCAAGCCAAAGAAATCCTGAATTCTGCGCAGGGGCACCCGGCCAAAGGAGGAGCCGCCCCCTGCGAGATACCCGCCGGCCCACCCGGCACAGTTTCAAACAACCAAATCCAAAGGGAGAGACCACCATGTTCACCAAAGGTAAGCAGATCCTGCTCGCAGCAGTTGCAGCCGCACCCCTGATGGCGTCGGGCGCCTGGGCAGACGGCCTGATGACCATCATCGTAAACGACCCCTCGAACCCCTACTGGTTCACCGAAGGTGCCGTCGCCAAGGCAACCGCCGAAGAGCTTGGCTACGAAACCACCGTTGGCGCACACAAGGGCGACACCAACACCGAAAGCACCCTGATCGACACTGCGATCACCAACCAAGCCAAAGCGATCATCCTTGACCCCGCGAACGCGGACGGCTCGATCGGTGCGGTGAAGAAGGCTGTGGATGCAGGCATCCCCGTGTTCCTCGTGAACGCAGAGATCAACCAGTCGGGTCTGGCCAAAGCGCAGCTGGTGTCGAACAACGCACAGGGCGCGGCTCTTGGTGCTCTGCAGTGGGTTGAAGTCGTTGGCGACGAAGGCAAGTACGTGGAACTGTTTGGCGCCCCTTCGGACAACAACGCACAGACCCGTTCGAACGGCTACGAAACCGTTTTGACCCAGTACCCCGATCTGGAAAAAGTGGCGATGGAAGTGGCCGACTGGGACCGCACCAAAGGCTACAACAAGATGCAGTCGATGCTGCAGGCAAATTCGGACATCAACGCTGTAATCTCGGGTAACGACGAGATGGCGCTGGGTGCAATCGCCGCACTGAAAGAAGCGGGCAAGCTGGAAGGCATGACCATCGGCGGCTTTGATGGCTCGCCCGACGCAGTCGAAGCAGTGAAAGCAGGCGAAATGGCCTACACCGTTCTGCAGCCCGTTGCTGTCTTCTCGGAAGAAGCAGTGCGCCAGGCAGACCACTTCATCAAAACCGGCGAGCTGAAGGTTGCAGAAGAGAAGCAGCTGTTCGACTGCATGATCATCAACGCGGACAACGCGGACAAATACTCCGCACCGTTCGTTCTGTCCGAATAAGTCTTTCGAACAGGTTCTGATCGAAGGGGCGCCTCGTGCGCCCCTTTTTTCGTTGGCAAAACATGGTGCGCCACAGCGCGGGGAAACATGCGCGGCAGAATAACTTATTCTGAGATATGGGTTTTATCTCCTGCGCCGGTTCCGCATGACAATTGCTGCCACCGTCCACCCAAAGATACCCTAATCACATTGAAATCACGCCGTTTTTCTTAGGGACCGCATTGAAACCCCGAGAGGCGACCCATGGCTGACTTGCATCCTGAAACCTGCATGGCGCTGGACATTCTGTCGAACCCGATCATGATTGCGCACTCTGACATGACGGTGAAATTCGTGAACAAGGCGGCGCTCGCGCTTTTCAGCGATCTTGAAAGCGCAATCCAGCAGGACCTGCCACATTTTCGCGTAGACAATGTGATCGGTCAGTCCATTGATCAGTTTCACAAGACCCCGTCCAAGCAGCGTGCCTTGATCGACGGCATGACCGAGCCCCACAAAGCCGGCTTTGTCCTAGGAGGTCAGACCCTGCACTTCACCGCAACGCCCAGGCACGATGCCGAGGGCAACCTGCAATGTGTGTTCGTCGAATGGGTCGACATGACCGCGACTCTCCACGCGCAAAAGCAAGTCGAGACCTTGATCAGCGGAGTCGCTGGGATGGCCAAGGCCCAGGCGGACGGCAACTTTGGTGCACGCGTCGACAGCGCCTCGCTGGATCAAACCTACGCCAAGGTCGCGGACAGCGTGAACCACATGATCGGCCATCACATCGCGATCAAGGACACCATCATCAGCACAATGAAGGCATTGGCCGCAGGGGACACCAATGTGGCGATCCCGGACCTGCAAGGCGATGGGGCCCAGATCGCAGAGGCGATCGCCCAAGCACGGCAGAGCCTTGTCGACGTCTCCCAAGAAATCTCGCGCCTGACCGAAGCCATGACCAACGGCAACCTCGCGATTGACGTGAATGCAGCGACGCATCAAGGCGTCTATCAGTCGATTATCTCCGAATTCGCCAAGGCGTTTGACGGGCTGAATGCGAAGGTGAGCAACCTGAACACGCAGGTCGAACAGATGACAGGCGGGATCACGGATGTGACAGAAACAGCCCAAGATTTGAACCGCATCTCATCCCAGCAGTCCGAAAACGTCGAACGGATTGCAGCCAGTGTCGAAGAGACCGACGCCATGGTCCAAGCCAACGCCGAAGCGACCCGTGGGTCCAGCGGGCTGGTGCGCGACGCCATGTCTATCGTCACAGGCGGCAAAGACAAAGTCACCCAAATGGTAACCGCGATGGAGGATATCCAGAAGTCCTCGGGCGATATCAGCCGCATCATCAAGGCAATTGACGACATTGCCTTCCAGACAAACCTCTTGGCCCTGAACGCAGCGGTTGAGGCCGCACGCGCCGGGCAACACGGTCGCGGCTTTGCTGTTGTGGCTCAGGAAGTCCGCAATCTGGCCGGACGGTCGGCCAAAGCGGCACAGGAAACCTCGGACCTGATCGCTGACTCAACCAAGCGTGTCTCTCACGGCGCGGAGCTGGCCGCAGACACCGAGACCTCTTTCGTGACCATCGCCGAGACGATCGCGAAGATTGAGGCAGAAACCCAGCGCATCGAACAGTCCAGCCAAGAGCAATCACGCGGCACGTCGCAGATCAGCACGGCTTTGGGCGAACTGACGAGCACGACACTCCAAAACACACAGCAGGCGGAAACCATGGCGCAATCCGCGCAGACCATGCAAGACGCGATGCGGCAAGTGCAGGCTGTGCTGAATCAGTTCACTTTGCGTGAGAGTTCCGGCGAATTGGATCTGAATAACCTGTCGCCAGAGATGGCGGCGCAGATCCAAGCCTATCTGGCGGCGAACGCGTGATCCTTTAGTCGTCGTCGGGCAGAGTTTTACCCGAGGCCTTGAGCCGGCCAGCCAGGTGGCTCATGGCGCGATACACCTCTCCGGCTTCGGGATGCCACGCTGACACCTCTGCGCCTTGGCGGGTCAAGACATCCTGATCCCCTCGCGCCGCCGGTCCTGTCAGCGCCGCAACGGGCCCAAGCCGTGCCACATTTGCAGCCGCCCCAGTGAGGAGTTTGTCCCCGAGCGCCGCTGCCACCACATCCGGCACCCCCGCCTCTGACCACGCCTCTGCCGCGATGGCCTGCAGCACCACCGCAAAGTTGTTCGAGAATACCGCCGCCGCGTGGTAGAGCGCCTTTTTGTCTGCACTTACGGGGAACGGTTGCCCCCCGACTTGCACGATCAGGTCCGAGATGAGCGCCACCGCTGCGGCATCTCCTTCGACGGCGCAATAGGTTCCTGTGAACTGATCGCGTGCCGTTTGGGGATCCGCAAAACTCAGGACGGGATGACAGCTTGCCACCTGCCAACCAGCCTGTGCGAGTGGGGCCAGAGCCTGAGATGAAAAGAAGCCGCTGCAGTGGATCACAACAGACGGCTCCGCGCCCGAGTCCACCAGCGCTTCTGCCGCAGCGGTGATCTGATCATCCGGCACAGTCAGCAACCATAGGTCCGCAGGCTCCATGTCCGACAGCCGCGTAACAGCCTGCCCTACCCCCGCAAGCCCTACCGCGCCATCGGCGGACTCGGGCGACCGGCTGTAAACCGACTGAACCCGAATGCGATCGGACTTTTGAAACAAGAGCATCAAAGTCTGCGCCACTTTGCCTGCTCCGACGACGTTGACTCGCAACATTTCGACTCCAATCCGGTTGACGCAAGGGAATGCTTCGCGCTTGACCCAAGGGCGCGCTAGCCTTGCATTAAAGGGTACTTCGCTCAATTTCCACGCGTCTCTAGGGACTTAGTAAAAATTTTTTACCACTGGAAAAATTTTTGTTGTCTTTATTGATCATGTGGTCAAATACTCGCGACCATGCAGAGTGACGCACCCACAATTCTGGACAAACCCACAGGGCCAAAGCTTGGCGCGCTGATCCGAAAGCGGCGCAAAGGGCTGGGGATGACCCTGCAGGGCCTCAGCGAGGCCGCGGGCGTTTCGGTCGGCTATGTCAGCCAGATCGAACGGGATCTGGCAGTGCCGACACTTGGCACTCTGGCGCAACTGGCCGAAGGGTTGGACGTGCGGCTGGAGTATTTTATCAAAACCCACAAACCGACCGATGCGATCAGCCGCGCCGCACAGCGCGAGCAGTTTTCGCTGGCCGGGTCCTCGATCACCTATGAGGCCCTGAGCAACGATTACCCGGGGTCGGAAATGTCGTCCTACATCATGCACGTTCCGGCGGGCTACCAGTCCGAGACCGTGTCCCATGAAGGCGAGGAGATCATTTATATTCTCGAGGGACAGATCGAACAGTCCCTCGACGGTCAGACCTTTACCATGCGTCCCGGGGACAGCCTGCACTATAGCGGCACTGTTCCTCACGCATGGGCCAACCTGACCGACCATCCGGCGCGCATACTCTGGACCGGAACGCTCAGCGTTTTGACGGTCAATGATCAGCGTCGGCTCCCCCCCGCCTCGACCGAGGGCGAGGGTTAAGTTTCCGGCCCATCGCGGCCGGAGAGCAGATCCGCACAAGCGGGCACACGGTGCATCAGACACCGGAAATCCACACCATTAGATTCAACATGGAGGTTGATCGAATGTTACTTAAGGCAAAAATGCTAGGCATGGCTGCGGCTATGGCTCTGACCGCTGGCGGCGCTCACGCGCAAGCTCTGGTCTACTGCTCCGAAGGGTCGCCCGAAGGTTTTGACCCCGCGCTCTATACAGCTGGCACCACCTTTGATGCGTCCAGCCACCCGATTTACAATCAGCTGGTCGAATTCAAGGTCGGCACCACCGAGACCCAGCCCGGTCTGGCCGAAAGCTATGAGGTTTCAGAGGATGGCATGACCATCACCTTCAACCTGCGTCAGGGTGTGAAATTCCACTCGAACGACATTTTCACCCCGACCCGCGACTTCAACGCGGACGACGTAATCTTTACCTTTGATCGCCAAGGCAACCCCGAGAACCCCTACAACGAAGTGTCCGGCGGTACTTGGGAATACTTCAACGGCATGTCGATGCCCGACCTGATCAAAGAGATCGAAAAGGTTGACGACTACACCGTTGCCTTCCACCTGAACCGCCCCGAAGCGCCGTTTATCGCGAACATGGCGATGGACTTTGCCTCGATCGTGTCCAAGGAATACGCGGATGCCATGCTCGAAGCAGGCACCCCTGAGATGCTGAACCAGGCGCCCATCGGCACCGGTCCGTTCACGTTCCAAGCCTACCAGAAAGACGCAGTTGTCCGCTACGTGCGCAACGACGACTACTGGGGTGATCCGGCCAAAGTCGAAGCGCTGATCTTTGCGATCACGCCCGACGCGTCGGTCCGTTACCAGAAGGTTCAGGCTGGCGAGTGCCACGTCATGGCCTACCCGAACCCCGCTGACATCGAAGCGATGAAGGCTGACGACGGCGTCGAAGTGCTGGAGCAAGAGGGCCTGAACGTCGGCTATCTGGCCTACAACACTCAGGTTGCCCCCTACGACAACCCAACCGTCCGCAAAGCGCTGAACATGGCGATCGACAAGCAGGCGATCATCGATGTGGTCTTCCAAGGCTCTGGCCAAATCGCCAAGAACCCGATCCCGCCGACCATGTGGTCCTACAGCGATGCGACCGTGGACGACGCCTATGATCCCGAAGCCGCCAAGGCGATGCTCGAAGAAGCCGGCGTCAGCGATCTGTCGATGAAAATCTGGGCTATGCCCGTTCAGCGTCCCTACAACCCCAATGCCCGCCGCATGGCTGAACTGATGCAGTCCGACTTTGCCGAAATCGGCGTTGACGTTGAGATCGTGTCCTATGAATGGGGCGAGTATCTGGAGCGTTCGAAAGCCACCGACCGTGACGGCGCAGTCCTGCTGGGTTGGACCGGTGACAACGGTGATCCGGACAACTTCCTTGCTGTTCTCTTGGGCTGTGACGCTGTGGGCGGCTCGAACCGCGCACAGTGGTGCAACGAAGAGTTCGACGAAGTCGTAAAGGCCGCCAAGGTCACCAGCGACCAAGCCGAGCGCACCAAGCTCTACGAAGAAGCTCAGGCGATCTTCAAGGATCAGGCACCTTGGGCCACCATCGCGCACTCTGTTGTGTACATGGTCACCCGCCCCGAGGTTGACGGCTATGTTGTGCACCCGCTGGGGGGTCACATCTTCAACCAGGTTGGCCTGAAGTAAGCGATCGTTTGACAATCGGGATCGGCGCGCACTCCTGCGCCGGTCCCTTTTTTGCATTATTCCCGAGGGACACATGACTGGCACACTCTCTGACAGGCTGGCCGATTACTCCGCCGTGGCGCGTAGCCTTGGCGTCGACGCAGTCGCGCTGGTCCCCGGCCCGAATTTCACCCGCGTGGTCCACCACCCGTTCATGAGCAATGAGCGTCCTTTTCTGCTGGCGGCTTGCGCGGATGGACGCGCTGCTGCGATCGTCCCTAATCTGGAGCTGCAAAGCTGGGAGCTCGTCGGCTTTGACGGACCCGTGTTTGATTGGCGCGATCAGACCGGCTACGCCGAGGCATTTGCGGGCTTCATGGACTACCTGAACGCCGACAGCATCGCAGTCGAAGGTCAAGTCATGCGGGTTTTTATCCACCACGCGATGACTGCCGCCCGCGCTGACGTGCAGATCGTGGACGCCGAGCGCGAAATCTCGGCCCTGCGGATGATCAAAACGCCCGAAGACATCGAGGCCATGCGCATCGCGATCCAGATTTCGGAACGCGCTTTGGAACGCACCCTCGAAACGATCCAGATGGGCCACACTGAAAAGCAGATCGAGCAGGCGCTGGTCCTGAACCTGTTCGCCGAGGGCGCGTCTGACCACGCCTTCCGCCCGATCGTCGCCGCTGCCGAGAACTCTGCCCGCCCCCATGCTGAGGCCCGCGATGTCCCGATCAAATCCGGCGACGCGCTGCTATTTGACTTCGGCGCCCGCTGGGGTGGGTTCTGTGCGGACATCACGCGCACCTTTTTCGTTGGCCATGTCGCAGACGAAGACGCGGAATTGTACGATACCGTCCGCCGCGCCAACAACCTTGGCCACGAGATTGCTCGTGGCGGCATCACCGCGCACGAGATCGACGATGCCGTCACCAGCGTGCTCGAAGCTTCGCCCTTTGCCGAATACATCCGGACCAAGACGGGCCACGGTCTAGGCCGCGAGGTCCACGAAGCCCCCTACATCATGCGCGGCAACCGCATGACACTGCCTGCTGGCACCGTCTTTACGAACGAGCCCGGCCTCTACGTTCCTGGACGTCTCGGGGTGCGGATCGAAGATGACGTGCTGATCACCGACGCAGGGAGCACATCCCTCACAACCTTCCCGACCGAACTACGGGTGCTGGAATGCTGAAATATTTCGCCTCGCGTCTTCTGACGTTTATCCCGACCTTTATCGGCGTCACGCTGATTTCGTTTGCCTTTATCCGCCTGCTGCCCGGTGATCCGATCATCGTGATGGCAGGCGAACGCGGTATGTCCCCCGAACGCCACGCAGAGCTGACCGCCCAATACGGGTTCGACCAGCCGATGTACGTGCAGTTCTGGAACTACCTGACCGGCGTTGTCCAGGGCGACTTGGGCAATTCGTTTGTGACCAAGCGTCCGGTGTGGGACGAGTTCTTTGCCCTCTTCCCCGCGACGCTAGAGCTGTCGCTTTGCGCAATGATTTTCGCAGTGGCTCTGGGCCTGCCCGCTGGCGTGATCGCCGCCGTGAACCGCGGCAAGTTCTTTGACCGCGCGTTGATGTCCACCGCGCTGATCGGGTATTCGATGCCGATCTTCTGGTGGGCGCTGCTGTTGATCATCGTGTTCTCTGGCATCTTGCAATGGACGCCCGTGTCGGGGCGTATTGATCTGGTCTACTACTTCCCGAATGCGAGCGGCTTCATGATCTATGACGCGATTATGTCCGGCCAGTCGGGCGCACTGTGGTCCGCCATCCGCCACCTGATCCTGCCGACCATCGTTCTGGGCACCATCCCTCTGGCAGTCATTGCCCGCCAGACCCGCTCCGCGATGCTCGAGGTCTTGGGCGAGGACTACATTCGCACCGCCCGTGCCAAGGGCATGTCGCCGTCGCGCATCAATGCTGTCCACGCCCTGCGCAACGCGCTGATCCCCGTGATCACCGTGATTGGCCTGTCCGTGGGCACCTTGCTGGCTGGCGCGATCCTGACCGAAACGATCTTTAGCTGGCCCGGCATCGGCAAGTGGATGGTCGATAGCATCTTCCGCCGCGACTACCCCGTGGTCCAAGGCGGCCTGCTGCTGATCGCCGTGATGGTGATGATCGTGAACCTGACTGTCGATGTCCTCTATGGCATCATCAACCCCAAGATTAGGAAACGCTGATGACCGAGATGTCCAACACTCCGTCCCGTCCCAGCGCCCTGCGTGAATTCTGGTACTACTTCCGCGAAAACCGTGGGGCCGTGATCGGCCTTTGGGTCTTTGGCGCCTTTTTGATCGTCGCCGCACTGGCCCCGTATATTGCGCCTCATGACCCGACCATGCAGTACCGTGGTAACATCCTGCAGCCCCCTGTTTGGCAAGAGGGCGGCAGCTGGCAGTTCCCACTGGGCACCGATCCTTTGGGCCGCGATATGCTGTCCCGCCTGATCGTCGGGGCGAGGTTCTCGTTCTTTGTCGGCATTGTTGTGGTCTCGATCGCCTCCGCTGGGGGGATCATCATCGGGCTTTTGGCGGGCTTTGCACCTCAATGGCTCGACACCATCATCATGCGCCTGATGGACATCATTCTGGCGTTCCCCTCGCTGCTGCTGGCCTTGGTGCTGGTGGCCGTTTTGGGGCCATCTTTGACCAACGCGATGATCGCGATCGCCATCGTCTTGCAGCCCCACTATGTCCGCTTGACCCGCGCTTCGGTCATGTCCGAGCGGCAAAAGGACTACGTGACCTCGGCCCGCGTCGCCGGTGCTGGCCTAATGCGGCTGATGTTCATCACGGTCCTGCCCAACTGTCTGGCCCCGATCATCGTGCAAGCGGCACTGTCGTTCTCGACCGCCATTCTGGACGCAGCGGCCTTGGGCTTTCTGGGGATGGGCGCACAGCCCCCGACCCCCGAATGGGGCACCATGCTGGCCGAAGCGCGCGAGTTCATTTTGCGCGCGTGGTGGGTCGTCACCTTCCCCGGTGTGGCCATCCTGATCACCGTTCTGGCGATCAACCTGATGGGCGATGGCCTGCGCGACGCCCTTGATCCCAAGCTGAAAAGGAGCTGAGACATGAGCCTCCTCCGTATTCGAAACCTGAGCGTCGAGTTCTCGACCTCGACTGGCATGTTCCGCGCTGTGGACAGTGTGGATCAGGACGTCGCAAACGGCGAAATTCTGGCCATCGTTGGCGAGAGTGGATCGGGCAAATCCGTGTCCATGTTGGCGCTGATGGGCCTGTTGCCGTGGACCGCCAAAGTGACCGCCGACGAGCTGTCCTTTGACGGGCATGACCTCTTGAACATGAGCGGCAGGGAACGCCGCCGGATTATCGGCAAAGACCTTGCCATGATCTTTCAAGAGCCGATGTCGTCGCTCAACCCCTGCTTCACCGTGGGCTGGCAGATCAAGGAAGCCCTGCGCAAGCATCTGGGCATGGACCGTGCCGCGCGCCATAAGCGGGCGATCGAACTGTTTGAACAGGTCGGCATTCCCGCGCCGGAAAAGCGACTGTCGTCCTTTCCCCACCAGCTGTCTGGGGGCATGAACCAGCGCGTGATGATTGCGATGGCGATTGCCTGCAAACCCAAGCTGCTGATCGCGGACGAACCCACCACGGCGCTGGACGTGACCATTCAGGCGCAGATCCTCGACCTGCTGACATCCCTGCGCGAAGACAGCGGGATGGGGCTGGTTCTGATCACCCACGACATGGGTGTGGTCGCTGAAACCGCGCATCGCGTCAGCGTTCAGTATGCCGGTCAAAAGATCGAAGAGCGTCCCGTCCGTGACCTGTTCCGCGCCCCGCACCACCCCTATTCGGACGCCCTGCTGCGCGCCCTGCCCGAGCGCGCCACCGAAAAGCGTCTGCCGACCATCCCCGGCGTGGTGCCCGGCCAGTTCGACCGGCCCGCAGGCTGCCTTTTTAGCCCGCGCTGCCAGTTCGCGAACGATCACTGCCGCACGGTCTCGCCCGCGCCTTTTGGCGCTGATCTGGGCTATGCCCGCTGTCACTACCCGCTGAACACTGACCGGAGGATCGCGTCATGACCGATGCGCCTGTAATGACCGCCACCCATTTGGCGCGCCACTATGCCGTCGGCGGAGGCCTCTTCAGCAAACCGCAAACACTACGTGCCGTGCAGGACGTGGACTTTGAACTCTATGCAGGCAAGACGCTGGCCGTGGTCGGCGAGTCGGGCTGCGGCAAGTCCACGCTGGCCCGAATGGTTACCATGATCGAGGAACCCACCAGCGGCACTCTGACCTTGGACGGGAACGCGGTGACACCTGACCAGTGGGCGTCCCTGCGGCAGTCGGTGCAGATTGTGTTCCAAGACCCCTACGGATCGCTGAATCCGCGGCAGCGGATCGGGCAAATCCTGATGGAGCCCTTGGTCATCAACCGCCCTGACCTGTCCAAGTCCGAGAAGGAAGATCGCGCCCGCCAAATGCTGAACATGGTCGGCCTGCGCCCTGAACATTTCGACCGCTACCCGCATATGTTCTCGGGTGGTCAGCGCCAGCGGATCGCCATCGCCCGCGCCCTTATGCTGGACCCCAAAGTGCTGGTGCTGGACGAACCTGTGTCTGCGCTGGACCTGTCGATCCAATCGTCTGTGCTAAACCTTCTGACCGATCTGCAGGAACGACTAGGACTGGCCTATCTATTCATCTCACACGATCTGAGCGTCGTGCGTCACGTGGCCGATGATGTCATCGTGATGTATCTGGGGCGCGCCGTGGAAAAGGGCAGCAAAGAGGACGTGTTCCAGAACCCATCGCACCCCTACACTCAGGCGCTGCTGTCCGCGACTCCGGTCGCCGACCCAGAGCACCACAAGGAACGGATCAAGCTGACGGGCGAATTGCCCTCGCCGCTCAACGTGCCCGCGGGTTGCGCCTTTGCCCCGCGCTGCTGGAAAGCCACCGACAAATGCCGCGCGGAACGGCCCGAGTTGATGGGCGAAGCCCATCAAGCGGCATGCTTCTACGCCTAGAGCGTAGGTCATAAGCGCTGCTCTGTTTTGGTGCCCCATATCGCATGGGGCACCCGACAGAGCGGTGCCAGTCTCGCCCGCCAGATCGCGCGACAGGCTGGCGGGTGTTGGGGCTGTTGCCCAAATTACACGCAGACGCCTTTTGGCAATCTGACGCGTTTCAGGCCCTCGCGACGCTCGGGCGCACTGGGTCTACGTTAAACGCTGTGCTCGTCGACGGCTTGGAATAGTGTCGGAGGTCACGCCAGTGTTTTGCCGGTCAAGCGGAACCTCAGGCCCTCTGGGTCATATCCCAGATGGGCCTCACCATCGAAGTAAGAGGGCACGATCTGCTCGATCAATCTTGACCCGAAGCCCCGCCGTGATGGCTTGTCGACCGGTGGGCCACCAGCCTCAACCCAGTCGAACGTAAAGCTGCCGCCGTCATACCGCCATGTCACCGCTACGCTCCCCTGCTCATTCGACAAAGCGCCATATTTAATCGCATTCGTCGAAAGCTCGTGGATGGCGAGCGTCATTCCCAGCGCCTGCTGAGAGTTCAGGATCATTCGCGGCCCATTCAGATGCAGTTGCTCTGCCTTTTCCTCATGCGGCACCATCGCTGCGGTGATCACATGCCGAATATCGGCTTTGGCCAGTGTTTCACCGGTCAGGACATCCTGAGCTCTCGCCAGCGCGGCAAGCCGTGCGCTAATTGCTGCACGCCCCTCTTCTAGACTGCTTGCCCCCCGCAAAGTCTGACTGGCAATCGCCTGCACCATAGAGAAGATGTTCTTCATCCGGTGGGTTAGCTCGTCATTCAAGACCTGCTGCAACTGCTCCGCGTTCTTACGGTCACTGATGTCAGAGGCCGCGCCCATCCAACTCTTGATCTCACCATCTTCGTCAAAGAGCGGCACCGCCCGAGACAGGGCCCAGCCGACCGAACCATCGACGCGGTTTACCTTGTGCTCGATGTTATACGTGTCTTTGCCAGCAATCGCGCGGCGGATTTCCTCGCGGACGCGCTCTTGGTGCTCTTTGGGGATATATTCCTCGAGCCAATTCGCGTTCACTGCTTCTGTGTCCGGTATGAAACCGCCGCCCGAAAGTGTGCCGAGCGCACTCCAGTCTGCATTGATCTCGTAGCGCACCTCGGACGAAGAGCGGATCAACGCGTCGAGGCGCGCAGTGTGCTCGGCGCGCTCTTTGCGCCTGTCGGCTGCTTCGCGTTCCACCGCAATCTGCATCGCCTTGGTGCATTCGGCATGGGCAGCGCTCGCGTCAAGCGCCTCGCGAAGCTCCGCCAGCTCTGACCGAAGAGCCAAGTTTTCGGCCCTCAGATCAGCCACGATGTCGCGCTCTTCGGATGGCTCGGTGGAGTTTCGGGGGGACGTCACATCACTGCTTTCTAACCGCGAACAATTCAACGCCTAGTTAAGCACATTGCACGGACATGTCGACAAGCTCGGCGAGAACGACCTGGGGTAAAGAAGGTCGGACAAACCAGTAGTTTGGGTGATTATCGGCGATTTGTCCCGCTTGGTCGCGCACCGCAGCGGTCGGGCACGGGCCCTCGAGGCATTAGTCAGAGCCAGCAGCCGCAACATACAATTCAGAACTTCCCAGTGTTCGGTCAAGATAGGCGACAATCATTCTGGCCAGTTCCTCGTGGATTTCACTCCGGCCGCGTCCCCCTGCATCTGCGCAAAGAGGGTCCAGTTCGCCCTCGTTCTTCAGAATGTCAGCGCCGCGCTCTGTGCATTCTGCTAGAAAGCTGAAGTGGGTGGCATCGGGCACGAACAGGTGTTCTGCATTCGGAATGACCCCAGACGCTGCCAATGCATGAACGCCCAAAGGTACGCTTTCTTTCGTCCCTAGATTGATCACGAAGAGCGGGATTTGAATATTCTCCAAGCTTTGCTCGGTGATCATGCTGATAATCCCTGGGTCCACAATCACGCCAGCTTTGATCCGCGCATCATGCAAGTCTTGCGCTGCAGGTGTCAGATCCATCTGATGCAGGTCGATGCCAAAGCGGCGCAGGAATGCGCAATCGGACATCCCGTGATCGCCCGCATCGCAGAACCCCTGCAAGCGGTCAGGATCGACGCGCGCGCCTGACACGGCCAAGGCCGTATACCCACCTGCCGAGAACCCAACCACAGCGATTTTATCGAAATCAATATAGGAAAACTCTTCTTGATGATCCGCCATGTGATCCAGCACTGCTGTGACGTCTTGCGGACGCTCCCAGACTCGAACGGCCGCTTCTGCACTGGCGTTCCCGCTTGTCGTACCGGGATGATTGGGCAGAACAACCACAAACCCGTTCTCTGCCAGCGCCGACGCGATCCAACCGAACTGTCCTGCGTTTCCACCTGCCCCATGCGAAATGACTACCAAGGGGAACCGTCCCTCGCGCCGCGGCGCTTTGCGACCTGCCGGAGTGCCAATAAACACGCCGTTCCCGCCGACGGTCACGACCTTTCCGCCCGGGCGGGCTGGATACCAGATGTCGAAGGAGACATGCGACTGACGGGCGTAGGCATAGGCCTTGCCTTGTGTGACCCCGACATTTCCCTTGTAGGTGGGACGCAAGGCTTCGTATCCGGCCCAGAAAATCGCAACTGCAGCACATGCCGCCGCAGAAACCTTGGCAACTTTATTGAGTTTGAACATCCACTTTCCTCTGCGGTGCTTGATTGGGTATCGCGGCGGCTGGCGCGCATTGCGCACGGCTTACTTCAGCGAGTTGAACCCGATCAGGTTGCCTTCGGTGTCCTGCGCCAAGGTTACGTAACCGTATTCGCCGATGGAAAACTTTGGCCGTATGATTTGCCCGCCCGCTGCTTCGATCCGCGCTTGCTGCGTCGCGCAATCTTCGACAGAAAAATAGATCTGTGTGCCACCCGGTCCCGGCTTGGCGTAGGGCGCTTTGACCAGAGCGCCTGCCGCGCCATAGACCCCCATGTCGGCGACAAAGCTCTTCATTTCGGTCTCGCCTGTGGGGTCTGTCATATCCTCCATCTCGGCCCCTAGTACCGTCTTATAGAACCCCTCGGCGCGGTGCATTTCGCTCACGTAGATGTCGAACCAACCGACCGCATTCATTTGTGTCATGTCATTTCCCTGTGCTTTTGACGCGTTCCCCTGCTGCGGAACCACTCAAACGCTAGGCGGCAGACAACATTTGAGAAATCCCCGCAATTGTGGGGGCTCGGGACGCGTCGCCCTAGATCAGACCGAGGCTAATGGCTTTGGACACAGCCTGGGCGAGCGTGACGCAGTCCAGCTTTACGCGGGCATCTTTCAGGTATCCACGCACAGTGTGGCCCGACAAACCAAGAATAATGGCAATGTCCGTGTGAGCTTTGCCCTCTGCCGTCCATCGCAAGCACTCCACCTCGCGAGGTGTCAGCTGAGGGAATGTTTCGCCATCCACATAAATCTCTGCCAGAGCCACGGTGTGCATTGCCTGCGCCAGTGCAATCAGATCATCGCGCATCGCGGGGAGATGCGCTTCCCACGTTGTTTCACCTCTGGCGTCATGCGCGTTGAACGACAACACCGTGCGGCGGCCAATCGCATCGACATGCCGCACGCTAAAGCCTGTCTGGCCTAAGCCGTGCTTCACAGCCTGCACCATCATCTCGGCTTGACCCTCATGCGGCGTTATCGTGGACCAGCAAAACGGACCTTGGATCTGCTCGGCCATGTGCAAGACAGGGTCAATACGCACGTAGTCATTTAGCAAGTAGTGGCTTACCCACGCGTCGGGGTAGTTGGTGCGGACGTAAGGCTTGTTCTGTGCATCCTCACCCGAGCGAAAGAGGTGGAGCGTCACAAAATCCACTTGATATGCACTGGCGATCCTACGAACCGCTTCCTGCACCGTGCAGCCGGTCAAGTTGATGTCTTCCGCTTTCACCTCAGAATGCTCCACGAACAAGGGCCCCGCCCCACACGTATAAGGCTAGTGCGCGATCTATGGAAATGCTCTTGTTTTCAGGAGGGCACAGCGCGCCCGCAGCGCGTCCTTCAGGGCGGAACGCAGCCTTCGGGGCCCGATCACCACGGTCATGTTCGCCGTCGCCGGTCCCATCACTTCCATCCGGAGCCTCGGTCCAAGAGTAGCGATTGGCGAGTTTTTTGAGCTGGTTCATCTACAGGAAATCAAAAGCAATAAGTAATTCTATCGCGGTATCCGTTGATGCCAGAAACCACGATACACCCACACCCAACCATCGAACCCTTCCTTATTTATATGGCTTTTTGGCACAAAACATAGTACCCAAATACAACCATAGCGTGTCGGGAGATTCGAATGGACATCCACCAAAGGGCAGACTCTTTGCGCGCTCTGATCGTGCGCCTTCACAAGCACGAGGGGGCACGCCTGTTGAATGCGCAATGGCGCGGACAAGTTACCGCGCAGCAGAAGTCTTTGGCGCGTGTCAAACGCGCACGCAAGATGCACCTCGCGATGATAGACGCCGCAGTGGCCGAAATCCCAGGTCCAAAGTCCCTAGATGCGGCCAGACAACAGTTCGCCACGCTGCAACTGGATATCGCAGAAGCCATACTCAAAGAACACAACAGCGTTGAGAACCGACTTGAGAAGATCCGAGAGTATTCAGACGGTCTGAATAAGCAGCGGCAGACCCTCGAGCGAATTGGACACTCCTCGGCCGCTGACGCGAGCGGAGCTATCCAGGAATGGCTTGATCGGGTGGAACAGGTCAAAAACTTCTTTATCGAACTCGCCACCAACAAACTGAAGTATCAGCAGATCGCGGTAGAGTTCCTGACGGGCAAGACCCAACTCTTCCTCGTCAAATACATCTCGAAGGCAACAGGCAAGGTCGCTTCGCTCGTAGCATCCAAGTTAGGAAAGGCGTTGCCAGACGCCCAAGAGATCGCAGCGCTCCGCGCCTATCTCTTCACCGAGAATTTTTCTGACGCAACGAAGGCACCAAAGTGGCTTCGGGCGCTCGATGATTTTATCTCTGCCAAATGGTTTAAGTATGGCGTGCCGCTCATCGAAGTGGTCACCACGTTCTTTAGCGAGATGGCGACCAAAGGCAGTTGGGCCAACGCAGTCGCCAAAAGCTCTTTGGTGGCTGGTTTTACGATTGCCACAGTTGCGGCTGAGGGCGCTATTAGTGCCGCTGTCACCTCGACCCTTGCCACTATGGGCGGCGCGCTGACTGGGTTATTCTCCGCCGCTGCAGCGACTGTCGAAGTGCCACCTGTTGCCGTGGCTCTGGTTGCTGCAGGCATCGTCACAGCGGTGGGCATGGGGCTTTACAAGATGTTCGACGTGATCGTCGCGTCCCTATTCGGAAACCTAACGGTCAGCCCCTCAATGCGCTTGCCGATGTCGACCATCACCTATGCTGGGATGAGCCATACGATGTCGTCTGAGATGGCCACGTCACTGCTGCCTGACTAGTCACTTCATTTTTTCACGTACCCGCCAAAGGAGCAGGCACTCTACTGATACGGCGCTTTCCAAGCAGCCAGATCGACAACCACATTCATTTGATTTTCTTGCGCCATAGGAGCTTTCAATGCCCGATTTCGTGTTCGGTACGCCGATTTTCTACGAGCAATTCAAGTCCAATCTAGAGCTCACTCATGACGACCCCGAAAGCCTTGACGAAGACGATGTGTGCAAGCTGATGGCGCAGCAAGCAATGCGCGCGAAAGACGAGACCGTCAACGAAGCGATCAAGCAACTCAATGGGATGAAGGAATTCTGGGGCACCGGTGTGTCGACGCGCGTGATGGTTTATAACGGACTCGGTGTGCCGCTGAAATTTCGCTCCAAGCATGACGATTATGGCTATTGGTCAGTGAACACGCTCGCCGACAGGATCGAGGTTGGGCAATGGTCCATCGGGTTCCATCACAAGACGCACGGGGCGGCATCGGGGTCCTGCGCGGTCGTCGGCTATGACTTGCTGGGATATGGTCATGATGACGTCTTGATGGTCGGCTTTTCGACGCCATGGGGCAGTAAATCGTCTTCTGCCCTTTGCAAGGTCATGACCGCCAAGAAGTGGGCTCCGACGCCGTGGAGCGATGTCATGAACTGGATTTACGATTCCGACCTTCGGGGGACAGAAAACTTTGGCCGCGCGTCTGTTCGATACCAAACCCAGAACGACTCTTCGCCCACTCTGGAGGTTGTCGTGACGCGCAGCGACATCGGGCTCTGACCGTCCTGTCGGACGTGATCGCTGTTCAGGGTCGCACGCATGCGCTTTGCTCGCGACAGTTTCGATTTCAATGCGCAAGAGATTTGGCCTTGGAATGAAATCGTTTTTTCGCAACCAGATCTATCTGCTTTGGGGGGTGCTGCCTGTCCTGCCCCTCGGGGCTGCCTTGCTGGCTCTCGAAACACTCCATGGTAACGCGGGCTTGCTTGCGCTAGAGACCACACCGCTCTTTGTGGGGGCGGACAGCGATCTGCGTTTGCTCAGCGGGCTACTGGTCTATTCGGCGGTTGGACTGTTTCACCTGACTGTGTGCCTTGTCATCGGCCTTTGGGCTATCGTGCGATTGCTTGCCCAACCGCGCCGGATTATCACGAGAACGGCGGTCGTTCTGGGGCTGTCGCTCGGCGCCTGTGTTCTAATGGGATATGGCGCGCGGCAAGAGGGCCTTGATGGTGCTCTGTTCCTGACCTACCGAAACATCTGTGCGGTCATTAACGCTGCCGACCTTGGATCAAACTTCTTGCCCACGAGTTGCACCAGCGCAGGTGTCAGCTTGCTCGCTTGGATTGCGCTTCTGCCGTTGATCGCGGGCATCTTGGCGACGGGCTTCGTCTCTGCGCTCGTGAGCGCGGGGATCGGCCCATCGGAAAGCGACGAAGAGGGGCTAAAGCGCACCGCATCGATTTTGAAAGATGCCTTTCAGGCTAATGTCGTTGTTTTGGTGACCAGTGCAGTCACCCTTTCGCTATTCTTTAAGTTGCCACTCAGCATTTTGCATGCGGATGCGACAGCTGCGTTCAGCGGATACGGATCAGCCCTGACCCTGTTCTACGGTATGATTTTCACGCTCACCCTCTTTGCGATCTTTGTGCCAGCGCGACTTCTGCTATTACGCGCAGCCCGCAGCAAGGGAGATGATACATTGAACGCATCCTTGTCGGACGTGCTTGGTGACAAGGATATGCGCCAGCGGTTTTTGAACTTTCTGCTCGCCCTGTCCCCCCTGCTGGTCGGAGCCGCAAGTCCGCTGCTTGAAGCGTTCGTGGGCATGCTGTAAGCAACGCAGCTCAGGCTCTGGACCCCACGCAGCGCCTCTAAGTCCGACTGATTAGCACGCCAAATCACAGATACAGAACATGCTGCACCGCAGGATGCGCGTGCAGCAATTGTGATAACTTGAAATTATCACAACAAGAAAAACATACGATTATATTTTATCACCACCAATGCATACTGTCCGCATCAAGGCGCTTCGAAAACGATTCTAAAGTTGCTGGAACTTTAGGCGGCCGAGGCCACTTTTTATTGAAAACCAACGTGAATGACTCGGAGGAAAAACAATGGACGGCAACGCACCGATGACTGGCAAATGCCCGGTGATGCATGGGGGCCAAACCTCGAACGGCAATTCCGTCACCAGCTGGTGGCCGAATGCTCTGAACCTCGACATCCTGCACCAGCATGACACCAAGGTTCAGCCCTTTGGCCCGACCTTCAACTATCGCGAAGAGCTGGAAAAGCTGGACGTCGAAGCGCTGAAGCAGGACCTCCGTGATTTGATGAAGGACAGCCAAGACTGGTGGCCCGCCGACTGGGGCAGCTATGTCGGCATGTTCGCGCGCGTCGCGTGGCACGCGGCTGGTTCGTACCGTCTGGCTGATGGCCGTGGTGGTGGTGGCACCGGCAACCAGCGCTTTGCGCCGCTGAACAGCTGGCCCGACAACGTGAACACCGACAAGGGCCGCCGTCTGCTGTGGCCGATCAAGAAGAAGTACGGCAACAAGATTTCCTGGGCCGACCTGATGATCCTGTCTGGCACCATTGCCTACGAAGTTGCGGGCCTGAAGACATTTGGCTTTGCCTTTGGCCGCGAAGACATCTGGCACCCCGAAAAGGACGTTTACTGGGGCGCTGAAAAAGAATGGCTGGCACCGTCGGACAACCGATACGACGACGTGACCAAACCCAGCACCATGGAAAACCCGCTCGCCGCTGTGCAGATGGGTCTGATCTATGTGAACCCCGAGGGCGTCAACGGTCAGCCCGACCCCATGGCAACCGCCGCACAGGTCCGCGAGACCTTTGCCCGCATGGCCATGGACGACGAGGAAACCGCAGCCCTGACTGCAGGCGGCCACACTATCGGCAAGTGCCACGGCAACGGCGACGCGGCGAACCTGAGCGCCGATCCCGAAGCGGCTGATGTCGAATACCAAGGCATCGGCTGGATGAACACCAAAGGCCGCAGCGTTGGCCGCGATCAGGTGGTGTCCGGTATCGAAGGCGCTTGGACCAAGAACCCCACCCAATGGGACATGGGCTGGTTCGACATGCTGTTCGGCCACGAGTGGGAACTGAAGAAGAGCCCCGCAGGCGCTTGGCAGTGGGAGCCTGTCGACATCAAGGAAGAGGACATGCCGGTCGACGTCGAGGACCCCTCGATCCGCCGCATGCCGATCATGACCGATGCTGACATGGCGATGAAGGTGGACCCCGCGTATAACGCGATCTGCCAGAAGTTCATGGCGGACCCCGAGTACTTCGCGGACACTTTTGCCCGAGCTTGGTTCAAATTGACCCACCGCGACATGGGCCCCAAGGCACGTTTCTTTGGCCCCGATGTGCCCCAAGAAGACCTGATCTGGATGGACCCCATCCCCGAAGGCACCACCGGCTACGATGTTGCTGGCCTGAAGGCCGCCATCGCCGCCAGCGGCCTGACCGTGGCGGACATGGTGAACACCGCGTGGGACAGCGCTCGCACCTATCGCGGGTCTGACATGCGCGGCGGTGCCAACGGTGCGCGTATCCGTCTGGCCCCGCAGAAGGACTGGGAAGGCAACGAGCCCGAGCGTCTGGCGCGTGTCCTGTCGGTGCTGGAGCCCTTGGCAGAGCAGTTCGGCGCAAGCGTTGCAGACACCATCGTGCTGGCCGGTAGCGTCGGCGTCGAGATGGCAGCGAAAGCCGCAGGTCACGACATCGAAGTGCCCTTTGCCCCCGGTCGCGGCGATGCAACCGCAGAGCAGACCGATGAGGACAGCTTCGAACCGCTGGAGCCCATCCACGATGGCTACCGCAACTGGCTGAAGAAGGACTACATCGTCTCGGCCGAAGAGATGATGCTGGACCGCACGCAGCTGCTGGGTCTGACTGCGCACGAGATGACTGTTCTGGTCGGCGGGATGCGTGCCATGGGCACCAACTACGGCGGCACCAAGCACGGTGTCTTCACCGACCGCGAAGGCGCACTGACCACGGACTTCTTTGTGAACCTGACCGATATGGCCAACACATGGCACCCGATCGGTGATGGCACCTACGAAATTCGTGACCGCCAAACTGGCGAGACCAAGTGGACCGCCAGCCGCGTGGATCTGGTGTTCGGCTCGAACTCTGTGCTGCGCGCCTATGCAGAGGTTTATGCTCAGGACGATGGCACCGAGCCCTTCCTGAAGGCCTTTGTGGACGCGTGGACCAAAGTGATGAACGCGGATCGCTTCGATCTGAAGGCGTAAAAACATGCCCCGCCCGTGAGCGTGGGCCTCAAAATCCCCAAGGGCGCGGCTTCGGCTGCGCCCTTTTTGTTTCAATCTCCCTGCACAGCGCGGACTGATTTCGCCCGAAATCCCGCAAAATCCCGCTTTTTCTGTAACACCCATCACGGAACGCCCATTGGCCATAACGGGGGTGTGAGCGCCGTAACGAACGGGCCTCTCTCTGCGAACTGATCAGTGAAGGGCAACGGAGAACGCCCTTTGATTTAGTGATGGAGAGCTAAAAATGACCGCATTGAAAAACAACATCGTTCTGGGTGCTTCGCTGGCCTGTACTCTGGGTGCCATGGCAGCCATTCCTGCACACGCGGCAGAAGACGGCATGGAGAAATGCTTTGGCGTGGCGCTGGCCGGCCAGAACGACTGCGCCGCAGGCCCCGGCACCACCTGCGCTGGCACCTCGAAAGTCGATTATCAGGGCAACGCATGGAAGCTGGTCCCTGCAGGTACCTGCGTCAGCATGGAGCTGCCTTCGGATGACATGGGCAAATCGCGCATGGGCTCGCTCGAGGCTCTGACCCGCGACATCCCTGCCTAAGACGCGCTTGGGGGCGCTTCCCAACAGCGCCCCCCTTTTTTCATTTGCCCCAAAGGTATTGCCATGACCGGACTTCCTGCATCTGTCGGCGTCGGCTTCAAGCCCGACCATTTCACCGCCATCCGCAACGACGCGCGGCGCGTGGACTTCTTTGAAATTCATGCAGAGAATTACATGGGCGCTGGCGGGTTGCCGCACGCACAGTTGACCGCTCTGCGCGACGACTATAGCCTGTCCGTGCACGGAGTTGGCCTGTCCATCGGCGGACAGCGCGGCTTGGATGCAGATCACCTGCAGCGCCTGAAAACCGTATGCGACCGCTACCAGCCCGACAGCTTTTCCGAGCATCTGGCATGGTCCAGCCACGGGGCCGAATACCTGAATGACCTGCTGCCCCTGCCCTACACACAGGAAACACTGCAGACCATCTGCGACCACATTGATCAGGTCCAAGAGGTTTTGGGGCGCAAGATGCTGCTGGAAAACCCCTCAACTTATGTGCTGTTCGAACAATCTACGATCAGCGAAACCGATTTTCTAAAGGCGATCGTTCAGCGCACAGGCTGCGGGCTGCTGCTGGATGTGAACAACGTCTTTGTGTCCTGCACCAACCATGGCCAAGACCCCTATGACTACATTGCCGCGTTCCCGATGACTTCGGTCGGGGAAATCCACCTTGGCGGTCACAGCACCGAAGAATTGCCCTCTGGTCCTCTTCTGATCGACGCCCACGGCTCGCCCGTGGCTGATCCCGTGTGGTCCCTATTTTCCCATGTCATAGGACAGACCGGCGCGCTGCCCACGCTGGTCGAATGGGACAACGATCTGCCCGACTGGCCCATACTGGCGGCCGAAGCCCGCGCTGCTGCAGACATTCTGGCACAAGGAGGGGCACGCCTTGACCTCGCATCATGAAACACTGGCGGCGTTCGACCGCGCCCTGACAGGCGGTCCGCTGCCCAAAGGTATCACCGCGCTCGATCCGTCAGAGGCCGAGCAGCGCTTTAACGTCTACCGCAATAACATGATGGTCAGCCTGACCGAAGCGCTGAACGCCCGCTACCCCGTGATCCGGCGGCTGGTCGGTGACGCTTTCTTTGGCGCGATGGCGCGGGTGTTCATCGAGCATCACAAGCCGACCTCGCCCGTCCTTCAGGAATGGGGCAAAGAGTTTGCCATCTTCCTCGACCGGTTCTCGCCGCTAAAGGAGTACCCCTACCTCGGTGATGTGGCGCGGATCGAATACGCGCGCGGTGTGGCCTTTCACGCAGCAGATGCCGAGCCGATCGCAGCCAGCACGCTGACCAGCGCCAACCCTGAAACCTTGCGCATGGGGCTGCATCCGTCGGTCCAAGTTCTGAAATTGCGCTATGCCGCAGTGTCGATCTGGACACGCAATCAGCCCGGCTTCGAAACGTACCCCATCGGCCACAGCGGTGAAATCGCATTGGTCCTGCGCGACCGCATTTTCGACGTGCCCGTCGCAGCAATTAGCCCTGCCGAAGCTGAGATGATCGAAGCCCTGCGCATGGGGCGCCCTCTGGCCTCTGCCGCCGCATCGGGATCGCTCAAGGATCCGATGTTCAATCCGCAACCTTTGCTGGTCAGTCTGATGCAGGCCGGCGTGCTGACCGAAGGGAGCCCCAAGACATGACACCAATCACCAAATTGAACGCGCTCGGGGACCGCATTCCTGCATCCTTCACCGCACTCGCCTTGCGCATTTTTCCCGCTGCGGTGTTCTTGCAATCAGGCCGCACCAAGGTCGAGGCGTTCTCGATCAAGGACAGCACGTACTTCCTGTTTGAACACGAATACGCCCTGCCCCTGATCCCCCACGAACTGGCAGCCGTGCTGGCGACACTGGCCGAACACATCCTACCCGCCTTGATGATCATTGGCCTATTCACCCGCCTGTCGGCTCTGGGCCTGTTGGTGATGACCGCGACGATCCAGATTTTCGTCTATCCGAATGCGTGGATCACACATGGGCTTTGGGCGTCAGCCCTGATTGCGTTGATCGCCATGGGACCGGGCCGGATTTCGGTGGACCACAAGTTGGGGCTGGATCACGCGTGACACAGACAGCTTTACTCGCTCTCTCTGCCAATTGCGCCGCACGGCCCGCACCGTATACTCGGGCCAAACGGGGCGGCGCGCGCGCGGAGGAAAAAGTGTCCCAACCGGACGAACTCGCAGAGCTGTTAAGACGCGCGAATGCAGGGGATGGTCCGGCCTTTGCCCAGTTTCTGCGCCGCATCACGCCCGCGATACGGACTGTCATCCGCGCCAAAGGCAGCAGCCTGCCTGAACACCAGCACGAAGACATCCTCCAAGAGGTTCTGCTGGCCATCCACCTCAAGCGCGGCTCGTGGAAAGAGGGGACGCCCGTCAAACCATGGGTCTATGCGATCACCCGCTACAAGGTCGTGGATGCCTTTCGACGCCGAGGCGCTATCATTCACGTGCCGATCGAGCCTTTTTCCGAAACGCTCGAGGATCTGTCGGCCGCTGTACCGCTGGCGGGCAAGGACGCTGAATACATGCTGAGCCATCTGGACGGGCGCGGCGCAGCCTTGGTGCGATCAATGACTCTCGAGGGCGAAAGCGCAGAAGACGCAGGCGAAAAGGTGGGGCTCTCGGCCTCGTCGGCGCGGGTTGCCTTGCACCGCGCCCTAAAACAATTGGCACGTATCGCCGAAAGGACAAAGAATTGACAACTCCTGAGGACACTGACGCGTTCATCGCCTCGCTCGCGGCGCGCCCGACGCCTGAACCACTGGACCTGCCCCGCGCGGCTGGTTGGATCGGCGGGGCCTTTGCCGTGGGCCTTGGCGCTGTGCTTGGCGCACTCGGGATCCGTCCAGATCTTGGGGCAGCCCTTCAAGACCCCGTCACGCTGGCTAAAAACGCGCTGCCTTTGTTGTTGGCGTGCTTGGCGCTGCCCATCGCGTTCCTCACAACACGCCCCGAACGAGACGGTCCTGTTTGGCCGCTCATCGTGCCTGTCGCCTTGGCCGCGGGCCTTTTCCTCTTACAGGCCGTGAACACAGCTCCCACCAACTTCCTTCCCGAGCTGATGGGCCAGACGGCAGGCGCCTGCCTGATCTCGATCACCGCGATCTCGGCTCTTCCGCTGGTCGTTGGTATTCGCACGCTGCGCCAAGGGGCCACAACTCGCCCAATCCGATCCGGCGCGCTCCTTGGCCTTGCGATCGGCGCACTGGCTGCGGCGGGCTACGCTCTGCACTGCGACGAAGACGCGCCGCTGTTCTACGTCACATGGTACGGCATCGGAATATTGATCAGCACCGGGATCGGTGCGTTGGCGGGCCACAAGTACTTGCGCTGGTAAGAATAACCCCAAGCGAAAACACAAAACGCCCTCGCAGATTGCGACAGGCGTTTTTTGTATTTGGGCGTGTAGCGCAGAAGAAATGTGATCTCACCGCTGCGCGAACCAAGCAGATAACACTTTATGTTCATTCGGTAAAATGGTGCCCGGGGGCGGAATCGAACCACCGACACGAGGATTTTCAATCCACTGCTCTACCCCTGAGCTACCCGGGCTGGGTGAACGTTGTCCGTTCGGGTGAGCGCTGTATTATGCGCAGTTCTCGGGAGTGTCCAGACCCGAAACAGAAAAAATCAGTGGGGTTTTGATTTTTTTTGTTCAGCCTCCTCAAGGGCCTGTTCCAAGTCCTCGGGATCGGTGGACGGCACGGCGTAAGAGCCGGTCATCCACTTGGCCAGATCGATGTCCGCACAGCGTTTGGAGCAGAACGGACGGTACTTCGGATCGGTTTGCTTATCACAGATCGGGCAGGCCATCGGTTATACCTTGGGCAAGCAATCGCGTAAGACACGGCGCTCGCGTTTGCGCTGCAGCTCGAAATGGCCAAGGGTCGTCCAGCCCAGCAAGGCGGTATCGATGCCGTCTGCTTTGAAGGCCGCACGCAGGCTGGTTTCAAACGTCCGGCGCTCTTTCTTGGGCATAGGAGCCAAGTCCAGCACAATCTGGCCGCCAAGACCACGCAGGCGAAGAGCACGCGGAATGGCGCGTGCAGCAGCAAAGTTCGCTTTGATCCCAGCTGCATGGGACGAATCCCCGCCGGTGTTCACATCCACGGCGACCAAAGCGCGGGTCGGTTCGACAAACATGAACCCGCCGCCTTCGAGCATGACTTTGGGAGAGGACAGGTCCTCTATCGCGTCTAGAACACCGTTGGCTTCGAAGCTGCCAGCCTCTGCGTCGACGGTCGCGCGTTCGTACCATTCGCGCCAGGCCAGCAGGTGGGGGCCATCGCCTTCGACCAGTTTCTCAGGCTCAGAGCCTTCGCGGTCTGCCAGCACGGCGTTCGCCATGTCGAGCATGGCTGTCACGTCCTCGGCCACCTCTTCGTCGTCCGCTTCGGCGCAGGCAGAACGCAGGATCAAACCAAACTCGCTGCCTTGCATTGTCCCCTTGGCGATGCCTTGCAGCTCGTCACGGCGATCATCGTCGCGGATGGAACGGCTGATATTCAGACCGGGCTTGTCGGGGGTAATGATGGCGTAGCGGCTCTTGAACAGGACGTCCAAGGTCACAGGCATCGCTTTGCCCGGCTCGGCATAACCCGTGACCTGCACAAGCACCGCATCCCCGGGGGCCAGCCCCTTGGTCTGACGCAAGAAGCAATTGCCATCGGGCGTTTTTAGGAACATGCCGCCCTGCCCTTTCATGGGGCGGTCAGCAATGGCGCGATAGATGGTGCCCGGACGCGGCATATCGCTGTCGATCAGAAGGTCTTCGAGTTTGCCATCCACCATAAGTGCAGCAGCCTCGACCTCTCCGATGTGGTCCAGGGCAATCAGACGACCTTTCATGTCTTCATTCTCCGTAAAGAGGGTATCCTGCGGCCTGCAGCAAATTCGCGGTCTCTGCCATCGGCAGACCGACAACCGCAGTAAATGATCCGTTGATCCACGGGATGAACGCGCTGGCTGCGCCTTGAATCCCGTATGCGCCTGCCTTGCCCTTCCAATCACCGCTGGCGAGGTAGGTGTTGAGCTCGTTGTCCGAGAGGCGCTTCATCATAACTTGGGTGACGACAGATTTTTCCCACAGCTTGCCCGCCTTGCGCACCGCAACAGCGGTGATCACGCGGTGACGGCGACCGGACAGAGCCAGCAGGAAAGAGGCAGCCTCTTTCTCGTTCTCGGGCTTGCCCAAGATGCGGCGCCCTAGCGCGACAGTCGTATCTGCAGAGAGAATGATGTCGACCGCACCGCCGGGAACGGCCAAAGCCTTTTCCCGCGCCATGCGTTCGCAGTATGGGCGGGGCTGTTCGCCCCGCTCCGGCGTTTCATCGATATCCGGCGACCGGATATAATCGGCCACGACGCCCATTTGCGCCAACAGTTCCCGCCTGCGCGGGCTGCCTGAGCCGAGGATTAAAGCCACTTCGTTTACTTGAAGCGGTAGTTGATCCGACCCTTGGTCAGATCGTAGGGGGTCATTTCCACCTGTACGCGGTCGCCAGCCAGAACACGGATGCGGTTTTTGCGCATCTTGCCTGCCGTATGTGCGATGATCTCATGGCCGTTCTCAAGCTCGACCCGGAATGTCGCATTAGGCAGGAGTTCCTTCACGACGCCGGGAAATTCGAGCAATTCTTCCTTGGCCATGTTCACTCCGTATTTAGTCTCGCCCTCATGTAGGACGCGCCACTAATTGGGCCGATTATAGCAGATTTTCAAGAACAATCTCAGAAAGGTGACAATTCCACCGCAGAAACTCGCGGCAGTTGCTCTTCCCAGTGGGTCAAATTAAGCACCACGCCGTCTTTTCGGACCTCCGCGATCTGGTCAAAGTCGATCTCGGCATAGGTCCAGCGCGGCTGGTTCATCACACCTTCGGCCAGAACGCCCGTGGGGTCAAACCCTTTATCCGGCGGGCAGAAGACGCCGCCGCGCCCCACATTCAGGTCAACGGCTTCACACCATGGGGCATCGCCCACGTTCGAGGCCATGACCGTCACGCACTGGCATTCCAGCGCACGGGCCATCGCGCCGATACGAACGCGACTGTAGCCACTGAGCGCTTCGGTCGCAGAGGGCACAAGGATCGCTTCGCAGCCTGCGTCCACCAAAGCGCGCGCCAAAAGTGGAAATTCCGAATCATAGCAGATCAGGATGCCAACCTTGCCGAACGCAGTATCGAATATCTTGAGAGGGCCGCCCCCGGCGATTCCCCAATCTTCGCGTTCGAAGCGGGTCATGATCTGTTTGTCCTGCCAGTCCATCGCACCAGCGGGGCTAAAGAAACGAGCGCGGTTCACGATCTCATCCCCGTCTGGCACGGGCGCACTTGCCGACAGAATATAGGTCTGCGTGTCCTGCGCCAGTTGGCGGTGCAGGTCATCCGCCTCTGCCACACGGTCCGACACGGCCCGAATCGACCCAGCCAGATCCCCCGCCTGCTCTGCGCCGGCCAAAGACGCCAGTTCCATTGCGCCATACTCTGGGAAAACAAGCATCTGGGCCCCGTTCTCGGCCGCATCATGCACCCAACGCGTGACCTTGTCCGCGTAGCTTTGCCAAGAATCGTGCCAGTCAATCGGATAGGCTGCGGTTGCGACTTTCATCTTTTGGCTTCCCATTCACGTGATAACAAAATTTTGCACGTAGGCCCAAACCTACGCAAGACGTTGAGTTTCCTACCCTTAAGTCAGAGGCCCCAACAAAAGGCAGTAGATTCTGCACTGATGTGCCCGAGATTTTTGCAAATCAAGACGGTATACCATTCTTACTCGGTTAACGCCGGGTAGAGGGGCGCCAGCGGCGCCACTGGTCGGAAGTAACCTTTTACAGAGTGACCGTTTCACCCGTCCACGCGAATGAAGATGTTCCAAACGGCGCATGTTTGCGAGTGACGGTAAAGAGTTCAACGGTCGGTATCAGAGTACGAGTGGCCCGCTACGAGCGCTTCACCCCAAATCCCCCAACCCCCTGGCCCCCTCAGCTTTTATCTTCGGACGAAAGATCGCGTATCCAAAACTGGAGCGGCTTTTTCGTTTCAAAGGAATCGCCCACATCTTTCCAGCTGAACTGTGCAATGACCCCGTCGAGCGGACGGTAGCCCCGCTTGCGCCAAAACGGATCCAGCGGAGCATAGTCCGCGGGACGCATCGGGTGATCCGCTGGACGCTGCACGCTGCAGAAGGCGGTGTATTGCGACCCGACCGATCGCGCATGCGCTTCTCTTAGGTCAAAGAAACGGTGTCCTGCGCCCTGCCCCCGATAGTCCGGCAGCAAAACAGATTCGGCACAGTAAAAGATGTTCACAAGGTCATAGCCCGCGCCCTCAAAGGCGGTCGCAAAATCTTCGGCATGGTCCAGCATCGGGGTGCCCGTCGCCGCACCAACCAGGCGCGTTCCGTCGAAGGCCCCAACCAGAACCGTCTGATCACTCTGGCGATAAACCTCTAGATACTTGCGTTCATAGTCGAGCGAGCCGTCGTACAAATACGGCCAATCACGAAACACGGTGATCCGCAGACGCGCCACATCATCGAGTGCCGCGTCCAGCGCTTCGCCCCTCAGGGTTTCGATGCGTAGGGTCACTGGACCTGCCGAATCCAGTCAGAGAGGTTGTAGTAGGTCACCACGCGGGTGATCTTGTCGCCCTCGAGGCTAAAGAATGTGCCAGCAGGCAGACGGTAGGTCTGGCCCTTGGCCTCGGGCAAACCTTCGTCAGTTTGCAGATAGGTGCCGTTCACAGTGAACTCGGCCGCTGCGCGGGTGCCGCCTTCGGCTTCGAACAGCACGATGTCGGTGAGGTTTTCTTTGTAGCAGCGGGTCATGTGGGCGTTGAACTCTGCAAATTTTTCTTTGCCCACGCGGATGTTACCCTCGTTCACGTGGTGCGCCACGTCGTCGGACAAGCACTCCAGCATGCCGTCGGTGTCGCCTGCGTTAAATGCATCGTAGTAACGGCGCAGTACGTCGGTCGCGCTCATTCAATCCTCGCTTTCTGGCGGCCCGAATGCGTCGGTCAGCCGCTGAACAATCTGGTCACGAGCTGCCCTATATTGCACCAGCTTCGCGTCGCGAGTTTCCCCCAAACCTGTCGGATCGAGGATAGGCCAATAGTCTACGTCGAGGTGGAAGAAGCGGGTCAGTTCCAACGCGCGCCGCTGACTTGCGGGAGACAGTGCAATAATCAGATCATAGGACGACAAATCATCGCCCCATTGCTCCATCTCATCGAAGCTGCGGGACTGGTGTCGGTCCAACTCCACCCCGACCTCTTTGCAGACAGAAACGGCAAAGCCGTCGATCTCCATGTCATTCTTTACGCCGACCGACTGGACGTAGCATTGCTGCCCGTACAGCTTTTTCATCAAGCCTTCGGCCATGGGGGACCGTACCGCGTTGTGATCGCAGCAGAACAAAACCGACTGAGGCACCTCCCGCGTCAACCACTACCCTCCGAAATGCAGAACGCAAATCAGGGTGAAGAGACGCCGCGCTGTGTCGCTATCGAGCTCGGCTTTGCCTTCGAGACGCTCTTGAAGGATGCGCGCGCCTTCGTTGTGGATGCCGCGACGGGCCATATCGATCGCTTCGATCTGGCTCGGGGGCATCTTTTTCACAGCGTCAAAGTAGCTGGCGCAGATTTGGAAGTAGTCTTTGACCACTTGGCGGAACGGCCCAAGCGACAGATGGAATTCAGCGGCTTTTTCGCCGCCTTCGGTGTTCAGGTCGAAGACAAGACGCTTGTCACGGATCGACAGATCCAGATGGTAGGGTCCGTCGGGCGCGGGGCGGTCATCCCGTGCGGGCAAGACAAGGCTATTATCCTCTAGAAGATCGAACATCGCCACGCGGCGTTCCTGTTCAATCTCGGGGGTCGGCGGCGGGAGGGCGCTGTCGTCCAGAGTGATATTTGAGATACGAGACATAAGAGGGGGCACTAACAGTTACTTTCTTCGACCGTATCTTTAGTGACCATTAGGATAGGTGCAAGCGCATTGCCCCGATCAGAGCGATTTCTGGTTCACCCGTTGCGACAGGTCCTCGGCAGATTCTACGTGTTCGCTGTAGCGATCCAGCAGGGTATCGTTCACATCGCGGGTGAGCCAAGTAAATTTCACCAACTCTTCCATGACATCGACAACGCGGTTGTAATAGGCGCTTGGCAGCATCCGGCCTGACTCGTCGAACTCGTGAAAGGCTTTGGCGACACTGCTCTGGTTCGGGATCGTCAGCATCCGCATCCAGCGGCCCAGAATGCGCATCTGGTTGACCGTATTGAAACTTTGGCTGCCGCCGCAGACCTGCAAGAGCGCCAGCGTCTTGCCCTGAGTCGGACGCACGCCGCCCAGAGACAGCGGAATCCAGTCGATCTGGGCTTTCATGACAGACGTCATCGCGCCATGTCGTTCGGGGCTGGACCACACCATGCCCTCGGCCCATTGGGCCAGCTCGCGCAATTCAGCGACCTTGGGGTGGCTGGCGTCTTCGGCGTCAGGCAGGGGCAGGCCTTTGGGATCAAAAAACCGCACTTCGGCACCAAGACGCGTCAGAATGCGGCCCGCTTCCTCGGCCAGAAGACGCGAATAGGACCGTGCACGCAGCGATCCATAGAGCACCAGAATGCGCGGAGCATGGGTGCTGCGCTCCGCCTCGAACAAACGCGCAGGGTCGAAGGTCTGAAACAAGGTGTCGTCGATATTCGGCGTATCGGTCACAGGGCGTTTCCCTGGTCGTCGACCAAGACTTTGCCCTTGGCATCGGTGACGGGTCCCGAAAGCGGCTGCGCCAAGAGCGGCAAGAGGTTCGACATCGGACGGCACACTGCGACGCCTTTGGGCGTGCGGACGATGGGCCGCTCGACCAGAACGGGGTGCGTGATCATTGCCTCGATGATCTGGTCGTCGGTGACATCGGGGGCAGACAGCCCGAGCTCTTTTGCCTGCGTCTCGCCCTTGCGCAGAGCATCGCGTGCCGTAATGCCCGCTTCTGTAAACAGTGACACCAGCAAGTCGCGCGTCCATCCGGTTTTCAGATATTCAACGACATCTGGCGCTTCGCCTGCGGCTTGCAAAATAGTCAGGGCGTTGCGCGATTTGCTACAGCGGGGATTGTGATAAATCGTAGCGGTCATGGCGATCAATCATTCAGGCTTTGCAGGCGTGCGGTGACGGACAAGCCATGAGACTGAAGGCTCTCCGATTTTGCCAGCACCTCAGCCGCAGGCCCGATAGCCCGCAACGCGGCGGGGGTCATCTTGGCCAGCGTCGTGCGTTTGACGAAATCCATCACCGACAGGCCAGAGCTGAAACGGGCCGAGCGTGCGGTGGGCAGCACGTGGTTCGGACCACCGACATAGTCACCAATCGCCTCTGGCGTCCAAGCACCGAGGAAAATTGCGCCCGCGTGGGTGATCTTGTCCGACAGGCCGTCAGGGTCGGCCACACACAGCTCCAAGTGCTCTGGCGCAATGCGGTCAGACAGTTGCGCGGCCTGATCCAGATCGTCCACCACAATGACCGCGCCAAAATCACGCCAGCTGGCACCCGCGATCGCGCGACGCTCTAGCGTTTCCAGTTGGCGATCCACAGCGGCGCAGACCTCGCGCGCGAAATCTTCGCTGTCGGTGATCAGGATCGATTGCGCGCTCTCGTCGTGCTCGGCTTGGCTCATCAGGTCCAAAGCGATCCAGTCCGCGTTATTGTCCTTGTCCGCTATCACCAGAATTTCCGAAGGGCCCGCAATCATGTCGATCCCGACCTTGCCGAACACACGGCGCTTGGCTGCCGCGACAAAGGCGTTACCGGGGCCAGTTATTTTGTCGACAGGCTTGATGGTGTCAGTGCCATAGGCCAGCGCGGCCACGGCCTGCGCCCCACCCACGCGATAAACTTCGTCCACACCCGACAGGCGCGCAGCCAGCAGGACCAAGGGGTTCGCCACGCCATCAGGGGTCGGCACGGTGATCGCCAGACGCTGAACCCCAGCTACCTTGGCCGGAATGGCGTTCATCAACACAGAGCTTGGATAGGACGCCAGACCACCGGGCACATACAGGCCAGCGGCCGATACAGGGGTCCAACGCCAGCCAAGCTCTGCGCCGCTCTCATCGGTCCAGCGCTGATCTTCGGGGATTTGACGCTCGTGGTAGGCGCGGATGCGGGCGGCTGCCAGTTCCAGAGCCTCGCGCTCTTCGGCGGGAACCTCTGCGATCAGTGCGTCGATCTCTGCTTCGGAAAAGGCCAGCGTATCCGCGGTCAGCTCCAGGCAATCAAAGCGCTGCGTGTATTCCAGCAGAGCTTCGTCGCCGCGCGCACGGATGTCCGCAATGATCTCTGCAACGATATGATCCACATCGGGGCTGTCCTCGCGCTTGGCACCGAGCAGCGCGGTGAACTGGGCTTCGAAATCGGCGTCACGGGTGGACAGGAATACGGGCATGGGCTGCGGCTCCTAAGATTACGGGCGCAGACATAGACCGCAGGGGCGCTGTCCTCAAGAACTACCGGTGCTTTGGCCGCATCAGGCGTTGTGATCAGGCACTTTACCCGAAGGCGCGTAGTAGGGCCGCGTCACATCCCGCAGGGTCGCTTCGATCGCCTCGACCGTTAGGCGCAAGGCGCCGTCACCCGCGAAATGCAGGGTCACGTGGCCACTCGGGGCGTCCGTTTCGGCGAACTCAACGGAGAGCAGCGACAGAACGGTGTCCTTGTCGCTGCGGTCGATGCCTTGGGATGACACGCCGCGCACGGTTTCAAAGGCCAGCACAGCCTGCACTCGTTCGGGACGGGCGGCAGACTTATCCTCCCAGCGGAAGCGGTTCAGCAGCAGGGCAAAGCGCCCTGCCCCGCGTTCATAGGTCATCTCGCCCACGGGCAGAACAGCGTCCTGCACCAGGGCCGAGATCACTTGCAGATCATCGGCATCCATTGCCCCAATGTTCAGGGGCTTGGGGCTGGCATCTTCGAAACGGGCGTCCTGTGTCACTCTTCTTTGACCCTTTCGATGTTGGCACCGCAGGCGCCAAGCTTGGTTTCAACGCTCTCGTAGCCGCGGTCTAGGTGATACACGCGGTTCACGCGGGTTTCGCCTTCGGCTGCCAGACCCGCCAGAATCAGCGAGACAGAGGCACGCAGATCGGTCGCCATCACGGGCGCGCCGCGCAGACGTTCAACGCCGGTCACGGTTGCAGTGCCGCCATGAACCTCGATATCGGCGCCCATCCGGATCAGTTCCGGCGCGTGCATGAAGCGATTCTCAAAGATCTTCTCTTCGAGAACGCTGGTGCCATTCGCCGTGCACATCATCGCCATGAACTGTGCCTGAAGATCGGTGGGGAAGCCAGGATAAGGCTCGGTGGTGACGTCTACCGCATCAACGCGGCCATTCTTACGCGCTACCAGAACACCGCCTTTGGTGGGCGTCACCGAGACACCCGCCGCCTCCAACTTTTCAACGAATGCCCCGAGCAGCTCAATAGATCCGCCAAGCACTTCGACCTCACCGCCCGCGATTGCAGGGGCGAGCATGTACGTGCCCATTTCGATTCGGTCTGCGACAACTTGGTGAGTCGCGCCATGCAGACGCTCAACGCCCTGAATTTCGATTCGGCTTGTTCCCTCGCCTTCAATCTGAGCGCCCATCGCGCGCAAGCATTGCGCCAGATCGACGATTTCGGGCTCGCGGGCCGCGTTGTTCAGGACCGTGGTGCCTTTGGCCAGCGTTGCCGCCATCAGGGCGTTCTCGGTCGCGCCGACAGACGCGAAACGGAAATCAACGATCCCGCCCTTCAGGCCACCCGCTGCTTTGGCGTGGACATAGCCGTCCTTCAGTTCCAGCTCTGCGCCCATCGCCTCTAGCGCGGTCAGGTGCAGGTCCACGGGACGCGCGCCAATGGCGCAACCGCCGGGCAGCGACACAACCGCGTGGCCATCGCGCGCCAACATCGGGCCGAGAACCAGAATCGACGCACGCATTTTGCGGACGATATCGTAGTCGGCCTTGTGGTTATTTAACCCGTGCGAAGACAGCGCCAAAACGCGGCCATCGTTCAAGCTCTGAACTTCGGCCCCGAGCGACTGCAGCAGCAGTGTCATTGTGCGGATGTCCGACAAACGCGGCGCATTCGTCAGGGTCAAAGGCTCCTCTGACAGAAGAGTCGCGGGCATCAGCGTCAGGCAGGCATTCTTGGCGCCGGCGATCGGGATCTGGCCGCGCAGTTCGGTGCCGCCTTTTACGATGATTGAATCCATTAGTTCTCTTCCTTGTCCTGCTCGGAGGTCGTGACACGAGCCTTTGCCTGAGCCTTACGCTTCGCCATATTGGCTTTGAGCGCGGCCTTCAGCCGATCTTCACGGCTCGGATCCTTGTATTTCTTGGTGTTCTGGGGCTCGGAATCTTTTTTCATGCCCCGTTCCTACATCCTGATGAAAAAACCGTCCAGATTGCCCTTGCACACCCTGAATTTTGTTATTAGAAGCCCCCTCACCAACACGGCGCTGCAGTAGCTCAGTGGTAGAGCACTCCCTTGGTAAGGGAGAGGTCGGGAGTTCAATCCTCCCCTGCAGCACCATCAAATCCCTGAAATCATTACGCTTCTTCAATAAGCACCTCGCTAGCGCTTTGATGTCAGCGCTTGGTGCAACCCTGCGTATTTCGGTATGCAAATGCACACACACGGTTTCGAGAGCGCGCCTTTGGATTTGTGAAAATCGTGCCATATCAAACGCAACCGCACAAATTCGCGGGAGAAGGAGTTTGTTATGAATATCGATTTTACCGGCAAAACAGCCATCGTGACCGGCGGCGCCTCTGGCATCGGGTACGCCATCGCTGAACAACTGGCCGACTCGGGGGCAACCGTTATCGTTGCCGACCTAGATCAGGACAAAGCCGACGCCGCTGCCAAAGAGATCAGCGCATCAGCCTTGGGCGTCAAAGTCGACGTTGGCGACGAAGATTCGGTCCAAGCGATGGTGCGATTTGCCAAAGAGAAAACTGGCCGTCTGGACTATCTGGTGAACAACGCTGGCATCGGCGGCGCCAACGCGCCGCTAGGTGAATATCCGACGGATTCGTGGCGCAAGGTCATCAACGTTAACCTGAACGGCGTCTTCTACGGTCTACGCTACGCCATTCCCGAGATGAAAGCCGCGGGCGGCGGCGCCATTGTGAATATCGCTTCGATCCTTGGGTCCGTCGGGATAGCTGGTTCAGGTGCCTATGTGGCAGCAAAACACGCCGTGGTCGGGATGACCAAGACTGCCGCCATCGAACATGCGAGTGACAACATCCGTGTCAATTCGGTTGGGCCCGGCTTCATTCACACCCCATTGGTCGATCAGACCCTGGATGAAGACACCCAAAACGCTCTGGCGGGCATGCACGCGATGAAACGACTGGGGAAACCCGAAGAGGTCGCAAGCCTCGTTGCCTATCTGCTGTCCGATCAGGCCAGTTTCGTCACGGGGTCGTACCACGTGGTCGACGGCGGCTACACCGCGCAATAATCAAAAAAGGGGCACCGCTTTGGTGCCCCTCGTTATCTAGTCAGCCCATTCCCAAGGCCGCGTGTGCGCCGACAGTGCCGCCTCGACCGCCTTGGTATCTGTCGAGTCTGAGCGCTGCAGGCGTGCCGTCAGCCCGCGACGTTTATCGTCTATAACTTCGATCACCTCGGCACCTGTTCCGGTCAGCGCGGCATTATAAATTCTCTTGATCGCGCTTTTGCGCAGGTCCGGTTTAAAGACCTTACCCACCGCCGTCTTGGGCAGTTCCGGCAGAATTTCCAGATGCTTTGGGCATGCAGCACGCTCGTGGATATGCTTTTTGGCGTGGGCGAGCAGTTCCTCGCACGTGACCTCTGCATTATCCACCAACTCCACGTAGGCGCAGGGCATCTCGCCAGAATGCGCGTCCGGCTGACCAATCGCGCCTGCAAAGGCAACGGCGGGGTGGGTCAACAGCGCCTCTTCGATTTCGGCGGGGTCAATGTTGTGGCCCCCACGAATGATCAGATCCTTGGCACGACCGGTGATCCACAGGTAGCCATCCGCATCCAAACGCCCCAGATCGCCTGTGCGCAGATAGCAGTCGTAATGAAACAGATCGGCGTTCTTGTCCGCCTCGGTATAAGTCGAGCCCGCGTAGACACCGGGGTTCGCAACGCAGATTTCGCCAACCTCTTCGATACCGCACTCAATCGGGCCATCGGGACCGTGGCGCAGAATTTTGACGTCAGTGTAGGGAAACGGAATGCCGACAGAGCCCACGCGTTTTTCCCCCGCAGGCGGGTTGATCGACACGAGGCAGGTCGCCTCGGTCAGGCCATACCCCTCGCAGATCGACACGCCGCACGCGCTTTCGAACCGTTTGAACAGCTCAAGCGGCATGGGCGCAGATCCCGAGAATGCTGTTTTCAGCGAAGAGATATCCGCATCCACGGGGCGCTGCATCAGCGCGGACACAGCCGTCGGCACGGTGATCATAAAGGTGACCTGCCACCGCTCGACCAGCTTCCAGAAATTGTCGAAAACGCCCTCGCCTCGATATCCCGCAGGCGTGGGAAAGATCACGTGCGCCCCGCTCGACATCATGGACATCATAATCGGGTGCACAGCAAAGACGTGGAACAGCGGAAGCGGGCAGATCACGTTGTCATCGGACGAGAACAGCAGCTTGGCCCCGAGCCAGCCGTTGTAGATCATGCCCGAATATTTGTGCTGCGCGACCTTGGGCATACCCGTGGTCCCGCCCGTATGGAAGTACGCAGCGACGCGGTCCTCGTCGGTGTCCTCGAAATCCAGGTTCGTACTCTGCTTGGCGATCGCCTTGTTGAAATTCAGCACGTCCGCGTGGGCATAATCCGGCGCCTTGGGACGGATCAAAGGCACAATCCAAGACTTCGGCGGGCTAAGGTAGCGCAGCAGATCAACCTCGAGCACCGTATGCACGTTCGGCGCAAAGCGCACGGCTTCGGCCGCCTTGTGCGCGATGTCTGTCTTGGGAAAAGCCCGTAGCGTCACCAGCACCTTGGCATTCGTCTCGCGCAGAATGGCCGAGATTTGCTCTGGCTCCAGCAGCGGGTTGATGGGGTTCGCGATCCCTGCGACCATCCCACCGAGCAGCGCCATAACCGTCTCGGAACAGTTGGGCAGCAGAAATGCGACCGTATCATTCGGACCCACGCGCAGGCTGCGCAGCAGGTTCGCGGTCTGGGTGACTTTTTCGAACAGCTGCGCCCAAGTCAGGGTTTCGCCCGCGTCTTTGGGGCTAGAGGTCAGCTGGAAACTGACCGCCGGACGTTTGCCAAACTGCTCTTTGGTGCGTTCCAGCAGTTTGTACATAGTCTTGGGCACATCCCTGTCCGCCCAAGGCATTTCTGTTTCGATCGCAGCGCGATCTGCATACGACGCGTATGGCATGCTTCCTCCCTGAACCTGCTTGGTCGCAGATTTCTTGTCTCCCACCTATCAATGTGAGCGGAGCAGCGGCGCGGCGCAAGACTTACGCAACGAAAGATAAACTTGTTGCGCCGTAGCGTTACTTTTCTCCTGAAAAGCCATCGGTGAACTGCAAACGCGCTAGTTTTGCATAGAGACCATCAGCGGCGACCAGTTCTTCGTGGGTGCCCTGCGCAACAATCTGCCCGTCTTCCAGCACGACGATCCGGTCAGCTTTTTTAACAGTTGCCAAACGGTGCGCGACGACAATGGTGGTGCGATCCTTGGACAGCTCGTCCACCGCCGCCTGCACCAGACGTTCGGATTCGGCATCCAAGGCGCTGGTGGCTTCGTCCAGAAGCAGGACCGGCGCGTCGCGTAGGATAGCGCGAGCGATCGCGATGCGCTGCTTTTGACCACCGGACAGCATGACGCCTCGTTCGCCAACATAGGTGTCGTACCCATCGGGTAACGCGCTGATGAAGTCATGGGCAGCGGCAGCTTTGGCGGCGGCTTCGACCTCGGCATCCGTTGCATCGGGGCGACCAAAGCGGATGTTCTCTCGTGCCGATGCCGCAAAGATCACCGGATCTTGCGGGACCAGCGCCATGTGTCGGCGGAACGCATCGCGGCTGAGCGTCTCCAAGGCCACGCCGTCTAGCATGACCTGACCCGCGGTCGGGTCGTAGAAGCGTTCCAACAACTGGATCACAGTAGATTTGCCCGCGCCAGAAGGGCCCACCAGCGCTACAGTTTCCCCTGCTTTGACACGCAAAGACAGGTCGCGCAGCGCGGGTGCGTCAGGGCGCGCGGGATAGGTAAAGCTTACATGATCAAAGGTGATCTCGCCTTTGACCGGGGCGGGCAAAGAGACCGGTGCGTCGGGGTCAACTACAGCATCGTCAGCATGAAGCAATTCGACCAAACGTTCGGTCGCACCTGCGGCACGCTGCAGTTCGCTCCAGATTTCGGATAGGGCGCCGACGGAGCCCGCAACCATGACCGAGTAAATCACGAACTGCACCAAGGCCCCTGCGGACATCTGACCCGCGCGGACGTCCAACGCACCAATCCACAGCACCCCGACAACCCCCGCGAACACGAGAAAGATCACAATAGCCGTCATGAAAGAGCGCGTGGTGATCCGGCGACGTGCGGCGTCAAAAGACTTTTCAGTTACCTCGCCAAAGTGATCGCGGCTTGCTGCTTCGGCGGTAAATGCCTGAACGGTCTGAACCGAGAGCAGCACTTCGGACGCCTCGCCAGAGCTGGTCGCGATCCAGTCTTGGTTTTCACGGCTCAGCACGCGCAGCTTACGGCCCAGAGTCAGGATCGGCACCAAGACCAGCGGTACAATCAGCAGTACCAGCGCCGTCAGCTTGGCCGACGTCGCAAGCATCAGGATAAGGCCGCCAAACAGGATCAGCACGTTCCGCAACGCCACACTTATCGAAGACCCGATGACCGATAAGATCAGCGTCGTGTCCGTGGTAATCCGGCTCAGCACTTCGCCAGTCATGATGTTTTCGTAAAAGGCGGGGCTCATCCCGACCATGCGGCCAAAGACAGCTTTGCGGATATCCGCGACCACGCGCTCCCCTAGCCGCGTCACCAACGCATAGCGCAGTGCCGTACCCACGGCCAACAATCCAGCCAGCACCAGTGCAGCGCTGAAATACAGGTTCAGCATCCCCCCGTCCTGCGCGCCGAAATTGTCGACCACGCGGCGCACAGCCAAAGGCAGCATCAGCGAAATCGACGCCGTCAGAACCAGTGCGATCAGGGCAAAACCAGCGAGCCCTTTGTATGGCGCCAGAAAGGGAAAGAGCGCGCGTAACGCGCCCACACGCTTGGATTTCTCGCGTTCCGCTTGCTGCGCGTTCAAAACAGGAGCTCGTGCCATGGGTCCTCCGAAATAACGGGGGATACATGGCCGCGTGGCGCTACGCGGTCAAGCAAAGGTTTCCCTTCACTTGGCTCTGTCGCGCAGTATCAGGAACGTTTAGGCCGTCTGCCAAACGGGTTCGGACAAATCTTCGCGGAATGCGAAGCGTTCGAGATGCTTCCAAATCACCATCTGCCCGCGATCAATGCCCTCGGGGTCTTCGGCGGTGATGATCACCTCAAGGCCCTGCTCTTTGGCTCTCATGTCAGCAGTTGCGGTGCCGAAAACACAGTGCGCTTCGGTTTCGCTGAATGTGACTTCGGTCTTGTGGGCAAAGTGTTTGCACAGTTGCTGCAAGTATTTCGACGCCTGTCCGGTCTCGATCAAAGTTTGGCTCTGCATCATAATTCCTTTCCAAAGCAATTTAGTCAGAAATAAAATACGCAGCACACGAGCACAACTGTCGCGCATACAGGAGCACCTGTGCGAAAAAATTCAAAAGTGGGGAAGATTTTGGAGCGGGTGGCGGGAATCGAACCCGCGTCATTAGCTTGGAAGGCTAAGGTCTTACCACTACACAACACCCGCGCAGTGGGCAGAGAGATATTGCAACTTTTCAGGAAGGTCAAGCGATCGGCTCGATCAAATCCTCTCCTTCTGCTCGATTAGAATTCACTTTGGGATCAACGCGATGCCAGACCAGTGCATCGTCAGGCGCGGCGTGCATCAGCCGCGCGGCGCCCTTCCCTTCTTCGCCAAGCCACAGGCCAAAGCTGTCTGACGTCAGGATAACAGGCATCCGGTGGTGAATCGCTTTCATCGGATCATTCGCGCCGCAGGTGACGATGGCACAGGTCCGCATTCGGTCTTCCCCCGTGCCCCACTCCTGCCAGATCCCGGCAAAGGCGATGGGCTGTTCATCCGCGCGTGAAATATACCAAGGGAGCCGCGCGTCCTCGGCCGATTTTGTCCATTCATAGAACCCAGTTGCGGGCAGAATGCAGCGCCGTTCGCGACAAGCCTCGCGGAATGCGGGCTTCTCGGCGATCGTCTCGGATCGGGCATTGATCAGCAGCGGGCCGTCATTGTGCACCTTGTACCAGTGCGGGATGAATCCCCAGCGCATGGGCACGATCCGCCGCGCCTCGGCAGAAACCACGACGTGCACTGTATTCGTTGGGCAGACATTATAATTGGGGGTATCCGGCAGATCATTCGAGGGCGCTGCGTCAAAAACATTGGCCATCGCCTGATCCGGCAGCGTTATAGCAAATCGTCCGCACATCCCCGAGCCCCACATGAAAAAGGCGAGGCCCAAAGCCTCGCCCTTCGAAAGGTGGTGCAGATGCTGCGGCAGATCAACCGGTCAGAGCCAGTCGCCGCGCCCCGAGCCTATCGCCTGTTCAACGGTCGCAAAGCCATCACGCAGCAGGCATTCGTCCAGCCCCTGCAGGATCTCTTCAACCAGCGATAGCCCGCCGTACACCAGCGCCGAATAAAGCTGCAGCGCCGAAGCCCCTGCACGGATTTTGGCATAGGCTTGTTCTGCATTGCTGATGCCGCCGACACCAACCAGAGGAATGCGCCCTTCGGTCAGTTTGGACAGTTCGGCTAGAACGCGGGTCGATTTCTCGAACAAGGGCTGTCCTGACAGTCCGCCCATCTCGTCCTTGTGCTTGCTGCTCAGACCGTCGCGCGAAAGGGTCGTGTTCGTCGCAATGATCGCGGACAGTCCGGTCTGGATCGCAACATCTGCGATCTCGGCCAACCCATCGTGATCCAGATCCGGCGCGATCTTCAGGAAGATCGGAATCGGACGGTCCAGTTTGCTGTTTGCCTCGGTCACGCCATCGAGCAGCGCGGTCAGCGCCTCGCGTCCCTGCAAATCGCGCAGCTTTTCTGTATTGGGCGAACTGACATTCACGGTCGCGAAATCCAGATAGTCCCCGCACTTGGTCAGAACCTTGGCGTAGTCGCTGGCGCGGTCGTCACTGTCTTTGTTCGCGCCAAGGTTGAGGCCAATCACTGCATCGCGCGGGCGCTGCGCCAAACGCTCTGCCGCAACAACCATGCCTTCGTTGTTGAAGCCAAAGCGGTTGATGACGCCCTGATCCTCTTCCAGACGGAACAGGCGCGGACGGGCGTTGCCCGGTTGCGCGCGCGGGGTGATCGCCCCGACTTCGACAAAGCCAAACCCGACCTTGGCCAGCGGGTGCAGGGCCACCGCGTTCTTGTCAAAGCCCGCGGCCAAGCCCAGCGGATTCGGCAGAGACAGGCCCGCCAGTTCGGTCGCGAGACGCGGCGATGTCACTGTTTTCGGGCGCGGTGCCAGGCCCGACGTCAGCGCCTTAAGCGCCAACCCATGCGCCGTTTCAGGATCAAAGGACCGGATCGCCCGCATCCCAATCTGTTCGAGAATCTTCATACCATTTCCTCGGGAAAGCAGTGCCCGTCCGGCCCTAGCGGCAGCGGCTTGTACCACGCCACATCGGTCATACGCAGGTCACGGTAGAGGTGCGGGAACAGAGCTCCACCGCGTGATTTTTCCCAACGCAGGTCGCCGTCCATGGTTTCCGTCGTCACGCCAAGCAGAACGAGCCCCTCTTCTCCGGCAAAGTGCTTTGCCGCCGTTTCGCGCGCCTGCGCCGCAGTCGAGAAGTGGATGTATCCGTCAGACACATCGACCGGAGCGCCGGTCGTGCTGCCTTGGGTTTCCAAAAGCGCCCATTCGTGGGCCCGAAATATCTTGTAAATGAGCATAATGCGGTGATGGCCCGTGCACGCCCCCACGTCAAGTTCACAAAGATGTCGCCAGTTCAGATGTAATGCCCTTAGCATCGTCCCATTAGACTGAGTCGAAAGAAAGGTTTCCCGATGATCCGTCTGTTCAGCACCTGCGCCGCTCTGGCCATTACCGCCTCTGCGGCCTCGGCCGATTATGCGCTGACCATCCTTCACACCAACGACTTTCACGCCCGTTTCGAACCCATCAGCAAATATGACAGCGGCTGCTCTGCCGAGGATAACGCAGCTGGCGAATGCTTTGGCGGCAGTGCCCGCTTGGTGACAGCCGTCGAAGAGGCCCGCGCCCGCAACGAAAACACCGTCCTTTTTGATGGCGGCGACCAGTTTCAGGGCACCCTGTTCTACACCTATTACAAAGGCAAACTTGCCGCCGAGATGATGAACAAGCTCGGTTATGACGGCATGACCGTCGGCAACCACGAATTCGATGATGGCCCCGAAGTGCTGGCGGGCTTCATGGATGCGGTCGAGTTCCCCGTGCTGATGTCGAACGCCGATGTCTCGATGGAGCCTGCGCTGGCGGACAAGCTGATGAAGTCCACCGTGATCGAGCGCAACGGCGAGAAGCTGGGCTTGATCGGCCTGACGCCCCAGAACACCGACGAGTTGGCCTCGCCCGGGGACAAGGTGATCTTTACCGATCCGGTGGATGCGGTTCAGGGTGAAGTCGATAAGCTGACCGCCGAGGGCGTGAACAAGATCATCGTGCTGTCGCACTCCGGCTATGCGGTAGACCAGCGCGTCGCGTCAGAAACCACCGGCGTTGACGTGATCGTGGGCGGTCACACGAACACTCTTCTGGGTGACATGGACGGCGCCGAAGGCCCCTACCCCACCGTGGTCAATGGCACCCAGATCCTGTCGGCCTACGCCTACGGCAAATTCCTAGGCGAGCTGAACGTTGTCTTTGATGATGAAGGCAACATCATCTCGGCGAGCGGCGCTCCGATCATCATGGACGCAGCCGTGACCGAAGACGCACCCACCGTCGAGCGCATCGCCGAAGCCGCGAAGCCGCTGGAAGAAATTCGCAGCAAGGTCGTAGCCGAGACGGCCGAAGCCATCGACGGCGACCGTAGTTCTTGCCGCGCGATGGAATGCCAGATGGGCACTCTGATCGCGGATGCGATGCTCGACCGTGTCAAAGACCAAGGCATCCAGATCGCCATCCAGAACGGCGGCGGCGTCCGTGCCAGCATTGACGCGGGCGAAGTCACCATGGGCGAAGTCCTGACCGTTCTGCCCTTCCAAAACACCCTTTCGACTTTCCAAGTCACGGGCCAGACCATGATCGACGCACTGGAAAATGGTGTGAGCGAGATCGAGGAAGGCGGCGGCCGCTTCCCCCAGATCGCGGGCATGAGCTTTGTCTTTGACGCAAGCGCAGAGCCCGGCAGCCGTGTGAGCGATGTGATGGTGGGCGGTGAGCCGATTGATCCCGCTGCGACCTACGGTGTTGTGTCCAACAACTACGTTCGCAATGGCGGTGACGGCTACAAGATGTTCCGCGACGCAGAGAATGCCTACGACTTTGGCCCCGATTTGGCGGACGTTACCGCAGAATACATCGCGGCCAATGCGCCCTACACGCCCTACACCGACGGTCGCATCAGCGCGAAATAAGATAAAGCGTGCGGGGCCGCGCCCCGCACTCATTTTGGTCAGGCCACTTCCGATGCGGAAGTGGCCTTTCTGTTTGAGTATTTAGAGCAAAAAGAAGTCAGGCTGCGCTGCGTTCCAAAGCGGGATAGCGCAGGCCAAGGGTGACCCCTCTGGCGACGAACGCGATGTTGAACGCAAGCCAGAGACCGTGATTTTGGTAAGGTGGGACAAGCGCGACAACGCAGACCACGTAGATCACAAAACTGACGATCATCATGTTGCGCATATCCTGCGAGCGGGTTGCTCCGATAAAGATACCGTCCAGCATCCACGCCGCCACCCCAAGGAGCGGGGCCGCCACCATCCACGGCAGGAACTCTCGCGCGGCGATGCGAACCTCGGGGGCCGTGGTCATGATGTCGATGATGGTGCCCCCTCCGACAGCGAAGACGCAGGCAAGCAACACTGACGCGCCGACAGCCCAAGCGGACGTCAGGACCGCACCGCGACGAAGAATCGGTGCGCTTCGCGCTCCGAGGGCTTGGCCGACTATTGTTTCAGCGGTGAAGGCAAAACCGTCCAGCGCGTAGGCCGTGATGTTCAGGAACTGAAGTAAAACTTGGTTGGCCGCCAGCGCCACGTCTCCGAACCGCGCACTGACGAACAGAAATCCCATGAAGATCGCTTGCAGCAGCGAGGACCGTATCAGGATGTCAGAGTTGACCAGCGCCATCTGGCGAAGGCGCACGCGATCCAGCACGCGGGGCCAGTCGCGCCATGCCGGGACTCGGAACGCCGCGCGGCAGAGCCAGAGACCGACGCAGAGGCCGAAGACTTCCGATATGAGTGTCGCCAGCGCCACGCCTTGGACGCCCCAGCCCAGCCCCAACACGAACCACAGGTCGAGCAGAATATTGGTGCCGTTCATGATGATCTGGATAACCAGAACGCCGCGCGTACGTTCTTGGGCCAAGAGCCAGCCTGTAATCCCGTACAAGGCAATCGGCGCTGGGGCTGACCAGATGCGAATCGACATGTAGTCGCGGGCCAGCGCCTCGACCTCGGTCGAAGCAGGTGACAGGGCAAACCCCGCCGCGAAGATAGGCTGCTGGAGCAGGATCAGCGCAAAGCCAGCCAGTCCGGCGATGATCAGCACCCGCGTCAGCAGCGCGGCGATTTCGGCGCGGTCGCCTGCCCCTTCGGCTTGGCTCACGAACCCTGTGGTTCCCATGCGCAAGAAGCCAAAAATCCAATAGACCGCCGTCAAAATCACCGCACCAATGCCGACAGCGCCGATCGGGGCAGCCTGACCGAGTTGCCCGACAACACCTGTGTCCACCGCGCCCAGAATCGGTACCGTTGCATTGGACAGCACAATCGGCAGAGCGATTTTCAGCACTCTGCGATGGGTCACGGCCCGCGGCGCGGGGGTGTCAGTCATTCTTCTGGGGCATCATGAAATGCCCCGTCGCCTGAGCAAACAGCTTCTCGCGGTTGTCCTGCCATGCTTCGACATGGACGCTCGCGTAGCGGCGGCCCGAGCGGTTCACCCGTGCACGGGCATAAGCATCGCGCGGCAGGCCAGAGCGCAGATAATCCACGGTGAAGTCGATTGTCTTGGGCATCCGCAAGGGGGGTAGCTCATGGCTGTCGCTCTCGATGCTGGGCCAGATCATTTGCCAGCTGAGTTCGATAATCGCGGCCGTTTCCAGAAACGCCGCCGTCGCGCCCCCATGCAGGGCGGGCAGCATCGGGTTACCGATCAGCTTTTCATCATAATTCATGGTTGCGGTCAGTTCATCCCCGCGGCGATCAAAACTGATCCCAAGGAACTGGATGTAAGGCACGCGCTCGACCAGAGCAGAGAGCGCGGCGTCGCGACGTTGTTTCACCACTTGTACGGGTTCGGGACGGGGACGACTCATTTCGACCTCTCGAAAGTAAAGGCACCGGTGGCCGTGGCGACGGGACGCGCAGTGTCTTCATCCACCGCCTCGGCGCGGACAAAGGCAACACTGCGGGTCACTTGGTAACAATAGGCACGGGTGCGGATGGTCTGACCGGGGGTCGCGGCCCGCATGTAGTCGATTCGCAAATCGATGGTCGCGGTCGAGGTCGGCGCGTCGGGATGACTCATGACCGCCGCTCCACTGCACGTGTCCATCAGCGCGCTGACGGCACCACCATGGATCACGCCCGTGTCGGGATCTCCGATAAGCTTGGTGTCATAGGGCATTTCGATCACGGCCTCGCCATCTCCGATCTCGACCAGATTCATACCCAACGCCCGAGAGTGGGGAATCGCCTGTATAAACTGCGCTGCGATTTTCGCCTTGTCCGCGCTCATATTGGTAAACTCCTTGGTTGCTCTTGGTATGGAGCATTCACGCCGCGTCCGTAAAGGGTGACAGTTGCCCTGCCCCAGCGTTCGCCCTACGCTCCGCCCCAACCAAGGAGGAGCCAGATGTCCGAGACTCGTCTCAGCTTCAAAGAAATGTGTGCCAAGTTCGACGTTACCCCGCGCACCCTGCGCTACTACGAGTATATCGAACTGCTCGCCCCCGAGCGCGAAGGCCGATCGCGGTTCTATTCGCCGCGTGACGTGGCGCGCATGACGCTGATTCTGCGCGGACGCCGGTTCGGCTTCCAACTCGAAGAGATTCGCCAGTGGCTGCTAATCTACGAAAAAGAAGGCACAACCGCCCAAATGGAAGCGTGGGTCGAGATGGCAAACCGCCAGCTTGGCGAGCTGCACGAGCAACAAACTCAGATCGAAACCGCCATGACAGAGCTGCGACAGCTGCGGGATGAAGTGCAGGAAAGCCTTCTGAAAGAAAAATGAACCGTTCAGTTCAAAAGTGACCCTCCGTCACACAAAAAGGTGACGTGACGTACTGTTTACGTAAACGTCAACTCCTGTAGTATAGTACGACCAGAAACCGAATTCTGGTGCGCGAACACTATCAGGAGACCCGTCATGGACGATCGCATCATGACCATCCGCGAAATGTGCGAGGCCTATGACGTAACGCCTCGGACGCTTCGCTTTTATGAAGCCAAAGAGCTTATCTTTCCTATTCGTGACGGGCAAAAGCGCCTGTTCACCAAACGTGACCGTGCGCGGCTCAAGCTGATCCTGCGCGGCAAACGGTTCGGTTTCAGCCTCGAAGAAATCCGCCAGCTTCTGGATCTGTACCACATGGGCGACCAGCAGCTGACCCAGCTGTCCCGCACCCATGAGGTCGGGCTGGAGCGTCTGCACGCCATGGAGCAGCAGCGCGACGAACTGAACGAGGCCATCGACGATCTGAAGGACCAGCTGAAGTGGGCGGAGAAAGTCATCGCCTCGCTGAAGCAGACGAATAAAGCGGCCGAGTAATCCGCCGCGACCAAGGGAGAGAGACCAATGCCGACCTATACCGCTCCGGTAAAGGACATGCAGTTCATCCTGCACGATGTTCTGAATGTCGCCCAATCCGATATCCCCGGCTATGACGAGCTGGACCGTGACACCACGCAGGCCATCTTGGACGAGGCTGCAAAGCTGTCGGAAAACGTTCTGGCGCCGCTGAACAAAGTGGGCGACGAACAGGGCTGCAAACTGGAAAATGGCGTCGTGACCACCCCCGAGGGGTTCAAGGACGCGTATGACCAGATGTGCGAGGGCGGTTGGATCGGTCTGGACTGTGACCCCGAATATGGCGGTCAGGGCATGCCCTACTTGGTGAACTCTGCCGTGGGCGAGATGTTCGTGTCGGCCAACATGGCCTTCAACATGTATCAGGGCCTGTCTCATGGCGCGATCTCGGCGATCCAGACCCACGGCTCACCCGAGCAGAAGGCCAAGTACCTGCCCAACATGATCGAGGGCAAATGGTCCGGCACAATGAACCTGACCGAACCCCACTGCGGCACCGATCTGGGCCTGATCCGCACCAAGGCCGAGCCGCAGGACGACGGCAGCTACAAGATCACCGGCTCCAAGATCTGGATCTCGGCAGGTGAGCACGACCTGACCGACAATATCATCCATCTGGTGCTGGCCAAAGCCCCCGGCGGCGGCGAAGGCACCAAGGGGATTTCTCTGTTCATCGTGCCCAAGTTCATGGTGAACGAGGATGGCTCTCTCGGGGATCGCAACGCGGTGTCTTGCGGCGGCCTCGAGCACAAGATGGGCATCCACGGCAACGCGACATGTGTGATGAACTATGACGGCGCGACCGGCTATCTGATCGGCGAAATGCACAAAGGCATGCGCGCCATGTTCACCATGATGAACGAAGCTCGTCTGGGTGTAGGCCTGCAAGGCTATGCCCAAGGCGCTGTCGCCTATCAGAACGCTCTGGGCTTTGCCCGCGAGCGCCTGCAAGGCCGCGAAGTCAAAGGCGTGCAGAACCCCGATGGCCCTGCCGATCCGATCATTGTGCACCCCGACGTGCGCCGCAACCTTCTGATGCAAAAGAGCTTTACCGAAGGAGCGCGGGCGTTCACCTTCTGGGGCGCCAAGATGATCGACGAAGCGCACCGCAAATCGGACGCCGATGCGGATGCGATGATTTCGCTGCTGACACCGGTCATCAAAGGTTTTCTGACCGACAAAGGTTTCGAGACCACCGTTTTGGCGCAGCAGACCCTTGGCGGGTCGGGCTTTACCAAGGAGTGGGGACTGGAGCAGTTTGTCCGCGATGCCCGTATCACCATGATCTACGAGGGCACCAACGGCATCCAATCGCTGGACCTTGTGGGCCGCAAGCTGGCGATGAATGGCGGCAAAACCATCATGGCGTTCTTTGACATGGTAAAAACCTACATCAAAGAGAACGAAGGCAACGAGGCGCTGAAGGCCAACTTTCTTGATCCGCTGAAAAAGGCGAGCAAGGACCTGCAGGCGGCGGGTATGTACTTCATGCAGAACGGCATGAAGAACCCGCATAACGCGCTTTCTGGCAGCTACGACTTCATGCACCTGTTCGGGCATGTGTGTCTGGGCCTGATGTGGTCGAAGATGGCGCAGGCGTCCTATGCGGCGCTGGAAAACGGCACATCGGACCCCGAATTCTATCAGACCAAGATCGAGACCGGCCGGTTCTACATGGCGCGCCAACTGCCCGCCACCGCACTGCACCTGTCGCGTATTGAGACTGGCGCTGATACGGTGATGACGCTGGAGGCCGCTAACTTCTGATCAGCCACAGGGGCCGGCACCTTCGGCCCCATCTGATCAAACCGAGGAACCTATGCCCAAACGCCTGCGCCTGACCCGCCGATTTCCCGTTGCTATGACCGAAGATGGTTACCGCCGCCTTCGCCGCTTTGCACAGGAGGCGGGGCTTGATGAGGGGGAAGCCCTGTCGTTCATCTTTGAAAACTTCGACAGCGTGATGCACGAAGAACGGTTTCCTCATCGCCTGCGTTTGTTCAATTCGGAACTCGAGGCGCGGAAACGGTGAAGTCGGTTCTGGTGGAGATGTCAGAGCGCCTTTGGCGCGAGGGTATTTTTACCAAGAAAGAGAAGCGGATCACCCCGCTCCGGATCGGGTCGCACGGCGCGACTGCGGTTCATCCAAAGCGGGGCTCTTCCTTGGGCGGTCATCGGCTCCCCAGCCTGTACCGCGAGATCAAACTTTGGTGATTCCGGTTAAAGGCTGATGATCCGCAGAGAGGTTTTAGGCTTCTTTTTGCTGCAAATACTCAACTGTTGGACCCCATCGGCCAGAACCGGAAAAGGAATTTAGAGATGACGATCAAGCTGCACTGTTTCGGAGAGAGTGGACATTCCTATAAAGCCGCTTTGGCGTTGGAGCTGTCCGGTCTGGAGTGGGAGCCGGTCTATATCGATTTCTTTAATGGAGAGACGCGCGGACAAGCCTACCGCACCGAAGTGAACGAGATGGGCGAAGCGCCAGTATTGGTGGATGGCGATCTAAAATTGACCCAATCCGCTGTGATCCAGCAGTACATCAGTGACAAGACAGGCAAGTTCGAGGGGGCCACACCCGAAGAGGCACGCGAGGTTCTGCGCTGGCAGTTCTGGGACAATCACAAGCTCTCGTCCTTTGCCGGGATTGCACGGTTCCTGTTGAACTTCATCCCCGAGGACAAGCGACAGCCCGAGGTTATCGCGTTCCTGCAGGGACGGCTTAAAGGCGCTTATGCCATTCTCGACAAACACCTGGAGGGCCGCGACTGGATCGTGGGGAACGGCGTGACCAACGCTGACCTGACCTGCTGCGGCTATCTGTTCTACCCCGAAGAGTTCGGTTTTGACCGTGCTGAATGGCCCCACATCAACGTTTGGCTGGACCGCATCAGCGCCCTGCCCGGCTGGAAACACCCTTATGACCTCATGCCCGGCAATCCGTCGGACCGGGCCTGACACACGAATATCTGACTAGGAGGAGAGGCAGATGGCTGACGCCTTTATCTATGACGCAGTGCGCACCCCACGCGGCAAGGGCCGCAAGGATGGCAGCCTGCACGAGGTTACCGCCGTCCGTATGGGCGCAACGATCCTGAACGCGCTCAAAGAGCGTTCGGATCTGGCAGGGGACGAGTTTGAGGACGTGATCTGGGGCAACGCGACCCAAGTCATGGAACAGGGCGGCTGCTTGGCGCGGACCACGGTGATGGCCTCTGATCTGGCCGAGAACGTGCCGGGTCTGTCGATCAACCGCTTCTGCGCGTCCGGCATGGAGGCGGTCAATCTGGCGGCCAACCAGATCAAGGGCGGTTCGGGCGATGCCTATATCGCGGGCGGCGTTGAAATGATGAGCCGCGTGGCCATGGGCAGCGATGGCGCGGCCGTGGCGGTCGATCCGACCGTTGCCATGGATCACTACTTTGTTCCGCAGGGTATTGCCGCTGACATCATCGCCAGCGAATACGGGTTCAGCCGCGATGACGCCGATGCCTTTGCCGTGGAATCCCAGCGCCGCGCCGCCGAGGCTTGGGCCGCCGGACGGTTCGACAAATCCATCGTGCCCGTGCGTGATGTGAACGGCCTGACCATTCTGGACCGCGACGAATACATGCGCCCTGGCACTGACATGCAGGCTCTTGGCGCATTGAAGGCCAGTTTCAAGGATCAGGGCGAAGTCATGCCCGGTTTCGACAAGATCGCCATGATGAAGTATCCCCATCTTGAGCGGATCAACCACATCCACCACGCGGGCAACAGCTCTGGCATCGTGGATGGGGCGGCGGGCGTTCTGGTCGGGTCCAAAGCGTTCGGCGAACGTCACGGGCTGAAGCCCCGTGCCGTGATCCGCGCAACGGCCAAGATCGGCACCGACCCGACCATCATGCTGACCGGCCCCGTGCCCGTCACCGAAAAGATCCTGGCCGCGAGCGGCATGTCGATCAGCGACATCGACCTGTTCGAGGTGAACGAGGCCTTCAGCGCCGTGGTTCTGCGCTTCATGCAGCGCTTCAACGTGGACCATGACAAGCTGAACGTGAACGGCGGCGCGATTGCGATGGGTCACCCCTTGGGGGCGTCCGGCGCGATCATCATTGGCACCTTGCTGGACGAGCTGGAGCGGACGGGCAAAAGCACCGGCCTTGCCACCCTCTGCGTTGCCAGCGGCATGGGCGCAGCCACCATCATCGAACGGGTTTAAGCGGGCGTCAGACCTGCGAGGAGGAATTCGAAATGACCGATTTCACTATGGTTAAAGACGCCGAAGGGATCGCAACGATCACTTGGGACGTCAAAGAAAAGTCGATGAACGTGCTGTCGCTGGAAGGTCTGGCAGCGCTGAACGACCTGGTGGACGACGCGCTGGCCGATGAGGCTGTGAAAGGCATCATCATCACCAGTGGCAAGGACACGTTCGCTGGCGGCATGGACCTAAACATCATCGCCAAGATGAAGGATAGCGCGGGCGATAATCCCGCTCAGGGCCTATTCGACGGCATCATGAACATGCATGGTCTGCTGCGCAAAATCGAACGTGCGGGCATGGACCCCAAGACCAACAAGGGCGGCAAGCCTGTGGCGGCCGTTCTGCCCGGCACCGCGCTGGGGATCGGCCTAGAGCTGCCCCTGTCGTGCCACCGCATCTTTGCCGCCGACAACGACAAGGCCAAGATCGGCCTACCCGAAATCATGGTCGGCATCTTCCCTGGCGCAGGCGGCACCACTCGCCTGGTTCGCAAGATGGGCGCGATGGCAGCGGCGCCGCTGCTGCTGGAAGGCAAGCTGAACGCCCCCAAGAAGGCCAAGATGCTGGGTGTGATTGATGAGGTCAGCGCCGATCCCATGGCCGACGCCCGCGCTTGGGTTCTGTCGGCGACCGACAAGGACATCGTGAAACCTTGGGACGACAAGGGCTACAAGATGCCCGGTGGCGCGCCCTATCACCCTGCGGGTTTCATGACCTTTGTCGGCGCTTCGGCGATGGTCAACGGCAACACCAAGGGCGTCTATCCGGCGGCCAAGGCGCTGCTCTCGGCAGTCTACGAAGGCGCAATGGTCCCCTTTGACACCGCGCTCAAGATTGAGGCCCGTTGGTTCACCCATGTTCTGATGAACCCCAGTTCCGGCGCGATGATCCGGTCGCTGTTCATCAACAAGGAAAAGCTGGAAAAGGGCGCAAACCGTCCCGAAGTGGCCGATCAGACCGTCAAGAAAGTTGGCGTGCTGGGGGCTGGCATGATGGGTGCTGGCATCGCGCTGGTGTCCGCTCAGGCGGGGATCGAGGTGGTTCTCTTGGACCGTGATCAGGCCGCCGCAGACAAGGGCCGTGACTACACCGCCAGCTACATGGACAAAGGCATCGCCAAGCGCAAAGCCACGCCCGAGAAGAAAGAGCAGGTGCTGTCCCGTATCACCGCCACCACTGACTATCAGGCGCTGGCAGGTTGTGATCTGATCATCGAGGCCGTGTTCGAAGACCCCGCCATCAAGGCCGAAGTCACTGCTCAGGTCGAGGCCGTGATCGGTGAAGACTGCATCTTTGCCACCAACACCTCGACCCTGCCGATTTCGGAGCTGGCCAAGGCGTCCAAGCGCCCCGAAAAATACATCGGCATCCACTTCTTTAGCCCCGTTGAGAAGATGATGCTGGTCGAGATTATCAAGGGTCAAAAGACCGGTGATGTGGCTGTAGCGAAGGCGCTGGACTACGTACGCCAGATCCGCAAAACGCCGATCGTGGTAAATGACGCGCGCTTTTTCTACGCGAACCGCTGCATCATCCCCTACATCAACGAAGGCATCCGCATGGTGCACGAGGGTGTCAGCCCTGCCCTGATCGAGAACGCCGCCAAGCTGGTCGGGATGCCCTTGGGCCCGCTGCAGCTGACCGACGAAACCTCGATCGATCTGGGGGTCAAGATCGCCAAGGCGACCAAGGCCGCGATGGGCGCAGACTACACCAACGACGATGTGGACGAAGTGCTGTTCTGGCTGGCGGACGAAGGGCGCTTGGGTCGCAAGGCCGCAGCGGGCTTCTATGCCTATGACGAAAAGGGTAAGCGCACCGGTCTGTGGGAAGGCTTGGCGGCGAAATACCCGCTGGCGGACGAACAGCCTGATCTGCACGAGGTCCAGCACCGTCTCTTGATGGCGCAGGTTCTGGAAGCCGTCCGCGCCTTCGAAGAAGGCGTGCTGGAAGACATCCGCGAAGGTGACGTGGGCGCGATTCTTGGCTGGGGCTTCGCGCCTTGGTCGGGCGGTCCGTTCAGCTGGCTGGACATCATCGGCGCGCCCTTTGCAGCAGAAGTCTGCGATCAGCTGACCGAGAAGTTCGGCGAGCGGTTCTCTTGCCCCGCGCTGCTGCGGCAGATGGCGGACAAGAACAGCAGCTTCTACAAAAAGTACGGCGAAGGCGACGCGTACGCCGCCTGATCCTGAATAAAACGGCTGTGAAATAGAAGCGCCGCCCCGATGGGGCGGCGTTTTGAGTCTTCAGAGCAAAAAGAAGCCTGCCCTCCCTCTTGCACCTGATGCGCGATCCAAAGACAAAGAGGGCGGATCAAAAGGCAGGTTGACCGGCATAGACGGCGCTTTGTAACCCGTGCTATCGCTTGGAAAACCAAGAAATCGGGCACTCATGACGGCACTCAAGGAATATCAGCGGCTAGAAGCCGTTGGGATATGGCGTGAAAACCCAAAATCCCAGCGGCACAATGTCGTGGTGTCGTTGGGAGACGCAACTATTGTGGTCATGGACATGCAAAGCCGTCCTTTGACTCATTGGTCCATTCCTGCGGTAGAACGCGCCAACCCCGGCGTCTTGCCCGCGGTCTACCATCCCGATGGCGATCCCAGCGAAACGCTCGAAATTGCCGCCGATGAAAACATGATGATCGAGGCGATCGAAAAGTTGCGCAGCGCAATCGATCGGTCCCGCCCGAAACAGGGACGTCTGCGGTGGGGCTTCCTTACCGCGCTTGCTGCGGGACTGATCGCACTCTCGACGCTCTGGCTGCCGGACGCTTTGCGCGCCCATGCGACCAACGTCGTGCCCCGCGTGAAGCGGGCCGAGATTGGCACCGCTCTGGTTAACCGCGTCGTGCGCATCACCGGTCCGGAATGCCGCGACAGCCTTGGGGCGCCTGCACTGAACCGATTAGGGACCAAGCTGTTGGACTCTACACCGCGGCGCAGGTTGATGATCATTCCAGGCGGACCCCGCCGCGCCTTTCACCTACCGGGCGGCGCGATCCTGCTGCACAAAACGCTGGTCGAGGATTACGAAGATCCGAACGTCATGGCAGGCTTTGCTCTGGCAGAAAAGCTGCGAGCAGGACGCAAGGACCCTCTGGCCGCAGTTCTGGAGCACAGCAATCTGCTGGCTGTCACGCAACTGCTGACCACAGGCAGCCTGCCGACCAGCGCGCTGGATGCCTATGCCGAGTATATCCTGAGTGCCGCGCCAGATCCGATTGACGCCGACCGCCTGATCGCAGCCTTCAAGGACAAGGGCGTCGCGACGACACCCTATGCACGTGTTCTGGGATCAGAGGACCCGACGACAGACACGCTGATCGCGCGTGACCCCTATGCAAATGAAATGTCCCCGCAACTGCTAAGCGACGGGGACTGGATTAGCATTCAGGGCATCTGCCAGCGATAAGCTCAGCGGATATAAGCGTCCGAAAAACCTGCTTTGCGTGCGGAGGCGAGTGTCTGTTGTAGCGTGCCGCCGGGGACAGCGCCAACCATCACCACCTGCTGACCATTCCGCATGTTCAACACTCGAACGGGAAATCCTGCGGCTTGGAACCGACCAGCGGTGCGTTGAGCGTTGGCCGCAACCGAGAATGTCGCCACTTGTACGTAGCGGCCTGCCCCTTGGCGGACAGTAGGCGCAGGCGTTGCGACCTGAACAGCCTGGGCTGTGCGATCAGAGCGCAGGTTACGCGGCGTCTTCGTATCCCAAACCTGATTACTCTGCGCGTTGCCTTGGGCCGTGCGTGGGCCGCGATACGGGTTCAAGCGGTCATCCTGCCACACGCGGACGTAGCCCTTTGGCGGAGTGGGCAGCGGCTGGTTGGCGCCACCAACGCTTAGAACTTTGACCGGAGCTGCGGGTTGCGGGCCGCAGCGCACACCATCGGCGTTGGTATATTGCGCGCTCACGCCTTGCCGCTCGGGACATACGCTGGTCGCAGCCGTGGGCCGAGGCGCAGGGGCAGCAGCGGTTCTAACCGCCTGCCCCGAAGTGACGGATGTGGGCGCAAGAACCGTCGCTGGCGCAGCAACTGTGGGGCGTGCCACTACCGTGCTGGCAACTGTTGCCATCGGCGCATCACGCGACGTGCGAGTCGTTGTGGCAGGTGCTGTTGTCTTGGGGCCCGAGAAGACCGTGGGCGCAGGCGCGGGGCTCGGCTTGGCGCGCGCCACCTTGGGCGCAGGTGTCGGCGCGGGCTCGGCCACGGCTGCTGTGCGTGCAGGCTGCGGCGCGGGCTTGGCTTGCGTCGGGGTGGGTGTGGGGGCTGCAGGTGCCTCGACCGTCTGGGTCGGTGTGCGGAAAGTTGGCTGAAGCCCGCAAACCTGATCACGGCTGCGGGTCATACGGGGCACCCAGTCCACGGTCGGGCCGACGCCCACGCGGATATAGGCACAGCCTTTGTTGTCCACGAACTGGCGTCCCTCGAAATCAGAGGGTGGAAAGTTGACGGGTGTCTGCGCCAGAGCAGCACCCGAGGACAGCAAACATGCGGTGGCAGCCGCAAAGAGCTTATTCATTCTAAACCCCCAGTAACACTGTGCACAGATTGCACAGTGGTTGGGGGTAACGCAATAACTACCACATCACTTAGTGCCAAACATCCGATCTCCGGCATCGCCGAGACCAGGAACGATGTATCCCTGTTCATTCAAACGCTCATCAAGCGAGGCTGTGACGATCGGAACATCAGGGTGCGCCTTGCGCATTGTTTCCACACCCTCTGGCGCAGCCAAAAGGCACATGAAACGGATATTCTTGGCCCCTGCCTTTTTCAGCATATCGATCGCGGCCACGGCCGAGTTTCCGGTCGCCAGCATGGGGTCCACGGCAATCACCAGACGTTCGCCCATCGCTTCGGGCACCTTAAAATAGTACTCTACCGGCTCCAGTGTTTCCTCATCACGATACAGTCCGACAAAGCCGACGCGCGCAGAGGGTACCAGTTCGAGAACGCCGTCCAAAAGGCCATTACCTGCCCGCAGGATTGAAATCAGGGCCAGTTTCTTGCCATCCAAAACCGGCGCTTCCATCGGACACAAAGGGGTTTCGATGGCCTCTTTGGTCATCTCCAGATTACGCGTGATCTCGTAGGCCAAGAGTTGGCTGATCTCGCGCAGGAGTTGCCGAAAGACACCGGTGGGTGTTCCCACTTTGCGCATATGGGTCAGCTTGTGCTGGACCAGCGGGTGATCGACGACAGTCAGGTGGGGCGGGTTGGATTGGTCGATCAAAATGCGTCCTCCAGTCGTTTAGTCAGCGCGTCTTTTGTGGCTTGATCGCAGAAGGCAGCCGCGACGGCATTGAGGGTGATTTCTTTGAAATGGCGGTTGTCCCAGCCAAAGGTTTTCGTCAGTCCAGCGTACTCTTGCTGCATCGTTGTGTGGAAGAAAGGCGGATCGTCGGTCGATACCGTGACTTTCACCCCATACGCGCGCAGCCGCTCAATCGGGTGGCTTTTCAGATCGGGAAACACGCCGAGCGCGACGTTGGAGCCCGGGCAGACCTCTAGCGTGATCTCTCGTTCGGCCAGATGTTCGACGAGTCGCATATCCTCGATGCAGCGCACGCCGTGGCCGATGCGGGTGACTTTCAGATCGTCGATGGCATCGCGCACCTCTTGGGGGCCGCGCCATTCACCGGCGTGGGTGGTCAGGCCCAATCCAGCCTCTCGGGCGCAATCATAGGCCCACAAGAAGTCGCGCTGGTGGCCCGCGTTTTCATCGCCGCCCATGCCAAAGCCGGTCACGAAATCACCGGCTGTTTCGGCGGCGCAGATCGCGGCCTGCTTAGCGTTATCCGGTCCGAAATGGCGGATGCAGGTCACGACGCCGCGCATGGCGATCCCATATTTCTTTTCCGCCTCGGCGGCACCGTCCTGAATGGCGTGCAGGTATTCGGTCCACGCGCCCACGTCTGCCCCACCGCAGAATTCGGGCGACAGGAAGCTTTCCATATAGATGACGCCATTCTGGGCGGCATTCTCTAGCACAGACAAAGTCAGACGGCGAAAATCTTCGGGCGATTTCAGGACCGTGGTCGCAGCCTCGTAGACCTGTAGGAATTCGAGGAACCCTTGGTACTTGTAGGCCCCGCGCGCGTCGAAAATCCCGCTGATGTCGGTCTTCTTCTCGAACGCCAGTTGGCGGATAAAGTCCGGCTGCGCGGCCCCTTCGATATGGGTGTGCAGTTCGACCTTGGGCAGGTTGACTGGCGGATGTTCCATCTCTTCTTCTGTCATACAAAGCTCCTTCCCGGCCCTTGGGCGGGGATATTCAGGTGTGCCGCGATACTGGCAGCCACGTCGGCAAAGGCAACCTGTCCGATCGGCTTCGCTCCCACGCCATAGCCCAAAACGGGCACGCGTTCGCGGGTATGGTCCGTTCCGTGCCACGTAGGATCGTTCCCGTGGTCGGCAGTGACGATCAGCAGATCCCCATCATGCAAGCGCGGTAGGATCGCCCCGATCCGCGCATCAAACCATTCCAACGCGCGGGCATAGCCGGACACATCGCGGCGGTGCCCATAGAGGCTGTCAAACTCGACGAAATTGGCAAAGGTCAGGCTGCCCTCAGGCGCGTCATCGACCAGCCGGTCCAGATGGTCCATCAGCTGCGCATCGCTGCCTTTGTGCAGTTGGGTGATTCCCTGCATGGAAAAGATGTCGCCAATCTTGCCCACGCCGATCACTTCGCGCCCTGCCCCGCTAACCCAATCGCACAGGGTCGGGCTAGGTGGCGCGAGCGCGAAATCCTTGCGGTTGGTCGTGCGGGTGTAGCCTGTTTCCGCATCCCCGATGAACGGCCGCGCAATCACGCGGCCAATCTTCATCTCGTGCAACGTCGGCGCGATGTCCGCGCACAGCTTTAACAGGCATTCTAGACCGAAATGCTCTTCGTGCGCGGCGATCTGGAACACGCTGTCGGCAGAGGTGTAGCAAATCGGCTGTCCGGTTCGGATATGCTCTTCGGCCAGTTTGTCGATGATCGCTGTCCCACTGGCGTGGCAGTTGCCAAGGATACCATCGGCACCCGCCGCTTTGGCGACCTCTGCGACCAGATCACTGGGAAACGCAGGAACGGTGTCGGGAAAATACGTCCAGTCCCAGGGCACTGGCACCCCCGCCAACTCCCAGTGGCCGCTCGGGGTATCCTTGCCACGGCTGATCTCGGTCGCCGCGCCCCACAGACCAGAAGGCACTGCGCCAAGGCCCTCTGCCTGTGCGCCGCTTGCCAATTGAACTGCGGCAGACAAGCCTAGCGCGTCCAGCACGGGCAACGCCAGCGGTCCGCTCCGTCCCTCTTCGGCGCGGCCAGCGGCACAGGCTTCGGCGATATGCGCCAGCGTATTCGCCCCTGTGTCCGGAAGATCGCCGTTATAGAATTGATCCGCATCCGGCGCGCCGCCGATCCCGACCGAGTCCATTACCACCAGAAATGCGCGGGTCATGCCGTGATCCTTTCGACAACCAAAGGCGCGGGGTCGACCGCTTCGCCGATTTGCACCGCCGCAAGCACAACCTGCGCCGCGCGGTCTGCTTCGGCCTCGGTCCGCGCATGGATGCGAGCGATGGGGGCGCCGCGATCCAGCCGCTGCCCCAACCGCACCATGTCCGATATTCCGACGGATGGGTCGACCTGATCCGTCTCGACCAACCGGCCGCCGCCTAATGCGACTACGGCAGACCCCAACGCCTTGCCGTCCATGGCAGTCACAACGCCCGCTTCGGGCGTGTACACCTCTTGGATCACGGTCGCTTCGGGCAACAAGGCAGCCCACTCGCTGGCGAACCGGCGTGGCCCGCCTTGGGCTGCGATCGTGCGTTCGAAAACCTCGGCTGCTGCACCACTGGTGATCGCGGTTTGCATCTGGGTCACTCCCTGCGCGACAGTCTGTGCCAATCCGCCAGACACCAAAACCTCGGCCCCCAAAGCGCAGGAAAGATCAAAGAGCGGCCCACGCGCAGCACCTGTCAAAACCGCCATCGCCCCGGCAATTTCCAAAGCGTTGCCCATGGCGGAGGCCAACGGCTGGTTCATGTCAGAGATCAGGGCAGTCGTTGGGCACCCAGCCGCATTTGCGGTGCTCACAAGAGACTGCGCTAGGCCTCGCGCGGCCTCGGGCGATGTCATGAACGCGCCCGTGCCCCACTTTACATCCAGCACCAGTGCGCCAAGCCCTGCCGCCAGTTTTTTGGACAGGATCGAGGCCGTGATCAGATCAAGGCTATCCACGGTCGAGGTCACATCCCGTACCGCATAGAGCCGCTTGTCCGCAGGCGCGATCCGGCCCGTGGCCCCAACAATAGCGCAGCCCACTTCGGCAACCTGACGGCGCAATCGCGCCTCGGACAGGTCGGTGCGCAAATCGGGGATCGCTTCCAGCTTGTCCAGTGTTCCGCCAGTGTGCCCTAGCCCGCGGCCAGAGATCATTGGCACATAGGCACCGCATGCCACCAGCGCAGGCGCGATGATCAGGCTGGTGCAGTCCCCCAGCCCGCCAGTTGAGTGCTTGTCCAGCACCGGTCCGCTCAGATCCCAAGACAGGCAATCACCGCTGTCGCGCATCGCGAGCGTCAGGGCAACACGCCCCTCCTGTCCCAAAGCGCCAAGGCAGACACCCATCGCGAACGCACCAGCCTGCGCATCGCTGACCTCGCCCGTACCCAGCCCTCGAGCAAAGGCCCGCAGGTCATCGGACGCAGGCACGCGGCCCGCCCTCAGGTCAGACAGCAGACCACGCGTGTCCATCAGGTGCGTACCAAATGGCTGGCGTCAAACATGCCGGGCAGCAAATCCCCGATCGTGGTTTTGAATTCTGCGCCATCGACAGTCGCCAGCGTCACAGGCGTATCGGCCTTGCCGAACTCAGCCAGTTTCTGGCGACAGCCACCGCAGGGCGGCACGGGCGTCGGACTGTCCGCGATCACATAAACTTCGGCGATGTCGCGGCTGCCGCCCGCTGCGCACATGGCCGCGATCGCACCCGCTTCGGCGCAGGTCCCCTCGGGATAGGCGATATTCTCGACGTTGCAGCCTTGATGTACGATGTCATCGGTGGCCCGAACAGCCGCCCCGACCTTGAATTTCGAATAGGGCGCATAGGCATTTTCACGCACTTTCATCGCGTCATCGCGCAAGGACATCCAAGCTCTCCACCGTTTGATCAAATGGTCAAAGGTAGTGAACCGTGTCGCATCGAAATTGGCAAGTGCCTGACCGGCGGAACCACGCCACGTCACCGCCTTTTTGCGGCAGTGCGGCGAAGGTTTTACAATTCGCCACCTTTAAACGTGACAAAAAATAGTTTAACGCTAAACAAAAATTCCCAAAGGGGACGCGTCATGTCAGAGCAACAGAATGAAACGCTGCGTCAGGCAGCTCTGTTTTATCACGAACACCCCAAGCCCGGTAAGCTTGAAATTCGCGCAACCAAACCGATGGCCAACGGCCGCGACCTGAGCCGCGCCTACTCGCCCGGCGTCGCCGAAGCCTGCCTCGAGATCAAGGAAGACGCGCAGAACGCCGCCCGCTACACATCCAAGGGCAACCTGGTGGCAGTGATTTCAAACGGCACCGCAGTTCTGGGCCTGGGAAATATCGGCGCGCTGGCATCAAAGCCCGTGATGGAAGGCAAAGCCGTCCTCTTTAAAAAGTTCGCGAACATCGATGCCTTTGACATCGAGGTGAACGAAAGCGATCCCGAGAAGCTGGCTGACATCGTGTGCTCGCTGGAACCGACGTTTGGCGCGGTGAACCTTGAGGACATCAAGGCCCCCGATTGCTTTATCGTCGAGAAAATCTGCCGCGAACGGATGAACATCCCCGTCTTCCACGACGACCAGCACGGCACCGCGATCGTTGTCGGCGCAGCCGCCACGAACGCGCTGCACGTGGCGGGCAAGAATTTCGAAGACATCAAGATCGTCTCGACCGGCGGCGGCGCGGCAGGTATCGCGTGTCTGAACATGCTGCTGAAGCTGGGTGTGAAACGCGAGAACGTCTGGCTCTGCGACATTCATGGTCTGGTGTACGAAGGGCGCGATGTGGATATGAACCCACAGAAGGCAGCCTTTGCCCAGAAGTCTGGCCTGCGCACTTTGGAAGACGTGATTGATGGCGCGGACATGTTCCTTGGCCTATCGGGCCCGAATGTGCTGCAGCCCGAGATGGTCTCGAAGATGACCAAGCAACCGATCATCTTTGCTCTGGCGAACCCGAACCCCGAAATCCTGCCCGATTTGGCACGCGAAGTAGCCCCTGACGCGATCATCGCGACGGGCCGCAGCGACTTCCCCAATCAGGTGAACAATGTCCTGTGTTTCCCGTTCATCTTCCGCGGGGCGCTGGACGTGGGCGCGACCGAGATCAACGACGAGATGCAGCTAGCCTGCATTGACGGCATCGCCGCCCTTGCCCGCGCTACCACCAGCGCAGAGGCTGCCGCCGCCTATCAGGGCGAGCAGCTGACCTTTGGCGCGGACTACCTGATCCCCAAACCGTTCGACCCGCGTCTGGTAGGCGTCGTCTCCAGTTCGGTTGCCAAGGCCGCGATGGAAACCGGCGTAGCGACCCGACCACTGGATGATATTGAGGCCTACAAAGAGCGTCTGAACCAGTCCGTGTTCAAATCCGCTCTGTTAATGCGCCCCGTATTCGACGCCGCCCGCTCGGCCTCGCGCAGCATCGTCTTTGCCGAGGGCGAGGACGAGCGCGTCTTGCGTGCCGCCCAAGCGATCCTCGAAGAAACCACCGAGAAACCGATCTTGATCGGTCGCCCCGAAGTGGTCGAGATGCGCTGCGAGCGTATGGGCCTGAACATTCGCCACGGACGCGACTTTGATTTGGTGAACCCCGAGAACGATCCGCGCTACCGCGATTACTGGGAGACCTATCATCAGATTATGTGCCGCGACGGCGTCACGCCCGATCTGGCCCGTGCGATCATGCGCACCAACTCCACCGCGATTGCCGCCGTCATGGTGCAGCGCGGCGAAGCAGACAGCATGATCTGCGGCACGTTCGGCGAATACCGCTGGCACCTGAAATACGTGGAGCAGATCCTCGGCAGCAAGAAGCACCGCCCCCACGGTGCCCTGTCGATGATGATCCTAGAGGACGGCCCGCTATTCATCGCGGACACCCACGTCCGCTCGGAGCCCACACCCGAAGAGATCGCGCAGTCCGTCATCGGCGCGGCGCGTCACGTCAAACGCTTTGGCTTGACCCCGCGCATCGCGCTCTGCGCCCAGTCGCAATTTGGCTCGACCAACTGTGATACTGGCCAGCGCATCCGCGCCGCGATCGACATTCTGGACAGCCTGCCCCGCGACTTCATCTACGAAGGCGAGATGAACATTGACGCCGCGCTCGACCCCGATCTGTGCGCCCGCGTATTCCCGCAGAACCGTTTGCAAGGCGCCGCGAACGTGCTGGTTTTTGGCCATGCAGATGCAGCATCCGGCGTGCGCAACATCCTCAAGATGAAGGGCGGCGGACTTGAAGTGGGCCCAATCCTGATGGGCATGGGCAACCGCGCGCACATCGTGAACCACTCGATCAGTTCGCGCGGGTTGCTGAACATGGCTGCGATCGCGGGAACACCTGTAGCGCACTACGGTTAACCCGATAGCCCGAATTCACCAATGGACAGCACCGGCCCTCCGGTGCTGTTCTCGTTTAGGGTCAGGTGATTCTCTGAACACACGCGGATTTGCAGCCCCACAGGGCTGAGGTTTGCAAATTGACAGATTTCTGACCGCACAGCTGAAAAGTTGAAAAGGGTTTGCAAACCACATGATGCTGCACCTGCGGCATTTTGCAAATTCGTCCCAATGTTGACGGTAACGCGCTTGCCCAAACGCCCCTCGGTGCCCTAGCACTTTGACGGAGGAGAATTTGGAGGAGCACGGCATGAGCTATCAGGATATTTACAAGAGCTGGCAGGACGACCCCGAGGGGTTCTGGATGGCTCAGGCCGAGGCGATTGACTGGGACCAGAAGCCCACCAAAGCTTTGCACGACGACAATGCCCCCCTGTACGAGTGGTTTGCGGATGCCAAGGTCAACACCTGTTGGAACGCCGTGGACCGCCACGTCGAGGCAGGTCGTGGCGACCAGACCGCGATCATCTATGACAGCCCTGTCACCCACACCAAACGCGAGATCAGCTACTTCGAACTGCGCAACCGCGTCGCTGGCTTGGCCGGTGCACTGCGCGCCAAGGGCGTCGAAAAGGGTGATCGCGTCATCATCTACATGCCCATGATCCCCGAAGCGCTTGAGGCGATGCTGGCCTGCGCCCGTATCGGTGCGATCCATTCAGTCGTGTTCGGCGGCTTTGCCGCGAACGAACTGGCGGTTCGGATCGATGATGCAAAACCCAAGGCGATCATCGCAGCCTCCTGCGGGATCGAGCCCGGCCGCGTGGTCCACTACAAGCCCCTGCTCGATGGCGCGATTGAACTGGCGCAGCACAAGCCTGACTTCTGCGTGATTTTCCAGCGCGAACAGGAAGTCGCCCATCTGGAAGAGGGCCGCGATTACAACTGGCACGGCTTCCAATACGGTGTTGAGCCTGCGGAATGCGTTCCGGTCGAGGGCAACCACCCGGCCTATATCCTCTACACGTCGGGTACCACGGGCCAGCCAAAGGGCGTGATGCGCCCCACCGCGGGCCATCTAGTCGCGCTGAACTGGACCATGAAGAACATCTACAACGTCGAGCCCGGCGAAGTCTTCTGGGCCGCGTCGGACGTGGGTTGGGTCGTGGGGCACAGCTATATCTGCTATGGTCCGCTGATCACCGGCAACACCACCATCGTCTTCGAAGGCAAGCCCATTGGCACCCCCGATGCGGGCACCTTCTGGCGCATTATCGACGAGCATAAGGTCAAATCCTTCTTCACTGCGCCGACCGCCTTCCGCGCAGTGCGCCGCGAAGACCCGACCGGCGAGTTCATCAAGAAGTACGACCTGAGCGGACTGCGCGCCGTATATCTGGCGGGCGAACGCGCGGACCCCGCGACCATCGAATGGGCACAGGAAAAGCTGAACGTTCCGATCATCGACCACTGGTGGCAGACCGAAACAGGTTGGGCGATCGCCGCGAACCCGCTGGGGATTGAAGAGCTGCCTGTCAAACTCGGCAGCCCTTCGGTTCCGATGCCCGGCTACGATGTGCAAATTCTGGACGAGGCCGGTCATCCGGTCGAGGCAGGCACCCTTGGCGCGATCGCGATCAAGCTGCCCCTGCCCCCCGGCACCCTGCCCAACCTGTGGAACGCCGAAGAGCGCTTCAAGAAGAGCTATCTGAACACCTTCCCCGGCTATTACGAAACCGGCGATGCGGGCATGAAGGACGAGGACGGCTACCTCTATATCATGGCGCGCACCGATGACGTGATCAACGTCGCAGGCCACCGCCTCTCGACTGGCGGCATGGAGGAGGTTCTGGCTTCGCACCCCGATGTGGCCGAATGCGCGGTGATCGGCGTGGCGGACGAACTGAAGGGCCAGCTGCCCCTTGGCTTCCTGTGCCTGAACTCGGGCTGCGACCGCGACCACGCGGATGTGGTCAAGGAATGCGTCAAGCTCGTCCGTGACAAGATCGGCCCCGTGGCGGCCTTTAAACTGGCAGTTGTGGTGGATCGCCTGCCCAAGACCCGCTCGGGCAAAATCTTGCGCGGCACCATGGTCAAGATCGCAGATGGCGAAGAGTTCAAGATGCCCGCCACCATCGACGACCCCGCGATCCTCGACGAGATTGCGACGTCTCTGAAAACGCTCGGCTATCCGGCCAGCTAAGGTATTGAAGACTGAACAATGGCCACCCCATCACAGGGTGGCCATTTTCGTTTAACCGTGGGCGTGCTCGCCATGGTGATGCTCATGATGATCCCCGTGATCAGTCATGCGCGGGTCCATCATGCCTTCCTTAATACCGTGACGGATCAGCCAAAGGTTCACCGGCCACGCCGCCACCAGACCGCAACCGAGCGACAGAACCAGCGAGGACCAAAACAGCGGCTGATGCGGTCCGGCGTTGCCTGCCACCAGCAGATCGACAGTGATCCCCACAACCTCCATCACAAAAATACTGGGCGTCTCTGAAAACACTGCGTCCTTCAGCGCCGATTTCAGCCCGACCCCGTCTTGCAACAGCGGCCCAACTGTCAGCGCATAGCCCGCTGCATAGGCCAGCATAAAGGTCACCAGAACGACCACCCACTGGCTCGCCCCAAAAATGCCGACGGTGATCAGCAGACCCGTCAGTTCCCCCAGCCCACAGCCAGAATAGCAGTGCGCGACGGACCGAAACGCGCGGCGATAGTCGCCGTCATCCGAAATCTCTTTGCGGCCCGAGAACCAGTAGATCGTCAGACCGATTGGCCCCGAGTAAAGCTCCACACGAGCTTCATCAGCGACATCAGATGGCTGTTGTTCTTATAAAGATCGACCTGAAGAATGATCTGGCTGACCACCACAAGGCAGCCCCAAGTGATCAGAAATGTCGGAGACGACAAAAGCGCCACAAGACTGTCCAAAATGCTCTCCTGAAAAATGTTTCAGGAAGCCAACGGAGGCCTTAGACGAATTGTTCTCGGATCAGACGTTCTTCGAGGCCATGGCCCGGATCGAACAGGATCTTGTGTTTGATCTCTGGCGCGACGTGGATCTCGACCGAGGCGACGTTGGTGACGGACGCCGAATCTGCATCCGCCATGACCGGACGTTTCCCCGAATCAATTACATCGAACCGGACGACGGCCCGCTTGGGCAGGAGCGCCCCGCGCCACCGCCTGGGACGAAACGGCGCAATCGCCGTCAGCGCCAAAACGTCTGCGCCAATCGGCAGGATCGGACCATGCGCCGAATAGTTGTACGCGGTCGACCCCGCTGGCGTGGCGACCAGCGCGCCATCGCAGACCAATTCTTTCATCCGCAACCGTCCGTCGATCGTGATTCGCAACTTGGCCGCCTGAGGACCATTCCGGATCAAAGAGACCTCGTTGATGGCCAAAGCCTCGTGCTCTTCTCCGTCAACGGTCACAGCTTTCATGGCCAAGGGATTTATGATCTCTTCTTCGGCGCGCGCCAGACGGCCGGGCAAATCCGCCTCGGAATATTCGTTCATCAGAAAGCCAACTGTGCCACGGTTCATGCCGTAAACAGGCGCTGGCAGGTCTTGGGTCGCGTGCAAGGTCTGCAACATAAACCCGTCGCCTCCCAAGGCGACGATCACATCGGCCTCCTCCAGAGGGACCTCTCCATAACGGCGCACCAAAGCCTCTTTGGCGGATTGCGCAATCGGGGCGGAACTGGCGCTAAAAGCAATTCGGATCGTCATACCCTGTTTCCTGAAGGAGAGGTCGGTTCCGAAACAACCACAAGTTTCCCCGAAGTGCCAGCATTGCCGCGGCCAAGATGCACTAGGTCGTTTTACGATCTTTGCCTTTGTTACACTTTCCTATAGGAACAGCGCCAATCACATCCTTTGGCTTCGGAGGCACCCATGAACGCCCCTCACCGTGACAATGGCTTTTTCACTGAATCGCTGGAATCCCGCGACGCTGACCTGTTCGGCGCAATCCGTCAGGAACTGGGCCGCCAGCGCGACGAGATCGAACTGATCGCGTCCGAGAACATCGTATCGGCTGCTGTGCTCGAAGCACAGGGTTCGGTCATGACCAACAAGTACGCCGAAGGCTACCCGGGTCGCCGCTACTACGGTGGCTGCCAGTACGTCGACATCGCTGAAAACCTGGCGATCGACCGCGCCAAGCAGCTGTTCGGCTGTGAGTTTGCCAACGTCCAGCCCAACTCGGGCTCGCAGGCCAACCAGGGCGTCTTCCAAGCGCTCATCAAACCCGGCGACACCATTCTGGGCATGAGCCTTGATGCTGGCGGTCACCTGACCCACGGCGCAAAGCCGAACCAGTCGGGCAAGTGGTTCAACGCGGTTCAGTACGGCGTGACCCGTCAGACCCTCGACGTGGACTACGACCAGATCCAGGAACTGGCGAACGAGCACAAGCCTGCCCTGATCGTGGCTGGCGGTTCGGCGATCCCGCGTCAGCTCGACTTCGCGAAGTTCCGTGAAATCGCTGACAGCGTTGGCGCCTACCTGATGGCGGACATCGCGCACTTTGCGGGTCTGGTGGCTGCGGGCGAGTACCCCAACCCCTTCCCCCACGTGCATGTTGCGACCACCACCACCCACAAGACCCTGCGCGGTCCCCGTGGCGGCATGATCCTGACCAACGACGAAGCTATCGCCAAGAAAGTGAACTCGGCGATCTTCCCCGGCATTCAGGGCGGCCCCCTGATGCACGTGATCGCGGCCAAAGCGGTCGCCTTCGGCGAAGCGCTGCGTCCCGACTTCAAAGAGTACCAGAAGCAGGTCATCAAGAACGCTCAGGCATTGGCTGACGAGCTGCACAAGGGCGGCGTGGACACCGTGACCCACGGCACCGACACGCACCTGTTGCTCGTTGACCTGCGCCCCAAAGGCGTGAAGGGCAACGCGACCGAGGCCGCTCTGGGCCGCGCGCACATCACCTGCAACAAGAACGGCGTGCCGTTTGACGACGAAAAGCCCACCATCACCAGCGGCATCCGTCTGGGCTCGCCCGCCGGCACGACCCGTGGCTTCGGTGAGGAAGAGTTCCGTCAGATCGGCAAATGGATCATTGAAGTTGTCGACGGTCTGGCTGCAAACGGCGAAGAGGGCAACGGCGAAGTCGAAGCCAAGGTCCGCGGCGAAGTCGCAGAACTCTGCGCGCGCTTCCCGATGTACCCGAACCTCTAATCTAGCGGAGCGCGGGCACGCCCGCGCGCTCGATTGGTTTTCAGGCCGCCTTTCGGGGCGGCCTTTTTATTTGTGTATTTGAAGGCAAAAAGACGCGAAAACCCGCCCTTCTTTTTGCGATAAATACTCAAGTCACGACCGTGGTTTCATGCGCAACGTCGGATCAGCTTGGCGCGGATCGTCGGGCCAAGGGTGTTTAGGATAGCGCCCGCGCATGTCTTTCCGCACATCTTCGTAGGAGGAATCCCAGAAGCCGGGGATATCCATCGTCGTTTGAACGGGACGCCGCGCTGGAGAGAGCAGCGTCACGCGCAAGGGCTGCCCTGCCACCGTCGGATGGGTCGTTTGGCCGAACATCTCTTGCAGGCGCAGTTCGATCTCGGGGTGCTCGCCGCTATAGTCGATCGGGATTTGCCGTCCGAGGGGCGTGGTGAAATGGGCTGGCGTCTTTTGATCCAGCGCCTGCATCTGAGCATAGTCGAGCCGCGCGCGTAAGGCGGGCAGCATGTCAAAGTTTTTCCACGCCGCGGATGTTTTCACCCCGGTGAGATAAGGGAGCAACCACTCTTCGGCATCAGCCAATAGGTCGGCATCCTTCATCGAGGGCAGGCCCGGGTCCTGAGGGCGGGCGAGTTCCACGCGGGCGGCGAAACGGCGGGCAGCGTCTGTCCAAGGCAGCGGAAGTTGGCGCACGCCGTCCAGCATCGCCCGGGCAACGAGGTCCGGATCGGGATCCTGCCAGATACGGTCGTCGAGCGCGATCGCGCCAAGGCGTTCCTGCTTACGGACGATCACGCGGCCCTCGCGCGGGGACCATTCGCAGATGTCTTGCCAAGCGATGCGGTCCTCGAACAAGGCACGCAGGTCAGATTGGCGGATCTCGATGGCTTGTCGGATGCGAGCTTCGCGGCGGTCGCCGTCCACGTCGGTAATCACGAGGTAAGGCGCGTTGGCGGATGGGTCGGCTTCGTCAAGGACCGCTCCGTTGCCGCCGGACATCAGGTAACGCGGCGCTGTGCCCTTGCGGCGAGCACCAATGCGGTCGGGATAGGCCAATGCTGCCATCTCGGGCAGACTGAGTCCGCGAGCTTCGGGAGCGTCTTTGGACAGGCGCTTGGCCTCTTGTTTGATGCGCTCCAGCGTCGGGCGGTGGGGCTGATAATTTCGCTCTTCCATGAACCGGCGCGTATCTCGGATGGCCTCGACGCGCAGGGACAGGTCCACCGGGGCACCTCGCAGGGGGTCTCGGTCTGCCAGCAGTGCAGCCAAAGGCGCCGCATCGCGCCCGGCGACCGTCAGCATATGGGCCAGTCGCGGGTGCAGCGGCAGGCGGGTGATTTTCTGACCATGCTCGGTGATCCGCCCGGTGTCGTCCAAAGCACCCAGCATTTTCAGCAGCGCGGTCGCTTCGGCATAGGAGCCCGCGTTGGGCTGGGTCAGCAGGGGCAGATCGGGGGGGTCCGCGCCCCATTGGGCCAGCTCCAACACCAACCCCGACAGATCGGCGCTCTCGATTTCTGCTGGGGGGAACGGTTGCAGTCCCCCCTCCTCGCCGCGCGTCCAGAGGCGGTAGCAGGTGCCCTCGGCCACACGTCCCGCGCGGCCTGCGCGCTGGGTGGCTTCGGCTTTGGTGACGCGCTCGGTCACCAGACGGGACATGCCAGAGGCTGGATCGAAGCGCGACCGGCGAGCGCGGCCCGCGTCGACCACCACGCGGATGTCCTGAATGGTCAGCGAGGTTTCGGCGATAGACGTGGCCAGCACGATCTTGCGGCCCGACGTGGAAGGCTGGATCGCGGCGCGTTGGGCGGCAAAGTCCATGGCCCCGAAAAGCGGGCGCACGACGCAGCCATCTGGCAGGCGGCCATTCAACAGCCCCTCGACGCGACGGATCTCTCCTTCGCCGGGCAGGAAGACCAGTATGCCGCCTTCGGTTTCTTTGACCGCTTGAACGACCAGATCGGCGGTTGCCTCAGGAATGCGAGCTTTGGGGCCAAGGGGGCGGTCCAGCCAGCGGGTTTCCACCGGATAACTGCGGCCTTCGGAGGTGATCATAGGCGCGTCCATCAGGGCCGCCACAGGCTCTGCGTCCAAGGTCGCGGACATGACCACCAGCATCAGGTCGTCCCGTAACGCGCCTGCGACTTCCAAACATAAAGCCAGTCCCAGATCGGCGTTCAGCGACCGTTCGTGGAATTCGTCAAAGATCACCGCGCCCACGCCTGCCAGTTCGGGGTCCTGCTGAATGCGGCGGGTCAGGATGCCTTCGGTCACGACCTCTATTCGGGTGGATTTGGACACCTTTGATTCGCCGCGCACGCGGTAGCCCACGGTTTGGCCCACTGGTTCACCCAAGGTCTCGGCCATACGCTCGGCAGCGGCGCGGGCGGCAAGGCGGCGCGGCTCCAGCATCACGATGCGCCCGTCCGTCAGGCCCGCTTGCATCATCGCCAGCGGCACCACGGTCGTCTTGCCTGCGCCGGGGGGCGCTTGCAGCACGGCGCGGCCGCGTGAACGCAGGGCTTGGATCAAGTCATCGAGGGCGGCGTGAATGGGCAATTCGGTCATATAGTGCTTATGACGCAGGTGTTAGCGCCCGTCCACGGGTGGACAGCGCCCTGCCCCCTTGGCACAAACGCCAGCGATACGGAGGAAGGGTTTGGCAATGAAAATCACCGACATGGGCGATCGCATTCTGGCGGGGGACCGGCGGGCCTTGGCACGGGCCATCACGCTGGTGGAAAGCGGACGGGCAGACCACCGCGAACAGGCGACCGAACTGCTGGAATACCTGCGCCCCTGTGGCCGTCAGGGCCTGCGGATCGGCCTGTCGGGGACGCCCGGTGTGGGCAAATCCACGTTCATTGAAAGCTTCGGCATGATGCTGACCGCGCTGGGGCTGCGCGTGGCAGTTCTGGCGGTGGACCCCAGTTCGGCGCGCTCTGGTGGCTCTATTCTGGGGGACAAGACGCGTATGGATCGTCTCAGCCGCGATCCCATGGCCTTTATCCGGCCCTCTCCCAGCCAATCGCACCTTGGCGGTGTGGCACGCCGCACGCGCGAGGCTGTCGCCCTGTGCGAAGCCAGCGGCTTTGACATCATCCTGATCGAAACCGTGGGCGTCGGACAATCCGAGACTGTGGTGGCCGAGATGTCCGACCTGTTCATCCTGCTGATGGCCCCCGCGGGCGGTGACGAACTTCAGGGCGTTAAACGCGGGATCATGGAAATCGCCGACATTATTCTGGTGAACAAGGCCGACGGCGATCTGAAACCCGTCGCGACCCGCACTCAAGCCGACTACGCCGGTGCCTTGCGCCTGCTACGAAAGCGCCCGCAGGACCCCGAAGGCTTTCCCAAAGCGATGTGCGTCTCCGCGCTAGAGGAAAACGGCCTGCAAACCGCGTGGGACGAGATGCAGACCCTGTCCGGTTGGCGCCGCGACCAGGGGTTCTTTGATCAGCGCCGCGCAGATCAGGCCCGCTACTGGTTCGAAGAAGAGGTCCGCCAAACCCTGCTCGCGCAGTTGACGGCCCCCGGCCCCTTGCGCGATAAAATGCAGGCCCTTGGGACAGAGGTCGCAGCCGGCGAGACGACGCCAAGCCTTGCAGCGCAAGAAATGTTGAAAACATTGGGCCTAAGTCACGGGTGAATCGCTTGACGTTCTCCTGAAACTCACCTACACGACCGCGATACGGATTCCGGGGGCGTAGGTATTTGCGCCCCTTTGATATTCGAGGGCGCAGTGGCGCCCAGCCACTGACATCGAGATCGAAACGAGGAAAGTAACATGTCGCGCCGCTGCGAACTGACCGGTAAAGGCCCCATGACTGGCAACAATGTCAGCCACGCAAACAACAAAACCCGCCGTCGTTACCTGCCCAACCTGAACGACGTGACCCTGCAGTCCGAGACTCTGGGTCGTGGCGTGAAGCTGCGCATTTCGGCTGCTGCTCTGCGTAGCGTCGACCACCGTGGTGGTCTGGACGCGTTCCTGGCAAAAGCAAAAGACACCGAGCTGTCGTCGACCGCTCTGAAGGTGAAAAAAGAGATCGCAAAAGCACAGGCCGCAAACGCCTAATCTGCTTTTAAGCACTCGAATAAAAGGGACCCTGCGGCCATTGGCGCAGGGTCTTTTTTTATGCCCAGCCTTGTGGCGGCTTCACGGTCTGCGTAAATCTTTGGCGATGAGAAAACTCGGTTTCCATATCTTCAGCCTGCTGCTGGCCTGTCTCATGGCGTTCACCGCCGTGCACATGGGCTATATTCGCGGGCAGGCCCCCGCAGTGGGGCAGATGGAGCTGTGTACTGGCACGGGTCCTGTGACCGTCGGTGTAGACGCCGATGGGAAACCCGCCAGCCTGCACTACTGCCCAGAGTGCGCGCTGACGCTGCTGGCGGCAGTCGCTGTATGGCAACCAGAGACATTTGCGCCTTCTCACCAAAGTGCCGCCTTTTTCCCTGTCGAAACGTGGAACGCCCACAGCGCAGCCGCCCCGCAGGCCTGCGCCCGTGGACCGCCTGTTCTGGCCTGATCCCAACCTCAGACCAAAACATCCCATTCTCGAACAAGGAAAATCCTTATGACTTTCGCACTCAAGGCGATTGCCGCTCTGTCTGTTTGCGCCCTGCCCCTGTCTGTAGGCGCTGAAATCGCTATCAAAGATGCCTATGCGCGCTCGGCCTCGCCTGTCGCCAAATCCGGGGCGGCGTTCTTTGTGATCGAAAACACCGGCACCGAAGACGATCAGCTAATCGACGCGCGCTCGGACGCCGCGAAAAAGGTTGAGCTGCACACCCATATCGACGCGGGCAACGGCGTCATGCAGATGCGACAGGACGAAGACGGCTTCCCCGTACCCGCAGGCGGCACCCACGCGCTGGCGCGCGGTGGCGATCACGTCATGTTCATGGGCCTCAATGCACCTTTTGAACAGGGGAACATGCTGAACGTCACGCTGGTCTTTGAAAAGGCTGGCGAGATTGAGGTCCAAATCCCCGTCGATCTGGAGCGTCAGGACGCCCACGGCGCCATGCAGCACGGCAAAATGGACCACGGTAAGATGAACAGCAACTAAGGCGAACCTTCTGCTAGGTCACAAAGGGCGGCGCCGGAAACGGCCCGCCCTTATTTTCTGACGGACAGCATTTTCTCGACCCACTCGGGCACGATGTCGCTGGCCTTGCCGCAATGGCTTTCGGCGAAATCAGACACCACGGCAGAGGGCTCTAGGTTCAGCTCGATCGTGATGGCCCCATGGCGCGCTGCGTCTTGTACAAAGGCAGCGGCAGGATAGACATTCCCGCTGGTTCCGACGGACACAAAGTAATCGCAGCTTCGCAGGTGATCCCAGATATCTTCCATGTCGTAGGGCATTTCCCCGAACCAGACGATGTCGGGGCGCGTGGCGACCTCTTTGCACTTCGGGCAGCGGTCGGTGATCTTCATGTTTAACGGCGCGGGCCAGCGGTGTCCGCATCCGGCACAAAGCGCCCCTTCGAGGAAGCCGTGCATGTGCATCACGTTCTGGCTTCCGGCGCGCTCGTGCAGACCGTCCACGTTCTGGGTGACAATGATGACTTCGCCCGTGAACTCTTGCTCCAGCTTGGCCAAGGCGTAGTGGGCAGCATTCGGTTCTGCCTTGCGCGCTTGGGCACGGCGCATGTTGTAGAAGTTCTGGACCAGCTTCGGATCGCGGGCAAACCCTTCGGGAGTAGCGACGTCTTCGATCCGGTGTGCCGCCCACAATCCGCCCTCGTCGCGGAATGTGCCTAGCCCGCTTTCGGCTGAAATCCCTGCACCCGTGAGAATCACGATCTTTTCCATTGCCCTGCCCTCTGTTAGCCCGTTTTTATTCAACCCTGACAAAGGAAACCCGCCATGACCAGCATCCTCTTCGTCTGCCTTGGAAACATCTGCCGCTCTCCATCGGCAGAGGGCGTTGTGCGGGCAATGGCAGCGGATTTGGAGCTTACATTAGACAGCGCAGGCACCGGCCCATGGCATGTGGGCGAAGCCCCGTACGGTCCCATGCAAGCGGTCGCCAACTCGCGCGGCTATGACCTGAGTACCCTGCGAGCCCGCCAGATTACCCGAGACGATTTCGACCGGTTCGACCTGATCATCACGATGGACAAGAACAACCAGCGCGATGTGCAGGCCATGCGCCCCAAGGGAAACACGACGCCGGTGCGCATGCTGTCGGACTACAGCAAAAAGCCCGGCACAGATGTACCGGACCCTTATTACAGCCGCGATTTCGACGGCACGCTGGATATGATCGAGGATGCTGCCCGTGGCCTAATCGCCGCGCTGCGCGATCAAGAGCAGTAAAGCTCTGCGGTTTGGCCGAAACGCTTGTAACGGTCCCAGAATTCCTTGTGGCTGCGGCGGTCAGACATTTTGACCTCCTGCGCCTTGTCCGAATCCTTGAAGAAGTCTGCGGCCTGGCGCTGATCCGCGCGGGACAGCGTCTGGTCGGCGACACGGCCAATGCAGCCACAGAGCGAGGCCGAGGCCTGAGGGCGGTCGGATTGGCGGCATGCGCGTTCGACGGGGCCTGCCAGCGTGGCGGTTGCTGTTGCGCTGGCCAGAAGACCGGCGGTGCACAGAAGTGTAACGGTTTTGCGGATCATCACTGCTCGTCCCTAGCTATAAACTGCTATTCGCAAGGAGCATGCCGTAAGCGCCGCTTTCTTTCAATAAACGCTACCCGTTTGTTCCATGGAATTGTTGTCATCGGCATTGATTTGCCGATGAACCCATCCCTTCGGACGTCAGATCAGGCGCAGAAATGGGCATCGGGATCGCAACAGCCGTGTGATCTGGCGCGATGAACGAATCTGTTAGGTGTGCTCGGTCGATCAAAAAGCTGCAAAACAGGGGCTCTGGCCCCATCGAGTCGCTTGACCAAACCTGTTTTCCACCGCATATCGCCGTGCATGACAGAGCTCTCGAACATCCGCAATTTCTCGATCGTTGCCCACATCGACCACGGTAAATCCACCCTGGCCGACCGGCTGATTCAATTGACTGGCACCGTCGCCGAACGTGACATGAAGGCCCAGCTTCTGGACTCCATGGACATCGAGCGCGAGCGCGGGATCACCATCAAGGCGAACACCGTCCGGATCGACTATCCGGCCAAGGACGGCCAGACCTATGTGCTGAACCTGATCGACACCCCCGGCCACGTGGACTTCTCGTATGAGGTCAGCCGCTCGATGCAGGCGGTCGAGGGATCGCTCTTGGTTGTCGACTCGACCCAAGGCGTCGAGGCGCAGACTCTGGCCAACGTGTATCAGGCGATCGACGCGGACCACGAGATCGTGCCCGTCCTGAACAAGGTCGACCTGCCCGCATCCGATTGCGAGCGAGTAGCCGAGCAGATCGAAGACGTGATCGGAATCGACGCGTCAGACTCCGTTCATATCTCGGCCAAGACCGGCGTCGGCATCCCCGATGTGCTCGAAGCCATCGTCACCCGCCTGCCTGCGCCCAAAGGCGACCGCAACGCACCGCTCAAGGCGATGCTGGTAGACAGCTACTATGACCCCTACCTCGGTGTTGTGGTCATTATCCGCGTGGTCGACGGTGTCATCAAAAAAGGCGACCGGATCAAAATGATGAAAACCGGCGGCCAGTACCCCGTTGAAAAGCTGGGTGTCTTCCGTCCGCAGATGCAAGACATCGCAGAGCTTGGACCGGGCGAGATCGGCTTCCTGACCGCATCGATCAAACAGGTCCGCGACACCCGCGTCGGTGACACGATCACCACCGAGAAGAAGGGCTGCGAAACCGCCCTGCCCGGATTTAAACCTTCGATCCCTGTGGTGTTCTGTGGTCTCTTCCCCGTGGACAGCGCCGAATTCGACGACCTGCGCAACGCGATCGAAAAGCTGGCTCTGAACGACGCGTCCTTCAGCTACGAGATGGAAAGCTCGGCCGCTCTGGGCTTTGGCTTCCGCTGCGGCTTCCTTGGTCTGTTGCACCTTGAGGTGATCCGCGACCGGATCGAGCGCGAGTACAACATCGAGCTGATCACCACCGCGCCGAGCGTGGTCTACCACATCTACATGCGCGACGGTGAGCTGATCGAGCTGCACAACCCGGCTGATATGCCCGACCCGTCGAAGGTTGACCGCATTGAGGAACCGCGCATCAAAGCGACGATCATGGTCCCCGATGAGTACCTTGGTGACGTGCTGAAGCTGTGTCAGGATCGCCGCGGCATCCAAGAAGATCTGACCTACGCGGGCAGCCGCGCGATGGCGGTCTATGACCTGCCGCTGAACGAGGTGGTCTTTGACTTCTACGACCGCCTAAAGTCGGTGACCAAGGGCTATGCATCCTTTGACTATCAGATGACCGGCTACCGCGAAGACACGCTGGTGAAGATGCAGATTCTCGTGAACGACGAGCCTGTGGATGCACTCTCGATCATGGTCCACCGCACCCGCGCTGAAATGCGCGGCCGCGCCATGTGCGAGAAGCTTAAAGAGCTGATCCCTCGCCACATGTTCAAGATCCCGATTCAGGCCGCAATCGGCGGCAAGGTGATTGCCCGCGAAACGCTTGCCGCGCTGCGCAAGGACGTTACTGCGAAGTGTTACGGTGGTGACGCTACTCGTAAGCGGAAGCTGCTGGAGAAGCAAAAAGCCGGTAAGAAAAAGATGCGCCAGTTCGGCCGCGTCGAAATCCCCCAAGAGGCGTTTATCAACGCGCTCAAGATGGACGATTGATTGGAGAGGCGCCTTCGGGCGCCTTTTTCTTTGGGCGGGATTTGGGGGGCGCTGCCCCCGTCCGCTTGCCGCGGACTCCCCCGGAGTATTTGGGCAAAGATGAAAGACGCGGGTGAGATGTATGTTTTCGACCTGCGCCTCTTGGCCTAAGGGAGGGCAACGAGACCCAACCTGAAAGTTTGCCGATGCCCTGCGCCCTGTGTTCCGCCGAAACCTCGACCTCTGCCTACGCCGTCACAGGAGGTCCCGAAGGCGCCACAACCGAAATTTGCGATGTCTGTGCGGCTCAAATCGCCGAGACGACCGAGCCTGATCATTGGCGCTGCCTTGGTTCGGCCATGTGGTCCGAGGATGCAGCCACTCAGGTTCTGGCAGTACGTCTGCTGGAGCGCCTGTCAGACCATGACTGGGCCCGCGATCTGAGCGATCAGGTTTGGCTGGATGAAGAGCGGCGCGCTTGGGTTGAGAACGAGATCAAGGAAACCATCCATCGCGACTCAAACGGCGTGCAATTGGCCGCTGGCGACACGGTCGTATTGATCAAGGATCTGCCCGTCAAAGGTGGCGGCTTCACGGCCAAGCGCGGCACTTCTGTCCCCCGTATTTCACTGGTTCAAGACAATGCAGAGCACATTGAGGGCCGCGTCGAGGGCCAGCGGATCGTCATCTTGACCAAGTATGTGAAGAAACGCTGATCCAGATCAAAGATCACATTCTGAATAATGCATATAAATATCCTCGGGTGACGCGCAATTGCCCGAGGAGGCCATGATGTTCCGACTAGCCACAACCCTGTTTTCTCTGATCTCCACCACCCTGATGGGCACGTTTATCGTGGTCGTTCTCGTGATGGGCTATGACACGTTGGTCCCGATCCTGATCGCCTCAGCCGTCGGCTTTGTTGCGGCGCTGCCCATCAGTTGGTTTATCGCCAAGCAGATTTACGAGAACGCCTGAGCGTCAATCCACGTTTTCACGGCGGCTTCGAATTCGCGTGGCTTCTCAGCGTGCAGCCAATGGCCTGCACCTGGAATCTTGAAAAATTTCGCTGTGGGGAAATGGGCCTTGGCCGCATCACGACCCTCTGGACTGACATAGTCGCTGTTCGCGCCAGAGATAAACACCGCAGGCCCCGCATAGGTGCGCCCCTGCATCTCTGCTTCTGGCCAGCCCGTTACTGTCGCCATCTCTTTGGCCAGCACATCCAGATTCAGACGCCACCGCCGTTCCTTGACGTCCAAAGACTGCAGAAGAAATGCCCGAACACCATCATCGGGCACCGTCTCTTGCATCAACCGGTTCGCGTCCCCACGCGTGCTCACCTGCGACAGGTCCAACGCTTGCATCGCCTCGACAAACTGGATCTGCGAGTGGGTATACGTCACCGGCGCAATATCTGCGACCACCAGCCCCTTAGCCAACTCTGGTCGTGTCAGGGCCAAAACCATTGCAGCTTTGCCCCCCATAGAGTGCCCAAGGACGATGGCGCCGTCGGGCATCTCTGCCTCGATCACCTGTGCCAAATCCTGCGCCATATCGTGATAGGTATGCGCGTCGTACCAAGGGCTCTCTCCATGGTTCCGCTGATCCACGGCAATCACCCTGCGGTCTTCGGACAGGCGGCGCGAAATCACCCCCCAATTCCGTGCAGAGCCATACAGGCCATGAACGATCATCAGGGACGGCTCGCCCGCGCCATACGTGTCAAAATTCAACATCTTTGTGTAAATATCCAAAGCTCGGTTGCATTCCAGTCAGTCTCATCCCCTGATAAACCATCTTACGCCACGGATGGCGAGAAGGATGACCCATGGACCCGCGCGAAATCGTGACACTCGAGGCTGATCTGTCCAGCCAGATGCAATCCCGCCTTGGGATCAAGGGCCGTTCGCTTGATGTCCAAGCCGCCAAAGCGGGTCGTAAGCTGCCACGCAAAGCCAAACGCGCCGCGACTGAACTCGCCGAAGCAAGCCGCCTCGCGGGCCATCCGAAACTTGCGCTACAAGTGGATACAGAGAATGCTGCGCAAAATGTGGCTCTTCTGAAGAAGTATATTGGCCGCGGCACCGCCCCAGACCGCAGGAACAAACGCATCCAAATCCTGCGCGGCATCGCGATGAACCTCATCGTCATACTCGCGATCTACCTGCTCGTCGTACTCTCGCGCGGGCTCATCTGACGAAAAATGCCGCCCTGAAAACCAAGGCGGCATAATCGTTGTCTTTGTAAAACTCTGGGGGAGTCTGCCTGCAACAGGCGCGGGAGCAGCGCCCCCAGACCCAGAATTACATTCCGTGGCCAGCCCAAGGACCGTGCAGACCGGTTTCGTCGCTATCCACGCGCTCGAACCCGTGAGCGCCAAAATAGTCACGCTGGGCTTGGATCAAGTTCGTGGTGCCACGTCCGTGACGCATGGTGTCGATGAACGACAGAGCGCTTGCCAATGCTGGAGCGGGCTGACCCGAAATGGCGGCAGCGGCCACAACACGGCGCAGGGCGGGCAGTCCGCCGGTGACTTTCTGCAGCAGACCATCCGCCAAATAAAGCTGACCGCTCGGCAGACCTGCGCGATGGGCGCTGCTGATCTCGTCCAGGAGGACACTGCGGATGATACAGCCTGCGCGCCAGACCTCGGCGACGCGGGCCATGTCCAGATCCCACTCATAGGTGTCCGATGCGGCCTGCAGGACACGGAAGCCCTGCGCGTAGGCCAGAATCCGGGCCGCAAGGAACGCGTTCTTCAAGTCTTCGGGCTCGACGGTCACAGCCTCGGTGCCAGCAGGGACCAGAGCTGCCTCACCTGCATTGCGGACCTCGGGCTCTGCCGACCAAGAGCGCGCCGCGACGGCCGCTTCGATAGTGCTGGCGGATTGGCCAAGCTTCAGAGCTTCGATCACTGTCCAACGGCCTGTGCCTTTTTGGCCCGCTTTGTCCGCGATGACATCGACCATTGCCGCGCCACTCTCGGGGTCGGTGGCTGTGAGAACAGCTTCGGTAACTTCGACCAAGTAGGAACCCAGATCACCTTTGCCCCAATCGCCAAACAGTCCGCCGATTTTGGCTGCATCCCAGCCAGCGTCCCGCAGCAGACCGTAGACTTCGGCGATCATCTGCATGTCAGCGTATTCGATGCCGTTGTGCACGGTTTTCACAAAGTGGCCCGCACCATCGGGGCCCAGATGTGCAGCGCAAGGAGCGCCTTCGAACTTGGCCGAGATTGCTTCGATGATGTCTTTGACGGGCGCATAGGCGTCTTCGGTGCCGCCAACCATGATGCTGGGACCGTGGCGTGCCCCCTCTTCGCCGCCCGATACGCCCATACCAAGGAACTTGAAGCCAGCAGCTTCCATGTCCGCAGTGCGGCGACGGGTGTCGTGGAAGTCGGAGTTGCCCGCGTCGATCAGCGTGTCACCTTGCGCCAGCAACGGCTTCAGGTCTTCGATCATAGCGTCGGTGGGGCCGCCTGCGGGGGTCATCAGAATGATGAACCGCGGCTGGGGCAGACGTGCGACCAGATCGGCCAGATCGCCTGCACCCTCTAGGTTCGAGGCCAGATCACCAGCCTCGGAGATGAATTCGGGAACGCGTGCGTGGGTCCGGTTCTGGACAACGACATGCGCGCCTTTTTCCGCCAGGTTCAGCGCCAGCGCGCTGCCCATGGTTCCCAAGCCGATCAAACCGATCTTCTGTGCCTCAGCCATTAATCACTCCTATCATAACTGGTGTGATATCTAACGGTGTTAGCGCGAACATCAAGCGGTTTTAAGTGAAGATGGCCTGTGCAGGCGCGCAGAGGATCAGAGCCCGAGGCACCAGCGCACGACAGCTTTCTGCGCATGCAGACGGTTTTCCGCCTCGTCGAAAATCACGCTTTGGGGACCGTCCATGACGCTGCTGGTCACTTCTTCGCCGCGGTGTGCGGGCAGGCAGTGCATGAACAGAGCGTCGTCTTTGGCGGCCGCCATAAGATCGTCATTGACCTGATAGGGGCGCAGCAGATTATGCCTGCGTTCTTTGGTCGATTGGCTATCGTGCATGGACACCCATGTGTCTGTCACAACCAAATCGGCACCTTCGACCGCCTTGAACGGATCCCGCTCAATCGACACCTGAACACCTTTGGAGCGGGCATAGCCAATGAACTCTGCCTCGGGGTCGAGCTTTTCGGGGCCGGTAAAGGTGAAGTCGAAACCGAACTGTCCAGCCGCATGCAGGAAGGACGCGCAGACGTTGTTGCCGTCGCCGGACCAGACCACTTTCTTGCCCGCGATATCACCGCGGTGCTCTTGATAGGTCAGAAGGTCCGCCATGATCTGGCAGGGGTGCGTGCGGTCAGTCAGGCCGTTGATCACGGGTACGTCCGAGTACTCTGCCAGTTCCAGCAGAACCGATTCGTCAAAGGTCCGAATCATGATCGCATCGACATAGCGCGACAAAACCCGCGCGGTGTCCGCGATGGTTTCCCCGTGGCCTAGCTGCATATCCTTGCCCGACAGAAGCATCGTCTGACCACCCATCTGACGAATACCGACGTCAAAGCTAACGCGTGTGCGGGTCGAAGGCTTTTCAAAGATCAGAGCGACCATACGGCCATCCAGCGCATTGTCCGCGTCCAGGCGACCTTTGGGCAGGCCCGCGCGGTCCGCTTTCATACGCGCCGCGAGGTCGATCATGTTATGAAGGTCGGCTTGATCCGTTTTATGGATGTCGAGGAAATGGTTCATGTCGGTGTCTTTCTTTGGGGCCGAGGTCCAGGGGGGCGCTGCCCCCGTCCGCGTATCGCGGACTCCCCCGGAGTATTTTCACAAAGATGAAGTCAGGAAGGTTGCACTTCGGTTGCGACCTTCTCAAAGCGGTTGAGAGCTTCGGCAATGTCTTCGTCAGGGATGTTCAGGGCAGGCAGCAGGCGCACAACATTGTCACCTGCGGGCACGGTCAGCAGGCCCGCGTCGTAGGCGGCTTTGACCACGTCGACGTTGGTGACCTTGCATTTGATGCCCAGCATGAGACCAAGGCCGCGGACGGACTCGAACACATCGGGGAAGCGCGCAACGAGGGACTCCAGCCCCTGCCGCAGCAGGCCTGCCTTGCGGTTCACATCCTCGAGGAAGGCGGGATCGCTGACGATCTCCATGACCTTGTTGCCCACAGCGCAGCCCAGTGGGTTGCCGCCATAGGTCGAGCCATGGGTACCTGCGGTCATGCCGCTGGCGGCGTCTTCGGTTGCGAGGACAGCGCCAAGGGGGAAGCCGCCGCCGATGCCTTTGGCGACCATCATGATGTCAGGGCTCACGCCGGCCCATTCATGGGCAAAGAGTTTGCCGGTCCGCGAGACGCCGCACTGCACTTCGTCCAGCATCATCAGAGCGCCGGTTTCGTCGCACAGCGCGCGGATGCCCTTGAGGCAGACATCGGGCAGCGGACGGATACCGCCCTCGCCCTGCACAGGCTCAATCAGGATCCCGGCCACATCGGGCTGCTTCATTGCCTCTTTGATCGCGTCGTGATCCCCAAAGGGCAGATGACGGAAACCGGGCAGCAAGGGCGCGAAGCCTTTGGTCATCTTCTCGCTGCCAGCGGCGGCGATACCGGCCGAGGACCGGCCATGGAAGCTGCCGTCGAAAGTTATGATCACATGCCGTTCCGGCTGGCCTTTGTCGTGCCAGTACTTGCGCGCCATCTTGACCGCCAACTCGCAGCTTTCGGTACCCGAGTTGGTGAAAAACACGGTGTCGGCAAAGGTGGCATCGACCAGCTTGTCCGCCAGCTGTTGCTGCTGCGGGATTTGGTAGAGGTTCGACACATGCCACAGGTTCTGGGCTTGGGTGGTCAGCGCCTCGGTCAGGGCCGGGTTGGCGTGGCCAAGGGCGTTTACCGCGATCCCCGCACCGAGGTCGAGAAAACGTCGGCCATCAGCCTCGATCAACCAGCTGCCTTCGCCTTTGACGAAGGATAGCGGAGCACGATTGTAAGTGGGCAGAACCGAAGGGATCATGGCATTCTTCCTTGTGGATGAAGGCTTTGGTGGCCTGAGAGGCCGCTCAAGTCAACGATTACGGGTATTTTGTAAAAAGAGGCGTGCGAAAAAAGCACAAGATGACAGCTGTCGTTACGCGAAAAAGGCGCGTCGGCGTCGTAGGGCTGTTGCAGCAGGTATGAACTGTTGGGTCATCATGCCCTGCGCATAGCGTGACGCAGGGCAAAAATAAAGAAGATTCGCTTAGGCCTTGAGGCGGTAGCCTGTGCGGAACATCCACCATGCCAGCATGTTTACCGCGATCGCCGCGATCAGGCCGAAGCAGAATCCAAAGACCGGGCTGCTGTCCGACACCCCAAGGACGGACCAGCGCACCCCATCGATGAAGTAGAAAATCGGATTGAGGTGGGTGATCTGGTAGAGGCCGACGGGCATCGCCTCGACCGAGTAGAAGGTGCCCGACAGGAAGGCGAGCGGCGTGACGACGAAGTTTGTGATCGCGGCAATTTGATCAAACTTCTGCGCATAGACCGCCGCGACCATACCCAAACCGCCCATGAAGGCCGAGCCAACGATGATGAATGCCAGCGCGACGAACGGGTGTTTGAGGCCAGTGCCGAGGAACAAGAGAATCGCTAGGGCGATCACGATAGCCACCAGCACGCCGCGCACGATGCCTCCGGCCAAATATCCCAGCACCATCTCGCCTGCCGACAGGGGCGGCATCAGGGTGTCGACGATGTTTCCTTGGACTTTTGCACTGACGATCGAGGACGATACATTCGCAAAGGCGTTCTGGATCACGGTCATCATCAGGATGCCCGGAGCGATGAAGTTCACAAAGGGTACGCCCATCACGTCGCCGCGGGTTGGGCCGATTGCAATCGCGAAAATCGTTAGAAATAGGCCTGCGGTGACAATCGGTGCAGCCAGCGTCTGGTTCCAGACCGCAAGAAAGCGGCGACATTCCCGTTCGGCGAGCGTCATCAGGCCCAGCCAATTCACGCGCCCGAAGCGTCTTTCGCCCATATCGTTCATGTGTGACATCGTCCGAATTCCCTTGAATGCTTTGCGTGCCTTGTAACGCGCCACGGGATGATTAGAATAGGGCCTCGATCAAATTCTATAAGGCAGTCCCCCTCCGGACGCCTGTGACCATCAAGGAAAGCTGTATGTCCTGGACCGACGAACGCGTTGAGCTTCTGAAAAAGATGTGGGGCGAAGGCCAATCGGCAAGCCAGATCGCCAAGGAGCTTGGTGGCGTGACCCGTAACGCGGTGATCGGCAAAGTGCACCGTCTGGGTCTGTCGAACCGCAACGCAGGCGCCTCTGCCGCGTCGGCACCTGCGGCGGCTGCAGAGCCCAAACCAGCGCCCAAGCCCAAGGCGGAAGCCAAGCCCAAACCCGCGCCCAAGCCCGAGCCCGCCCCTGCGGCCGCTGCGCCTGCGCCCGAGCCGCGCCCTGTACCGGTGACCACCCCTGCCCGTAAGGCGATCATCCCTGCTGGTCAGCCCCTGCCCCCGCAGCCTTCGGCCAACGAGATTCCCGCCGAGGCTCTGGCCAAGGTGAGCGAAGTCGAGAAGAAGGCGAAGAAGCTGTCGCTGATGGAGCTGACCGAGCGGACCTGCAAATGGCCCGTGGGCGATCCGGCGACCCCGGACTTCTGGTTCTGCGGCCACCCCGTGCAGCAGGGCAAACCCTACTGCGAGGCTCACGTCGGCGTGGCGTTCCAGCCCGTGAACAACAAGCGGGACCGTCGCCGCTGATCATCGCGCGTAGGTGCCCTGTGGGTGGCGACGTGTTAATGAGTATTTAGAGCAAAAAGAAGCAGGGGGCTGGATCAGGCCCCTTTCGTCGTTTTTGGTTGCAAGGTCATGATGCCTTGTGGCCGCTAGCCGGTGGACCGACCATGAGCCAGAACCCCCCGAACCTGCGACCTGACATCGCCCCCCGCGCGCAGATCCGCGACGAGGCCCGCCCCGGCCAGCCGACCATCGGCATGGTGTCCTTGGGCTGCCCCAAAGCGCTGGTGGACAGCGAACGTATTCTGACCCGCTTGCGGGCCGAAGGCTATGCGATCAGCCCTGACTATTCAGGTGCAGATGCGGTGATTGTGAACACCTGCGGGTTTCTTGACTCGGCCAAGGCGGAGTCGCTTGAGGCCATCGGCGAGGCGTTGAACGAAAACGGCCGTGTGATCGTGACTGGCTGTCTGGGGGCAGAGCCAGAGTATATCACAGGCCACCACCCCAAAGTTTTGGCCGTCACCGGCCCCCACCAATACGAGCAGGTACTGGACGCTGTGCACGGCGCGGTGCCCCCGAGCCCCGATCCGTTCATCGACCTACTGCCCGCTAGCGGCGTCAGCCTGACCCCGCGCCACTACAGCTACCTCAAGATTTCCGAGGGCTGTAACCACAAGTGCAAATTCTGCATCATCCCCGACATGCGCGGCCGTCTGGTCAGCCGACCTGCTCATGCCATCGTCCGCGAGGCGGAAAAGCTGGTCGAGAATGGCGTCAAGGAACTGTTGGTGATCAGCCAAGACACCAGCGCCTATGGTGTCGATATCAAACACGCTGAGGAGCGCGGCCACCGCGCCCACATCACTGATCTGGCGCGCGATCTGGGGTCCTTGGGTGCGTGGGTCCGACTGCACTACGTCTACCCATACCCCCATGTGCGCAACCTGATCCCTCTGATGGCAGAGAGGCTGATCCTGCCCTATCTGGATATCCCCTTCCAGCACGCGCATCCCGACACGCTGAAGCGGATGGCGCGCCCTGCCGCAGCCGCCAAAACGCTGGACGAGATCAACGCATGGCGCGACGTATGCCCCGACATCACTTTGCGCTCGACCTTTATCGTCGGCTACCCCGGCGAAACCGAAGCAGAGTTCCAAACGCTGCTGGATTGGTTAGACGAAGCACAATTGGATCGCGTCGGCTGCTTCCAGTACGAGAACGTGGATGGCGCCCGCTCGAACGAATTGCCTGACCACGTGCCGGACGAAATCAAACAGGACCGTTGGGAGCGATTCATGGAAAAAGCGCAGGCCATTTCCGAGGCCAAGCTGGCGGCCAAGGTTGGAAAAACGCTGGAAGCGATTGTTGACGATATCGACGAAGATGGCATCGCATCCTGCCGCACTTGGGCGGATGCACCTGAAATCGATGGCAACCTCTTCATCGACGAAGGCACAGGCGATCTGTCAGTTGGAGACATCGTCAAAGTCGAGGTCGACGAGGCCGGTGACTACGATCTGTGGGGAAAACTCTCTGTCTGAGAGGCACTTACCCCCATCGGTGAATCACGGAAAGGCGGCGCTTCGGTGCCGTTTTTTCATTTTACCCGTTAGTTTCTGCGTAAATGATAGAAACGCCCGACTGTTGCCATAATGGAGACAAACATAACTTCAAACAGAGATCATACTTTTGCTCAAAAGTTGGAAGATTTCCTGTTTCTTTTCAAACACGTGAATTCATCCCAAATACCGAGAGAACGCCGGCCAGATAATTTTTCGTAAAATCTTTAAATTCCGTAAAGACGTGACGGGAATTGATGGCACAATAAATTGGTCCTGAAATGTACGGGGCGTTCCAATTTGAGGATTTAATTATGCTAAAGTTTCTGAGTGCTGCTGGAATGTGCCTACTTCTGGCAACCGGCGCGCAGGCGGCCACCGTTGATTTCGACGGCCCCTACGGCTCAACCGGTACTTTTGACGATGGCGGCGGCAATGGTACCTTTATCGACAAGACCAACACCATGCCTGCCTTCGACTTCTATTATAAGCTGATGGGGTCCAACTCGAACACCGGTGAAAGCAAAGTCACCTCGCTGACCTTTACAGGTTTCGAAGGGATCGTGAAGTTTTCGACCACATGGATCTACAACAGCTATGATGTCGACGGTCCCTCGTGGGATCCATTCGGCCTGATCCTGAATGGCACCGAGATTCAGCTGACCAGCAACATCGACGACAACGCACAGACCGGGTTCTACGAATTCACCGTCTCGCCGAGCGATAGCTTTGCGTTCTACATCGACGCGGTCGACGATGCCATGGGCAAAGCCAAAGCTCTGATCTTTGGCGAAGGCGATCTGGCCCCCATCCCTGTCCCCGCTGCGCTGCCCATGGCTGCGGCCGGACTGATGTTGCTGGGGGGCCTCGCCTCCCGCCGGAAGAAACGCAAGCTGGCGTAAGCTGCAACGCAAGCCTGCACTCTGGCGATCCGGCCCACACCGGGTCGCCCTTATCCGGTAGTGCCCGCATAGGTGTCGATCCATGCGCGCACGCAGGTCTGGACATGGCGGAACCTGTCGCCGCCTAGATGCTTGCCACCATACCAGCGCGTCACCACGATCACCGTGTCGCGAATGTCGTCACGCTCAAGCATCCGCAGAATCACCATGCCTGCGCCGCTCTCGCCATCATCGTTTTTCAGAGGTTCGCCGTCAGACGGCAAAAGCGCCCACGTGTTGTGGGTCGCCTTCGCGTACTTCTTGTCGCGCTTCAGCTCCTTGAGCAGCGCGTCGGCTTCGGCCTTGTTGCGGGCAGGCCCACCCGTGACCGCGTATTTCGACCCGCGATCAGAGACAACATTTTCCAGTTTGTTCATACCCTTGCCTTTAGCAGGCAGGGCACCGAAACCCTAGCCCTTCATCTGCTCAAAGGTGTCAGCGTTCCGGCAGTAGCTTGGCGCGACTTCGGAACCTTGGGCATTCGCATCCAGCCAATTCGCACAGTCGCAGGGGCTGGTGCATCCGGTGCACTTGTGAACCATCTGGCGCAGATCTTCACCATCCAGTTCACCGCGCTGCATGCGCTCCAGTAGGTCTACACCCAACGTATCAGCCATATTGGCAACCAGTTTGGCGTGGTGGTCGTAGCGTTCAGAAACAGACATTTTGGGCCTCCGGTCTATGTGGTTTAACCGAAGTGCACCATTAGTTGCCCCTGCCTACGTTGACACAGATCAATAACCCACAGCCGCAGCGGTTTCCCGCACAACCTGAAGGCGCTGAGCATTCGGCGGGTGCGACCCCAAGAACCGGTCACCAGGGTCGGGAATGCGGGTAAAGAACTGCGCACCACGGATGGGATTGTACCCCGCCTCGACAGTGATCAGCGTGCCCAAGCGGTCAGCCTCTAGCTCATAACGTTTCGCATAATAGCGGGACCCGACCATCGCGCCCAGATTGACCGCCTCTTCCAGCGCTTGATCTTGCAACCCACTGGCACTGGCCAGATTTCCAAAGATCACAGCACCGGCCTTGGCCCCTTCGGAGCTTTTCTTGATGTGCCCCAGCAAGTGGTGCGACGCTTCGTGTCCCAGCACAAAAGCCAGCTCATCTTCGTTCTGGGCATCGGCAATCAGCGCCACGGTAAAGATGATGATTGGACGACCCCATCGATCCTGCGTCTGATAGGCGTTCGCAGGCGCATCGGGATCAGCATCGACCATGATGTGAAAATCACAGAGCAAACGCTCTGTTTCCTCGCGGCAGATCGATTCCGCTACGGGTTCGACCTGATTCACCACCCGAACGAATCGGTTGGCGACCAGATCGGCACGGGCCGAAATTTCGGGGCTCACGGTCGAGACGCCGCTCGCGGGGGGCGGCATCTGGGCCATTGGTACAGCGCATCCAGCCAACAGGGCCAGTGCAGCAATCAAAATAAAATGTCTCATGTCAGTGAAAGAATGGCGTGGCCGAAGCGTTTGTTCCAGTGCGTTTAATCTTACCGATACTTCTAGGTAGATTTCCGCACGAATGGAAAATTAACGTAAAATTCATCTTTAAGGCAGATAGTTGCATCGCAGCCGCAGCATCGCGCTTATGCGCTTTTGCAAAGGTGAATTTTCCTCGTTCTGCCAAAGACTTAAGCAGGATTGCATCAATTTGCATCCTGTTCTGCCCAAGAACTGTTCATCTAAATGTCATGGAAGGCTTGATTGCTGCCACATGCTGGATAGCATTGCTTCATGTTTTCGATTGAGCACGAGTTTGACGCGACTGTTGTAACCTTGGTCGACGAGGGCCCCTCCCCCCTGGCCGAGGACGTAACCATCAACGCCTTCGAGGATTGCGTCACACTAGAACAATATGACCAGCGAACCGATCAGGTGATGAAAGTCACCTTTAGCCTGAGCCAACTGCGCGACCTTGGTGCCGCGCTCGACCTACCCGAAGGGGTCTATACGTTGCGCCGGGCCGAGGCCTGATCACAGGACGCGAAAGACCTTGTCGCGGCTGGTATGCCCCCTTACCAGCTCCAGCCGAGATTTAGGTACGCCAACCGCTTTGGAGAGCAGCTTCACCACAGCGGCATTCGCCTTGCCGTCTTCCGGCACGGTGATCACATAGACTCGCAACGCGCCATCCTCGGATTTGATCGCGTTGCGGGATGCCTTGGGCGTCACACGCACAGGGATTTCGGTGCCTACTTGGGCCAGATGGGTCAGGTCGGGATCAGCCATATTTGCCCTCTAGCACTCTGCAGCGCCCCCGCCTAGTCTGACCGAAATTTTCAGGGGTTAGACCGATGGCGACAGGATTTTTCTGGGACGAAGCATGTTTCTGGCACGGGGGCGGGCACTATGCCTTTACTCATCCGGTCGGCGGCTGGGTACAACCGCTTGTCGCTGGTGGTCTGCCCGAAGCACCTGAAACCAAGCGCCGCCTGAAAAACCTGATCGACCGCTCTGGCCTCTCCAAAGAGCTGCGGATGTCCGGTGCCGATCCGGTCACATGGTCTGACATGCGGCAAGTCCACCCCGAACATTTCCTACAAGAATTCAAACGCCTGTCCGACAGCGGTGGCGGAGAAATCGGCGATCAGGCCCCCTTTGGCCCCGGCGGCTTTGAGATTTGCGCCCAAAGCGCGGGACTCGTCAAAGGGGCGCTGTTCTCGGTCCTGACTGGCCAGACCGCCAATGCCTATGCTCTGTCCCGCCCGCCGGGCCACCACGCTCTGCCCGACCATCCCAACGGGTTCTGCATCCTTGCCAACGTGGCCATCGCCGCGGAATGCGCCATGGCCGAAGGGCTGGCGGGCCGCGTGGCCATCATCGACTGGGATGTGCACCACGGTAACGGAACCGAGGCGATCTTTTACGACCGCCCTGACGTGCTGACCATCAGCCTGCATCAGGACCGCAACTACCCCGAGGACACCGGCGCCTATACCGATCGCGGCGCTGGCCCCGGCGAAGGGTTCAACATCAACATCCCCCTGCCCCCCGGCACTGGCCATCATGGGTACCTCTATGCCTTTGAACAGATTGTTCGCCCCGCGCTGGACGACTTCCGCCCCGACGTGATCATTGTCGCCTGCGGGTTTGACGCGGCCATCGTGGACCCCTTGTCCCGCATGATGTGCACCGCCGAGACCTATCGCCAGATGACTCGCAGCCTGATGGAAGCCACCGAAGAGCATTGCGAAGGCCGTCTCGTGATGGCACACGAGGGGGGCTACTCGGAATTTTACGTCCCCTTCTGCGGCCACGCGGTCCTAGAGGAGATGTCAGGCAGCACAATCACCGTTCCCGACCCCTTGGGCGAAACTTATGACGCACGCCAGCCCGGCCCTCGTCATGACGCCATGGTCGAGGCGGAAATCAACGATATCGCCGCGCATGTGCTGCCTCAGGGTTGAACTGCTGCGCGACCTTGCCGACATAGACCCTGACAAGTTTAGGACGTTAACATGACCGAAAAGAACCAAGCCGCCCTCGATTTCCTGCTGTCGCGCCGCAGCACGCCCATTCCCGCGCTCAAGGCTCCCGCGCCCACGCGCGAAGAACTGACCACCATTCTGACCGCCGCTGCCCGCAGCCCCGACCATGGCAAGCTGGAGCCTTGGCGCTTTGTCGTACTGGAAAAGCCCGCGCTGGAGCGTGTGGCCCAAGCCATCGCGAAGCGTGGCCCCGAACTTGGGATCGAGCAGGCCAAGATCGACAAGCCCGTCGGCGTCTACGGCAATAGCCCCCTCGCCGTCGTTGTGGTGCAGAACACCAAAGAAAGCGAAAAGGTCCCCGCGATCGAGCAGACCTACTCCGCCGGCGCTGTCTGCCTGTCGCTGGTTAACGCTGCGATGGCCATGGGCTTTGGCGCGAACTGGGTGTCGAACTGGTTCAGCCATGACAAACAGTTCCGCGAAGAGGTCTTTGGCCTAACCGCAGACGAGACCGTGGCTGGCATCATCCACCTTGGCACCCCGTCGGCTGCCACACCGGATCGCCCGCGCCCCGATCTGGACCAGATCACCACTTGGGTCGCTGAATGACCCAGATCCTCAAGGCCCTGTCGCTGAGCCTCGCACAGCTCAGCGATCCCCGCTTCCGGTCGGTCCTTCTCAAGGGGATCGGCCTCGCGATCGCGCTCTTGGCGGGCATCTATGCCATCGTCATGTGGATCGTCGGCTGGCTGCTGGGGGACTCTGTGACCCTGCCGTTCATTGGCGAAGTCACTTGGGTCGACAACGTCGTGTCATGGGGCTCGATCCCGTTGATGCTGCTGCTCTCGACATTCCTGATGGTCCCCGTAGCCTCGGCCATGACCGGCATTTTTCTGGATGACGTCGCTGACGCGGTCGAGGACAAGCACTACACCGGCCTACCCGCCGCCAAGCGCATCTCGCTGGCGACCAATATCACCGACTCGTTCCGCTTTCTCGGGGTGATCGTGGTCGCGAACCTGCTGGCGCTGGTGCTCTATCTGATCTTTGCGCCCTTTGCGCCGCTGATCTTCTGGGCGCTGAACGGCTTCTTGCTTGCGCGGGAATATTTCCAGATGGTCGCGATCCGCCGCACCGACCGCGCGGGCGTCAAAAAGCAGCGTCGCCGTAATGCGCTGACCCTGTGGATCGCAGGCGGGCTGATGGCCCTGCCCCTGTCGATCCCGCTGGTGAACCTGCTGGTGCCCGTGGTGGGCTGCGCGATGTTCACCCACCTGTATCATCGTCTGCCGCGCTAACCGCGGCAGACCGCTTTATTGCTGATCTGTCAGGATCGGCTGCGGGCGCACGCTCTTCCACGGATCCAGATCTCGGATCGACAGCCCGCCAAAGATAATCACCGCAGCCAAAATCGCCCAAATCGACGTGCCCCAGATCGTCGTGATCAGAGCCACGCGTTTGGGCCGAAAGTCCGCAGGGGCGCCAGCCGGCGTTCCGGGCACGACCTCGCCTTCGTCGCCTTGGGTCCGCAAATTCAACGGCAGAACGACAAACAGGGTCATGAACCAGCAAACCGCGTATAGAACGATGGCGGCGGTGATTGTCATCAGACTTGCTCCAATTCCACGAGGCAGCCGTTAAAGTCCTTGGGGTGCAAGAACAGGACGGGTTTGCCGTGGGCGCCGATCTTGGGCTCGCCAGAACCCAGAACCCGTGCGCCGGTTTCTTTCAGGTGATCGCGGGCTGCGATAATATCGTCCACCTCATAACAGACATGGTGGATGCCGCCAGAGGGGTTCTTTTCCAAGAAGCCGTTGATCGGGCTATCGTCGCCCAGCGGGTAGAGTAGTTCGATCTTGGTGTTCGGCAATTCGATAAAGATCACGGTCACCCCGTGGTCGGGCTCGTCTTGGGGGGCGCCAACCTTGGCCCCCAAGGCATTCCGGTACTGGTCTGCGGCGGCCTGCAAATCTGGCACTGCAATAGCGACGTGGTTCAAACGTCCGATCATACTGTCGTCTCCTCCTGTTGGGTCGCGGGTAGTTATCGCGCCGCAGCGCAGCACATTGCAAGCGCCGCCAAGGTCGCAGGCCATTAACCATGCGTTATCCATGCGCTCGGTATTCTGACCCAGACCCGCCCGAGTCGAGGAGAAGCCCGATGAACGACGATGACCTGACCTACCGAATGACCCGCCCCACCCCTGCGCGTCCCCTGACCGGCCTCAGCCTGCTACTGGTCGAGGACAGCCGCTTTACCTGCGAGGCACTGCGCCTGATGTGTATGCGCTCTGGTGCGCGCATCCGCCGCGCTGATTCCCTGCGCTCGGCCCGCCGCCACCTCAGCATCTATCGCCCTGACTGCCTGATGGTGGACTTGGGCCTGCCCGATGGAAACGGCTGCGATCTGATCGCAGAATTGACAGACACCGCCATGCGCCCACCCGTCCTGATCGCGATTTCCGGCGACCAAGGGCTCGAGGCCCCAGCGCTCCAAGCCGGTGCCAATGCCTTTATCCCCAAACCACTGCAATCTCTGTCAGTGTTTCAGGAGACGATTCTGTCCTTCCTGCCCGTGAACCGGCACCCCACAGGACCGCGCATGATCAACGAAGAGCGGATCAACCCCGACCGCTTGGCCTATTACGATGACCTCAGCCATGTGGTGCACATGCTGGACGAGGACCGCGACCAAACTTGCTCCAAGCTCGGGTATGCGTTGCAATTCCTACGAGGTGTCGCGATCAGCGCCGATGACACACCAGTGATGGATGCGGTCGAGTCGCTGTCCCAAGCGATCCAAGGCGGCCAACCCGCGGCCCCAGCGCGCGCCAATCTGGCCGCCCTCCTGCAACAGCGGATGAATGCGCTGGCTGTCGCCTGATTACAGCACCAGCCGCGGATCACCGCCCATGTCGAGACCGGGGAACACCTTGGTCTCGAGCACACTCTGTTCGATTCCGAACAGCGACCGCAGCGTCCACGCCGCATGGGCGCGCACATCGCGGGTCGGCATCAGGTCGCGCTTGGCATACAGGTCAGCCTCCCCAAGCCCCGGCCAATCGGCCCAAACCTGACCACCCCGCAGGGCACCGCCAGCCATCACCATCGCGCTGCCCGTCCCGTGGTCGGTTCCGGCAGAGCCATTCAGCCGCGCGGTCCGCCCGAATTCTGTCATCGCCAGCACAACCGTTTTGCCCCAAATCTCGGGACCCAGGTTGTCATGCAGACCGCCGATCACCTCGGCCAACTGCGTGCCCGCACGGTTGATCGCGTTCTTCTGCCCTTTGTGCGTGTCCCAGCCATTCAACGAAAAGGCCGCAATTCGCGCTTCTTCTTTCAGACGCGCGGCAGCGAAATCAGCCAGCAGCATATGCCCGTTGGCCGCCTGCTTGCGGTTATCCTTCATCCGCTGGGTCACCATGTCCTGCGCGTCCAGCGCGGTTTCGGGCACGTCAATCAGCCCCAAACTTTCCGCAATCTGCACTGCATCCGTCACTGCCCCGCTGAACAGCGGATCATCATGGCTGACCATCTCCAGCAAGAGCCGTGCCTGCGGGCTCAGGTTCAGATCCGACTCGGGCGCCCACGTACTCACCGGCGCATCGCCCCGCATCAGCAGCATCTGGTCACGCCCCAAGGCAAAGGACGTCTCGCCACTCACCCCCGGCACGCTCTGCAGCAGCCGGTTCAGCCAGCCGTCCCGCGACCGGCCTGTGTCCAGCCCCACGGTCCCCGCCTCCAGCAGGTCCTGACCGTCAAAGTGGCTGCGCTGATCGCGATAGGGCGTGCTGACCGCATGGGCAAAGCCCAAGGCCCCCTGCTGCCACAACGGGCGCAACGGCTCCATCGACGGGTGCAGAGCATAAAAGCCATCCAAGTCGGCTTCGCCTACACCTCCGCCCGTCAACCCGCCGCGCAGGCCCGCATAATCGGGGTCGCCATAGGGCCGCACCATATCCAGACCATCCATCGCGCCGCGTAGAATAATCACCACCAGCCGCGCATCCCACGGGGCCGAGGCCAAGGCCACCGGCGTCATGAAAGGCGAGGCCGCCGCAGAACAGCCCAGCAGCGTGGACCGGATCAGGAAATCACGTCTTTTCATCGCCTTATCTCCTCTGGAACGCGGGTGAGGACAGGATGAGCCCAATGCCTTCCCAATCGGTTTCTGCTGCTTTGGCTGCAAATTTCACTGGCTCGGGCGCTCGTCCCGCCAGTGCGGTCTCGACGAAACTGCGCGGGTCCGGCAGCTTGGTCGTCAGCGCTTGGGGCGCAGTCATCGACCACTGGATGCGCTCGGCCAAACCTTGGGGGCTGACCCAGCGATAGTCCGCCTCGGGCAAGCCATCAGGTCCGTTCGGATCGAACCAAGGCTGCCCCATCAAGGACATCGGCACGAGGAACCGCGCCTTGGTGTTGCTGTCATTCATCCGCTCCAGCATCGCCGGATGAATATCCAGTGCGCGGCAGGCCGAGACCATGAAATCAATCGGCGGCTTTACGTTCGACGGCGCCGGCGACCAAGCGGCCGGATGCTCTAGCATTGCGCGGTAGCCTGCCACCAGATCACCGTTCGCCCCAACCATCGCTGCGGCCACATGTTCGACCAAGCCTTCGTCCGGCGCATCCGCCACGAAATAAACCGCCAGCTTGTAAGCCAGATGGCGCAGGGTCACGGGGTTCACGGACAGCGCCTCGACAAACTCCCGCAGTTCGCGCTCGCGATCCCCCGGTGCCCCGCCCCAATACTGGCCAAGGATCATGAACGGCCCCGGCTCCGCCGCATTTGGTTTGAACACCGCGCGGGTGTTCTTTTCGACCTTCAGCCCCGTCAGCAGCCCCGCCAGCGCGGTCACATCCGCCTGCGTATACCCGCCGCCCACGCCCAGTGTGTGAAGCTCCAGCATTTCACGGCCAAGGTTTTCGTTCAGGCCGATCTTGCGCTTGGATTTCTGCGCGGCGGCGCTGTTCGGGCCATAATTCTTTTGCTGGTCCAGATAGACCTGCATGATCGGATGGGTTTCGGCCGCCCACAGCATATCGGCAAAGCGCCCCGCCACATGGGGCCGGATCGCATCTTCGACATAGGATGCCATGCTCGCACGATGCAATTGGCTGCGCGGCCCCGTGGCGAAGTGGTCGGTCCAGAACCACACCAGCCGCTCGCGAAAACCATCCTCGGACATGATCCCGCGCAGCAGGATATGACGGGCGCTCTGCATTTCGGCGGCGCGCAGCTTCTTGCGGTGCTTGCTGAGTTGACGGCGCGCGGGAGTCTCGGCCTCCGTGCCGCGTACCTTTTTGCGGGCCTGCAACAAGCGGTGAAATTCGCGAATATCCTCGCCAGCTTCGCCGTCAAAGCGCGGCACGGGATATGCCTCGGCCATACGGTCGGGACCGGTTAGGCGGCGCAACATATCCTCAACGCCGGTTGGGCGCGCAAAGCGGGGCGACACGCCCGTTCCGAAACGGATGTCAGCCAAGGCAGGGTCGAACACCATGCAGAACCTCGAAGCAGTGGACTCACTGTTCCAACAATGAACAAAGGCAGCGCGATTCGCATCGCACTGCCTCGTGAACGTTTCCAAATTCGGCACAATAGTGCCGAGGTCGGCTTACTCTTGCGGAATAACGCGCAGGTTCAGCTCCATCAGCTGCTCTGCGGTGGGCTCCGACGGTGCATCCATCATCAGATCTTCGGCACGCTGGTTCATCGGGAACATGATGACCTCGCGGATGTTCTGCTCTTCGGCCAGCAACATCACAATACGGTCGATACCCGCAGCACAGCCACCGTGGGGCGGTGCGCCGTATTTGAACGCGTTAACCATACCACCGAAACGCTTGTTCACCTCGTCCGCACCGTAACCTGCGATTTCGAACGCTTTGTACATGATCTCGGGCTTGTGGTTCCGGATCGCGCCCGACACCAGCTCGTAGCCGTTACATGCCAGATCGTACTGGAAGCCCAGAACCTTCAGCGGATCGCCATTCAGCGCGTCCATACCGCCCTGCGGCATCGAGAACGGGTTGTGCTCAAAATCGATCTTGCCGGTCTCTTCGTCCTGCTCGTAGATCGGGAAGTCCACGATCCACGCGAACGCGAAACGGTCCTTGTCGGTCAGGTTCAGCTCTTCGCCGATCACATCGCGCGCTTTGCCTGCCACACGCTGAAACGACGCGGGCTTGCCGCCAAGGAAGAACGCCGCATCGCCGACGCCCAGACCCAGCTGCTGGCGGATCGCTTCGGTGCGCTCGGGGCCAATGTTTTTCGCCAAGGGACCTGCGGCTTCCATACCGTCCGCACCCTCGCGCCAGAAGATATAGCCCATGCCGGGCAGACCCTCTTTCTGGGCGAATGCGTTCATGCGGTCACAGAACTTGCGGCTGCCGCCGGTGGGTGCGGGGATTGCGCGGATTTCGGTGCCGTCCTGCTCCAGCAGCTTGGCAAAGATCGCGAAACCGGAACCGGCAAAATGCTCGGACACAACCTGCATCTTGATCGGGTTGCGCAGGTCGGGCTTGTCGGTGCCGTACCACAGGGCCGCGTCACGATAGCTGATCTGCGCCCACTCGGCGGGGGCGTCCACTTTCTTGCCGCCGCCGAACTCTTCGAACACGCCAGCGATCACGGGCGAGATGGTGTCGAACACATCCTGCTGGGTGACGAACGACATTTCCATGTCGAGCTGGTAGAAGTCGGTGGGCGAACGGTCTGCGCGGGGATCCTCGTCGCGGAAACAGGGCGCGATCTGGAAATACTTGTCAAAGCCCGACACCATGATCAGCTGCTTGAACTGCTGAGGGGCCTGCGGCAGCGCGTAGAACTTGCCGGGGTGCAGACGCGAAGGCACGAGGAAGTCACGCGCGCCTTCAGGCGAAGATGCGGTGATGATCGGCGTCTGGTACTCGCGGAAGCCCTTGTCCCACATGCGGCGACGGATCGAGGACACCACATCAGAGCGCATGGTCATGTTGCGCTGCAGCTTCTCGCGGCGCAGGTCCAGATAGCGGTAGCGCAGGCGAGTTTCCTCGGGGTATTCCTGATCACCGAACACCATCAGGGGCAGTTCGTCGGATTTGCCCAGAACTTCGATATCACGGACAAAGACTTCGACTTCGCCCGTCGGAATCTTGGGGTTCACCAGACCTTCGTCGCGCGCCTTTACGGTGCCGTCGATGCGGATACACCATTCGCTGCGGACCTTCTCGACCTCTGCGAAAACGGGGCTGTCGGGGTCGCACAGAACCTGAGTCACGCCAAAGTGGTCGCGCAGGTCGATAAACAGAATGCCGCCGTGGTCGCGGACACGGTGCACCCAGCCCGACAGGCGGACGGTTTCACCAACGTTGTCTTTGTTCAGGTCAGCGCAGGTGTGGCTGCGATAGGTGTGCATCAGGCTCTCCGGACGGGTGGTATCAAGTTGACGCCGATACACATGCCCACGCCCCAGAAGTCAAGAGAAGCCGCCAATTTCGGGCCCCAAGCGCCCCTTTGGCGGCCTTGTTTCACGCCTCGATCGGGGTTCGCGTGGCGTTAGCCCAACTCTGGGCTGTGATCGTATAGCATTTATAGGGCACCGGACCTTGCCCCATATCCAGATCAGCATCGTACTGATGCACCGCCCCGACCCGCCCGCTGGCGATCTGCGACCGGATGTTGTCCGGCGCAATGTGCAGCCAGACCTCGGGGCGGCTTTGCAGCACATGGCCAACCATCAGCGCCTTCATCCGGCGGTTCCACGCCCCGCCCCAGTACGCGCACCCCAAAAAGGTGAACCCGATCGCGATCCCCTCTGGCTGGTCCGGCACATCGTAGAACCGCGAACAGCCCAAGATCGTACCCGTCGCGACCTCTATCGCGACCAGTGTGCCCCCTGCCCCCAGCAAAAAGTCGAAATACGGGTCGAACACGGCCCGCTCTGCCCGCCCCTTGGCCGGATGCTGCGCCCAGGTCGCGGGATCAGAGGCCGCCGCGTACAATCCCTCACGATCACTTGACCGCAGCGGGCGCAATTCCAGAACCCCGTCGGTCAACACCACATCTGTTGCAAAATCCCGCATGATCAGGGCCCTTTCTCTCGCACATGGAAACGCAAGCAGGCTCTAGCAGCCGATTGGTCCTATCGCCATATCCAAATTTCCGGCAGCCTACAGAACCAATTCAACTCTCGTCTTTGTCACAGAAACCTCACGTCAAGGTGACTGAAACTTACGGCGGGGTCTCTGCGTTATATTCCCAGACCACGATATAATCGAGCGCGCAGCCCCAATTTTGCGCGTGATGCTTTTCACCAGCGGCACCGACCGCCGCCAAAACAGGACAAAGTCTGACTTACATATTCCTCTAGAGTTTCGCCGCTGTTTTGGCATCAGACCCAGGTTATCGACATGCTTCATACGAACTTTCAGAAGACCACCGAGAATTTCATCGAACCGGCCCGCGCCCAGTCGCAGCCCCGCGCCATCGCGATCATCGCAGGCGCCGACGGGCAACCGCCGCTGCCCGCACATGTGCTAGAGCTGGTCTCTGACCGGCTAGAGGCGCCGGTGCAGCTTTATTTCTCGTCTGCTCGTCAATTGCGTGCCTACAAAACCTCTGACAGCGACGCGGCAGAGATCGCTCTGGTCATCTGCGACCGTCCGATCACCGGCCCGCTGGCCACCCTGCCTGCGCTCTATGCATCCGAAGTCACCGACGGCATCCCCCTGCGCACCCTGATGCGCCAGATCGACGCCATTACCGAAAACGCGGAGCGCCCCCGCGCGGCATAACCCGCCGCCCCTTGCGACATTCAAACCCTCTGGCCGCCAAGCCAGAGGGCTTCTTTTTGTCCAAACAATTGCGCCCACAAAAAAGGGCCCCGCAGGGCCCCAATCTGTTGCAGTCCGAATAAGCCTTAGGAGAAATCTTCGCGGATGATCGCCTTCTCCGGCACGCCCAGATTTTTCAGAGTCTCTTCCAACTCGTCGACCATCTCGTCGGGGCCGCACAGGTAAAAGGGCGCGCACTTGGGGTTCGCGTAGTCATACAAGAAGTCCTTGTTGATCGCGCCGCCATACATCCCATGAGGCAAAGTGCCTTGCTCGGTCAGGACAAAAATCGTCTTCAGGCCGGGCATCTCTTCAAACTCTTCGCGCAGGATGATGTCGTCCTCGGTCTTGTTCGAAAAGATCAGCGTCGCCCCGCCCATGGTGCCTTTGTCCTGCACGCGCTGGCGCATGATCGCGATAAAGGGCGTAATGCCCGCGCCGCCCGCAATAAAGGTGCCGGGGCCTTCGTCGTGGATCGCGCCCCACGGGTCCGAAATCTCGACCTGCTCGCCTGCTTTGAGCGAGCGGATTTGATCGGTCACGCCATCATGCTCGGGATAGGTCTTGATCACAAATTCGATCTTCGAGGCATCCTCGGTCATCACGGGCGTGAAGGGACGCGCCTCGTCGCGCCAGCCGTCACGCATCAGCGTCAGGTCCACGGCCTGACCGGGCTCGATGTCGAAATCTTCGGGACGGGTGAACACCAGATGACGGGTGTCATGCGTGACTTCTTCGTTCTTTTCCAATGTCAGGATCGTACCCATAACTCGCAATTCCTTTCCTAGATCTCGTTGGAAAGGCAACGCACTGGGCCCCGCTCGCGTTCCCTAGGCGCCTTGTAAAACAGACGTTATCAGACCGCGCAGCGAGTTTCCGACGTAAATCTCCCCCGCATTCAGCAGATCATCCAGCGTCAGATGCTGGATACGCACCTTGCCTGCGCAAATCAGACTGGACCGCAGCACACCGGGCAGCAGCCCGTCCGAGATGGGCGGCGTCACCAGCCCCTGCCCCAGATCGGCAAAGACATTGGTGATCGTCCCCTCGCACACATGGCCCGCGCCGTTCAGATAGATCAACTCGTCCACATCCGCAGGCATCGCGGCGCGGTCGCGGTCATAAAGCTGTCTCTGGGTGGTCTTCACGCCCAGCCACGGGTCATCGGCATCCAGCCGCGTCTCGGCCACGGCCAGTCGCCACACCGTCCCCTCTGGCAGGGGCGAATAGGGCGCATGGGTGATCTCTGGCATGCCCTCTGCGTTAACGGTCAGGCGCACGCGCTGCGGCCCGTCAGCTGTGAACGCAGCCAGCGCCGCCTCGGCCCCGACGGGCGCAATTCCCAGCCGCCGCGCGGCAAAGGCCAGACGTTTGCGGTGAACATCCCCGCGCTGGAAGCCCCCTTCGGGCGTCCAGAGCATGGTTTCGATCAGGCGGAAACCTTGGTCGGCAGGCGGGCGTAGCGGGCTTTCCATAGGGCTTCCTCGTATTCGCTGTCGGCGGTGGAGTCCCAAACGACCCCGCCCCCCACATTCAAGGTCACATCCGCGCCGTCCACCAGCAAGGTCCGGATCGCCACGTTGAACTCGGACCGCCCGTCAGGGGCCATCCAGCCGATCGACCCGCAATAGATGTCGCGGGGACCGTGCTCGAGTTCGTGAATGATCTCCATCGCGCGGACCTTGGGCGCGCCGGTGATCGATCCACAGGGGAACAGCGCGGTCATGATCTCGGCAAAGCCGACACCTTTGGCCAGCTGTGCCCGCACCAGCGATGTCATTTGGTGCACGGTCGCGTAACTCTCGACATGGAACAGCTCGGGCACTTTGACCGAACCGGGCACAGCCACGCGGCTCACGTCATTGCGCAGCAAGTCCACGATCATCAGGTTCTCGGCACGGTTCTTTTCATCCTGCGCCAACCACGCCTTGCGGCGCGCATCCTCGGCGGGGTCATCGCTACGGGGCTGGGTGCCCTTCATCGGGCGGGTCTCGATCACGCCATCCGCAGAGGTGCGGAAGAACAGCTCGGGACTGCGGGACAGCATCGCAGGCAACCCGTCCTGCAGGACCAAAGCCCCATGCTTCACCGGCTGCACCCGCGACAGGCCCTCGTACAGCGCCTCGGGCGATCCCGAACAGCGCGCGGTCATCGGAAAGGTCAGGTTCACCTGATAAATGTCGCCTGCCCCGATATAGGCGTGCAAACGGTCGAACGCATCCTCGTACCGGTCCGCCGACCACACAGGGGCCACATCGGACAATTCCGCAGCACCGCCCGACAAATCGCGCACCACAGGCGCGTCATACACGCCAAATCGCAACAGCGGCACACGCCGCCCCTCTGGCATCAAGGGCATCAGCCGCGGCTCCAAAGCATAGCCGAGCTCATAGCTGGCATACCCAGCAACCCAAGCGCCGCCCGCCAGAGCGTCATCCACCGAAGCCAGAGCCGAAGCCACCTGATCCGCCGACCACGCCTCGATCACGCGGCGCGCGCCCTGAAAACAGGTACCCTCACCCATGGGGCCATGATCGAAACGAATCTCCAAAACGGTCTCCTGTGCCATCCGTAGGCGGGACTTAGGGGATTACACGCGCAAGGACAGAAAAGAAAACGCCCCCTGCGGGATTTTTTCCGTCCTTTTTCCGGATAACTGCGGCTGCTACGCCATGTGCTCTTTACCGAGGCGCATCTTAGGCCCTATCCCCCCTTGCAGATGGGTCGCCGATGTCTATAACGCACGACAATTTGCGCACCCTCCGCGCCCGAACTGCCAGCCTGGGGATTACCGATATGCCGAAAAGAACCGATATCAACTCGATCATGATCATCGGAGCCGGACCGATCATCATCGGTCAGGCCTGCGAGTTCGACTACTCTGGCGCACAAGCCTGTAAGGCTCTGCGCGAAGAAGGCTACCGCGTCATCTTGGTGAACTCGAACCCCGCGACGATCATGACCGACCCCGGTCTGGCCGACGCCACCTATATCGAGCCCATCACCCCCGAGGTCGTGGCCAAGATCATCGCCAAGGAAAAGCCCGACGCCCTGCTCCCCACCATGGGCGGTCAGACCGGCCTGAACACCGCGCTGTCCCTCGCGGACATGGGCGTGCTGGAAGAGCACGGCGTCGAACTGATCGGCGCCAACCGCGAAGCCATTGAAAAGGCCGAAGACCGCGCCCTGTTCCGCGACGCGATGGACAAGATCGGTCTGGAAAACCCCCGCGCGACCATCGTGACCGCGCCCAAGAATGAAAAAGGTCACTATGACCTAGAGGCTGGCGTCGCCATCGCGCTCGAAGCGCTGGAAGACATCGGCCTGCCCGCGATCATCCGTCCTGCCTTTACCCTTGGCGGCACCGGCGGCGGCGTGGCGTACAACCGCGAAGACTATATCCACTACTGCCGCACCGGCATGGACGCCTCGCCCGTAGGTCAGATCCTTGTCGATGAATCGCTGCTGGGCTGGAAAGAATACGAGATGGAAGTGGTCCGCGACAAAGCGGACAACGCGATCATCGTCTGCTCGATCGAAAACGTCGATCCCATGGGCGTGCACACCGGCGACTCGATCACCGTGGCCCCTGCGCTGACCCTGACCGACAAAGAATACCAGATGATGCGGACCGCCTCGATCGCGGTTCTGCGCGAGATCGGCGTCGAAACCGGCGGCTCGAACGTCCAGTGGGCCGTGAACCCCAAGGACGGCCGCATGGTCGTCATCGAAATGAACCCCCGCGTGTCGCGCTCGTCCGCTCTGGCGTCCAAGGCCACCGGCTTCCCCATCGCGAAAATCGCGGCCAAGCTGGCTGTCGGCTACACGCTCGACGAGCTGGACAACGACATCACCAAAGTGACCCCCGCGTCGTTCGAGCCCACCATCGACTACGTCGTCACCAAGATCCCGCGCTTTGCGTTCGAGAAGTTCGCAGGCTCCGAACCGCACCTGACCACCGCGATGAAGTCGGTTGGTGAGGCGATGGCCATCGGCCGCACCATCCACGAGTCGATGCAGAAAGCACTGGCCTCGCTGGAAACCGGCCTGACCGGCTTTGACGAGATCGAAATCCCCGGCGCGCCTGACGTCGCTGCCGTGACCAAGAAACTGGCCGAACAAACCCCCGACCGCATCCGCGTCATTGCGCAGGCCATGCGCGAAGGTCTGACCAACGACCAGATCCAAGCCGCAACCGCCTTTGATCCTTGGTTCCTCGACCGTATCCGCGAAATCGTGGAGGTCGAGAACGAACTGAAGAAAGACGGCCTGCCCGTCACCGAAGAAGGCCTGCGCCGCGTCAAGATGTTCGGCTTCTCGGATGCCCGTTTGGCCAAACTGACCGGCCGCGACGAAGCCCAAGTGCGCCGCGCCCGCCAGAACCTGAACGTCGTCGCCCAGTTCAAGCGTATCGACACCTGCGCCGCGGAATTCGAAGCGCAGACCCCCTACATGTACTCGACCTACGAAAGCCCCGTCATGGGCGAGCCCGAGTGCGAAGCGCGTCCCAGCGACCGCAAGAAGATCGTGATCCTTGGTGGTGGCCCCAACCGCATCGGTCAGGGCATCGAGTTCGACTACTGCTGCTGTCACGCGTGCTACGCGCTGACCGACGCGGGCTTCGAAACCATCATGATCAACTGCAACCCCGAGACCGTATCGACCGACTACGACACCTCGGATCGCCTGTACTTCGAGCCCCTGACACTAGAGCACGTGCTGGAAATCCTGCGCGTTGAAATGTCGAACGGCAACCTGCAGGGCGTCATCGTTCAGTTTGGCGGCCAGACCCCGCTGAAACTGGCCAACGCACTCGAAGAAGAAGGCATCCCGATCCTCGGCACCTCGCCCGACGCGATCGACCTTGCCGAAGACCGCGAGCGTTTCCAGGATCTGGTCAACCGCCTCGGCCTCAAGCAGCCCCACAACGGCATCGCGTCCACCGACGAAGAAGCCTTCAAGATCGCAGAAGAGATCGGCTACCCGCTGGTGATCCGTCCCTCCTACGTTCTGGGGGGCCGCGCCATGGAAATCGTCCGCGACCTGCCCCAGCTCGAGCGTTACATCGCCGAAGCCGTGGTTGTGTCCGGCGACAGCCCCGTCCTCTTGGACAGCTACCTCTCCGGCGCGACCGAGATCGACGTTGACGCCCTGTCCGACGGCAAGGATGTCCACGTCACCGGCATCATGCAGCACATCGAAGAGGCTGGCGTCCACTCCGGCGACTCCGCCTGTTCGCTGCCCCCCTACTCGCTGCCCAAGGACATCATCGAAGAGATCAAGCGCCAGACCGTCGCGCTCGCCCTCGAACTGAACGTCGTCGGCCTGATGAACGTCCAGTTCGCGGTCAAGGACGGCGATGTCTACCTGATCGAGGTGAACCCCCGCGCCTCCCGCACCGTGCCCTTCGTGGCCAAGGCAACCGACAGCGCCATCGCGTCCATCGCAGCCCGCGTCATGTCCGGCGAGCCGCTCTCGAACTTCCCGCTCCGCCCCTCCTACCCCGAGGGTTCGGACATGGACACCGAGATGCCCATCGCCGACCCCATGACCCTCGCGGACCCGAACATGCCGTGGTTCTCGGTCAAAGAGGCCGTGCTGCCCTTCGCCCGCTTCCCCGGTGTGGACACCATCCTCGGGCCGGAAATGCGCTCGACCGGCGAAGTCATGGGCTGGGATCGCAGCTTCCCCCGCGCCTTCCTCAAGGCCCAGCTGGGCGCAGGCACCATCCTGCCCCGCGAAGGCCGCGTCTTTGTCTCCATCAAGGCCGAGGACAAGACCGCCCAGATGCTCGAGGCCGCCCAGCTTCTGGCCAAAATGGGCTTCGAGATTGTCGCGACCAAAGGCACCGCGGACTGGCTCACCGGCCATGACGTGCCCGCCACCTTGGTGAACAAGGTCTATGAGGGCCGCCCGAACATCGTCGACATCATGAAGGACGGCGGCATCGATCTGGTCTTCAACACCACCGAAGGCGCGCAGTCCGTCGCCGACAGCCGTGAAATCCGCTCGGTGGCGCTCTATGACAAGATCCCCTACTTCACCACCGCCGCCGGCGCCCACGCCGCCGTACTGGCCATGCAGGCCCGCGAAGAAGGCGATATCGAAGTGAGATCGCTTCAGGGTTGATCGCAACCACAATCGAAACTATCAGAAAGGGGTTCTAACGGAGCCCCTTTTTTATGCCAAAGTTTGAAGCTATTCGTCTCTCGCTGAGCGTGCCTACTATCGGCAATCTGGCTAAGGATCGCAAAGATCGCGAACCTAAACTATCAAGACAAGAATTCTTACTCGAAGCATTTTCCCGCCGTATTGATTTCTTCTACGCAGGGTCATTGTATCACTATGTACCCGGCCCAAAAGAAACACAGATCGTTTCAATCATATCTGGCTTCATCGGAAAATCTGTGAGTGAGACAGTCGCATCCGGCCCAGATGAGCTATTTGCCCAGACCAGAACGAAGCGCTACAAAGCTTCATTCATTTCAGTCGATATAGCACCTGATAAACAAATCATCCTGTTCGAAAAGCGATCTGACGTTGGTAATTCGCGTAACATCCTAGACCAACTTTTCGCACAATTCATTCGCGAGCGCCGGAGCCTCTCTTGGCATGTAGACCTAGAGTTCATGTCGCGTGCTGTAGACTTCTGGAAACTCGCGAAAAAACATGAAGGCAATATTACTGAGATATCTTTCGAATTTTTACCCCCGAATGGCCTCAAGGCAGAAATGGCGTTGGACAAACTCAAGCAAGTCGATCGCGTTGCCAAGCAAACCACGAATGCGGAAATAAGCGAATATTCTCTAAAGAACAAAGCCGGCCAACTTCGGCCACAAGGACGTTTCATCTCAGATGCCATCGACTACATTGAAAAAGGCGGCGGCAAAGCAACTATGAAAAATGGTAGGCATACCATATACAGTAGCCACGATGAGCGGGTTATAATTCCGTCGCCGGAAACATTGATGCCCCGACAAGCGGAGCCCACGAAAATTATGGGCATCGCGGACTGGCTTTGGAAAAAATTGAATGGCTAAGGTTAATTTTATCTTTTTTATCGCTGCAGTCTTAGCCTGCATGGTGATTTACAGGCCGGAATGGATCGCAAATAATAAATTCATACAAGAACTCACAGATCCAGACGCGATAGCCATTCTCGGCGTGTTGTTGAGTGTGATGACAGCTTCAACTGCTGGCGTTCTTACTTCTGTCACTCGCTTTATTAAAGACAACTATTCAGACAGTGACAGTGCAAAAGAGGCAGCCAACGAACTTAAGTCCGAGATCAAAAATGACATGAACATCATGTTCTCCGGGTTTCTCGGCTCGTTCGCCATTCTGTTCTTCATTGGCATGGAGCCTGCCAACATTTTCGTGCGAAGCGGTTTAATGGCTTTGCAAGTTTGGGTTATCCTGCTCTTATTTATGTGCATGTATGACATCTACCGAACAGCATGCGGCGTCGCTGAATTATAAGACAAAAGCAACTGTGGGAGGAGATTAGTACTCCCCCTGCTTCGCCCGCCAAGCCTCAGTCCCAATCCGGCACCGCTCGTCGAAATCCGCCTCGGCCCGATCATAATCCCCGAACTGCGGCCGCATCTCGTCCTTACGCTGGATATCGCTTTCCAGAAATTCCTCGGTCGTATCCCGCGAGTGGATCAGCCCTGACAGTTTCGACAGCATAAAGGCGACCAGCACGTCGTTCATGCGCGTGGTGTAGCCATTTCCTTGTTTCTTGAAAAACCGAACAACGTCCTCTTCGACCCACAGTGTCACCTTCTTCTTCCGCCCCGCCCCGCGCCGGTTCAGCATGTCCCGCCAGTCAGACGGGATGCGTTTGTCGTTAATGATTGGCTGGTGCAGGTCCCACTCCAGTCGGGCCAGAACATCCATCAGATAGCCAAAGTGTTCGCGTTGTTTGGGGGTTTTGATTTCGGGGATCAGCATGGCACACCTCATCGACTTGGATGCCTAACAGTCCGCAAATTCGGTTAAAGCGCCCTGCCCCGACCGTACGCAACGTCTGTACGTCAGCCATACGCTTGCCAGCCGTGATCCAGACGCTAAAAGAAGCGCCATGGCCAAGCTCTATTTCCACTACTCCACCATGAACGCGGGCAAATCGACGGTTTTGCTGCAGGCATCCCATAACTATCTGGAAAGAGGGATGAAAACCTATCTCTTGACCGCCGAAATCGACGGCCGCGCAGGGACAGGCCGCATCGCCAGCCGCATCGGTATCGGCGCGGACGCGGATACCTTCAACCCACTGGAAAACCTAGAGGAAAAGGTCCTTGCCCGCCTAAAATCCGGCCCGATCACCTGCATTTTCGTGGACGAAGCTCAATTCCTGACCGAAGCCCAAGTCTGGCAACTTGCCCGAATTGTCGACGATCTGTCCATTCCGGTCATGTGCTACGGCTTACGCGTTGATTTCCTTGGAAAACTTTTCCCCGGATCGGCGGCATTGCTGGCTTTGGCAGACGAAATGCGAGAAGTCCGCACAATCTGCCATTGCGGCAAAAAAGCCACCATGGTCATCCGCAAAAACCCCGACGGCACCGTCCAAACCTCTGGAAATCAAGTGCAAATTGGCGGCAACGAAACCTACATCAGTCTCTGCCGCCGCCATTTCCGAGAGGCCACGGGCGACGCGACCATCACCTCTTAACCTCTTTCTTGGTAAAAATACCCAAATCAGACGGGATTCACCAATTCCCGCCCTTCGGCAAACGCGATCAGGTTCTCAACCGCGACCATCCCCATCGCCTCGCGCACTTCCAGCGCCGCCGTGCCCAGATGCGGCAACAAAACAACGTCCGAGCGGGCCATTAACGTTTCGGGAACCGCTGGTTCATTTTCGTAAACGTCCAAGCCCGCACCGGCGATGTCTCCAGCTTCCAACGCCGCAATCAGTGCCGCCTCGTCCACCACATCGCCCCGGGCGATGTTTACCAAATACCCGTCAGGTCCCAGCGCCTTCAGCACCTCGGTATCCACCAGATGCCGCGTCTCAGCGCCGCCTGGGACGGCCAGAACCAGCACATCCACCGCAGCCGCCAGTTCTGCCGCAGACTTGTGCCAAGACGTCTCCATGACCGCCTCTTTGGGCGTCCGAGAGCAGTAATGCACCGTCATATCAAACCCATAGTGGCAGCGCCGTGCGATGGCCTGACCAATGCGCCCCATCCCCAGAATGCCCAAGCGTTTGCCCGTCAGGTGCATTCCCAGCATCTGCGTGGGATGCCAACCAGTCCAGCCACCAGAGCGCACCAAACGTTCACCTTCGCCAGCGCGGCGCGTGACCATCAGCATTAAAGTCAGCGCAATATCTGCCGTTGCATCAGTAACAGCGCCGGGAGTGTTGGTCACCAGAACGCCAGCGCCCTTGGCCGCAGCCACGTCGATATGGTTAAAGCCAACGCCAAAATTTGCCAGCAGCTTGCAGCGCGGCTTATCTACGGCGTCAAATACCTTGGCGCTATAAAGATCGCGCAACGTGGACAAAACCACGTCATAATCACTTAAACTTGCCGTCATTTCATCGAATTCCATAGGCAATTCGCTGGGACGGACAGTCATTTCAAACCGCTCGGCCAAGGCATCCAAGACCTTTTCGGGCAACGGGCGGGTCACAAACAGCTTCAGCATAGGCGCGCTCCGATTGGGGTTTCTTTGTCTGGGGTGGCCAGAACGACCGCATCGTCGGCGTCGTGGAAGCCCAGAACTAGAACCTCGGACATGAACTTGCCGATCTGGCGCGGCGGGAAATTCACCACGCCCATGACCAAGCGGCCGACCAGCTCGTCGGGCGCATAGTGGACGGTGATCTGGGCAGAGCTGCGTTTTTCCCCAATCTCGGGCCCGAAATCGATCCAAAGCTTGATCGCGGGCTTGCGCGCCTCTGGATAGGGTTCGGCTTTGACCACGCGGCCGACGCGAATGTCGACTTTGGCGAAATCGTCATAGGTGATCTCAGCCACGGCCCAACTCCCGACTGCGTTCAGCGGCGGCTTTGACGGTCGCGTGGACCAGAGGCGGCAAACCAGCGTTCTCGTCCATCAGCACTTCAAGCCCCGCTTGGGTGGTCCCGTTGGGGCTGGTCACGTTCACGCGCAGCTGCGCGGGCGTCTCATCCGCTCCTTCGGCCAAGGCCCCTGCCCCCGCCACGGTCGCCTGCGCCAGTTTCATCGCCAGCTCTGGCGTCAGCCCCTCGGCCTCTCCTGCCGCAGCGAGGCATTCGATCATGTGGAACACGTACGCGGGACCAGAGCCAGACAAGGCGGTCACAGCGTCCATCTGGTCTTCGCTCTCCAATCGCACGGTCTGGCCAACCGCCTGCAAAAGTGCCTCGGACAGGGCCAGTTGATCTTCGGAAACGTTGGCATTGCCGATCAGCGCGGTGATCCCTTGGCCTACGGCAGCGGGTGTGTTCGGCATACAGCGAATGATCGCACTGTCCGCGCCCAAAGCGGCCTCGTAGGTGGCCAGAGATGTCCCCGCCGCAACCGAGACGAACAGCGTATCGCTGCCCATCGCAGCCAATGTCGGCAGAGCCTCGCCCATCATCTGGGGCTTAACAGCGATGAGAACCAGCGCGGGATTGGCAGGCAAATCGGCGTTGACGTGGACGCCTTGGGCCTGAACCCAGTCAGAGGGGAACGGGTCAATCACCCACACCGATGTGTTCGGCAATCCACCCTTGAGCCAGCCCGCCAGCATGGCCGAGCCCATCTTTCCACATCCCAGCAGAACAAGGCCGCGTTCGGCCACGTCTTTCATATCCATAAGGAAATCCCCGTTTCTCAGGGGCAGGTCCAGCCCGCCCCGCCTGAATTTGGGGACAGGTTAGGCGCGGCCGTACGCCTCTGCAATGGCGACTTGCAGGCCGTCCGCAGGCTCGCGTCCGCCCCAAGCCACCAGCTGCATCGCAGGATAGAAGCGCTCTGCGTTCGCCACAGCGCTGCTGATCATCAAGTCCACCTGTGCAGGCGTCGCCAGCTGACCCCCAGCCAGCAGCAGACCATAGCGATAGACCATCAGGCGATGTTTTTCCCAGTAGCTGAACGCACCAGACCAAACCTGATCGTTGATCAGGTTCAACGTCTCGTACACCTGCGGCATCCGGTGATGCGGCGGGTCCATTTCAAAGGTGCAAACCAGACGCAGGGTCTCGTCATAGTCTGACCACGCGAGGGTGATCGAATAGGTGCGCCACTGCCCCACGACCGCCATGGCGATCTGGTTGTCCCCGACCCGGTCGAAATCCCAAGCCCTGTTTTCAGCTAACGTTTCCACGAGGTCGATCGGATGAAGATCGTCGCTCAGAAACTCTTCTGTTACCGCCATGCCGTCACCTCGATTTTTTAGATGGCTTTGGGACGTGGCAGCGCCCCAAGCGCTAGGTGCCTGCTCAAGGAAAAGCGGCATAGCGCCGCTCTCTATACGACATATGGTGCGGGTTATTGATTCGTTCGTCCAGCGATTTCTGCAGGCCGAGTCGCAATAAGTTGTGGATAGATCAGGAAAATCGCCCAAATCCGCCCACTTGCAAGCCGGCTGCCACTAGACCCAAAAAGAGTCAAGGGGCGACACCGATGCGCCGCCCCTTGATCCAATTTTCGCCCAAAAGTCGGGTAAGTGACTCTTAACCCTGACCTTTTTCCAGAGCTTCAAGACGCGCCTTCAGCGCCTCGTTCTCTTCGCGGGCTTTCTGGGCCATGGCGCGCACCGCGTCGAATTCTTCGCGGGTGACAAAGTCCCGCTCGGCCAGCCAACGGTCCAGCACAGAGCTGACTGCGGTCTCGGCCTCTTGCTTTGCGCCTTGGGCGACACCCATGGCGTTGGTCATCAGTTGCGAAAGATCGTCGAAAATCTTGCCCTTGGTTTGCATTGGTGTCTCCGGCGTTACATTTGACTTCTATATGGGGCGTGACGGCGTCAGGCTCAACCTTGACTTCGCCTGAAAGACAACGGCACACAGACGCACATGCAGGCACTTATACCGTACCCCAACTTTTCCCCCGAACTCTTTTCGATCGAAATCGGCGGGTTCGCGTTCGCCCTGCGCTGGTACGCGCTGGCTTATATCGCTGGCCTGATCATCGGCTGGCAGCTCATCGTGCGCGCCCTAAAGCGCCCGAGCCTGTGGCAGAACGACCAGCCCCCGATGACCCCGCGCCAAGTCGAGGATCTGCTGACTTGGATCATCCTTGGTGTGATTGTGGGCGGCCGTCTGGGCTTTGTCCTGCTTTACAAACCGCTTTATTACATGGCCCATCCGGCCGAAATCCTGATGGTTTGGCATGGTGGGATGGCCTTTCACGGCGGGTTTGCGGGGGTTGTCGTGGCCGCTTGGCTCTTTGCCGCCCGTAACAACATTCCCAAATGGCCCCTTGCCGATGCGCTAGCGCTGGCAGCGCCCACAGGCCTGCTGCTGGGCCGGATCGCGAACTTTATCAATGCCGAACTTTGGGGCCGCCCGACCGATGTGCCGTGGGCGATGATCTTTCCCACCGATCCGCTTGGCCTGCCCCGCCACCCCAGCCAGCTGTATGAAGCCGCGCTCGAGGGCCTGATCCTTGGCGCGCTTATCCTCTGGATGGTATGGGGCCGCAAATGCCTGCGCACGCCGGGAATTGTGACCGGAACATTCGTTGCGGGCTATGGATTGTCGCGCTTTATCGTCGAATACTTCCGCGAGAGTGATCCGCAGTTCTATGAATCCAACCCTTATGGCTACGCACTCTGGGTTGGGGACTACGGGCTAAGTATGGGACAGCTTTTGTCCCTACCCATGCTGCTGATCGGACTTTTTATCGCTGCCTACGCGCGCCGCAAACATAGCATTCGCCCATGACAGAGTTGCTTGACCATTTCCTGAGCCGGATTTCCGCCCAAGGCCCGATCTCCTTGGCTGACTACATGAGCACGTGCCTGCTACATCCGGAACTGGGGTATTACACCAACCGTGACCCGTTGGGTGCACGGGGGGATTTCACCACCGCGCCAGAGATCAGCCAGATGTTCGGCGAAGTCATCGGCCTCGGGCTGGCCCAAGCGTGGATGGATCAAGGCACGCCAGAGCGCTTTGTCATGGCAGAGCTTGGCCCCGGTCGCGGCTCTTTGATGGCCGACATCCTGCGCGCCACGCGCCGCGTGCCGGGGTTTCATGCCGCCGCCGAGGTGCATTTGGTCGAGGCGTCGCCCGCCCTGCGTCAGGCGCAATCGGCGCGCTTGGCCGGCTACATGCCCACGTGGCACGACCACTGCGCAGACCTGCCCGACGATGTGCCGCTCTACCTCGTGGCCAACGAATTCTTTGACGCTCTGCCGATCCGCCAGTTCCAGCGCGCTCAGGATGGCTGGAGCGAAATTCTGGTGACCGCGGCCGAAGGGCGGCTGACCCGTGCCCGTGCAACGCCCGCGCCTTTGGACGCGCTCGCCCACCGGCTTGATGACACGGTCGAGGGTGACTTGGTAGAGACCTGCGCCCCCGCCCACGCCATGGCCGCAGAGATCGGCAGCCGGATCGCCAAGAATGGCGGTGTCGCGCTAATTATCGACTACGGCGACTGGCGCTCTCAGGGGGACACGTTTCAGGCGCTGCGTCGGCACAAATACGCCGACCCGCTGGAGATGCCCGGCCACGCCGACCTGACCGCCCACGTTGATTTCGAGGCTATCGCAACCGCCACCAGCCCCGCAAAATATACCCGACTGACGGGACAGGGCCTGTTTCTGGAACGGCTCGGCATCACTGCGCGCGCTCAGGCGCTGGCCAAGCAACTGACCGGAACACCTCTGGAAAACCATATCGCCGCGCATCGCCGCTTGACCCACCCCGAAGAAATGGGAACGCTCTTCAAAGTGCTCGGGATCTACCCCGAGGGCGCCCCAATTCCCGCAGGACTCAGCGAATAATCATGACGCTCGACATCATTTCCGATCCCCTCCTTGCCCCCACCCAGCACGGTTTTTTCGGTCGCAAGGGCGGCGCATCCTCGGGGATCTTTGCCGGACTGAACTGCGGAGCAGGGTCGTCTGACCTCAAGGAAATTGTGTCGATCAACCGCGCCCGCGTGGCCGAAGCGATGGGCGTCACCCCGCCGAACTTGGTCACCGTCCATCAGACACACTCGGCCACCGCTGTTGCAGTCGATGGCCCACTGGACGCCCCGGTCGAGGCGGACGGCATCGTCACCAAGAACCCAGAGATCGCCATCGCGATTCTGACGGCCGATTGCCAACCCGTCCTGTTTCATGACCCCGAAGCTGGCGTCATCGGCGCGGCCCATGCGGGGTGGAAGGGCGCCGTCGGCGGCATTCTGGATGCCACTCTCGACGCGATGGAGCAGATTGGCGCGCAGCGCGCCAACACGCGCGCCCTGATCGGCCCGACAATCAGCCAGCGCGCCTACGAGGTTGGCCCCGAATTCTTCGAAGACTTCATCGCCGAGGACATGGAAAACAGCCGCTTTTTTGCCCAAGGGACCGGCGACCGCATGATGTTCGACCTCCCGTCCTATGGCTTGCACCGCCTGCGCAGCGCAGGCGTGGGCGACGCGCAGTGGACCGGACATTGCACCTACTCGGACCCTGAACGATTCTATTCCTACCGCCGCACCTGCCACGCTGGAGAAGCGGATTACGGGCGCCTCATTTCAGCAATTCGCCTCTGACGTGCAAGGCGGGCGCGCTTCCTTTGCAAAAACATAGGATCACCGCCTTTAATCCAACAATCTGCCACAGGTTCGCCGCATTCAAACGTCACATTAAGCGTAAGCAAAAATAAATAGATGTGAGCGGCAACCATGAAGACCAAGACCCGGTTTATCCAATCGGTGCTCAAAACAGCATCGGAACAAGGCGCAACCCCTATGCCGTGGACACGCGGCAAGTCTCGCAAGGCATCAATCGCCAAGCGCGAAGAGCCGATTCGAAAGTCCGCCTAAACACTTTCAATCGACTCAATATGTGCCAGACCCAGCTCATGGTTTTGCAAGGAACGGCATCACATTCGGTACGCAGACAGAGACAATCCCACCCAGCACGCGCTTTGGTTTCCCATGCGTGTGCAACATCGGGAAATTTCTAAAATCTTGCGTCAAATCTTTGACACGTCGGTCAGATTACGGCATCAATGAGGCAACCCCGCTCATGGCGGGCCGCTGCCTCGCTGAGGCAGTCCTTCCAGACCGCAGGCCTCGCGGTTTATGCCGGAAACGGCGTGTTGAAAGCAAAGAGCGATCCCGACGGAGCCTCAACCGTCATATGGGGTCGCTTTTTTCTTTGCCCGATCAGCCCCCTAGCCCAAATGAAAACGCCCCGCGCATCAGACACGGGGCGACATCCTTTGCCATATCTATACGCGCGAACCCGCAGGTTCCGTCGCGGATCAGGCGCTGCGACTCAGACGTTCCTCTAGGACATCAAACGGCACGCCGGGCTCGTCCTTTTCGCCGCGAATGACCAGAGAAGTCTTTACGCTGGCCACATTGTCCGCCTTCAGCAGCTCTTCGGTCAAGAACGACTGGAACGTCGACAGGTCAGGCGCCACGCACTTCAGCAGGAAATCGACCTCGCCATTCAGCATATGGCACTCGCGGACCAGCGGCCACGCACGGCAGCGCGCCTCAAACGCGCTCAGATCTGCTTCGGCCTGACTGATCAGACCGACATTGGCGAAAACTTTGACCTCAAAGCCGAGCGCGCGGGCATCGACTTCGGCGTGATACCCTTTGATGTATCCGGCATCTTCCAAGGTCCGGACACGGCGCAAACAAGGAGGTGCAGAGATTCCGACGCGCTTTGCGAGTTCAACGTTGGTCATTCGGCCATCGGCTTGCAACTCGGCCAGGATTCTTCGATCGATGGGATCAAGTCGTGTTCCGGGCATTGGGCTTTCCTGCTTTTTTCCGAACCTTATACATCCTACCACAGTCTGCGCAACAATATTTCAACAAAGCGCAAGAAAGTTAAGCGGACTTTCGCAAGGCGCAAGGCAGCGCTGCTTTTCGCGCCGTATCACTTGTGCAAGCAGCCCCTTTAACCACCGCGGCGGGGCGTCTATATCCTGCGCCTGAGACAAAGACGCAAGACAGAAAGGTGCCCTATGGCCGAGACCCGTCACACCAAGGTTCTGATCATCGGCTCCGGCCCTGCAGGTTACACCGCAGGTGTCTATGCCAGCCGTGCAATGCTGGAGCCCCTGCTGGTTCAGGGCATCGAGCCCGGCGGTCAGCTGACCACCACCACCGAGGTCGAAAACTGGCCCGGTCACACCGAAATTCAAGGCCCCGAACTGATGACCAACATGGAAGCGCACGCGCGCGCCATGGGCACCGAAATCATCGGCGACTACATCACCAAGCTGGACCTAGAGGTGCGCCCCTTTGTGGCCCACGGCGACAGCGGCACCACCTACACCGCCGACGCGGTTATTCTAGCCACCGGCGCCCGCGCCAAGTGGCTGGGCCTGCCGTCGGAAGAGAAGTTCAAAGGTTTCGGCGTATCTGCCTGCGCGACCTGTGACGGCTTCTTCTACCGCGGCAAAGAGATCGTGGTCATCGGCGGCGGCAACACAGCCGTCGAAGAGGCGCTGTTCCTGACCAACTTCGCCTCCAAAGTGACCCTGATCCACCGCCGCGACTCGCTGCGCGCCGAGAAAATCCTACAGGACCGCCTCTTCAAGCACGAGAAGATCGAGGTTCTGTGGAACCACGCGATCGAAGAAGTCGTCGGCACCGAAGCGCCCCTTGGCGTCACTGGCGTCAAAGCCAAGCACGTGGACACCGGCGAGATCACCGAAATCGCGTGTGACGGTTTCTTTGTGGCGATCGGCCACGCGCCCGCGAACGAGTTGGTCAAAGATGTGCTGGAAACCCATTCGGGCGGCTACGTGGTCACCAAGCCTGACAGCACCGCAACCTCGATCCCCGGTGTGTTCGCGGCAGGCGACCTGACCGACGATAAATACCGTCAGGCGATCACCTCGGCTGGCATGGGCTGTATGGCTGCTCTGGAAGCGGAACGCTTCCTTGCTGAACAGGGCGACGCGGAATAATCCTACAAAAACAACAAAGGCTGCCCACGATGGCAGCCTTTTTCACTACTTCATGAAATAACAAAGGCGGCCCATCAGGCCGCCTTGTTTGCCCCTTTAGCGGGCGAATGGTTCAGTGCACCGCGACCGGTGCCATATCGTTGTCCCAAGCGAGAGCAAATGCCATCTCTCGGTCACGGACCAGCGCAAGACGCTCTCCGTCTGTGTCGTGCAACGCGTACAAGGTTGTCAGCCCCTCTGCTTGCTCTTGAACGTCCTCGGGAAGGTCAGCAACCTCGACGGAACGAACATAGACGATCTTGCGTTCGGCGCCGCTGATGAAATCGACTTTGGTGTCCATAGTCTTCACCCCTTTCGGATTTTGATTTCCTGTACCACCGCGTCAGGCACGGTGCGGTTCAGATCGATGTGAAGCAGGCCGTTTTCCATAGAGGCCTCGCCGACGTCGACTCCGTCCGCTAATACAAAGCTACGCTGGAACTGCCGCGCGGCAATGCCCCTATGCAGAAAAACCCGCTCTGCACTGTCATCTTGCTGCCTTCCACGCACAACAAGTTGGCGATCTTCGACAGTTATGGACAAATCTTCCTCTCGGAAGCCCGCTAAGGCGAGCGTAATCCGGTAGGATCGGTCAGAGGTTTGTTCGATATTATAGGGCGGATAGCCTTCGTTGCCGCTTTTGGCGGTTCGTTCGACCAGGCGTTCCAGTTGTTCGAACCCCAGCAAATAGGGGTGCGCACCAAGAGTGAGTTTCGTCATCGACATGTCCTTATATCAAGCGACCGTCTGGCAGGCCCCGCTATGGCAACCCGCCTTGTCCCCCCAAATATGGTAGCGCAACAATCGGTGCGCAAGACCTTTGCGAAAAGCCTAACGACTTGGTACTATGGAGCTCTGTTTTTACATCCGGTGTCCAAAATGAACGCACGCAGCGAAATTTCCATGACCGAAGAAGAAGTGCTCCGCTATGAGCTGGAGGTGTTCAAGGTCAAGCACCGCGATCTGGACGAGGCAATCACAGCCCTGCAGGAAAAGGGCACGGCTGACGCGCTGACCCTGCAGCGACTGAAACGCGAGAAACTTCATCTCAAGGACCGGATCGAACGCATCCGCGACCAACTGACCCCTGACATTATTGCGTAATCTAGTGTGTGCGCTATAAGGCGCACTCAATTTGCTAGAGGATTGCCAATGACCCAGCCGCGCGTAGGGATCATCATGGGCAGCCAGTCGGACTGGCCCACCATGAAAGAAGCCGCCGATATGCTTGATGCCCTCGGGATTGAACACGAGGTCAAGATCGTATCCGCCCACCGCACCCCCGACCGCCTTTGGGATTACGGTAAAACTGCCGCGGACCGTGGATTGCACGTGATCATCGCGGGCGCTGGCGGTGCAGCGCATTTGCCCGGCATGATGGCCTCAAAAACCCGTATCCCCGTGATCGGTGTGCCCGTGCAGACCAAGGCGCTGTCTGGCGTCGATAGCCTCTATTCGATCCTGCAGATGCCCCGCGGTTTCCCCGTGGCCACCATGGCCATCGGCGGCGCAGGCGCTGCAAACGCTGGCCTGATGGCCGCTGGCATTCTGGCGGTCAATGACCCCGATCTGGCTGCACGCCTTGATAAATGGCGCGCGGACCTGTCCGCCTCCATCGCAGAGGAGCCCGTCCGTGACTGAGCCCCTCGCCCCCGGTAGCACCATTGGCATTTTGGGCGGCGGTCAGCTTGGCCGGATGCTCGCTCTGGCTGCGGCCCGTCTGGGTCTGCGTACCGCGATCTTTGACCCCGATCCGAACGCCCCTGCTGGCCAAGTCAGCGACAGCCTGACCACCGCCGCCTACACCGATTCTAACGCCCTGAAATCATGGGTGGAAACCGTAGATGTCGTCACCTACGAGTTCGAGAATATCCCGACCGAGGCGCTGGACATTCTGGAATCGGCCAAGCCGATCCATCCGAACCGCAAGGCGCTGGCTGTCTCTCAGGACCGCCTGACCGAAAAGGCATTTCTATCCGATCTGGGTCTGAAAACCGCGCCCTTCGCCGCGATCGACGACATGGACGACATGACCGAGGCGCTGGACGAAATCGGCGCCCCCGCGATCCTGAAAACCCGCCGCTTCGGCTACGACGGCAAGGGTCAGGCCCGCATCATGGCCCCCGAAGACGCGGAACAGGCGCTTGCCGACATGAACGGCGCCCCTGCGATCTATGAGGGCTTCGTGAACTTCACCCACGAGGTGTCCGTGATTGCCGCCCGTGGCACCACCGGCGAAGTCGCGTGCTTTGATCCCGGCGAGAACGTCCACGTCAACGGCATCCTGCACACCACCACCGTGCCCGCGAACCTGACCGGCAAGCAGCGCACCGACGCCGTTCTGCTGGCGGGTCAGATCCTGAACCGTCTGGGCTATGTTGGCGTGATGGGCGTGGAACTTTTCGTGACACCCCAAGGACTTGTGGTGAACGAGATCGCGCCGCGCGTACACAACTCGGGCCACTGGACCCAAGCGGGCTGCGCCGTGGACCAGTTCGAACAGCACATCCGCGCCGTCGCGGGCTGGCCCCTTGGTGATGGCGCACGCCACGCTGATGTGGTCATGACCAACCTGATCGGCGACGACGCGCACACTTGGCCCGAACTGGCCAAAGAGGCGGACACCCAGATCCACCTCTACGGCAAGGCCGAGGCCCGCGAGGGCCGCAAAATGGGCCACGTCAACCGCGTGATCCGCGCTAAATAAAACGCTCCGCGAGCGGAGAGGTCATATAGGTGATCTTTCCGCCCGCCATCGTCGCGCCCACACGGCCCGTGTCGCGGTCGAAAATCACCAGATCGGCGCGCTTTCCAGCTTCAATCACACCGCGATCCGTCAGACCCAGCACCTTGGCAGGCCCCTCTGACACCAGCCGCCACGCGGCGGGCAGATCGCAGATGCCCTTTTTCACCAGTTCCAGCGCCGCATAGCGCGGGCTTGGGTAGTGGTAATCGGAGGCCAAGGCATCACACAGCCCCATCGCCACAATCTCTCGTGCGCTGACCTTGCCCGCATGGCTGGCCCCACGCACGATATTTGGTGAACCCATCACAACCAGATCGCCCGAGTCCCGCGCTGCCTGCGCGGCTTCAATCGTTTCGGGGAATTCGCTGACAGTCGCGCCCAAACTCCGGAACTTTGCGCGTTTCTCGGCAGTGTCATCGTCGTGGCTGCCAATTTGCACGCCCCGTTTCGTCAATTCAGCAGAAAACGCCTGCAATTCGCCAAAGACACGGTCACTTAGACCGTGCAGCCGTTTCATGTTCTCCAGATGCTTTTCCGGACTCCGTCCGGACTTCAAAGCCTGCCCCGTCAGCCGCGGCGGCGTTTTTCCGGCCGCCAAACGCTCATGTGGCAAATGATCATTGAAAACGGCGTATCGCAGCCCCGTTCTGTCGATTAGCCGAAGCACATCGTCGAATTGCTCGAACATGTGGGTTTCCAGCCGCAGCTGCAGCCGAAGATCCGTTTTCACCTGTGGCGCGGCCTGCTCCCATGCAGAAAACAGACGATCCGCGAACTCAGGGCCCCGCATCCCACCTTCCCAGCTGTAAAACTGGGCCAAAACGGCTGTGGTGATGCCATTTGCGGCCAATTCAGCCTCCACGCTGAACAATCCATGCTCCATCGCGGTCAGTGCTCCGCGCCGAACGGCCACATGGCGTTCGAACCCATCGCCATGCACATCCACGATGCCGGGCGCGACAGTCCAGCCGCTCAGATCGACTTTTCGCCCGTCTAAGTTGGCATTTCCACCAGTAGCCCCTGCGTTTCCACAATAGACCTCGGCGATTTGACCATCTGCGATCAACAAGGTACCACGCCCCAAGGCATCGCGCCTCAGAACATCCCCGTTTTCAAGGATCAAAGCTTGATTTGACATGGGCGTCCTTTGCCCTTCCCCTAGTACAACGTCCAGACTCGCCCTCGCTATAGCCCTCAAATCGCATAAAGACCATGAAGCCCAAATCCCCCCGCGTGGCCGTCCGCGCCGTGATCCTGCATGATGACAAACTGCTGCTGGTGAATGCGTGGCCCAACGGGCGCAGCGCCCTCATGTGCGCGCCGGGCGGTGGCGTGAACGCAGGCCAAAGCCTGCCCTGCGCCCTGATGCGAGAGATGAAGGAAGAAACGGGATTGGATGTGACAGTCCTAGAGCCCTGCCTGATCAACGAGTTCCACGATCCGAACTCGGGCTTTCATCAGGTCGAGGTGTTCTTTCGCTGCACAATTGAGGACGCGACACTGGACCCCGCGTGGCAGGATCCAGAGGGCGTCGTCACCCAGCGCCGCTGGGTCACACGCGAAGAAATCAATGATCTAGAGGTCAAACCCAGCAGTCTTGCCGCTGTGGCTTGGGGCGAGACGGGGCTCAGCTACGACCCGCTCGAGCCCATCCGGAACTAAGCGACAGGGCCACACCGCCCAAAACCAGCGCCCCTGACAGGATCAGCCGCAGGCTCGGTACCTCGGCCAGCAGCAACGCCCCCATGCCAGCGGCAATCACAGGCACAGTCAGTTGCGCCACAGCCGCGCGGCTGGCCCCAAGCTGCGGCACCAACCGATACCACAGCGCATACCCCATGCCAGAGGTCACAGCCCCCGAAATCACCGCCAGAACAGTGCCCATCGGGGTCAACCCGCCGCCTATGACGGCCCAAGCCAGCACACCGAGCGGCGCAGCCAACAAGAAATTCGCAGCCGTGCCAGCGACCGCATCCGGTTCAGACTTGCCTGCCAGAGAATAAAAGCCCCATGCCACGCCCGCGATTGCCATAGAGGCCGCTGGCCACAGGGGTACGGCCCCCTCGCCTGGGCTCAGCAGCCAAACCAAGCCGCCGAACGCCAAAAGCCCGCCAACCCAACGTTGCACGGGCATCTGCTCTTTGGCCGCAACGGCCGCCGCAAACATGGTGATCTGGACCATCCCGAACAGGATCAAGGCCCCAAGCCCCGCATCCAACGCGCCATAGGCCAACGAAAACCCGACCGCATAGGCCAACAGCGCCAGAACCCCGATCCCCCGCCTTCGCCCCTTAAAAACAAGGGGCGCGCGGGTCAAAAGCACCAGCACCGCAGCACCTGACACCAGCCGAACGGCGGCAAAGGCCATCGGCGCCATACCCGCCCCATCCACCGCCATGCGGTTCAGGATCGAGTTCGCGGCAAAGGCGATCATGGTGAGGGTTGTCAAAACAATCAGCTGCATAGAAACACCCTATGCAAGTTTCAGGCCGACCGACATGACACTTTGGATCAATATGGCGCGATCCCGCCCATCCGCCGCCAAGGTACACGCGACCCGCACAATCCCCCGATGTCCAACCGCACGGCCCTTCATATCCGCTAAACTGTGGCCCGCACCGCGCCGTTGATAGAGTACGGCCTTTGCATTGGGCGGCACCACATCACGCAGCGCGGATCTGTTCAGCACACCTTAGCTTCCAAAGGCCTTCGGATATTCCAGCGCCACGGCCCCTTTCAAGGGGCCCGTCCCCGCCACCAACGTATGATCAGCGCTATAGGGGGTTGTTAATTCGACGTCTGTTACAGGTGAAAAGCCACAGTTTTTATAAAAATCGACGTCACCCAACACACAAATCGACGACTTGGACGCCTCGGCCCACGCGACCAGCTGCTTCACCATCCGCCGTCCGTGCCCGCGCCCCTGCCAGTCGGGATCAATGGCCACAGGCGCCAAACAAAGCCAGCCTTTGGGCCCCTTCATCGCGCTCAGCGCATAGTATCCGACGACACCGCCCTCGAACGGCAGCACCATCTCGCCGGCCATTGCCCCCGACTTGCGCAATGCCAATACCAGTTGCGCCTCGTCTGCACCGCCAAAGGCGCGTCGCAGCAGCCCATCTACAGCCTCTTCTTCTCCGCGCCGCATCTCGCGCACAAATTCCGGCATCTTCAGCACAGGCCTGCCCTCTTCTTTTTGCAAAAATACTCACGGCACCACGATAACCACAGGCACACCGCAAAAGAAAAGGGCGCCCCGCAGGACGCCCTTCCCTCAATCCAATTGGATCGGCAGATTACATCATGCCGCCCATGCCGCCCATGTCGGGCATTGCAGGTGCTGCGCCTTCTTTGGCGGGCTTGTCTGCAACCATTGCTTCGGTGGTGACCAGCAGACCAGCAACCGATGCCGCATCTTCCAGAGCGGTACGGGTGACTTTCGCGGGGTCAATGACACCAAAGCCGAACATGTCGCCGTATTCGTCGGTCTGCGCGTTGTAGCCGAACTTCAGATCTTCGCTTTCGCGGATCTTGCCAGCAACAACCGAACCGTCGACGCCTGCGTTCTCAGCGATCTGGCGCAGGGGTGCTTCCAGAGCCTTGCGTACGATTGCGATACCAGCGTTCTGGTCAGCGTTTGCGCCTTCCAGACCTGCCAGCGACTTGCCGCCCTGAACCAGAGCAACACCACCGCCAACAACGATGCCTTCCTGAACAGCCGCGCGAGTTGCGTTCAGTGCGTCATCCACGCGGTCCTTACGCTCTTTCACTTCGACTTCGGTCATGCCGCCGACGCGGATCACAGCAACACCGCCTGCCAGTTTGGCAACGCGCTCTTGCAGCTTCTCACGGTCGTAGTCCGACGAGGTTTCTTCGATCTGGTTGCGGATCTGGCCAACGCGGGCTTCGATCTCGGCTTTGTCGCCTGCGCCGTCAACGATGGTGGTCTCGTCTTTGGAGATCGAGACTTTCTTGGCGGTGCCAAGCATGTCCATGGTGACGCCTTCCAGCTTCATGCCCAGGTCTTCGCTGATGACCTGACCGCCGGTCAGGATAGCGATGTCCTGCAGCATGGCCTTGCGGCGATCGCCGAAGCCAGGTGCTTTAACAGCAGCAATTTTCAGGCCGCCGCGCAGTTTGTTGACAACCAGAGTTGCCAGCGCTTCGCCTTCGACGTCCTCTGCGATGATCAGCAGGGGCTTCTGCGACTGGATGACCTGCTCGAGCAGGGGAACCATCGGCTGCAGCGACGACAGTTTCTTCTCGTGCAGCAGGATGAGGCAGTCTTCCAGCTCGGCAATCATCTTGTCCGAGTTGGTGACAAAGTAGGGCGACAGGTAGCCGCGGTCGAACTGCATGCCTTCGACGACATCGGTCTCGGTTTCCAGACCTTTGTTCTCTTCGACGGTGATCACGCCTTCGTTGCCGACTTTCTGCATCGCGTCTGCGATCTGACGGCCGATTTCTGCTTCGCCGTTGGCCGAGATGGTGCCAACCTGAGCAACTTCGTCGGTGCCTTCAACAGGGCGTGCCGCTGCTTTGATCGCTTCGACGACTTTGGCGGTTGCCAGGTCGATGCCGCGCTTCAGGTCCATGGGGTTCATGCCCGCTGCAACAGCTTTCATGCCCTCTTTGACGATGGCCTGAGCCAGAACGGTCGCGGTGGTGGTGCCGTCGCCTGCTTCGTCGTTGGTGCGCGAAGCAACTTCTTTCACCATCTGGGCGCCCATGTTCTCGAACTTGTCTTCCAGCTCGATCTCTTTGGCAACCGAAACACCGTCTTTGGTGATGCGGGGCGCGCCGAAGGATTTCTCCAGTACGACGTTACGGCCTTTGGGGCCCAGAGTTACTTTTACAGCGTCTGCCAGGATGTTCACACCCTTGAGCATACGGTTACGGGCGTCGGTATCAAACTTGACGTCTTTAGCAGCCATTGTGCTTTTCCTCGTCTGAATTGGGTTGCGTTAAGAAAGACGGTCTCAGGCGATAACGCCGAGAATGTCGCTTTCTTTCATGATCAGCAGCTCTTGACCGTCGACGGTCACTTCGGTGCCGGACCACTTGCCGAACAGAACGCGGTCGCCGGATTTCACGTCCAGCTCGACGCGTGCGCCTTTGTCATCACGGGCGCCTGCGCCAACTGCGACAACTTCACCCTCTGCGGGCTTCTCTTTCGCGCTATCGGGAATGATCAGGCCGCCAGCGGTTTTTTCTTCGCTCTCTACGCGACGGACCAGAACACGGTCGTGAAGCGGGGTAAATGCCATCTCTGAGGCTCCTTGGCTCAAAGTTAAATTCCTGTTGGTTCCTCGGCAGGACCGAGGGCGTTATCACTCTGTCGTGTCGAGTGCTAACGACGCGAAGCTAGGTATCGCCTCTTTGAGTGTCAAGCATTCTGTGTGCAGATTTTTTCGGAAAAATTTCGCCGCGGAAGACGGGACAAATATCCATTATTTTGCCATATGTTACGCAGCCGCAACCCGGACCGGAGATCCCATGTTACGCCTGATTGCCTTTGTCTTTCTGAGTCTTCTTCATGCTTTTCCGGCACTTGCCGCTTGCGGCGCTGGCCCCGACCTAGAGCAGTTCCTGACCCCCGCGGAAAAGGATGCAATCGCAGCAATCGAGGATGAGACCGCTAACAGCACGGGCACACTCTGGCAGGCCACGCGGGACGGGCGCAGCGTCTATATCGTCGGCACCATGCACTTGCCTGATCCCCGTCACAGCGTCGCCATGGCCGCCCTGCGCCCGATTCTGCGCGAGGTCGACGCTCTGTATCTAGAGACCGCCTCGGACGGTGCAGCCCAGATGCAGAGCCAGATCGCCAGCGATCCCAGCATGATCTTTGCCGCCGATGCGGGCACCCCCACCCTGCCAGAGCTTCTGGACGACGCCACATGGCAGCAACTGCGCGACGCGATGGCCGCGCGCGGCTTCCCTGCCCCGCTGACCGCCAAGATGCGCCCGTGGTATGTGTCGATGATGCTGTCGATCCCGCCCTGCGCCATGGACACCATGACCTCTGTCGTTGGCGGTCTGGACAAAATGGTCGAACGCGCGGCGCTCGCCTTGGACAAACCCGTCCGCAGCCTAGAGGACTGGCAAACCATCTTCTCGACCTTTTCCGAAATCCCCTACCAAGAGCAGCTGGATATCATGGCCCTGTCGATCATGCCGGACGAGGTGTCAGAGGCCGCCTTTACCGCTACCCTCGACGCCTATTTTGACGAACGCCACGCGCGGTCATGGGGCCTGTCCGAAGTCCTGAGCCACCGCATCCCCGGCCTGACCGCCGAACAGATCGAGGCCGAGTCCGCCCGCATGCAGGATCTGCTGCTCGACCGCCGCAACCAGAACTGGCTGCCGGTGATTCTCGACGCGGTTCAAGACGAGGATATCCTTGTCGCCGTGGGCGCTGCGCATCTGATCGGGGAAAACGGCCTTGTTGCTTTGCTGGAAAACGCTGGTTTCGCGCTAACACGCCTGCCCTTGTGACATCCTGTCCTTTCGGCCTGCGTGACACGGGGGCAGATGCTTTTTATAAGGCGCGCTACAGTTCAATCCGCCAAGGGACATTTCAATGACCACACTCGTTTTCGGCCACAAGGCACCTGACACCGACTCGACCGGCTCCCCGATCATCTGGTCTTGGTACCTGAACGAAATCAAAGGCACCCCCGCCAAGCCCGTCCTCCTTGGCGAGCCCAACACCGAAGCGGCATTCGTTCTGGAACGCTGGAGCCTCGAGAAGCCCGAGATCATCTCGGACGTTGCGGCTGACACCCCTGTTGTGATCGTCGACACCAACAACCCCGCCGAGCTGCCAGCCGACATTAATGCGGCTGACATTCGTGCGATCATCGACCACCACAAGCTGGTTGGCGGTCTGGAAACCAAAGGCCCGATCGACATCCGCATCGAGCCTGTCGCCTGCACCGCGACCATCATGTACAAGATGATCGGCGACGATCTGGCTCAGGCCCCCACCGGCATCAAAGGCGCGATGCTGTCGTGCATCCTGTCCGACACGCTGGAATTCCGTTCGCCCACCACCACCCAAGAGGACAAAGCCATCGCCTATGCGCTGGCCAAAGATCTGGGTGTGGACATCACCGAATACGCGGCGGAAATGTTTGCTGCGAAATCGGACGTCTCGGCCTTCTCCGACGCGGAACTGATCCGCATGGACTCCAAAGAGTACGAAGTCGAGGGCAAGAAATTCCGCGTCTCGGTTCTGGAAACCACCGCGCCCCAGATCCCGCTGGACCGCAAGGACAGCCTGATGGAATCCTTCAAGACCGTCGAAGCCGAAGATGGCGTTGATCAGGTTCTGCTGTTCGTCGTGGACATCATCAAAGAAGAAGCCACCCTGCTGGTCCCCAACGATCTGGTCAAAACCGTCGCCGAGAAAAGCTTTGGCGCGACCGTGGACGGCGACACCGTTGTCCTGCCCGGCATCATGAGCCGCAAAAAACAGATCATCCCGAACCTCAAGCTCTGATCTGCCGCTCCGGCATCCGAACACCACAAAGGGCAGGCCATCCGGTTTGCCCTTTTGCTTTGACCTTAGGCCGCGCCCACGCCCTTGCGAAACACGGTGTAGACAAAGGTCAGCATCGACAGCAGCGTCAGCACCGACCCCAACTTGGCCAGCACCTCGCCCGACTGGGTCAGCGCCATCACAATACCCGGGATCAGCACCACAACAGCCGCCAGCGTCAGCAGATAGTGCACCTTGGCCAATCCCGTGCGCGCCGCGGGTGTCACCGCGTAATACAGCCCGTAGACCGTCATGATCACGAACCCGATCAGGTTCAGGTGCCCATGGGCGGGCGACAGGCTATGGTCCTGCGTGGCGGACATCTGAATGCCCCAGACCATCCCGATCACCGCAAAGATTGCGCCTGTGCCGACAAAAAGTGTTGCGATGCCTTTCATGCGCTGGCTCCTTCCATCTCTGCCTGTATCGCGGCCAAGGGCGGCCCCGTGAACGTCATGTGATACCGCGCGCCCGCCTCGATCACCTGTTCGATCTGCGCAGGGATCGCGAACTGCCCCTCTGCCATCTCGGCAAAGAACCCTTCGAACCCACCAGGCGTCAGGATCACCAGATGGCGGCTCGGCCGGTCGCCAACCACGCGGAACGTGTGCGGCGCGCCACGTGGCACGAACACCGTCTCACCGGGCCCTGCTCGCGTAATCTGGCCGTTCAAAATAAAATCTCACTCGCCCGTCAGCATGACAAAAGTCTCGTCCGCATCTTCGTGCACATGCAGGGGCGGGCCAGAGTCCACAGGGGACACACTGTCGACAATCGACATGGCGCCGCCCGACGCCGCCTTGGATAAAATGGTTTTGTAATAGGTGCCCATCCATTCGATGGCCCCCTCTCCCAATTCAGGATGGGTCATCGCTCCTCCTCCAAAAGGTCTGGATTTCAAAGGGAAACGAAAGCGCTCTCGTTGAACATAGATTACAGGTATCGTGCGTATATCTATAATCGATTGTTCATATACGGACTATTTGCGTGATCAATTTTGCAACCTTGGACCTGAACCTTTTGCGGATTCTGGACGCCCTGTTGATCGAAGGCTCCACCACCCGCGCCGGACAGCGCGTCGGCCTGTCCCAACCCGCGATCTCTGCCGCCCTCGGGCGGTTGCGCCACGCCTTGAACGATGATCTCTTCCTGCGGCGCGGGAACCGGCTGGACCCGACCGAATATGCCCGCCAGATCGAAGAGCCCCTGCGCCTTGCCCTCGAACAACTTGAAAGCGCCCTGACGGGCCCCCTGCAATTCGACCCGACTGTGGCCACCGACACCTTCAAACTGTCGGGCAGCGACTTCTTTGCCGAAATGCTGATGCCCCGCCTCGCGGACACGGTCTATCGCCGCGCGCCCTATATGCGGGTCCAACTGGTGGATCTGGTCCCCGACAGCTACGTCGACACCCTAGAGCGCTATAGCGTCGACGCCGCGCTGATCCCCGACACCGATGTCCCCGACTGGATCGAAAAGCGACCCCTCTTTCTGTCGGGCTGGGCTGTGGTGGCCCGCACGGGCAATCGGCGGCTGGCCTCGCTGGGCCTGCAATCGGGCGATACCATCCCCATCGACACCTTCTGCGACATGGGCCACGTACTCTTTTCCCCCGAAGGCAACCTGCGCGCCATGGGCGATGCCGCCTTGTCCAAGGTCGGCCGCGAGCGCCGTGTTGTGATGACCATGCCCGTCTTCTCGGGCGTCTACCGCGCGGTCAGCGAATCCGAACTGATTGCGATCCTGCCGATCCAACTGGCCCAAGCCGTCGCGCCCTACGCGGGCCTGACCGTCTACAAAGCGCCGATCGAGATTCCCACCGTCCAGATCGTCATGATCTGGCACAGGCGCTACAGCAATTCCCCTGCCCATGTGTGGGTGCGCGATCTGATCGCCGAACTGCTGGCTCCCTTGGACGCCATGCACTGGTAGGGTTTGTCGCATCGCCCGCAGGGCACCGTCTGCCTAGGGTCGCCTCATTGACCCCAAAGGACTTTGCCATGGCCACCCTGCCCCCGAATGCCGAACTGCTGGCCCCGCGTGATCGGCTGAACTACTTCGACGCCCAGTCCCGAGCCCTGCCCCAAGACATGACCGCGCTTCAGGCGTGGAATGCCCTGATGGCGCGACCCCTGCCGCTGATGGGACTCGCTTTCAAAATCCGAGACAAGATTTCCAGCCTCTTCGGCGTCAAACAGATCGGCGGCTTTTCCGGCGACCGCAAAGACACCGTTCAGACCGGCGACCATCTGGACTTCTTTCTGGTCGAGGACGCTCGTCCCGACCGCCTGCTCCTGACCGAGCGGGATCGCCATCTGGACGTCCTGACCTGCGTCGCGGTCCACAATCGCCGCCTCTGGATCGTAAGTTCGGTCGTCACCCACAATTTGTTTGGCCGTGCGTATATGCTGCCCGTCGCGGTCGCGCACCGGATCATTGTGCGCGCAATGCTGAACCGCATGCCCGCTCCGGACAAATTCGTCACATAAAGAAAGCACTTTGACCTTAGTTGGGAACGGATTACCCACGTCATGACGTTTGCCATACGCAAACCAGACGTAAACCAGACCCTGAATAAGGTGCCCCAATGACCCGCATCATCGAGTCCCTCGCCGAGATCTCAAACAACTACGACGCCCTGTTCTGCGACCTGTGGGGCTGCGTTCATGACGGGGTCAAAGGCCTGCCAGACGCGATCGAAGCCCTGCGTGCCTTCCGCGCCAATGGCGGCAAGGTCGTTCTGCTGACCAACAGCCCGCGCCCCCGAAAAGGCGTTGAAAAACAGCTTCTTGAGCAGTTTGACGTGCCCGCTGACTGTTGGGACACCATCGCGACCAGCGGCGACAGCGCCCGTGCCGCCATGCTGACCGGCGCCGTCGGGGAAAAGGTCTACCATATCGGCACCCCCGCCGATGAGCCCTTCTTCGAGCCATTGCACTTGATCAAAGATCCCGTGGAAATTCAAAGGGTTGAACTAGACGAGGCCGAGGGCATCATCTGCACCGGCCCCTTTGATGCCAAGGCCGACCCCGACACGTTGCGCCCCCAACTTCTGCTGGCCAAGCAAAAGGGCCTGAAGCTGCTCTGCGCGAACCCCGACATCGTTGTGGACCGCGGCGAGGTCCGCGAATGGTGCGCGGGCGCGGTGGCAAAGCTTTATACAGAAATGGGTGGTGAAAGTCTGTACTTCGGCAAACCCCATCCGCCGATCTACGATCTGGCCCGCCGCCGTCTGTCCGAAGTCGACGCCAGCATCAATGACAACGCGATTCTGGCAGTGGGTGATGGCATCCACACCGACATCCAAGGCGCCATCGGCGAAGGCATCGATTCGCTATTCATCACAGGCGGTTTGGCCCGCGATATTACCAAAACGTCGCATCAGCCCGACGAAGAAGCCCTAACCTCTTATCTTAACGAGGAAAAATCGAACCCAACCTACGCAATCGGGTTCTTACGCTAAGGCAAACAGGTGTCACGGGGCTTGATTTTCTGCGCACGCAAAGTAATAAAGTTGCCAAGTCGTAGCTTACTGGTGCCAGAAAATTACCCCTTCAACCTTGGCATCCAGATCGGAGGACCCGAATGTTGGATAACCTGCCCCGTGGAACCATCTGCATCGAAGACATCGAGATGGGCATGACCCGTCACCTGCACAAAGTGGTGACGGACCGTGACATCGAACTCTTTGCCGAGGTGTCCACCGACCGGAACCCCGTGCACCTTGATGATGAATACGCCAACGACACCATCTTCGAAGGGCGCATCGCCCACGGGATGCTGACCGCCGGTCTGGTGTCTGCCGTGATTGGCGAACAGCTGCCCGGACACGGCACCGTTTATTTGGGCCAGACCCTTAAATTCTTGGGCCCTGTCCGCCCCGGCGACATGGTCAAAGCGCAGGTCACCGTCACCGGAATTGACCACGCCAAGCGCCGCGTGACCTTGGATTGTGTGTGCGAAATCGACGGCAAGCCTGTGCTCAAGGGCGAGGCAAAAGTGCTCGCACCCAGCCGCAAGTTCGACTGAGCCTTGCGTCCCCGCATAAGGGGCGCTAACTGCCCTTTATGCGCATCATTCGCGATCATCAGTACATCGCACCGGAAAACAAAGGTGCCAGCGTCGCCATCGGGAATTTCGATGGCGTTCATTTGGGGCACCAAGCGGTTATCGACTTGGCCCGCGCCGGTGCACAGCGTCTGAACGCCCCCTTGGGCGTCATGACCTTTGAACCCCACCCCCGACAGTTCTTTGCGCCCGACAGCGCCCCGTTCCGCCTGATGAGCGCCGAGGCGCGCGCGGCACGCTTGGACAAACTGGGGGTCGAGGTCCTGTATGAGTTGCCCTTCAACGGCCCGCTTGCCGGCCTGAGCGCCGAAGCCTTTGCCCATGACGTGATCAAGGGGCTGGGCCTGTGCCATGTGGTCGTGGGCAACGATTTCCAATTCGGCAAGGGCCGTAGTGGCACCGCCGCAGACTTGGCCCGCATGGGCGCTGAAATGGGGTTCGACGTGACAATCGCCGATATGATCCAAGGCTCTCAGGGCCGTGTGTCCTCGACCGCAATCCGTCAGGCTCTGGCCGACGGTGATCCCCGCCACGCCGCTGAAATGCTGGGGCACTGGCACCGTATCGACGGCCCCGTGATCAGCGGCGAACAGCGTGGCCGCGATCTGGGCTATCCCACCGCGAATATGTCCGTGGATGGCCTGCACCTGCCCAAACTCGGCGTTTATGCCGTGCTGGTCGAGGTCAAAGAAGGCCCCCACAAGGGCAACTACCATGGGGTTGCGTCCCTTGGCGTGCGTCCGATGTTCGGGGAAAACACCCCCAACCTCGAGACTTTTATCTTTGATTTCCAAGGGGATCTCTACGGCACGCACCTGTCGGTCGGGCTCGTGGACTACCTGCGACCAGAGTTGAAGTTCGACGGGCTCGAAGCCCTGATCACCCAAATGGATGCGGACAGCGCCAAGGCGCGCGAAATCCTGGCCGCCCTATGAAAGATCCGATCGACCGCAAGAAAATCCGCTCCCGCTTTTGGGAACGCTTTGCACTGGACAAGCTGACCGACACGGAATGGGAAGCCCTGTGCGACGGCTGCGGCAAGTGCTGCCTGAACAAGCTCGAAGATCCGGACACAGGTGAAGTGGCCCTGACGAAGGTTGCCTGCCGCCTTCTGGACGATCAGACCTGCCGCTGCAGTCAGTACCCGATCCGCCACCAGTTCGTGCCCGAATGCATAGTGCTGAAACCGGACACGCTGGACCAGCACGCCTACTGGATGCCCGAGACCTGCGCATACCGCCTGCTCTGGCAAAAGAAGCCCTTGCCCGAATGGCACCCCTTGCTGACCGGAACACCGCAATCGGTTCACGACGCAGGTGTGTCGGTGCAGGGCTGGACAGTCCCCGAATTCGAGATCGATGAAGAGGACTGGGAAGACTATATTATCGAGGAGCCCACCTGATGTACCTAGCCTCTGACAACACCGGCCCCATCCATCCCCAAATCATGGAGGCGCTGGCAGAGGCCAATCAGGGCTACGCGCTTCCCTACGGCAACGACCCTTACACCGCCCGCGCGATCACCGCGATCAGAGAGCTGTTCGAAGCCCCGCAGGCCGAAATTTTCTTTGTGCCCACCGGCACCTCTGGCAACGCACTGGCCCTGTCGACCCTGTGCCAACCCTACGAGTCCGTGCTCTGTACCGCTGCCGCCCATATCCACGAGGATGAATGCGGCGCGCCAGAGTTCTACGGCGTGGGCAAGACCTATCTGGTGGGCGAAGGCGATCTGATGGACCCTGACGCCCTTGGCGCGTTGATAACCGACCTGAACGAAGGCGGCGTCCACTCGGCCCAACCCGGCGCAGTCAGCATCACCTCGGTCACCGAGCGGGGACAGCTCTATGAACTGGACCGGATCGAGTCGCTGGCCACCATCGCGCATGCAGCGGGCCTGCCCTTGCATCTGGACGGCGCACGCTTCGCTAACGCCTGCGCAGCGCTGGAGGTGTCCGCGGCGGAAATGACGTGGCAGTCGGGCGTGGACGTTGTGACCTTTGGCGGGACCAAAGCGGGCTGCATGGGCGTCGAGGCTGTCATCTTCTTTAACCCCGATCGCGCCCGAGGCTTTGCCGCACGGCGCAAGCGCGCGGGACATCTGTTCTCGAAGAACCGCTTTTTGGCAGCGCAAATGCTGGGTTTTGTGCGCAACGACTTGTGGCTGCAGCTGGGGGCCGCCGCGAATGCACGCGGTCAATATCTGGCCGAAGCGCTTTGCATGGATGCCCGCATCCAATGGCCCTATGCCCCGCGCGCCAACATGCTGTTCCCCAAACTGCCGCGAAGCGTGTTGCAGGGGCTTGGCGCGGCGGGTGTCGCCTTTAACCACTGGGGCAACCGAGACCACGGGGCTCCGGACGAGATGCTGCTAACCCGCTTTGTGTGCGACTGGTCCGTGCCCTATGAAGAGCTGGACAAGTTTCTGGCTGTGCTGAAAGCCAGCTAAAGCACGTTTCCCCGCCGATGGTTTGGCGTCGATGTGCCAAAGCTCCGGCGGGGGTATTTATGCCAAGATGAAGAGCGTCAGCTCAGGACACCCTCGCGGCGGAATAGAGCGCGGAGGTCGGCTTTGGGGCGCGGTCCCATGTGGCCGATGACTTCGCGGGCGGCGATACAGCCCATGCGGCCAGAGGTGGCCAGCGTCGCGCCTGTAGCAAGGCCGAACAGGAAGCCTGCGGCGAACTGATCGCCTGCTCCGGTTGCATCGACCGGGGTGACCTTTTCCACCGGGACATCCACACGGGTGTCGCCCTGCAGAATGCTAACGCCATCGCCAGAGCGGGTGCAGACCACCAGTGGGTTCTTGGCCGCGACGCGCTGGAGCGCGGTGTCCAGTTCTTCGTCTTCGTACAGAGCTTTGATTTCCGCTTCGTTGCCGATCACGAAGTCGAGCTCGCCGATCAGGCGCTGGAAATCCTCGCGGTGGCGGTTCACGCAGAAGGGGTCAGAGATCGCGATGCCCGCTTTGCCGCCCGCTGCCTGACAGAGTTTGGCCGCGCGCTGGAACGCTTCTTTGCCCTTGGGTTTGTCGAACAGGTAGCCTTCGAGGAACAGGTATTCGGTGTCCGAGACAATCGCTTCGTCTACGTCCTCGGGGCCGACTTCGGCAGAGATGCCGAGATAGGTGTTCATCGACCGCTCACCATCGGGCGAGACAAAGATCATGCTGCGCGAGGTAGGCAGCTCGCCACCTTCGACCGGGGCGTTGACGAAATCGGTGCCGCCCGTTTCCATTTCCTGCGCATAGAACCGGCCCAGAGCGTCATCGCGCACACGGCCGATAAAGGCCGCCCGCAGGCCCAGTTTACCCGCCCCTGCGATGGTATTTGCGACCGAGCCCCCGGGGGCCTGAGTGCGCTCTTTCATGGAGGCGTACAGCAGTTCGGCGCGCTCGCGCTCGACCAGGGTCATGATGCCCTTTTCGATGTCCATCATCTCGAGGAAGGTGTCGTCGGACTGGGTCAGCACATCGACGATCGCGTTGCCGATGCCGACAATCTGGTATTTTTTCACGGGTCAGTTCCTTTGGGTCAGAGGACCTTGTCCTCGAATTGGCAGAGGTCTCGGATGATGCAGTTGCCGCATTTGGGCTTGCGCGCCACGCAGACGTAGCGGCCGTGCAGGATCATCCAGTGATGGGCGTGCTGCTGGAAATCGACGGGCACGTTATCCTCGATCGCGCGCTCTACGGCGACCACATCCTTGCCCGGGGCGATGCCGCTACGGTTGCCCAAACGGTAGATGTGCGTGTCCACCGCCTGAGCCGGATAATGCCACCACATGTTCAGCACCACGTTTGCAGTCTTGCGCCCCACGCCCGGCAGGCTCTCCAGCGCGGCGCGGGAATTGGGAACCTCGCCGCCGTACTGGTCCACCAGAATGCGGCTGAGCTTGATGACGTTTTTGGCCTTGTTGCGGAACAGACCGATGGTCTTGATGTGGTCGATCAGGGCCTCTTCGCCTAAATCCAGCATCTTTTGCGGGGTGTCGGCGATTTCGAACAATTTGGCCGTCGCTTTGTTCACGCCAGCGTCCGTGGCCTGCGCCGACAGCGCAACGGCCACCACCAACGTGTAAGCGTTAACGTGGTTCAGCTCGCCCTTGGGTTCAGCTTCGGCTGCCTGAAAGCGCGAGAATATCTCGCGCATTGTCATGTAATCGAGTTGTTTGGCCATGCTTCCTCATGCCCCGAGAATTTCGTTTGCGCAACATTCGGGTCGCCCGCTGATGCACATTCATGGCACAGATGGCCTGAGATCGACAGGAGGCAACTTGGTGGACAGCTCTTATCACTACGACGCCATGCGCAGGGCGATTGATCTGATCGACAGCGCCGACGGCCCCTTGACCCTAGAGGGACTGGCCGAGCGGATGGACATGAGCCCCGCACACTTCCAGCGGCTGTTTTCAGCGTGGGTCGGCATATCGCCCAAACGCTATCAGCAGTACCTGCAACTGGGTCAGGCCAAACGGATGCTGTCAGAGCGCATGACGACACTGGCGGTCGCGGACGAGATCGGCCTGTCCGGGTCCAGCCGTCTGCATGATCTCTTCGTCCGGTGGGAGGCCATGAGCCCCGGTGATTTCGCCCGTGGTGGCGAGGGGCTGGTGATTGAATGGGACTGGTTCGACAGCCCCTTTGGCGCCGCGCTGGTCATGGCGACAGAGCGCGGTATTTGCGGGCTGGCTTTCGGGTCCGAGATGGGGCGCGACGTGGCATTTGACGACTTGGCGAAACGCTGGCCAAAGGCGCAGTTTGTCCAATCAGGCGAACGCATCGCCCCATTATTCGAAGCCGCCATGGCAGGCAGAGGAGAGACGCGGCTGCACATGATCGGCGCGCCTTTTCAGATCAAGGTCTGGGAGGCTTTGCTAAACATCCCCGAAGGCCACGTCACCACCTACTCGGAAATCGCCACCCGCGTTGGATCACCCAAAGCCGTCCGCGCTGTGGGCACCGCCGTGGGCCGGAACCCTGTCAGCTATCTGATCCCTTGCCACCGCGCCCTGCGCAAAAGCGGCGAGCTGGGGGGCTATCACTGGGGCCTGCCCGTCAAACGCGCCATGTTGGCTTACGAGTCCGCGCGGACTGACGCAAATATAGCGGAAAAGTGACGGGCAAAGGCTTGCCTAAACACCTTCATGAAACTTTCCTGCGGCTCTGGCATTAGGATATAGACAGATCAAAAGGGCGTATCGCCCGTGAAGGAAGAGGCACTGCCATGAAGAACCGCATTATTATCGCAACCGCAATGACCGCTCTGATGGGCTTGTCGGCATGTACCGATCCCGCCTACCTGAACAGCGGTGGCGGCTATCAGGACCCCAATGCCCGTGCCAAGCAAGGCGCGCTGGCGGGCGCGGCGATCGGTGGTCTGGCGGGTGCGATCACCGGCGGCGACGACCGTTCGGACAAACTGCGCGGTGCAGCCATCGGCGCGGCACTGGGTGCCGGCGCGGGTGCCATCATCGGCAACCAGCTGGACAAGCAGGCGGCTGAACTGCGCAACAGCATGAACAACAGCGCGATTGACGTGACCAACACCGGTGACCGTCTAGTTGTGACCATGCCCCAGAGCATCCTGTTCGCAACCGACAGCACTGCCGTCAGCGGCGCACTGCGTGGCGATCTGGCCGCTCTGGCGAACAACCTGAACAGCTACCCCAACTCGCGCGTGCAGGTCATCGGTCACACCGACAACGTGGGTGACGCAGGCTACAACCAAGACCTGTCGCAGCGCCGCGCCTCGGCCGTCGCGGACGTCCTGTTCCAAAACGGCGTGTCCTACAGCCGCGTGTCGACCATTGGCCGTGGCGAAGATGCACCGATCGCAACCAACCTCACCCCCGAGGGCCGCTCAGCGAACCGCCGCGTCGAAATCGTCATCATCCCGAACAACTGATAGGCTACTTCGCCTGTCGAATTTCAAAGCGCCCGGCCAATTTGGTCGGGCGTTTTTGCGTTGATCTCCGCCTGTGCATCAGTGCGCCGAACCCCTGCGAAAATTGATCTGGAGCGGCGCGTCACTCGGCCTATGTATAGGGAGAAACGTATTTTAATTCAGAGGCTTCCCAATGTCCGATTCCACAATTCTTTTGCTGTCCGGCTCTCTGCGCAAGGGCTCTTACAACCGTATGCTTTTGGCCGAGGCCAAGCGCGTTTATGGCGATGCGACCTTCCTTGAAGGTGACCTGAAGCTGCCCCTCTATGATGGGGACGACGAAGAGGCGAACGGCGTGCCAGGCGCCGTCACGACGCTGGCTGATCAGATCGCACAGGCCGATGCGGTCATCCTGTCCTCGCCCGAATACAACAAAGGGATCACTGGCGTACTGAAGAACGCGCTCGACTGGCTGAGCCGCACCAAGACAAATCCGCTTGCCGATAAACCGGTGCTGGTGATGTCCGCGAACATGGGCCGCACGGGCGGCGAGTCTGGCCAACTGATGACCCGCACCTGCTTGGTTCCCCACCAAGCCCGCGTCATCCCTGGTCCCCTGCTGACCATCGCCCAAGCGCATGAAGCGTTCGACGACGATGGGCACTTGAAGAACGAGATGTCACAGAAGATGCTGTCGGGGCTGATTGATCGCCTGAAAAAGGAAATCGCCCTTGGCTAACGCCACCACCCTGACCGATATTATGGACCCCGCCCGCGCTCAGGCGCTGGCGGTGAGTCTGGGGATGCCCGACATTGCGGACACCATGCCGCCCTTCTTTCACCAGATCTACTTCTGGGATCCGGTTGAGAACGCGGGGCTTGGGCGTGATGGGCATCCCAAAGTCGGACAGGGCATTATGCCTGACATGGGACTGCCGCGTCGGATGTGGGCAGGCGGGCGGCTCGAGTTCCACACGCCGGTACGTCTTGGGCAGATAGCCGAGAAAACATCAGCGGTAGACAAGACCGCGCATAAAGAGGGGCGCTCTGGACCTTTAGGGTTTGTCACCCTCCGACACGACATCCACCAGAATAACAAGATTTGTGTCACAGAGTATCAGGATATCGTCTACCTGAATGACCCTGCGCCGGACGCGCGTCCGGCGACACCGCCGATGGCGCGCAATGACGGCGAGATCCTGCTTGAACGCAGTTTCTCTAGCACCGATCTGTTTCGCTATTCGGCGCTGACCTTCAACGGCCACCGTATTCACTATGATCTCGACTACTGCCGAGAGGTGGAGGGCTACGATGGGCTTGTGGTTCACGGCCCGCTGTTGGCGCAAATGCTGATGCTGCTGGCCGAGCGCGCTCTTGGTCCCCTGACATCATTTGAGTTCCGCGCCACGGCCCCTGCCCTGCATGGTGAACACATCGCCTTTTGCCTTGGGACCGACGGCGCAATGTGGGTAAGCGGACCAGACGGACGCCAATGCATGCAAGCCGTAGCCCGCATCTAGGCCAGCAAGAAGTTCAAAAGCTTGCCATTGCGGTCCAGCGCATCAATCACGTCAAAATGGTGCCGCCCATCCGCAATCTCGAGCCCACAGTCCCAAACCCGCGCGAGCTTGGCCGCTTGTTCGATAAACGCAGGGCGCTCTGCTCCGCCAACCCAGACAGTGACAGGCACATCCGGCTTGGCCAAGGCGACGGGACTCTCTCGCAGAGCTTCATCCGCATCAACCCGTAGGATCTCGTTCATTGAGGTATGCATCAGTGGCTCTAGATCCGCCACGGGCGAAATCGGAACGACCCGCCGGATACGGTGCATGACACTCGCAGGTAGCAAACCCGCTGCGGCGCGCGCCACCAGATGCCCGCCCGCACTATGTCCTGTCAGAACCAGCGGTCCTTTTGACGTCTCGGCTATTTGGGTGATGACTGATGCAATCTCCGCCCCGATCTCGGCAATGCGCGCTTCGGGACATAGGGTGTAGCTTGGCATCACCACGGCCCACCCCCGCGCTACAGCGCCAGACGCCAGATGCGACCACGTGGATTTGTCGAAGGCCTTCCAATAGCCGCCGTGGACAAAAATCAGCGTGCCCTGCACCGGACCGTCGGGCAAAAACAGATCGTACTTCTGACGCGCGCCCGCGCCATAGGGCCGATCCAGCCGCGACAAACCCGAATGTGAAATCCGAAACGCCTCTGCCTGCGCATTCCATCGCGCGGGAAAGGAACTTCCGTCCGGAATAAACGCTGTGTTCTCGTATGCACGATCCAAGTTCATACCTGACACTCCTGTTCGCTGGACAACTGTAGCGAGGCCTGCTTCTTCTATGCCAGCGGAAAATGAAAATGAATGCCAACGGAGGCTCTTATGACCACATCGCCCCTCTCCGAACTTCTGGCGGATCCCAGCCTGATTGCCACCCAAGCCTATCTGGCCGGTGACTGGGTGGACGGCGCAGGCGGTCAATTCGAAGTGACCAACCCCGCCACCGGCGAAGTGCTGGCGATGGTCGCCGACGTGACCCGCGAACAAACCGCCGAAGCCGTCGAAAAAGGCCGCCTCGCCCAAAAGGAATGGGCCGCCCGCACCGCAAAGGACCGCTCGAACGTCATGCGCGCGTGGTTCAATCTGATCATGGAAAACCAAGAAGACTTGGCCAAGATCATGACCGCCGAACAGGGTAAGCCCTTGGCCGAGGCGCGCGGCGAAATCAGTTATGGTGCCAGCTTCATCGAATTCTACGCCGAAGAGGCCAAGCGCATTCTGGGTGAGATCATTCCCGGCCACCAGCCGGACAAGCGCATCCACGTGCTCAAGCAGCCCATCGGTGTCGTCGGCTCGATCACCCCTTGGAATTTCCCCACTGCGATGATCACCCGCAAGTGCGGCCCCGCCATCGCAGCGGGCTGTTCGTTCGTTGCGCGCCCCGCCTCGGAAACCCCGCTGTCGGCGCTGGCTCTGGCGGTATTGGCCGAACGTGCGGGCCTGCCCAAGGGCATCCTGTCGATTCTGCCAGCCTCGGACGCCGCTGGCATCGGTCAGGAATTCTGCGAGAACCCGAGCGTACGCAAGCTGACCTTTACTGGCTCGACCGGCGTGGGCCGTATTCTGCTGCGTCAGGCCGCCGATCAGGTCATGAAGTGCAGCATGGAGCTTGGGGGCAACGCGCCCTTTATCGTCTTTGACGACGCCGATCTGGATGCCGCAGTCGAGGGCGCGATCGCCTGCAAGTTCCGCAACAACGGCCAGACCTGCGTCTGCGCGAACCGCATCTATGTGCAGGACGGCGTGTACGACGCCTTTGCCGAGAAGCTGCGCGCCAAGGTCGCCGCGATGAAAGTTGGCAATGGCCTAGAAGACGGCACTGATCTGGGCCCACTGATTACCGAGAAGGCCGTGGAAAAGGTCGAAGACCACCTGCAGGACGCAGTGTCCAAGGGCGCGACCGTGATCCTTGGGGGCAAGCCCCACGAAAAGGGTGGCACCTTCTACGAGCCGACCATCGTGACTGGCGTGACTCAGGACATGAAGGTCTCGAAAGAGGAAACCTTTGGCCCCTTCGCACCCCTCTTCCGCTTTGGCGATGTGGATGACGTGATCGAAATGGCGAACGACACCGTCTTTGGCCTCGCCGCGTATTTCTACGCCAAGGACCTGAGCCGCGTGCACAAGGTTTCCGAGGCGTTGGAATATGGCATCGTGGGCGTGAACACAGGCATTATCTCGACCGAGCAAGCCCCCTTTGGCGGCGTCAAACAGTCTGGTCTGGGCCGCGAGGGCAGCCACCACGGCATCGAGGAATATCTCGAGCTGAAATACGTCTGCCTGTCGGTCTAACCCAGCAGGCGCGGCACCTCTGAGGCCAATAGATCAAAGACCAGCCGGATCTTTCGGCTGGTCTGCAGCTCTTTGTGAGCGACTAGCCAGACGGGATAGGCGATCGGCTCCAGTCCGCAATCCACCCGCGCCATGTCTCGCGTTGAGTCCCCAAGCCACACCGGAACGATCCCCACGCCGAGCCCTTGCTTGGCCATTTCCCAATGCACCAGATGATCGCTGGTTTGATACGGGAAGTTCTGCGCTGTCACCCCCAGCCCCATTTCGTTCAGGCCACCGATCAACCGGTCGTTATGCTCCATCCCGATGAAGTTGGCGCGCTGCAGGTTGCCTTCGTCCCGCAGGTCCCCCAGCTTTTCCGCGTAATCCTCGGTCGAGAAGAGGTATCCGTAATCCTCGGCAATTTTGCGAGCGATCAGCGTGTCGCCCTCCGGCGGCGCATTTCGAAGGGCGATGTCCGCCTCGCGGCGTTGCAGATCCGAAATGTCGTTCTTGGCCACGATCTCGACCGTCAAATCAGGCGCTTTTTGGCGGATCAGCGGCAAGATGGGCGGCAGCAGATAAGCCGCGTAAATCTCGCTGGCGGTGATGCGGATTGTGCCCTCAATGGACTGGGATTTGCCCGTGGCGGTCAAGGACAGACTGCCCGCAGCTTCGGCCATCGCGCGGACATGGGCCAGCAGGCTGTCACCCGATTCGGTTAACTCCAGCCCACGCCCGACACGGTCGAACAAGGCAATCCCCAACTCGTCCTCGAGCGCAGCCACCTGACGGCCCAAAGTCGGCTGCGTCATCCCCAAAGCGCGGGCGGCAGCAGACAAAGAGCCCTCTTCTGCGGTGACCAAAAACGCCCTTGCGTGGTTCCAGTCAAATTTTACGCGGGTCCAATCCATGCGAATCTGTATATGTCCGGTCTGAATTTCGATAATTTTTTAATGGACCGATTCTGGTTAATTTCGACTAAAGATCACACCATTCAGGACATTCTCAGATGAAATCAGTTTCGTACAAATCGTACGGGGCGCCGGATGTATTGCGGCTAGAGCTGCGTCCGACCCCCAAACCCAAGGCCAAAGAGCTTCAGATCCGCGTCCATGCCAGCGCTGTGACCACTGCCGATTGGCGTCTGCGCGCGTCGGATTTCCCCGGTGGGCTGTGGATCATCGGAAGATTGATGTTCGGTCTATTCCGTCCTCGCAAGCCTATCCTCGGGATGACCTTTGCCGGCGAAGTCACCGAAGTCGGCGCAGGCGTGACCAAATTCAAAGTTGGCCAGCGGGTCTATGGATCGTCGGGCGGCGGGGCCCACGCCGAGTACCTGACCATTGCCGAAGACCGCGCCGTCGCCGAGATGCCGGAATCGCTGGAATACTCGGACGCGGCAGCCGTCCCGTTTGGGGGGCTCTGCGCATTGGAATTCCTGCGCGATGTGGCAGACCTGAAGCAGGGGCAGCGCATCCTGATCATCGGGGCCACAGGCGGCGTGGGGGCATATGCAATCCAGATCGCCAAGGCCAAGGGCGCCCATGTCACGGCCGTGTGCGGCGGCACCAGCGAAGAGTTGGCCCAGACTTTGGGGGCAGACGCGGTGGTGAACTACCACGACACAGATCCCCTGACTGGCAAAGACACCTACGACGTGGTTTTCGACTGTGTGGGCGCCAGTTCGTTCCCCAAGGCGCGCAAGGTTCTGAAGCCAACGGGGCTGTATATCCCCTTGAATTTTGGCATCAGGGAGGTGTGGCAACTGGCCATGCAATCGAAAACAGGCGGCAAGCGGATGAAGCTGCACGTTAACGGTGACAAACCAGAGAACTTGCAGGAGCTCACCACGATGATGTCCGAGGGAACGCTCAAGCCCGTGGTAGACAGGGTCTACGACCTGATCGACGTGTTCGAGGCCCATAGCCGCGTCCAGACGCGCCACGCGCGCGGGACTGTAGTGTTGTCACTGGGCTAAACAGCAAAAGGGCCCGGCAGTGCGCCGAGCCCTCTGTCATTCACCCTGAAGGAGCGGTCACGCGTTGGCGTGACCTTCGATCGACTGGCCAGCGGGCTTGGTCGATGCGATCTCGATGCGGCGCGGTTTCAGCGCCTCGGGGATTTCCCGCTTCAGGTCGATGTGCAGCATCCCGTCGGTGTGGGTCGCGCCAACGACGCGGACATGATCCGCCAGATGGAAGCGGCGCTCGAACGCACGGGTTGCGATACCGCGATGCAGGTAGGTGCGCGGGGTCTCTTCGTCGCTCTTGCGAGCCGAGACGACCAGCGCCTTTTCCTTGACCTCGACGCTCAGATCCTCTGCGCCAAAACCGGCAACAGCGATCGAGATGCGGTAGGCATCGTCGGCAGTTTTTTCGATGTTATATGGGGGGTAGGTCGGCTGCGGGGCGTCATTCGCCAGAACCCGGTCCATCAGGTCCGCAATTTGGTCAAAACCGACAGTGGCCCGATATAGGGGGGCCAGATCAAAGTTACGCATGTCATCCTCCGTAAAGCGATAACTGTGTTGCTGTGCCTTCCGTCATGGACAGGCAGGGGTGGGCGTGAACCCCATCATGGGCATTCACAAAACACAATTTGGGGAGGCCTGATCAGGCTTTCAAGAGGGTCAGGGGCGAATGAATTTCGCGCCTGTCCCATTGGTGTGCGAGTTCTGTCCGACAATCACATGGCGCGGCCCCTTGGCCCCCATAGTGTTGCGGACGTTGTCCATCTCTAGCTCTGCCCGCAACTCGCGGTAGGCCAGCGACAGGTCCGATCCCAGCGCAACGGGTTCGCCGTTTACCTCGGCCTTGGCCGCCACTACAGACACGATTTTAGCGCCATAGGGAGTGATCTGGAAAATCGGCGCGCCAGAGGACCCAAAGTCGACTTGGCATGACAGGACGATCACACCATCCTGCACAGACAGGACATTGCAGATCTCTTGCAGCGACGGCGCCTCGGCGCGGTCATAGGCATAGGACACCACTCCGACTTCTGCGCCGCGGTGGGGCAGAGGGCCGGTTGGGAACGGCGTCACCTGCGTGTTGCGGATCGGCTGTACCAACTCCAGCAAAGCCAGATCCAGACGCACACGCTCTGCCCCTTCGGAGCGGTCATAGCGATAGGACGGATGGGTCACGGCACGGCGGATCCCACGGTAGGCCAAGGCGCGTCCATTGCGCCAGCCTGCCAGAAATTCGATCTGGTCCAACTCGACCCGTTGGCCGGTTTCCTTGTCGAACAAGCAATGCGCAGCAGTGAGCACGAGATCGGGCGCAACCAAGGCACCGGTACAGAAGCCCTTGCCGCCAATATCCAGACGACCGACCCCCTCCCAGCCACGGCTGTCGACGCCCGTGTCTAGACGTCTGAGTTCAGATTCCTCTGCCGACGCAGCGGACATTCCCAAACACAGTGCGATTGCTGCCAGTATGAAGCGCAAACCGAACCTCCACTTACACTCATGCCTCGCAATAATCTCAGGATGAGGCAAAAGTAGGGCGGATTAAACCAAAATCGGGACTTCTCCGGGGCGCACCCCACCCATGGCACGTGGCATGGGTCCGCCGGTTGCCCAATCCAGAAGCTCGACACTGTGAACAATCGGCGTCTTTGTGCCGGAGCCAATCTGCATCATGCACCCGATATTGCCCGCCGCAATGACATCGGGATTCTTGGCTTCAAGCGTCCGGACCTTTCTTTCCTTCAGCTTACCAGAGATTTCGGGCTGCATCAGATTGTACGTCCCTGCACTACCGCAGCACAGATACGGGTCTGCAGGTTCAACGATTTGGAAACCAACCTTTTTCAGCAGATCCTTGGGCGCAGCCTTGATTTGTTGCCCATGCTGCAAAGAGCATGCGGCGTGGTAGGCGACTGTTAAGCCCTTGTCTTCTCCAGCGGGGATATCCAGCTTGAGCAGGAGTTCGCTAACATCCATCGCCAAGGCGGAAATCTGCTCGGCGTCGGCGGAAAGTTCACTGTTTCTGAACATGTGCCAATAGTCTTTGACAGTGGTGCCACACCCGCTGGTATTGATCACAATTGCGTCTAGACCGCCTTGCTGAATCTCGCGCGTCCATGCGCGGATATTCGCCGCTGCCGCATCGTGGCTGTCGTTTTCACGCCCCATGTGATGCGTGAGAGCGCCGCAGCAGCCTGCACCTTCGGCGATCACAACCTCACATCCGAAGCGTCTGAGCAAACGTATAGTTGCATCATTGATGTCTGTGTTCAGCGCTTTCTGCGCGCAGCCGGTCATAAGTGCAACACGCATCCGCTTGGGCGCAGCTGGTGCAAAGGTCTGCGGACGATCATTGGCACTGACGGGGGGGACCTGTTTCGGCGCCATCTCCAACATCGCCTTCAGGCGCGGGTCTGGCACCAACCCCTTGAATGGGCGTCCCATCTTCGCCAGCCACAGCGCGAACCGGAATCGCGAAGGGTACGGCAGGATCTGCGCCAGCATCCAGCGCAGGGCGCGGTCGTGCCACGGGCGTGTGTAGTTCTTTTCGATGTACGCACGCGCATGGTCGACCAGATGCATGTAGTGCACGCCCGACGGACATGTGGTCATGCAAGCGAGACAACTCAGGCAGCGGTCCACGTGGCGCACGGTTTTTTCGTCCGGCACGCGGTTGTTTTCCAGCATATCCTTGATCAGATAGATGCGGCCACGGGGGCTATCCAGTTCGTCCCCCAGCACCTGATAGGTCGGGCAGGTTGCTGTACAAAACCCACAGTGTACGCAGGTCCGCAGGACCTCGTTTGCGCGCTTGGTGCCTGGGTCCTGAAGCTGTTCGTCGGTGAAAAAAGTCTGCATCAGTTGGCTCCCATCAATCCAGGGTTGAAAATCCCCTTGGGATCAAATTTCGCGCGCAAGCCTTCGGCCAATCGCGCATTGACGGGCGTTTCCGGATGAAAGCGCGCTTGCCCTACCCCCCGTACCAAAGTCGCGTGACCAGCCACACCCAACTGCGATCTCACATCCGATCCCTCGGGCACCACAGCCCAGATCAAGCCGCCCCCCCAATCCATCTGAGCTTTGGTCGCGTTGATCGCCCTTAAAACCTCGGGCCCGTCAGACGGCTTCACTGAGATTCGCCATAGATCGCCCTTGGCCCCGACAAACCCCGTCAGATCGCGCACATAGCCCCAACCGACGGTCACACGGTCTGTATTTGTTTCGACGCGCACATCTCCGAACCGGCCGAGCATCTCCTTCAGCTTGCCGGTCCGGTAGTCCACTTGCGCGCCGAAGCCCTCGACCCGCACCATGGTCACTGGCGTGCCGTCCATTCCTTCGGTCAAATGCGCCGCGCCGGTCACGTCATAGGGCGACCCCAGCGCCGCCGACATCGCAGCAACGGCGTCATCAGGCGACAGACCATCAATCAGAACGCAGCCCTGCGCTTCTGGCAAAGGCAGAACCTTCATCGACACTTCAGTCATTACACCCAATGTGCCGTGCGCGCCCGCCATCAGTTTGACCAGATCATAGCCGGTCACGTTCTTCATCACGCGACCACCATTTTTAACTGCGGTGCCAAGGCCATCCACATAGCGCACACCCAGCAGAAAATCGCGGCAGGCGCCCGCTTGGATGCGGCGCGGCCCACTCACGTTCATCGCAACCACACCGCCAATCGTGGGCGCCCCATCAGTGCCGAGCACAGCGCGTAAATCCGCAGGCTCGAAAGCCAACCGCTGCCCTTCGGCGGCAAGTGTCGCTTCAATCTCACCGAGCGCCGTGCCCGCCTTCACCACCAGCGTCAGCGCGCCTGGTTCGTATAGCGAGATGCCATTCAGTCCAGAAGTCTCAATGACATCCGTGCCCTGCGGCACGATCCCAGCAGTCCCGCCTCCGCGAATCCACACGGGCGCATCCCGCCCTGCAATCAGTTCGGCCAACTCGGCCTCTGTCTCAGGTCGCATATTCATCTTTGTCCAAATACTCTCGGGGGTGAATTGGGCCCTAGGCCCAAGAGGGGGCAGACAGCCCCCTTACCCAGCTTCTGTTCACTCGGCGGCGATCTTTACAGCGCGGCGCGCCTCCGACGACGCCAGCGGAAAGACCTTGGCGGGGTTCAAGAGCCACGCCGGATCAAACACGTCCTTCACTGCCATCTGAGCCTCCAGATCAACCGGATCGAACTGGTCCACCATCAGATCGCGCTTCTCGATGCCGACCCCATGCTCGCCAGTCAGACAGCCGCCCACTTCGACGCACAGTCGCAAAATGTCCGCGCCAAAGGCTTCGCATAGCTCCAACTGACCAGGCTGGTTCGCATTGTACAGGATCAACGGATGCATATTGCCGTCACCCGCATGGAAGACGTTTGCCACACCGAGCCCGTATTGCTTCGACAGCTCACCAATACGCCGCAGAACTTCGGGCAGGGCCGAAACGGGGATTGTCCCGTCCAAGCACATGTAGTCGTTGATCTGCCCCATCGCGCCGAATGCTGACTTGCGCCCCAGCCAAATCCGATAGGCCTCGTCTGCGTCCGCTGCCTCTCGATAGTCCACGGGGTTGTGGGCGGCGGCGATTTCTTTGATCAGCCCCAACTGGTGCTGAATTTCCTCGGGGCTGCCCTCGACCTCGATAATCAGCAGCGCTTCACACATGGGGTATCCCGCCTTGGCAAAGGCCTCGCAGGCTTCGATGCAAGGGCGGTCCATGAATTCGATCGCGACGGGCAACACTCCAGCCTTGATGATATCCGACACACAGGCGCCCGCGCCCTCGTTCGTGTCGAACCCCATGAGCACTGGCAGGGCCCCTTCGGGTTTTGCCAGAATGCGCAGGGTCGCCTCGGTCACGACACCGAGCTGCCCTTCGGACCCACAGATCACCCCCAGCAAGTCCAAGCCCGCCGCGTCCAGATGCGCACCTCCGATCTCGGTTACGGTGCCGTCCATCAGCACCATGGTCACGCCCATCAGGTTGTTCGTGGTCACGCCGTACTTCAAGCAGTGCGCCCCACCCGAATTCATCGCGATGTTCCCCGCGATCGCACAGGCCAACTGCGAAGACGGGTCAGGCGCGTAGAAGAAACCGTCTGCCTCCACCGCGCCTGTGACGCTCAGGTTCGTGCGTCCGGTTTGCACACGGATAAAGCGGTTGTCGTAGTCGGTCTCCAGCACCTCGTTCATGCGCGCCACGCCAAGGATCACCGAATCCGCCGTTGGCAGCGCCCCACCCGCGAGCGAGGTTCCCGACCCACGCGGCACCACAGGCACCCCCAGATCATGACAAATCCGCAGCACGTCAGAGACCTCTTGCGTCGAGGCGGGCAAAACCGCCGCCAAGGGCGGACAGCGGTACGCCGTCAGCGCGTCGCATTCATAGGCGCGGGTCTCGGTCTCTTCGTGGATGACCGCATCTTCTGGCAAAACCTCGGACAGTCGCCTGACCAATTCGGCTTTCTTTGCCAGAATGGTGGGGTTTGGTGCTGGCATTTCCATCGCGGGCTCCTTCTCGACATGGCGTGTCTGGTCAAAAAATATAACCAATTTTTCCATCTGGCAAGAACCAAGCGTCCAAACTAGAGTGCAGGCATGACCTGGCTTGACCGTATCACTCTGTTTGAAATCGCAGATTTCTGTGCTGTCACCTTGATGGTGATCGCCTGGCTGCTCATCGGCCTGCGCATCGAGAACCCCGGGAAAAACCCGAGTGTTTCGGTACTTATGGCCCAGTACCGGCGCGAATGGCTGAAGCACATGGTGACACGCCAGCCGCGTATCTTTGACGCAACGGTCCTGAGCGGTTTGCGACAGGCGACCAGTTTCTTTGCGTCCGCCAGTATGATTGCCCTTGGCGGTGGGTTCGCGGCGATTGGCAACTCCGAGCAGTTGCAAGGCGTGGCAGAAGACCTGACGCTCGACACCTCGCCTGCGGTGGTGTGGGAAATCAAAATCCTGTTCATCATGGTCTTCTTGACCAACGCGTTCCTGAAGTTCGTGTGGTCCAACCGGCTCTTTGGCTATTGCGCCGTTCTAATGGCCGCCGTGCCCAACGACCCGAATGACCCCGCAGCTTATGTTCGCGCGGACAAGTCAGCGTCTTTAAACATCAGCGCCGCGCGCGCGTTCAATCGCGGCCTACGGTCGGTCTACTTTGCACTTGGCGCCAGCGCGTGGTTGCTCGGCCCTTGGGCTCTGTTCGCGGCGACGATTTTTACAGTCAGTGTGCTATGGCGGCGCGAGTTTGCCTCGAAGTCGCGCCAAGTCCTGATGGACACGAGCGACGGAATGCCCCCGCCCACGGGCTTGTGACACCACTTGGTCAAAGCGCATGGTACGGTAACGCTCATGCGGATCAGTTCATTGCTTTACCCCTGCCTTATCGGCCTTCTTCTAGGCACGCCTGCCCACGCAGATGAGGGCGTCGTAGAAGCAACCAAGACTACCCGCAAGGGCATGGGCTGGCGTGTTGAAGTCACCGTACGCCACCCCGACTCAGGTTGGGACCACTACATCAATTACTGGATCGTCGAGACGCACGCAGGCGATGAAATTGCGCGCCGCAAACTGCTGCATCCCCATGTCAACGAACAGCCTTTTACGCGGTCGCTGACGAGTTTGACCGTGCCAGACGGCGTTCACAAGGTCTACATCCGCCTACACTGCAAGCGCGACGGGCTCAGCAAGACTCGCTACATGGTCAAACTCAAAAAGTAAGGGTGCGTCAGCTGCGCCCCTCTCTGAGCCACGCTCCGATAATGAGCATCGATACCACAAGCAGCACGGCCCATGCGGGCAACAGCGGAACACGGCTGATGTCCCTTGCCTCGGTCGCATCGCGTGGGGTCAGGCCGATCCATCCTCGCCCGATCGCGGGGCGGCCGGGCCGCACATCACGGATTGCGGGCACGCCGTCGGTCATGTTCCAGACACCGCCACCAGTCGACGCCAGCAGAGGCCCAAGATCGTCGCCGCTGGCGATAGTCTGTTCAAACTCGCGCGGCGCTGCGGGCCCCAAGCCAATGACAATCTCGTGGTCCCCCTCGGCCAGACGGTACAGGCCCATGTCATTGCCCGCAAACAGCGCTTCGTAGCGACCTGGCGAGACCTCTTCCAAAGTTACTTCGGACTCGGTTCCGTCAGGCGCAGTGATCGTTACAGCCCCAACGTCCCCATCCAACGAGCGACGGATGATCCGGATTTGCTGTCCCACAGCTTCGGCGGTCAGCGATTCCTCTTCCAACTCGGGCTCGCCCATCATCCAGTGCGCCAAGCGGCGCAGTAGTTCGAGCTGTGGGCCGCCGCCTTCGAAACCGCGCCCCCAGAGCCACGCCTGATCCGACGCCAGAAGCGCGACGCGCCCCTCCCCCACGCGGTTCAGTAACAAAAGAGGCAGATCGTCAATGCCAGTCATGACGACGTCTGACTCCTTGGGGTCCACCTCGATCTGACGCAGCCAACGGCCCCAGTTCGGATCCCCTTCGATTGGTGCAAGGCCTTCGGTTACGGGATGGCGCTGGCCCTGCTCGGTCACGCGGGGCAAATAGGCTTCTTCGACGACACGGGCGGTTGGTTCGCCGGGCAACACTTCGCCCAAGGGCGAGCGATACAGGCTGTCGACGTTCGCATAGTCCGGTCCAGCCGAGACCAGCACAGCCCCGCCATTTTCGATATAGTTCCGCACGTTATCCAAGTAGAGCGCGGGCAGGATGCCCCGCCGCTTGTAACGGTCGAAAATAATCAGGTCGAAGTCGTCAATCTTGTCCAGAAACAGCTCTCGCGTTGGAAACGCGATCAGGGACAATTCGGTAACGGGCACGCCGTCTTGTTTTTCCGGCGGGCGCAGAATGGTGAAATGCACTAGATCGACCGAGCTGTCGGATTTCAGCAAGTTTCGCCACGTCCGCTCGCCCGCGTGGGGCACACCAGAGACCAGAAGAACCGACAAACGGTCGCGCACGCCATTCATCTGAACCAAAGCGCTGTTGTTGCGATCCGTTAGCTCGCCCTCCACAGCCGTGACCTTAAACTCAATCACGTTGCGCCCCCCGTGGGGCAGCGTCAGCGGCAGTTCCATATCCTGCTCGACCGGGACGCGGACCGTCCGCGCCGGTGCGCCATCGACCGACACCGACAGCTCAGCCGGACCCAGACCTGTGGGCACAGCGCCTTGATCTTCGACCCGTAGAGTCAGCGTGATCTCTTCGTCAAGTATGGCAAAGGCGGGGGCGTTACTGACGATCAGCCTGCGATCCCAATCCGTCTCTTCGCCCGACAGCAAGAGTTGCAGGGGCGCAGGCAGATCGGGCGCGGCGGGCAGATCATGCAGGCGGCCGTCCGACAGCAAGATCGCGCCAGCGATGCGGGCCTTGGGCTCTTCGGCAATCGCCTCGGTCAGGGCGGTCATCAACTGTGTACCCGCGTTGTCCGCACCATCGCCAACGGTGATCCGGCGCACCTCGGTGTTGGGACGCTCTGCTAGGCGTTGGGCCAAAGCTTCGGCCGCTTCGGCAGTCTGGACGGCGCGGTCCGAAAGACGTTGGCTCGCGCTGCGATCTTCAACCAGCAGAACGATATCACTGAGGGGGGCACTGGCCTCTTCTTGCAACGCAGGTCCAGCGAGCGCCAACGCGATCACTGCAACAGCAAGGCCCCGCAACGCCCACCCCGACAAACGCCGGAAAAAAGCCAAAGCTGTAATCGCGATTGCCAGCGCAGCAACCCCATAGACGATCCACAGCGGCACCAAGGGCGCAAAAGCAATTTCGTAACTCATTGGCCCAACCTATCCAGCAGTGCAGGCACGTGCACCTGATCCGATTTGTAGTTGCCCGTGAGCACGTGCATCACAAGGTTCACACCAAAGCGTAGCGCCATTTCGCGCTGGCGTTCGCCGGTATACCCGCGACCGACCGTACGCATCGCGTAGCCTGAATCGTCAATCGCCCATGCGCTGGCCCAGTCATTGCCGCCGACGATCACGGGCGTGACCCCATCGTTCAGATCCCGAAACGGCATGCCCTCAATCTGGATGGCGTCTTCGGGGGCGGCTTCGACCCAGACGTCACGACTATTGTAACGGCCTGGAAAATCCTGAAGCAGGTAAAACGCGCGAGTTAGAACATGGTCCTGTGGGATGCGCTCTAGCGGGGGAATGTCCAGCGGCGCAGCCAGTTCGCGGAGTTTGGCGCCCTCGGGCGAGTTCGCCCCAAGGCGGGCGGTGTCCGCATCACGGGTGTCGAACAGGATCATTCCGCCGCCCCGAAGATATTCGTTCAGTCGCGCATACGCCGCATCAGACGGGCGGGTTTGATCCGGTGTGATCGGCCAGTAGAGCAGCGGATAAAAGGACAGCTCATCCTCTTCCAAATCAACAGAACGCGGGTCGCTCGGTTCCACCGACGTGCGCTCAAAAAGCGTTCGCGCGAGTCCGCGCATTGCCGCCAGAGACAACGTATCCAAGCTCTGATTTCCGGTCAGAACATTGGCAAAAGTCACCTCGCCTGCTGCCAAGATTTCCTCTTCCGCCACGGGTAGCAAGTCCTCTTGGGCGCGAGAGACGTCCGGCTGAAAAGCCAAAGCACAGGCAGCAATGGCTGCAATTGCCCCCCCGCGCAAACGACCACCAACAATCAAGGACGCGATCAGATCAGCCGCCAAGAGCAGCGCGGCAAGTGTCAGAAATACACCACCCAACGGCTGTGCATCGGGCGCAACCAAGGGCTGAACGGACACAGAGGCGGGCCAGACGGCAGGTGTCAAAACGCTGTCCTCTTCGATCAAGTTGCGGGACAAACGGCGGTCCTCGGATTCATACAGACCGGGGCGAAGATCGGGGCCCAGCGGTCGGTCAAACAGGTCCTCTCCTGCCACACCGGGCAGCGCGTCGCCGCTGGTCAAGCGGCCGAACCCATCCAGCACCTGCATCGGTTGCCACGTGGTGCCCGCCAATTGCGCGGCCTCGGGGCGGCTGGTGTGGGACGAGATCGACAACCGCTCGAGCATCTGCACAAACAGACCGGACAGGGGCAACGTGCTCCATTCCGCGTTAGCGGTCACGTGGAACAAAACGATCTGCCCTGCCCCGTGCGCCTTGCGCGTGACCAGAGGAGTGCCGTCGCTCAGACTGGCAATGACGCGATCCGTCAGAGTGGGATCAGGCTGCGCGACCACCTGAGAGGTCACATCCACATCATCTGGCAACGGAAGTCCGGCAAAAGGGCTGTCCTCGGGAAACGGCGCCAGTGTCTTGGGGTCGCCCCAACTCATCGCCCCACCCACGCTGCGACCACCGACACGCAGCCGCACAGGTAGCAACGGGTCTTCGCTATCGCGGGACACGTCGCTGGCCGCGAGGCGCGGACCGGCAAAACGCACGAGTTGTCCGCCCCCATCAATCCACTCCAGCAACTCCGCCTCTTCTTGCGGCGCCAGACGCGCAACATCAGCAAGTATGATCGTATCAGGGTTCGCCAGAAGAATATCCTCGAGCCCACCATCCAGCAGGTCAGCCGTTGGCTCCAGCGCTTGACGCAGATAGTGCAGCGGAGACAACAGATCCAAAGCCTCGCGGTCGCGGCCACCATCGATCAAGGCCACTTCGCGGCGTTGCAGTCGATCGTCCGTCAGGGTCACAGCGCCTGAACTGCGCACACCGTCTAGCGAAAAGCGGGTCACGCGGGCCCGAATCTCCGAAGGCAGCTCAATGGTCGTACTGGCCTCTGCCTCGCCTGCTTCAAAGGTGATCGCCCCAGTTCCAAGAATGCGCTCGACACCGGACGGATCAGGACCAAGCGCGGAAATGGTGAACTCTTGAGCGGGGCCCGCGGTCAAGCGCATCGCGGACAAAGTCAGTTCCGCGCCATCTGCGACGGGCGGCATCAGGACAGTGGGCGTGGTCGCGGTATCAAAGACAGTCAGGTTACCGCGCTCGGATAGCGCCGCGACCAATTCCGCTCGTCCATCGTAATCTAGACCATCGCTAAGCCACCATGTGTCGAAATCACCCTCCGGCAGCGTCACGTCAAATCGCGGTTCCCAAGGCGCTGGGGCCAGACCGGGCAAGCCCTCGATCACAGCGTCGGCATCAGCGAAGGTCACGGGTGCAGGCGCTGTTAACGGCAAAATGGCGACGGGGCGGCCATTGCGGCCCGCTTCGGCCAGCATCGGCTCCAGCCGTGCCACCCGTGCTCGCCAATCGGTCGCGCTGGCCCAACTTGCATCTAGCACAACCAGAATCGGCCCGCGCCCGCTCTGCCGCGCATCAGGATTCAGGACGGGGCCCGCCAAACCGATGATCACCGCAGCAACCGCAAGCATCCGCAACAGAAGCAGCCACCAAGGCGTCTTGTCGCTCTGATGTTCGTCATCTTGAAGTCCGAGCAAAAGGGAAACCGCAGGGAATTTACGGCGAATGGGTGCGGGCGGCACCGCGCGCAGCAAAAACCAGAGAACAGGCAGAGCAATTAGCCCCACCAGCAACCAAGGCGCCGAAAATCCAAGGGCTCCGAAAACGGTCATTTAGCGCGCTCCTTGTACGGCCTGATACACCCAGAGCAGCGCCGATTGCGCATTTTCAGAGGTGTGATGGTGTCCCAGCATCCATCCGGTGCTCAGGGCAAGGTCAGCCAGTTCCGCTTTCCGCTCGGCCAAGCGCGCCAGATACCGCTCGCGCAGCGTGTCGGCGCGCAGGGTTTCATGACGGACGCCACCAGTGATGCTCTCGAAAATGGTGCGACCGCGGAAGGGGAACTCTTCTTCGGCAGGGTCTAGCACCTGCAACAAGGCCCCGCGAATGCCGCGACCGGCAGCGCGGGTCAGGACGCGTTTCAGGGGCTCTAGATCCCCTAGAAAATCCGATACAATCAGGGCACGGCTGTTCGGCACCATGGGTGATAGGTCTGGCACACCGTAATCGTCTGGCCTGTCTTCGGTCAGAGCCACAGCGATCCGTTCCAGCTGCCCCGTCCCACGGCGCGGCGGCAAAACTGCACCCAAGGCAACGCGTTCTCCGCCCCGCACCAGCAGCACAGCCGCCGCCATGCCGATCACACGGGCGCGTTCGGCTTTGGTCGGTTGCCCTTCGCTGCTTGCGAAATTCATAGAACTGGCCTGATCCACCCAAAGCAAAGCACTCTGCGCAATCTGCCATTCGCGCTGCTTGATATACTGTTCGTCCCCACGTGCGGACCGCCGCCAATCGATCAAGCGTGCATCGTCGCCGGTTTGTAATTGCCGATACTGCCAGAATGCCTCGCCCGCGCCAGACCGTTTCCGCCCATGATCCCCAAGCTGCACGTTTGCGGCCAAGCGTTCAGCGCTGGCAAGCAGAGGGGGATACGCAGCGGCCAAGGCCTCTGCGCGGCTGCGCAAGTGGGAGGCTTGGGTCACGCGGCGGCCTCGTGTCCGGTGATCTGGGCCACCCCTTTGGCAATGACGTCTTCGATCCGCTGGCCACGGGCACGGGCGGCGAAAGTCAGTTGCATCCGGTGACGTAGAACGGGGTCGGCCATGCTGGCGACATCTTCGGCGCTGGGGGCCAAGCGCCCATTCAGCATCGCCTCGGCGCGAACCGCCAGCATCAGGGCCTGTGCAGCACGGGGACCTGGGCCCCAAGACACGTCCTGAACGACCTCGGATAGCGCAGTTGGATCCTCGGGGCGGAAGGCACGGACCAGATCAAGGATCATCTCGACGACGCTGTCACCCACAGGCATCCGGCGCAGAAGCTGCTGCGCACCAATCAATTCTTCAGCGGTAAAGACCTGACGCGATGCCTCTTCGCTGGCACCGGTGGTAGCGAGCAAGATGGCCTTCTCGGTGTCGCGGTCCGGGTACTGCACATTGATCTGCACAAGGAAACGGTCCAGCTGCGCTTCGGGCAGCGGGTATGTGCCCTCTTGGTCGATTGGGTTCTGGGTTGCCAAAACGTGGAACGGCGCGGGCAAGGGACGGGTTTCCCCGCCGATCGACACTTCACGCTCTTGCATCGCTTGCAGCAGTGCAGACTGAGTGCGTGGGCTGGCACGGTTGATCTCGTCCGCCATCAACAGCTGACAAAAAATTGGCCCTTCGAGAAAACGAAATGCGCGACGCCCGTCGGGGTCTGCTTCCAGCACCTCGGAGCCCAGAATATCGGCAGGCATCAGGTCGGGCGTAAATTGCACGCGTTTCCCGTTCAGACCCATCACCGTGGACAAGGTTTCGACCAGTCGCGTCTTGCCCAAACCGGGCAAACCAATCAGCAAACCGTGACCGCCACAAAGCAGCGAGGTCAGGGTCAGGTCAACAACGCGTGTCTGACCAATGAACCGTTTGGTGATAGACTCGCTGGCCAGAGCCAGTTTTTCCTCGAAGGTTTCGATTTCGGACACCAGATCGGCGGTTTCGGTCATGGTGTGGCTCCTGCTCTGGGGAATGCTATATGGACTAAGGGTATCTCAGGAATCCGAAATGGCAAAAGGGAACTAAAAACACATGACCGTGAAGCCATCCGCAGATGACATCGCTGCCGCAGCCCGTGCTGCTTCCAAAGGCGGCCTCCCCCCGATCCACAAATGGAACCCGCCGTTTTGCGGCGATCTGGACATGCGCATCGCGCGGGACGGCACATGGTTTTATAACGGAACGCCAATCGGTCGCGCCCCCTTGGTCCGACTGTTTTCCACGATTCTCAAGCGCGAGGACGGAAAGTACTTCCTTGTCACTCCGGTCGAGAAGGTGGGCATAACGGTCGATGACGCGCCATTCGTTGCCATTGATTTTGAGGTGGCGGGGACCGAGGAAAACGCCGTTCTGACATTTCAAACAAATGTCGGAGACCAGACCGCTGCGGGGCCAGAGCACCCAATCCGTGTGATCCGCGACCCAGAGACAGGCGAGCCCTCGCCCTATGTCCATGTCCGTGACGACCTGGAGGCTCTGATCGACCGCAAAAGCTTTTACCGTCTGATTGACCTAGGCCAGCATCAGGATCACAACGGAGTCAGCTGGTTCGGGATCATGTCTAGCGGCCAGTTCTTTCCCATCATTCCATCGGCAGAATTGGAATAACGCAGGTTCGAGTGTGCGGGAATGACGCCTTCACATCACGACCCACTCAGATATTCTGTTTCCTCTATATTTTCTGAGAGTGGACCGACATTATGATCCATCCCAAGTTCGCCCCCTACCTCTTTAGCCTGCTGCTGTCGGGGATGATGTCCTGCCTTGTGTCCGGCATTGCCACTTATCGTGCGCTCGGGTTTGTTCCCAACTTTGTCGCCGAATGGATGGGTGCGTGGGGCTCCAGCTGGCTGGTCGCCTTCCCTGCCGTTCTTGTGGTTGCGCCAATTGCACGCCGCCTCGTGGCGCTCTTGGTGCGGTCCCCCGACGCGGCCTAATGACCGATTGCAGGGGCGTTTGGACACGCCTCTGACGCCGTCTCGATCTCCAGCGTTACGTGGCTGATCCCCTTGTCTGTCAGCATCGCGCGCACACGGTCGCGGATGACCATGGCCGAGGACCAGTCCGGATCGGACACCACCACATGCACCTGCAGCGCGGCCTCATGCTCTGTCATCTGCCATAGGTGTAGATGATGCGCGGCGGCAACGCCTTCTTCGCCCTGTATGTGGTTCAACAGATCTTCGGCGCTGTGATCGGGCGGGCTGGCCAGCATCAGGTTGCGGATCACCGGTCCGATTTCGGTTGCCGCAAGCCACAAAATATAACCCGCGATCAGGAGCGTGATGATCGGGTCGATCAGCCGCCAGTCGTACAGAATGACCAATACGCCGCCGATGATCACACCCAATGATCCCAGCGCATCAGACAGATTGTGCACAAAGGCCGCGCGAATGTTGGCGCTGTCCTTGGACAATTTGAGCGTCAAGAGCGCGGTCGCCAGATCAATCACCAGCGCAATCCCCGCGACGATTACTACGGTCCAGCCTTGAATCGCGGGCGGGTCAATCAGGCGCTGCACCCCCTCCCACGCGAGGTAGAGGCTGATCACGATCAGCGTGGTGTAGTTTACGAGCGCGGCCACCATCTCTGCCCGCCCATAACCAAAGGTCATCTGCGCGTCAGCAGGACGTCGCGCGATCTTGCGCGCAAAGAACGCGATGAGCAGAGAGATCGCATCGCTTAGGTTATGGACCGCGTCCGCGATCAGCGCGATCGATCCCGAAATGACACCCCCGACGATCTGCGCCACAGTCAGCAACAAATTGATTGCGACAGCAAAGGCTACCTGACGGTCGCCAGCCTCGGGATCAATGTGATGGTGATGATGCCCGTGTTGGCCGTGATGGCTGTGGGAATGCCCCATGGTGTGCCCCTTTTTCTGTCACCCCAAGGTCCCGCGTTTGCCTTTGGGCCGCAAGAGACGATTGCGAGAAAATCGACGCAGATCAGGAGGCGGCGCGCAGGCCAGTGTCGCTCATGTCAGAACAGGCTTCGATATCGGCGACAGTCTGCTGGATCAGCCGCTTACGTGCTCCCAACTGCGTCCACCCATGCCCGCCGATGCTGTAACGATGCAGGCGCGCTTGTTCGCCCCACAGCGACAGGTACCTCTCTGACGCGCGGATTGGCACGATTGGATCATCTTCGGCGTGGTGCAGATTTACGGGCCCGTCGTAATTACCCAGCCCCCTGTAGGGATCGAACGCACGCGCATCATTGATGAACGGCGCACCAACGCCTTGGCCATCGAAATCGAATAGCTCTTCTTCGGGGTTCTCAGGCAGCGGATCGCCCATAATATGGCCCGCATTGATATCCTCGACAAAGCTTGCAGCCGGAGCCCATAGGTTCAGGGATTTCATCAAATCCGGCCGTTCACCGGCCAGAACAGCGGCACCCATTCCACCCAAAGAGTGTCCTACGACGTGCATTGGGCGGCCAACCCGTTGCTTCATGGTGTCGAGAACGGTTTCCAGTTGGCGCACCTCGTCCGAGGCTGTGATTTCCGAGAATTCACCATCACTCTCACCATGCCCCAAGCGGTCAAAGGCCAGCACTGCGTACCCCTCATCATGCAGGGCGCGGGCGATCTGAACCAGCAAACGGCCAGTGCCATACCGGTTGCTCGAGAAGCCATGATTCAGGACCACGTAATCTATCGGAGCAGGCACCTGATAAAAGCTGGCCCGCAATGTGAGTCCGCGATGCAAAAATACAAAATTCTTTGGAACTTTCAAAACACTGCTCCCCCAAATCTCCTGCAAGATAACACAAAATTCGGGGGATTGTTCCAGAGTTTTCAGGGATTAATGCGCCTCGGCCCAAGTTCGCCCACGGCCCGCGTCTACGATCAAAGGCACATCCAAATGGATAGCAGGCATTGCAGAGCTTTCCATCACATCCTTGGCCGTTTTGATCAAATCATCGACCGCGCCTTCTTCCACTTCGAACAGCAATTCGTCGTGCACCTGTAGCAGCATTTTTGCAGGCAGATCAGCGATTGCGTCAGGCATCCGGATCATGGCGCGGCGGATGATATCGGCAGCGGTGCCCTGAATCGGTGCGTTGATCGCCGCACGCTTGGCAAAACCGGCCCGAGGCCCCTTGGCTGCGATCTCGGGCGTGTGGATTTTGCGGCCAAACATTGTTTCCACGAACAGGTGTTCTTTGGCAAAGGTCACGGTGTCATCCATGTAGTCCTTTATGCCGGGGAAACGCTCGAAATAGCGGTCGATAAAGCCCTGCGCTTCGGCGCGTGGAATGCGCAGGTTGCGGGCCAGACCAAAGCCGGAAATGCCGTAAATGACGCCAAAGTTGATCGCTTTGGCCTGACGGCGCACCTCGGGGGTCATTTCATCCAGCGGCACGCCGAACATTTCGGACGCGGTGGCGGCGTGAATGTCCTGCCCCTCGCGGAATGCTTCTTTCAGGCTGTCGATCCCCGCGACGTGGGCCAGAATCCGAAGTTCGATCTGGCTATAGTCGAGCGCGACCAGAACCTTGCCCTCGGGCGCAATGAACGCCTCGCGGATGCGGCGCCCCTCTTCGCTCCGGATTGGGATGTTCTGCAGGTTCGGATCGGTCGAGGACAAACGCCCCGTTGCTGCGCCGGTCTGCATATAGCTCGTGTGCACGCGGCCCGTGTCGGGGTTGATGTGGTCTTGCAGCGCGTCGGTGTAGGTCGATTTCAGCTTGGACAGTTGACGCCAGTCCAGAACGCGGCCGGGCAGTTCATGCTCGGTCGACAAGTCCTCTAGAATATCGGCACCTGTGGCATAGGCGCCGGTCTTGCCCTTCTTGCCGCCCTCGTATCCGAGCTTGTCGAACATGATCTCGCCAAGCTGTTTGGGGCTGCCCACGTTGAACTTTTCGCCCGCAAGCTCGTGGATCTCTTCCTCGAGCATCGCCATTTTCTGGGCAAAGGCGTTTGACATCCGGCTGAGGGTGTCGCGGTCCACCAGCACGCCTTCACGCTCCATCTGGGCCAGCACGGGGACCAAGGGGCGTTCCAGACGTTCGTACACGCGGGTCACCTTTTCGCGGTGCAGTTCGGGCTGGAACTTCTGCCAGAGGCGCAGGGTGATATCCGCATCCTCGGCTGCATAGCGGGTCGCCTTTTCCACATCGACCTTGTCAAAGGTGATCATGGATTTGCCGCTGCCGATCAGTTCTTTGATCGGGATCGGATTGTGCCCCAGATAGCGTTCAGACAGGGCGTCCATACCGTGCCCATGCAAACCGGAATAAAGCGCATAGGACATCAACATAGTGTCCGCGATGCCCTGCACCGTGATCCCGTAATTCTGGAAAATCTTGATGTCGTACTTGGCGTTCTGGAAAATCTTCAGCACCGAAGCATCCTCCAGCACTGGTTTCAGCAGCGACAGGCAGGTGTCGAAGTCCATCTGCCCTTCGGCCTTTTCAGCGCCGCCGAACAGATCGCCATCGCCGGTGGTGTGCCCGACGGGGATGTAGCAGGCCTTGCCCGCCTCGGTGGACAGGGACACGCCAACCAGATCAGCGACCATCTCGTCGAGTGCGGTGGTTTCGGTGTCGATGGCCACATAGCCCTGCTGGCGGATGACTGCGATCCACTCTTCCAGCTGCGCGGGATCGGTCAGGCAGGTGTAATTCTCGGGCGCGAAAGGAATATCCTCGACCTGAGCGGCGTCGGCTGCGTCAGGCGCGGTCGGCGCTTTGTCCTCGATCACCGGTGCTTCAGCGTCCAGCGCGTCGGCGATCCGTTTAGTCAGGGTGCGGAATTCCATCTTGGCAAGGAAGCCAAGCAGCACCTCTGGATCGGGGTCGCGGATTTCCAGATCATCCAGCGTGAATTCCAGAGGCGTTTTGCAGTCCAACTCTACAAGCCTCTTGGACAGCTCGATCTGTTCTCGCTTTTCGATCAGGGTCTGGCGCCGTTTCGGCTGCTTGATCTCTTCGGCACGGTCGAGCAAGTCCTCAAGGCTTCCGTATTCGTTGATCAAGAGCGCTGCGGTCTTGATCCCGATGCCAGGCGCGCCGGGCACGTTGTCCACGCTGTCACCGGCCAGAGCCTGTACGTCCACGACGCGTTCTGGTCCCACACCGAATTTCTCTTCGACGCCTTCGCGGTCGATCAGCTTGTTCTTCATGGCGTCAAACATCACGACGCCATCGCCCACCAACTGCATCAAATCCTTGTCCGAGGACACGATGGTGACACGTCCGCCCGCATCCCGCGCCTGATGGCAGAGAGTCGCGATAATGTCGTCGGCCTCGTAGCCCTCCATCTCCTCGCAGGCGATGTTGAAGGCGCGAGTCGCCTCGCGGGTCAGCGGGATCTGTGGACGCAGGTCCTCGGGCATCGCCTCGCGGTTGGCTTTGTACTGGTCGTACATGTCATTACGGAAGGTATGGCTGCCCTTGTCGAAAATCACGGCGATGTGGGTAGGCGCGTCCGCCCCAGCCGTGCCCTCAACATAGCGCTGGAGCATGTTGCAAAACCCGCTGACCGCACCGATCGGCAGGCCGTCTGACTTGCGGGTCAGAGGCGGCAGCGCATGGTAGGCCCGAAAAATGAAAGCGGACCCGTCAATGAGGTGCAGATGGCAGCCTTTGCCGAATGTCGTGCTCATGAATGCGCTCCTTCCTGCTGTTGGGTCAGGTAATGCCACGTCCGGAACGCCTCTTCCAGCGCCGATCAACAGGTGGCGCCACTCGAGCGGCTGATCAGCGTGCTGCGCGCAGTGAAACGAGCGGGCCTGCGCTCAAAACACAGTATTTCTCTATTTCCTGTAATTTCAAATCATTGCCCTTCGCACACTACATTTGGTGGATACAGATCCTCGGACTATAGCATCTAGATCGGAGCTTAGAGGTCCCCTGCCATGAAAGCGTCCAAATCATCAAGTCGGTCCTGTCCCCAAAACTTCTCAGTCCCGTCGACAATATAGAAGGGAGAACCAAAAACCCCGAGTGATACGGCCTCTTCTAGATTAGCCGCATAGGTCTCTGCCCCGACGAGCAGGCCGCTGTCGGCCAGCTTAGGATCAAAACCGCAAGCCTGCAGTGCGTCGCGAACCACTTCGTCTTGGGCGATATCCTTTTCCTCGGCCCATGTGGCGCGCAGAATGGTATGGACCAAGGCGCCCACATCCCCGTCACCTGCTTTTTGCGCAGCGATGATCGCATAGCTCGAAGGCGCGGCGTTTGTCGGCCAAAACATCGGCTTCAGATTAAAGGGCAGACCGGATTTCTTGGCTTGTCGCGGCAATTCTTGGGCGCGGTAGTCCAGACGCGCGGGGTGCCGATCCTTGGGCGCGGCGCCGCCGGTGCGTGGGAACAGCGACATAATATCAAGCGGTTTATAGGTGACCCCTGCCCCATGTTTGGACGCAATCTCTTCTAGACGTTGTCCGGCGAGGTAGGCGTAGGGCGACAGGGTTGAAAAGTAGTAGTCGATATGCGGCATTGGAGCCCTCCCATGCTTCCGTTGCTTGGCGTAAAGGTTACCGCGTGTTAAGCGAAGCCAACGTCACGAATCCGTCATAACTCCCCTTCTAGGACGCAGCTCATGCCCTCTCTCACCGAACCTAAGCTGATTTCTGGCAATGCCAACATGACCCTCGCGAAATCAATTGCACGGCGTATGTCGATGCATCGCGGGATGAATGTGGGTCTGGTCGATGCCCGTGTTGAACGCTTTAACGATGCCGAAATCTTTGTCGAGGTTTTCGAGAACGTCCGTGGCGAAGACATGTTCATCATCCAGTCGACGTCGAAGCCGGCGAACGACCACCTGATGGAACTTCTGATCATGGCTGACGCCCTGCGCCGCTCCTCGGCCGGCCGCATCACCGCAGTGATCCCTTACTTCGGCTATGCCCGTCAGGACCGTCGCACCAAGGCCCGTACCCCTATCAGCGCCAAGCTAGTTGCCAACATGCTGACCCGTGCCGGGATCGAGCGGATCCTGACCATGGACCTGCACGCTGCGCAGATTCAGGGTTTCTTCGACATCCCCGTCGACAACCTGTACGCGGCGCCGATCTTCGCACTGGATATCCAGCACCACTTCGGCAGCATGGAAGACGTCATGGTGATCTCGCCGGACGTTGGCGGTGTGGCCCGTGCACGCGAACTGGCCAAGCGGATCAACGCCCCGCTGGCGATTGTGGACAAACGCCGCGAGAAGCCCGGTGAAGTCGCAGAAATGACCGTGATCGGTGATGTGACTGGCAAGAAATGTATCATCGTCGACGACCTTTGCGACACTGCTGGCACGCTCTGCAAAGCCGCTGAGGTTCTGATGGACGCAGGCGCGACCGAGGTACACAGCTACATCACCCACGGCGTTATGTCCGGCCCTGCGGTCGAGCGCGTCAGCAAGTCGGTCATGAAGAGCCTCGTTATCACCGACACCATCGAGCCGACCCAAGCAATCCTCGATTGCCCGAATATCCGGATCGTCCCCACCGCGCCCGTGTTTGCGCAGGGTATCCTGAACATCTGGAATGGTACTTCGGTCTCGTCGCTGTTCGAAACCGATACGCTGGTGCCGATCTACGAAGGCCTGTATAACGGCAACGGCGCTTAATAGAGCTGCCAGTCATCTTCATGTGGCAGGCTGCCAATGGCCTGCCACGACGCCCGAGCACGGGCAATTCGGGTGTCCCCCCACGTGCGGAACACCAGATCAAATCCCCGAACAGTGATATTCTCGGCCGCGATCTCGACGCGCACGTTGGTGTCCGAGTCCAGATCCCACAGGGACAGACCGACCGTCACTGACGGTGGGTCTTGGTAGATCGCAGAAAATTTGATCTTTTTCACGCGGTCACGCGGGCCAGAGCCACGCCACATCTCTCCGCCCTCTTCGAAATCCGAAAAGAGCACAATATCGCCGCTGTCGATTCCGACCTGAAAGGTGTTGAGACGCTTCATGCCACTTCAGATACCGCGTAACTTATTTAAATAAAACTAACCTTAGCCGGAAAAACTAAAAGGCCCGCCTTCTGAATGCAAGGCGGGCCTTTCGTATAGTTTGTGTCGGTGGACGTTAGTCCATCTGGTCGATCAAGTGCACCAGATCGGCAACAAAGCGTTCCAGACCGTGACGCTCTTCGTCCTCAGCCGCCTGCTCCATCCGTTCACGCGCCTCAGAGAGGATCGCTTCCAGATCGGGGCGGGCAACGTCGGCCGCTGCAAAAGCGCGCTCGGCAATCACCGAAACCGATTCAGCCGAAACTTCGACGAACCCATGGGTCACAACGAAGTCTTTCGCTCCGCCTTCCAGCTCCGCCCGGAGGAAACCGGGACGGAGAGTGGTCAGCATCGGCTCGTGGCCGGGGCCCGCGGTCAGTTCGCCCTCGGCGCCGGGGATCAGTACTTCGCTGGCTTTGCCCGATGCGAGGCTACGCTCGGGGCAGACCAGATCGAATTGAACCATATCAGCCATTCAGGGCCTCCTTCCGCAGGGTTTAGGCAGCAGCTGCCAGCTTCTCGGCTTTCGCGATCACTTCGTCGATGTCGCCAACCATGTAGAAGGCTGCTTCGGGCAGGTGATCGTATTCGCCGGCAACAACCGCTTTGAACGACGCGATAGTTTTTTCCAGCGGAACCTGAACACCGTCCGAACCGGTGAAGACTTTCGCAACGTCGAAGGGCTGCGACAGGAAGCGCTGGATTTTACGCGCACGCTGAACGGTCAGCTTATCTTCTTCGCTAAGTTCGTCCATGCCAAGGATGGCAATGATGTCCTGCAGCGACTTGTACTTCTGCAGGATACCCTGAACGTCACGAGCAACCTGGTAGTGCTCTTCACCGACGATACCCGGATCGAGGATACGCGACGACGAGTCCAGCGGGTCAACCGCGGGGTAGATGCCGAGTTCCGAAATCGCACGCGACAGAACGGTTGTTGCGTCGAGGTGTGCGAAGGTGGTCGCGGGTGCGGGGTCGGTAAGGTCGTCCGCGGGAACGTAAACGGCCTGGATCGAGGTGATCGAACCCTGCTTGGTCGAGGTGATGCGTTCCTGCATCGCGCCCATGTCGGTCGCGAGGGTCGGCTGGTAGCCCACCGCCGAAGGAATACGGCCGAGCAGAGCCGAAACTTCCGAACCCGCCTGAGTGAAGCGGAAGATGTTGTCGACGAAGAACAGAACGTCGGTACCGGACTGGTCACGGAACTGTTCTGCCAGGGTCAGACCGGTCAGAGCAACTCGTGCACGTGCTCCCGGAGGTTCGTTCATCTGGCCGTAAACCAGAGCAACCTGCGATTCCGACAGGTTGTCGGGCTTAATAACGTTCGATTCGATCATCTCGTGGTACAGGTCGTTACCTTCACGAGTACGCTCGCCAACACCCGCGAACACCGAGAAACCGGAGTGCACTTTTGCGATGTTGTTGATGAGTTCCATGATCAGAACGGTTTTGCCCACGCCGGCGCCGCCGAACAGACCAATCTTACCACCCTTCGAGTAGGGCGCCAGAAGGTCGATCACCTTGATGCCGGTCACCAGAATTTCCGAAGCAGTCGACTGCTCAATGAATTCAGGTGCGGGCTGGTGGATCGCACGGGTTTCGGTCGCGGCCAGTTCACCTTTTTCGTCGATGGGCTCGCCCACGACGTTGATGATGCGGCCCAGAGTTGCGTTGCCTACAGGCACCGAGATGGGCTGGCCAAGGTCAGTCACTGCCTGACCACGAACCAAACCTTCGCTGCCGTCCATTGCGATGGTACGCACGGTGTTTTCACCGAGGTGCTGCGCAACTTCCAGGATCAGACGCTTACCATTGTTGTCAGTCTCGAGCGCGTTCAGAATTGCCGGAAGGGCATCCTCGAACTGCACGTCAACGACAGCGCCGATGACCTGCGTAATTTTGCCGACTGCGTTTGCCATGTCGTTGTTTCTCCGATTTCCTTAGAGCGCCTCAGCGCCCGAGATAATTTCGATCAGCTCGTTCGTAATGACGGCCTGACGCGAGCGGTTATATTCGATGGTCAGCTGGTCAATCATGTCGCCCGCGTTGCGGGTCGCATTGTCCATTGCCGACATCCGAGCGCCCTGCTCCGATGCACCATTTTCCAGCAGAGCCGCAAAGATCTGGGTCGCGACGCCGCGCGGCAGCAGGTCAGCCAGAATGGCCTCTTCGCTGGGCTCGTAGTCATAGAGCGGACCGTTTTCCTCGCCAGCGTCGTCGAACTGGGCAGGAATGATCTGTTGTGCGGTCGGCAATTGCGCAATCACCGACTGGAATTGGGCGTAGAAGATGGTCGCCACATCGAATTCACCAGCGTCGAAACGCGCCAGTACATCCTTTGCGATGGCCTGTGCATTGTCGTAACCGACACGCTTCACCTCGGAGAGGTCCACGTGGCCGATCATGAGATCACCCAGATCACGCTTGAGCTGTTCGCGGCCTTTTTTGCCAACAGTCAGAATTTTAACCGTTTTGCCAGCTGCTTTCAGTTCCGCTGCCTTTTGACGGGCCAGCTTCACGATCGAGCTGTTGAAGCCGCCGCAAAGACCACGTTCCGCGGTCATCACGATGAGAAGTTGTACTTGGTCCGACCCGGTCCCCGCCAGAAGGCGGGGTGCCGTGTCAGAACCACCAACCGATGCTGCAAGGCTTGCCATGACAGCATTGAAACGCTCCGAATAGGGGCGCGCTGCCTCGGCTGCATCCTGTGCCCGCCGCAGTTTTGCGGCGGCCACCATCTGCATGGCCTTGGTGATCTTGCGCGTGGATTTCACGCTCTCGATCCGGTTTTTGAGGTCCTTAAGGCTTGGCATAATCCAGTCCTTTCGGGCTTATGCGAAGGTCTTGGCGTATTCGTCGAGAACCGCTTTGATCTTGTCCGCTGCATCACCTTTGATCTTGGGATCTTCGTTGGTGATCCAGTCCAGAAGGTCTTTCTTCTGGGTGCGCAGGAACTTCAGCAGGCCAGCTTCGTAGCGGCCAACTTCTTTTACTGCGACGGTGTCCAGGTAACCCTGAGTACCGGCAAAGATCACGCAGACGATTTCAGCGTTGGTCAGCGGTGCGTACTGGGGCTGTTTCATCAGCTCGGTCAGACGCGCACCACGGTTCAGCAGCTTCTGGGTTGCGGCGTCGAGGTCCGAGCCGAACTGAGCAAATGCAGCCATTTCGCGGTACTGAGCCAGTTCCAGCTTAACCGGACCTGCAACAGTTTTCATTGCGTTGGTCTGAGCCGACGAACCCACACGCGAAACCGACAGACCAGTGTTCACAGCAGGACGGATGCCCTGATAGAACAGGTCGGTTTCGAGGAAGATCTGACCGTCGGTGATCGAGATCACGTTGGTCGGAATAAACGCAGAAACGTCGCCGCCCTGAGTTTCAATGATCGGCAGCGCGGTCAGCGAGCCTGCGCCGTGATCGTCGCCCATCTTCGCCGAACGCTCGAGCAGACGCGAGTGGAGGTAGAAAACGTCGCCGGGGTACGCTTCACGTCCCGGGGGACGACGCAGCAGCAGCGACATCTGACGGTACGACACGGCCTGCTTGGACAGGTCATCGTAGATGATCAGGGCGTGCTTGCCGTTGTCACGGAAGTACTCAGCCATTGCGGTCGCGGCGTAGGGAGCCAGGAACTGCATGGGTGCGGGGTCCGAAGCGGTAGCGGCAACGACGATCGAGTATTCAATCGCGCCAGTTTCTTCCAGCTTCTTCACCAGCTGAGCAACGGTCGAACGCTTTTGGCCAACCGCAACGTAGATGCAGTACAGCTTCTTGCTTTCGTCGCCGCCAGCAGCGTCGTTGTACGACTTCTGGTTCAGGATCGCGTCCAGAGCAACGGCAGTTTTACCGGTCTGACGGTCGCCAATGATCAGCTCGCGCTGGCCACGGCCGATCGGGATCATCGCGTCAACGGCTTTGAGGCCGGTCGCCATGGGCTCGTGAACCGATTTACGGGGGATAATGCCAGGCGCTTTGGAGTCAGCAACGCGGCGCTCGGTGAATTCTACCGGGCCTTTGCCGTCCAAGGGGTTACCCAGACCGTCGACAACGCGACCCAGCAGGCCTTCGCCAGCGGGAACGTCCACGATCGAGTTGGTGCGCTTAACGGTGTCACCTTCTTTAATGTCACGGTCCGAACCAAAGATAACGACACCGACGTTGTCGGTTTCAAGGTTCAGCGCCATGCCCTGGATGCCACCGGGGAATTCGACCATTTCACCAGCCTGAACGTTGTCCAGACCGTGAACGCGCGCAATACCGTCACCGACGGAAAGAACGCGGCCAACCTCGGCCACTTCGGCGTCTTGGCCAAAGTTTTTAATCTGCTCCTTTAGGATCGCAGAAATTTCGGCTGCTTGGATACCCATTTATCCGACCTCTTTCATTGCATTCTGTAGGGCGTTGAGCTTGGAGCGGATCGAGGTATCGACCATCTTCGAGCCCACCTTAACAACGAGACCACCGATGAGAGCTTCATCAACGGCGGCTTCAATCTTCACGTCCTTGCCGACGCTCTCTTTCAGAGCGGCTGCAAGTTTGTCCTTTTGCGCGTCGGACAGAGCCGTGGCGCTGACAACCTCAGCGGTGACTTCACCTTTGTAGGCTGCAATCTTCTCGCGCATAGCTGCGATCAGCTGCGGCATGGCGAACAGACGACGCTTGGAAGCCATCAGCTCCAGCGTGTTTTTCACGATGCTGCTCACGCCCATTTGAGTTGCAACTGCGGCAATCGCAGCGCCTTGCTCTTCACGCGTGTAAACGGGGTTGTTGATCAGTTCACGAAGATCATCGCTACCTGCCAATGCGGCAGCCAGCGCGTCTACGTCCTTCTCAACGGAGTCGAGCGATTTGGTCTCGAGGGCGAGATCAAATACGGCAGAGGCATAGCGTTGCGCGATGCCGAAGGAGATCGAAGCTGGTTCGGACACGTCCACCCTTCCGATGTCTTGGCCCCGACCCGTCGAAATGTCGTATCGGGGGCGTTTTTGCCCGTAGGTATTATCCCTAAGGGCATCGAAATCGCGCAGGACTTAGCAGAGGGTGACGCACCTAGCAACATTGGATCACACTTTTAAAGTCGTAGATGGCGCTAGCATTTGTTGAGACGGGCAAATTAATCGCACGGAATGCTGCAAAGTGCCGCATGAGCCCACATTTTTAAATTCGAATCCGATTCTCTCGGGGTCAGGCGGGCTTCGCTTCGGGCGAAGCGAGACCGGCCAGAACCTTGAGCGGGCGCGTCGACACTGCGGTCCCGCCGCCGGACGGTTCCTGCGTCAGTTTCTGCGCCTCAAGAAGGATGACACCGCCGGGCAGGCCGGCGCCTGCGGTGCGGGCTACTTTTTCAATCAACTGACCAGAGCGCAGCCAGAAACGACGGTGCGATGGTGGCTGGTGCAAGAGGGAGCTGGTCCGCTTTGGCTGGAACCCGCTGCGCTGAAGCTGCACCTCAAGCTGGCGGGCACTGAAGGGACGGCCGTAGCCAAACGGCGTGATGTCCCGACGCGACCAGACCCCTGCCCTGTTTGGCACAATAAAGATAGCGCTGCCCCCCGGCCCTAAAACGCGAGACGCCTCTTCCAGAACCAGATCCGGTTGCTCTGAGGTTTCGAGCCCGTGCATGACAATCAACTTATCGATGTGGCCTGTCTCGATCGGCCAGTTTGCCTCTTGGCACAGGACAGAGACATTTGGCATCCCTGCTGGCCAAGACATGACCCCCTGCGGGCCCGGCATCAGCGCCGTTACCCGGCGTGCCGACTGCAAATAGGGCCGCAAAAGCGGAACAGCGAAGCCATATCCCAGAACGGACTGCCCGCGTGCTTCGGGCCAGAAGCGCAGGACTTCATCGCGGATCACGCGCTGCGCGGCCCGCCCCAAAGCGCTGCGATAGTAGAAATTTCGCAGATCTTGCACGTCCAGATGCATTGCGCCTTGGTGCCCCTTCGGTCAGTCTCTTGGGGAACAATAGCAATAGCGACAGGAAACGCCATGCCCCTCGAGATCATTACAGTTCCCTGCCTAGCGGACAATTACGCATATTTGGCGCATGACCCTGAAACGGGCGAAACCGCAGTCATCGACATTCCCGAAGCCGGTCCCATCCTAAACGCTCTGGATGCCAAGGGCTGGTCGGCCGACGTCATTCTCCTGACCCACCATCACCACGACCACGTCCAAGGCGTGCCTGATATGCTAGAGCGCTTCCCCCAAGCGCGTGTCGTCGGAGCCGAGGCGGACCAGAACAGGATGCCCCCGCTTGACCTGAAGGTCAAAGAAGACAGCGTTGTGCAAGTCGGTGCGGAAACCGGCCGCGTTATAGATGTATCGGGGCATACCGTCGGGCACATTGCCTTCTATTTCCCGGGCAGCGCAGCGCTCTTTTCTGCTGACAGCCTGATGGCGTTGGGATGTGGCCGCCTGTTCGAAGGCACCCCCGAGATGATGTGGGAGAGCCTGTCCAAGATGGCTGCCCTGCCTCCCGAAACCATGGTGTACTCGGGCCACGAATACACGGCATCCAACGCAAAATTCGCCCTGACGGTCGAACCAAAGAATCCTGAACTGCAGAAACGGGCCGAAGAAATCGCCGCAAAACGCACCAAGGATGAGCCCACGGTGCCCGTTTCACTCGAAACTGAGCTTAAAACGAATCCGTTTTTGCGGGCGAGTAACAGCGATGTGAAAGAGGCGCTTGGCATGGTTCATGCAGCAGATTCCTCAGTATTTGCTCGTATCCGCGAGATGAAAGATGCCTTTTAACCCATCACAAAGATCATCCGCGTACTCCTATTTGGTCGGATAATTCCAAGTTTTCTCTTGAAGAGCCGCGCGGAACGACCAAACTTTAACTTATGCAGGCCACGGTTGGTTGGGGCCTCGGGCCCCTCTGACCCCGATCAAGAGGAGCACCCCCAGTGCCTTCATTCTCGAATACTCTCGAACAGGCAATCCATTCGGCATTGGCGCTCGCCAACGCACGCTCGCACGAGTTTGCGACGTTGGAGCACCTGTTGCTGGCCCTCATTGATGAACCCGATGCGGCTCAGGTCATGCGCGCGTGCAATGTGGACCTGAGCGAACTCAAGAGCACGCTCGTCGAATATATTGATGATGACCTCTCCAACCTAGTCACCGAAGTCGATGGTTCCGAAGCGGTCCCCACCGCTGCTTTCCAACGCGTGATCCAGCGCGCCGCCATTCATGTGCAGTCCTCGGGCCGCACCGAAGTCACTGGCGCGAACGTTCTGGTCGCGATCTTTGCCGAGCGCGAATCGAATGCCGCGTTCTTCCTGCAAGAGCAGGACATGACCCGCTACGACGCGGTGAACTTCATCGCCCACGGCGTCGCCAAAAATCCCTCGTTCGGCGAAAGCCGTCCTGTTACCGGTGCGACCGAGCAGGAAGAGGCGCAAAACGTCGAGCGCGACGGTCCCAACCCGAGCGAAAACAAGGAATCCGCGCTGGCCAAATACTGCGTGGACCTGAACAAGAAAGCCACCAAAGGCGATGTCGATCCTTTGATCGGTCGCGGAGAAGAGGTCGAGCGCTGCATTCAGGTGCTCTGCCGCCGCCGCAAAAACAACCCGCTTCTGGTGGGTGATCCCGGTGTAGGCAAAACCGCCATCGCCGAGGGTCTCGCGCGCAAGATCATCAAGGGACAGACCCCTGACGTCCTGAAAAACACCATCATCTACTCGCTGGATATGGGCGCGCTGCTGGCGGGCACCCGCTACCGTGGTGACTTCGAGGAACGCCTGAAGGCCGTTGTAACCGAGCTCGAGGATCACCCCGACGCAGTTCTGTTCATCGACGAAATCCACACCGTCATCGGTGCGGGCGCGACGTCTGGTGGCGCGATGGACGCGTCTAACCTGCTGAAGCCTGCGCTTCAGGGCGGTAAGCTGCGCACCATGGGTTCGACGACCTACAAAGAGTTCCGCCAGCACTTCGAAAAGGACCGCGCTCTGAGCCGCCGTTTCCAGAAGATCGATGTGTCGGAGCCCAGTGTCGAGGATACCATCAAGATCCTGCAGGGCCTGAAGCCCTATTTCGAAGAGCACCACGACATTCGCTACACCTCGGACGCGATCAAGTCTGCTGTGGAACTGTCGTCGCGCTATATCAATGACCGCAAGCTGCCTGACAAAGCGATCGACGTCATCGACGAGGCAGGCGCTGCGCAGCACTTGGTGGCAGAATCAAAGCGCCGCAAAACCATCGGCGTCAAAGAGATTGAAGGCGTCGTAGCCAAGATCGCCCGCATCCCCCCAAAGAACGTCAGCAAAGACGATGCCGAGGTTCTGAAGGATCTGGAGAACAGCCTGAAGCGCGTAGTCTTTGGCCAGGACGATGCCATCGTCGCCCTATCCAGCGCGATCAAACTGTCCCGTGCTGGCTTGCGTGAACCCGAGAAGCCCATCGGCAACTACCTGTTCGCGGGTCCGACCGGCGTGGGTAAGACAGAAGTCGCAAAGCAGCTGGCTGATCAGCTTGGTGTGGAACTCCTGCGCTTCGACATGTCCGAGTACATGGAGAAGCACGCGGTCAGCCGACTGATTGGTGCGCCTCCGGGCTATGTGGGCTTTGACCAAGGCGGGCTGCTGACCGATGGCGTGGACCAACATCCGCACTGTGTCCTGCTGCTCGACGAGATCGAAAAGGCGCACCCGGATGTCTACAACATCTTGCTCCAGGTGATGGACAACGGGCGCCTGACCGACCACAACGGGCGTACTGTGGACTTCCGCAACGTGGTTCTGATCATGACCTCGAACGCGGGTGCTGCGGATATGGCAAAGGCCGCAGTTGGCTTTGGCCGCGACCGCCGCGAGGGCGAAGATACCGCCGCCGTGGAGCGCACCTTTACTCCGGAATTCCGCAACCGTCTGGATGCGGTGATCAGCTTTGGTCCGCTGCCCAAAGAGGTCATCCTGCAGGTCGTCGAGAAGTTCGTTCTGCAGCTGGAAGCGCAACTCATGGACCGCAACGTCCATATCGAGCTGACGCAACCTGCTGCCGAATGGCTCGCCGACAAAGGCTACGACGACAAGATGGGCGCCCGCCCGCTGGGTCGTGTCATTCAGGAGAACCTCAAGAAGCCGCTGGCCGAGGAGCTGTTGTTCGGTCAGCTGACCAAAGGCGGCATCGTCAAAGTCAGCGTTGAGGATGGAGAGCTGAAGCTCGAAATCTCGGGGCCGGATAGCAAACGGTTAACTTCTGGCAAAAAGCCTCCATTACTTACGGCAAACTAAATGAAACATTTGATTGCCCTCGCTATAACGGCGGGGGCTTCTCCGCTTTTGGCGCAGGATATTTCCCTGCAACTTCCCATTGACTGCACTTTAGGCAAAACCTGTTTTATCCAGCAATTCACAGACCGTGACCCTGGCCCAGAGGCCAAGGATTTCACCTGCGGCACACTCAGCTACGACGGTCACAAGGGCACAGACTTCGCGCTCGCCACACATGAGGATCGTTTAAACGGTGTTGACGTTCTGGCCGCTGCGGACGGACGCGTCCGCGGCGTGCGCGATGGAATGCCTGATCTGGGCCTCGACAACACCTCCAGCGACGAGATCGAGGGGCGGGATTGCGGCAATGGCGTTGTCATTGATCACGGCAATGGCTGGGAAACCCAGTACTGCCACATGGCCCAAGGGTCCGTGAGGGTTCTGGATGGTGACACTGTCACCGCAGGTACACCTCTAGGACAGGTCGGCTTTAGTGGCCGCACCCAATTCCCGCATCTGCACCTGTCGGTCCGCCACAACGGCGCTGTCGTCGATCCCTTTGCACCGAATACCGATAGCTGCGCCGACAGCGAGTTATCCCTTTGGGCCAAAGATATCGCCTACCAACCATCAGCGATTCTGGATCTGGGGCTGTCCGACGCCGTGCCTGAATACGACGCGATCAAGCAGGGGCTGCCTGAGGCCGATATCGCCCGTAACGAACCGCTGGTTCTGTGGGGCTATGCCTACGGTGCGCAGTCCGGCGATGTGATGTCATTTCTGATCACGGGCCCCCATGGCGAGATTTTCCGCCATGACGTGACTGTAGATCGCCAGCAAGCGCAGTACTTCCGCGCAGGTGGCCTCAAGGCCCCAAAGGGAGGCTGGCCAACAGGGCGCTACACGGGCCTCGTCTCGGTCTCTCGTGAAGGGCGGCTCGTTGATCGGCGTGTCACGCAAGCCGAAATCCACGGCTAGGCAAAAATCCACGGCTAGGCAAAAAAGGGCGCCCGCGTGGCGCCCTTTCTTTATCTCTCGGTAAACTTCAGTTCGATCCGGCGATTCTGCGCACGGGCCTCGGCGGTGTTTTCCGGGTTGATTGGTTGGAACTCCCCAAAGCCGTTGGCCGACAGACGATTTGGCGGAATGCCAAGTTGATTCACCATGTAACGCACCACCGACAGCGCACGGGCTTGGCTGAGCTCCCAGTTATCTGCGAACTGACCGGAACCAGACAGCGGCACGTTGTCGGTGTGCCCATCCACACGCAAAATCCAGTCTATGCCCGCAGGAATATCATCCGCCACGGTTTGCAGGATTTGAGCGACATTGCCGATTTGTTGACGCCCTTCGCCAGACAATGTGGCGTCCCCCTGATCAAACAGAACCTCAGAGGAGAAGACAAAGCGATCACCCTTGATCTGAACGCCCTCTTGGCTGCCAAGCAAATCACGCAGGCGGCCAAAGAAATCGGACCGATAGCGCGACAATTCTTCGGCTTCGGCGGCGAGACGCGTGGCCTCTTCGGCGAGACGGGCATTTTCGGCTTCTTCCAACTCGCGGCGACGGCGCTCTTCGGCAGCCGCGCGGGCCAGAGCCGCGTTCAGGTCCGACCCCAAGGATTGCAGCTGCACTTGCGCGGCGGCATCGCGCTCTTGGGCGTCGTCCAGCAGGGACTGCAATTCTCCCAATTGGTTGCGCAGGGCCGACAGCTGTTGGTTCAGCAGAGCGACTTTCCGTTCTGCCTCGACGGTTTGCGCCTCTTGGCCGGTCAGGGCATCCTGTGCGGCGGCCAAAATCGCATTGCGCTGTTCGGCGGCACTGAGTTGGGTTTCAGCCTCTTCTTGGGCAGCGAGGGCGGCAGCTAATTGGGCCTGAAGATCGGCCGAGGCTTGCTCGGCTTCGGCAGCGCGGCTTTCTGCGGTTTCCGCATCGGCTTGAGCCTCTGCTTGCAGCGCCAGTGCAGCCGCAAGCTGATCGTCCAAGGTAATGCCCTGTTGGCGCAGGCGTTCAAGCTCTGCTTCGGTGTCCTGGCGCGCGGCCAAAGCAGCGGCCAGCTGATCCTCTAGGGACATCACGCGCTCTGCGGCCTCTTCCCCGCCAGCTTGTGCGGCGAGTGCCGCCTGCAGACGTGCCTCAAGTTCCGCGCGGGCGGCGTCGCTATCTGCAGTTTCCGCCGACAGCGCATCAAGCTCGTCTTTCAGCGCATCTCGCGCCAGAATGACTGTCGCCAACCGCTGATTTAGCTCGTCCTGCACAGCATTTGCGGCGGCGAGTTTGGTCAGCGTATCCTCTGCCTCTTGGCGCTGTTGCTCGAGCGCAAGAGTCATAGCCGTGAGTTCGGTATCAGCCTCTTCCAACCGCTTGCGCAGGGCGGCGGCAGCTTCGGCCTCGGTAAGGCGGGCAGCTTCGGCATCCGACAGCGCCTCCGCCTGCTCGGCGGCTTGTGCCTCAAGATCTTGCACCATCGCTTCGAGTGCGGCACGGCGCGCTGCGTCCAATTGCGCCGCCTCTGCCTGAGCGTCCAGTTCTTCGCGTGCAGTCAACAAGGACGCATTCAGGCTGTCGCGCTCTGCCTCCAGATCTGACTGCTGCGACAGCAAAGAGGCCACCCGCGCCTCAAAGGCTGTGATCTGTTCTTGGGCGGCGTTCAGCTCGGCGGTACGCGCGTCAACCTGATCCTGCGTGGCGGACAGGGTTGCGGTCAGCTCGCCAACCTGCGTCTCAAGACCGGCAGCCTTGGTTTCGGCGAGCCCGAGCGCTTGGGACAGGGCGGCAATCTCAGCACCCAAGGCGCCGAGCTGCACTTCTTGATCCTGAATCTGGGTTTCCTGCCCCGTGATCTGTTCGCGCAGCACCGATTGGACGACCATAAAAATAGTCAGAACAAACATCAGCACCAGCAGCAAACCGGTCATCGCATCGACGAAACCCGGCCAGATTGATCCCTGAAACCGTTGACCCGTTCTGCGAGACAGAGCCATGGCTTAGCCCTCGTCTCGGGCACGGCGGCCCATTGCACCTTCGGACGCGCCCAAACGCTGCACCGCGCGCGTCAGCGCGGCGATATCGGTCCGCAATTCGGACAGGGTCTCTTGGCGGCCGGAGTTCATATCCTCGAGCAGTTGCAGCATTTGCAGATCGATCGAGCGCAGGCGCATACGCGCTTCGTCATCGGGCACGCCAGGCGCGCTGCTTTGTTGTTGGCCCTGTGCAATTGCCATATGCAGCGCATCGACAACCTGCTGCTGGCCATTCGCAATCTGCTGCAAGCCATGGGACAGATCAGAGTTGTCGATCAGCGCCAGCTTTTCGCCCATGCGGTCAACGGCGCGGGTCAGGTGCGCCAAATGTTCGTCCAAGGTGTTGCGCTGGTTGTCTGAACTGAGCAATGCGCCCTGCATCTGCTCCATCTGGTCGGCCATCTGTTCGAGGACTTGCACCATCGCGCCTTGCTCTGGGCTCGCGCCTTCGGTGTCGCCCACATACCCAAGCCGGGTGATCGAGGTCAGCCACTCTTCGAGTTCGCGGTAAAAGCGGTTCTGACCGTGGCCCGCAAAGAGTTCCAGCAATCCGACCACGAGAGAGCCCGCAAGACCCAAGAGCGAGCTGGAGAACGCAACGCCCATCCCGCCAAGCTGACTCTCTAGCCCCGTCATAAGGCGCGAGAACATCTCTGAACCGCTATCGCCTTCTGACGGCGCGAGACTGCGGATCGTGTCCACAACCGCCGGCACTGTGGTCGCCAGACCGTAGAATGTCCCAAGCAGACCTAGGAAAATCAGCAGGTTCACGACATAGCGCGTGATCTCTCGCGCTTCATCGATCCGTGTGGCCAAACTGTCCAGAATGGATTGCGCGGCGGTCGAACTGATCTTCATCAGGCGCCCGCGCGAGGACAGCAGTGCAGCCAACGGTTTCAGCAGACGCGGCGGGCGAACGGATTGGTCAACTTGATCAGCCGCAAAGGATTCGATCCATCGGACCGAGGCAATCAGCTGCCCTACCTGCACAAAGCAAGCCAGAACGCCAAACACAAAAACCAGTGCGATTGTGCCGTTCAGCCAAGGGTTCGCCACAAACAACGGGCGGACAACGCCATAAGCGAAAGAGGCCCCTGCTCCGGTCAGCCCCAAAGCCACAACCATTAAGAAAATCTGCCGGATCGGCTGCGAAAATTGCGGCTCGGACTCGCGGTTCATGCGTGATGCCCCCTGCCCCCAGAGTTAAAATTCGACATCACCATAGGGACTAAGTCACAAAGCGCAAAGGATTATCCGATGATCTCGCGCACGCGGTTTTCTAGCCAGTCCAGATCTGCATCGGAAATTCCCAACTCGCGCAATTGCAAAGCGGTATGGTAGAGATACTCCCAATTGGGGCCCATTTTGCCGCGCGCCCGCGCGATGATCTGCGCCTGTTCCTCTAGGGGCAGCCCTCCGCAGTATTGGTCGTGATCAGGGTCGATAATGTAAGTCACAGCTTCGACTGCACGGCCATCCTCTAGACGAACCGTTAGGTGACGCTCCAGATATGCGGCGGTCACCAACTCTCTTTCGCGCAAATAGGCCAGCGTTTCGTCTTCGGTTCCCGGCTCGACCCGCAGTGCCAGACCGTCACAGGTTGCGTCATTGTCTGCATCCAGCGCAAGCACCAGCCCCATCGCCTCGTGGCTGCCGCGGTGCGTCACCGACCGCATGCTAAAGGATCTATGGTACCCTTCGAGCGTCGCGAGCCGCTTTTCTGCAACTTGAAAACCCGGATTCCACAGAAGTGACCCATATCCGAATACCCACATGCTCATGAAGCTGGCCTCCCTTTTGCACCGTCTGTAAACAGACCATAGTAAATATGGAAGGGTGAGGCATGAAGCGCCTGATTGTGATGATCGTTCTTTTGGCCGGTGCGTGGTCAGGCTACTGGTTCTATGCCTCGGGTCAGAAGCGCGCAGCGATCGAGGATTGGTTCACCGAAAAACAGGAAGAGGGCTGGCAGGCGTCTTACGAGGATCTGTCGATTGCCGGTTTCCCTAACAGGGTTGATGCCACACTCGACAATCCAAGTGTCGAAAACCAAGATGGCTCGATCGCGTGGAATGCCCCTTTTTTGCAGCTGCTTTCGCTGGTCTATAATCCATCGCATGTCATCGTGATCTGGCCCCAGACCCAGACTTTTATCACGCCCTATGGCACAGTCGCCCTGCGCAAAGAAGACCTTCGCGCCAGCGTTGTGTTCGACGGCGACGACGCGAGTTCGCTGAACCGATTTTCACTGGTCGGTGAGGACATGGAAGCGCGGACCGAACGCGGCAGTTGGGAAGCGTCAGAGCTGCGATTGGCGGCGGAGCGTCTGCCTGGCGCAGTGTCCGACTATCGCGTTGCCTTGGCGACATCCGACATGACGGTGGATCTGCCCTTGATCGGCGCAGGCAGCCTGCCAAATCGGATCGAGAAACTAGACGTCGACACCCACATCAGTTTTGAGCACGCGTGGGACGCCAAGAGCCTGCTCTTTGATCGGCCGAAACCCACCTCGCTAGAGATTGTCGCTGCAGATATTGAGTGGGGCCCGGCGACGCTGACCGCAACGGGTCTGTTAGAGCTCGATGAGACTGGGACGCCCGAGGGCGAGATCGACTTTTCACTCAAGAATTGGGAAGAGATGATCGGTGACATTGCGAACTCTGGCGCGATGAGCCACCAGCAGGCCGAGTCGATGCGGATGATGATTGGCATGATGGCCAGCAGCAGCGGCGATCCGCGTGCGTTTGACGCCACGCTGACCTTCAGCGGCGGGATGATGCGTCTAGGGCAGCTACCGATCGGCCCTGCCCCACGCTTTAGCCCGCACTAAGTCTTAGCGGCAGTACGAACCTGACCGGTAACGCGCTGTATCAAAATGAAAATGATCGCGATGGTACCGGTTCGCGTTCGGCCCCAAAGTCGTGCCAAAAGTGCCACAGGCTTTGGAATATGCAGCTTTCAGTACCTTGCCTTTTGACTTTTTGCTCCAGTCATTAAGCACGCTGATCCTTGTCCCGTCGCGCAGGGTAAAGCCGCCGATATCAACCGCGCGGCCACGACCATGCTCTGAAATCTTGGCGCCCGGTTGGTTGTTGCGGGTCCGGCAGACGTAGTGGCCCATGACATCAATCTTGGCGACACCTCCGCCCATGGTCCCGACGGCAGGTGACAAACCGTTATCCACCCACTTTTTCAAAGCTTGGGCAGTGGTGCAGTCCATAGTCGACCGCTGGCTGAGCGCGACTCCGGAAATCGACTTGATCTTGACCGCGCCTTCGACGCCGCAACCAAAAGTCGAGGCAAGGATCACACCAACGTCCTCGCCTTGAATTGCGGGATCACCACAGACCGACCCTTGCAAACGCTCCTGACGGCGCAAAATCGCTTTTTGCGTGATGGCGTGCGGGCGCGTGATCGGACGCAAAGCCTGAGGCAGCACAAAAGCCGCAGAGGCCACTCTGAACTCTTCTGCATCATGAGGATTGGGACTGGTCGCGGCAGGTTCCGACGCGGTTGGCACCGGCGGCCCTGCTTTGGACGCCTCGATCGCGGCCAGAACTTGGGCCGCGTGGTCCGAGGCAGGACGCGCTTTGGGGCGGAGCATGGGCGGGGTCAGAGCTTCGGTCGCGACAAGCACTGGCTTTACCTCGTCCCCCGGGCGGGCCACAGGACGCAGGGACGTTTCCAGCGGGAACGCGGACACGGCGGTTGCACCCATCATCAAGGCGCAGACCAAACCGCGCATCATTTTGCAGCCTTTCCACGACCAAAATCGGGCGCGTCAACGTCTTGGCCAGCTTCTAGAATGCCACGGCGGATTGCGCGGGTCCGAGTGAAGTAAGCATGCAGCATATCGCCGTCTCCTGTGCGAATGGCTCGCTGAAGCGCGAAAAGCTCTTCGGTGAACCTGCCCAGAATTTCCAACGTCGCGTCCTTGTTCGTCAAGAAGACGTCGCGCCACATTGTCGGGTCACTGGCGGCAATCCGCGTAAAGTCGCGGAAACCCGCCGCCGAATATTTGATCACTTCGCTGTCGGTCACGCGGCGCAGGTCGTCCGCCACACCCACCATCGTGTAGGCAATCAGGTGCGGCGTGTGGCTGGTGACGGCCAGCACCAGATCGTGGTGCTCGGCATCCATTTCCTCGACATTGGAGCCAATGCCTTCCCACAGCGCGCGCAGCTTCGCGACTGCTTCTGGGTCGGAATTCGGCACAGGCACCAAGAGGCACCAGCGGTTATCGAACAGCTCGGCAAAGCCGGACTTCGGACCCGAATGTTCTGTCCCTGCCAACGGGTGGGCAGGCACAAAATGCACGCCCTCGGGCAGATGCGGGCCAACGGTGTCGATCACAGATTGCTTGACCGACCCAACATCACTGATCGTCGCACCCGGCTTCAGGTGCGGAGCAATTTCTGCCGCCACAGCGCCCATCGCACCCACAGGGACACAGAGCACTACCAGATCCGCGTCTTTGACGGCCTCGGCCGCGGTGTCACAGATGCGATCGCACAGGCCGATCTCGCGCGCGGTGTCACGGGTTTCCGCGGAACGAGCATAGCCGGTGACTTCGCCCACCAGACCGCCACGTTTGATCGACCAGAACATCGAGGACGCGATCAGGCCAAGGCCGATTAGCGCCACACGGTCGTAGACTTGGGTCATGCACGGGCTCCTGCTTTGAACGCGCCAATGGCATGTGCCACGCGGCGGCAAGACGGCTCGTCGCCGACGGTGATCCGCAGGCAGTGCGGCAGGTTATAGCTGGCCACAGGGCGCACGATCAGACCTTGGGACTTCAGGTAGTCGTTGCAAGCTTCGGCCTCTTCCTGATCGTGGAAGCGGGCCAGAATAAAGTTGGTCATAGAGGCGTCGGATTGCACACCAATGGCTGCCAAGGCTTCGGACAGCCAGACACGCAGGCGGGCGTTTTCGGCCAGCGACTTGTCGATGTGCGCGGTGTCGGCCAGCGCAGCTTTCGCGGCTTCCAAAGCGATGGTCGAGATATTGAACGGCGCGCGCAGTCGGTTCAACACGTCAATCACGTCGCGCTGCGCATAGCCCCAACCCACGCGCAAACCACCCAAGCCATACAGCTTGGAGAAGGTGCGGGTCATGATGACGTTGGGACGGGTGCGGGCCAGCTCGGCACCGCCATCATATTCCTCAACGAACTCCGCATAGGCGCCATCCAGAACCAGCACAACGTGGGGCGGCAGAGAGTCTGCCAGACGCGTCACTTCGGCCAGACCGATCATGGTACTGGTCGGGTTATTCGGGTTCGCGATAAAGACGATGCGGGTCGCATCCGTCACGGCCGCCAGAATGGCGTCGACGTCGGTCACGCGATCACACTCGGGGACCTCGACAGGCGTCGCGCCGGCGCCGAGGGCACAGATGCGGTACATGGCAAAGCCGTGCTGGGTGTAAATCACTTCGTCGCCCGGACCCGCGTATGCGTTGCAGATCATCTGCAGGATTTCGTCGGACCCGACACCTAGGATGATCTTGTCCGCCTCTAGCCCGTATTTGTCCGCCAGAGCAGCGCGCAGGGAATACCCGTCGATTTCGGGATAGCGGTGCATCTGATGCGCCGCGACGCCTGCTGCCTTGACTGCTGCCTCGGACGGACCGAACGGGTTCTCGTTCGAGGATAGCTTGACCACATTGGAACCCGGCGCGCCGGACGCGCCGCCGACGTAGAGATCAATCTCCATAATGCCGGGCTGGGGGACGGGTTTGTTCATCTGGGCCTCCGTAACTCGGGCCCTGCATATAGCGCAGATGACGACTGGGAAAGAGCACTTTGATCCCATGGCCCCCGGAAAGTGGCCGGATGCCCACAAAAGCAAAGCGCCGCCCCATTGGGACGGCGCTCGTGGCACAAAACCGGTCCTGAAATCAGGATTAGTTCTGTGCGTAGAATTCGATAACCAGGTTCGGTTCCATTACGACGGGGTAAGGAACGTCCGACAGGCCGGGCATGCGAACGAAGGTTGCGGTCATCTTGCTGTGGTCGGCGTCGATGTAGTCAGGAACATCGCGCTCTGCCAGCTGAACAGCTTCCAGCAGGACAACCATTTGCTTCGACTTCTCGCGAACCTCGATAACGTCGCCTTCTTTGACGCGGTACGAGGGGATGTTCACGCGCTTGCCGTTGACCAGAACGTGACCGTGGTTCACGAACTGACGCGCCGCGAAGACGGTGGGAACGAACTTGGCGCGGTAAACAACTGCGTCCAGACGGCTTTCCAGCAGACCGATCAGGATCTCACCGGTGTCACCACGACGACGCTCTGCTTCACCGAAGATGCGACGGAATTGCTTCTCGGTCATGTCGCCGTAGTAGCCTTTCAGCTTCTGCTTGGCGCGCAGCTGCAGACCGAAGTCCGACAGTTTGCCCTTGCGGCGCTGACCGTGCTGGCCGGGGCCATATTCACGACGGTTTACGGGCGACTTGGGGCGACCCCAAATGTTTTCGCCCATGCGGCGGTCAATTTTGTACTTGGCAGACGTGCGTTTGGTCACGGCTGATCTCCTTCGTTAAGTATGAAGGGCGTTGTCCTACTGGGTTTCCCCTGACAGGCATCCCCTTGCGGGGGCCACCAACACCAATGTGAGCCGCCCCTATATAGGTCCGCACGGCAGAGTCAACAGCGCACCGCGCTTTTCTCAGGTCTCGTAGGCCAGAATTGCAGCTTCGGAGCGGGATAGCGGACGGCGGGCGAATTCGCCATAGCGCATGGGGGCATCGCCGACCCAAGGCAGCAGCTGTTCCAGAGCCATCCGATCCCCTTGATCCAGTGCATCCATTGAGGCTGTCGCGGGGTGGAAGCTCTCGCATTCAATCCCGTTGGCCCAGATCACCTCGTGGCGCCCTAGAAGGATGTGCACATAGGTGACCTCTTTCATATCGGGGGCGCAGATGATGGTTCGGTCGTTCACCAGATCACGGGCTTGCACCATTACCTCTGTTGTATTGAACAGGGCACGGGCGGCATCGCCCTGCACTAGCAGGCGATGTTCAGGCGACACAATCAGAGTGTCGTCGGGACGGTCCTTGCCAAAGGCCGAGGCGTGGATGCGCACAGGTCGTAGATGAGGCATCGCAAACAAACGCGCCCCGCTCATCCGGCGGCTGCCAGTCCAGAGAACTTCTTGCGGGCCACTGTCGCGGGTCATGACAAAATCGCCGGGCTGCAAGGCCTCGACCAGACGTGGACCCATGGGGGTATCAATGCGCGTGCCTGCGCCAAAGCAGATGACCCCAGCCGGCCGCTCGTTCGAGGGACTGCTCAACGCCGAGCGGTCCGTCTCATCCAACGTCAGCTTGATCACCCAATAATCCTGATCGGAAAGCGGATGGTCACGATCAAAGCACAGCATGAGCTGGCCGGTGACTGTGCTGCGGATAATGCGCGCAGTATGGCTGGATTTTCCGTCACTGACCGTAATGCTTTGATCCGCCATCAGCGGCGCACGTTCGGTGTGGGCTTGGCGCGCGCCCTCGCCGATCAGGCGCCCCGCCCGTCCAGCGGCACCACGGCGCAATTGGGCATCGCCCTCGGCTCCGGTGAGTTGCAGGACAGAGTGCGGGCCGTCGATCCGCGTCAGTTCGCCGGTCCAGCGCCATACGACACCAACAGCCAAATCCGCCAAGGGGGCTGCGCGCACGCCCTCGATCAAGGTTTGCCCCCAATGCACTACATATGCGCCTGCAATCGCCATTTGCCTGCTTCCACTGCTAACTTGTTACCGCTCTGGCGGAGTGTCCGCCGAATGGGGCCCGTTCGGGCAGGCCCTCAGAATTTGTATTTCAGGTTGAAAGAGCCCAGCACCTGTCCGGTGTCTTGGTTGTCGAACTCTTTGCTCAGGTAGGTGACACCGAAAGTTGCCGACGATTGGCGGCCCTCCCACTTGAGGCCGGCGCGGGCGCGGGCGCGCTCTTGGACCATGTCATAGGAGTCGCTGTCCGGAAGCATCGCGGAGTCGACCATGTAGCCAATGTCTGCGCCTGCCGTCAGGGTAAGTGCGCTCATCGTGCCGCGGATCGCGGTGTAGGTCTGACCCGTCGTATAATCGCGGATCATCAAATCGTCTGGGATCAGACCGCCGAATTCAAAGTCCGCCCCCACACGGGCAAAAGACTCGAGTCCTGCGTGCCCTTCGATAAATGGGATCACGCGCGATGCGTCGCCCAATTCAAAGGTCCGCGCGGCCTCAATGTGGCCGTAACCAAAGACGTTGTCCTGAATCTGACCGGCGCGCACTTCGTCACTGGCATCGCTAGCGCCGATCCAGCGGTGGAAGTTAGCCTGAAACTCATCAAGCTTGGTCTGTGGTCCGATGACCTCAACGCCGACGCCCATGTCAAAATCGGTGCGCGACAGCTGTTGATTGAAGTGCGAGTGCACCCCGAGACGCGCGACAGACGCATAAGGGCGATCGCCCTGCGCCGGCGCATCTAGATTGTCGGGCGCTGCGATCTCTGCACTGCCCCGCAGTTCAAGCGTGTCGAAATACTGCGACCCCAGCGAACCCTGCCAGTCGCGACCAAACATGACGCTGGCCTGCGTGGCACCCGTGCGCCAACGGTCACGGGCATCGCCGATAAAGTCGTTCGAAATCTGATAGCCAAAGCCCAAGAAACCGACATCTTGAGCATAGGAGGCGGGTGCCATCATAGTCAGGGCAATGGCTGCCCCAAAGATCGCGCGCATGGTGACCCTCGTTACTGTGCCCCCCCAGGCACTGCCGAAGCATAGCAAATTGAGAATTTATTTTTCCAGCACAGAACGCGATTTGGTTAGAAAATCAAACAAGACTAGCGGAAATGCCACACCCTATCGTTGTATCAAATAAAAAGGGCGCGATGAACGCGCCCCTTTGTTTCTTTGGGATTTTCTTAGGCTTCAGCCGCTTCGGCACGGCGTTCGCGGAAGAAGAACATGTAATACAGCACCGGAGCCGCTACGAGCGTCAGGATCGACGCAAAGCCCAGACCGCCCATGATCGTCACCGCCATTGAGGCAAAGAACGCGTCCGACAAAAGAGGAATCATCCCCAGAATCGTCGTGGCCGCCGCCAAGACCACAGGACGCAAACGCGAGGTCGAGGCATCCAGAACTGCTTGACGGAAGGGCACGCCCTCGGCGCGGACCAGATCGATTTCTTCGACCAGAACGATGCCGTTTTTGATGAGCATCCCCGACAAGCTGAGCAGACCCAAGAGTGCGGTAAAGCTAAAGGGCAGGCCCGTTCCCAACAGACCCAAAGCCACACCGTTCACCGCCATCGGCACCAAGAGCCAGATGATCAGGGGCTGACGCAGACGACCGAATAGCAGGATCGAGATCACGATCATGATTAGCAAGGACAGCGGCAACTGCTTGCCAAGGCTGCTTTGGGCTTCGGTCGAGTTCTCGTATTCCCCGCCCCATTCCAGCATGTAGCCGTCGGGCAGTTCCATCGCTTCAATGTCCGCGCGGATGGCGTTGAACACCGCAGCAGCGTTGGCGCCATCGACCACACCGGCTTCGACCGTGATCGTGGGCAGACGGTCGCGACGCTGGATCAAAGTATTCTGCGCCTCGTAATCGAAACCGTCGATCAACTGGAGCACAGGAATATAAGCGTTTGCCGCACTGGAATAGACCAGCTGGTCGACCAGATCGGGTGCACCTTGGTCCGTCACCAGATCATTACGGACAACGATGGGAATCAGGCGATCATCCTCGCGGTATGTGCCGGCCTGAATGCCGTCGGTCGCAGTTAGGAAGGCCGAAGCTAGGTCTTCGCGTGACACACCGACCGCTTGGGCACGGTCCTCGGCATAGATGGGTTTCAGCACCAGTTCCCGTTCACGCCAGTCCGTGCGCAAGTCTTGCAACTGATCCGACGCCGCCAGCATCCGATCTGCCGCTTCGGCAGCCAGTTCCCGCAGGATCACCGGATTGCTGCCAGAAAAGCGCGCGGCGATCGGCGCACCGCCACCAGGACCAAAGGCCAGACGTTCTGTCCGAAATTCTCCCGCGACCAACTGACTGCGGCCAAAGCTTTCTAGATCGGACCGCAACTGGGGGATTTCGTCTAGATTGTGGGTGCGGATGATCAGGTGACCGTAGGTCGGCAACGCCTCTTCTGGGGCGTAGGTCAACATGAAGCGGCTCGCGCCACCGCCAACGAACGTCGCAACCGAGACCACCTCTTCGCGGTCCTTCAGCCAATCCTCAAGGATGGTCATCTCATCGGCGGTTTGGTGAATGCTTCCGCCCTGCGGCAACTTGTAATGCACGTAGAACAGCGGCGTGTTGGAGTCGGGGAAGAACTGCTGCTTTACCTGACCAAAGCCGATGTAACACACCACGGTCACGACCCCCAGCGCGGCCAGCACGGGCCAGCGCAACGTCAGCGCCAGATTCAGCGTGTTGCGATAGGCGCGGAAAATCGGGCCACTGTAGTTGCCGTCTGCATTCCCGTCGCCGACCTTGAAGAAGTAGTGCCCCAACAGCGGCGTTGCCGAAATGGCCAGCACCCACGACAGCAGCAGCGAAATACCGATGACCGCAAACAGCGAGAACAGGAATTCGCCCGTGGCATCTGGCGACAACCCGATCCCGGCAAAGGCCATGATCCCAATCACTGTCGCCCCAAGCAATGGGGTCTGGGTCTTGCTCGCCACATCTTCGGCCGCATCTCGGGCAGTCTTGCCCTGTGCCATGTCACCCTGCATCCCTTCGGCCACCACGATTGCGTTGTCCACCAGCATGCCCATCGCAATGATCAGAGCACCAAGCGAGATACGCTCCATCTCGATACCGAAGATCGCCATGAAGAAGACAGTGCCCACCACGGTCAACAGCAGGGTCGCCCCGACCACCACGGCAGCACGCCAGCCCATGAACAGCGCCAGAACGATCACCACAATCGCCACCGACATCGCAAGGTTCACGAGGAAGGCATTCGATGCTTCTTCAACAACAATGTGCTGCTGGTAAACGGGGTGAATCTGTACGCCTGCGGGCAAATCGCGCGTCAGAGTCCCAAGACGGTCATCAATGCGATGTCCAATATCCACGATATTCTGGCCGGATTTGCCCGAGACACCCATGGTAAAGGCTTCTTGGCCGTTAAACCGGATGATCATGTCTGGATCGGAGACGCGTTCACGTGTGACAGTCGCCAGATCGAGCAGATCGATAATTTCCCCCTGAACGCCGATGGTCAGGCGGGCAATCTCTTCGACGGTGTTGGAGCCTTGGGGGGCTTCGATGCGAATATCCTGCCCGTTCGAGGTCACGCTCCCCGCGCTCGCCACTGCGTTCGAATTCGCAATCGCCGTCGCAATCGCAGCGGGTGACACACCAAGGTTCCGAATGATAGCCATGTCTGGGGTCACATAGACCGCCTCTTCAGGCAGACCCTGCAGGTCTACATCCGCCACGCCATCAACGGTCAGCAATTCACGTCGCAAGAACTCCGCGATTTCGTGGGTTTCCGCGTCTGTGAAACCCGGTGTCTGGATCGCGTAGAACACACCAAACACGTCGCCAAAACTGTCATTCACGTAGGGCGTGCCTGCGCCAGAGGGCAAACTGCCCCGCGCATCGTTCACACGTTTGCGCAGCTTGTCCCAGATTTGGGGCAGCTCTGTGCCGTCGTAGATGCTCTCGATTTCGACATCGATGCGGCTGACACCTGGCTTATTGGACGAAGTGATGCTCTTCACCTCGGACATCTTCTGGATGGCAGATTCCAGCGGTTCGGTCACCTCTCGGGCCACCTGATCCGCCGAAGCGCCGCTATACTGGGTGATCACCACCGCTTGCTTGATGGTAAAAGCGGGGTCTTCGAGGCGGCCAATCGTAGCAAAGCCCCAGATCCCGCCAAGAAGGCAACCGATCATCAGGAGCCATGTAATCAGCGCCTTATCAATGGACGCGCGTGCAATAGACATGGATCACTCTCCGACGCGGGTAAAGCGGCGGACGGACTGTCCGTCCTGCAGTTGCGAGGCGCCGGTGCTAACAATTTCGGTGCCGTTTTCCAAACCATCCACCAGACGCACGCGGCCATCGAGGGCGATCTCGATCTCGATAGGCGTCGCAATGACGGTGCCAGCTTCATCGAACACCATGACCATAGGATCGCCCGCAGCATCAAAGGTCAGAGCGGTTTCCGGCAGGAACACAGCCTCTTGAGCGGGCATTTCCGCGCGCGCCAAGACAGAAACAGACGCACCGGGATAGATCCCTGCGCCCGGGTTCTGCTCGAACGCCAGCGTCAAAGTATAGCTCTGGCCAAGCGCGCTGGTCTCTGCCTCGAACTCGCGTGAGACCAGCGGAAAGCGTTCGGATCCCCCCGGAAACTCCGCTTCGAAACTAACACTGCCATTTTGGCCTGCTTGCCGAAACAGCACTTCAGGGACGTCGATTTCGACACGCATTTCAGACACGTCATGCAGACGCACCACAGGCGTCCCCGCCGACACCGTGGTAAAGTTTGCAATCTCACGGCGGGCAACAAGCGCGTCAAATGGCGCGCGCAAGGTCGCGTGATCCAGGTTGGCCTCTGCGTCTTGCAGGGCGATTTCGGCCAGCTGCACCTGCGTGCGTGCATCGCGGATCGACACTTCACTGACAGCCGCCCCACTCAGGGACTCCAGTCGGGACAAGTCCCGGCGCGCCTTGTCTAGGTTCACATCAGCCTGAGACCGCGCGCGCTCGTATGCGTCCAGATCAAGTTGGGCGATGACCTCGCCTTCGGGAATGACTTGACCTTCGGGAGCGGTCAGCACCTCGACCTGCCCGCCGACCTGAAACGCCAGATCAACGGTTTGCAGGGCAGTGACCTGTCCATAAAACCGGCGCTCGACCTGCTGCGGCTCGGATGTGACGGTCATCAATTTCACGGGTTTGGGCACCTCTTGGGCGACCAAAGGAGAGGCCAGAGGCGCGGTGAGCACCAGCGCGGCAAGGAGGGCATGTAGTCTGCGCATGGGGATCCTCTGCGGAATTGGGGTTCGGAGCCATTAAAACAGCCCAACGCGATTATGCCAGAAATTTTCTGAACTGATCGGTTTAGTTCTAACTTTACCCCCGAAAATGCAACAGTTCCGCACGACTATTTCGCATGCTGATTTGCACACACGACTCTTCGTGAATGCGTAGCACGTCAGCGGCGCGGGCGTTTCATGCGGTGGCCGGTCGCGCAAATTGCTCTGAAACCGTTTGCTTTGCCAACACACAGGCCTCGGGCAGAGATCGCCCCTCGGCCAACCCGCAGGCGATCGCGCTGGACAGCGTGCAACCGGTTCCCCGCCGCGCCCCACCAAAGCGCGGCCCGTCCAATGTTTTCACCCAACGAGGCGTGACCAAATAATCTGTGGCAGACGAACCTTGTGCGTGGCCCCCTTTGATCAACACAGCGCCCGCACCTCTGGCCATAAGCGCCCGCGCTTGGATCTGCGGCTCAGGGCTGCGCTCGCCACACAACATGGCAAGACGAGCCAGTTCAGGCAGGTTCGGGGTCACCAGAGTGACCATAGGCAGGAGTTCTGTCAGCAAGGTTTCAATGCCTTGGGCGTCCAGCAATGGGCCCCCAGACGACGCGGCCAGAACGGGATCAAGGACGATCGGTGCGCTGTGGCACCCCATTGCGTGGACGACCGTCTGAGCTCTCTGCGCATCACAGAGCATGCCGATCTTGACCGCGCTCGCCGGCACCATCTGTGCTTTTAGCGTCGCGCTTGACACCGGATGTACATCCAGAACGCCCGCATCCGACTGGGCCGTGACGGCGGTCACGGCGACCCTTGCCAGATGCCCCAGAGACTGGATGGTCTGAGCATCGCGCAGTACCCCTGCCCCGCAACTGGAATCTAGCCCGCCAATCGCCAAAACGACCGCCATGGGTTAAACGTCCCTCAGGGTGGCCAGCCACTCTTGGGTTCGCGCTTCGGGGCTATCGGCCAGCTGAATGTCTGTAACGACCGCCGCACTGTCCGCGCCCGCATGCAGAACGCCAACCGCCCGCTCTGGCGTGAGCCCACCAATCGCAACCAAAGGCGTTTGGCCAACGCGCGACTTCCACTCCCGCACGCGATCCACGCCTTGGGGCGCCCATTTCATCTGCTTCAGAATGGTGGGGTAAACCGGACCGAGCGCGACGTAGGCGGGATCCAAAGCAAGCGCCCGCTCAAGTTCGTCATCGTCATGGGTCGACAGTCCATAGCGCACGCCCGCGCGGCGCAAGGCACCAAAGTCGGCGGCATCCATATCTTCTTGGCCCAGATGGACAAAGTCGAGGCCCAATTCCAAGGCCAACTCCCAGTAATCATTCAAAATTAACTGTGCCCCGTGCTTCGCGCAGCACTCACGGGCGCGGATGGTTTGGACGCGCAGATCGGCAGGAGCGGCATCCTTGACACGCAGTTGGACCAGTTTGACGCCCAAGGGAACCAGTCGCTCGAGCAGGTCTGCTGTGCCCGTGATCAGATAGAGCTTCTCCATCATGCCAACTCTGCCATCCCAAAGATCGGAGTCGAGGCCGCAGCCATATCTCGGGCTGGCATGAGCCCTGCATCATGGGCCAAGCGACCTGCCGAAACCGCCATGCCAAAGGCGCGAGCCATCGCAACGGGATCGACCGCCTTCGCCACAGCCGTGTTCAAAAGCACAGCGTCAAAACCCATCTCCATGGCCTGCGCGGCTTGGCTTGGCGCACCGATCCCCGCATCCACGACCAAGGGCACACCAGCGAAATGCGCACGCATCGTTTTCAGGGCGGCACTATTCCGAAGCCCTTGCCCCGATCCGATCGGAGCGCCCCAAGGCATCAACACCTGACAACCCGCGTCCAGCAGTTTCTCTCCGACGATCAGGTCATCTGTTGTGTAGGGGAAGACCTCGAAACCGTCTGCACAGAGCACGCGCGCAGCCTCGACCAAGGCAAAGGGGTCTGGCTGCAGTGTGTCCGCGTGGCCGATGACCTCGAGCTTGATCCAGTTGGTGCCAAAGACCTCGCGGGCCATGTGCGCTGTGGTGATGGCCTCTTTGGCGGTGTGGCATCCAGCCGTGTTGGGCAGGATACGGCAGCCACTGCCTGCGATCAGATCGCGGAACGCAGAACCCCCGCTACCCTCGCGGCGCAGGCTGACGGTAATCACCTCTGTCCCACTGACCTCCATCGCTTTGGCCAGAACCGCCGGAGACGGGTATTGCGCAGTGCCCAACATCAGACGGCTACCCAACTCTACGCCATAGAACATCGCTCAGCCCCCCTGCATTGGTGAGAGCACTTCGACGCGGATGCCTTCGGTCAGAGTCACCTTGTCGCGCGTGGCTTTGGGGACAAAAACGCCATCCACAGCAGTGGCCACGCAGGGGGCTTCAAAACCCTCAACCTCGATAAGCTCCGCTAGGGTGGAGGCTTTGGTTTCAGTCGGTTTGCCGTTCAGTTCAACTTGCATGCTTCATCTCATTGCTCAGCCTGTCCGCGAGGGTTTCGGCCAGATACGGCGACGTTAAAAAACCGTGTCGGTACATTCCGTTGACGTGGATGCGGCTACCGATTTCGCGAATACAGGGAATGTTGTCAGGAAAACTCGGGCGCAGACCTGTGCCTGTCTCGATCACCTGCGCCTCGGCGAATGCTGGGTGCAGCGCATAAGCCGCAGACAGCATCTCTACCAAGGCACGGGCGGAGATGGGGCCCGCTTCATCGCTTTCGATCATGGTTGCGCCGATCATATACAGGCCATCGCCGCGTGGGACGACGTAGCAAGGAAAGCGCGGGTGCAAGAGGCGGACGGTGCGGCTGAGGTTTACGTCAGGTGCATGCACCAAAAGCATCTCGCCCCGTACTGCGCGCAGGTCGGGCAGCTGGTCGCGGGCTGCGAGCCCTCGGCAATCGATGATCTGCCCCTTGGGCCTTTCCACCGTCACAACGCCCCGCTCTGCCAGCCGAGCGCGCAAACAGGACATGGCGGCGCGGGGGTCCATATGCGCCTCTTCGGGGAAGTAGAGCGCACGGGTGAACCTGCCCTGCAAATCTGCCTCGTACTCGGCGGGATCGACGGTGTGGTGCCGCCGCGTCGCACGGGAAAACCTGAGCAGTTCGGCTTGGTCGCGTGGCGGCGCAACGACCAAAGTCCCGCGCCACGCCACCCCATCAAAACGGGCGCTCCACCAATCTGCAGCGTGTTTGCCCATGCGCACGACCTCTGGCGGGGCGCTTTCGCCCTCGCACATGGGGGCGAGCATACCGCCCGCCCAGTGCGAAGCCGGAATTCCCCCATCGTCGACCAGCTCCACAGGAAGCCCACGTTCGGACAAGGCTGTGGCCACGCACAGCCCCGTCACCCCTGCCCCAAGGACCGAATACATCACTCCGCATCCTCTTTGGCAGGCACATAGAGCTGCCCGCCCTCGCGGAATTTGGCTGCCATCGCCTCCATCCCTTCTGACTTTTGCGCCTCTGCGCGAATGTCGTGGCTGATCCGCATAGAGCAGAACTTCGGCCCACACATGGAGCAGAAATGCGCGACCTTGTGCGCCTCTTTGGGCATGGTCTCGTCGTGGAAAGCGCGCGCGGTGTCCGGGTCCAGAGACAGGTTGAATTGATCCTCCCACCGGAATTCGAAACGCGCACGACTGATCGCATCGTCGCGAAGCTGCGCACCGGGGTGGCCTTTGGCCAAGTCCGCCGCGTGGGCCGCTATTTTATAAGTGATCACGCCGGTCTTCACGTCGTCTCGGTCTGGCAGACCTAGGTGCTCTTTGGGCGTCACGTAGCACAGCATCGCGGTCCCGAACCACCCGATCATCGCCGCCCCAATGGCGCTCGTGATGTGGTCATAGCCCGGCGCGATGTCAGTGGTGAGCGGCCCAAGCGTGTAAAACGGGGCTTCGTCACAATGCTTTAGCTGCTTGTCCATGTTCGCTTTGATCTTGTGCATGGCCACATGGCCCGGGCCTTCGATCATGACCTGACAATCCTTGGCCCATGCGATCTTGGTCAACTCGCCCAAAGTCTCTAGCTCTGCAAACTGCGCCTGATCATTGGCATCAGCGACTGAGCCGGGACGCAAGCCGTCGCCAAGGCTAAAGGACACGTCGTACTTGCGGCAGATATCGCAGATCTCTTCGAAATGCTCGTAGAGGAAGCTCTCGCGGTGATGGTGCAGACACCACTTCGCCATGATCGAGCCACCCCGACTGACGATCCCTGTCACGCGATCAACCGTCATCGGGATCATATGCAGGCGAACGCCTGCATGGATGGTAAAGTAATCGACACCCTGCTCGGCCTGTTCGATCAGCGTATCGCGATACACCTCCCATGTCAGGTCTTCGGCGATGCCATTCACCTTTTCCAGCGCCTGATACAGCGGGACGGTCCCAATCGGGACGGGGCTGTTGCGGATGATCCAGTCGCGGATGTTGTGGATATTCCGGCCCGTGGACAGGTCCATGACCGTGTCCGCGCCCCAGCGGATGGCCCAGACCATCTTTTCAACCTCTTCCTCCATGCTTGAGGTCACAGCCGAATTGCCGATGTTGGCGTTGATTTTCACAAGAAAGTTGCGTCCGATGATCATCGGTTCCAACTCGGGGTGGTTGATATTCGCGGGGATGATCGCGCGGCCCGCAGCGATTTCCTGACGGACGTATTCGGGTGTCACCAGATCGGGGATCGAAGCGCCAAAATCCTCGCCATCACGCTCTTTATCCCATGCCAGAGTCCGGCCCACATTTTCGCGGATCGCTACATACTCCATCTCGGGGGTGACGATGCCCGCTTTGGCATAGGCCATCTGAGTGATGGCCCGGTCGCCGACCGCGCGCAGTGGGTCGCGCTGGTTGGGAAAGGCCGGGACCAGCCTGTTGCCTTCGGCATAGCCATTATCGGCGGCAGTCACGGCGCGGCCAGTATAGCTTTCGACGTCTCCGCAGGCCTGTTGCCATTCCCCGCGCTGCACTGCGAGGCCCTGTCGAATATCGGTTTGCACGGCAGGATCTGTGTACGGGCCAGAGCTGTCGTAGACCGCGACGGGCGGCTCGCCGCCGCCCACTTGGATGTGGCGCAGGGGCACGCGGATGTCATAGGTCTGGCCGGGAATGAACACCTTGGTGGCGGCGGGCATATTTCCCGTAGTGATGGTCGGTGTTGCGTTGTCTTTCATCTATGGTCTCCTCAAGACATTCTCGAAAAGACCCAAGCGAAACAGGTGGCAGAAAGGGGCCACGCAGCCCCCGCACGACACAGCGCGCGCAATAGGGCCGTCAGCGGCCCGAAAGGACCGCTCGCAAAGTTCAGCGAGAAACGGAGTGCCCTTCGGTCTTCCTACGCCAGTATCAACTGGGTCAGGTTCAAAGGGTCGCGTCACCGCAGGGTTTCCCCCGCTGTCAGCCTCTCAGTTCCCTAAGCGGAACTCCCCCGACGTGCGTGCACCATTGCGAACTCGCGCCTAGATGTCAATTCTTGTGATCCCAGTGGCGACAACACCCTCCCAGCACCGACCATAGTCTTACTGACTCTGCGTATGCGGCTCGCCCATAGTGATCCGACCAGCGATTCAATCTTAGGGAGGAGAAAATCATGGCTTGGGCAAAACCCATTTTGAAAGAGATCGAGTGCGGCATGGAAATCAACATGTACGGCCCCGACTCGGGCGACGACCACGGCGTTCTGTTCTAAGAACCCGAAGCGCGAGGCAGGCCTATGACACTTCGCGCGCGAATCCTGGGGGCGGCAGCCGGTGGCGGTCTCCCCCAATGGAACTGCGGGTGCGAGAATTGCAATCTCGCACGGGCGGGGAAAATCCCCTCCCAGACACAGAGCTCCGTCGCGTTTAGCGGCAACGGCTCAGATTGGGCGATCCTGAACGCCTCTCCTGACATTCGTGACCAGATGGCGCGTACGCCGGAACTGCACCCGACGGCCCTGCGGGAATTGCCCCTGCGGTCGGTGATGGTGACTAACGGCGATATCGACCACGTGGCAGGGCTACTCATCCTGCGTGAACAGCAACCGTTCAAGCTGTTTGCCACGGCCGAAATCCACAGCGTACTAGCCCAAAACCCCATCTTTGACGCCCTGCGCCAAAACATCGTGGTGCGCGAGGAAATCGCCCTAGACCAACCGTTCGAACTGGCCCCTGACCTGACAGCGACCCTGTTCGCTGTTCCGGGCAAGGTGCCACTTTATATGGAAGGTGAGGTTGTCCAGACCGATCTCGAGGGGGAGCAGACCGTGGGCGTTCACCTGCAAGCGGGCGGCAAGGATGCCTATTACATCCCCGGCTGCGCACTGGTGAAAGGCGATCTGGCGGATCGTTTGCGCGGTGCGGATATGGTGATGTTTGACGGCACACTCTGGCAGGACAACGAGATGATCGACATGGGGCTGTCACAAAAGACAGGGCAGCGCATGGGCCATATCTCGATGTCAGGGCCTGATGGTTCGATGGCCGCTTTTGCCGATCTGGGTGTCTCTCGCAAAGTCTATGTCCACATGAACAACAGCAACCCAGTCCTGCGCCCCGAAAGCGCCGAACGCGCCGAAGCCGAAGCAAACGGCTGGACCATCGGGCAGGACGGGATGGAGATCACCCTATGACTGCCAGCCGCGAGGAATTCGAAGCCCGCCTGCGCCAGATCGGTGCCGACCGCTATCACGACAAGCACCCGTTTCATCACATGCTGCACGGCGGGGAATGCACCCCTGCGCAGGTGCGCGCGTGGGTGATCAATCGCTTTTACTATCAGGCCAGCATCCCGATGAAGGACGCCGCCTTTATGTCCCGCGTCGAGGACCCCGCACTGCGCCGCGAATGGCGCAGCCGGATCGAGGATCACGACGGCCATGGCGAGAACGAGGGCGGCATCGAACGCTGGCTGCGTCTGGCCGATGCCGTGGGTCTGGACCGCAGCTATGTGGCCAGCAAGCAAGGCGTGCTGCCCGCCACCAAATTCGCTGTTGATGCCTATGTGCGCTTTGTCCGCGAGAAGCCGTTGCTAGAGGCTGTGGCGGCATCGCTGACCGAACTGTTTGCGCCGAAGATCCACGCAGACCGGATCAAGGGACTGCTGGCGAATTATGACTTCGCCAACGATCGCAGCATGTCCTACTTCCAGCGCCGTTTGAACGAGGCTCCCAAGGACGTCGCATTCGGCTTGAAATACGTGCTCGATAACGCGGACACTCAGGAAAAGCAGGACGCTTGCGCCGCTGCGCTCGAGTTCAAGACCGACGTGCTTTGGTCCCAGCTCGATGCGCTGTATTCGGCATATGTCGCGCCCGGCCGCATCCCGCCCGGCGGCTGGCAGCCCGGCACCTATGAGTTGGACCTGCGAGCCACCGCATGATCGCGCCCAATGCTGTTCCCTACTTGCCGCGCGGTGTGCGTCTGCACCGCGACCACGTGCGTGACCGTTGGGTGCTGCTGGCGCCCGAGCGGACGATCAGCCTTGATATGATTGGCCACGCGATCATCACCGAACTGGACGGCTCTAGCGGGTTTGCGCAGATCGTGGACCGGCTGGCCGCGAAATATGATGCCCCCGCCGTTCAAATCGCGGGCGACGTGCAACAGTTCCTCGGCCAGTTGGCCGAGCGCCGCTTTCTGGAGGTGCGCGCATGAAGGTTCCCGCCCCTCTGGCCATGCTGGCCGAGCTGACCCACCGCTGCCCTCTGTCCTGCCCCTATTGCTCGAACCCAGTCGAACTGGCGGCACGTTCGGGCGAATTGACGACCGAAGAGTGGATTTCGACGTTCAAACAGGCCGCTGATCTGGGTGTCCTGCAACTGCACTTGTCGGGCGGCGAACCGGCCACGCGGCGCGATCTAACCGAACTGGTCAAGGGCGCACGGGATGCGGGCCTCTATACCAACCTGATCACTTCGGGCATCGGTCTGACCGAAAAGCGGATGCAAGAATTGGACGCGGCCGGACTGGATCACATACAGCTATCGCTTCAGGGGACAGACGCCGAGATGGCCGACCGCATCGGCGGCTATCGCGGTGGGTATGACCGCAAAATGCAGGTGGCGGGCTGGATCAAGGACATTGGCTTCCCCCTGACCCTGAACGCCGTTCTGCATCGCCAGAACCTGCACCAACTTCCCCGTGCGCTGGAAATGGCCGTGGAAATGGGCGCCCGCCGGATCGAGGTCGCCATCGTTCAGTTCTACGGTTGGGCGATGCTGAACCGCAACGTGCTGATGCCCACCCGTGAACAAGCCAAAGAGGCAGAGCGCATCGTTGCGCAGGCGCGCGAGGATCTAAAGGGAACGCTGGTCATCGACTTTGTCCCCGCCGATTACCACAGCGACTATCCCAAGCGTTGCATGGGCGGCTGGGGTACCACGGGCCTGAACATCGCGCCGGACGGACAGGTTCTGCCCTGCCACGCAGCCCAGACGATCAAGCACCTGAACTTCGAGAATGTGCGCGACAAACTCTTGGCCGACATCTGGTATCAGAGCGATGCGTTCAAAACCTATCGCGGCACCGACTTCCTGCCCGAACCGTGCCAGAGCTGCGATCGCAAGAAGATCGACTTTGGCGGCTGCCGATGTCAGGCGCTGGCCGTGGCAGGAGATGCGAGCGCGACCGATCCGGTCTGCGTAAAATCCCCCTTCAACGAGGAAATGCGCGCCTTGGCCGAAGATTTCTCGGCAGAAGAGACCGCCGAAATCACCTACCGCACCGCGGCGGGCTAAACGGAACAGGGCGGCCCGAGAGCCGCCCCTATTGCATCACCAGAAAGGTCGGATGTCATCGACGCGGCGGTAATATTCCCCGCGCGACAATTCTGACCCGCACTCCGATTTGGTAAAGGCGAAGTGCACCTCTTGCAGCGCTTCGGCACCACCGCTCATCACGTAGAAGTCTGGACCCGCCAGCGGACCGCTTCCGCAATGATCGCCGGTTGGCACCATACCACGGCTGACGTCCGTAACGACGACCGTCCCGTAGCCTTGGGCACCGCCATTTTGCAGGCTGTCATACACCTCGAACACCAGCCCTTGCGCACCTTCGGAGGTGTGAACCATGCGGCCCAACGCATCCTCAGCTGTCTGCGCCACGGCATGGGCTGCACCTTCGAAGGTGTTATAGCTCTGACCAGGCTCCAGAACGTAGAGGTCCAGATCCACCGGCTGGTCCCATGCCAGAACGACGCGAATGGTGCGGTTCGCCTCTGGCCAGGTAACCTCTTGCTCGGCGCCGTCAGCCATTTGAATCACAGCGGTCTCACTAAGCAAAGGCAGGTTGATCTGCGCCATGCCATCGGCATTCGCGATGCCGTCAAAGGCATGGTCGCGGTAGGTTAAGGTCACCACTTCGCCTGTGTTGCAGCCGCTGAAGCCTGCGGTCAGAATGCCATCCACCACCGCACCGTCAAAGGCATTGCCACAGCCGCTCTGCGGGACAGCGGGGGCCGCAGGCGCAGCCTCTTCAACCGGCATCGCGGCTTCGATGACCTGCTCGCTGCAAGGCAATTCCCGCGGGACCAGACCGACAGAGACCGGCTGAAAACCAACCATCATCTTGACCGCCTTGAAGACACGCCCACAGGGCAGGTCCGCGCGCAATGTCCTGTCGATCACGTTGAACTCTGGCTTCAGAATAGCGCCATCGCGGTCGGTCAGCGACAAACGCACCTGATCCGCACAGATCGGCGCGACCATCAAAGCCGTGCCTCTGTCAGTTTCGACCAGTTCGACCGTGCGCGGGTCGTCGCAGGCTGGCATGACCGGCGCAGGGTTTTCATCCGCCACAGGGATCGGCGCAGGCGTGGGCGCTTGGGCGACAGCTTTCTGATCCAGTTTGGGGGCATCAAATCCCTTGGGAAGGGCCAAACCGGCCCCTCCTTCGGTTTCGGGGGCTGCCGGGGCGACAGCCGCTTTGGGCAGCTCGGACGGCGCTTCGATCCGGACGGCTTGGCGCACCTCAGCGGCGGCCGCAGCCTCTGCCGTGTTCTCAGCAAGGACCGGCTGCATCGTCGCGCACAACACCACGACGCCGAGTGTTTTAAACAGAATACGCATTACACTCCCCTTTTTATCAATCAACGCGACGCCCACACTTCGACGCGGCGGTTGCGGTCGTAGCCCGTCTCATCGTTGCACGCGACGGGGGCATCTTCGCCGACTGCCATGACTTGAATTTCGACATCACGGCCCAATTCGGCCCGCAGCTGGTCAGCCAAGGCCTGTGCCCGCTGGCGCGAGATTTCGAGGTTGATGTCGTAGCCGCCGGTGTTGTCCGCAAACCCTGCAAAGACCAGTTTGCGGTCTGCATTTTCGGGCTGGTTCATCCACTCAACCAGACGGCCCATGTCATCCACAGAGCGCGCATCCAAATTCGAAGAGCCGGTGACGAAGTGGAACGTCGCGCTAAGGCGATCCATGTCACGGACAGTCAAAACGTAGTCACGGACAACCGGACCGTTCTGGTGAGGCATGAACTGAATGTTGGCCAGTGCATCGACAGCCTCCCAGCCGGAGCGCACGCCTAGGTTCAGGTCAACAAAGCCATGCTTTTCCAACTGCTCTTGGCCTTCGCCAACAACAAAGTCGGTGAACGCTTCGACATCCGCCGGATCGGCGCTCGCGTTCTTGTACATGTAGAGACGACGGCTCAGCGGATATTCTTCGGTCTTGACCGAGAAGGCGGTGGGGCTGTGGATCGCGTCACATACCTTTAGCGGTAGCGCCTTGGCATTGCGCACATAGGACAGACCGGTGAAGCCAATCGCACCAGGCTCTGCGCGGACAGCGTCCGACAGGTTGGCGTTGGACTCGAACTCTTTGGCCGAAGAGACCAGCGGCAGATCGTTCATTACCAGCGTGTCAAAGGTGTCAAAGGTGCCCGACTTATCGTCCCGCGCGTGGACCACGATGGGCAGGTCTGGCCCACCGATCTGGATCCAGTTGGTCACAATACCTGCAAAGATATCGCGAACCTGTTCGATGCTGAGTTCACGGACCGGATTGTCAGGGTGCACGATGATCGCAACACCATCGAGGCCGACCACAATCTCGCCATTGGCGCCTTCGGCCAGTGGGTCAGCGTAACCTGCAACCTGCAGATCATTGCGCTCTTCATCTTTGATCCGGCGCGACGCCAACGCAATGTCCGCCTCGCCTTGCAGCATGGCGCGGAAGCCGGTGGAACTGCCATGTGCGGCCAGAGTGATCTCGCTCACGCCGCCGGGGAGTTCGCCCTCGATCTCGACTGAACGCTCGTTCTCGTCACCCAGAACCCATGCGCCCATGGATGCGCCTTCTTGGGCGACCCAGGCTTCAAGCAGCGCCGGTGCCAACTGCGCCCCGATGGTGTTCGAGCCGTGCAGACGCAGAGCGGTGGGCTGAATGCTGGCCACGACGTCGGCCTCGACCACTGCCTCGGCCACATCCTCTGCAACGACCTCGGCAACGTCTTGCGCCTCGGCCTCAGCGGCGGGTGCCTCGGCAACGACCAGATCTTCGGGGCAGCCATCGGCGGGGCAGATATCGGCGATAATGCTGCGGGGATATGTGATCGGCCCGTATTGGGTGTTCACGTCATAGCGGCCCGGTGCCACTTCTAGGACCATGCCTTTTTGGCGCGAACCATCATGCAGCTTCAGGGTCGCTTCGACCGCCGATTTCAGGCGATAATCTGTGGCGCTTGCGGGCAGCAGATCCACATCAATCCGGTCCTTGAGCAGCTCTGCAAGCTCACCACTGTCGCGGGCCTCGGCCAACGCCGCGTTGAATGCCTCGATCGTCGCGGCTGCGTTCGGCATGTCAAAGGGCAACATCAGGTGAAGGGTGCGACGTGCCAGATCAAAAGAGCTTTCGCGGATCGACGAGACATCAAAATCGGCAAAGTTCAAAACAAAGGCCGCTTCGCTCTGATCCGAGAGAACTGCGAAGACGTCACCATTTGACAGCATCTGGAAGCAGCCGTTCATGTCATTTGCAGTCACACGCGCAAAGTCACCAGCATCCACGCGCAGTTGGAGCGAGGTCGCAAGATTGTAACCCGCTGGATAGCACAGATCCTGACCGCTCAGGTCATCCAAAGAACTCAGTCTGCTATCCCGCGCATACAGGCGCTCGCCCACGGCGAGCACCGCGTCGGTGTACAAGAACCCCAGCGATCGGCTCAGAGTATAGTAATAGGGGAAGGCACCAGCATACGTGCCGTCGCGCGCACCGCCCTCTGCGTCGGACCATGTCGGCGCAAAGGTGATGTCGGCGGCGATACCTGCCTTGTCGAGAATATGTTTGAAAGCCAGCGTCCCCACGCCGCCATCGGGCAGCTCACTTCCCGAAATCAGGCCGTACGGCTCGCTGGTCGCAAAAGTCATGCTGTCCTGTGCCACAGCGGCGGTCGACGTGAGCAACGCAAACACAACCGAGCACGAGACACCCGAAGCGAAGGTCTTAAACATCAAAAATCCCTTGATACCCTTACGCCAGAAGGCCCGCGCAAATGACAAAGCTCCGCAAGCGCGATGCAATCAAAGATTGCAACGCGGCAGCCCATAGCCCTGTGATTTCGTCGGAACGCCCCCCAGCTAATCCCAATAATTCATTACAGTTATGTGACAGAAAATGATGAATTTCCGCAGCCAAAGCATGGCGACAGATTCTTTCTTTGCAACCTTAAAGTGCAACACATCTCAAATTTCGGTGAATAGATGAGCGTTTTGAAAACCTGTAGTTGCGTGGACGTCGCCCTAAACGCCCACGCTCAAATAGAAATTTAAGAATATGGTTTTTGCGAGTTTCCTCGGGCAACTGATCCTTGCGACAATTATACAACTCAGCTTGCCAATGGAGCCGCCCCAGAAACGCAAAAGCGCCCGACCTTTCGGCGGGCGCTTTGCTATTCTTGGTGAATCAGGGGACTTAGGCCAGAGCCAAAACCGGCTTGGACGAGATAGTCTGTTTCACATCATCTTCCGAGATGTTGTCGATCTGCGAAATCGCGACGCTGACTTGGTTTAGACCCTCGGACTGCTGTTTGGCGTTTTCGGCGATACCGTTCATCAGATCGGCGAGTTCGGACACAGCGTTCAGTATCTGGTTCAAGGATTCACCGGTTTCAGACACCAGTTCCACACCTTCGGAAACCTGCTCCGAAGAGGTTGTCACCAGATTGCGGATCTGCTGGCTGGCATCGGCCGAGCGCTGCGCCAGCTTACGGACTTCCTGAGCGACCACAGCAAAGCCGCGGCCTGCTTCGCCTGCGCGAGCGGATTCGACCGCAGCGTTCAGCGCCAGAAGGTCGGTCTGACGGGCGATTTCGTCGATCACAGTGATGATGGTGTCGATCTGCGAGGACGATGTTTTGATTGCGTCCATCGCATCCATTGCACGGTGGACAACCGCGCCGGAGCCCTCGGCATAAGAGCGCGTCTGCTCCACAACGGCGCGCGCGTTGCTGGCGGTCTCGGCTGCGGCGCTGGCTGCGGCAGAAATCTCTTCGACGGCGACGGCGGCTTTCTGACCCTCTTTGCGAGTGCGCGCAGCGACTTCCAGAGCCTGCTCGCGCGTGGCTTCGGCTTCGACCTGCGCTTCTTCGGCAGCAGCAGCGGATTTACTGAGTTCGGCGCGGCCGTCCAAAATAGCGACTTCGGCTTTGTCAGACTGGTGCATAGACCAGAACAGGATCGCTGCTTCAAGGACCACGATCACAGCATGGAAGACAACGCGCCCCAGAGCATCCAACACATCTACGCTAGGAAAGACGAGCGACGGCGCCAACAGGCCAAAGGCAAGGTGGTGCACCGCTGCAACCCCAACGGTGACGAGAAGTGCTGGCTTACTGCCCATGGTCGCAATGATTGCAAGAACGGCAAAGAAGATCATGTGCGCGTCAATCTGCCAGGGATGCCCTGCAAACGCAGAAACAAGCGCCGCAGCACAGCCCGTCAGAACCACGCCGAGGACGATGGCTTGCGACCTGAGCGCCACGCGGTTCGACAGGAACGCAACAGCCATCAGCACGCCGGCGACAACGAGTTCTGCGACAACATTGCCACCTACGATGAACGCCGCGATTGGGGAGAGGGGCGCCAGAGCCATCGCGACCAGACGGGTCATCGCGATCGCATTCGCCTTGGTGGAAGAGAGATCTTCAGTACTCATTTGGGTGTTTCCGTTGCGCAGAGGAAGGGAAATTTATTTGGGTCGAGCAAAAACCAAGCTCCTGCTTCTTTGAACGCCGCCGGTGCCGCGTCAGTCGCAACCACCGCGAGCGGAGCGTTGGTCGGACCTACGATCGAGCCGCCAGCAGACAAGACGATGGCCTCGGGGCCTCCGTGCCACGGCGGAGCGATTACAAGGACCAAATCTGCCTCCTCGGGCACTGATGCCACGGCGACACTCGCCAGTTCTGCAATGAGAATGGCGATCAATCCGATGGCAATGAGGGGCGCAGGGTGAAGGTTTCGCATTTAGCCTGTTTACTGAACGCAAAAAGGCGATCAATCGGGTCCCGACTTATGCGCCGTGGCCTCATCCAATCGGGTTAACGCCAACTGACCAAGTTGCTGTTTCCCTATCCCCATTCGGTCCTCACCCACTGATATTAAAAGAAAAACAGGCACCAAATGGCACCTGCTCTAACGTTTCAATTCTGTGAAGACCTAGTTTCGGGGCATATCCTTGGCCCGCGCCAGCCGCTTTTGCGCCGCGATGCGCATGGGGGCATTAGGCGCGCCGTAGCCTGCGTAACCATTTCGGCGCTCCAACACTTCGACAAAGAGCCCGCCGGGAATCGCCTGACTGTAGACTTGGAAGAACTCCCCTTGGTCGTCGCGGTCGTACAGGATGTTCAGCTTCTTCATGGTGGCCAGCTGATCCGGGTCAATGTCAAAGCGCGCGGCGAGGTCATCGTAGTAGTTCCCCGAAATCGGCAAAGTCGCAAATCCGCGATCCGCCAGTTTCTGCGCGGTCTCAAAGATGTCGTCAGTCGCCAGCGCGATGTGCTGAACCGGCGCGCCAAAGCTGTCCGCTAGGAATGCACCCGCTAGCGTCCGGTGGGTTTCCGCGCCGTTCAGGGTGATACGAAACTTGCCCGACTTCGCCTCCATCGCGCGAGAGCGGACCAGACCGTCAGGGTCGGTCACGTCGAACATTGGGGACTGCTTCATGTCGAACAGCGAGGTGTAGAACAGAGACCAAGACAGCATATCGTCATAGGTCATTGTCTGCGCCACGTGGTCGACGTGCTTGAGGCCCACGCCGGTGGTGTCAGCTTCGACAGGCGAGAATTCGTGCTGCCAGACGGGGGCCAGCTTGTCCGACTGATCAAGGAAATGCAGCAGGCTGCCCCCCAGACCACGGATCACCGGAATGTCGATCTGCCCCTCGGACAGGGGCTGCGAGAACATGGTCGCCCCCAGCGCCTTGGCGCGGGTGACAGTGTCCGCCGCCGATCCCACATCCAGACCGAAGTCACACACGCAAGTGCCGTGCATGTTGTAGGCCGATCCCGCGAAATCGTGGGGCTCTTCGTTGATAATCACGCGGATATCGCCCTGCTGCCAAAGCGCGACTTTCTTGTCGACGTGCTGGCCTGTCTTGGCGAAACCCAGAACTTCCAGTTGCTTGCGCAGTTTCTCGGCGTCATCACCGCGGGACGCGAATTCAATAAAGGACGTACCGTTGACCTCGACCTTGGGCGGGAGGTTCGGCAAGGGCATTGCGACTTCGGGCTCTTGGCGGCGCACGTCGTCCATCAGGTTGATCAGCGAACGATAGCCATCGCGGGCCACGGTCTTGGCGTTACCCTGACGGAACTGGTCGTTGAAAATCTCGAGGCTCACAGGGCCTTGGTAGCCGGTCGCGACAACAGCACGCATAAAGTCGGTGACGGCCAGATCGCCCTCGCCCGGCATGTTACGGAAGTGGCGGGACCAGTACAGCAGGTCCATCTCGATCATCGGCGCGTCTGCCAGCTGGACAAAGAAGATCTTGTCACCGGGGATGCGGCGGATGGTGTTCGGATCGATCTTGCGGCCCAGCGTGTGGAAGCTGTCCACGATCAGACCAATGTTCGGGTGATCCGCACGGCGCACGATTTCCCACGCATCGCGGTGATCGTTGACGTGGGTGCCCCACGCCAGCGCCTCGTAACCCACGCGGATGCCGCGCTTAGCCGCGCGTTCCCCCAGTTCGGCGAAATCCTCGGCGGCGCGGTCGATCCCGCCCAACGCCTGCGGATGCACCGACGAGCAGAATAGCACCAGATCGGTGCCCAATTCCTGCATCAGATCGAATTTACGCTCGGCGCGATCAAAGGCCTTGGTGCGCAGGGTACCGGGCAGACCTTCGAAATCGCGGAAGGGTTGGAACAGCGCAATTTCCAGCCCGTGGTCGCGGACAATGCGCCCCACATCGCGCGGGGTGCCTTCGTCCGCGATAAAGTCCTGTTCGAAAATCTCGATCGCCGAGAAGCCTGCGGCGGCGATTGCTTCGAGCTTTTCGCGCAGGTTGCCAGAGACCGATACAGTGGCGATCGAGGTCTTCATTAGTATGTCCTTTCGGTCATGAGTTCCGCGCGCAGCGCAGGTTCATCCAAGGGCGCGCCGCAGAAGAATTTCCACGCGTGAACCCCTTGGAAGAAGAACAGCTCCCACCCCGAAATGATGTCGAGGCCGTTGGCCTTGGCGTCCGACAGGAACTGGGTGTTCGGCGGAGTGTAGACCGCGTCAAACGCCCACGCCGCACCAGCCATCGCCCATTCCGCCAGCGGTGTGCCGTCATAGCCGACCATGCCTACGGGGGTGCAGTTCACGATGCCCTGTGCGCCGTCGGCCAAAGCCTCGGCATTCGAGCCACAAACGACTTTGACATCGGGCGCGGTCTTGCGGACGTCGGCGGCCAGAGCTTCTGCCTTGAGCATGTCGCGGTCGACCAGACGCAGTTCCTTGCAGCCCAGACCGACCAGACCAAAGGCAATCGCACGCCCCACGCCACCAGTGCCGATCATCAGGACCGCACCGGGGGCAAGATTCCCCCGCACGTTCCGATAGGCCGACATGAAGCCCGAGTAATCGGTGTTGTGCCCCTTGGGCATTCCTTCGCCAAAGATCACGGTGTTGCACGCACCGATGCCGCGGACCAGCGGGTCCTCGACTTCGAGGAACTTGGTCACGTACTCCTTGTAGGGATAGGTGACGTTGATCCCGCGGTAGCCGTTGTCTTTGGCGTACTGGAACACACCGTCAAAGTCCTGCTCCATCTCGCGGGGCACCAGACGCAGATAGCTGACGTCCATCCCGTTTTGCTCGCCTGCAATCTTGTGCAACAGGGGTGAGCGCGAGGCGGCGATATTGTCACCGATCAGGCCAAGTTGAAGTGTGACGGGCAGGTCTTGCATTACGATGCACTCCGGTTGCTACGGCCAAAGATCAAAGCTTTGCCCTTGGTCCACAGCGGGGTTTGCGACACGAAAATCAGCACCACGGCGACGAACAAAACGGTCGAGAGCGGGCTGGAGAAGAGACCACCAAAGAAGCGCCCCAGATCTTCGCGCTCGGAGATGATCGCACGGCGCCAGTTATCGTCCAAGAGGCGGCTCAGGATCACACCAAGAATGACCGGACCCAAGGGGTAGCCGTAGTGACGCATAAAGTAGCCGAACACACCAAAGCCAAGCATCCAGTAGACGTCGGTGATTGAGTTGTTCACCGCATAGGCGCCGACGATGGACAAGAGCATGATCAGGGGGATCAGAAACGCGCGAGGGATTTCCACGATCTTGGTGAACAGCTTGATGCCTGTCAGGCCGAACAGCAGGATAAAGAAGTTTGCGGTGATCAGCGCGCCCACGATGAACCAGAACATGTGCGGCTGGTCGATCATCAGCATCGGACCGGGGTTCAGGCCGTGGATATATAGCGCACCGATCATAATCGCAGTAACCGCATCACCGGGGATACCAAGGGTCATCATCGGAATGAATGCACCGCCCACCGCCGCGTTGTTCGCAGTTTCAGGGGCAACAAGACCTTCGATTGCACCGTCGCCGAATTCACGCTCGGGGTTCTTGGTCACACGCTTGGCGTGGTCATAGGCCATAAGCGCAGCGATATCGCCGCCTGTCCCTGGCAAAGCGCCAATGATGACACCAATAGAAGACGTCTGAACCGATAGCGGCAGATGCTTCTTGATGGTGCTAAAGGACGGAACGATGCGGTCGATCTTTTGCCGCACAGCGGGCATGTCGATGTGATGCAGCTGGAGCAGCGCCTCTGAAACACCGAACATACCGATCATCACGGCGATGAACGAGATGCCTTGGGTCAGCAGCGGGATGTCAAAGGTGAAACGCTCGGTAAAGGTCAACGGGTCCATGCCCACCGCACCGATGCCAATTCCCAAAGCACCTGCGAAGGTTCCCTTGATCAGCGAACCGGACGATAGCGACCCCACGAGCAAAATGCCCAGAACGGCCAGCAGCATGTAGTCCCTCGGCTGGAAGGTCAGCGCAAACTTAGAGACAAAGGGCGCGGCCAGAGCCAGCACACCGATCCCGATAAAGCCACCAAAGAACGACATAACGGTGGTCACGCCAATGGCGGTCCCTGCCTCGCCCCGCTTGGCCATGGGATAGCCATCCATCGCGGTGGCAATCGCCGAAGGCGCACCGGGAATATTGAGTAGGATCGCTGTCCGAGAGCCGCCATAGACGCCGCCCATGTAGATACCGATCATCAGAGAGATCGCTGGCAGAACATCCCAAGAAAACGTGAACGAAATCAGGATCGACACCGCCATCGTCACCGAAAGACCGGGAATGGCACCGACATAAACGCCGGCAAAGGTGCCCAAGCCCACCAGCAACAGCAGCTGCGGGTTTGTAAAGATCATCAGCATATCCATCAGGGCGCTCATGCGTCACCTCCTGCGGAGAATAGGTCGCGGAAGTACTGGATGAACTCTGCCTCGGGCACGATGCCTGCGGGCAAGAGCACCGTGAAGACGATGCGGAAGATCAGCCAAATCACCACGAGCGATCCAAGAGCGATGAGCAAGGTCACAGGCCAGCTGCGGCGGGCCATGAGCTTCATCGAGAGGATCAGGAAAATTGCGGCCGTCGGAATAAATCCCAGCGGTTTCAGAGCGATGCCAAATGCCACAAGCAAAACGAACATGACGATCACGAGCCAAGGCAAAATATCCTTGGACATGGTTTCGTTCGCCACGAGCTTCAGTCGGGCCGTCTTGACCAGAATAATAATCGACGAGATCAGCATAACGGCGGCTGTCGCCATCGGGATCGCACCGGGCGAGGACAGCGCCTCAAAGCCCGCGATACCGTAGGCGTTCCACAAGAGCGCACCGCTCCCAATCGTCAGAAGAATGGTGAAAACCAGTTCACCGGGGCGACGGCTGTCTGCGTAGCCACCCGGAGTGGCATCGGACGTACCATCGTGGTGATCAGCATCACCGCGAAAATCGGGTTCCATGGCTTCCTCCATCAGCCTAGTGCAAGGCGTGGCCCGCCCTGCGGAACGATAGACGCCGCCCATCTAGGGACGAGCGGCGCCAGTATAGCAGCTTCGCCCGCCAAGCGGGCGATCTGTCAGTTTGATTTATTCGCCGGGACGCGCAATGCCGAACTCTTCGGGCGAGTTCTTGGTCAGACCAGCGTCCTGCAGCAGCCAAGTGGTGTTCTGCTGCCAAGTCGACAGGAAGTCTTCGGCTTCGGCACCCGAGATGTTCATCATGGTGAAACCACGGTTGTCCATCAGCTGAACGAAGTCTTCGTTGGTTGCGGCTTCGGCATAGGCAGCCGACAGCTTTTCGACGACATCATCAGGGGTGCCTTTGGCAACGAACACACCAAAGAACGGACCCCAAGGCAGGAAGTCGTTATAGGTCTCGTTGAAGTCGGTGACTGCGGGCGCGTCGGGCAGCTTTTCGTTTGCTGCAACGTCGAACAGAGCCAGCGGCTTCATGTTGCCTGCGCGGATGCCTTCGATCGCTGCGCCCAGAACGGCGGGCATCACGTCAATCGCACCACCCTGCAGAGCGGTCAGCGCGGGGCCGTCACCGTCGTAGGGCACCGAGATCACGTCCAGCTCGCCTTCGACAGTTTCGATCATCGCGGTGACAACCGAAGGCAGGCCGCCGGGGCCAGTCGCGCCGAAGCGGACTTCACCGGGGTTCTCTTTGATGTAGGCCATCATGCCTGCGTAATCATCGAAAGGCGCGTCAGGGCTTGCCACCAAAATCGGGGTGCCACGTGCCAGCAGGTTGATGGGGGTAAAGTCAGTGTAGTCTTTCTTGCCCAGACCCATGACTTTGTAGAGCAGCGGGTTTTCCGCGCCCATCAGCAGGGTGTAGCCGTCGGTCGACTGGGTCGCGACGTAGTTCAGCGCGATCGCGCCAACGCCGCCGGTCATGTTCTGCATGACAACAGTGCCACCCAGCGCATCTTCGGCGTGGGGGGTGACCGAGCGCATTACGGTATCGGTAGACCCACCAGCACCCCACTGGATGATGCCTTGGATTTCCTTGGCGGGATAGTCAGCCGCCAAAACACCGGTTGCAGAAAGTACGAGCGCCGAGACGGCGCCGAAAGCGAAGCGTTTCATAGTATCTCCTCCCAATGAGATAATGTCGGAATAGCTTATTGCTCGCAGAGCTACCCGTTAAGACCAGAGACTGACGAAGCCAAGGCATAACGTCAAATACCTAAAGTTATCTCCTATTAACCTGAGGTTATTTTACTGCGGGCAGGATTTAGCGCCAATGTGTTGCTGCATTCGCCAATTCACGGGTCAGCAGTCGTATCGCATCTTCGGCAAAGGCTGAAAGGTTTCGACCCCGCTTTTGTACCACGTAGGACTGAACAACAACATTTTCTTTCAGGGGCTTACGCACCAAACCCGGCATGTAGACTTCGGCCACAGAAAACTCATCGATCAAGGCCACCCCAAGCCCATGCCGGACGAAGCTGACAAGTGTCTGTGCAAAACGTCCACGGATGGAATGCTGCATCGTCAATCCGGCCTCAACAAAGGGTTTGGCAAGGATTTGCCCGTAGGGATCCGCAGGATCGATCCCGATCAGAGGCTCGTGTTCTAAATCGTAAATCGAGATTTCATCCTGCTCTGCCAGCCTATGGCCATCTGGGACAATCACGACGATTCGCCCTTCGGCAATCTGTGTGTTTTCGATACCGGCGTTCTGCACGGGCGAGCTCATGATAACGAACTCGCCACGCTCGAGCAGCAGATAGTCGACCGTTTCCTCAATTTTCAAAATATTCAGGTCAATATAGAGGTCAGGGTAGCGCCCCCGTAGATCGCGGATCGCACGCGTGGCGATGAATTGCGCCACCGACGGGGCAGAGGCAAAGGCCAATCTTACGTCCTCTCCCTTTTGTAGGGAGTCGAGCGCGAGCTGCAGGTTTTCGACGCCCTTGTAGACCTCTCGGATCTGGTCAAAGACAGCGCTCGCCTCGACCGCAGGAGTAAAGAGGCCAGCGCGGCGTTCGAACAATCGGATACCAAGGCTCTCCTCTGTGTGTTTGATCAATCGGCTGATGCCGGGGGCGGAGACCCCCAAATGGTCCGCTGCGCCACTAATCGTCCCGCGCAGCATCACGGCACGGATTACCTCGATCTGGCGAAGAGTAATTTCTTTCATGCCTGTCTCCTCCCGCCACAGTGATTAACATGATGTTCCGTAATTCGATATACTTGTAATTGACGTTACGCAGCGGAATGCCTGAGATGGGCCCATTGAGGGGACGAGGGGGCAATAAAGTGGCGGTTAATACACCTGAAAAAGCTAGCTTTGACGTGATCGTCTTAGGGTCCGGCGCGGCTGGGTTGTCCGCAGCCGTGACGGCAGCGGGCCATGGCGCACGCGTCGCAATGATCGAGAAAGAGCCTGTAATCGGCGGCACGACAGCGTGGTCTGGTGGCTGGATCTGGAGCCCGCGTAATGGCCCTGCAAAGCGCGCCGGGATTGACGAGGATATCGACGCCCCCCGCACCTACCTGAAGGGCGTTCTGGGCAACTACTTTGATGCCAAACGGGTGGATGCGTTTCTAAAGGCCGCGCCAGAGATGGTCAGCTTTTTTGAAAGGGGCACAGCGCTGCAATTCGACGGTGGCTTTCCCATCCCCGACACGTATGGCCACGTGGCAGGCGCAGGTACCGGCGGACGGTCGGTGATCGCCCGTCCCTACGATGCCCGAGATCTGGGGGCGGACATCGCCCTACTGCGCAAGCCGGTGCGAGAGACCACCTTTCTGGGAATGACCATTCAGGCCGGTGCCGACCTGCGTGCTTTCATGACCATGACGCGGTCGGTGAAATCCTTTGCCTATGTCACGAAGCGCACGCTGCTTCATTTCCGAGATCTGGCCTTGTATCGGCGTGGAATGGATTTGCGGAACGGGATCGCTCTGGTCGGTCGCTTGCTGAAATCCGCGCGCATGGCGGGTGTCGATATCCGCACCGGCCAGACAGTCACACATCTAAACACCGATGGCAGCACCATTACCGGCGTCGTTCTATCCGATGGCACGAACCTCAGCGCACCAAGTGTCGTGTTGGCATGTGGCGGCTACCCTCAGGATGACACACGGCGCGCCCAAACCTTTCCCCGCAACGAGGAGCACCGCACCCTCGCGGTCAAGAGCGCCAATGGCAGCGGCCTTGCCTTGGCCGAAGCAGTCGGCGCACATGTGCGTACTGATATTGCACGGCCCGCTGCATTCTGTCCCGTCTCGACTGTACGCTGGCCCGATGGCCGCGTCGCGCAATTCCCCCACATCATTGATCGTGGGAAACCCGGTCTGATTGGCGTACTCGCGAACGGCCAGCGCTTCTGCAACGAAGGTCTTGGCTATCATGATTATGTTGAGGCTCTGCTCCGCGTAACACCAGAGGGAACGCCCGCGCGCAGTTGGCTGATCTGCGATCACCGTTTCCTGCGCCGGTACGGCATCGGCGTGGTGCGTCCGCAGCCCCTGCCCTTCAAGCAATGGATCAAGCGCGGGTACTTGAAAACCGGACGCACCCCCGAAGAGCTGGCTCGCGCTTGCGGGATAGACGCCAATGGCCTGACGCAAACGCTGGCTGACTGGAATGCGGGCGCAGATCGGGGCGAGGACCCAGCCTTTGGTCGCGGCACGAGCCCTTACATGCGACTTCAGGGTGACCCAGAGCAAACGCCCAATCCAAACGTAGCCCCGATCCGCAAAGCGCCGTTCTACGCGGTCGAGGTTGTGCCTGGCAGCTTCGGGACATTTGCGGGGCTGGCAACGAATGAGAACGCCCAAGTGCTGCGCGCAGATGGCTCCGTGATTGGTGGGCTATATGCGGCGGGCACGGACGCGGCCTCTGTCTTTGGCGGGTTCTATCCGGCAGGCGGGATTAACCTTGGTCCCGCAATGACCTTTGGCTTTATTGCGGGCCGGCACGCGGCCCAGACCGGAGCGAACACATGACGCGCGACATTTCTATTGCCCATCTTAGCGCGATTGAGCTCGCACCCCCTGCCCTGATCGAAGCCGCTGCAGAGGGCGAACTGGATGCAGTCGGTCTAAGGCTGATCAAAGTCACGGCAGATTCGCCCGGTTATCCCCTGTGGCAAGACCCCGCCATGATGCGCGCCACCAAGGACGCCCTGCGCAACAGCGGACTGCGTGTGAACGACATCGAATTCGTCAAAGTCACCGCCGAAACCACAGTAGAAAGCTTGCTGCCCTTCTTTGATTGTGGCGCGGAGCTTGAGGCGAACACCGCCATCCTCGCCCCGTACGACGAAGACCTGTCACGGCTGTCCCAAACAATCGGGGCGCTGTCAGAGGCCGCGCAGGCGCGTGGCCTAGGGGTCGTACTAGAGTTCTTTCCGTGGACTTCGGTGCCTGATTTGGCGACCTGCTGGAAAGTGGTGCAAGCGGCGGGTGACGACGTGGGCCTGTTGGTCGACAGCCTGCACTTCGACCGCTCGGGCTCTTCGCTTGACCTGTTGGCTCAGATCCCGCAGGAGCGGATCCCCTTTTTGCACCTCTGCGATGCGCCTGTTCTGCCCGCCTACGCGGTCGAGGATCTACTGCACACAGCACGCGCTGAACGGTTCGCGCCGGGCGACGGACAAATCGATCTGGCTGCCTTTCTAAGGGCCGCGCCCGATGCGCCCATTGGGCTAGAGATTCCTCGTCCCGCGCCAATGTCGGCTAGGGGGTTTGCCAGCGCTTTTGCCACCTACGTGCGGAAAACCCGCGCTTTGCTGGATACCCTTTCAGCGACATAAGCTGAGGCCAAAATGCACGAAAAGTACCAGCACAGGCTGGAGCGCTCCATTTACCGTCTTCTCTGTTCAAGGGCAAACTGACCGCCACGAAAAGGGAGGACGATCATGAAAACTCAGGTGGCGATTATTGGCGGCGGACCGTCAGGGCTGTTGCTGTCACAGTTGCTGAACCGCGCGGGTGTTGAGACCGTGGTGCTAGAGCGTTCGACCCGAGAGCACGTCCTGTCACGCATTCGTGCGGGCATTCTGGAATGGGGCGCTGTGGATTTACTGCGCGAGGCCGGTGTCGGCGACCGCATGGGCAAAGAGGGCATCCCCCACGACGGCTGTTACATGACCGACGAGGACTTGATGGTCCACATCGACTTCAAACACCTGACGGGCAAACAGGTCATGGTCTATGGCCAGACCGAAGTCACCACAGACCTCTATGCCGCCCAAGACACCATGGGCACGCAAATTCTGCACGGCGTAGAGGACCTTTCGATCCATGATCTGGACCAGACCCAATCCTATGTTACCTTCCGTCACGAGGGCGAAGAAAAACGGCTCGACTGCCTGTTTGTTGCGGGCTGCGATGGCTTCCACGGGGTCAGCCGCAAGACGATCCCCGAAGAAAAGCGTAGCGAGTTCGAGCGTGTGTACCCCTTTGGCTGGCTCGGCATTCTGTCTCACACCCCTCCAGTGAACGACGAACTGATCTATTCAAACTCGCGCCACGGCTTTGCTCTGGCTTCCATGCGCAACGAAAATCTTGTGCGTTATTATGTTCAGGTACCGCTGACCGATACCGTTGAAGACTGGTCCGACGACCGCTTTTGGGAGGAGTTCAGCCGCCGCATCCCGTCCGAAGCCGCGAGCCGCTTGGTCACTGGTCCGTCGATTGAAAAGTCCATTGCGCCCCTGCGATCCTTTGTGTCGGAGCCGCTGCGCTGGGGGAACCTATTCCTTGTGGGTGACGCCGCACACATCGTGCCGCCGACCGGCGCCAAGGGTTTGAACCTTGCTGCATCTGACGTGTTTTACCTGCACCAAGCCCTGATCGACGCCGTAAAGAGCAACAGCCAGACAGGGATCGAAGAATATTCGGCCCGCGCCCTGCAACGCATTTGGAAAGCCATGCGCTTTAGCTGGCAAATGACCACCATGCTGCACCGCTTTGACGGGGAGGATAGTTTTGCCGAGCAGATGCGGAAATCGACGCTGCGCCATCTGGCGGACTCTGAAACTGCCCGCCGCGATCTAGCCGAGAATTATATCGGTCTGCCTTACTGACCTTGACCGACAGGCCATAAGGGCGCGTCCTCAAACGCTTTGGCGTAACGGGACACGCCCTGCGCTAACGGGAACATCGTCGCCTGTAACGCATGATAAACGTCGGGCTTCCCCGCGAATTGTGTCGCCATTGGACGCCCCTCTGCGTCGATCTCGGGGAACCAGCCCCCATGAACATGGTCGACAAAGTGGTCATTTGCGAACTGCCAAAGGCGTCGATACCACTGCTCGTCCTCTTCCGTCGGCGCGATCTTCAAGAGACTCGCGAGCACGCCGATCGCCTCAGTCACCGGCCACCAATAGCGGTCGGCGATGTCCGGCGTACCATTGAAGTTCAGTGTGTAGACCAGCCCGCCGCGCTCTGTATCCCATGCATCCTCTAGCGCTCGGGTCACCACACAGCGCGCGATGTCTAGCGTGCCGTCCTTTGGACGCCCCACCAGATCCCAGTATTGCAAGAGCAGGCGCGACCACTCGACAGAGTGTCCCGGTGTCGTGCCTTTGGGCCGGAACATCGGATCACCGTCATAGGCACGATCTATTTGCCAATCAGCAGTATAATGTTCGGGAATACGCCAGCCTTCATCCCGCGCGACGTGTCGCATAAAGAAATCTAGAATACGTCCTGCCCGTGTCAGATAAACCTCGCGCCCTGTGGCCTCGTAGGCGGCGAGCAGCGCTTCGGCCCCATGCATGTTGGCGTTCATCCCGCGATAGGTCGAAAATGGCGTCCAATCTCGGTTCCACTCATCTGCGAACAGGCTCGGGCCATCCTCCCAGAAGTGGGTGTCGAGCACGTGGCTCGCATCATCAATCAAGCGGTCCGCATCGGGGTGACCTGCGCACTTGGCCGACGCCCCAGCCAGCAAGACGAAAACATGCCCATAGGCCAGCTTGCGCCCGTCGGCGACCTGCTGCCCCTGCACGCCCCATACATAGCCGCTATACGCCCTGTCGCGATGCGCGTTCCAAAGGTACGCCATGCCTTGGTCAATCAGCGTCTCCGCGCCCTGATACCCTGCCAAGTGCGCCAAGGCGTAGCTGTGGACCAAGCGCGTTGTGGAATGCAGTTCTTGGAGTTGGTGCGCCATCGGCGCCCCGTCATAATCCAGAGATACAAAGCCTCCTTCAGGCCGGATGCTACGCGCAAAGAAATCAAGCTGTCGCTCGGCCTCTTGGGTCAGCCACGCACGATGCTCAGGCGAGGAGAGCCACGGGGTCGATCCCTCTGGTCCGGGCGCTGATTGGGGCATGGGGGTCTCCTGATCGAACAAGGGCAAAGTTACCCTTCTTGTAAGACTGTTTGCGATAACGGCTCAAGCGGAGACCGGCCATCTGAGTCGCCCGAAACCAGAGCTTCGGCAACGAGCGTATTCCGGCGTATGGGCGTTTTGACGCGAATTGATGCTCTGGTTAGGGCAGTTCACACCAAACGCAGAGCATGCGATATCTGGCAGCGCTTGCCTGCGTCGGGCACCAGACCCTATCGGCGCGCATGCGATCAAGGTTACAATCCAGCAAACGGCAAGGGGACAATATGGCTCTGTTAGTGATTCACACCGGTGGCACCATCGGCATGGTTCAAACCGATGCAGGGTTTGCCCCTCGCTCTGGCGTGTTGGAAACCGCAATCGAAGAGTTGCGGGCAGCGGGTCAGGTCTCGACCGAAGTGCACGTCCAAGGCTTTGATCCGTTGATTGATAGCGCGCAGGCCACCCCTGCCGATTGGGCCAAGATCGCCGCAACCATCCATGCGGAGTACGACCGCTATGACGGGTTCGTCGTGACCCACGGCACGGACACACTCGCCTACACTGCAGCCGCTCTGTGTCTGGGGCTTCGTGGACTACGCAAGCCGGTGATCGTCACGGGTGCGATGTTGCCCCTGACGGTTGAAGGGACGGACGGTACGCGAAACCTGAACGATGCCCTGACCGCCGCGAGCGAAGCCCCCGCAGGCGTCTGGGTGCAATTCGCGGGCAATCTGCTGCACGGCGGGCGGGTCCGGAAATCCCATTCCCATGCCTTTGACGCGTTCGAAGCCGAGACGGTGATGACCCCGCCAGTGATCCCCGCGGAAACCTTGAACCTCGCACAAGTTCAGGACCACCGCGTCGGCGTGGTCTCGATCACGCCCGGCACCTGCACAGAGCTGATCCGTTTTGCCGCAGACACCTGCGCGGGCATCGTCCTGCGCTGCTATGGCTCGGGTACGGCTCCGGATACGCCCGCCTTGCGCGCAGCCCTGCGCCGCGCGCAAGAGCGGCAAATCCCGGTCGTCGCCGTGTCCCAGTGCGCCGAGGGCGGGATTCGCCTTGGCACCTACGCAGCGGGCGGCGTCCTGCGCGAGACTGATGTGATCGACGGACGCGACATGACACCAGAGATGGCTTATGCCAAAGTCCAATTCGCCCTGAGCCAATTCGAAAACATTGACTCGCAGCGCGAGTACCTGACCACCTGCCAGTGTGGGGAATACACCGCCGCTTAGGGCAGAGGCGCCTCGATCAGACCCGACCCCGCGCGCAGACCGCCCGACAGCATGTGACGCACCTCTGCTGGGATCGATGTATCGTCTGGCTGATAGAGCCCGCTCAGCTTCAGACTTTTACGCAGATCAAGGCTCTGGCCCAGATACTGACAGACCATCCGCGTGGCCGCAGGCGGGCGCGGCGCACGGGCGGCCACCCCTGTCACGACGCCCGTCAAATAATTGATCCGGTTGTTATAGCTGGGATAAAGGATGATCTGCATGACCTCGTTGCGGGTCAGCATCTCCATCACGGTCATGAACAGGCGATCCCCCAGCAAGAAGCAAGCGCCCTCGTATTTGCAGGTGAACTTGGCCTGACCAGGCAAACCGACCTTCTCGATGCTTTTGACGTTGATCCCGTGCTGGGTACGGTACAGCTGCGTCAGCGCTCGCAAGATCATCCCCGGATGGGACATGGAGTTGTAGTAGGTGAAATAATATCCCACGTAGCGATCCAGATCGGTCCGAGAGCCCATGCGCAGGTCCTCAGCAATTGCGGCGATCTTGTTGGTTTCGGCGCGTACGCCGGATTCCTGAGGTTTGAGCCTGATCAGCTCCATGAACTGTCCGTGGGGCAGCAGCAGTTCAGCCTCTTCGACACCAAAGAAGTCGCACATCCGCCGCATGATCCGCAAGGAGGGAAACGTCTCGCCGCTGAGGTAGCGGTTGAACTGCGAGCGGTTCATGCCCAACTGCCGGCACACTTCGGCGATAGATTTATGATAACTGCACAGCGCCTTCAGGTTGGCGGGCAAATCTCGGGACATGTGGGCACATCTTTCACTAGTTGACGCTGGTTCGCATACAGATCGCGCCACCCCTGCGCAAGCTAGCGAAATGGTAACCCTCGGTTCGCTCACTAGGGTGCCCCGAACTTTGAACCAAGACCGGATCCACGAGGGGCTTCATGGAATTTTTAGAAATGATCTTTGGCAGGATCGGCGATCTGACATGGGGTTGGTCCCTGATCCCGATCCTTGTCGTCTTTGGCGCGTTCATCACCATCGCCACCGGCTTTGTCCAGATCGAGTACTTCGGCCGCATGTTCCGAGTTCTGTCGAACAAGAACAACTCGGACGACAATTCCCAGATTTCTGCACGCGAGGCATTGCTGGTATCTGTGGGCGGTCGTGTCGGCGGTGGCAACATCGCGGGCGTTGCGGTTGCGATCACCCTTGGCGGGCCCGGCGCGGTGTTCTGGATGTGGGCGATTGCGCTGGTCGGCATGGCCACTAGCCTCGTCGAATGCTCGCTCGCGCAGCTGTTCAAGCGCAAGACCGATGACGGCGGCTATCGCGGTGGTCCGGCGACCGCGATCATGCACGGCCTCGGTGCCTCCTACAAATGGCTGGCAGTGGTCTACGCGATCTGCCTGATCGCAGCGTTCGGCCTCGGCTTCAACGCATTCCAAGGCAACACCGTCGCGGGCGCTGTACAGGACTCGCTGGGTGTGGATCGCCTGTGGACCGGTATCGCGCTGGCCGTGATCTCTGGCTTCATCATCTTTGGCGGCATCCACCGCATTGCCAAGGCGTCGGACGTTGTCGTCCCGATCATGGCGGTGGGCTATATCCTGATGGCACTGGTCGTCATCTTGATGAATCTCAGCGACATTCCCACCGTCCTGACCACCATTGTGCGCAATGCCTTTGGTTGGGAAGAAGCTGTCAGTGGCGGTATGGGCGCAGCGATTGCCCAAGGTCTACGCCGCGGTCTGTTCTCGAACGAGGCAGGCTTGGGCTCTGCCCCCAACGTCGCGGCGACTGCCCATGTGCGTCACCCGATCAGCCAAGGCATCACGCAGGCCTTCTCGGTCTTCATCGATACCATCCTGATCTGCTCGTGCACCGCTTTCGTGATCCTGCTGGGTGATGTCTACGTTCCCGGTGCCGAAGGCATCGACGGTGTCGCCCTGACCCAGCAGTCCATCGTGTTCCACCTTGGTGATTGGGCGCAGTACTACCTGACGCTGGCGATCCTGCTCTTTGCTTTCTCGTCGATCATCTACAACTACTACCTTGGCGAAAACGCTCTGACCTTCATGACCCAGAGCAAAGCAGTTCTGGTCAGCTTCCGTCTGGCGATCATGGGCATTGTCTTCCTTGGTGCCGTCGCACCCGGAGCAACCGCCGTCTTCTTCTTCTCGGACCCGATGATGGGCATTCTGGCGATCGTGAACCTGCTTGCGATCATGATGCTCTTCCCTGTCGCGATGCGCCTGCTGCGCGACTTCCGGGAACAACTCAAGGATGGGGTCGAACGCCCTGTCCTGAACCCAGATGACTTTGCGGATCTCGATATCGACCGCGAAGCATGGCGCGGCCACAACGGCTAAGCCAAACTTAGGGCCACCTTCGGGTGGCCCTTTTTTATGGGGCGTTACAAAAAATTCACGCTCCAATGTCTATATTTCGGATATACCTGAAATATGGAAAAAATGATTCCCGATCGTCTCGCTATTCTGGGTCACCCTGCGCGGCTGGCCCTGTTCCGTCTGTTGATGCGCCGCTATCCAGACCGATTGCCCGCAGGTGAAATCGCGGGCGCGCTGGACCTCAAGGCCAGTACTCTCTCCACCTACCTGTCCTCGCTCATGCAGGTCGGGCTGGTGACGCAGCAACGCGCGGGCACCTCGCTCATGTATTCGGTGGATATGGAGACTGTGCGACAGACCTTTGACTATCTGCTGGTGGATTGCTGCCGTGGCCGCCCCGAAATGTGCGCCCCAGCCCCCGCTCCAAGATCAAGCGGCAAAATGAGCGTTCTGTTCTTGTGCACCGGAAACTCTGCAAGGTCGATCATGGCCGAAGCCATTCTGCGAGACATGGCGGGTGATCGGTTCAAGGCCTACTCCGCCGGGACACATCCGCGCGACTCCGTGAACCCAATGGCCCTACGCACACTCGAAGCCAACGGGATTGAACCCATCGGCCTGTCGCCCAAACACATGGATGCGTTTCAGGGGCATATGGCCCCGCAAATGGATTTCGTTTTCACTGTGTGCAACCAAGCCGCGAACGAAGAGTGCCCCACATGGGAGGGGCAACCGATCAGCGGCCACTGGGGCTTGCCAGACCCCAGCTCTCTGGTCGCAAGCGGATTCTCTATCGAAGACGCCTACCAACACACCTATCGCGCGCTGCGCCAGCGCGTTGCCGCTTTCGTGCAGCTACAAGTCGACTCGCTGGACCGGATCGCGTTGCAGAGCGCGATCGACTCTATTGCCCGCATGCCAAAGGACTACGACGCATGATCACCTACGCCCTGAATGGCCTTGGCCGCATCGGTAAGCTTGCCCTCAAACCGCTGCTCGAGCGCGGCGCCAAGATAGCATGGATCAACGACGCAGTAGGCGATCCCGAGATGCATGCCCACTTGCTGGAATTCGACACCGTTCACGGCCGCTGGGATGCAGAGTTCAGCCACGACTCGGATAGCGTCACGATCAACGGCACCCGCCTGCCGTTTGTCGGTACATCTGACCTGAACGAACTGCCTCTGGACGGCGTTGATGTAGTCATCGACTGCACCGGCGTTTTCAAGACCGAGGCCAAGCTCGCCCCCTACTTTGCAGCAGGCGTGAAAAAGGTTGTCGTCTCGGCCCCTGTCAAAGACGGCCCCACGGCGAACATTGTCTACGGCGTGAACAACGACGTCTACGATCCCAAAGAGCATCAGATCGTCACCGCGGCAAGCTGCACCACCAACTGCCTTGCACCTGTGGTCAAGGTCATCCACGAAAACTTGGGCATCAAGCATGGTTCGATCACCACGATCCACGACGTGACCAACACACAGACCATCGTGGATCGCCCCGCCAAGGATCTGCGCCGCGCGCGATCTGCACTGAACTCGCTAATCCCGACGACAACGGGCAGCGCCACGGCGATCACCCTGATCTATCCCGAACTCAAGGGCCGCCTGAACGGTCATGCCGTGCGTGTGCCTCTGCTGAATGCGTCGCTGACCGACTGCGTCTTTGAGGTGGAGCGGGAGACCACAGCCGAAGAGGTCAATGCCTTGTTCAAAGCCGCCGCCGAAGGCCCGCTGGCCGGCATCCTCGGCTATGAAACACGGCCGCTGGTGTCTACCGACTACACCAACGACATACGTTCCTCGATCGTGGACGCCCTGTCGACGATGGTGATCAACGGCACCCAAGTCAAAGTCTACGCTTGGTATGACAACGAGATGGGCTACGCGCATCGGCTCGTTGACGTGGCCGAAATGGTCGGAGCCCGCCTGTGAGCACCCGCCCCGAAGGAATGTCCGCCTACATCGCGGTCACAGCGGCCTATTGGGCTTTCATGCTGACCGACGGGGCGCTGAGAATGCTCGTTTTGCTGCATTTCCACACTCTGGGCTTCAGCCCTGTGCAACTGGCCTACTTGTTCGTGCTTTACGAGATTGCAGGCATGGTCACGAACCTGTCCGCAGGCTGGATTGCCGCGCGGTTTGGACTGACCTCTACCCTCTACGTCGGGCTCGGCATTCAGGTGGTTGCGCTGATTGCCTTGGCGCAACTCGATCCAGCATGGTCCATCGGTCTGTCAGTCACCTACGTTATGTGCGTCCAAGGTGCGAGCGGCGTGGCCAAGGATCTGGCCAAGATGTCGTCAAAGTCTGCAGTCAAGCTTCTGGCCCCAACTGAGAAAGGAGGTCTGTTCCGTTGGGTCGCTGTCCTGACAGGCTCCAAGAATGCGGTCAAAGGCGTCGGCTTCTTGCTGGGTACTCTGATGTTGTCCACGTTAGGTTTTGTTTGGGCGACTTATTTGATGGCAGGCGTGTTGTTCATCATACTCGTCGCTATTGCCTATGCGATGCCTGCCGGGCTGCCGACAGGACGAAAGGGTGCCAAATTTTCGGAAGTCTTCTCAAAGTCGGCCAACGTGAACTGGCTCTCGGTGGCACGCCTGTTTCTATTTGCTGCGCGGGACGTGTGGTTTGTGGTGGGCATCCCGATCTATTTTTACAGTGTGCTGTCTGATGGGACCGCAGAGGGCAATCGCACGGCATTCTTCATCATCGGAACGTTCATGGCTGCGTGGATTATTCTGTACGGCTTGATCCAAGGTCTTGCGCCCAAAGTCCTGCGCGCAGGCGCCCGTTCGGAAGCGGCTCTCATCGCCGACGCGCGCCGTTGGGCGTTCTTGCTTTCGGCCATTCCTGCCGCTCTCGCCTGCGCCGCATTCATGGCAACCGGCCCATCCGATTGGCTTACGGCGTTACTGATCGTTGGACTCTTGGCCTTTGGCGCCGTCTTCGCAATCAATTCTTCGCTCCATTCGTACCTGATCCTCGCATTCACCAAGTCAGAACGGGTAACTATGGACGTGGGCTTTTACTACATGGCCAACGCCGCGGGGCGACTGATTGGGACTGTTATGTCTGGGGCAGCTTACCAAATGGGGGGCTTGGTGCTGCTCTTAGCGTGCGCGACCGTTATGGTGCTCATGTCAATGATTGCGGCAGGTCAGTTACGCTCTTGAAGGAATTACTGACGCTTATTCGTTTAGCGTCGGCACTATAACTGTTCTTTTTGCACAACAGCGGCCTTCTCGGCCCTCGCTTTCGCGGGCCCTGCTGATCTATAGCGCGGGGCATTTTCTCGTTACCCTCCCCCCTTCCTCTGTCGGCAGTGTAACGTGAAGGATTGGCGTCGCGTCTCGATCCGCTATGATCGATGCCCAAAGTATTACTCTCGGCCATCGTACTCGCTGCTCTCGTCATCCATAAGTTACGAATGCTGCCCACAATTCGAAAGCGTTGATTGCAGGAACTCGAATTGCGCACGGCTTGCTTCTTTGAAGGTATTTGACAAAGCCGCTCGTATAGAAATTTCGGTCCACCTTAAACACGGCTTTTCGACTTAGCATCTTGTTATGTGAGATGCCCCGACCCGGCTTGGAATACGTTCGTGCCAGAGCAAAACGGATGGTGTGAATAGCACTTAGGGAGAATTGATCGAGCTTGAACTCGCCTGTGAAATCCCCTGCAATCGTCCATCGCTGTCTCCTTAGATCAATATGTACAAAGAAACTGGCCGATATAGCTCTTTCGATCGCCTTGCATAAATAGATTAACGATGGGACCCAGCATCTCCTGTCTTAACTGTGTGTTTACAGGTGACCTGCCACGGGATTTTTCCTCCATCATCGATTAGAGTCTGACCCAATTTGAGGACAGACAATGAAGCGTACACGATTTACGGACGAACAGAT
>NZ_FOXY01000002.1 GCF_900115865.1 Donghicola eburneus | reverse complement strand
AATAGGCCAATAAGCGTCGCGGGATGGAGCAGCCCGGTAGCTCGTCAGGCTCATAACCTGAAGGTCGTAGGTTCAAATCCTACTCCCGCAACCAACGCTTTCGACTGAGGTGATACAGCAATGCGCCGCTCACGGGTCGGAGCATCTAAATCACCAGAACACAGTGATAAAATCCCTGCTAGCGCCCCATGAAGCTCAATGGCGTGGTTGTTGGGCTCGTCCGCGTCAGCATGAAGAACGACTTTGTCGATAAGGCTCCGGAGGATCTCTGTCGCTTCAGAGCGAAGAAAAGGGTCGTTGAGGGTGTCGATCAGGTTGGTGATCTTCCGGGCATAAACGTCGGCCAAGCGCGGGTGCAACAAGATCGGGTCAGGATCGGGCGTGCCCGAGAGTTGTGCTTCCAGATCGGCCTTGTGCGCCTCCAGGGAGCTCATCTTCTCCTTCATACTCGCGTGAAACATCCCCTCGGTGATGGCCTCGACGAGGTTCGCGATCTGGCGTTCTGTTTTGGCCAGGTCGCTTTCCATCTGTGCGCGGTGGGCGGCGGCGGACTTGCGGGCTTTGTTCAGTTCTTCTGTATAGGCCTGTGCAAATGCGTGGACGAGATCCGGGGCCATGAGGCGGGACTTCAGGCCCGAAAGAACGCGGTCTTCAATGTCCGTGCGTTTGATGCTGCGGCGGTTGGGGCAGGTGCCTTTGTTCCGCGCGGCTGAGCAGCCCATGCGCTCTTGATTGATCATGCTGTAGCCGGAGCCGCAGTCCGCACATTCCAGAAGGCCTGACAAGAGATATGAGGGCCGTCGCGCCGTCTCGGTGCCGGGGGTATGTCCGGCGTTACGCGTCTTAAAGACCTCTTCGCGGAGTTTGGACTGGCGCAGTTTGACCTTATCCCAGAGCGCATCGTCGATTATGCGCAGGTCCGGGGTAATCCACCCAGATCTTAAGGGGATGCGGAAGTAGAATTTTCAGGGCAGGATGAACGAGGAGATTCTGACGAAGATGACACGATTTACCGAAGCGCAGATCATGGCAGTGCTGCGCTAGATGGTTGGCGGAGTGCCCGCCGCCGAGCTGTGCCGCGATCACGGGATGAGCAGTGCGACACTGTACAAATGGCGTGCGAATTACGGCGGCATGGAGGCCAGCCTCATCAGCGAGATGAAGTCCATGGCTGAGGAGAACCGGCACCTGAAGCGCATGTCAGCATGCAGAATGACCTGCTGAAGGGTAAGCGCTGTCAATGGCAGGTCAAAAATCCCCAGAACGGGCAAGTTAAGATTCCCCAGTTTGGTGTCTCGGTTGTCTGCGGGATTATAGACTGGCAGCTCCATTTTTGATTTTGGGTGGGCGCCCTCTGCGCTTTGGAGGTGGGGGCGGCGCAATGGGCGCATTTGCACGCACATGCTCTGGAATGAGATCGGCATGACCACGCAGGCGGTAGCTTGCTCCTTCGATGTGCATGACGACAGCGTGATGGAGGAGACGATCCAGCAAAGCGGTCGCCACGACTGGATCTCCAAAGACTTCACCCCACTCCGCGAAGCCACGGTTGGAGGTCAGGATCATCGCGCCTTTTTCATAGCGCGCGTTAACGAGCTGGAAGAACAGATTGGCACCACCCTGTGTGATTGGGAGGTATCCGATCTCATCGACAATCAGCAGTGAAGCGCGTGTGTAGAAGCGGATCTTCTCGATCAGCCGACCCTCTCGTTCGGCTTTCGACAGGGCTTCGACCAATTCAGCCAGGGTGGCGCGATACACACTGCGCCCCGCTTTGACGGCTGCGACCCCAAGCGCTGTGGCCAAGTGGGATTTCCCTGTGCCCGGCGGCCCCAGAAAGTGAACCACCTCAGCTCTGCGAATGAAGTCCAGCTGCGCCAGGGCGGCCACCCGCTCTCTGTCGATCGACGGCTGGAAGGCAAAGTCAAAGCCCTCCAGCGTCTTGATCGGAACAAGGCGTGCTGTCTTGAGTGCGACATCAATCCAGCGCGTCTCACGCGTGGAATATTCCTCGCTCAAGAGCGTGTCGATGGCTTCCAAGGCCGTGATTTCCCCTTGCTCGAGGCGATGCAGGGTATGATCAAGCGCCTCCAGAGCTCGAGGCATCTTCAACCCCACCAGTGCGCCGCGGACGCGGTCCAGAAGCCCGCTCATCGCGACACCTGTCCAGTTGATAGCCGACGCCCAACCGCATCGTAAAAGTCGAGGGATCGGTGAAGGCCTGATGGCCGCTCCGAGCGCACGACCTGCCGCTTCGGAGGGGCTTTGCGATGGCTCGGATCAACACGCCGTTGGTTTTTGCCCTCGAGCACAGGATGTCGGGCAATTTCCACCCCATCCTCAAAGATGCGGATATCCCGCGTATGGTTCTGGACTTCCAGCGTGCGCCTGCGTGCCGTATCCGGTACGCTGTAAAGGTTGCCATCGACCGAGATCATGCCGTCCTTGCTGACCCGGCGCTCCACACTGAGCACAGCATCATACGGCAGGGCCGGTAAGGCGATCAGCGCTGGTTGCTCCAGGGCAAAGGCGTCATCAACGACACGGCCCGTGGTCGCATGAACACGCGGGTTGGCAACGGTTGCCCGCCATGCGGAGAACTGCCCATTCAAATCCTGTAAATTGCGGAAGTTGCGTGCCAGGAAGAAGTCTTGGCGGATGTACCGGAAAGGCCGCTCAACTTTTCCCTTCGTCTTTGCACGATAGGGTTTACAAGCCTTAGGGGCAGCGCCGTAGTGCGTCAGCAAGGCCACGAGTGACCTGTTGTACGTCACCACACCTGCTGCGTCTTCGCCGATGACCCCGTCTTCATCCGGTCATACAGGATTTCTTCTGGCGTCCCTCCTAGGGCCTCGAAGGTGGCGATGTGACATCGGAGGACTGTCTGCAGGTTCTGACTGTCGGCGAACCTGCCCCACATCCAGCGGCTATGCCCAAGGACCAGACTGAAGAGCCAGACTTTGCGCACTGTATCTGGCTCGTCGGTAAAGCAAACCGGAAACTCGGCGAAGTCGACCTGCGCCTGTTGACCTGGCGGGGTCTCGAACCGGCGTTCGAAAGGCGTTTGGGCAGGTGGCCGGATCTCTCGCAAAAATCCCTTCACGGTGGAATAGCTGCCTTCATACCCAAGCTCCTTGATCTCACGGAAAAGGCGTCGCCCGGACAGCCCCGGAAACTGGGTCACGCGCTCTTGCAAATAGTGCTGGTATCCATCCAGTTTGCTCCCACGAAGGGGGCGCGGCCCATAAATCGGCGGCTCAAGTCCAAGATCAAGGTATTTGCGGACGGTCTTGCGATCGCAGCCCATCTGTCGGGCAATTGCACTTACGCTCAGCCCCTGACGCTTCAAATCATGTATCAACACAAGGTTTCTCAGTTGGATCACCCGGCAATCCTCCCATCCAATAGAGAGCATTGCGGGGTAGATTTTGGCGAAAGCCAATTCTGAGGGGGCATGCCCCCTCAGAATTGGCCACTCAGTGCCTCAACTGGGGAAAATTCACTTGCCCGTTTTGGGGAGAATAAGCCTGCCACTTACAAGCGCCGCCTGATCACCCACTGAGTTTCGGCTTGACGACACTTGGGTTGGTGGCAAGCGCTCAGCCGATAAGCTTCGCGTCGTTCATTCGTTTGATCGTGTCAGCAACGCTTGTCAGGGTGCCGATAGCACCGAAGGACTCGCTCTTGGTCATGCTTTTGTTGTTCTCAAAATATCCATGCCTTGGGTCAGCAGCGCCATGATTTGCGCTTCGTCGATGGCATTCTTGCGGAGGGCTTCGACGATGACGCCCTCTATGATCATCTGCTGAGCCGTGACTTGCCCTGCGATCACCTCGATGCTGCGCTTGAGATCTTTCATCTTGCTCATGAGTACTTTGGCCCGTTCGGCTTGAAGTTCCACGGCAGCAGGCTTTTGATGTCGTCCTGCATATGTCCGTTCAATATCTTGTCCAGCACGTGTTCCAGGTAGGCCTGCGGGTTGATGCCGTTCAGTTTGCAGGTACCGATCAGCGATGCCATGCGTGCCCATGTGACCGCCCCCTTCGTCGTTTCCCGCAAAGAGTGCATTCTTTCTTGTAAGAGGAATCGGGCGAATTGCGTTCTCTACTGCATTCGTATCCATCTCGATGCAGCCATCGTCAAGGAACCGCGTCAGGCCCACCCATCGTTTGAGGCCATACCTGATATGGCGGGCCAGATCCGAGCTTGAAGAGAGCAGGTCGCGTTGCCCTTCCAGCCAAAGACGCAGTGCAGCCACGATGGGCTTGGAAAGCTGTTTCCTGACGGCGCGCCGAACGTCCGGCGCTTTGCCCCGGATGTCAGCCTCGATCCGATAAAGCTGCGCGACGCGATTGGTCATTTCCAGACAAATCGGGGATTGTGTCGTGCGGCTATAATCGACGAACCGGCGTCGCCAATGCGTCCAGCAATAGGCCATCGTCCAAGGGGCATTGGTTTTCTTCGGATCACCTAATGCATCGTATCCGGCGTAGCCATCAACGGTCAGCTGGCGCCCCTGGAAGTCACGGAAGATCTCTTGAGCGGTTTTGGCGCTCCGGCTTCTGGAATGCTGGAACACCACAATTTGCGGATCGCCCCACTGTACGGATCACGTCCCAGCACTGTTTGGACCACCAACGCCAAATCCGCATGCCGCTTTCGGACGTCGACCGGCCGCGTTGCCAGATAGACGTGGTACGCCCCTCCAGGCAAGATCATGTGGAAGCCCGAATGGCAGACAAAATATGGCCAAGATGGTCGGGGGCAAATCTTGCCGGCACTAAGACCCGAACGCCTTCGATTTCCAGCACAATTCCATCGCATTCGTTCCGACGGGCAACACGGGCGTCGCCGTCATGCCCTTCAACGACCACAGGCACCAACCCAGGGATGTCGTCATCGGGCATTGCAAGAACCCCTTCACGGGCAGCACGACGCCAGGAATGAAGCTGCGGCGCGGAGATACCGTGCTTGCGAGCAACGTCCGCGACCGAAACCCATCACGGTAACTCTCCAGCACCAGCTCCGCCTTCACATGTTCCGGCCACCGGCGCCGGCCCGTTGGACCCATCACAACATCAATACGCCCGCCATATCCTTCTTCGGCACTGTGGCAAGTTACGTAATTTTGTACCGTATCATCCATAAGAACCCTCCATATCTGGACGGCTCCTTCTAAAAGAAACAGAAAATAACACCTACGAGAGCGATGGCGCGGCGCTTACGCTATGGTCTGCATCAGGGGTTCATTACCCCACACTGCTCGCAGCAGAATGGCATGGTCGAAAGGGTCATCCGCACCCTCAAAGAACGATGTACAACCGTCATCGCTTCGAGAGCATCCAGCACGCCACGCGCGTCATCGGCGACTGGATCAGCTTATATAATAACAGCCGCCGTCATCAGGCCCTTGCCATGCGCACGCCTGCCGAGGCATTCAGATTAACGGCTTAAACTGAGCAGAAAATGCTGGCTCATTACACCGACGCATTTGCCGGCCTTTGCGCGGCCTTCGAGGTCGCGATGGGTTTTGATCGCCAGGTCTGTGAGAAAGAGGGCATTTATGGTGCCTTTGAAGCCGATAGGGATAACCTTACGGTCCAAGCCATAAATAAAAGGCCCAGTTCCGAAATTGGAAAAGGGCCTTTCTCTTTGTTCTTGATCAGTCAGCAAGTGTCTAGAAATTGACCTCTACGCTACTGCCTACTTTTGCGCGCCCATCTCCGTCAACTGTAGCATCTGCGCGTAGGATGGTGCGGCGCAGCCTGCGGGTAATGCCGGCTGTGAACGAGCCCGTGCGGAAGGTTTCGCCTTGCTCCAGATCAAGGCGAGCATGATAGGCGAGGGGGCTGTCGTCGTCCGATTGCTCAATCTCAATGTATCCGCCATACGTGCAGCCCAATGCCTCGCCCACAAGCGGTTCGTAGCAAGCTACCCGTGGGGCTATGGCGAACTTGCCCAAGTCTTCCCAGACGCTCCATTCATGACGGATTTCGATAAAAGCACGGCCGCCGGAAATCTCGCTCAGGCTAAAGTCACCATACTGCGTGAGGTTGCCCAAGCTGGTTTTGACCTCGACCTCTGCCTCTGGCGAATAGGCGAACTCAAGCCCCCCACGTGGGGTGACAGTAACTTCTCCAAGGTCCAGATCACCGGACAAGGCGATCCCTGCAAAGCCGGCGAAGTAGGTGTAGTGTCCGTCTGCATCAATTGTCCCGATTGAGCGGTCAAAGGCCAGATCGAACTCGTGACGTCCGGCAGCTGCACCCAGATAGTAATCCAGATACAGGCCGTTTTGCAGTTGGTCCGCGCCATAAATGCCACCGTTCAGCCCAATGCCCGCAATCTCGCCGTCGGCAAGGCTGCTGATGTCGTTTTGGCTGCCATAAAGGCCAAAGAACCATCCGCGCAAGCTGGTTTCGTCGCGGAAGCGTTCGCGGCGGAAGGACAGGTTGAGCTGGCGTTGCGATTGACCGTCGTCACTTTCATGAAAGCTCAGGGCGCTTTCTACGATGGTCCACTCGTCGCGCACACAGTCATAGGTTTCACGATAGAGACCGCCATCCAGCTGCGCCTCAGTGTCGTTCGCATCCCCATCAATGCGGCGCTGAAGGGTGCCGCCATTGTGGCAGGTGCTGACCAGTGGCGCTTGGTCAATCAAGCGGAACTCCACGCGGCGGTTTTGGGCCTTACCCGCGTCCGTCGCATTCGATGTCGCAGGGCTGGTTTCTCCATAGGCGCGCGCGACGAAATCTTCGGTGTCGACACCGCGATCGGTCAAGGCGCCCAAGACAGCATTGACGCGACGTTGGCTCAGTCCGACGTTATAGGCCATCGACGCATCGCTGTCCGTGTGCCCCGCAATTTCAAAGGCAACGCCTTTGCAGGTTCCAAGGATTGAGGCGATCTCATCTAGTGTTTGACTGCTTTCCGGCTTGATGATGGCGCGGTCAGTGTCGAACAAGATTTTTTCGGCCTCTAGGTTTACAGCCTCTTGGCAGGCCGTCGCCGTGCGTGCCTTCAGACGCTGCAATCCGTCCGACGCGTATCCTTGCATGCGGGCCGCTTGCTGCGTGATCGCTGCAGCGCGGTCCTCGTTCAGAACCTTGGTCAGATCTTCTTTGATCAGGGCCAAGAGGTCGGGATCTGTGATGCGGACCTGCGCGGTTGCGCTGTCGCAGTTGGTCGGGTTCAGGATCTCGCAAATCTCGTAGGTCAGGGCATAAGTGCCTGCCGCGATACCTGCTGGGATCGTCAGAGCGCCATCCGTCGCCAGCGTAGCGCCCGTCATGCCGCCGTCGTCGGTCAGTGCGATCGTGGTAAGAGAGCCGTCGGCTGGAACGACGTTTCCGTCGATTGTGTCGTTCGTCAGGACAGGGCCGGCGGACCCCGCCACGACACTAGACCCAGCAGAGCCTGTGAAGTCATCGTCCACAGCGTCGATCACGGCCGGATTGATGCGGATCGTGACCTGAGCATTGTCACAATTGGTCGGGTTAAGAACCTCGCAGATTTCATAGGTGTATGTGTATGTCCCGGCAGAAGTGCCGGGCGCAACAATGACGTCCCCGCTTGCTGCATCAAAGGTGATGCTGCCCTGCGCTGGGACCGTATCCAACCCGATTGGGGTGGTGCCGTCTTGAGAGGATCCGCTGTTGAACACGGTCACATCGGTTGCGATCGCGGGCCCTGCCGTGCCGTCGAGGATATCGTTAGACAGCACATAAGGGATCGTCGCGCCGTCGGATCCGCTGATGGCAGCAGGCGCGTCGTCAACGGCGTCGATGGTTGCGGCATCTACAGTCACTGTGACCACGGCGGTGTCACAGTTGGCGGGGTTGAGGACCTCGCAGATCTCGTAGGTATAGAGGTACGTGCCCGCGGTTGTGCCGGGGGCGACGGTGATCTCGCCGGTGGCGGGATCAAGGGAGATGCTGCCCGCTGCGGGGGTCGCATCGAGGCCAAGAGCCGTGGTGCCATCCTGCGCGGTGCCGGTGACAGCGAGAGTAACGTCGGTGCCAATCGCGGGATCGGCCACGCCGCCAAGGGTGTCATTGGCCACCACGTTGGGGATGGTTGCTCCGAGCGCGCCATTCACCGCGGCGGGGGTGTCGTCCATGGCCACGGTGGCCTGCGGATCGGTCACAATAGTGACCACGGCGGTGTCACAGTTGGCGGGGTTGAGGACCTCGCAGATCTCGTAGGTATAGAGGTACGTGCCCGCGGTGGTGCCGGGGGCGACGGTGATCTCGCCGGTGGCGGGATCAAGGGAGATGCTGCCCGCTGCGGGGGTCACGTCGAGGCCAAGCGCCGTGGTGCCATCCTGCGCGGTGCCGGTGACAGCGAGGGTGACGTCAGTGCCAATCGCGGGATCGGCCACGCCGCCAAGGGTGTCATTGGCTACCACATTGGGGATGGTGGCGCCCAGCGCGCCATTCAAGGCGGCGGGGGTGTCGTCCATGGCGTCGACCACCGGCGGAATATCCTGAATCGTGAAGGTAGCCGTCGCAACTGGCGTCCCGATGCAGCTTGCGTCCGCGACCAGAGCTGCGGTCCCCAAATTTCCGATGCCAAAAATGATTGTCTCATCGCTTTCGCTCATTGCATCGGTCAAAAGTGTGAAATCGATGGCGAAGGGCGTGTCGGAGTAGGTGCCCGCTGGGACAGAAATGCTGTTGGTGTAGGTGAAGTCGTCACCTTCGGTCGCGGTGCCGCCAACAATGGTAATCGGAACCGTCAGGCCCCCGCTCGGGACCTCGCCCGTGACCAAGATGGACGGGCCGCTCGGAGACGCCGTGGTCTCAGACGCGCTCCAGGTTCCGGTGTTGTATTGTACGTATGGTATGAATGTCAGCGAAACGTTGTCCAGCAGGTTCCCCTCCAGAGAGAAACCGCTTCCGACTGCAGGGGACGTGCTGCGGAATTTAAAATCGACGATACCTGACGGGCCAGTGTAGGTGGTGGTCCCAGATACCTCGACCCATCCGTTGGTGGCTGTGTTGCTGTCAATGACCATGCCGCCGACCAACATCTCCACTGTCTCGGGCAGCCCTCCGGCCGTTGCTGAGGATTTGTGCCAGAAGCTATAGCCGACTGTTTCGCCGGTCTGAATGCAGATGGGTTGCGTAACGCCCGCAGGTTCAGAAGAATTCAGTTCGATATAGTGGCTGCCATCTTGGGCATCTCGGCCGTTCTTGCGGGAAAATTCGATCACTTCACCAGAGTAGCCGCAGCCTGTGGCGTTGAAGCTGGCCTCTGTCTCCCAGCCGGGAATGTCGCCAGCGGCAACGTATGCGCCCCATGTGCCTGATGTGACCACCCGAGGTGAGGCGGTACAACTGACTGGATATAAGTTCGACCCGTCCAAAGCGGGTGCGTTCTCTTCGAAGCTGCCATTCTCGAGGGCCCGCTGAGCGAGCACCGATGTGGCTGCAAAAAGCAAAATCTGAAGACTAATGAAAAATGAAAAAATAAAACGAAACATAAGCGCACCCGGACTGTGTCACTAAGAATTGATGACTCATCCATGAGTTGTATATAAAAACGTACTAGATGCTAGTAACAATACTCATACCTTGTTGATTGCATTGCCGAGATTATGCCGTTGAGGTTTTGCAGGGGAAACCCTGCATTCCTGTATGATCCTGATTATCATAGTGAATGCAAAGTGTATCGGTATGAGACGAGTATCTTGCGTGACTTGTAAGTGTTGCAGTCACAGTTGCCGATTGACGGCAAGTTTGGCTGAAGTTTAGAAATATCGAATTGGTAGATATACACGCATAGAGTGTTTTCTTCCGGACCTGCTAATGGTCGTTTTGCAGCATCTAATCGATGTAGAAATGAAAAAGGGCGCCCCAGTGGGACGCCCAATTCATGATTAATTTTTTTACGCCGCTTTGCGGTTCCGAGGGCGGCGACGCTTCTTTGCGGGGGCACCTTCGGAGCTTTTGGGCTTCTGACTGTTGGATCGCCCGCGATTGCGACCACCGCCGGGTTTGCCTGCCGGTTTTGCATCGCGGCTAGGGCGCGTGCCGCTGGCGACGGGTAGTTCGATCTTCATTAGCTTCTCGATCTGACGGAGCAGATCGGTTTCCTCGGGCGAGCAAAAGGCGATCGCTTCGCCGTCGCGGCCTGCGCGGGCGGTCCGACCGATCCGGTGGACGTAGTTGTCAGGCACCTCGGGGAGGTCGAAGTTAATCACATACGCCACGCCTGGAATGTCGATGCCACGCGCGGCGACGTCGGTTGCGACCAGAATGGTGATTTCGCCTTCGCGGAAGGCTTTGATCGCGCGGTCGCGCTGGCCTTGGCTCTTGTTGCCGTGGATAGAGGCCGCATTGTAGCCGTCAGCCACAAGTCCCTTCATCAATTTCTCGGCGCCATGCTTGGTGCGTGAGAAGACGAGTGTCAGAGCGTCCAGATCCTTTGACAGGATCTCGCGCAGCATCTTCGGCTTTTCAGGCTTGCTCAAGAAGTGGATTGACTGCGTGATCTTGTCTGCCGCCTTGCCAGGGCGCGCGACCTGAACCTTTTGTGGGTTGGTCAGATAGGCGTCGGACAATTCTTCGATCTGCTTGGGCATGGTGGCCGAAAACAGCATCGTCTGGCGCGGGGTGCCAAGGGCAGGCGCGATCTTGCGCAGTGCGTGGATAAAGCCAAGGTCCAGCATCTGGTCCGCTTCGTCCAACACCAGATGGCGCACAGTGCCCAGATCAATCGCTCCGCGATCCATCAGGTCGATCAGGCGGCCGGGAGTGGCGACCAGAATGTCGGTGCCACGAGACAGCGCGTTGATCTGACGGTTGATCGACTGACCACCCACAACAGTCACAACGCGGATACGGCTGCCGTCGGTCAGAACGCGCAGGTTATCGGCGATCTGGTTTACCAGTTCGCGCGTGGGCGCAAGGATCAGCGCCTTGGAGGTTTTGGGCAGGGGTTTGCCGGGCTGTGACAGCAGCGTGTCAATCAAGGGCAGGCCAAAGGCCATGGTTTTGCCCGTTCCGGTTTGCGCCAGGCCCATGATATCGTGGCCTTCGAGAGCAAGCGGGATCGCTTTCTCTTGAATCGGGGTGGGGGTGGTGAAGTTAGCGCCTGCAAGCGCATCAAGGAGCTTGGTCGACAGGCCAAGCGCGGTAAAATCGGTCAAAAGACGTCCTTTGCAGCCGGTCGCGTTCATGACGAGGGCCGGCATATCAGGGCAGGGCCCGCCTTTTGCGAGCCTGCGAGGGTCTGGTCGGCCTCTGGATGGGCAGGCGAGTCCTGCTTGTCCGGCCGGTGCATCAGGAACCCTGCGTGATGGGGAACTTAGAAAGTGTGTACGCTGATGCGTCCTTGGTCAGGTCGCGGCTTGCTCACGCGGCAGCGCAGCGTACGGGGTAGATGGGTTGAAACCCGCTCTACGTCAAGGGCGAGGTAGACGCCCGAAAGAGGGCCAAGAGGCCCAGAGGCGCAGAACAGTCGCAACCGCTCTGCGCCGAAACCGACAATTAGGCCAGTTCGAGGTTGGTCGCCGACTGGCGACCGTCGCGGCCTGCTTCGATCTCGAAGGAAACAGCCTGACCGTCGTTCAGCTGGGTGATACCCGCGCGCTCGACTGCCGAAATGTGAACGAAAATGTCACGGCCGCCATCTTCGGGTGCGATGAAGCCGTAGCCTTTGGTCTGGTTGAACCACTTCACGGTACCTTTGGTCATCGTGAGTTCTCCTGTTTTTCTGCCATCCGCACAACGCGATAGCTTGGCTCAGAGTCGTCGTAGGAACTACTGAGGCCGATAGGAAACAGAAGGTCGTAGAAGATGCTTAGCGCGAGTGACATACTCGGGATCACTGCAAAATTCAAGTGACCATCCTGCAGGTGCACTGCATAGCAGCAAATACCTCAGGGCATGGGGCGTTTGCATCACAGTCTTGTGCTCGTGCTTGTTTCCAGAGTTTAAGGCGGTAGTTTGAACTTCAGAAATTAGGCCGTGGGGCCCGACCGCGATCCCCACAGGTTTTTGTGACATAAGGTGAGATATATGGTCCTCAAGACTTGGCGTTTCGCGCCGCTCCTATTCGTAGCGCTTGGCGCCTGTGCGACTGCCCCGAAAACGACCGAAGAGGGCTACATCACCGAATTGCCCGAAGAGGTGGTGGCGCTGGCGGCGCCCTACCAGAACCTGAACGCTGTGCGTTTGGATCCGGCGGATGGATGCTACTGGTATCTACATCGCAATCCGGTCGAGGACACGTTCCTGCCGCTACGAACTGCGGGAGGGAACCCGATCTGCACGCGCCTCGCCACAGAGGCAGAGATCGCAGCGGCAAATACGGGCGAAACCCAGTAAATGTAAAAGGCGTCAGGATGATCCTGACGCCTTTTTTCTTTAGCTCGTGGCCGTGACGCGGTCTTCGGCTTCGTAGAGATACGCAGTAGATCCTGTCTCGACATGTTCATACAGGTCGATGATGTGGGCCATGATCATCCGGACGCAGCCAGAGCTGGCGCGACCACCAACCGACGACGGATGCGGCGTGCCGTGGATTCGCAGGTAGGTGTCACGGTTACCTTCGAACAGGTAAAGCGCACGGGATCCCAGTGGGTTGTTGGGGCCGCCGGGCATCCCGTCTTCGTGCTGTTTATAAATCTCTGGATCACGTTCGATCATCGCGGGCGTCGGTGTCCAGCCCGGCCACTTGGTCTTGCGACGGATCGTATAGGTGCCTGCCTCGTACAGGTTGCCTCTGGCGATCGCCACGCCGTAGCGCATCGCTGTGCCGTCATCGCGTACGTGGTACAGGTAGCGGGCTACAGCATCCACGTGGATGTCACCGGGAGTTAGGCCAGCCTTGGCTTCGACCCGCACAGGCAGGAAACGTGGCTGAAGGCCCCAAGGGTTCGAGGTTGCAGGATCATAATTGGGCGGGGTCACGAGGGCATCCCACTCGTCCCAGCGGCTCTGGTCGCTGATATAGGCCGCAAAGGCAGGGCTTGCGATCGGCGCGGAAAAGAGCGCGGCTGCAGTCTGAATGAAATGGCGTCTGGTCAACATGTGGCAGCTCTCCTTAATTCGCTTTCACTAACGCCCTTGTGGATGGGGCAGTGTCAACCAATGGAACGCTGAACACGCCAGAAAGATGCAATAAAATTGCCGTGTGTTGGCGATTGCGCCGCGCGATGTTGATCTTTGGCATCAATTTACGGCTCAAACCTGAACAGCAATCACGGGATCACTCCGATATTTCCGCAGCAAGCCAAGGCCCACCAAGGCGATCGCAATCAGCACTAGGGAAAAGAAAAAGAACGCCATTTTCAGTCCCCACAGATCGCTGACATACCCGACCATCACTGTGGGAATCGAGTTCGACAGATATCCTGCAACGTAAAAGCGCGCGATGTACTTTTCTCGGGTGTCCGGCGTCGCGGATTTGTTGGCCAAACCCAAGGATCCGACGAAAGCTGCCCCATAGCAAAAGCCGCAGATCGGCATAAGAGCCAGCATCACGTAGCCAAGACCGCCGGGTTCGGCCAAAATCAAGGCAATCTGCGCAAGGATCATCCCGAGAAGTCCGACGAAGACCGCCTTTTCTACCGGAAAACGTCCCCAAACGAATTGCCCCAATCCCGCAAAGAGCTGAAAGATCGCAGGCACCAGCCCAGCCAGCGCGACAGAGGGCAAGCCATAGACGCTGATTCCCAAATCGGTTCCTAACGCCATCAAAATAGAGCCAAGCATCCACGCAACACAGATCACAAGGCAGGCCAGAATGAACATCGGCAGATGAACGCCTGTCTCGGGCTCATTGGCTGTGATTGTGGGGGCGGGCTTCGGAGTCTTGCGCGGCCAATGGCTGACCGTCAGACCTGTCGCAGCGAGTGCGGAAAGCAATACGATCACGATAAAAGGCGACACCGTTGGCGCGAAGTGCAACGATAATGCGATCGAGCTTAGGATCGGCCCGCCCGCAGCGCCCCCAGTAAACGAAAGCGTCGCGAGGACGGCTGCCGTGCGCCTCTGCTCTGCAGGATATATGGAAAACAGAGCGGCAGAGGCCATGCCTGTGATCGCCCCCGTGCCAAAGCCGTTCAGAAACCGTCCAATCAGCAACAAGGATAGGCTGTCCGCCATCGCAAAGAGCGCAGCCCCCAGTGCGGTCAAGGCGAGCCCGGGAATGATCACTTTGCGCAGGTCCTCTAGTTGCCCGCCGATCTTGCCTGACACGAACAGCGCGAGCAGGGCACCCGCAGCGTAAATCGAGAAAATTGCGGTACCCACCACTTTATCTAGATCCAAGGTCACCAGATAATAGGGATAAAGCGGGCTGGGGGCTGTACTTCCCAGAAGCGCAGCAAAGATAGCCAAAGCGCAGCAGGCCCGAGCCAAGCGCGTCTGGTTGAAATTCTGGGTCATTGTGGCTTTCACAAAATTACAGGCGGTTCGGGGCAGCGTTGTGGCCACTGATCCGGCGCGGTCAACCTAGCTGACCAGAAAAGGCTGTATTCACCGAGTCAATTAACAGTGAGGTTATCCGCTAGCGGATAGATTGTGTGCGCTGAGCGACCGGAATTTGCAAAGCATTCAAGTTTTACGCGATGGCCGCGCGGGTTCTTCGGCTTCTTACTTTCAGTGAACTGATCCATCCTCAGGCCGTTCTTCTAAGGGTTGCGTGCAAGTTTGGGCGCTAACAGTTTCTGAATTTCCGGCAGATTGATTGCAGGTAGCAGGAACTCGCCAATCGACCCCTACACGATTGTCGCACCTGTAACCGCGCATCCAAATCATAACGCTATGAAAAAATTAAAGAATGTACGTCAGATGCCGTTGCGATCAAAAGTATATATAGAAAAGGATGGATATCGCTCTATGCGGGTTTTGGTAGGTCTATACCATACTTTGTAAGGTAGTAGGGCCGTGGCACAAACTGAACTGGCGAGCACGCATCGGGCAATCCCTCTGAAGAAATGGCTCTGGAACTCATACATTAGCGCGGCGCTTATCCCGCTCTTGCTCATCGAGCTGACCTTCCTCGGCATCTACTGGGGTACCGGCGAATTCGTCTACAAACGTGGGGCCGAGGCTGTAACAGAACTGTCCCAAGCCGCGCTGTCGGACGCCGCCACCCGCGAAGCGCAGACGATTTCCCGTCGTCTGGCTACTGTCGAGGCGCTGACCAAGGTTTATGCTGACGCAACCGGCGATGCCCTGCAGCAGCCCGCTGATATTACGCAAGCAGAAATGGATCGCCACGCCTACAGCCCTGACGGTGTCTTTTACACGATACGGGACAATGGCGGCGCTGCCGTCTTTTATAGTGGGATCGTTCCCATCGAAGAAGCCGAGCAGGACAAGGTTTGGCGCACTGTCCGGCTCGACCCTTTGATGAAGTCGATTGTCGGTGCAGACCCGTTAATTGCGCAGGCTTACCTGAACACACACGACAGTCTGAACCGGATTTATCCCTATTTCGACGTGCTCGATATCTTCCCGCCAAAGATGGATATCCCCAGCTACAATTTCTATTACGAAGCAGACGAGGTTCATAACCCCAAGGGCGAGGTGGTCTGGACCGATGCATACATCGATCCCGCTGGGGCAGGGTGGATGGTATCGTCGATTGCGCCGGTGATGGGTCCAGAAAAACTGGAGGCCGTGGTCGGCATCGACATCACCATCAAGACAATCGTCGATCAGGTGCTCGACATCTCTTTGGCGGGCGAAGGCTATGCGATGCTGGTGGGCCGTGACGGCACCATTCTGGCTCTTCCTCCCCAAGGTGAGAGGGACCTCGGCATCGAGGAGTTGCTGGACCACAGCTATGATCAGGCCATTCTCGACGACACCTTCAAGCCATCCGAATTCAATATTTTCCGCCGCACGGATTTGGCGGAACTGGCGCTCGCGATGCAGGACGCCGATAGCGGGATCGTGGATTTGGAATTCGATCACCCCGTCATGGCGTCATGGTCGACCGTTGAAGGGCCAGGCTGGAAGCTGATCGCAATCGCGAACTCGGACGTGCTTCTGACGCCTTCGAACAAGCTAAGAGAGGCGCTCGGCCTCGTCAGTGGGATCATGCTGGTGGCGCTGATCCTGTTCTACTCGGTCTATTTCGCCGTACTCTGGAAGCGTGCGTCCAAGATGAGTGCGTCAGTGGCGCAGCCCTTGGCTGAGCTGGAATCTGATATGGCAGACATTTCCCAAGGGGGCAGACTGTCGCAGCAACGGGTGCACTCCGTGGCTGAACTGCAGAATGTGAACAAACACCTGGTCTCGATGAGCGGGAAACTCGCTGCGGCCAGCCGTGCCAAATCAGCCTTCCTGTCGGCGATGTCCCACGAGCTGCGCACGCCGCTCAACGCGATTCTCGGCTATACGCAAATCTTGCAGATGGCCGAAGGGCAAAAGATCGACGCCAGCAAAATGGCCGACCTGGATCAGATTGCGCGCTCTTCGACGGAGTTGCTCACCATGGTTGAAGGCGTCATGGACCTGAGCCGGATCGAGCAGGGTGACCTTTCGACCAGTTTCGAGGCCGTGGACACCGTGCCCTTGGTTCGTCAGGCGTATAACGGATTGCGGTCTATGGCGCTGGAAAAGGGCGTGACCTTTGACATCGACGCACAGGCTGACATGGACACCACGGCCATGACTGACAGCGGCGCGCTGTCGCGTATTCTGTCTCAGCTGATCTCGAACGCGATCAAATATAACAAGGCTGGGGGCAAAGTGACCGTGCGCTTGCGCGACGGCGACGGGGATACTTTGCGCATTGATGTGGAAGACACAGGTGCTGGTATCGCGGAGGATCGACAGAAAGACATCTTTACCCCGTTCGAGCGTTTGGGGCGCGAAAATAGCGACATTTCCGGAGTGGGTGTCGGGTTGTCTCTGACGCGGCGTTTGGTCGAGGTAATCGGCGGCGATCTTAGCCTGAAGAGTACAGTAGGCGAGGGCTCCACGTTCTCTGTTCGCCTACCCAGACCTTAACCGGGCATTTGTGGGACAATGCAGGCCCGTTCGGTTGATCCGAGCGGGCTTTTCTGTTCACGACCCTTTTACCTGTGCATTTCAGTCGAATTTATCCCATAAAACACTGGATGGTGGCGCTAACTTAATTTCAGCTACACATGTTGTGAATTATTCTTAAAATACGTCCACTCGCAGCCCTGCTACACCCCCGCGACAAGCTGCAAAGCGTTGTGGGAGGACAGCATGACAGTAGATGACCGCGCACCTGCGCGTTCCAACGTTTCGTTGGCGCGACGGGCTTGGAACATCCGGCGCAAAGCCCTGCAAATGGGTGAAGTGCAAGGCCAAGGCTACATCGGACAGGCGTTGGGAATCGCCGATGTCTTGGCAGCCTCTTACTTTCACGCAATGGACTACCGTGCAGACGAGCCCGAATGGGAAGGCCGCGACCGTTTCCTGCTTTCGATTGGCCACTATGCCATCGCTCTTTACGCCGTGCTGATGGAAGCCGGTATCCTGCCAGAAGAAGAGCTCGAAACCTACGGAATGGATGATAGCCGGATGCCTATGTCGGGCATGGCGTCCTACACTCCGGGCATGGAAATCACCGGCGGTTCGCTGGGTCATGGTTTGGGTATCGCAGTTGGGATGGCGATGGGTCTCAAGCGCAAGAAGAACCCCGCGTTCATCTATAACCTGATGTCGGACGGCGAACTTGGCGAAGGCTCCACGTGGGAGGCCGCCATGTCCGGCGCCCACCACAAACTGGACAACCTGATCTGCCTCGTGGACTTCAACGACCAGCAGGCCGACGGGAAATCGACCGAAATGCTGTGCTCGGAGCCCTTGGGCGACAAGTGGGAAGCCTTCGGCTGGTTTACCCAGCGGGTGAATGGCAACGATCTGGACGCCGTGGTTGCGGCCATGGATGCGGCTCGAAACAGCGACCACAGCGGTCCCCGCGTGATCATTTTCGACACCACGATGTGCAAGGGCGTGCCGTTCCTTGAGCAGCGCGAGATCACCCACTTTGTCCGCGTGGATGCAGATGAATGGGGCAAGGCTCTGGACGTTCTTGAAGAAGGAAAGCCCGCATGACCATGGCATCGATGGCGCGCAAGTACGAGCCGCGCAAAGTCACCCCGAAAGAGGAACGTCAGGCCACAAGCGCGATGATCGCCTCGCTGGCCGCCGAAGGGTACGACACCGTTGCGGCCCCCTTTGGTCAAGCGCTGGTCGAGGCTGCGAAAGCGGACGACCGTATCGTCGGCCTCACGGCGGACCTTGGTAAATACACTGACCTGCACATCTTGGGCAACGAAATGCCCGACCGGTTCTACCAGATGGGGATGGCCGAGCAGATCCTGATGTCTGCTGCCGCTGGTATGGCGCGCGAAGGGTTCATTCCTTTTGCTACCACCTATGCTGTGTTCGCCTCGCGCCGCGCCTATGACTTTATCGCCATGGCGATCGCCGAAGAGAACCTGCCAGTGAAAATCTGCTGTGCGCTGCCCGGTCTGACCACCGGCTATGGCCCAAGCCACCAAGCGACCGAGGATCTGGCGATCTTCCGCGGGTTGCCGAACATGACCATTATCGACCCCTGCTGTGCTGACGACATCATGGGCATGGTTCCTGCGATGATCGAACACAACGGCCCCGTCTATTCGCGCCTGCTACGTGGCAAGGTGCCGTCGGTGCTGACCCGCCACAAGCCGGACTACAAGTTCGAACTGGGCAAGGCGCAGATGATCCGCGAGGGCAAGGACGCGTTGGTAATCTCGACCGGTTTCATGACCATGCGCGCGCTGGATGCGGCCGAGCAGTTGGCCAAGGATAACGTCGATGTGGCCGTCCTGCACTGCCCGACCATCAAGCCGCTGGACGTCGAGGCCATCGTCGCCGAGGCGTCAAAAGGGGGCCGTCTGGTCATCACCGCCGAGAACCACACCAAGGTCGGCGGTCTGGGAGAGGCGGTTGCCGGTGCCCTGCTGACCAACGGTGTTGCCCCCAAATTCCGCATGATCGGCTTGCCTGACGAATTCCTCGAGGCGGGCGCGCTGCCCACCCTACACGACATGTACGGCCTTTCGGTTTCGAAGGTCGCAGAACAGATCAAGGGGTGGCTCTAAGGCCCCCCGCGACACACCCCTAATCACTACTACTTCGGAGGAGAGGCGCTCATGGGCCTACTAGAAGGTAAATTCGCAATCGTCACCGGCGCGGCTTCGGCACGTGGCCTTGGTAAAGCGACTGCAAAACTATTCGCCGAGCACGGCGCAACCGTTGCGATCCTGGACCTGGACGAAGACGCAGCCAAGGCAGCAGCAGCCGACATCGGCGAGCAGCACGTTGGCCTGGCGTGCAACGTCATCGACAAGGACGCATGCCAAGCGGCTGTTGACGCGCTGACCGCCAAATGGGGCCGCATCGACATTCTGGTCAACAACGCTGGTATCACCCAGCCTCTGAAATCGCTCCAGATCGAAGCTGGCAACTATGACGCGGTCATGGACGTCAACCTGCGTGGCACCCTGTACATGTCGCAGGTCTGCATGCCGATCATGCAACAACAGAAATCCGGTAGTGTCGTTAACCTGTCGTCTGTGTCCGCTCAGCGCGGTGGCGGCATCTTTGGCGGCCCGCACTACTCGGCAGCAAAAGCAGGTATTCTGGGTCTGACCAAGGCGATGGCCCGCGAATTCGCCCCCGATCAGATCCGCTTCAACGCGATCTGCCCCGGCTTTATCGCGACCGATATTACGGGTGGTAAACTTACACCCGAAATGAAAGAGATGATCCTCGAAGGCATCCCGATGGGCCGCGCTGGCGAGGCATCGGATGTAGCAGGCTGCGCACTGTTCCTAGCATCGGACCTGTCGGCATATTGCACCGGCACCGAAGTCGACGTGAACGGCGGCTCGCTCATCCACTAAACCCCTCCGCAGCGCGTCCGGAGGAGTTCGCGCTGCGGTCTTCACCTAAGTTAGTAACGAGGAGAGACTAATGAAATCTGTAGTTTACGCTGCACTGGCCGCGAGCACCATGGTGGCAGGCACTGCAAACGCAGCCGAGGTCATCTTTGCCCACGGCGCAAACCCCGGTAACCCCCGCTATGTCGCGGCCGAGAAGTGGGCAGAAGTCTACGCAGAGTGCTCGGGCGACACTGTGAACCACGCACCGTCGGCCACTCTGGGTAACGACGTTGAAATGCTGACCTCTGCCACTGCAGGTGTTATTCAGGTGTCGGCGAACAGCCAAGGCGCCATGAGCCAGATCGTCCCCGAGATCGGTCTGCTGGGTCTGCCCTTCCTGTTCAACGACCTGCCGAGCGCGTGGGAAGTTCTGGACGGCGAAGCCGGTGACATGCTGGATCAGCGCGCACAGAACTCGGGTCTGAAGATCCTTGGTTTCTGGGACAACGGCATCCGTAACGTGACCCACGTTTCCAAGAATGTTTCGTCCCCCGAAGACCTGAAGGGCATGAAAATCCGCACTCCCCCGGATCAGATGACCGTCGATATCTTCGAGGCTCTGGGCGCAGCACCTGCACCTCTGGCATGGTCGGAACTGCCGACCGCTCTGCAGTCCGGCGTTTTTGACGGTCAGGAAAACCCGCTGACCAACATCTACTCGGCCAAGCTGCACGAGATCACCCCCTACGTGACCATGACCGGCCACAAGTACGAGTCGACCCCCGTGGTCGCAGGTCTTGCTTGGTGGGCAACTCTGGACGCAGACAAGCAGGAATGCGCGCTGAAGGCGACTGCCGAAGCGGGCGAACTGCAGCGCAACCTGAGCCAAGAAGGCGACACCTCGCTGCCTCCGAAAATGGAAGCAGAAGGCGCAACCTTTGCTGATGCAGACAAAGAGGCTTACAAAGCCGCGACCGCTTCCGTCTACGAAAAGTACGCAGAGACCTACCCCGAGCTGGTCAAAGCGCTGCAAGAGGCGACGGCCCAGTAATGGGTAATGGTTTCGGCGTGAGCCCGAACAATGGGGAGGGGGCGCAAACGCGTCCCCTTCACCGGTATGTCACGCAGATCATCCGTCTGATCGCGCTCTCGGGAAAGCTAATCGCGGTCGGCACCATTGTGTTTATGTTTGTGGCGCTGTTGGCCAACGTGGTCCTGCGGTATGCCTTTGGGTCCGGTATTTCTTGGGCCTATGAAATCCATGCACTGCTGCTCCCTTGGTTGGTGGCATCGGGGCTGGTGATTGCCGCATCGCGCGGTACAAACATCGCGATCACCATTTTGCCCGATTTCCTGCCCGTAGACTTGCGGCGCGGTCTTCTGGTGATGATCGAAGTCGCGATCATCGTGATTTCTGTCACAGTTCTACAGTCCAGCCAGCCAATCCTGATTGCGTCCAAGTTCCAGACTTTGTCGACGCTGGGGATCAAGCAGTACTGGGGCTACCTGAGCCTTGTTTACGCATTCGCAGGTATGGGCCTGATCTCCGTGCTCGAGATCCTGCGCCTGCTGAGTGGTGCGTCCGTGGCGACCAGCGACGTCGAACGTCGCAGTTTGAGTTAAGAGGGGGAAGCCATGACCGGACCTATGATCTGGGTATTCTTTATCCTGCTAGCGTTTGCGGTGCCGATCGGGCACGCGATGCTGGGGGGCGTTGCAGCGGCCCTGTGGCTGGATGGCAAGCCGATGGCGGTGATTGCTCAGCGCCTGTACACGCCGACGCAGAGCTTCCCGATGCTCGCGATCCCGTTCTTTATTCTTGCGGGCAACCTGATGATGTCGGGCCGGTTCGGGCAGTACCTCGTGAACATTGCGCGCCTGTTCGTTGGCAACATGAAGGGCGGTTTGGGCCAAGTCTCGATCATCGGCTCTGTCATGTTCGGCGGCGTGTCGGGTTCGGCTGTCGCGGACGCTTCGGCATTGGGGAACGCGCTGATCCCCGTACAGAAGAAGCAAGGGTATCCATCGGGTTTTGCGGCTGCGGTGAACTCGGCGTCATCGACCGTGTCGGTCCTGATCCCGCCCTCGATCCCGCTGATCCTGTTTGGCCTCGTGTCGAACGTGTCGATCGTGGACCTGTTTGTTGCGGGTGTTCTGCCCGGCATTTTGCTGGGTGTAGGCATGTTCACCACCGTTTGGTGGACCGCGCGCAAACAGAACCTGCCGCGCTCGCCGCTCGAAGGGGGATTCCACGCCTTCAAGGGGCAGCTCTTTGCTGCGATCCCAGCGCTGATCATGCCCATCTTCGTCATCGGTACCCTGCGTTTCGGCATTGCGACCCCGACCGAAGTATCGGTGATGGCCGTGGCCTACGCTCTGCTGGTATCGGGTGGCATCTACCGTGATCTCGGCCCCAAAGAGATTTGGGACGCACTTGTCGATACGGCCGCCATGACTGGTGCGGTCATGTTGATCATCATGGCGTCTTCGACCCTCCAGTGGGTGATGACCGCAGAGCGTATTCCGCAGGAACTGGCATCTTGGGTCGCCGCGACCTTTGCGGACCCTTGGATGGTCATTCTGATGCTGAACCTCGTGATGCTGGTCGTGGGGGCCTTCCTTGACCTGCCTGCAGCTGTGCTGCTGCTGGGACCGCTGTTCGTGACCATTGGTCAGTCGATCGGTCTGGATCTGGTGCAGCTGGGTCTGATGATGGTCGTGAACCTTGCTGTTGGCCTGTATACGCCGCCGGTGGGAACGACGCTGTTTATCTCTATGGGGATTGCGGACTCAAAGTTGGGGCCGACCGTCAAATCGCTCCTGCCGTTTTATGCGGTAGCGCTGATTGTGTTGATGCTCATATCGTATGTGCCGGCGCTGACGATTTACTGATCGCAGCTATCCGAGACGACAGTGAACGCGGGTCCTGTGGGGCCCGCGTTTTCGTTTGTGTGACGTAGCGTGACTTTGCCCGACCGCTGGACAGGAGGGCAGGTGGCGGATCACTCTGGCGCGGACCGGCACGGAGGAGCGTGCCGCGGACGAAACAGGGGAGAGTTTCATGTCCAGCAAAGATCCGATCGTCATTGTCGGTGCATCTCGAACAGCGATGGGCGGGTTCCAAGGCGCGCTCGAAGGGGCCCCTGGGGCTGAACTCGGGGCCAGCGCGATCAAAGGTGCTTTGACCGGTGCAGGCCTGAGCGCGGATGCAGTGGAAGAGGTGATTATGGGCTGCGTCTTGCCTGCGGGGCAGGGGCAGGCTCCGGCGCGTCAGGCGGCCTTGGGCGCGGGGCTGCCTTTGTCTGCTGGGGCAACGACTGTCAACAAAATGTGCGGATCAGGGATGAAGGCGGCGATGCTGGCACATGACCTCATCCTCGCGGGCAGCGCGGATGTCATCATCGCGGGCGGGATGGAGAGCATGTCGAACGCCCCCTACCTGCTGCCCAAAGCGCGCGGCGGCTACCGGATGGGGCACGGTCAGGTGATTGACCACATGTTTCTGGACGGCTTGGAAGATGCCTACGACAAAGGCCGCCTGATGGGCACCTTTGCCGAGGACTGTGCCGAGGCCTATCAATTCACCCGAGAGGCACAGGATGCCTATGCTATTGCGTCTTTGGACCGCGCGAATGCCGCGATCAAAGAAGGCAAGTTCGCGTCAGAGATTACGCCGATCACTGTGCGTCAGGGACGGGCAGAGGTTGAGGTCGACACCGATGAGCAGCCCGGCAACGCACGCCCTGATAAGATACCCGGCCTGCGCCCTGCCTTCCGCAAAGACGGGACGGTCACGGCGGCAAATGCGTCTTCTATCAGCGATGGCGCTGCGGCGATGGTCCTGATGAGGATGTCCGAAGCAGAGCGGCGCGGTTTGACGCCCCGTGCGATCATCCACGGGCACAGCACCCATGCCCATGAGCCGAACCTGTTCCCGACGGCCCCGATTGGGGCCATGCGCAAGCTGTCAGAGAAGTCGGGCTGGGACCTGAAGGATATTGACTTGTTCGAAGTGAATGAAGCCTTCGCCGTCGTCGCGATGGCGGCGATGCGGGACCTCGATCTACCCCATGACAAGGTGAATATTCATGGCGGGGCTTGTGCCCTGGGCCACCCGATTGGTGCGTCAGGGGCGCGTGTCATGGTCACACTGCTGAGCGCGCTTGAAACGTATGACCTGAAACGCGGGATGGCGTCCCTCTGCATCGGCGGCGGAGAGGCGACAGCAATCGCCATCGAACGTGTCAATTAGGCCCGCATAAGAATGTTGTGAGCTTTCAGTCTTTGGAGTTTTCGGCAACGGGCGCTAAGTATCCGCATGGGAAACGATTCCCGTGAATTATCGGCGATCCTTGGCTTGTCGGGTCTGGGGTCTTTCCATATATGCCGATGTCCTGTGCGGATGCGCTAACCGGAAGGCAGAGACATGCTCCAGACGCCCTATTACCTGATCGACAAATCGCGCCTGTTGCCGAACATGGAAAAGATCGCGTGGCTGCGCGAGCATTCTGGGGCCAAGGCTTTGTTGGCGCTGAAATGCTTTGCCACTTGGTCCGTGTTCGACATGATGAGCGAGTATATGGACGGCACGACCTCTAGCTCGCTTTACGAAGTGAAGCTCGGGCGCGAGAAGTTTCCGGGCGAAACCCATGCCTATTCCGTGGCGTGGGCCGATCACGAGATCGACGAAGTCTTGGCAAGTTCGGACAAGGTCATCTTCAACACCGTCGGGCAACTGAACCGTTTCGAGGAAGTTAGCCGCAACCACACGCGCGGTCTTCGCGTGAACCCGGGTGTATCGACCAGCGGCTTTGATCTGGCGGACCCCTCGCGCCCCTTTAGCCGCCTTGGTGAGCATGACCCTGCGAACATTGAGCCGGTGGTCGATCTGATCAGCGGTTTCATGTTCCACAACAACTGCGAGAACGCGGATTTCGACCGCTTTGACGCGATGCTGAGCGGCATTGAGCAGCGCTTTGGCTACCTGATCCGCCAGATGAAATGGATCAGCCTTGGCGGCGGTATCCACTTCACCGGCGAAGGCTACCCGCTGGACAAACTGGCCGAACGTCTGAAACGCTTTAGTGACCAGAACGAAGTGCAGGTTTACCTAGAGCCCGGCGAGGCCGCGATCACCAAATCCACCACGCTCGAGGTCACCGTTCTGGATACTCTGTTCAACGGCAAAAACCTTGCCATTGTGGACAGCAGCATCGAAGCGCATATGCTGGACCTGTTGATCTACCGCGAAAGCGCGCGGATGGAGCAGTCCGGTGATCAGGAATGGATGGTCTGCGGCAAGTCCTGTCTGGCCGGTGACATCTTTGGCGAATTCAGATTCCCCGAGCCGCTAAAGGCAGGGGACCGCATCAGCATTCAGGATGCAGCTGGCTATACGATGGTCAAAAAGAACTGGTTCAATGGCGTGAAGATGCCCGCTATTGCCATCCGCGAATTGGACGGAACCGAGCGTCTGGTTCGGGACTTTGATTATCAGGATTTCGCGGCAGCCTTGTCGTGATCGCGTCGTCTTCGGGCGATAGAACTTTTCCCTAAACACAGAGACAAGGGGGTTCGATACGTTGAAACAGAACGTACTCATCATCGGCGCTGGTGGCGTCGCTCAGGTCGTGGCGCATAAATGCGCGCAGAATAACGATGTGCTTGGTGATATCCATATCGCAAGCCGGACGCTTTCCAAATGCGAGGCGATCCTTGAGTCGGTCCGTGAGAAGGGCGCGATGAAGCAAGAGGGCGTTCTGGAAGCCCATCAGGTTGACGCGATGGACAGCGCGGCTGTTGCAGCGCTGATCAACAAGACCGGCGCGCAGATCGTGATCAACGTCGGCTCGGCCTTTGTGAACATGACCGTCATGGATGCCTGCATCGAAACCGGTGCGGCCTATATCGACACCGCTATTCACGAAGACCCGACCAAAATCTGCGAGACCCCGCCGTGGTACGCTAACTATGAGTGGAAAAAGCGTGACCTATGCGCCGAGAAGGGCGTGACCGCCATTCTGGGTGCGGGCTTTGACCCGGGTGTTGTGAACGCGTTTGCGCGCTTTGCGATCGACGAATACATGGACGAAGTGAAGTCCATCGACATCGTGGACATCAACGCGGGCTCGCACGGCAAGTACTTTGCCACCAACTTCGACCCCGAGATCAATTTCCGCGAATTCACCGGCGTCGTCTACTACTGGGAAGACCAGCAGTGGAAAGAGAAGAAGATGTTCGAGACTGGTCACGACTGGGAGCTGCCGGTCGTTGGAACCAGCCGCGCCTACCAGTCCGGCCACGACGAGGTGCACTCGCTTGCGACAAACTACCCGCAGGCAGATGTGCGTTTCTGGATGGGCTTTGGTGATCACTACATCAACGTATTCACCGTCCTGCAAAACCTTGGCCTGCTGTCCGAACAGCCTGTGAAGACCGCCGAAGGACAGGAAGTCGTTCCGCTGAAAGTGGTGAAGGCCGTGCTGCCCGATCCGTCGAGCCTCGCGCCGAATTATACCGGCAAAACCTGCATCGGCGATCTGGTCAAGGGCACCAAAGACGGTCAGGACGTCGAGGTGTTCGTTTACAACGTGGCCGACCACAAGGACGCCTACAACGAGGTTGGCTCGCAGGGGATCAGCTACACCGCCGGTGTGCCGCCCGTGGCTGCCGCAATGCTGGTTGCGACCGGAGAGTGGGACGCCAAGACCATGAAAAATGTCGAAGAGCTGGACCCCAAGCCCTTCTTCACCATCCTCGATAACATCGGTCTGCCGACCCGTGTGCAGGTTGGTGGCTTGGGCGGCGAGGACAAAGCCTGGAACGAATAATCTGTCTGATTGACGGACGCAGGGCGGGGGTTTCCCCGCCCTTTTTCGTTTGCGTGCCTATGACCTGATTTCTGTCGCGTGCCTGCCGGAATGCCGCTAATGAAGCGGGCATGGAATCTGAAAACACCTTCGACATCTTCTTGGTGGCCCCGCCTGGGCTGGAAAGCGTCATCGCCGCCGAGGCCCGCGAGCGCGGCTTCTCAGGCGTGACCCAGCAGGCGGGCGGTATCACCGTTCGCGGCGACTGGCCCGAGGTCTGGCGCGCCAATCTGCAACTGCGGACTCCAGTGCGGGTCTTGGCCCGTTTTGCCAGTTTTCGCGCGATGCACTTGGCGCAGCTGGACAAGCGCAGCCGCAAGATCGACTGGGCCGCACTGCTGCCGCAGGGTGTATCCGTCAAGGTCGAGGCTACATGCCGTAAATCCAAGATTTACCATGACCGCGCCGCGGCGGATCGTGTGAAGACCGCGCTGAAAGACAGTGTCAGTGCAGTCATTGATCCCGAGGCAGAGTTGGTGATTAAGCTGCGGATCGAGGATGACCTCTGCACATTTAGCATCGATACCAGCGGTGAGAGTCTGCACAAACGCGGCCACAAGGAGCGTGTGAACAAGGCGCCGATGCGTGAAAACCTTGCCGCCGCTTTCCTGCGGCAGATGGGGTATGACGGGTCGCAAGCGGTGATGGATCCGATGTGTGGGTCCGGCACCTTTGTGATCGAGGCAGCGGAAATGGCGATGGGTCTCTATCCCGGCCGAACCCGTAGTTTTGCTTTCCAGACGCTGAAGAATTTCGATCCAGCCGCGTTTGACGCGATGAAGGCCGGCGTGCAGCCCCAGAAGGTTGCCGCCCAGTTCTACGGGTCGGACCGCGATACCGGCGCTATTCACATGAGCACCGTGAATGCAGAAAAGGCGGGCGTCGCTGCCTTGACGGAATTCCGCCATGCGGCGGTGAGTGACCTACAGCGCCCAGATTGCGCACCCGGCATTGTTATTGTGAACCCGCCTTATGGTGGCCGCATTGGCAACAAGAAACAGCTTTTTGCGTTGTACGGCGCCTTGGGTAAAACCCTGTCAGAGCGGTTCAAAGGCTGGCGTGTTGGCATCATCACTACAGATGGTGGTCTGGCCAAAGCGACCGGTTTGCCGTTCCTGCCCACGACGCCGCCCGTGCCCCATGGCGGCATGCGGATCACGCTGCATCAGACAGATCCGCTATCTTAAAATCTTAGGCGGGCGTGAAGTCTACTTTCTGGTCCTTCTTGTCCGCGTCCTCGTTCAGCGACAGCTCAATTGGTGTGTCGCTGGCGACAACGAATTCGCTTAGATCGGTCTCGGGGCTCGGTTCGCCGATGTCGTCGCTCAGGCGAAAGATGCGGATCGAATCGCGCAACGTGGCGGCCTGTGCAGACAGCTCTTCGGCAGTGGACGACAGCTCCTCGGAGGCGGCATCGTTCGCCTGCGTCGAGCCATCAAGTTCCAAGATCGTCTGGCGCACGCTCTGCGCGCCCATCGAGATTTCAGCATTAGACCGCGAAATACCCGCCACAAGGTCGGATGTCTGTTCGATTGCCGTGACCAGCTTTGATAGCATTTCGCTGGCGTTCTGGGCTGCATCGACGGTGCCATGAGAGATCGCGCCGATCTCGGTTGCGGCATACTGGCTGCGCTCTGCCAGCTTGCGCACTTCCGAGGCGACAACCGCAAACCCACGGCCATGTTCCCCCGCCCGAGCGGCCTCGACCGCAGCGTTCAGGGCCAGCAGGTCGGTCTGTCGCGCGATCTCTTGGACGACTTCGATCTTGGCCAGAATGTCGTGAAGGGCAGACATGGACTGGGTCACTGCGTCGCCGCTCTGGCGTGCCTCAATCGCTGCTTCGGCTGCGAATTTCTCGGTCTCGGCGGCGTTCTCGGCTGTTTGAGCGATGTTGGCTGTCATCTGTTCGATTGCAGCAGATACACTCTCGGTCGAACTGGCTTGCGTGGTCGCTGAGGTACGCAAATCCTCGGAGGTTTGTGCCATCTGGTTCGACCCGATCGCCACATTCTGAGCACCTGTCGACACTTCGCCGACGATCCCGCGCAGACTCGTCACCATCCGGTTCAAGTTGTCCAGCAGGTCGCCAATCTCGTTTCTGTCTTTGTGTCGCGCCGTCTGCGTCAGATCCCCATCTGCTACGCGCGCGCTCAGGTCATTGGCCTTGCGAAAACCGCGGGACAGGGTGGACACGGTGCTAATTGAAGAAACGATAGAGACCAGAGCTGCGACAGCGAGAAGACCGATTGCAATCATCCGCGCTTGGTCAAAGGTCTTGGCTGATTGGACCAGTGCGGCGTCCATCGCCTTGCGTTCCTTTTCCAAGATTCCGCCGATCAGCGTGGCCATTTCGGAGTCGACGATAGAGCTGTTCATATAGAGCAACTCGCCTGCCTTGCTGGCGCCACCAAAGGTCAGGACCTGCATGACCTTCTTGTTGATCGTTTCCAACTCGTTTCGCAGACCAGAGTAACGGTCCAGCAGCGCCAGCGTCTCGGGCGAGGCCCCGTCGCGCGCTTTGGCTAAGCGGTCGTCGAGTTGCGCGCGGTTCGCCTTGAGTTCCGCCTTGAAGGAACGGCGCTGCTCTTTGGCGTCGAGCAACAGGTAATCTCGCATGATGCGCTGGATCACGGCTTGGCGTTCGGCAAGCTCATCAAAGATTTGCACACGTTTGAAATTCTCGTTCACGATGGCGTCGCTGTTGGCCTGAATGCGGCTGAGTTCATAAAGAACCAGAACCCCCATGCCGACGAGAAATGCGAATTGCAGCAGAAACGTTACCACAAGGCGAAACTTGAGAGATAGGCGCATGGATGGGCTCCAAAGCTGACGGCTACCACCATGGCGTGCCGCGTGGAACGGAAGAGTGACCTGTAGTTTAACCGCAGCTGGCAGCGTGCCGCTCCGCGCATCGGACTGCATTGCCTGTGAAAAAGTAGGCTCGCGCTGAGGGCCCCATCCAGAAGTGTGGGGCTGCGGCCGCCGACCGGACCACGCTACACAATTGACCGGAGCCGTGGAATTTGAGAGGCCTTAGCAGAGTTATTCCGGAGCATTCCTATGTCGAAACCGATTTTTGTCCTGAACGGGCCCAACCTGAATATGCTGGGGACCCGCCAACCCGAAGTCTACGGCTATGACACGCTGGCTGATGTTGAAGCCAAGTGCCGTGCATTGGCGTCGGAGCATGGGCATGATCTGGTCTTTGCCCAGAGCAACCACGAAGGCGAAATCGTCGAGCTGGTTCAGCGCGCGCGGCTCGAGGCCTGCGGGATCGTGATTAATCCCGCCGCCTACACGCACACGTCGGTGGCGATCCGAGATGCACTCGTCACCTGCGAGATGCCGATCTTTGAAGTGCATATTTCGAACGTGCATGCGCGCGAAGCTTTCCGTCACCATTCTTATGTCTCTGATATCGCGACCGCCGTGATCGCTGGTCTGGGCATCGAAGGTTATATGGCCGCGCTGCGCCGTCTGGTTCAGTTGGTCTAACGTTCCCATCGGTACGAGGCGTCCATCATCGGAAACCCCTGTTCCCATCGCAGACATCGAAACGCCCCTTTCGTCAGAAAGCGGGCGTTTTTTCGTTCCGATAGGGCAGGGGATCAGGATACTCGCCCGCACGCCTCAGGTTCGGGGTGGACCTTGGAATTGGAACAGAACGCGGATGGACGCTGCAGATACTCTTTGCCGCTCGCAACAGCGCAGGACGCTAATCGCAGGTGATCTGGCGTTTTCCGACAGATTCTTTCCAAAACGACGCGCTAGGAATTGCTTCAGGAAAGCTGCTCTGCGTCACCAAAGGGGAAACCACGCGGGCCGAGGCGCAGTTCTACGCCAACACTTATCGTATTTCACGCTCAAGACGACCGCTCAAGGATCACACGCATGACAAAGTATGCTCTGACCGTCACCTGCCCCTCGACCCGCGGGATCGTGGCCGCCATCGCAAACTACCTCGCTGACAAAGGCTGCAACATCACCGACAGCTCGCAGTTTGATGACAAGCAAACTGGCAACTTCTTTATGCGCGTCAGCTTCAGTAGCGAGCAGGGCAAAGAGCTGCCCGAGTTGGAAGAAGGCTTTGGCGGTCTGGCGGGCGAGTTCGACATGGACTTCACCTTCCATGACGAGTCCGAGAAGATGAAAGTCGTCATCATGGTCTCGCGTTTTGGCCACTGCCTGAACGACCTGCTGTACCGCTGGCGCATCGGCGCGCTGCCCATCGATATCGTAGCGGTGATCTCGAACCACATGGACTACCAGAAGGTCGTCGTGAACCATGACATCCCCTTCCATTGCATCAAGGTGACCAAAGAGAACAAGCCTCAGGCCGAGGCGCAGATCATGCAGGTCGTCACCGACACTGGCGCCGATCTGATTGTTCTGGCGCGCTACATGCAGATCCTGTCGGACGAGATGTGCCAGAAGATGTCCGGCCGCATCATCAACATTCACCACTCGTTCCTGCCCTCCTTCAAAGGGGCAAACCCTTACAAGCAGGCGTTTGAGCGCGGTGTGAAGCTGATCGGCGCGACATCGCACTACGTCACTGCCGATCTGGACGAAGGTCCGATCATCGAACAGGACATCATCCGCGTGACCCACGCGCAGAGCCCCGACGACTACGTCTCGCTGGGCCGTGACGTCGAAGCTCAAGTTCTGGCCCGTGCGATCCATGCGCACATTCACCGCCGCGTCTTCCTGAACGGCAACAAGACCGTGGTCTTCCCCGCGAGCCCGGGTTCCTACGCGTCTGAGCGCATGGGCTAAGCGTCCGCCACAATTAAACTCAGCAAGGCCTGCACCCAGTGGTGCGGGCCTTTTTCTTGCCCAATCTTCGCCTCAAAGCGGTGCGGTTGCCCGAAAACGCAGCTATGCGACCGACAAAAATACAAAATAGAGAGCAGGGCCTGAGAGCTAAATACTGCGCATCCTCGTCTATACGAAAGAGAAATGGCACGCCTCCTATCTCAAGTTGAGAGTGGGACTCTTTCTGGAGGGCCACCTGGAGTTCGTAACTATGGATAACGGATATGGTCCGGAGGGCTTCCTTTGCGGAAGGGCAGAATTCGAATTGGGCGCGAAAAACAAAAGGAAAACGACGAAATTACAGATTCGCGATGCGTCTGATCACGGATAGAAACTCGATTCTTCGGGCCTGTGGATAATCCGGAAATTCTGCGCGAGACGCCTGTGTTAGAGCAGGAAGCTCGTGCGAACCGCGCCGACTCGCGTCTGGAGAGTCTTTGCAACAATCTTTGTGATCGGAATGTGCTGTTGCAAAAATATAGATCAAACGGGCTAGCCTTCGGTGATTTCCGCCCTCCTATCCATGCGAATTGTCCGATAGAGCGTGATTTAGGCCACAATGGGCCCCGCTCCCCCAAAAATACTGGAGATTGTGTCCAAAAGGGGGTAGCTTCAGTACCAATGGTAATAAGGCCACGCGAAAAGACGGGCCTATTTGAGGCGGAGCAGAGCAATGCAGTCAGTTGACTATGTCGTCAAGGACGGCACAGGTATTTATCGTGGTGGCTTAGCAGGAGAGGGCGGCCAGACCGTTCTTCAAGTTACAGGTGGCCAGGAAATCTCTCTGAATTTGCGTCGTGATTCAGTCATGAATTACGTGCGTGAGGGGGCCAACCTTCAAATCGCGCTGGCTGACGGCCGCGTGATTGTGCTGCAAGATTATTTCAGTGGCGCGGAAAACAAGCTGTTCGTATCGGCCGACGGTGAACTGTCGCAGGTGATTATCACCGGCGAAGAAGGCGCGTCGACCTTTGGTGGATACGCAGACGTTGCGACCTGGGGCAAGTGGAGCCCATCGGACGAGCTGATCTTTGTCGATGGCGATGAGATTTTCGCCATGGCACCCGAAGATGACGAAGCCGTCGCGATGCTGGCACCCGCCGCGCTCGCGGGCCTTGGACCGGCCGGTCTGGCAGCAGCGGGTCTCTTGGGCCTGGCGGCCTTGGCCGATGGCGATGATGACGATGGCAGCGGTGATGACTCGACCAACACGCCGGTCGTGCCCACCGTTGATCCAGGTGATTACACTGTCACTTCGGACGAAGAAACGCAGTCGGTTCCGATCACCGGCACCGCGCCTGCAGGATCGACTGTTGAAGTTGTTATCGGCGACGTGACTCTGACGACCACCGCAGATGATAATGGCGACTGGCAAGTTTCGACCGAACCGGGCAACATTCCCGACGAAGGCAGCCACATTGCCGAGGTCACCATCACCGACCCCGATGGTACTGTGACCAACCTCGAGGGTCCGTCTGTCTTTGTCGACACCATCCCGCCGGAAACCATCATCACTGATGGTGCCGTTTCGACCGACGATGTCTGGAACGAAGAAGAATACGAAGATCAGGATGGTGTTCTGATCGTCGGCGAGGGCGAGCCGGGTTCCACCGTTGCACTGACCATTGACGGCACCACGCGCGACACCATCGTTGCAGACGATGGCTCTTGGAGCATTGCATTCACCTCGGACGAAGTCGCTGATGGTGATGCTAATCCCGACGGTGTCCGCAACACCCCCATCACCATCGTCTCGACCGACATCTACGGCAACTCGATCACCACGACCGATGAGCTGGCGCTCGATACCGAGACTTATGTGACCGCAGACTACGAGTCCTTTGGCAACGAAGGCACTGCGTATGATGACGACTTTACTGCGAACGCAGAAGAGGTCGCAGATGACGGCGTGACCCTGACCGGGACGGCCGAAGCAGGCGCAACCGTGACCATCCGCGTTGGCGGCGAGCAGGGCACCACCGAGTACACCGTTACTGCAGACGACACCGGCAACTGGGAACTGGTTGTGCCAGAGGACGAGGTCACTTTGGGCGACCGCTACGACGTGCCGCTCTACATCTATGCGACCGACGACGAGGGTAACACCGCAGTCGAGGGCAACCCCGATGCGGATCCCAACGATGGCACCGTCAGCGCGACCGGCACCGTCTATGTCGACACCGTTGTGACCAATCTGGCCATTGATGATCTGACCCCGACCGGCACCGTGTTCAACTCCGAAGATACAGCGGATGGCCTGACCCTGACCGGTACTGCTGAAATCGGCGCGACCGAGGTCTACGTGACCCTGAACGGCGATGACAGCACCCAGACGCTTGCCACTGTGGATCCCACCACTGGCGAATGGACTGTGACCTTCGACGCTTCGGTCGTTCCCGAAGTGAACAATGGTGAGGTTCTGGTTCAACTCGACGTCACCGATCTTGCGGGCAACACCGATGGCATCGGCGATGACTACGGCGATGACACAACCATCACCATCGACAACGTGGTCCCCGAGACGCTGAACGCTGGCTTCATCACCATTTCGCAGGACAACGTGAACACCGTTGGCTTCCGTACGACCGGCGAGAGCGAAGGTGTGCAGGTCTACTCGGTCACAGAGGGTGGTGCGGCGTCTGAGGTTGCGACCACCGCGACCGAACTGGCGACATACACCAGCGTCGACTTCGAAACCGGTATCAACGGCACCTTGGGCAACGACGCGATCCTCGAAAACTCGGATGACGCAGGCAACTCGTCTTCGGTGTATATCGCTCTGCCGGACAACGATGACACCGCAGTCGACACCGATTGGACCGGCCTTGGTGAGTTCAACATCGACACGATCGACCTGTCCTTCTTGTCGGATGCCACGCTCGAACTGACCGAAGAGCAGATCCAAGGTTTGTCGGAAAATGGCGACACTGTCACGATTGCGGGTGAAAGCGATGACACCGTCACCGTAACCGGCGCAACCGCGACCGGCGAGACCCAGACGATCGATGGCCAGACCTACGATGTCTACACAGTCGGCGACGATGGCGCGACCATCGTGGTGGACGAAGACATTCAGTTCAACACCTGATCATAACGAGCAAGACAGGGCGGCGCGGACCACGCGCCGCTCTTTGAGGCCCGCACCGAACTAAAAAATCATAACGGTGCACGAGCGGAGTTCTGAATACATGAGACGGGCAGCGACCCTCGCTGCCAGCGTTGCCGTCTTTGCGCTGGCTGGCTGTTTCGGTAAAAGTTACGAAGAGACCCAAGGGTCTCCGTTTGCGTCTGGTGCTGCCGAGCCGGATGCGGCAATGATTCAAGAGCAGCGCTCTGAAATCATTGCCACCCTTCAAGCGCGTGAAAGCCTGCTGCCTGACCAAAGCCCGTACGACACCGTGGCAGACGCGGTGATGGCTGCGAACGCACGAGCGGCCGAGGCCGAGTTGCGTGCCGCGCTTCTGCGTTCCAAGGCTGCAGACAAGAACTGGCTGCCGCAGTTGGGGCCGTCGATCTCCTTGACCAGCATGAGCGATTTCGTTGCGAGCCTGTTCATCGAGCAGGTGCTGTTCGACAATGGCAAGCGCAAGGCCGAGCGAGAGCTAGCCCGTGCTGACGTCGAAGTCGCCGCTGTCACCCTGTCCGAGGACAGCAACCGCCGTGTAATGACTGCGCTGGAGCTGTACCTTCAGGCCGAAAAGGCCCGCGCCCGTGTCGGGATTACCCGTCAGGCCGCAGCTGATATGACCGAATTCATGCGCATCATGGAAGCGCGTGTGGCGGGGGGGGTATCCGATACCTCGGACGAGCAGGTGCTACGTCTGAAACTGGACGAGGCACGCGAAACCCTGAATGCTGACTTAGAGGCAGAGCGGACCGCGCTGGCCGAATTGGCCGCGATGTCGGCGTATCCTCTGGACCACGTGTCTGGCGTGGCCGACGTGCCGATGTTCCCCGCAGGTGTGCAGCCGCTGGACGTGCTTCGTGCCCGGGCCGAGATGGAACGCGACGTCGCCGAAACCAAGATTGAGCGCGCAGGCTTCTTGCCGTCGCTGACCGCTGGCGGCACCGCGAGCAACGTGAGCACCGATTTGGGTGTCACAGTAGAAACCGACAATCTGATCGGTCTGGGGACCGGCGCCGCGTTGGGCGCCATCGAGGCAGACAAGAAAGCTGCCGCGGCCCGCATTGAACAGGCGCAAGAGGACTCGGATCGCAAGATTGCCCGCCTGCGTGAATACCTCGCGTCGCTCGACCGTCAGAGCGCGAATACTGGGACACTGGCCCGTCAATCGGTCTCGAACTATCGGACCTTTCAAGAGCAGTATGAGGCTGGCCAGCGTCAGGTGATGGATGTGGTGAATGTTTACGAAACCATGGTTTCGCGCCGGCTCGAACATGTCGGGCTGAAGTACGACGCGATCCTGACAAAACTGCAGATGGCCGAGGAATTCGGTCTGTTGGTAGACGGGGATGACGTATGAGCAGCAAGGCACCCATCGCACTGACTGTACAACCCGGTGGCAAGGACGCAGGAGGAAAAGCCAAGGCGGTTCTCCCGCCCGACGTCACGCCGCCTAAGAAGGCGGCGAATCCTATTCTGGGCATTGCGCAAATCGCGACCAAGTGGGCAACCAAGCCCAAGGCCGACCCCGAGGGCAGAGCCAAAGCGCGCGCCGATCTGGCTTCGGTCTACGCTGGATATCTGGGGGTGAACGTCCCGCCGCGTGATATTTTGGACGCTATGATGAAGTCGGGCACGGCCGATGCCACCCAGCCCAAAGCGCTGGCAGCCGGTCTGCAAACCGCCGGTCTGCACACCAAGATCATGACCGTCGGCGCATTGACGCCCGCCCATTGGCCCGCGATCGCGCAGATGGTCAGCGGTCAGTCGATCCTTGTGCTGGATCAGATCGGCAGCGAAGTGGTGATCTACGACACCTCTTGCGTCGACAATCGCGCCTATGTGCCCCTGACCGAGTTCGAACCATTCTTCGCCGGTGTCCTGATCCGAGCCGAAGTCAGCGTCGAGCAGATCAAGAAGATCCACGCCCCGACCCAGGATGAAACCCACTGGTTCTGGGGAGAATTCCCCAAGTTCAAGCGCCAGATCGGCGAGATCGCTTTGGGATCGTTGATTGCGAACATTCTGGCCGTCTCGGTCGCACTATTCTCGCTGCAGGTTTACGACCGCGTGATCCCGCACCAGTCAGAGGCAACCCTTTGGGTGCTGGCCATCGGCGCTCTGGTGGCCTTGGGCCTAGAGGCGATGATGAAGCTGGCCCGCGCGCGTCTGATGGATTCGGCCGGTCGCCAGATCGAGCTGAACATTCAGCGCATGCTAATGGAAAAGCTTTTGGGCATGCGCTCGGACCGCCGTGGGGTGTCGTCCTCGCAGCTGTTTGGGGCCATGCGCGAATTCGGATCAGTCCGTGAATTCTTCACCGCGGCGTCCATCGGCTCGCTGGCGGACCTGCCGTTCATTCTGGTCTTCCTGATCCTTGTCGCCTCGATCGCGGGTAGCGTGGTCTGGGTTCTGGTGATCGGCGGTATCCTCATGGTCGTGCCCGGCTTCTTCTTGCAAAAGAAGATGATCAAGCTGACTCGCGAGAGCCAAGGGGCGTCTACCCGCTCTTCGCGTTTGCTGCATGAGACCATCTTTGAACTCGACACCATCAAGACACAGCGCGGCGAAGATCGCATTCGCCGCCTTTGGATGGAATTGACCGGTCTGTCCTCGATCAAGTCGGGCGAACAGCGCCGCATGGCGACAGCGCTGACCTACTGGAGCCAAGGTATCCAGCAAGCTACTTACATCGCAGCGGTTGTTACAGGCACCTATCTGGTCTTTATCGGTGAATTCACCGTGGGGTCGATTATCGCGGTCGGCATTCTGACCAGCCGGACACTGGCTCCTTTGACCCAGCTCGCGGGAACCTTGGCTCGCTGGTCAAACGTTCGCGGTGCACTTGATGCACTGGACGCGATTGCCGAAGCCGAACAGGACTTGGCCGAGGGCCGCACCTACCTGCGCCGCGATCAGCTGGAAGGCAGCTTCGAGTTCCGCAACGTCCAGTTCAAGTACGACAAGGACAGCGCACCCATTCTGGACATTCGCGCCTTGGCCATCGGCAAAGGTGAGTCCGTCGCAGTTCTGGGTGTAAATGGCTCGGGCAAATCGACCTTCCTCAAGCTGCTTTCCGGCCTTTATGCGCCGACCGAAGGCCGCGTGATGATTGACGGTGTGGACATGGGCCAGATTGCGCCCCGCGACCTGCGCCGCAACATAGGCTACTTGGGTCAGGACGTGCGCCTGTTCGCAGGCACGCTGCGCGAGAACCTGAACCTGCACCAGCTAGAGCGCGACGACGAGCGCCTGTTCGAAGCCTTGGATTTCGCGGGCCTTGGCCCCTTTGTCAAAGGCCACCACAAGGGTCTTGATCTAGAGATCACCGATGGCGGGCAGGGCCTGTCCGTGGGTCAGCGCCAGTCCATCGGTTGGGCGCGGATATGGCTTCAGAACCCGCCGATCGTTCTTCTGGACGAGCCGACTGCGTCGCTGGACCAAACTCTCGAAGCCACTCTGGTCAGCCGTCTGGACAGCTGGCTTAAGGGACGCACAACGATTGTGGCAACGCACCGTCTGCCGATCCTGTCGCTGACCAAGCGCACATTGATTTTCCAGAACGGCCGTATGGCTGTGGACGGACCCCGCGAAGAAGTTGTCGCCCATCTGACAGCCAACGCGGCAGGCAAGATCACGAGGTAACCCATGACAACCCTCTCGACAGAATTCGAGGGCCGCACACGCGGCCCGAGCCGCATCATCTGGATGACAGGTGCGGTTCTTATTGCGTTTATCGTGTGGGCCGCTTTGGCACCCTTGGATGTGATCGTGCGCGGTCAGGGCGAGATGATCTCTTCATCCCGCCCTCAAATCATTCAGAACCTCGAAGGCGGCATCCTGGCCGAGCTTTATGTGAAAGAGGGCGATCAGGTTGATCGTGGGCAGATGCTGGCGCGTTTGCACGGCACCCAGTTCAAGTCCGAGGTGGACGACATCGCCGCGCAGGTCACTGCGCTGGAAATTCGCCGCGCACGCCTTGAAGCTGAGTTGGCCGGCGAGTTTTCTTTCGATGTGCCCGCCGCAATGCAAGAGGCCGCCCCCGAGATCGTGGCATCCGAACGCAAACTTCTCGAGGCGCGACAGTCAGACTACGTCAAAAGCCGTGATGGCGCGCAGCAGGTGCTGAACCAAGCCAGCGAAGAACAGGCTCTGCTTGAAAAGCTGCTGGAACGCAAAATCGTCGCGCTGATCGAGGTGACCCGCGCCCGAAAGGCGACCGCCGACGCGCAGAAGCGCTATGACGAGATCGTCACCCAGACCGATCTGCAGCGGGCAGAGAGCTATTCAGAGACGCTCAAAGAGCTGAACACCCTGAAGCAGAACCTGAAGGCGAGCCGCGACCAGTTGGACCGGACAACACTTATCAGCCCCATGCGCGGTGTGGTGAACAATCTGGCGGTGACGACCATTGGTGGCGTTGTGCGCTCTGGTGAAGAGATCATGCAGATTATCCCAATGGACGATGAGCTGTTCGTCGAAGCAAAGATCAAGCCCAAAGACATCGCTCAGGTCCGTCCGGGTCAGAAAGCCACCATCAAATTGAGCTCTTATGACTACACGATCTACGGTGCCTTGAACGGCGAAGTAGAGCTGGTGTCTGCGGACACCTTTAAGGACGAACGTTCGAGCGCGCCCGATGGCGACCCGCACTACAAGGTCACCGTGCGGGTCGATCTGAGCAACCTGACAGAACGCCAGCGCGAGATCGAGATGCGTCCTGGCATGCTGGCCACGGTCGAGCTGTACACCGGCGAAAAGACTGTCCTGCAGTACCTGCTGAAGCCCCTCTACAAGTCCCAAGAGGCGCTTCGCGAACCTTAAGTCCCCGCCCTCTTACCTCGTTGGCGGAAACACAAGGCCCAGGTGTTTGAAGCCCGGGCCTTGCGTCGTTCTGGGGAAGGGGTCAGGCCGCTGTGTCGACCCAGATGGTGACCGGCCCGTCATTACAAAGGTGCACCTGCATGTCAGCACCGAACTGACCGTTTTCTACGTGCACACCTAGCTTGCGCAGAGCCTCGCTGAAGTACTCGTACAGTGCGTTGCCCTCGTCGGGGCGGCAGGCGGTCGAGAAACCGGGACGGTTGCCGCGGCTCGTGTCGGCGGACAGGGTGAACTGGCTGACCACCAGCGCGGCCTTGTGGGTGTCCATCAGGGACAGGTTCATTTTGCCTGCGTCATCCTCGAAGATGCGCATCTTGCTGATCTTGGCCGCTAGTTTATCGGCGTCCGCTTCGGTGTCGCCTTGCATGGCGCAGATCAGGATCATCAGGCCGGCGTCAATCTTGCCGACGGTCTCGCCCGCGATATCGACGCGGGCTTCGGTAACGCGTTGTAATAGTGCTCTCATAGCTCGTGGGTCCAGGGCGGGTTGGCTCCGGCCCGGCTGACCGTGATGGCCGCCGACCGTGCCCCAAGGCTTAGCGCGTTCGCAATCACCTCGTCGGACAGGTTTGCGACCCCTTCCTTCGACAAAACGCCAGCCTGCTCCAGCGACGCAAGAACACCCGCATTAAACGTGTCGCCCGCGCCCACTGTATCGACCACCGTCACGGCATTTGCAGCCACATCTACGCGGCCATTCGCGGTGTAGCCCGATGCCCCATCTTTGCCGCGGGTGATGCAGACCAGCTTGGGGCCCATCGCCAGAACTTGTGCGGCGTTGGCGTCGATATCCTCGCCGCCCATGAGCCACGCCAGATCCTCGTCCGACAGTTTGACGATGTCAGCCATACCCATCATCCGGTCGATGCGCGCACGATATGCAGCCTCGTCCTTGATAAAGCCAGGGCGGATGTTCGGGTCGATCATGGTGACGCGGTTTGCCGCCTCGCGGGTCATCAGCGCCTCGTAGGTCGCGCCGCAGGGTTCGACCACCAGAGAGATGCCGCCAAAGAACAGCGCGTTCACATCGTCCGCCAGATCGGGTAGGGCGTCGGTGGACAGCATACGGCCTGCGGTATTCTCGTCGTAAAAGGCGTAGGTCGCATGACCGTCCACCAGTTTGACGAAAGCCACGGTGCAGGGCGCATCGGCGCGGTGGACGTACTGGGTGGACACCTTGGACGACTCCAGTGTTTCCGCCAACAGGTCGCCAAAGAAGTCAGACGCCAGACCTGTGAACATCGCCACGGGTGCCCCAAGACGGCCCAAGGCGATGGCGGTGTTGAACACCGCGCCGCCTGCATGGGGGGCAAAGGCATTTTCGCCCGTCGTTGCCTGACGGGGCAGCATGTCGATCAGGGATTCTCCGCAGCACAGGATCATTGGGGGCCTCACTTGGTCATGTTTGCGCTACCAATACTCGAAGATCGGAATTCTTCAAGTTTATTGATTTATTGCCACCAAGTATCCCACGCCTGCCGCCACGATCAAGCCAGCGATCACCGCGAGCGCAATCTTCCATGCCGAATAGGGGCGTTCCCCTTGCACACGACCCGTCCGTCCGTTCACCACAAAGCGATAAGATTTGTCGCGATACTTGTAGGCCGCCACCCACACGGGCAGGAGAACGTGCTTGAAGGTCACATCGCTGACCTGCGTGTCCATCTTGTTGATGCGCTGCCGGTCGCCGCCAATATCGAACTTCACATCGCGCTCGATCACGCGGGACATCTTGACGCGGGCCGTCTCAAACCCTTCGTCCAGCGCAACGGTGTACCCTTCGGCGCGGAAGCCAGCGAGGAATTCGGGCGAATAGGGCTCTAGCGCGGACAGATCCCACGGCTCCAACGCATCGGTGTATTTCTGGGGCAGGGATTTCGAGGCCAGCACCAGAACGTCATCGAACCAACGCGCCACGCGGCCAGAGACCGGACGCCAACGAACCTTTTGCACGGTGCGGGTTTGGGTTTTGCCATTCACCGTGACACGCCGCGTCTCGTGGTAGACGGTGCCCCGTTGCCCAGAATATTCAGTCTTGGTGTCCGCGTCGTAGGTGAAATAGGGGACGTAGACGCCCTGCATCTTGCGTCCTTTGCGAGCGTATTCCTGCAGGCCGTTCGGCGCGAACCACAAGCTGCCAAGCCAGTCATTCATCGCAACCCGTGCCCCGTCTTCATCAACGCCAAAGGGCAGCACGCCGCGCGGCTTGATGTGCCGGTGCTCGCCTGTGTCGGTGACCACGGGGGTTGCGCAGAACGGGCATTCCTTGGCGTGGGTGACCCCGTCAAATTCGACCTGAGCGCCGCAGTTCGGGCAATTCAAGACGCGGGTGACTTCGGTTTCCGCCTCGGGAAGCTGTTGGTTCAGGGCCGCTTTGAAGTCCAGTTCGGCGATTGCGGGGGCCTCGGGGCGATCCACCATGGATGCGGTGTTGCCGCAGTGATCGCAGACCAGCATCCCCCGTTCCGGTGAGTAACGAAAATCGGCACCACACTGATCACAGGGAAAGCGGTGCTCTTGGCGGTCGGAGGTCTGGGGCGCCATATATCGTGAACCTAAATGTCTTGGGTCGTTCTGAAAAGAAACCCCGCCCGCGCCGGACGGCAAGGGCAGGGAAGCGTCGCATCAGCCTGCAGGCGGCTGCGGAGGGGGCGGCGGAGGCATGACGGTAAAGAGTTGCGCCAGCTCCATCACATCCTCGGCCCGTTTCCAGCCGTCTTGGCCTGGGGTCCAGACGTAGGTGTCGCGTGTCAGTTGTCCTTCGGTTGCCATGCGGCCCATGCGCGCCTTGGAATAGGGGCCAGAGGTCGCGCCGTTCTCGGCGATGTGCCAGACATGCTCGACCGGTGGGGGCGGCGGGGCCATTGGTGCGGCCTGCGGGGCAGGGGCCGCTGCGGGCATTGCGCCCCAAGGCCCCATCTGGTGCCCCATCGCCATACCCATGCCTGCGCCCATTCCGGTGGCCATAGCCGCACCTGCGGCAGAACCGGGCGCATTCATCGCCTCGGCGGCGCGCCATTTCATATGATCGTCCAGATTGCCTGCGATGCCACGCGAGGTGCGGGCGTCCAGCGCCTTTTCTACCTCGGGCGGCAGCGAGATATTCTCGACATAGAACTCGGGCATTTCCAGCCCGTATTCGGCCAGTGTAGGCGAGACCTGCGCCGCGATTACCTTGCCCAGATCGTTAGTGTTCGCCGCCATATCCAGCAGGGGAATACCGCTCGCGGCCAAGGCCTGCGAGGCACGGGTCACGATGATGTTGCGGATCTGGAAGCTGATCTCGTCGCTGGTGAACTCGCCGTCGGTTCCGACGATTTCGGTCATAAAGCGCGCGGGATCGATGATGCGGATCGCATAGGTGCCAAAGGCCCGCAGACGCACGGGGCCAAATTCCGGATCACGCAGCATGATCGGGTTTTTGGTGCCCCATTTGAAGTCTGTGAACCGGGTGGTCGAGACATAGTAAATCTCGGACTTGAAGGGCGAGCGGAAGCCATGATCCCAATGCTGCAGGGTGGTCATGATCGGCATGTTGTTCGTTTCCAGCATATAGAGGCCGGGGGTGAACACGTCTGCCAGTTGCCCTTCGTGGATGAACACAGCTGTCTGCCCTTCGCGGACCGTCAGCTTGGCGCCGTACTTGATGGCGTGCCCTTCGCGTTCAAAGCGCCACACCATGGTATCGCGGGTGTCATCCGTCCAATGGATGACGTCGATAAATTCGCCCTTGAGAAAATCGAAAATCCCCATAATGCGAGGTCCTTCTGATAAGTATTATCCCAGCAACTCGGCCGCGATTTGTCGAACAATCGGGACAGCTTGTGCTTTGGTCATGCCCGGTTGCAGTCTGCGATCATACAGAATGCGGAGCAAGAGCTCGTCGTGTCGGGTGAGGAGGGCAAACTCCTCGTCGTCATTGAAAATCGATGGCCGCGCAGTGGGGCTGTCGTTGGGCAGACCCAGGGCCTGTGCCATTTCCTCGTGCAGGCAGGACATCTTTAGAAGTTGCGGATGTTCGGCGCGGATCATGGCCAATGCCTTGGCAAACCGTGGGCTGCCGTTCTGATCACGGAAGGTGACCGCCACACACAGCTGATTGCGCGGGGTGTATTTGAAGACGTTCATCGCCGCCGTGTCGATTTCCGGAATGGCACGCTTCAGGCTTTCGCCAAAGGGCATCCGGTCATCCTCGCCCATGAACATCACGTAGTAATTCGCGTTTTCGCGCGAGGTCATGCGGATGTCGTGGCCCGTCACGCGCGCCAAACGATTGGTGTAAGAGGTGACGGAGGCCATCATGCGCTTGCGCTCCGCAGGCGGAACAGACGCACCAAAGACGGTAAAGACGCGTACGGGCTTTTCCCAGCGGCGCAGGACACTGTCTCTGCTCTTGTGCATGCGACCGGAGCCGCCATGGATGTACTCGTTCTTGAGCGCGATCTCGACGAAATCTTTGGTTAACTGGTCAACCGTTAGCGGGATGTCTCGCCCCAGATCCTGACGCAGCTTTCCCGAGGTGAGCAGCTGGTCCTGCATACGGCTGTAATACGTGCCCACGGATTTACTTTTGTAGCTGGCAGGCACGTATTCGGGGTTTGGATCGGGCAACAGCGCTCTGGCTTCGTCACTGACCGTATTGGCGGCGCGGGGCACCGCAACTGTCGGCGAAAGCGGGTCGGGTGCACATCCTGCCAGAAGTATTCCGGCGAGGCTCGCAGCGGTCAGCAGACGGAGACAGTTGAGGTATTGTAACAAAACAGAGTGCCTTTCGGTCGTTAACTGGGGGGTACAGAGGTGCCTGCAGTATCACCAAGGCCGGTCTTCTTGGCCTTGGCTGCCGCGAGCGTATCGCGCAGTTCGGTTTCCATCGCCTTGAGGTCGGCTTCGGCAGCAGCGCGCTTGGCTTTGCCCTCGTCGGCGATCTGCAGGCTTTCTTGAATCGTCGCGATGAGGTCCGCGTTGGCGGTCTTGATCGCTTCGATGTCAAAGACGCCGCGTTCCATTTCCTGACGTACCTTGCGGTTGGTTTCGCGCAGGTTTGCAGCGTTCGCGGTCAGCAGTTCGTTGGTCAGATCATTTGCCCCGCGGATCGCATCCGCCGCTTCGGCGCTGCGCTGGATCGTGACGGCTTGTGCCAGCTGGGTTTCCCATAGCGGCACGGTGTTCACGAGGGTCGAGTTGATCTTGGTGACCAGCGATTTGTCATTCTCCTGTACGAGACGGATCGAGGGCAGGGATTGCATGGTGACCTGCCGCGTGAGCTTCAGATCATGCACACGGCGTTCCAAGTCGTCACGAGCGGCGCGCAAATCACGCAATTCCTGCGCTTTGATCACCTGATCGTTTTCCGCAGCGGCCTGAACCTCGGCCTCTTTGGCGGGGATGGTTTGGCTGTCCATTTCGGCGATCTTGGCTTCACCCGCCGCGATATAGAGCGCAAGCTCGTCGTAGAATTCCAACGTCTTGGTGTAGAGCAAGTCGAGCGACTTGATGTCCTTCATCAGCTTGTGCTCGTGGCCCAACAGGTTGTCGGTGATCTTGTCGATCTGCTCTTGCACGGTCTCATAGCGGGCAGCGAATTTGGCGGCGGGCGCGGCGCGTCCCAGCAGTTTTTCCCACCAGCTGCGGTCACGGCGGATGTCCAGCTCGCTGATCGAGAACCCGCGGATCGTGGTCACGATGTCGCGCAGGCTGTCACCGGCGGGGCCGACATCCTTGTTGCGGACACCGTCCAGCATCTGTTGCGAAATTTCCTGCAACTCGGCCTGCGCGGCAGAGCCGAACGTGACGATCGAGTTTGAATCGCTCATGTCCAGTTCCGCCATGCGGCGGGTGATTTCGGCAGAAGCAGGGGCGTCGGCAGTTTCCAAGGGCACGATCTCTTCGGTTGGGGGCGGCAGAATGGCCGCGTTCAATTGTTCAACCTCTTTAAGGTCTTGAGCCGCTTGGACGTAGGCTTTTTGCGAAGTCGGAGTGGTGGTCATGGGTCAGTCCTCTGAAATGAACTCTGAACAAAATTACTCAGTATGACGAATGCCCTCTCGGGCGAGGCGGTCGCGAAGCACGCCGATCTCGACATCCAGATCGGCTTTGTCATTGACCATGAGTTTGCGGGTGCGGTCGGCGAAATTCTGTTGCAGGTCATCCAGCAGCGACAGGTAGTCGGCGCGGGCCTCTTGGGACGGCGCGCGTTCGGCCAGATCAGCGTACTTGACCGTCGCATCGCGGGCCCCGAGTAAGTAGACGCTCAGATATTTGCGGACAGAGGTCAGGTCGCGCGGATCAGCCTCGACCGTGCGGAACAGATCGCGGGCGGTGTCGGCAAAGCCGTTGACGCGTTGTTCAATCTGGCGATCACGGGTTTGACGCGCGGCTTCGGACATGGCCGCCAAATGGGCCTCGGCCTCTTCGACGGCGCGGGCCACGCGGTCGGTCTGGAAGGTGTCGACGCCCTCGGCTGATTTGTCCCTCAGCGGGTCGATACCAAACGCCAGTACGTGCAGCACCAGTCCGACAACTGCGTAGAGCACGGGTTCGATTACGCTGCCTGAACCGGAGAGGGTACCAAGCGCGAGTCCCACGCCGATCAAAGCTGCTGCGAACATTTTGCGCGGAATTGCGGGACGTCGGGCGATGCGTCGGGCGTTGTAGGCTTCTTCGGCGATCAAACCTTCGCGGGTCAACCACGCGGCCAGTAGAAGCGCGCCCATCGCGGCCAGTTTAAAGGTCATTTCGACGGGACCAGAGCCAAAGACGGCCCCGATCATCGGCAGGGGTGTGATGAACAGCAGGTTTGCCCGCCCGCCTGCGCGCTTGCGCTTGGGCGACTTCATGGGTTTTGACGCGCTGGTCTGGCTGCCATCAGGGCTGAATTCGCCACCATACCGCTGAGCCATCACACACCCCCCGAGATTGCGACGCGCAGGATCAGGATGAACAACAGAATAAACGCAATTTTCTGCAAGGTCGTGCCGGACACCCTCTACCTCTCTTGCTGACTTGTTGGCTGATACCCGCGCGGGCTGTGAGTGGCGTCCTGCGCGATTGCGCGGACGAGACAGGGCAGGGCGGGGCTGATGTCTTTGTGTCTCACACGTACTAAGGTAGGAAACAAACAGACGGATTTCACCCCAAACGTAGGGAAAACCCGCCTAATCCGGAGGCAATTGGCGGCAACCCGCCTGCGCGGGCGCGTGATGCACACCCGATCTCTGACGCCGATCTGAGCGGCTGCCAGCATTGCGATACCTCTGCCTCACTAGAACACCTGCTAGGTGCATAGCGCAGCTTGGGCCCAAAAGATATGAAGGACTTGTGAAAAGTCAGGGTTTGCGGCGCGGCACGCGGGGCGGGCGGCGTTTCGCAGCAGGCTTGCCCGGTTTCGCGCGTGTCTCTTCGACCTCGGGTTCCGGACCCAGCCCGAGTTGGTCGCGCAGGATTCGCGGACGCACCTCTTCGACCTCGCCTTCCTTGAGTTGACCCAATTGGAAGGGGCCGTAGCTGACGCGCAGCAGACGGTTCACGTTCAACCCGATCTCCTGCATGGCGCGGCGGATCTCGCGGTTCTTGCCCTCGCGCAGGCCGACGGTCAGCCACGCATTTGCGCCCTGCTGGCGGTCGAGGTTCACGATCATGGGCTGGAAGACTTCCCCATCCGCTTCGATGCCTTTGCGCAGGGGCTCGAGCGTCGCATCGGTGGGGCGGCCGTTCACACGCACCCGATATTTGCGCAGCCAACCGGTCGAGGGCAGTTCCAGCTTGCGCTTCAACTCACCGTCGTTGGTCAGCAGCAGCAGGCCCTCGGAATTCAAATCGAGGCGGCCGACAGACATCACCCGTGGCAGATCTTCGGGCAGGTTTTCGTAGATGGTGGGGCGCCCCTGTTCGTCCTTGTGCGTGGTCACGAGGCCCGTGGGCTTGTGATAGAGCCACAGGCGCATCGGTTCCGCAGCGGCCAAGGGCTGGCCGTCTACAGTGATGCGGTCACGCGCAGTGACGTTCAAGGCGGGGCTGTCGATGACCTTGCCATTCACCGCGACAACGCCGGCTGTGATCAGCTTCTCGGCTTCGCGGCGCGATGCAACACCGGCGCGTGCCAGAACTTTGGCGATGCGGTCGCCCTCGGGGGTGCCAGCTTGGGGCTTGGCCTGCGGCTTGGGGGCGGGCTTGGCCTTGGGGCGCGATTTGAACGAGCCTTTGGGGGCGGGCTTGCCGGACCGGGGACGGTTTTGCGGTGTTTTCTGGGTCATTGGGCGCGTCTAGCGAAACTCTGTGGATTGCGAAAGGGGGAACGCTACAGATAAGCCTAACCCATGACGTTCCGTTCGCATATGCAAATCGCCCTGACCGAAGCCGAGGCCGCCGCCGCGCGAGGAGAAATCCCCGTGGGGGCTGTGTTGTTGCGGGACGGCGAGGTTCTCGCGCAGGCTGGAAACAGGACGCGCGAGTTGAACGACCCCACCGCCCATGCCGAGGTTTTGGTGATCCGCGAGGCCTGCCGTGTTTTGGGGCAGGAGCGCCTGACGGGTTGCGATCTGTATGTGACGCTGGAGCCGTGCCCCATGTGCGCGGCGACAATTTCCAACGCGCGGATCGGGCGGCTTTACTATGGTGCCTCGGACCCCAAGTCGGGCGGTGTGGGGCAGGGGCCGCGTATCTTCAGTCACCCCCAGTGCCATCATGCGCCCGAGGTTTATGACGGAATCGACGAAGCGCGATCTGCAGCGTTGTTGGCCGAATTCTTTGGGAAGTTGCGAAAATGAGCGCCTATGGCGCACAGGTTTGTTCGGGCTGACGCCCGTGCCTCCGGCGGGAGTATTTTGGCCAAGATGAAGGATTGGGCGCGGTTCGATAGGGTGGTGCGCGGTCTGATGCTTGCGGGCGCGGGCTTTGGGCGGTAAAGCCCGAGGGAAATACGAGACACACGGAGATGGCCCATGTCGATCGACACTGGCACTGCCGCAAAAGTGGCGAAACTGGCCCGGATCAAGGTCGAGGACGACCAGCTTCCTGCGCTGGCCGAAGAGTTCAACCGCATTCTGGGCTTTATCGAACAGCTTGGTGAGGTGGATGTTGAGGGCGTAGAGCCCATGACCTCGGTCACGCCGCAGCGTTTGAAGCGCCGCGAGGACGTGGTCACCGATGGCAGTTATCAGGACAAGGTCCTGTCGAATGCCCCCGACGCCCGCGAGGGCTTCTTTGCCGTGCCGAAAGTGGTGGAGTGATCCGATGACCGAGCTGAATAAACTGACGCTGGCCGAGGCGCGTGATGCGCTGCGCAAGGGTGATGTGACGTCGGTCGAGCTGACCGAAGCGTGCTTGACTGCGATTGATGGGGCTGATGCGCTGAATGCCTTTGTCCACAAGACCCCTGAATTGGCGCTGGAGCGTGCGAAGGCTGCAGATGAGCGCCTGAAGGCTGGCGACGCGCCTGCCATGTGCGGTCTGCCCATCGGCATGAAAGACCTGTACTGCACCAAGGGTGTGGCGAGCCAAGCGGCGAGCGGCATTCTGGAAGGCTTTGTCCCCGAATATGAGTCGACCGTCAGCCAGAAGCTGCAGGACGCCGGCGCTGTCATGTTGGGCAAGCTGAACATGGACGAGTTCGCCATGGGCAGCTCGAACGAAACGTCCGTGTATGGCGACTCGGTGAACCCGTGGAAGATTGATGACCGCAAGCTGACCCCCGGCGGGTCTTCGGGTGGTTCGGCTGCGGCTGTGGCGGCAGATTTGTGTCTGGCTGCGACTGGCACCGACACCGGTGGCTCGATCCGTCAGCCTGCTGCGTTCACCGGCACTGTGGGCATCAAGCCGACTTATGGCCGTTGCTCGCGCTGGGGCATCATTGCCTATGCAAGCTCGCTTGATCAGGCGGGTCCGATGACGAAAACCGTGCGCGATGCAGCGATTATGCTTGAGGCGATGGCCGGTCACGACATGAAGGATTCGACCAGCGCCGACCTGCCGGTTCCGAACTTTGAGGCCATGCTGACCGGTGATATCCGCGGCAAAGTCATCGGTATTCCCAAAGAGTACCGCCCCGAAGGGATGTCCGAAGAGATCAAGACGCTGTGGGACGAAGGCGCGGCGATGCTGAAAGCGGCTGGCGCTGAAATCCGCGAGATCAGCCTGCCGCACACCAAGTATGCGCTGCCTGCCTATTATGTGATCGCGCCTGCAGAGGCCTCGTCGAACCTCGCCCGCTACGATGGTGTCCGCTACGGCCACCGTGCAAAGCTGTCGGCTGGCGATGGCATCAACGAGATGTACGAGAAAACCCGAGCCGAAGGGTTCGGTGACGAGGTGAAGCGCCGCATCATGGTTGGCACCTACGTGCTGTCCGCAGGCTTCTACGACGCGTATTACAACAAGGCGCGCAAGGTACGCACCCTGATCAAGCGTGACTTCGAAGACGCGTTTGCGGCTGGTGTGGATGCAATTCTGGCGCCCGCAACGCCGACCTCGGCCTTTGGTCTGGGTGAGATGAAGAGCGCAGACCCCGTCGAGATGTATCTGAACGACGTGTTCACCGTGACGCTGAACCTTGCCGGTCTGCCCGGCGTCGCAGTGCCCACGGGTCTCGACTCCAAAGGTCTGCCGCTGGGTCTTCAGCTGATCGGCCGCCCGTTCGAGGAAGGTGATCTGTTGAATACCGCTTACGCGCTGGAGCAGGCTGCAGGCTTTGTTTCCAAACCGGCGAAGTGGTGGTAAGTGCTGAAATAGCACAACTTTGAGGTGAGATGATGCTTCGACACACGGGATTGGTTCTATTGGCTCTGGCTGGGTTGTCCGCATGTGGGCCAACCGTACCTGACAGCGCAGCGGGAATCACATCGAACAGCTATCGTTCAGCGCGCGAAGCGCAGCTGAACGGCGGCATCCCGTCGGCGCCCGTAGTTTCGCAAGAGACCTTGGGCAATGTGGGCACACTGACCCCAGGCCAGCCGCCCCGTGCACGCACGCTGGCCGAGGTGAAAGCCGCGTCCGAAGAGGCGATCAACACGGCGAACCTTGCTGCATCGAACAGCGGGGCTGTGCCGTTACAGGCTAGCCCGTCCAACCCTGCACCTGAATTGGCGACAACGGCCAATGGGATTTCGTCCGAGAATGATTTCTCGGCAGTCAGCAACGAGCGGAGCATCGAGGACGACAAAGAGCTGATTGAGCGCAACCGCAGCCTCTATACCGTCATTCAGCCCGAGGCTCTGCCTTCGCGTCCCGATGGCAGTGTGAATGTGGTGTCCTATGCCTTGGCCACCAACAACCGCGTGGGGCAGCCGCTGTATAAGCGCAGTTCGTTCCGAGCAGAGGCTAAGTATGCGCGCGCTTGTGCGGATTATGCCTCTGCGGATTTGGCGCAGGCGGCATTCCTCGCCAAAGGCGGTCCTGAAAAAGACCGCTTGGGTGTAGATCCTGATGGGGATGGGTTTGCCTGCACATGGGATCCGCAACCCTTCCGCAACGCGGTGCGTTGAGCCGGTCCCCCAATCACGGCCCCCGCAAAGGGGATGTGCGGCCCGACATGATCGTGCTGCACTACACGGTGATGGACTTGGATGGCTCGCTCGAGCGTCTGTGCGATCCTGAATTCGAGGTTTCGGCCCATTACGCCCTCTGTCCGACAGGGGGCGTTTTTCCGTTGGTCGACGAGGATCGCCGCGCATGGCACGCGGGGCTGTCCCACTGGGGTGGCGTGGCGGATGTGAATTCGCGGTCTATCGGAATCGAGATCGTGAATGACGGAGAGAGCCCGTTTTCCGTGCCGCAGATGGATGCGCTTGTTACATTGCTGGACCAGATTCGCGGGCGCTGGGATATCCCTGATCATCGGATTGTCGGGCATTCGGACGTCGCGCCGGGGCGCAAGGTCGATCCGGGGCGCCGATTTGACTGGTTGGGCCTGTCGCGGCGCGGACACGGGGTGTGGCCGGACGGGGCGGGGCAGGGCGCTGATACCTGCTGGCACACGTTCCTGCAGGCGCTACGGGACTATGGCTACACCGCACAGGCAGAGCCCGAGGTCTTACTGGACACCTTCCGTATGCACTTCCGCCCGTGGGCCCATGGGGCGCTGTCTGGCGCGGATGTAGCGGCCGCTGTGAACCTTGCCGACCGCTTTGCCGTTGACCGCGCGCCCGACACCCAATAAGGCCCCATGTGCGCGGAGGGCCGGATGGCCGCGGGCGGCTCCGGTCGTCCGAGGAAAGTCCGGACTCCACAAGACAAAGGTGCCGGGTAACGCCCGGCCGGGGTAACCCGAGGGAAAGCGCCACAGAGAACAGACCGCCCCGTTTATCGGGGTAAGGGTGAAACGGCGGTGTAAGAGACCACCGGGGGACTGGTAACAGGCCCCGCATGGCAAGCCCCACCTGGAGCAATGCCGAATAGGAACCTCGCGCGGCATGTCCGCAGGGTCGTCTTGGCCCGGAGGTTCGGGTTGGCAGCTAGAGGCACGCAGGCAACTGCGCGCCAAGATGAATGGTCATCCAGAGCGTTTACGCTTGGACAGAATCCGGCTTATAGGCTCTCCGCGCAATTAACCTGCTTTTTCTGCTCGATTGGTGTTGACTCTTTGCCCGCCAACCGTAAAAGGCGGGGTTCAAGAGATTACACGCGGGTGGCCGCAAACACCGCCCGACCTAGCGAAAGACGAGAGTACTATGGCGAAGCCTACCACTATCAAAATCCGTCTGAACTCGACCGCTGGCACGGGCCACTTCTACGTGACCAAGAAGAACGCACGCACTATGACCGAAAAAATGGTCGTACGTAAGTACGATCCGGTGGTGCGCAAGCATGTCGAGTACAAAGAAGGCAAAATCAAGTAAGCCTTCTGGATCACCAGACAAAAGAGCCGCACCAGCAAACACTGGCGCGGCTCTTTTTATTTTTAAAGCATGGTCGCGCCGGAGATTTCTCAAAGAAATTTTCACACGGCGAAATGGAGAGAGACCATGCCACCCTTACCTTTAATCTATACCATCAGGCCTGCCGAAATAGGTGATGCCGAGCGGGTGACCGCCCTGCTACAACTGTCCTATCCGGTGCTGCTGGAACGCGACTACCCGTCCGAGCTGTTGCGGCGCGCTTTGCCGCGCATCAGTGTGGCCCGGCCAGAGCTCTTGCGCTCTGGCTCCTACTACGTGGCAGAGACCCCACAGGGCCAGATCGTCGCTGCAGGGGGGTGGAGTTGGTCAAGCCCGCTCAGCGCCTCTACGCCCGCTGGAATGGGGCACATCCGTCATGTTGTGACCTCACCCGATTTCGTCCGCAGGGGCGTTGCGCGGGCTATTCTGGACCGTGCTATGGACCATGCGGCCGAAGAGGGCGTCAGGCGGCTGGAATGCCTGAGCACCCGCACCGCTGTCCCGTTCTACGAGGCGCTCGGCTTCAAGACTTTGGCCGAGATTGAACTCTCGCTTGGACTGGACGTCCGTTTCCCCGCTGTACACATGACCACGCTTCTATGACCCAGACCCGACGCAATAAAAAAGGGCCGGTCTTCGCGACCGGCCCTATCTATTTCTAAGCTACCGCAGTGATTATTCGCGGTTGCCCATGAACTGCAGCAGGAACATGAACAGGTTCACGAAGTCGAGGTAGAGCTGCAGAGCGCCCATGATTGCCGACTTACCCAGCCATTCCTGATCGCCCGAGTGGGCCATCTGCAGGTAGGTATTCTTGATGTTCTGGGTGTCATACGCGGTCAGACCCGCAAAGATCAGAACACCGAGGACCGAGATCGCGAACTGAAGTGCGCTCGATGCGATGAAGATGTTCACCAGCGACGCGACAACCAGACCGATCACACCCATCATCAGGAAGGTGCCGAAGCCCGACAGGTCTTTCTTCGTGGTGTAGCCATAAAGCGACAGACCCGCGAACGAGATCGCTGTCACTAGGAAGGTCTGGATGATGGACACGCCGGTAAAGACCATGAAGATCCAGCTCAGCGACAGACCCATAGCGGCCGCGTAGACGTAGAAAAACACCTGAGCAGCAGCAGCCGACATCTTGTTCAGCATCGCGCTGAACGCGAAAACCATGACCAGCGGCAGGAACATGATTACCCACTTCAGGGGCGAGTTGTACAGCGCTTGGCCCAGACCAGTCAGAACGGTGTTGCCGGTGGCCGGATCGACAGTTGTCGCAAGGCCAGAGATCGCCCAAGAGGCTGCTGCAGTGATCAGCATGCCCACGGACATCGTGCCGTAAACCTTGTTCATGTGGGCGCGCAGGCCCTCGTCGATACGAACCGCACCGGCGCTAGTGCCAGCGTGCGTCGTGCGGAATTCAGCCATTTCGATCCTCCAAAAATCCGAAGCTGTTGGGTGCACAAACAAAAACGCACACCCGTTGCCTGTGAATATCGGCAGGGATGTGCGTGATTTCAAGTACACTTGTTCGGGTTTTTGGACGATCTTCTGTCAATTAGACCCGCCAATGTGCAGGGACGTCCCAAGGGGCGCGGTCAGCTTCGGATTTTGCTTCGGTCTGGGTCAGGCCGATATCCTGAAGAAGCCGGTCATCCAGCTGGGACAGCGCGTGCCGCTGGCGCGAGATCGCCGCGTAGTTGGCAAAGGCGCCAAAAAGGGATGAGAACCAGGAAGGTCTGCTTGCGATCGCAAGTCTGCCGAGTTGAGTAGCCATGTCATTCACCATTATTTGATTGATTGCGCGTGTTGCATCAACGCGCTTGATGTATGTGGCATTTTCTGGTTCATTTTGGAAATGAATGAATGTGACGTATTTCATCAGGAGTTGTGATATGGCCAGAAATCTGGATCTGACTGCGCTGCGGTCTTTTGTGGCGGTGGCAGATGCAGGCGGGGTGACACGTGCTGCGGGGTTCCTGAACCTGACCCAGTCGGCCGTTTCTATGCAACTGAAACGTCTAGAAGAATCGCTTGCGACGAATCTTTTGGACCGAACGGCGCGCCAAATCGCGCTGACCCCTGCGGGCGAGAAACTGTTGGGGTATGCGCGCCGGATGCTGGAGCTGAACGACGAGGTTTGGTCGCGCCTGACCGATGATGTTTACGAAGGTGAAATTGTTTTGGGGGTGCCCCACGACATCGTCTACCCGGCGATTCCGCGCGTTCTCCAGCAGTTCAACTCCGAATTCCCGCGCATGCGGGTGCAGCTGATCTCGCTGTATACCAAGGGGCTCAAGGTCGCTTACAGCCGCGGTGAATGCGACATCATCCTGACCACTGAAGATGGCGTGTCGGATGGCGGTGAAACTCTGAAAACCTTGCCGCTGCTCTGGATCGGGGCACCTGGGGGATCGGCTTGGCGCCAGCGGCCCCTGCGCCTAGCGTTCGGTCGGCACTGTATTTTCCGCGCCGGTGTGATCCGACGCGTCGAAGAGGCAGGCATCCCGTGGGAATTGGCCGTGGAGTCCGAGATGGATCGCGCGATCGAGGCGACGGTTAGCGCCGACCTCGCATTGAACGCTATGCTCGAAGGCACTGAGCCGCCTCATCTGGAGCGGGTGCAGCACAAGGGCGCGCTGCCAGAACTGCCGTCAAAGAAGATCAACATGTATCTGTCCGACGCGATCAAGGGTGAGGCCGGCCTGCGGATGGCCGACCTACTTCGTCAAGCCTACGACCAGATGTAATCAGATCGTAATGACGACCTTGCCGGTGGACTTGCGGGACTTGAGCATATCGAGCCCATCGGCGACCTGGTCCAGCGGAAACGTCTCGCTGACGTGGGGCTTGATCTTGCCTTCGCTGTACCATGCAAACAGCTGCGCCATGCTGTCGGTAAGTGCCTTGGCGTTGAATTTCAGATAACCGCCCCAATACATGCCGATCACGGTCAGGTTTTTGACCAACATGTGGTTTGCGGGAATGGGCGGCACGTCGCCGCTGGCAAAGCCGATGGCCAGCAGGCGCCCGTCTGGGTTCGTCGCGCGGAACGCCGCTGTGAATTGCTCTCCGCCGACGGGATCATACACCACATCTGCGCCACCCAAGGACTTCACGACGTCGCGGATGTCTTCTTTGGTGGCGTCGATCACGTGGTCCGCGCCATAGGCTTTGGCGATCTCCAGCTTCTCGGGGCCGCGGGCGCAGGCGATGACCTTGGCGCCCATGACTTTGCCGATCTCGACGGCGGTTAACCCAACGCCGCCCGCTGCGCCCAACACAAGCAGCGTCTCGTTCGGCTGTAGTCGCGCTTTGTAATCGAGAGCTAGGTGTGAGGTCCCGTAAGCAATTTGGAAGCCCGCTGCATCGACCTCTGACATGTTGTCGGGCAGGGGGATTGCCCTTTCGACAGGAAAGCATCCGTACTCGGCCAGACCGCCTTGGCCCGCAAATAGGGCGACCCGCGTACCGATCGCAGGCTCTGAAACGCCTGGTCCATGTGCGTCAACGATGCCTGCGACCTCCATCCCCAAGGTAAAGGGTGCCTGCGGTGTGTCCTGATATTTGCCTTTGATCATCAGAAGATCGGCAAAATTGAGACCACAGGCCGTAATCCTAAGGCGTATTTCGCCTTCTGCGGGATCACCTTTTGGTAGATTGACCAGTTGCGGGGCTTCCCCAGAAGTATAAATATGATAGGCTTTCACGCGAATGTTCCTCCGTTTGAAGGTAGAACACGGTCTGCCTTTGCGTGTGTCAATGGGACATAGGGCTCTTATTATCCTTAGGAATACTCCTATCGATCATAAGGCTAGCTTGGTTTTTCCGCATAGGTTTAGTTACATATTGTCTTACATGGGTTAAGCAGGGCTTGAAGTCGCTCTGGTTGTGTGGCCTTAAGTCGCCGGTATCGCTGATGGGGGTGTGAGTGCCGGCGGATTTTGGGGAAAGATACGAAACAAAATACAGCTCGCGCAAAAATTGACGACGGGCTGACCATAATGGAGCTAAAAATGACGCACCCTGTGGATGTCCACGTTGGCCGTCGTATTCGTCACCGCCGATGGATGATCGGCATGACGCAACAACAACTGGCAGAGCGGGTTGGAATTAAATTCCAGCAAATCCAGAAATACGAAACAGGAGCTAACAGGGTTAGCGCATCCCGCTTATGGGATATCGCCACCACTCTCGAAGTTCCGGTGAGCTTTTTCTTCGAGGGCCTCGAAGGACAAGACGCACCTGCCGCAGACAAAGCCCCCGCACTGCCTGCTGATATCTTGGGCGATAAAGAAGCTCTGGACCTGATCCGCTCCTATTATGCGATTCCGGAAAACCAGCGCCGCCGTCTCTTTGATCTCGCGCGTGTTCTGAGCGACGTGGCTTGATTTGAAGCGCCCTACGGGGTAGCGCCCTTTGAAACCACTCACCAAAGGGCTGCCCCATGTCGCGTTTCACATCCGAGACCCAAACCACTCTGATTGATGTGGCTTCTGAAATGGCCGACGCTGCCCGCGCGGCCATTTTGCCGTTTTTCCGCAATCCAGACCTGATGGCGGACAACAAGGAAGAAGATGGCTTTGACCCCGTGACCGAAGCCGACCGCGCTGCCGAAGCCGCGATGCGCAACGTGCTAGAGCGCCGGCGCCCGCAAGACGGCATCTTTGGCGAGGAAATGGGCAAGCAAGAGGGCGAGAGCGGGCTGACTTGGGTCCTAGATCCCATCGACGGTACGCGCGGTTTTCTCAGCGGCACGCCGACGTGGGGCGTCTTGATTGCGCTGTCTGATGAAAACGGCCCGATCATGGGCGTCGTGGATCAGCCCTACATTCAGGAACGCTTCTTTGGTGGGTTCAACCAAGCTTGGTGTGATGGGCCCCACGGTCGCCGCAGCCTTCGGGTGCGGGGTCCGCGCCCTTTGAACGAATCGATCCTCTTTACGACATTCCCCGAGGTGGGCACGCAGGACGAGCGGCGCGCCTTCCACTACTTGGGCGACCGGATGCAATTGGTACGCTATGGCATGGATTGCTACGCGTATGCTTTGCTCGCGGCGGGCCAAATCGATTTGGTGGTCGAGGCGGGGCTGAACCCCTACGATATCCAAGGGCCCCAAGCTGTTGTCCAAGCAGCGGGTGGGATCGTCACCGATTGGCACGGAGGGCCGGCCCACAATGGTGGTCGTGTCATCGCCGCCGCGTCCGAGGCGCACCACGCCGAAGCGATGCGTCTGCTGGAAGAAGGTCTTGCGAACATCTGATTTGCGGGCTTAGAGATGTGAGAGCGGTGTATCCTTTGTCCTTCTCTGGCGCCGCGCATCTCTGATTGTGATCTGAGAAGGACATGGCTGACCAGAAGGGGAAATGCCGTGTCCGACATTCTCATTCGCAATATCGATACTCTCATCACCATGGACGACGACCGTCGCGAGTTGACCGGCGTGGATCTGCGCCTCTCTGGCGGCGTAGTTGCCGAGATCGGGCAGGGACTCGAGTCGGGTACGGCGGAAACGGTTGATGCGCGCGGCTGCGTTGTCACGCCGGGCCTCGTAAATACGCACCATCATCTGTACCAATCGATGACACGCGCCGTACCCGGGGCGCAGGACGCGTTGCTCTTTGGCTGGTTGCAGAAGCTCTATCCTATCTGGGCTGCAATGGGACCCGAAGAGATGTTTGTCTCTGCCCAAGTTGGGCTGGCAGAGTTGGCACTGTCGGGCTGTACGCTCAGCTCGGACCATTTGTATCTCTACCCCAATGGCGCAAGGTTGGATGACACTATCGCCGCTGCGCGCGAGATCGGGCTGCGGTTCCATCCGACCCGTGGGGCCATGAGCATCGGCGAAAGCGATGGCGGCCTTCCACCTGACAGTCTGGTCGAGCGCGAGGCGGACATCCTGAAGGATTGCATCCGCGTGATCGACGCCCACCATGACGCATCCGTAGGGGCAATGGTTCGTGTGGGTATCGCGCCATGCTCCCCGTTTTCCGTCAGCCGCGATCTGATGCGGGACGCGGCGCTTTTGGCGCGCGACAAGGGGGTAATGCTGCACACCCACTTGGCCGAGAACGAAGAAGATATCGCTTATAGTCTGGCAAGGTTTGGGTGCCGTCCTGGCCAATACGCTGAGGATCTGGGCTGGACCGGTCCCGATGTGTGGCATGCACACTGTGTGAAGTTGGACGGTGCCGAGATTGATCTGTTCGCCCGCACTCGGACAGGGGTCGCACATTGCCCCTGTTCGAACTGCCGCCTTGGGTCGGGCATCGCACCCGTCCGAGCAATGCGGGATGCGGGCGTTCCCGTTGGCCTTGGTGTGGACGGATCGGCCAGCAATGACGCTGGCAACCTCATCGCCGAGGCGCGGCAGTCCATGCTCTTGCAGCGGGTGCAGAACGGAGCGGACGCTATGAGCCCGCGCGAAGCGCTCGAGATCGCGACGCGGGGCGGCGCCGATGTTCTGGGGCGTCCCGAGTGCGGCCGTGTGGCGGTTGGTAGACGTGCAGACATCGCCATCTGGGATACGCGCGGGATCGAAAGTGCGGGCAGTTGGGATCCTGCGGCCTTGCTCTTGGCGGGCCCGTCCCGCGTGCGCGATCTATTCGTCGAAGGCCGTCAGGTTGTGTCAGACGGGCAGCTATCCACAGTCGACTTGGGGCAACTTGTGGAAAAACAAAACCGCCTCGCGAAGCGGTTGGCCGAACGCACCTAAAAGGTTAATAAATCGTTAACGCCTGTGGATAACTCTGTGTGGGAAATTCGCCGCAATGGCGATTTCCCTTACCTTCATTCGCCTGTGACCGGATGACCATTGACCCAAACGGATTTGATAGCGCGATCGTCGCCCATCATAATTGTTGGGAAGAGTGCTTCCCAAATGTCTTTCGCACGGGCGTGGCGTTGCGCGATTGCAGGGGTGGAGGCCAGATCCAGAACGGTGATGTCAGCCTCGCTGCCGATGGCTAACGTGCCGATGCGATCCTCGGCCTTCAGGGCGCGCGCCGAGCCTTCGGTGGCAAGCCACAAGAGTTGCGCTGGGTGCAGCGCAGTGCCCGCCAGCTGACCGATTTCGTAGGCGGCTGCCATCGTCCGCAGCATTGAGAAGCTAGACCCGCCGCCAGTGTCTGTCGCTAGCCCGACGCGAATGCCCCGCGACGCCATCTTGGCGGCCTCGAAGACCCCGGACCCGATAAAGGTATTAGACGTTGGGCAGTGCACGACCGCTGCGCCCACTTCGGCCAGACGATCCATCTCGCGCGGCTCCATATGAATCACATGACCATAAAGCGCGCGTTCCCCGAGTAGGCCAAACTGCTCATAGGTTTCTAGGTAGTCTTTTGCGTTCGGGAACAATGACTTGACCCATTCAATCTCGTCGGTCTGCTCACTAAGGTGCGTTTGCATCAGGCAGTTCGGATGCTCTGCCCACAGAGCGCCAAGCGCCTCGAGTTGTTCCGGAGTCGAGGTGGGTGAAAACCGCGGAGTGATGACGTATTCGGCACGGCCCTTGCCATGCCATTTGCCGATCAATTCTTTGCTCTGATCATAGGCGGTTTGCGGTGTGTCGCGCAGGCCATCGGGCGCATTGCGATCCATACAGGTTTTGCCTGCAAAAACACGCATTCCACGCGCTGCAGCTGACTCAAAGAAAGCATCCACACTGCACGGATGAATGGTGCAGTAGCTGACCTGCGTGGTGGTTCCATGTGCGAGCGCCAAGTCCAGCGTCAGGTCTGCACGGGCCCGTGCCTCGGCAGGATCGGCAAGGGTCATTTCCTCGGGAAAGGTGTAGGTATTCAGCCAGTCAATCAGACGCTTGCCCCAACTCGCGATCATTCTCGTCTGCGGATAATGCATGTGGGCATCTACGAAACCGGGCAGAATTAGTCCTTCTCCACAGTCCACGACGTCTGCCTGTGGGTAACTTTTTCGAAGGTCATCCGCATCCCCGCGATCTGCGACTTTTCCACCGTCGATCAGAATGCCGCCGCGCCGATGATAGCGTGCTGCATCAGCCCCGTTTTGCATGGCATCGCTATCGAACCACAGGGTTTGGCCGATCATCAGCGTTTGATTGGACATGAACGTCGCCTCCTACTTAGCGGATCAGACCATAAGTGGCGTCGCGGCAAAGGAAAAGGTGGCTTCCCTCTGTCCCTTTTTATAGTGGCTCGCTAAGGTGCCCACAAATCAGAATGGAGGGCGACATGTTGGATGACAAAGACGAGTCCGAAGTACATGACGTTCTGGACAACGAGGATCAGGCGATCCTCGACGGCAAGCGCGTGGCAGCCATTCGGCTGGCGCTGGCGGCTGGCGATTCTGAGCGTGTCTCAGCCTTGCTCGAGCCGCTGCACGCAGCGGATATTGCCGACTTCCTAGAGCAGATCGATGGCGGAGAGCGGCGCGAAATTCTGCTGCTGGCCCCTGCCTTGTTCGACGGTGAGGTGCTGTCCGAACTGGACGAGGCGATCCGCGAAGATGTGATCGAGTTTCTGCCGCGCCAGTACCTCAAGGATGCGGTCCGGGATCTGGAATCCGATGACGTTGTTGACCTGATCGAAGATCTGGAAGGCGAACAGCAGAGCGTGATCCTGCAGGCGCTGGATGGCGCTGATCGTGCCGCAGTCGAGCAGTCTCTAGGCTACCCCGAGTATTCTGCCGGCCGTTTGATGCAGCGCGAGGTCGTGTCTGCGCCCGAACATTGGACCGTTGGGCAGGCGATTGATTTTCTGCGTGCCTCCGAAGAGTTGCCAGAACAGTTTTACCACGTGACGCTCGTGGACCCTCGTATGCGGCCTGTCGGGAACGTGACCCTTGGGCGGCTCATGGGCAGCCCACGTGCGATCTACCTGAGCGACATCCAAGAAGACACCTTTCGGACGATCCCCGCGACCACTGCGCAGGGAGACGTCGCCTACGCCTTCAACCAGTACCACCTGATCTCTGCGCCGGTCGTGGATGATGATGGGCGGCTGGTTGGGATGATCACAATCGATGACGCGATGATCGTTCTGGACGAAGAGCACGAAGAAGACATCCTGCTGCTGGCGGGTGTCAGCGACGGCAGCCTGTCCGACCGCGTGATTGAGACGACCAAGCAGCGCCTACCGTGGTTGGCGGTGAACCTGCTGACGGCGATCCTTGCCAGCCTTGTGATTGCCCAATTCGAGGACGCGATTGCCACCGTGGTTGCCTTGGCTGTTCTAATGCCGATCGTTGCATCTATGGGCGGTAACGCAGGCACGCAGTCGCTGACTGTGGCCGTCCGTGCGCTCGCGACCAAAGACTTGACTGGCTCTAACGTCTGGCGGGTTATCCGTCGCGAGAGTTTCGTGGGCTTGATCAATGGGGTCGCTTTCGCGGTGATCATGGCAATTGTCGGGATCATCTGGTTTGGCAGCCCAGTGCTTGGCGGCGTGATCGCTGTCGCAATGGTGGTGAACCTCGTCGTTGCGGCGCTCGCTGGGACGGTCATCCCGATTATCATGGAGCGTGTCGGCGTCGATCCCGCTCTGGCGTCCGGCACTTTCGTGACCACCGTGACTGATGTGGTTGGCTTCTTCGCCTTCCTCGGTCTCGCCAGCGCTGTGATGCTATGACCGACCTGACCGCTATCAAGGCAGAGGCCCGCAAGGCTGCCTTTGCCCGCCGCAAAGAGGCTCATGCCAACCATCGCCCCGGACGGGCAGGGGAGCTGTCCTCGTTCCTCGCCGGGCATCGGGGGGTCCCGATTGCAGGCTACATGCCGATCCGGACCGAGATTGATCCGCTGCCCGCGATGGCAGAGGCTGCGGCCTACGGCCCCGTGGGTGTTCCGGTGATCGAGGCAGAGGGCAAGCCTTTGCAGTTCCGCGCGTGGGAGCCGGATTGCGCGATGACAGATGGCCCGTTCGGGGCCAAAGTCCCTGCCGCCGGTGACTGGATCATTCCGCAGATCGTCATCGTCCCGCTGGTGGCCTTCGACCGCAAGGGCGGGCGTCTGGGCTATGGTGGCGGGTTCTACGACCGGACTTTGGAAGTGCTACGCGCCTCGGGGCCCGTGCTCGCTGTTGGTTTTGCCTATGCTGCCCAAGAGGCGGAAGATCTGCCGCTAGAGCCGACAGATCAACCGCTCGATATGATCATCACGGAACAGGGCGTGATCAGCCTCTGATCAGGACTTGGTTGCCGCTGCGGGCGGCGTGATTTTGCGCTTTATCATGGCTTCGCGCCACGTGATGTAGCTGACCGACGCGATGATCACGCCACCGCCCAAAACGGTGAAGGGGTCGATACCCTCTCCGAACACCAGCGCTCCAAGTGCAACGGCCCACACCAATTGCAGGAATGTTGCAGGCTGGGTTACTGCGACCGGCGCCTCTTTGAACGCGAGCGTCATGGTGTAATGCGCACCCGTCGCGAGCCCCGCAACCGCCAGCAACAATCCAAGCTGGGGTAGCGTTGGGTTCACCCAGTGGGTCACCGCCATCGGCATCAGACCAATGGTGACTGCGATAGAAAGCCATGCCACCACATGCGCGGAATTCATCTGCGTGCTCAGCTGCTTGGTGATCAAGTAACTCGTGGCCAGCCCAAGCGATGTCCCGAGCATCGCAATGTGACCGGGATCCAGTTCTCGAAACCCGGGCCGCAAAATGACAACCGCGCCAAGCAGTGCAATCCCCACCGCGATCAATCTGCGCAGTGCGAGCCGTTCCCCCAGAAACAGGCTCGCGCCTAAGGTCACGTAAATTGGATTCAGGTAATTCAGCGCAGTGACATCCGCCAGAGGAATGCGCACCATCGCATAGAACCAGAGAGACACGCCGATGGTGTGCGCGACGCCGCGCGCTGCGATCAACCGCACTTGTCGGCCGGTGGGCAATGCCCGCAGGAGCGACGGCACCAAAGGGATAAAAAACACCAGCCCCAAAGCGAACCGAAGAAATGCGCTTTGATAGACCGGGATCGCCGTCCCCAGTGATTTTACCAGAGTCGTCATTCCGACGAACTGGAAACCGGTCAGAACCATCCAGAAAATGCCCCGACCGGGACGATGTGCGCGTGTGTCTTCCATTGCGCTATCACACCCGAAATCCGTGCCTGCGCAAGCCCCTAGAAACGCAGCCCCATCCCTGCAGCAGAAAACACCACTGCTTCTTTTTGCCTTAAATACTCAAAAGGGCGCGCCGGTTTGACCGGTCGCGCCCTTGATGCTTTGCAGAGATGACAATAGATCAGAGCTGCGCCATCACCTCGTCGCTGGCTTCGAAGTTGGTAGTGACGCGCTGCACGTCATCATCATCTTCGAGCGCGTCAATCAGCTTCATCAGCTTCTGCATGCCTTCCAGATCCAGCTCGGATGTGGTGGTGGGCTTCCAGATCAGCTTGGTGGATTCCGACTCGCCAAGGTCCGCTTCCAGTGCGTTCGACACTTCGGCCAGATCGGTGTCCGCTGTGTAGATGGTGTGACCATCTTCAGACGACTCGACGTCTTCGGCGCCCGCTTCGATCGCGGCCATCATGACGTCGTCAGCATCGCCGACCGACGCGGGGTAGGTGATCTCGCCCTTGCGCTCGAACATGAACCCGACCGAACCGGTTTCACCAAGGTTGCCGCCGTTCTTGCTAAAGGTCGAACGCACGGTCGATGCGGTGCGGTTACGGTTGTCAGTCATCGCTTCGACGATCACGGCCACGCCGTTGGGGCCGTATCCCTCGTAGCGGATTTCTTCGTAATCATCGCCTTCGCCCGCCTGCGATTTTTTGATGGCGCGGTCGATCACGTCCTTGGGGACAGAGTTCGACTTGGCTTCCTTGACGGCCAAACGGAGGCGCGGGTTCTTGTCCGGATCGGGGTCACCCATCTTTGCAGCGACGGTGATCTCTTTCGCGAGTTTTGAAAACAGTTTGGAGCGAGCCGCGTCCTGACGACCTTTGCGGTGCTGGATGTTAGCCCATTTAGAGTGGCCGGCCATGGGTGCCTCCGATTACCTAATTCTCAGCTTTGTGCCTCTATAAGGTAGGCACACGGTGGGCTGCAAGCGCCCCCGTGTGCACAAATCTGGCCAAGCTTAGTTATAGAGAGGCCAAATCAGCGGAATAAGCGCCGCAGAGATTAAACCGATGCTCAGGTTCAAGGGAATCCCGACGCGCATAAAGTCGGTGAACTTGTACCCACCAGGCCCGTAAACCAGCGTGTTGGTCTGATAGCCAATCGGGGTCGAGAAGCTGGCAGACGCCGCAACCATGACCGCAACAACCAGCGGCCTCGGGTCTGCGCCGATGGCTGCCCCAAGGCCAATGGCGATCGGCGTCACCACCACAGCCACCGCGTTGTTGGTCACCAACTCCGTCAGCACCGAGGTCAGCAAGAAGATCGACCAGATAATGATAAACGGCGGCATGGTTTCCAACACGGGGGCCACGCCGGACACGATCAGGTCCACCGCGCCAGAGTTCTGCAAGCCCGCTCCGATCGCGAGCATCGAAAAGATAAGTGCGAGCAGCCGTCCCTCGACGAACTCAAACGCCTCATCAGCGTCAATACAGCGCGTGACCAGCACGATCGCCACCGAAAAGACCGATAGCATGAGGATGGGCGCGACACCGATTGCGGAGAGAAAAACGATCGCGAACAGGGCGATGATCGCGATGGGAGCCTGCTTGCGGCGATACGCTCGCTCGGTCGGCTGCGCGATATCGACCAGCTCCATGTCGAGGGCGAGGCGTTGGATGTCCGCAGGCGAACCCTCGAGCAGTAGCGTGTCACCGACGCGCACCACCAGATCATCCAGCTGGCGGCCAATGTTCTGGTTTCGGCGGTGGACGGCCAAGGGGTAGACGCCGTAGCGACGACGCAGACGCATGGATCCCAGGCTGCGACCGACCATCTTGCATCCGGGGGTGATCAGGACTTCGACAGTCTGCGTTTCGACCGAGGACAGCTTGTCGACCATCTTGAGGTCTTTGGATTGCTGTAGGCCGAGAAGCTCAGTCATCTCGGTGCGTAGAACCACGCGGTCACCGGCTTGCAGGACGACAGTTGTCAGATCGCGGCGGAGCGACGCGTCCCCGCGCAGCACGTCGATCAGGCGGACGCCGTCGCGCTTGAACAGGTCAATGGACACTACATCCTGACCAATCAGGGCACTGTCTTCGGGGACCGCAACCTCGGTAAAGAACTTCATCTTTGACCGATTGCCGACCATACCAGCAAGGCTGTCCCGTTTGGGCAGCAGGCGGCTGCCGATGAACAGCATGTAAACCGCGCCCCATGCGATCAGGACAACGCCCAAAGGCGTGACTTCGAAAATGGTAAACGGCTCTAGCCCCTGATGACGGGCGACACCATCAACCAGCAGGTTGGTCGAGGTGCCGATCAGAGTGGTCGTACCCCCAAGGATGGTCGCGTAGCTCAGGGGAATCAGCAACTGAGAGGGCACCATGTTTAGGGTGCGTGACAATTGGATAAACACGGGGATCATGACAACGACCACCGGCGTGTTCGACACGAACGCGGAAAAGATCACCACAGCGATCATCAATCCGAACAGTGCTGTTTTGGGGTTTTGCTTGGCCCTGTGGTCCGCAAATTGGGTAAAGGCTGCGAGGGCTCCGGTGCGCACCAGCGCGCCCATGACGATAAACAGCGCACCAATCGTCCACGGGGCGGGGTTGGACAGGATGTCGAGCGCGCTTTGATAGGGCAGAATGCCGAGCGCCATCATCAACGCTGCACCCATGATGCCCACCACTTCGGTGGGATACGTCTCGCGCATGAACAGAACGAACATACCGATCACAATGACCAACGCGAGGATCGCCTGATAGGCGTCTGGTAGTGCTAACACTTAGACTAGTCTCCGCTCCCTAGGGCACAGCAGAGGCATTCTTTCGCAACTGATCGACCAGAGCAAGCGTGCAGTGGTCCAACATTGCAATGGAAACCGGCAAAAGTTGGCGCAATAGGCATTCTATCAGGAGGCGACCGGCCCCGAAGGCTGAAGTCGTCCGCCCTGACGCACCATGCAAACAGTTTTCGCAAGACCTGTGCGGTCGTCGGTTTCGACGTAGATGCCAGACAGGGTCGCCTCGCCATTGGCGGGGGTGTAGCGGCCCTTGGACATGCCAGTCACGAAACGGCGCAGGGGTTCGGCTTTGTCCATGCCGATCACACTGTTGTAGTCGCCGCACATGCCTGCATCCGTCATGTAGGCCGTGCCACCGGACATGATCTGCGTGTCGCCGGTGGGAACGTGGGTGTGCGTGCCGACCACAAGACTGGCCTTGCCGTCCATCCAGTGCCCAAGGCCCATCTTTTCACTGGTCGCTTCGGCGTGGACGTCCACGATCGCAGCATTCACAGTCGCGCCCAATTTGTGCGTCTTTAGCACTTGGTCAATCGCCGAGAACGGATCATCAAACGGGCGTTTCATAAACACTTGCCCGAGGATCTGCGCGACTAGCACCTTGCGCCCTCCCGGGGCGTTAAAGATGCGGAAACCGCGACCCGGCGCGGTCTTGGCAAAGTTGATCGGGCGGACGATGCGGCTGTCACTCTCGATGTGCTGGAGCATATCCTTCTGATCGAACGCGTGATCGCCAAGGGTGATGCAATCGGCACCGGCCTGAAAAATCAGGTTCGCGTGCTCTGCGCTCAGGCCCATGCCGTTCGAGGTGTTCTCACCATTCACGACCACAAAATCCAGCGCCCACTCTTCTTTCAAGCGGGGCAGGTGCTCTTGGATGGCAGCGCGTCCTGCGCGGCCTACAACATCGCCGAGGAACATAAGTTTCATGGCTCGTCCGTAGGCCCATGCCCGCCCAAGAGCAAGGCGGAATGCCGCCGCATTTTGTCACAAACCGCAATTTGTCGCCGGATCGACGCTCTTGCAGCGGTGTTCACCGGATTGTGGCTGTACTCGTGGCGTGATCGGTTAGAATGGGTCGATCAGGCAGTGCAGATAATAACAGGACTTCACATGAACACAGGCACAAAGGCGCTCGCGATTGCCCTGCTCGCTGCAGGGTGCAGCTCCACCAACCCCGAAGAAAAGGCCGTGATGGGGTATTATTCGCCGCCGTGGCAGTCGGGCCTCAAGGAAATCCGGCCCTATCCCTTCCAAAACAGCATCTGCAAAGAGATTGGCTATAATCTGGTGTCCCGAGATTTCTATGACGACTCGAAGCTGCTGGTCGGATGCCCGCGCACTGAGCAAGGCGCGATTGCAGACCGGATCGCCGAAGGCGGGGTCGAGGTTGGCTATGTCCATCACTGGACCCTTTTGCACATGCCCAAGCGCTGAGCGCAGAACGGGGGCGCGCTGACAGATGGTCGCAGCCCCCGATTGATTTTCTTGAACAATTTTTGACCACTTCGCATGCGTTGGCCGTGTTGACGCAAGGGGCATTGCGCCATTTTCCAGTTTTGTTGATTGACTAGTCAATAAAAAACCTACTTACTAAGGGCCAAGCCGAGAGGAAAGCTATGCCCAAAGTCGGAATGGAACCGGTGCGCCGCAAAGCGCTTGTCGAAGCCACAATCCACGAGATTGGTCGGGCGGGGACTCTGGACGTGACGGTCAGCCAGATCGCCAAACGCGCAGGTATGTCCAGCGCGCTGGCCCACCATTACTTTGGCGGCAAAACGCAGATTTTCATGGCGGCCATGCGGCACATCCTGTCCCAATACGGGCTCGAGGTGCGGCGCCGCCTGAAAAAGGCCAAGACCCACGAGGAACGCTTGCGCGCCTTGGTCGATGCGAACTTCGCCCCCTCAAACTTCCGCGAAGAAGTGGTGAGCGCGTGGATGAACTTCTACGTGCTGGCCCAAAATGTCGAAGAAGCGCGGCGCCTGCTGACGGTCTATTACCACCGTCTCCATTCCAACTTGGTACATGACCTGCGCCCCTTGGTCGGGGGCGAGGCGGTCATTATCGCCCGCCGGATCGAGGCGCTGATCGATGGTGTCTACCTGCGCCAAAGCTTGCGGAACGAACCCGCAAATCCGGCCACCGCGTCGGAACTGGTTCTCGGCACACTTGAAAACGAATTGGCTCGCTGCGGGTCACAGCGCCCTGCGGCCACACTCAGCCTGATTGCACAGAAGGAACGCTCCGAATGACGATCGACGTAAAGCCGACCGCCAGCCATTTCATCAACGGTGAATATATCGAAGGTGGCACCGAGGATCTGCCCGTTATCTACCCCTACACCGGCGAAGTTGTCGCGACACTGAAACTTGCCGACGATGCGCTGGTGGATCAAGCGGTTGCCGCAGCCAAAGCGGCTCAACCTGCTTGGGCCGCCATGTCTGGCGTCGAACGTGGCCGCATTCTGCGCCGTGCCGCCGACATCATGCGCGAACGGAACCGCGAGCTGTCCGAGATTGAAACCATGGACACCGGTAAACCCCTGCAAGAAACGCTGGTCGCAGACGCTGCCAGCGGGGCAGAGGCTCTGGAATACTTTGGCGGATTGGCTGCCTCTTTGGGCGGTGAACACATCCAGCTGGGGGATGATTTCGCCTACACCCGCCGCGAGGCTTTGGGCGTTTGCGTTGGTATCGGTGCATGGAACTACCCGATCCAGATCGCCAGCTGGAAATCCGCGCCCGCGCTGGCGTGCGGCAACACCATGGTCTTCAAGCCGTCGGAAACCACGCCATTGTCTGCGCTGAAACTGGCGGAGATCCTGATCGAAGCGGGTGCGCCTGCGGGCGTCTTTAACGTCGTACAGGGCAAGGGCGCTGTCGGCTCGCGCTTGGTCACGCACCCCGATGTGGCCAAGGTGTCCCTGACCGGTTCTGTCCCGACAGGCCGCAAGGTTTACGCCGCCGCTGCAGAGGGTCTGCGCCACGTGACAATGGAGCTTGGGGGGAAGTCCCCGCTGGTGATTTTTGACGACGCCAATATCGAGAATGCGGTCAGCGCCGCGATCAACGCGAACTTCTACAGCTCTGGTCAAATTTGCTCGAACGGCACCCGCGTTTTCGTCCAAAAGGGCATCAAGGAAGCTTTCCTGTCGCGTCTGGCCGAACGGCTGAAGGGCGTGAAGATGGGTGACCCCATGGACGAAGAGGTCAACTTCGGCCCCATGGTCAGCGAACAGCAGATCAGCATCGTCGAAGGCTATCAGGCGAAAGCACAGGCCGAAGGCGCCCGTCTGATTTCCGGCGGCAAACGGCTTGATGGTCCGGGCTACTGGATGGAGCCGACCGTTTACGCCGACGTCGCCGACGATATGACCATCGCCAAAGAAGAGATCTTTGGCCCCGTCATGTCCGTTCTGGACTTCGAGACCGAGGAAGAGGCGATCAAACGCGCAAATGCGACCGAATTTGGTCTGGCTGCAGGCGTGTTCACCAACGATCTGTCGCGCGGCCACCGTGTCGCCGCCGCGTTCGAAGCAGGTACGACTTGGATCAACACCTACAACCTGACGCCGGTCGAAGTGCCTTTTGGTGGCTCGAAGATGTCCGGGGTGGGCCGCGAAAACGGTCGTGCTGCGATCGAGCATTATTCCGAAATGAAAACTGTTTACGTCGCCATGGGTGACACCGAAGCGCCGTTCTAAGGAGGCCCCGATGCAAGCCGATTACGTCATCGTAGGCGCGGGCAGCGCCGGTTGTGCCATTGCCTATCGTCTGGCAGAGGCGGGGAAATCCGTGATCGTCATCGAGCATGGCGGTACGGATGCAGGCCCGTTCATTCAGATGCCCGCGGCTCTGAGCTACCCGATGAACATGCCGCTCTATGACTGGGGCTTTCAGTCAGAGCCTGAACCCCATCTGGGCGGGCGCCGTCTGGCCACTCCGCGTGGCAAGGTGGTCGGCGGATCGTCTTCGATCAACGGGATGGTATACGTGCGCGGCCACGCCCGCGACTACGACCATTGGGCCCAATCGGGCGCACGCGGTTGGAGCTATGCGGACGTCTTGCCGTACTTCAAGCGGATGGAGCAGTGGGATGACGGCGGCCATGGTGGCGACAAGGAATGGCGTGGCAAGGACGGCCCGCTGCACGTGACACGAGGTGCCCGCGAAAACCCGCTGTTTGACGCCTTTGTTCAGGCGGGGAAGCAAGCTGGCTATCCGGTCACAGGCGATTACAACGGCGAGCAGCAAGAGGGCTTTGGCCCGATGGAACAGACGGTCTACAAGGGCCGCCGCTGGTCTGCCGCGAATGCCTATCTGAAGCCCGCGATCAAGACTGGCAAAGTCGAGGTCGTGCGCGGGCTGGCTTGCCGCATCGTCATCGAAGAGGGCCGGGCCCGCGGCATCGAAATCGAGAAGGGTGGCGACAAGCAGATCATCAAGGCCACCAATGAGGTTGTGATCTCGGCATCCTCGATCAATTCGCCCAAGCTGCTGATGCTGTCCGGCATCGGCCCTGCTGAACATCTGGCCGAGCACGGGATTGACGTCATCGCGGATCGCCCCGGTGTCGGGCAAAACTTGCAGGATCACCTAGAGCTGTATCTTCAGGTCGCGTGTAAGCAGCCGATCACGCTGTTCAAGTACTGGAACCTCTGGGGCAAGGCGCTGATCGGGGCCCAGTGGCTGTTCACCAAAAAGGGTCTGGGTGCGTCGAACCAGTTCGAAAGCGCCGCATTCATCCGTTCCAAAGCTGGGGTGGAATATCCTGACATCCAGTACCACTTCCTGCCCATCGCAGTGCGCTACGATGGCCAAGCGGCCGCCGAAGGGCACGGGTTCCAAGCTCATGTCGGCCCCATGCGCAGCCCCTCGCGCGGGCATGTCACGTTGGCGTCGAGCGACCCCAAAGCCGCGCCTAAAATCCTGTTCAACTACATGTCCAGCGAACAGGATTGGGAAGATTTCCGCACCTGTATCCGCCTGACCCGCGAAATCTTTGAACAAGAAGCGTTCAAACCCTACTATAAACACGAGATCCAGCCGGGCGCGGACGTACAAAGCGACGAAGAATTGAACGCCTTCATCAGCGAGCACGTCGAAAGCGCCTATCATCCCTGCGGAACCTGCAAGATGGGCGACCGCAATGATCCGATGGCTGTTGTTGACGAAGAGTGTCGCGTGATTGGAGTGGATGGTTTGCGTGTCGCGGACAGCTCGATCTTTCCGCAGATCACCAACGGTAACCTGAATGGCCCGTCGATCATGACCGGCGAAAAGGCTGCGGACCACATTCTGGGCCGCAAGCTGCCGCGTGACGAAAGCGAGCCGTGGATCAACCCCGACTGGCAAACGTCCCAGCGATAAAGCAAAGAAAGAGGCGAGTTTGATGCGTATCAAAGTCGCCTTTTTTCTGTGCGGTTACTCTGACTGTGAACTTGAAGAGTAAGGAGTCGAGAATGTCTCACACACCGCACCAGCTGACAGAAGAATTCCCGCAGCATGTTGACGCGATCGCGCGCCTAAAGGCCGAGGACGCTCACTTTGCCAAGCTGGTCGACACCTATAACGAGGTGAACCAGCGTGTGTATCTGGCTGAAAGCAACGTCCAACCGATGGAGCAGCTGGCCGAAGAACAACTGCGCAAAGAACGTTCTCTGCTCAAGGACCAGATCTGGTCGGCGCTGTCGGCAGTTTCTGCCTGAATAACGCTGCTAGAGAACTAAGGGTCGGAGTGCCGGAGGGGGCGCTCCGACCCTTTTTATTTGTCTACGCGGTATGGCAGGATGCCGCGCTCGTCGGGAGTGATGGTCAGGCGACGCTCCAGCGGCGGGACGGAGCGTTGATGGCAATCCGTGCGCTCGCAAATTCGGCAGGATATGCCGATGGGTTCGAAGGCAGCTGAATTGGTCACATCCAAGCTGTCTGCATAGACCAGATCGCCAGCGTGGCGGACCTCGCACCCAAGACAAATCGCGTAACGACGAGTCGGCGCTCCGAACGCGCCCCCGGGTTTTGATACATCCCGCGCAAGGCAGAGATAGCGCACGCCATCGGGCGTTTCGGCCAGCTGGCGCAGGAATTGCGCGGGTGTTTCGAAGGCGCGGTGCACGTTCCAGAGGGGGCAGGCGCCACCGAAGCGAGCGAATTGCAAGCGTGTGGCCGAGTGGCGTTTGGTGATCGTGCCAGCTTGGTCTACGCGGACGAAGAAGAAGGGGATGCCCTTGTTTCCAGGCCGCTGGAGGGTCGAGAGGCGATGCGCGACCTGTTCGATCGACGCGCCGAAACGGGTGGCCAGAAGTTCTAGGTCATGCCGGTATTTCTTCGCTGCCTCGAGAAAGCGGGTGTAGGGCATGAGCGCCGCGCCCGCGAAGTAATTGGCGAGGCCGATCTTGGCGATGGATCGCGCTTCGTTCGAGTGGAAGCGGGCGAGGTCGAGCGTGGCGTCCAGCAGCTTGTTTTGCGTGATGAGCGCTAGCTGTAGCAAAATCTGGAAGCGGCGTGTCTCGGGTGCAGCTCGGTTCGAAATCGACAGCACCATGTTCTCGGAATCGAAATGGCGCAGGCGCGCGCCTTCGGTCAAGCGCAGGGTGATGCCGTTGTCATTCAGGGCGTGCTCTGCACCCAAAGGGCCCGAGAATTTCTCGGCAAAGTGTTCAGCGGCGCGGTCGACCGCGTCGATGTAGTTGTCACAATAGTGAAAGAAGTCGCGCACCTCTTCCCAAGGCGATGGCTGCACGCGGGCATCCTCGCGGCCCAAGGCTTCGTCCAGGGAAGCCAGTCGTTCGTGAGATTGCCGATAGGCGCGATGTAAATGCAGGAAGGCCCGTGCCAGAGCAGGGGCGTTGCTGGCCGCCAGTCGTAGGTCGGCCAAAGGCGGCGGTTGGTCAGTGAACACTGGGTCCGCCAACGCTTCGCGCATGTCAGACACAAGCCGCTCGCTGTCGCCCGCTGACAGCTCTGTCACATCGAACCCAAACTCTGACGCCAGCGCCAGCACGACCGATGTGCTGACAGGGCGATTGTTGTTCTCCATCTGGTTCAGATAGGGCAGGGACACGCCAAGCTTGGCGGCGAATTCCTTTTGCGTCAGGCCAAGACGCGAGCGCAGTTCGCGCAGCTTGACGCCTGCATAGAGTTTCTGGGGTGCCATCTGGGTGCCTTTGCGGGTTTGCTAATGCAAGTCATACCATTTGCAAATTACAGCCTCAACGGACCAGTTGTCGCTCTCGGTGGTAGACGTAGAAGATGGCCAGAATCGCGGCCACCGCGCTGGCGAACATGATCAGCAAAAGTGGCACTGCACCGGTTTCGAGCGTCAGGAGCGACCCAGCAAGAGCTGACAATGCCGCGCCGCCCCCGATCATGATCGCACCGCCCAAGCCGGATGCTGTGCCCGCAAGATGCGGGACCACAGACAAGGAGCCCGAGGTGGCGTTCGGAATAACCATCCCGTTGCCAAAGCCCACGGCTGTCATGAAACCAAAGAACACCAAGACAGAGCCAGCACCGCTCAAGTGGATGAGCAAGGAAATCCCGACGCCCACAGCATTCACGACCGATCCCCAGAGAATCATCCGGTTGATTCCCCAACGGCGCGAGAACTTGCCTGACATGAAGTTTCCGGCGAAATAGCCGATGGCAGGGGCACTAAAGTAGAAACCCAAAGTCTCGGGCGGGAGCTTGTAGATTTCGCTGCCCACAAAGGGTGCGCCGCCGAGATAAGCAAAGAAGGCGCCCGAGGCAGCCGCCGCAGCCAGCGCATATGCCCAAAACCGGCGCGAGGTCAGGAGCACGGGATACTCTCCGAACTGGCGAAAGAGCGAGATGTCGCGCGGGCGGCCAGTCTCCCCCAAGTCGGCCCATGTGAGCCAGAGCATCACGCAGCCCAGTAGGAACAGTCCCCAAAAGTTGGCCTTCCACCCAAAAGCCGCATCCAGCACGCCGCCAATGGCGGGGCTGATCATCGGGACCAAGGCCATGCCCATGGTCACATACCCGATCATACTGGCCGCAGAGTCTTGGTCATGGACGTCGCGGACAATGGCGCGCGACAGAACCATGCCAGTGACGATGACAGCTTGGCTCATCCTGAATACCAAGAAAAGTCCGGCGGTTGGCGCGAACAGACAGCCCAGGGTGGCCACCAGAAACAGCGCAATTCCCCAAAGCAGCACCGGTCTGCGCCCATAGCGGTCCGCGATTGGCCCGATAAACAGCTGCAGCACGGCATTCACGCCTAAATAGAGTGCGACGGATAGCTGCATCAGCCGGTAGTCGGTTTGAAAGTAGGCCGTCATGCCCGGAAGCGATGGTAGAAAAACATTCATCGATAGGGCGGCGAGTCCTGCGAGCATAATCAAGGTCGCGATGTGCGGCGCAGTATTTTTGTTGAGCATTTTAAAAGCCATCACGGATTTGGACGTAGGCCTGACGCTACGGGGTCGGGGGCTCTGATGTCCAATTCCAATTGGTGATTTAGCAGATTTGCATTTTCAATCGGAGTTGCTGCGAGGAATTTGCAAATTTGCCAATGATTGCTTTGCGGTCGCAGAAACGCACCCTATGGTCGCGTCAAAGCGGAGGGCACAGATGAAAGATATCCTGCAAGAACTCGAAGATCGTCGCGAACTGGCACGCGCCGGTGGCGGTCAGAAACGCATCGACTCGCAGCACGCCAAAGGCAAGCTGACGGCACGTGAGCGCATCGAATTGCTGCTGGACGAAGGCAGCTTTGAAGAGTTCGATATGTTCGTGGCGCATCGCTGCACCGAATTCGGGATGCAGGAAAACCGTCCCTACGGCGACGGCGTTGTGACAGGCTGGGGCACCATCAACGGCCGCATGGTCTATGTGTTCTCTCAGGACTTCACCGTCTTCGGCGGTTCGCTGTCGGAAACCCACGCACAGAAGATCTGCAAGATCATGGATATGGCGATGCAGAACGGCGCGCCTGTGATCGGCATCAACGACTCGGGCGGTGCGCGTATCCAAGAGGGCGTTGCCTCGCTGGCTGGCTATGCCGAAGTGTTCCAGCGCAACATCGAGGCGTCGGGCGTCATTCCGCAGATCAGTGTGATCATGGGCCCCTGTGCCGGTGGCGCGGTGTACTCGCCTGCGATGACCGACTTCATTTTTATGGTGAAGGACAGCTCCTACATGTTCGTCACCGGTCCTGACGTGGTGAAGACCGTGACCAACGAACAGGTCACTGCCGAAGAACTTGGGGGCGCGCTGACCCACACCAAGAAAAGCTCGGTGGCTGATGGCGCGTTCGAGAACGACGTTGAGGCTCTGACCGAAGTGCGCCGTCTGGTGGACTTCCTGCCCCTCTCGAACCGCGAAAAGGCGCCTGTACGCCCGTTCTTTGATGCGCCGGACCGCGTGGAAAACAGCCTTGATACGCTGATCCCCGAGAACGCGAACACGCCCTATGACATGAAAGAGCTGATCAACAAGATCGCAGACGAGGGTGATTTCTACGAAATTCAGGCCGAATACGCCAAGAACATGATCACTGGCTTCATCCGCCTCGAAGGTCAGACCGTTGGCGTTGTGGCGAACCAGCCGATGGTTCTGGCTGGCTGTCTGGACATCGACTCCAGCCGCAAGGCCGCGCGTTTTGTGCGCTTCTGCGACTGCTTCGAAATCCCGATCCTGACGCTGGTGGACGTGCCAGGCTTCTTGCCCGGGACTTCGCAGGAATATAACGGCGTCATCAAGCACGGCGCGAAGCTGCTGTTTGCCTACGGCGAAGCGACCGTTCCAAAGGTCACTGTCATCACCCGCAAGGCTTATGGTGGCGCGTATGACGTTATGGCGTCCAAGCACCTGCGCTCGGACTTCAACTATGCTTGGCCGACCGCAGAGATCGCGGTGATGGGGGCCAAGGGCGCGACCGAAATTCTGTATCGCAGCGAACTGGGTGATCCCGAAAAGATCGCAGCCCGCACCGCAGAATACGAAGAGCGATTCGCGAATCCCTTTGTCGCGGCAGAGCGTGGCTTCATTGATGAAGTGATCATGCCGCACAGCACCCGCCGCCGTGTGTCCCGCGCCTTTGCGGCGCTGCGCCAGAAGAAGCGCAGCATGCCGTGGAAGAAGCACGACAATATTCCTCTCTAAGGCTGGATACCCATCCAAATGGCAAAAACACGCTGGCATATCGTCAAGGACGGGCAGGGGGGCATCACTGTGTCCCGCCAACTTCCCGCCCGTTTCGACTTCGCGGTCGAAGCGACAGTGCCGGCGTGTCACCCTGTCCGGTTGGCCCATCAGGTCCGGCAGGACATGTGGCGCGCATTACAAAGCTTGCGTGGATTTCTTCCTGTGGTAGAAATCGTTTGCGATGGCAACCTTGCACGCATTCGTGCTGGCGGTTCTGTCCAAGGAAACTTGCCTTTGGCCCACGTTGAGGGTTTAGTTTCACAGTTGCTTCATGATCCCGAGCGCCGTGCGCGTTGGGTCATGCACGCGAAGCGAGCATCGTAATGCTGCGTTTCGCGAACATAGGTTTCGTCGCCCTCCTGGCAGTGGCGACCACGGTTCGGGGGCAGGAGGGGGCCCCCACCGTGCCCTCGGGCCTAGACCTGACCTTGTTTGAGTTGATTCTCGAGAATCAGCCCGACGGTCAGGTCTGGGCCCGATATCGTTTCGTGGCCCCCGATCTGCAGCAATCCGATTTTGACCGAGTCTCTGGCGATTTCCCCGAGATTTGTGCGTCGTATGCGCTGCCGGAACTGGATGCCCGTGGCACCCATCCTGCGATGATTGTCCTCAGCTATGCCGACCGCCCGATTCCATTCGGCGAGGCCGCGCCAGAGGCTGTGCAATTTGTCGAAAGCTTTCGCGTAGATCAGGGTGCTTGCATCTGGGAGGTCTATTAATGACCGCCCCTTATTTGCATTTTTCCCTTTGTACACTGGCTGATGGGGATTTTTCGCCACAGGCCAAATATGCGGAATCTGCCCCATATCAATCGGTAGAGATTCGCGCTATCGTTGCGTCGGGAGTATCCCAAGACCCCCATACCTCGAAGCAGTGGTCGGGCAAGGACGCAGAGTTAACCCCGACAAATAACGATAGAAGTACATACAGGAGACACGCATGTCGAAAGTCGTCATCACCCTTGCTGCGTTCGCAGTTGCCGCATCGGTTGCAGGCTGCGCGAAGAAGCCCGCAGAAGAAGAATACGTGGTTGTTCAGCCCGAACCCATTTCGGTGGAACCCACTTACACCGGCAAGTACAAGTAACCGTACTCTGACGAAACCGGGGCGGGCCGTCGGGCCCGCTTTCACAGGCCGCGACCATCGCCCCTATACCCAATGGGGGCTTGTATGCTGAAACATCGTGGCTTCCCGGGCCGTATGCCCGGAACTGATTATCAATTCGTAATCCGCCGCGCGAATCCGCGCGGGGTGACGCCGCTCAAGGCGCTTCGCCGCTTTCCTGACCGCAAGCCTGCGGACAAGAGAGCTGACGAATGCTTCCTTGCTGCGCTCTGGCTTCACTTTGGAGAAGAGACCTTCGAACGGGGTAACTTGGATGCCGGACGCCTGAACTGGCTGTTCGAGCGCGAAGTCGTGCCCGCCGAAGAGCCCTTTGATCCTGCGGATTACGGCGCACTGCTGCGCATCGACATGGACGAAGCAGAGCGATCCTTCCCTCAGATCTTCAACGGGAGTTCAGAATGGGTCGGCTAAGCTTTGCCCAGTGCATACAGGCAGTTAAGCGGATTTCGGCGCACGTTTTTCGTGCGCCCGCCGCCATGCTTGCAAGCACGGGCGAAGCAGCCAATCTAGGGCTGTGTAAGTCGCGCATTGCGCGGCGGACGATGTCTCTTACCGAGACCCCTTCCCCGACTTGCGCGCTGGGCTCTACAGGCCTGAGCGCGCATTTTTTCGGATTGCCTCACGGTTTCGTGTGGTCGGCTTTTAACGGGCGTGGGAACCAGGTGCAGGGGGGTGACGTTGCTTACACATCAGAACGTCGCACCCGTGTGGGTGGACACGGGATTGTTGAAAGGATTGCACAATGCTTAAGAAAACTTGGATCGTTGCTTCGGTTGCCCTTCTTGGTCTGGCCGCGTGTGGTGACACGCTTGGCGAACAGGCTCTGCTGGGTGCAGGCGCAGGCGCAGCAGCAGGTGCTGTCACCGGTGGTGACATGGTCACTGGTGCCGTCGTCGGTGGCGCAGGCAACGTCGCGTACTGCCGTACTTACCCCTCGCGCTGTAACTAAGCAGCCGCGCGGCAACGCGCCTATCCATTCTTATGGCTCTTTGGCCGCCGGACCTCGTCTGTCCGGTGGCCTTTTCTTTTGCCCGACGGCCGGCGCGACCGGCCGAGGCACAATCTGATAAGACGAAAGGGACGGAGACAAATGATCGACAAGATCCTCATTGCCAACCGTGGCGAGATCGCATGCCGCGTGATCAAAACGGCGCAGAAGATGGGCATCAAAACGGTGGCCATCTATTCGGACGCAGACAAGAACGCTCTGCATGTGAGCATGGCAGATGAGGCGGTCCACATCGGTCCTCCGCCCGCGAACCAGTCGTACATCGTTATCGACAAGGTGATGGATGCGATCCGTCAGACTGGCGCCAATGGTGTGCACCCGGGCTACGGCTTCTTGTCGGAAAACTCCAAATTCGCCGAGGCTCTGGAAGCCGAGGGCGTCGCGTTTGTTGGCCCGCCCAAAGGTGCGATCGAGTCGATGGGCGACAAGATCACCTCGAAGAAGATCGCTCAGGAAGCGGGCGTTTCAACCGTTCCCGGCTACATGGGGCTGATCGAGGACGCCGAAGAAGCTGTGAAAATCAGCAACGACATCGGTTACCCCGTCATGATCAAAGCTTCCGCTGGGGGCGGCGGTAAGGGGATGCGGATCGCTTGGAACGACGAAGAGGCCCGAGAAGGCTTCCAGTCCTCCAAGAACGAGGCGGCCAACAGCTTTGGCGACGACCGTATTTTCATCGAGAAATTCGTCACTCAGCCGCGCCACATTGAAATTCAGGTGCTCGCCGACAAACATGGCAACTGCATCTACCTTGGTGAACGCGAGTGTTCGATTCAGCGCCGTAACCAGAAGGTCATCGAAGAAGCCCCGTCGCCGTTCTTGGACGAAGCGACCCGCAAAGCGATGGGTGAGCAGGCTTGCGCATTGGCCAAGGCCGTGGGGTACGCCAGCGCGGGTACCGTGGAATTCATCGTTGATGGCGACAAGAATTTCTACTTCCTCGAGATGAACACTCGCCTGCAGGTGGAACACCCTGTGACCGAGCTGATCACTGGTGTCGACCTTGTGGAGCAAATGATCCGCGTTGCGAACGGCGAAGAGCTGTCGCTGAAGCAGGAAGACATCACCCTGAACGGTTGGGCGATGGAGAGCCGCCTCTACGCAGAGGATCCCTACCGGAACTTCCTGCCGTCGATCGGCCGTCTGACCCGCTACCGTCCCCCTGCAGAGATTGCCGAAGACACACGCGCTGTCCGCAACGACACCGGCGTTTACGAGGGCGGCGAGATCAGCATGTACTACGACCCCATGATCGCAAAGCTGTGCACATGGGCGCCGACTCGTCTGGAAGCCATCGAAGAGATGCGCGTCGCGCTGGACAGCTTCGAGGTTGAAGGCATTGGTCACAACCTGCCGTTCCTGTCGGCTGTGATGGACCACGAGAAGTTTGTCAGCGGCGATATCACCACTGCGTTTATCGCCGAAGAATACCCCGAAGGTTTCGCTGGCGTCGATCTGCCCGAAGCGGATTTGCGGCGCATCGCAGCAGCCTCTGCCGCCATGAACCGCGTTGCCGAAATTCGCCGTACTCGAATTTCGGGCACCATGGACAACCACGAGCGCAAGGTCGGTGATGACTGGGTCGTGCGTCTGGGTGGCGCAGAGTTCTCTGTCACCGTTGCCGCGGACCCCGCTGGGTCGGACGTGACCTTTGCCGACGGCACCACCCTGCGTGTCGAAAGCGATTGGACCCCTGGTGATCAGCTGGCGAAACTGTCGGTCGGTGGCAGCCCGCTGGTGCTGAAAACGGGCAAGATCACCAACGGCTTCCGCATCCGCAGCCGCGGCGCGGACCTGAAGGTGCATGTCTACAGCCCCCGTCAGGCGGAATTGGCAACCTTGATGCCCGAGAAGCTGCCGCCCGATACCTCGAAGATGTTGCTCTGCCCGATGCCCGGCGTTCTGGTGAAGATGAACGTCGAAGTGGGCGACGAGGTCCAAGAGGGGCAGGCGCTCTGCACCATCGAGGCGATGAAGATGGAAAACATCCTGCGCGCCGAGAAGAAGTCGGTCGTCACCAAGATCAACGCTGGCGCGGGTGATAGCCTTGCCGTCGACGAAGTGATCATGGAGTTCGAATAAGCCATGGTGTTGGCCGCTGGCATATCGCGCAACCTGCGGGGTGGTCAGCGGCTGTCACGGATTTCTTGTTGGCGCATCGGCATTTTGTCGATCGTCCGAGAGATTTCCCGCACGGTCCACGGGGAAGGTTTGCGCAGTTTGACGCCGCCGTCCTTGCCGATCAGCACAAAGCCGAAGCCGCGCGGATGCAACGCTTGGCGGAGAGCGGATCGGGCGTCGGGGTCGGTGTCGACCAGAACGACCACATCGCGTTCGACCAGACCGTCCAGATCATCTTTGATCAGGTCCATCTGGCGCACGAAGGCAGGATCATACGGGCTGTCTGCGAACACGATCAGCGGGCGGTGCGTCCATTTGAACTCGGCCAGATCGGCGGTTCGACCGTCAAGGATTACGGCCTCTGTCATATCCGTTTCCTGTGCCCAAACCATCGGGGCGGTGAGTGACAATAACATTGCGAACACAGCGGCAAGTCGGGTCATGGCTCCTCCTGTCGCTCTAGAGATAGGGGCGATGTCCCCGATTACGAAGCTTTTTTCCGCGGAAATGTCCAAAGGTGACAGGCCCGCGTCGATTGGAGGAACGGACAGATGACCCAAGATAAAGACGCCTGGCGCGCACTGGCCGAAAAGGAATTGCGGGGCCGGCCGCTTGAAGACCTGAACTGGCAGACGCTGGAAGGGATCGAGGTCAAGCCGCTCTACACCGCAGAGGACACCGCTGATCTGCCCCACATGGGCGGCACCCCCGGTTTCGCGCCCTTTACCCGCGGGGTAAAGGCGACCATGTACGCGGGCCGTCCTTGGACCATCCGCCAGTACGCCGGTTTCTCGACCGCCGAGGAATCGAATGCATTCTACCGCAAGAACCTTGCTGCGGGTCAGCAGGGTGTTTCGGTCGCGTTCGACCTTGCGACCCACCGTGGTTATGACAGTGACCACCCGCGCGTGGTTGGTGACGTCGGCAAGGCTGGTGTGGCGATCGACAGCGTCGAGGACATGAAAATCCTGTTCGACGGCATCCCGTTGGACAAGGTGTCGGTCTCGATGACCATGAACGGCGCGGTGATCCCGATCCTCGCGAACTTCATCGTTGCAGGCGAAGAGCAGGGCCACGATAAGTCGGTGCTGGCGGGCACCATTCAGAACGACATTCTGAAGGAATTCATGGTCCGCAACACCTACATCTATCCGCCCGAACCATCGATGCAGATCATCGCGGACATCATCGAGTACACCTCGAACGAGATGCCCAAGTTCAACAGCATCTCGATTTCCGGCTACCATATGCAGGAAGCTGGCGCGAACCTGGTGCAAGAGCTGGCTTACACGCTGGCCGATGGCCGTGAATATGTGCGCGCCGCCATCGCTCGCGGCATGAACGTGGACAAGTTCGCGGGCCGCTTGTCGTTCTTCTTTGCAATCGGCATGAACTTCTTCATGGAGGCCGCCAAGCTGCGGGCCGCGCGTCTGCTGTGGTCGCGCATCATGGATGAATTCGAGCCCAAAGACCCCCGCTCGAAGATGCTGCGCACCCACTGCCAAACCTCTGGCGTGTCTCTGCAGGAGCAGGACCCCTATAACAACGTGATCCGTACGGCCTACGAGGCGATGTCGGCTGTACTGGGGGGGACACAGTCGCTGCACACCAACGCGCTGGACGAAGCTATTGCGCTGCCCACTGAATTCAGCGCCCGCATCGCGCGGAACACCCAGCTGATCCTGCAGGAAGAGACTGGCGTCACCAACGTCGTCGATCCGCTGGCTGGTAGCTACTATGTCGAAAGCCTGACCAATGAACTGGCCGAGAAGGCTTGGGCGCTGATCGAGGAAGTCGAAGAGATGGGCGGCATGACCAAGGCGGTTGCGTCCGGCATGCCCAAGCTGCGCATCGAAGAGACCGCGGCCCGTCGTCAGGCAGATATCGACCGCGGCGACGAGGTGATCGTCGGCGTGAACAAGTACCGCAAGGACAAAGAAGACCCGATCGACATTCTGGAGATCGACAACACCAAGGTGCGCGAAGCTCAGGTCGCGCGTCTGGAGCGCATCCGCGCATCGCGTGACGAGGCAGCTTGCCAAGCCGCGCTGGAAGAACTGACCCGCCGCGCCAAAGAGGGCGGCAACCTGCTCGAGGCGGCTGTGGAAGCAGCCCGTGCTCGTGCCTCTGTCGGAGAGATCAGCATGGCAATGGAGAAAGAGTTCGGCCGCCACCGTGCCGAAGTGAAGACCTTGGCTGGCGTCTATGGCGCGGCCTATGAGGGTGACGAAGGGTTTGCGGCCATCCAGAAATCGGTCGAAGATTTCGCCGAGAAGGAAGGCCGCCGTCCCCGTATGCTGGTGGTGAAGATGGGGCAGGACGGTCATGACCGTGGCGCCAAAGTCATCGCCACGGCCTTTGCGGATATCGGGTTCGACGTTGACGTTGGCCCGCTGTTCCAGACCCCCGAAGAAGCGGCTCAGGACGCGATCGACAACGACGTGCACGTGATCGGGATTTCCTCGCAGGCGGCAGGTCACAAGACGCTGGCGCCCGCGCTGATCAAGGTGCTCGAAGAGCAGGGCGCCGGTGACATCATCGTCATCTGCGGTGGAGTGATTCCCCAGCAGGACTACGAGTTCCTGAAGGCGGCGGGTGTGAAGGCGATTTTTGGCCCTGGCACCAACATTCCGAACGCGGCGCAGGACATTCTGCGCCTGATTGAAGAAGCGCGCGCCTAAGGCTAGCGTGGCCGGGAGGGGGCTGTCTGCCCCCTCTTGGCGCATCCTGCGCCAATTCACCCCCGAGAGTATTTCGGCAAAGATGAAGTGGGTTTGGCGGAATGGCGTTTCTGGTGCGGCAGGCCTGTGCGGCGGATGCAGCGGCGATTGCTGAGTTGTGGAATGGATTTATCCGGGACACGGCAGTCACTTTCACGACATTGGAAAAGACGGAAGAAGGCATCGCGGCGGACATTGCGGCGCGGCGTCCTTGCTTTGTTGTGGCTGAAGCTGATGGGGCGCTGCTGGGGTTTGCGACCTGTTTTGCGTTCCGCGGCGGGCCCGGCTACGCGCATACCAAAGAGCATTCGGTCATGCTGGCCGAGGCTGCGCGAGGGCAGGGGGGTGGCCGCGCGTTGATGGGCGCCTTGATGGCAGCGGCGAAGGCAGAGGGCTGTCATTCCATGTTCGCAGGTGTGAGCGGCGAGAATGCCGAGGGCGTTTTGTTTCACAAAGCGATTGGATTTGCCGAAGTTGCGCGTTTGCCGCAAGTCGGACGCAAGTTCGATCGCTGGATGGACCTTGTGCTGATGCAGAAATTCCTGTGAATGCGGCCTGACAAGTTCTGCGTTCAAAGGTAGTCTGCCCGCCATGTCGATTTGGACCCGCATTTCCGAAGCACTGGCCGCCCTTGCCAAAGGCGAGGGGCTTTCTGCTGTCTTCGAGCGTCTGCGCACGCCGCCTGAGCGGACGGTGGGTTTTACCATCGCGGTGATCGCTCTGTCGGCTAAAATGGCCAAGGCTGACGGTCTGGTGACGCGCGATGAGGTAACGGCGTTTCGCGAGGTGTTTCACATCGATCCATCCGAAGAGGCAAACGCAGCGCGCCTGTTCAATCTGGCCCGCCAAGACGTCGCCGGGTTCGAGGAATATGCCCGCCGCATTCGGGCCATGTTTGATTCCGAATCCAGCGCTCTGTGCGATTTGATGGAGGGGCTGTTTCATATTGCCATGGCGGACGGCACCTACCACCCTGCCGAGGATGCTTTCCTGCGCCGAGTCGCAGATATTCTGGGGCTGGATGAGCGCCGGTTCACCTCGCTCAAGTCGCGATTTGTGCCGGGGGCAGAGGCGGACCCCTATGACGTGCTTGATGTCTCGCATGATGCGCAAAATGCAGAGGTGCGGGCCGCGTGGCGCGCAGCTGTTCGAGAGGCGCACCCCGATCAAATGATGGCGCGCGGCGTTCCGCCAGAGGCGATCAAGCTGGCCGAGGGGCGTATGCAGGCGATCAACCGCGCATGGGAAACGATCCGCGCAGAACGCGGGCTCTGACGCTCTAGGAATGGTGTGGGGCGCAGCCTATATTCCAAAACATGAAACAGACTTTGATTGTTGCGACCCTGCTGCTTTTGCCGTTCTCGGCACTGGCGCAAGACCAGAACGCGATTGAGCCCGCCGAGCCCGAGAGCGGGTTCGAACGGATGCAGCGTGGCTTTGGGATGATCTTTGACGGCCTTCGCGAAGAGGTTGATCCGACCGTGGAAAGCCTAAAGGACAAAGCGCGCGAGATGGCGCCAGAGATGCGGGATTGGGTGATGGCGATGGGGCCAGCTCTGCGTGATCTGGCGGATAAGATCGGCGATCTGAACGACTATCACGCACCGGAAAAGCTGCCGAATGGTGACATTATTCTGCGCCGCAAAGAGCGGGCGGACGACGCGCCGCAATCGGACTTGATCGCGCCGTCCGGACCGACCGATATCTAATCCGCGATAATCACTTCGTGGGTGGCATCCAGCGCTTTGGCGAGCGAGTCTAGGCGCGCGGCGGCCACTTCGGAAAAGAGATCGGCGGCGTCCTTGTGAAGCACGAGCTTCAGCGCTTTGTCTTCGGTGCTCAGCTTGAATTTCCCTGGCGCGCGGTCTTTGTGCATCCAAAGCATTGCCCCGAACCGCATAGCTTTGCCAAGAACTTCGGCCTCTCGCGTATCTTCTTCGCTTAGGAGTGGCGCGAGCGTTTCGAACTGACTGGAACTGGGCTTGTTCTTGTAGCGATAGAGCAGCGAAAGGCCGATATAGATGCGTTCGCTGTGGGACAGACCGCCAAGGTTCGCGCGGGTCGAATTGTCGAAACAGATTTCCGCACGATAGTCAGGGTGTGCGCGCCACGTGACGTCGTGCAGCAAGCAGGCGGCCTTGATGATCCGCGCTTTTTCGGGAGTCATTTTCGGAAAGAGAGGCGAGATAAAGCTGAACAGGATTTTGCCAAACCCCGGCATCCGCGCGTCTTTGATTTCCGAAAAGCGGCAGGCTTCGATCAGCGGATCCCGATCCCTCAGGTCTTGGGGCATCTGTTCGTACAGCAGCCCTTCGCGGATGCCGTAGCTCGAGATTGCGATGTCATGGGGATCAAGGCGTTTTACCACCGCCTCTAACACTTCGGCGGCCAGCGGGACCAAGGCCATACGGGCGCTGGAGATGCCGCAATCCTTGCGTAGGCTTTCCAGATCCTTGTGCTCTTTGATGAACTCTAGCGTATCCATGAGTTCTGGGCAGGTGATCTGGTATTCATGCAGAACGTGAAGCGGGTAATTCATACGCTCCATGTTGATGCGGCCGATGGCACGCCAGCTGCCGCCAACCAGAAACAGGCGGTCGTGTTGGGGGCCCAACTCTTCAAGCAGTTGGTCCAGCGTTTCTTCGATATGGGCGCGGCGGGTTTTCGCGCCGCCCTCGATATCCTGAAGCTTCAGCGGCGCGAGAGGCGAGGTCACGCATTTCCCGATCTTGCCCTTGCTGATTTCGGCCAACTCCATCGACGAGCCGCCAATGTCACACACCAGACCATAGGCACCGGGCCATCCCAGCAGCACACCCTGTGCGGACAAGCGCGCTTCTTCGGTGCCGTCGACCACATGGATGGTCATGCCGGTTTCGGATTCGATCTGCTCTTTGAATTCGGGGCCGTCTATGGCCTCTCGCATGGCGGCGGTCGCGACCACATGCAATGGTGCGCAGCCAATGCTGCGGGCCAAAGCCTGAAAACGGTGCAGCGTCGCGCGTGCTTTGACCTTGCCTTCGGGGTTCAGCATGCCGGTTTCCAGCAATCCTTTGCCCAAGCCGCACATGACCTTTTCGTTAAAGAAATAGGCAGGGCTGCGGGCCGCACCGTCAAAAATGACCAGTCGGACCGAGTTCGACCCGATGTCTACGACGCCGACCTTGGACATGGCGCGCGCCTGTGGGTCTACGATCAGTGGGCGGGCAAAGATCGCGCGGTCACCGAACATGGGTTGGCTGGTCGTCATTGGCTCGAACCTAAAAATTGCAAAGTTCTCATTCGGGGCACCTTGGGCAAAGCGCTCCCCGAGGTCAATCGCCAGTATGCGTCAGTTTGGGCACGTCCGCCGCCCCCGCAGAGCCCCGACCCGAGAGGGAGGGGTTCTCCATAAAGAAGCGGTGGCAGCTGAACGCAAACTTCCCTTCCTCGAGGTTGGCGCGCTTGAACTTGCCGTCTGGGCCCATCACCCAGCTCTGGGCTACGTCGGCCATGTTGGCGGCCATGATCTGGTCGACAATCTGCGCTTTGACCGTGGGGTTCTCGATCTCGATCAACGTTTCCACCCGGCGATTTAGGTTGCGACCCATCCAGTCGGCGGATGACATAAACACTCGCGCCTGACGCGAGGGCAGGGCATGGCCGTTGCCGAAACACGCAATCCGAGAGTGTTCGAGGAACCGGCCCACGATGGATTTCACACGGATATTCTCGGACAGGCCTTTGATGCCGGGGCGCAAGCCGCAGATGCCGCGGATCACCAGCGATACGGGTACACCCGCCTGAGAGGCGCCATACAGAGCGTCGATCACATCAGGCTCGATCAGTGAATTCATCTTGGCCCAAATACCCGAAGGACGCCCGGCACGGGCGTTCTCTGCTTCCTCTCCGATCATGCGGATCAGGTCAGCCTTCATGTTGGTGGGGCTGATCGACAGATTTTCCAGATGCTCGGGCATGGCGTAGCCCGACAGGTAGTTAAATACCTTGACCGCATCCCGCCCGATGGAAGGGTTGCAGGTGAAGAGGCTGAGGTCGGTGTAAATTTTGGCCGTAATCGGGTGGTAGTTGCCGGTGCCAAAGTGGCTGTAGGTCACCAGCTGGTCGCCTTCGCGGCGGACAACGGTGCTGATCTTGGCGTGGGTTTTCTGATCCACAAAGCCATAAACCACGTGTGCCCCCGCGCGCTCCAACCGGCGCGACTGGCGGATGTTGGCGGCCTCGTCAAAACGGGCCTTCAGTTCGACCAGCGCGGTAACGGATTTGCCATCCTCGGCGGCCTCGCACAGGGCCTCAACAATGGGGCTGTCCTTGGAAGTGCGATAGAGTGTCTGTTTGATCGCCACCACACTGGGGTCGCGCGCAGCCTGCTGCAGGAAACGCACCACCATGTCAAAGGTCTCGTAGGGGTGGTGGAGCAGCATGTCCTTCTGGCGGATTGCCTTGAAGATGTCGCCGTCGTGGTCGGTCACGCGTTCAGGGACGCGGGGCGTGAAACTGGGCCACAAGAGATGCGGCAGATCGTCGATCACGAGTTCTTTTAGGTCGGAGACACCGATCACGCCGTCTACCTCGATGACCTCTTCGTCGCTCAGGTGGAGTTCCCGCATGATGATGTCGAGCAGGTTTTTCGGCGCACCGGCCGAGACCTTCATCCGGATCACTTCACCACGGCGGCGGCGCTTCAGGGCGCTTTCGAACTCGCGGACCAGATCTTCGGCTTCTTCTTCGACTTCCAGATCGCTGTCGCGCAGCACGCGGAAGGTACAGTGCCCCTTGAGCCGGTAGCCGGGGAACAGCTGGTTCAGGTGCAGAAGCAGCAGTTCTTCGAGTGGGATATAGCGGAACTGATCGGGCTCGGAGGGCAGGCGGGTGAAACGGGGGACCTGCGCGGGAATGGGGAGTAGCGCGTGCAGGGTCTTGCCGTCGCGGCTGCGTTCCAGCTGCAGCGCCAGAGAAAAGCCGGTGTTCGGGATGAATGGGAAGGGGTGGGCGGGGTCAATCGCCAAGGGGGACAGAACCGCGAAGACTTGATTGAGGAAAACATCCGCCAGATAGTCTTCGTCCTCTTCGGTCAACGAGGCGCGGTCGTAGATGGTCAGATTGTTTTCTTCCATTTCGGCCCGCAGGTCTCGCCACGCGCTTTGTTGGCGGTCCATCAGGTCGCGGGCGTCCGCATCGATCAGTTTTAACTGCTGGGACGGGGTCAGGCCGTCTTGGGCTGGGGTCGTGTTTCCCTCGCGTTTCAGTTCGCGCAGACCGGCGACGCGGACGGTGTAGAATTCATCGAGGTTGGTGGCGGAAATCGACAGGAAACGCAGCCGTTCCAAGAGCGGCACGCGCGGGTTCTCGGCCTCTTCGAGAACGCGCATGTTGAACCCGAGCCAGCTCAGTTCGCGGTTGTATAGGCGCTTGGGGCCTTCGATCTCTTCGGCGGGCAGATCGATGGGCTCTGAAAAGCCTGCGTGCAAGAAATCAACTACGTCCACGATCAGAAGTCCTCTTGGGGTGTTATGGCCTAATCAAATTACCTGTTTCGTAGCTTGTCCAGCACCTCTGACGCAAGCTTGCGATTCACCGCGCGGTTCTGCTCCAGACCGGTTTTGTCGATAGCGGCTACGACTTTGATGGCGCTGGAAAAAGAGCGGTCCATGTGCCGAAGCAGGTAGGTGATTGTGTCGGGGCTGGGGAACAGCTGACGGTCAGCAAACAGCTTGGTCAGGACGGCGGTCAGCAGAGCGTCATCGGGGGCCTCGAGGCCGATGGACTGCGCCCCCTGCATCCGGCTCTGTAGATCGGGCAGCGTCAGGCCCCAGACCTGCGCGGGGCGGGTGTCGGTCAACAGCAGGCGATTGCCCTCGGCTAGGACCAGATTGTGCAGGTGGAACAGCAGCTCTTCGGCCGCGCGGTCATCCGCAATGGCCGAGATATCCTCGATCGCGACGTGGTTTCTTGCCAGCGATGGAATGTCGAGCCCTGCCAGATCGCGGCTGTTCAGGATTGTGGCGTTGGTTGTTTCGGCCCACACATGCGCCAAGTGGGTTTTGCCTGAGCCTTCGGGGCCATACAGCACCAGCTTGCCACCTGCCCAATTGCGCCAGCCATCCAGTAGGGCAACTGCCATCGCGTTGCCCGGCGAGACAAAGAAGTCCTCGCGGCCCAAGGCAGGGCGAACTGGCAGATCAAAGCTGAGCTGGCGTGCCATCGGTTACGGTGCGTCCCTGCCGGTCAGGCCTCTGTACAGGCGGCTGTCTTTGTATTGTGCGGCGATGTAACGGATCACAACCCCAAGAGAGGCCGCCAGCGGTACAGCAACCAGAAGGCCGATGAAACCGAAAATCGACCCAAAGACAGACAAGGCAAGGATGAGCCAGACGGGGTGCAAACCCACCGAATTGCCAATGAGCATGGGAGTCAGCACGTTGCCCTCTAGGATCTGGCCAACTTGGAACACGGCAAAGACCGCGGCGATCATCCACCAGTCCCCCCAAAACTGGAATAGCGCCAGACCAATGGACAAGACGCCGCCCACGATTGCGCCCACATAGGGGATAAAGCTGACAATGCCCGCGATGAATCCAACCACGAGGCCAAAGTTCAGGCCCACGATCATGAGGGAAATCGCGTAGTACGCGCCAAGGATCAGGCAGACGGTGCCTTGGCCCCGTACAAAGCTGGCGAGTGTCGCGTCGATGTCATTGAAAATCTTGCGAACCACTGGGGCGTGATCGCGGGGCAGTAGATCGTCAATTTTGGCGATCATGTTGTCCCAGTCCAAGAGCAGATAGAATGACACCACCGGCACCACGACAAAGAACATGGCGATGTTCAGCAGGGATGCAGCAGAGGAGAGGGCGCCTTGGAGCAGTGTGCCGCCCTTTTCCTGAATGGTTTGGCCCGCCGAGGTCAGCGCATTATGCACTGGGCTGCCGCTGGCGATCAGCTCTGGGAAGCGCGATGTCAGGCTCGACTTCAGGCGGTCCATAATCTCTGGCGCGGTTTTGAACAGGTTGACCGCTTGCTCCGTCATGGTCGGGATGATGACCAACGCTGCCGCTGCAAACACCAAAATAGCGACCAAAGTGATGACCACGGTTGCCATCGCGCGGCTCAGCCCGCGTTCTTCGAGCCAGTCGGCAACTGGATCTAGGAAATAGGCGACAGCCGCGCCCACAAAGAACGGCAACAGCGTGTCCCCAAGCACCCAAAGAATGGCAAAGAAAACGACGGAGGCGATTCCCCAATATTTTGCCTGTTGCTTTGCAGGTAGAGCCATGGGTCATCCTCCGATCGATCATTCAGGTTTTCGCCGAAGCGGCGTGATTATGCAAGCGCAGCGCCGGTTTGGCGGGGTCTGGCCCGACTTAGCTGTTTCCAAGGGGCGTTTGGCGCTTTAAACCCCTGCAAAACGAAATCACTGTTCCGAGGGTTCCATGCGCCTGTCCCGCTACTTCCTGCCCGTGCTCAAGGAGACGCCTGCCGACGCGCAGATCGTCAGCCACCGCCTGATGCTGCGGGCCGGTATGATCAAGCAAACCAGCGCCGGTATCTATTCCTGGCTGCCGCTGGGTTTCAAAGTCCTGCGCAAGATCGAAAACATCGTCCACGACGAGCAGATCAAGGCTGGCCACATCCCCATGCAGATGCCCACCCTGCAGTCGGCGGATCTGTGGCGCGAGTCCGGTCGCTATGACGGCTACGGTCAGGAAATGCTGCGGATGAAGGACCGTCACGACCGTGACATGCTGTTCTCACCTACCGCAGAAGAACTGTTCACCGACGTCTTCCGCAGCTACGTGCGCAGCTACAAAGATCTGCCGCTGACGCTCTATCAAATCCAGTGGAAATTCCGCGACGAAGTCCGCCCTCGTTTCGGCGTGATGCGTGGTCGCGAATTCTACATGAAGGACGGCTACAACTTCGACCTGACCAAAGAGGACGCGCTGCACGCCTACAACCGTCACCTTGTTAGCTACCTGCGCACCTACGAGCGTATGGGCCTGCAGGCGATTCCGATGCGGGCTGATTCCGGTCCCATTGGCGGCGATGACACCCACGAATTCCTTGTTCTGGCGGACACCGGTGAATCCGAAGTCTTCTACGATGCCGAGATCACCGATCTGACATTTGGCGACCGCGAGATCGATTTCGCGGACAAAGAGCAGTGTCAGGCCGTTCTGGAAGAGTTCACTAGCCGCTACGCCCGCACGGATGAGACCCACGACGAAGCTGTCTACAACGAAATCCCCGAAGAGCGCCGCCGCGTTGCGCGCGGGATCGAAGTTGGCCAGATCTTCTACTTCGGCACCAAGTATTCCGAAGCCATGGGCGCAACCGTTCAGGACGCCGATGGCAACAAGGTGCCGGTCCACATGGGCAGCCACGGCATCGGCGTCAGCCGCTTGCTGGGTGCGATCATCGAGGCCAGCCACGACGAGAACGGCATCATCTGGCCCGAGGGTGTGACCCCCTTCCACGTCGGTATTGTGAACCTCAAGCAGGGTGACGAAGAGACCGACGGCGCGTGCGAGAGCCTGTATGCCGAGTTGGTCGCTGCTGGTTTCGAGCCGCTGTACGACGACCGCAAGGAACGCGCAGGCGCGAAATTCGCAACGATGGATCTGATCGGTCTGCCTTGGCGCATCACCATCGGTCCGCGTGGCCTGAAAAACGGTGTGGTCGAGTTGACCAGCCGCCGCACTGGCGAAAGCGAAGAGCTGTCACCCGAAGCCGCGGTCCAAAAGATCAAAGAGATCTACGCGAAACACCCGGACCCCAAGGGTCTGTAAGGCCACATATCCATTTCGATCCAAGGCTCCGATTTCGCATCGGGGCCTTTTTTTCAACGTCGCGAATCAAATCGCCACAGAAATGACCGCGAGACTGGAAAACGCGATTGGTCGCTTCGGGAAATCCATATCCTTTCCAACGATCCAACGGGGTTTGCAGAAAACGATGGTCGCTTTCTCTTTTGGATTCCGATAAGCCTATGCGCCAGTTTTAGACGCGAAGAGGTCATGGTCCTAAGGGCATTTCTAGTCAGTTTCGGTATTGTGTCGGGCGCTGGTTTTTCCCAGTTTCCGGAGTTCTCGCAGCAGTATTTGCAGCGATTGGGCGGAGCTGTGGACGAACTCTCGACCGTGGTGAGCGACTTTGATCGCTCTGCCGCGACCTTTGGAATGACCCGTCATCAAGCTTTGGAAGAGATGAATGGCTCTCCATTTCTGCAAAGACGGCAGGCCGACCTGCGTCGGACGATTTCCCGCTACGAAGAATTGAGCGAGGCCTACATCGCCCTGCGATATGCGGGCCCCTTTACGCGGTTCTACGAGGTGCAGCACATGGGCGATCCTGAAATCCTCTCAGGCACGTGGCAAGACTATAGGCCCGCTGTCCCGCTGACCTTTGAGGGTGGTATGTTCTCGCTCTTTGGGTTCTTGATCGGCTACGGATCGCTGTCGGCGCTGATCAAAATCGTGCGCCCCAGCCGTCGCAGGAACAAACCCACGGCTGCGTGACTTGACCCACGACGCGCGATTTGCGCATCTACGCGCGACAGTCGAGGAAGAGCATGGCCCATACCACCCCCCCATTCGCACCGTTCGAATTCATGATTGCTTGGCGCTATTTGCGTGCCAAACGTGCCGAAGGCGGGGTCAGCGTGATGACCTGGATTTCGCTTCTTGGCATCACTTTGGCGGTGTTCGCACTGATCGCCACGTTGGCCGTGCGGTCTGGCTTTCGAGAAGAGTTTGTGGACACCATCCTTGGAGCCAACGCGCATATCACTGTTTACCAAGATATGCGTATCTCCGAAACCGGAGCTGCCAGCCGCAAGATCACCGAGTACACAGAGTTGGCCGAACAGATCGCCGCTGTACCGGGCGTGACGCATGCGGCGCCCTTGGTCAAAGGGCAGGTGATGGCCAGTGCGCGTGGTCGCAACGCGGGGGTCGAGGTGTTTGGCATCAGCGCGGAGGACCTGCAGGGCATCCCGCGGATTGCGAACCCCCAAGAGTCTCAAGGCAGCCTTGATAACTTCGAAGGTGGGATTGCGATCGGCTCTGGTGTGGCCCGAGAATTGGGCTTGCTGGTCGGGGATAAAGTGCAGCTGATCTCGCCCAACGGGGTAAAGACAGCCTTTGGCACCAGCCCGCGGGTCAAGGCCTATGACGTGGTCTACATCTTTACAGCGGGGCGCTATGACGTGGACCGCACGCGGGCCTATTTGCCCTTTGCAGAGGCGCAGGCCTACTTCAATTCTACCGGTGCGGCGGATGAAATCGAGGTCATGCTAGAGAGCCCGAACAACGTCGACGACATGGTTTTGCCGATCTTTCAGGCAGTAGGAGACCGCGCAATGGTCTGGACGTGGAAAGACGCCAGCGGTGCCTTCCTGAGGGCGCTTGAAGTTGAGGATAACGTGATGTTCGTCATCCTCTCGATCCTCGTTCTAATTGCGGCCATGAATATCACTAGTGGTCTGATTATGTTGGTCAAAAATAAAGGCCGCGACATTGGCATTCTGCGAACCATGGGCCTGACCGAAGGCGCTGTTCTGCGGGTATTTTTTCTGTGTGGGGCGTTCACAGGCGTACTGGGGACGATCGCCGGCGTGATCCTTGGATGTTTGTTCGCGATCTACATCGACCCGATCTTTTCGCTCGTTAACTATGTTGCGGGCGGTGGGGTATGGGATCCTCAAATCCGTGGTCTGTATAACCTGCCTGCCAAACTCGAATTGGCGGATGTGCTGAGCGCGGTGTTCCTGTCCTTGGGCCTGAGCTTTGTCGTGACGATTTTCCCGGCCCGACGCGCGGCGCGGATGAACCCTGTGGAGGCGCTGCGCTATGAGTAAGGCATTGGAATTAAATGATATTGAGAAGATATACAAGCGCGGCGAACCGGGTGAAGTGGCCGTTTTGCGCGGCGCAGAGCTGACGCTGGAAGCCGGAGAAGTTGTGGCTTTGGTCGCGCCGTCAGGGGCAGGAAAATCGACCTTGCTGCATATCGCAGGGCTCTTGGATACCCCCGATGCGGGGCAGGTCGTTGTGGGCGGTCAGGATGTGACTGGCGCCAGTGACCGGCAGCGGACGCGGGTGCGGCGGGGGGACTTGGGGTTTGTGTACCAGTTCCACCATTTGCTGCCGGAATTTACTGCTATTGAGAATGTGGTGCTGCCGCAGTTGGCCAATGGGGTGAGCGCGCGGGACGCGAAGGCGCGGGCTGAGAAGTTGCTCGATCACATGGGGCTGAGCGGGCGGATGACCCACCGTCCGGCGGCGCTTTCGGGCGGGGAGCAGCAGAGGGTTGCGATCGCGCGGGCGCTGGCGAATGGGCCCAAGGTCTTGCTGGCCGACGAGCCGACGGGCAACCTTGATCCGGGGACCAGTGAGCGGGTGTTCAACGCTTTGATGGATCTGGTGCGCGAGACCGGTTTGGCGGCGCTGATTGCCACGCATAACCCTGAATTGGCTGGGAAAATGGACCGGACGGTGACGTTGTCGGACGGGCTTCTGCGCTGAACTCTTGGGTATCCGAGGGGGTAGGGTATGTCGCCCAAAGAGAGCGCCGATTGGCCCATCGGGCATGTGGTGGCACGGCGGGGGCGTTGGTATCAATGACCTAGGAAAAGCGCTGTAAAACCACTTAGACTATCCCGGTAGTGGTCGCGGCGTTTGACTTGCGAAACTTGTTACGTTTCGCCTCCAGAACTCGAACTTTCGCCCAGGGCTTTTGCTCTGGGTGTTTTTTTGCCCGATTGCAAATTTTGAGAGTGTTAACGGGGCACGCTGCGGAAATGTCTGGTCTGGATCACGTCTGGCTGACGTATGGCTTGCGTCATGACGTTGGGCCTGACGTTGGTTTTGGCGGCGCGAATTTGCGGATGGTTAAGGACTTGGGTCAGACTGCGCGCTGGGCGGCTCTGGGCTGGGTCAGAGGTGGCTGGTGGGCGCGGGTGTGGCTGCCCGCTCGACCTTGAGTATTTTTTGCAAAAAGAAGCGTGTGGGTGGCGCTGTGGGGGGGGGCGGTCTGTCTGGCGCTGGCCGAAGGCTCGGCGCGCGGTTTTGGGGCTGTGCGGCGGCGGAGAGGGCGCGCCGGTGAGTATTTTTTCAAAGCGGAAAGAGGGGGCTGGGCGCGGGGTGTTTGACGGCTTGGCGCTGGGTGGCTGATTGCTGACCTAGCTTCTGAGCGTTGGCCGTGGGGCCTTTGCTTTGGCGTGCTGCGCTATGAGGTCAAACTCTGCGTTCGGGCTTGCCCGAACGCTGCGCCCGACCCGCCCCCCAGGGCGGGCGCATTTGCGCCCTCCCTCGGGAACGGGCGCTGACGCTTTATTTTCAGGGTATTTGAAGGTGCAGTGGGCATTTGCAAGGAAGTGGCCCTAAAATTGATTTTGGAGGATTTAAAATTTCCAACCGCCTGCAAAATAAATAATCGTAGCAAGGCAGAAGACGATTAATCCAAGTAAGGTCAAAAGAACCTTCTTGGAATGCGATTCTCGTGCTTTCGCGTCTGCTAATTCTTCGGGAGAAAGTGTGAACTCCGAGCTTTCACTGCGCTCGTTTTCGAAGGTAAAGCCCCGTTTCTTTAGTAAGCGTTTGCGGCAGAATTCGAAAAATATAACGCCAATATTCAACACCAATAAAGGTAAGAATAATGCGATTGACGACGTGCCGAAGTGCCCGCCTGTCAATTCATCATAGATGGGCGCTTCGGTGATTCCGAAAATGTATGCGGCGCAGGCTGCCGCAAGATAAAGTGCGCAAATCGCGTTATACGTCTTGGACTGGAGAATGTAGTACTGCTTGGCTTCAGACATCCACATCCTCGACGAACTTCGCGTTCTCTTGGATGTATTCAAAGCGCAGTTCCGGCTTTTTGCCCATGAGGCGCTCGACGAGGTCTCCGGTTTCGCCGGGTAGGTCTTCGTCGATGGACACGCGGATAAGTTGGCGCGTGGCGGGGTTCATGGTGGTGTCCTTGAGGTCCTTGGCGTCCATTTCACCCAGACCCTTGAAGCGGCTGACGTCGATCTTGCCGCGGCCGCCGAGGCCTTTCTTCAGCCACATGTCGCGCTCTGCCTCGTCCTGACAGTAGACGCGCTTTGCGCCTTGGGTCAGGCGGTAGAGGGGCGGGCAGGCCAGATAGAGGTGGCCGTGGTCAATCATGGGGCGCATCTGGGTGAAGAAGAAGGTCATCAGGAGCGCGGCGATGTGGGCGCCGTCGACGTCCGCATCGGTCATGATGATGATCTTGTCATAGCGCAGGTCGTCCACGCGGAAACGGGTGCCGAGGCCGACGCCGAGGGCTTGGGTCAGGTCGTTGATTTCCTGGTTCGAGCCGAGTTTGGAGCTGGCCGCGCCAAGGACGTTCAGGATTTTACCGCGCAGGGGCAGGAGGGCTTGGGTCTTGCGGTCGCGGGCCATTTTGGCCGAGCCGCCCGCCGAGTCGCCCTCGACCAGAAAGAGTTCGGTGCCGGCGCGGTTGGAGGCCGAGCAGTCCACCAGCTTGCCTGGCAGGCGCAGCTTTTTGGTGGCGGTTTTGCGGGCTGTTTCCTTTTCGGCGCGGCGGCGCAGGCGCTCTTCGGCGCGCAGGACGAGGTAGTCGAGGATGGCGCCTGCGGATTTGGTGTCGTTGGCGAGCCAGTTGTCAAAGTGGTCGCGGACCGAGTTTTCCACCCATTTGGCGGCCTCTTCGGTGGAGAGGCGGTCCTTGGTCTGGCCGACGAAAGAGGGTTCGCGGATGAAGATCGACAGGAGGGCGCAGCCGCCGGTGGTCAGATCCTCGCGGGTGATGTTGCTGGCTTTTTTGTTGTTCACCAGTTCGCCGTAGGCGCGGATGCCCTTGAGGATCGCGGCCCAGAAGCCGGATTCGTGGGTGCCGCCCTCGGGGGTGGGGACAGTGTTGGTGTAGGACTGGATGAAGCCGTCGCGGCTGGGGGTCCAGTTGATCGCCCATTCGACCGAGCCGGGGACGTTGAATTTATCCTCGAATGAGACTTTGCCCGCGAAGGGGCGGTCGGCGTAGGTGGAGGCGTCCTTGAGCGTTTCGTTCAGGAAGTCCGAGAGGCCGTTGGGGAAGTGGAAGGTTGCCTCGGTCGGGGTTTGGCCGTCGTCGATGGCGGATTTCCAGCGGATTTCCACGCCCGAGAACAGATAGGCCTTGGACTGGACCATCTTGTAGAGGCGGGCGGGTTTGAGTTTGAGCGAGCCAAAGATTTCGGGGTCCGCGTGGAAGGTCACGGTGGTGCCGCGGCGGTTCGGGGCGGCGCCGATTTTTTCCACGGGGCCTTGGGGGACGCCGCGCGAGAAGCGCTGTTCGAACAGCTCTTTGTTTTTGGCGACCTGTACGACCATCGAATCGGAGAGGGCGTTCACGACCGAGGAACCCACGCCGTTCAGACCGCCGGAGGTCGAGTAGGCCTTGTTCGAGAATTTGCCGCCTGCGTGGAGGGTGCAAAGGATGACCTCGAGCGCGGATTTGCCCGGGAATTTGGGATGGGGATCGATCGGGATGCCGCGGCCGTTGTCGCGGACCGAGATTGCGTAATCCTCGTGGAATTCGACTTCGATGCGGTTGGCGTGGCCAGCGACAGCCTCGTCCATGGAGTTGTCGAGGATTTCAGCCACCATGTGGTGCAGGGCGCGTTCGTCCGTGCCGCCGATATACATGCCGGGGCGTTTGCGCACGGGCTCCAGACCTTCGAGCACCTCGATCGAGGAGGCGTCATAGGTTTCCGGTTCGGTCCCGTTCAGAAGATCGTCGGCCATGCTGCTCGCTTTCCTTGGTAGCTTTGAGCGCTAGAGATACAGCACCTTGTAGGGGCGCTGCAAGCGGAGGGCATACGGGGAAACGGATAGAGAGCGCCTGCTGCAGCGTGGTGCCGTGAGTATTTAGGCAAAGCAGAAAGAATGAGGCATCCCGCGAAAATCGAGGGCTCAGGCGGTGCGGGCCATGACAAGCACCGCGCCGATGGCAAGGGTGATGCCGATGACGTCGCGGTGGGCGATGCGTTCTTCGAAGACTACGTGGCCGAGGGCGGTCAGGGCCAGAAGGGTAAAGATTGAGGCCGCCACACCCACTTGGGCCAGAGAGATGAACCGCATGGAGACGAACCAGAGCCCTGCTGAGGCCGCATAGAGGGCGCAGCCGAGGAGGACCTTGGGCGAGACGAGTCCCTGTCCCTCTTCTACAGCGAGTTTGAAATAGTAGTCCCCCGCGATGATGACGCAGGTCGCCATCGCGCAGAGGAAATATCCCCAGAACACGGTCATCGGAATGCCTAAAATTGCCAGTGATTGTTGGGGAGAGCTTAGCATCTGGCGGGCCGGAATGGTTACGCAAAGTGACGGTGGTCGGGAATACATGACCTTTGGCTTGGCAGTTCTGAAGGGCAGGCGCGGCAGTTTTGCAAATAGTTGCAGGGGGCGACGGACTGGGCGCGCTATGCGTCTGCGGTGCAAGAGGGCTGCGGAAATTGCAGGGGTGTGTTTGACCCATCGCAAGGCGCGCGCGGGTCCGTGCCTGCATAGTTCCGGCGTGTTGAAAAAGGAGCGCAGGATGGAAGAGGCAATGGGGTCCCTGAACGAAGAGAATGGTCTGGCGGAGGTGGTCGCCGCGCCAGTGGATGCGGTGCCGGCTGTGCCGCAAGACGCGCCGCCTGCGCTGACCAAAGAGACAGTGCGCCGGCCACATGCGGCCACGCCCGAGGAGGTGCGCCGCGCCTTTGAAACCGGCGAGTATCCGTACGACACCAAGATGTCGCGCCGCGCATATGAGCGGGAAAAGGCAAAGCTGCAGGCTGAACTGCTGAAGGTGCAACTGTGGGCACAGGAGACGGGTCAGCGGTTCGTGATGCTGTTCGAGGGCCGTGATGCGGCGGGCAAGGGCGGCACGATCAAGCGGTTCATGGAGCATCTGAACCCGCGGGCGGCGCGCGTCGTGGCCCTGAACAAGCCCACATGGGAAGAAAAGGGCCAGTGGTATTTCCAACGCTACGTCAAAGAGCTGCCCACCGTGGGCGAAATGGTTCTGTATGACCGCTCTTGGTACAACCGCGCGGGGGTTGAGCGGGTGATGGGGTTCTGTGAGCCCAGTGAATATCTGGAGTTCATGCGGCAGGCCCCCGATCTGGAGCGGATGCTGGTGCGGTCTGGGATCAAGCTGTATAAATACTGGTTCTCGGTCACGCAGGAAGAGCAGCGTCGCCGGTTCAAGGCCCGCGAGACAGACCCCTTGAAGCGTTGGAAGCTGTCGCCGATCGACAAAGCCAGCCTGAGCAAATGGGACGACTATACCGAGGCCAAGGAGGCGATGTTCTTTTACACCGATACAGCGGATGCGCCTTGGACGATTGTGAAGTCCGATGACAAGAAGCGGGCACGGATCAACTGTATGCGCCACTTCCTGAGCACCCTCGATTATCCGGACAAGGACCATCGGATCGTGAAGGCGCCGGACCCCTTGATCGTGGGGGGCGCGAGCCATGTGATCCACAAGTCAGAGCATATTCTGGGCACCGCGCTGCACCCCGATACGCGGCGCACTGGGGACGATGCGTAAGGCTGCATTTCTGCGGGCATAAAAACGCAAGAATATGTGTGCATTCGGGCAGGGGAAACATCTTGCCCGGATGGTGGGGGCGCTCTATGCCGACCACATGGTCAAAAATGTAGCACTCCCGTATTCCACCCACTTTCGCGCCACGCTGCTGCTGGGCCTGCCGCTGATCGGCGGGCATCTGGCGCAGTTTGTTGTGTGGGCGACCGACACGCTGATGCTGGGGCGCTACGGGGTCGAAGAATTGGCGGCGGTGGTTCTGGCCACCTCGCTGTTTATGACGCTGTTCATCCTTGGGTCGGGGTTCGCGTGGGCGGTGATGCCGCTGGTGGCGGCCTCGCAGGCCGAGGGGGACGAGGTCGCTGTACGCCGCCAGACGCGGATGGGGCTGTGGCTGAGTTTTCTGTTTAGCCTGCTGTGTCTGCCGTTTTTCATCTGGTCCAAGCCGCTGCTCGTCCTGATGGGGCAAGAAGAGGATCTGGCCCAGTTGGCGCAGGATTATCTGCGGATTGCGGGGTGGGGCATGTTGCCCGGCCTGTTCGTGAACGTGATGAAAAGCTATCTGGCCGCGCTGGAGCGGACGGCGGTGGTGCTGTGGATCACGATCGCGGCGGCGGTGGCGAATGCCATTGTGAACTACGCGCTGATTTTCGGGAACTGGGGCGCGCCTGAAATGGGCGTGCGCGGGGCGGCCTTGGCCTCGGTCACCGTGCAGGTTGTGTCGCTGATTGGCTGCGTGTGGTATGCCATGCGGGTGCTGCCCGAACATGCGCTGTTCCAGCGGATGTGGCGCCCCGATTGGGACGTGTTCCTGACGGTGCTGAAGCTGGGCGTGCCGATCGGTGTCACTGCCCTGAGCGAGGTGACGTTGTTCGCCTTTGCAGCGGTTGTGATGGGCTGGCTGGGGGCTGTGCCCTTGGCCGCGCACGGGATCGTGCTGCAGGTGGCGACGGCCACGTTTATGGTCCACATGGGGCTGTCTAACGCGGCGACTGTGCGCGCAGGCACGGCCTATGGGCGCAAGGACGCGGTTAATCTGGCGCGCGGAGGCATTGCGGCGATGACGCTGTCCTTTGGCGTGTCGGTGATTGCGGTGATCCTGATGCTGGCTTTCCCCGAAGAGATGATCATGCTGTTCATGCGCAAGGACGAGGTCCAGATCGAGGCTATTCTGGCGGTCGGTGTGACCCTGATGGCGATGGCGGCGGCGTTCCAGTTCGTGGACGCGGCGCAGGTGCTGGCCATCGGTTTGCTGCGCGGGCTGCAGGACACAACGCTGCCCATGTGGTTCGCGGCGTTCAGCTACTGGGGCATTGGCGCGCCGGCGGGTCTGGCGTTCGGCTTCTGGCTGGACTGGGGCGCGCAGGGCGTGTGGCTGGGGCTGGTGCTGGGCTTGGCGAGTGCGGCTGTGTTGTTGATGGGCCGCTTCTGGCTGGTCAGCATGCCAAAGATTCGCGCTGCCGAAGCGGCGCTAGAGGCTGAGGCGGCCTAGTCGTCTGAGTTTCCGGCGGCCGCTTGGGCGGCCAGAACGCGGTCTGCCTTTTTGCGGGTCAGAACGCTGCGCAGGTCGTGCATGGCGAGCAGCAGCGAATCCGAAATCTGCTCTAGCTGATCGTCGGTTGCTTTGGTCTGGGCCCAGTGGGTGGTCAGGTTCAGGTGATCGACGGTGCGCAGGATGTCGTCGATCTGGCGCTGGGCCACCGTTTCGGTGCGCTCTTTCATCCAAGCGCGGATGACACGCAGATCTTCGTCGGTCAGGGCGCGGTCGCCATGGGGTTTGACCTCGCCGTTGCGGATGTTCACAACGGCGATCTGGTCCATTTCAATCCGGCGCATGCGGTTTTCTGTGTCCACACGGAACACAAAGGCTCCGTTTTCTCGGACACGGAAATAGTATGGGGGCAGTTCGGTCGACATAAATCGCTCTCGTCTATGGGCTTATTTCAAATTCGCACAGAACCGCTGGATGCGGGTGCAGGCCTCTGTGAGGGCCTCGTCCGAGGTAGCGTAGCTGATGCGGAAGTTCGGAGACAAGCCGAACGCTGCGCCAAATACGACAGCCACGTTTTCTTCTTCGAGAAGGGCGGTGGCGAAATCTTCGTCCGTTTCGATCTTGGTCCCGCCTGCGCTGGTTTTGCCGATGCAGCCCGCGATGTTGGGGTAGACGTAAAAGGCGCCGTTGGGCACGGGGCAGGTGATGCCGTCAGCGGCATTCAGCCCCTCGACCACCAGATCGCGGCGACGTTTGAACATCACGTTGTTGGGCTCGATAAAGTCCTGCGGGCCGTTCAGCGCCTCTAGCGCGGCATACTGGCTGATCGAGCAGGGATTCGTGGTCGACTGGCTCTGGATCTTGCGCATGGCGGCGATCACCTTTTCGGGGCCTGCCGCGTAGCCGATGCGCCAGCCGGTCATGGCATAGGCTTTGGACACCCCGTTCACGGTCAGGGTGCGGTCATAGAGCTGGGGCTCGACTTGCGCAGGGGTCGCGAACTGAAAGCCATCAAAGGCGAGGTGTTCGTACATGTCGTCGGTCATCACCCAAACGTGGGGGTGCCGCAGCAGCACGTCGGTCAGGCCCTTGAGCTCGTCTGCGGTGTAGCCCGCGCCTGTGGGGTTCGAGGGCGAGTTGAAAATGAACCATTTGGTGTTCGGCGTAATCGCGGCCTCGAGCTGAGCGGGCGTCATTTTGAAGCCGTTTTCGATGCCGCACTCGACGATCACAGGCTCGCCCCCCGCCAAGCGGACCATGTCGGGATAGCTGACCCAATAGGGCGCAGGGATCACTACTTTGTCGCCCGGGTTCAGGGTCGCCATGAGCGCGTTATACAAAACCTGCTTGCCGCCGGTGCAGACGATGACCTGTGCGGGCGTGTAGCCAAGGTTGTTGTCGCGGGCAAATTTGGCACAGATCGCTTGCTTGAGCTCGGGGATGCCATCGGGGGCCGTATACTTCGTTTTGCCCGCGTCGATTGCCGCTTTCGCTGCCTCTTTGATGTGATCTGGCGTGTCAAAGTCAGGCTCACCGGCCCCGAGGCCGATCACATCCCGGCCCATTGCCGCCAGTTCCCGCGCCTTTTGCGTGACGGCGATGGTGGGCGACGGCTTTACTCGGTCAAGGGCGGTAGACAGGAAAGACATTCTTTAACCTCGGTCATTTGAAAAGCGCTCTGGCCTGTCCTAGTCTCGGCGCGATGACCAATCAAGACAGATCCGAGAAAGGGAGTCTGATGGGAGATAACTGGTATAGCCCCGAAGCTGCAACTTTTGGCGATCGCGTGGCTGCTGCCCGCGAAGCCGCCAGCATGACTCAGGTGCAACTGGCCAAACGGCTGGGTGTGAAACTGGGCACGCTGCAGGGCTGGGAAGACGACACAGCCGAGCCGCGCGCCAACAAACTGCAAATGTTGGCCGGTTTGCTGAACGTTTCGATCATGTGGCTCTTGAACGGTGAGGGTGATGGCGTAGAAGGTCCGGTAGAGGATAACGCCGTCCCCGTCGCGATCACCGACATCATGCGCGAGATGCGCGAGATGAAGATCCAGATGCAGCAGGGGGCAGACCGCCTGGCTCGGCTTGAGAAAAAGCTGCGCCTGACCCTGAAGGAGATCGAGCAGTGACAGACGTCACCGAAACCCACGAAACCCGGTTGAAGCGCCTGAACATGCGCTCCAACTATCGGGGCATCAAGGAAATGGACCTGATCCTGAAATCTTTTGCGGATCGCCGTCTGGCAGAGATGTCAGAAGCCGAGCTGGACCTGTACGAGGACCTGCTCGAGGAGAACGACCATGACCTGTACCAGTGGGTGAGCGGGCAGGGGGCAACCCCTGCGCGGTATCTGAATCTGGTGACCGATATCGCGAGCGGTTTGACGCAATTCTCGAAATAAGGCGCATTTTAGCCATCTTCTTGGGCATTTAACCGAATATTCGGCATTATCCCTTCAGTCTCTGTTTTATCGAAAAACTGCGGAGACATCAGATGGTCCTTCATTCGCCTCCGGCCAAGTCGGCCGACCAAAGCTTTATGGCGCGCTACCTTGACACCCTGTCCTTGGTAGAGCGCCTTCATCGCCTGCTGCTTGACGTCATCAAGGACGAATTCGAACGCGTCGGCGTTCTGGAGATCAATGCAGTGCAGGGCCTATTGCTGTTCAATATTGGTGAACACGAGGTCACTGCGGGCGAACTCAAATCTCGCGGATATTATCAGGGCAGCAACGTCAGCTATAACCTGAAGAAGCTGGTGGACATGGGCTACATGCACCACGAACGCTGCGCCATGGACCGCCGCGCCGTGCGCGTGCGCCTGACCGAACGGGGCCGCGCGGTGCGGGATGTGGTCGCTGACCTGTTCATGCGCCATGCGGACGGGCTTCAGTCCAAGGCCGTGCTGGATATGGACGGGGTGGACACCATCGCTGGCGCGCTAAAGCGCGTAGAACGTTACTGGACCGACCAGATCCGCTACATCTACTGACAAACGCCGGGGGGATGCTTTGTCTGCCAAATGAAAAGGGCCTCACGCGATTGCGGAGGCCCTTTTCATTGTGTCGCGGATCGTGGCTTACCAGTGACCAGTGTTTTCCATGCTGGCCCAAGGCTCTGCGGGGGCCAGTGCGTCACCCTCTTGCAGCAGTTCGATGGACACGTTGTCGGGCGAGCGGACAAACGCCATGTGGCCATCGCGGGGCGGACGGTTGATGGTCACGCCATTGTCCATCAGGTGTTGGCACATCTCGTAGATATTCGGTACGCGGTAGGCCAGGTGCCCGAAATGACGGCTGTCCGAGGGCAGCCCATCATCGCCATCCCAGTTATAGGTCAGCTCGACGGGGCACTCTTCCTGACCTTCGGGCGCCATGAAAACAAGGCTGAAGCGGCCTTTTTCATTGTCGATGCGGCGGGTCTCTTTCAGTCCGAGCAGTTCGAAAAAGGCCATGGTTTTTTCCAGATCCAGCACGCGGACCATGGTGTGCAAATAACGAACGGACATAATAACTCCTTTGTCTTTGGCACTAACGTAGGTGGCGTGGGTCTATGATCAAAGGGCCAACTGGCATTTCCTGATTTGCACCGATAGAACATCAGGCAACGACGCAGCGAACTCGGAGGCCCCCGTGCAGCAGTATCACGAGGCACTACAGACCATTCTCGACCATGGGGAACAATCGACCGACCGCACAGGCACCGGCACGATCAGTTATTTCGGGATGCAGCAGCGCTATTCCCTGGCTGACGGGTTCCCGCTGGTCACCACCAAGAAGCTGCACCTGCGGTCGATCATCCATGAACTGCTGTGGTTCCTGTCAGGGGACACCAACATCAAGTACCTCAAGGACAACGGCGTTTCGATCTGGGACGAGTGGGCGGACGAGCACGGCGATTTGGGCCCCGTCTACGGCAAACAGTGGCGCGATTTCGGCGGTGTCGACCAGATCCAGACCCTGCTGGAGATGATCAACACCAGCCCCGACAGCCGCCGCCTGATTGTGTCCGCTTGGAATCCTGTGGACGTGCCGAACATGGCGCTGCCCCCGTGCCACACCATGTGGCAGGTCCGCATTGTTGGCCGCAAAATGCATCTACAGCTGTATCAGCGCTCGGCGGATATGTTCCTTGGGGTGCCGTTCAACATCGCCTCTTATGCGCTGTTGCTAAAGATGCTGGCGCACGTAACGGGCTACGAGGCCGGCGATTTCGTCCACGCCATTGGCGATGCCCACATCTATTCCAACCACATGGAGCAGGTAAAACTGCAGCTGTCGCGCGCACCCAAGGCGCTGCCGCAGCTAAATATCACCCGCGATGTGCAGTCCCTGTTCGACTTCAAATACGAAGACTTCGAGGTGGTCGGCTACGACCCCGATCCCGCAATCAAAGCACCGGTGGCCGTATGATTTCCCTGATAGTAGCGCGCGACAAAAACGGCGCGATTGGCAAAGACAACACCATCCCGTGGGAGGCGCCCGAAGACCTGAAGTTCTTTCAGCGCGAAACCAGCGGGGCGGCGATTATCATGGGCCGGAATACGTGGGATAGCCTGCCGTTCAAGCCTCTGAAAAATCGCATGAATATCGTCGTTACCTCGCAAGAGGTCAGCGCCGAACATACCGCTGACTCGGTTCAGGACGCGATCGATATGGCGCACGCTGCAGGCCACCGCCGCGTCTACGGCATCGGCGGCGCGGGCATTTACCGCGAAATGCTGGCCTATGCAGACCGCTTGCTGATCACCGAAGTGGACACCGAAGTGACTGCGCCGGACACCCACTTTCCCGAAGTCTTGGATGCGGACTGGCGGCTGATCGGCACGACCCTGTTGCGGACCGAAGCGCCCCGCTGCGCGGTACGGGAACTCCTGCGTCGGGGCTAACGCGCAACCATCAGCCTTTTCATCTTGGAAAAAATACCCAATAAATTGCGGGCGGCCCTCCATGTGGCCGCTCTTTTGCAGTGTGCATGTCACGATTGGCCTTCCGGTATTTCCCGACATAGCCCCAAAGAGATGACCATGCAGAAATTGACGACCCTTGCCCTTGTTTCCGTTACCGCGCTGGCGGGCTGCGCGACGCCGCCCTCAAAAATCGAGCCGGCGACTGTGTTGCCTGCGGCCTACGCTGATCTGGACTGTCGCGCGCTAGAGGCGCGTAGAATCGAAGCGGCTGCCAAACTCGCCGACGCAGAAAAACGCCAGCGCGAGGCTGTGGCGGCGGATGCAGCCGGTGTTGCGATTGCCTTTGTCCCCGTGTCCAGACTGACCGGCGATGCCCACGAAGAGGTTGCGCTTCACAAAGGACAGGTGGCCACGATTCGTCAGGTGCAGTTGTCGAAGTCCTGCATCATGCGCGCCCCACAGGGCTAAGCCGCGCACAAAAAAACCGAGGCACGGAGGGCGCCTCGGATTATAAATTCAATGGGTAGAATGCCTCGAAGTCAGAGGAGGGTCAGATCGCCTGCCATCTGGCGGCCATCACGGCCTTCTTTCAGCTCGTAGCCCACTTTCTGGTTGTCAGCCAGACCGGTCAGACCCGACCGCTCTACTGCAGAGATGTGTACGAACACGTCCTTGCCGCCGCCATCGGGCGCGATAAAGCCATATCCTTTGGTGGTGTTGAACCACTTGACGGTTCCTGTGGGCATAGCCCCTTACTCCTTCTAGTCGTCTTCCCCGCGCAGCGGGGCCTTGGCGTAACTTCCACGCGACAGTCAAACGACTCGCTCCGAGGTTTCGGCTGCTTCGAGGTGGTCACAACTCCAGCGTTGCATGCCCAACGTAAAAATCAAGCAAAACACAGTTGTATTCGCCGTCACTTTCTCGAAAGTGGCAAAAAAATAGGAGAAGCGAATGATCCTCTATGGGCTAAAGACCTGTGATACTTGCCGCAAAGCGGTCAAAGCGCTGCCCGATGCCGAATACGTCGATGTGCGCAAGGATGGAGTTGCGCCAGAAGTGCTGGAGCGGGCTTATGGTCGCTTTGGCGACAAGCTGGTGAATAAGTCGAGCACCACGTGGCGGCAGTTGGACGAGGATCAGCGCGCCCGTCCGGCGCTGGATCTGATCGCCGAGCATCCGACCCTGATGAAACGCCCCTTGATCGAAGAGGGCGACAAGATGTGGCTGGGCTGGGGGAAAGACGTGCAGGCGGAACTGGTAGGATGATCACGCGCATCTACCGCGTGCGCATTCATCCCGAACTGCGGGATGAGTTCGAACCGCTGTTCCAGACGGTTGCGCTGGGGTCTGTGACCAAATTCGCGGGCTGTGCGCGGGTTGTGATCGGCGGTCCGGCAGAGGGGACGCCGGACGAATACGCGATGATCACCGAATGGACGGATGCCGCCGCCCTGACCGAATTCGCCGGAGCGGACTGGTCCGTCGCCCACATCCCGCCGGGGATGGAGAAGTTTGTGCAGGAATGCTGGGTGCACCACTTCGAGCACATGGCAGAATAAAAAAGGGCCGCTCTGATCAGAGCGGCCCTTGGTATTCTTACTTCAGGTCGGGCGGGGTGCCTTCGGCCTTCAGGGTTGTGACGATCTCGTCCAGCGTCGCCATGGAGGTCTGCTTTTCCCCCAAGCGGCGGACCGAGACGGTGCGCTCTTCGACTTCTTTCATGCCGACCGCGATGATCACAGGCACCTTGCCGAGCGAGTGCTCGCGGACCTTGTAGTTGATCTTCTCGTTGCGGAAGTCGGCTTCGGCGCGGACGCCAACGGCCTTCAGTGCGTCGACCACCTCTTGTACATAGCCGTCCGCGTCCGAAACGATGGATGCGACAACCACTTGGCGCGGGGCCAGCCAGAAGGGCAGTTTGCCTGCCGAGTTTTCGATCAGGATGCCGATGAAACGCTCGAACGAGCCAAGACAGGCACGGTGCAGCATGTAGGGCCGGTGCTTGGACCCGTCTGCGCCGATGAAGTTGGCGTCCAGACGTTCGGGCAGGTTGGGGTCAACCTGCAGGGTGCCGCACTGCCAGTTCCGGCCGATCGCGTCGGTCAGGGTGAACTCGAGCTTGGGACCGTAGAACGCGCCTTCGCCCTCAAGGATTTCGTAGTCATATCCCGCCGCGCGGCAGGCATCGCCAAGGGCCTTTTCCACAAAGTCCCAGCTTTCATCGCTGCCGATCCGCTTTTCGGGGCGGGTGGACAGTTTGATGGTCCAGTCGTGGAAGCCGAGGTCTGCATAGACCTTGGACAAGAAGGCGATGAACTTGGCGGTTTCGGACTCGATCTGGTCCTCGGCGCAGAAGATGTGGCCGTCATCTTGGGTAAAGCCGCGCACACGCATGATGCCGTGCAGGGCGCCCGAGGGCTCATAGCGGGCACAGCTGCCAAACTCGGCCATGCGCAGGGGCAGGTCGCGATAGGATTTCAGACCCTGATTGAACACCTGCACATGGCAGGGGCAGTTCATGGGCTTCAGAGCGTTGATTGCCTTTTCGCGGGCATGATCTTCGTCGACTTCGACGATGAACATGTTTTCCTGATACTTGTCCCAGTGCCCCGATTTTTCCCACAGCTTGCGGTCCACGACTTGCGGGGTGTTCACCTCGACATAGCCGTCGCGTTCCTGCTGGCGGCGCATGTAGTCCTGCAGGGTGGTGTAGATTTTCCAGCCGTTCGGGTGCCAGAAGATCTGGCCGGGCGCCTCTTCTTGCAGGTGGAACAGGCCCATATCCTTGCCAAGTTTGCGGTGATCGCGCTTGGCGGCCTCTTCCATCATGGTTTCCCATGCCTTGAGGTCTTTGCGGTTCTTGAACGCCACACCGTAGATGCGCTGAAGCATTGGGCGCGAGCTGTCCCCCAGCCAGTAGGCACCAGCCACGTGGGTCAGTTTGAAGCCATCTGCGGGCACCTGACCGGTGGTTTGCAGGTGCGGGCCACGGCACAGATCCTGCCAGTCGCCGTGCCAGTACATCCGCAGGTCTTCGCCTTCGGGGATGCGGTTGATCAGCTCGACCTTAAAGGGTTCTCCGCGATCCTCGTAGTATTTGATCGCGCGTTCGCGGTCCCAGACCTCGGTGGTTACGGCGTCGCGGGCGTTGATGATGTCCTTCATCTTGGCTTCGATCTGGCCAAGGTCCTCGGGGGTAAAGGGCTCTTCGCGGTCGAAGTCGTAGAACCAGCCGTTGTCGCGCACGGGGCCGATGGTGACTTTGACGTCGGGCCAAATTTCCTGCACAGCGCGGGCCATGATGTGCGCCAGATCGTGGCGGATCAGTTCAAGCGCTTGGGTGTCATCCTGCATGGTGTGGATGGCGACGCTGGCGTCTTCGGTAATCGGCCACTGCATGTCCCAATGCGCGCCGTTCACGGTCGCACTGATTGCTTTTTTCTGCAGTGACTTGGAGATCGATTCAGCGACTTGCGCGGGCGTCACGCCTGCGTCGTATTCGCGAGAGTTTCCATCGGGGAAGGTCAGGGAAATCTGGGCCATAAGCCTTGATGCTCCTCGTCGGTTTGGCGCCCACGGAACGCCCGGTTGCGGGTTTGGTTTCGCGGGCTATGTGACCGCATGGGGTAGGCAAGTCAAGTTTAGGTTCCGATTGATGACAAAAGACATTTCTGCAGAGGTTTTCGAAGCACTCAGCGGCGCAGATGATGATGCGCCCGACCTGAGTGACCACGCCCGACAGGCCGAGGCTCCCAACGGGCTGCGCCACATGGCATCCCTGAGCATGACCAAGGTCGCGGATGGGCTGATTGACCCGAAACTGGTGCTGAGTTGGCTGCTCAATGCCTTGGGCGCGCCTGCGGTGTTTGTGGGGCTGCTGGTTCCGATCCGAGAGGCGGGGGCGCTTCTACCGCAAATGCTGCTGGCCGGATGGGTTGGGCGACTGCGTCACAAGAAATGGGCATGGACCGTGGGCAGTGCGGGGCAGGGGATCGCGGCAGCGGTGATCGTGCTGGTCGCGCTGATGCTCGAAGGCGCTGCGGCGGGGGCGATGATTTGTGCGGCGCTGGCCGTTTTGGCCGTCGCGCGCAGTGCGTGTTCGGTCAGTTTCAAGGAAATCTTGGGCAAGACGGTTGGCAAATCGCGGCGCGGGGCAATCACGGGGACCGCAGGCACGGCCAGTTCGGGGGCGGTTCTGGTGTTTGCCGCGATCCTGATCTGGCAAGGCGCGAGCGAGGTGCTGGTGATCAGCGCCATCGCTCTGGCTGCCGTGCTTTGGCTGTTGGCGGCTGGGCTTTTTTCGACCCTGAACGAAGAGAAGAGCGAAACAGATGATCGCGGCGGGCTGCCTGATATCAAGCTCTTGTGGCAAGAGCAGGACTTGCGCCGGTTCATCATTACGCGTGGCTTGCTGGTCGGAACTGCACTGGCGCCGCCCTATCTGGTGGTGATCTCGGAGCGGGCCGAACTGGAGCAGCTTGGCGCGATGTTGGTCGCCAGCGCGGCGGCCAGTTTCCTGAGTTCGTATGTCTGGGGGCGTCTGTCGGATCGGTCCAGCCGCAAGGTTCTGGCCTTGGCCGGGTTTGTCGCGGCGCTGGCGCTGTTTGGCGGCGTGGCGCTGTCTTGGATGGGCTTCGGCGACACGCCCTATGCCATTCCGGGCGTGCTGTTTGTGTTGATGATCGCCTATCACGGGGTGCGTCAGGGACGCTCGACCTATCTGGTGGACATGGCCCCAAAGGACGAAAAGGCAGCCTATGCCGCCCTGTCTAATACGGTGATCGGAACGCTGCTGCTGGTCGCTGGACTTGGCGGCGGTTTGGCCGCGCTGATTTCGGCGCAGTGGGCGCTGGTGGTGTTCGGCGTGATGTCACTGGCGGCTGTCGCTTCGGCCCTGTCGATGCGCGAAGTCGAATAAGTTGATGCCCCCAGCGGCGCTGCATATGGTGGCGCCGCAATCAAAGGAGACACCTATGACCACCCCCAGCTTCCTGACGACCTCGACCGGTCGCAAGATCGCCTATCACCGGACCGAAGGCACAGAGCCGGGCATCGTATTTCTGGGGGGCTTCAAGTCCGATATGGACGGGACCAAGGCCGCCTGGCTGGAAGAGTGGGCCAAGTCCCAAGGGCGCGCGTTTTTGCGGTTCGATTATTCGGGACACGGGCAGTCTTCGGAAAAGTTTGTGGACGGTGCTATTGGCGATTGGGCGGCGGATGCGCAGGAGGTGATCGAAACGCTGACCTCTGGTCCGCAGGTTTTGGTGGGCTCCAGCATGGGCGGATGGATCAGCCTGCTGATGACCCAGCGCATCCCTCAGCGGGTGTGCGGTTTGGTGGGCATCGCTGCGGCGCCTGATTTCACCGAAGACGGCTTCTGGGCCGGCTTTACCGAAGAGCAGCGCGCGGCGCTGGAGGCGGACGGCCAGATCGCGCTGCCCTCGGATTACGACGAGCCCTACATCATCACCAAGCGCCTGATCGAGGATGGGCGGGATCAGTTGGTGCTACGTACCCCGCTGCCGCTGCCTTTCCCCGTTCGGTTCTTGCAAGGGACGGCGGATACTTCGGTGTCTGTTGCGACGGCCGTGAAGCTGCTTGAGCATGCGGAGGGCGCGGACATGCGACTGACGCTGGTGGATGGGGCGGATCACTCGTTCTCGGCACCAGATTGCTTGGAATTGATCGCCAATAGCATTCTGGAGGTCACGGCACGGGCCTAGCTGTCGTCCAGAGTTACGGGGAAAACACAAAAGCCTGTGGATAACTCGGTGCACAGATTTGAATAGATCTTAACATCCTATGGAAAACTTTTCCTATCGCCCTGTATCTTGTGCGTTTTCCCGTTCGGATAGGAATATATCCGAAGGATGATGCAGATTTGCGGATGTGAAAGTTAACGCGGCTGATTGGGAAAACTTTTCACGCTCAGATTGAGTGTGTAATTTCAGGTAACGAGTTCTCGGAGCCTGTGCGCAACGAAAAAGGCCAGACGCGCGAACGTCTGGCCTTTGGTGTGTTCTGTGGTGCCGATGCTTACTCAGCGGCAGCTTTCGCCTTGGTCCGCTGGTTTGCGTCGATGAATTCGAGCACGAGGGGGCGGATGTTGTTGCGCCAGCTCTTGCCCGCAAAGATGCCGTAGTGGCCTGCGTCGGGCTCCAGATGGCTGGCCTTCATGTTGTCGGGCAGGCCAGTGCACAGGTCCAAAGCTGCGACACATTGTCCAGGCGCAGAGATGTCATCCTTGGCGCCTTCGACTGTTTTGACGGCCACATCGGTGATTTTGCCGATGTCCACACGCTTGCCCGCGACCACGAATGTGTTCTTTGCCACCTCGCAGTTTTTAAAGATTCGCTCGACGGTCGACAGGTAGAATTCCGCCGGCATGTCCATCACGGCGAGGTATTCGTCGTAGAAACGGTTGTGCCGGTCGTTGTCACGAGACTCGCCCTTGGAGGCGCGCATGATCTGGTCGGTGAACGCTTTGGAGTGCGTTTCGGCGTTCATCGCCATAAAGGATGTGAGCTGCAGAAGGCCGGGGTACACCTGACGGCCGACACCGGGATATTTGAAGCCGACGCGCTGCACCATCATCTCTTCGAGTTGGCCCATGGTGACGCGATTGCCGAAATCGGTGACGTCGGTCGGGGCTGCCTCGGGGTCGATCGGACCGCCGATCAGCGTCAGCGACGAGGGCTGTGCTGCGGGGTCTTCTTCGGCCAGATACGCGGTCGCGGCAAGGGTCAGGGGCGCAGGCTGACAAACGGCGATCACGTGGGTCTGGGGACCAAGCTCTTTCATGAAGTCGACGAGGTAGAGGGTATAGTCCTCGACGTCGAATTTCCCTGCAGAAACAGGGATATCACGGGCATTGTGCCAGTCGGTGCAGTAGACTTCGCAGTCGGGCAACAGGCTGACAACGGTCGAGCGCAAGAGGGTCGCGTAGTGGCCCGACATTGGGGCGACCAGCAGCACTTTGCGCGGTTTTTCGGGGCGTCCGAGCACGTGGAAATGGACCAGATCGCCAAAGGGGCGTTCGACGATGGTGTCCACGGTGACGATGTGGTCGCGTCCATCTTCGCAGGTATACGAATGAATACCCCAGTCAGGCTTGGTGACCATGCGGGCAAAGCTACGCTCGGTCACTTCGCCCCATGCTCCCATCCACTGGAAGACAGGGTTCGGAAACGCTGCGATGGCCGGATAGCCTGCGATCGCTTTGGCTGTTGCGCCAAGCCATTGGTTCGTGTTGCGAACCGTCTCCATCAGATCATATGTCGCCATATAGCGCATGGTGTTCTCCTTCGGTTGCCGGTCGGCCCGGTTCAAATCGTCACTTTGCCCCCTCCGGCCTGCAACGCTATGGTGCAAACAGAGTAGGGGGGAATCGCAGGCATGACAACGCACGACGGCGATACTGGAACTGAGCTAGTCCGTTTGAATGAGAACATTTCGAAAATCGAAGAACTTTCCAAGCGTCTTGTTACAGCACTTTCGCATTATAAGGCCGTAAATCCTGCCCTTCAGGGCCCAGGTCAGGATCTATATATGAAGGCCGCAGTGGGCTACTGGGCAGAATGGGTACAGAACCCGACCAAGATTTTGGAGCATCAGGTCGAGTACTGGGGCAAGTCGCTTCAACACTATATGGAAGCGCAGCAAGCCCTGACCCAAGGGCTGACGGGCGGCACCGAGGAGGTCGAGCGCTCCAAGGACAAACGCTTTGCCAACCCGATGTGGCAGAGCCATCCGTATTTCAACTATGTTAAGCAGCAGTATCTGCTCAATTCCGAGGCGATCTCCAAAGCGGTCGATGATGTGGTCGATCTGGACGATGTTGATCGCAAGCGCTTGCGGTATTTCTCGCAGCAGATCGTGGATCTGATGGCGCCCACAAACTTCCTCGCGACGAACCCTGATGCGCTGGAGCGCGCGGTCGAGACCGAGGGGCAGAGCCTTGTGGATGGTTTGGAAAACCTTGTTCGCGATCTAGAAGCGAATGACGGTCGCCTCTTGGTGACATTGGCTGACGAAAAAGCATTCGAGGTGGGCGGCAATATTGCAACGTCGCCCGGCAAGGTCGTTTTCCGGAACCACATGTTCGAGCTGGTGCAGTACAGCCCGACCACCGATACCGTTCATGAAATTCCGCTGCTGATCTTCCCGCCGTGGATCAACCGGTTCTACATCCTCGACCTGAAGGAAAAGAACTCGATGATCAAATGGGCGGTTGATCAGGGCTACACGGTCTTTGTGGTGAGCTGGATCAATCCTGATGCGTCCTACCGCGATGTGAAGCTGGATGACTATATCACCGACGGCTACCTGACCGCGATCAACGAAGTGCGCGACATCTGCAACGTCAAGCAGGTGAACGCCGTGGGCTACTGTATTGCGGGTACCACGCTGTCCCTGACGATGGCGCTGTTAAAGAAGCGGGGCGAGACTCCGATCAAGTCGGCGACTCTGTTCACAACGCTGACCGACTTCTCGGATCAGGGGGAGTTCACAGTCTTCCTAGGCGATGACTTTGTGGATGGCATCGAAGAAGAGGCGATGGCCGAGGGCTATCTGAACAGTTTCTTCATGTCGCGGACCTTTAGCTTCTTGCGGTCGAATGACCTGATCTACGGTCCCGCGATCAACCGGTACATGAAGGGCGAAGCGCCGCCGGCGTTCGATCTGCTGTTCTGGAATGGCGACAGTACGAACCTGCCGGGCGCGATGGCCATCCAATATCTGCGCGACCTGTGCCAGAAGAACAAATTCGTCGACGGCGGCATGGAAGTTTGCGGCGAGGTTCTGAACATCAAGGACGTGACCGTCCCGATCTGTGCCGTCGCTTGCGAGACTGACCACATCGCGGCGTGGAAAGCCAGTTTCAACGGTGTGCGCAAAATGGGGAGCCGGTCCAAGACCTTTATCCTATCCCAGTCGGGTCACATCGCGGGCATCGTGAACCCGCCCTCCAAGGGCAAGTACGGGCACTACACCCATAGCAAGATCGCTATGGAGCCAGATGACTGGCGCGCCGAGGCCGAGTTCACGCCAGGATCGTGGTGGCCCCGCTGGGATGAATGGCTGGCGAACCGCTCTGGCAAGCAAATCCCTGCGCGGGAAGAGGGTGATTCTAATCATCCTGTGCTTGCAGACGCGCCCGGAACCTATGTGACCATGCAGTCAACCGGTTGAAGGCCATAACCTTTTCCCTGTTTTGCTGCACTGCAGAAAAAGAACTTGATTTTCTGCAGTGCAGCATCCATATTGGACTTAGCTGATCAACGGGGTGGGCCCGAACACAGCAAGAAAAGGGATTTGGAACTATGACTGCTAAGACACCTGACTTCACCGCAATGATCAAAGACATGATGGGCGCATTCCCCATGGACATGTCGGCCATGGAAGGCTCGTTCAAGTCGCAGGCTGCTCTGTCGGAGAAGCTGTCGGCTGTCGCACTGGACGCGGCTGAAAAGTCGACCGAAATTTCCACCAAGTGGACCAAAGACGCTCTGACCAAGATGAGCGAACTGACCAAAGCGAAGTCCGAGCCTGCAGACTACGCCAAAGCGATGACCGATTTCGCAAGCGCGTCTGCTGAAATGGCTGCCGAGAACATGGCTGCTTTCGCTGAAGTTGCGAAAAAAGTTCAGACCGAAACTGTCGAGCTGATGATGGCTGCCGGCAAGGACATGAGCGAAGAAATGACCGCCGCTGCTAAGAAAGCGACCACCGAGATGTCCGCGACCGCGAAAAAAGCGACCGCAGCAGCGAAGTGATGAAGGCCCGGATATAGGGTGCCCTCCCGCCCAACAATCCGGTAAGTTAAGGGCAGGCGTAAGCCTGCCCTTTCTTTTTTTATTTTTACGTCCTAGGCTTTTTGCAGCGATGCAGCATGGGAGGGGAGTCCTTGTCGGATAACGAAAAACCGCTTTTGATCAAGCGTTACGCAAGTCGCCGTTTGTACAACACGGAAACCAGTGATTACGTCACACTGGAGGACATTGCGGGGTTCATTCGCGGTGGCCGCGAGGTAAAGATTGTAGATCTGAAGTCGGGCGACGATTTGACCCGTCAGTATTTGCTCCAGATTATTGCTGAACATGAAAGCAAGGGCGAAAGCGTTCTGCCCCTAGCGGTGCTCAACGATCTGGTGCGCAGCTATACGACTCAGGCCACGAGCGTTGTGCCGCAGTTCTTGGCTATGTCTTTCGAAATGCTGCAGGACGGCCAGTCCAAGATGGTCGAGAATATGTCTGCGATGAACCCGATGGCCAAAATGCCCGGTTTCGAGGCAATGCAGGCGCAGCAACAAGCCTTTCTCAAGGCGATGACCGGTGGGCTTGCAGGCAACTGGGCCAGCAGTTCTCCGGAACGCGAGGATGGCGGCGAGCAGGGCCTTGATGACATCAAGAAACAACTCGCCGAATTGCAGGCCAAGCTTTCGAAGATGAGCAAGTAAACAATGGTCGATTCCCCGGGAAGGATCACCCTCTGGGGGATCGAGGTCTTTGTGGCCGCGGCCGAAGAAGGCGCGATCTCTGCCGCCGCGCGCCGATTGGGGACCAGCCCCTCTACCGTGTCCCAACAATTAACGAGCCTAGAGACCGCATTGGGCACCACACTGATGGTGCGCAACGCGCGACCCATGTCACTCACACCTGCAGGCGAGGTGTTTCGTCGCCGCGCAAGTGCGATCCTGAACGAAGCGGCTCTGGCGCGTGCTGAACTTGCGATGTCGGACCTATCGTCATTGACCCGCCTGCGCCTTGGCATGATCGAGGATCTGGAGGCTGACGTCACACCCGCGCTGATCACACGCCTTGCCAACGACATTTCAGGCAGCCAGTTCCTGCTGGAAACGGGGCCGTCCCACGCGCTGTATGGGCAGCTCGATGATCGGGCGCTCGACATCGTTGTTGCCGCTGAAATGGGGGCAGAGGCCGATTGGATGGAAGTTCACCCCCTGCTGACCGAGCCCTTCGTCTTGGCCGTGCCCAAGGGGCGCGTGGACCCCGAAAATGATTTGCTCGGTCAACTGCGGACGATGCCGTTGATCCAGTACTCGGCACGCTTGGCGATGGGGCGGATGATTGCTGCACATTTGGTGCGTCAGAACCTGAAGCTTTCGCATCGGTTCGAGATCGACAGCTACCATTCGGTGCTCGCACTGGTCGCGGGGCAGGTCGGGTGGTCGATCCTGACGCCTCTTGCACTGATGCGGGCGCGGCGCTGGCTGGATCGCGTTGATGTTTTCCCTCTGCCGTTTGAACCGCTGTCGCGTAATATTTCCCTGACTGCGCGCCAAGATCTGCTTGGAGACCTGCCAACGCAAATTGCAGTCCACCTCAAGGACCTGCTGTCCGCTCATGTGGTCACGCCTGCGCTCTCCGACTTCCCTTGGCTCAAGGACGCGCTGATCCTGCGCTAACGGAAAAAGGAGAGCATGCGCTCTCCTTTCTGCTTTGCAAAAATATTCAGTTTTCGACAGGCGCCGCTCAGGTCCCGTAGGCGCGCGCTTCTTCTTTGGCACTCTCTGCGGCAGCCACAAGGGTCCGTGCAATGTAATCCAGATCGTCCTTGGACAGCCGCGCGGGCAAACGCACGTCGCAGGCGTTTTCCAGCATGGCGCGGGTGCGGGGCAGGTCGGGCATCTCGGGCAGGAATTGCCAGTTCCAATAGGCACGGGCGTTGTCTGTTGACTGTCCAAACACTTGCACAGAGACACCATTTTCCTTGGCCACGCGGGCAAAGGTATTGGCCTCTTCGCTATCCATTCCAATCAAGTTGAACTGGATTGAGTCCGGTGCCCGCTCTTCGGGGGCCAGCTTTTCAGGCACCGACAGCCAAGGCGAGGTATTCAGCTGCGTAGCGACATAGTCGTGGTTCGCGCGGCCATCCCGCACGCGGCGGGCAACTTCGGGAAGTTGCGGGCGGATGATCACGGCCGATAGGTTCGACATGCGCAAGTTATACAGTGGCAGCTTGTTCTGGTGACGGGCGAACGCCTTTTCCAGATCAGAGGTGTTGTCGCCAGCGCGGCTCTTGTGCTTTTTCCAGTTGTGCTCGTAGGCACCGGACATGATGACCGCGCGGGCCACCAGATCGGCGTCGTCAGTGATCAGAATGCCGCCTTCGCCCGCGTTCACCAATTTGTAGGATTGGAAACTAAAGCAGCCGATTTTGCCGATCGTTCCGATGTTTTTGCCGTGCCATGTCGTGCCGAGCGAATGCGCGGCGTCTTCGATCACGGGAATGCCGCGCGCGTTACAGAGCGCCATGATCGCGTCCATGTCGCTGGTGTGGCCACGCATGTGGCTGATAATGACGGCGCTGATGTTTTCGTCCAGACGTGTTTCGAAATCCTTGATGTCGATGCGGTAATTCTCGCCGACTTCGCAGAGGACGGGGATGCAATCGGCATGAACGACCGACGATGGCACAGCTGCAAAAGTGAAACCGGGGATCAAAACACGTGCGTCGCGGGGCAGTTTCAGGGCCTTTAGCGATAGAAACAGAGCGGCCGAACAGGAGGACACGGCGAGCGCATATTTCGACCCCAGAAGCTCTGCGAACTCGGCTTCGAGCAGGGCAACAGGCGCGTTCTCGGGCGCGGTGTAGCGGAACAGATCCCCTGTCTGAAGCAGGCGCTCGATCTCTTGTCGGGCGGCCGCAGGGATGGGTTCGGCGTCGTAGACGTTGGGCGCTTGTGTCATGATCCTGTAGCTTTTCTGAAAACTCTTTTCGGAATTGCTAAACGCATCCGGTGTCTTCACCAAGCCTTTTCTACAGAAACAGGCGTTTCCCCGCCGTCAGATACCCAGCTTGTCCCTTAGGGCGTACCAGCTCATGGCCATGACCAAGAGCGGGGTTCGGAACGCGCCACCACCAGGAAAACGGGGCGAGGGCAGGGCGTTAAGCACATCAAAGCGTCCCATTTCGCCGCTGATTGCTTCGGCCAGTATCCGGCCAGAGAAGGTGGCGAGTGCGACACCGTGCCCCGAGTAACCCGAGGCGGCCCAAAGCCCTTGGGCGGGGCGGTCGAACACGGGCAGTCGCTGTGCGCTAATACCGAGCGTTCCGCCCCACGCGTGGGTAATCTTCACGCCCTTGAGTTGGGGGAAGACGGTTTCCAGCGGCTTGCGCACGGTGCCTTCGATATCCGACGGGAACTTGTAGCCGTAGGATTCTCCGCCGCCGAAGAGCAGGCGGCCATCGGCGGACATGCGGAAATAATTGATCACGAATTTGCTGTCGGCCACGGCGATGTCACGTGCCAGAACACTGGCGGCGCGGTCCCCCAGCGGCTCTGTCGCGGCGATGAAGTTGTTGATCGGCATGACCCGAGAGGCGACGCCGCTGACCAAAGGGCCCAGATATCCGTTGCCCGCGAGGATCACGTGTTTCGCGCGAACGAAACCCTTGTCACAGCGTACGACGGGGTCTGCGCCTGGTTCGACACGGTGTACCAGCGTATTCTCGTGGATGGTCGCGCCCGCCGCTTCGGCCTTGCGTGCGAGCGAAAGAGCAAGGGCGAGCGGGTTCACATGGCCCGCGCCCCAGTCGACACTGCCGCCCTGATAGCAGGGGCTACCGATCAGTGCCTGCATGGCATCGCGGTCCAACTTTTCGACTTGGTCATAGCCATAGTGTTTGGCCAGATGGTCCGCGTCGGCCTGTGTGTCCGGCACATCGCTGGCGTGCCATTCGGCATGGGCGACACCGGGGCGATAGGCGATTGCGGGGTCTTCGTCCGCCAATGCGCGGACCAAGGCTTTGGCATCTTGGCTCAGGTCCCACAGCAGGCGGGCATTGCCCGCACCCATGCGGGCTTCCAGCCATTCCTGACCTTTGTTGAACCCGCTGCCGACTTGGCCCCCGTTGCGGCCAGAGGCGCCCCAGCCCGCGCGGTGCGCCTCGACCACGATGACTTTGAAACCGCGCTCGGCCAATTGCCACGCCGCAGACAGACCGGTGTAGCCCGCACCCACGATGCAGACATCGGCCTGTGCTTCGCCGCGCAGCGGTGGGCGGGCATCTGGCACATCCAGAACGTCGGCATACCAGCTTGGCGGGTAGTGACCTTGGCGGTCGTTGGCAAAGAGCAGGTTCATACGTTGGTCAACAGATGCTCACGTTCCCAAGGGCTGATCACTTGCAGGAACTCTTCGTATTCGGCGCGCTTCACGATGGCGTAGACACGGGCAAAATCGATCCCGAGGATTTCGTGCAGCTTGGTGCAGTCGTCGAATTCATCCAACGCTTGCCCCAAGGTTTGCGCGAAGTCGCCGTCGCCATCATAAGCATCGCCGCGGAATTGCTTGGTCGGGCGAATGCCCTCCATCATCCCAAGATACCCAGCGGCCAAGGACATCGCGATCCCCAGATAAGGGTTGCAGTCCATCCCTGCGAGGCGGTTCTCTACACGGCGCGACTGCGCATCCGAGATCGGAATGCGGATGCCTGTCGTGCGGTTGTCGCGGGCCCACTCAAGGTTAATCGGCGCCGCATGATCTTTGACGTAGCGGCGGTAGCTATTCACGTAGGGGGCCATCACGGCAATCCCGGCGGGCAGGTAGCGCTGGAGCCCGCCGATGAAGTGATAAAATGCGTCCGTTTCCCCGCCCTGAGGACCAGAGAAGATATTTTCGCCGGTTTCGGTGTCGATCACCGAGTGGTGGATGTGCATCGCGCTGCCCGGCTCGTCCGCAATGGGCTTGGCCATGAAGGTCGCATAGCAGTTGTGACGCAGTGCGGCCTCTCGGATCAGGCGTTTGAAGTAGAACACCTCGTCCGCCAGCTTGACCGGGCTGCCGTGGCGCAGGTTGATCTCAAGCTGGCCCGCGCCGCCTTCTTGGGTGATGCCGTCAATCTCGAACCCTTGGGCTTCGGCAAAATCGTAGATGTCGTCGATCACGGGGCCGTATTCATCCACCGCCGACATCGAATAGGCCTGACGGGCGGCCGCCGGACGGCCTGAGCGGCCCATCATCGCCTCAATCGCTTTGGAGGGGTTGGTATTCGGGGCGACCAAATAGAACTCCATCTCGGGCGCGACGATCGGCTTCCAGCCTTGGGCTTTGTACAGATCGACGACCCGTTTCAGCACGTTGCGCGGCGAAAACGAGATCGGGTTGCCTGCGCGGTCAAATGCATCGTGGATCACCTGAAGCGTCCAGTCGCCTGTCCATGGCGCCGCCGTCGCGGTGCTCATGTCAGGCTTCAGGATCATGTCCCGTTCTATGAACCCTTCATCGCCTGCAGCTTCGGCCCATTCACCGGTGATGGTTTGATAGTAGATCGAGTCTGGCAGATAGAAGTGGTTCTGACGGGCAAACTTCGAGGCCGGAACGGCCTTGCCACGGGCGATGCCGGGCAGGTCAGAGATGATACACTCGACCTCGTCGAGGCGGTTATCGCCTAGGTAGGATTGAACGGCTGGCGGCAGGTTGCTCAGCGTCGCACTCATGAGATGCCCTCTCCGCGCATCAGGCGAGTCACTTTGCTCGCGATTTGCGCATTGTCATTGCGTTTGGTCAGGTGGTCTGTCGCGCTGTTCAAGAGCGCGTCGGGAACCACCCCTTTGCCGCGATACTCTATCAGGCCTTGGATGAAATCCGACTGAAATTCGGGGTGTGCCTGTGTGGTGAAAACATGGTCCCCCCACGCCAAAGCCGCGTATTTACAGAACGGGCTAGAGGCGACCACGCGTGCCTCTGGCGGTAGCTGGACCACCTGATCCTGATGCCACGCGTTCAAGTCCAGCGTCTGGTCCCCGAAATCATAGGTCTGAAGGCCGACGGACCACCCGTCCTTGAATTTCTCGACTTTGCCCCCAAGCGCTTGCGCGATGATCTGATGGCCAAAGCAAGCACCGAACATAGGCTTCTTGGCGGCGTAGATCTGGCGGATCAGATCCTCGAGCGGGGAAATCCACGGGTGATCTTCGTAGGCGCCGTGGCGCGATCCGGTGATGATATAGCCGTCCGCCGCGTCAATGGTGTCGGGGAAGTCGCCGTCCACAACGTTCCAGGTTTGGTAGTCAAAGCTGTCCTCCCCAAGCATGGCACGGAAGAGCAGAGCGTAGTCAGGGGCGATCTCTGCCATGTCGGCAGGGGTATGGCCCGTTTGCAGGATACCGATTTTCATAGGGCACCAAAGTGTTTGAGGGGTCGTGTGGGGACGTGGCCAGTGCGGCCACGTCAGACCGTATCAAGATAAATCTCAACCTGTTCGCGATCGTCCAGTTCCGCCATGTAAAATAATTCCTGACGTTTGGTCGCGACATAGTTGCGGATCAGTTCGGGGGTGAAAATACGCGCGATATGCTCGTCCTTTTCAAAGCGCTCGATGGCGCTGTCCCACGTATTTGGCACTTGCGGCAGGTCCTGATTGTAGGCGCTGCCCTTGATGGGTTCGCATGGTTCGGAGCCATCGTCGATACCGTTCATCGCCGCCCCAAGGATGCCCGCGATCAGCAGGTAGGGGTTCACGTCGCCGCCCGCTACGCGATGCTCGATCCGGCGCGCGCGTGGATCGCCCGATGGGATACGAATCGCAGCGGTGCGGTTTTCGTAGCCCCAGCAGATGCTGGTCGGCGCGTGGTTGTCTGGGACCATGCGGTCATAGCTGTTGGCGTGCGGCGCAAATAGCAGAGTGCTGCCTTGCATCGCGTCCATGCACCCTGCCACCGCGTGACGCAAATAGGCGCTGCCTTGCTGGGAGCCGTCGTCAAAGATGTTCTGGCCATTGCGGTCGATGACCGAGAAGTGGGTGTGCATCCCGCTGCCTGAATAATCGACATAAGGTTTGGCCATAAAGCTTGCGGCAAAGCCGTAGCGGCGGGCCAGGCCCTTGACCAGCATCTTGAAGAGCCACGCATCATCGGCGGCGCGCAGGGCGTCGTCGCTGTGCATTAGGTTGATTTCAAACTGCCCCAGACCGGCCTCGGAAATGGCGGTGTCGGCGGGGATGTCCATCTCTTCGCACGCGTCGTAGAGATCGGTGAAGAACTTGTCAAACATGTCCAGAGCGCGGACCGAGAGGATCTCGGCGGCTTTGCGGCGCTTGCCCGAGCGCGGGCTCGCGGGGACTTGGAACGATTTGCCCGAGTCGTCGATCAGATAGAATTCGAGTTCGACTGCGACGACGGGTTTCAGGCCCTTTTCGTCATAACGTTCCAGCACGCGGCGCAGCGCGTGACGGGGATCCCCTTCGAACGGGCGGCCATCTTCGTGGAACATCCAAAGCGGAAGCAGGGCGGTTGGCCCTTCGAGCCACGGCATGGGGACAAAGCCGCGTTCGGTCGGTTTCAGAACGCCATCACGATCCCCCGTCTCGAACACAAGGGGGCTGTCGTCGATGTCTTCGCCCCAGATGTCGAGGTTCATCACAGACATGGGAAAGCGCGTGCCGCCTTCTACCACTTTGTCTGCAAATCGGGTTGGCACCCGTTTACCGCGGGGCTGACCGTTCAAATCTGCCGCGGCCACACGGATGGTGCGCACCATGGGGTGCTTGCGTAGCCAGTTTCTCATAAATCACCTGCGTTGCCCGTTCGTCGGGCTAATTTGATCAAATTCACTGTCTCTAAGAGCCGCGATGAAATCAAGAGCTATTGTTAGCGGATCAGGCGGGGGCGTAGCTTGACCTTCTGGCGCTGGTTCTGCGGCAGATGCCGGTTCAAGCGTTTGTTAATAAATCCGAAAATGCCTATCACGATCAGCGTCAGGATGATGAAGTACATCGCGAGGATCGGGTAGGGCACAAACGGGTTGAAGGTCTTGTCCGCAAAATAATTGGCGTAATATAGGGCATCGCCCATCTGTTTGAACGCGGGAAAGCCGCTGAAATAGACCAGCGCCGTCGCATGGAACAGAAAGATCGCCTCGTTCGTGTAGGCGGGCCATGCCAAGCGCAGCATCGTTGGCCAAACCACGCGTTTGAAGCGGGGCCAACCGGTCAGGCCATAGGCATCTGCAGCCTCCAGATCGCCCTTGGGAATTGACTGGAGCGCGCCATAGAAAATCTCGCCCGAGTAGGCGGCAGTGTTCAGCAGAAGCACGACTAGCGCGCCCATCCATGCCGAGGTCAGCGGATCAAAGAAACTGCTGACGCCCTTGAGGCTAAGGAACAGAAAGTAGGCAAAGAAGAACTGGATGAAGAGCGGCGAGCCACGGAAGATAAAGATCGTCCACTCAGCCGGTTTGCGGAACAGGGGGTTCGCGCTGTTCTTGCCCACGGCGAGCAATACGGCCAGCACGAAGCCCGCGATCAGGGCGAGTGTTCCAAAGTAGATGTTCTGCAGCATGCCCGATCCGATCAGGGTGAACTGCTGGCAAAGCGTGAAGTCCGAGCGCGGCAAGAGCCGCTCGCCTAGGCCGATGGATCGGAGGCCGTAATCCGCGATGGTTTGGAGACAGCTCATGCGGCGGCCCCTTTGCGCTGTGCCTCGCCGCCCGCGGTCGCTTGGCCGTGGGTCAGTTTGCGCATGATCCGGTCAAGGAAGACTTCGGACACTTTGGTAAAGCCGAGGTAGAAAATCAGAAGCACGAGGAAGTACCACAGGCGCCAGTCAGGGTGCGGATAGTCGGTGAAGCGGGCGGTCTTGGCACCGCCAAGTTCACGGGCCCAATACACGATATCTTCGACACCCAAGAGGAACAGAAGAGGGGTGGCCTTGATCAGAACCATCCAGAGGTTCCCAAGGCCGGGCAGAGCGTAGACCCACATTTGTGGCACCAGAATGCGCCAGAAGGTCTGGCGGGGCGTCATGCCATAAGCTTCGGCTGTTTCGAGCTGCGCGCGGGGCACGGCGCGCATAGCCCCGAGCATCACGTTGGCAGCAAAGGCGCCAAAGACGATGGCAAATGTCACCACGGCGAGGGTGAAACCGTACACTTCGTGAATCCATTGGGCCGCATTGCCCAAGGGCATTTTCGCGGCGGTGCAAACAACGAAGTCGTTGCCTTGGCGGATCGGTTCGTCCCAGTCGGGGCACTTCACCTGATGGCGCAGCCACTCGATGCCCTGATCCAAAGCGATCACGAAGAACAAGAAGAACGCAATGTCCGGAACCCCGCGGACAATGGCGATGTAGATTTTCCCAAGCCAGCTAATCGGCGTGAACGAAGACCGCGCCGCCGAAGCGCCAGCAAAGCCAAAAAGCAACGCAGCGGGGGCCGTGATTGCCAGCAGCAAAAGCACGGTGCCAAAGGAATAGTAGAAGGCCATATGCTTGCCGGTCGTGAGGTAACAGGCGAGCCACTGGAATTGGCCAAGTGTGTCGGGGTCGGTGCAGAAGCTGAAAATGGCGGGCCTCTTGGCGAGGTCTGGATGTGAGTATTTCTGGCAAAAAGAAGGGAGGGGCGTGCCCTCCCTTCGGAGCGATTAGAAGGTTGCCGAGTCGGGCAGCCACTTGACGATCAGCTCGTTCAGAGTGCCGTCAGCTTTCATCGACTGGATCGCTGCGGTGAACTTGTCACGCAGTTCGCTGTCGGACTTGCGGATGCCAAGGCCGATGCCGCCACCGATCAGGACGTCTTCACCGGTCAGCTCGAGATCAGCGTTTTCCTCTGCGATGGGCGCGAGGAAGGCTTTGTCGGCGAGCACTGCGTCAGCTTCGCCGTTGCGGACGGCTGCGACGGTTTCGTCAGGCGACGCGAATTCCAGCAGGGTCGCGCCCGAGTCGGTGATGTGGCTGGCCTGAATGGTGCTGGCCTGCGCTGCGATCACGCCACCGGTGAAATCCACATCCGCGCCAGCCATCGCCATGTAGGCAGAGGGGTCGGGCTGGGTGTAGTTTTCGGTGAAGTCGATTTTTTCCATGCGCTCTTCGGTGATCGACATGCCAGCGATGATGGCGTCGTAGTTGCCCGAGACGAGGTTGGGTATGATCGAATCCCAGTCGTTGGTGACCCACTCGCAGTTCAGCTCTGCACGCTTGCACAGCTCGTCACCCAGTTCGCGCTCGAAGCCATCCACTTCGCCCGCATCGTTGATGAAGTTGTACGGAGGGTAGGCGCCCTCGGTGCCCAGACGGACAACATCGCCATGGCCTGCAGCGAACAGGCTGGTGGCTGACAGAGCCAGCGCGGCGCTGGTGATGATTAGTTTTTTCATTTGGTTAACTCCCCTTGAGTGTTGTTCAGGCAGCTGTCGTATGGCTTAGGAATTGCTGCAGCCGCTCTGATTTGGGCGCCCCGAATAGGGTTGCGGGATCGCCCTGTTCTTCGATCAGGCCTTGGTGCAAGAACACGACATGATCGGAAACATCGTGGGCCATTTTCATGTCATGGGTGACGATGATCATGGTCCGGCCCTCTTCGGCGAGGGCTTTGATGACGCGCACCACTTCTTGTTCCAACTCGGGATCTAGTGCGGAAGTGGGTTCGTCAAAGAGAAGAGCTTTGGGTTCCATGCACAGGGCACGGGCAATCGCCGCGCGCTGCTGCTGTCCGCCGGACAGTTGCGCGGGCCACGCATCGCATTTGTCGCCGATGCCGACCTTGTCCAGATACATGCGAGCTTTTTGTTCAACCTCGGCCTTGTCGCGTCCCAGAACGGTCACGGGGCATTCCATGACATTTTCAAGGATCGTCATGTGGGACCAGAGGTTGAATTGCTGGAACACCATCGAAAGGTTGGTGCGGATCCGCATGATCTGCTTGGCGTCAGCTGGACGACGGGCCAGTTCTTGGCCCTTCCATTTTACGGGCTCGCCTTCGAACAGGATTTCGCCCTTCTGGCTGTCTTCCAACAGGTTGGCGCAACGCAGAAGCGTGGACTTGCCCGACCCCGAAGAGCCGATCAGCGAAATGACATGTCCGCCCGGGGCGGTGATGTCGACACCCCGCAGAACCTCTAGCTCGCCGTAACGCTTGTGAAGGTTGCGGATTTCGATAACTGGTTGATTATTGACCACAAGAACCCTGATGGTTGCATTTGGAATGAGCGATAGTAACGCTGATAACGCCGTGAAATGCAACGGTTGGTCAAATTTGACCCTAGGTCAAACGGTAATTTCACCTGCAACGGATTGAAAGATGGGCGCGGGGCTATCCCAGAAGGTGATCAGTCACCCTGTACCCGCTGACGGGCAAGGGCACTGTCCATATCCGAAACCCCCAAAAAGCGCGAGACGGTCCGCAGAAGGGCGTCTTCGGCTTCGTCCCGTTTGCCGTCAGCCAGCACGACCTTCCATAGGGATTCGATCACCCCGAGACGGTGTTCATAGGCGACGCCCTGCTTGATGGCTGTGGTGAATTTGACGGTGTCGGGCGCTTCGGCCTCTAGCTGCTCTGCGTCGTGACGCAAGGCAGAGGCATCGTCTGCGCTGAGCCCGTAGCGTTCGGCGACAATGCTGTCGATCAGCTCGATTTCCGATTTTTGGTAATCCTCGTCCGAGCGGGCGATCCGCACGAGCAAAGCAGTCAAAGCAAGACGCGAATCCCCTTCGGTCAGGGGATCAACGGCAGGTTCGGTTAGGCGGCGTAGGAAATCGGCAAACATAATGATGATATAGGCGGGACAACTGGCCCCGCCAAGGTGTGATTACATGGAGGCGAGTGCGTGTTCGCGGGCGATCTGCGACTCGGCACGGCGAATGCCGAAGCCGCGGCGCGCGCTGTTCAGCAATTCGTCCAAGCCGCGCGTGCGGGTGTCACTGGTCAGAACGACCTCCCAAAGACCGCTCAGAACGCCAAAACGCTCTTCTGGGTCCAGCGCGTCGCGGATAGCTGTGATCATGGACTGAGGATCAATCTCGGCGCGTTCCAGCTTCTCGCCTTCGGCGCGCAGTTTCATGGCTTCGATGACGTTCAGGCCAAAGTGGCGGGCGAGGCTGCGATCAATCGCTCGGATTTCGTCGTAGCTGTAGGTGCCTTCGGATTTGGCCGCACGAACAAGTAAAGCGGCGACAGCCGTGCGGCTGTCATAGGTCGGCGCTGCATCAGCAGGGGCGGCAAAGAGTGTTTTCAGGCTGGCAAACATTGGGAACGCTCCACTTTCAGAACCGTGTGTCTTGGGTGGATAACGCTGTGGTTGCGAAAAAGTTTCGGGGCCACCCACAGAAAGTGAGCGGCCCCGTTAATTCTGGCTTTCAAGCTTGATGGATTACACCAAACGAGAGCTTTCCTTTGCTGCGCGCACGAAGTCGCGGAACAAGGGGTGCGGCTGGAACGGCTTGGACTTCAGTTCAGGGTGGAACTGGACGCCGATGAACCACGGGTGATCCTTCCATTCGACGATCTCGGGCAGGCGCCCATCGGGCGACATGCCAGAGAAGCTAAGGCCGCAAGCCTCGAGCTGTTCACGATATTTGGTGTCGACCTCATAGCGGTGGCGGTGACGCTCTTCGATCTGGGTCGCGCCGTAGATTTCTGCCACTTTGGAGCCTTCGGCGAGAGTCGCGTTGTATGCGCCAAGGCGCATGGTGCCGCCCTTGTCGTCCTTGACCGAACGCTCGACCTTGTGATTGCCCTGCACCCATTCTTTCAGGTGGTACACAACGGGGGTAAAGCGCTTCTGACCGGCTTCGTGGTCAAACTCTTCCGAGCCCGCATCGTCCACTTTGGCCACGTTACGGGCCGCTTCGATCACTGCCAGCTGCATGCCAAGGCAGATGCCGAGGTACGGCACTTTGTGTTCGCGGGCGAACTGGGCCGCTTTGATCTTGCCCTCTGTGCCACGCTCGCCAAAGCCGCCGGGCACGAGAATCGCGTCGTAGCCTTCGAGGTGGGGCGCGGGATCTTCGCGGTCAAAGATTTCCGAGTTCACCCACTCGACCTTGACCTTCACACGGTTGGCCATGCCTCCGTGGGTCAGCGCTTCGGCGATCGACTTGTAGGCGTCTTCTAGTTGCACATACTTGCCCACGATCGCGATTTTGACTTCGCCCTCCGGGTTGTAGATGCGGTCCGCGACATCGTTCCAACGCGCCAGATCGGGCTTGGGCGCGGGGCTGATCTGGAAGGCGTCTAGGACGGCCTGATCCAGACCTTCGCGGTGATAGGCCAGAGGCGCTTCGTAGATCGATTTCAGATCCTGCGCGGCGATCACGGCGTCGGGGCGCACGTTACAGAATAGGGCCAGCTTTTCGCGCTCTTTCGCGGGAATCGGGCCTTCGGAACGGCAGACCAGAATGTCGGGCGCCAGACCGATCGAACGCAGCTCTTTGACGCTGTGCTGTGTCGGCTTGGTTTTCAGCTCGCCCGACGCCTTGATGAATGGCAGCAGGGTCAGGTGCATGAACAAGCACTGGCCACGGGGCTTTTCGTTGGCGAACTGGCGGATTGCTTCGAAGAAGGGCAGGCCTTCGATGTCGCCGACGGTGCCACCGATTTCACACAGCATGAAATCAACTTCGTCTTCGCCGATCGAAATGAAGTCCTTAATTTCGTTCGTGACGTGGGGAATCACCTGAATAGTTTTGCCCAGATAGTCACCGCGGCGCTCTTTCTCGAGAACGTTCGAATAGATGCGGCCCGACGAGACCGAGTCGGTCTTGCGTGCTGCCACACCGGTGAAACGCTCGTAGTGTCCCAGATCGAGGTCGGTTTCGGCCCCGTCGTCGGTGACAAACACTTCGCCGTGCTCGAAAGGCGACATCGTGCCGGGGTCAACGTTCAGATAGGGGTCCAGCTTGCGCAAGCGGACCGAGTATCCGCGCGCCTGAAGCAAAGAGCCAAGCGCCGCCGAGGCAAGACCTTTGCCCAACGAACTCACAACGCCACCAGTGATGAATATGAATCGCGCCATTCGGTCTGCGCTCCCGTGATGTTCCGCCAAAAAGCAATGCCCGTGCGATCCCGAAGAATCGCAGCATCACGGGGTTTGAGCCTTAGCGGATTCGCAAAGTTTTAGCAACCGGACCTCAAGATGCTGTTAGGTCCGGTTCGCTATGTTCTAATGGTTGTAGCTTAGTTGGCCGAGGGCACCAAAGGAGCGTCCGACGAGGACGGCGGCAGCAGGTCAGAGCCTGCAGGTGCATCGGATTGCTCTTCGGTTGCGGTGGGGGCGGTGCCACCCAAGCGGTCCAGAACAGAGCTGTCAGACGAATTGCTTGCTGCGATCACGGTCAGGGCGATCGAGGTGCAGATGAATGCAGCCGCCAGAGCCCAAGTGATTTTTCCCAGAGCGGTCGCAGCTGCGCGGCCGGACATTACGCCACCGACACCGCCGCCACCGCCGCTGCCCATGCCAAGGCCGCCGCCTTCGGACCGCTGCATCAGAACGATACCGATCAGAGACAGTGCCAGAATGAGGTGGATAATCAGAACGACGTTTTCCATGAAGGACCTGCAGCAACTCTTTTGTTGTCCGCCCATGTAGGGAAAATCGGCGCGGGGGGCAAGCCGTGTGGCCCAGACTTTCGCCAAATCCGCTGAAAACAGCCGTAAGGATAGTGTGAACGGCGTTACTAACCCTGTTTAACTGGCCCTGCGGCTTATGGATGCGCCGGATCGGCGCAAATAGAGGTTTCGCCTGCTCAAGCACATCGCTATAGGAGGCACGGTTTGAAGATCTGACAATAGGGGATCCCTTATGGCCAACGTTGTGGTTGTCGGCGCTCAGTGGGGCGATGAAGGCAAAGGCAAGATCGTGGACTGGCTGTCCGAACGCGCAGACGTGATCGCGCGCTTTCAAGGCGGACACAACGCCGGCCATACGCTGGTGATCGATAGCAAAGTTTATAAATTGCACGCGCTGCCTTCGGGTGTTGTCCGCGGCGGCAAGCTGTCTGTGATCGGGAACGGCGTGGTTCTGGACCCCTGGCACCTGATCAAAGAGATCGAGACTGTACGCGCGCAGGGCGTCGAGATCACACCCGAGACTCTGATGATTGCGGAAAACACCCCGCTGATCCTGCCGTTCCACGGTGAACTGGACCGCGCCCGCGAGGAAGCAGCCAGCAAGGGCACCAAAATCGGCACCACCGGTCGCGGCATCGGCCCCTGCTACGAAGACAAAGTGGGCCGCCGTGCCATCCGCGTCGCCGATCTGGCCGACCGCGCGACCCTCGAGGCGCGTGTAGACCGCGCGCTGCAGCACCACGACCCCCTGCGCAAAGGTCTGGGCATCGAAAGCATCGACCGCGAAGCGCTGATCGAACAGCTGGCCGAGGTTGCCAAAGACATCCTGCCTTACGCCGCACCCGTCTGGAAGGTCCTGAACGAGAAGCGCAAGGCCGGTAAGCGAATCCTTTTCGAAGGGGCGCAGGGCTCTTTGCTGGACATTGACTTCGGCACCTATCCCTTTGTGACCTCGTCGAACGTGATCGCAGGTCAGGCATCGACTGGTGTGGGCATCGGCCCGGGCTCGATCGACTACGTTCTGGGCATTGTCAAAGCCTACACCACACGCGTGGGCGAAGGCCCATTCCCGACCGAACTCGAGGATGAGGACGGCCAGCGTCTGGGTGAGCGCGGCCACGAATTCGGCACCACCACTGGCCGCAAACGCCGCTGTGGGTGGTTTGACGCCGCTCTGGTCCGCCAGACCTGCGCGATTTCGGGCATCAATGGCATCTCGCTGACCAAGCTGGACGTTCTGGACGGCTTCGAAACTTTGAAGATTTGCGTTGGGTATAATCTGGACGGCGAACAGCTGGACTACCTGCCCACCGCAGCTGACGAGCAGGCCCGCTGCACCCCGATCTACGAAGAAATGCCCGGCTGGTCGGAATCGACCGAAGGCGCACGCTCGTGGGCAGACCTGCCGGCCAACGCGATCAAATACGTCAAGCGCGTCGAAGAGTTGATCGAGTGCCCCGTCGCACTATTGTCCACTTCACCTGAACGCGATGACACAATCCTAGTAACAGACCCGTTTGCTGACTGATGGCCCTAAGCTATAAGACACGCCGCCGCCTTTCCTTGTTGATCCTGCTTTTGGGTCTGCCGGGCTATGTGGTGGTGGCGGTCACGATCATGAGCACGATCGACCGTCCGCCGCTCTGGTTGGAATTGCTGATCTACATCGGGCTCGGGATTCTGTGGGCGCTGCCGTTCAAGGCTGTCTTCAAGGGGATTGGTCAATCCGACCCAGACGCACCGCCAAAACGGTTCGACGACGATAAATAGATGCGAAGGGGCTGCAATTTTGTAGCCCTTTTTTGTTGTGCGCGATTTTCTACCCTGAATTGTTTGGGAACACATGACAGAGTGTTCTCAAAGGGATAGGCTGACCTCATTCATTCAGAGGATTTGAAATGAGACAGATTCCCCGCAAGGCCCTGACCCTCACTCTGGCGCTGGGGCTGTCCGGCTGTATCGTGATCCCGATCCCGAACGTCCGAGACAAAGCACGTTACTGTACCGTCGAAAATGCTTATAGCGTGGCCCGCGAAACCGGCGCTGGCTTGCAAGATGTCTGCGGCGAAACGAACGCCGAAGCGCGCGCCATGGCGACGGACCGCGGCCTGAAATACTACGAGCTGTCGCGCAAGATCGAGCTCTACCAAGAACTGCTAGATGATCCAAAGCTCGAGAGCGTTCTGGCCAATGCACCGGAGCCCATTCCAAACTTCCTGCTGCGCGAGAAGATCAAGCGGCTCATTGCAGAGCGCCAGCAATATGCCATGGCGCCGGTCGTGATTCCCGCCTCTTAAGCGCGGATGTTGGTCATGAAATAGAAAAAGGCGGCTCCATTCGGGCCGCCTTTTGCGTGGTGTCGTAGAAATGGCTTATTCGCCGGACGCCATGGCGCGCGGCTGATACCGGATCGTCTCGGTGACCGTAAAACGACCGCCCTGCAGTTTCGAGATTTTCTCTTCGCGCAGCAGCTGGCCAAAGGCCCGCAGCGCATCCTCTCGGCTGAGCCCATCTTCCATCACCGACTTCAATAGCGTCATGACCTGCGGGCGGGTAAAGGGATCGCGGCCCTGAACACAAGCAGTGTAGGCCGCTGCCGCTTCGAGCAATTCCGGCAGGTTCGTCGCGCCTTTTTCCTCGGCGTAGGCAGCAAAGTTTGGGCGATCCCGGCGCGCGGCTTCGTCCGAGCCGCTCGATATGCGGCGGGGGACGATCGGCGTCGATTTGGATGTGTCGACGCGCTGTTCTTCGACCAAACGCAAGGGAGCTTCGCTCGGGCGGGGGCGCTCGGCGCGGCTGCTTTCACTGACTTGTGGGCGGCGCGGACGGATGATCTCTTTGGTTTCCGGAATGGGCTCGGGCTTGATCAGTGGTGTCGCCGCCGTTTCAGCTTCGGGCAAGTCCCGTTTGCGCACCACATTCTTCTCGGCGCGAGTCGCTGCGACCGCGGCCTTCAGATGTGCCAGCGCAGTGCGGCGGCGGTTGCTTTCAGGCGCATCCATCTCGGTCTTGGCTTTTTCCAGCAGGCGTGCTTCGGCGTCTTCGCTGGTGTCAGCCTGTTCCAAAAGCTCTCTGCCGGCAGGGCGCTCGTCGCGGACGATGATCTCTTCAGGTTCTTCCGCTTCGGGTTCTTCTGTCGGTGTCTCCGCAAGCGGATCCATTTCGGCTTCGACTTCAGCGAGCGCGCGCATCAGGTCGGCTTCGTCCTCGTCGCTCAGGGCGCTTTCGGCTTTGGCTGCAGTCTCCTGAGCGTCTTCTTCGCTTAGCGCCTTGGCCATGTCCGAGCGCTTGAGACGCAGTACACGTACGCGGCGGGGGCGATCATCGTAGGCAGCTTCGTCGTCTTGCTCTTCGATCTCTTCGGCTTTTTCGGCTGCAGGGACGGTTTGCTCGACTTGGATAACTTCGGTGCTGACTTCGATTTCTTCGACGACTTCGGCCGTTTCCTCTTCGGTGATGATGTCGGTCAGGTCGAGTGTGTCGTCTTCGGGGGCATCCTCACCAGCAGCTATTTCGGAGGCCGCTACGATTTCTGTCTCATCGGCGGCTTCGTCTTCGTCGTGGGTCAGGTTTCCCAAGACACTCGCGATGCGAAGGGCATCTTCGTCGTCCTGATTTTTGTCTTGCGCATCATCGTTGGTAGTGATCGCTTCCTCAGCCTCAGCCTCAGCCTCAGCCTCAGCCTCAGCCTCAGCCTCAGCCTCAGCCTCAGCCTCAGCCTCAGCCTCAGCCTCAGCCTCAGCCTCAGCACGTGCTGCGGCTTCGGCTGCTGCAATGGCTTCTAGATCAAAGCTTGCGGGCAGGGTGAAAGTCGGGACCTCTTCGGCCTCTTCCTCAAAGCCGTCATCGGTGGCGACTTCTGCCACCTGCGGTTCGGCTTCGATTTCCTCTTCACTTTCGGGCTCTGCGGCGACATCTTCTTCCGCTTCCGCTTCCGATTCTTCGGCCAGCAGGTTCTCGACCGCGTCGGCGTCGTCATCTGCCTCGGCGGTCAGGTCGACAGGTTCGTCCTGAACTTCGGAAGCCAGAACGTCTTCATCGGCTTCTTCCGGCGCATCTGCAGGTTCTTCGTGGTTGGCGGCTGGCTCGTCGATTTCCTCTGCTGCCATGACAGGGGTAGCGTTCATCACAGTGAGCGGTGCGTCGTCGCCAAGGTTCTCGTTGCTATCATCAAGGCCGCTGGCGGTTTCGTTGTTCATCAGAGCGCGGATGCGGCGCAATTTGGCCGCAACGCTGGCGGCTTCTGCAGCTTCTGCGGCGCGGCTTTTCTGGTTTGCAATTTGCTCTTCGGTGAACGCGACGGGTGCAGCAGAGGGCTGTTTGTATTTGCGTGCCGGTTTGGCTTTGACAGGTGCAGGCTCTGGCGCAGCTTCTGTTGTGACCGAGGGCTCGGGTTGCGGCTCTGGCTCGGCAGCCTTGGCGATGGGCGCTTCGGCTTGCGGCGCGGTGGCCTGAGCGGGCGCTGGTTGTTGCACCGGCGCGGTGATCTGGCTCTCTGCGCGCAGGACAATCCCGCCCTGTTCGGTGCGTGCTTCGACCCGGCGGGCGATTTCACGCTCCGCGATACGGGCCAACATATCTGCATCTGGGGTCGGGGGCTCTGCTCCGAAATACCGGTCCTCTGCGGCGAGATCCCGGAAATATTCGGCAATCGCCTTCATCGTGTCGAAAGACTCATCGAACCCCTCTAGGGTGCATGAGAACGTCCCATACGACACGGTGAGAATTTTGTTGTTGCCTACCATCTCTCGCTCGCTTCCTTTCGTTAGCAGAACTGTGAATACCACTTACAAAGTTGGGAAACGGATCAAAACAAAGGTCATTCCAGTATAAATCCGTGGCTCAAATGTGGCGAGTTTCTAAAAAAGATACAATAAAGGCATTATGGCAGTAATTGTTTGTTATGACGAGCCAGTAGCGCTGATTGGAGGGGGTCGTGTGACCTCTGAGGACGTCGCTTGGGCCCGAAAATATGCAAAACGCTTGATCGCGGCCGATGGGGGTGCGGATCAGGCGCTGGGATTAGGGTGGGTTCCTGACGCCGTGATCGGGGATTTCGATTCGGTTTCCGACGTGGCGCGCGAAAAAGTCGGGCCCAACAGGCTATTTCCAATATCAGAACAAGATAGCACGGATTTCGATAAATGTCTCCGGAACGTGGCGGCACCTATGATTCTGGGTCTCGGGTTCACGGGGCGGCGACTTGACCACACGTTAGCGGCGTTCTCGACCCTTTGCGCGCGGGCGAATGTGCTGTGCCTGCTCTTGTCCGAAGAAGAGGTTATCTTTCTTTGCCCGCCTGAGTTGGCGTTGGATATGCCAGAGGGGACGGCGTTTTCGCTGTACCCCATGGGGCCGGTACAGGGTCGGTCGACTGGATTGGTTTGGCCGATTGATGGCATTCCAATGCAGCCGGATGGGCGTGTTGGGACCTCAAATCGCGTGGATCAGGCTGGCCGGGTAAGCTTGACGATGGAAGGGCCGCGCATGCTGGTTATTTTGCCGCGCGGCTGTGCTGACGCTGCGGTTGCGGCGTTGAACCAGAGCACGCGTTGGCCATAGGTCAGCGCGGCGGCGTCGGTTTGTTCAGTTTCTGATCGCGGGCACGCTCGCGGGCAAAGACGTATAGGCCAGACCCCACGATGATCGCGATCCCCAGCCACGTCAGACCGTTCGGCAATTCGTCAAAGATAAGGTAGCCCACGGCCGTCGCTGACACGATCTCGAGGTATTGCAGGGGCGCGATAGTTGCTGCAGGAGCATGGCGCAACGCAAACGTGATCGAAATGTGGGAGATGGTCGCCATAACGCCGACCCCAAGCAGGGTCCAGACCGCCAGCCCGTTGGGCCAGACGGGGTCCAGCGCTGCGATCCCGCTTCCGTCGTAAAACCACAGCACGGGCGTGATCAGGACGGATGCTGCGACGGCGGTATGCAGCTGCGTGGTCACGGGATGCAGTCTTTGCGACATCATGCGGGTCAGGATCATGTAGATCGCAAAGCAAAATGCAGTCCCCAGCGGGAACAGAGCAACCGGCCCGACATTGCTGAAGCTAGGTTGGATAATCAGAAGTGCCCCGCCAAAGCCGACCACACAGGCCACAATCCGGCGCATACCGACTTCCTCTTTCAGGAACAGCGCGCCGAGAAGTGTCAGGATAAATGGCTCAACAAAAAAGATTGAAATCGCGCTGGCCAGAGGCATCTCGCGGATCGCTGTAAAGAACATCCAAGTCGCGAGCAGAAGCGATCCCGCGCGCACGAAATGCATGCCCACAGAGCGTCGATCCGGCAGAGCAAAGTTCCCCATCAGCACCGCGAGCGGCGCCAACAGCACGATTTGCAGCACAAACCGCGCCGTGATGATTTGCGCGGCTGGGATTTCGGCAGGTGTGGCTTTGGCAAAGGCATCCATGATGGGGGCCAAAAGGCAGAAGCCCACCATGTAGAGGATACCAAGGAGTGTGCGGTCGTTCGCCAATGCGGTCTCAGCAGTTCGGGATGTTGACGGCGAGCCCCCCAAGAGAGGTTTCTTTGTATTTCTCGCTCATGTCATGGCCGGTTTGGCGCATTGTTTCAATACAGGCGTCAAGCGGGACCAGATGCTTGCCGTCGCCGCGTAGGGACAGGCTGGCCGCGCTCACCGCCTTGATCGCGCCAAGGCCGTTGCGTTCAATGCAGGGCACCTGCACCAAGCCTTTGACCGGATCGCACGTCATCCCGAGGTGGTGCTCCAGCGCGATTTCGGCCGCGTTTTCAATCTGCTCGGTCGTGCCGCCCATCACGGCGCACAGCCCCGCAGCCGCCATGGCGCTTGCGCTGCCAACCTCGGCCTGACAACCAGCTTCGGCTCCGCTGATGCTGGCGTTGAATTTAACCAAGCCGCCAATCGCAGCCGCGGTCAGCAGGAATTCGGGGATGCGCGTGCGCGTCGCGCCCGGCACGTGGTCCAGCCAATAACGTATGGTCGCGGGCAACACGCCTGCCGCGCCGTTCGTTGGGGCCGTCACGACCTGACCGCCCGCCGCGTTCTCTTCGTTCACGGCCATGGCGTAAGTGCTCATCCAGTCGTTGATCGTATGCGGCGCGGTCAGGTTCATTCCGCGCTCGGCCATCAGTGCGTTGTAAATTCCCGCCGCGCGGCGACGCACATTCAGACCACCGGGTAGGATCCCTTCGTTCGCGAGCCCACGGTTGATACATCCGTCCATCACCTGCCACAGGGCATCAAGGCCGCGATCTACCTCGGCATGGCTCCGGCGGGTCAACTCGTTCGCCTTCTTCATCTCGGCAATCGTTTTGCCGGACTTTGCGGCCATTTCCAGCATCTCGGCAGCAGACTTAAAGGGGTAGGGAACAGGGGCGCCCTCATCCTTGTCTGCACCATGCTCCAACTCGTCAGCCGTCAGGACAAATCCTCCGCCGATCGAGTAGTAGGTCTCTTGCAGAATGACGTCGCCTTGTTTGTCGGTCGCCATCAGGATCATACCGTTCGCGTGTCCGGGCAGGTTTGGACCGTAGTCGAACTTCAGGTCATCTTTTGGCGCAAAGACCATTTCGGGCAGGTCTGGTGGATTGATGCGGCCCGTGGTTTCAATCTCGGCCATTACCTCTGCGGCGCGGTCGGCGTCAAACTCGGCAGGCGTGAAACCGGCAAGGCCGAGAATGGTCGCGCGGTCTGTGTGGTGACCTACGCCTGTGAAAGCCAGAGATCCGTGAAGCGATGCCTTTAGACCATCTGCGGTAAAGGGGGCTGCCCGCAGCAATTCCAGAAAGCGGCCCGCAGCCACCATGGGGCCCATGGTGTGGGAAGACGAGGGGCCAACCCCGATCTTGAAGACATCAAAGACCGAAATAAACATGCATCCTCCAATCGGGCAAATCGCGCAGTCTGATCTCAGCATGACCCAGCGCGCAGAGCCAAACCGCTCTAAATACGACCGTCCCAAGTGGGATGGCGTCACGCCTTCATAGCTTGGCCCAAACCCAGTCAAAATCGCAGCCTCGGCAACTCCGCTCTTGCGGTTTCGGGCGATGCGCTGAGCTTTGCCCGCTTCTTTTTGCTGAAAATACTCAATGCGCAGTCGCCGACGCCCTTGGTGAAGTGAAAGAAGAAGCTGCTGTCAAACCAGCGAAAGCAGCGAGTCAGTCTAGCCTGATACCTCAAGTTATCTATGAAACGCTGCGGAAAGCGGCCTTCGCACTCGCGAAGCAGGGGGAACCATTCTATAAGCAGGACAAACAGTATGGAGTCTGTCGATGACCGGAGAACTTTCGCCTATTGATAAGGCAAAATTCGTCGCGGCCAAACGAGCGGTTGAGTTTGTAGAAGATGGTATGCGTGTGGGGCTCGGAACCGGCAGTACGGCAGCCTGGATGGTGCGATGTCTCGGGGAGCTTGTCCGCGAACATGGGCTGCGGGTGACAGGCATTCCCACATCGACACGCACCGCAGAACTTGCCCGCAATGTGGGGATCAAGGTCGTGTCTCTGGACGAGGCGAAGTGGCTGGACCTGACCATCGACGGCGCAGACGAATTCGACGGCGATCTGAACCTGATCAAAGGCGGCGGCGGCGCGCTCCTGCAGGAAAAGATTGTGGCGACGGCCAGCGACCAGATGGTTGTGATCGCGGACGCGGCCAAGGGGGTTGATACCTTGGGTGCTTTCCCATTGCCGGTCGAGGTCATTCCCTTTGGCTGGCAAACCAGCAAAGCCCTGATCGAAGAGATGGTCGCGAGCCTTGATGTGATGGGCAGCCAGACCGCGCTGCGCATGAATGGCGACACGCCCTACATCACCGACGAAGGCAATTACATCATTGATTTGCATCTGAAACGCATAGGAAATGCGCGTCAGCTCGCAATGGTGTTGAATCAGGTGCCTGGTGTGGTTGAAAACGGGCTGTTCATTGATATCTGCGATCGGGTGGTCATCGGATACGGCGACGGTCGTGTCGAAACCCGGGACATTAACAACGGCACCGTCGAAGAGTCGCTGATCGAGTTTGTCGAGTCCGACAACCTCTTTCGCGACATTTGAACAGGCGCCGACAGAGAGAGAGTAAGAGATGGATTTCGACTACGATCTGTTCGTGATCGGCGGAGGGTCGGGCGGTGTGCGCGCGGCCCGCGTCGCGGCAGGCGAAGCAGAGGCCAAGGTTGGCCTGGCAGAGGGCGATCGCTACGGCGGCACCTGCGTGATCCGGGGCTGTGTACCCAAGAAGCTGATGGTGTTCGCAAGCGAATACAGCGGTATGGCAGACGAAGCCGAGGCGTATGGCTGGCAGGCCAGCATCACCGACTTCAACTGGGGCACTTTCAAGGGCAAGTTGAACGCAGAACTCGATCGCCTCGAAGGAGTCTATCGTAAATTGCTGGCTGGCTCTGGCGTCGACACATTTGACCAGCGCGCGCGGATCGCGGATGCACATACGGTTGAACTGGCTGACGGCACCCAAAAGACCGCCAAAACAATCCTGATCGCCACCGGCGGCACGCCCATGCGCCCCGATATTCCGGGTGTGGAGCTGGGGATTGTGTCGGACGATATCTTCCATCTGGATGAGCTGCCCAAGAAGATGCTGATCGTCGGCGGTGGCTACATTGCTTGTGAATTTGCCTGCATCATGAACGGCCTTGGCGTCGAAGTGACCCAATACTACCGCGGTGCGCAAATCTTGCGCGGCTTTGACGACGAAGCGCGCGGCCTGATCGCTGACGAAATGGTCGCCAACGGCATCAAACTTCACACCGGCACCAACGTGCTGGAGATGAAGGAAGAGAACGGCCAGATCTGGACCAAAGCGACCAACGGCGACACCAACACCTATGACAAAGTGATGTTCGCGACCGGCCGTCTGCCTGCGACCACGAACATGGGTCTCGAAGAGGTCGGCATTGAACTCGGCCGCTCGAACGAGGTGATCGTGGACAAGTACAGCCAGACCGCTGTGCCATCGATCTACGCGATTGGCGACGCGACCAACCGGGTGAACCTGACACCCGTTGCGATCCGCGAAGGCATGGCCTTTGTCGAAACGGTGTTCAAAGGCAACAAGACCGCTGTCGATCACGACCTGATCCCCAGCGCTGTCTTTACCCAGCCCGAGATGGGCACTGTCGGCCTGAGCGAAGAGGCCGCAGCGGCGCAGGAACCGATCGAAGTCTATGTGACATCGTTCCGCCCAATGCAGACCGCCTTTGCGGGCAGTCAGGCGCGCGTCCTCATGAAGTTGATTGTCAGTCAGGAAACCCGCAAGGTGCTGGGGTGCCATATCGTCGCGCCCGGGGCGGGCGAAATGATCCAACTTGCGGGGATCGCCGTTAAAATGGGTGCAACCAAAGAGGACTTTGATCGCGTGTGCGCCGTACACCCGACCATGTCCGAAGAACTTGTGACCATGCGGAATCCAACCCGCACGGCTTGAATTCTCAGGCTTTGCCCTCACCTTAGGGCAAAGCCTAACAGAAAAACGAAAGGGAAGAGGCTATATGGCTGGAAACGGGAGCGGCCCCTGGGGCGGCGGAGGCTCTGGTGGCGGTGGCAACCGCGGATCGAACGGAGGGGGTGGCGACAACAATGGCCAGCGTCCTCCTAAGGGCAATGACCAAATCCCCGAAATCGACGAACTGGTGAAAAAGGGCCAAGAGCAGCTGCGCGTCCTGATGGGCGGTCGCGGTGGCAACGGTGGCTCGACCGGTGGTGGCAATGGCGGCGGCGGACCAAGCTTGGGCCGCGGCACCATTGGGCTCGGCGTATTGGCGGCAGTTGCCTTGTGGGCGTTCGGCAGCTTTTACACCGTGAAACCCGAAGAACAGTCTGTTGAACTGTTCCTTGGCGAATATTACAGCACTGGCAATCCTGGTCTGAACTTCGCGCCTTGGCCGCTGGTGACTGCAGAAGTTATCAATGTGACCTCGGAACGGACCGAAGACGTGGGCGTCTCGCGCGGCGGAAATGGCAATGGCCTGATGCTGACCACTGATGCAAACATCGTGGACATCGACTTCCAAGTCGTTTGGAATATCAACGACCCCGCGAAATTGCTGTTCAACATCCGTGATCCCCAGTTGACGGTTCAGGCTGTGTCCGAGTCGGTCATGCGCGAAATCATCGCGGCCTCGACCCTTGCGCCGATCCTGAACCGTGACCGTGGTCTGATTGCGGATACCGCAATGCAGAACATTCAAGCGACGCTGGACGAATATGACAGCGGCATCAGCGTTGTGCGTGTGAACCTTGATCGTGCAGACCCGCCGAGCGAAGTGATTGATGCCTTCCGCGAAGTGCAGGCTGCTGAGCAAGAGCGTGATCGTCTGCAGCGTCAGGCGGATGCCTATGCGAACCGTGTTCTGGCGGAAGCCCGCGGTGAAGCGGCTCAGACCCTCGAAGAGGCCGAAGGCTACCGTGCCCGCGTAGTGAACGACGCCTTGGGTGAAGCATCGCGCTTCAGCGCTGTTTTGGCCGAGTACGAGAAAGCGCCCGAAGTGACCCGCCGCCGTCTCTATATCGAGACGATGGAAAAGGTCCTTGGCAGTGTCGACAAGACCATTCTGGACGAGGCGCTGGTCAGCGGTGAAAACGGCGGCAATGTCGTGCCTTACCTGCCGCTTAATGAACTGAATCGAAACAGCTCGCAGGGAGGTAACTAAGATGCGTAAATCAGCCATCATCCTGCCCGCCATCGTCGTCGTTATCGCGGTTATTCTGTCCTCGCTCTATGTGGTCGACGAACGCGAGAAGGCGCTTGTCTTGCAGTTCGGTCAGATCAAAGCGGTCAAGGAAGAGCCCGGCCTCGCGATCAAGATTCCGCTGATCCAAGACGTTGTGAAATATGACGATCGCATCTTGTCTCTGGACACCGATGTGATCGAGGTCACGCCGTCGGATGATCGTCGTTTGGTCGTTGACGCATTCGCGCGCTACCGCATCGCCGATGTCGTGCAGTTCCGTCAGGCCGTTGGTGTAGGGGGCATTCGTGCCGCCGAAGACCGCCTGAGCTCGATCTTGAACGCGCAGATCCGCGAAGTCCTGGGTGCTGATCAGGTCACCTCGGACACCATCCTCTCCGAGGAGCGCGGCTCGCTGATGCTGCGTATTCGCGACAACGCCCGTGTCCAAGCGCGTAGCTTGGGTCTGGACGTGGTGGACGTGCGCCTGAAGCAGACCAACCTGCCGATGCAGAACCTTGAGGCCACCTTTGCCCGTATGCGCGCCGAGCGTGAACGCGAAGCCGCTGACGAGATCGCCCGTGGTAACGAAGCGGCGCAGCGTGTGCGTGCGACCGCAGATCGTACCGTGGTGGAAACCCTGTCCGAGGCAGAGCGCGAAGCGCAAATCGTTCGCGGTGAAGCTGACGCGCAGCGGAACAATGTGTTCGCCGAAGCATTTGGCGCTGACCCAGAGTTCTTTGCCTTCTACCGGTCTTTGCAGGCCTATGAGAACGCCCTTCAGGGTGGCAACAGCAGCATGGTGATGACTCCGAACAGCCAGTTCTTTGACTATCTGAAGAACGACAATCCAGAGGCCGGAGCCAACTGATGCAAACTGCCATTCTGGCCATAGGGCTGGTTCTGGTGATCGAGGGGCTGGCCTATGCGCTGGCCCCTTCGCTTATTGAGCGTATGCTCGAAGCCATGAGGCAGCTGTCGACAGAAGACCGCCGGATGATGGGTTTGGCGGCGATGGCGGTCGGTGTCGCGCTGGTTGCGATAACCTTCGATGCCTTGCCGCAGTGAAGTTTCATCTCATCACATCGTCTTGAGATAATCTTACCGGCCTTTGTGTTGCGTTAACGCGACCCTAGGTGTTCAACAATGCACACGGCTCGTGTTCCAGAAGGAGACCCCAATTGAATTCCCAGACTCAGACGATTGCACGCCGCAGCACGACTTCGGCTCGGATGGTTGTCATGGCGGGGCTGGTCGCGGTTATGACGATGGCCCAAGGTCTAGCGACCACCGTCAAAGCGGCCCCCGATAGCTTTGCCGATCTTGCCGAGCAAGTCAGTCCTGCGGTGGTGAACATCACCACGTCGACCATGGTCGAGGTCAATACCGGCCCCGGTCCTCAGGTGCCCGAAGGTTCGCCCTTCGAAGACTTTTTCCGCCAGTTCCAGAACCCGAACGGTCCCCAGCAGCCGCGTCGTAGCTCGGCCCTCGGGTCTGGCTTCGTGATCAGCGAAGACGGCTTTGTGGTGACCAATAACCACGTGATCGAAAACGCAGACGAGATCATGATCGAATTCACCAGTGGCAAGAATTTGGCCGCAGAGGTGATTGGCACTGATCCCAAAACCGATATTGCCCTCCTGAAGGTAGAAGCCGAAGAGCCGCTGCCGTTTGTGCCCTTCGGTGACAGCGACACCGCCCGCGTCGGCGACTGGGTGCTGGCCGTTGGCAACCCGCTGGGGCAGAGCTTCTCTGTGTCGGCTGGTATCGTCTCGGCCCGCAATCGCGAGCTGTCGGGCAGCTATGATGACTACATCCAGACCGACGCAGCGATCAACCGCGGCAATTCCGGCGGCCCGCTGTTCAACATGACTGGTGAAGTCGTTGGTGTGAACACCGCGATTCTTTCGCCCAACGGTGGCTCAATCGGCATTGGTTTCTCGATGGCATCCAACGTCGTGTCCAAAGTTGTCGATCAGCTGCAAGAGTTTGGCGAAACCCGCCGTGGCTGGCTGGGTGTCCGCATTCAGGACGTGACGCCTGATGTGGCCGAAGCAATGGGCCTCGAAGAGGCTAAGGGTGCTCTAGTCACCGACGTACCTCCGGGTCCTGCCGAGGATGCTGGCATTCTGGCAGGCGATGTGATCACCAGCTTTGACGGTGTCGAAGTCGAAGACACCCGTAGCTTGGTCCGTCAGGTCGGCGATACCCCCGATGGCAAAGCAGTCCGCGTGGTCGTGTTCCGCGAAGGCAAGAGCCAGACCATTCTGGTGACGTTGGGCCGCCGCGAAACAGCCGAAGGCAGCGAAGCTACCGCACCTGCGGAAATGGCTGAACCGTCGAGCGCCGAAGTTCTAGGCATGAGCCTGTCGGAATTGACCGACGAAGTACGCTCGGAACTGGAACTGCCGCCCGCAAGCAAAGGCCTGGTCATCACAGAGGTCGCAGAAGATAGCGAAGCCTATGAAAAGGGTCTGCGTGCAGGCGACGTAATCACTGAGGCTGGCCAGCAGCCGATCGAAGCGATCGATGACCTGCAAACCCGCATCGAGGAAACCCGCGATGCTGGCCGCAAGTCGCTGCTGTTGCTGATCCGCCGCATGGGCGAGCCACGCTTTGTCGCGCTGACCGTCGAACAGGACTAATCTGGTCTGCGCCAAAAAAAACAGGGAGGAGGGCGCGTACTTCGGTCGCGCCCTTTTTTACGTTTACCGGGCTGACGGTCGCGTCTCGGCAACGCCGAATTCTTCTCGGCCATAGGCGACAAGCCCCAGTTGCCGCGCAGCGCGCATACTCAGGACATCGCTGTCCAGCCCGAAATCCCGTTGAAAAGACTGGATGGCCCGCTTGGTTCGAATGTCTAAAACCCCGTCAGGGTTTCCCCGCAAATAGCCCCGCAATTCCAGCGCCCGTTGTAGCGATGCGATGAAGTCTGGGGTCAAATCCTTTTCGCAAGGTGTCTCGAACCACTGCTCTCCGCGGTCCTGCACAATCTCTTGCCGCGTGGTGGTGCGATAGACGGGCGGCTGGGGGGTGCCGTCTGGCAAAGTGCTGGCCGGTGCCACAAGGATATCTTCGGTCACAGTCTCAATGACGGCCGGGGTGAACTCCACCCCCCAGCAGGTTCCGGGGGCTGCCCCCGCCGGACCATCACTGTGATACCCGATGCTGTCGGGCTCGGACAGGTAAGCTGTTGTAATCACTCCGCCGCCGCAGCCTTGGACCAGCATCGCGAGTCCCAGCGAAAACAGCTGTAAATTTAACCTTGTCACCACTCTTCCTCGACCGTGTGTTCACCGGTTTTCAGGCAAAGATACCTTGAAACAATGACTTGGCCTAGTCCAGTGATCCTGCGCCGATTTTCCTACTGGCGAGACCCGTCTTCATTGTCTAGGTACTAAAGAGGACTTGAAAGGGAAGACCAGCAAGATGGCGAAAATTACATACATCGAGCATAACGGCACACAGCACGTGGTCGATGTGGCGAATGGCCTGACCGTGATGGAAGGCGCGCGCGACAACGGCATTCCGGGGATCGAGGCAGACTGCGGCGGGGCTTGCGCCTGCTCGACCTGCCACGTTTACGTTGCCCCCGACTGGGTTGAAAAGCTGCCTGCAAAAGACCCGATGGAAGAAGACATGCTGGACTTCGCCTACGAGCCCGATCCTGCACGCTCGCGTTTAACCTGCCAGATCAAGGTGTCTGACGCGCTCGACGGTCTTGTTGTGCAAATGCCCGAGAAGCAAATCTGATGCTGCGCTCGGTCACACTGGCTCTGGCCCTTGGGGCATCGCCGGCACTGGCCGAGACAATCACGTGGGCGGGCTATGATGGCCCGACCACGCGCTATGATCATGAGGTCCTTGGCGATCCGGTCGAATACACCAAGCTGATCGTGCGCACGGACGAGGATCGCGAATTCTCGCTCGAATGGGCCAAGCAGATCGTGTTCGAAGACACCGAGCCGCTCATCGTTGATCTCGACAACGACGGCAGCGCCGAACTTCTGACGGTCGAAAGCCACGAGGAACTCGGCTCGCGCCTTGCGATTTACGGTATCTCGACAGGCACATTGTCGATGCTAATCGCGACCCCCTTTATCGGCAGAAAGCACCGCTGGCTCGCGAAGATCGGCGCAGAAGATCTGGATGGCGACGGCAACATGGAAATTGCCTATATCGACCGCCCGCATTTGGACAAAACCCTGCGCATCTACCGCTATACGCGGATCGAACATTCAAAGACCGAGAGCACGGTGCGTCTGACGCCCATCGCGGACCAAGATGGCCTGACCAACCACCAGATCGGGTGGCCTTATATCGTTGGTGGCATCCGCACATGCGAAGGGGACGGCACGCCCGAGATCGTCACTGCAAATGGCGACTGGAGCCAAGTCATCGCGACCACTTTGGTCGATGGTGAACTCAAATCGCGCCGTCTTGCGAAATACGAAGACCCCCAAACGATTCAGAGCGCGCTTTCCTGCGCGCCCTGATCTTCATCTCGGCAAAAATACCCCAGGGGTGAATTGGCCTCGGCCCGAGGCCAAGAGGGGGCAGCGCCCCCAGCCCGCTCAACGCTGCAGCTGACGCCAGCCGATATCACGGCGGCAGAAGCCTTCGGGCCATTCCACCCGATCTACCATAGCATAGGCACGATCGCGGGCTTCTTGCAGGCTCTCACCGCGCGCAGTCACGTTCAATACGCGGCCACCGGTAGCCAAGACCTTGCCGCCTTCGGCTTTGGTGCCCGCGTGAAAGACGACGTTCATGCTGTCGTTCTCGATTGCGTCGAGCCCTTTGATTTCGGTGCCTTTGACGTAGCTGCCGGGATAGCCCTCGGCAGCCATGACAACGGTCATCGCGTGATCGTCAGCCCAGTTCACGGTGACTTCTGAGAGGCGGCTCTCGGCACAGGCTTGGATGAGGTCCAGCGCCTGCGCGCCAAGGCGCAGCATCAGCACCTGACATTCGGGATCGCCAAAGCGGACGTTATATTCCACCAGACGCGGCTGCCCATCTTCGATCATCAGACCCACGTACAGAACGCCCGAATAGGGCATGCCGCGACGGGCCATCTCGGCCATGGTTGGACGCACGATCTCTTCCAGTGCTTTGTCGGTCACAGACGCGTCCATGATCGGGGCAGGCGAATAGGCACCCATGCCGCCGGTGTTCGGGCCGGTGTCGCCTTCGCCCACGCGCTTGTGGTCTTGGGCGGTGCCAACAGGCAACACGTCTTCGCCATCGACCAATACAAAGAAGCTGGCCTCTTCGCCGGTCATGAATTCTTCGATCACGACCTCTGCGCCAGCCGCACCGAATGCGCCGCCGAACATGTCGTCAATCGCCGCCAGCGCTTCGTCCACTTCCATCGCGACGATCACGCCTTTGCCCGCCGCCAGACCGTCGGCCTTGACCACGATGGGTGCGCCTTGCTCGCGGATATAGGCTTTGGCAGGCTCGGCATCGGTAAAGCGAGCATAGGCAGCTGTGGGCGCGCCAACCGCGTCACAGATTTCCTTGGTAAAGCTTTTCGAGGCCTCCAGACGGGCCGCCGCTGCATTGGGCCCGAACACGGGAATTTGGGCCTCGCGCAGGCGGTCTGCGACGCCCGCAGCCAAGGGCGCTTCGGGGCCGATGATGACCAGATCAATGGCTTCGGCTTCAGCGAACTGCACGACCGCTGCGGGGTCCTCGGCGTTCAGTGTGGCGCAGGTGGCGATCTGTGCGATGCCCGCGTTGCCGGGGGCGACGATCAGTTTATCGCACTTGGGGTTCTGCGACACGGCCCACGCCAGCGCATGTTCGCGGCCACCGCCGCCAAGGATCAGGATGTTCATGGGCTACTCCCGCTTGGGTTTTCGTTGCTGGCGTTCTAGTTTGGGATCAACCAAAGAACAAGCGAGGCAAGTATGGACCTGTTCGAGGACGAGGCACCGGGCGGCAATGCCCCAGAATTCACCGTCTCCGAGGTGTCAGGCGCGGTAAAGCGCATGATCGAGGGCGAATTCAGCCATATCCGGATTCGCGCAGAAATCGGGCGGGTGTCCTTTCCGCGGTCAGGTCATGTCTATCTGGACCTGAAAGACGACAAATCCGTTCTGGCCTCGGTTATCTGGAAGGGCGTCGCAAGCCGTTTTCCCACCCGCCCCGAAGAAGGGCTGGAGGTTATCGCTACGGGCCGTCTGACCACATTTCCCGGACAGTCGAAATATCAGATGGTGATCGAGGATATGCGCCCCGCCGGTGTGGGCGCTCTGATGGCCATGCTTGAGGCCCGCAAGAAGAAGCTGGAGGGGGAGGGGCTGTTCGATCCCGCCCGCAAGCGGCCTTTGCCCTATCTGCCAGAGATCATCGGTGTGGTGACCTCGCCCTCTGGCGCGGTGATCCGCGATATTCTGCACCGCCTGCGCGACCGCTTCCCGCGCAAGGTCTTGATTTGGCCCGTCGCCGTGCAGGGTGAAAAATGCGCCCCCGAAGTGGCCCGCGCGATCGAAGGGTTCAACCGCCTGACTCCCGGCGGTGCTATGCCGCGTCCCGATGTGCTGATCGTCGCGCGCGGCGGCGGCTCGCTCGAGGACCTCTGGGGTTTCAACGAAGAAATCGTTGCGCGCGCCGCCGCTGCCTCTGACATCCCGCTGATTTCTGCGGTGGGGCACGAGACCGACACCACGCTGATCGACTTTGTCAGTGACCGCCGTGCGCCAACCCCCACCGCAGCGGCGGAAATCGCGGTGCCCGTGCGCACGGATCTGATGTTTGCTCTGGATGATTTCGCCGCGCGTTTGGGACGTGGCCTGACCCGAGGGCTTGATCTGCGCGGCCAACGCCTGCGCGATCTGTCCCGCGCCCTGCCGCGCCCTGAACGGTTGGTCGAACCCGCCCGTCAGCGTCTGGACTATGCCTCCGAACGTTTGCCCGCTGCCCTGCGCCGTAGCGTCGATGCGCGCCGCCTTCGTCTGTCCGAAGCGGGCGGCTCCTTGCGCCCCGCCACCTTGCGCCGCGCCATTCAGACCGAAGCGGACCGGACCACCAAACTGGCTGCGCGCCTGACACCAGCTCAAACTCGGCTTAGCGCCAACCGCAAAGATGCCTTCCTTGCGCGCGCCGCCCGTTTGCGCCCCGAGGCGCTGAGCGCCGAGATTACGCGCCAAACCGCAGATTTAGACCGTCTGACGCAGCGCTTGGCCGATAGCCACAAACGCCTGAGCGACAAACGCGCCGAAAGACTGGATGCAGCAGGCCGCCTGCTAGAAACCCTCAGCTATCGCAAAACGCTGGAACGCGGCTATGCCGTGGTCCGTGCCGACAGTCACGTCGTCACGACCAAAGAGGCAGCGCAAAACGCAGGTGCGATCGAGATCGAATTCGCCGATGGCCGCATGAGAATCGGTGGTGCCGCGAAACCCGCGAAAAAGCCCAAGGACAGCGGCCCCACGCAAGGCAGCCTATTTTAAACGCCGACCTCTGGACCCGTGCAATAGAGCGGCCCTTCTCCCCGATCGACCTCGTACAGGCTGTCATCGGCAGGATCGCTCAGAAAATCGGCACGGATGCCTGCGCCAGAGTCAAAGAACTTCCAGCACTGCGGTGTGGGGGTGTCCTGATAGACAAAGCAGATCGCGTCGCCTTCGGGATACCAGAACCCCTCGTCGCATTCGCCATCCAGAAAAGACCAGCGCACGCGGCGATCGGGCAGGTACTCTTCCGCGCCATAAGGCTCACCTGACAGACCGTAGGTCAGCACTTTGCCCTCGACGCGGGCGGCAAATTCCTCGGCGCTGAGAAGGGTTTCGGCATGCCCGAGGGCGGGAAAAATCAAAGCAATAAAAGTAATAAGGCGCAGCATAAAAACTCCGGAGGTTTGCGCGCAGCATAGGACGGTATTTTTCGAGTGTCCCGCGCCTTTTCTTTCATCCACAGAAGGTTTACCTCTGTCGCGGATAGAAAAAGGGGTGCCCATGGCGTTTTTCCGCAAGCTCCGCGACCGGATGTTCAAATCTTCCTCCAAACTCGATCAGGGTCTGGAGGCGTTGATCGAGGATGGCGCAGAAGAAACCACCGAGGCACAAAGCCCCGAGCCTACACCTGCGCCGACGCCTGCACCCGCGCCAGAACCGGCCCCATCGTCTGAACCGGCACCTGCGCCAGCGCAGCCCGCCGCGCCCGCGCCCGCAAAAACGGGCATTTTGGGGCGACTCACGGGTGCCGATACTGGCCCAAAGAGGACCCTCGACGATGACATGCTCGAGGAGCTCGAGGATTTGCTCGTCGCTTCGGACATGGGGGTCGAAACCGCGCAGCGTGTCGCGGCCAACATTGCCCAAAGCCACCTTGGTCAGCGCGTCAGCCAGACCCAGATCAAAGAACTTCTTGCCCGTGAAATCACCCGCATCATGGAGGGTGTTGCGCGTCCCCTGCCGCTCTACCCCAAAAAGCCGCAAGTCGTTCTGGTCGTCGGCGTCAACGGATCGGGCAAAACCACTACCATCGGTAAACTTGCCAGCCAGTTCAAAGCTGCGGGCAAAAACGTGGTGATTGCTGCGGGTGACACCTTCCGTGCCGCTGCGGTCGAGCAGCTTCAGGTCTGGGGCCAGCGCGCCGACGTGCCCGTTCTGACCGCACCCGAAGGCTCGGACCCCGCAAGCCTCGCCTACGAGGCGATGACCAAGGCCGAGGCCGAAGGCGCAGACCTTCTGATGATTGACACCGCTGGCCGCCTGCAAAACCGCGCCGATCTCATGGAAGAGCTCGCGAAAATCGTTCGCGTGATCCGTAAAAAAGACCCTGACGCACCGCATAACACGCTGTTGGTGCTGGACGCGACGACAGGTCAGAACGCGGTCACGCAGGTCGAAATCTTCAAACAAATCGCCGACGTCTCTGGCCTCGTGATGACCAAGCTCGACGGCACCGCACGCGGCGGTGTCTTGGTCGCGCTCGCGGACAAGTTCGGTCTGCCGATCCACGCCATCGGTGTGGGCGAGCAGATTGATGACCTCGACGCCTTTGATCCCGAAGATTTCGCCAAGGCGCTCGTCGGCCTCGAGTAACCCTTTCATCTTTGCCCAAATACTCCGGGGGAGTCCGCGATAGCGGGCGGGGGCAGCGCCCCCATTCCCGGTCCCCGAAAGGCGCACCTCTTGAGCAATTGGCTCCTCTCTCTCGAAGGCACCGAAGCGGGCCATCACCTCGCCCTGATCCTCGCCGTTTCCGCCGCAATCCTGCATGCATTCTTCGGCGCGTTGCAAAAGGGGCGTCACGACCCGTGGCTTAGCCGCGGCGCGATGGACCTGAGCTATGGTCTGATGGCGATGCCTTTCGCTCTTTTCGTCGTCCCGTGGCCCGAAGCGCATATGTGGCCAATCTTTGCGGGCATGTTCCTGATCCATTTGGCTTACAAAGTCCTGCAGGCGATGGCGTACACGCGCGGGGCCTATACGGTCGTTTACCCCGTAGTGCGCGGCACAGGTCCCTTGTTCACGGTGGTCGCCGCCTTCCTGATCTTTGGAGAGACCTTTGCCCCAACCCAATGGCTCGGGGTTGGCATTTTGCTGGCGGGTATCTTCGGCCTTGCGCTCTATAACTACATCCACATCGACGTGGACCGCGAGACACTGCTGCCCGCGTTGGGGCTTGCCTTTATCACAGGCGCGTTTGTGGCGCTTTACACCACTTATGACGCCTACGGTATTCGTGCGACAGCAGACCCTTTCACCTTCTTGGCATGGTTCTTCTTCATCGACGGGATTGCGATGCCGATCTACGCGGCAAAACGCTGGCGCGCGATGGAGGTGAAGCCTGACTTCGGTCCGCTCGCCCTCCGAGGTGTGATCGGCGGACTGGTTGCATTCGGCAGCTTCGGCACCATTATGCTGGCAACTCGTCTGGACAAGGTCGGCGAGGCTGCGGTTCTGCGCGAGACCTCGACCGTGTTTGCCGCCCTGATCGGATGGATCGTCCTAGGCGAGAAAGTCGGCCCCCGCCGCATCGCTCTTATGTCCTTGATTGCCCTCGGGGCGGTCGTCGTTGAATTCGGAGGTTAACCCCATGGCAGAGCCCAAACCCGTCAGCCCTATGGTCAAAGGCGTGCTCGAATACGGGCCGGTGCTGGCGTTCTTTGTGGCCTATGTCCTGCTCAAGGATCGCACCTTCACCTTCGGCGGTGAAGAATACAGCGGCTTTATCGCCGTGACAGCGGCCTTTGTACCGCTGATGGTGATCTGTTCGGGCCTTTTGTGGAAACTGACTGGTCACATGTCCAAGATGCAGATCGTGACCTTGGTGCTGGTGGTCGTGTTCGGCGGCCTATCTGTGTGGCTCAACGACGAGCGGTTCTTCAAGATGAAACCGACGCTCATCTACCTGATCTTTGGCGGCATTCTGGGCTTCGGTCTGCTGCGCGGCCAAAGCTACCTGCGTGTCGTGATGGAAGAGGCGCTGCCGATGCAGCAAGAGGGTTGGATGATCCTGACGCGCCGCGTTTGCGCCTTCTTCTTTGGGCTTGCTGCTCTGAACGAGATCATCTGGCGCACCCAGAGCACAGAAACCTGGGTCAGCTTCAAAACCTTTGGGCTGACCATCGCGATCTTTGCGTTTTTTATGCTGCAAGGGAAACTCTTCCAGCAGTACGGGATCGAAAAGACCGAGGATTAATCCGACTCTGCGATGGCCCGTGCGCAGGCCATCGCCGAGGACCACGCCCACTGGAAATTGTATCCGCCGAGCCAGCCGGTCACGTCCACACATTCCCCAATCGCATAGAGGCCAGGGACATCCTTGGCCTCCATCGTTTTTGACGACAGACCATCTGTGTCGATCCCGCCAAGGGTGACTTCGGCGGTCCGGTAGCCTTCGGACCCTGTGGGGGTCAGTTCCCAATCCGCCAGCAGTTCGGCGACCTCGGCCAGACGTTTGTCCGTGGTGTTGGCCAGTTGGTCCTGTAGGCCCCACGCCTCGTCCAGATGCTGCGCCAGTTTCTTGGGCAGGTGTTCGGCCAGCGCTGTGCCGATCTGCCGGCGTGGGGTATCGCTGCGGGCCTGCCGCAGAATCGCCATCCAGTCGTTTTCAGGGCACAAGCTCAGGTGCACGCTGTCGCCCTCGGTCCAATAGGACGAGGCCTGCAGGATCGCAGGGCCGGACAGGCCGCGATGTGTAAACAGCACTGCCTCGTCAAAGCTTCCGTTTCCGGCGCGTACACGGCCTGGAATGGCGGTGCCAGAGATCGGCGCAAAGGGCTGTGCGCTGAACGTCAGCGGCACGAGGGCAGGGCGGGTCTCCGTGACCTGCAGGCCAAAGCTTTCTGCGATCTGATAGGCAATGCCGGTGGCGCCCATTTTGGGGATCGACTTGCCCCCTGTCGCCAGCACAACCCGCCGCGCGGACACAGTCAAAGGCTTGCCGCCTCTAACAAGACGCGCGTGGAACAGCCCGTCCGATTGGCTGACGCTTTCAACTGCGGTTTCCAGCCACAATTGCGCCCCCGCTTTGTCCATCAAATCGCGCAGCAAGGCGATGATGTCCTTTGCGCTATTGTCGCAAAACAGCTGCCCGAGCGTTTTTTCGTGCCACTTGATCCCGTAGCTGTCGACCAATGAAACAAAGTCCCATTGGGTGTAGCGGGCCAGCGCTGATTTGCAGAAATGCGGGTTTTGGCTCAGGAAATTCGCAGGCTCTGCGTACATGTTGGTGAAGTTGCAGCGCCCGCCGCCAGAGATGCGGATCTTCTCTCCTGCGGCTTTGGCGTGGTCGATCACCAGCACGCGCCCACCACAGTGGGCGGCGCACATCATTCCGGCCGCTCCGGCCCCAAGGATCAGCGTGTCATAGGTCATACCGGCGGATTGTCGCGAAATCGCCTTGGAATCAAGAGGACTCTGGCCATGAAGCAAGTTTCACGATAGAATCGCTTGCAGATCCCGCAAAGGGACAGGGCAGAGGCAAATCGGCAGGTCATCCCATGACAGAAATGGTCTATGGCGCAGTACGCGTCCAAACCGGCGAACCTATCCTTCCGCGATGGTGGCGCACGGTTGATAAGTGGACGCTGAGCTGCATCGTTTCACTGTTTGGTATCGGTCTATTGCTGGGGTTCGCAGCATCTCCGCCGCTGGCGGGGCGCAATGGCTTGGACGCGTTCTACTACGTACAGCGTCAGGCGTTCTTTGGCGGCGTGGCGCTGACGGTCGCAATGGTGGTGTCGATGATGTCGCCCCAAGTGATCCGACGCTATGCGGTGCTGGGGTTTGTCATGTCGCTCATTGCACTGGCGCTGCTGCCTTTTTTGGGCACAGACTTCGGCAAAGGTGCGGTGCGGTGGTACTCGCTTGGCTTTGCGTCGTTCCAGCCCTCTGAATTCCTTAAGCCCCTGTATATCGTCACCGCTGCGTGGTTGATGGCCGCAGGACAAGAGCTAAATGGCCCGCCGGGCAAGCTGATTTCCTTTGGCCTGACAGGTTTTATCGTGCTGTTGCTGGCGTTGCAGCCGGATTTCGGCCAGTCGGCGCTGGTCCTGTTTGCGTGGGGCACAATGTACTTTGTGGCGGGCGCACCGATGCTGCTGCTGTCGGGCATCGCGGGGATGGTCGTCTTGGGCGGCATCTTCAGCTATCACAATTCGCAGCACTTCGCGCGGCGCATTGACGGCTTCCTAAGTCCCGACGTTGATCCGCGTACCCAGCTGGGTTACGCGACCAACGCGATCCGCGAGGGCGGGTTCTTTGGCGTTGGCGTGGGTGAGGGCGAGGTGAAATGGTCTTTGCCGGACGCACATACGGATTTCATCATTGCGGTCGCAGCCGAAGAATACGGGCTCGTTCTGGTGGGCCTGATTATTGCGCTCTATTCCGTCGTTGTGGTCCGGTCGCTGATCCGCCTGATCAAAGAACGCGATCCCTTTATCCGCCTTGCTGGCACGGGTCTGGCTTGTTCGTTTGGCGTGCAGGCGATGATCAATATGGGCGTGGCGGTGCGGCTTTTGCCTGCCAAAGGCATGACTTTGCCGTTCGTCAGCTATGGTGGCTCTTCTTTGATCGCGATGGGTATTGCAGTCGGGATTCTTCTGGCGTTTACCCGCAAGCGGCCGCAGGGCCAAATCGGTGAACTTTTGCGAGGACGAGGGCGTCTATGACCCAACCACTTTTGCTGATCGCTGCCGGAGGGACCGGCGGGCACATGTTCCCCGCTCAGGCACTGGCCGAGGCGATGCTGGCAAAAGGATGGCGGGTCAAACTTTCGACCGACGCACGGGGTGCGCGCTACACAGGCGCGTTCCCTGACGCTGTTCATATTGAGGAAGTCAAAAGCGCGACCTTTGCGCGTGGCGGGCCGCTGGCGAAGCTGCTCGTGCCGTTCAAGATCATTGGCGGGATCATGTCGGCCCGTAGCGCGATGTCCAAGGACAAACCGGCGGTCGTCGTCGGCTTTGGCGGGTATCCGTCGATCCCTGCGATTTCGGCGGCGACTTGGATGAGCTTGCCGCGCATGATCCACGAGCAGAATGGTGTCTTGGGGCGGGTCAATCGGGTATTTGCTGCCAAAGTGAATAAGGTGGCGTGTGGAACTTGGCCGACAGATCTGCCCGAGGGCGTCGAAGGCATTTATACTGGGAACCCCGTCCGCAGCGCCGTTCTGGACAAAGCCGCCGCGCCTTATGTTGCGCCCGAAGGAGACGTCAGTCTCTTGGTGATCGGCGGCTCGCAAGGTGCGCGCATTCTGTCAGATGTCGTGCCTGCCGCGATTGCCGCATTGCCCGCCGATTTGCGTGGTCGGATCACAGTCAGCCATCAGGCGCGGGGCGAGGATGAAACGCGCGTCAAAGCGTTTTACCAAGAAGCGGGTATCACAGCCGACGTTCAGCCCTTTTTCAGTGATGTCCCCGAGCGCATGGAGCGCGCGCAGCTGGTGATCAGCCGCTCTGGCGCGTCTTCTGTTGCGGATGTGACCGTGATCGGACGCCCCGCGATCCTCGTGCCATTCGCTGCGGCGACTGGGGATCACCAAACCGCCAATGCGCGCGGCGTGGTTGAGGCTGGTGGCGCCGTCGCTCTGTCTGAAAACCAATTCACTGTGGACGCCGTTGCCACAGCGATCACCGATATTTTGACACAGCCCGCGCGGGCCCATGACATGGCCCAAGCCGCCTTGTCCATTGGCCGCCCCGACGCGACCGAGCGCCTTGTCGCGCTGGTCGAAGAGCTGGCACACTCCTGACGAAGAAAGACCTTCTACCATGAACGCTGCGACCAAGCTGCCCACCGATGTTGGCCCCATTCATTTCGTCGGGATCGGCGGGATCGGGATGTCGGGGATTGCCGAGGTTCTGATCAACCACGGCTACACCGTTCAGGGCTCTGACCAGAAAACCAGCAAAATTACTGATCGTTTGGCGGGCATGGGCGCGACCATTTTCGAAGGCCAGCGGGCCGAGAATCTGGAAGGGGCCGAGGTTGTTGTGATCTCTTCTGCGATCAAGCCAGGCAACCCAGAGCTGGACGAAGCGCGCCGCCGCGGTCTGCCTGTTGTGCGCCGCGCCGAGATGCTGGCCGAACTGATGCGGTTGAAGTCGAACATCGCGATTGCGGGCACCCACGGCAAAACCACCACGACCACGATGGTCGCTGAATTGTTGGTTGCTGGTGGGATCGACCCCACCGTGATCAACGGCGGCATCATCCACGCCTATGGCTCGAATGCCCGCATGGGGCAGGGCGAGTGGATGGTCGTCGAGGCAGACGAGAGCGACGGCACCTTTAACCGTTTGCCCGCGACCATCGCCATTGTCACCAACATCGATCCCGAGCACATGGAGCATTGGGGCGATTTCGACACCCTGCGCGAAGGCTTCTACCAGTTCGTGTCCAATATCCCGTTCTACGGTCTGGCGGTTTGCTGCACTGACCACCCGGAAGTTCAGGCGCTGGTGGGCAAAATCACCGACCGCCGCGTGACCACCTATGGCTTTAACGCCCAAGCGGACGTCCGTGCGATCAATCTGCGCTATGAGGCCGGCGTCGCCCACTTCGACATCCGGCTGCAACAAGAAGACATGACAATCGAGGGCTGCACGCTGCCCATGCCCGGTGATCACAACGTCTCGAACGCCTTGTCTGCGGTCGCTGTGTCTCGCCATCTGGGCATGAAGGTCGAAGAAATCCGCGAGGCGCTGGCCAAATTTGGCGGCGTGAACCGCCGCTTTACCAAGGTTGGTGAAGTCAACGGGGTCACGATCATCGACGATTACGGTCACCACCCTGTTGAGATTGCCGCTGTCCTCAAGGCCGCGCGTCAGGCGACCACAGGCCGCGTGATCGCTGTGCACCAGCCGCATCGCTACAGCCGACTGCACAGCCTGTTCGATGATTTCTGTAGCTGCTTTAACGATGCGGATGTCGTTGCGATTGGCGAAGTCTTTGCTGCTGGCGAAGCGCCCATCGAAGGCGCGAGCCGAGATGATCTGGTCGCGGGTCTGATCCGTCATGGTCACCGCCACGCCCGCGCCCTGCACAACGAAGAGGATCTGGAGCGTCTGGTGCGCGAGCAGACCCAGCCCGGTGATATGGTCGTTTGCCTTGGGGCAGGGACCATCAGCGCGTGGGCAAATAACCTGCCGAACCGTTTGGCCGACTAAGAGGAGCGACAATTGATGACTGCCGCGGATCTGGGAATGGGCGCGGCATGCGTCTGGGTGCTGAGCGCCGCTCTGATGACCATGCTCTTCAAGGGGCAAAAGCTTTGGCTCTGTGCATATGGGCTGATCGCGACGGGCATTCCTATGCTCGTCGCTTTGTTTTTCACGAATGGCCCTTGGATCGCGCTGGCGTTTCTGGCAGCAGGTCTGTCAATTCTGCGCTGGCCGGTGATCTACCTGTGGCGCTGGCTGACCGGAAAACGGAGGACCCCCGATGCAGATGCCTGAGGTGCGAGGAAATTTGACCCCCAACCGTCCACTGGCAGACCTGACATGGTTACGGGTCGGTGGCCCCGCAGACTGGTTCTATCAGCCTGCAGACCTCGAAGACCTCTGCGCCTTTCTAAAGGCCCTTCCGAGTGATGTGTCAGTTTTTCCGATGGGTGTCGGGTCCAATCTGATCGTGCGCGATGGTGGAATCAGGGCTGTCGTGATCCGCATGGGGCGCGGTTTTAACGGCCTGAGCATCGAGGGCACTCGTGTAACTGTAGGTGCGGCGATGCTCGATTCCATGGCCGCGCGCAAGGCGGCGTTAGCGGGCCTTGATCTGACATTTTTGCGCACCATTCCAGGCTCGATTGGCGGGGCAATCCGTATGAACGCAGGGTGCTACGGGACCTATGTGGCCGACCATTTGGTTTCCGCGCAGGCCGTCTCACGGAATGGTGAAGTGGTTATGCTGAGCCCCGAAGATCTCCAATTCGGATATCGTCACAGTCACTTGCCCGAGGGGTGGGTGCTGACCGAGGCGGTGTTCGAGGCGCCGACTGGTGACCCCGCAGAACTGGAACAGAAAATGGCCGATCAACTGGCCAAACGGGATGCGACCCAACCGACAAAAGATCGCACTGCGGGAAGTACTTTTCGCAATCCTGCGGGCTTTTCAAGCACAGGGCGCGCGGATGATATTCATGATCTGAAAGCATGGAAGCTGATCGATGATGCAGGCATGCGCGGCGCAACCGTAGGCGGTGCGCAAATGAGCCCGAAGCATTCGAACTTTCTAGTGAATACAGGCGATGCGACGGCGAGCGATCTCGAAAGGTTAGGCGAGCTTGTCCGAAAAAGCGTTTTCCAATCGAGCGGATTAGAGCTAGAATGGGAAGTGATCCGTGTGGGTGACGAAACCTAACCATCCTCGCGATTTGTAAGATAAATTAACTAAAAATCTGTGGCATTTTGAGAGCATTTAGGCTCTTGTGTTGGCAGTAGACAAAAACAGGCCGAAACGGCCGAGAATACAGAGGCAGATGTGGTGATGTCGAGCAGGGCTCACCCGACTGTAGCGGTCCTATTGGGCGGCCCCTCCGCAGAGCGAGAGGTGTCGTTATCCAGTGGAAAAGAGTGCGCCGCTGCACTTCGGGACGAAGGATTCGAAGTGGTCGAGCTGGATGCTGGCCCCGACCTGCCCACACGCCTTGCAGAGATTCGCCCTGACGTTGTGTTCAACGCGCTCCACGGTCGGTGGGGCGAGGATGGCTGTGTGCAAGGCATTCTTGAATGGATGGGTATCCCCTACACGCATTCAGGCGTTCTGGCCTCTTCGCTCGCAATGGACAAAGCCCGTAGCAAGGATGTGTACCGCGCCGCAGGTCTGCCGATTGTCGAAAGCGTTCTGGCCAGCCGTGATGAAGTCCGCACCCGCCATGTGATGCCCGCGCCCTATGTGGTGAAGCCCAACAACGAAGGGTCCAGCGTCGGCGTCTATCTGGTGATGGACGGCGCAAACACGCCGCCACAACTGTCCGACGAAATGCCAGAGACCGTGATGGTCGAGACCTACGCGCCGGGCCGGGAACTGACGACCACTGTGCTCGGGGATCGTCCCTTGGCCGTGACCGATATTCTGACAGACGGCTGGTACGACTACAGCGCCAAGTACGAAGTGGGCGGGTCGCGCCACGTGGTGCCCGCCGATGTTCCCGACGCCATCCGCGATGCCTGCTATGACTATGCCGTTCGTGCGCATAACGCCTTGGGCTGCCGTGGCATGAGCCGCACAGATTTCCGCTGGGACGAGACCCGTGGTGTGGATGGTCTGATCCTGCTCGAGACCAACACCCAGCCCGGCATGACGCCCACTTCGCTGAGCCCTGAACAGGCAGGCGTCGCTGGCATGAGCTTTGGCGCCCTGTGCCGGTGGCTGGTGGAGGACGCATCGTGCAACAGATGACGCGCCGCGCCGATCCCGCTCCTAGTCGTTGGGCCTATAAGGTCCAGCGCATGTGGCTGACCCCCAGCTTCCGTATGGGGCTGCGCATGGGGTTGCCCGTGATGGTGGTGGCTTTGGCAGCAGCGACTTATCTGGGCAACGAACAGCGCCGCACTGATTTGTTCGCAAGCATCGAAGCGGTAAAGCGCGACTTTCAAGAACGTCCCGAATTCATGGTCCAGATGATGGCCGTGGACGGTGCGAATGACAAAACGTTGAAAACGATTCAAGAGCTTATGCCAGCGAGTTTCCCGCTGAGCTCGTTCGACCTGAACCTCAACGATCTGCGTGATGAAATCCGCAAGATCGACGCGGTCAAGGACGTGTCCCTACAGATCCGTTCCGGCGGTGTTTTGCAGGTTGATGTGATAGAGCGCCAGCCCGTTGCTCTGTGGCGCGGGCCCGAAGGCGTGGAAGTGATCGACGAGGAGGGCGTGCGCGCGGACAAGCTGGATGCGCGGATCGAACGTCCTGACCTCCCCCTGATCGTTGGGGACGGGGCCAACAAGAATGTCACCCAAGCGTTGGAATTGATTGCAGCTGCTGCCCCCATCCGTGAACGGGTGCGCGGCGTGGTGCGTGTCAGCAACCGACGCTGGGATTTGGTACTGGATCGGGATCAGCGCATTTTGCTGCCCGAAAAAGACGCTGTGCGCGCGCTGGAACGCGTGATCGCACTGGAGCAGGCAAAAGAACTTTTGACCCGCGACGTGACGGTCGTGGACATGAGACTGGCCGACAGGCCGACAATCCGGATGACACAAGTGGCACGTAAAGAATTGCTGCGCGTCCGGGGGTATGAAGCTGAGGATTGAGGCAGATGATCGAGCTTTATGAAACACAGCGCGCTATGCGCGGACTACGGAAGGCAGCACTACAGCGTGGCGTGATCGCCATTCTGGACGTTGGAACTTCGAAGATCGCGTGTCTGGTGCTGCGGTTTGATCGCACAGATGCCTTTGTCGAAGGCGAGGATATCGGGTCCATGGCAGGGCAGGCGGGCTTCCGCGTTGTCGGTGCAGCGACAACTCGGTCTCGCGGCGTTCGGTTTGGTGAGATTGACGCGATGGCCGAGACCGAGCGGGCGATCCGCACTGTCGTTCAGGCGGCGCAAAAGATGGCAGGTGTCCGCGTCGACCACGTGATCGCGACATTCTCTGGCGCGCGTCCCCGCAGCTACGGCTTGGCAGGCGCGGTCGAGCTTGATGGCCAGCAGGTCAGCGAAGAGGATATCGGCAGCGTTCTGGCGTCGTGCGATGTGCCCGATTACGGCGCAGGCCGCGAGGTGCTGCACGCACAGCCCGTGAACTTCGCATTGGATCACCGCTCGGGACTGAATGATCCGCGTGGCCAGATCGGCAATACACTCAGCTGTGATATGCACATGCTGACAGTTGATGCCAGCGTGATCCAGAATCTGGCATACTGCATCAAGCGTTGCGACTTGGAACTGGCTGGTGTCGCAAGCTCTGCTTACGTGTCTGGCACGGCGGCACTGATCGAAGATGAAAAAGAATTAGGTGCAGCGTGCATCGATATGGGGGGCGGCACCACTGGCGTGTCGATCTTCATGCGCAAGCACATGATTTATGCGGACAGCGTGCGGATGGGGGGTGACCACGTCACCAGCGACATCTCTATGGGCCTTCAGGTTCCCATGACGACTGCAGAACGTATAAAGACTTTCCACGGTGGCGTCTACGCGACCGGCATGGATGACCGCGAATTGATCGATCTGGACGGAGACTCTGGTGATTGGGAGCATGATCGCCGCACCGTCAGCCGTACCGAATTGATCGGGATAATGCGTCCGCGTGTCGAAGAAATTCTAGAGGAAGTGCGTGCGCGGTTGGACGCGGCAGGCTTTGACCATATGCCGAGCCAGCAAATCGTGCTCACGGGCGGTGGAAGTCAGATTCCCGGCCTTGACGGGCTGGCCAGTAAGATATTAGGGCAGCAGGTGCGGCTGGGTCGACCTTTGCGCGTACACGGACTTCCTCAGGCCGCAACAGGGCCGGGATTTGCCAGCGCAGTGGGGCTTTGCTGCTTTGCAGCGCATCCACAGGACGAATGGTGGGACTTCGACATGCCGGTCGAAAGATACCCCGCCCGATCATTGCAGCGCGCGATGAAATGGTTCAAGGATAACTGGTAAGCCCAATATCTGGTGCATTTAGGCGAAATGCCGCCTTTTGGGGCATCTTTGTGGCCAGATTTTGTGTTGACAGGCTGACTTTTTGGATGACGTCGCCGTTTATGGCGCGTAGAATGATATGTAATCAGGGACAAAACTGCCCGGTGGCACGGGCGACAAGCAGGCGGACAGATCATGACTTTGAACCTTTCGATGCCCGGACACGATGAATTGAAGCCCCGCATCACCGTGTTCGGTGTGGGCGGCGCCGGCGGCAACGCGGTCAACAACATGATCGAGAAACAGCTCGAGGGTGTGGAATTCGTTGTGGCGAATACCGACGCACAAGCCCTTCAGCAGGCCCAAGCAACCAACCGCATCCAGCTGGGTGTGAAAGTGACCGAGGGTCTGGGTGCTGGCGCAAAGGCAAGCGTAGGCGCTGCCGCAGCTGAAGAGAGCATCGAGCAGATTGTCGATCATCTGGCAGGCGCACACATGTGCTTTATTACCGCAGGCATGGGCGGCGGCACCGGCACCGGTGCAGCGCCAATCATCGCGCAGGCTGCACGTGAACTTGGTGTGCTAACCGTTGGCGTTGTGACCAAGCCCTTCCAGTTCGAAGGCGGTAAGCGCATGCGTCAGGCCGAGGAGGGTGTCGAAGCCCTTCAGAAGGTCGTCGACACGCTCATCATCATCCCGAACCAGAACCTTTTCCGTCTGGCGACTGAAAAGACCACCTTTACCGAAGCGTTTAGCTTGGCTGACGATGTTCTGTACCAAGGTGTCAAAGGCGTGACCGATCTGATGGTCTGCCCCGGTCTGATCAACCTCGACTTTGCGGACGTTCGCGCCGTGATGGACGAGATGGGCAAAGCCATGATGGGCACCGGCGAAGCGACCGGCGAAGATCGCGCCATTCAGGCGGCAGAGAAGGCTATCGCGAACCCCCTGCTGGACGAAATCAGCCTGCGCGGTGCGAAGGGCGTTCTGATCAACATCACCGGTGGTCACGACCTGACCCTGTTCGAACTGGACGAGGCGGCCAACCGTATCCGCGAAGAAGTAGATCCCGACGCGAACATCATCGTTGGTTCGACCCTGGATACATCGCTCGAAGGCGGTATGCGTGTCAGTGTTGTCGCAACTGGTATCGACGCATCGGCCAAAGCTCTGGAAGAGCCCGCGCCCCGTCGTACTTTGGCAGAGCCGCTCACCCAGCAGGTGAGCGCTGAACAGCCTGCGCCCGCTCCGCAGCAGCCCGCGCCTCAAGCGCCGACTGCCGCTGCGCCGCAGCCCCAGTATCAGCAGCCGCAATACCAACAGCCTGCACCGCAGCAGCCGACCAGCTACCAGACTCCTGCACCTCAGCAGCCCAAGCGCCCTGCGCCGCTGCCGCAGGAATCCTACCAGCAGCCTACGCAGCAACCGCGCATTGCAGCACCTCAGTACCCCGCCGAGGATGTTCCCGCACCCGCGTACCAGCCGCGTGCCGAAGAGTATCAGCAGCCTGCGCCCGAAGCGCATCAGGGGGATGACTTTGTTGCGCCCCAGCGCCCTGTCGCAGGTGCTGCAAGCCCCGAGACGATGGCACGTCTGAAGGCAGCGGTGAACCACAGCGGCACCCAGCAGCAGCGCCCGATGGGCAGCACCCAGCCGCAGGCGCCCGCGCGCCCCGCTGCTCCGGCTGCGCCCGAGAAGTCGCGCTTTGGGATCAACTCGCTGATTAATCGCATGACCGGTCACAACGAGCAGCCCGCTGCTCCGGCCCGTCCGCAGCCTCAGCCCGAGCGCAATGCGCCTCAGACTGCGCGTCGTGTGGCACCACCTGCGCCGTCTTTTGAAGAGGATGTTGATAACGATCCGGCACAAGACAAGATCGAGATTCCTGCGTTCCTGCGCCGTCAGGCCAACTGATCCGTGTGAATCGAAACATTCAAGGCCGCCTTCGGGCGGCCTTTTTGTTTTTGAGAATCAAGGCCTTGATCCTGTAAATAATCCTTAGGCGTATTTTTGCCCGCCTTTTAGGATGGGATGTTTCACCGTGTTGCAAAGATTGAATTGTGACTCTGGGGGGTGAGCGTTAACTGTCTGTTCAACAAAGCGATACATTCGCGCAGACAATTGGGGCCATTGTGCAAACCACGATCCGAAATCAAGTCAGCTTCAACGGCGTTGGCCTTCACTCCGGTCAACCTGTGCGACTGACGATCCGTCCTGCTTCGGCCGGACACGGAATCTGGTTCACGCGTACCGACATTGTGGACCGTGACCCGCTGATCCCTGCACGCTGGGACGTTGCCGAACATTCACCTCTCTGCACCAAATTGGTCAACACCGACGGCGTCAGCCTGTCGACGGTCGAGCACGTGATGGCTGCGCTGGCGGGCTGCGGTATTCACAACGCCCTGATCGAAGTGAATGGCCCAGAAGTTCCAATCCTTGATGGCAGCTCCGCCCCCTTTGTTCGCGGGATTGTGAAGCAGGGCATCCGTATGCTGGCAGAGCCTCTGTTCGCGATCGAAGTCCTGAAGCCGGTGACGGTTGAGAAGGCTGACGCCACAGCCACTCTGACACCTGCCGACTCGCTGAAAATTGATTTTGAGATCGACTTCGCCGACGCAGCCATTGGCCGTCAGCGCAAGAGCCTGCACATGGCGAACGGCACGTTCGTCCGCGAGCTGTGCGACAGCCGCACCTTCTGCCGCGCCGCAGATGTCGAATTCATGCGTGAAAATGGTCTCGCGCTTGGCGGAACCATGGAAAACGCCGTAGTTGTTGACGGAGAAGAGGTTCTAAGCCCCGGTGGCCTGCGCCATTCGGACGAGCCTGTTCGTCACAAAATGCTAGATGCCCTTGGCGATCTGGCTTTGGCAGGTGCGCCGATCCTTGGTCTTTATACCGGATACAAGGCGGGCCACACCCTAACCAACATGCTCTTGAGGGCGCTCTTTGCCGACCCGACCGCCTACCGCATCGTCGATTGCGACGCGGCATGCATCGCCCGTTTGCCCGGCGTTGGGCTGCATGTCTCGGACCTTGCTGCCGTCGCATGATTGCGTAAGGGTGGCAAAGGCATTTTGCACCGGAATTTTCTGTGCTAACACGCCGTTGACCAGAGGCATCACGGCCTCGTGGATCCTGAATTATTGTGGGCAGGTATGAGCATGGGCAAAGCGTTTAAGACGATTTTCGGGACAGTATTTATCAGCCTCAGCGTCGCGGGCTGTTCCGATTTTTCCGCGCGGCCCTTTGCCAACAACAACAGTTTCGCCGAAGGGGGCCAATCGGGCGAACCTTTGGAAAACTTCACTGCCGAAGAGATTTATGCCCGCGGTGAATACGAGCTTGCCGACAACGATGCCGATCAGGCCGCTGTCTACTTTGGCGAGATTGAGCGTCTGTATCCCTATTCCGAATGGGCGAAGCGCGCGCTGATCATGCAGGCCTTTGCCTACCATCAGGATCAGGACTACGAAAACAGCCGTGCCGCCGCGCAGCGGTACATCGATTTCTACCCCGCAGACGAAGATGCAGCTTACGCGCAATATCTGTTGGCGCTGTCCTACTACGACCAGATCGACGACGTGGGCCGTGACCAAGGTTTGACGTTCCAAGCGCTGCAAGCCCTGCGTACGGTGATCGAGCGCTATCCCGACAGCGAATACGCAGAAAGCTCGATCCTGCAGTTCGACCTCGCCTTTGACCACTTGGCGGGCAAGGAGATGGAAGTTGGTCGCTACTATCTGAAGCGTCAGCACTATGCCGCCGCCATCAACCGTTTCCGCGTCGTGGTGGCGGATTTTCAGACCACTACCCACACCGCCGAGGCGCTGCACCGCTTAGTAGAAAGCTACCTGTCGTTGGGCCTGACCGACGAAGCGCAGACTGCCGGGGCTATTCTGGGCTATAACTATCAGGGCAGCGAGTGGTACGCAGAGACTTATGAACTGCTGACCAACGCGGGTCTGAAACCCGAGGCCAAGGGTGACAGTTGGCTGGCCAAAATTTACCGCCAGATGATCAAGGGCCAGTGGCTCTGATCACGCATCTAGGCGGGCAACCGGACATTCTACATGCTGCGAACGCTTGATATTCGGGATGTGTTGCTGATCGACAGACTGCAATTGGATTTCCAGCCGGGACTGAATGTCCTGACAGGGGAAACAGGTGCGGGTAAGTCGATCCTCTTGGACAGCTTGGGCTTTGTTCTGGGCTGGCGCGGGCGTGCCGAGTTGGTGCGTGCTGGCGCGGACCAAGGCGAAGTGATCGCTGAATTCGACTTGCCCACCGATCATGCCGCGCACCGCATTCTGGCCGAGGCTGGGGTCGAGGCGGATGGCGAATTGATCCTGCGCCGCGTGAACACCGTGGATGGCCGCAAGACTGCATGGATCAATGATCGCCGCGTGTCAGGGCAGGTGCTGCGCGACCTGTCCGAGACTTTGGTTGAATTGCATGGACAGCACGATGATCGCGGCCTGCTGAACCCGCGCGGTCACAGACAGCTGCTGGACGAGTTCGCTGGACACGGGGTCTTGTTGGCGGATCTGCGTGGGTTGTGGCTAGCGCGCAGCCGCGCGACCAAAGCGTTGGCCGAGGCCGAGGAAAAGCTGGCCGCGATGCGGAGCGAAGAAGAGTTCTTGCGCCATTCCGTCGCCGAATTGGATCAACTCGACCCGCAACCGGGCGAGGACGCAGAGCTGGACACGAAGCGCCGCCGGATGCAAGCCGCCGAGAAGATCCGCGATGATCTGGCGCGCGCGTTCCAGATCCTTGGGCTCGAAGGGGCCGAGGGCGCAATGGGTGACGGCATGCGTTGGCTGGACGGTATCGCTGCAGAAGCGGACGGTCAGTTGGATGAACCGATTGCGGCACTTGGGCGGGCGCTGAACGAGCTTGGCGATGCAACGCAAGGGGTTGAACGTGTTCTCGGGAACCTCGACTTCAACCCCGCGGAACTCGAAGCAATCGAAGAGCGCTTGTTCGCGATCCGCGGTTTGGCGCGAAAACATGGGGTAACGCCGGACGATCTGGGGACCTTTGCCGAAGAATTGCGCACGCGCCTTGGCCAACTGGATGCGGGCGAGGGGGACCTGAACCGCTTGCGCGCAGACGTCAAAGCGACTGATGCCGCCTATTCAGACGCTTCGGCGGCGTTGACAGAGTCGCGTACCGAAGCTGCGGCGCGATTGGATCGTGCCGTGATGGACGAGCTGGCCCCCCTTAAAATGGAGCGGGCGGTCTTTCATACCCAGATTACCGAGGGGGATGTCGGTCCTGAAGGGCGCGACAATGTCTCGTTCACCGTCGCCACCAACCCGGGTGCTCCCGCAGGCCCCTTGGCCAAGATTGCCTCGGGCGGCGAACTCTCCCGCTTTCTTTTGGCGCTCAAGGTTTGCCTGTCCCAAAACACATCCGGCGTGACAATGATCTTTGACGAGATTGACCGTGGGGTGGGTGGCGCAACGGCAGACGCCGTGGGTCGCCGTCTGGCGCGACTGGCGAGCGAAGGTCAGGTGCTTGTGGTGACACACTCGCCGCAGGTCGCCGCCTTGGGGCAGCATCATTGGCAGGTCAGCAAGTCCGTGCAGGATGGCCAAACCCTGAGCCGCGTGGTGCCCTTGGACGCAGGAGAGCGCGTGGACGAGGTTGCGCGCATGATCTCTGGTGACACGATCACCGAAGCTGCGCGAGAGGCGGCGCGAGCTCTGATCGAGCAAAAATAAAAGGGCCAAGCGGCCCTTTCTTTTTTCAATCACTCATCGACTTGGGTTTATTCCCCGAACCGCACCACCTTGCCCGGGTTCATGATGTTCATCGGATCCAGCGCGGCCTTGATCTGCGCCATGACGTCCCAGCCTTCGCCGTGCTCCATGGGCATATACTCCAGCTTGCCGTAGCCGACGCCATGCTCGCCGGTGACAGTTCCCCCCATGAACAACGCCCGCTTCACCATACGGTCCGAAAGCTCTTTGGCGCGATCCAGTTCTTCGGGTCTCTCTGGATCGATCATCAGGATCGCGTGGAAGTTGCCATCCCCGACGTGACCGAGAATAGGGCCTTGCAGGCCACTTTGGTCGATGTCCGTGCGCGTGGCTTCGACCGCTCCGGCAAGGCGCGAGATTGGCACACACAGATCTGTGACGACCGCGCGGCATCCGGGGCGGCTGTTCAGGATCGCCCAATACGCGTGGTGGCGTGCGTGCCAGAGCGCCTTGCGGTCTTCGGGCGCGGTTGCCCAGTCAAACCCTTTGCCGCCATGCTCGGCCAGAATTCCCCCAAAAACTTCGGCCTGTTCGGCCAAGGCGGCTTCGGAGCCGTGGAATTCGACCAAGAGGTGCGGGGTCAGGGGCAGCTCAGAGCCGGAATAGGCGTTCACAGCCGCAGCCGTGGCAGCGTCGATGAATTCGATCCGCGCCATGGGAAGCCCAAACTGGATGGTCTCAATCACAGTGGCGACAGCGTCAGAAATGTTGTCGAACGCGCAGACAGCGGCGCCTACAGCCTCGGGCTGGCCCTGCAGTTTCAGGGTCAGTTCTGTGATCAGGCCCAAGGTTCCCTCAGCCCCGATCATGAGGGCGGTTAGGTCAAAGCCCGCAGCGGATTTTTTCGCGTGGCTGCCCGTGCGAACGATACGCCCATCGGGCATGACCACCTCGAGCGCCATAACGTTGTCCCGCATCGTGCCATAGCGCACCGTGGTTGTCCCACTTGCACGAGTCGAGGCCATGCCTCCGATCGTGGCATTGGCGCCTGGATCAACTGGAAAGAACAGGCCCGTGGCACGCAATTCCTCGTTTAGTGCTTCGCGTGTGATGCCGGGTTGGACGGTGACGCTCATGTCTTCGGCGTGCAGATCGTAAATCTGATTCATATTCCGAAAATCCACGATGACGCCGCCCTGCTTGGCCAGTGCGTGTCCCTCGAGCGAAGTTCCAGCGCCCCAGCCGATCACCGGTAGGCCGTGCCGTCCGCAGATTTTCACGATCTCGCTGACCTCTTCGGTGCTGTCTGGAAATGCGACAGCATCGGCGAGGGTGGTCGGAAAATAGGATTCGCTGCGCCCATGCGCTTCAAGTTCAAACTTGGAGGTCGAGAGACGTTGTCCTAGTAAGGTGCTAAGCTCATGGAGTGCATCGGGTTTTGTCATGCCGGCCTTCTTTCTGGTTGTAGGCAACATACGCATGCTCATGTCTGTGGAAAAGGTAAACGCGCAATGGCGGGCGAACGTGAAAGAGTTTTTTAAAGAATCTCTCAACGATCTACGCGAGGAAATCGGCAGGTCTTATGATCTGGTCCGGACCAAGGGGCCGAGCCAGTTTCAATTCTGGCTGATCGCGCTGGTGGTGGGGGCTGCCTCTGGCTGCGCCGCGGTGGCGTTCCGACTCGGGATCGAGCTGTTGCAAAGCACGCTCTACCGGACCGACGACATTAACCATCTTCACACGCACCTTGGGACCGTGAACTGGATTTGGGTCATCCTGATCCCGACTGTGGGCGGGCTTCTGGTGGGGCTCTTGCTACAGCGATTCACGCCGGACGGGCGGGTGCGGTCCGTGGCAGATGTGATCGAGGGCGCCGCGCTGAATGGCGGACGGGTTGAGGTCAAAGAGGGTCTGGCCTCTGCCTTAGCATCGCTTATCACGCTATCGAGCGGCGGATCGACGGGCCGAGAGGGGCCTGTTGTGCACCTTGCTGGTGTTCTCGCGACGCGGATGAGCGGTTGGATTCACGCTGACGCCATTAGCGGGCGGAACCTCTTGGGGTGTGCTGTGGCTGCGGCGGTGTCTGCCAGCTTTAACGCGCCGATTGCGGGGGCGCTTTTTGCGCTGGAGGTCGTGCTGCGTCACTTCGCGATCCATGCCTTTGCCCCCATCGTTGTTGCCAGCGTCGCAGGCACGGTGGTGTCACGTCTGACGTTTGGCGATGTGAGCGAGTTTGTCCTGTCGTCGCGTACATTCTTGCAGTTCTACGCTGAACTGCCTGCGTTCTTTATCCTCGGGTTGGTAAGCGGTTTGGTTGCGGTCGTTCTGATGCGCGCCATCTTCTGGGCAGATCAACTCGGTAACCGACTGGAGGCGGCGCTGCAGTTCCCCGCATGGTCGCGGCCAATGATCTCTGGTTTCTTGCTGGGGGGCATTGCGCTGATGTTCCCGCACATCATTGGTGTGGGATACGAGACGACCGCCCGGGCCCTGGCGGGAGACATGCTCCTGTACGAAGCCTTGGTCTTTGTCGTGCTCAAGATCATTGCGGTGTCGATCACCATGGCGGGCCGCATGGGGGGCGGGGTGTTTTCGCCCGCGTTGATGGTGGGTGGCTTGACGGGGCTGGCCTTTGGCCTGATCGCGACGGGTATCTTCCCCTCGGTCTCGGGCGAGGCGACACTTTATGCGTTGGCAGGCATGGGCGCGGTGGCGGCGGCCGTGCTCGGCGCGCCGATTTCCACGACGCTGATCGTGTTTGAACTGACAGGGGACTGGCATACGGGGCTTGCTGTCATGGTGGCTGTGTCCATGTCGACCGCGCTGTCCAGCCGCATGGTCTCTCAGTCCTTCTTTCTGACGTTATTGGCGCGGCGCAACCTACAACTGGCCGCAGGGCCGCAGGCCTACTTGATGGGGATGTACGGCGTGGCGACCGTGATGCGTCCGCTTGATCATGAACACGCCGCCCCCTTTGACCAACTCGAAGCATTGGTGGCCGAAGGGACTGTCCTGCAAACGGGCCAGACACTGCGCGACGCGATGCCGATCTTTGACCGTACTGGCGCGGCCTTTGTCCCGGTGGTTAAGTCCGCACGCGGTGAAGAAGCGCCCGACATCGTCGGAGCGGTATTTCAAGTGGATGCCCTGCGGACCTTTAACCGCGCGCTAGCAGCGACAGCCGCAGAAGAGCACAGCTAGAAACGTCATACATTGAAACGACAAAGGGCGCGCCAGTGGCACGCCCCGTCACAGCCCCAATCGGCCGATGGATTACAACTCTTCGATCGCGAGCTGTGGGCTGGCGTGGAAGGCCAGATACCCTTTGATCTGCTCCAGACCACTCGCCGGATCCTCGTAGGACCAAGCTGCGTTCTCGATGGTCGTGCTCTTGGTCACGATGTTGTAGTACTGAGCCTCGCCCTTGAACGGGCAAGTCGTGCGCTGGCTGGATTGGTCGAGAAAGGCCATAGCGATGTCTTCCCGAGGGAAATAAACCACCGGCGTGTAATCGCCTTCTACCAACTCCAAAGTGTTCGAGCTTTCGCCCAACACAGCACCGCCTGCGCGTACAACATAAGTCCCTGCGTTTGCATGGATCTTGATGTTCGCTGTCATGCGTAGTCCCCCTGTGTTTTTTATCGCTGTGCCAGTCTTTGATGACACTCTCGTGTCAGAGCGGCGCAGTCATGCTCTCTAACCACGTTTTGGCCTCCGGCGACAGTCTTGACGAAAGATTCTCCCAACATGTCGCATGGTAAGTATCTAGCCACGCACGTTCTTGTGGTGTCAAAAGGGCGGTTTCTATCAGCCTGCGATCAATCGGTGTCCATGTGAGTGTTTCAAATCCGTACATGGTACGGTGATCGTCGCCGCCCTCTGGCGTGTCCACAGGAGAGACCACAATCAGGTTCTCGATCCGGATGCCGTAGGCGCCTTCTTTGTAATAGCCAGGCTCGTTCGACAGAATCATCCCTGGCTCCAGTGGCAGCGTCGAGGCGCGCGAGATGCGCTGAGGCCCCTCGTGTACGCTCAGGTAAACACCAACGCCATGGCCGGTGCCGTGGTCATAGTCCAGTCCCACTTGCCACAGCGCGTTGCGGGCCAGAACGTCCAGATCACGGCCTGCAATCCCCTTGGGAAAACGCGCCATGCTGATTGCGATCATCCCCTTGAGCACGCGGGTAAAGCGGTCTTTGTGCTCTGCTGTGGGGGTGCCGATGGGCATAGTGCGGGTGATGTCTGTGGTGCCGTCGGTGTATTGCGCGCCGGAATCAACCAGCAGCAGGTCACCGTCTTGGGCTGTTCGGTTCGACTCCTCGCTCACACGGTAATGGACGATTGCGCCATTCGGTCCGCTGCCAGAGATGGTCTCAAAGCTGATCTCGCGCAACTGGTTTGTGGCCGCACGAAAGCCCTCTAGCGCTTTGACGACATCAATTTCGGTAAAGGTCCCGGGCGTCTGCTGATCGAGCCAACACAGGAATTCCACCATCGCTGCACCGTCGCGCAGGTGCGCGGCGCGGGTTGCGGCGATCTCGGCGTCAGTCTTGCAAGCTTTGGGCAGGACACAGGGGTCATCGCCCCAAGCAATGCTGATCTCGAAGCTTTCCAAAACCTGCTGGACCAGCACAGGGACAGAGGTTTTGTCGAGCCGAACAGGCCCGCTAAGCTGTCCTAATGCCCCCTCAAAGGCGTCGAGCGGCGCGATGCTGATGTCGGGATCAGGACCAAGAGCTTCGAACTTTGCAGGGCCCGCGAACAGGGCAACACACGCGTCGTCAAACACAATCGCAAAGCATTGGACAACTGGGTTGTGCGCGATATCCGCGCCGCGAATGTTCAGCATCCAGCAGATGCTGTCGGGCAGTGTCAGGACGCACGCAGCATGGCCTGCCTTTCGCAGGGCCTCTGCCACCATCTCGCGCTTCTCGCCAGAAGTCAGGCCCGCGATCTCGACGGGGAAGGCTTCGGCAGGGGCCGTGGGTCGGGCAGGGCGATCAGCCCAGATGCGGTCGACAAGGTTATCGACCGGCTTCAGACCGATTTCGGTGCCTGCCAGCGCGGCTTCGATCGTTTCGATCTCGCGCGGGGTGTGGAGCCACGGGTCATAACCGACCAAGCCGCTATCTAGGTTTTCTAACAGCCAGTCTCCCGCCTTGGTTTCAGGCCAAGGCACGGGGGTAAAGCAGTCGGCGACCTGCGACTTGACCTGCACACGGTAGCGCCCGTCGATAAAGACGCCTGCTTTGTCCGCCAGCACCAGCGCAAAACCAGCCGAGCCCGTGAACCCTGTCAGCCAGGCCAGTCGGTCATCGCAAGGCGCCACGTATTCACCCTGATGGGCATCGGCGCGGGGCACCAGAAATCCGGCCAGCCTTTCGGCAGCCATTTGTTCGCGCAAAGCAGCCAGACGCGGCGGCCCCTGTTCCGGCCGCGCGGTGACCGCGAAATCTTGAAAACTCATCCAGCTCTCCGGGTGCTGTTCTTGATCCCCATTACGCGCGCACGCGCACGGGGGTCGGAGTCAAAGAGGCTCGCCAGCTGTTCGGTCATCGCACCGGCCAACTGTTCCACATCAGTGATCGTGACCGCACGTTCATAATAGCGGGTCACGTCGTGCCCAATGCCGATCGCCAAGAGCTCCACCAGCTTGCGCTTCTCGACCATTGCAATCACGTCACGCAGGTGCTTCTCAAGGAAGTTTGCGGGGTTCACCGACAGGGTGCTGTCATCCACGGGTGCGCCGTCCGAAATCACCATCAGGATCTTGCGCGCCTCGGGGCGGGCCAGCATTCTGCGGTGAGCCCATTCCAGCGCCTCACCATCGATGTTTTCCTTCAGCAGGCCCTCTTTCATCATCAACCCGAGGTTCGGACGCACGCGGCGCCACGGGGCGTCGGCATGTTTGTAGATGATGTGGCGCAGATCGTTCAGACGACCGGGCTGCTGGGGGCGTCCCTGTTGCAGCCACGTCTCGCGGTTCTGGCCGCCTTTCCAGGCACGGGTGGTGAAGCCCAAAATCTCGACCTTGACGTTGCAGCGCTCTAGCGTGCGGGCCAGAACGTCGGCGCAGATGGCCGCAATGCTGATCGGACGGCCGCGCATCGAGCCGGAGTTGTCCAAAAGCAAAGTTACAACGGTATCGCGGAATTCAGTGTCTTTCTCGACCTTGAAGGACAGGGGTGTCGTGGGGTTTGCAACCACGCGGGCTAGACGACCAGCGTCCAGAATGCCCTCTTCCATATCGAAAAGCCAACTGCGGTTCTGCTGCGCCTGTAGACGGCGCTGCAACTTGTTCGCTAGACGGCTGACAGCCCCCTTCAGCGGCTCGAGTTGCTGGTCCAGATAGGCGCGCAGGCGTTCGAGTTCTGCGGGGTCGGCCAGATCTTCGGCGCGGATTTCCTCGTCGAATTTGGTCTCAAAGACCTTGTAGTCGGGATCGGCCTCGGAATGCGGGGCAGGGGGCGGAGGGTCCATGGGCGCGTCGCCCTCTGGCAACTCGGTCTCCTCGTCCAGCTCCAGCTCGGAGTCTTCCTCCATCGAGACTTGGGCCTGCGCCTGATCCATCTGCTGATCCTGAGACCGCTCTGGTTCAGCTTCGCCCTCGTCGCTTTCGCTTTCCTCGTTGCCGTCGGACTCGGGGCTTTCGTCCTCTTCCTGTTCTTCTTCCTGCGCCTCGTCATCTTCGGACTCGTCGTCCAGATCGTCGGGGTCTTCACCCAACTGGTCGCCATAGCCCAAATCGGTGATGAACTGGCGGGCGAACTTGGCAAAGGCCTGCTGGTCGGACAACACGTCGTCGATGCCTGTCAGAGTCTCGGACCCTTGGCCCTCGAGGAAGTCGCGCCATAGGTCGAGCGCGTTGTCCGCGCCCGCGGGCAGGTCGCGACCCGTGGCTAGATTGCGTACCAGATAGCCGGCAGCGACGGACAACGGAATGTCCTTGGCCTCGGTCACCTGTTCATATGCGCGGGTCTTGGCTTCGTGGGCGATTTTGGCGTCGATGTTGCCTGCAGTGCCGGGCATGTCGCGCGCGCCCATTGCCTCGCACCGCGCAGTTTCCATCGCCTCGTAAATGCCACGGGCCATGTCACCTTGGGGGATATAGCGCGCTGCGACCGACGCATCGTGGTAGCGGCTACGCATGGCGAGCGCGTCCGCTGTCCCGCGCGCGATCAGGACCTCGTCCCGGGTCATGCGGCGGGAAATTTGGGGCAGGCGCATCGAGTCGCCGGACATTCCTGCCGGATCGACCGAATAGCTCACGGTCAAATCGGGGTTTTCCGACATGACGCGGGTGGCTTCGGCCAGAGCCTTCTTGAACGGATCGGCGGGGTTGTCGGACTTCTTCATGGTGCCAGCTTTCGGAGGACGTCGTTCATCCTCCGCAACCTAGACCCACAAGGGCGGCTTGACCATAGCACCTGCCTAAATCCTTAGGACAAAAGCAGACCTTCGCATTCTTCGATCCGCTTCCCGAGCATGTCGGACGCCCGCCGCACTCGGCCGGGATCGACAGAGTATTGCACCTCTGTCAGTAGATGCGCGATTTCGGACCAGCCGGTCGCCTTCCACTTCACGGGCATGTTTTCCGGCATCTCCTCGGCCAGTGCGTCCGGCAGAAGAGCATCGACAAGGGATTGGAACCCTTCGACCTGATTGCGCATGGCGCTGCGTTTGCCTCGGTCCATCTCGCGATGATCCAATGACATGGCTTCGTAACGACCCGCACAGGTCGCGAATAACTGGACCCGTTGATGGGCCCAAAAAGGAAGGGCGGAGGGTGCTGTCCCTAATACACACAAGAGGGCCGCAGCACCGATCCGGCATAGGGCTCTGTGTTTCATGTAACAAGCGTATGACGCTTGTCCAAAAGGTCAAATAAGCCAATCGTCGGAAAACCTATCCAAATGGGGATGCCCTCTGGTTTTCCTGACCTCTATGCCGCGGCGCAGCCAAGAAAAAAGGGCCGCCCGTTGCCGAGCGACCCTCTCAATTCCGTATTTTGGCCTTAGGCCAGAGCGACGCTTGCTGCGCTTTCGGGCAGTTCTTCGTTGAAGAGGCGCTGGTAGAACTCGGCAACGGTCTGGCGTTCCAGTTCGTCGCACTTGTTCAGGAATGTCAGGCGGAACGCATAGCCCACATTGCGGAAGATTTCTGCGTTCTGGGCCCATGCGATCACGGTACGGGGGCTCATCACAGTGGACAAGTCGCCGGACATGAATGCTTTGCGTGTCAGGTCGGCAACGGTGACCATCTGCTTGATGGTCTTGCGGCCTGCCTCGGTGTTGTAGTGCGGGTTTTTGGACAGAACGATGTTGGTCTCGGCGTCGATCGACAGATAGTTCAGGGTCGCGACAAGCGACCAGCGGTCCATCTGCGCCTGGTTGATCTGCTGGGTGCCGTGATACAGGCCGGTGGTGTCCCCCAGACCCACAGTGTTCGCAGTCGCGAACAGGCGGAAATAGGGGTGCGGCTTGATGATTTCATTCTGGTCCAGCAGCGTGAGCTTGCCGTCGGTTTCCAGAACACGCTGGATCACGAACATCACGTCTGCGCGGCCCGCGTCATATTCGTCGAACACGATCGCGACGTTGTTGCGCAGCGCCCAAGGCAGAATGCCCTCGTGGAATTCGGTGACCTGCTTGCCGTCTTTCAGCTTGATCGCGTCTTTGCCGATCAGGTCGATCCGGCTGATGTGACTGTCAAGGTTGACGCGCACGGTGGGCCAGTTCAGGCGGGCTGCGACCTGCTCAATGTGGGTCGATTTGCCGGTCCCGTGGTAGCCCTGCACCATCACGCGGCGGTTCTTTTCAAAACCTGCAAGGATCGCCAGAGTGGTGTCGGGATCGAACTTATAGGTGGGGTCGAGCTCTGGGATGCGGTCGTTTTCCTCGGCAAAGCCGTGGACGATCATGTCCGTATCAATGCCAAAAACATCACGTACGGAAATCTGTTCGGTCGGTTTCACCACAGCTTCTTTGCGGTCGCCCATCGCTGTCACCTTCTTGCTTTCAAACCTTCACTTGCGTGGTGCACCATAATGCGCGGGGCTACAAGGGAAAGAGCAATCTGCGAAGTTTCTTAGACGCAGATTGGTGGTGGGCCGCTTATGTGCTGGGTTGGTGAGCACGGCCGACGTGGTGCCGTGAGTATTTTCGCAAAGCAGAAAGGGCAGTGGAGCAGCAAAAAGGCCGCCTGAAAGAGGCGGCCTGTTCACAATTAGCGGAAGTTCCGGCTGTCCTTGATTTGGTCCCAAGCCCAGACGACCTCTTGCAGCTTTTCCTCGTCCGAGCGGTCACCGCCGTTCATGTCAGGGTGCAGGACCTTGATGAGTGCCTTGTAAGCTTTGCGGATCTCGGCCTTGGTCCAGTGGTCCTTGGCTTCGAGGATCTCGATCGCTTTGCGTTCGGTCGGGGGCAGTTTGCGCGTGTGGCCGTTGGCCGACTTGCCGGGATTGCGGGTCGCGTTTTGGCCCAGAACCTGGTGGGGGTCCTCAATGCCAAGGCGGGCCCAGGCCCGCTGCTCGGGGTCGGACATCGGCTTGGTCTTGCGTTCCCAGACTCGGTCCTTGCTGCGCTGCGCGTTCAGCTCTGCCTCTGTGGTGCCATCAAAGAATGACCATTTCTGGTTATACTCGCGCACGTGGTCTTTACAAAACCACAGGTATTCATCCAGCACATCGGGCGCTCGGGGCGCACGGTACTTTCCGGCCTCTTCGCAGCCGGGGTGTTCGCAGTTGCGGGTAGATGTCTCGGATGCACCGGACATCCCGCGGCGACCGCGCGGGTTTTTCTTCTTGGCAGAAGAGACGGACATATCGAAACCAAAGGGGTCGTCGCGTTTGATCATGGGCATTCCCTTTTCGACTCGGACGAGAGAGTTTAAACCGACTGACGCCGGATTGAAGGGGGTAGACGAAAAAAATGTCTAATACGGATGGGCCTGTTGCGGCCGAGATGCGGTCAAGGTTGGAAGCGGCGTTTAAACCGCAAGTGATTGAAATTGTGGACGATAGCGAGAGCCATCGCGGCCACGGCGGCTATCAGGAAGGTGGGGAGAGCCATTTTATTGTGACTCTGGTGAGTTTGGAGTTTGCGGGGATGGGGCGTGTGGCCCGTCACCGTGCGGTGCATGCAGCGATTGGCAAGGACCTGATGGGTCGCATCCACGCGCTGGCGCTGAACCTGAGCGACGGGCGCTGACGCTTAGTCCTTTTTCTTGGGTGATGCAAAGAGCCGCTGGGCACGAGACAAGAGGACGTCATTCGGGGCGTCCTCTTTGTCCAAGGTCGGCTCGTCGGGTTCGAATTCGCGGATTTTCTGGCCTTCTTGGACGGTCACCTTGGCGTTGCTCAGCTTGGGCGAGACGCGCACATTGGTGATCGTCGTTTTCGCACGCTCGGCCTTCAGAGGCTTCTCTTCCTTGGGTTCGGGCGCAGGCTCGGGATCGGCCTTCATGGTCGCGCCAAGGGGCTGGGGCGTGATGGTTGTGACTTCGGGTTCTGCTACGATTTCAACGTCTTCGGACGGAATCTCGCGGCGGAAAACCAAGAGGCTCTGGAACACGGTCTTGGTGCCGCGCAGGCCCTCGCGGACCTCCATGGGCAGGGTGTCGGCGCGGTGATACATCCAGCCATCCTGCGCTAGATCGTTCATCAGTTCCTCGACCGCATGGGCGTAACGCGCCTCGTTGGTCTTGAGGCCGGGGACCTTGGGACCTTTGGTCGGCGCGGGAATCACGCGGAATTCGTACTGGGCCATGGAAACTGTCCTCTTGTGAACCGAGGCCGCTGTATATCTGCTCATGCTGCACCCGCCAAGGGTTCGCGAACGCCTTCACACAACTTTGCGGCAGGTTGCTGCCGACTCAGGAGCGGTCTGTTCATTCCTTGTTACAGATGCTGTGCAGAGCAGCACTCTGGGGCCCGTGTTGGACCCTTGGGTCAGGGCTGTTTTGCGTATGGTTTACGTATGGCTGACGTATGTACGTTGGGTGTGGTAGAAAACAAGAATATTGAATCTCACTTCTATATTGAGTCATATCGAGTTGAGTGGTCCGCTTTTGTCTTTGGATTGGAACTCGAGATGTTTTCTTCAAATCTGAGTGAGCAGGAGATTCTGCTTCGAATTTATGAGTTCAGAAAGAAAGTTCGAGCTGGAATCAGTGACAAAGAATGCTTGGATGCAGTTACAGGAATTTTTGGTGACGTTTACTCGTTTCCGACGAAAACTGGTGTATACCCAGTCGGCCAACACTTCATGCGCGCGAGACCTATTGGCGATAACGAAACCCAAATTCCATATTCTACCATCAAGACAGTTCACGATGCTTGGGAGCCACCTAGGGATCGTGTGTGTTACCAGGGTAGGTTAAATTCAATCGGTGAGAGTCTCTTGTATTGCTGCCCGAATGATCCAATTCTCGCGATACAGGAAGCTCGTGCTGAGGAAACAAAGCAGGTGGCATTGATGGTTTACCGCAGCACCAGACCAATCAACGTTGCTACGATAGGGGGCTACAGGGCATCGCGATTGCCAAAAGATAAATTGACCGAAATGTTCTATCTCTTTTTAGAAGAAGAGTTCGGTCGAGATGTGCCTAAGGGGCAAGAGCAAATATATTCAATTACAAGAAATATTGCGCAAACTTTCTTCTGCCATCCGGAGCAGGATGCGTATTGCTATCGATCAGTTCAAAGCTCTGAGAAGTTCAATGTAGCGTTTCTGTCTGGGAGGGCGAAGTCATGCTTGGATTTGCGTGGTGTCCTTATTTGCGATAATCAAGCCTCTACTGACAAGGAGTTGAATGTTAGATTTGTCGTCTCCTTTTTGAATTCTGGGGAAGCCGTGTATCATCGAGTAGGTTCCATTGCGCAAAAGGCTCTTTTTCCTGAAATAGGGTAGCGTATTCGATTGATCGAGAATGCTCGCACCCTCGATGGGAGAGAATAAAAAGGCGCCCCGATCGGAGCGCCTTTCGCATTTCCAGATGTCGCCTGAAATCAGAGGCCCAGTTTGGCCATGACCAGCTCGTTGACGGCCTTGGGGTTGGCCTTGCCGCCGGTGGCTTTCATGACCTGACCCACGAACCAGCCCGCCAGTTTGGGGTTGGCTTTGGCCTTTTCGACCTGCGCGGGGTTGGCCTCGATCACTTCGATCACGGCGGCCTCGATGGCGCCGGTGTCGGTGACCTGCTTCATGCCGCGCTCTTCGACGATGGCTTCGGGGTCGCCGCCTTCGGTGTAGACGATTTCAAACAGATCCTTGGCGATCTTGCCCGAGATGGCGTCCGAGGAGATCAGGCCGACGATCTTGCCCAGTTGCTCGGGCGAGACGGGGCTGTCGGTGATGTCCTTGTCGTCCTTTTTCAGGCGGCCAAAGAGTTCGTTGATGACCCAGTTCGCGGACAGCTTGCCGTCGCGGCCTGCGGCCACGGCTTCGAAGTAGTCGGCGGCCTCGACCTCGGCGGTCAGAACGGAGGCGTCGTACTCCGACAGGCCCAGTTCGGTGACAAAGCGGGCTTTCTTCTGGTCGGGCAGTTCGGGCAGCGAGTCGCGGATGTCGTCGATGAAGCTGTCATCGATTTCCAGCGGCAGCAGGTCGGGGCAGGGGAAGTAGCGGTAATCGTGCGCCTCTTCCTTGGAACGCATGGAGCGGGTTTCGCCCTTGTCCGGATCGTAGAGGCGGGTTTCCTGATCGACTTTGCCACCGCCCTCGACGATCTGGATCTGCCGGCGTGCCTCGTACTCGATGGCCTGCTGGATAAAGCGCATGGAGTTCATGTTCTTGATCTCGCAGCGGGTGCCGAGGTGGCCGAAATCGCCGGTTTCGATGAACTTCTCGTAGGCGCCCTGACGGCAGATCGACACGTTCACGTCGCAGCGCAGGTTGCCGTTCTGCATGTTGCCGTCACAGGTGCCCAGATAACGCAGGATCTGGCGCAGTTTGCCGACGTAGGCTGCGGCCTCTTCGGGGCCACGGATGTCGGGGCGGCTGACGATTTCCATCAGCGCGACGCCGGTGCGGTTCAGGTCCACGAAGGACATGTTGGGGTCCATGTCGTGGATCGACTTGCCCGCGTCCTGTTCCAAGTGGATGCGTTCAATGCGGACTTTGCGCGCGACGCCGGGGCCCATGTCCACGATGATTTCGCCCTCGCCCACGATGGGGTGGTAGAGCTGGCTGATCTGGTAGCCCTGCGGCAGGTCGGGGTAGAAGTAGTTCTTGCGGTCAAAGGCCGACCACTTGTTGATCTCGGCATTGATGCCCAGACCGGTGCGCACGGCCTGCGCCACGCAGTATTCGTTGATCACGGGCAACATGCCGGGCATGGCCGCGTCCACGAAGGCCACGTTGCTGTTGGGCTCGTTGCCGAATTTGGTCGATGCGCCCGAGAACAGTTTCGCGTTCGAGCTGACCTGCGCGTGCACCTCAAGACCGATGACCAGTTCCCAATCGTATTTGGCACCGGCGATGACTTTGGGTTTCGGGGGCTCGAAGGTCAGATCAAGCATGGGGGCCTCGTTTGGCTAGCGGAATCCAATGGGAGGCGCGGGTGCGCCTGCTGTTGCCAGAGGGATTAGCCCATGCGTGCGGGGGGATCAACGGGCGCTGTGGTTTGTGGCCCGTGTTAGCCCAGCTGTTTCACCCATTTCGGGCGGCGGGTGTTCTGCCAGAGGTCCACGGTGGGGGCATAGCGGCCGCCCAAAGCCAGCGTCGCCTCGCGCAGCATTTCGATGCCCTCTTCGGATTTGACGGGCAGGGCGCGGGCCGAGATCGGTTCGCCCACGGTGATGCGGAAGGGCTGGCGGTGCTTGTTCAATGTCTCGTGGAACAGGGTGATGTCCCGCAAGGTCGGGTGGATGAAGTCGAACAGGTAGAACAGCGCCGAGTTGCGGGCGCGGATGTTCACCGGAATGACGGGCAGATCGAACTTGCGCGCGATCATCGCGGCCGAGGCCATCCACGGGCGTTCGTGCAATTTCAGTTTGCGACGCTTTGCCAGACGGCCCGAGGGGAAGATCACCCCAAGGCGGCCTGCGTCCACGGCCTTGCGCGTGTAGGCCATCGTTTCGCGGGTTTTGCCGTGGCTGCGTTTGTCCTTGCGCCATTCGACGGGAGCGATCATCGCGTCGAACTGGGGCAGGATGCGCAGGATGTCCGAGTTGGCGTAGAAATACGCATCTTCACGAACGTTCTGGATCACGTGCTGCAGGATGATCCCGTCTGCGATCCCCGTGGGGTGGTTCGCCACGATCAGGGCAGGGCCAGAGGCGGGGATATTGTGCAGGCCGGATGCTTCGACGTCGCGGGCCAAGAGGCCGGCCATATGCTCCATAATCTGCGGGGCGGGCATGTTCTGGACATGCTCGCCGATGCGGATGGTGCGGTCATAGCTGAGCATGGAATTCAGAAGGCCCCGCGCCACACGGGTGCCGGGGCGGTCTGCGAACAGCCAAGGGGCGCGTTCCGAAATCAGAGGGTCAATGCGATCTTTCATGTCCGAGTCAGACACCAGAAATTCTTGAAGGTAATGTGACAACCGCGAAGTAGGGCGATTGTTTCCTAGGCTAGTAAAAATGGTGTGACGGGCAAAGCGCTGTGCCGCGATTTGCCCGCCGTGGGCGAGGTTATGCCGCCATAATACGTTCAACCATCTCTGTTACGTCGCGGGACAGGTCGGGTTTTGCCGCGATGCGTTCCAGCTGGTCGCGAATCATGGCCTGACGGTCGGCGTCATAGCGTTTCCACGTGTCGAACGCGCTGCACATGCGGGCGGTGGTCTGGGGATTTACCGTGTCCAGTTTGATCAGCCAGTCGGCCATGGTCCGGTAGCCATCGCCCGAGGGATGGTGGAATCCGGCGGGGTTTCCGGCCAGTGCGCCAAAGACCGCGCGGAAGCGGTTGGGGTTCTTCATGTCGAAGTCGGCGCGTTCGGTCAGGGTCTGGGCGACCTGTGCGGCGTCCTCTGGCTCTGCCAGCATGACCTGAAGGCCGAACCATTTGTCCATGACCAGACGGTCGCCGTGCCACTGCTGTTCGAACTTGGCGAGCGCGTCGGCGCCAGCCCCTGCGCGGATCAGGCAGGACAGGGCCGACAGCTGCTGGGTCATGTTGTCGGCAGCGTCGTATTGGGCCTGTGCGGCTGCGCCGCTGTCGAGCTTGGTCAGCAGGGACAGGGCGGTGTTGGCCAGCGCGCGTTTGCCCGATTGCTCGGCATTGGGCAGGTAGGATTCGGTGACCGTGTTCGCTTCTAGCAGGGCGGGAAGGTCGTCCTTCATATGCTCTGCGATGGCGCGGGACAGGGTTTTGACGGCCGCGTAGATCGCCATGGGATCGGGGGTCACGCCGCTGGAAAACAGGGTCTGCGCGATATCGTCTTGGGACGGCAGGGCCATGGCCAGGGCGCGGAACGCGGGGTCTTGGGTGTCGTCGAGGGCCATTTGGCGCAGCGCGTCAAGGAAGCCTGTGTCGGGCTTGGTCCCTTTGGTGATCATGCGCACCAGCACGTCCTTGGCCAGCGCGCGGCCCGCCTCCCACTTGTTGAAGGGATCGGTGTCGTGCGCCAAGAGGAAGGCGCGTTCCTGATTGTTGGTGTCGCGGTGCAAGACCACGGGCGCGCTGAATTCCCGCAGGATCGAGGGGATGGGGCGTTCGGTCAGGCCGTCAAAGCTGAAGGTCTGCGCGGCCTCGGTCATTTCCAGCAGCGTCGTCGGCACGATTTCGGAGCCGTCATGGGCCAAGAGGCCGACCGCGATGGGGATGACCAGCGGCAGTTTGTCGGGCTGGCCGGGGGTTGGCTTGGTCTCTTGCTTGAAGTGCAGGTTGTATTTGCCGTTCACCCATTCCTCGGTCACGGTCAGGTGGGGGGTGCCCGCCTGCGTGTACCAGCGCTTGAATTGGGTCAGGTCGCGGCCGGTGGCATCCTCGAACACGGCGATCCAGTCTTCGATGGTGCAGGCCTGCCCGTCGTGGCGCTGGAAGTACATGTCGAGCGCGCGGTAGTAGTCGGTTTCGCCCACCAGACGGAAGAGCATCCCGATGACTTCGGAGCCCTTATCGTAGACGGTCGCGGTGTAGAAGTTGTTGATTTCCTGATAGGATTCGGGGCGCACGTTGTGAGCCAGCGGGCCTGCGTCCTCTCGGAACTGGCGGGCGCGCAGCATCAGCACGTCGCTGATCCGTTTCACCGGTTCACTGCGCATGTCCGAGGTGAACTGCTGGTCTCGGAAGACGGTCAGCCCCTCTTTCAGACAGAGTTGGAACCAGTCGCGGCAGGTGATGCGGTTGCCGGTCCAGTTGTGGAAGTATTCGTGGGCGATGATGCCCTCGATCCGTTCGAAATTGGCGTCGGTCGAGGTTTCGGGAGAGGCCAGAACGGCAGAGGAGTTGAAGATGTTCAGCCCCTTGTTCTCCATCGCGCCCATGTTGAAATCGTCCACGGCCACGATGTTAAAGAGGTCGAGGTCGTATTCACGTCCGTAAACATCCTCGTCCCATTTCATCGAATCCTTCAGCGCTTGCAGGCCGAATTCGGTTTTGCCCTCGTCGCCCGGACGGACCCACAGGTTCAGGGCCACCTCGTTGCCGGAGCGGGTGGTAAAGGTGCCGCTGGTGGCGCGCAGATCGCCCGCGACCAGCGCGAACAGATAGGCGGGTTTGGGCCACGGGTCGGACCATTCGGCCCAGCCCTCGCCCTGATCCACGGGGTTGCCGTTGGACAAGAGGACAGGCAGGTCGCCCTCGATCCGGACGTGGAAGGGGGCCATCACGTCGGGGCGGTCGGGGTAGTAGGTGATCTTGCGAAAGCCCTCGGCCTCGCACTGGGTGCAGTACATGCCGTTCGACATATAGAGCCCCTCGAGCGCGGTGTTGGTGGCGGGGCTGATCTCGACTTCGGCTTCCCACGTGAATTCGTGGTCCGGCACCTCGGCGGTTAGGCCTTGGGCGGTCAGGGTCGGATTGGCGTCGTGCCCATCAATCTTGGCGCTGATCAATTTCAGCTGTTCGCCATGCAAAAAGAAGCTGCGATCGGTGGTGTCGGGGTTGGGCACAAAGTGGATGCGGCTGATAACGCGGGTTGCCTCGGGCGCCAGTCGGAAGGTCAGGCTGACCTCGTCGATCAGGAACGCGGGGGGCGTGTAGTCGGACAAATAGAATGTCTGGGGGGCAGCGTCTTTCATCGCGTCTCCTAAAGTCTTTTGGGTTCGAGTGTGGAACCTGACCCCGACTCTATGTGTTGTTTTGTGGAATGGAACCACCAACTCGGAACAAAGGAGAATTTTCTCATGTCTGCACCGGACACCAACCTTGACCGCCAGAAGAAGCAACATAAACCCTCTTTGTGGGGCATCGGTGCCGCCGGTGTTTTCGGCGTCGCGCTTCTGTTGGTGATCGTCATGGTTTCTGTTGGCGCGAACGAGAAAGTCGCCGAAGATGGCGCGCCGTCTGACACTGCCCCCTCTGCTGTTGGCGTCGAAGAATAACGGGGGGCCTGTTGGCCGCAATCGTCTGGTTCAAAAGGGATTTACGGGTTGTTGACCACCCTGCGCTGACCTATGCGGCGGCGCGGGGCGACGTCTTGGCTCTGTATATCGTTGAGCCGGAGCTCTGGGCGCAGAGTGATGCGTCCGGTCGCCAATGGGCATTTGTTTTAGAGAGTTTGAGAGAGCTGCATGTGGCCTTGAAAAGGCTGGGTGTGGCTCTTTGTGTCCGTGTGGGGGACGCGGTGGATGTGCTGGAGGATTTGCGCGTCCGGCACAAGATCACAGAGGTCGTCGCCCACGAAGAGATCGGCAATGGTTGGACCTATGCCCGCGATCTGCGGGTCGGCGCTTGGGCGCGGGGGACGGGTGTTCAGTTCACGGAATTGCCCCAGACCGGCGTTGTGCGGCGGCTGACCTCTCGCAATGGCTGGGCGGGTCTGCGGGACCGGTTCATGAGGCAGGATGTTCTGCCTGCGCCCGTGGGTCTGCGCGGGATTGCGGCAGCGTCCGATCCGATGCCTGATCTGGGGCTCGTCGATCCTTGCCCCGATCGGCAGAAGGGCGGGCGGTATGAAGGGCTGGCCTTGCTGGACAGTTTCCTGACCCTGCGCGGCGAGCATTACCAGCGGCAGATGTCGACGCCCTTGCAAGGGGCCGTCGCCTGTTCGCGGATCTCGCCGCATCTGGCGTGGGGGACACTGTCTGCCCGAGAGGCGGAGGCAGCGGGCGCCGCGCGCAAGCGGACCGCTGTTGGCGGGTGGAAAGGGTCCCTGAGGGCGTTTGAGTCGCGGCTCGCGTGGCGGGACCACTTCATGCAGAAGCTTGAGGATGAGCCCGCGATTGAATACCGCGCCATGCACCCAGCTTACCAAGGTTTGCGAGAGGACGACCCGACTCTCCGCCGCGCATGGGAGCGGGGCGAGACGGGGCTGCCGTTTCTGGACGCTTGTATGCGGTCGCTGGCCGCGACGGGGTGGCTCAATTTCCGCATGCGATCGATGGTGATGGCGGTGGCGAGCTATCACCTTTGGCTCGATTGGCGGCACACGGGGGCCCATCTGGCGCGGCAGTTCACCGATTACGAGCCGGGGATCCACTGGTCTCAGGTCCAGATGCAGTCGGGCACCACGGGGATCAACACGCCGCGCATATATAACCCGATCAAACAGGGGCATGATCAGGACCCCACGGGCACGTTTACCCGACGGTGGCTGCCGGAATTGGCTGCTGTACCCGATGCCCTGCTTCAAGAGCCTTGGAAGTGGGAGGGCGCGGCCAAGCTGGCCTATCCCGCGCCTGTGGTGGACGTGCCTGCCGCTGCGCGCGCGGCCCGCGACCGCATCTGGGCGATCCGGCGCGATGCGGGGCACGCCCCCGCAGCCGCCCGCGTGATTGAACGGCACGCCAGCCGTCAGGACAGCGCCCGCCGGTTCGTCAACGACCGCAGCCCGCGCAAACGCGGCGGCGATTCCCGACAGATGTCATTGGACCTGTGATCATGGCCAAGATGCGCCGCAAATCCGATCTGCCGTCAAAAACCTGCGTCACCTGTGGGCGCCCGTTCTCATGGCGTAAGAAATGGGCGAAGGTCTGGGACGAGGTCCGCTATTGCTCTGATCGGTGCAGGGCCGAACGCCCCAAAGCTGGCCAGCCCCCAGAGCGCCAGTAGCACCAGATGGAACGCGCAGATGCGGTTCAAGCGGCGGGCAAAGGGTTGTTTCGTCGTCTTGTGGGTGAACACTTTCTGACCCGCTTTGGCCCCAACACTGCCGCCGATAAAGGCCAGAAAAAGCAGGCGAAATTCCGGTGTGCGGCGCTTTTTCAGAATGGCGCGCAGCTTGTCCCAGCCGAACAGCAGGAACGTCAGGCCGTTCAGGGCCAAATAGGCGATCACTGCCCAAGTTTGCGGCGCCACGTCTAAAAGTCCGGAAAATCCCTGCACAGCCCACCCTTTACTTGCGCACTTTCTTAGCGGCGCCGAAAAGCCTATCTTTCTTTTGACCCAATCGGAGGAACACTATGCCCCGGCCCGTTGTCGGCATCATTGGAAACCACGCCCTGCTGGACACCAGCTATCCGGTCCACGCCGGAGGCACCATGAATTCAGAGGCCGTCGCCGATGTGTGTCGCGCGATCCCGCTGATCGTGCCTGCCGATCCGCGCTACGTGTCCGTCTGCGATCTGATGGAGGCGTGCGACGGCTTTCTATTGACCGGCGGGCGGCCGAACGTCCACCCCGAAGAATACGGGGAAACCTGGACCGAAGCCCATGGCACGCCCGACCGCGCCCGCGACGCGATCACTTTGCCTTTGGTGCGGGCCTGCGTGGAACGCGGTCAGCCCATTCTGGGAATTTGCCGTGGTTTCCAAGAGGTGAACGTGGCCATGGGTGGATCGCTTTATCCCGAAATCCGCGATCTGCCCGGGCGGGATAACCACCGGATGCCTCCCGATGGCACGATCGAAGAAAAGTTCGCCCTGCGCCACGAGGTCAGCTTTACCGAGAATGGCCCGTTTCACCGCATGATGGGCGCGCAAAAGGTGATGACGAACACCTTGCATGGCCAAGGGATCAAGGACGCAGGCCAGCGCATCGTGATCGACGGCTACGCCCCCGACGGCACGCCCGAAGCCATCTATGTCAAGGACGCACCGGGCTTCACAATGTCCGTCCAATGGCACCCCGAATGGAACGCCGCAAACGATCCGGTCTCACGCCCGCTCTTCCAAGCGTTCGGCGAGGCTTTGGCCGCGTGGCACGCCCACCGCAGACCGCAAAAGCTGACGGCCTAAGCACTCTGGGCTTCTTTTTTCCTCAAATTCTCTGCGGCTCTGCGCGCGCCGCAGTCTCAGCGTTTGTGGATCACCGCAACCTGATCACGGCGCTTCTTGTCGTACCTGACCTGAAACATGAAAACGCCAGAGATATCTTGGCGATGCTTGGCAAATTCCGCTGAAATCTCGGGATCGGAATGGGTAAAGACACCTGTTTTTGCATATTCCGAAAACAAGGCTGCGGTCTTGGTGATCCCGGGTTTTTCATAGGGCCGCGGCTGCCAGCGCAAATCCTCGATAATATACAGACCTCCGGAGGTCAGTTTCGGGAATAACTCCAGAAAGGCATTCTGCTGATGGTGCGAGGCATGGGATGCGTCGTCCAGTATGACATCCAGTTCGGGCAGGGCGTCCTTGGCCTCTGCGATTTTGGCGCGGTCATCCATGTCGCAGCGGATGAACTGGAAACGCGGGGCTTCGAACCAGCTGAAGTCAGAGACATCCAGCCCGTAAATTTCGGCTCGGGGGAAATATTCCAACCACATCCGGATTGAAGGGACATCGGTCGTTTTGCGATCCGCAGATTCGCCCATCTCTGGACCGCCGATCTGCAAGCCCATCTCGAGAAACCGCAGCGATTTGTCCCTTAGGGGCAAAAAGAGCATTTGGTAGAGTTCGCTATACCGATGCTTGGTGCTGCCTTTGTCAGAGCCATATCTGTCGGCAAGGTCGGTCAGGTTGACCTGCCCGATCCCAACGCGGGCCGAGGCAGGCAGGGGTTTGCTGTCTGGATACGTCGTGCCGCTCATCTGATGGTGCCCCTGTACTTGGTCTGCTCAAATTAACCCTTTGTTAACTTTTACAGTGGCAGTGGCATGGGGCTGCAATCAATCGCTTTGCGATATTATGGTCGAATTCTATCCATCTGGCGGTGCCTTAAGTGTTATGTCACCGCCGCGCGCGCTTTGTATTCGGGGCGGTCCCAGAGGCGGTTCTGCATGACATCTGCGATAATTTCGACCGCACGGGTGACATCTTCCATCCCGATATAGAGCGGGGTGAAGCCAAAGCGCATGATGTCCGGCGCGCGGAAGTCGCCGACCACACCTCGGGCGATCAAGGCCTGCATGGCGGCGTAGCCTTCGTCAAAGCGGAAAGACACTTGGCTGCCGCGCTGGGCGGGGTCGCGCGGCGAGGCGAGGGTCAGGTCGGGGCAGGCGGCTTCGACCCCTGCGATAAAGGCTTCGGAGAGGTCTATCGACGCGGCGCGCAGGGCACTCATATCGACGGTATCCCAAATGTCGAGCGCGGCGCCCAAGGCGGACAGCTGGATCACCGGCGGCGTGCCGCAACGCATACGGGCAATGCCTTCGCCCGCGCGGTAGGCCTGTTCAAACGCAAAAGGGGCAGCGTGGCCGAGCCAACCCGACAGGATCGGGCGGGCCATCTCTGCGTGCTGGGGGGCGACGTAGATAAAGGCGGGCGCGCCGGGGCCGGCGTTCAGGTATTTATAGGTGCATCCCACGGCGAAATCCGCATGAGCGCCGATCAGATCCACGGGGACCGCTCCGGCAGAGTGGGCCAGATCCCAGACGGTCAAAGCGCCAACTGTGTGGGCTTGGGCGGTCAGAGCGGCCATGTCGTGCATGCGGCCTGTGCGGTAGTCGACCTCGGTCAGCATCAGGACGGCGATCTCGTCGGTGATGTGCGCGGCGACGTCCTCGGGGGCGACGACTCGCAACTCGTAATCGGGGCCCAGTGCGCCAAGCAGCCCTTCGGCCATATAAAGGTCCGAAGGGAAGTTTCCGCTGTCGGAAAGCACGACTTTCCGATCTGGGCGCATTTGCAGGGCGGCGGCGAGGGCTTGGAAGACTTTGATCGACAATGTGTCGCCGACCACCACGTGGCCTGCGGGGGCACCGATCAGACGTCCGATCCGGTCGCCAAGGGCTGCCGGTTGCGCCATCCATCCGGCCTTGTTCCATCCGCCGATCAGCATCTGGCCCCATTCTTCGGTCACCGTGCGGGCGACACGGTCTGCGGTGGCGCGGGGGAGGGGGCCAAGAGAGTTTCCGTCCAGATAAACAAGCCCTTCGGGCAGATCAAAGAGCGCGCGGGTGGCGGTGAAATCGGTCATGAAAGCTCCTTTGGCGTCTGGGGGTGGATCGTGACCCGAGGACAAAGGGCCCGCAAGAGGGGACGCGGCGGCATGTGCCCCTCTGGGCATAGGCGCTGACCGCAACAATCTGCGAAAAAAGATGCATTACAGTCACGGAATTGCGACCTTGTGCCACGATCCGATGGTCTGACTTGCACCCATGCTGCCATGCGGCAAGACTGCGCGAGCGTTGCTAGGAGAGGGAGGTCAGTTTGCGCAGTCCGGTTCAATGGATCGATATGCCACCTGTGTGGCTGTTGGCGGCCATCGTGGCGGCCTATGCCATCGGTGTTGTCGAGCCGATGTGGTTGACCTTTGGCGGGCAATGGGCGCGGCTGGTGGCGGGCGTGTTGATCGGCGGGGGCCTGATCCTGCTGGCTCTGGCGATCTATGAGATGCGCAGCAAACGGACGACAGTGATTCCCCACCAAGAGGCGGATCATCTGGTCACTTCCGGCATCTTTAGCCGCTCTCGAAATCCCATCTACGTGGGGGATATGTTGATTTTGGCAGGGTTTATTCTGCGGTTTGACGCAGTGCTAGCGCTAACCCTCTTGCCAGTCTTTGTCTGGGTGATTGAACGTCGCTTTGTCATTCCCGAGGAGGATCGTCTAAGGCGAAAGTTCAGGGCGGAATACGCGCGATATTGTCTTAAAACCCGCAGATGGATCTGACGAAGTTTCAATCATAATGATCATGAAAATTGCGTGCTTGTGAAATAATCTTGCGCAAGTTACACGAAATCTATCCGTAATAACCTCTTCCAGAGGTGGTTTACGTTAAGTGAAGGGGGACTATACCTGTGAAAATCGGAACACCAAAAGAAGTGTTCGAGGGGGAGCGTCGCGTTGCGATGACTCCGGACTCAGCACTTCAGCTGCAAAAGCTGGGGTACGAGTGTGCCATCGAAACCGGCGCTGGTGAGGCCGCTGGCTTCTCCGATGCAGCGTACGAAGCGGCGGGTGTCGAAATTCTGCCCACCGCGGCGCAGCTGTTCAAAGCCGCGGACATCATTGCCAAGGTTCGTGAACCCAACGAAACCGAAGCCAAACGTCTGAGCGCTGACAAAACGCTGATCAGCTTCTTCTGGCCTGCCCAGAACGCAGAGATGCTGGAGCTGTGCAAATCCAAAGGCGCAAGCGTCATCGCGATGGACATGGTGCCCCGCATCAGCCGCGCTCAGAAGATGGACGCCCTGTCGTCGATGGCAAACATCGCCGGTTACCGCGCGGTTATCGAAGCGGGTAACAACTTTGGCCGCTTCTTCACCGGTCAGGTGACTGCGGCGGGTAAAGTGCCCCCCGCCAAAGTGCTGATCGTTGGCGCCGGTGTGGCCGGTCTGGCCGCGATCGGGACCTCGACCAGCCTGGGTGCGATGACCTACGCGTTCGACGTGCGCCCCGAAGTGGCCGAGCAGATCGAATCCATGGGTGCCGAATTCGTCTATCTGGATTTCGCAGAAGAGACCCAGGACGGCGCGGCCACCGGCGGCTACGCGGCCCCTTCGAGCCCCGAGTTCCGTGAAGCCCAGCTGAAAAAGTTCCGTGAACTTGCGCCCGAGATGGACATCGTCATCACCACCGCTCTGATTCCGGGCCGTGATGCACCTGTCCTGTGGACCAAGGACATGGTCGAAATGATGAAGCCTGGCTCGGTCGTTGTTGACCTTGCAGCCGAAAAGGGCGGCAACTGCGAGCTGACCGAAAAGGACCAGCGCGTTGTTTCCGACAATGGCGTTGTCATCATCGGCTACACCGACTTCCCCAGCCGTATGGCGACACAGGCGTCGACCCTGTACTCGACCAACATCCGTCACATGATGACCGACCTGACCCCTGAAAAGGACGGTCAGCCGAACCACAACATGGAAGACGACGTGATCCGCGGTGCGACCGTGACTCACGAGGGCGAGATCACCTTCCCGCCGCCGCCGCCCAAGGTGAAGGCCATCGCGGCCCAGAAGCCCAAGGAAAAAGCGCCGGAACTGACGCCCGAAGAAAAGCGTGCAGCCGAAGTCGCGGCCTTTAAGAAAGAGACCAAGACCCAAGTGACGCTGCTGGCCGTAGGCGGCCTGCTGCTGCTGGCGGTTGGTCTGGTTGCGCCCGCAAGCTTCATGCAGCACTTCATCGTGTTCGTTCTGTCGGTCTTTATCGGTTTCCAGGTCATCTGGAATGTCAGCCACTCGCTGCACACTCCGCTGATGGCTGTGACCAACGCGATCTCGTCGATCATCATTCTGGGCGCGCTGATGCAAATCGGTTCGGGCTCGTTCTTGGTGATCCTCCTTGCCGCGCTGTCGGTCTTTATGGCTGGCATCAACATCTTTGGCGGCTTCCTCGTGACACGGCGCATGCTCGCCATGTTCCAGAAATCGTAAGGAGTAGACGATTATGGACTTTGGTTTCACTACGGCGGCATACGTCGTCGCGGCCATCCTGTTTATCCTGTCGCTGGGCGGTCTGTCCGGTCAGGAAAGCGCAAAGCGCGCTGTGTGGTACGGTATCGTCGGCATGGCACTGGCGGTTTTCGCAACGCTGGTTGGCCCCGGTTCGGGTCTGTGGCTGCTGTCGCTGATCCTGATCGCGGCGGGCGGCGCCATCGGCTTTGTGGTCGCCAAGCGCGTTCAGATGACCGAGATGCCCCAGCTGGTTGCTGCGATGCACTCGCTGGTGGGTCTGGCGGCTGTGTTCGTCGGTTTTAACGCGCACATCACTATGAACGCTGTTGCGGGTGGTGACGTGTCTGGTGCCTTTGCCGATCTGATCGCGCACAAGTCGCCGGTCGAGCTGAACATCCTGCGTGTTGAGCTGTTCCTTGGCATCTTTATCGGTGCTGTGACCTTTACCGGTTCGGTGATCGCATACGGCAAGCTGGCGGGCAAAGTATCGTCGGCGGCAACCAAGCTGCCCGGTGGCCACATCCTGAACGCAAGCGCTGCGGTCATCTCGCTGCTCTGCCTGTTCTGGTACTTTGGCACCGGTGGCTTCTTCCCGCTGTTCATCATGACCCTGCTGGCGCTGTTCATCGGCTACCACCTGATCATGGGTATTGGCGGCGCGGACATGCCCGTTGTGGTTTCGATGCTGAACTCGTACTCGGGTTGGGCCGCGGCTGCGATCGGCTTCAGCCTTGGCAACGACCTTCTGATCGTTGTGGGTGCGCTGGTCGGTTCGTCCGGTGCGATCCTGTCGTACATCATGTGTAAGGCGATGAACCGTTCGTTCATCAGCGTGATCCTTGGTGGCTTTGGCGGCACCTCTGGTCCCGCGATGGAAGTCGAGGGCGAGCAGATCGCAATCGATGCAGACGGTGTTGCCACCGCTCTGAACGAAGCAGACAGCGTCATCATCATCCCCGGCTACGGCATGGCGGTGGCTCAGGCGCAGCAGTCGGTTTCGGAAATGACTCGCAAGCTGCGTGCGGCTGGCAAAGAGGTGCGTTTCGCGATCCACCCCGTTGCAGGTCGTCTGCCCGGTCACATGAACGTTCTGCTCGCAGAGGCCAAAGTGCCCTACGACATCGTTCTGGAGATGGAAGAGATCAACGACGACTTCCCCGAGACCGATGTTGTCATCGTGATCGGCTCGAACGACATCGTGAACCCTGCCGCACAAGAAGATCCCAACAGCCCCATCGCCGGCATGCCGGTTCTGGAATGCTGGAAGGCCAAGCAGGTGTTCGTCTCGAAGCGTGGCCAGGGTACCGGCTACTCGGGCATCGAAAACCCGCTCTTCTACAAAGAGAACACCCGTATGTTCTACGGCGATGCGAAGGCGTCGATCGACAGCCTGCTGCCGATGCTGAAGTAATTACTAACCGATTGGTTAGTAAATTTGGGCCGCTTCCGGAGACGGGAGCGGCCTTTTTCGCGCCTAAGGATTGGGCAGTAAGGTCTTTGATCTCAATCAAAAAAGGGAAAAGTCTCAGTCTGAGACACGCGCAAAGCAAGGATTGCAAGGTTGTGTAATTGCAGAAGTGGATACATCCAATAGTCTAAAACAGGCAGCCGGACAGGCGTTATGAAGAATGGTAGGACAAACTACCGTGCATGTCCGACGAAGATGACATCGTTAAAGGGTCGCCGCAGACCGTGCAATTGCGAGTTCCGCCCCCGTTTTTGGGCCACTGAGGATTGGAAGTAGGAACTCGATATGTCCGTATCTTATGCACTGTTGAACCGCATCGAAGAGCGCCGCGCTGCTGCGCCTGTTGTGCCTGACCTGCAGCAGGAATACGTGATTGTGTTGGCGGAGAATGGCGGTGAAACCCGCGAGCTGATTATGCCCCGCGCGCCCGACATCCAGACACTGGCGCGGATCGCGCCGAACGCCGTTCTGGCCGAAGTCCGTGTGCGCAGCAATCGGTCGCACCCTGGCGGACGCGACCCGTTTTTCGCGCATAAATAAACACTTAGGGGTGTGCGGGCTGTCATTTACGCTTCGGTATACAGTCGCGCACATATAACCCACTGAAAATGCGAACTATTTTCTTGTAAGGCGGCCGGAAATCGGTAGCTTGCATAGAAAGATAAAAGGTTCGCTGATGACTACCATTTCCGATCACCCGCTGCGTTACGCCTTAGCGAACGAATTGCATGCCCGCCCGTTTCCAATGTTGGCGGCGCCGTGCCGTGCGGTTTTCTTGGCGGTCAAAAAGCAAAAGGATGCGGCCAGTCGCGACAAGTCGCAGGATCGGGATCATCTGCTGGCGCTGCTTGACCGCTATGGGGCCCCCCATCCGCAACCGGGTGCGACCCATTGGTCGGGGCAGATTGGCAAACACATCCTGAAATGGGAACAGCACACCGAGTTCATGACCTTTACGGTCTTTCTCGAAGGGCTGGGGGAGCGTCCCTTTGACCCCGCCGATTTCGAGGTGTTTCCCGAAGGCTGGCTGAACGATGCGCCGGGTGTGCGCGTGACCTCTGCGATGGTGCGAATCGAACCCGAGGGATCGCCCGAGGAGATGCAGCGCAAGTGCGACGACTGGTTCGTGGCAGAAAGTATGGCGATCAGTACCGTTTTGGACAACGCAGCGACCATCGCGGGCGATTTCCGAATCGATCCTGCGGGGCATATGCGGTTCGTGATCTTCCCCGCCGAGCACACGGGGGAGCGCCGGATCGGGCGCATCTTGCAGCGCCTGTGCGAGATCGAAACCTATAAGAGTATGTCGATGCTGGGGCTGGCGCGGGTGCGCGCGATGTCTGATCAGCTGGGAGAGGTGGACGCGCGTCTGACCCGTTTGATGTCGGACATGAGCAGCGCGACCCATGACAAACCCGAAGAGACCCTGCATTCGCTACTGACGATCTCTGCCGAGCTAGAGAGCCTGCAAACGCAGGCCGCGTTCCGGTTCGGGGCAACAGGGGCCTATGAGGCGATTGTTAACCAAAGGATCGAGGTGCTGCGCGAGGCGCGGGTGTGGGGCCGTCAGACCTTTGCCGAATTCATGATGCGGCGGTACGACCCGGCAATGCGGACGGTGAAGTCGACGGAACGGCGCTTGGCCACCATGTCGGATCGCGCGATCCGCGCTGCGCAACTGCTGCAGACCCGTGTGGATGTGGACCGTTCGGCCCAGAACCAAGCGCTGCTCGAAAGCATGGATCGCCGCGCCGACCTGCAACTGCGTCTGCAAGAGACTGTCGAGGGCCTGTCGGTCGTGGCGATCAGCTATTATGCGGTCAGCTTGGCGACTTATCTGCTCGCCCCCGTGGGCAAGCTGGTCCATCTGGAAAAGACCGAGCTGACGGCTTTGGTCACTCTGCCGGTTGTAGTGATTGTGTATCTGATGATCCGGCGTATCCGGAACCAAGTGCACTAGTCCGGTCCACGAAGCGGGCAGCAATCGCGCCGCCTGCTGCGATGGACAGGATCGCGATAATCGCGGCCAGTCCCAAGGTGGGCACGCCCGACAGACCTGCGCCGATGGTGCAGCCGCCCGCCAGAACACCGCCAGCGCCCATTAGTGCGCCACCGGTCAGGTAACGGCCCATCTGTGTGGGGCTGTCAAAGCTTTGCCATGCAAAGCGGCGACCGATCAGGCTGGCGACGAGCGCGCCGACCAGAACACCCGCGACCACGCCGCCGCCAAAGCTTGGCGAGACAGCCGTGCTGGCGATCACGTAGAACAGGCTGTCGGCCATGGGCGCAGTGAAGGCGAGGCTTTCGAGCGCAATCGGGTCAAACTCGTCCAGCAGCACGTAGCCGGTGCCAACCCAAGCCGCGGGGATCAGCAGGCCGATGATTGCGCCAGCGATCAGGGTTATGGGCTTGATGCGAGCCGTGATCCCGTAGGCCAGCGCGGGGACAGCGATCAGCAGGCTCCAGACCAGAGCGCCTCCGGGCAGGTCGGATAGGGTGCTGATGCCAGGCTCGACTGTGACGCTGCCGAGCGCCAAACGCAGGGGGGCCAAGACGCCTTTGAGTGTGGCGTGGGCGACGATGGCAAACACGACCATAACGACCAGTGCACGCAGGTTGCCGGTGGCGCTCAGGATCGTCAGGCGGGTAATGCAGCCGCGGGTCAGGACCATGCCGATGCCAAAGGCCAAACCGCCAAAGACGAGCGCCAGAATGGGCAGGGCGGTATTCGTGTAGCGGTGGCCGCCGAAATCGATCAGGCCTGCCATGACGGCGCCTTGGGTGCCAAGGATCGCAAAACCCAGAGCCCAGAGCCACAGACCACCTGCCGAGCGGCGCTCTGTACGGGGGCCAGCGACGGCGCGGCGGAAGCAGAAACGGGTCGGCTCTGCCAAGAGGCCAAAGAGCAGGCCTACTGCAAGTGCCAGCCAGACGCTGGCTTCGCGCGGGGTGATGTCCCCCAGTCCCAGTTGTTCAAACATCGCGCACCCTTTCGGAAATTCGGAATTCTGTTCTCAAATGCTTGGGTATTAACAGTCTGGCAAGACTTTACACTATGGGGTCTAGGAGTCCGTGTGGGAAACTGTTCCGATTGCGCCATGTTGCGCAGGACAAGCGTTGTGATGGCCTTCGGCTCGGGTGATGGTGGTCGGCAGAAGCAGGGGCGGGGCAGTGGGACTGTCCTTTTCTGCCCTGAACACTGGAAGTCGCGCTCTGCGGGCGTAGCTTTGCCCCAGACTAAATCGGAGAGCGTAATGCCGCTGAAGAATCGGTTTGCCGAAATGTTGCCAGAGATCACCGCGTGGCGGCGGGATTTCCACGCCAATCCAGAGCTGCTGTTCGACGTGCACCGGACCGCCGACACCGTGGCCGACAAGCTGCGGGAATTTGGCTGCGACAAGGTCGTGACGGGGATTGGCCGTACTGGCGTTGTGGGCATTATTAAGGGCCGCGAAGAGGGGCGGACGATTGGCCTACGCGCTGACATGGATGCTCTGCCGATCACAGAAGCGACGGGCAAACCCTATGCCAGCCAGAACGCTGGCAAGATGCACGCCTGCGGGCATGACGGGCATACCTCAATGCTGCTGGGGGCTGCGAAATATCTGGCCGAGACGCGGAATTTCGCAGGTACAGCTGTGGTCATTTTCCAGCCCGCCGAAGAGGGCGGTGGCGGTGGCCGCGAGATGTGCGAGGACGGCCTGATGTTCCGCTTTGGCATCGAAGAGGTCTACGGCATGCACAACTGGCCGGGCATTCCGGCGGGCAAGTTCGCGATCCGTCCGGGCGGTTTCTTTGCCGCGACGGACCAGTTCGAGATCATCATTCACGGGCGCGGCGGCCATGCGGCGAAACCCCACGAGACGACCGATCCGATCGTGACCGCGTCCCATGTGGTGACGGCTATGCAGACGATTGCCTCGCGCTCTGTGGACCCTGTGCATCAGGTTGTGGTCTCTGTGACCTCGATCGAGAGCAGCTCCAAGGCGTTCAATGTGATCCCCGAAAAGGTCACGATGAAGGGCACTTTCCGCACCTTGGACAAGGATGTGCGTCATCAGACTGAAGAGCGCATCAAGGCGGTCGCAACCCAGTCGGCAGCGGCCTTGGGCGCGGTGGCAGAGGTGAAGATCTACCACGGCTATCCGGTTATGGTGAACGCGGACGAAAACACCGTCTATGCGGCGGATGTGGCGCGGTCGCTGACGGGCCAGTGCGACGAGGCCCCGCTGATCATGGGGGGCGAAGATTTCGCCTATATGCTAGAGGAGCGGCCGGGGGCCTATATCCTCGTGGGGAACGGCGACAGCGCGCCGGTGCACCATCCCGAGTACGACTTCAACGACGAGATTATCCCAGCGGGTTGCAGCTGGTTCGTTGGCATGGTCGAGGCGCGCCTGCCGCTGAGGGCCTAAGATTTTCGGAACCTTTTGGGGCTTGCGTGGTTGTATCTGCAAGACACGAACGCAACCCCGAAAGGACAAGAAGTCATGGATATCATTCGCATTATCGTCGCAATCTTCCTGCCCCCGCTGGGTGTTTTTCTGCAGGTGGGTATCGGTAAATCCTTCTGGATCAACATCCTGCTGACCCTGCTGGGCTACATCCCCGGCATCGTCCACGCCGTCTACGTCATCGCGACTGTCGGTCCGGATCATCGCCACGCATGATCGACGAAAATCAAATAAGACGGCTTGAGAGAGCCGAGCGTATGGCGCGGTTGATGGACCGCGCCTTTCGCGTGCCCGGCACGTCGATCCGGTTCGGGTGGGACTCTATTCTGGGTCTCGTTCCTGGGGTCGGGGATACGGTGGCGCTGATCCCGTCGCTTTATATTCTGGGGTTGGCCCATGGGTCCGGCGCCCCTATCGGTTTGCTGGCCAAGATGGTCTGGAACATGATTCTGGACTGGTTCATTGGCCTGTTTCCCTTGGTCGGCGACCTGCTGGACGTCGGGTTCAAAGCAAACATCCGCAACGCCCGCCTGTTGCGCGATCATCTCGAGTCTCAGCCCGCGTGATTTGCCAAATGCGCCCCGCCACGATAAGCCGCTGATCATCACGGACCATCAGCGGGGCGATCATGCAGCCGGCCAACATTATCTGCATCAAATGGGGCACCTTGTTCGGCCCCGAATATGTGAACCGGCTCTATTCCGGTGTGCGCCGGAACCTGGATGTGCCCGTGCGGTTTTTCTGTATGACAGAACATTCCGAAGGCTTTCACCCCGACATCGAAGTTCTGGATCTGCCGTCCGAGCCGTATCAGGCCGAGATGGACGCGGCGCTCGCTGTGGCGAACCGTCAAGGCGCGATGCGCAAAACCTCTTTGTTCAGGTCCGGTCTGATCCCTGATCTGCAGGGGCCGATCTTGGGCTTCGATCTGGATGTGGTGATCACAGGCGATCTAACCCCGATCTGGGAGATGGCGCCGGGCAAGGTTGCCATGCGCCATGACTGGACCGAAAAGCGCAAGGGCCGTCCCACAGGCCACGGCAGTGTCTTCCGCTATGATCCCGCGGTGCACGGCTACCTCTATGACGAGTTGGCCACCGACACCTACAAGGTCGTGGAAGAGGCGCGCGGATCAGAGCAGCGCTATACTTCGCACAAGGCGATGGAAAAGGGTGATTTCGCCTACATTCCCGATGATCTGGTGGTCAGCTACAAATACGACTGCCTTGGTCTGCCGCCCGTGAACTATTTGCGCGATCCGATCCTGCCCGAAAACGCGCGGGTCGTGTGTTTCCATGGACGCCCCAAAATGCCCGAAGCGATTGCTGGGTACAAAGGCTCTTTGATCCGATACTCGCGTCCCTGTGCGTGGCTGCAGGACCATTGGGTCGACCGCGCCCGTGCCGACTTGGGCGACAGGTGGGCGTGACCTCTGCATAACTGCACCTTTGGTGCCCTTGCGTTCTGCTGCGGGATGGTGCCACGATCCCCGCAGGAGGACCCCTATGACAGACCGTTTCGAAGACATCCCCGAGCGCGCATTGACGTGGCATCGCGCGGGCCGCGGCGCTGCGCTGGCCACTGTGGTCGAGACGTGGGGCAGTGCGCCCCGCCGCGTCGGCAGCATGCTGGCGATTTCGGGCGATGGCGAGATGGCAGGCTCGGTCTCTGGGGGCTGCGTCGAGGGGGCGGTGGTCGTCGAGGCGATGGAAGCCCTAGAGGACGGCAAGCCGCGTCTGTTGGAATATGGTATCAGCGATGGTGATGCGTTCGCGGTGGGCCTTGCCTGTGGCGGAACAATTCGCGTTTTGGTGCAGCCCGTTGGGTCGGCTTTGCCCGAAGAAGTGTTGGCAGAGCTCGTCGAGCGCCGTGCTGCGCGCACGCAGGTTGCCTTGGTGGCGGATCTCGAAGAGGGCGGGCCGCGCCTGAGCACCGATGGCTATGCGGACCGTTTCCGAATGGACCGCTCTGGCGTCGAAGAGGACGGGCGCACTTTTGTCGCCGTCCACAATCCGCCCTTGCAGATGGTGATCGTGGGCGGTGTCCATATCGCCCAAGCGCTGGTGCCGATGGCGCGGATCGCTGGGTTCGACCCAATCATTCTCGACCCCCGCGAAAGCTTTGCGAATGCCGCACGGTTTCCCGACACCCGTATTGTCACTGAATGGCCGGATGAGGGGATCGAGCTGATTGGCATCCACGCCCGCACGGCCTTGGTCCTGTTGACCCACGACCCGAAACTGGACGATCCGGCGCTCATGCGCGGTTTTGACAGTCCGGCGTTCTACATCGGGGCCTTGGGATCCAAGCGGACTCACGCCAAGCGGGTTGAGCGATTGACCGAGGCGGGCGTCTCTGCTGCAAACATCGCTCGGATTGACGCGCCGGTTGGCATGGATATCGGCGCCTCTGGTCCTGCGGAAATCGCAGTTTCTATTCTGGCGCAGGTCATCGCGTCCCTGAGGCTTGGTTGATGCAATTCGGACTAGTCCCGCTAAAGCTCGCAGTTGGTGCAATCCTCGCGCATTCGGTTGGTACGGCCTCGGGGCGCCTGCGCAAAGGTTTGGTGCTGACAGAAGAGCACATCGAAACCCTGCGCAGCGAAGGACAGGAGCAAATCATTGTCGCCAAGCCCGAGCACGGCGACATCCCCGAAGACGTTGCGGCTGATCGTTTGGCCAAAGCGATGGCAGGCCCGAATGTCCTGCGGACCGATGCCTTCACCGGCCGCGTCAACCTGATTGCGCCGGGGCCGGGGGTTGCTGTCCTGAACGCTCAGGCGATCCGGCAGTTGAATGGGATCGATCCAATGATCTCTTGCGCCACCGTGCCAGAATTCCAACAAATGGCGCAGGGTGGAATGATCGCGACGGTCAAAATTATTTCCTACGCGGTCAACGGTGCCAACTTGGAGGCCGCCTGCGAAGCCGCGCGGCAGTCCATCGATTTTGCGCCAGTGACCCTCGGGACTGCCGATCTGTTTATCACAGAGGTGCCCGGCGGACCCGGGTCTGCAGGCGAAGATGCCATTCGCGGACGTCTTGAGGCACTGGGAATGACCTTGAGCGCAGTCCAGACCTGCCCGCACAAAACAGAGCCACTGTCATCGCGTATTGCGGCCAGCACAGCAGACCTGATCCTTGTGCTCACGGGCTCTGCGACCTCGGATCCAAACGACGTGGCACCCTCGGCCCTGCGCGCGGCGGGCGGAACGGTGACCCGCTTTGGCATGCCTGTTGATCCGGGAAACCTGCTGTTTGTTGGGGACCGGAACGGCACGCCCGTCATCGGGTTGCCGGGGTGCGCCAGATCGCCTGCGTTGAACGGGGCGGACTGGGTTCTGTCGCGCATTGCTTGCGGGCTCCCCGTGAGCTCTGATGATATCGCGTCTATGGGGGTTGGCGGCTTGCTCAAGGAAATCCCCACCCGCCCGCAGCCACGCGCGCGTCGGCTACCGAAAGCGGCGTCCTGATCAGCTCTTTCTTGGTGAAAATACCCACGGCGCGATGTGTTCCAAGGGCGCAGTGCTCATAGAAAAAGGCGGCCTCGCGAGAAGCCGCCTTTGTTATTGATATGGGTCTGCCTTACAGGTCGAGCGCGCCGCGCAGTTGGGCCAGCACTTCTTCCAGTGCCTCGGGCGAATTCTGAGCTTGTTCCAGAGCCGCCTCAAGGGTTGTCTTCTGCAGGTCGTTCAGACCAGCACCTTGGATGATGTCCATCACACGTGCCATATCAAAGCCTTCGACCGACAGCAGAGCTTCAAGACCTTCTTCGTCTGTGCCTGCGTTGGCCTGTGCGGTCGCTGCGTCGATTTCGTCGAAATCGAGCGCTTCCTGAGCAGCTTCACCAGCTTCGGTGGTGGTGATCAGGTCACCCTCGCGCAGTTCGTTGGCACCTTCTTCGGCTTCGTCAGCGGCGGCGTCCACCGCATTTGCGGTCGCAGCGGCTGCGTTCTCGACAGTGTTTTCGATCGCCTCGCCCGCTTCGGCAGTCTCTTCAGCGATTTCATCACCGGCTGCGTCTGCGGCTTGGGCCACATCTTCTGCGGCCTCTTCAGTGGCTTCTTCCGCGTTTTCAGCAGCGCTGTCCAAAGCGGCGACAGCTTCGCCGGTTTCTTCTGCAATCTCGTCGCCGGCGGCATCGGCCATCTGGGCTGCGTCTGCTGCAGTTTCTTCGATCGCTTCTTCTGCGTTCTCAGCTGCGATTGCAGCGTCTTCGGTCAGTTCCTGAGCGCTGTTTGCGGCGTCTTCATACGCGTTTTCGATAGCGTTGCCCGCTGCATCCAATGCTTCGCCAGTTGCTGCGACGGCGTCGTTTGCGGCATCCGATACAGCGTCAGCTGCGTTGCTCGCGGCGTCTGCGATGGCGTCGCCCGCTTCGGAGACGGCTTCGCCGGTTTCCTCGGCGGCTTCATCCATGGTGGCTTCGGCGGCGGCTGCATTTTCCTGAACGCCTTCGCGGATGTCTTCTTCGCCCGGACCCGTGTACAGCGTGTAGACACCCAAGGCCACAAGCACAGCGACAAGTGCGATTGCCAAATTCTTCATGAATATGATCCTCTCTTTCGTATGGCCTCCCAACGTATGCCCGAGCCCGCTGGTTCCATTGTCCAATCAATTCTTGTCGATTGGAGCGATTTCCCCAGAAAACACGGCGGTTTCGCGAATCCCCGCTTGAAAGCCGGACGGTCTGGCCTTACCTTCCGCACTCAATTTCCCGTTCATGATTGAAGGAACACAGCCATAGGACGCAGACCGCATAACGCGCCGCCCACCCGTGAAACCGGCCCCCGTATCAACGGAGCCATTCGCGGACCCGAGATTCGCCTGATTGGTGCCGACGGAGAGAACGTAGGCCTGATCCACCCTGCCAAAGCTTTGGACATGGCAGTTGCAGCGGGTCTCGATCTGGTGGAGATTTCCCCCAACGCCAAACCCCCCGTGTGCAAGATCATGGACTTTGGCAAGTTCAAGTACGAACAGCAAAAGCGGGAATCCGAGGCGCGCAAGAAGCAGAAAATCATCGAAGTCAAAGAGGTGAAGTTCCGTCCCAACACGGACACCCACGACTACGACGTGAAAATGCGCAACGTTCTCAAGTTCCTGGAGAAGGGCGATAAGGTCAAAGTGACCCTGCGCTTCCGTGGCCGCGAGATGGCTCACCAGAACCTCGGCCGCGAACTCCTTGAGCGGGTCGCCGCTGACGTGAAGGAACTGGGCAAGGTCGAGAATATGCCGAAGATGGAAGGTCGCCAGATGATCATGGTGATCGGTCCGCTTCCCAAGTAATCGGATTTCCGGTTCAAAGAATGCGAGCGCGTCCTTTTGGGGCGCGCTTTTTTCTTTTTTTATGGCGGCGTTGATGGCCGCGCCGTGAGTGTTTCAGGCAAAAAGAAACCGCGGTCGGGCAGTGTCCTGACCGCGGTTTTTGATGTTTCGTTCGGATGTGCGTTAGCCGACGAAGGCTTTTTCCACCACGAATTCTGCGGGCTCGGAGTTTGCGCCTTCGCGCAGGCCAGCGCCTTCGAGAATCTCCATGATGTCCTTGTTGAAGGGCAGGGAGCCGCAGACCATGCCGCGGTCAGTCTCGGGCGAGAGGCCCTCGATGCCGAGGTCTTTGAAGACGGTGCCGTCCTTCAGCAGGTCAGTGATACGGCCCATCTTGGGGCTCTCTTCGCGGGTTGTGGTCGGGTAGTAGACCAGCTTGTCCGCGAATCCTTCGCCCATCAGTTCGGACAGGAGTTCGTCAGTGCGGACCGACTCCACCAGTTCTTTGCCGTACTGCAGCTCGCTGACTTCACGGGTGGTGTGGGTCAGGATGATCTGGTCGTAGTCTTCGTAAGTTTGGGGTTCGCGGATCAGCGAGGCGAACGGTGCGATGCCGGTGCCAGTCGCGAACAGCCACAGACGCTTGCCGGGCAGCAGGGCATCGTGCACGAGCGTGCCCACGGGCTTGGGGCGCAGAATGATCTGATCGCCCGGCTGGATGTGCTGCAGCTTCGAGGTTAGCGGGCCGTCCTGCACTTTGATCGAGTAGAACTCCAGCTCTTCGTCCCAAGCGGGCGAGGCGATGGAGTATGCGCGAAGCAGGGGCTTTTGCTTGCCGGTTTCGGGGTGCGGATCGCCCAGCAGGCCGATCATGACAAATTCGCCCGAGCGGAAGCGCAGCGACGCGGGGCGCGTCACGCGGAACGAGAACAGGCGGTCATTCCAGTGCTTGACCGAGGTGACGGTCTGCGCATCGGGAAGAATGACTTTCGAAACGGGTTGCTCGGTCACGGCGGTTTGTTCGGTCATCGTGTATCTCTTTTCTCTGCCGCCCTAAACATAGCGACACATTCTTAATTTTGAAAGTGACTTAGCTGGCGCGGAGGCGCGACTGATAGTCATGCGCCTGCCAGTTGGCGCGGAACTTCCATTGGTCTTCGGGCTGGCGGGCGGCGAGCTCGGAACTGATTTCAACCTCATCAAAGCCGCAGCGGCGCGCCATTGCATATTGGTCAGCGATAACATGGCCCTGAGCGCGCAGGCGGCCCGTGTAGCCCATGTCTCTCAAGCGACGTGCGATACCAAATCCGCGGCCGTCTGCAAAGGAGGGAAATGCCACACGAATAAGCGCAAGCTCGTTAAAGCGGGTTTGAATGCCTGTTAGATCGGCATCTGACGCCAAATCCGCCACATCAGCGCGGTCTTCGAAGCCACCGGTCCAGTCATCTGCGGCGAAACCCGCGTCGGTCACGATTACAGTCATGCGTTCACTCCTTTGCGGACCATTTTGCCATTCACGAAATGGATGCCGCATTCGGTTTTGTCCTGCCCACGCCAGCGGCCGGCACGGGGGTCTTCGCCTTCCTTCACCGGCGAGGTGCAGGGCGCACAGCCGATCGAGGGATAGCCTTTGGCCACCAAGGGGTGACGGGGCAGGCGGTTTTCTTCCATGTAGTTCTTGATGTCCTCGGGCGCCCATTTGGCCAGAGGATTGACTTTGATGCGGCCGGTGCCCTCTTCGACCTCGAAGAAATCGAGGGCGGCGCGGGTGCCTGCCTGAAACCGTTTGCGGCCGGTGATCCAGCCGTCAAACCCTTTGAGTGCGTTTTCCAGCGGCACGGTCTTGCGCAGGGCGCAGCACGCGTCGGTACTGAACTGATGCAAGGTGCCGTCAGGGTCGTTCCGGGCGATTTCCGACTCCGCAGCGCGGATGACGCGCATGTCGGTGAACGCCAGACGTTCGGCCAGATCGGACTGGTAGGCCAGCGTTTCGGCAAACAGCATCTGGGTGTCGATAAAGATCACAGGCGTGCTGCGATCGATGATCGACACAAGGTGCAAGAGCACAACCGACTCGGCGCCAAAGCTGGACACCAGCGCCAGCTCCCCCGCTTGGGGGTCCTGAAGCGCCTGTTCCAGCACGGAGGTTGCCCCGTGGTGTTTGTAGCGTTCGTTCAGTTCGGAAACGCGGGCGCGCAACTCTGCATCGTCCGTGCCCGTATCGGGCACGGCGTCAGGCACGCCGCCAAACAGAACATCGCTTTTGCGATCAGGCTGCATTCGCCTTTTCCTCTGCTTCGGGGTAGAGCGCCGCCTTGAAGGGGGCGGGGCCCACACGCCGATATGCGTCGATGAAGCGTTCCTCGGCCGAGGTGCGCAGCTCCAGATAGGCCAGCATCAGACGCTCGATCGCAGGAACGATCTGGTCATAGCTGAAGCCGGGTCCCGCACGTTCGCCAACCACTGCGTTCTCGGTGTGATCGCCGCCCAGAGTGACCTGGTAGTTTTCAACACCGGCGCGATCCAGACCCAGAATGCCGATATGGCCCACGTGGTGGTGACCACATGCGTTGATGCAGCCCGAGATCTTGATCTTCAGCTCGCCAACTTCGTGCTCGATTTTCAGCTCTTCGACGCGGGTCGCGATCTGTTGAGCGATCGGGATCGAACGCGCGGTAGCCAGTGCGCAGTAGTCCATGCCGGGGCAGGCGATGATGTCCGACGCCAGACCGATGTTCGCGGTGCCAAGGCCAGCCTCTTTCAGGGCTTTGTGCAGCGCGGGCAGGTCCGACTTGTGCACGTGGGGCAGGATCACGTTCTGCTCGTGGCTGATGCGCAGCTCGCCATAGGCGTAGTTGTCCGCCAGATGAGCCATCAGACGCATCTGGTCGGCGCTTGCGTCGCCGGGGGTCTTTCCGTGCTCTTTGATCGAGATGGTCACAATGGCGTGGTCCGCCTGCTTGTGCTCGGTCAGGTTGGTGTCGGCCCATGCGCGGAACACGGGGTCGTTGTCGTAGGCCACGGTGTAGGCGGTGGTTTCGGCGTTGCGGAAGGCGGGCGGCAGGAAGTGCTGCTCGATATCCGCCAGCAGCTTCTGGTCGAAACCGCCGAATTGGTCGCGGATCACAGCATAGCGCGCCTCGACCTTCTCGCGGAAGGTATCCAGACCCTGCTCGTGCACGGTGATCTTGATGCGCGCCTTGTACTTGTTGTCGCGGCGGCCTTCGATGTTCCAAACGGACACGATCGCCTCGAGGTACGGCAGCAGGTCTTCTTTGCTGACGAACTCGTTGATGACTTTGCCGATCATCGGGGTCCGGCCAAGGCCGCCACCAACGATGACTTCAAAGCCGATCTCGCCGTTCTTTTCGACTGCGCGCAGGCCAATATCGTGGGCCTTGGTCACAGCGCGGTCATTCGGCGATCCGGTGATCGCGATCTTGAACTTGCGGGGCATGAACTGGAATTCGGGGTGGTCGGTGGACCACTGGCGCAGCAGTTCAGCCACAGGGCGCGGGTCGATCAACTCATCCTTGGCGGCGCCGGCGAAATGGTCGGCGGTCACGTTGCGGATGGTGTTGCCCGAGGTCTGGATGGCGTGCAGGCCAACCTCGCCCAATGCGTCCAGCATATCGGGGATATCAGGCAGTTTGGGCCAGTTGTACTGGATGTTCTGACGGGTGGTGAAGTGGCCGTAGCCCTTGTCCCACTTTTCGGCCAGCAGAGCCAGCTGGCGCATCTGGTCCGACGACAGGGTGCCGTAGGGGATCGCGACACGCAGCATGTAGGCGTGCAGCTGCAGGTAAACACCGTTCATCAGACGCAGGGGACGGAATTCATCCTCGGTCAGCGATCCGTCAATGCGGCGCTCAACCTGACTGCGGAACTGGGCATTGCGCTCTGCCAGAAAGGCGGCGTCGAATTCGTTATACTTATACATGCGCTTATACCTCGGCGTTGGCGGCTTGCTTGCCGTGGAAGTAGTTCGAGGGTCCGGTGCGGCGGAAATCCTCGCGGAAGTGGGTGGGCTCGGGGCCGTTCTCGCCGGCAACCGCGTCGGCCAAATAGGCACCTACGGTGATTTCGGGCTGTGCCTGAGCGTGCAGCAGGCGGACCTGTGCGTGGGCCTCGTCCTCGATCAGCTCGGCCTCGCACATGAGGCGGGTCCAGCGGTCATCTGCGGTCAGGTAGATTACATCTCCTTCCAGCAGGTGGTTTGCGGTCACGACCTTGGGTGTGAATTTGCGGGCCATATCAGGCGAGCTCCTGTGTCAAAACAAAGTGGCTGTTTGCACGTGCAGCGAGGTGGGTCGCGGCGTCGCGTGTCCCGCTCAGGTCTGCAATGTCGTGCATCTGTGCCATTCGAGAGATTCCGGTTTGGGTGATCTTGGTCTTTACATAGGAAATTTTCCCCCATAGTGGCTATACGGCGCGGCCAATAAGGATGTTTGTTCCGTTTGGTGGGCTAAGTGGAACGCAGGTTTTCCAAAACAGGGGAAATGCAGAATGAGCGTACGGCTTGATCAGGTAGACCGGAAAATCCTTTCGGAGTTGCAAGAGGATGCGAGCCAGTCGCTGGACGAAATCGCCAAAAAAGTGGGGTCTTCGAAGACCCCTGTGTGGAACAGAATTCGCAAATTGCGCGATGCTGGCGTGATCGGAGCGCAGACTGTGCGGCTCGATCCCGAGGCGCTGGGCTTTGACGCTTGCTTCTTTGTTCTGATCCGCACCAGTGCCCACGAAAAGGAATGGCAGGACAAGTTCCTGACCGCCGTGCGCGAACGCCCCGAGGTCCAAGAGGCGCACCGTCTGGCCGGTGATATTGACTACATCCTGAAGGTGCGGGTCGAAAACGCCCGAGCCTATGACAAGTTCTATCAGGCTCTGATCTCAGAGGTGCGCGTGCACAACGTCACCGCGCTTTTGTCGATGGAAGAGATCAAGAGCACGACAGCGCTGCCGCTCTAGTAGGTGACGTTCAACGCCTTGAGCCCGTGGAAGTGGTAGACGTCCGCATATTCCGGCTCCCCGTCCAGCGCCAGCTTGGGGCGACGCTCGAACAGCACCCGTAGGGCGATCTGCATTTCTATGCGCGCCAGTGGTGCACCGATGCAAAAATGGATGCCGCCGCCGAAGCTGGTGTTCGTTTTCACCGAACGGCTCGGGTCGAAGCGGTCCGGCGCGTCCCAAGCCGCAGGATCACGGTTTGCCGAGGCCAGCATCAGCGCCACCTGTTGCCCGCGTTTGAAATCATAGCCAAACAGAGTCACATCTTCGTAGGCATAACGGGTAAAGACGTGCAGGGGCGGATCGTAGCGCAGGATCTCCTCGACCGTGGCCTGAACCGCGTCCCCTTGCAGGGCGGACACGGGAATTCTGTTCTCGATCAGGGTTTTTACGCCGTTTCCTAGGGTGTGGACGGTCGCCTCATGCCCCGCATTGAGCAGCAGAATGCAGGTGGCGATCATTTCGTCCACGGTCAGGCGCTGTCCGTTTTCCTCGGCAGCGATAAGTTCAGAGATCAGATCATCCGCAGGGGTCGCGCGGCGGTCGGCGATGTAGTCCTCCATGAAGGAGGCGAATTCGCGTGCGGCGGTATTGGCGGCTACTTCGTCTTCGTGCGTGCGGCCTGCTTGGTACATCCCGACCATGGCGTTGGACCATGACAGCAGTTGGTTCGCCATGCCTTCGGGCACGCCAAGAAGGCGGGCGATGACGATCACCGGTACCATCGCGCAATAGGCGGGCAGCAAATCGCATCCGCCCATGGGCATCTCATCGATCAGGTGGTGACTCAGGCGTTCAATTTCGGGACCCAGCCCCTTGATCCGGCGGCTGGTAAAGGCCCGAAGCACGAGCGATCTGAGGCGGGTGTGACGCGGGGCTTCGAGTTCCAGCATCGAATGGTCTTCGATCCGGTAAAAGTCTGTCAGATGCGGCGCAGGGGCGCTCTGCATTTCCGTGGGGATTTCACGGCCGAACCGCTTGTCTTTGAGCAGGGCGGCCACAGCCTCGTGCGTAAAAGCGGCGGGCATGTTGTAGTCCTGCCAATCGTGCACAGGGCTCGCGGCGCGGGCAGCCTCGTAAAACAAATAGGGGTTCTGGACGAACGCGGGCTGCGTCGGCGACTGCTCTAAAACTGACATGCGGTGACATTGCGCAACTGTTCCCCCCTGCGCAAGAGCCTGTTGCACGCGACAATGGTGCTCTTTGCATTCTGTCTATGTTGCCAATCCTCTGGCGCAGGTCGCGGCAGATTGGTAGCACAAAGATATGAGCACAGGATTGTGGCGCCGCATCAGCCTCGTGGCTGCGTTTGTGATTGCCGTCGGGGGCGTTGCCTCCGCGTTATACAGCTATGCGCACACCCAAGCATTGGAGCAGATCGCGCAGCGGGGACGGTCGGATTTGGCGCTGGCCTCGGACCGGCTTCGGGCTGAGTTGCAGCGCTACCGCGAACTGGGGATTTATCTGGCGGATCATCCTTTGGTCACGTTGCCTGTCTTTGAGCAGGGGCTGAACGAGCTGTTCGTCAGGTCGATGGACAAAACGACGGCGCTGGATGTCGTCCTGCTGGATGCAGAGGGGCACGTGGTGTCGAACGCCATCGGTGAGCCCCCGGCCGACTGGTCAGGAGCGCCTTTCTTCCAGCGAGCCATGGACGGCGCTTTGGGAAGTTTCCACGCCTATAGCCCGCGGTTCCAACGCCGTGCCTTTTATTACGCAGCGCCGGTTTTTGGCATAGATCGCAGCGTGCAAGGCGTGGTCGTTGTTGTAGTTGATATCGAGCGGATCGAGAGGGATTGGCGCGGCGGGGTCCCTGTTGTCTTTTTCACTGATGACTTGGGTGTCGTCTTTATCGCGAACCGCGAGGAGTTGCTGTATTTGCAGCGGGGCACCGGCAAGACAAGCAGCAGTGCCAGCTACGAAGCGCTAAGCCTGCGTCCCTTTCTGTCCTACACGGTGGAACAACGCGGCGATCTGGAGTTGTGGGCATTGGACGCGGGACGGTATGTTCCAGCGCGCGCCTTACACTTGGTGCAAGAGATGCCCGTGATCGGCATGCGGGCCGAGGCACTGGTGGATATTGCTCCTGCCGCGAAGCTAGCCAGCCTGCAGGCCGCCGTCGTTGCTGCGATCCTGCTTGCCTTCGGCGCGCTGTTATTCTTGGCGACAGAGCGGCGGCGAACCCTGACTTTGGTAAACCAACGGCTGGAAGATAGGGTCGCGCAGCGCACCGCCGAATTGGAGCGCGCGCAGGCTGATCTGGTTCAGGCGGGTAAGCTCAGCGCCTTGGGCAAGATGTCCGCTGGCATCAGTCACGAACTGAACCAGCCCTTGATGGCGGTTCAAAGCTTTGCCGAGAATGCCGCGCTTTACCTAGAGAGGGACCGCGTGCCCGAGGCGCGCGCCAATCTGGTCCGGATTTCGGATATGGCGCACCGGATGGGGCGGATTATCAAAAATCTGCGCGCTTTTGCCCGCCAAGAGAAAGAGCCTGTGGGGCGGGTCGATTTGACGGGCGTGATCCGCAGCGCGTTGGAATTGTCCGAAGCGCGGATGGAGCGCGAGGGCGTCTCTCTGGTATGGTCTGAACGAGAAACGCCGGTGCTGGTTCGGGGCGGCGAGGTACGCTTGCAGCAGGTGGTGTTGAACCTGATCTCGAACGCCTTGGACGCAATGGTGGGGCAGACCTTTCAGTGCCTGTCGATCTCTGTCACGCGCGAACCAGGCAAGGTGACCCTTTGCATTGCGGATACTGGGCCGGGCATCGAGGCACCGGAAAAGATCTTTGACCCCTTTTATTCGACCAAAGAAGTTGGCGCATCCGAAGGCATGGGGCTGGGCCTCTCCATCTCTTATGGTCTGGTCCAGAGCTTCGGCGGCATGATACGGGGCGAGAACGCCCCCGAAGGCGGCGCTCTGTTCACCGTTGAATTGCAGCCATGGCAAGAGGATAGCACATCATGATCCGTTCCGTTCTGGTCGTCGAAGATGACGCTGCCGTGCGCGAGGCACTGGGGCAGACGCTGGATCTGGGGGGCTTTGAGCCGACACTCTGTGGGTCTTTTGTCGCGGCCAAAGATATGATCACCCGCGATTTTCAGGGTGTGATCCTGTCAGACATCCGTATGTCGGGGCGCGATGGGTTCTATCTGCTGGACTATGCGCGGGGGCAAGATGCGGAACTGCCGGTGATCCTGTTGACTGGCGAAGGCGACATCCCAATGGCGGTCAAGGCGATGGGGGCAGGGGCTTTCGACTTCCTAGAAAAGCCATGCGCGGCCAAGGATCTGCTTGCGGTTTTGGAGCGCGCGCTTGCGAGCCGCGAATTGGTGATCGAGAACCGCAGCCTGAAAGAGCAGTTGGTTCAGGGCGATCCCGCAGCCCGTATGATCTTTGGCAAATCGGCGGCTGTGGACACGCTACGGTCGCACGTGCGGGCGGTGGCGGCAACGGGGGCGGATGTTTTGGTCACCGGGGCCCCTGGCACGGGCGTTCCGAAATGCGCCGAGGTGATCCACTTGCTCTCCCCGAATGCTCGCAAACCGTTCGAGAAGCGCTCTGCCGCCGCGCTCAGCGTCGAAGAGTTAGAGCGCGCGCTGGACAAGGCCGAGGGTGGTAGCCTGTTTCTGGACGAGATCAGCTTGCTTCCGCAGGAAACCCAGTTCGCTTTGGCGCAGCGGTTGGAAACGCCCGCGCCGCGCATTCTGGCGGGCTGTACCCGTGATCTGGACGAGATGGTGTCCAAGGGCGAGTTTAGCAGCGATCTGTATTACAGGCTTGAAGGGGTGCGGGTGTACATCCCCGGCCTGCGCGAGCGTCCCGAGGATATTCCGATCATCTTTCGCCAATACGTCGCGCAGGCGGCCGAGCAGGCGGGCGTGACTGCCCCCGAGATTACGCCCGACACAATCGCGCGTCTGATGGCGCAGGATTGGCCGGGTAATGCACGGGCGCTGATGAATGCCGCGATGCGCTTTGCCTTGGGACTAGGGGATGTGTCCGAGGACCAGACCCTTGGGCTTGCCGAACAGATGGCTCAAGTGGAGCGGTCCCTCCTGATCGAAGCCCTGCGCAAACATGCAGGTCAAGCGACGGCTGCAGCCAAAGCGCTCAAGTTGCCGCGTAAAACCTTTTACGACAAGCTGACACGTCACGGGATTCGACCCGAAGACTTCCGATCCGAGTGATGTGCGGAAATCCGCACAGGCGGATATTTGCGTGTGCGGTTTTTCGCACTCTGCTGCGATGCCGCATAGCGGGGTTGCGTTCCATGCAATGCTTAACATTCTGTAAAGATGCATAAAAACGGGAATTTCACGAAAATGTAATTCTCCGCTTGAGGCTCTTGGGCCCGCTACGGTTATCTCTGCCCCAAGGTCCCACCAAAGGGATCGCGAACTTTAATTTCAAAGGTGGAGGAGACCCATGAAATTTTTGGCAACCGCAGCGACCGCAGTCGCACTGACCGTGACCGGAGCCGCAGGCGCAATGGCTGCTTGTGATGATGGCGAAGTCGTCATCAAACTGAGCCACGTCACCAACACCGACAAGCACCCCAAGGGTCTGGCGGCTTCGCTTCTGCAGGAACGCGTGAACGAAGAGATGAACGGCAAGGCGTGCATGGAAGTGTACCCCAACTCGACCCTCTACAACGACGACCAGGTTCTGGAAGCGATGCTGCAGGGCGACGTCCAGATGGCTGCGCCTTCGCTGTCGAAGTTCGAGCAGTTCACCAAGCAGTTCCGCATCTTTGACCTGCCCTTCATGTTCAAAAACATGGCAGCCGTTGACGAGTTCCAGAACTCGGAAACCGGTCAGGCGATGAAAGAGTCGATGGTCCGCCGCGGCCTGCTGGGCCTGGGCTTCTGGCACAACGGTCTGAAGCAGATGTCGGCCAACAAGCCGCTGGAACTGCCCACCGATGCAGCTGGCCTGAAGTTCCGCGTTCAGCCGTCGGAAGTGATCAAGGCACAGATGGAAGCGATCGGCGTGTCGCCCCAGCCCATGGCCTTCTCCGAAGTGTATGGCGCGCTGCAAACCGGCGTTGTTGATGGTCAGGAAAACACCTGGTCGAACATCTACGGCCAGAAGTTCTTTGAAGTTCAGGACGGCGTGACCGAAACCAACCACGGTCTGCTGGACTACATGCTGGTGACCTCGGTTGATTTCTGGGACAGCCTGGATGACGACGTGCGCGAGCAGCTGTCGACCATTGTCGACGAAGTGACCTCGACCCGTAACGCAGCGATCGCAGAAGTTGACGCAGATGCGCGTCAGGCTGTTCTGGATGCTGGCGGTGTGATCCGTGAACTGAGCCCCGAAGCCCGTCAGGCTTGGGTCGACGCAATGCTGCCCGTTTGGGACCAGTTCCGTGAAGATGTTGGCCAAGAGAACATCGACGCGGCTCAGGCGATCAACGACAAGCACTAATCTTTCACGACTTGCGTGAATTTGCCCCGGCCTTCTTCATGGGGGCCGGGGTTCTCTTAACCTCTCACCTGTCCTCAGGAGCGTCCCATGTCCACCAAATACGAGCCGAAATCGGCGGTGGGGCGGTTCATCAACTCTCTAGAAGAAACGATTATCGCTATTCTTCTGGGCCTGATGACCCTCGTCACCTTTATCAACGTTGTGCTGCGTTATGGCTTTAACGACAGCCTTACTTGGGGCCTAGAGGCCACGACTTTCCTATTTGCCTGGCTGGTCCTGTTCGGCATCAGCTACTCGGTCAAAGTGACCGCCCACTTGGGTGTCGACGCGCTGACCAATCTGTTTTCCGCCAATGTGCGCCGTGTTCTGGCAATCATCGCCGCCGCAATCTGTGTCGGTTACGCGTTCCTGCTGACCAAGGGCGCTTGGGACTACTGGGCAAACTTTGCCAACCTTCCCCAGACCGACGGACGCTGGTTCCCCACTGGTTTCGAAGAGATGAAACGCACCTCTTACCGCGCGTGGTACGAAGTACTCGAGGTTCCGATGCCCGAATTCCTGCGCTGGATCGAGCCTCTGATGAACGAAGGCGAGACTTATGAAAAGCTGCCGCGCTTCATCCCCTACGCCATTCTGCCCATCGGCATGGCTCTGCTGCTGTTCCGCTTTATCGAAGCCTTCATCGCTGTGATGCGCGGTGACACCGACAGCCTGATCGTGAGCCACGAAGCCGAAGACGCCGTCGATGACGTGCGCCACATGAACTACGAGGAATAATTCGATGGAAGTCGCAATTCTCTTTGCCATGGTCGTTGGCCTGATGCTGATCGGTGTGCCGATCGCTGTCAGCCTTGGCTTCTCGTCCGTCCTGTTCCTTCTGGTCCTGTCGGAAACCTCGCTGTCGTCAATCGCGCAGAGCTTTTTCCAAGCGATGGCAGGTCACTACACCCTGCTGGCGATCCCGTTCTTCATCCTTGCGTCGTCGTTCATGTCGACTGGCGGTGTGGCGCGGCGGATCATCCGCTTCTCGATTGCGCTGGTCGGGCACTTCCCCGGCGGTCTGGCGATTGCAGGCGTTTTTGCATGTATGCTTTTCGCAGCGCTGTCCGGTTCGTCCCCTGCGACCGTTGTGGCGATTGGCTCCATCGTGATCGCAGGCATGCGTCAGGTCGGGTACACCAAAGACTTCGCCGCAGGCGTTATTGCCAACGCGGGTACTCTGGGCATCCTGATCCCGCCGTCCATCGTTATGGTTGTCTACGCTTCGGCGACTGACGTGTCCGTGGGCCGTATGTTCCTGGCTGGCGTCATCCCGGGTTTGCTTGCAGGCACCATGCTGATGACCACCATCTACATCATCGCCAAAGTGCGCAACTTGCCCAAAGGCGAGTGGAAGGGCTGGGGCGAAGCGATGGAAGCGGGCCGCGAAGCAGGCTGGGGTCTGTTCCTGATCGTCATCATCCTTGGCGGTATCTATGGCGGTATTTTCACCCCGACCGAAGCTGCTGCTGTCGCTGCTGTCTACTCTTTCCTGATCGCAACTTTTGTCTACCGCGATATGGGCCCGCTGGCCACGCCGGACGGAGAGCGTAACCTGTCCTTGATCGAAAAGCCCAAGGCTCTGGTCACCGCGTTCTTCCACAAGGACACCAAAGACACCCTGTTCGAAGCGGGCAAGCTGACCGTCACCCTGATGTTCATCATCGCCAACGCGCTGATCCTGAAGCACGTGCTGACCGACGAGCAGATCCCCCAGCAGATCGCTTCGGCAATGCTAGATGCAGGTTTCGGCCCCGTCATGTTCCTTGTGATCGTGAACATCATCCTGCTGATCGGTGGCCAGTTCATGGAACCCTCGGGTCTGTTGGTTATCGTCGCACCATTGGTTTTCCCCATCGCGATCGAACTGGGTATCGACCCGATCCATTTGGGCATCATCATGGTCGTGAACATGGAGATCGGCATGATCACCCCGCCAGTTGGTCTGAACCTCTTCGTGACCTCGGGTGTGGCGGGTATGCCGATGATGTCGGTCGTCCGCGCAGCGCTGCCCTTCTTGGCCGTCCTGTTCGTGTTCCTGATCATGGTCACCTACATCCCGTGGCTGTCGACCTACCTGCCGACGACCTTCATGGGTCCGGAAATCATAACCAAATAATAAAAATGGGCGCCGCTCCCGCGCCCTACCTCCCCTCAAACTTCAAAGGCGCCGCTCCTGCTGGAACGGCGCCTTTTCTTTGATGTCAGGATTTTGAGTATTTGTGCAAAGCAGAAAGAGAAAAGGGCTTTCTGCTTTGGTTAAATACTCACTGCGGTCAGGCCGCCACGAGCGCGTCGATGATGGCAGAGAAATCCGCTGCCTTCAGGCTTGCGCCCCCAACCAGTGCGCCGTCGACGTTCGAGGTTGCAAAGATTTCGGCGGCGTTCGCGGGCTTGACCGAGCCGCCGTAGAGCAGGCGGATGCCGTTGCCGATTTTCTCGCCGAAACGTTTGACCAGTTCGGCGCGGATGAAATCGTGGACTTCGGCGATTTGCTCGAGGGTGGGGGTCAAGCCGGTGCCGATGGCCCAGACAGGTTCGTAGGCGATAACGGTTGTGTCGGCGTTGGCCGTGTCAGGCAGGCTCTCGGCGATCTGGGTGCCGATGTGTTCGAGTGTTTTGCCGTCTTCGCGGGTGCTTAGGTGTTCGCCGCAGCAGACAACGGCGATCAGGCCAGCATTATAGGCCGCGGTGGCTTTGGCTGCAATCAGTTCAGAGGTTTCACCGTGGTCATCGCGGCGCTCGGAGTGGCCGATGATCACGTAGTTTGCACCTGCGTCCCGCAGCATTTCTGCCGAGATGTCGCCGGTGTGCGCGCCGGTGACGTTGGCGTGGCAGTCTTGGCCGCCAATTGCGACTGCACTGCCTGCGGCGGCTTCGCTGGCGCGGTCAATCAGGGTTGCTGGGGGGCAGATCAGGATGTCGACCGAGGCTTCGGGGTAGCCCTGAGTCAGTTCATTCAGTTCTGACAGGGCGTCCGCCGTGCCATTCATTTTCCAGTTACCCGCGGCGAGTTTTTGACGCATTTGATGCCCCCCAAAGTTGCTTTTGACGCACCTTTTACGAGAGGGGGGCAATGGTCAAGCGGGCAGGGTGCCTCAGTTGCCTTGTTCGGCCTTCAGCTCGTCCAGGTCCTTGAACTTGATGGATTCGCCGCAGCCGCAGGCGTCGACGACGTTCGGGTTCTTGAATTTGAAGCCCGATTCCAGAAGCGAGGTTTCATAGTCGATCTGGGTGCCGAACAGGAACATCTGAGCCATGGGCGCAATCATGACGCGTGCGCCGTCTTGTTCGACGACCTCGTCATTGGGGTCCACGGCATCGACATATTCCATGGTATATTCCATGCCTGCGCAGCCGCCTTTTTTGACGCCGATACGCAGGCCTTCGGACCCGTCACGCTCCATGAGCTTGCGGATTTGCACGGCAGCCGCCGAAGAGATTGAAACGGCCTGTTTGCCGGGAATGCTGAACATCTTGCTGTCCTTTCTACGCTGTCGCGCTGACAGGATTACATGAAGCCCAGTTCAAGCCGGGCTTCGTCGCTCATCATGTCCATGCCCCAGGGCGGGTCGAACACCATTTCGATGTCCACATCCTTGACGCCGGGGATGGGGCTGACCGCGTCCGCGATCCAGCCGGGCATTTCGCCAGCCACCGGGCAACCCGGCGCGGTCAGGGTCATCGTGATCCGAACCTCGTTCTCGGGCGAGATCAGGATAGTGTAGATCAGCCCCAGATCATAGATGTTCACCGGAATTTCCGGGTCAAAGACCGTGCGGCACGCCTCTACGACCGAGTCGTAAAGCTCGTGGTCGGTGGTCGAGGGCTTGATCAGAGGTGCCCCTTCGAGGTGTTCGTTTGCCTCAGTCATTGCTGGTCCTGTCCTATTTCCTGAGTGTTCATATAGGAAATGCTTGGGCGTAGGTCCAGAGGTCTAGGCCTCTGTGGCGCTGTCTGTCTTGCGGCGGCGCACGGGATTAGGGCGAACCTTCATCTCGATCGCATCAAAAAGTAGCCCTGCGATATCTTTGCCGCTGGCTTTCTCGATACCTTCGAAACCGGGCGAACTGTTCACCTCGAGCACTTTGGGGCCATCGGAGGATCGCAGCAGGTCAACGCCTGCAAGGCCAAGACCGAATGCACGCGTGGCGCGGATTGCGGTTTCGCGCTCTTCTTTGGTGATGCGCACCGCTTTGGCGCTGCCGCCGCGGTGCAAGTTGGAACGGAAGTCGCCATCCGCGCCTGTGCGTTTCATTGATGCCACGACTTTGCCGTCGATCACGAGGCAGCGGATATCTTCGCCAGCGGCCTCTTTCACAAACTGTTGTACGAGGAAGTTGGCCTTCAGGCCGCGGAAGGCGTCGATGACCGACTCTGCGGCTTTCTTGGTTTCCGCCAGAACGACGCCTTTGCCTTGGGTCGATTCGAGCAGTTTGACGATCAGGGGCGCGGCGCCGACCAGACCCATCAAGTTGCCCGTGTCCTTGGGCGAGCTGGCAAAGGCAGTGACCGGCATGCCGATCTTATGCTTGGCCATCAACTGGTGGGCATAAAGCTTGTCACGGCTGGCGGTGATCCCTTGGGAGCCGTTCACGCAGTAGGTGCCGATGGTTTCGAACTGCCGGGTGATCGCCGTGCCGTAGCTGGTGATTGATGCGCCGATACGCGGGATCACGGCGTCGTAACGGGGCAGGCGCTTGCCGTCATAGTGCACTTCGGGGGCGAGCGCATTGATCGCCATGTAGCAGCGGGCGGTGTCGATCACCTCGACCGAGTGGCCGCGAGATTCGCCCTCTTCGACCAAGCGGCGGGTAGAATAGTTGTCTTCGCGGCTTAGAACAGCGACGCGCAGAGCACGGCGGGGCGCGGCCTGCGCGATCTTGGTGCTGTGATAGACATCATAGCTGAGCTTGGGCTGGCAGAAGCGGTCGTTCGGGCTGACGGTCACGTGTTCGATCAGTGCCTGACGGCCTAGAAGCATCCGAGTGTTCATGGTGCGACGGTCGGTCAGCGTGAGTTCGATGGGCCAAGACTGGCCACCGATCGACAGGGCAGACTCGATCACATAACGCATCTCGGTCTCGCCGTTGGACGAGGTAACTTCGCGGCGGTCCACGATTTCGGCCGAGCATGGAATGATCAGATCTTCGCGCCCGGGGATCGGATGCACAGTGAAACGCACGCGCGGACGGGTTGCGCTGCCAAAGGATTCAATGTCAAAGGCATGCAAAGCGCTGGTTTTCGCCCCTGTATCCACTTTGGCGCGCATGGCGGGTAGCCCCAGATCAGGCAGACTGAGCCACTCCTCCCATCCGAGGGTCAAAGGCTCCGGTGCACCGGAAAGGGTGTCTGTCTGGTCAGTCATTTTGGCAAGGCTCCTGATACGCGAACCGTTAATGGGGTTTCAGCGCGTAATACTAATCGCGCGATAGAACGAGAGTGTGACCATGGCAACAGGTTTTGGCTTTGAACTCAAGGCGACAGACGGAAAAGCTCGCACAGGCGTGATTTCAACGCCGCGCGGGGACATCCGGACGCCGGCCTTCATGCCCGTGGGGACCGCTGCGACGGTCAAGGCGATGCTGCCCGAGAGCGTACGCGAAACCGGTGCCGACATTCTGCTGGGAAACACCTATCACCTGATGCTGCGCCCGACGGCTGAACGGATCGACCGCTTGGGCGGTTTGCACAAGTTCATGAATTGGGAGCGTCCGATTCTGACCGACTCGGGCGGGTTTCAGGTCATGTCGCTGGCGGGACTGCGGAAGCTAACGGAAAAGGGCGTGACCTTCAAAAGCCACGTGGACGGCTCCAAGCACGAGATCACGCCCGAGCGCAGCATGGAAATCCAACGGCTGCTGGGGTCTGACATTGTTATGTGTTTCGACGAGTGCACTCCGTTCCCTGCGACCGAAGAACAAGCGTTGGAGTCCATGCGCCTGTCCATGCGGTGGGCGCAGCGGTCGCGCGATGCGTTCGGGGATCGTCCGGGTCATGCATTGTTTGGCATCCAGCAGGGCAGTACCTTCCGCGATCAGCGCGAAGAAAGCGCCGAGGCGCTGCAGAAGATCGGCTTTGACGGCTACGCGGTCGGCGGTCTGGCTGTAGGCGAGGGGCAAGAAATGATGTTTGACGTGCTGGATTACGCACCCGACATGCTGCCCGTCGATAAACCGCGCTACCTGATGGGCGTGGGCAAGCCTGACGACATTGTTGGGGCTGTGAAGCGCGGCATCGACATGATGGACTGTGTTCTGCCGTCACGGTCGGGGCGGACGGGGCAGGTCTTTACCCGCCGCGGTGTGCTGAACATCAAAAACGCCCGCCATCAGGACGACCCGCGTCCGCTGGACGAAGACTGCACATGCCCTGCGTGCCGCAACTATAGCCGCGCCTACCTGCACCACACCTTCCGCGCCAAAGAGATCATCCAGTCCATGCTGCTGACTTGGCATAACCTGCACTACTATCAGGACCTGATGCAGGGGATGTGCGATGCGATTGCGGCGGGCACTTTTGCCGAGTGGGAGGCCGATTTCCACGCCAAACGGGCCGAAGGAGATATCGAGCCGTTGTGATGTGCGCGTCTGCACATTTGGTTTTCAGGGACGGGCACCGCAGGGGAACTTGCGGTGCCCGTTTGCGTTCTTAGCTGGAATGCCAAGGCCCACTTGCGGGTCAAGCTAAGGAGTTTTTTATGACCGACGCACTTTTCACACCGCTGACAGCAGGAAAAATCGAACTTGCGAACCGGGTTGTCATGGCCCCGCTCACCCGCAACCGTGCGGATGACGAGACGGGCGAAGTGAATGACCTTCATGTCGAGTATTATCGTCAGCGGGCCAGCGCAGGTCTCATCATCACCGAGGCGACCCAGATTTCCCCCGAAGGCAAAGGGTATATCCAGACCCCCGGCATCCACACGGACCAGCAGATTGCTGCGTGGAAGAAGGTGACTGATGCGGTGCATGCTGAGGGGGGCAAGATCGTTGTCCAACTGTGGCACGTTGGCCGGATTTCCCATACCTCGATCCAGCCTGCCGATCAGGCACCCGTTGCGCCGTCGGCGATCTCGGCGGGGGTGAAGACATTCACCAAGAACGGGTTCGAAGACACCTCTACCCCTCGTGCACTGGAGACTGACGAAATCCGCCGTGTGATCGAGGATTTCGCTCACGCCACCCGCTGCGCAAAGGCAGCAGGCTTTGACGGGGTCGAGGTGCACGGTGCAAACGGGTATCTGTTGGACCAGTTCCTGAAGGATGGCGCGAACCAGCGGGATGACCGCTATGGCGGCAGCGTCGAGAACCGCACCCGCCTGCTGTTCGAAGTGCTGGACGCCGTAATTGCCGAATGGGATGCGGGCCATGTGGGCCTTCGCCTGTCTCCCTTCTCGAACGCGAACGGCGTCAGCGACAGCGATCCTATGGCAACGTTCTCGCCAGTGTTCGAGCGTCTGAATGAGTACAAATTGTCCTATCTGCACGTGGTCGAAGGCCAGACCGGCGGCGAGCGTGACGGTCAGTTCGACGCGCTGCGGAGCCTCTTCAAAGGCACGTATATGGGGAACAACGGGTACGACTACGACCTAGCCGAGAAACGCCTGAGCGATGGTGTTGATCTGGTCGCCTTTGGCCGTCCGTTCATTGCGAACCCCGATTTGGTGGAACGCCTGCACCAAGGCGCCCCCTTGAATGAGGGCGATCAGGACACATTCTACGGCGGCGGCGAAAAGGGCTACACCGACTATCCCACGCTGACGGCAGCATAATTCGGCGCGCTTTGGCGTCGACGCAAATCGTGCTAAAATAAACTCAAGGTAGAACCCGCCAGATGGTGCGGGTTTTGCACTCTTCTGGGCAGGTGCCGCTGCTGTGGCTCTGCCTGCGCCTGCAAAGCGTAAGTGCCCCTTGCGGCCCGCTGCTGTCAGGGGCATTCTATGACAAACCGGTTGTAAAACGGGGCCAACGCCCCCAAATCAATTGCCGGAAACGTGGAGATGGCTAGAGCTGCTGCAGATGTGGGGCCGGGCTGTCTTGCCAAGAACAAGGATGCGTTATGCAAGAACCTCTCAATTCCTCTTACCCTGTCCTTCCGCTGCGCGATATCGTTGTGTTCCCACACATGATCGTGCCGCTGTTCGTCGGGCGTGAGAAATCAGTGCGCGCACTGGAAGAGGTCATGGCTGATGACAAGCAAATCCTGCTGTCCAGCCAGATCGACGCCAGCGTTGATGATCCCGATACGGACGGCATCTATCGCGTAGGTGTGCTGGCGAATGTCCTGCAGCTGCTGAAGCTGCCCGATGGCACTGTGAAAGTGCTGGTCGAGGGCGTCGCCCGCGTCAAAATCAAAGAATATTTGGACAACGAAGCGTTCTTCGAAGCCCGCGCTGAATACCTCGACGAGGAAATGGGCGACGAGGCGGCCGTGATCGCGCTGGAAAACTCTGTCGCGGACGAGTTTGAGCGCTATGCCAAGATCAAGAAGAATATCCCCGAAGAAGCTCTGTCCAACGTCGCGGAAACCGACGAACCGGGCAAGCTGGCAGACCTTGTTGCGGGTCACCTCGGGATCGAAGTGAACCAGAAGCAAGAATTGCTCGAGATGGTCGTCATCGCAGAGCGTCTTGAGCAAGTCTACGGCATGATGCAGGGCGAAATGTCCGTTCTGCAGGTCGAGAAGAAGATCAAGAGCCGCGTCAAAACCCAGATGGAGCGCACCCAGCGCGAGTACTATCTGAACGAGCAGATGAAGGCGATCCAGCGCGAGCTGGGGGATGGTGACGAGCAAAACGAGGTCGCCGAGCTAGAAGAAAAAGTCGCGAACACCAAGCTGTCGAAAGAGGCCAAGGAAAAGGCCGAAGCCGAGATCAAGAAGCTCAAGAACATGAGCCCGATGTCTGCCGAAGCGACCGTGGTTCGCAACTACCTAGACTGGATGCTCGCGATCCCGTGGGGCGTTCGTTCGCGCGTGAAAAAGGACTTGGGCCGCGCTCAGGAAATTCTGGATGCCGATCACCATGGTCTGGAAAAGGTCAAAGAGCGTATTGTTGAATACCTCGCTGTCCAAAGCCGTTCGAAGAAGCTGAAAGGCCCGATCATGTGCCTCGTCGGCCCTCCGGGCGTGGGTAAAACCTCGCTGGGTAAGTCGGTGGCCAAGGCAACTGGCCGTGAGTTTATCCGCATCTCGCTCGGCGGTGTGCGTGACGAATCCGAGATCCGCGGTCACCGTCGGACCTACATCGGCTCGATGCCCGGCAAGATCATTCAGGCGCTGAAAAAGGCGAAGACCACGAACCCGCTCATTCTGCTCGACGAGATCGACAAGATGGGGCAGGACTTCCGTGGCGACCCGGCGTCGGCGATGCTCGAAGTGCTGGATCCGGAACAGAACTCGACCTTTGTCGATCACTACCTTGAGGTCGAATATGACCTGAGCGACGTGATGTTCCTGACCACGTCGAACAGCTACAACATGCCTGGGCCTCTGTTGGACCGGATGGAGATCATTCCCCTGTCGGGCTACACCGAAGAGGAAAAGTCCGAGATCGCGCGCAAGCACCTGATCGACAAGCAGGTCAAATCGCATGGTCTGAAAAAGGGCGAGTTCGAAGTCACCGACGAAGCTCTGACTGACGTGATCCGCTACTACACTCGCGAAGCTGGTGTCCGTAATCTGGAGCGCGAGATGGCGAAACTAGCCCGCAAGGCTGTGACCCAGATCGTTCAGAAAAAGACGGACAAGGTCGTCGTGTCGCCGGATAATCTTGAGGAGTTCCTTGGGGTTCAGCGCCACCGCTACGGTCTGGCCGAGAAGGAAGACCAAGTCGGCGTTGTCACAGGCTTGGCCTACACATCGGTGGGCGGAGATCTGTTGCAGATCGAAGCACTGCGTCTGCCTGGTAAGGGCCGCATGAAGACCACGGGTAAGCTTGGCGATGTGATGAAGGAATCGATCGACGCGGCGTCCAGCTACGTGCGCTCGATCAGTCCTCAGATCGGGGTGAAGCCGCCAAAGTTCGACACATGGGATATCCACGTGCACGTGCCTGATGGCGCGACGCCCAAGGATGGTCCGTCGGCGGGCTTGGCAATGGTTACTGCCATTGTGTCGGTGCTGACCGGAATTCCGGTGCGTAAAGACATCGCAATGACTGGTGAGGTTACCCTTCGTGGCAACGCCACCGCTATTGGCGGACTGAAAGAGAAGCTGCTTGCGGCGCTGCGCGGCGGGATCAAGACGGTCTTCATTCCCGAAGAGAACGTCAAAGATCTGGCTGACATTCCTGACAACGTGAAAGAGGGGCTGGAACTGATCCCCGTCAACCACGTGTCTCAGGTTCTGGAAAAGGCGCTGCTGCGTCAGCCCGAAGCTGTCGAATGGGACGAAGCTGCCGAAGAGGCTGCAGCGGCCAAACGTCAGCAAGAGCAAGCCGCAGCAAGCCCGATTGCGCACTAAATCGCCAGCTTGCATCACAAATCGAAGCGCGCCCCTCGGGCGCGCTTTTCTTTTGCTGTGAAGCTGTTAACCCTTAAGAACCTAAGTTGTTAAAAGGTTTTTGTTTCATGGATAATTCCCAAACCTCCGCGGAAGATATTGATATGACTGTTGTCTCGACCAATGAACCGACCGATGCGCTCCCTCAGATGAAGAAGAAAGAGCTCATCGAAGCGGTCGCCGCCAAAGTTGACCTAAAGAAGCCCGACGTGAAGGCCGCTGTTGAAGCCGCGCTCGAAGTCTTGGGCGAAGCGCTGACCAACGGTCAGAGCGTGAACGTTCCTCCGTTGGGTAAACTGATGATCAAGAACAGCAAGTCCGGCGCGAACGCGACCGTGGTTAACCTGCGTCTGCGTCAGTCCAAAGGTCAGGACAAGAAACCGCTTGCAGAGGGTGGCGAAGACAGCTAATTCCACGCCCCAACGGGTGATTAGCTCAGTGGTAGAGCGCTTCGTTCACATCGAAGATGTCAGGAGTTCAAATCTCTTATCACCCACCAGAATTCCCGGGCGCTCCCTGTATAGGGCGCGCCCTTTCTGTTTGACGGAGCGGCCCGATGCACCTGCCAGAGCTCTACATCCTGCGCCACGGCGAGACTGTCGCAAATGCCGAAGGACGAATGCAGGGCGGGTTCGATTCACCCCTCACTGCCAAGGGAGAAGCGCAGGCCCATGCAATGGCGCAGCGGCTTGCCGACCAGGGCCTTGCGAAGGGTGCATTTGACGTTATCAGCAGTCCGCAGGGCAGGGCGATGCGAACAGCAGAGCCGATAGCGCGACTGATGGGGTGTGATGTGCAAACCGACACACGGATCGCTGAAATCGGGATGGGGCAATGGGCTGGCTTGCTGCTCTCTGACATTGTCGAGCGTTGGCCGGCGCAATACGAAAACGAATCCGTGCTGGAGTTTTACCGCCGTGTTCCAGAAGGCGAGAGCTTCGACAGCCTTTGGGCGCGCACTGGTGCCTTCTTGTCAGATCTGACGCGACCTGCCGTGGTCGTCACACACGGGTTCACATCGCGGTTTTTGCGCGCGCAGGTGATGGGGTGGGGCATGGATCGGCTGGGCGAAGTGCCTGATGGCCAAGGCGTTATCTTTGCCTTTCGGGGCGGTCAGCAAACTATTCTCAAATAGATGAACTTTTTTCAAAAACGGCTCTTGCCTTCCCCAAACCGTGGCAGTAAACACCGCGCTACCGGGTGATTAGCTCAGTTGGTAGAGCGCTTCGTTTACACCGAAGATGTCGGGAGTTCGAGTCTCTCATCACCCACCATTCCCTCCGCTTAGAGACCGATATTCTCAGATAGCCATTCTTGGACATCTGCGAGACGGCCACGCGAAACTGGGATTTTTTGTCCATCGTGCAGCTCCAAGAATCGTTTGCCGTTCTCCGATATCAGTTGTTTGGCGGCACGCGCGGATACCCACCATGATCGATGCGTTTGAATGCCGTGGTCATGACCGACCTGTGCAATGAAATCTGCAATCCGTGCACGAACCACACGCTGAGCGCTTTCCTCGGTGTGGATCTCGACATAGTGCTCCAGAGCGCGCACGAGCCAAACATCCTCTAGAACGATCGCGGCCTCGCCAGGCAGGGTGATGTGCTTGGAAGATGAGGGTGTGTCGTCCGCCACCACGGGTTCAGCCGCTTTTGCCGCCTCTTGCGCGGCGGCGTCCTTGCGATCCGCGATGTCTTGAAATGATTTGGGCAACCCATAGCGCAGATAAAGCACTTCGAAACCGATTTGAGTCACGAACAGGAAAACATGGCTGGGCCACAATTCCTGTGTCCACTCACCGCCTGAGAAAATCTCACCGAGAATGCGGTGATACAGCGTGGAAAGCGCAAAGGCGGGCAAGCCCGCGAGCGTGATGGGGATCGGGAACTTCAGCGAGAGCGGTGTGCTGGCCCAAAGTATCAGGCCGCCCACATAGGTGCATACAATGATCACGGTGCCTGTCGACCACATCAGCAGCGCGCCACCTGGGGCGATGTAGTCGTGATAGTCTAGCGGGTCACTGATCCAAAGCGTCAGGACGAGAACGACAAAGAACAGAAAGCTAGTCAGTGAAAAGATTGCTGGCAGAGCCGTTCGCAGCTTGACCCGGTATCGACCACCAAGAATGTCGATAAGGGAAAAGCGCGTGTCTAGGGCGTGTGAAAAGTTACTCATGACGTAGTATTCGACTCCGGTACACCATGAGTGTTTAGCCATTTTTCGACTTCGTCAATTCGACCTCTGGCTACAGGGATCTTGTGTCCATAGGGCGTGACGAGCCATCTTTTCCGACCTTCGCTGATCAAAGAAGGGCAGGCATGCGCAGCGACCCACCACGATCTGTGGGGCTGCACGCCGGCTTCGGGGGGCAGGTCGTTTAACACGTCCGAGATGCGCGCTCGGATGCTCAGGGGCTCTGCATCTAGAAAATCGATCTGCAGGTAATGCTGGTTCGACGAGATCGCGCTGATGTCGGTCAGGGGCCAGGTCTGGTCACCGATTTGCAAGGAGCGGCCGCCGATGCCTTGGGGGCGATTTGCTCGGATTGCCTTGAGAACGTCCGGCAGGACATAGCGCACAAACAAAAACTCGAATAGTTGAGCAACCACGACAAAAGCCATGATGTCTGGCCACACCTTTGGGGTGTACTCTCCTAGACTAAGGGTGCCGATCATTGATTCTACGAAAATCGTTGTGACGGTAAATGCAAAGGTGCTGGGTATCGGAAGATAGATTTTTGGGGCTGTCTTCGTCGGAAGCATCGCGATTCCGAGCAATGTCATGAAATACACCAAGGCAAAGATGACATCCGCGCAGGCCCACACAAAGAGCGCCTCAAGGACCGTAATATGGTCCAAAAAGTCGTGTGGATCCAAGGCGATGAGCGTAAGTCCTGCTAAACAAAGGAAAACTACAGCTTCGCGACGCGCGAAAATCTGTGGAATTTCACGAAGCGTGAGGTGAATTTCGTGCCATAAGGCGTCAAAAGTGTGCATTTCACGACACAAGGCTTGTTCGATTGGGCTCATAAGTCTTAAGTTTTTTGAAGATCACCGAGGGCTGTAATACTGCTGTGTAGGTGAACGGTTTTTTAACTCGTGTGTGTTTAACGAGTGAAGCGACAGGCCGCAGGCATAGTGAGCGGCTTAACGGTTTTGATTTTTACCCTTCGGTCTGTCGCACCCTATTCCCCTTCCGAAAATGTTTGGTCCTTTTGCGCGCATCCATTGCGACTATCGTATGCTATTGTGTCAGGATAGCGAACCGGTTGTGCAGGTCAAAACACGAATTGTTCGCAAAGCGCGCTCGATCCCTGCCAATCTCCTCCCACATACAAGTTTGCATTCACACAAAGGGGGCCAGTAATGTGCGGTAATCCCATGTCTGACGCGGTCGAAACAGTGATTGTCCCGCGCGCAGGCGACATCGGCGGTTTCGAAGTGCAGCGTGCGCTGCCCTCCAAGCAGCGGCAAATGGTGGGGCCCTTCATATTTTTTGATGAGATGGGGCCTATGGAATATCTGAACGGTCAGAGCCTTGATGTCTTGCCGCATCCGCATATCGGTCTGGCGACGGTGACCTATCTGATGTCGGGGCGCTTGCACCATCGCGACAGCTTGGGGTCAAAGCAGTGGATCAGACCCGGCGACGTGAACCTGATGATTGCAGGGCAAGGGATTACACATTCCGAACGCACTGACGGCGTCACGCTCAACGGCCCTGACGCGCTGCACGGGGTGCAGAGTTGGGTCGCGCTGCCCGAAGATCTAGAAGACAGCGCACCAAGCTTTCACCACGCAGGGGTCGCCGAGTCGCCGCTTGTCACGGACACCGGCACTCAGGTGCGCGTGATTTTGGGGGATGTGTATGGCGCGCAGGCCGGCGTCCCCACAACTTCGGAAATGTTTTACGCCGAAGCCTTTCTAGAAGCGGGGGCGCAGTTGCCACTGCCCGACAACCAAGAGGATCGCGCGGTTTATGTGCTGGGTGGCAGTATCGAGGTGGGGCAGGATCGGTTTGATGCCGGACGTCTTGTTGTCTTTCACCCCAAAGACGCGCTGAGCGTGCGTGCTGGCGCTGCGGGGGCGCGTCTGTTGCTGCTTGGCGGTGCAACGATGGAAGGGCCACGTCATATCTGGTGGAACTTCGTTTCCAGTTCGCGCGAGAAGATTCAGGAAGCCAAGGCGCAATGGCGTGCAACTGATTGGGAAAACGGGCTTTTCCACCTGCCGCCCGACGATAATGATGCGTTCGTTCCCCTGCCTGTGCGCAGGGCCTGAGGGGTCCGTGAACTTTTTTTGAAAAAGGTGTTTGGTTCTGCTTGACGCCACCCGCGCCACGCCATAAACACCGCCCACACGCCAACGAGGCGTCAAACACAGCAGCGAGCGGTTGTAGCTCAGTTGGTTAGAGTACCGGCCTGTCACGCCGGGGGTCGCGGGTTCGAGCCCCGTCAACCGCGCCACTGCTGAATGTGAGACCTCGGGCGAAGTAGATGCGCGGTTGTAGCTCAGTTGGTTAGAGTACCGGCCTGTCACGCCGGGGGTCGCGGGTTCGAGCCCCGTCAACCGCGCCACTTCTTCCCTTGAAATCAAAGAGGTGGCGGTTGAAGCGCATAATCTACGTATTACTTATCCTACCATGGATTGGATGATTTTCTTTATTCTTTTGGCGGCGAGTGGTGCCGCGGCTGCGACGGGTGTGCTGTTTAAGCCCGGTGCGTGGTACGTCGCGCTGCAAAAGCCGTCGTTCACGCCGCCGAATTGGGCTTTCCCCTTGGTTTGGACAGCTCTTTATATCCTGATGGCTTTGGCCGGAGCGCGCGCTGCGTTTGCGGGCGGCCCGTTGCTGGGTCTGGCCATGGCGCTCTGGGCGCTTCAGATTGCGCTGAACACGCTATGGACGCCGGTCTTTTTTGGTGCGCATCGGATCAGACTCGGGATGGTGATCATTTCGATCATGTGGATCACGATCGCGATCTTGATGGGCGTGCTTTGGCAGATCGACTGGCTCGCTGGGATGTTGTTCGTGCCCTATCTCGCGTGGGTCACGGTAGCGGCAGCGTTGAATGGATCGATCTGGCGCAATAATCCTGACGCTTTGCGGTCCTAGTTGGGTTGCGGCAGGGCGGCGCTCGGGATATGCCAGCGCCCCGTAAGAGCAACGGAACGGGCGCGTTATGGCTGATCTCATCCCTGCATGGCGCGACGGCGTCCTGACACCTGTCGAAAAGCTAGAGGTTCACAAGCTCGGCCTCCGACACCCAGCAATTTCCGTGTTCTTGCGTGACGGTGATCGCATTTTGATACAGCAGCGCGCTTTGTCGAAATACCACACGCCGGGCTACTGGGCGAACACCTGCTGCACGCACCCCCATTGGGACGAGGCTCCCGAAGCTTGCGCCTTGCGCCGGATGGAAGAGGAGCTTGGCGTCACGGGTATCACTGTGCACTACCGAGAAGAGGTCGAATACCGTGCCGACGTAGGGCAGGGCCTGACAGAACATGAGGTTGTTCAGATTTACGTATCTGACGCACCGGAGGGTCTGATCGTCACGCCCAACCCGGACGAGGTGATGGCGGTGGAATGGGTAACATTGCCCGACCTTGCCCGCAGGATTGCCGAGCAGCCCGATCAGTTCACGCCGTGGCTCAAGGTCTACATGCAGGACCACGCCGACGTAATCTTTGCCTAAAAAGAAGAAAGCCAAGGCGCGGTGCCTTGGCTTTGCTGTTCTTACTTCTTCGAAAGCGCTTCGAGGACCCGCGCCCAAGAGCGCATGCCCTTGTGGAAACTCTCAACATTGTACTTTTCGTTGGGCGAGTGGATGCGATCGTCATCCTGCGCAAAGCCGATCAGCATCGCGTCCATGCCGAGAATGTCTTTGAACAGGCCCGCGATCGGGATCGATCCGCCCATGCCCACAAAGACGGCTTCGCGGTCCCACTCGTCGGACAGCGCCTGACGGGCGGCTTCGAATTCGGGGCGTTCGATGTTCATAACCGCCGCCTTTGCGCCGTCCACATCATTGTCCCACTGGACCGAAGCATCTTGGGGCAGGCGGTCTTCGACGTGTTTGCGGATCGCGGCGCGCAGGTGGTCTGGCTCCATGTCGCCAACAAGACGGCAAGTGATTTTGCAGTGCGCTTCGGACGGAATCACGGTCTTGCTGCCCTTGCCATTATAGCCACCCCAAAGGCCGTTGACCTCTAGCGTCGGGCGGGCCCATTGCAGTTCGAGCGTTGAGAAGCCTTCTTCGCCGTGGGCTTTGGTCATGCCGACAGAGCCAAGGTAGTCGTCCTCGTCGAAGCCGCAGCCTTCCCACTGGCGCTTCAGTTCGTCGGGCAGGGGGTGCACGCCTTCGTAGAATCCTTCGACTGCTACACGGCCGGTCGAATCATGGAACGAGGCCACAATGTCGGCGATTGCGTGCAGCGGGTTCAGCGCAGTGCCTCCATAATGACCAGAGTGCAGATCCATTTTCGGGCCAATCAGCGTGAATTCTTCCTTAAGCATCCCGCGCAGCTGGCTGGCGATAGATGGGACACCAGGGGCAACCATCGAGGTGTCGCAGATCAGAGCCAGATCGCAGCGCAGTTCGTCGGCAAATTCCTTCATGAAGGGGACCAGCGAGGGCGAGCCTGTTTCCTCTTCGCCTTCGAAGAAGAAGGTGATGCGGCAGGGCAGAGAGCCGTGCACAGCCTGCCACGCGCGGCAGGCCTCGACAAAGGTCATCAGCTGGCCCTTGTCGTCGCTCGATCCGCGGCCACGGATCACGCGGGTGCCGTTCGCATCTTCGATCGCGGGATCAAAAGGGTCTCTGTGCCAAAGGTTTAGCGGATCGACGGGCTGAACGTCATAATGACCATAGAACAGCACATGGGGGCCATCACCGGGCACGTGACCCACGACCATCGGGTGGCCCGGTGTTTCGCGCTTTTCTGCTGCAATGCCAAAACTCTGCAGGTCGGCGACCAACCAGTCGGCGGCTGCCTCGCACTGGTCCGCATAAGCTGGATCGGTCGAGATTGACTGGATTCGCAGCAGCTCCATCAAACGGTCGAGTGAGGCGTTCAGATCGGCGTCGATCCGCTCCAAAACGGGGGTGAGGGTCATCGTGAATCTCCAGAATATTACTGGAGGCGACCCTAACAGTCGGCGTCGGACTGTCCAGTCACGGTCCGGTCAAGCACGTTGATGCAGATCAAAGTCTAATACCTGCGGCACCTTGTAGCCTGTTGCCTACGCGAACAGTAACCTATATCCGTTCTAAATCGACGGGATGCCTAGGTAGGCATGTCGCATTTCGCCATAGGCGGGGCGCGGCAACCAAACACAGGAGACACCGGTGGACTACACCCAACAGCTCGACGTAGCTCTGAACCGCCTGCATGAAGAAGGTCGCTACCGGACCTTCATCGATATCGAACGCCGCAAAGGCAATTATCCCCACGCCGTATGGCGCAAGGAGGATGGTTCGGAGCAGAACATCACTGTGTGGTGTGGCAACGACTACCTCGGCATGGGCCAACACCCCAAGGTGCTGGAAGCAATGCACGAAGCGCTGGACGCCACTGGCGCTGGTTCGGGCGGCACCCGCAACATCTCGGGCACCACTGTCTACCACAAGCGTCTTGAGGCCGAGCTGGCTGATCTGCACCAGAAAGAGGCGGCGCTGCTGTTCACCAGCGCGTACATCGCAAACGACGCGACCCTTTCGACCCTGCCCAAGCTGTTCCCCGGTCTGATCATTTACTCGGACGAGCTGAACCACGCCTCGATGATCGAGGGCATCCGCCGCAACGGTGGTGCCAAGCGTGTGTTCCGTCACAACGACGTCGCACACCTGCGCGAGCTGCTGGAAGCCGACGATCCCAACGCGCCCAAGCTGATCGCGTTTGAATCGGTCTACTCCATGGACGGCGACTTTGGCCCCATCGCAGAGCTGTGCGATCTGGCCGAAGAGTTCGGCGCTCTGACATATCTGGACGAAGTGCACGCCGTTGGCATGTATGGTCCCCGCGGTGGCGGTGTCGCAGAACGCGACGGACTTTTGGATCGTCTTGATATTATTAACGGCACTCTGGGCAAAGCATTTGGCGTCCACGGAGGCTACATTGCGGCATCGGAAAAGATGTGTGATGCGATCCGTTCGTATGCGCCTGGCTTCATCTTCACCACCTCGCTGCCCCCCGTAGTGGCGGCAGGCGCGGCAGCCAGCATCGCTGTACTGAAAGAAGACCAGTCAATCCGCGACGCGCACCAGACCCAAGCCAAGATCCTGAAGGCCCGCCTGAAAGCGATGGGCTTGCCCCTGATCGACCACGACAGCCACATTGTGCCAGTGCACGTGGGCAACCCGGTCAAGTGCAAGATGCTCTCTGACATGTTACTTGAGCAGTACGGGATCTACGTGCAGCCTATCAACTTCCCCACCGTTCCGCGTGGGACCGAAAGGCTGCGATTCACCCCGTCTCCGGTGCATGGCCCCAAAGAAATGGATGCTTTGGTCCGCGCAATGGACGACCTGTGGTCGCACTGTGCGCTGAATCGTGCCGAATTAAGCGCTTAATCAAGTCCTGCGCTGAATTCTCCTACGCAGTGTGATATTCTTGCCCTAATAACAGGACACGGCGAATCGATGTGAGTCGGCGCCGTGACGGGACCGAGCAAATAGGGCAGTGTAATTTGGGTATGCGTTTCAAACCCCAATCGAATGATGCGCAGGAGCAATCGTCGGAGCCGAAGGGTTTCGACGACTTTGAGCTGCGCCTAGGGGATGTCCTGCGTGGTGAGCGTGCAACGATCGGCAAGTCGCTGCTTGATGTGCAACGCGAACTGCGGATCAAGGCATCCTACATTGCGGCGATCGAAAACTGCGATCCTAGTGTCTTTGATACGCCCGGTTTCATCGCTGGCTACGTCCGGTCCTATGCGCGCTACTTGGGTTTAGAGCCCGATGTTATCTTCGCGGCGTTCTGCAAAGAGAGTGGTTTTTCGACTGCGCATGGCATGGCGCCCGAAGCGTCGTCGCGCAAGCGTGACGGTATTCCCGCCCCTCGGGCCCGCCGCATGAATGCTGATCCGCTGCTCGAATCCGGCACCCCCTTTGTTCCTGGCAAAGAGAGTATCTTTGCAGGCATCGAGCCTGGTGCCATCGGGTCTTCGATCGCGCTGCTCGCCGTAATCGGTCTGCTGGGCTTTGGCGGTTGGAGCGTGTTTACCGAAATTCAGCGTGTGCAACTCGCGCCTGTAGAACACACCCCGATGCTGGTCAGCGACCTTGATCCTCTGGTCGAGCAGGGTGATGCCGAAGGCGAGCAAATAGCCGATGCGGCGGGTATCTTTAATCCGCCTGCCGAAGCGCTGGACCGCCTCTATCGTCCCGAGGCGCTGGACGTGCCCGTTCTGGTGCCCCGTGATGCGCCTATTGCGTCTCTCGATCCGCGCTCGGTCGGGGTCTTTGCTCAGCCCGAACTGCCCCAGATCGCCGAAGTAGCAGAGCTGCCCACAGGCGATTTGATTGCCGAGGCTCCCATGACGGCAACCACGGCTCCGCAGCCGCAAGTGGTTGAGGACGCGCCGCCCCGTCTGGCGGTGGTCGCTGTTCGGCCTGCTTGGGTGCGGGTGCGTGCGGCAGATGGCTCGGTTATCTTCGAGGGCATCATGAATGGCGGTGACAGCTACGAAGTGCCCCAAACCGAGGAGGCGCCCACCATTCGTGTTGGCGAATCCGGTGCGGTCTACTTTGACATCAATGGCACGCATTTTGGCCCCGCCGGTGACCGCGGTGTGGTGACCAAAAACCTCGCGCTTGACAGCGAAACCTTGTCCCAGACCTATTCCGTCGCCTCGCTTGATAATGATCAGGATCTGGCCAAGGTTGTCGCCGAACTGGCGCTGGCAGATATCGAAGCGCCTCAGCAAACCACCGCTGACTGATAAACTTGTTCTGATCTGGGGCAGGGGATGATTGCACCCCAGCCCTATCAGGCCTATTTGTTGCACGACTTCTGATTAACCCGGAGTGCGTGCCCATGTCCCTGAACCACGTCCGCCCTTGGCGTAACATCTACCGCCGCAAGAGCCGCCAGATCATGGTGGGCAACGTTCCGGTGGGCGGGGACGCTCCGATCTCGGTTCAGACCATGACCAACACGGTCACAACCGATATCAAAGGCACCATCGCGCAGGTTCAGGCTGCGGCCGAGGCGGGCGCTGACATCGTTCGTATCTCCGTGCCCGACCGCGATAGCTCGATCGCGTTGAAAGAGATCGTCAAGGAGAGCCCGGTTCCGATCGTGGCTGATATCCATTTCCACTACAAACGCGGGATCGAAGCCGCCGAGGCGGGTGCGGCATGTCTGCGGATCAACCCTGGTAATATTGGCGACGAGACCCGTGTCAAAGAGGTGATCAAAGCAGCGCGCGACCACAATTGTTCAATCCGCATTGGCGTGAACGCGGGCTCTTTGGAAAAGCACTTACTCGAGAAATACGGCGAGCCGTGCCCCGAAGCGATGGTCGAAAGCGGGCTAGAGCATATTCGGATTCTGCAGGACAACGACTTCCACGAATTTAAAATCAGCGTCAAAGCCAGCGATGTTTTCCTCGCTGCGGCCGCCTATCAAGGGATTGCCGAAGCCACGGACGCCCCGATTCACCTTGGCATCACCGAGGCGGGTGGCCTGACCTCTGGCACCATAAAATCGGCAATTGGACTGGGCAATCTGCTGTGGATGGGTATTGGCGACACGATCCGTGTGAGCCTGTCGGCCGATCCCGTCGAAGAGGTGAAGGTTGGCTATGAAATCCTCAAATCGCTGGGTTTGCGCCATCGCGGCGTGAACATCATCAGCTGCCCCAGCTGCGCGCGGCAGGGCTTTGACGTGATCAAAACGGTCGAGGCTTTGGAGCAGCGGCTTGAACATATCAAAACGCCCATGAGCCTGTCGATTATCGGTTGTGTGGTCAATGGCCCAGGCGAGGCGCTGATGACCGATGTCGGCTTTACTGGCGGCGGTGCGGGCAGTGGCATGGTTTATCTGGCGGGCCAGCAAAGCCACAAAATGTCTAACGACAAGATGATCGACCACATCGTAGAGCAGGTCGAAAAGCGCGCAGCAGAAATTGACGCCGAGATGGCGGACGCTGCCGAGTAAGGCTTTGGGATAGATTGGATCTAAGGGCGCAGCGATGCGCCCTTTTTCATTCAGAGAGGTATTTCTGGATGACGATCGGGGGCACGGGGCCTTTGACCATGATGCCGTCGATGAGCAGGAAAGGCGGCGCGTCCAACTCCAACGCCTCTGCGAGCGCGGTCCGGTCCGTCGATAGTTTCGCGGCACGCGCGCCTATTGCGGCTTCGTCCCAATCTGTATCAGACTGCCCTGTCAAAGCTGCCCAAAGCGCCTCTGTGCCATAAAGTTGGCCAATCGCGGCGGCCCTGTCATTTGCAGGCCAGAATTTGATAACAATCTGAGGGGGTGTGGCGGTGTCCGCCAGATCGCGCAGGACCCGCGCCATCTCTGCCGACGTATCCTCGGCGCCGAGAAACGCAGTCACGACTGGTGCGCCAGCGGGTCCAATCACCACGTCCCCATCTTGGGGCGCGATTTGCTCGCGTAGGTCAGACAGACGACGCTTGTCCTCTGCGATGTGAAAGGACATGGGGTCAGGTCGCGCTGGCGATAGGGCTTGCTCAATCAACTCGGGTTCATCAAACAGCAGCGCACGGAGTTCCTGACCAAAGGCCTCGCGCTCGGTCGGGGTCAGGTCCCCGAGATCGAGCGCGCAGGCAGGGCTGGCCGCGGCCAAAAGGGCTGCGGCCCAGCGGATCATTGTGTGCGAATATCGTCAGCGATGGCTTGCATCTGCGCCAGCGGGACATAGCCCCGCAGCATGGTGTCATCCATCACGAAGGTCGGCGTGCCACTGATTTGCAGGCTATTCGCCAGTTCGCGGTTGGCCTGCAGAATTTCGTTGATCGCGGGATCAGACATGCCCGCGATGACGGCGTCCGCATCGACACCCAGACCCTCGGCCAGACGGCGCAGAGCGGGTTCGGCATAGCTGCCCTTGTAGGTGATCAGGGCGTCATGCGCCTCTTTATAGGCATCGTCGCCTGCGACCGCACGTACGGCCAGCGCAAAGCGTGAAGAGATGACGCTCTCTTCGCCCAAGATCGGGAACTCTTTGACGATAAACCTGATGTTGCCATCGGACTCGATCAGCTGCTCAACCTCGGCCGAGGCTTTGCGGCAATATCCACAGCGATAGTCCAGAAATTCGACCAGAGTGATGTCGCCATCGGGATTGCCGCCGACCCAAGAGAAGCCGTCCTCAAAGATAGCGGTTTGATGGGTTTCGACCAAGCTGCGGTCGGTGTTCACGGCCTCGGCGGCTTGACGCTGTTCCAGTACGTTGACCGCTTCCATAATGATCTCTGGGTTGTCCAAGAGATAGGCGCGGACTTCGTCACGGAATGCCGCGCGCTCGGCGTCGGTCATGCTAGTCAGATCGGTTTCTGCGGTCGCGGCAGAACCTGCAACGGTCAGAGCCAGAGCGCTGGCGGTGACGAGAGTTCGGATCATGTGGCGTCCTTTCATTTCGGCGCGGCTTTCGCAGCAGTCAGCACATCCTGCGCCCGTTGCCAAGGGGCGGATCCGCGCGGCAGCAAGCCTTCGGCTCGTTTTGCGTGGAGTGCAGCGTCATTCAGCCGACCGTTCAGGGCATAGCGTTCGGCGGTTACAAGTGAAGCCATCCCGTTTTGTCCCGCGCGGGCATAGGCCATCCCCAAATCGCGCAGCACTGCTGCGCTGTAGCGGTCGATACGGCGCGCCTTTTCCAGTGCGGCGAGGGCGCGTTTGTTGCCATCAGCTGTGTTCAGCGCCAGCAATGCGCGGCCATAGCCCCCCAAAATCAGCGGATCATTCGGCGCTAGGTTCACAGCACGGCCATAGGCATTGGTCGCAGCGCCGAAGTTACGGCTTTCGAGCAGGATCTGGCCACGCAATTCGTGGACAAAGGGATCTTTGGGACGGGCGGCTGCCAGTTTGTCGATTGTCGCGATGGCCTTTTTCGCATTCGGTTGGCGGTGATAAGCGACGGCTTCGCGCATCAGCCGGATGTCGTCGGTGACGCTAGATTTGGCGCGGCGTAGGGTCCAGCTGGGGGCGCGGGTAAAAGCGGTGAGCTTGCCTTGGGCGCGGGCAAACCAGTAATCGGCAGAACTGGAATCGGCCCAAGCGCGGTCCGCATAGGCCGCGGCAAACCCCTGCAGGGCGCGGAAGCGATCTTGGGTCAGGGGGTGCGTACGGGTGTACGGGTCCTGACGCGAGACACTGAGTGCCTCTTGACCGCGAAAAATATCGACCACTTCGACCGCGCCTTTGGGGTTAACCCCAGCATTCACCATGTAGCGGACGCCTGCCTGATCTGCGCTGGCTTCTTCGGCGCGGGTATGGGCGAAAAGGACCCGTGCTGCGCTGGACTGGCTACCGATGGCAATACCAGCTGCGGCGCCACCGGCACCACCTGCCGCGGCGGCTGCCGCTAGGGCTAGGCCCAATCCCGCTGCGGTGCGCGCGGTGCGCATGTTTGACAGGCGGCGGGCCATATGCCCGTTGGCGATATGCGCGGCCTCGTGGGCGATCACCGATTGAAGTTGGCTTGCATTTTGAAGACGTGCCAGCAGTCCCGCGTGAATAAAGATATGCTCGGCGTCGACGACAAAGGCGTTTAAGCTCTGGTCATTCACCACCAGCACCTGCACCCGCGAGCCCAGACCCGCCGCATTCAGTATGGGCGAGGCAATGGTATTGAGCGCGTATTCGATATCCGGATCGCGCAACAGGCCAATCGCGCGGGCGGGAAGCGTCGCAATCAGGGTCAGACAAAGTGCGGTGGCCAGCACGCGGGCGGCTTGGCGCATTGACGATCCTTTCCTCGCCTGAAATGACATTGGCAACACCCTAGTGAGGACCCCATGCGAAATTCAACCCGCAGCGATGTCGATCCCTTTATCGTGATGGATGTGATGGAGGCCGCGCGCCGTGCCGAAGAGGCCGGACGCCACATCATTCACATGGAGGTCGGTCAACCCAGTACTGCCGCGCCGGCTGGTGCGCGCCAAGCCTTGGCGAAGGCGATGGAGAACGGCTCGCTAGGGTATACGGTTGCCTTGGGCATTCCTGAATTGCGGGCACGGATCGCGCAGCTTTATGGCGATTGGTACGACGTTGATCTTGACCCGTCGCGGGTCGTGGTGACTTCGGGTTCTTCGGGGGCATTTTTGCTGGCGTTCACTGCGTTGTTCGACGCTGGGGACAAGGTAGGCATCGGCGCGCCGGGCTATCCCAGCTATCGCCAAATCCTGAAGGCAATGAGCGTCGAGCCTGTGATGCTCGAAACGGCGGCCGAGAACCGCTATCAGCCGGTGCCATCGGATTTTGTGGGCAAAGGGTTGGACGGTCTGATGGTCGCATCGCCTGCGAACCCCTCGGGTACTATGTTGGGCAAGGATGCTTTGGGCGCACTCATTGATGCCGCGCAGGCTGAGAATACCGCCTTTATCAGTGACGAGATTTACCACGGTATCGAGTACGAGGCCAAAGCGGTCACGGCACTGGAGCATTCCGACGACGTCTATGTAATCAACAGCTTTTCCAAGTATTTCAGTATGACCGGTTGGCGCGTGGGCTGGATGGTTGTTCCGCGCGAGCACGTGCGCCGGATTGAACGTCTGGCCCAAAACATGTTCATCTGCGCCCCTCATGCCAGCCAGATCGCCGCCCTTGGGGCGCTGGACTGCAAGGAAGAGTTGGACGCGAACCTGCAGGTTTATACGCGTAACCGTCAGCTGATGATCGAGGGCCTGCCCAAAGCAGGTTTCGACCGCATCGCGCCGCCCGATGGGGCATTTTACGTCTATGCGGACGTCAGCCACATCACCGACGACAGTCGCGCCTTCTGCGCCGAAATTTTGGAAAAAGCGGGCGTTGCGGTGACACCCGGCCTCGATTTCGATCCTGATCGCGGGGCAGGGACGCTGCGGTTTTCTTACGCGCGCTCGACTGCGGATATCGAAGAGGGTCTGCGGCGCCTGACCGAATTCATGGCAAACCGATAGCGGATTTGTGCCGTCTTTAGGCGGGCTTACACACTCTCCTTCATGATAACTTTGCGGAGGCCCCCAGACCGTGTATCTATTTGCGAAAAGACGGTCAGAGGCCGAGCAGATGATTTTTCGCATTGTAACAGGTTTGGTGGCTGCGCTGTGTCTTGCTGGTGCTGCGTTCGCTCAGGATTTCACGGGGCGGGCCCGAATTCTACCGGATGAAACCCGCGCTGCTGACACAAAGCGCGGGGTGACGCTGAGCCTTGGGATGACCCAAGGGGTGCCGTATCGCGTGTTCACCCTGGACGACCCCGCACGCTTGATCGCGGACTTTCGCGAAGTCGATTGGACTGGGCTAGACCCCGCCATGTTTACCCAAACAACCGCCGTATCGGACGCGCGCTTTGGTCAGTATCGACCCGGCTGGACACGCATGATCCTTGATCTTGACGGGCCTCTGGCGCTGGCTTCGTCTGATCTGCGGATCGATACCGAGACGGGGCAGGCCAAGCTGAACATAACGCTTGAGCGCACCTCTCATCAGGACTTCGCCGCGCGGTCCGTCGCGCCTGCCGATCCCGACTGGGGGATGCCTTTGGTCGCGGATGTTGATCCGGCCCGCATGCGCCAATCCGGCAATGGTAAGTTGGTGGTTGTCATTGACCCGGGCCACGGCGGCGTAGACCCGGGCGCGCAGCGCGGCGGTTATGATGAGAAAGAGTTGATGCTGCGCTTTGCTATGGAACTGCGCGATACGCTGGTTCGGACGGGCGAGGTCGATGTCTACCTGACCCGAGAGGCCGACGAATTTGTCCCCTTGGAAACCCGCGTCACAATCGCCCACGAGGCCCGCGCGGATCTTTTCCTATCGCTGCACGCGGATGCCTTGGACGGCGGCGGTGCGCGGGGGGCCACCATTTATACTCTGGCCGAAGAAGCCTCGGACAAGGCCTCGCAGAAACTTGCAGAGCGGCATAACAGGGCGGACTTGCTGGCGGGGGTAGACCTGACGGGGCAGGACGATGTCGTCGCTCATGTGCTAATGGACTTGGCGCGGACGGATACGATGCCGCGCGCGAACCGGATTGCGGACGAATTGCTCGAGGCGCTCAAAGAGAACGGCAACCCGCTGCATTCGCGCCCACGCCGCGGGGCAGGGTTCTCGGTTCTCAAGGCTGCGGATATCCCGTCAGTTCTGCTTGAGGTTGGCTTCCTGTCTTCGGAACGGGATCGCGCCAACATCACCAATCCAAAATGGCGCGCGCGCACTGCAACTGCCATCACGACGGCGATTCTAGAGTGGGCGATTGCAGACGCTGCAGAGGGGCAATTGATCCGGCAATAGCCCGCCTTTGCATTGATCTCGACCCTTTGTGTTTTGACCCCACAAGGCCCTGCCTATAAGAGGGGGCACGTTTGACACGAGGGCCGGCCAGTGGTGCGATTCATATTATCCTTCTTCGGGGCGATCTTTAGCGCCATCACCTTGGGCATTTTCATGATTGCTCTGGGCATTGGTGGCGTGTTCTGGATGTACGGACGCGACCTGCCAAGCCACGAGGCTTTGTCCCAGTACGAACCGCCGACCATCAGCAGAATTTATTCCGCCGAGGGGCGCATCATCGATGAATTCGCCAAAGAGCGGCGTCTGTTCGTCCCTGCTGAAGAAATCCCCGATCTGGTCAAAGCGGCCTTTATCTCGGCCGAGGACAAGAACTTTTACCAGCACTCGGGCTATGACCTGATGGGCATCGCCTCGGCGGCACGGGATGCAGTGGTGTCGCGCGGCCGCAATGTGCGCGGCGCGTCGACCATCACACAGCAGGTCATGAAGAACTTCCTTCTGTCCGGCGACCGTCAGGCCGAGCGCAAAATCAAAGAACTGATCCTTGCCACCCGCATTGAGCAGACGCTGGAAAAGGACGAAATCCTAGAGCTGTACCTGAACGAAATTTACCTTGGCGCGAACTCGTATGGCGTGGCCGCTGCGGCGCAGACCTACTTCAACAAAACGCTGGGTGAACTGACTCCGGGCGAGGCGGCCTATCTGGCATCATTGCCCAAGAAACCGGCCAAACTGCACCCTGTCCGTGACTACGAAGAAGCTGTGGATCGCCGCAACTACGTGCTGCGCGAGATGGAAGAAAACGGCTACATCACCGCCGAGATGCGCGATGCCGAACAGGCGCTGCCGCTCAAATCCGTGCAGAATGGCGACTACGAAGACTTCCGCGTTGCTCTGCCCTATCGCGATTACTTCACTGACGAAATTCGCCGCCAGCTCAGCGACGATTTCGGTGAGGGTGAATTCTTTACCGGCGGTCTATCGGTGCGCGCCACCGTCGATCCTGATTTGCAAGCTGTTGCGGGCGAATCCCTGCGCCGCGGCCTTGAAAAATATGACCGTGGTCTCGGCATATGGCGCGGCACAGGCAAGAAGATCGACCCAGCCGAACTAGAGACCGAAGAACAGTGGCGCGAAGCCCTGTCGAACGTTGATGTTCCGCGCGACATCTTCCTCGAAGCGCAGTGGTATCCCGCCGTTGTTCTGCGCGTTGGCGATACTTCGGCCCGCATCGGAATCGAAGGCGTCGAAGAGGACGAAGATGGCCACTGGATTCCGTCCGAAGACGTGCAGTGGGCCCGCAAGCGCCTGGAGAATGGGAAACTCGCGAACAAGGCCCGCGTGGCTGGTGATCTGGTCGAGGTGGGCGACGTCGTGCTTGTCCGGCGCATGACCAAGGACGAAGATGGCAGCTTTATCCGCTGGACCTTGCGACAGACCCCCGAAGTGCAGGGTGGTCTGATGGCGATGGACGTGGAAAACGGCCGTGTTCTGGCAATGCAGGGTGGCTTCTCCTATCAGGATTCGGTTTTCAATCGCGTGACGCAGGCACAGCGCCAACCGGGGTCTAGCTTCAAACCCTTTGTCTATGCGTCGGCTCTGGATAGCGGCTACTCGCCCGCGACGATTGTGATCGACGCCCCGATCGAGGTGGACACCCCCCAAGGTTTGTGGCGCCCCAAAAACTCGTCGAACAAATACTATGGCCCCACCCCGTTGCGGACTGGCATCGAACAGTCGCGGAACCTGATGACCGTGCGTCTGGCCCAAGAGGTCGGCATGGACACCATCGCGCGCTATGCCGAACGCTTTGGTGTCTATGATAACATGGGCCGCTTCCTTGCCAACTCGCTGGGGTCCGAGGAGACGACTCTGTACAAGATGGTTGCGGCCTATGCGATGTTCGCCAACGGCGGCGAGCGGGTGCAGCCCACTCTGGTTGACCGCGTGCAGGACCGCTATGGCCGCACTATCTACCGCCACGAAGAGCGCATTTGCACCGATTGTGCAGATCCTTCCATCCCGAATGGGATGGGGCCGCGCATCACCTCGAATCGTGAACAGGTGATGGACCCCATCACAGCCTATCAGCTGACCTCGATGATGCAGGGCGTTGTGCAACGCGGCACTGCGGCCAGCACTGTAAAGCTGCCTGTCCCCACCGCAGGTAAAACCGGCACGACCAACGACGCTAAGGACGTGTGGTTCGTCGGCTTTACCTCGAACATCGTAGCTGGGTGTTACATGGGCTTTGACAGCCCGCGCCCAATGGGCCGCGGCGCCTACGGTGGTACACTGTGTGGTCCGGTCTTTACCGAGTTGATGCAGGCGGCGACCAAGAAATATGGTGGCGGCCCGTTCGACGTACCTCCGGGTGGTCACTTCATCAAGATCGACCGCTTTACAGGTGCGCGCCTGTCGGATGATGCCAGCGGTGCCGACGTGGTGGCGGAATACTTCCGCGATGGCGAGGAGCCGATGTTCGGGATCGCATTCGACGGCGGCTTTGCCGTTGGTTCCAACCTGCCCATGTTTGGACGCGGCGAAACCGACGATGCGCCCAAGCAGGTCACGACCTCTGGCGGGGGCACGGCCGTTGTCGGACCCAAGGCCGATTTCGGGACACTCAGCGCGGGCGGTCTCTACTGACCTTGCTCATATAGCGATGCTGCGGTATCACCGCTGCCTGACAGGGCTGCCGCCCCGCGCGGCCCCTTTGACCCTTTCAAACCCATAGGACGAAGATGCGCGCAGAAGCACAGAACACCGTGGCCGAGATCGAAAAATCGCTGGAGCTGTTGCGCCAGCGGCTGAACTGGGACACCGCGCAGCACCGGCTCGAGGAATTCAACGCCCGTGTTGAGGACCCGACCCTGTGGGATGATCCCGAAGCCGCGCAAAAGCTGATGCGCGACCGCCAAACCCTGATCGATTCCATGGATGTCTACACCGGCATCAAGCAGGAGCTGCAGGACAACATCGACATGATCGAGCTTGGCGAAATGGAAGAGGATGATGAGGTCGTCAAAGACGCCGAAGCCGCTCTGAAAGACTTGGCCAAGACCGCCGCGCAAAAGGAGCTGGAGGCTCTGCTGAACGGCGAGGCGGACGGCAACGACACCTTCCTCGAGATCAACTCGGGCGCGGGCGGCACCGAAAGCTGTGACTGGGCCTCGATCCTGTCGCGCATGTATGTGCGCTGGGCCGAAAAGAAGGGCTACAAGGTCGAATTGCAGTCGATGTCTCCGGGCGAAGAAGCGGGGATCAAGTCGGCGGTCTACAAGATCAGTGGCCACAACGCGTATGGCTGGCTGAAAACCGAGAGCGGCGTGCACCGTCTGGTCCGCATTTCGCCCTATGACTCGGCGGCGCGCCGTCACACCTCGTTCAGCTCGGTCTGGGTCTATCCCGTGGTCGACGACAACATCGAGATCGAGGTGAACCCGAGCGAAATCCGGATCGACACCTACCGTTCGTCCGGCGCGGGTGGTCAGCACGTCAACACCACCGACTCGGCGGTGCGGATTACGCACATCCCCACCGGCATTGTTGTGACCTCTTCGGAAAAATCACAGCACCAGAACCGCGATATCGCCATGAAGGCCCTGAAATCGCGTCTCTACCAGATGGAATTGGATCGCCGGAACGCGGACATCAACGCCGCCCACGAAGCCAAGGGCGACGCGGGCTGGGGTAACCAGATCCGGTCCTACGTTCTGCAGCCCTACCAGATGGTCAAGGACCTGAGGACAGGGTTCGAGACCTCTGACACGTCGGGCGTACTGGACGGGGATCTGGACGGGTTGATGGCAGCGACGCTGGCCATGGACGTCAGCGGCAAGTCCCGCGCCGAAGCGACCTTCGAAGAGTAAAAGATACCGCGGCCTAATCGCCGCGGTTTTTCTTGGCCTCCTCATAAGCTGTATCAAAATTACATCTTCGCCGCATCGCCATTGGCCGATAGGCTCCCTTCCGGAGGAAGAGGGGAGACCATGAATGGATGCCATTGAGCAGGGCAGCAAGCTCGGCGCGCCCGAGCTGGCGCAAGCAACGATGTCGGACGTTTATCTGGCGCTACGGCGCGGGGTTAGAGACTTCCGGCGCTCGGCGGTGTTCGGGCTGATCTTTGCGGGCGTCTACGTGGCAGTAGGTTGGCTGATGTGGGCGATCACTGCGATGACGGGACAGACCTATTGGCTGGTGCTGGCGGTGATCAGCTTCCCCTTGGTCGGCAGCTTTGCCGCCGTGGGGCTGTACGAGACGTCGCGCCGGCTGGAGTTCGGACTGGCTATGGACTGGCACCGTATCTTTGGCGCGGTCAAAGGGCAGGGGAGCCGCCAGTTGCCGTGGCTTAGCGCGGTGGTCGTGATCATCTTTCTGTTCTGGTTCTTCATCGCGCACATGATCTTTGCCCTCTTCATGGGGCTGTCGACGATGACCAACGTATCGACGTCTTATGATGTCTACCTTACGAGCAACGGGCTTACGATGTTGGCGGTCGGGACAGCGGTCGGTGCGGTCTTTGCGCTGCTGATCTTCGCGATCACCGTGGTCGGGCTGCCGATGGTTGTTGATCGAGACGTGGATTTTGTGACGGCTATGATCAGCAGCTTCGAGGTCGTCACGCAGGCACCTGTGCCGATGCTGAGTTGGGCTGGGATCGTGGCCGTGCTGACTTTTGTCGCGATGCTACCGGGCTTTCTAGGGCTGTTTATCGTACTGCCCATTTTGGGACATGCGACGTGGCACCTCTATCGCATTCTGATCGAGAACGCCTGATAGCGCCCATAGAAAAAGGCACCGCAATCGCGGTGCCTTTCTGTCTCGTCCTAGAGATCTTCCCGAAAGATCTATCCGGAAAATGCCGGATTAGCTTGCGCTTTCGGGGCCAGTGATGCGCTTGGCGCCGGCGGTCGACAGCGGGTCGTCCTGACGCTGAACCGAACCTTCGAAGTGCGCGCCGCTCTCGATGGCGATGGTCTTGTGGATGATATCACCCTCAACACGTGCCGACGAGGTCAGGCGAACCTTCAGACCGCGCACGCGGCCCACGATGCGGCCGTTTACGACGACGTCGTCAGCAACAACTTCGCCTTTGATGGTGGCGGTTTCGCCAACGGTCAGCAGGTGGGCGCGGATGTCACCGTCAACGGTGCCTTCGACCTGAACATCGCCAGTGGTGCGGATGTTACCTTCGACGTGCAGATCAGACGACAGAACCGATGCGGGGGGCTTCGCCTTGGTCGCCGCGGGTGCTTTGAAATCAGACTTTTCCGCGGGTGCCGTTGCCGGAGCCGGTGCCGGAGCTTCGGTGGCCTTGGGGCCAGGTTCGTTGATCTTGCTTTTAGAAAACATCATTAGCAGCCTTGATATATACCATCGGGTTGACGGGTTTGCCCCCGACGCGCACCTCGTAATGCAGGTGTACGCCGGTCACGCGTCCTGATGCTCCCATATCACCGATACGGTCACCACGCGAGACCCTTTGGCCCTTGGTCACGTTAAGTTTGGACAAGTGGGCATACCTTGTCTCGATACCAAATTCATGCTGGATTTTAACCAAACGACCATAACCCGACGACCAGCCAGCATGGATTACTACGCCATCGGCCGTCGCGTAAAGCGGCGTTCCGGTGGATGCTGCAAAATCTACACCGGCATGCATCCGGCGTCCGCCTGTTTTCGGATCACGGCGATACCCAAAGGGGCTGGTAAAGCGGAATGCCGATTTAACAGGCGTCGCAAAGGGCGCTTTTTCAGCAGCCATGCGATACATGTTCAGCATATCCATCTGTTCCAAAAGGCGATTGGCGCGATCAATCTCGTGGCTGTGTTCCTCTTCGGTGCCAAAGGTCAGCGGCATGAGCGGGCCGCCTTGGCCTGAATAGCGGTTGCGGATCTGGCCAATGATGCGGTCAGGGTCCATACCGGCAGAGCGGAACATCTTGTTCAGGGGTTCAACCGACACCGACATCGCTTCTTCGAGCTGACGGAAGACGCGGTCGTTCTGGTCGCGCAGCAGCTTTAGCTGCATGGCAATCTCATCCGCTTCTCGAACAGCTTGGCGGGCCTCTTGGGCTTTGGCGTCGCGCTCGGCGGCGGTTTCGGACAGGGCGACGCTCAGGGCATCAACAGCACCGTTCACCTCAGAGCCCATCGCGACCACGCTGGTCGCGCCGTCTTCGCCTTCGATGGCGGCTTGCAGGGCGACAACCTTTTCAGCGGCGGTATCACGGGCATCCATGGTGCGGCGTAGGGTGTCTTGCACGACGGTCAGTCCGGTTTCCAGCTCGCGGCGGCGATCTTCGGAGGACAGAAGCTGCGACTGCATGACCGAGATCTGCTGCAGCGCAAGATTGAAGCGCTCTTGCGCGTCCGAGGCTTCTTCGGCGCGCATATCGCGCTCTAGGGCCAGACGGTTCAGACGCTCTTCGTAGTTTTCTTGTTCCCGCTGTGCTTGGGCGCGCAGGTTGCCGGACCCGATGCTGTCCATCAGCAGGATAGATGTCGAGATTGCAGCCCAAGACATGATCAAGGCCAGCCCACCAAGCGCTGTGATCTGCGTAAGCGGTGTCAGGCGGATGAAACGGGTTTCCGTGTCCGAACGCAAAAATACGCGGCGTTCCGGAAACACATTGGCGAAGTGTGTCTCGATAAAGCGGTTAACGCGGCTTCTCACTGATATGTCCCCTAGGTGTTTTTGACGCGAGCACGCCACAGGGCGCAGCGACGGCGTAGGTAGGGGATAAACCGCACCGTGGTTTTAGGGCAACCTTTTTGAAAATTCAGGCCGACCGGTTTGGCCGGTTCCCGCTCTTTCGGCGGGAATCTGCCGACCTATTGATGCCGAGTGCAACCGTTGGAACTCAGTCGTCGGTGACCGATCCAGTTTCGGTCAGCGGCCAGTAGAAGTCAGGCGGGATTCCAGCCTCTGCGCGCTTTTCTTCGTTAAAGGGTGGTTTAAGTGCGCCGTGGAAATAGCGGCGTACCAGATCGTGAAACACATCTTTGGGGTCCAGATTTTCGCGACCGCACATAAAGTGGAACCACTTGGAGCCAAAGGCCACGTGCCCGACTTCCTCGGAATAGATAACTTCTAGCGCGGCGACGGCATCATCGGCTTTGGCTTTGCGAAAGATCTCGATCATGCCGGGCGTCACGTCCAGCCCGCGGGCCTCCAGCACCATGGGGACCACGGCAAGGCGGCCCATGAAATCCTCGGCGGTGTCCTCAGCGGCCTTCCACATGCCAGCGTGGGCAGGGAGGTCGCCATAAAAGCTACCCAGCGCCTCGAGGCAGTCGCAGATCAGGTTGAAGTGCTTTGATTCTTCGGCGGCCGATTTCACCCAGTCATCGTAAAAGCCGATGGGCATGGGGATATGCCCGAACCGTGCGATAATGTCCCAGTGTAGGTCGACCGCGTTCAGTTCGATGTGGGCGACGGCGTGCAGCAACGCGATGCGCCCCTGAGGGCTGCCGGGGCGGCGGCGGGGCACATCACGGGGGTCCAAAAGCTCTGGCTTGGCCGGACGAGACGGGCGCAGGGGCGGATTGGCGGTGCCTACAGGAATGGGCGTGCCTGCCTTGCGCGCGGCGAACCACGCCTCCGCATGCCGCTTCGAGATTTCGGTTTTCTCGCGTCCTTCACCGCAGGTCAGAACCTCGGTTGCCATTTCTGCCAGAGTTTGGGTCACAGCGCCTTCACGGCCTCCAGTACGTCTTCGGCATGTCCGGCGACTTTGACCTTGGGCCAGATGCGGGCGATGTTGCCCGACGCGTCGATCAGCACAGTGGTGCGTTCGATGCCCATGTATGTGCGGCCGTACATGTTCTTTTCCTTCCAGACGCCATAGCGTTCGCAAACATCGCTGTTTTCGTCCGACAAAAGCGCCACTTTCAGGCCGTGCTTGTCGCGGAACTTGTCGTGCTTGGCAACGGTGTCTTTGGAAATCCCTAGTACCACTGCATTCGCGGCGCCAAATGCGTCGGCGTGTTCGGTAAAGGCGATGGCTTCTTTAGTGCAGCCGGGGGTGTCGTCCTTGGGATAGAAATACAGAACCACGGCCTGACCCGACAGGCTGTCCAGCGACACTTCTCCGCCTCCATCACGGGGGAGTGTGAATTCGGGGGCTTTCGCGCCAACTTCAATCATGGGCATATACCTTGCAGTGAGTGATTACGGGCAGTCTAGGGCCGCATGACCGAAAAGAAAGAGAACGAGACACCTGAAACGGCAGAAAAATCCACCGCTTCGCTGCGCAAGCGTCGGAAGTTGTGGGCTTTTGTCGGTATCGTGCTGATCGTCATGGTTTTGTTGCCCGTGGGCGGTGCCGTGTATCTACTGGATCGGCCGGTGCGGGTGCCGGAGTGGGCCGAGAACCGGATCGAGCAAGCCTTGGCCGGACAGGGAACCGGTGCGCGCGTCCAGTTGGGTGAGATTTATCTGACCGTGGGCACAGGCCTGCGTCCGTGGGTCGAATTGCACGACACGGTGATCACGCAGCCGGACGGGGCGGCCCTAGCCCGCGTGAGCGATATGCGGGTGAACCTGTCGGGTCGCCGCTTGGTTAAGGGCATCTTGGCGGCCGAGCACGTGTCGGTCAGTGGTCTTTTGATTGACTTGAAACGGGCACAGGATGGCACGTTCGAGCTGGCCTTTGGATCGTCGGATACACCAGTCGAGCGGTCGATGGATTTCCCTCGGCTCATTTCGGTCTTGGACACTGCATTCGAAACGCCTGAACTGGACCCCCTGCGCACAGTCACGCTTGATAATGTGAGCCTGCGTTACGTGGACCTGCGGGCAGAGCGCTCTTGGACCGTAGATGGCGGACGCTTCATGGTCGAGCGCGATGGCGACGACCTGCATGCTTCGTCGGCGTTGACCTTGCTCACGGGGGGCGCCACGGCCGCGACGGTTGAAGGCAGCTATTGGCGGACGTTGGGAGAGCTCTCTGCCGATTTCGGCCTGACTGTAACTGATTTGCTCGCGCAGGATATTGCGACGCAGGCACCGGCATTGGCATTCTTTGCCGCGCTTGATGCGCCCTTGTCTGGCTCTTTGCGGGGGCAGCTTGGCGAGGAAGGGGAACTCTCAAACCTGAGCGCTTCGCTCTCGGTGGGGCAGGGCGCGCTGCGCCCGAACGAAGATGCCGCGCCTGTGCCGTTCAACGGCGCGCGCACGTACTTCAACTACGAACCCAAAGCCGGATTGCTGCTGTTCGACGAGGTCTCCGTCGATAGCGCATGGGTCACGGGCCGCGCCGAAGGCAGTGCGCAGCTGGTCATTGATGAAGGCAGCCAGTGGCCTTCGGCGATGATTGGTCAGATCCGTTTGTCGGACCTGACCGCTGCGCCGATCGGCGTCATGACCAAAGCGCTGGACATCCAGCAAGCCGATGCATCGTTCCGCCTGAACCTGCCCGATTTTGCGCTCGAGTTGGGCCAGATGACGGTGCAGGTCCCAGAGGGCCGCGCCAACATCTCTGGTCGGGTCGAGGCCGCCGTAGGTGGTTGGGCCATGAGTTTGCTGGCCGAGGTAGACGAAGTCAGCCCAGAGGATGTGGTGTCCTACTGGCCTCCGTCCAAAGGCGCCAAGGTCCGCGACTGGCTGAGCAAGAACATCAAGGCAGGACGCCTGCGGGACATTCAGGTTCATCTGACCGCCGATCCGGGCGAGAAGCCGCGTCATCAGTTGGACTTCGCGTTTGAAGGGGCAGAGGTGCAATACCTGCCCACGATGCCCCCGATCCGAAACGCTTCGGGCTGGGCCGAACTGGACAACACTCGTTTTGCTCTGCAAATCGACCAAGCCGAGGTGCGCCCCAAACAGGGTGGTGTGATCGACATCAGCGGTTCGCGCTATGAAATCCCGAAATTTGGCAAACCGCCTGAGGATGCCCAAGTCGCGCTACGGGGCAAAGGGACCGTCACCGCGTTCATGAGCCTGCTGGACTCAGAGCCGATCAATGTGCCGACCAAGACGAACCTGCCGATCACTTTGGCTGACGGGATGGCAGAGGTGGAGGGCACCTTGGGTATCCCGTTCAAGCCCAAGCTCGGTCCAAATGATGTTGCCTATGATTTCGACGCAACCATCCGGCAGGTGCGTACTGATCAAATCGTCAAAGGCTCGGTGCTGGCCTCTGAAAGCCTTACACTGCACGCGGATCGCGGTGGGGTGAAAATTTCGGGGCGTGGGCGGTTTAACCAGATTCCCTTTGATGGCAGCTTCACAGCGCCCAAAGGCGGTACACCGACTGTAAGTGCAGACGTTGAGTTGAGCGAACGCGCGCTTGATGCCTTGAATATTGATTTGGGGACTGTTTCGATCTCGGGGCAGGGGACGGGGCGGCTCGACCTGACTTTGCCCAAAGGCAAGCCAATCGGACTGAGGTTGACTAGCAAACTCAATGGTGTCGGAGTCGGCCTGTCCTCTATCGGTTGGTCCAAGGCGCGTAGCGCGAATGGCGGGCTCACGCTCGCGGGGCAACTGAACCCGTTGGCGATCGATACGCTTGAATTTTCGGCCCCCGGTTTGGCGCTCTCGGGTGATTTGCGCACCACAGCCGAAGGCAAGGTCACCGACGTTCGCCTGTCGCAGTTACGAGTGGGCAATTGGCTGGATTCCAACGTTACACTTGGCCTGCGCCAGAATGCTCCACCGCTGATTTCACTGCGTGAGGGGCGCGTTGATATCTCCAAGATGCCAGCGACGCGCTCTTCGGGCGGCGCGGGTAGCCCGCTGCGCCTGTCTGACATGACTGTTCAGATCACGAGCGGCATTGGGTTGCAAAACTTCAATGGAGACTTCGAAACCACTGGCGGGACGCGAGGGACCTTTACCGCAAACGTGAATGGTGGCGCTCCGGTAGAAGGGCTAATCGCCCCAAGCCGCGGTCGCAGCGCTATCCGCGTCACCAGCGAAGACGGTGGCGATGTGATGCGGGATGCGGGCATTCTGAAACAAGCCAATGGTGGCGAAATGCTTCTGACCCTGACCCCCGCGCGGACGGAGGGACAGTATGACGGTGTGCTCGCGATCACGAACACCCGCCTTTACGATGCGCCTGCGGTCACGGACCTGCTGAATGCAGTGAGCGTGGTGGGGCTTTTGGATCAAATGGCCAACGGCGGAATCTACTTCTCAAATGTGGACGCGAAATTCCGACTGACGCCAGAACAGTTCATCCTTACCGAAAGCAGCGCTGTGGGTCCGTCAATGGGGTTGTCGCTGGACGGCATTATTGGTCTGAAGAATAATATGATGGATCTGCAGGGTGTCCTGTCCCCTGTCTACATGCTGAACGGCATTGGAGGCATCTTTACCCGCGCGGGCGAAGGACTCTTTGGCTTTAACTTTACCCTCACCGGCTCTACCTCTGCGCCGCAAGTCGGGGTCAATCCGCTTTCGGTCTTGACCCCCGGTATGTTCAGAGAGATTTTCCGCCGTCCTCCGCCAAAGGTAAGCCAGTGAAACTAAGCGACTTCGATTTCCATCTGCCCGAGAGCCTGATTGCGACTCGTCCGGCCAAGCCCCGCAGCGCCTCGCGGCTGCTGGTGTCGCGTCCTGATGGGCTGTCTGATCTGCATGTGTATGACCTGCCGGATCTGTTGCAGGCTGGGGATCGTTTGGTTTTGAACGATACGCGCGTGATTCCGGCGCGCTTGTTTGGACAGCGCTGGCGGGACAGTGCCCAAGGTCGCGTCAGCGCCAAGATCGAGGTGACCCTGCTGGAGCCGCGCCCGAACGGGCAGTGGGCCGCGCTGGTCAAACCCCTGCGCAAACTGGGCGAGGGTGAATGGGTCGAATTCTCGGCTGATCTCAAGGCGCAGCTCGTGGGCCGCGAAGAGGGGCAGGCCGTTCTGGAATTCAATCTGACAGGCGATGATTTCGATGCCGCTTTGGCCGAAGCAGGGGCGATGCCGTTGCCGCCCTATATAGCGGCCAAGCGCGCCGCCGACAGTCAGGACAAAGAGGATTACCAGACCGTTTGGGCGCGCAACACCGGTGCAGTGGCGGCACCAACCGCGAGCCTGCACTTTGACCAACCACTTTTGGATAAGCTGGCTGGCATGGGCGTTGGCTTCTCCTATGTGACCTTGCATGTCGGGGCAGGGACCTTTTTGCCGGTCAAAGTCGACGACGTCACCACGCACAAGATGCATTCGGAGTGGGGCGAAGTCAGCCAAGCCGCCGCGTCCGAGATCGCAGAGACCAAAGCGCGCGGAGGCCGCGTGATACCCGTCGGGACAACCGCGCTGCGGCTGATCGAAACGGCGGCGCGCGATACTGGGGCCATTCGGCCTTGGTCCGGCGATACAGATATCTTCATCTATCCGGGCTTTGAATTCCGCGTTGCAGACGCGCTGATGACGAATTTCCACCTGCCCAAATCCACCCTGATGATGCTGGTTTCTGCGCTTGTCGGACGGGACCGTATCATGGCCGCTTACGACCATGCGATTTCGCAAAAATATCGTTTCTTTTCCTACGGGGATGCATCCCTGTTGATTCCCTAGGCTTTGTGCGAGTACCCGCCTTCTGTTAAGGTGAGGTGCGGTTAGTCTTCCGAATAGAAACGCAAACTCTGGGAAGTTCAGATGCTACAGGTGTTCTCGAGCGCATGGCCGCTCCTTCTAGGTCTATTGCTGCTGATGGTGGGCAACGGGATGCAAGGCACGCTCCTTGGTCTGCGCGGCGCCTATGAGGGCTTTGGCACCTTTGAGATGTCGATCGTGATGTCGGCCTACTTCCTCGGCTTCTTGGGCGGCTCACGGATGGCGCCAGAGATGATCCGGCGCGTGGGGCACGTGCGGGTGTTTGCGGCGCTGGCCTCGATGGTGTCGGCAGTTTTGATTCTATATCCGGCGATTGCGGACCCGTGGGCGTGGACCGTGGGGCGCGTGGCAATCGGCTTTTGCTTCTCGGCAGTCTACGTGACGGCGGAAAGCTGGCTGAACAACACCACGACGAATGAAACCCGTGGGCAAGCGCTGTCCCTATATATGCTGGTTCAGATTTTTGGTCTGGTGGCGGCCCAAGGTCTGGTAAACGTGAGCGACGTTGGCGGGTACCTGCTGTTCGTCATTCCGTCGGTTTTGGTTTCGCTGTCCTTTGCGCCCATTCTGTTGTCGATCAACCCGACCCCGGCCTTTGACCGGACCAAGCCGATGACCCTGCGCCAGCTCTACAATATCTCGCCTTTGGGCTGCGTGGGCATGTTCCTGTTGGGCGGTGCGTTTGCAGCGCAATTCGGCATGGCGTCCGTCTTTGGTACCGAAGCGGGGCTGAACACTGCACAAATTTCGGTCTTTATCTCGGTCTTTTTTGCCGCAGCTCTTGTGGTGCAGTTCCCGATTGGTTGGCTGTCGGATCGCATGGATCGCCGTCTGCTGATTGTCGTGTTGGCGACGATCGGTGTCCTGGGTGCAATTCTGGGCATGTTGGTGGGCAACCACTTTGTGCTGCTGCTGGTCTCGGCCTCGCTCATTGGCGGCGTGACGAACCCCCTCTATGCCCTGCTTCTGGCTTACACGAACGACTATCTCGAGACCGAGGATATGGCCGCCGCCTCGGGTGGGCTGGTTTTCATCAACGGTTTCGGGGCGATAGCGGGTCCTGTGATCACGGGTTGGCTCATGTCACAATTCGGGCCCAACGCGTTTTTCCTGATCATCGGGGTCCTGTTGGCCGCGCTGGTCGGCTACGCTGCGTACCGCATGACCGTCCGCTCCGCACCCTCGCGCGAGGATTACAATTCCTACGCACCAGTTTACGCAACGGCGACCCAACTGGCGGTCGAAACCGCGCTCGAAGAGTCGCACGCCAACCCCGTCGAAGAGAAATAATCCGCCGGTGCCCCTCTCTGGTTGCATCAGGATGTTATAAATTGTGACTGTTCTCTCCACCCAACCTTACGTAACGATTTTATGGAGTGTTGAGTGGAGGGCAGACTGATGACACCGCAAAAGGTATTAGAATTCTGGTTGGACGAGGTTGGTCCAAAAGGCTGGTACAACAGTACCGAAGCTCTGGACGCGGAGATCCGAGACAAATTTTTCGACATCTGGACCGAAGCCGCAGAAGGCGCCTATGGACTTTGGCTGACCTATCCAACGGGTGCGCTGGGCTACATTGTTCTGATGGACCAGCTGCCGCGGAACATGTTCCGCGATGACGCGCAGGCCTTTGCCACGGACTTTCCGGCGCGCGCCGCGGCCAAGGTTGCCATCGATCATGGCTGGGATCTGAAGATTCACGAGCCCGCACGTCAATTCTTTTACTTGCCCTTGATGCATTCCGAGAGCCTATGCGATCAGGATCGCTGTGTGCGCCTGATGCACGAGCGTCTGCCGGAAACCGGCGAGAGCAACCTGCTCCATGCTAAGGTTCATCGTGAAATCATTCGTAAATTCGGGCGCTTCCCTTACCGCAACAAGGCGCTAGGTCGCAGCTCTACGGCAGCCGAAGAGACGTTCCTTGCGGCCGGCGGCTACGGCGAAATCTTGCGTGAGTTGCAGGAAAAACAACAACTCGAAGCTGTTGGCTGACGCCTTTGTTGATGCTCCGTCCAAGATAGTTTAACGTCAAACTAATTCTTGAATCGGAGGAGTGCCAATGGCCGCCAAGGAATTCGATGTTGTCGTGATCGGGGCGGGCCCCGGCGGGTATGTAGCTGCAATTCGGGCAGCACAGCTGGGGCTCAAGACCGCCGTGGTCGAGCGCGAGCACATGGGCGGGATCTGCCTGAACTGGGGGTGTATCCCGACCAAGGCGCTGCTGCGCTCGGCAGAAGTCTATCACACCATGCATCGCGCCAAGGATTTCGGCCTGTCGGCAGAGAACATCAGCTTTGACTTGGACGCGGTTGTGAAGCGCTCGCGCGGCGTGGCAAAGCAGCTGAACGGTGGCGTTGGTCACCTGCTGAAGAAAAACAAAGTGACCACCATCATGGGCACTGCGACCATCCCCGCCAAAGGCAAGGTCAGCGTCAAGACCGACAAGGGCACCGAAGAACTTGTCGCCAAGAACATCATCGTCGCCACCGGTGCGCGCGCGCGCGAACTGCCCGGGCTGGAAGCGGATGGTGATCTGGTTTGGACTTACAAGCACGCACTTGTCCCCCAGAAGATGCCCAAGAAACTGCTTGTGATCGGCTCGGGCGCGATCGGCATCGAATTCGCCAGTTTCTACAACACCTTGGGTGCTGACACGACTGTCGTCGAGGTTCAGGACCGTATCCTGCCGGTCGAGGACGCAGAAATCGCGGCCTTCGCGAAAAAGGCGTTCACCAAGCAGGGCATCAAGATCAAAGAAAAAGCCATGGTCAAAAAATTGGACCGCGGCAACGGCAAGGTCACCGCGCACATCGAAATGGGCGGCAAGACCACGACCGAAGAGTTCGACACCGTTATCTCGGCTGTGGGCATCGTCGCCAACACCGGCGGTATCGGTCTGGAAGAAGTGGGCGTGAAAATCGACCGAAGCTTTGCCGTGACCGACGAGTTCTGCCGCACCGGTGTCGAGGGCATTTATGTCATTGGCGACGCGACCAACGGCCCTTGGCTGGCGCACAAAGCCTCGCACGAGGGCGTCATGGTAGCAGAGCACATCGCGGGCGGTCATCCGCACCCCGTCAAGCCAGAGACCATCGCCGGCTGCACCTATTGCCATCCGCAGATCGCCAGCGTCGGCCTGACCGAAGAGAAGGCCAAAGCGGCTGGATACAAGATCACGGTTGGCCGCTTCCCCTTTATCGGGAACGGCAAGGCGATTGCTTTGGGCGAGCCCGAGGGCATGGTGAAAACCGTGTTCGACGAGAAAACCGGCGAACTGCTCGGCGCGCATATGGTTGGCGCCGAGGTCACCGAGATGATCCAAGGCTACGTCATCGGCCAGAAGCTGGAGACCACTGAAGCGGATTTGATGGAAACCGTGTTCCCGCACCCGACCCTGTCGGAAATGATGCACGAGAGCGTCTTGGACGCTTGGGATCGCGCGATCCATATTTGATTGGATCGGATAAGTTCTGGGAAGGGCGAGAGTGGCGCGGGCTGCTCTCGCCCTTTTTCTTTGTGCTGTTGGCGGGCCGCGCGCTGTGAGTATTTTTGCAAAGCAGAAAGCAAAGGGCATGAAAGAGCGGATGTTCTTAAAAAGTTCTTAACGAATGGTTGGAGACTCGGGCAGGCTGGACTATTTGATAGGGGTCACTTTCTGGGGGTCCGAATGGCCGAGCTGAAGAACATCGAGGTCCGCGGCGCGCGCGAGCATAATCTGAAGAACATCGACGTGGATATTCCGCGCGACCAGCTGGTGGTGATCACCGGTTTGTCGGGGTCCGGCAAGTCCAGTCTGGCGTTCGATACGATCTATGCGGAAGGGCAGCGGCGCTATGTCGAGAGCCTGAGCGCCTATGCGCGGCAGTTCTTGGATATGATGGAAAAGCCGGACGTGGATCATATCAGTGGTCTGAGCCCCGCAATCTCTATCGAGCAGAAGACCACTAGCAAAAATCCGCGGTCTACCGTCGGGACCGTGACCGAGATTTACGACTACATGCGTCTGCTGTTTGCGCGGGCGGGGACACCTTATAGCCCCGCGACCGGCTTGCCGATCGAGGCGCAGCAGGTTCAGGACATGGTCGACCGTGTCATGGGCATGGAAGAGGGCACCCGCGCCTATTTGCTGGCGCCGATCGTGCGTGACCGCAAGGGCGAGTACCGCAAGGAATTTCTGGAACTGCGTAAGCAGGGCTTCCAACGCGTTAAGGTTGATGGCGAATTCTATGATCTGGACGAGCCGCCGACCTTGGACAAGAAATTCCGTCACGACATTGATGTGGTTGTGGATCGGATCGTTGTGCGCGAGGGGATGGAGACGCGTCTGGCGGATTCCTTCAGGACTGCGTTGGATCTGGCCGATGGGATTGCGATTCTGGAAACGGCGCCGCGTGAGGGGGAGCTGGAGCGCTTTACCTTCTCCGAGAATTTTGCTTGTCCGGTCAGCGGCTTCACGATCCCCGAGATCGAGCCGCGCCTGTTTTCGTTCAACGCGCCGTTCGGGGCCTGTCCAGAGTGTGACGGTCTGGGTGTAGAGCTGTTCTTTGACGAAAAGCTGGTCGTGCCGGACGCGGATCTGAAGGTCTATGACGGGGCTTTGGCGCCTTGGCGCAAGGGGAAGTCGCCGTACTTCCTGCAGACCATCGAAGCGATCGCCAAGCACTACGAGTTCGACAAGAACACTAAGTGGAAGGATTTGCCTGCCCATGTGAAGCAGGTGTTCCTGTACGGTTCTGGCGAAGAAGAAATCCAGTTTCGTTACGACGAAGGCGGGCGCGTCTATCAGGTCAGCCGCGTGTTCGAGGGCGTCATCCCGAACATGGAACGCCGCTATCGCGAGACAGATTCAAATTGGATTCGCGAAGAATTCGAGCGCTATCAGAACAACCGCTCTTGCGGGACGTGCCACGGGTATCGTCTGCGTGAAGAGGCTTTGGCGGTCAAGATTGGTGGGCTGCATATTGGTCAGGTGGTCGAGATGTCGATCAAGCAGGCCTATGACTGGTGCAAGACCGTCCCTGAGAGTCTGTCCAAGCAAAAGAACGAGATTGCCCATGCGATCCTCAAGGAAATCCGTGAACGGCTTGGGTTCCTGAATAACGTTGGGCTGGAGTACCTGACGCTGTCGCGGAATGCCGGGACATTGTCGGGTGGTGAGAGCCAGCGCATCCGTTTGGCCAGTCAGATTGGCAGTGGTCTGACGGGTGTTTTGTATGTGTTGGATGAGCCTTCGATTGGTCTGCACCAGCGCGACAATGATCGTCTGTTGACCACGCTGAAAAACCTTCGCGATCAAGGGAACACCGTGATCGTCGTAGAACATGACGAAGATGCCATTCGCGAGGCGGATTATGTTTTTGACATCGGGCCGGGTGCGGGCGTCCACGGTGGTCAGGTCGTCTCGCACGGGACGCCAGAGGCTTTGGCGGCGGACCCGAATTCGGTCACGGGGCAATACCTGAGCGGCGTGCGAGAAATTTCTGTTCCGACAGAGCGGCGCAAGGGAAATGGCAAGAAGATCAAGGTCGTGAAGGCCAGCGGGAACAACCTCAAAGATGTGACGGTGGACTTCCCGTTGGGCAAGTTTGTCTGCGTGAGCGGCGTGTCGGGTGGGGGCAAATCGACTCTGACCATCGAGACTCTGTTCAAGACCGCATCTATGCGTTTGAATGGCGCGAAACAGGTGCCTGCGCCCTGCCAGACGATCAAGGGGCTAGAGCATCTGGACAAGGTGATCGACATTGACCAGCGTCCCATCGGCCGGACGCCGCGATCCAACCCTGCGACCTACACCGGGGCGTTTACGCCGATCCGAGAGTGGTTCGCAGGCCTGCCAGAGGCCAAGGCGCGCGGGTACAAACCGGGCCGCTTCAGCTTTAACGTCAAAGGCGGGCGGTGCGAGGCGTGTCAGGGCGACGGTGTCATCAAGATCGAGATGCACTTCCTGCCAGACGTCTACGTGACCTGCGAAACCTGTAAGGGAAAGCGGTACAACCGCGAAACGCTCGAGGTGCAGTTCAAGGGCAAATCTATTGCCGATGTGCTGGATATGACCGTGGAGGACGCTCAGGAGTTCTTCCAAGCGGTGCCGAGCATTCGCGAGAAGATGGACGCGCTGATGCGGGTGGGCCTTGGCTACATCAAGGTCGGGCAGCAGGCGACGACGCTCTCGGGTGGTGAGGCGCAGCGCGTGAAGCTGTCCAAGGAACTGTCGAAACGGTCGACAGGCCGGACGCTGTATATTCTGGACGAGCCGACCACAGGTCTGCATTTCGAGGATGTGCGCAAGCTCTTGGAAGTGCTGCATGAACTGGTTGAACAGGGCAACAGCGTTGTCGTGATTGAGCACAACCTCGACGTCATCAAAACTGCCGACTGGATCATAGATATCGGTCCTGAGGGCGGTGATGGTGGCGGCGAAGTCGTGGCCACGGGCACGCCTGAAAAGGTTGCCAAAGAGCCGCGCAGCCACACTGGGCACTATCTGGTCGACATGCTCAAACCAAGAAAGCCGGTCGCGGCGGAATAAGCCAAACGAAGAATGCAGGCGGGGCAAGGCTCCGCCTTTTTCGTGTCATCATACTGCCGAAATGGGGTGACAGCTTTGCTCGCGTTGCGAGTGAAGGAGAGTTGATTTGAAAACCTTGTGTGCCGCCGCTGCCTTGCTGTGTGCGGCGACCGGACCTGCCAATGCGGGCCAACCTTTCGAAGAGAGCCTTGTGGAGTGTGCGGTTCTGATCGAGCTAATGACTGGGGAACAAACGCCTGTTTCGGGCCAAAGCGCCGAATTGGAATACTTTGTCGGGACCGCGGCAAATATGCGCGCTGAGGCGGTGCGCCGTAGTGACGCCAACTATGTGGAGCGAACTGCCGCCGAAAAGCGACAGGTCTGGCATGATCGCTGGGACGCAGGCAAATGGGACAATCCCGAGAACCGCGAAGATTTGGTGGAGTGGTGGACCTATTGCTTCAAGTTTGCAGAGCATCTTGAGGTCGAAGGTCCAACCCCATTTGATTAGGTGCCCTTGGCGTCATTTCCGTGGACAGGTGTTCATCCCGAAAATTGAATACAGCGGGCAGGTCGACATCAGGCCTGTCGCCAACGGGATGATGCCGATCAGATAAAGCCAGCCGTAGGTGCTGTCTCCATTGAACAAAAAGCCGACCAGAAGGGCCGCGCCCACCACGATCCGCAGGATGCGGTCAATACCGCCAACATTCTTGGAAAACATAACGAGCTCCTAAATTATATTCTGTATGCAGAATATAACATTCGGGAGCTCGATACGCTAGGGGCCGCAGATGCGGCGCTTTGCCCGTGGCTTAGTTCAGCAGATTTTGCATGGCGCCGATCAGAGCCAGCACTTCGCCAGTTTGTTCGTTGATGCGGTAGACATAGCCGTTCGACACCACATAGTTGCCATCGTTCAAGCCATACCTGTTGGGTTGGTCGAGGCGATCATAATGGTCGATGTGGTCGCCGCGCTGGAAGTGACCGCCATCATGGCCTTTTTTCGCTTGGCCCGGCGGGACACAGGGCGGGTTTTTTTTGACGAGGCCCGGAGGGCAATTGCCGTTGCCTGCAGCGAATGCGGTAGGGGCGGCGAACGTCGCTGCCAAAGCAGAGGCGATAATAAGGGCTGTGCGTTTCACGGGTCCATCCTTTGTTGTTCACCTGACTAACGCAAAAGCCGCGAAGCAGTTCTCTCTGCTCGCGGCTCTGTAATGGGTGGTGGCCGTTGGATCAGGTACGCGACCGCGCCGAGAATCGCGGCAGCATCGCGCTAAAATCCTTGCCGCTGCCGTCTTCGGTTTCGACAAAGGTTTGGTAGAGCGTTTCGGCCAACTGACCCATGGGCGTATCGGCGTCTGCGCTGGCAGCGGCCTGTTGCGACAGGCGCAGGTCCTTGAGCATTAGGTTCGCCGCAAAGCCCGGCTTGTAGTCATTGTCTGATGGGGATTGCGGGCCGATACCGGGGGCAGGGCAGTATGCGTTGATAGACCAGCTGGCGCCCGAAGAGGTGGAGACCACGTCGAACATCGCCTGACGGTCGAGGCCCAGTTTATCGGCAAGCGCAAAAGCCTCGCACGTGGCGATCATAGTCACGCCAAGGATCATGTTGTTGCAGATCTTGGCGGCTTGGCCGTTGCCCGAAGGGCCGCAATGGACGGCTTTCTGACCCATGATGTCGAACAGAGGTTTGGCGGTCGCAAAGGCCGCTTCGCTGCCGCCAACCATAAAGGTCAAAGTGCCCGCCGCTGCGCCGCCAATCCCGCCAGAGACAGGGGCATCCAGCGCATCAAGGCCGTTCTCGCGGGCTTGGTCTGACACGGCGCGCGCGCTGTCTACGTCGACGGTCGAACAGTCAAGGAGCACGCTGCCCTTGGGCATGGCTGGAATGATCTCGGCGGCAACAGATTGCAGGATTGCGCCGTTGGGCAGCATGGTAATAACGACGTCTGCACCGGTCGCGGCCTCTGCGCCAGAGGCGGCGTTGGCCACGCCTTCGATCGTGACGCCGGCGGCGTCGTATCCTGTGACGTCGTGCCCCGCTTTGACGAGGTTCAGTGCCATGGGCGCGCCCATGTTTCCAAGTCCGATAAAGCCGATTTTCATTCTATCCTCCCATGGGCGCAGGTCTTGGATACTGCCGCGACGCTGCGCCCTATGGATCGCGGAGGGCATTAAGTATTTTCAGCAGAAAGAAGCTAGAAGCGCAGTTCGCTATCCCCGAGCGGTTCGAGCATTCGGTCAATTTCGGCTTGGGTAAGGTCAGCGGGACTGGCGTGGGTCCACTTTGGTGTGCGGTCCTTGTCGATGACTTGCGCGCGAATGCCTTCGAGGAAATCGCCCTGTTCCTGCGCACGGTAGGTACAGCGGTATTCCCAGGTCAGCGCATCCTTCAGGTTCGGGGTAGGGCGTTGGCGCCGGATGAGTTGGAGCGATGTCGCCATAGCGAGTGGCGCATGATGGCGCAGGGACTGAAGGGTTTCCTCTGCCAGATCAGACGAGTTGTCTTCGAGCCGCTGGAACAGGTCCTGTAATGTGCCTGCTGAGAACAGCTCGTCGATCAGGTCCTGCTTTTGTGCCAATTCAGAGTCTGGCGCGGGGTGCAACGTGGCCGTCAGGGCGGTGATATCGCCGGTTTCAATCAGTTGTTGCTTGAGCGTGTCCCAATCGCTTTCTGCGATGTAGTGGTCGGCAAATCCTGCGCGAATAGCGTCGCCAGCTTTCATCCGTGCGCCGGTCAGGCCAAGGTATTCCCCAAGGTGGCCGGGCGCTGAGGCCAACAGGGCGGTGCCGCCCACGTCAGGGACCAGTCCGATGCCGCATTCAGGCATCGCAAGGCGTGTTGTGTCGCCGACAATTCGGTGCTGGACGTGGCAGCCAACCCCGACGCCGCCGCCCATGACGTAGCCTTGCATAAAGCTGACGATAGGTTTGGGGTAGGTCGCGAGCCGGTTGTTCATCCGGTACTCATCTGCCCAGAATGCGCGGGCCTCGGCGTAGTCGCCTGCTTTGCCCTGATGGTAAATGGCGGCAATGTCCCCGCCCGCGCAAAAGGCACGATCGCTCTCGGCATCAATCAGGATGATCTGTACAGTGTCGTCGTTTTCCCAGTTGTCCAAGGCTGCGGCGATGGCTTTGCACATGTCATAGGATAAGGCGTTCAAAGCCTTGGGGCGGGTCAGGGTAATGCGACCGGCGCGTCCCTCGATACGAGTAGAAATGTCTGATGTCATCTTTCGGCCAGCAATTGACGCGCTACAATGAGACGCATGATTTCGTTGGTCCCCTCAAGGATCTGATGCACACGTAAATCGCGCACGATCTTTTCAATGCCGTAGTCGGCAAGATAGCCATAACCACCATGCAGTTGCAGACATTGATCCGCAACACGGCTGCCCGCTTCGGTCACGAACTTCTTGGCCATGGCGCAGAATTTCGTGGCGTCTGGCGTGCCGTTGTCCAGCTTCCACGCGGCTTGGCGCAAAAAGGTGCGGGCGGCTTGCAGTTCGATTTCTGCGTCCGCGAGGCGGAATTGCAGGGCTTGGAACTGGTCGATGGATTTGCCAAAGGCTTTGCGCTCGGCCATGTAATTCAGAGTCTGGGTGAGAGCGGCCTGAGCGGCCCCGAGTGAGCAGGCCGAAATGTTTAGGCGTCCGCCGTCCAGCCCCTTCATCGCGTATTTGAACCCTTCGCCTTCGGTCCCCAAAAGGTTGGTGGCGGGGATGTGGCAGTCATCCATCTGGACCTGACGGGTTGGCTGTGAGCGCCAGCCCATTTTGTCTTCGAGCCCGCCATAGCTGACGCCCGCAGTCCCGTCTTCGATTACGAACGCGGAGATGCCACGCGGGCTGTCGTCGCCCGAGCGGGCCATCACGATATAGGCGTCGGAATAGCCCCCGCCCGAGATGAAGGCCTTGGTCCCTGTCAGGCTGTACCCCTGATCGTTGGCCGTGGCGCGCGTGCGCAATGCGGCGGCATCGCTGCCCGATCCGGGTTCGGTCAGGCAGTATGAGAACACCTTTTCCATCGAGAGGGCGGCAGGCAAGTAGCGGTCGCGCATTTCGTCGCTGGCAAAGCTGTCCAGCATTTTGGCGCACATGTTGTGGATCGATAGGAACGCAGCCACGGATGGGCAGGCCATCGACAGCGCCTCGAACACGAGCGTTGCGTCCAGCCGCGATAGGCCAGAACCGCCGTTTTCTTCGGACACGTATAACCCGCCAAACCCCAGTTCTGCCAGCTGCGGCCACAGCTCTTTGGGAATCGTGCCGTCCCGTTCCCATGCCTGCGCGTGGGGGGCGATGTGTTCCTCCCCGAATGCGCGGGCCATATCGAAAATGGCGTCTTGTTCTTCGGTCAGTGCGAAATCCATGGCGCGGCCTCCCCTCCGGTGCATGAATTGAACATTCGTTCAGATGATTGCCCTGATCCCCGCATGATTGCAAGAGGGGGACGTGGACAGTATATGCCAAGCCTAGCGCGAATTGGCCCAAGACCGAGGAGTCCCCATGCCCGCCAAGCCAGTCGAGGCGACACCCCTGCAGACCACCAAGCGTTTGCTCAAAGATGATCTATTGCCCCGCTGGAAACTCTATGCCTTGAACGTTGTGTTCATGGTCGGGGTTTCGGTGTTCACCGGTTTGCTCGCTTGGTCCACCAAGCGGATCGTGAACGATGTGTTCGTGTCGGAAAACGTGTCCGAGGCGTGGATCGTTGCCGCGTTGGTGATCGGGATTTCGGTGGCCAAGAGCTTCTTTCAATACGGAAATGCGGTCATCCAGACGGTAATGAACCGCCAAATCGCGGCACAAAACCAGCGCAAGCTGTTTGAAAATATCTTGTACCGTGACGTGGATTTCTTTGCAGGGCTTCATCCGGCCAAGCACATGCAACGGGTCATGATGTTCGGCAAATCCTGCGGCTCGGTCGTGGTGAGCATCGGGAACAAGCTGGTGACCGATATCCTGACCTTGCTGGCCTTGGTCGTCGTGATGGTACGGCAGGACGCGACGATGTCGCTGATCTGCTTGATCCTATTTCCGCTGATCTTTTTCATGGTTGGGCGCCTGATCAAGAGCGTACGAAAGCATTCCAAACACGAGACAGAGCTTTTGCAAGCGCTGGCATCGACGGGCGTAGAATCGATCGAGGGCATCCGGACCGTCAAAAGCTATTCCTTGGAAGAGAAGTCCGCAGCCCGCTTTGGCCGCGTGGTAGAGGATCTGGAAAAACGCGTCGTGCGCATCGCAAAGGCGACGAACGCGACTGTGCCGTTAATGGAATTGCTCGGGGGGATCGTGATCGGCCTGTTCGTCATGTACGCCAGCTGGCAAACCATCACCAATGGCAAGACGCCTGGCGAGTTCACGGCATTTATCACCGCGTTTCTTTTGGCCTATCAGCCTGCCGAGCGCGTGTCGAAGACGCTGGTCGATATCCAGAAAGGTCTGGTTCACGTCGGAATGATGCACGACATGATCGACACGCCGCAAGCTGCGACGCGGACTGGCACGCTGGGGCTTGAAAATGTGACACCCTCCATCGCGTTCGAAGATGTCAGCTTCTACTACGCTGATGATGCGCCCGCGCTGCACGACGTTGATCTGCAGATCAAGGCAGGGGAGCGGATCGCGATTGTGGGCCGCTCTGGTGCGGGCAAGACGACCTTTATCGACCTGTGCCAGCGCTTTTATGATCCGACCGACGGGACTGTGCGCCTTGGCGATCTGGATTTGAAAGACGTGTCGCCCGATGCGCTGCGGGATGGGATCGCGCTGATCTCGCAGGATGTGTTCCTATTCGACGGCTCGATCCGCGACAACATTTTGGACGGCCATGCCACCGCAACCGAGCAGCAGGTGCAAGATGCGGTGCGCCGCGCTGCGCTTGACAATGTGCTGGATAAACTTCAGGGCGGGCTAGAGGCTCGGGTCGGTCCGAATGGCTCTAATCTCTCGGGTGGTCAGAAGCAGCGTGTGGGGATCGCTAGGGCCCTTGTGAAACAGGCCAAGGTCTACATCTTTGACGAAGCAACCAGCGCGCTGGATGGTGAAAACGACCGCGCCGTGATGGAGGCTGTTGTGCAGGGTGCCAAGGACAGCACAATGCTGTTCGTCACCCACCGCCCCTCGACACTTGAATGGGTGGACCGCGTTCTGGTTCTGGATCACGGACGCGTCGCTGGCTTCGACACGCACGAGGCCTTGATGGCCGAGAATGCTCTGTATCGTAGCCTGTTCAATCTAGAGATGGATCAGCCCTGACGGCCGATTGTCTCTAGGATGATCCGTTCGACACGGGAGAGCCCTTTGTCATTGTCGAACTTTTCCTCTGCGGTTCGGCGGGCTGCTGTTGCCATGGCGCTGCGGTCTGCCTGATCCAAAACGGCTGTGATTTGCTGGCCAAAGCCTTCTTCGTCCCATTCATCGACGAGGTAGCCGTTCACCCCGTGCTCGACCGCCTCTGGAATGCCTGCGTGGTTCGTTGAAATCGTGATGCACCCGCATGCCAGAGCCTCTTGGATCGCGGTGGGTAGACCTTCGGTATTGCCATCGGCTGCGGTGATCGAATGCTGTAGGAAGACCTCGGTTGTCAGCAGGTGCTGGCGCACATACTCGTGCGGTTGCTGGCCATGGAAGGTCACTTGATCCGCAACGCCCATGTCGGCCGCCAGCTTCTGGCAGTCTTCGAGTAGGGGACCAGAGCCAATGAAGTCCAGACGGGCGTCGGGGTGGTTTTGCGCGGCTTTGGCAAATGCGCGCAGGGTGATTTTCGGGGCTTTCTTTTCTACAAACCTGCCCACGGCAAGGAAACTGCCAGGCCGCTTTTCACCTGGGACAAAGCGGCGAATATCCACGCCAGAAGGCACCACATGGGCGTTCTGGTTCACCGTGACTCCGTGGCGCGCTAGATTGTCCAACAGAAATTGGCTGACAGAAAAGACACCAGCCAGACGCGGCATCATCTTGTTATAAGCTTTCACGATCCGCGGGCGCTGAATTTGCTTGGATGCGTCGGTGCCGCGGAAGTAGGTGAAGATCGGGATGTTCAACTCATTGGCCAAGGGCGCCAGCGCCAGCGCTTGCGTGCCGAACTCGGCCAGAATGACTTCCACCTGATGTTCGCGCAAAAACGCGATCAGGTCTGATTTTGCCTGACCATAGGGCAGGCGAGAGGTGCCGTGTTTCAGAGTATTCAGAGGAATGTGCCAGAGTAGTCCTTGCAACAGAGCCGCAGTGCCGCCCGCGCGCTGACGCCGCTCGAACACAGGTTTGTTCAACGGGTTTTCCCCGTGATAGCGACCAGTGATCACTCCGACCGAACCGCCGAAAATCTCTGCGATGTGGCGGTTCACAAAGGTCTCGCCAAGGCGATAGTAGTCGCCAGTCGCAATGCAGACACGGGGCTGGGTCATCAGATTACTTTCTGTAGGGCGTCACGCAGTTCGACCGCATGGGCTGGAACGTCATAAAGGCGCTCGAAACAGGCGCGGCCATTTTTGGCGATCGCCTCGCGCTCGGCATCATGCGCCACGTAATAGCGGATCATGTCGATCATCTCGTCTTCGGTGTCAAAGGCGGCGTAGTCCTGTCCTTTGATCACAGGCGCACGAAGCCAGAGCGGCTCGATGTCGTTGTTCGATAGGGCAAAAGCCCCAGCATAGAACAATTCAAGGTGCCGGTGCGTGAAGGGGCCGATGCCTGAGAGCGCGAGGTTCACTTTGGTCGTGAGCAGAGTATTCAGATACTCCGGTTTTTCCATCAATTCGCCCTTCAGGTGGGCAGGAACCTCAACCTGTCCGTTGGACGCGAGGCCACCTTTTAGGCGCAAGTCATCGAGATCAGCGGTTACGCGCTCCCAGGCCTGCACGCGATTGTCGAAACGGTTCGGCCCAAGTTTCCCGGAAAAATACACGTCGTGGGTTTTCTCGTGCTCGTAGCCGTATTTCGGTAGGGTGAATTGCGTGTTGCGTTCCTTGAACCGCCAGCTCATGCGCAGCAACTGGTTCGAGAGTAGAGTTGGAACGATTTTCGCACGGTTTCCATTGCTCAGGTCGTAGCGACCCAGATCCGCAAATGGCTCGCGCTTGAACAGAATGTCGAAGTGGTCGGCGACGTTATCCGGGACCATTTCAAAGGGGCGTGCCTGCCCGATGAAAATGGCGGTGGGGCGTCCCCATGCACGGATCTGCTGACCGGCCTTGGCGCCATCTTGCCATGGAAAGCCGGATTTCGCATTTACGATGATCGCGTCGTATCGCGCCACAGCGCTGCGCCCCATGGCAGCGGCCTCTTCGTATGTGCGGCGTGTGACAGAGCAACCGTAGTGCAGACTGGCTTCGAAAAAACCGTCCTGTCCGTCGGTAAAGCCCGTGATCCAGCGCTGTAAACGCTTTGACCAATGGCGCTTCTCGCGCTTTCGGATGACGTACAGAATTTTCATGGCACACCTGTAGAATTTGCCTACGTTTACCTCGGGCAGTGGTCGAGGGGAACCGGCTAGGCCAAACTGTCGTAGATTTCCAGCATCGCTGCGATGTGTCGCTCTGCAGAAAAGGTTTGCTCTGCTCTGACTTTGCCAGCGGAGGTCAGGGTATGGGTGAAATGCGGATCATCCAATAGCCGGATCGCGGCGTCGGCAAAGGCTTGAGGTGCATCGGGCGTGGCCAACAAGCCGGTTTGTCCATCCAGAATGATTTCAGGGTTGCCGCCAGCATTAGACGCAACGACCGGCGTCGCAAAAAGCTGTGCCTCGATCATGGTCCGGCCCAGTGCTTCGTGCACTGCGGGGGCTATTAGCAAGTCCAACCCAGCCATCCACGGAGCGATGGGGTATTGTGGTCCGATGTGCTGAACGAGGTCTGCGAGGCCGGCCGATTGAATGGCCGAATTCAGATCGTCGATGTGGGGTGCGCGGGCCTCTCCCAGCATAATGAAACGCAGGTCATCGCGTCCTTGGGACACGAGTGCTTTTGCAATCTCTACAAACAGTAATGGTCGTTTGCGCGTGTCGAGATTGGCGATAAACCCGATGACCTTTGTCTTGGGGGCGAACCTTAGTCGCGCCAGCAGAGCTGCTTGGGCGGCGGGACGGTTCGCGGGTTCGGGGATGTCAAACGGGTTAAACAGCACACGCGCACGACTTTGCATGGCGGGCGGGAATTTGGAGCGGCAGTATTCAGAGACAGCCAGAACTTTGGCTGAATGCGCAGTGTATTTGTCCAACCGCTTCGCTGTGGTCGGCGTGCGCTGATGCCAGATATGCGGGATGCCAGCCCGCTTGGCGGCCATGCCCCAGATGATGTGCATACGGATGTCATGGGTGTGGACGATATCTATCCGGTGCTCTCGTAAGAAGCGGACGAGCTTGGGGACGCCGACCCAAGCTTTCAGGAATTGCCTGCGATAGGGCCCTGTGTTCAGAAAGGCGACATTGGGCGCGAAAGCTGCGGAAAAGTTGCGATCTGACAAATACTGGGACAGGGGGCCGTCCTGGTGCTGCGCAACGACAGGCACATATCGAGCATGAGGCAACCCTTGTGCGAGTGTCAGTGACGAAATGTGGCTGCCGCCGACGCTGTCACCAACATATGGAAATAGGATGCGTTTGGGTCTGCTCATTCTGTGGTCCATAAGGCGCTGATCGGACGGCATGCGTCACTCGGCGGTGAGACGTGTTGCAAAAGCCGATCTGGCCATTCTGCTGCAGCGTAAAACTGGATTGCGGCGTCCACCGAGTGTCGATCAAGGTCTGTCGTGCCGTATGTCACACCTTCCGCGACATAGCGATAGAGATCAAAGCCATGATCGTCGAGGCCCGGTATGTGAATAACGAGCACGCCGAGCAATAACATTTCGATCTGCACTGCTGAGTTGCCGCAGAGAACGATGTCGCAGGCGTCGCAAAATGCGCTTAGCGCTTCGCCGCGCGGGCGAATGTTGGCCTCTTTGGGCAGGTCCCCCAAGTTCGGGGATGCTATACGTGGGTGGGTGCGAAGTTCTAATGTAGCGCTGGGGAAAGCGCTCAGGACACTGCGGCAGAGTTCGGCGACCTCGGGGCCTGCGAACGCATTCATGGCAATCCCGATGCGCTGCGAGGACGATGGCGCGGTAACAGCACGCGGCTTTTTCAAGGCCTGCCTCAAGGGTTCGATGTTATAGCCAAGAGCGCGATCTTCGCCGGTTTTGTTCATGACGGCGGCATGCGTATACCCAAGCGGCGGAAACGTCGTGTCGTGGTATGCGGTTTGCCAGTAAACAGACGGCCGTCCGGCAAGAGCGGCGCCCGCGGTCATTGCAATGCGGCGCTCGGACCGGTCTCCGATATGAATAACGGTCGCGTCTGAACCCTCTAGCATTTCGGTATGTAGGAAACTCGCGAGGCACAGCGATAGCTCATCAGGATTCAAGCGTCGCCGCGCGGGCTTCATCTTCCATAGCATTGCGAAAGCCCTGAGGCGCAATGTGTGACGTTCTTTGCGCGCCATGGGGCGAGGCGTTGATATAGCCTTTTCAGAACATCCCCCATCAATCAGGGCGTCCAAGATCATCCGCGCTTTTGAGTTGGGAACAGGACAATCCACCAAAGCGAGTCTACAGCCGGCCTTGGGCTGAATATCGTCACTTGTGACGAACCGCAGAGAACGAGCGATTTTCCACAGGCGTGTGACTGAGTTCAGATGGCCCTTTGCTGCCAAACCCGCAGGGGGGACACCTTTGGCCAGCCTACGGCGGCGCATATCACGGAGCGCACAAAGCAGAAGCATTGCCCGCCTATGGGTCCCAAGCTGCGAATGGAGTGCGTTGCTGCTTTGAAGCGGCCGCAAATGGACTGGCATGTCTGTACTGCTTCGGTTGATTTCCGCTGAGCCTATGGGAAAAAGCCACTGGATTGAAGTGGTCGGGACTGATAATCGCTGGGCTCAAGCGTAAGAAAATTAAGGACGGGTTTGGCCATGTTCGAGAACAAGACAATTCTGGTGACAGGCGGAACGGGCTCCTTCGGACATGCCTTTGTCCCGATGACGCTGGAACGCTTCAATCCCAAAAAAGTCATCATCTACTCGCGAGACGAGATGAAGCAGTGGGAAATGGCCAAGCTGTTCCAGAACGATCCGCGCGTGCGTTTCTTTATTGGGGATGTCCGTGATCGTGAACGGATGTACCGCGCATTTGACGGTGTGGATTACGTTGTCCACGCTGCTGCAACCAAGATTGTGCCGACCGCCGAATACAACCCGTTCGAATGCATCAAGACCAACGTGAACGGCGCGATGAACGTGATCGACGCGGCCATCGACAAAAAGGTCAAAGGCGTGGTTGCCCTGTCCACCGACAAGGCGTCGAGCCCGATCAACCTGTATGGCGCATCGAAGTTGGCATCGGACAAGCTGTTTGTGTCCGGCAATGCCTATGCTGGCGGCCACGATACCGCGTTTTCGGTTGTGCGTTACGGCAACGTCATGGGCTCGCGCGGCTCGGTGATTCCGTTCTTCATGTCGATCAAGGACAAGGGCGTTCTGCCGATCACTGATCCCCGCATGACCCGTTTTATGATCTCACTTGAGCAGGGCGTTGAATTGGTCTGGCACGCGTTCGAGGACATGATCGGCGGCGAAATCTATGTGAAGAAGATCCCCTCGATGAAGGTGACCGACGTGGCTCGAGTGATTGCGCCCGAGGCTGGCCAAGAGATCATTGGCATCCGTCCAGGTGAAAAAATCCATGAACAGATGGTTGGCGCTGAAGATGCGATGTTCACCTACGAATACGAAGAGCACTTCAAAATCCTGCCGAACCTGAACAATTGGGGCACCGACAGTGCCCGCATCAAGGATGGCGTCCGCGTGGCCGAGGATTTCGTTTATTCCAGTGACAATAACACCGACTGGATGACGGACGATGCGCTGCAGGCTTGGATCGACGCCAACCGCGAAAAAATCGGAGCGATCTAATGATCCCCTATGGCCGTCAGGATATTTCGCAGGCCGATATCGACGCGGTGGTCGATGTCCTGAAATCCGATTTCCTGACCCAAGGGCCTGCGGTTCCGGCCTTTGAACAGGCCATTGCGGACTATGTTGGCGCGAAATTCGGGGTAGCCGTGAACTCGGCAACCTCGGCGCTGCATATCGCGGTCAAGGCGCTGGGCTTGGGCGAGGGCGATCTGATGTGGACGAGTCCCATCACCTTTGTCGCGTCGGCCAATTGCGGGCGCTATTGCGGTGCGGATGTGGATTTCGTTGATATCGACGCGGATACCTTCAACATGTGTCCCGATGCTTTGGCGGCGAAACTGGAGGCGGCAGAAGCTGCAGGTCGGTTGCCCAAGGTCATCGTTCCTGTGCACATGTGCGGCCAGTCCACTCGTGCCGAAGAGATTGCGGCTCTGGCCCGCAAGTACGGGATTAAAATCGTCGAAGATGCCAGCCACGCGATCGGTGCGAGCTATGGCGAAGACAAGGTTGGTGCCTGCGCGTATTCCGACATCACAGTTTTCAGCTTCCACCCCGTCAAGATCATCACCACCGCCGAGGGCGGCTTGGCCACCACGAACGATCCTGTTCTGGCCGAACGCATGGGCCTGCTGCGCAGCCATGGTGTGACTCGCGATCCTGCGCTGATGACCCATGAGTCGGATGGCCCCTGGTACTATCAGCAGGTTGATCTGGGCTGGAACTATCGGATGACCGAAATGCAGGCCGCGCTGGGTCTGTCTCAGATGGCCAGATTGGACCAGTTCATTGATCGTCGCAACGCGCTGGCTGATCGCTATGACAGCCTATTGGCCGATCTGCCTTTGCAGATCCCCGGCCGGACAGACGGAGCGCGTTCTGCGTGGCACCTTTATGTGATCCGACTAGATGATGCCGCGAAGCACCGCGAGGTGTTCGAATATCTGCGCGCGAACGGGATCGGTGTGAACCTGCACTATATCCCCGTGCACACGCAGCCCTACTACCGCGATCTGGGCCACAAGGTCGGCGATTTCCCTGCGTCCGAGGAGTACTATTCTCGGGCGATCTCTATACCGCTGTTTGCCGGAATGAGCGATGTCGAACAGAACGACGTGGTACGCGTTCTGTCAGAGGCACTGTCGAAATGACCGTATGTGTTATCCCCGCCCGCGGCGGGTCCAAACGCATTCCACATAAGAATATCAAAGAGTTCTGCGGCCAGCCGATGATCGTTTGGTCCATCAAGGCCGCACAGGCCTCGGGCGTTTTTGACCGTATTGTCGTCAGTACCGATGACGCAGATATCGCAGCTGTGGCCCTTGGATACGGCGCCGAAGTTCCGTTTTTGCGCAGCCCCGAGCTGTCGGATGACCATACGCCGACCGTGCCCGTGATTGCGGATGCTGCTGAACGATTGGAACTTGCGGACGACGCGCCTGTTTGTTGCCTCTACGCGACTGCGCCCTTTGTACTGGGCGCCGATATTGCGCAGGGGTTGTCTGCGCTGGTCGACGCGCAGGCGCACTACGTCATGGCCGTGACGACCTTTCCCTTTCCGATCCAGCGGGCGTTGCGGCGGTCGGATGCGGGCGCGGTCGAGATGTTCGATCCCAGCACCATGCAGACGCGTAGCCAAGATTTAGAAGAGGCGTGGCATGACGCCGGACAGTTCTATTGGGCAAAGGCGGGCACATGGCGCAGTGGGCGCGGTGTGTTCGAAGCCGGCTCTTACGGCGTAAGCTTGCCGCGACATCGGGTGCAGGACATCGATACGCCCGAAGACTGGGTGCGCGCCGAATTTTTAAAGCGCGCGATCGACGCTCAAGAGGGCGCCGCGCCTTGAGCGCCGCCTCGTCTGCGCGACCAACGGACGTCTAATCTTTTCACGGGGGCCCCATGGCACAGCCTCAGATTGTTTTCCGCGCTGATGCGTCTTTGCAGATCGGAACAGGTCACGTGGTGCGCTGCCTGACACTGGCCAAGGCACTGCGTGCATCAGGGGCCGAATGCACCTTTTTGACCCGTGCACTTGATGGGCATCTGGCCGACCGCATCGAGGCCGAGGGGTTTGCCTGTGACCTCTTGCCCGCGCCTGACGGCACCGCCGAGCTCCCTAAGGACCCGCCACACGCATATTGGGCGGGTGTTCCATGGCAAACCGATGCCGCCGAATGTGCAGCCATCTTGCAGGGGCGTACTGTAGACTGGCTGATTATGGATCACTATGCGTTTGACCACCGCTGGCAGAGTGTCCTGCGGCCGCGCGTGTCGCAGATCATGGTTTGGGATGACTTGGCTGACCGCAAACACGACTGCGATTTGCTGCTGGATCAGAACCTAGGGACCTCGGCGCAGGATTACGACGGGTTAGTCCCGGATACCGCGCATCTCCTGATTGGACCAAAATACGCCCAATTAAGGGGCGAGTTTGCGTCGCAGCGGGCCGAGGCGCTGGTCTCGCGTTCTAATCGGCGCCTTCAGAAGATCCTGATCGCGATGGGCGGTGTAGACCAGCATGATGCGACCGGGCGCCTGCTGGACGCGCTCGCGTTGTGGCCGCAGGCGCCATCGTTGCATGTGTCTGTGGTCTTGGGCGGGAAAGCACCGCATCTGGCCTCGTTGCGGACGAAGGCTGTGGACCTTCCGTTCCGGTGTGAAATTGCAACCGATGTTACGGATATGGGCCACCGAATGGCCGAAGCGGACCTCGCGATTGGTGCCGTTGGGGGGACCACGTGGGAAAGATGTGCCTTGGGCCTGCCTGCTTTACTCTTGGTCATCGCCAAGAATCAGCTGATGGCCGCAGACGCGATTGAGCGAGTGGGCGCTGCTGTTCTGCTGGGACGCGCTGACCAAGAAGGATGGGAACAAAAGATGATAGAAGAGCTAGAGAGTCTAAAGTCACCTGAAAAATTGTTCGAGATTTCTCAGAAGGCTGCTGCTATTTGCGATGGCCTTGGAACGCAGCGGCTGCTTCAGGCCCTGACCCATTTCGATGGCGCCAGCAGAGGTGGAGCATGAAAGAGTTCGGGCTTCTTCGTCCGATGGTCGACGAAGATTTAGAAATGGTTCTGGACTGGCGCAATGCGCCTGAAGTCCGTTCCAAAATGTACACAAGCCACGTAATTTCACTCGAAGAGCATTTGGCGTGGTGGGGGCGTACGAAGCAGCGTGATGACCAGGAATACTTTGTGTATGAATGCGTAGGGACACCACTTGGAGTGGTTGGCTTCACTCAGATTGATTACTTCAGTCAGAACTGCTTCTGGGCGTTTTATGCGTCGTCAAATGCTCCACGTGGCACAGGGTCTCGTATGGAATACTTGGCACTCAATTATGTATTCAAAGAACTGGGGCTGAACAAACTATCCTGCGAAGTCCTCAGTTTTAACGAAACAGTGCTGCGGCTACACACGAAATTCGGTTTCAAGAAAGAGGGCCTCTTTAGGCAGCAGCATATGGCTGATGGCGTTTTCCACGACATTGTGCGTTTCGGGCTACTTGAGTCGGAATGGCAACAAATATGCGAAGAAGTCCACGCGAAATTGTCCGGAAATTCTGCGTAGGATAAGGAAAGACATGACAGACATTAAAATTGATGGTCGCATGATCGGCCTTGACCATCCACCCTACATTATCGCTGAGCTGTCAGCGAACCATAATGGTGACCTGACCAAAGCTTTGGAGATCATTACCAAAGCCAAGGCCGCTGGTGCGGATGCGATCAAGCTGCAGACCTATCGTCCCGACACCATCACGCTGAAGTCCGAACACCCTGATTTTCAGATTACCGAAGGCCTCTGGGCGGGGCATTCCTTGTACGATCTGTACGAATGGGCGCATACGCCGTGGGACTGGCACAAGGCGCTGTTCGATCATGCCCGGGCCGAGGGGATCACGATGTTCAGCTCGCCTTTTGACAGCACAGCGGTTGATCTGCTCGAGGATCTAAACGCGCCCGCCTATAAAATTGCGAGCTTCGAATTGGTCGATTTGCCGCTGATCCGCTACGTCGCGCAAACCGGCAAACCGATGATCATGTCCACGGGCATGGCCGACGCGGAAGAGATTGCCGAAGCCGTGGATGCCGCACGCGGGGCAGGGTGCAACGAGCTTGTCGTTTTGCATTGCGTTTCGGGTTATCCGGCGCCTGCGTCGGACTACAACCTGCGTACTTTGCCGGACATGGCCGCGCGCTATGGGACGCTCACGGGTTTGTCCGATCATACACTCGACAACACGACGGCGCTGACTGCAGTGGCTCTGGGGGCGTGCGTGGTCGAAAAGCATGTGACGCTGGATCGCAATGGCGGCGGTCCAGACGATAGCTTCTCTCTTGAACCGCATGAGTTAGAGGCGCTCTGCACCGGTGCAAAAACCGCGTGGGAAGCGCTTGGCCGTGTGGACTATGGACGTAAGTCGAGCGAGCTCGGAAATGTGAAGTTCCGCCGGTCTCTCTACTTTGTCATAGATATTCCAGCGGGCGGCACGATCACAGTCGATGATGTCCGCAGCGTACGTCCCGGCTATGGCGCAGCCCCCAAGCATCTGGATCAGGTGATCGGCGCGACAGTGGTCGAAGCCGTCGAAGCCAACACGCCGGTGAAGCTGGAAAACCTAAAGCTCTGACCTAGACGTCGGAAGTGCCAATGAAAAACCCCGCCAGATTGCTCTGGCGGGGTTTTCTATTTTGCTAGGCTGAGCCTTAGTCCATCGCTTTGAAGTTCAGTGCAGCACCGTCTTTGATGCCCGAGAACCAGCGTGCGGTGACGGTTTTGGTCTTGGTGTAGAACTTGAACGCGTCGGGGCCGTACTGGTTCAGGTCGCCGAAGGCCGACTTCTTCCAGCCGCCGAACGAGAAGTAGGACAGCGGAACGGGGATCGGGAAGTTGATGCCAACCATGCCGACGTTGACGCGGTGTGCGAAGTCACGAGCGGTGTCGCCGTCCGCGGTGTAGATCGCTGTGCCGTTGCCGTAGTTGTTGGTCATGATCAGGTCGAGCGCTTCTTCGTAGGTCTCGGTGCGCACGGTCGAGAGCACGGGGCCGAAGATCTCCTCTTTGTAGATCTCCATGTCCGGGGTCACGTTGTCGAACAGCGACGGGCCACAGAAGAAGCCGTTTTCGTAGCCTTGCAGGCTGAAGTCACGGCCGTCGATGACCAGATCCGCGCCTTGCTCAACACCCGAGGTGATCAGCTTGTTGATACGCTCTTTCGAAGCTGCGGTGATAACCGGACCGTAATCAACGTCGTCACCAGCGGTGTAGGGGCCAACCTTCAGGGCCTCAACACGGGGGACCAGCTTCTCGATCAGCTTGTCTGCGGTTTCCTGACCCACAGGAACAGCCACCGAGATCGCCATGCAGCGTTCGCCAGCCGCGCCGTAGCCTGCACCGATCAGAGCGTCAGCCGCTTTGTCGAGGTCCGCGTCGGGCATGATGATCATGTGGTTCTTCGCACCGCCGAAGCACTGTGCGCGCTTGCCGTTGGTCGCCGCGCGGCCATAGATGTACTGCGCGATCGGGGTCGAGCCTACGAAGCCAACCGCCTGGATGGTCTCGTTGTCGAGGATGCCGTCAACGACTTCTTTGTCACCGTTGATGACCTGCAGAACGCCCTTGGGCAGGCCTGCTTCGGTCAGCAGTTCAGCCAGACGCAGGGAGGTCGAGGGGCAGCGCTCGGAGGGCTTCAGGATCATGGCGTTACCGCACGCAATTGCGGGGGCCATTTTCCACAGAGGGATCATTGCGGGGAAGTTGAAGGGCGTGATGCCTGCAACAACACCCAGAGCCTGACGCATTGCGTACAGGTCGATGCCGGGGCCGCCGTTGTCCATGTATTCGCCCTTCAGCATGCTGGGGGCGCCCATGCAGACTTCGACAACTTCCAGACCACGCTGAACGTCACCTTTGGCGTCGGGGATGGTTTTGCCGTGCTCTTTGGAAACCAGCTCAGCCAGTTCTTCCATGTGCTCGTTGATCAGGGCACCGAACTTCATCATCACGCGTGCGCGGCGCTGGGGGTTGGTAGCGGCCCATGCAACCTGAGCTTCTGCCGCGTCTTCGATGGCTTTGGTCAGCTCTTCGATCGAGGCCAGCGGCACTTTGGCCTGAACTTCGCCTGTGGCGGGGTTGTAGACGTCGGTGAAACGACCCGAGGTGCCTTTGACCATCTCGCCGTTGATATAGTGGGTAAGCTCTTGCATTGCGTCCTCCCGGAATTGTGGTTGAGCGCAGCATAGTCTTGCAAATCTGACGCAAACAGAGGAAGTTTCCCAAATTCATTTTGCGAAAATACAGGTACGAAGATGTCAGTGCTTTGGGACGATCTCCGCATATTCTTGGCCGTGTCACGGGCAGGGGGCCTGACCGGCGCCTCCAAGATGTTGCGGGTGGACCCTGCGACCGTGGGTCGGCGGATCACACGTTTGGAAGAGGCACTAGAGGCACCGCTCTTTGCGCGCTCCCCCCAAGGCTACGCGCTGACAGAGCGCGGCCAGCGCCTGATGACAGAGGCGGTGCGGGTCGAGCAGGCCATGGACGCAGCGCTAGAGACTGTGGGGTCACAGACAGGCGGGCTGTCTGGTCAGATCCGCATTGGCGCTCCGGATGGTTGTGCGAACTACGTGTTGCCACAGGTCTGCGCACGCATTGTCGAAGAGAACCCTGATCTCGAAGTGCAGATCGTCGCGTTGCCGCGTGTGTTCAACCTGTCCAAGCGCGAGGCTGACATGGCAATTGGAGTGAGTCGCCCGACAACGGGCCGACTGACGGTACAGAAGATTAGTGACTACCACCTGTCCTTGGCCGCGTCTGAGGATTACCTTGCGCAGAATCCGCCAATCAAGAGCCTTTCGGACCTGAAGGGGCATCGGCTGGTGGGCTACATCCCCGACATGATCTTTGACAAGGAATTGGACTATCTGACCGAAATGGGCGCGGAGCGGGTGAGTCTGGGATCAAACTCTGTCTCTGTTCAGTTCAACTGGGTCAGGATGGGGGGCGGCGTCGGTGTCGTGCACGATTTTGCGATTCCCTCGACGAACACCGTCCGGCGCATTTTAACCGAAGACGTCAGCCTAAAGCGAAGCTTTTATCTGATCCGGCATGCAGACGATCGTAGACTTGAACGAATGAACAGCTTTGCCAAACTGGTGGCAGAAGGCGTGCGGACCGAGATTGCCAGACTGGAAGCAAGCGCTTGACAGTGCAGACAATTGCGCAGACGCTTGTCTATAAGAAATTTTATTTCGGGAGTAAGACCATGCTTGTGCAACAAATCCTGGGTAGTAAGAGTCAGCAGGGCGTTTTTACCGTCAAGCCCACCATCACTGTCATGGAAGCCGCCAAGATTCAGGCCGACCAGAAAATCGGGACGGTTATGGTTTCGTCAGACGGCGAGCACCCCGATGGCATCTTGTCAGAGCGTGATATTGTGCGCCATCTGGCCTCGACCGGCCCCTCGGTCCTGGATCTGCCTGTATCCGAGTTGATGACCTCAAACCTTGTCACCTGCGCCAAGGGCGACCGGACGGATGAGGTGATGCAGAAAATGACAGACGGCCGCTTCCGCCACATGCCCGTGCTCGAAGATGGTAAACTCATCGGCGTGATTAGCCTTGGCGATGTTGTCAAAGCGCAACTGAGCCACGTGGCCATGGAGAAAGAAGCCCTTGAAGGCATGATCATGGGCCAATAGTCGCGTTCCCCTTGCATTCTGCGCCGCAATATTGTTGCGTCGCAGAAAAACGGGGGGAAGGAGCCACCTTATGCGTATCGGACTGTATCCGGGAACATTCGATCCGATCACCTTGGGGCATATCGACATCATTCGTCGTGCGACAGCCCTGGTTGATCGGCTGGTGATTGGCGTTGCAATCAACCGTGACAAGGGCCCTCTGTTTTCGCTCGATGAACGGGTCGAGATGATCCAGTCCGAATGTGCGATCCTCGCCCAAGAAACTGGGGTCGAGATCATTGCGCACCCTTTCGAAAACCTGCTGATCGATTGCGCCCATGACGTTGGAGCCCAGTTGATCGTGCGCGGTCTGCGCGCGGTGTCTGACTTCGAGTATGAATACCAGATGGTCGGGATGAACCGGCAGTTGGACGACACGGTCGAGACGGTTTTCCTGATGGCCGAAGCGCAACACCAGGCCATCGCATCGAAACTTGTAAAAGAGATCGCGCGCCTTGGCGGAGATGTGTCCAAGTTTGTTACGCCCACGGTGGCCGACGCGCTGAAGGGCAAGCTGCGCTAAAACGCCAAGCTATAGGGCTTAAAATGCAAAACGGCCCGAAGCGATGCCTCGGGCCGTTTTGTTATTCGTAATCCAGTTTGGATCAGATGAACTTCGCCATCGCAACAGCGGTGTCCGCCATACGGTTCGAGAAGCCCCATTCGTTGTCGTACCAGCTCAGGATGCGAACCATGGTGCCTTCCATGACCTTGGTCTGGTCGGTGGCAAAGATCGAGCTGTGCGAGTCGTGGTTGAAATCGACCGAGACCAGCTTCTCGTCAGTGACACCCAGAATACCCTTCAGCTCGCCTGCGGCGGCTTCGTGGATCGCTGCGTTAATTTCTTTGACGGTGGTTTCGCGCGCTGCTTCGAAGGTAAGGTCAACGACCGACACGTTCGGGGTGGGGACGCGGATCGCTACACCGTCCAGCTTGCCGTTCAGGTCGGGCAGAACCAGACCAACCGCTTTGGCCGCACCAGTCGAGGTGGGGATCATGGACAGAGCTGCCGCGCGGGCGCGGTACAGGTCTTTGTGCATGGTATCCAGCGTCGGCTGGTCGCCGGTGTAGCTGTGGATAGTAGTCATGAAGCCTTTGACGATGCCGATCTTGTCGTTCAGCACTTTTGCCACGGGCGACAGGCAGTTGGTGGTGCACGATGCGTTCGACACGATCAGGTCTTCTGCGGTCAGGCTGTCGTGGTTCACACCGTACACAATGGTTTTGTCCGCGCCGGACGCAGGTGCGGACACCAGAACGCGCTTGGAGCCGTTCTCGAGGTGCAGCGACGCCTGTTCTTTCGAGGTGAAGATACCAGTGCACTCCAGCGCCACATCAACGTCACCCCAGGGCAGGTCTTTGGGGTCACGGATGGCGGTCACACGGATCGGGCCACGACCTGCGTCGATGACACCGTCGCCAACAGTCACTTCGCTGGGGAAGCGGCCGTGGACGCTGTCATACTTCAGCAGGTGTGCGTTGGTCTCAACCGGGCCCAGATCGTTGATGGCGACGACTTCGATATCGGTACGGCCCGACTCGATGATGCCGCGCAGTACGTTACGGCCGATGCGGCCAAAGCCGTTGATAGCAACTTTTACGGTCATGGTTTCCTCCCGCGAAATGGTTCGCTGATAACGCTAACAAAGTTATCGCTAACATGGCGATATCGCACAGGATGTCAACCGATCAGACGATATCGCCGGATCAGCGCCAGAATTCGATGTATTCGATCAGGAGAATTCCCTTTTTGGCCAGAAAGATGGTGCTCTCGCCATCTTGGGCCATCCAATCATAGCAAAAGGCGCCCACGATGAGGGCGCCTAGAATCAATGACAGTCTGTTCGTCACGCGGAGGCCGCTCCTTAGTTAAGGAGCTGCCCCATTGCTGCGGCCACGTCGGCCATGCGGCAGGAGAAGCCCCATTCGTTATCGTACCATGCCAGAACGCGCACGGTGCGACCACCCACAACCTTTGTTTGATCGGGGGCAAAGATCGAGGACTGAGAAGTGTGGTTAAAGTCGATCGAGACTTTGGGTTCGGGGTCATAGCCCAGAACGTGGCCCATGTGGCCAGCAGCTGCTTCGCGAACGATCTCGTTCACGTCTGCAACGGTGACGTCCTTGCCAGCTTCAAAGGTCAGATCCACGCACGACACGTTCGGGGTCGGTACGCGCATCGAGGTGCCGTCCAGCTTGCCTTCCAGTTCGGGCAGAACTTCTTTCAGGGCCTTGGCCGCACCGGTCGAGGTCGGGATCATCGCCATGGCCGCTGCGCGGGCGCGGTACAGATCCTTGTGACGACGGTCCAAGGTGGGCTGGTCGCCGGTGTAGCTGTGGATGGTGGTCATGATGCCACGCTCAATGCCGATCGCGTCGTTCAGAACTTTCGCCAGAGGCGCAAGGCAGTTGGTGGTGCACGACCCGTTCGAGATCATGCGGTCGCCTTCAACCAAGCTGCGGTGGTTCACGCCATACACGATGGTCTTGTCAACGTTTGTCGCGGGGGCGGAGATCAGAACCGATTTGGCACCACGGTCAAGGTGGATAGCCGACTTGCCGCCATCGTTGAACTTGCCGGTGCATTCGAGAACAACGTCAACGCCGTCCCAGTCCAGTTCGTTGGGCTCGTAGGTCGACATCACGTCGATGGGGCCACGGCCCAGATCCAGCGTGCTGCCGTCTACCTTGACCACACCGCCAAACCGGCCATGCACGCTGTCATACTTCAGCAGGTGCGCGTTGGTCTCGATGGGGCCGGTTGCGTTGATCTTAACAACCTGTACGTCATTGCGTGCGCTTTCCGCGATGTGCGCCAAAGTGCAGCGACCGATGCGGCCAAATCCATTGATGCCAACGGTGATGGTCATGGGGGTATCTCCTGAAACCGAGCTGAGGGAGTTAACGGGTATATGGCCCAACCCCGCTCAGGGGGCAAAGAAAATCTGCTAAATCTATCAATATGTTAGCGATAAACTGCGCTCAAAGTACAGGTTTGCGCTAACAGTCAATCGCTAACAGTTCTGCATTGCAGCATTCCGCTGGCAGCCCTCGCGAATCCCCTGACTTCTTTTTGCTGTGAATACTCACGGCGCACCTGCACGGTCCAACCCGAGAGCCCAAAGAAAAGGGCGCCCCGCAGGACGCCCTCTCCGAATTTCCGATCGCTCAAGAGATCAGAGCAGGTCTTTGACCTTCTGCGCGACGTTCGCAGCAGTGATGCCGAACTTCTCGTAGAGGGTTTCAGCAGGGGCCGAGGCACCAAAGCCTTCCATGCCCACGAACGCCGCCTTGGCCTCGCGGCCGCGCTCACCCAACAGGTACTTGTCCCAGGGCTGACGGACAGCGGCTTCGACGGCGACGCGGACGGGACCTGCTGGCAGGACCTTCTTGCGGTAGCCTTCATCCTGCGCATCGAACAGTTCCATGCAGGGCATCGAAACAACGCGGGTGCCGATGCCTTCGGCTTCGAGCAGCTTCTTGGCTTCCATCGCGATTTCGACTTCCGAACCGGTCGCCATGATGATCGCCTGACGCTTGCCCTCGGCGTCTGCCAGAACGTAACCACCCTGAGCGGTCAGGTTCTTGAGCTTGTGCTCAGTCCGGACGGTGGGCAGGTTCTGACGGGACAGAGCCATCACGGTCGGGGTCGACTTGGAGGTCAGCGCGATTTCCCACGCTTCGGCAGTCTCGACCGCGTCCGCAGGACGGATCAAATAGGTGTTCGGGGTCGCGCGGCAGTAGGCCAGATGCTCGACCGGCTGGTGGGTCGGGCCGTCTTCACCCAGACCGATCGAGTCGTGGGTCATGACGTAAGTCACCGGAACGCCCATCAGCGCCGACAGACGCATGGAGCCACGGGCATAGTCCGCAAAGCACAAGAAGGTGCCGCCATAGGGACGCACGCCGCCATGCAGGGCCATGCCATTCATCGCAGCAGCCATGCCGTGCTCGCGGATACCGTAGTAAACGTAGCGGCCTTTGCGGTCCTCGGGGGACAGAATGCCCAGATCGCCGGTCTTGGTGTTGTTCGAGCCGGTCAGGTCAGCCGAACCACCAATGGTTTCGGGTGCGATCGGGTTGATCACTTCCAGAGCCATCTCCGACGCCTTGCGGGTCGCGACCTTCGGAGCTTCTTCCGACAGTTGCTTCTTCAGCGCTTTGACGGTGGCCGATAGCTTTTTGGGGGCTTCGCCAGTCATGATACGGGTGAATTCCGCCTGACGGCTGGCCGAAACCTCGGCAAAGCGACCTTCCCATGCTTCGCGCTCGGCTGTGCCGCGGGTGCCAATGGCTTCCCACTGGGCTTTTACGTCCGCAGGGATCTCGAAGGGACCATGGTTCCAGCCATATGCTGCTTTGGCCGCTGCCAGCTGGTCACCATTTGTCAGAGCGCCGTGGCCCTTGCTGGTGTCTTGCGCCGCGTGGCCCAAAGCGATGTGCGTTTTGCACGCGATCATCGAGGGCTTCTTGGTGACTTTCGCCTTGGCGATCGCTTCGTCGATTTCGGCGGGGTTGTGGCCGTCGATCTCGATCACGTGCCAGCCCGACGCCTTGAAGCGCTGCACCTGATTGGTGCGGTCGGCGATATCAACGGTGCCGTCGATGGTGATGTTGTTGTTGTCCCAGAAGACGATCAGCTTGGACAGTTCCTGACGGCCGGCCAGTGCGATGGCTTCTTGGCTGACGCCTTCCATCAGGCAGCCGTCGCCCGCGATCACGTAAGTGTAGTGATCAACGATCTTCTTACCGTAGCGGCCGCGTAGCGACGCTTCGGCCATTGCGAAGCCTACCGCATTCGAGATGCCCTGACCCAGCGGGCCGGTGGTGGTCTCGATGCCTTTGGCGTGGCCGTACTCGGGGTGACCTGCGGTGATCGCGCCCCATTGGCGGAAGTTCTTGACCTGCTCGAGGGTCATGTCCTCGTAACCGGTGAGGTACAGAAGGCTGTACATCAGCATCGAGCCGTGGCCCGCCGACAGGATGAAGCGGTCGCGGTCAAACCAGTCGGGGTTTTTCGCGTCAAATTTCAGGTGCTTTTCGAACAGCACGGTCGCAACGTCCGCCATGCCCATGGGCATACCCGAGTGACCCGAGTTTGCGGCGGCAACGGCATCCAGCGTCAGGGTGCGGATGGCGGCGGCCTTCATCCAGTGTTCAGGGTTGGCTGTGCGGAGGGCTTCGATATCCACGGGCAATTCCTCTGTCAGAAGCGTATGTGAGCGCTGAATATCAGGGTCCCAAGATAGTGCAACCGCCGTAAACGCGTACAATCGGCCTAAAAACGCCCAAAGGGCAGCATTTTGGTAGGGATGGGGATAAAGTACCCTGTAGCGACGGTTTCGCGATTCGGCGGGACCCAAGAGCAGTGTTGTCTCGAAGAAAGGCAAGCAGGAATGACTGAGATTGACGAACTCCAACGTCGCATCACGGCGGCGTTCGACCGGATCGGACAAGGCGTGCATATGTTGGATGCTGCGCCCGCGGCTGATGCGCTGCCCGAAGGTGCGCTCGCCAAGGCCGAGGCCGACGTTCTACGGATGGAGTTGCAAGCGGCGCTGGCCCATAGCGAAGCGCTGCAGGATAAACTGGATGGCGTTCAGGACAAGCTGGCCAAGGCCGAGCCCGAGATCAGCTCGACCCTTGTGGCGGAGCTGGAGGAACAGATCGCCAAGCTGAAAGAAGCAAACGCCGAACTGATGGCCGCGAACGAGGCGATGCGCGGGGCCGAAAGCGGCGTGACCATCGAACAGATGGATCAGGGCGTCGTTGCCGAACTGGCAGCATTGCGCGCTGAACGCGCTGCCGAAGCCACCGAAATGAAAGCGCTGCTGGCACTTGTCGAAGGGGCCAACCGCGTCGCGTCCGAAGAGGAGAGCACCTAATGCCCCATGTTCAGGTATCGATCGGCGGACGCTTTTTCGATGTGGCCTGCCAGCCCGGCGAAGAAAGCTATTTGCAAGCCGCAGCGGCTGTTTTGGACGAAGAGGCCTCGGTGCTCGTTGAGCAGATCGGGCGGATGCCGGAATCGCGGATGCTTTTGATGGCTGGTCTGATGCTCGCTGACAAAACCGCAGGGGCAGGGGACAACACTGCCGCCCTGAACGCCCGCATCGCAGAGCTTGAGGCCGAGAACGCTGCGTTGAAAGCGCGCGAGCCGCAGACAGTGACGGTCGAAGTGCCCGTGCCGACTCTGCCCGAAGGGCTGGAGAGCACTTTGGCCGCGCTGGCAGACCGCGCAGAAAAGCTGGCCGAAGAGGTCGAAGAAAAAGCGACGGCCTAAAAGATCGCCCCACCTTGGAAACAGAAAAGACCCGCCAAACGAGGCGGGTCTTTTTGCATTACGATGCCGGATGCGATTAGGCGTTGGCTTCGCGGATCTTTTCGGCCGAGGTCTTGTCGTAGGTGATGCCGTTCTCTTCGAACAGAGTGTCCAGCTCGCCCGACAGGGTCATCTCGGTGATGATGTCGCAGCCGCCTACGAACTCGCCTTTGACATACAGCTGGGGGATGGTCGGCCAATCCGAGTAGTCCTTGATGCCTTGACGAATGCCTTCGTCGGCCAGGACGTTTACGTCGGTGTAGTCGACACCGATAAAGTTCAGAACACCTGCGACACGGCTAGAAAAGCCGCACTGGGGCATGTCTTTGGTGCCCTTCATGAAAAGAACCACGTCATTGTTGGTGACGGTTTCTTTGATTTGGGTTTGTGCTTCGCTCATTTGACCCTCCTTGAGGTTCTGCGATTGTGAGCCCGATGGTACCGCCGGGCGTAGTCTGCATCATCCGCCTCTGGCGGGATATGAATGTCGGCCTGACTGTAATTGCCGCCCAACCAGCTGACCCCGCGTTCAAGCGAGGCGTTCTGCCTGTGTGACCGCGCCAAGGCCTCGTGATCGACTGCTTCCAAACCCAACTCGGGCTTGTCTTGCGGTCTGGATTTCGGCTGTCTTCTGGATAGTGGAATGTGTTTGCGCGGGGCCAGAACCTTTCCAGCGATGAAAAGGCCCAAAGCCAATGCAATCAGTCCCCAGAAGACGGCGTCATTCATTCAGGGGCCCGTGTGGTCAGCGCCAGAGCGTGTAATTCGCCCTGCGAGCCGTCCATCTTCCCTTTGAGGGCCGCGTAGACCGCGCGCTGCTGCTGCACGCGGTTCTTGCCGCGGAAGCTTTCATCCACGACCTCGGCGGCAAAGTGGTTGCCGTCACCAGCGGTGTCGGTGATCTGAATCCGTGCCTCGGGGAACGTTTCACGCAGCAGGTTTTCGATTTCGTCTGCACGCATTGGCATGTGCAAGTGGCCTCCGTCTTGTAGCGTTACAAGGGTAGGCGTCGTGTGCCCCCTCTGCAAGGGGCACACTGTGCGATTACACCGATTTAGGATGTGTGTTTACGGTTAGCCGAGACGTTCGGCCAATGCACCGCGGTACAGGTCCGACAGCTCGGACAGCGGTGCGGAGGCGCCACCGATGGTCACGGTGTCGCCCGAGAATTTACCGACCGACTGGATGGTCACACCCGCCTGAGCGGCCGCTGACATCAGCGCTTCGGCATAGTCGAAGTTGCAGGCGACCATATAGCGCGCCTGATCCTCGCCAAAGAGGGTCGCGGTGTCTGCTGCATCCAGTTGGATGCCAACCCCGTGCGCTTCGGCCATTTCGAACGCTGCAACAGCCAGACCGCCGTCCGACAGGTCGGTACAGGCGCGGATGAACTGACGGTTGTCACGAATGAACTCACCGTTCTTGCGCTCTGCGTCCAGATCCACGTGGGGCGCATCGCCGTCTTCGCGGTTGAAGACTTCGGCCAGAAGGGCGGACTGGCCCAGATGACCAACAGTGTCGCCAACCAGCAGGGCTACGTGGCCTTCGCGTACATCGCCGCCGATGATCTCGTCCACGTGGTCAATCAGGCCAACCGCACAGATGGTCGGGGTGGGCAGGATCGGCTCGCCATCAGTTTCGTTATAGAGCGAGACGTTGCCCGACACGATCGGGGTGTCCAGCGCCAGACATGCTTCGCCGATACCCTGAATAGCGCCGACGAACTGACCCATGATCTCAGGCTTTTCGGGGTTGCCGAAGTTCAGGTTGTCGGTGGTCGCCAGAGGCTTCGCGCCGACTGCGGTTAGGTTGCGGTACGTCTCTGCGACAGCCTGACGGCCACCCTGAACGGGGTTCGCTTTGACGTAGCGCGGGGTCACGTCGCTGCTGAACGCCAGCACTTTGTTGGTGCCGTGCACACGGACCAGACCTGCGCCAGCACCGGGGGTGCGGAGGGTGTCGCCCATGACCTGCGTGTCATACTGCTGATACACCCACTGGCGCGAACAGTAGTTCATGCTGCCAATGATCGCTTTGAGCGCGTCGATTGCGTCAACCTCGGGCACCGGCGCCAGCTCTTCTGCGACGGGGGTGGGCACGTGGGGACGGTCGTATTCGGGCGCGTTGCCCGACAGTGCGCGCAGGGGCAGGTCGGCCATGACCTTGCCGTTGTGCTCGATGATGAACTTGTCTTCGGGGATGGTCTCGCCCACGATCGCGAAGTCGAGGTCCCACTTGTCGAAGACAGCCTTGGCTTCGGCTTCCTTTTCGGGACGCAGAACCATCAGCATGCGTTCCTGCGATTCCGACAGCATCATTTCATAGGCGGTCATGTTCTCTTCTCGGCAGGGTACCGCGTTAAGGTTCAGGCGCACGCCCAATTCGCCCTTGTCGCCCATTTCCACAGCCGAGCAGGTCAGACCCGCAGCGCCCATGTCCTGAATCGAAATCACAGCGCCGGTCTGCATCAGTTCCAGCGTGGCTTCCATCAGGCGCTTTTCAGTGAAAGGATCGCCGACTTGAACGGTGGGACGCTTCTCTTCGATGGTCTCGTCGAATTCTGCCGACGCCATGGTCGCGCCACCGACGCCATCACGGCCAGTCTTTGCACCAAGGTAAACCACGGGCATGCCCACGCCGGACGCCGCCGAGTAGAAAATCTTGTCCGCATCTGCGAGGCCCGCCGCAAAGGCGTTGACCAGACAGTTGCCATTATATGCGCTGTGGAACCGCATCTCGCCGCCCACGGTGGGAACGCCAAAGCAGTTGCCATAGCCGCCGATGCCTTCGACAACGCCGTGCACCAGACGCTTGGTCTTGGGGTGATCGGGTTCGCCAAAGGACAGAGAGTTCATCGCCGCGATAGGACGGGCGCCCATGGTAAAGACGTCACGCAGAATGCCGCCCACGCCGGTCGCCGCGCCCTGATAGGGTTCGATGTACGAGGGGTGGTTGTGGCTTTCCATCTTGAAGATGACCGCCTGACCATCGCCGATGTCGACAACGCCTGCGTTCTCGCCGGGGCCGCAGATGACCTGAGGGCCCTCGGTGGGCAGGGTGCGCAGCCATTTCTTGGAGCTTTTGTACGAGCAGTGCTCGTTCCACATCGCCGAGAAAATCCCCAGCTCGGTAAAGGTGGGCTCGCGGTTCAGGATGCGAAGGATTTCGGCATATTCATCGGGCTTGATACCGTGGGCCTCGATGAGGTCGGGCGTGATCGCCGGCTCTTGCATGGAATAAGTCCCCTTAAGACGGATTGCCGCGCTTTTATGACAGAGTCTGCGAATGGGAAAGGGGGTAGGGGTCGAAATCGCGCCTGACGGTTTGCGGGCCTCTGGCGGCGCCGCAAAAAAAAAGGCCGAGCACTAAGCTCGGCCGAAGTCCAACAGGGAGGTATGAAGCGGAAGCGCCAAAGTGCGCGACCAGCTTCGACGGTCGAAATAGGGATCACTAGTGACTCGATCAAGACTCGAATTGCCGCAGGAGCGACATTCCTGCTATGCATATAAGGCATAGCTAGGCAGACGTCGCATCTTACAGCGGCGGTTCGTCCGGATAAGCCCGCCGGGATTCGGCGATCTCGGACTGCACAAACTCTCGGAACGCGGCGATCCGCTGGGACTGTCGCAGCTCCTCTGGATAAGCAAGGTAGACCGGAACTTCGGCGCTTTCAATTTCTGGCAGCACTCTGACAAGGTCTGGGAAGTCAACTGCCAAATATTGAGGCAGAACCCCGATCCCGAGATCGTGAATGGCCCCCTGAAGGACGCCAAAATAGCTGTTTACGGTCAAAGTCGATGAAATATCGTTGGCAAGGATGGACGCCACCAACTGCGCACCGGCCCCGACCTGGGGGGTGCTTGGGCTCTGGCAGATCAGGCGGTGGTTGGCCAATTCCTCTAGTTTTTCGGGCGCGCCGTGCATTTTGATGTAGTTCTGCGAAGCGTACATCCGCATGCGGACGTTAAACAGGCGCTTGCGAACCAGATCGGCTTGGCTTGGCTCTTTCATGCGGATGGCAACGTCAGCTTCGCGCATGGGCAGGTCCAGCACGCGCTCTTCGAGCATCAGGTCAATCTTGAGATTCGGATACTGTTCATAGAGCTTCGTCAGACGCGGCGCGAGCCACATGGAGCCAAAGCCCGTGGTCGTGGTGACGCGCAATTCGCCGAACACTTCTTCTTCGCTGTCCTTGATCCGCGCAGACGCCGCATCAAGGCGTCGCGACATTGCCGAGGTCGCGTCAAACAGCAATTCGCCCTGTTCGGTGAGAATCAGTCCCCGTGCGTGACGGTGGAACAGCGTGGTGTTCAGGCTCTCTTCGAGGGCCCGAATTTGCCTGCTGACCGCAGATTGAGACAGATGCAGCACATCACCGGCGTGTGTGAGGCTGCCTGCATCCGCGACCGCGTGAAATATCCGTAATTTGTCCCAGTCCATCTTTGTAACTTTCTGCCCGCTCTTCGTACCTTAGACGAAATGTCATTCATTTGAACGGATTATACACGAGGAATTGTGCAAAAACCCGAACTTTCGCCTTTGTGGGTCAGCATTTGTGACCTAACCTTGTGCTATACTATAGCACGCACATTGAGCGAGGGGAGGCGCGAGATGAGCAAGCACACTGTTACTTTGGAAGATCGTTTTGATCTGACGAAATCCCCGATTCTATTGAACGGAACGCAGGCACTGGTGCGACTTATGTTGGCACAACGTGAACGCGACCGTGTGGCTAGGCTGAACACAGCAGGTCTGGTGACGGGATATCGCGGCTCGCCCTTGGGCGCGGTCGACATGCAGATGACCCGTGCAGGCCGGGTTCTAAGTGAACATGACGTTACATTTCAGCCCGGTTTGAACGAAGATTTGGCCGCCACCGCGCTCTGGGGTAGCCAACAGGCCGAACTGCGCGGCGAGGGGAAATACGACGGCGTCTTCGGGCTTTGGTACGGCAAGGGGCCCGGCGTGGACCGCTCTGGCGATGTCATGCGCCACGCGAATATGGCGGGCTCGTCTCGTCATGGCGGTGTTCTGATGGCGATGGGGGATGACCACACGGGCGAATCCAGCACCGTGTTGCACCAGTCCGACTGGGCCATGGTGGATGCCTATATGCCTGTGGTGAACCCAGCGGGTGTTCAGGAAATTCTGGACTACGGCCTCTATGGCTTTGCGCTGTCCCGTTATGCCGGTGTCTGGGTTGGCCTGAAAACGATGAAGGACACGGTCGAGGCGACTGGCGTGGTCGATGGCGATCCGCACCGCGTTCAGCTGGTCCAGCCGACTGACTTTGCGATGCCTGAGGGTGGGTTGAACATCCGTCTGGGCGACACGCCCCACGCCCAAGAGGCGCGAATGATCGACCACAAACGCTTCGCTGCCGAGGCATTTTCCCGCGCCAACAACATGGACAAGCGGGTCTGGGGCAAGGCAGGGGCCAAGATCGGCTTTGTCGCTGCGGGTAAAAACTGGCTCGATCTGGTGCATGCGTTCAACCTGCTGAACATCGACGCGGCAGAGGCTGAACGTCTTGGCCTGACCACCTACAAGGTCGGACAGACATGGCCGCTGGATATGCACGGTTTCCACGACTGGGCCGAAGGGCTCGACCTGATCATCGTGGTCGAGGAAAAGCGCAAGCTGATCGAAGTGCAGGTCAAGGAAAGCATCTTTGACGACCGCCGTGGTCGCCGTGTTTATGGCTGGCACAAAGGGGGCGGGGCAGGGGCCGACCACGGAGAGGAGTTGTTCCCGACCCGAATGGCGCTGGACCCTGTGATGATCGCGGAAAAGATCGGGGGCATCCTGATCGAAGAGGGGCGCGGCACGGATGGGGTCCGCGCGGGGCTCGAAACGCTCGCCAACGCCCGCCGCGCCGACAACGCCGAAGATATCGCTGCGCGTTTGCCCTATTACTGCGCGGGCTGTCCGCACAACACATCCACCAAAGTGCCCGAGGGCCACCGCGCCTATGCGGGGATCGGCTGTCACTACATGGTGCAGTGGATGGACCGGAACACCACCGGCTTTACCCATATGGGGGCCGAAGGGGCGAACTGGATCGGCGAGGCACCGTTCAGCAACCGCAAGCATGTCTTCCAGAACCTCGGGGACGGGACGTATAACCACTCGGGCGTTCAGGCGATCCGCGCCGCTTTGGCGGCGGGTACGAACATCACCTACAAGATCCTTTATAATGACGCGGTGGCGATGACCGGCGGTCAGCCGAACGAAGGGGGCTTGTCCCCTCAGCGCATTGCCCGCGAATTGCAGGCCATGGGGGTCGGACACATCGCGGTGGTCTATGACCCCAAAGAAGAGGTCGATCTGGACGCCTTTCCCAAGGGTCTGAAGCTGTACGAACGCAGCGACATGCCCGCAGTTCAGGAAGAGTGCGCGCAGGTTGAGGGCGTCTCGGCCATCATCTACATCCAAACCTGCGCCGCCGAGAAACGCCGCCGCCGCAAGCGTGGGTCGTTCCCTGATCCGGACCAGCGCGTGTTCATCAATACCGATATCTGCGAGGGCTGCGGCGATTGCGGGGTGCAGTCGAACTGTGTGGCGATCACTCCGGTCGAAACCGAACTGGGTCGCAAGCGCGCCATCGACCAGTCCGCCTGTAACAAGGATTTCAGCTGCCTTGATGGGTTCTGCCCGTCCTTTGTCACGCTCAAAGGGGCCAAGCTGCGCAAGCAGGCAACCACGGCGCTGGACCTGCCGGATATGCCTTTGCCCAAGTTACCGGCGATCAACGGGACGTGGAACGTGGTTGTCACGGGCGTTGGCGGCACGGGCGTTGTGACCATCGGCGCTGTGCTGGCGCAGGCCGCGCAGATCGCGGGCCTTGGCGCGGGGATGATGGAAATGGCTGGCCTCGCTCAAAAGGGCGGCGCGGTGCACATCCATTGCCGACTGGCCAATCAGCCCGACGACATCAGCGCGATCCGCGTGGCAACGGGCGAATGTGATGCCTTGATCGGCGGGGATCTGGTGGTCAGTGCGGGGGCGAAAACGCTCGGCCTCACTAGCGCGGACCGAACCGGAGCGGTGGTGAACAGTCACGACACGGTCACTGGCGACTTTACCCGCGATCCATCGTTCAAACTGCCGTCCGACCGTCTGTCATTGGCGCTAGAGGCGCGTCTGAAAGAGCGCGTTCAGATGTTCGATGCCAGCACCTTGGCCAAGAATACGCTCGGGGATAGTATCTATTCGAACATGATCCTGCTGGGGGCGGCGTGGCAGCGCGGCCTGATCCCGATTGCGCAAGACGCGATTGTCGAAGCGGTCCGCCTGAACGGTGCCGCGGTCGACAACAACCTGCGAGCCTTTGAAATCGGGCGCTGGGCGGCGCTCTATCCCGAAGAGGCGTATGCCCTGAGCGCGCCAGTCGAGGTGAACCTGCGCAAGTCGCCTGAGGACAAGATCGCATACCGGACCGACCATCTGCACACCTACGGCGGTGCGCGTCTGGCGCGCCGCTATACCAAGCGGCTCGACGGGATTAACGACCCCGAACTGAAGCTTGGTGTCGCCGAAGGCTACCACAAGCTCTTGGCCTACAAGGATGAGTACGAGGTCGCCCGCCTGCTGCTGCAAACCCGCAAACTGGCCGAAGAGGAGTTCGATGGCGACTTCGAGATGAGCTATCACCTCGCACCCCCAATCCTTGCCAAAGAGGGGGCGAATGGCCGTCCGAAGAAGCGCGAATTCAGTGCGGGCATGGACCGCTGGTTGCGGCTTTTGGTGAAGCTACGTCCGCTGCGTGGCACGCCGTTTGATCCTTTTGGCCGCACGGCAGAGCGCAAGATGGAGCGGGCCTTGATCCGCGAATACGAGCGCGACATGGACGAGGTGTTGGCGCAGGTCACGCCTGCCACCCGAGACATTGCGATTGCACTGGCGAAACTGCCGCTCGACATCCGCGGTTTCGGGCCGGTCAAGGAAGAGAACGCCGCCAAGGCACGCGCGAAACGCGAAGACTTGCTGGCCGCGTTCCGCAGTGGTGGACCAGAGCTGTCCCAAGCCGCAGAATGAAAGAAATGCGCGCGGAAAGTGGATGACAGACCGCGCGCATTTGTGTTCAGAAACGACATCTGTCGGGAGGAACACCATGACGAGGGGCAAAGAGGTCGCTCGCGAAATCAGCTATGCCCATTCCGCAACATCGCGGGGCGGAGCGGCCTTGATTCGCGTGATGGAGAATGTGACCGGCCGCCTCGGCCTGATCCGCAAGGCTTTGGGATACGAACAGGAAGTTGCCCAAGGTCGCGACTTCTGGGAGGTGATGGTCGAGCGCTACCGCCTGTCGCTGGACGTGATGGGCGGATCGCTGGACAATATCCCGAAAAACGGCCCGCTGATCCTGATCGCGAACCACCCTTACGGCATCCTCGATGGGCTGATGATGGGACATATCCTGTCGAAAACCCGTGGGGATTTCCGCATTCTGGCTCATCAGGTGTTTCGCAAGGCCGAAGACTTGAACCGCGTGATCCTACCCATCGCCTTTGACGAGACGAAAGAGGCAGTGAAGCTGAACCTAGAGACCCGCAAAACCGCCCTAAATTACCTGAACGAGGGGGGCGCGATTGGCGTGTTTCCGGGGGGCACGGTATCGACCTCGGCCAAGCCGTTCTCGCGGCCCATGGATCCCGGTTGGCGCAGTTTTACCGCAAAAATGGTGGCAAAATCGAATGCCACCGTGGTCCCGATCTACTTTGACGGCCACAACAGCCGTATGTTCCAACTGGCCAGTCATCTGCACTACACCCTGCGCATGGGCCTGTTGATCAAGGAGTTCCGCGCCCGCGTCGGAACCCCTGTGCGCGTCGTCATTGGCCAGCCCATCGACCCAGCCGAGATTGCCAAGAGGTCGAAGGACACGCGAGAGATGATGGATTTCCTGCGAAAAAGCACCTATGCCCTCTCGCCAAAGCCATACGCATCGTATGATTATGGCTTCGAGTTTGAAGAAAAACACAAAGGCTAGGGCAGATGGCAGTAGGGATTTTCGACTCGGGTCTGGGAGGACTGACCGTGCTGGATGCCGTCAGCCGCCGTTTGCCCGACGTACCGCTGGTCTATTTCGGGGATAACGCACACGCGCCGTATGGCGTGCGGGATGCAGACGACATTTACGATCTGACGACCAAGGCCGTCACCCGCATGTGGGAAGAAGGCGTCGATCTGGTCATCATCGCCTGCAACACCGCGAGCGCGGCCGCCCTGCGCCGGATGCAGGAAAGCTTTCTGCCCACCGACAAACGCTGCCTTGGCGTCTTTGTTCCGCTGATCGAGGCGCTGACAGAACGCCAGTGGGGCGATAACAGCCCGCCGCGCCAGGTCAAAGTGCAGCACGTGGCTTTGTTCGCGACGCCCGCGACCGTATCCAGCCGTGCATTCCAGCGTGAGCTGGCCTTCCGCGCGATCGGTGTGGATGTCGAAGCCCAAGCCTGCGGCGGTGTCGTTGACGCGATCGAAGAGGGCGACATGATCCTTGCCGAGGCTTTGGTGCGCAGCCACGTCGATGCACTGAAACGCAAGATGCCGAAACCCGAAGCCGCCATTCTAGGCTGTACCCATTATCCGCTGATGGAGACGACCTTTCAGGACGCTCTGGGCGCGGATGTTGAAGTGTACAGCCAAGCCAACCTCGTGGCCGAAAGCCTTGCCGACTATCTGGAGCGCCGGCCTGAAATGCTGGGCAAGGGAACACAGAGCATGTTCCTAACCTCGGGCAATCCGGCCAAAGTTTCGGCCCGCGCCACCCAATTCCTGCGACGCGAAATCAAGTTCCGCGCCGCCTGATAACCGTTTGATAAAAGGGATAAACCCATGTCCTACAAAGTCGCCATCATTGGCGCCTCGGGTTACACCGGGGCAGAGCTGATCCGCTTGATCGCCACCCACCCTGAGATCGAAATCGCGGCCCTTGGCGCGAACTCCAAGGCTGGTCAAACCATCGCACAGGTCTTCCCGCACCTGCGCCATCTGAACCTGCCGCCGCTGGTTACCATGGACCAAATCGACTTTGACCAGATCGACCTGTGCTTCTGCGCTCTGCCGCACAAGACCAGCCAAGAGGTCATCAGCCAGCTGCCCAAGACACTAAAAATCGTGGATCTGTCCGCGGACTTCCGTCTGCGCGATCCCGAGGCTTACGAGCAGTGGTACGGCAACCCCCACGCTGCGGTCGAGATGCAGAAAGAGGCTGTGTACGGCCTGACCGAATTCTACCGCGACGACATCAAGAATGCCCGTCTGGTGGCTGGCACCGGCTGTAACGCGGCCACCGGCCAGTACGTGCTGCGCCCGCTGATCGCTGCTGGCGTCATTGATCTGGACAACATCATTCTGGACCTGAAATGCGCAGTGTCGGGCGCAGGCCGTTCGCTCAAAGAAAACCTGCTCCACGCCGAACTGTCCGAGGGCTATCACGCCTATTCCGCTGGCGGCACCCACCGTCACCTTGGCGAGTTCGATCAGGAATTCTCGGCCATCGCGGGCCGTCCAGTGAAGATCCAGTTCACCCCCCACCTAGTCCCCGCCAACCGTGGTATTCTGGCGACCAGCTATGTCCACGGTGATGCGGCCAAAATCCACGAGACGCTGGCAGCGGCCTATAAAGACGAGCCCTTTATCGAAGTTCTGCCCTTCAAGGAACTGCCCTCGACCCGCCATATCCGCGGCTCGAACTTCTGCCATATCGGCGTGGTGGCCGACCGGATCGAAGGCCGCGCCATTGTGGTCGCCGCGCTGGACAACCTGACCAAAGGCTCCAGCGGGCAGGCACTGCAGAACGCGAACCTGATGCTCGGGATCGAGGAAACAACCGGCCTGATGCTGGCCCCTTGCTTCCCCTAAGGACATCGCGCCGCAGGGGCTTGGACCTTGCGGCGCATCCGCATATATTGCGGAACACGAATATTCGGAGGAGGTTCGAATGAAGTCGCTGAAAAAGACACGCCGCATTCAGGTGATCGCAGTTGCGGTCGTGGCACTCGTCGTGTCCACAGGCTTGATCGGCTATGCGATGCGCGACGGCATCAACTTCTTCCGCGCCCCCAGCCAGATCGTGGCAGAGCCGCCTGCGCCCAATGAAACCTTCCGCATTGGCGGTTTGGTCGAAGAGGGTAGCCTGAAGCGCGGCGAGGGCGAGACAATCAGCTTTGCCGTGACCGATGGCGGCGCGACAGTTCCAGTGGTCTATACCGGCGTTCTGCCCGATCTGTTCGGCGAGAACCAAGGCATGGTGGGCACGGGCCGTTACATCAACGGTGTGTTCGAGGCTTCTGAAATACTCGCCAAGCATGACGAAAGCTACATGCCCAAAGAGGTCACGGATGCCTTGAAAGAGCAGGGCGTTTATCGTGATCCGGACGGTGAAGACACCAGCAGTTAACGGCTGTTCATAATCCTCGGCCCTCGAAACAGCATTCGGGGGTTCGAATGGAAAAGATTACGAAAATGGCTTGGGACATCGTCGCGCGCGAGGGCGGCTATGTGGATGATCCCGACGATCCAGGCGGCGCGACCAATCACGGCGTGACCATCGGGACGATGCAGCGTCTGGGGCTGGACTTGACAGGCGATGGCCGTGTCGATGCCCGCGACGTGAAAGCATTGAGCCGCGATCAGGCGGTGCAAATCTTTCTTGATCACTACTACCTGAAACCGCGCATCGACCAGTTGCCGGAGGTGCTGCACGACACCGTGTTTGACATGTATGTCAACGCAGGGGCCAATGCGATCAAGGTGCTTCAACGTCTGCTGACCCAGATGGGCCACGGGCTGACGGACGATGGCGTGATCGGCCCGATCACGGTTGCGGCCTGCTATGCGGCAGCGGCCGTGTCGGCCAGCCATTTGCGCGACGCCTACGGAATCGCACGCCGCAACTACTATTACAGTCTCGCAGACCAGCGCCCCGCCAGCCGCAAATACGCGCGCCGCCGTGACGGGGGCAAAGGCGGCTGGATCGCCCGGGCCGAAGAATTCATCTCGCCCCGCTATCACCTGACGGACGCGGACCACGCCGCGCGGGTGGCCTCATGGGGATGATGTGGAACGCGATGGACCTTCTGTTCGGAGGCCGCAACGTGATCGCCGACACCGCCCATGTCTGGCGCGAGAACGCAGAGGCCTCGGGGCAGCGGGCGGTGCAGATGCAGTCTGCCGCGCTTGAACAACTGGCCGCTGAATACGCCCGCCCGCGCCAGAGCTGGTTTGACGGGTTTGTCGATGGGCTGAACCGTCTGCCGCGCCCGATGCTGGCCCTGTCGGTGCTGGGGCTTTTTGGCATGGCGATGCATGATCCCGTCTGGTTCGCGGCGCGGATGCAGGGGCTGGCGCTGATCCCTGAACCCTTGTGGTGGCTAATGGGCGTCGTGGTCAGCTTTTACTTTGGTGCGCGGCACCAAGCAAAAACCCAGTCGTTCCAGCGGGATATGATGACGACAGCCGCCCGCGTGCCGCAGGTCGTCCAGCAAATCCAAGCAATCGAGAACACTGCCAAACCGGACAATCCGGCGCTGGCGGAATGGCGTAGCTTGGCCGATCACGGGGCCGCGACAAAGTGAACCTAAGTCGGGGCTAATTGTGATTGGCCCCGCACCGCCAAACGCCTAATATCCGCGCATGATTACAGAGCTCGGACACTTCGCCCTTATCCTCGCCTTTCTGGTTGCCATCGTTCAGGCAATCGTTCCGCTGATTGGCGCCCATAAACGCTGGCACGGCTGGATGGCCGTGGCCGAACCCGCAGCCGTCGCGCAATTCCTGCTGACGGCTGCGTCTTTTGCCGCTTTGACCCATGCCTTTCTCGTGTCGGATTTCAGCCTGCGGCTCGTGGTGCTGAACAGCCATTCGGCCAAGCCGATGCTCTACAAAATCAGCGGAGTGTGGGGCAACCACGAAGGGTCGATGCTGCTCTGGGTGCTGATCTTGACCCTGTTCGGCGCGTGTGCCGCTTGGTTTGGCGGGCAGCTTCCGCCGACACTCAAGGCCCGCGTTCTGGCCGTGCAGTCCGCGATCTCTGTGGCGTTCTTCGCCTTTATTATCTTTACCTCGAACCCGTTCCTGCGTCTCGCGGTGCCGCCCTTTGACGGGCAGGACTTGAACCCGCTGCTGCAGGACCCCGGTTTGGCCTTCCACCCGCCGTTCCTGTATCTGGGCTATGTGGGCCTGAGCATGGCTTTCAGCTTTGCCGTCGCTGCCCTGATCGAAGGACGCGTGGACGCCGCATGGGCCCGCTGGGTCCGTCCGTGGACGCTGGCCGCGTGGGTGTTCCTGACCATTGGTATCGCGCTTGGCTCTTGGTGGGCTTACTACGAGCTGGGTTGGGGCGGTTTCTGGTTCTGGGATCCCGTGGAAAACGCCAGCTTTATGCCATGGCTCATCGGTGCGGCGCTCCTGCATTCGGCTATCGTGGTGGAAAAGCGCGAAGCTCTGAAAAGCTGGACCATCCTGCTGGCGATCCTTGCCTTCGGATTCTCGTTGATCGGCACGTTTATCGTTCGCTCGGGCGTTCTGACCTCGGTCCATGCCTTCGCCAATGACCCAGAGCGCGGTGTGTTCATTCTGTTCATTCTGGCGTTCTTTATGGGCGGGGCGCTGACCCTGTTCGCGGCCCGCGCCAATGTGATGGAGGCGAAGGGTGTCTTTGGCATGGTCAGCCGCGAGAGCGCGCTGGTCGCCAACAACATCCTGCTCGCTGTGGCGGCGTTCGTGGTGTTCATCGGCACCATCTGGCCGCTGGTGGCCGAGATGTTCTTTGACCGCAAACTGTCGGTCGGTGCGCCGTTCTTTAACATGGCCTTCACGCCCTTCATGGTGGTCTTGGGGCTGATCCTGCCGCTGGGGTCTATGCTCCCATGGAAGCGTGGCAATCTGGGCCGTGTGGGACGTCATCTGGTGCCCGCACTGGTACTGGCCGTTGCTGTTGCCGCGCTGGCCTATGCGCTGCAAACCGGCAAAACTGCGCTGGGCCCCATTGGCCTGCTGCTGGGGACTTGGATGGTTGCTGGTGCTGCCATGGATCTATGGAGCCGGACGGGACGCGGAGCCAACCGCTTTGGCCGCCTGCGCCGTATGCCGCGCGCCGACTGGGGCAAAGCGGTCGCTCATGCCGGCCTTGGTATTACCTTCATCGGTGTCTCTGGTCTTATGGCGTGGGAGCAAGAGGACATCCGCACAGTCCAATTGGGCGAGCCCTTTGACGTGGGCGCCTACACGCTGGTCCTGAACGACGTCCAAGAGGTCAAAGGGCCGAACTACCTGTCCACCATGGGCGACGTGACCCTGTCGCAGGATGGCAGCGAGATCGCGACCCTCTATCCGGAAAAGCGGGTCTATCCCGTGGCCAAGATGCCCACGACCGAGGCCGCAATCGACGGCGGTTTGCTGCGCGACGTCTATGTCGTGATCGGCGATCCGCAGTCCGATGGCGGGTGGGCCGTGCGCACCTATATCAAGCCGCTTGCGAACTGGATTTGGCTCGGCTCGATTATCATGGCTGTGGGCGGTGTGCTTAGCCTGACGGACCGCCGATACCGCGTCGCCGCTGGCGCGCGCAAGGCACCTGCCCAAGGAGTGCCCGCAGAATGAAACGCCTGATCCTCGTATTGGCGCTGATCCTCTCGGCACCCTTGGCCTATGCTGTTCAGCCCGACGAAATCCTGCCCGATCCCGCGATGGAACAGCGGGCGCGGGACATTTCGGCCGGTCTGCGCTGTCTGGTCTGCCGCAATGAAAGCATCGACGAATCGAACGCCGAACTGGCGCGCGATCTGCGCCTCTTGGTCCGTGAGCGTCTGCTCGAAGGGGACACCAACGAAGAGGTGGTGGACTACGTGGTGGACCGCTACGGCGAATACGTCCTGCTGAATCCGACCACGCGCGGCTCCAATATCTTCCTGTGGCTTGCAGGCCCGATCATGGCGGTCATCGCCCTGATCCTCGCGTTCTTCTACCTGCGGGGGCGTGCCACTGCCAAACCCGCGACCGAGGATCGCCTGAGCGCGGACGAAGAAGCGCGTCTCAGCGAAATCCTCAAGGACTGACGCTGGGTTTTTCTTTTCTGCTCTCGGGCTTTCCGCTTTGATGCGGGCCAGAGAGCAGAGGAGGCCTTTCATGCAATTCCAGACAATTCGCTACGAGATTGCGGACGACATCGCAGTCCTGACCCTGAACCGTCCGGACGTGATGAACGCTCTGTCCTCGCAGATGCGCGCCGAGATCCTCGAAGCGGTCAAGGACGCGGGCAAAAACGCGCGGGCGCTTGTCATGACAGGCGAAGGGCGGGCCTTTTGTTCCGGTCAGGATTTGTCCGACGCAGGCACCCTGAACGCTCTGGATCTGGAGCGTGTGTTGCGCGACGAATATGTCCCCATGCTGCAAGCGATTTATGACTGCCCCGTGCCGACCATCTGCGCTGTGAACGGCACGGCAGCAGGGGCAGGGGCCAACCTTGCGCTGGCCGCCGACGTGGTAATCGCCACCGAAAGCGCCGTCTTCCTACAGGCGTTTGCCCGCATCGGTTTGATGCCAGACGCCGGTGGCACATATTGGCTGCCTCGCCAGATGGGCGCGGCCAAAGCCATGGGCGCAGCCCTGTTCGCGGAACCCATCACCGCCCGCCAAGCCGACGAATGGGGCATGATCTGGGAGGCCGTCCCAGACGCCGAATTCAATGCGCACTGGCGCGCCCGCGCCGCGAAATTGGCCAGCGGTCCGTCCGTGGCCTACCAGCACATCAAAGCCTCGCTCCGCGGCAGCTGGGACAACAATCTGGAACAGCAACTCCTCCTCGAGGCGCAGCTTCAGGGCACCTGCGGTGGGACCCGCGATTTCAAAGAGGGCGTGATGGCTTTCCTAGAAAAACGCCCGGCGTCTTACGAGGGACGCTAAATCCCTCGTTAATAATCATTGGCCGGACATTGTTCTCGGCGGCCATGGTTAACCTGAATTTCCGATTTTATTTCAAAAGGTCCGCGCATCATGCTTGTTGTGCGGATCTTTGCATTTTCGACGTAAAGTGAATCATACTTGCAAATCGAGCATTTATGACAAATTCTGACTTACGGGTCAGTCAGGTGATTAACACCTGTCTTTTAAAAGTGAATGCGTCAGTTAAGGCGCAGTATTGGTGCGAAAATGATTGGTTTAATGCTGTTCTCTCTCCTAGCGAGCTATGGGGTCTATTCGGTTGTGGTTGACGACTCCTCTGACAGCTCTTCTGACGACAGCTCCGATCAGGATCGCGACGAACGTCTGGTCGGCAGCGACGATGACGATGTGATGAACGCCGGCGGTGGCGACGATACGCTCGATGGTGGCGACTCTGACGATCTGTTATTTGGCGGGATCGGTGCTGACTCTATCGTCGGGGCAGGGGATAACGACACGCTCCTTGGCGGGGATGGCGATGACTCTCTGGCAGGGTACGCGGGGCACGACTGGCTGATCGATGTCGATGGCAACAACACCCTGAGCGGCGGAGTTGGACAGGATGTCTTGATCGCAGCAGGTGATTTTTCAGACGACGCCAGTGGCAGCCTCTCGACCCTGTATGCCGACTTGAAGAGCGGCCTTACAGAGCTGAAGCCCAGCTTGCAGCCGTTAAAATCCGAGGCCCTTGCTCTGGCCCTGGCCCAAGAGGACACGAGCGGCGCAGACGTTCTGGATGGCGGTAGCAGTTGGGACGTCTTGGCATTTGGTGCTGGTGATACCGCCACGGGCGGTAGCGGCGGTGACACTTTTGCTGTGGCTCGGCACCACTTGTTGTCCGGTGACGCACCGGCCACCATCACAGACTACGAGGATGCCGATCAGATCGAGTATATGTACTCCGCCTCCACTGGCGAACCCGACCTGAGCATCGAGCATACGGACACTGGCGTGAACCTCTATGACGGTGGAAAGCTGGTGATGGTAATTGGCGGTGATACCGAGGGCCTCACACTGGATGATATCACTCTTTCTTCCGTGGCGGTGAAAGCCAGCGCGGGAAATGACAACCTTACCGGTGGTGCGGGGGATGATGCCTTCTACCTTCAAGACGGCAATGACAAGGCTTCAGGCGAGGGTGGTAACGACACCCTGTATGGTGGCGATGGCAGGGATACGCTGAATGGCGCTGCCGATGATGACTGGCTGATGGGCGGCGCTGGCTCCGATACTCTGAATGGCGGCACTGGCGACGACACTCTGAATGGGATCGATTCCGACAATATTAGGGCTTGGTTCACTGATTATGGCGAAGAGACATACGGTGAGATCGTATTGTATGATCCGGTGCAGACCGATGGTGCGGACCTTCTCAACGGCGGCTACGGAGATGACGTGCTGCTGGTCGGTGCAGGAGATACCGCGATCGCTGGTGCAGGCACTGATCTCATTGTTGTGATTGACCACGATGGCAGCGACGAGCTTGCTGTGCTCGAAGACTACAACCCCTACGAGGATGTGCTGATGGTCAAGTATTCGGGCGACGAGGAGCCTGAAATAACGACATCGGTCAACGGGGATGGGCACACTGTGGTGGCACTAGACGGCAAAGGAACATTCTTGATCAAGACAGCTCTGCCCGCAAACTTCGGAATCCCGCACGTGTATCACTACAATTCAGGCTACGTCTAATACAGTCGCAGTGAATGAAAGCCGCCCCGAAACGGGCGGCTTTCATTCTTGCAAAAGGGTTAATGGGTGCCGCTGCAAGCCGCTTGAACTCTCTCTATGGGGCTATCCAAACTTGTTATTAATCTCTGGGAGGCAACGTAATTGCAGCCGTTTTGGTTAACATGGATTTTACTATGGGTAGCAGTGGGTTAATGGGGATTTTTGCACGTTCGGGCTTTTGATCTGTTAAGGGAAAGTAAATCCATACTTGTCAATGCCACATTTTTGCCAAATTCTACTCACGGGTCCGGCGGGTGGTAAACACTTGCCGATTTATGTGAAAGCGCCGGGTTAAGGCGCACAATTGGTGCGAAAATGATTGGTCTAATTCTATTCTCCCTCCTCGCAAGTTACGGGGTCTATTCGGTTGTGATCGACGACTCCTCTGACGATGACTCCGATCACGATCACGATGAGCGTCTGGAACACGAAGGGGATGACACATCGAGTGACGACGATACCTCGAGCGATGACTCCTCCAGCAATGATACCTCGGACAGCGACGACTCCGGCTCTGACAGTACCGAGCGGGTCGAGAATGGCTCCAAGGGCGATGACATTCTCTACGGGTCGAACAAAGCAGATACCATCAGCGGCGGCAAAGGGGACGACTCCATCGAAGGCTATGGCGGAGCCGACAGTCTGTCTGGCGGCCGGGGTAACGATTGGATTTTTGGTGGGAACTGGCGTGACACCATTGATGGCGGCGCGGGTGGAGATGAACTGTCGGGTAACCGCAGCGAAGACCTGATCTACGGCGGCGATGGCCGCGATTCCCTCTATGGCGGCTCGCAGAGTGACACGCTTCTTGGCGGTAATCGTGCGGATACCCTAGAGGGCGGCGATGGCACTGACACCCTGATTGATCTCGACGGCAACAACAGCCTGTCCGGCGGACAAGGGAACGACATGATCATCGCGGCAGGGTCCGGTGATCAGGCTGCCGCTTTCGAGGCGCTGGCCAGCGGCGAAGACATCGATATTCGCACCTTCATGAGTTGGGTTGGTGATGCAGACACCAGCGGCGCGGACGAGGTTCACGGCGACGGCGGAAATGACACCCTGTTCATCGGGTCTGACGATACTGCGACAGGTGGCAGAGGCTTGGACACCTTCAGCGTTATTCGTGAGTTCCTCGTGGACGGGGATGAACCGGCGGTGATCACAGACTTCAATCCCGGTGTGGATGTCATCGATTATACGGTTACCTCGAATGCCCGCATTGATCTCTCGATCAACTACGAGGATGGCTACGCCGAACTTCTCGATGACGGCAAGGTGGTGATGCGCCTTGATGGGGCGGATGAAAGTTTTACCCTTGACGATGTCGTCGTAACTGGCCTGTTCGCGCCTGAGAATGGTGTGGGAACACACGAACCTGATTATGAACGCTTCGGCTCCGTATACGATGACCTCTTCATGGGCCGAAGTGAGTATGATTCCTTCCACGCGGGCCAAGGGGATGACACGCTCTACGGCGAAGACGGTGATGACTTGCTTCTTGGTAATGCCGGAAACGACTTTATCTCTGGCGGTGAAGGGAGTGACTATCTGGACGGTAATTCCGGCAACGACGAAGTGGTCGGCGGCACGGGTGACGACACGATCTTTGGTGACACCGGCGCAGATCTGCTGAACGGCACGAGTGCAGATCTGCGCTATGTGCGCTTCGATGTTGGCGAGGACGAAACCATCATCGATGTCCCGATGGATAACGACACCATTTCGACCGAGGGCTTTGACCTCATTAAAGGCGGTGAAGGCAACGACGTTTTGATTGCTGGCGGCGGTGATACGATCGATGGCCGCGATGGCGCGGATGCCCTGATCCTCGTCGAGACGGCGGACAGCGACGACGTAATCGCAATCCGCGCATTTGACCCGTCCGAGGACTATTTGATGATCAAATACGAGGGCGACACTGCGCCCGTGATCACCACCGAACTGGACGCAGACGAGCAGGGGACCATGATCTATCTTGATGGCGTTGCCTTTGCGCAGATCAACCAGCCGCTTCCCAGCAACTTCAATCTCGCGAGCGCGATCGGTCTGGTGCCGTTTTCCGGCTAACCCCACCCAATGCCGAAACGAAAAAAGCCGCCCCGAAACGGGCGGCTTTCTTTTTGGCTGGGAGTAAGTGCGCGATTAGCGCTCTTCGATGTCGATGTACTCGCGCGAGGTTTCGCCGAGGTACAGCTGACGGGGACGGCCGATTTTCATCTGCGGGTCCGACAGCTGCTCTTTCCACTGCGAAATCCAGCCCACGGTCCGCGACATCGCGAAGATCGGGGTGAACATCGAGGTCGGGAAGCCCATCGCCTCGAGGATGATGCCCGAGTAGAAGTCGACGTTCGGGAACAGCTTCTTCTCTGCGAAGTAGGGGTCTGCCAGAGCGGCCTGCTCCAGTTCCTTGGCGGTCGCGAGGATCGGGTTGTTCTCGACACCCAGCAGCTCCAGAACTTCGTCAGCCGACTGCTTCATCACGGTCGCGCGGGGGTCGAAGTTCTTGTAGACGCGGTGGCCAAAGCCCATCAGGCGGAACGGATCGTTCTTGTCCTTGGCGCGGGCGATGAACTCGGGGATGCGATCGGGGGTGCCGATTTCCTTGAGCATTTCCAGACATGCCTGGTTTGCGCCGCCGTGTGCGGGGCCCCAGAGGCAGGCGATGCCAGCCGCGATACACGCAAACGGGTTCGCACCCGAAGACGACGCCAGACGTACGGTCGAGGTCGACGCGTTCTGCTCGTGGTCCGCGTGCAGGGTGAAGATACGGTCCATCGCGCGGGCGAGGATCGGGTCAACGTGGTACTCTTCTGCGGGCACGGCAAAGCACATGTGCAGGAAGTTCGACGCGTAATCCAGATCGTTGCGCGGATACACGAAAGGCTGACCGATCGAGTACTTGTACGCCATTGCCGCGATGGTGGGCATCTTGGCGATCAGGCGGTGCGATGCGATCTCGCGCTGGCGGGGGTCCGCGATGTCGGTCGAGTCATGGTAGAACGCCGACATGGCGCCAACCACACCCACCATGGTTGCCATCGGGTGCGCGTCACGACGGAAGCCACGGAAGAAGTTGTGCATCTGCTCGTGGATCATGGTGTGACGGGTGATGGTGGTCTCGAACTTCTCCAGCTCGGCTGCGGTGGGCAGGTAGCCGTAGAGCAGCAGGAAGCAGACCTCGAGGTAGTGGGATTTGCCGGCCAGCTGGTCGATGGGATAGCCGCGGTGCAGCAATTCACCCTTGTCGCCGTCGATATAGGTGATGGTGCTGTCGCAGGCAGCGGTCGAGGTGAAGCCCGGATCGTAGGTAAAGACACCTGCCTGAGCGTACAGCTTGCGGATATCGAGCACGTCAGGTCCCACACTCGGCGAGTGGATCGGCAGATCGTAGGTGTTCTCACCAATCGTCAGCTTCGCGGTCTTTGTAGTATCAGCCATCGTCATTCCTCTTGAAAGGCCCTCGAACACGGGTCCCGGGGCTACCTCCCGTCGGCCGGTGGTCCGGCCAGGGTACGCTATATTATCTAGTCCCTTTTTCCGGCCAGTGGAGGCCGGAAAGGGTTTTCATGGTCAGCTTCTCCGGCTTAGCCGTTCGCTGCGTCGTTAAAGCGGGCAAGAGTTTCCTCGCGCCCGAGAACAATCATCATGTCGAATACGCTAGGAGAGACCGAACGACCCGCAAGGGCTGCCCGCAGCGGACCTGCCATTTTGCCAAACTTCAGCTCGCGAGCTTCGGCAAATTGGTTCAGCACCTCCTCCAACGCCTCACGCGTCCAGCTAGCATTTTGCAGGTGCGGCGTCAATTCTGACAGTATACCACGGGATACCGTGTCGAGGTTCTTTGCAGCTTTTTCGTCGGGCACGATGGGACGGTCCGCGAAAACAAATGCAGCTTTATCAATGAGTTCCGGGAAAGTCTTTGCGCGATCTTTCAGGCAGAAAAGCGCATTTTTAAACAGTTCTTTTTTCTCGGGTGTCAAAGCGGGCTGATTGGTCGCGCTGAAAAATGCCTCAATTTCTGCGAGCAGTGCAGCATCGTCTGTTGCAGCAATGTGTTGGCCGCACAGATTCTCCAGCTTTTTGAAGTCGAGACGCGCGGGTGATTTGCCGATCCCCTTGAGATCAAACCACTCTTTGGCCTGTTCATCCGAGAAGAATTCGTCGTCCCCGTGGCTCCAGCCCAGACGCGCCAGATAGTTGCGCATGCCCGCGGCGGGGTAGCCCATCGCCTGATATTCCTCGACGCCCAACGCGCCGTGGCGCTTCGACAGCTTCTTGCCGTCGGGACCGTGGATCAGCGGGATGTGCGCGTAGACGGGCAGGGGCCAGCCCATCGCGGTATAAATGCCCATCTGGCGCGCCGCGTTGTTCAGGTGGTCGTCGCCGCGGATCACGTGGGTCACGCCCATGTCGTAGTCGTCCACGACCACGGCCAACATGTAAACGGGGCTGCCATCCGAGCGCAGCAGGATCATGTCGTCCAGCTGGTCGTTGCGGATTTTCACCGTGCCCTGCACTTCGTCCTCGATGACGGTCGTACCTTCGGTCGCGGTCTTCAGGCGGACCACATAGGGCGCGTCGGGATAGGTGCTGGGATCAGCATCGCGCCACGGGCTCTGGAATAGGGTGCTGCGGCCCTCTTCCTTGGCCGCGTCGCGGAACGCCTGAATTTCCTCTTGCGTGCTAAAGCATTTGTACGCCTTGCCAGCGTCCAGCAGCTCCAGCGCCACTTCGCGGTGACGGTCGGCGCGCGCGTGCTGGCTGATCGGCTCACCATCGTGGTCCAGACCCAGCCAGTCCAGTCCCTTCAGGATTGCGGCGGTCGCCTCGGGGGTCGAGCGTTCGCGGTCTGTATCCTCGATCCGTAGCAGGAATTTGCCCCCGCGGCCACGGGCATAGAGCCAGTTGAACAGGGCGGTGCGGGCCCCGCCGATATGCAGGTAGCCGGTGGGCGAGGGTGCAAAACGGGTGACGACGGCGGAGGTCATGACAGGATTTACCTTTGCTTAGGAAAGTTCGTGCAGCGTTCGGGACGTGTCTATCGACCCCATATTTGGGTGGCAAGAGTGCGTGCACCTGCAGCAATCCGCAAAGAATGGCTGAAACAAGAGTGGGCCTTGTTCCTGTGGGCGCCCATTTGCCTTGGCCTTGGGGTGGGTCTGTATTTCGCCGCTCTGCGCGAGCCGGCGCTCTGGCTCCTGTGGGCTATGGGCCTGATAGCCCTGCCCATGGTGATCGGCGGCCGGTGGCTTGGCGTTTATATCGGCCCCGTGGTGGTCGGCATCGGACTGGGGCTCGGCGGATATGTCCTTGCCGCGGCAGAGGCGTTGCGCCACGCCGAGCCTGTCCTGACGTCGCGGTACTATGGCCCTGTCGAGGGGCGCGTCATCCTCCAAGACCGTGCCGCCTCTGGCGCCCTGCGCCTGACCTTGGACCAAGTGCGTCTCGATCGCCGCCGTGCGCCCAACCGTGTGCGCGTTGCCCTATATGATGACATCAGCCCCCCGCCCAAGAACGGCGATACGGTGATCCTGACCGCCCACCTGTCGCCGCCCTCGGGTCCGGCAGAGCCGGGCGGTTTCGATTTTCGCCGCCATGCGTGGTATCAGCGGCTTGGCGCTGTGGGCTATTCGCGGACGCCGGTTCTGCTACGTGATCCTGCGCCAGAAACCCTCACTCTGATGCGGCTGCGTCAGACTTTTGTGACTCGCATTCGCACGGCATTGCCTGGTCAGAGCGGGGACATCGCCGCCGCCCTCTTGGCCGGAGACCGCTCTGGGGTCCCGCCGGATACGGTGCGCGCCCTGCGCGACAGCAATCTTGCCCATCTTCTCGCGATCTCTGGGCTCCACATGGGGCTGCTCGCGGGGCTCGTTTACGCGGTCACGCGGCGCACTCTGTCACTGGTCCCGCGCATCGCCCTCTATCACCCGACCAAGAAGATTGCCGCCGCCGTCGCCCTGACCTGTGCCGCCGCCTATCTCGGGCTCTCGGGGGCCAGCGTCGCGACGCAGCGGGCCTTCGTTATGGCAGCGGTCGGTCTCTGCGCTGTTATGGCGGACCGAAGGGTGTTTAGTCTGCGCTCCGTCGCCACCGCCGCGCTGGTGCTTTTAGTCCTGCAGCCCCACGCCCTGACGGGGCCGGGATTTCAGATGTCTTTCGCCGCAACGACCGGTCTGATCGCCGGGTTCGATCTGCTCAGCCCCCATCTCGCGCGGATCAAGCGCCGCTGGCTCCAAGCCATCGTCGTCACCGTCCTGTCCTCTGCCATGGCGGGCGCGGCAACCGCCCCGTTTGCAGCGGCGCATTTCAATCGGCTGTCCGATTACGGGCTGATCGCCAATCTGCTCGCAACGCCCCTGATGGGGACCGTGGTCATGCCCGCAGGGATCGCAGGGGCCGTGCTGATGCCGTTCGGGCTGGAAAAACCCGCTTTGGTTGTCATGGGCTTCGGCATCGACTGGATCGTTGGCGTGGCCGAAACGGTTTCCGCGTGGCCGAGCGCGGTCACACCCGTGCACACGCCAAACACCGCTGCCTTTCTGTTCCTGACAGGCGGCGCGCTTTTTCTGTCCATTTGGCAGGGGATCGGCCGACTCGCTGGCATTATCGCCATCGGTGCTGCTTGCCTACTGTGGAGCCAAACGCCTCGCCCGCAGGGTCTGGTGTCAGACGATGGCAAACTCGTCGCCGTCCTCTCGGACACAGGCCGCGTCCCGAGCCATCCAAAAGGCGCAGGGTTCGTCGCCTCTGTCTGGCTCGAAAACGACGGCGATCCCGCACCGCAATCCGAAGCCGCCGCGCGCGCCGGATGGCGCGATGCCCAAAGCGGCCAAGTCTGGCACGCGGGCGCATGGACCATTCAGCATATCAAAGGCAAACGCGAAGCCCGCGCCTTTGATGGATGCTCGGGCAAAACTTGGGTGATCTCTGATCAGGACTTAGACAAAACGCTCGGCACAGGCGATTGCCGGATCACCACACCGAGAGACCTGCGCAAATCCGGCGCGCTCGCGTTCCACATCGGCGGCGACCAGTTGGCCATCACATCTGCCAAAGAGCACACGGGCCAGCGCCTTTGGAACACACGGGCCCGCGATACGGATCAGTAGCTGCGGATCAAACCAACCAAGCGGCCCTGCACCTCGACCTGACCCTCACGGAAGACGCGGGTCTCATAGGCTGGGTTCGCAGCTTCCAGCGCGATCGAAGATCCGCTCTTGCGATAGGTCTTCAGCGTCGCTTCATAGCCCTCGACCTGCGCAACGACGATATCGCCGTTCTTCGCATCTTCGGTCTCTAGGATGATCACCAGATCGCCATCGTTGATGCCCGCTTCGATCATCGAGTCCCCGCGGACCTCTAGTGCGTAGTGATTGCCGCGCCCACGCAGCATCATGCCCGGCACAGCGACACTGGTATCCCCGTCGCCAATCGCCTCGATCGGGACACCTGCAGCGATCCGGCCCATCAAGGGCAGCTCTGCCACATCGCCACGTTCGACCGGAATCCCCTTCAGCGCGGGGGCCGGGGCGGGCGCAGGCGCGGCGGGTTTATCGCCCTCAATCACCTGCGGGACAAAGCCGCCCATCGCATCGGGCAGTTTCACAATTTCAATTGCCCGCGCACGGTGCGCCATGCGGCGGATGAAACCACGTTCCTCAAGCGCTGTAATCAACCGGTGGATGCCCGACTTCGACCGCAGATCCAGCGCCTCTTTCATCTCGTCAAAAGAGGGCGGCACGCCATCGCGCTGCACCCGCTGGTGGATGAATTCCAGCAAATCCTTCTGCTTCTTCGTCAGCATGTTCCGCCCCGTGATGTTCGCATATCTCGGGTTTGTTCTACCGATGTTCCCGTTTTGTGTCAACGGGATTGCTTAAATTGCAATGTATTCCACGGTTTCGCCCGCCGCGCGGGGACCGTCGCCCACGGGCCGGATCAACAGCGCATTCGCGCCCGCCAATACGGTCAGCAGCGATGAATCCTGCGAACCGGCCGCCGTGATCTGACCGTCCGCCACAACCGCCCGCATGTAATGTTCACGCGGGCCGTTCGCGCCCAAATCAGCCGCCAAAACCGCCGTGCGCCGTGCGGGCGGGGCAGCAGGCAGGCCCAGCATCACATCGACCATCGGACACAGGAACAGCTGCCCGCAGACCAGCGCCGACACCGGATTTCCGGGCAGTCCGACCATTACCTGATCGCCCAATTTGCCCGCCATCAGCGGTTTGCCCGGGCGCATGGCGATTTTGTAGAAACTGGTGTCCATGCCCAAATCGCGGGCCACGGGACCGACCAGATCGTGGTCCCCGACCGAGGCCCCACCGATGGTCACGATCATGTCCGCGCCCTTAGCCAGGCCAAATCCCAAGCGCAGGGCGTCCTCGGTATCGCGGGCGATGGGCAGCATCCGCACCTCGGCGCCGCGCGCCTCCAGCATCGCTTTCAGGCCAAAGTTATTCGACGCAATGATCTGGTCCGCCGCAGGGGCTTCGCCCGGCATGCACAGCTCGTCCCCCGTCGCCATGATCGCCACAACGGGGCGCCGCCGGACGGGCAGGGTAGGGATGTTCATCGCTGCGGCCAAGGCCACGTGCGCAGGCCCCAATCGGACGGGCGCGATCATCGGATCGCCCGCCGAAAAATCTCCGCCAGCGGGGCGGATGTGCCCGCCGCTGTCCAGATTGTCCTGCAGGGCAATGGTGTCGCCGGACCGCTCAACGTCCTCTTGGATCACCACGCGTGTCGCACCGCTGGGAATGGGCGCGCCCGTGAAGATCCGTACCGCCTGACCGCGCCCCACGACACCATCAAACGCGTGTCCCGCAGCGGCCTCTCCGATGACGGTCAGCACATCGCCCGAGGCAACATCGCCCGCCACCGCATAGCCATCCATCGCCGACGCGGCAAAGGGCGGCTGGGTGCGCTGCGCATAGACCGTTTCGGCCAGAACGCGGCCGCCACACCCTGCCAATGGAACCGTTTCAGCCGCCAGAGGCTGAACCAATGCGAACAACCGCTCAAGCGCCTCGGCGACAGAGATCATTCCGCTTCGATCCTTCCGGACTTGCCGCCGTCCTTCAGCGTCACGCGAATACCGCCGATTTCCATGTACTTATCGACCGCTTTGACCATGTCATAGACGGTCAGGGCGGTGGTGCTGACGGCGGTCAACGCCTCCATCTCCACGCCGGTCTGGCCGGTGGTTTTCACGGTCGCGGTGATCTGCACGCCGGGCAGGTCCGCATCAATTTCCAGATCGACCGACACCTTGGTGATCGGCAGCGGATGGCACAAGGGGATCAGCTCGGGCGTTTTCTTGCAGCCCATGATCCCCGCCAAGCGGGCCACCCCCAGCACGTCGCCTTTTTTGGCGCCGCCCTCGGCGATCATTTCCATGGTGGCGGGGGCCATGCGGACCCAGCCTTTGGCCGTTGCGATCCGGCTGGTGACGGCCTTTTCGGACACGTCGACCATGTGGGCCTGGCCCTCGGCGTCGAAATGGGTCAGGCCGCTCATTACAGCGCCCCTGAGGTCAGCGGGTTGGCCAACAGATCGCGGGTCGCCTTTTCCACGTCGTCCTGACGCATCAGGCTCTCGCCGATCAGGAAGGTGCGCGCGCCGTAGCGGGCGATGTCCGCCAGATCAGCAGGGGTGAACAGCCCGGATTCCGACACGATCAGACGATCCTCGGGAACCAGTTTGGCCAGCGTCTTGGTGGTGTCCAGCGTGGTCTCGAACGTCTTGAGGTTCCGGTTGTTGATCCCCATCAGCGGCGACTTCAACTTGGCTGCGCGCTCCAGTTCCTCTTGGTCGTGGACCTCGATCAGAACGGACATGCCCCAACCGAATGCCGCATCTTCCAGCTCTTGGGCCAGCGAATCCTCGACCGAGGCCATGATGATCAGAATGCAGTCCGCACCCAACGCACGCGCTTCGGCGACCTGATAGGGGTCGTACATAAAGTCCTTGCGCAGGGCGGGCAGGTTCGTGGCCTCGCGCGCTTGAACCAAGAAATCCTTGGCCCCTTGGAAGCTAGGGGTGTCGGTCAGCACGGACAAACAGGTCGCGCCGCCCGCCTCATAGGCCTGGGCCAGCGCCGCAGGATCGAAATCCTCGCGGATCAGCCCCTTGGACGGGCTCGCTTTCTTGACCTCTGCGATCAGACCATACCCCTCGCGAGAGGCTTTCATCAGGCTCTCGGCAAAGGGACGGACAGGGCCCGCATCCCGCGCCGCGGCCTCGACCTCTGCCATGGGGCGCTCTGCCTTGTCGGCGGCGACCTCTTCCAGCTTGTAGGCTTTGATCTTGTCGAGAATGGTGGTGCTCATGCTGCCCCCGATGTGATTTTTGCCAGCGCGTCCACGGCCCGTTTGGCCGCACCGCTGTCGATGCTTTCTGCGGCGATGGCGACGCCTTCTTTCAGGTCCGCCGCCTTGTCCGCCACGACCAGAGCCGCCGCTGAGTTCAGCAGAACCGCGTCGCGATAGGCACCCGCCTGACCGGCAAACAGATCCAGCATCGCTTTGCCGTTTTCCTCGGGCGTGCCGCCCAGAATGTCGCGCAGGGGATGCACGGGCAGGCCCGCATCCTCTGGGTGGATTTCGCGGCTGTGAATTTCGCCATTTTCTAGCGCGGCCACGGCAGTGGTGCCGGTAATCGCGATCTCGTCCGTGCCGTCAGAGCCATGGACCAGCCATGCCTTTTCAGAGCCAAGCTGCTGCAAGGTCTCGGCCATGGGGTAGATCAGATCGACCGCAAAGGCACCGGTCAACTGGCGCTTTACCCCCGCAGGGTTGGTCAGCGGCCCTAGAATGTTGAAGATTGTTTTGCAGCCCAACTCGGTCCGCACTGGCATCACATGCTTCATCGCCGGATGGTGCATAGGGGCCATCATAAAGCCGATGCCTGCCTCGGCGATGGCTTTCTCGACCACGTCCGCCTCGACCATGACCTCAATACCCAGAACGGACAGAGCATCCGCCGCGCCCGCCTTGGACGACAGCTTGCGGTTGCCGTGCTTGGCCACAGGAACGCCTGCACCTGCCACAACGAACGCGGTCGCGGTGCTGATGTTCAGCGTGCCCATCCCGTCGCCGCCGGTGCCCACGATGTCCATCGCGCCCTCGGGCGCAGCCACCGGCACACACTTGGCGCGCATCGCCGCCGCCGCCGCCGCATATTCCGACACAGCCTCGCCCCTTGCCCGCATGGACATGAGCAGACCAGCCACCTGTGCCGGCGTCGCCTGACCCTCGAACAGGATCTCGAACGCCTCATTGGCCTGAGCGCGGCTCAGCGGGCCTTCGGACGCGGCGTAGATCAGCGGCTTGATGGCATCGGTCATGCGGGTACCTTCATCTCGTTCAAAAAGTTCTGCAGCAGGGCGTGGCCGTGCTGGCTGGCAATCGACTCGGGGTGGAATTGCACACCGTGGATCGGCAGCTCTTTGTGCTGCAGACCCATGATCGTCCCGTCCTCCAGCTCTGCGGTCACTTCCAGACAGTCAGGCAGAGTCTCGCGGTCCACGACCAGCGAGTGATAGCGCGTCGCCTCAAAGGGCGAGGGCAGGCCAGCAAAGACACCCTTGGCAGTGTGATGCATCAGGCCCATCTTGCCGTGCACAATCTCGTGGCAGCGGACGACATTGCCGCCAAATGCCTGACCAATGGTCTGGTGGCCCAGACACACACCCATCAGGGGCGTGCGGGTCTCGGCAGCGGCCTCGGTCAAAGCCAGACAAATACCGGCCTGATCCGGATCACACGGGCCGGGCGACAGCAGAATTCCCGCCGGTTTCAAGGCCATAGCCTGTTGCACATCCAGCGCATCATTGCGCTTGACGACCACATCTGCGCCCAACTCACCTAGATAGTGGACCAGATTGTAAGTAAAGCTGTCATAGTTATCGATCAGCAAAAGCATGGGCAGACCTTTGAATAAATGGGTAGAGCCCCCTGTGCGGGTCGGGGTATACATGTTCAGGCTTGGCAAGCGGCGTCAAGGGCGCGACCAAGCATTAAGTCAGGGATTTCCCCTTGCAGGCGGGGGCATGTCTGCCGCTAATGCGGAAAACATAACGGAGGTGGGCAGTGGCTAGCGGATTCTGGAACGGAGTGGTCTGGGGCACATTCGTGTCCGTGGCAGGAGCTGTCACGGTGTCTTTGCTATCGGACGTGCCCGAGCAGGCAGCAAATCTGCCCGAAATTCCGGTCGAACAGACCGAAACCGCGCCCCAAGTGGTGGTGGCAGAGCCGGTGCCTGATGTGGAATCCGGCGACACTCCCGCGCCCACCGATCCCGCCATGTCCGAGGATCTGCCAGAGCCGATCGTCACCGAAACCGATCTCAACGCGCCCCTGACCGAGACAGAGCCCACACCCGAGATCGCCGAGGCGCCGCAGCAGCCCGAACCCGCAGCCGAGATCGAAGAGGCCCCCACGCCCGACGTCACCCCCGATGCGGTGCCAGAGTCGGACGCCCCGACACAGCCCGACGTAGCAGACGCCGAACCGACCCCTGATGCCGAAAGCATGCCCGCGCCCCAACCCGACGCAAACGAAGCAGAGCCGGAAATGGACCTCGCGGACATCGTCCCCGAAAACCTGCCGGCCCCCGCCGCGCCCGACACATCGCCGGACCGCACCGAGCGCGCGCCCGTTGTGTCCGACGTGGCCCCCGAACTGCCCCCCGTCCAGCCAGAGGTCGTGGACCTGAACGACTCCGAAAGCCCAGAGCCGGGCCTGCCGGAACCTGCGGGCAACCTGATCGACGCCCGCCGCGCCGCCGCCGCAGAGCGGGGGCTGGACCTTGCCGACGACGTGCTGCCCCTGTCGGTCTATAGCACCGACTTTTCGAACCCCTCGGACCGCCCGATCATGTCCATCGTCCTGATCGACACCCCCGGCACGGCTCTTGGCCCGCAGGTCCTGCGCGATTTCCCTTATCCCCTGACCGTCGCCATCGACGCTCTGGCCCCTGACGCGCTCCAGCGGATGCAAGCCTACCGCGACGCGGGCTTCGAAGTGCTCGCCACCGCGAACTTCCCCCAAGGCGCAGGCCCCACCGATGCCGAAGTCGCCCTCGGCGCCATTTTCGGCGCCGTCCCCGAAGCCATCGGGCTGCTCGAAGCGGACGACGCCTCGCTCCAGCAAAGCCGCGAGCTGACCGACCAAGTCACCGCTGTGCTCGCCGACAGCGGCTACGGCCTCGTCCTCCAGCCCAAGGGCCTGAACACCGCGCAAAAGGTCGCCGTCCAAGAAGGCGTCCCCGCCGCCTCGATCTTCCGCGATCTGGATGGCAAGGATCAAAACGCCGACGTCATCCGCCGCTTCCTCGACAACGCGGCCTTCCGCGCCCGCCAAGCCGAAGAGGGCGTCGTCGTCCTGACCCGCCTGCGACCGGAAACCATCTCGGCCCTTCTGATCTGGGCCCTCCAAGACCGCGCCAGCCAGGTCGCCCTCGCACCCGTCTCGGCGGTCCTCAAGAAAAGCGTGACCGAGTAACGTCAGGCGGCTACGTCAGTACGTTTGCCATACGCAAACCAGACGCGATCCAGACCTGCCGAATTTGCCATACAAAAGGGGCGGTCCCATGCGGAACCGCCCTTTCTGCTTTGCAAAAAATACTCAATCAAACCGGTCGCCACCCGCACCTACGCAGGCAGCAGGGTACAGCCTCAGGAATTCCCGCCGGTAAACCGCGCCGCATCCTCTGCCGCGCGCTTGATCGCCTTGGATTTGTTGACCGTCTCCTGATACTCCGCCTCGGGATCAGAGTCGTAGACAACCCCGCCACCTGCTTGAATATACAGCTTTTTGTCCTTCACAACGGCGGTGCGCAGGGCGATACACATGTCCATATCCCCATTGGCGCTAAAGTAGCCCAGACCGCCCGCATACACACCGCGTTTCTCGGGCTCCAGCTCGTCGATGATCTCCATCGCGCGCACCTTCGGCGCCCCCGAAACCGTCCCCGCAGGCATCCCAGACAAGAGCGCCGCCAAAGCATCCTTGTCTTCTGACAATTCGCCCACCACGTTCGACACGATGTGCATGACATGGCTATACCGCTCGACGATAAACTCTTCGGTCGGCTTTACCGTCCCGATCTTGGACACCTTGCCCGTATCGTTCCGGCCCAGATCCAGTAGCATCAGGTGCTCTGCCAGTTCTTTCTTGTCAGCCAAGAGATCGGCTTCCAACGCATCGTCCTCGGCCGGTGTCGCGCCGCGCGGGCGCGTGCCTGCAATGGGGCGGATGGTGACCTCGTTGTCGAACACACGCACCAGAATTTCCGGCGACGCGCCAACCACCTGGAACCCGCCGAAGTTGAAGTAGAACATAAACGGCGAAGGGTTGGTGCGGCGCAGGGACCGATACAGCGCGAACGGGGGCAGGGGGAAATCCTGCGTCCAGCGCTGGGACGGCACCACTTGGAAGATGTCACCGGCGCGGATGTATTCCTTGGCCTTTTCGATGGCGGCGAAATAGCCCTCTTTGGTGAAGTTCGAGGTCAGCTCACCCAGTTGCTGCGCCTCTCCCAGATCGCGGGGGGCGTGAGCAGGGCGGTCCAGATCGCGCAGGGCGTCCATCACACGCTCGGCCGCTTGGGCATAGGCCGCGCGGGCCGACAGGCCGGGGGTGACCCAAGCAGGGCTGACCAAGGTGACCTCGCCTTTGACACCGTCCAGAACGGCGACCACGGTGGGGCGCATCAGGCGGGCATCGGGCAGACCCAGCGGGTCAGGGTTCACGTTGGGCAGGTGCTCCACCAGACGGATCATGTCGTAGCCCAAATAGCCGAACAGACCCGCAGACGCCGCGGGCAGATCTGCTGGCAAATCGATGCGCGACTCCGCGATCAGGTGGCGCAAAGCGTCCAGAGGTGCGTCAGATTGCTCTTCCCATGCGGTCGGGTCGAAACGGGCCTGACGGTTGATGCGTGACGCGGTCCCACGGCATTCCCAGATAATGTCGGGCTTCATGCCGATGATCGAATAGCGCCCGCGCACTTCGCCGCCGGTCACGGATTCCAGAACGAATGCGTCAGGCGCATCGCCTGCCAGCTTCATCATCAGCGACACAGGCGTGTCGAGGTCTGCGGCGAGGCGGGTGTAAACGACTTGATGCTCTCCGGCCTCGTAGGCCTGCGCAAAACTGTCAAAATCGGGGGTCAGAGCCACGGCTGCGGACCTTTCTTATTGAAACTGGGCTTTGACCGCGTTGAGCGCGGCCTGATTCAGTTGAACGCCCGCATCGCTGCGCAGGGCTTCGAGATAGGCTTGGAACAGTGCCTCAGCGGTCTGGGACGCCGCCTGCTGCTCTAGAAAGCCGCGCATCTGGGTGACCTCTTCGGACTCCATGTCGGGGTCCGAGACACCATCAAGGCGCACGATCACGACCTTTTCCGCGCCCTCGACCAGATCAACCGCGCCTTCTTCCATTTCGAAGATGTGGTTGTTCAGGCTGGCGGGGGTGTTCGGCAGCATCTGGCCACGGCCCACATTCTCGGCGGTTTGGATTTCCACCTCGTCCAGCGCGGCCATGTCACCGGCGTCGAGCGCAGCTTGCAGGGCTTCGGCGCGGGTCCGCAGCTGGTCCATCATTTCGGCGGTTTGCCATGCGAGTACGACTTCGGCGCGCACGTCTTCCAGCGGGATGGGGCTGGGTTCCAAATCGCCATCGACACGGGCAGCAAAGATGCCGCCATCGCTTAGCTCGTGAATTTCGGGGAAATCATCGACGGTCAGGCCGTTGGCCACGCTGCGGAACTCTTCGTAGCCCGCGATGTCGCTCTCTAGTCCGTCGTAATACTCGATGGTGCCAAGGGTGGCTTCAGTCTCTGCGGCGACCTCTTCCAAAGTGGCACCAGCGGCGAGCATGTCATTCAGATCCTCGGCCTGCTGCTCGATCACGCGGCGGGCGCGGTCGATGGCGAACTCGTCTCGCAGGTCGGGCTTGGCCTCTTCATAAGAGGTCGATTGCTCTGGCAGGATGGCGTTCACGCGGAACAGGGCGGGGCCAAAGTTGCTGTCCAGAGGGCCTACAACGCTGTCGGCCTCGGCGGCAAAGACACCTTCGCCTGCGCCGTCCAGATCGTCCTGCGCCACATCCCCAAGATCGATATCCGCCAGTTCCAGTCCGCGCTCGGCGGCCAGATCTTCAAAGGTGGCCTCGCCGCTGTCCAGACGCGCCTTGGCAGCTTCGGCCGCCTCGGCATCGGGAAAGACCAGACGTTCGACCAAGCGGCGCTCGGGCGTGTAGTAGCGGTCCTGATTGTCTTCGTAGGCTTGGCGCAAGATGCCTTCGTCCAGCTCGACGGTATCGGCCAGCATGACGGGGGTCAGTTCGACATAGGTGATGCCCTTGCGCGCGGGCAGGGTGAAGTCAGCGATGTTCTCGTCATAGAACGCCTGCAACTGCGCGTCCGTGGGCAGGGGCTGCGTGGCGGGCAGGCTGGTCGAGTTGATGACGATATAGGTGATGTCGCGCTGCTGCCCGATGTAGTTCAGCAGCAAATTCACATAGTTGTCCGACGCCTGAATGCCGCCAGTCACGGCGCCCTGCAGGAAGGTGCGGGCGCTTTCGCGGCGCAGTTGCGATTCGAACTCGGCCTCGGTCAGGCCCGCGCGGTCGAGCGCGAACTTGTAAGCCTCGCGGTCGAATTCGCCGTTCGAGCCCTGAAACGCCTGAATGGTAAAGATCTGGTCGGCCACAGCGGTGTCGCCAACCGAGACACCGATATCCGACGCTTCGTTATCGAGGGTGGCGGCAATCACGACCTGCCCCAAAGCCCGCTGTTCGATGCCCATCGCGGCGGCATCCGCAAAGCTGACAGGAGAGCCCATCTGCGCCGAGAGCGCGTCCAGTTCGCCCCGCAGAGCGCGGGAGTAGGCTTCGATCTGGATCGGGGTGTCGCCCACGGTGCCGACATTGCCGACGGTTCCGCCAAAGTTTGTCACACCGAACCCGCCAAGACCGGCGATCAGCCCGCCCACCAGAGCCCAGACAACGATTTTGGAGCCTTTGCCTGCTTTTGCCATGATGCGCGCCCTCCTGAAAAATTTCTGTCCGCCACTGTCTAAGCAAGCGCAGGGCGGGCCGCAAGCGGTGCTGGCGGTTTGGCGCGGATTTGAAGGGGGCTTGAGGATGTTTGACGGGGGCAGGGGGCTGTCTGCCCCCTCTTGGCGCGGGGCGCCAATTCACCCCCGAGGGTATTTCGCGCCAAGAAAGAGAGGCAAAGAAAAAGGGCGCCTGATGTGGGCGCCCTTGGGGATCAGTCTTTGCCGCGGTAGGGCTCCACATACTGGAGCGCCATGTCCCACGGGAAGAAGATCCACGTGTCCTGGCTGACCTCGGTGACAAAGGTGTTCACCTGCGGGCGGCCCATGGGCTTGGCGTAAACGGTGGCGATCTGCGCCTTGGGCATCAGGGCGCGCACGGCCTCGAGGGTTTTGCCGGTGTCGACCAGGTCGTCCACCACGAGGATGCCGGTGCCGTCGCCGATGATGTCCATGTCGGGGGACTTGATCACCTGCGGGGCGGACTGGGTCTGGTGGTTGTAGCTTTTGACGCTGATCGTATCGACGGTGCGGATATCCAGTTCGCGGGCCACGATCATCGCAGGCGCCATGCCGCCGCGGGTGATCGCCACCACAGCCTTGTAGCCGTCTTCGGGGGCGTCGCTTTGCAGGCGCCACGCAAGCGCGCGGGCATCACGGTGCAGTTGGTCCCAGCTGACGTGGAAGCCTTTTTCGTGGGGCAGACGATCTGTCATTTGTTGTTATCCTTCAGGTCGTGGCGATCTTGAGACCGAGTGCGGCGAGCAGGCCGCCAAGAACGCGGTCGATCGGGGCCTTGAGGCGCATATATCCGGCGCGGGTGGTCTCGAGCGAAAACAATCGAGCGACGAAGATATTCCAGATCGCTTCGTTGAAAAAGACAATCATTAGGATTGCCGCAAAGGTCGTTACGTCAGCATCGTGCGGGACGACTGACACAAAGACCGCGCCAAAGAAGACCGCAGGTTTGGGGTTCGCAAGCTGTGTGGTGATCCCGAGGACGATGGCCCGCAGCGGCGAGATTTTGGGCGCCTTGACCGTGCCGACGTCCAAGGGTTCGCGCGCGCCGCGCCACATCTTGTAGGCGCACCAGATCAGGTAGGTCGCGCCGACGACCTTGAGCGCGATCAAGAGCTTGGGGGCGACTTCGAACAGGGCGGCAAGGCCGAGGATCGCGGCCGCGGCCCAGAAACATGCGCCCAACGCCACTCCGATGCTGAGTGCTGTTGCGGATGCCATCCCCCGAAGCATCGCGACCCGCGCCGTCATGAGGACAGCCGGGCCGGGGCTCATCGCGGCCACGAGGTGGACCGCGAAGACAGGGATCAGAACCGCGAGCATTTAGCCCTTGGTGATGTCAGGTGCGTCGACAGCCTTCATGCCGACGACATGGTAGCCCGCATCGACGTGCAGGTTTTCACCGGTCACGCCGCTGCCCAGATCAGACAGCAGGTACAGAGCCGATTTGCCAACATCTTCGATGGTCACGTTGCGGCGCAGGGGCGAGTTGTACTCGTTCCACTTCATGATGTAGCGGAAATCGCCGATGCCGCTGGCGGCCAGGGTCTTGATCGGGCCGGCGCTGATGGCGTTGACGCGAATGTTCTTCTTGCCCAGGTCTTCGGCCAGATACATGACCGAAGCTTCCAGAGCCGCTTTGGCCACGCCCATGACGTTGTAGTGGGGCATCACCTGCTCTGCACCGTAGTAGGTCAGGGTCACGGCGCTGCCGCCTTCGGTCATCAGCTTTTCCGCGCGCTGCATGACAGCGGTGAAGGAATAGACCGAGATGTCCATGGTCATCTGGAAGTTGCCGCGGGTGGTGTCCACGTAGCGGCCGCGCAGCTCGCTCTTGTCCGAGAAGCCGATGGCGTGAACGATAAAGTCCAGCTTGCCCCACTTGGCTTCAAGTTCGGCGAACAGAGCGTCGATCGACGCTTCGTCATTCACGTCGCAGGGCAAAACGATGTTCGAGCCCAGTTGTTCGGCCAGAGGTCCGACGCGCTTGAGCAGCGCTTCGCCCTGATACGAGAAGGCCAGTTCTGCGCCCGCATCGGCGCAGGCTTGGGCGATGCCCCATGCGATCGACTTGTCGTTCGCCAGGCCCATAATCAAGCCGCGCTTGCCGGCCATCAGTGCTGTTGACATGAGGTATCCCCCGCTCAGGTCTTGGAAATGCTGGATGTCGTTTAGGCGATTGGCGAGGGTGCATCAAGGCACTACCTTGGCCGCAAAACACCCATGCGACTCTGGAGAGACTATGGAAGAGCAAGAAAACCGCAGCGGAATTTTCGCCGGTGACGACCCGTTCGAGATTGCGCGCCGCTGGTTGGCCGAGGCCGAAGCCACCGAGATCAACGATCCCAACGCGATTGCCCTGTCGACCGTAGACGCCGAGGGGCTGCCCAATGTGCGCATGGTCCTGCTCAAAGAGATCGAGGACAGCGCATTCGTCTTTTACACCAACTACGAGAGCGCGAAGGGGCAAGAGATCGCTGCGACGGGCAAGGCGGCCTTTGTCATGCACTGGAAAAGCCTGCGCCGGCAGATCCGTGTTCGCGGTGTCGTCGAGAAAGAGGACGGTCCCCAAGCAGATGCCTACTATACGTCAAGATCGCTGAAGAGTCGTCTTGGGGCCTGGGCATCAGAGCAATCAAGGCCCCTCTCGTCGCGCGGAGCCCTCATGGCAGAGGTTGCACGCGTAACCGCTTCGAAGGGGCCGAACCCCGCGCGCCCACCGTTCTGGGGCGGGTTCCGAATCAATCCCTTAGAGATAGAATTTTGGGCAGATGGCGCCTTTAGATTGCACGACCGATTCCAATGGAAACGCAGGGAAATTGGCGAAAAATGGACAATTCGTCGCCTGAACCCCTGAAAATTGCTTATGATACAAAAAACAGTCTGTTGCTTCGACATTTGTGCAAAATCTTAGGGGTTGCATGTTAGAGGCTGCAGCATCACTACTGAGGTTGTTGGGGAACTATTTTTGGAATTGATGCTGTGAACGGAGAAAAAGGTGGCCAACGTGTTTCCGGCCACGTGAAATGGTTTGATCCTGCAAAGGGTTTTGGTTTCGTCGTTGCGCATGAGGGCGGTGCAGACATTCTGTTGCATGCCAACGTGCTTCGGAACTTCGGACAAAGCTCTGTTGCAGATGGGGCAGGTATTGAGATTCTCGCTCAAGAGACACAGCGCGGTGTTCAGGCCGTCGCCGTACTGTCCATCGAGCCACCGAATTCAACCTCCTCCGCTGCGCTGGCAGACTTCGAAGAGATGGACCCAGAGGTCATCGCCTCGGCAGAATTGGTGCCGGCGCGGGTCAAGTGGTTCGACAAGGGCAAGGGCTTTGGCTTCGCAAACATCTGGGGTCGTCCCGAAGATGTATTTGTCCATATCGAAGTGTTGCGCCGCTCTGGTCTGGCCGATTTGCAGCCGGGCGAAGCGGTCGGTCTGCGTGTCATCGAAGGCAAGCGGGGCCGCATGGCGACCGAAGTCTGCGCATGGGAAGCTGCGATGCGAGGCGGCGACGCATGAAAATTTGGGGGTGGGCCGCCGTCTTAGGATGTTTTGCGGGCCCGCTCTGGGCAGAATGCAGCGAAACGCGGGTGAGCCTGCGCGGAGACTGGGGAACAGCATCATTCTCGGTCGAGATTGCTGATGATAACGCCGAGCGTGCGCTTGGTCTGATGCATCGCGAATACATGCCCAAATCGCACGGCATGCTCTTTGTCTACGAGCAAGAGCAGCCACGCGTGTCTTTCTGGATGCGCAACACCCTGATTCCCCTAGATCTGCTCTATATCGACACCGCAGGTGTTGTTCAGGAAATCCACACTGCCAAGCCGCTGGATGAAACCGCGATCCCGTCGTCGGGCCCGCGGCTCGCAGTGTTAGAGATTAATGGCGGTTTGGCTGATGCCATGGGCATTTCCGTGGGCAGCCAGGTGCGTCATCCGGCCTTTGGCGACGATGCCGCATGGGCTTGTGACACAAAATAATCAAATCCCTCTTTTCTTTGTCGTTTCTTCGGATTAAGGAGAGGCCAGTCGGGGTGTAGCGCAGCCTGGTAGCGCGTCTGTTTTGGGTACAGAAGGCCGTGAGTTCGAATCTCGCCTCCCCGACCATTTCACCAAATCTATAGAATTACCTCTCAACCTGAGAGTGCCAGATTCGCGGTCACATTGTGGATTCTGCGGGTGTTTGCGTGCTTTGCATGGGTGAATCATGCCTATCTGTGGTTCTGCAATTCCATACCCCGCGATATCCTTTGACTGACAAAACTATCCTTTTGGGACCGCCAAAAAGGTAAGGCCAAAGAGCGGTTTCGAGTGCGCTTGTTGCACTGAGTTGCGTAAAACGTCGTAGATTAAGGAAAAATTGAAAACGTTAACGGACAACGTCTTTTTCAAGGCCTGATTGCATGAATCACCGACTCTCACGGGCCTGTGATTAGGGGGATTGATGCAACCCCAAATGTCGAAATCCCGCGATAAAAAATCCGTTGACCATGTAGTGCTGCCTACGCCAGATTGTGCTGGCAAGGCGGTCGCCCACTAGATTTGGTGGCCCATGCAGCGGCAGGCAGACAAGCTCGCTCTTCGTTCTTTGAGGGGCCAGCGCGCCAGAGGCCAACACAAGAAAAGCAACGCAGCGGTTCAAACACCGCGACCCGCCATCCGGCGGGCTGGATAGATTTTGCCGACACGGGGCACTTTATGAAGATCGAACGCAAATTCACCAAAGCCGGACAAGACGCCTATTCCGAATTGGAATTCGTGCTTACCACTTCTGAAATCCGCAATCCCGATGGGACCGTGGTCTTCAAGTTGGATGAGGTGGAGGTTCCTGCGAAGTGGAGCCAAGTCGCCAGTGACGTGATTGCGCAGAAGTACTTCCGCAAAGCGGGTGTGCCGTCTGCGACCAAGCGAGTCAAAGAAAAGGGCGTGCCAGAGTTCCTGTGGCGCTCCGTGCCAGCAGATGACGCGGTAATGGGCGGTGAGACTAGCGCCAAGCAAGTGTTCGACCGTCTGGCTGGCGCTTGGACCTATTGGGGCTGGAAGGGTGGCTACTTTACCACCGAAGAGGACGCGCAGGCCTATTTCGACGAGATGCGTTACATGCTGGCCCGCCAGATGGCCGCGCCGAACAGCCCCCAGTGGTTCAACACCGGTCTGCACTGGGCCTATGGCATCGACGGTCCTAGCCAGGGCCACTTCTACGTGGACTACAAAACCGGCAAGCTGACCAAATCGGACAGCGCCTATGAACACCCGCAGCCCCATGCCTGCTTTATTCAGTCGGTCAGCGATGATCTGGTCAACGAAGGCGGCATCATGGACCTGTGGGTCCGCGAGGCGCGTCTGTTCAAATACGGCTCAGGCACTGGCACCAACTTCAGCAGTCTGCGGGGCGAGGGCGAGGCTTTGTCCGGCGGCGGTAAGTCATCGGGACTGATGGGCTTCTTGAAAATCGGCGACCGTGCGGCTGGCGCGATCAAGTCGGGTGGCACCACGCGCCGCGCGGCCAAGATGGTGATCTGTGATGCAGACCACCCCGATATCGAAGACTTCATCAACTGGAAGGTCAAAGAAGAGCAGAAGGTCGCCAGCATCGTTGCCGGCTCCAAGATGCACGAGGCCCGCCTGAACGAGATTTTTGCTGCGATCCGTCAGTGGGATGGCAGCACCGAAGATGCGGTTGATCCCGCCAAGAATGACGCACTGAAATCCGCCATCCGCGGCGCCAAAAAGAACGCAATCCCCGAGACTTACATCAAGCGTGTGCTGGACTACGCCAAGCAGGGCTACAGCAGCATCGAGTTCCCGACCTACAACACCGATTGGGACAGCGAAGCCTATGCGAGCGTTTCGGGCCAGAACTCGAACAACTCGGTTCGCGTGACCGATGCGTTCCTGCAGGCGGTCAAGGATGATGCGGATTGGGAGCTGATCCGCCGCACTGACGGGACCGTGGCCAAGACCATCAAGGCCCGCGAGCTGTGGGAACAGATCGGTCACGCCGCATGGGCCTGTGCCGATCCGGGTATCCAGTACCACGACACCGTCAACGCGTGGCACACGTGCCCCGAGGACGGCTCGATCCGTGGCTCGAACCCGTGCTCGGAATACATGTTCCTTGACGATACCGCATGTAACCTCGCGTCGATGAACCTGTTGCAGTTCTACAAGGACGGGCAGTTCCAAGTCGAAAACTACATGCACGCCTCGCGTTTGTGGACCCTGACGCTGGAAATCAGCGTGATGATGGCGCAGTTCCCATCCAAGGAAATCGCGCAGCTGTCCTATGACTTCCGGACCTTGGGTCTGGGCTACGCCAACATCGGCGGTCTGCTGATGCAGATGGGCTACGGCTACGACAGTCCCGAGGGCCGCGCGATGGCTGCCAGCCTGACCGCGATCATGACCGGCGTATCCTATGCGACTTCGGCCGAAGTGGCGGGCGAGCTGGGGACCTTCCCCGGATATCAGCGCAACGCACAGCACATGCTGCGTGTCATCCGCAATCACCGCAATGCCGCCCACGGCAACGCTGATGGCTACGAAGATCTGGCCGTGAAGCCGGTGCCGCTGGACATTGCAAACTGCCCCGATCCGCGCCTGACCGCCATTGCAGCCAGCTGCTGGGACGAGGCTCTGCGTCTGGGGGAACAGCACGGCTACCGCAACGCACAGGCCACTGTGATCGCGCCCACGGGCACCATCGGTCTGGTTATGGACTGCGACACCACCGGGATCGAGCCTGACTTTGCGCTGGTGAAGTTCAAGAAGCTGGCCGGTGGTGGCTACTTCAAGATCATCAACCGCTCGGTGCCGTCGGCCTTGGAAAAACTGGGCTACACTAGCGCGCAGATCGAAGAGATCGTCGCTTATGCTGTGGGGCATGGCAGCCTTGGCAATGCGCCCGGTGTGAACCACACAAGCCTGATCGGGCACGGCTTCGGCAATGCCGAGCTGGAGAAGATCGAGACCGCGCTGGCGACCGCCTTCGACATCCGTTTCGTGTTCAACCAGTGGACGCTGGGAGAGGCCTTCTGCAAGGACGTTCTGGGCATTCCGGCGCCGAAGCTGGTCGACCCCACCTTCGACCTGCTGCGCCACCTCGGCTATACCAAAGCAGAGATCGACGCGGCCAACGATCACGTCTGCGGGACCATGACGCTAGAGGGTGCGCCACATCTGAAAACCGAGCATTACAGCGTGTTCGATTGCGCCAACCCCTGCGGCAAGAAGGGCAAACGCTACCTTAGCGTCGAGAGCCACATTCGCATGATGGCGGCGGCACAGAGCTTCATCTCTGGCGCGATCTCCAAGACCGTGAACATGCCCAACGACGCCAGCATCGAAGACTGTCAGAAGGCTTATGAGCTGTCGTGGGAGTTGGGGGTAAAGGCGAATGCGCTCTACCGTGATGGCTCGAAGCTGAGCCAGCCGCTGGCCGCTGCTTTGGTCGAGGATGACGATGATGCCGCCGAAGTGCTGGAAACCGGCACGCCGCAGGAAAAGGTCGCTGTGATCGCCGAAAAGATCGTCGAGAAAATCGTGGTCAAAGAAGTCATCAAGACTCAGCGCACCAAGCTGCCCGAGCGCCGCAAGGGCTACACCCAGAAAGCGATCGTGGGCGGCCACAAGGTCTATCTGCGCACCGGCGAATATGGCAATGGCAATCTCGGCGAGATTTTTATCGACATGCACAAAGAGGGTGCCGGCTTCCGCGCGATGATGAACAACTTCGCCATCGCAGTGTCCGTTGGCCTCCAGTACGGGGTGCCGCTCGAGGAGTTCGTGGACGCGTTCACGTTTACCAAATTCGAGCCCTCGGGACTGGTGCAGGGCAACGACTCGATCAAGAATGCAACCTCAATTCTGGATTACATTTTCCGCGAATTGGCGGTGAGTTATCTGGATCGGACCGATCTGGCGCACATCAAACCCGAAGGCGCGTCCTTTGACGATCTGCACCGCGGCGACGAGCAGGACAAACGCAACTTCCGCGAGGTTCCAGAGAGCCGTGGCAACGACCCGCTTGAGGTTCTGAAGCAGATCAGCTCGTCGGGATATCTGCGCAAGCGTGTACCCGCTGAACTGGTTGTTTTGCGTGGCGGCGGAGATATCCACAGCGAATCCGTTGACTCCAAAACTGAGTCACTTCAAGCCCTTACAACCCTCGCGCCCGAGGCCGACTCAGCTCCTGCTGTGGGAATCGATGCGCGAGCAAAAGCAAAGATGCAGGGCTACGAAGGCGAGGCTTGCGGGGACTGTGGAAACTACACCCTCGTACGGAATGGCACCTGTATGAAGTGCAATACTTGCGGCGCAACAAGCGGCTGTAGCTAACGCCTGCCAACCCTTGGCAGGGCGGCAGGCACGCCCCGCCAAGGTGTTGGACACAAGGCAGTTCGGAACGCAGACCACCGCGTTTCGTAAAAGAAAACAACAGGGTGAGGGTCTGCTGCGGCGGGCCCCATGAAAGAAGAGACACATGCAGTTGGTTTTTGACATCGCCGGTCACGCTTGCATTGCCGAACGCGTCGAGATGCGCGGCAATACGATCGAAGCCGATTTCGCTGCCGACGCCGAGGGCCCCTTGGCCGAAGCGTTGGACGATCGGATGGTGATCTTGCTGAGTGATGATGGCGGGCGTGTCGCGGTGACGTATTCGGTTCTGGAGTACCACACCAACGGCGGCGGTGCGTGCTGCACCGCGCGGTTTTCGGTCAACACGGCAAAGCGCGTGCTGCACTGAGCCACGGGATTATCGCGGGCCCCCCGAATGGGCTGCGCGGTGATGGGCAACGACCCACAAACTGGCGTTCCGGAGCGGATGCGTTCGCTCCTTAACGCGAACTGGGACGCAGGCAAAAACTAGAACGGGCGGTACATAATAACGAGCCCGGTTCCGCGAACCTTGGGGGTGTTTCGGCACCCCCAATTTTTTTGCCCAAACTTTAGCGCGGTAGCGGCTGTTGCACCGCGAGCACGGTAGAAGGTCTCATAGACGCAACCACGAAGGCTTGTTTTGCTGCATTGCAATTACAAGTATAGGAGCGTCTGTTACGAGTTCCACATCGCCAGAGGGTCACCGGAATGTCGCATTCACAGCAATCGGGGTACATCGTCTGTCCCCATTGTGATGCGCTCTATGTGCAGCATACCCCCGAGTTCGGGGAGCGCGCGGTCTGCACGCGCTGCCGGACGGTGCTGATCGCGCCGCGCCGCAATGCTTTTATCCGTATTCTGGCGCTGTCCGTGACGAACCTGATCCTCGTGATCGCGGCGCTCTTTTTGCCGTTTCTACAGATTAGCCGCGCTGGGTTTCATAACGAGACATCTGTCATGGACGCGGTGCTCGCGTTTTCGGACGGCCCGCTCTTTGTCCTGTCGTTGGCCGTTGGTGCGCTGATCGTGTTGGTTCCGATGATGCGCATGCTCCTGACGCTCTATGTGCTGGGGCCGATGGTGGCGGGCAGGGCGCCTGCGCGTGGCGCGGCCAAGGCCTTTCGCCTGTTCGAGGCGCTAAAGCCTTGGTCTATGGCGGAAATCTTTGTTCTGGGCTGCGGCGTGGCGCTCGTCAAAGTAGCTGCCTTGGCGCAGGTTCATTTGGGTTCGGCCTTTTGGATGATGGGCGTGCTGGTGATCGTGGTACTGCTGCAGGACAATATGATGTGTCGTTGGTCGGTCTGGAACGCTCTGGAGAAGCGGTCATGAGCGATCACTCTGATATCCCCTCGGCGCGCAGCCGTGGCATGCTAGCTTGCACGCGTTGCGGGGCCGTTTGGCCGATCGCGGCCGAGGGTACAGATTGCGACCGCTGCGGGCACACCCTGCATTCGCGAGACACCAAGTCCCTGCAGAAGGTTTGGGCATGGTGGATCGCAGGCGTCATGGCCTACATTCCCGCGAACCTAGAGCCGATGCTCAAGACACGCACGCTGGTGATGGAATCCGAGTCCACCATCGTCGAAGGGGCGTTTGACTTGATCCACCACGGCGACATCCCCGTTGCGCTGATCATCCTGATTGCCTCGGTCGGGATCCCAGTCGCGAAATTCGGTGCCATCGCCTATCTGGCGTTTTCCGTGAACCGGCAAGCGAAGCTTTCAGCGCATGGGCGTCAGCACCTGTATGAACTGGTCGAATATATTGGGCGTTGGTCCATGATCGACGTCTTTGTCGTCGCGATCCTGTCTGCGCTTGTGCAGCTGAATGCGGCGGCGCAAATCTCTCCGGGGCCAGCGGCGCTGACCTTTGCCCTGTCGGTGATCTTTACCATGCTGTCAGCACAAAGCTTTGACAGCCGCATGATATGGGACACTGACCCCGCCCCAAACGATCCTACCAAGAAAGACCCCCATCTTGAGCGACACTGACACCCCCACCTCTGTCACCATCGAAAGCGCGCGCACCAGTTTGTGGGAGCGCGCCTCGGTCGTCTGGCTGGTTCCTATGGGCGCATTGATCATCGCGCTGGCGATTGCGTGGAACCACTGGCAGTCTCGCGGCCCACTGATCGAGATCACCTTTTCCAACGCTTCCGGCATTCGGGCGGGCGAAACCGAGGTGCGGTTCCGCGATGTGACCGTTGGTTTGGTCGAGCATCTGACACTCGAAGGGGACATGAAGAATGTCACAGCCGAAGTGCGCTTGGACAAGGACGTGGCAGAGTACGTCGATGATGGCGCCGTGTTCTGGGTCATCCGCCCAGAGGTGACGACGCGCGGTGTGTCCGGCCTTGATACCGTTCTCTCTGGCGTCTTTATCGAAGGGGATTGGGACAGCGAAATTGGCGCATCGCAAACGGAATTTGTCGGGCTCGAGAACGCTCCGTTGCTCAGTCCAGGCGAAGAGGGCCTGCGTTTGACCATGCGCGCTGTGGGCGAGGACGGGCTGAGCGGAGATTCTCCGATCTTGTATCGCGGGATCGAAGTCGGCGCGGTAGGCCCGTCGCGGATCGGCAATGACGGCTCGACCGTTTTGGCGGATGCTGTGATCTTTGCCCCGTATGACAAGCTGATCACCTCGACCACCCGTTTCTGGAATGCCTCTGGTTTCTCGCTCAGCTTCGGTCCAGAAGGCGCGTCGGTGGATTTCGACACCATTTCGACCCTGATCGCGGGCGGTATTACCTTTGACACAGCGGCCTCTGGCGGCGTGCCCGCGCAGGACGGAGACCGCTATGATCTGTTCGATGACGAAAGCGAAGCGCGCGCCAGCCTGTTCTCGCGCGCCGAAGGGCCCGAGTTCGAGCTGACGCTGGTGTTCGATGACAACGTTTCTGGTCTGCGCCCTGACGCGTCTGTAGAGCTTAGTGGTCTGCGTGTGGGGCGGATCACCAACCTGACCGGCCTCGTGGACCCTGACCGCTTTGGCGACAACCGTGTGCGCCTGCTGGCCACCATGGCTTTGCAGCCCGAACGGCTCGGCCTTGGCGAAGATGGTATGGACCCGATCGAGTTTCTACAGCGGAGCGTTGCCGAAGGCATGCGCGCGCGGCTGACCAATGCGTCGCTGCTGACAGGCGGGCTCAAGGTGGATCTGGTGACGCTCGAAGATGCGCCGGACGCGACGCTTGATCTGGATGCAGAACCCTATCCCGTCTTCCCGACAGCGCCGCCGGAACTGACCGATGTGGCCGCGACTGCCGAAGACATGTTCAACCGCGTCAACAACCTGCCCATCGAAGAGTTGCTGCAATCTGCCATCGACTTTTTGAATGGTGCCACCTCGCTTGTGGCGAACGAAGATACCCAGTCCACACCCAAAGACATTCGCGCTTTGCTTGGCGATATCCGCGGGCTTGTCGGGTCCGATGAAGTGCAGGCGGTGCCAGAGCAGCTCAGCACCTTGATGACCCAGCTTGGCGGTGTGGCGACCGAACTCAACACCACCATCCAGCAGTTGAACGAAGCGCAGTTGGTGTCGACGCTCAGTGAAACGCTGGTCTCACTGCAAGGGACGGTCGAGCGCGCAAATGCCTCGATCGACGGTGTTCCGCAGTTGGTGGAACGTGTGGATGGCGTGGTCGCCAAGCTCGAAACGGTGCCAATCGATCAGTTGACCGTCGACCTGTCCGAACTGCTCAAGGCTGTGGACCGCCTGATCGATACCCCGCAAGCGCGCCAACTGCCTGCAGACCTGTCACAGACCCTGACCGAGGTTGCCGCCGTCCTGCGCGAGTTGCGCGAAGGTGGCACTGTCGAGAACGTCAACACCACGCTGCAGTCGGCCAGCGATGCGGCGGACGCCGTGGCCCGTGCTTCGGACGAACTGCCGACTCTGGTGGACCGCCTTGGCAACCTTATCTCGCAGGCGCAAGCGACCCTGACGGGCTATGATGGCAACTCGCAGATTAACCGCGATGCGCGGACGGCCCTGCGCGCCCTGACCGAAGCGGCACGTGCCATTGATGGCCTTGCGCGCACCATTGAACGCAAACCCAACTCTCTTATTCTGGGACGTTGATTATGATCAAAGCTCTTCCGATCCTCGCTCTGGCGGCTGTCGCCGCATGTACCGCTCCCGAAGTCCGGTTGGCGACTCCGCAGATCGATAGCGACGTGTCTGTGCGCACCAGCTTTCCTTCGCTTGAAATGCGGTTGGTGAGTTTGCCCACCTATGCCAGCGCAGAAGAGATCAGCACCCAGCAAGCGGATGGTACCATCACGTCTGGGGCCTCGCTCTTGTGGGCGGATGATCCGGCGCGGGCGGTGACGCTGGCGCTGGCCCGTCACCTGTCGCAAATCACGGGCGCGACCGTCGCCCCAGAGCCTTGGCCGTTTGATGCTTATGCGGCGGGGCGTGTGGATGTGCGCTTCTCTGACATGCTCGCGCGTTCGGACAACCAATTCCAGATCGCGGGTCAGTACTTCATCGTCGATAGCGAAGGACGGGGCAGGGACCGCGCCGTTCTGTTTGACATCGCTGAACCGATCAGCGCGCCCTATGGCGCGCCCCAAGCCGCAGAAGCGCGCGCGCGTGCGATCTCGCGTCTGTCGGTTGAAATAGCCCAAAAGGGGCTCTGAGGGGGTAGGAATACATCCCTAAGCATAGATTTCCGCTCTATTTCACGAGGTTTGGATACCTCTGACGAGATGCCTTGCAAGGTCCTTGTGCGTTACGCCTGAAAAGCACTCAGTCTGCGAAAGATCGCGGACGCTGTTAGGTTTAACTGCAAGGATAACAAGAATGTCTGTGCCTGGTCCCGCTCAGCTTGAGCAAATCCTACTTAGCTCCAGTGATCTCTCTTCGGCCTCGTTGGCCACCCGTATTACCGTAGGACGCTTGCGCACCGAGGTGTCGAGCGATCCCTCGTCTCTGTCCGCGAAAATTGCAGAACTGAGCGAATTTGCGACGGCAAATGATTTTGCCGCAGCCGACTTGGCCAACATCTAATTCCGCACCCGGAGACGACCCATGAAAAATGAATTTCTGACTGTAGCCGAAGCTTCTGCACGGATCGAAGCTGGTGACGTGATGACCGTCGCAGGTGACTCTGCTCTGCTCGAGCAGTTGCCCGCAGGTAAGTGGATTGGCGGTAGCTCTGTCTACTTCGTAACCGAAACCGGCGGCGCTGTTGTGCGCGACAAAGTCTTCTGTACCACGTTCGAGGATGTGGCAGACGCCGAAGTTCGCGCGCTGGGTGCCGATGAACTGGCTGACATCTCCAAGGGCTACAAAGCGGGTGGCTTCACCGTCATGCTGATCCCCGCGTTCTCGTCGACCCACACCACCTTTGCGCAGGAAGCGCCGAACATGGGCGCGCTGTTCGCACAGCCGCTGGTCGGCTGGATTTCCGGCGTTCATCTTGACGAACTGGGCACTGCCAAGCCGATGGTTTTCGACGGCGGCAACGCAGCAGCGGTCGAAGATGGCGCAGTCTGCCTGCACATCGCACTGCCCGCAGGTGCCAAGGTCAGCACCGACATCGTCAACATCTTCAAGCAAGGTCACGACACTTCGACCACCTTCACCTTCCAGCAGACCGGCTTCACCGTGCAGACCGCTGTTGTTGATGGCAAGGAAGTGAACTTTGCCCAGTACCTGACCGAGAACAACATCGACACCCGTCTGCCGCTGGTCGCAAACTACGCGGGCGCTCTGGTAAACGTGTCGGTTCAGGCCGTCGATACCGAGAATGGTTCGGTTGCGCTGTACGCTCCGGTCATGCCCGGTGTGGAATACCAACTGGCAGCGCCTCTGACCGATTACGCGGGTACCTTTGCCGCGAACCTGGGTGACAGCGGTGTCGGCCAGTACTCCTGTAACTGCATCCTGAACTACCTCTATGGCGAACTCGAAGGCAAATCGACCGGCACCTTTACCGGCCCCGTGACCTTTGGCGAAATCGCGTACATCCTGCTGAACCAGACGCTGGTGAAGCTGGACGTACAGGCAGCGTAATTACCCCAGACTTACCGAACTCGGGTAAAGAGAAACGCCCCGCAGAGTGATCTGCGGGGCGTTTTTGTGTGTACAGCTGAGAGAACCAAGGCTTAGCCGTCGAAGTCGACTTCCTGAGTGATGCGCAGGGCGTCGTCACGCAGATCTGCCAGAGTCATCAGGTTCACGTCATCCGCGGTAAAGGTGCCCCAGCTTTCCACCAGTGCGGTGGCTTCGGTGCCGGGCGCGATGGGGTATTCGTGGTTTGCTTCGGCGTACAGCTCTTGGGCTGCGGGCGAGGTCAGGAATTCCATCAGCTTGATGGCGTTTTCCTTGTTCGGGGCCGCTTTGGTCATCGCCACGCCCGAAATGTTCACGTGGGTGCCGCCGTTATCAAACTCGGGGAAGAGCAGGCGCACACTGTTCGCCCATTCGGTCTGCTCTGCATCCTCGAGCATCTGACCCATGTAGTAGGTGTTGCCGAGGCTGATGTCGCACTGGCCGGCCCAGATCGCTTTGACCTGCGCGCGGTCGTTGCCCTCGGGTTTGCGAGCAAGGTTGGACTTCACGCCTTCGAGCCACTCTTTGGCATATTCTTCGCCGTGGTGGTGGATCATCGCAGCGGTCAGCGCCAGCATGTAGGTATGTGTGCCCGAACGGGTGCAGATGCGGCCTTCCCACTTGGGATCGGCCAGATCCTCGTAGGTGGTTACGTCTTCGTCCGCGACGCGATCCTTGGACGCGTAAACCACGCGGGCGCGGGTGGTCAGGCCCCACCAGTGACCATCGGGATCGTGGTACTGCGCGGGTACGTGCTCTTGCAGGTACTCGGTGGTGATCGGCTGGGTCACACCCGCGTTCACAACTGCCGCCAGACGCGAAATATCGACGGTAAACACCAGATCGGCGGGGGTGCGATCACCCTCGGCTTGCAGACGCTCGACCATGCCTTTGGCCAGATAGGCCATGTTCACGTCGATACCGGTTTCCTCGGTGAACGCATCCAGCAGGGGCTGCAGCAGCTCTGGCTGGCGGTAGGAATACACGTTGACCTCTTCGGCCAGAACGGGGGCGGCGGCCAAAACCGCGGCGCCTGCCATCAGAGCGGTTTTCACATTTGCGAACATATTGATCCTCCTCGCACGCGAATTTGCGCCCTTAAATCCGACCAAAGTACTCGGGTCAATACCTGACTGTAATTGTCTATTTTGCCGTCGTGGCTTTTTCCTGGGCTTTGGCGGCGTCCCACAGCTGATCCATTTCTTCTAGGGTGCTGTCTTCGGGCCGCTTGCCTTGGGCCGCGAGCGCGGCCTCGATGCTGCGGAAACGGCGCGTGAATTTCGCGTTGGTGTCGCGCAGGGCCTCTTCGGGTTCGACCCCCAAATGCCGCGCCAGATTGGCCATGACGAACAGCAGATCGCCCATTTCCTCTTTGACTTCGGCTTGGGTCAGGGTGTCCTTGGCCTCGACCAATTCACGGCATTCTTCCTGAATTTTGTCCAGAACCATGGTGGTTTCTGGCCAATCGAAGCCAACCCGCGCCGCGCGCTTTTGCAGTTTTACCGCGCGCATCAGAGCGGGCAGCGCCAGTGCCACATCGTCGAGCACACCGTCTTGTTTCTTGGCGGCGCGCTCTGCGGCTTTGACCACCTCCCAGTCCACGGTCTGCTGCTCGGCAGATTTATCCCGAGATTCGTCGCCAAAGACATGGGGGTGGCGGCTGATCATCTTTTCGCTGATGGCGTTTACCACGTCCTCGTGGGTGAACAGCCCCGCGTCTTCGGCCATCTGCGCGTGGAAATAGGATTGGAACAACAGGTCACCTAGCTCGGACTTCAATTCGTCCCATGCCTCGCGCTCGATCGCATCGCTGACCTCGTAGGCCTCTTCGATGGTGTAGGGGGCGATGGTCTTGAAGCTTTGTTCGATGTCCCAAGGGCACCCGTTTTCAGGATCGCGCAAACGGCGCATGATTTCGCGCAGACGTGCGTTGCCGCTCAGGTCGTGGATCGGATCGTGGGGCATTGCGTGTCCCTTCAGTTTCAGATTTGTTGCCAAGGTGCCGCCCCACGCCAAAGGAGTCCAGTGATGGCCGTCATTAACCGAATTGCAGATTACGCGCCCGAGATGACAGCATGGCGCCGCCATTTGCACCAGATGCCGGAACTGGGGTTCAACTGCCACAAGACTGCCGCCTTTGTCGTTGAAAAGCTGCAGGAATTCGGTGTCGACGAAATTCACGAAGGTATCGCGACCAGCGGTGTCGTGGCGATCATCAACGGCACCGGCGACGGGCCCACCATGGGGCTGCGTGCGGACATGGACGCGTTGCCTATCAAAGAGGCGACGGGCGCGGACTATGCCAGTCAGGTCGAAGGCGCGATGCACGCCTGCGGTCACGATGGCCACACCACGATGCTGCTGGGGGCGGCGCGGTATCTGGCCGAGACGCGGAATTTCGCGGGCCGTGTGGCGCTGATTTTCCAACCGGCCGAAGAGGATGGCGGCGGCGCGGGCGTCATGGTGAAAGAAGGCATTATGGAGCGTTTTGACATCGCCCGCGTCTTTGCCCTACACAACGCGCCTAACGCGCCCGAGGGGCATCTGGTCACCACACCCGGTCCGATCATGGCCGCTGTGGACACCTTTACCATTAACGTCAAAGGCAAGGGCGGCCACGCCGCGCAACCGCAAAACTGTGTTGATCCAGTCGTCGCCTCTTGCGGGATCGTGACGGCGATCCAGACGATCCTCAGCCGGAACCATCACGCGCTGGATGATCTGGTGGTTTCGGTCACGCAGATACACACCGGCAGCGCCGAGAACATCATCCCCGACAGTGCCTATATCAACGGGACGGTTCGCAGCTTTGATCCCGATGTGCAGAACATGGTCGAACGCCGCCTGAAAGAGATCGTGCAGGGCCAAGCCATCGCCTATGGCGTCGAGGCGGAACTGGATTATTTCCGCGATTACCCACCGACGGTGAATGACGCCGCGCAGACGGCCTTTGCAGCCGATGTCGCGCGTGACGTGGTTGGCGACGCGCAGGTCGACGACAGTATCGACCGCGAAATGGGGGCCGAGGATTTCGCTTACATGTTGCAAGCGCGTCCCGGGTCCTACCTGTTTCTGGGGCAGGGCGATGGGCCCGTCTGTCACCACCCCGCCTTTGACTTCAATGACGAGATTTCGCCCATCGGGGCCAGCTATTTCGTCCGTCTGGTCGAAACCGGCCAGCCCCGCACCTGAAAGGACTGACCATGGCGCTCGAAGACGCAAAGAAACAGGTTGATACGGCGTTCACTGAAAAGAACCAGCGCGGGCTGCGGTATGAGAATGCGTTCGGCGGGGCGACATCTTTCTTGCGCCGCCAGTACACCAAGGATCTGACCGGTGTGGATGTGGCCATAACTGGCGTCCCGTTCGACCAGGCAGTGACGAACCGCACAGGGACCCGCCTTGGCCCTCGCGCGATCCGCGAGGCCAGCACCCTGCAACCCTATGATCCGCCCTATGGCTGGGGCTTTGACCCGCTTTCGGAATTCGCGGTCGTGGATTACGGCGATCTGGCGTTCGACTATGCGCACACCCCCAGCTTTCCGGGCAAACTGACCACGCATATCAAGGGCATTTTGGACGCAGGTGCGGCCAGCATTACTTTGGGCGGCGATCACTACATCAGCTTCCCTATCCTGCGCGCCTATGCCGAGAAATATGGGCCACTATCGCTGCTGCATTTTGATGCACACTCGGACACTTGGGCCGACGATGACATGAGCCGCATCGACCACGGGACCATGTTCTACAAGGCGGTTAAAGAGGGGCTGATCGACCCCAAGCGTTCAGTTCAAGTCGGCATCCGCACGGTGAACGACGACAATCTTGGGGTGCCTACCATCGACGCACGCGAGGTCCATGAAACCGGCCCCGTTGCTGTGGCGAAGAAGATCAAAGACATCCTTGGCGACAACCAGACCTATCTGACTTTTGACATCGACTGTTTGGACCCTGCTTTTGCACCGGGCACCGGAACGCCTGTCTGGGGTGGTCTGACCAGCGGCCAAGCTTCGATCATTCTACGGGACATTGCGGGGATCAATCTGGTTGGAGGCGACGTGGTCGAAGTCTCTCCTCCGTTCGATACGACCGGAGCCACGGCCATCGCGGGCGCTCATGTGGCGATGGAAATTCTGGCTCTTTGGTGTTGGACGCGGCGCAAGACCGCCTAAGTTGTTCAGAAACACAGGAGCCAGCCCCCATGAAGATCGGACTTCTCATCCTTGTCCTAGCCCTCGTCGCTGTTGCGGCCCTGATGGCGTGGGTGCGACTGGCCCCAAGTGATCCGGCCCGCTGGCATGGTGCGCTGACCTTCACCAAGGACGAGGACAAAGAGGGCGCAGCTATTCGCGTTGTGCCTGCGAACGATCCCCGCGCCGCCCTTGCCGAACTGGATCGCATCGCCCTTGCGACCCCGCGCACCGAGCGGCTGGCTGGCGCGGTCGAAGAGGGTAGCGTGACCTATATCACCCGCTCGGCCTTTTGGGGATTTCCCGATTACACGACCATCACTGCGACCGAGGATCGCGTGATTCTGTTCGGTCGGCTGCGCTTTGGACAGTCTGATTTCGGCGTGAACAAGGCGCGGGTCGAGGGGTGGATTTCGCAACTGATCCCCGAGGGCACTTGACGAAAGCGCAGCCTTGGGAAACTTAGGCGGCATGGTACCTTATGAAAAACTCGAACAGATCGTACAGCGTTACGAATTCCTAGAGGCCAAGCTGTCTTCGGGAGATTTCAACGACGAGATCGCAGAGCTGTCCCGTGAATACGCACAGCTCAAGCCGGTCGTTGCCGAGATCCGCGATTACAAAACCTTGCTCGACGATCTGGCCGAGGCCGAGGCTATGCTGGCCGATCCCGACATGAAGGAACTGGCCGAAGAGGAACTGCCAGAGCTCAAGGCGCAATTACCCGAGATGGAGCACCGGATGCGCTTGGCCCTGTTGCCGCGCGATGCGGCGGACGACCGACCGGCGATCATCGAAATTCGTCCGGGCACGGGCGGGGACGAGGCGGGCCTTTTTGCGGGCGATTTGTTGCGCATGTACCAGCGCTACGCCGAAAGCCACGGCTGGAAGTTCGAGATCCTAGAGATGGCGCAGACCGAACTTGGCGGCATCAAAGAAGTCGTCGCGAACGTCAAAGGCGAGGGTGTCTTTGCCCGTCTGAAGTTCGAATCCGGTGTGCATCGCGTTCAGCGCGTGCCCGAGACCGAGAGTGGCGGGCGCATTCATACCTCGGCGGCGACTGTGGCGGTTCTGCCCGAAGCCGAAGACGTGGATATCGAGATCAACGCGAACGATTTGCGGATCGACACCATGCGCAGCTCTGGCGCGGGTGGTCAGCACGTGAACACGACCGACTCGGCGGTGCGGATCACGCACATTCCCACAGGTGTTGTCGTCACCAGTAGCGAGAAATCCCAGCACCAGAACCGCGCCATCGCGATGCAGGTCCTAAAGACGCGTCTCTTTGACATGCAGCGTCAAGCGGCGGACGCGGAACGCGCCGCTGACCGCAAGAGCCAAGTCGGCAGCGGGGATCGCAGCGAACGTATCCGGACTTACAATTTCCCGCAGGGCCGAATGACCGATCATCGCATCAACCTGACGCTCTATAAGCTGGATCAAATCATGCAAGGCGATCTGGACGAGGTGATCGACGCGCTCATTTCGGACCATCAGGCGACCCTGCTATCTGAGCTGGACGGATGACCCTGCAAGAGGCGCTGACCGCGGCCATCGCGCGACTGCGCGCTGCAGACGTGCCTGATCCTGCTGTCGATGCGCGCCGTTTGCTGGCCCATGTTGTTGGCGCGGACGCAGGACGTTTGATTCTCATGATGCACGATGCTTTGGACACCGTGCAGGCCGACGCGTTTGACACCCTGATCACACGCCGTACCGCGCGCGAGCCCGTCAGCCACCTGACCGGTGGGCGCGATTTCTATGGCCGCCGGTTCACAGTCACCCGCGATGTACTCGACCCCAGACCAGAAACCGAAACGCTGGTTTCTCTGGTTCTGGAACAACCGTTTGCGCGGGTTCTGGATTTGGGGACGGGGACCGGATGCATTGCCCTGACACTCTTGGCCGAGCGTCCCGAGGCGCGCGGCGTGGCGGTGGATCTGTCCGAACGAGCCTTGGACGTCGCGCGCGAGAACGCGGTGCGTTTGGGGGTCGAGGCGCGCTGTGACTTTCAACAGTCCGATTGGTTTGATGCGGTCGAGGGGGCGTTTGACCTGATCGTTTCCAATCCGCCTTACATCGATGCCGCCGAAATGCTTGACCTGTCGCCCGAGGTGCGCTTGCACGAGCCGGAACTGGCGCTGACCCCCGGCGCGGATGGGACGGCGCCATATACAATTATTGCGGCGGGCGCGATGACACACCTAGCGCCAATGGGGCGCGTGCTGGTCGAAATCGGTTACCGCCAAGGGCCCTCGGTCTCCGCTACTTTTGAGGGGGCAGGGTTATCCAAAGTGACCGTTCACCAGGACTTGAATGGCCACGACCGTGTCGTTTCGGCAATAAAAGAGCAGGTTTAGGCGATTTTTCGCAGGATTAAGACCCCAAAACCACGCTTTGGCCTTGCAACAGCTGGGTCAAAGTGATTACTCAAGAGTAGTCGCAGGCCGGTGCGGTCAAAGCTGCCCCCGCGATGTTAAGCCAAAAAAATAATCCTGCTCGCGGATCCCCGCCCAAAAGGCGGCAGGGTCCAGAGCACAAGGCCAATGAAGGCTGGACAGCAAAACCTATGAGATCTTCCAAATCACGGTCGCGGTCCAAATCGAACCGCAACAACCGCTCGATGGGCAATATTGTTAATCGGGTCTTCGACAGTTCGGGACCCGAAGGCAAAGTGCGCGGCACTCCTCAGCAGATTATCGAAAAGTATAATCAGCTGGCACGGGATGCGCAGTTGTCCAACGACCGCGTGGCGGCCGAAAACTTCCAGCAGCATGCTGAACACTACCTGCGCATGCTGAGCGAAGCGCAGCGCGAAATCGACGCGCGCCGCGAGCAGCAAGAGCGCGAAATGCGCGAGCGTCAGGCCGAAAAAGACCGCGAACGTGCAGAGCGTCAAGAACGCCGTGAGCGCGAAAACGCAGAATCCGGCAATGATCAGCAGCCCGAGACCCAGTCCGAGGACGCAGCACCCGCAGCCGCTGAAGCTGCGCCAGAGCAGACCCAGTCCGAAGGTCTGACGGTCGAGGCCGAAGCTGACAGCGACGATGCGGACAACGGTCTGGTTGAAACACCGGAAAGCAAAGCTTCTGAAGCACAGCCCGCCGCCGAAGAGCTTAAGCCCGCGCGCAAGCCCCGCGCGCCGCGCGCCAAAAAGCCCGCGGCTGACAAGGCAGAAGGCGAAGAGAAGCCCAAGCCAAAGCGGGCGCCGCGCAAGCCTCGGGCCAAGAAGGCAGACACCGAGGGCGGCGATGCCCCCAAAGGCGACTCTTCGAGCGACACCCCTGCGGCCGCCGAATAAGGCGCTTAAGTATCCAGAATGAAGAAAGCCCCCCGAATTTCGGGGGCTTTTGCGTTTTCAGGTCTTTTTAATTTCACGGGCGAGGGCGCAGAAACCCTCCAGACTGACTTGCTCGGCACGCTCTGTAGGTTTGATGCCTGCGGCCAGCAACCGATCTTCGATGTCCGGTGCGACCCCCTTGAGGCTAGCGCGTAGCATCTTGCGGCGCTGGTTAAACGCGGCGGCGACCACACGGCTCAGGACAGAAGGGTCGGCGGGAAAGCGCGGCTCTTCCAGAGCGGTCAGGTGCACGACAGCAGAAGAGACTTTGGGCGGTGGGCTGAACGCTTCGGGCGGCAAGTTGATCACGATGCGCGCGTCGGCCCGCCACTGGGCCAGAATAGCAAGACGCCCATAGGATTTGCTGCCAGGTGTCGCGACGATTCGTTCTGCGACCTCTTTCTGGAACATCAGGGTAAGACTGGTCCAGAACGGCGGCCACTGATGCGGCGTCAGCCAGCGCACCAAAAGCTCGGTCCCGACGTTGTAGGGTAGGTTGGCGGCCACGCGGATTGGCGGGGTCAGGTGCTCTAGCGGATTTACCTCGAGCGCGTCGCCCTCAATCACCCGAAGGCGGCCGTCATAGGCTGCGGCGACTTCGGCCAGCGCGGGAATACAGCGGCTGTCTTTCTCAATGGCCAAGACACGGCGCGCCCCTTCGGCCAAAAGGCCACGTGTCAGACCGCCCGGGCCCGGGCCGATTTCCAGCACGTCGCAGCCCGTCAGGTCGCCCGCTTGGCGCGCGATCTTGGACGTCAGATTCAAATCCAAAAGGAAGTTCTGCCCCAGCGATTTGCGGGCGTTCAACTCGTGTGTGGCGATAACCTCGCGCAGGGGGGGCAGGTTGTCGATGGCGCTCATAGCTTGGCTCCTGCGCGGGCGATGGCCATGTCGCGGGCCATCTCTAGCGCGGCGATCGTGCTGGCGGGATTGGCAAGGCCCTGTCCTGCAATGTCAAATGCGGTGCCGTGGTCCGGCGAGGTGCGGATGAACGGCAGACCAAGGGTCACGTTCACACCGGCGTCAAAGGCCAACGTCTTGATCGGGATCAACGCTTGGTCATGGTACATGCAAACCGCAGCGTCATAGCGGGCGCGGGCGGCGGGGTGGAACATGGTGTCGGCGGATAGAGGCCCTGCGATATCCAAACGCTCGGCCCGCAGTTTGTCGAGCAAGGGAATGATCATCTCGAGCTCTTGGCGGCCCATCGCGCCGTTCTCGCCCGCGTGGGGATTAAGGCCCGCGACCGCAATCCGAGGGCTTTCAACGCCAAAATCCTGAATCAGCGCGCGGTGCGTGATCCAGATGGTTTCTTCCAGAAGTTCGGGGGTCAGCTCGGTCGCGACCTGATCCAGTGCGATGTGGATGGTCGTCGGGACAACTCGCAGCTCTGGGCTGGCGAGCATCATCACCACGCGGTCGACGCCGCCCAAAGCCGCCAGATATTCGGTGTGACCCGGATAGGCAAAGCCAGCACCTGATTGCAGGACGTGCTTGTTGATCGGCAGGGTGCAAACCGCGCTGGCCTGACCGTCTTGTACCAGTTTCACGGCGCGGGCAATGACCTCGACCACGCCATGCGCGTTCTGTGCGTCAGGTTCGCCCCATGTGTTGTCTGCGGGAAAATCGTGGCGCAGGACGGGCAGGGCGGTCGCGCTGGCATGAAGCGCGTCCATTGGGTTGTGGATTTCGGTCACGGGCGTGCCAGAGGGCAGGTGCCGTGGATCGCCAATGTAGAAGAAGGGCAAACGCGCGCCCAAGGTTTCCCAGGCGCGCGCCGCGATTTCGGGGCCAATACCTGCGGGCTCGCCGCAGGTCAGGGCAATCGGTGCCAGTGTCATGGACGAACGATCCGTGCGTCAGCCTTGAGCTGGCCCAAGTAACTGTCCGCCGAGGCGCCAAGGCGCTGGTTGCGCAGGTTGTTGGCCACATCTTCGCGGCTGGCCTCTTCGTTGATCGCGGCGGTGCGGCCACACATCATCAGCAGAACCAAGGTTTGGCCGCCGTTGCGCGTGATCGCTGTGCTGGTTTCGCCCTCGTCCAGTTTCGACAGCTCGATTGCAATGTCGCTAGGGATTTGTGCGGGAGGCAGGCTGGTGCGCTCTAGGCGGGCGGGCTCCTGACCTTTGTTGATCCCATAGAGGTCGTTGCACGTGTCCGTGGTGCCCGCGATGCGCTTGGCCTCGGCCAGTGCCTCGGGGGTTTGGCCCCCGGGGATCAGGTACTGAGCGTATTCGATGGCTGCATATTCGGGTGCTGGGGCTTCGGTCTCTTCGATGCCGCGCAGCTGGAACAGCGCGATACCGTTCGGAATTTCAATCGGTTGGGTCACGTCGTTGATGCCGATCGACAGTACGATAGGGCGCAGGATCGGGGGCAGTTCGGTGATCGCCATCCACGGCATCCGGCCCCCAGACTGACGCGAAGCGGTCGCTGAGTAGTTCCGGGCCGCTGCCGAGAATTCGGCAGGCGAGGTGGTCTTGCTGACACGGTTCGCGATCTCGGTTGCTTGCTCGATTTCGCCGGGCACTTCGGGGCGCGCAGGCAGGATGATCTCGGCCAGTAGCACGCGCAGACCGCCGCCGCTGCCGGTCAAGGACATGGCGCGATCAATTTCGTCTTCGGTGACATTGGCCTGACCTGCAAACCGCTGGCGGACAACCTGACGCCACGCCAGACCGGGGACAACGAATGCCTCGAGCGTGGCAGGATCAACGCCGTCACCCGCCAGATTGGCGATGAAGTCGTCTGCGGACAGGTTCCCGCGGCTGGCCAGTTCGGCAACGCCTGCCTGAATCTCCTCGGGAGAGAGGGTGATCCCCATCTGCTCGGCCGCCTGAATTTTCAGGGCGTCGTCGATCAGCTGCTCTTCGGCGATCTGCGGGACGTTGCCAGGGGTCCCGAACGCACGCAAGAGCGTGATCCGCTGGTTCAGTTCATATCCGGTGATGGCGTCTTCGTTTACCCGCAGCACAGGTGAAAACAGCCCCTGGGCCGGAGCGAGGGCCGGCATCAGCGAAAGAAGGGTCGCGGAAATTAGCAGCAGGTTGCGCATAGTCCCTCTCTTGGGTCAGTCAGGGTCAGGATTTACAGGTCTGTCGCACGGCACCAGAGCTGCGTCCAGCGCTGAAACCTGTCAGCGAAACTGTCAGCCCCACGGTCGTGGACGGATCAAGGTTATCGGATGAGGTGAAGCGGCGCGAGGCTGAAAGGTCCATTTTGACGCATTCGTTGAGATATTGAAGCCCGAGGCCCGCAGTCGAGGTGCGGTCATCGACCAGATCGTAGCGCCATTCGACAGAGCCGGTCCAATAGTCGTCAATCGCGTATGTGCTGGCGAGGGTCCATTCGGACACTTCGTTGTCGCGGTCCTCTTGCTGGTCTTCGTCGAGCCACAGGTAGGTTGCGTCCAGCGCGCCGCGGGGGAACACCCAATTCAACTGGGCCTCGACCTTGGCCAGACGCAGGTGATCGTCCAGCAGGCTGCGCGCGGTCAGCATCGGGCCTTCGACTTGACCGATTTGGGTTTCAAACAACCAGTCGGACTCGAGCCCGGCAAGGCCGGAGCTTTCGGAGAAACGGTTGTCCTCTTCGGCGCGGATGACACGTCCTAGGCTCAGGCGAGAATAGCTGCCCTCGACGCCCCAGCGGGTCCAGCTAAGGCCAACATTCGCGCGAAGGCCATCCTCGTTCTGATCGGGGGCGGGGAAGCGGCTGATTGAAAACAGGTTGCCGCTGTCGAACTCGACTCGGGTGCTTTCATCGTTCGGGATGTTATTTGTGTCGTCTTCGGACCATGCCAATTGGATCACGGGCTCGACCAAATGAGTCGCTCCTGCAGAGCCGATTGCCTCGAGTGGCCAACGCAGGGTCGCCGCTGCGTAGGGGATCGTGTATTCCTCGCGGTTGCGCAGGGTGCTGTCGTCGTCCAAGTCAAAGTAGCCGGTGCTTACACCGCTCAGGAACTGGAAGTCGAAACCGTTACCAACAACCCAGCTTTTCCGCCAGTCGATGGAGCTGGACACGCGCTGTACATCGCGGCCAACGATATCGGTGCGGCTGTCACGCACGTGCTCGTGGATTTGGAAACCAAGACGCGCCTCGCCGCCGATGTAGTCCGGAGCCATCCGCAATTCATAGCGCGCTTCGCCAAGGCGGCTTGCTTGGGTGTCGTTTTCTTCGGTCACGCGCAATGTTTCGAAGAACGTGCCGCCAAGGCCGAAGGAGCTGACGCGGGTGTCGCGGGTCAATTGCAGCGAGCTGTCGAGCCGGTCTTTGGACGAATAATCGTATTCTTGAAGGTAAGTCGTGTCGGACACGGTCTCCAGATCAAACTGGATTTTAAAATCTTCTGGCAGGTCGAATTCGCCGACCGCAAAGACATAGCTGCGGCCCACATCCTCGCGGATCGTGTCTTGCGATCCGGCGGCGTTGATCTCGAGGTCCCCGTTGTAGAAGGCCTGACGGTAGCGCAGTTCCAGCGTCTTGGTTTTCGCGGACAAGAAGGGCGAGACGGTCAGGTCCGCATGATCGCCGATTGGCAGGAAATAGGGTGTGCGGACAGCAGTGCCGAGGGTCGTGCTGCTCACAGCTTCGGGTATCAGAAAACCGCGCGAGCGTGTGACCGTTGGATCGGGTAGGCGCATTTTGGGCAGGTAGAACACCGGCACGTCCAAGACGCGCAATTGAGCGCCCTCGAAATAGATGTTTCGGGTCTGCTGGTCGTGCACCACGCGGCGCGCGCGGATGTGCCAGAGCGGTGGGCGCCCGTCGTCGCACACGTGGCAGGACGTGACCGCGACTTTGGACATCTGCTGGTAACGCCCTTGGGTGCGCTGCATCTCGACTGCGGCAAGTTGCAAGCGGTCATCCAGAATCATACGAGCGCCTTGCAAAATCCCCTCGCGCATGTCGTCGCTCAGTTCTGCGGCGTCGGCCAGAACGACCGTAGTGCTGCCATCTTCGAGGCGAATATTGCCCTCGATGGTCAGGGTATCTGTCTCCTGATTATAGGTGATCTTTTCGGCAATCAGGCGACGTTCGCCTTGGCGGGCTTCGACACTTCCCGATGCGACCAGTAGATCCTCGCCATCCAGAAACACTTGATCTGCGATCAGATAGACAGGCGCGTCGTCATCTTGGGCAGTTTGGGCCAGTACCGAAGTCGAGGCAAACAGGGCGCCGATGATCGCGGCTTTCCCGAACCAGGTTTTACGCATTATCCGTCCTCAAGGTGCAATATGAGCCCGAGCGGCAGAAGAATTGCCGCGACTGGGGGCGCCCATGCTGCAAGTTGTAAAGGCAACTGCCCGTTTTCGCCAAGGATCTGCGCGAAGTTGCGCATGAAGTACAGAGCAAAGGCCAGAAGTACTGCAGAAAGAACCATGATCCCCGTCCGGCCAAAACGAGTGTGGCGCATGGTAAACGCTGCACCCACCAGAACCATCGCGGCCAGGAACAGGGGACGCGATAGCTCCATCTGCAGCCAGATCGCGTGTCGCCGCCCCGAAAAACCCGCAGTTTCCAGATCAGAGATATATGCCGGCAGCTGCCAGATTGGCACGATCAGCGGGTCGCCAAAGGTGTCGACGATCCCTTGTCGGGTCAGGGTCGTAGGGATGGTGAGATCGTCGTAAAAGGCGGCGTTGGCCTCTGGGTTGACGTTCATAGACAGGTCCCACGATTTCGCGTCGGTCAAGCTCCACGCGCCATCGTTCAAGGTGGCCGTGCCAGCCTCGATCCGGCGCAAGGGCGCGCCTTCGGGGTCAAAGCTGATGAAGGTCACATCGGTCAGGGCGCTGCCGTCGGAATTCGCTGTTAGGGCGCGGATCACTGTCTGTCCGCGCTGGCTGCCTTGGCGGAGCCAGAGCCCCTCGCGGCTGATCGAAAAGACGCTGATGCCCCCTTCTTTGTAAGAGGTTTTGAGCGCCTCGTAGCGTTTCGTCGTGGTCGCAACAATGGGATTGAACACGCCGACCATGAGCGCCCCGAGCAGCAGAGCCGTCAGGAACGGAGAAATCAGAGCACGCAAGGCCGACCGGCCAGACGCGCGTGTCACGACCATTTCAGAACTGCGCGCCAAGCCCAAGTACAGGATCAAAGTCGCAAGGATCATGATCAGCGGCGTGATTTGATAGATGTTTGCAGGCACGCGCAGCGCTGTCAGCTCGACCGCCCCGAGAAAGGTGATCGTATCAGGGCCAAAGCGCCCAATCTCTTCGACCAAGTTCAGCAGAAAGGTCAGGGCAACGAATACGCCGAACGTCCCCAAGAACGCGCGCATGAAACGGCGAGCGAAGTAGAAATGCAGGATCATGCGCTGACCTCGCCTTTGGGCGTTCTGCGAAAGTACCCTGCGGCGTAGGATAGCAGCACACCGATCATTCCAAAGCCTGCGACACTGGGCAAATAGGTAAGCCACCAGAGCGCAGCGTTGGTGCGGGCGGGATCTTTGACCGCGCTTTGAATGATCATCAGCACGATGATCAAGAAGATTGAAAGAAGGATGTAAGCGCCTGACCCAAAACGAGAAAAGCCGCCTGCGAGCAGAGCGGAAAAGCCCAGAAGAGCGGTTACGAGGCAAAGCAGCGGATCATTGATCCGTTTGTGCGCTGTTTCCAATATCTCGCCCTCGGTATCGCCGGCGAGCGCAGCCATCTCCGAAGTTTTGGTGAGAAGGTCCCAAGTGGACATGAAATCACGGTTCGGGTCGATGCCATCTTCGCTCGTTAGAAACCCGCTCACGTCGTAGACGAAGTCCTCGAAATAGGTGACAGACAGCCGCCCCGTTTCGCGGTCCAGAGATTGAGACATGCCGTCCACCATCACCATGCGTGGGCGTCCGTCGGAACGGGTCAGGTAGGCTTCTTTGGCGGTGTAAGTCACACGCGCTTCGCTGTCGCGGTTGTCCGACAGGAACATATCCTCGAGCGTGCCATTTTCCGCAATGCCGCGGATGTAGAAGGTCACCCCACGGGTCGGATGCAAAAACACGCCGTCCTTTAGGAGTTTGGCGGTCATGTTTTGCGAGATCTCTTTTTCGCGCAGCTTCAGCTGCTCGCTTGATGCGGGAATCAGGCCGTTGGTCAGCACCCCCCCAAGGATCGCCACCGCGATGCCGAAAATGGCCACCGGTCGAGCCAACCGCCACGGGCTAAAGCCGGTTGCCTGCATGACGACCAGTTCACTTTCACTTGAAAGACGGTTCGTCATCTGCACAGCCGCCGCAAAGCTGGCCAAAGGCAGCACCAGTCCGATCACTGCGGGCAAGGACAGCATGGAGAATTCGAGAAAAACAGCCACGGATTGGCCGTCGCCGATCAGCGTGTCGAACAGGACAACCGCGCGGTTGATCCAGTAGATACTGACCAGAACTAGGGCAAAGAACCCAAACAGCACCATAAGCTGTGACAGCATATAGCGATCGGTGCGTCCCACTCTTTCCCCCGTGCGAATAATGTGCGGACCCTAGCGGAAAGCCCGTCGGGTGCAAACTGGTATCTGGCAAAACCCCGCCGTGCGGGCTAGGTCTTGGGTAAACAAGGAGGAACTCGATGACGCAACCCGTTGCCGTAGAATTTATCGCCGCTGAAACTGATGCGCTTGATGCTGTCGAAGGGCGGATTGCTGTCTTTGTCGGTCCCGATGGTCAGCTAGATGTGCTGGCCCGCCGCGTAAACCGCCTGAGCAAAGGCGCGATCGCCAAAGCTGTCGGTGATGAGAAATGGGCCAAACGCAAAACTGGCGAGGTCGTGACCCTGTCCTATCCGGCCGGCAACGCCAAGGCGATCGACATCGTGGTGCTCGACAAGAAAGCTGGCGTGGATGAAAGCCGCAAGGCTGGTGCCGCTTTGGCCCGTGCCCGTGGCACTGATTCCGCGGTCCTGTGCGCCGCGCGCCTGAAGCACCCCGAAGAGGTCGCGTTGGGGGCGGTTCTGCGGACCTATACCTTTATCGACCATAAAACCGGCGATCAGGGCGAAGCGCCTGCGGGCCTTTCAGTCATGGTAAACGACCCCAAAGCAGGCGCTGTCGCCTACGCCCCAAAAGCTGCGATCGCCGAAGGTGTCTTCTTTACCCGCGATCTGGTGTCCGAGCCTGCCAACATTCTGACAACTACCGAATTCGCGGCGCGTCTTGAGGCGCTGTCGGAGCTGGGTGTGACCGTCGAAGTGCTGGAAGAAGAGCAACTGGCCGAACTGGGTATGCGCGCGATGCTGGCCGTAGGGCAGGGCTCTGTCAGTCCGTCCAAACTGGTTGTGATGCAATGGAACGGTGGCAATGACGGCGACGCGCCGCTGGCACTGGTTGGCAAGGGCGTTGTGTTCGACACTGGCGGCATCAGCCTGAAGCCCGCAGGCGGCATGGAAGACATGACCATGGATATGGGCGGCGCTGGCGTCGTCTCGGGCGTCATGAAAACCATCGCTCTGCGCAAGGCCAAAGCGAATGTCGTGGGCATCGTTGGTCTGGTCGAGAACATGCCCGACGGTAACGCGATCCGTCCCGGTGACATCGTGCGCACCATGAAGGGCGACACGGTCGAGATTATCAACACCGACGCCGAAGGCCGCCTCGTTCTGTGTGACGCGCTCTGGTACACCCAAGAACGCTTCAAGCCCGCAGGCGTGGTCGATCTGGCGACCCTGACCGGCGCGATTATCATCGGTCTGGGCCACGAGCACGCTGGCGTTTTCAGCAACAATGACGTGTTCTGCGACAGTTTCCTCAAGGCTGCAAAGTCCGAGAACGAAGGCGCATGGCGGATGCCTTTGGCGCCTGCTTATGACAAGCAGATCGCGAGTCCGATTGCTGACATGAAAAACGTAGGTGGTCGCCCTGCAGGCTCTATCACGGCGGCGCAATATCTTCTGCGGTTCGTCAAGGAAGAGACCCCTTGGATCCATTTGGACATAGCGGGTGTTGCCAGCCGCGCGGACCACACTCTTCACCCCAAGGGCGCGAGCGGTTGGGGTGTGATGGCGCTGGACCGTCTGGTCCGCGACAACTACGAAAGCTGATCCCTTGGGCGCGGCCTTCTTCTACCACCTGACGCGATCCTCGCTGGACGAGGCGCTGTCCCTGTTGATCGACCGGTCACTGGGGAATGGGTGGCGTGTGGCCGTGCGCGGGACCGATGCGGGCCGGCTGGAATGGCTGGACCAGAAACTCTGGATGGGGCCGGAAGAGCAGTTCCTGCCCCATGGCATGGCGGGCGGGGCGCATGATGCGCTCCAGCCTGTTTTGCTGACGACGGGCACCGAACGCCCCAATGATGCGGTCTGCCTGATGGCCATCGATCGAGCCAATGTTGCGCCGGACGAAGTGAACACGCTCAATCGTGTGTGCATCGTCTTTGATGGCTACGACTACGACCAACTGACCCACGCGCGGGGCCAGTGGAAGTCCCTGACCGACGCGGGTTGCTCTGCCCAATACTGGTCCGAGGAATCCGGTCGGTGGGAGAAAAAGGCGGAAAAGTAACGCTTTAGCGTGTTAGGATCAGCGTGTTGTCCGTGATTTGCAGCGACGAGAACCGCGATAGATAGCGCATCCCCAATAGCGACTCGTGCAAGGCCCCACCATTGACCGAAGCTTTAATATTGGTGTCAGTAATCCCGTCCAGCGTCAGCGAATTCAGGGTCACGCGGGCAGTGCGGACCTCTCCGTTCGCGGTCATGGCGCGGCCCATGTAGGGTAGGTTGTCCAAGGGGATGCCGGCTGCGCGCGCGGCCTCTTGGGTCAGGACGATATCCGTCGCGCCTGTATCCACCACGAACCGTGTTGGGACGCCATTCACTCCGAGTGTCAGGTAATAATGCCCGTCACGGGAACGCGGAACGGTGATCTGAGCGTCCTGCGCGGAATAGCTCTGCATCGGTTGCTGTATCTGCGCATCCTCGTAAAGTGACGCGCCAATGGCGACCACGCCAAAGATCACGACCCACGCAGCGATTGTCTTGAACCCTTGGATCAGGCCGGGCCGAATCCGCAGCAAAACAATCCCGATCAGGGCGCTTCCGAGCACCACAAAATATGCGGCGCGGGCAATATCATCTCCGGGTAGACTATCGAGCATTTGGACTTTCACTCAGGAAAAGGGACCTACCTGATATGGGAACCCCTCTGCCGTTTGTCACCCCGCGAAGCCAAAGCCGCGCAGACCATCCAGCACGAACTGCACCGAGAGCGCGGCTAGGAGCATCCCCAGCAGGCGGCTAACCACGTTGATGCCAGTCCGCCCTAGCGCCTTTTCGATCACGCCGCCGGTAAAGAAGAGCGCGAGCATGATTGCCAGAACCGCCAGCATCACGCCAAGCACGGATAAGTAGCCAAGGACGCCATCGGTCTGGCCGGTCAGCAGGATCATTGTCGCAATCGCGCCAGGCCCCGCGATGAGCGGGATCGCGATGGGGAAGACCGAGGGATCGTGACCTTCGTCTTCCTCGGCCTGATCTTCGCGGCGTTTGGTGCGGCGTTGGAACAGCATATCGAGTGCGGTCAAGAACAGCAGGATGCCGCCCGCGATGCGGAAGGCATGCATGGAAATGCCGATGAACCCCAATAGCGCTTCGCCAAAAATCGAGAAGGCCGTCAGGATGCACGCCGCGATAAAGCAGGCTCGGATGCCGATGGCACGGCGCTTTTGCGGCGACATGCCTTGGGTCAGGGCCACGAACAACGGGGTCAGGCCGATGGGGTCGATGATGACGAACAGCGTAAAGAACGCCGTGATCAGGAAATTCACATCCATGTCGGGCTCCTGTCGGTTGGGGTGACCGTCCTAGGGAACGGTCCCGCGCGCAAGGATTTTCTGGCAAGGCTCAGACGGGGTTCTCGGCCTCTTCAAGCTTCATCATGGCGTCTTCCCAAAGGCCTTCGGCACGGACCAACGCCTCTTCGACCTCTGCCATTTTCTTTTGCCACTGCAGCGCCTCGTCCTTGCGGGCAGGGTCATAGAGGTCGGGATCAGCCAGTTTGACTTCCAGCTTTTCCTTCATCTCCATCAGCTTTTCGACACGCTCTTCGGACTTGCGGGCCTCGGACCGCAGGGCCTGCATAGCGTCGCGTCCGGGGCGCTTGGGCTTGTCCTCGGATTTGGCTTTGGTGGGGGCGGGGGTGTCATTGGTCAGCAGCAGCTTGCGATAGGATTCGAGGTCGTCCTCGTAAGGCGAGACCCGCCCATCTTTGACCAGCCATAGACGGTCTGCGACCATGCCCAAAAGGTGCATGTCGTGGCTGACCAGAACCACCGCGCCAGAGTATGCGGTCAACGCCTCGACCAAGGCCTCGCGGCTCTCGATATCAAGGTGGTTGGTCGGTTCGTCGAGGATCAACAGGTGCGGCGCATCCAAGGTCGCGAGCAACAGTGACAGGCGGGCCTTTTGGCCGCCCGACAGCTTGCCAACTTCGGTTTCCGCCTGATCCGCGCCAAGGCCGAAGCCCGCCAGTTTGGCGCGCAGCTTGGCCTGATGTACCTCGGGGCGTAGGCGCTGAAGGTGCATCAGCGGGGTTTCGTCGACGTAGAGTTCATCCACCTGATGCTGTGCAAAAAAGCCGATCCGCAGCTTGTTTGATTTCGTCAGCTTGCCGGACATCGGCTCAAGCCGGCCCGCGATCAGCTTCGACAGCGTGGATTTCCCCTCGCCGTTTTTCCCCAAGAGGGCGATGCGGTCGTCTTGGTCAATGCGCAGGTTCAGACGCTTCAGGATTGGGGTGTCGCCATAGCCGACCTCGACCCCTTCCATCGCGACGATGGGGGGCGACAGTTCTTCGGGCTCGGGAAAGGTGAAGACCCGCTTGGCCGCTTCTTCGGGGGCGCTGATAGGCTCCATCTTTTCGATCATCTTCAGGCGGGCTTGGGCCTGTTTCGCTTTGGTCGCCTTGGCGCGGAAACGGTCCACAAAGGATTGCAGATGTTCGCGGCGGGCGGACTGCTTTTTCGCGGCTGCGGCTAGAACCGCGCGCTGCTCGGCGCGGGTCTTGGCGAAGCGATCGTAGCCCCCTTGGTAGAGGGTCAGCTTACGATCCTCGAGGTGCAGGATCTCGGTCACGGCGCGGTTCAAGAGGCCGCGATCGTGGCTGATCACGATGACCGTATGGGGATAGGTGGCGAGGTATTCCTCGAGCCACAGCGCCCCTTCGAGGTCGAGATAGTTGGTCGGTTCGTCCAAGAGCAGCAGATCAGGCGCCGAGAAGAGCACCGCCGCTAAGGCTACCCGCATCCTCCAGCCGCCCGAGAAAGCCGAACAAGGGCGCTGCTGCGCCTCGTAGTCGAAGCCCAGACCCTTGAGGATGGTCGAGGCGCGCCCCTCGGCGCTCCAGGCGTCGATGTCGACCAGACGGGTCTGGATGTCGGCGATGCGGTGGGGATCGGTGGCGGTTTCAGCCTCTGCCATCAGCTCGGAGCGCTCGGTGTCGGCGGCCAGAACGGTGTTCAGCAGACTGACCTCATTGCCGGGAACTTCCTGCGCGACGCCGCCGATGCGGGCGCGAGAGGGCAGGCTGATGTCGCCGCTGTCCAACGTGAGTTCCCCACGGATCAGCCGGAACAAGGTGGTCTTGCCCGCGCCGTTCGGCCCGACCAGACCCACCTTGTGGCCGTCGGGGATGGTGGCGCTGGCCCCTTCAAACAGGGGGCGGCCTTCGATCGAATAGGAGATATCAGAAATCTTGAGCATGTCCCGCGATTAGCAGAGCCCAATGCCCTCGGAAAGCGGCCATTCACCGGATCGATGCGAAATCATGAAAGCTACGTGAATTTCCCGACTCATGACGTTACCGCCATCAAAGCTGTCTTCCCCCAGAAAGTTTTCCATGCTAGGGGGCGCGGGATCGCGGGTTTCGGCCCGCTCACGTCTAACTCAAATGAGGTTTTCCATGGCCACCGAACGCACTCTGAGCATCATCAAGCCCGACGCAACCAACCGCAACCTGACCGGCAAAATCAACGCCAAGTTCGAAGACGCTGGTCTGCGCATCGTTGCCCAGAAGCGCATCCACCTGACACCCGCTCAGGCAGGCAAGTTCTACGAAGTGCACGCAGAGCGTCCCTTCTACGGCGAACTGTGCGAATTCATGGCATCGGCACCCGTCGTTGTTCAGGTTCTGGAAGGTGAAGGCGCAATCGCGAAAAACCGCGAAGTCATGGGCGCAACCAACCCCGCAGACGCAGCCGAAGGCACCATTCGCGCAGAATTCGCTCTGTCGGTTGGCGAAAACTCGGTTCACGGTTCGGACGCTCCCGAAACCGCAGCGAACGAAATCGCGTTCTTCTTCTCGGGTCTGGAACTGGTCGGCTAAGCCTACCTACGGATCTTGGGGTCAATGACCCCGATCATATCGAGGGCCGCTTCAAGCTCGGAGCGGCCCTTGTCATGTCTGGCGTTCTTCAGATCGTCGAACGCCACCCGCAGGTCCTCTTTTTCCTGCCCCTTGCAGTCGTTCCAAGGGCGGCCCTGAAGCGCCATGACAAGCGCGTAATATCCGATGAAATGTGGAGAATGGCCGGTGGCCAGCATACGGCCATAGGCTTCGTGTGCGCCGACCTCGCGAAGGGTCTCTGCGTCATGGATGCCAGCGGCCGCTAGCGCATTGGCCTGCGAAGGGCCGACGTATTTTATAGATGTCACCGGAGTCGCCATGCCCCCTTTATAGCAAGGGGACGGGGCAATCCCAGACTTCAGATCATTGCGAAGTCGGTAAAGATGAAGTCAGGCTCGTCGTCCTGTTTCTTCTTCTTTTTCTTAGGCGTGTCGTCGCGTCATGACGCTTCGGTCGCCTGCTTTTGTTGCGGGTCGGGCTCGGGGGATGTGTTGTCCGGCATGAGTGCCTCCTTTCAATAAACTAATTATTGAATGGAGGCTTTGTTCCAAAAAAGTCCCGCCAAGGGATATTAGGATGCGCCTCTCGATAGAGCGGCCACCCCTGTTCGCGCCACTTCGGCCAATCCGAGGGGGCGCATAAGGTCCGAAAACGCATCAATTTTGTCAGGCGCGCCGGTTATTTCGAATACGAAGCTCGACAGGGTGCTGTCCACGACCTTGGCGCGGAAAATATCCGCCAGACGCAGGGCTTCGACGCGCTTGTCGCCGCTGCAGGCCACTTTGATCAGCGCCAGTTCGCGCTGGACCGAGGGGCCCTCGACGGTAAGGTCGTGTACTTCGTGAACGGGGACGATACGACCCAGCTGGGCCTTGATCTGGTTGATGACCTGCGGGGTGCCGGTGGTCACGATGGTGATGCGGCTCAGGTGGCCTTCGTGATCAACCTCGGCCACGGTCAGGCTTTCGATGTTGTAGCCACGGCCCGAGAACAGACCGATCACGCGGGCCAGAACGCCGGCTTCGTTGTCCACCAGAACAGCCAGAGTGTGGGTTTCTTCGACGTCCGAGAAGTTGGGGCGCAGATTATACGCCGAATGCTTGGACGAACCTTTTTTGATGTTGAGAGCTGCTGACATTTATTTGTTCTCCACGCCTAGTACTTGCGCAACCAGTTCGGTCGCTTTCAACATTGCTGCCTCGCGCTCGGAGCCAGTGCCTTCTTGGTTGTGTACGGTCAAATCCTCGAACACTTCTTTATATACAGCCATTCGCCAGTCTGAGTTGGAATACAGCGCATCTAGGTGTGCTTTTAGGTATTGGGTTGTACGGACGAGCGCTCCGATAGTGCTCGTCGGTTCAAAGTCATTGACGTTGAAGGAAACACTATTTCCATCTGAAAGCTTCATCGCTTTGTCCGGATCGACAGTCATCCTCTTGTCTCCATCATACCAGCACCGCGCCGGTCGCGCCGATGGCATCGGTGGCATTCGCGTCACCCAGCAGCATCTCGTTGTGCGGCGCGCCCGACGGGATCATCGGGAAGCAGTTCTCGTGCTTTTCAACAAGGCAGTCGAAGATCACGGGGCCGTCGTAGTCCAGCATTTCCATGATGGCATCATCCAGATCCTTGGGGTCCGAACACAGGATACCTTTGCAGCCAAAGGCTTCGGCCAGCTTCACGAAGTCGGGCAGAGCCTCGGACCATGATTGCGAGTAACGCTCGCCATGAAGCAGCTGCTGCCACTGGCGGACCATCCCCAGACGTTCGTTGTTCAGGATGAACTGCTTGACCGGCGCGCGGTACTGAACCGCAGTACACATCTCCTGCATGTTCATCAGCCAGCTGGCTTCGCCTGCCACGTTGATGACCAGCGATTCAGGATGCGCGATCTGCACACCAACCGACGCGGGAACGCCGTAGCCCATGGTCCCCAGACCGCCCGAGGTCATCCAACGGTTCGGATCATCAAAACCAAGGTACTGGGCCGCCCACATCTGGTGCTGGCCCACCTCGGTGGTGATGTAGCGGTCGTGGCCTTTGGTCAGCTCCTCAAGACGCTGGAGCGCGTACTGGGGTTTGATGACCGAACCTTCCTGCTTGAAGGACAGGCAGCGCACGGCTTTCCATTCCTCGATCTTCTTCCACCACTTGGCCAGAGCTTCCTGGTTGGTTTTGCGACCACGCGATTTCCAGACCTTGAGGATGTCCTCCAGAACGTGGCCAACATCGCCCACGATCGGGATGTCCACGCGGATCACTTTGTTGATCGAGCTGGGATCGATGTCGATGTGCGCCTTTTTCGACTTCGGGCTGAACGCGTCGATGCGGCCAGTGATCCGGTCATCAAAACGGGCACCGATATTGATCATCAGGTCGCAGTCGTGCATCGCCATGTTGGCCTCATAGAGGCCGTGCATGCCGAGCATCCCCAGCCAGCCCTTGCCCGAAGCGGGGTAGGAGCCAAGGCCCATCAGGGTCGAGGTGATCGGGAAACCAGTGGTGTCCACCAGTTCACGCAGCAGTTGGCTGGCTGCGGGGCCAGAGTTGATCACGCCGCCGCCGGTGTAGAAGATCGGACGCTTTGCCTTTTCCAGCGCATCAACGAGTTCGTTGATCATGTCCAGATCACCTTTGACCTGGGGCTGGTAGTGGCTGGTGCGCGCCTGCTTGGGACCTGCATAGGTGCCGGATGCGAACTGCACGTCCTTGGGGATGTCGATCAGCACGGGGCCGGGACGACCCGAGGTCGCTACGTGAAAGCCCTCGTGGATTGTCGCCGACAGACGGTCGGTGTCTTTGACCAGCCAGTTGTGCTTGGTGCAGGGGCGGGTGATGCCGACGGTGTCGGCCTCTTGGAACGCGTCCGAGCCGATCATGAAAGTCGGCACCTGACCCGACAGAACCACCAGCGGGATCGAATCGAGCAGCGCGTCGGTCAGGCCGGTCACAGCGTTGGTCGCGCCGGGGCCCGATGTCACCAGAACTACGCCGGGCTTGCCGGTCGAGCGGGCATAGCCTTCGGCCGCGTGAACCGCACCTTGTTCGTGGCGCACGAGGATGTGTTTGATATCGTTCTGCTGAAAGATTTCGTCGTAGATCGGTAGCACAGCGCCACCGGGGTATCCGAACACGACTTCCACACCCTGATCCTTCAGGGCCTGGACTACCATTTTCGCTCCGGTCATCTGACGTGTCATCTGCGTGTCTCCGTTTACGACGTCACTTCTGTTTGAAACAAAAAAGCCCCCGATTTTCTCGGGGGCGCATGGGGTACCGTTATGGTGTCCGTTACCGGCCCATGCGCCAATTTTCCACGACTAGTACGACCGACTGGTCCATAGGGGCTCTCCGTTTGCTGCGCCCTGATTAAAAGCGGCAAAAACCGAGGTCAACCGCATTTGTAGGAAATTTCGCGGGAATGGGCATGTTTGAAATAAAATTATTGCGAAGGGTCAGAGTCCGTGACCTGTCCCTTGCAGGACCCCATGCTCTAGCGCGTACCGGGTCAGCCCCGCAGTCGACGAGATGCCGAGCTTGCGTTTGATGTTCTTGCGGTGGGTTTCGACCGTCCGGACCGAGATGTCCAGTTCCGCCGCGACCTCTTTGTTGGACTTGCCCTGCGCCAGTTGCAGCAGCACCGTTTGTTCGCGAGAGGTCAGGGGTTCGCGGTCGCCAGTCGGCTCTGGGGTCAGCGATCCGCTGGCGCCGGTGCACAGGTATCGCTCGCCACGCATCACAGCGTCGATGGCGGTCTTGATCTCTTCGGTCGGGACATCCTTGAGAACATAGCCGCGCGCGCCGTGGGACAGGGCGCTGCTGATGTATTCGGGGCTGTCATGCATAGACAGGATCAGAATCCGCGTCTCGGGGCGGCGTTCGAGGATGATCTCGGTCGCAGTCAGCCCGCCGACACCCGGCATGTTTAGGTCCAACAGGATCACATCGGGGTTCAGGGTTTCGACCTGATCAATGGCTTCCTGCCCGTTACACAAGACGCCGACGACTTCGATATCGTCATACCCTTCGAGAATGGCTTCGATGCCGTCGGCCACCATCGGGTGGTCATCAACGATCAGCAGGCGGATCGGCGCAGTGCTCATTCGGGGACCTCCGTCACAGGTTTCTTGGAGGCAGAGGTACTGCTGCTTTCCGGCGGCAACAAGTGGGTGAGGGGGACAGTCACTGAAATCCGCGTGCCTGTCTTGGCCGATTGAATATTCAATGAGCCTTCGAGCTGTTCGACCCGTTCCTGCATGTTGCGCAGGCCAAGACCTTGGCGTGGGTTCTGGCGGCGGGCGGTTTCGAACCCGTGGCCGTTATCAGCGATGGTCATGGTCGCCCCGCTGCGGTGGCCGCGTAGGTCGATGGTGACGTGGTTAGCCCCAGAGTGCCGTTCGATGTTCGTCAGCGCCTCTTGGGCGATGCGATAGAGGGCGATCTTGGCGTCCTGATCCAGTCGGTTGCGAAAGACCACGGTGCTGAACTGGGTTTCGATCCCTGTGCGGGTGCTAAAGTCATCCGTCAGTGCTTTGAGGGCAGGACCAAGACCAAGATCATCCAGCACGCCGGGGCGCAGGTCACGACTGATCCTGCGCACCTCTTGAATTGCGCCAGATAGGCTGTCGATCCCGCGGTTCATCGCCTCTGGCGCGCGGGGGTCATTGTTGGCGAACCGCTTCTTGGCCAATTCCAGTCCGTATCGCACCCCGACCAAAATTTGGCTGATGCTGTCATGAAGTTCGCGGGCCACGCGGCCACGCTCTTCTTCTTGGGCGTCGAATACCCGCTGGGTCAGGCTTTTCAGTTTCGCATCGGCCAGACGGCGTTCGCGCACGTTGATGATCATGCCCGTTCCGAACACCATCAGAAGCGAGGCAAAGGTAATCCCCCCGATGTAAAAGAATGTCCGGCGCACGCGGGCCTCGACCTCTGACTTTGACGCAGCAACGGTTTTGATCACGTCGTCCACAAAGACGCCGGTACCCACCGCCCATCGCCAACTGGGAAAGCTGGTCACATAGGTGATCATCTGTGCCTCTTCGCCGGTACTGGGCTTGGGCCATAGATATGTGTGGTAGCCCCCACCGGATCGCGCAACGCGAATCAACTCGTCGACCACGGGCGTTCCAGTAGAATCAGAAAGGCCTGCCCAATTCTGGTTGATCATGTCCGTCTGGCGCGGTGAGACCAGATTATTGCCCTCGTAATCGTAGACAAAGAAGAAGCCCTCGGACCCGTAGATCATCGCAGCAAGGATCTGCATCACCTTGCGCTTGGCCTCTTCATCATCGGGGGCGGCATTCCCGTAGATGTAGTAAAAGCTGTTCCGCGCCAGCGTGACATAGTTTTTAAGCTCTTGCTTTTTCACATCAATCAGCTGGGATTCCAGCGTGCGGACCTCGCGCTCTGCCAATTCCTGGGACTGCAATGCCACCACAACCGAGATCGCCGCCACAGCCCCGATTAGAGGCAGGGTCGCGAGCAAGAAGAGCTTCTGCCCGTAACTGAAATGAAGACGCGAGAGAATCTGTTTCATGGGGGCGATTCGCTCAGAACCCGCAGCCAAGATCAAGCGGCGCTAAAATAAAATTGCGCGACTCAGGCCCTTGGAAACCTGAAAATTTGCCGGATTTGGTCAGGAAATATGGCCAGAACGGCACTGCTACGTAGTACTTGGTATTTGCCAAACGGGTTTCCGCCACTAAGGTCGCACCACTTGATAACGATCCGCCCGCCGCAAGGTAGGGCAGAATTTGGGAGGAGAGACCATATGGATCGTCGTTCTTTTCTGAAGACTTCGGCAATTGGCGGCACCGCAGCTGCAGCCAGCACTCTGGCAGCACCCGCCATCGCGCAGGGCAACCGCACTCTGACCATGGTGACTTCGGTCCCCCATGGCTTTGCTGTGTTTGATGACGCGGCCGTGTACTTCAACAACGCTGTTCAGGCGATGACCGATGGCCAGATCACCATCGACAAAAAAGCAGCAGGCGAACTCGTCGGCGGCTTCGAGGTGTTTGATGCTGTGTCCTCGGGCCAGGCGGACATGTACCACTCGGCTGACTACTACTTTGGCGGCCAGCACCCCGGTTACTACTACTTCACCGCAGTTCCGTTCGGCGCGACCGCGCAAGAACTGTCGACTTGGATGTACCACGGCGGCGGTCAGGAACTGTATGACGGTCTGGGTGAAATCTTTGGCCTGAAGTCGTTCCACGCGGGCTCGACCGGCATGCAGCCCGGCGGCTGGTTCCGCAAGGAAATCCGCTCGGCAGATGACTTCAACGGTCTGAAGTTCCGTATGCCCGGTATCGGTGGCCGTGCACTGGGTATGACCGGCGCATCGGTTCAATCGATCCCCGGCGGCGAAATCTATCAGGCTCTGGCATCCGGCGCGATCGACGGCGCAGAGTGGATCGGACCCTTCGCGGACGAGCGTCTGGGCTTCCAGGAAGTTTGTAACTTCTACTACACCTCGGGCTTCCACGAGCCGGGATCGGCTCTGTCGGTGTCGTTCAACCGCGATGTCTGGGACAGCCTGACACCCGGCCAGCAGGCCATCATGGAGCAGGCCGCCAAAGCAGCCACCACCCACAGCCTGACACAGGGTATCGCGAACAACGCAGCCGCGCTGAAGCGTATCCAGAGCCAAGGCGTCAAGCTGATGGAATTCACCGACGACGTGTGGGATCTGTTCGGCACCGCATCGCTGCAGGCCATGGACGAGTTCATGGACGATCCGATGTACGCGGAAATCCGTACCAGCTTCGAAGAGTCGATGAAGTCGAGCTCCGAGTGGCTGCAGCGCGCAGACCGCAGCTACGTGCAGCAGCGTGACCGCGTTCTGAACCGCGGCTAATTTCTGCCTTTGCGTCGTGGGCACCGCTGATGAGCGGTGCCCTATTTCGTGCGAACATTGCGTTCGCAAACTAACCCGCGTCGAAGCGGGATACTCGGGGACATCATGGAACAGGAAAGCATCGGGCTGGGGGGCGCCTTGCTCTCGATGTGGGACGGCCTTGTTTGGGCGCTGTCCAACGTCGCTATGGCCTTCTACAATTTCTTCTATGCTGTGTCGCATCCAGGCCTCTGGCTGGATTGGTCGAACAAAGAGGCCTTGTCGCGCTTTGTTTACTACGGCGGCTCGGTCGAATTCTTCTTTGTTATTTTCACCACCTTCCTGATCATCACAGCGGTCGGTGTCTGGAAAAACAACTTCCTCTGGGGCTGTGTGCGCGGGCTCGAGGCGTTTGCGAATGCCGCGGGTCGCTTCGCCGCTTGGGCGGGCCTGATTATGGTGCTGCAACAGACCGTCATCGTTCTGATGCAACGGATCTTTGCGCGGCCTGACGTGGTGCTGGGCTTTGGTATCCCTGTCGGTTTTGATGTCAGCTGGTGGTCCGAAGAGTTGAAGCTGTGGAATGCCATCGTTGTTGCGATGTGCGTCAGCTACACCTTTGTCCAAGGCGGACATGTTCGAGTGGACCTTGTCTATGCAGCAGTCAGCCACCGTGTGCAGCGCGTTATCGACATGGTCGGCTCGGTGATCTTTATGATGCCCTTGGCGGTGATCACGTGGATGTACGGCTGGTACTTCCTGTGGCGCCACCTGATCGTTCCCAAGCCGTCGGCCTCGGACCAGTTGGACCGCCTGCTGATGAAGTCGCGCGCCCTGCGCTGGAACGTAGAAACCATTGGTTTCTCGGCCAACGGCTTCACTGGCTACTTCCTGTTCAAAATCCTGCTCGTGACCTTCGCTGGTATGGTCTTCATCCATGCCTGCGCATTCTTCTGGCGTTCCTATCTGGAATACAAAGAAGGCCCGGACTCCGCTGGCCGCTTTGTGGACCGCGATACGCTGGGTGAAGGCGAAGAAGCCTACGAAGGCACCCATTAATTCAAGGCGGATAAGACATGCTATTCGGACTAGACGGCGTAGAGATCGGCCTGATCATCGTCTTTTTGTGCCTGTTCTCGGGCATTCTTTCGGGCTTTCCCGTTGCCTTCGCCATCGGCGGGGCAGGGGCGATCGCCTTTGGTATCATTGCCGCGCTTGATAGCGCGGGTCTCCTGATTCACCAGGCGATCGACACTGGGTCGGACGCCTATAACGCCCTTGTGGCCAGCGGGGTCAAACAGGACTCCATCTCGGTCTTTAGATATCCCGATCTTCCAAGGATCGCGGAACCTGTGTTTGTGTCTGGCTGGGAAACCGCGCTGGATCGCAACGTGTCGTTCATCGTGAACCGTATCAACGAGCGTGTTCTGGCAGGTCAGTCGATCGAGACGCTCCTGGCCGTTCTGATGTTCGTTTTGATGGGTATCACGCTGGAACGTTCCAAGATCGCGAACGACCTCTTGACCACTATGGCCAAAGTCTTCGGGCCTCTGCCCGGCGGTCTGGCTGTGTCGGTTGTGGTTGTGGGCGCGTTCCTTGCGGCATCGACCGGTATCGTGGGCGCGACCGTTGTGACCATGGGCCTGCTCTCCTTGCCGACCATGCTACGGAATAACTACTCACCAGAGCTTTCCACCGGTGTGATTGCGGCTTCTGGTACATTGGGCCAGATCATCCCGCCGTCGATCGTGATTGTTTTGCTCGGCACGCTGGCGGGCGACCTGTACTCCACCGCTCAGGAAGAGCGCGCGCGCTCTGTCGGTTGCTCTGACGCGCTGACCTATCTGGGTGAGCCTGCGGTTGTGTCTGTTGGTACGCTGTTCCAAGCGGCGCTGCTGCCGGGGATCATGCTCGCCATGCTCTATGCGCTCTATGCCTTTGGCTACGCGCTGTTCAACCCGAGCAAAGCGCCTGCGGTGCAGATGGGCGACACGGGCACTGGCGAAGTCATCACCCGCAGCGAAGGCTTTACTTGGTTCCTTGGCTTGCCGGTCGCGCTGATCGCGGGACTGCTGATCCTTGGCAATCTCGGGATTGTCGGCACCCAAGACGTGACTGTCGACAGCTTTAGCGATGCGGGGACCACTGCAAGCTTGCGGACCAATGTGAGCGAAGAGTGTCAGGCCTCGATGATCGAGCTGCACGGGCAAGAGGCATGGGATACGGCGGTTGCTGAAAACCAAGCGATCACCGATGCAGGCGGTCTGCAGGAGAGCGTTCGCTTGACCCCTGAAGAGATGGACGCGGCCCGCGCCGAGAAGGTTGCCGCAGCAGCACCGATCGGAACAGGTGTGTCGATCATGATCGCGATGCTGGGGATCATCCTGATGCTGGCGCGCGGTGTGGCCCCAAGCCAAGAACCCCGCCCGCTGCTGATCGGTGGCATCGGTCTGGTGCTGGCTGCTCTGGCAGATATTGTCCTGATCAATCCGCTGACCAGCGCGACCATGACCTTTGTCATATTGGCGCTGCCCATCGGGCTGACGCTGTGGTCGATGAAAGCGGCTGTAGCGCGTCTGGGTCAAAACGAGTTGATCCGCGTGGTCTTCCCGCCGCTGGTTCTGATCGTTGCGGTTCTGGGCTCGATCCTTGGCGGTATCACCAACCCGACGCCCGCTGCGGCGCTTGGTGCGGTCGGTGCTCTGATGCTGGCGGCCTACCGTAAGCTCAAGGACGAGAATAAGTCGGGCAAGATCATCATCAACTCGACTTTTGCGACCGTGATCCTGCTGATCTTGGGCATTAACTTTGACCTGCGGATCAACACCGAGAGTGTGTCGGCCGAAACTTGGATGGCATTCACACTGGCCTATGCTGCGTACCTCTACATCGTGTTTGGTGTGGGCTATGCATGCTGGACCCTGTTCCGGACAGGCGTTCTGTCGCCGGTGATGCGCGAGACAGCCAAAGTGACCAGCATGGTCTTTACCATTCTGATCGGGTCGCAGCTGTTGAACCTCGTGGTCATTTCGTTCGGCGGCGAGCACTACATTCAGATGTTCCTACGCAGCTTCGACAACGAATTCACGGTCTTCTTGATCGTGATGCTGGTGCTGTTCGTGCTGGGCTTTGTTCTCGATTTCCTCGAGATCATTTACATCGTGGTGCCGATCGTGGGACCGGTGATCTATGGTGGGTCTTTTGATCCCAAATGGGTGACCATCATGATCGCGGTGAACCTGCAGACTTCGTTCCTGACGCCGCCCTTTGGCTTTGCGCTGTTCTATCTGCGTGGCGTGGCGCCTCGGGAAGTGACGACCGGCCATATCTACCGCGGTGTTGCGCCCTTTGTGTTGATCCAGGTGGTCGGGATTGCGATCCTGTGGCTCTTCCCGGGCATCGTGACCATCGTTCCCGACCTGATGCCGAAATAAGGCATCAGGCGAGAGATAGAAAAAGGCCCCGTTTGCGCGGGGCCTTTTTTGTTGGGATTTGAGTATTTTAGGCAAAAAGAAGTGGGGTTCTTTTAGCGATTGACCGGTCGAACGTTGGGCAGGATCAGGTTCGACACTTGCTCCGAGATCGGCTCTGTCGACAGCGGGTGCAGATCCGCCGAGTAGTTCTCGGGCTGCTCCATCGGCTCCCATCCGCCGTTGCGGAACAGCTCTACGCCTGAGAAGTTGGCTTTGTAGCCCATCTTCTCGGAGCCGGGTACCCAATAGCCGAGGTAGACAAAAGGCAGGTCCAGCTCGAGCGCCAGACGGATGTGATCCAGTATGATGAACGTCCCGAGGCTTCGATTGGCCAGCTCTGGCTTGTAGAAGCTGTAGACCATGCTCAGGCCGTCTTGGAGGACGTCCGTCAGGCACACGGCGGTTAGGGCGTCGTCGGTCGCAGTCGAGTCGGTGTATTCGATCACGCGGGTGCGGACCGGCGTTTCCTCGATCATTGCGGCGAATTCGAAGATATCCATGTCTGCCATGCCGCCAGTTGCGTGACGGGCGCTGAGGTAGCGGCGGAAGAGGTCATATTGCTCTTCGGTGGCCCAAGGGCTGCGGACTTCGCGATCCAGATTGGCATTGCGGCGCAGGGTTTTCGACTGGGTTTTCGTCGGCGCAAAATCGCTCACTCGGATGCGTGCAGACAGACATCCTGCGCAATCAGAGCAGGACGGGCGGTACAGCACGTTCTGCGAGCGACGGAACCCCTGTTGCGATAGCGAGTCGTTCAGGGCGTGGGCATTGTCCCCCTGCAACGCGGTGAACAGCTTCCGTTCCATGCGGTCGGGCAGGTAGGGACAGCTTTGGGGGGCTGTCACGTAAAACTGCGGCGTAAGAGGAGGCGTATGGCGCATGTCGATCTCATATAGTTCGCTAGAGACGATAACAATGCCGCCCCCTCGCGCCAAGGGGGCAGTCTAGTAGGTTTCATGGACCTCAGTATAGCGTGGTCTTGTTCATAGGGACCGTGCCCATGATATGGTCGGTAAGCCCCTGCCTGCGGGATGAGGTTAACATCAATACGATGGAAACGATCTGCAAAGGGAATACAGCAAAGGATACCGAATATCCTAAAGTGTGCAGAAATGCGGTGGGTAGGTCGAAGCGGTGCCCCTGCATGGTACGCAACTCCATCGACATCAGGCGCATGCCCCACGTCGCGGATCCACGGGCCAGAGTGATGACGCGATACGCAAAACCGATCACCATCATCATCACCGGAAAAAAGAAGATCCCAGTGAAGAATGTAAACGGCAGGATCAACGCACACAGGACGGCGACGATCACCAGATCCACCAGCCACGCCAACAGGCGCTTGGTCGGGGTGTCTGCATACAGTTCTTCGTGGCGGTCGGGGTCGGGCAAAATCTCTGAATAGCTCATATGTGTGGGACCGGTTTCGGATCAGGGGCTGGGTCGGGGCCCGCCGGAGCGGGCGGGCCCATGGTACGGGATCAGGCGTTCGGAGTCTCGGCTTCGGTGCCGGACTTGCCGCGTTCGTCCATAAAGCGGTCGAACTCTGCCTTGTCTTTGGCTTCGCGCAGACGCTCTAGGAAGCTTTCGAAGGCGATCTGCTCGTCTTCGAGACGGCGCAGGGTGTCAGCCTTGTAGGCGTCGAAAGCGGTGTTTCCGGACGAGCGGAAGGCGGGACCGAAGCTGCGTTTTGCGCGGCAGGACGATTTGAACATTTTCTTACTCCAGATCATGTAGGCCAGCAGCGCGAGACCGACAGGCCAGAAAAAGATGAAGGACAGGACCATCGCAGCGATCCATGCGCCTTTGCCTCTGGCATCAAGCCAGGCTTCGGCGCGGGCGAACCAGCCGCGGGCTTCTTGGGGTATTGGATCTGCAAATGTAGACATCGGGTGCTCCGTTCAGGGTCAATGTGAATGCTCTTCACATTACAAGAGATCGTGATGGAGCCCTTCCGATACAAGGGGCAATGTGAAAACTTTTTACATTATTTGGATTGCGACGTGAAATCAGCGGCTTGCGCACCGCTGAGGGGCAATAAATCTTGTGGTTTTAGCGAAAATATGTGCCGTGGGGTGCCCGCCGCTGCCCAGATTTCACTAAATTCTAGGAGTCGCGGGTCCAAAAACGCGCGGATCGGGTTCAAGTGTCCAACAGGCGAAACGCCCCCGATGGCAAAGCCGGTCTGGCTGCGGATCAAGGTAGCATCCGCCTTGCCCAAAGGTTCTCCGGCCAGTGCGCTCGCCTTGTCCGCGCAGACTTTGTTGCCCCCTGCGGTCAAAAAGAGGATCGCCTCTCCGCTGGTTTCTCCGCGAAAGATGATGGATTTCGCGATTTGATCGACATGGCAGTTCGCAGCGTCTGCGGCCTGCTGCGCGGTGCGTGTCTCGCCCATTTCCAGAATTTCGGGCTCAAAACCAGCGTCGATCAGGGCTTGGCGGACACGCTTCAGACTCTTGCTCATTTCGGGCTCCTTTCGGGATTTGATCTGGGCCATTGACGCGGTGTTCAGGCAGACCCAAACATGCGCTCATGACATTCGCATCCCGTATGACCCGCACGCCGCGCCCCTTCAATCCCGAACGTGGGGCCGAAGGGGCTGCTCTGTTCCCGATGTTGCCGCCAGAGACCCGCGCCCTGATCGAAGGGACTGCCGGGTGCAGCCCATATTTGCGCGGCCTTCTGGCGAAGGAAACCGATTGGATTGCCGAGGCTGTGTCAGACCCAGAGGGCGCACTGGCCGCAGAGTTTGATTGGCTGAGGGCAACCGCGCCCGATCAACGGTCAGGGGCCCTGAGGCAGGGCAAACGGCGGGTGGCACTGCTGACTGCGCTTGCGGATCTAGGGGGTGTTTGGACGCTGGAAGAGGTGACGGGTGCGCTGACGGATTTTGCTGGGCTGGCGACCCATTTGGCGATGACAGCCTGCGTCGGCGCCGAAATCCGGCGGGGAAAATTGCCCGGCATGACCGAGGATGACGTGGAGCTGGCGGGTGGCATGGTGGCACTGGCCATGGGCAAAATGGGCGCCGGAGAGCTGAACTACAGCTCTGACATCGACTTGATCTGTCTGTTCGACGAGACAAAGTACTCCCGTGATGACTACCTTGATGCCCGCGCGGCGCTGATCCGCGCCACGCGCAAAATGTGTGCAATGCTCTCGGACAATACGGCGGATGGCTATGTCTTTCGCACCGACCTGCGTTTGCGCCCCGATTCGGGTGTGACGCCGGTGTGCATGCCGATGGAGGCCGCAGAACGGTATTACGAAAGCCTAGGCCGCACGTGGGAGCGCGCTGCCTATATCAAAGCTTACCCTTGCGCGGGCGATATCGACGCCGGGCTCGGGTTCTTGAAAACCTTGACCCCGTTTGTCTGGCGCAAGCACTTGGACTTTGCGGCCATTCAGGACGCGCATGATATGCGTCTGGCGATCCGCAACCACAAAGGTCTGCACGGTCCTGTCAGCCTGCCTGGCCACAATATGAAGCTTGGACGCGGCGGTATTCGCGAGATCGAGTTCTTCACCCAAACGCGCCAGCTGATCGCTGGTGGGCGTGATCCCGAGCTGCGCGTTCGTGGCACAGTGTCAGGCCTACAGGTGCTGGCCCAGAAGGGGTGGATCACCCCCGATGTGGCCGACACCCTGACGAGCCACTATCGCTTTCACCGAGAGGTCGAGCACCGACTGCAGATGGTGAACGACGCACAAACCCATACTTTGCCGACGGCGCCCGAAGAGCTGGACCGGATCGCGGCGATGATGGACATGGACACACCCGCGCTGGAGCAAGAGTTGCGGGACCGGCTTTCTGCCGTCCATGATCTCACCGAAGATTTCTTTGCCCCAGACGCCCCATCCAAACCCTGTGAAGAGGCCGCGACGCTGGACCACGAGATCGTGGAGCGCTGGAAAACATACCCAGCCTTGCGTTCCGCGCGCGCGGTCGAGATTTTCGAGCGGTTGAAGCCGGAAATTTTGACCAAGCTCAGTGCCTCTCCGAAGCCTGACGAGGCGATGATTGCCTTTGACGGATTCCTGTCCGGCCTTCCTGCGGGCGTGCAGCTCTTTTCGCTGTTTGAGGCCAATCCGCATCTGGTTGATCTGATCGTCGACATCGCCAGCACAGCCCAAGCTTTGGCACGGTATCTGTCGCGCAACGCAGGTGTGCTGGATGGGGTGATCGGCGGCAGTTTCTTTGATCCTTGGCCCGGGCGGGAGGCGCTGAGCCAAGAGCTGACATCGCGCCTGCAAGCGGCAGAGGGGGACTACGAGCGGCAACTGGACGACACGCGCCGTTGGACCAAGGAATGGCACTTCCGAATTGGTGTGCACCTGTTGCGCGGGCTTATCTCAGCCGAAGAAGCGGGCCGCGAATATGCTGACCTTGCTGCTGCGACCTTGGCGGGACTGTTCCCCGCCGTACAGACAGAGTTTGCCCGCAAGCACGGCCCTGCGCCCGGCCGCGGCGCGGCGGTTCTGGGCATGGGCAGCCTTGGCGCTTGCATGCAGACGGCGACGTCGGATCTGGACGTCATTGTCATTTACGATCCCGAAGGCGCCGAGGAGTCGACGGGCAAGCGGCCGTTGCACGTTCGGACCTATTTTGCCCGTCTGACACAGGCTTTGGTGACCGCGATGACCGCGCCCATGTCCGAAGGGCGTCTATACGAGATGGACATGCGCCTGCGGCCCTCGGGCAATCAGGGGCCGGTGGCGACCAGTTGGGACGCCTTCCAAATCTATCAGAAAACCGAGGCTTGGACATGGGAGCATCTGGCTCTGACCCGCGCGGCGGTGGTCGTCGGTGGTGCAGGATTGTCCGAGGATATCGAAGCATTCCGCCAAGAGCTGATCGCCAAAGAACGGGACGAGGGCGCCGTTTTACGGGATGTGGCTGACATGCGCGCACGGATCAGGGCTGCGAAGACTCCTGCCAGCCTGTGGGACGTCAAAGTAGGCGATGGCCGGATGCAGGACATCGAACTCTTTGCTCAAGCGGCAACGTTGCTCTCTGGGCAGGCCAATCGCAGTGTGGCGGACGGTTTGACCGCCGCCTGCTCCTTGGGTTGGATGACCGACGCAGAGGCTCGGTCGTTGTGTCAGATTTATCGCCAGCTGTGGCAGGTGCAGGTCGCCACGCGGCTCTTGGGGGATGGCCGATTGGAGCCGGCCAAGATCGGCAGCGGGGGCGAACAATTTCTGCTCAGCGTCTGTGATTGCCAAAATATGCCGCAACTGGAACAGCGGTTGTCCGAGGGCTATGTCACTGCAGCAAAACACATCGACGCGGTATTGGCCGCACGCGCAAAGGACGCCCCCGCATGACCACCGAGAAGGATCCCAATGACCCCAAAGGCCTGATCCGCGAGGCCTACAGGATTGACGGGATCACACTGGCCGAATGTCGTAGCATTTTTCTGGATTGGGCGCTCAGCGTGCCGACGGATGATCTGCAGCAGGTGATCGGCCAGCTGTTGGAGAGGTATGGTCAGGAGGCACAGCACCCGATGACCACAGTGCTGAAAGAAGGACTCGCGACCTCTGACAGGCCCAAACGGCGCGGGGGATGGCGGTCGCGTCCACGCGCCTGAGCTTTGGACATAGAAAAACGCGGCGCCCGATGAGCACCGCGTTTTGTTTTGTTCGGGATTGCCCTTAGCGTGGCAGCTGCGCGGCCTCTTGCGCGAGCGCTACGATGCCGTCCCAGTCCCCAGCGATCATCATATCCTTGGGGGCAACCCAGCTGCCGCCAACGCAAGCAGTGTTGGCCAGACCCAGATAGTCGGGCGCATTCTTCAGGCTGACACCGCCAGTGGGGCAGAACGTGACCTGAGGGATCGGCGCGCCGATGGCCTTTAGCGCTTTGGCGCCGCCGTTGGCTTCGGCAGGGAAGAATTTCTGGACGGTGTAGCCACGCTCGAGCAGCGACATCGCTTCGGATGCGGTCGCCGCGCCGGGCAGCAGGGGTAGGTCCGCCGCTTCGCACGCGTCCAGCAGGATGTCTGTCGCGCCGGGGGACACGCCGAACAGAGCTCCTGCTTCCTTGGCGGCTTTGACATCTGCGGGCGTTAGCAAAGTGCCCGCGCCGACGATACCGCCCTCGACCTGCGCCATTTCGCGGATTGCTTCTAGCGCAATGGGGGTGCGCAGGGTCACTTCGAGCACTGGCAGACCGCCCTTGACCAGCGCCTCGGCCAAGGGGCGTGCATGGGCCAGATCGTCGATCACCAGAACAGGGATCACAGGGGCCTTGCGGCAGATTTCGAGGGATTTTGCGCTGGCTTCTGCGGGGGTCATGGAATGGTCCTCTGGGTCGAAATCGGTTGGGGTGGCGTGCCTCCGGCGGGAGTATTGGGGGCAAAAAGAAACAGGGCATTCTGCTTTGTCCAAATACTCATATCGCCAAAGGCAGACGTTGGCAGTGTCAGACGATGACCGCTGCGCCGTTCGACGCAAGGCCAACGTTTTGGCGGAAGGCTTCGAAAAGCTCGCGGCCGATGCCCGACTTGTTGGCGGTCAGGTCGGCGACAACTGCCTCGCGTGTGTCGAAATCGGCTTCTAGGCAGTCGATCTTGCCGGTCTTGGCGTCGACGCGCAGCAGGTCGCCGTCGCGGACGCGGGCGAGTGGTCCGCCAAGAGATGCTTCGGGGCTGACGTGGATCGCTGCGGGTACCTTGCCAGACGCGCCGGACATGCGGCCGTCGGTGACCAGCGCGACCTTGAGTCCGCGATCCTGCAGAACGGCGAGGGTCGGGGTCAGGCTGTGCAGTTCCGGCATCCCGTTGGCCTGCGGGCCTTGGAAGCGGACGACGACGATGGTGTCTTCGGTGAATTCACCAGCTTGGAAGGCTTTGCGCACATCAGCTTGTTCGTGGAATACGCGGGCTTTGGCTTCGATGATGTGACGCTCGGGGGCAACGGCGGACACCTTCATGATGCCGGTGCCGAGGTTGCCTGCCAGCTGCTTTAGGCCGCCGGTGGGTTGGAAGGCGGTTTCGACGGGGCGCAGGATTTTGTCGTTCTGGGTCTCTTTGGGCCCTTCGACCCATGTCAGGCTGTCGTCGACCAGCTTGGGCTCTTCGGTGTAGCGCGACAGGCCCTGACCGGCGATGGTCTGGGTGTCGTCATGCAGCAGGCCGTTGTCGAGCAGCTCGCCGATCATGTAGCCAAGACCACCAGCCGCGTGGAAGTGGTTCACGTCTGCCAGACCATTCGGGTAGACTTTGGCCATCAGGGGGACGACCGAAGACAGTTGGTCGAAATCTTCCAGCGTCAGTTCGACCCCAGCCGCGCGGGCCATAGCTGGCAGGTGCAGCACGAGGTTGGTTGAGCCACCGGTCGCCATCAGGCCGACGATCCCGTTCACAAAGGCGCGCTCGTCCAGAACGTCGCAGACCGGAGTATATTCGTTGCCCAGTTGAGTGATCGCAGCGGCGCGTTCGACGCCAGCGACGGTCAGGGCGTCGCGCAGGGGCGTGTTCGGGTTCACGAAAGAACTGCCGGGCATGTGCAGGCCCATGAATTCCATCAGCATCTGGTTGGTGTTTGCCGTGCCGTAGAAGGTGCAGGTGCCCGGACCGTGATAGCTGGCCATCTCGGCTTCCATCAGCTTGTCGCGGCCCACTTCGCCCGTGGCGAATTGCTGGCGCACCTTGGCTTTTTCGTCGTTGGGCAGACCGCTGACCATGGGACCTGCGGGCAGGAAAATGCCGGGGATATGCCCAAAGGTGGCGGCGGCGATAATCAGACCGGGCACGATCTTGTCACAGACGCCAAGGTAGAGTGCCGCGTCAAAGGTGTTGTGGGACAGAGCCACGCCAGACGCCAATGCGATGACGTCGCGCGAGAAGAGCGAGAGTTCCATGCCGGTCTGACCTTGGGTCACGCCATCACACATGGCAGGCACGCCGCCTGCGACCTGCGCAGTCGCCCCGACTTTGCGGGCGGTTTGGCGGATCAGTTCAGGGTAACGCTCGTAGGGCTGGTGCGCGGACAGCATGTCGTTGTAGGCGGTCACGACACCAATGTTCGGCGCGCGGCCCTCGGCCAAAGAGGCTTTGTCGTCACCCATGGCAGCATAAGCGTGGGCTTGGTTCCCGCAGGTCAGGTGGGCGCGAGCGGGGCCTTGGTCGGCGGCGCGCTTCATCTGGTCCATGTACTTGGCACGGCGGTCTGCAGAGCGTTCGCGGATGCGCTGGGTGACGTCGTGGATCGTGTTATTCAAGGGCATGGGTAGCTCCTGTAGCGTCCTGTTGGGCGCCGTATATCAAATTAAGTTAGCGCTAACAAGAAGCGCGATGTAAAACCTTCGTGCAGATTGATCTTTTCGCAGCACCGGAACCGGAGTAGAGGGCGCACATGACCCAAGCATACCCCACAATCCGCCTGAAGCCCAATGCCGAAGCCCGCGCCATCCGCCACGGCTTCCCTTGGGTGTATGACAACGAACTGGTGACCGACCGCCGGACCCGCAATCTGGAGGCCGGATCGCTGGCCGTTCTGGAGGACAACGAACGCAAGCCTTTGGGCCTTGTGACCGTGAACCCGAACAGCCGGATCATAGCGCGGATGCTGGACCGCGACACCGAGACTGCGGTCGATCAGGCATGGTTCACCGCGCGTCTTCAGCGGGCCTATTCGCATCGCGCGCGCCTGTACGATCAGCCGTTCTACCGTCTGGTCCACGCCGAAGCCGATGGCCTGCCCGGTGTTGTGATTGACCGGTTCGGGGATGTGGCTGTTGTGCAGCCGAACGCGGCTTGGGCTGATGTGCGCTTTACCGAACTGGCGCAGGCGCTGGTGGACGTGACCGGCGTGACCACCGTGATCAAGAACGGGACGGGCCGTGCGCGCACCCTCGAGGGGCTGGAAGAGGTGACCGAGGTTACTCTTGGTACTGCGCCAGAGGCACCGATCCCCGTACCCATGAATGGCGCGACCTATATGGCGGACGTAATGGGCGGGCAGAAAACCGGCCTGTTCTACGACCAGCGTCCGAACCACGCCTTTGCTGCGCAGCTGGCGAATGGCGGCCGCGTGCTGGACGTGTTCAGCCACGTAGGCGGCTTTGGTTTGGCGATGCTGGCGGGCGGCGCGACCTCGGCTTTGGCCGTGGACGGCTCTGCCCCCGCGCTGGAATTGGCAGAGCAGGGGGCTGCCGCGTCGGGCTTTGGCGACCGGTTCGCGACCCGCAAGGGCGATGCCTTTTCGACGCTTGAGGCGCTGGCCGAAGAGGGTGAGCAGTTCGATGTGGTCATCTGTGATCCGCCCGCCTTTGCCCCGTCGAAAAAGGCGCTGGATGCTGGTCTGCGGGCCTATGAACGTGTGGCGCGACTGGCGACCCCGCTGGTCAAAGAGGGCGGCTATATCGGCCTGTGCTCCTGTTCCCATGCCGCCGATCTGGCGAAGTTCCGTGGGGCCTGTACCCGCGGTATTGGTCGGGCAGGGCGCATCGGGCAGCTGATCTACACAGGCTATGCCGGACCCGACCATCCACTGCTGCCGCAATTGGCGGAAACCGGATACCTCAAAGCGCTCTTCTACCGCGTATGAAGGTCCTGCTCGACGCCTGTGTCCTTTATCCGACGGTGATGCGCGAAGTGCTGATCGGGTCTGCCAAGGCGGGCCTCTATCAGCCGCTCTGGTCCGACCGGATCCTAGAGGAATGGCGTCGTGCGGCTGCCCGGTCCGGTCCCGTCGACGGGATGCAGGCAGAGGGCGAGATTGCCCTGCTGCGGGGTGCTTTCCCCGAAGCCTCAGTGCAAGAATTCGAGCACATTGAGCAGCGTTTGTACCTGCCTGACAGTGGCGACCTGCATGTGCTGGCCGCCGCGATCAAAGGGAATGCGGACATCATCGTCACCCTGAACGCCAAGGATTTCCCCCGCCATACGCTGGCGGAAGAGGGGATCGAACGTCTGGACAGCGACCAATTCATGCTACGTTTGTGCGACGACGCGCCCGAAGCCGTGGGGCAGGTTGTTGAAACCGTCCGCGCTGCCGCTGAACACATGGACGACGCCCCCCGCGACATCCGACCGCTGATGAAAAAGGCGCGGATGCCCCGTCTGGGCAAGCGGCTGGGTTAAACTTTCCAGCGGCGTTCGTTGGCCTCAATCGCGGCGATGCGGTCGGGGGTTTTCGGGTGGCTCATCAGCCAAGCGGGCATGACGCCTGCGCGGCTCTGGGTCAGTTCATCCAGCTTGTGAAATAGGGATTTTTGCGGTCCCGTGCCGATGCCTGCTTTGACCAGCAGGGCAGAGGCATAAGCGTCGGCCTCGTACTCGTCATTGCGGGACAGGCGCGCAGCGAGCATGCTGGCCATGGCGTTCGCAATCATCACTCCGATCCCGGGCAAAAACCGGCTCAGCACCATCGCAAGCGCCGTGCGCAGCGCATTCTGTCCCGAGAAATCGATCATCCGTTTCCGTGTATGCCCAAGAGCGACGTGTCCCATCTCGTGGGCGATCACGCTGGCCATTTCCTCTGCCGTGACGGCTCCGGCTTTGTAGCGTTCATAGAAACCACGGGTGATGAAAATGCGCCCGTCAGGCGCGGCCAATCCATTCACCGGCTCGATGTCATAGAGGTGGACGCGGATGCGGGGAAGCTCCAGCGCAGCCGCCATCTGATCGCAGAGTTGTTTCAACCCGCGATCCGCCAATTCGGTGGACCGCATGTCCAGTTCTTTGCGCGTGCGCCACGCGCTGAAGTGATACATGGCAAAGGCATACAGTGCCGCGAGCAGGATCGGTGTGAACTTGAGCATGCTCATAAGATGGGGCAGCACATGGCAAAAGAAAAGCGCCCGACGCGATGAAACGTCGGGCGCTGTGTGCGAAGAGCCGAGGCTTAGCCCTCGAACTTGGCGTCCATGGTGATTTCTGCGGTGCCGCCCATCAGCAGGCGTGAAATCGGGCAGTTGTCCTTGGCGGTGGTGGCCGCCTTGGTGAACTCTTCGGCGGTAATGCCGGGGACCTTGCCAGTCACGTCCAAATGGATTTTCTTGACCGCGAAACCTTCGCCGTCTTTCTCCATCGAGACGGTTGCGGTCGTCGCGATCGAGTCAGGGATATTTTCACCTAGGATCATAGACAGCGCCATCGAGAAGCACGCTGCGTGTGCCGCCCCGATGATTTCCTCGGGGTTGGTTCCTGCGCCATCTTCGAAGCGGGTGTTGAAGCCATAGGGTTGATCATCAAGCGCGCCCGACTCGGTCGAGACGTAGCCTTTGCCCTCTTTGAGCGAGCCAGTCCATTTTGCGGAGCCTGTCTTGTTAATCATCACATACAATCCTTCTATGTCTTTCTGTTGTGGACCCAACAGCCAAGACACCGGAAATGTTCCATGAGCGGTCAAGGTCACACCGAGCGGTGCAGGAGCCAACGTCCAAGAAGGATGGCGATCAGGGCAGCCGTGACAAAGCCGATCGCGTTGCTTGCGATCTCTGCAATGCTCGAGAGGCTGGTGGCAAAGCTGTAGCCGAGCCCGATGTAAATGCTGACCCAGACCAATTCTCCGGCCGCATCCCACAAGGTGAACCGCAGCCAACGCATGCTGGCCGCGCCCGCAGCGATATTGACCCACGGTCCAAGCGGGGCAAAAAGCCACGTGCTAAAGAAGACGCCTATTCCGCCAGAGGTGTCGACCACCTTTTGCGCCTTAGTGAACAGTGCCTTGCGCTTGGGTTTGTCCGACGTGAACTGGGCGAGCAACTTGCTGGAACGCTGCCCAATCGCAAAGCCGCTCTGATCCCCGAGAACTGCGCCAGCATAGGCCGCCAGCACGACCTGCCACAGCACCAAATCCCCCACCGACACCAGCGCGCCACCTGCCAGCATCATCATCGAGCTGGGGATCGGCACCAGAAGACAAGAGAGATAGGTCGAGGCCAGAATGATCCATACGCCGTAATCGGTTATGAGCGCAAAGAAGCTTTCAGTCATGGGGCCTATCACCCGCGTGATCGGGATTGGCTGCACGATAGGCGGCAATCTCTTGGTCCAGCGCGTCAATAAAGGCCGCGGTGGTCATGCCGCTATTTTCGGCGATCCGCTCGATTGGCATGGGTTTATCGGGTGGGTTATCCAGACCAGTGATCCGAGCCATGACGGCGAACATTTCGGGCTTGGGGATGTCCCAGCTAAAGGCGACATAGCGCGGGGTCATCCAGCCTTCGATCGGTTGCTGGTCTGGCGGGGGCGGGCCCCAGTGGGCCATGAACATCACCATGCGAATGCCAAAGACGACTGTGGCTAAGAGCGCCACTGCAAAGATCGCAGAGAGGACAGGATGCTTGCGCAGGCTGTCCCGCATGCGCCGTTTCATCGGCCCAATTCCTTCATTCCCCGCTCGATCCCTTCGAGCGTCATGGGGACCATTCGGTCTTCGAAGATCTGGCGGATCATGTGAATTGACTGAGTGTAGGGCCAGTATTTCTCAGGCACCGGATTGATCCACAGGTGCTGGGGCCACTGGCGGCGGGCGCGTTGGAGCCAGACTTGTCCGGGCTCTTCGTTCCAGTGCTCGTTCGCGCCGCCGGGGATTGCGATCTCGTAGGGGCTCATGCTGGCGTCGCCAACAAAGATACATTTGTAGTCAGAGCCGTAGGTGTTCATCACCTCGTGCGTCGGGATCTGTTCAGTCCAGCGGCGGGCGTTATCGCGCCAGACGCCCTCGTACAGGCAGTTGTGGAAGTAGTAATATTCCAGATGCTTGAACTCGGTCCGTGCCGCGCTGAAAAGTTCCTGCACGACCTTCACGTGGTCATCCATCGACCCGCCAACGTCCAGAAACAGAACGACCTTGACCGCATTGCGCCGCTCGGGGCGCGTTTTGACGTCCAGATATCCGTGTTCGGCGGTGGAGCGGATGGTGCCGTCCAAGTCCAACTCTTCGTGGGCGCCATCGCGGGCCCATTTGCGCAATCGCTTCATCGCGACCTTGATATTGCGGGTGCCGAGTTCGACCGAGTCATCCAGATTGCGGAACTCGCGCTTGTCCCAAACCTTGATCGCGCGGCGGTGGCGGCTTTCGTGTTGGCCGATGCGCACGCCTTCGGGATTGTAGCCATAGGCGCCAAAGGGCGAAGTGCCTGCCGTGCCAACCCACTTGTTGCCACCCTGATGCCGCCCCTTCTGCTCTTCGAGACGCTTTTTCAGCGCCTCCATAAGCTTGTCAAAGCCGCCCATAGCTTCGATCTGGGCTTTTTCCTCTTCCGTCATGTGCTTCTCGGCCATCTTGCGCAGCCATTCTTCGGGTAGGTCGAGCGCATCCAGAACCGCGTCGTTCGGAATGTCTTCGATGCCTTTGAACGTCTCGCTGAAGGCTTGGTCAAAACGGTCGAGGTGGCGCTCGTCCTTTACCATCGCCGTGCGGGCGAAGTAGTAGAAGCTTTCGATATCGTAAGTGGTTAGCCCCTTTTGCATCCCTTCGAGAAAGGCCAGATATTCCCGCAGAGTTACGGGAACGGCGCGTCGACGGAGACTGTCGAAAAAAGGCAGGAACATCGCGGGTCCTTTAGCTGATGTTGCGCAGCAGAATGACCTGCGCCAAAACCCCAATGATGGCAAAGATTACGGCGTATGTCGCGATGTAATGGATAACGTCAGAGCGTGTGCCCTTGCGACGGCTGGCGATCAGACCACCCATCGCGCCGCCAAAGATCATGATCCCGATAACTAGAAGCATTGTGCCCCCCTGAAAGTGCTGCGGGCCCTGCATTTACAGGGCCCACGCACATCACAAGGGACTAAAGCCGGTGAGGACACGCAGGCGCTGTTTCAGCTCCCGTTCTGATCCAAAGCCGTAGCGCGCCCAACCCAGACTGTCCACCCGTGCGGCACGGGCGTCCGTGGCCATGCCGTTGCGCATCAGCGCCTCGGACCGCAAGAGCATCAGGGCCGACAGAAGGGCGGCGTTCTCGCCTTTGATAGCAGCAGATATACTTGGCTCGATGTACTTCAAGGCCATGCTGGGATTGCCGTTGCGCAGGGCATAGGAGCCGATCCGAGAGGCGACCTGCGCCTTGTGAATATCCGTGCCCGAATTGGCTTGGTAGTACTGGTAGGCGTTCTGGAAGGCGACAAAGGACCGTTCTGGATCGCTGCGTTCCGTCAGCAGGCCGATAGCGTACCAATTGTATCCCATTCGCACGTCGGTCAGGTTCCGCGCCTTGGCGATCTGCAGTGCAGTTTCGGCAGCGCGCAAGCGTTGGCCCATGTTGGCACCGGGGGCGAGGGCGGTGATCATGTTCTCGCGCCACTCTTTGGGAGTATAGGGCTGCAACTTGCCCGGTGGGCGCTGACCGGCGGGGTTCAGGCGTGCCAGAATTTCGGGCAGACGGTTCGCAACCTGACGGCGGTTCATGCCGCTATGGAGTTCCGGTGCGTAGATCGTCTTGAGGATCAGCATGTCGAAACCGGTCAGCACGGTGTGCAGGTTGTCGTCATTATAGATGCTGTCGGCCAGACGGTAGAGGTCATTCAGCGGACCCAAGGCCTGAGACAACTCCTCGTGCAGGCAGTCGCGGGTTTCTTGCGGGCTGACATCCGTCGGGACAAAGATCGTGATCTTCTTGCGTTCTCTCATCGCGGACCAACTGGTCAGCTTGGTCCGACGCGCTAGGCGATATTCGGCCAGAGTGCTGACATTTGGCGCAACAAAACATGCCGCCTGAGGCAAGACCTTCTGGATCGCTTTGCGGGTCGTCGCATTTACGATGATGCTCGCGTCAGGGTTGCTGGTTTGTGTAATGTCCAGTCCAGCTTCGGTGCGCAGGCGATAAATCAATCGCCCCAGATCAGTCGTAAGAGTAGGTGACGGTGTGCCGCGAACGGCCACGGTGATCGGCCCCTCGAAACGCGTAAAGTAGGGTAAATAACGACCACTCTCCATGCGCATGGTCAGGTCTAGGAAATCGCGGGCGATTTCGGCGTTGGACCGTGCAGGAGGTCGCGCGCGCGGGGTTGAGAACACCCGCATTTCCGGCAGATCAATGTCAGCAGTGAAGGCGCGAGTTGGGGAATCGTAAGAAGACAGAGTCGGCGAACATGCCGATATTGCCAGAAAAACTGGCACGAGCAGGCGAGAAAGCATTACTGGTAACCCGATAATGTTGGGATGAAACCTGCCAGTATCCGCGAATCGCTCGTGCCGCTCTGTCGCCCTCTGTCGGGGCTTTCGTAATATGGACCGCTTCGCTCTGGATACCTGTGAACACGTCAACATCCTTGTTTTCAGTGATGTCAGGTATCGTTTTCAAAGCGGACCACATGATGATGTAACTGGGAAATTTGTAAGGCAGGGTAACTATCGTTTCCCTTTTAGCATAAAAGCCAGCCTTTCAAATAGGTGAACGTCCTGTTCGTTCTTCAAAAGTGCTCCGTGCAACCTAGGGAGTGCATTTTTTCCATCCCTACGAATGTCTTCCGGGCTCAGGTCCTCGGCCAAGAGCAGCTTGAGCCAGTCTAAAACCTCGGAAGTGCTGGGTTTCTTCTTGAGGCCAGGGGTTTCACGAATCTCGTAAAACTGGGTGAGTGCTTCGGTCAGGAGCGCTGACTTGATGCCCGGAAAATGAACGTCGACAATTTGCTGCATTGTTTCCGTATCGGGGAAGCTGATGTAGTGGAAAAAGCACCGGCGCAGGAATGCATCGGGCAATTCCTTCTCATTGTTTGACGTAATGATGACGATTGGCCGTTGTTTTGCCTTAATTGTCTCGCCCGTCTCGTAGACAAAGAATTCCATCTTATCGAGCTCTTGCAGCAGGTCGTTCGGGAACTCGATATCCGCTTTGTCGATTTCGTCGATCAGCAGCACGACCTTTTCCTCGGCTTCGAACGCCTGCCAAAGCTTCCCCTTCCGGATATAGTGGGACACATCCTCGACGCGCGGATCGCCAAGTTGGCTGTCGCGCAAACGGGACACTGCGTCATACTCATATAGACCCTGTTGTGCCCGCGTCGTGGACTTTACCGCCCATTCCAGCATCGGCACGCCCAAAGAAGCGGCAACCTGTCTGGCGAGTTCCGTCTTGCCTGTGCCGGGCTCGCCCTTGACCAAGAGGGGGCGTTCCAGTGCGATGGCTGCGTTTACTGCAACTGTCAGGTCCGCCGGCGCGACATATTTGTCGGTCGAAGAGAATTTCATTAATGTTTTCCTAACATTTCCTATGCCAACAAAGAGGTTAACAGAATGCCTCTCAGGGTGAAACTGGGGTGCTTTGTGTAGTGACATCCCCCTTGGTCTAGGTTAAGTGGACCGCGAAGGAGGCCCGATATGTCTGACAAACAAAGTACCTCAGACGAGGGCTTGATCAGGGGAGCGGAAATGAAAGCAGAGGTCTTTCTGCCTGAGGATTACCAGCCGGCCGAGGATGAGCCGTTCATGAATGAACGCCAGCTCGAGTACTTCCGTCGCAAGTTGATTGCGTGGAAGGACGAGATCCTCGAAGACAGCAGGGAAACGATTGAAACACTGCAGGGCAGCACCCGGAATATTCCGGATCTGACTGACCGCGCGAGCGAAGAGACCGACCGCGCGCTTGAACTGCGGACACGGGACCGTCAGCGCAAGCTGGTTTCCAAGATCGAGTCGGCACTGCGCCGCATCGACGAAGGGGAATACGGATACTGCGAAGTGACCGGCGAACCGATCTCGCTCAAGCGTCTGGATGCGCGTCCGATCGCGACCATGACTCTCGAGGCGCAAGAGCGTCACGAGCGTCGGGAAAAGGTACACCGCGACGACTAAATGCGCCGCATAGGTGATTGTATTTGCGGGTGCCGGATTCCACATGGGGTCCGGCACTTTGCTTTTGAGCGATGCAGAAGATGACTTTGGTGGATAGCTTATGCCTCGGATGAACCAGAACTTTACGGTGGCCGGCGGCGGGATTGCGGGCTTGGCCGTATCCTTGGGATTGGCGCGTCGGGATGCTTGCGTGACCGTGCTCGAACAGGCCGAGGCCATCAAGGAAGTGGGCGCAGGACTGCAAATCAGTCCCAACGGGCTTCGGGTTCTGGACGCGATGGGGGTCGGTGACGCGATCCGCGCTGCCGGGATCGAAGCGCAAGCGGTCGAACTACGCGATTATCGCCGCCCCGGAGTGATCGCCGAGGTCAAGCTGCGCCGAACCGCAGGCGAAACAGGTTATTACTTTGTCCACCGCGCGGATTTGATCGACATTCTGGCCTCTGCCGCGCGCTCGGCTGGCGTCAAAGTGCGCCTCTTGCAGAAGGTCGACAGCGTCACGCTCGACAATGCGTTAAACATGAAAATGCGGTGTGGGCCTGAATTCCAGCCAGAGGTGTTGATTGGCGCTGACGGCGTACGCTCGGTCGTGCGTCCGGCGATCAACGGCTCCGAGGCGCCATTCTTTACCGGTCAGGTGGCTTGGCGCGCGATTGTGCCTAACGTGATTGGGCAGGGGCCTGTGGCGCGGGTTTATATGGGTCCGAAGCGGCACATGGTGGTGTATCCGCTGCGCGACGGAACAATGTTGAATGTGGTCGCGGTGAAGGAACGCGCCCAATGGGCGGCAGAGGGCTGGACGCAAGCGGATGACCCATCGAACCTGCGGGCGTCGTTTCATGATTTCGGAGACGACGTGCAAAAGTTGCTTGGGCAAATCAGCGATGTGAATGTGTGGGGGCTGTTCCGGCATCCGGTCGCCGAGAAATGGCATACAGGCAGTGCGGTTCTGATTGGCGATGCGGCCCACCCGACGCTTCCATTTTTGGCGCAGGGGGCGAATATGGCGCTCGAGGATGCCTATGCGCTGAGCGCATCGCTGTCCAAGGGGGCCGGTATCACTGATGCCTTTGCGACCTACCAGTCGGTGCGCCGCGACCGTGCTGCCAAAGTCATTGAGGCCGCAAATGGCAATGCGTGGAAATACCACCTGTCATCAATGCCACTACGCCTTGGTGCGCATTTCGGCATGGGCCTAATCAGTCGGCTTGCGCCGCAAAAGCTGGTGGGATCGTTCGACTGGCTCTACGGATATGACATTACCCAAGAGCCAGCGCTGAAATAATCAGGCGTCCAACGTGAGCCAGACCGGCACGTGGTCCGACGGCTTTTCCTTGCCGCGTGCCTCGGATTCAATGCGGCAGTCGGTTAGCAGGTCAGCGGCCTCTGGGCTCAACAGGAAGTGGTCTATCCGAATGCCGTCGTTCTTGTTCCAAGCGCCAGCTTGATAGTCCCAAAAACTATAGTGCCCGCCGCCAAAGGTGCGGGCGCGGAATGCTTCGGTAAAGCCCAAATCCAGAATGCGGCGAAATGCGGCGCGGCTCTGGGGAAGGGCCAGCGCATCTTTTTGCCAAACTTGCGGGCGGGCGGCGTCTTCGTCTTGCGGGATGATGTTATAATCCCCAGCCATCACCAAAGGCATCTCGTCCTTTAGCATCTGGGCCGCGTGGCGCTCCATCCGTTCCATCCAAGCCAGCTTGTAGTCGTATTTCGGGCCCGGCGCCGGGTTGCCGTTCGGCAGGTACAGCGCGCAAAGACGCACGGCGGTCTTGTCGCCAATTACGGTCGCTTCGATCCAGCGCGCTTGTTCGTCGCTGTCATCGCCGGGCAGGCCGCGAGTCACATCTTCAAGCGGAAGCTTCGATAGGATCGCGACGCCGTTAAAGCTTTTCTGTCCGTGGGTTTCGACACGATATCCCAGCTCTTCGATTTGCTCGCGGGGGAAGTTCTCGTCGACAGATTTGATTTCTTGCACAGCAACCACATCAGGGCTGGCCTCTTGCAGCCACGTGAGCAGCGTTTCGATCCGCGCTTTGATCCCGTTGATGTTGTAGGTCACGATTTGCATGGGGTCCCTCCGGTCTTGGGACAGCTATCGCTGATCCGCTTGCCAAGGGCAAGCATTCCGCCTGCGTTACCGATACCGCTTTGATTGCAGGCGCCGACAAAATCCACCATTGGTTGCATGGGGTGGGCAGAACTAGGGGATACACTAAAGGTCGTAGTATGGTATCAAATTGCCGTAACTGTACGATTGCACGCTTGTAGCCGGTATTTTGCGGCTTGAGTGGTTTTATGAGTTGGAGCGTTTTTTGTTTTCCGTAAGCCCCGCATTTACCGAGACTGACTCGGACAATATCGTTGCATTCCGGCCCAAGGTAGAGACCCCTTTGGTTTGGCGGCAACTGGCCGACAATATCCTGCAGCATCGGCACGAGCCTGAAAGCCCCAAGTGGCTATCGGAAATTGTGTATCTGCTTATGGCGGCGCGGCGCTGCAATGTTACGCTCCACTGGGATTTGATCCAGAAATTTGCAGAACTCTACGAGCAGCTCACTGATATTCTGCAGTTCCGAACCGAAGAATACCCGCGCCTTTTGCACATCGCTTTGGAGTTGGAGCGTCAGGGGATGCCCGGCCAGGTGGCAGCGCGTATGATCGACTGGATTCGTTCGCGCGAACTGGTGGGAGCAGAGCAATCGGATGATCGACGGCTTTATGTCAGTTGGTTGTTTTGGCAGCGCAACACCTCGGCTCTGGGTCATGCCGAAGATCAGGCATTGGTCGGTCGGTTGATGCGCCGTCTGGCGAGGGCGGATGTGTTTGCACAATTGCCGATGGGGGCCGACCTTGCGCGGGGGATCACGATTCTGACCGCGATGGGCGATGTGCAGCCGCCGTCTATGGCGATGATTCAGAAAAGCGTCGAGAACGGACTATTCTACGGGTTCTTGGCCGACGACCCTATCACTGTGGGGCGACTCATCTCGGTTTGTCATTTGCTGGGGATGACCGTTCCGCAACCCATCGAAAATTACCTGTTCCGGCAGGTGTCGCGTTTGCGGTTCGATGGCGCGTTGCCGCAAGAGGCCGACGACGATTTGATGCTGCTTTTTGCTGCGCAGCCTGCAGCTTATGGGGCAGGGCTCGGCGTGATGCAGCTGGAATTGCCAACGGGCCCGTTTTCGGCACATTTGCCACTGCCCAACGTGTCACCATTGCGAGAGGTGACGGATGTCTTGCGGGGCATGTCGCAGTCTCGGTCTGGCGATTGGCACAGTATGCGGGCGCAGATCGAGCCGCAGCTGAGCTTTCCGGCATTCAACCGGCTGCACACGGCTGCGACCTGTTCTGGCTTTGACGCATTTTTCGAAGTGTTCGCACGCCCTTACGAGCGGCTCTGAACCGGTTTACATGGAGAAGCTGGTGCCGCAGCCGCAGGAGCTGGTGGCATTCGGGTTCTCGATCACAAAGCGCGCGCCGATCAGTTCTTCGGTGAAATCGATCACCGCATTTGCGAGGAACGGCAAAGAGGTGCTGTCCACGACAACTGTTTCTCCGGCGCCTTCGAGCAGCAGATCATCAGCGGTGGGTTCGTCCAGCTTGATCTCGTACTGAAAGCCCGAGCAGCCGCCGCCTTCGACGGCGACGCGCAGAGCCTTGCCCGAGGCCGCAGCACCGATTTCGTGCAGGCGGTCAAAGGCGCGGGGCGTGACCTTGGGGGGCAGATTCATCAATGATCTCCGAAGTTTTTGCATTGGCGGACTTCTCGAATATATGTGGTGCAGCACCAAGCGACAAGGAGGGGGCATGCAAGCACCCTACGCATGTGATCCGGCGCGCAGTCGCGGCCGGCTTTTTGAGGAAGAAGGCAGCACCTTCCGGTCATGTTTCCAGCGGGACAGGGACCGTATCCTCCATTCCAGCGCATTTCGGCGGTTGAAGCACAAGACTCAGGTCTTTGTGGAACACGAGGGCGATTATTACCGCACCCGACTGACCCATTCGTTGGAGGTTGCCCAAGTCGCGCGCACGATCGCGGGCGCTTTGGGTCTGAATCAGGAACTGACCGAGGCGGTCGCGTTGGCGCACGATCTGGGCCACACCCCGTTCGGACACACGGGTGAAGACGCCTTGGCCGAGTTGATGGCCCCGTTTGGCGGGTTCGATCACAATGCCCAAGCCCTGCGGATCGTGACCAAGCTTGAGACCCACTACGCGGATTTCGACGGGCTGAACCTGACGTGGGAAACGCTGGAAGGGATTGCCAAGCACAACGGGCCGGTGCCCGCGCCGCACCCCTATGCCTTGGCCGAATACAACGCTCGCCACGATCTGGAGCTTTCCACCCACGCCAGCGCCGAGGCGCAAGTGGCCGCGATTGCGGACGATGTGGCCTATAATAACCACGATCTGCAGGATGGGTTGCGGGCAGGGCTCTTTACCGAAGAAGAGGTCGCGGCACTGCCTATCGTCTGTGACGCATATGCCGAGGTGGATGCCAAGTACCCCAATCTCGACCCACGCCGCCGCCGCTATGAGGCTTTGCGCCGCGTCTTTGGGGTTATGGTCAGTGACGTCATCGATACAGCGCAGGCCAAGCTGAAAGCGTCGGGCGCAGGCTCGGTCGAAGAATTACGCATGGCCGGAATTGCAATGGTGACATTTTCTGACGATCTGAGGGAACAGATCAACGTCATCCGTCGTTTCCTGTTCACGCGGATGTACCGCGCCCCTTCTGTTGTCGAAGTGCGCAAGCGCGTGACGCAGGTGACGATCGATCTGTTCCAGACTTATCTGAACGATCCACGGATGTTGCCAGAGAACTGGCAGGCCCAGATTGCGGCTGTTCGGGACCAAGGTGAGACAGAGATCGCGCGCAGCGTTGCCGACTATGTTTCTGGCATGACCGACCGGTTCGCACTGCTAGAGCATGCGCGGCTGTGCGGTGGACAGGGGCTAGGGGATCTGCACGGACCGGCACAACGATAAGACGACGAAGGAACATCCATGGCTGTAGCGAGTGAAGTGGCGGGGCTTGGTCCCGTAAATGCGATTGCGCTGGTTGGAGCCTTGGGTGTCGGGAGCCAGTGGCTGGCCTGGCGTCTGCGGATGCCCGCCATTGTTCTGATGTTGCTGGCTGGTCTGATCGTCGGGCCAGGTCTGGGAATTTTTGACCCCGCGCGGGACATCGGCCCGCTGATGAAGCCGATGATCAGCATCGCGGTGGCGATTATCCTATTTGAGGGCGGGCTGACCCTCGACTTCCATTCACTGCGAGAGGCGCGTGTTGGCGTCAGGCGGTTGGTCTTCATCGGGGCGCCCCTTGGGTGGGCTCTGTCAGCTGCGGCCTTGCATTATACCGCTGGTCTCGGATGGGCGGCGTCCAGCGTCTTTGGCGGGATTATGGTGGTCACTGGGCCAACCGTGATCGCGCCGCTTTTACGTCAGGCGCGGTTGCAACAGCGCCCCGCTAAGCTGCTGCAGTGGGAAGCGATCGTGAACGATCCGGTGGGCGCGCTGGCGGCTGTTCTGGCATTTACCGTGGTTCTCGTGATGGCAGACACCGCAACAGTGGGCGAGGCTGTCACCGAATTTTCGTTGGGTATCGGCGTTGCGACCATTCTTGGCCTGGCAGCGGGTTGGGGTATCGCCCAAGGTTTCACCCGCGGGGTCGTGCCAGAATACATGAAGGTCCCTGTGCTGTTCACCGTTTTGGTGGCAGTCTTTGCAGCCTCTGACGCTGTTCTGCACGAAAGCGGGTTGCTGGCAGTGACCGTGATGGGCGTTGTGATCGCCAACGCAGAGCTTCCCAGCTACGATGAATTGCGCAGGTTCAAAGAACACGCGACCGTTCTACTGGTGTCCGGCGTCTTTATTCTGCTTGCCGCCAACATGGACCGCGACACCCTGTTTGCGATGGAATGGAGCACGCTGGGTTTTATCATCGTAGTGATTTTGCTGGCCCGTCCGGTGACGGTCATGGTGTCTCTTTTGGGATCTGACGTGCCCATGAAAGAGCGCATCTTGATCGCGCTTACGGGGCCGCGCGGGGTGGTCTTGGTTGCGGTTGCAGGTCTTTTTGCAGAGCGTTTGGTGGAATTGGGGTATGATGACGCGTCCAAAATTCCGGCGCTCGCGTTCGCGCTCGTCGCGGCCACGGTGGTGTGGCACGGTTTTACTCTGGCGCCATTGGCGGGCTGGCTGGGGCTCACTGCGGATCGCGCTTCTGGCGTGTTGATCGTGGGGGGATCACGCTGGTCGACGGCGCTGGCCAAGGCTTTGCAGGATGCCGAGATACCCGTGCTGGTCGTTGATCGCAATCGATCGCGCCTGCGCAGTGCTCGAGAGGCCGGAGTGCGCACCTATTACGGGGATATCCTGTCCGAAGATGCACACAATACGCTGGATTTGGTCCCCTTTGAAAAGGTCATCGCAGCCACGGATAATGACGCCTACAATACGCTCGTGGCGACCGATCTGGCCCCCGAGTTTGGCCGTGAGAACGTCTGGCAGATCGCCCGTTCACGCGAGGAGTCCCGCCGTCACACGCTGCCTGTAACTCTGGGCGGCCGTGAATTGGGCTCGGGCCGCACGCACCGCGAACTCAGCAGTTTGATGCTCCAAGGCTGGCGTTTTGGCCGTACGAACCTGACCGACGATTACACGCTCGAACAATGGGAAGCGGATCGTCCCGACGGGGTTCCAATGATGGAGCTTTTCGAAAACGGGAGCGTGCGTTTGCTCGGACCGGAACATCCCCCGCGTGAAAAGTCGGGCGTGACCCTGTTGGCAATGCTGCCCCCCAAGGAGGATTCTACCTCTCGGGATTGACGCGGGGCATAGGGCTGGTACATCCCGTCCCCAATCAGACAGGATTGGACCTATGAACCTCTTTACCGATATTCACGCTGTTGTTCTTGCCGCGCTCGGGCAGATGCAGGCCGAGGGCGCGCTGCCCGAGGGCCTCGATTTCGCCAACGTCACGGTGGAGCCGCCGCGTGATCCGCTGCACGGGGACATGGCAACCAATGCCGCGATGGTGCTGGCCAAGGCTGCCAAAGCCAAGCCCCGGGACATCGCCGAAAAGCTGGTCGAGAAACTGACCGCAGACGATCGCATCACTAGCGCCGAAGTCGCTGGCCCCGGTTTTATCAACCTGCGTCTTGCGCCTGCCGTCTGGCAGGGGCTGGTTGCGGCTGTGCTGAACGGTGGCACCAAGTTTGGTCGCTCGAACCTTGGCGCGGGCAAGAAGGTGAACGTTGAATACGTTTCCGCGAACCCCACCGGTCCGCTGCATGTCGGTCACACCCGTGGTGCGGTTTTCGGTGATGCGCTGGCGAGCCTGCTGGACTTTGCCGGCTACAACGTGACCCGTGAATACTACATCAACGATGGCGGCGCTCAGGTCGACGTTCTGGCGCGGTCTGTCTACCTGCGCTACCTTGAGGCCCACGGTCAGGAAGTGGCATTCGAAGACGGCACATACCCCGGTGAGTACCTGATCGAAGTCGGCGCGAACCTGAAGGACAAGGTCGGCGACGCTTTTGTCGACCAGCCCGAAGATGTCTGGCTGACCGAAGTGCGCGAGTTCGCCACCGAAGCGATGATGGATCTTATTCGCGAGGATCTGAAGATGCTCGGCGTTGAGATGGACGTGTTCTACAGCGAGAAATCGCTCTACGGCACAGGCCGGATCGAGGGCGCTATTCAGGATCTGACCGACAAGGGCCTGATCTATCGCGGCACGCTGGAGCCCCCCAAAGGCAAGCTGCCCGAGGATTGGGAACCCCGCGAACAGACCCTTTTCAAGTCGACCGACTATGGCGACGACGTAGACCGCCCGATCAAGAAGTCGGACGGCGCGTGGACTTACTTCGCGCCCGATATCGCCTATCACTACGACAAGGTGCAGCGCGGCTTTGACCTGCTGATCGACGTCTTTGGCGCCGACCACGGTGGCTATGTCAAACGCATGAAGGCCGCTGTCAGCGCGCTGTCAGGCGGCAAAGTCCCCGTCGATATCAAGCTGTGCCAGCTGGTGAAGCTGTTCAAGAACGGTGAACCCTTCAAGATGTCCAAGCGGGCAGGGACCTTCATCATGCTCCGCGACGTGGTCGAGCAGGTTGGCCCCGATGTGACCCGTTTCGTGATGTTGACCCGCAAGAACGACGCGCCGCTCGATTTTGACTTCGACAAGGTTCTGGAACAGTCCAAGGACAACCCCGTCTTCTACGTGCAGTACGCGCATGCGCGTGTGGCTTCGGTCCTGCGCAAGGCAGCAGAGGCGGGCATCGAGGCCGATGACGCGACCCTGCTGGCGGCGGACCACACCAAGCTGGACCACGAAGCCGAATTGAACCTGCTCAAGAAGATTGCGGAATGGCCGCGTCTGGTGGAAATCGCTGCGCGCACCAACGAGCCGCACCGCATCGCCTTCTATCTGTATGAATTGGCATCGGATTTGCACGGCCTCTGGAACCGTGGCAACGAGAATACCAGCCTGAGATTCATTCAGGACGACGATTCTGCCACATCGCAAGCAAAAATCGCCCTAGCGCGTTCGACAGCCGTTGTGATTGCAGCCGGTCTTGGTATCTTGGGTGTCACGCCAGCTGAGGAACTGCGCTAAAGAACGCAGCCCACAGGCGAGACACGAGCAGTAGATATAACCAGCGGCAGTCCGGGATCGCTGGGATCAGAGAGGCAGTGATGGCGGATTATCAATCGTCACAGGGCGGTTACACGCCCTATAACCAGTATGGTGGAAACTATGGCTGGGATGACCCCGCAGACTACATGCAGGACTTCGTTGTCGAAGACAGCCCGCGCCGCAAGCTGATTAATATTGTCGGTTCTGTGGCCTCTGTGGCTGTGGTTTCTGCTGTTGTTCTATGGGGTTACGGGACGATTGTGCGGGATGTCAGCGGCATCCCCGTCGTCGCCGCGATGGAGGGGCCTGTGCGCGTGGCTCCCGCCGATCCCGGTGGCGAACAAGCCGAAAATCTGGGCCTCGCGGTCAATGAAGTGGTGGCAGCAGGCGCGAACAACGCACCCGTTGAGCAAGTCGTCCTAGCTCCGGAACAGCTGGACGTCGCCGCAGAGGACGCTCCGCTGTCCGAAATCATGCCTGTCGAGCCAGTCCCTGCAGAGTCGACCGAATTCGCAGAAAACGATTCCGACGTTTTGGTAGATGAGGCAAACATTCCCGTTCCGCTGGATAACGTTGTTGATACCGAAGACGACTTCGCGGCTTTGGCGAATCAACTGGCTTTGGCAGTGAAACCCCAAGAAACGTTGATGCTGGACGACGTTGCTGATTCCGCAGTGGTCGCCCTGCGCCCGCAGATTCGCCCGTTCCCCGCAGGAGACTCGGTTCAGGTCGCATCGGCCAGCGATGACTTCGTCGCCTCCATCACATCGCCTGCAACGGAACTTGACGCAACCGCGCTGCCTGCTGGCACCCGTTTGGTGCAGCTTGGCGCCTATGAGAGCCCCGAAATCGCGCGCGTGGAATGGACCCGCATCAGCGGCCAATTCGCTGAGTTTTTCGACGGCAAAAGCCGTGTGATCCAAAAGGCCGAGAGTGGTGGGCGCATTTTCTACCGCCTGCGTGTGCACGGCTTTGACGACCTGGCCGACTCGCGCCGGTTCTGCTCGGTGCTGGTGGCGGGCAACGCGGCCTGTATTCCGATCGCGCTGCGCTAACCCATGAACCTTGCCGCTATCTTTGGATGCTCGGGGCCTGTGCTGACAGGCGCCGAGCGTGACTTTTTCAGGGCCGCGCAACCGTGGGGCTTTATCCTGTTTGCACGGAACATCGAGAGCGCGGAGCAGCTGCGAAAGCTGACAGCGGATCTGCGCGAGTCGGTCGGTTGGAACGCGCCTATCTTCATTGACCAAGAGGGGGGACGCGTGGCGCGTTTGCGGCCACCGCTGGTGCGTGATTGGACGCCGCCCTTGGAAATGGCCCGCGCGGCCGGTCCCAATGCCGCCCGTGCGTTCTGGCTGCGCTACCGCCTGATTGCGGCAGAACTGCTGTCTTTTGGCATCGACGGGAATTGCGCGCCGATGGCCGATGTGGCCCGCGCGGATACTCATCCGTTCCTGCGCAACCGCTGCTATGGCGAGGAACTTCAAGATGTGATTGCCAATGCCCGTGCCTGCGCCGAGGGGCATCTAGATGGCGGCGTGCTTCCGGTGCTGAAGCATATGCCCGGCCATGGTCGGGCCCGCGTGGACAGCCACTTGGATTTGCCTCGTGTGGATATCGATGCAGAGACCCTGAGTAACGTGGATTTCGCGGCGTTCAAGGCGCTGAGCGATTTACCCTTGGGTATGACGGCACATTTGGTGTTTGAGGCACTGGATGACCGCCCCGCCACCCTGTCGCCCAAGATGATGCGCTTAATCCGCCAAGACATCGGCTTTGACGGGTTGATCATGACCGACGACATCAGCATGGGCGCGCTGTCCGGCACTGTTGCGCGTCGGTCTGAGAAAGCGATCGCGGCAGGCTGCGATGTGGTTTTGCACTGCAACGGTGAGCTCGACGAGATGGAGAGTATTGCCAACGTCTGTGGTGACCTGACCGAACAGGCGGAGGTTCGTGCGGAGCGGGCCTTGGCGCAGCGGCTATCCCCCCGCGATATTGACATTTCGGCCCTAGAGGCAGAATTTTCCTCCCTCTTGAACGGGTGAGGCCATGGACGATCTATTCAGCGATGATCCCCGCGGGCGGGGCGATGGCGCGACCGTCGAAGACCGGCTCGCTGCCGAGGCGCTGATCGTCGATGTCGAAGGCTTTGAAGGGCCTCTGGACGTGTTGCTCACCCTGTCGCGGACCCAGAAAGTCGACCTGCGCCGTGTCAGCGTTCTGCGTCTGGCGCAGCAATATCTGGCGTTCGTAGAAAAAGCCAAGAAGCTGCGGATCGAGCTTGCCGCCGATTATCTGGTGATGGCGGCGTGGCTGACCTTCTTGAAATCGCGCCTTCTGCTGCCCCCCGATCCGACCGAGGATGGCCCCACGGGTGAAGAACTGGCCGCACATCTCGCGTTCCAGCTGGAGCGTCTGCAAGCCATGCGTGACGCAGCGGCCAAGCTGATGGCACGGGACCAATTGGGACGTGATTTCTTTGCCCGCGGTTTGCCAGAGGACATGGAGCGCGTGCGCAAAGTGCAATACACCGCCACGATCCTCGATCTAATGCGCGGGTATGCCCGCATTCGGACCAAGGATGAATTCCGCCCCTTTGTGCTGGATCGCGACAGCATCCTGACCATGGAAGAAGCGTTGGAAAAGATGCGGAGCCTGATCGGCTTTGTCGGTGAATGGGTGGACCTGTCGACCTATTTGCCGGACGGCTGGGTCGAGGACCCCAAGCGCCGCCGGACTGCCACTGCTGCGACCTTTGCTGCCTCTTTGGAACTCGTCAAAGAGGGCAAAGCCGAGATCCGCCAAACCGAAACCTTTGCGCCGATCCAGTTGCGCCGACGGGAAAACCGCCATGAGTAAGCACGACGAAGAACAGAGCTTGTTTGACGCGCCAGTCATCGCCGAGCAGGAGCGTATGGTCGAAGCCATTCTCTTTGCCAGCGCAGAGCCTGTGACCGTTGCCGAGTTGAACGCGCGGATGCCCCATGGCTGTGACGCGGCCGAAGCGCTGGCCTACCTGCGCAAGCGGTACGAGGGCAGGGGGGTGCGTGTGGTGCGCGTCGGCGATGCTTGGGCGTTCCGCACTGCGCCCGATCTGGCGTTCCTTATGCAGCAAGAGCGGATCGAGGTCCGCAAGCTGTCCCGTGCTGCGATCGAGACGCTGGCGATCATCGCCTATCACCAGCCTGTCACCCGGGCTGAGATTGAAGAGATTCGCGGCGTTACCGTGAGTCGCGGCACCATTGACCAGCTGTTGGATATGGAGTGGATTCGCTTTGGCCGCCGCCGCATGACACCGGGACGCCCGGTGACTTTTGTCGTGACGCAAGAGTTCTTGGATCACTTCGGATTGGAGAGCGCGCGTGATTTGCCAGGCCTGTCAGAACTGCGCTCAGCGGGCTTGCTCGACAGTCGGATGCTCGGGGCAGGGACCATTCCCACGCCGCGCGGCGAAGAGGATCAAGACGAAGAATTGGCGGGTCAAACCGAGTTGTTCGAAGATTGATCCACGTCTGCGGGTTGAAATGGTGCGCGGCGAGCGTACCTTTAAAACGTTGCAACCGAGAGGCCACCATGAACGCCAACCAGATCATCAACATCGCCATGCGTCTGTTCGGACGCCGCCTGATGAACAAAGGCATCAACGCTGGCATCGACCATTTTTCCAAAGGAAAAGGGTCCAAAGGTGGCCCCGTCTCCGGTCAGAAGAATGGTGATATCGCCAAGAAAGCGCGCCAAATCAGCCGTGTGATGCGCCGCTTCTGATCACTTGAAGTGCTTGGACAGTTTGAGACCCTGTCCCTGATAGTTCGACGCCAGATCCGCGCCGTAGAGAGTCGCGGGACGATCTGCCATTTTCTCATAGATCAGGCGCCCAACGACTTGCCCATGCTCGAGCACAAATGGCGCTTCGTGGCAGCGGACCTCTAGGACGCCGCGTGCGCCGGAGCCGCCAACTGCTGCGTGGCCAAAGCCAGGGTCGAAGAACCCGGCATAGTGCACGCGAAATTCCCCAACCATTGCGAGATAGGGCGCCATTTCGGCGGCGTAGGCTGGGGGAATGTGTACAGCCTCTTGGCTGACCAGAATGTAGAATGCACCGGGGTCGAGGATGATGCGGCCCTTGTCGGTGCGGATTTCTTCCCAAAACTCGGCAGGGTCATATGCGCCGATGCGGTCCAGATCAATCACACCCGTGTGGGGTTTCGCGCGGTAGCCCACAAGATCGGTGCCAGAGAGCCTCAGATCGACCGAGAAGCCCAGACCATCGTCAATGACTGGCTCTCCGTTCACCAGCGTCTCAGAGGCGTGCAAGGCGCGCAGGGCATCATCATCCAGCACGCTTTGGCCATTGCGGAAACGGATCTGGTTCAGGCGCATGCCCGGGCGGACCAGAACACTGAACGAACGCGGGCAAATCTCGGTGTACAAGGGACCAGAGTAGCCTGCGGGAATGCGATCGAATTCTGTGCCACCGTCGGTCACACAGCGCGTCAGTAGGTCCAGACGGCCAGTCGAGGACTTGGCGTTCGCCACGGCGGTGATGCCGTTGGGCAGGTTCAAGCCCTCCATCAGCGGAACCAGATAGACGCAGCCCTTCTCCAGCACGGCACCATTCGTCAGATCGATCTGGTGCATGGTGAAGTCGTCCAGCCGCTCTGCCACTGGCACCCCTTGACCCGGTAGGAACGAGGCGCGTATCCGGTAGGCTACCTTGCCGAGGCGCAGATCGAGGCTGGCAGGTTGGACTTGGCCGGTCAGCAGGGGGGCGTCAATCGTGATCGCACCGTTCTCAACCATTTCAGAGATTGTCTGACTCGGCAAAACACCGGTGGGCAGGGTCATGTCGCGGCCTCCTCGCTTCGGATCGTTACCGATCCCCAGATACATTAAACGCCCGAGGCCGTGTAGGCACTCGGGCGTTTTAATGGTCGGGCTAGCAGGACTCGAACCTGCGACCTTCCGTCCCCCAGACGGACGCGCTACCAGGCTGCGCTATAGCCCGACGTTGTGTGAGGCTTTCTACAGTTGTGGGCGGCAGGCGCAAGAGCGAAATCGCCGATTTTTGAAATTATTTCGGTTGGCTTAGTCGCGCGTGCAGGGCGCGGATCTGTGGCGCCAGCGCGCTAAGCGCAGGAAGCTGTTTTTCCGGTGTTTGCAATGCCATAGCCAGAAGGCGCGGCGCAGGTTCACGAACAAACTCGGGCGCTTGGGCCGCCTTTGGGGCCGCTGGCTCCGGGGCAGGGCGCAGTGGAATGATTTCGGCGGGCGCTGGGGCAGGAATGTCTTCGACATCGACCTCCAAAAGCTCCACTTCGCTCGTGTCCTCGAAATCGTCGCCAAAGAGATTGCCCTGCTGGTAACCGTCTTCCGCCTCGCTTGGCGGTTCGCGTTTCTCTGTCTTCGGGAGCGGGGGCAGGGGCGCCTGTTCCGGCAGCGTCTGCTCCGGTTTGGGCGGGGCTGGGACGCTTTCACTCTCGACAGTTACGGATTTGGTATCAGCCGTTGTTATCGTCTCTGACAATCCAGCCACGTGCTTGACGCCCTGCTCGCGCAGAATTTTCTGCACGCCTTTGATCGTCATGCCCTCATCGTGGAGCAACTTCTTGATCCCGCCAAGCAATTCCATGTCGGCGGGTCGGTAATAACGTCGCCCGCCGGCACGCTTGACCGGTTTCACCTGAGTGAACTTACTCTCCCAGAACCGCAGAACGTGGGCAGGGGTTTCTAACCAGTCAGCGACTTCGCTGATTGTTCGAAACGCATCAGGGGACTTTCGGGCCATCGGGAAGCCTTATTTTTTGCGATTCCCGTCTGCGACACGGTCCTTCATCAGATGCGATGGACGGAACGTCAGCACACGGCGGGGGTGGATTGGCACTTCCTCGCCGGTTTTAGGGTTGCGGCCAACACGCGCCGCCTTTTCCCGAACACTGAAGGTTCCGAATGAGGAAATTTTGACTTGTTCACCACTCACAAGCGCATCGGACATGTGTTCCAAGACGCTTTCTACCAGCTGTGCGGATTCATTTCGCGACAAACCGACTTCGTTGAAGACGGCTTCGCTAAGGTCCATCCGCGTAAGGGTCTTTTCACCCATGATAGCTCTCCCCGTTGCTCAGTGAACAATAGGGTGCTTGGATTTTACGAGTCAATATCAACAACTTGCCGGAGGTGTACGTTTCGTTACCACCGGATGACCACAGAGCCCCATGCGAGACCACCGCCGATGGCTTCGGTGACAACCAGATCGCCCTGTTTGATCTGTCCGCGTTCCTTGCCGACAGACAGCGCCAGCGGGATAGATGCGGCCGAGGTATTGCCATGATCCTGAACGGTCACGACCACGCGGTCCATGGGCACACCCATCTTTTGGGCGGTGCCTTTGATGATGCGCAGGTTGGCCTGATGGGGCACAATCCAGTCCACATCGTCACCGGACAGCCCGATTTTTTCGAGCGAGGTGTGCGCGGTTTGTGCAAGCTTTTCAATGGCATGGCGGAAGACTTCCTTGCCCTGCATGCGCAGGTGGCCAGTCGTTCCGGTGGACACGCCACCGTCCACATACAGGATGTCACGATACGTGCCGTCCGAGTTTAGATCGGTCGCCAGAATGCCTCGATCGTCCGTTGAACCAGCGCCTTCTTCGCCCTCTAGGATCAACGCGCCAGCGCCGTCGCCAAACAGGACACAGGTGCCGCGGTCTTCCCAATCCATGATCCGGCTAAAGGTCTCAGCGCCGATCACGAGAACGCGTTTGGCCTGACCAGAAAGAATGAGACCGTTCGCATTTGTGAGCGCAAAAACAAAGCCTGCACAGACAGCTTGCACATCAAAGGCAAATCCGCGGGTCATGCCCAGACCGGACTGAATCATGGTCGCTGCAGACGGGAAGGTAAAATCGGCGGTCGAGGTGGCCACCACAATGGCGTCCAGATCATCGGCCTCTAGGCCAGCGTCAGCCAGCGCGGCCTTGGCGGCGCGAATGCCCAGATCGGATGTGGTCTGACCGTCGGCGGCAAAATGGCGGCGCTCAATGCCAGAGCGGCTGCGAATCCATTCGTCGCTGGTGTCGATCGTCTCTTCGAACTCGCTATTAGGAACCACCCGCTCAGGCAGGTAATGCCCAACGCCTTTCACCACCGCTCGAAGAGTCATTTGTTCAGAACCGTTTTTAGTTATCGTTTGTGTTTCGGGCATCCTGAGCCAGCGTTGCTGCAGATGCAACCCGCGCGGCGAGTTTGTTCGTAAATCCGCTCTGCGCCAGTTGGAAGGCCAGCTTCACGGCGGCCGAAACACCAGTTGAATCGGCAGAGCCATGTGATTTCACCACGGTCCCGTTGAGCCCGAGGAATACGCCACCATTCACGCGGCGCGGATCGATACGCTTCTGCAAACGTTTGAGCGATGTCAGAGCCAGCAGAGCAGCGATCTTGGAAAGGAAGCTATACTCGAACGCTTCTTTGAGCAAAGAGCGCACAAGGCTCGCGGTGCCTTCACCGGTTTTGAGCGCGATGTTGCCGGTGAAGCCGTCGGTGACGATCACGTCAACTTTGTCCGAGGGGATGTCGCCGCCTTCGACAAAACCGACGAAGTCGAAATTGCCGGCTTCGGCATTTGCTTCGATTAGGTCATGCGCAGCCTTCATTTCGGCGCGGCCCTTATGCTCTTCGGTGCCGACGTTCAGCAGACCGATACGGGGGCGGGCCAAATCCAGACCGTTGCGGGCGTAGGACGCACCCATCAGCGCGTATTGCAGCAGGTCTTCTTCGTCCGCACGGATATCAGCCCCGACGTCGAGCATGACGTTAAAGCCCATCGGGTTGCGAGAGGGCCAAAGCACCGCAATCGCGGGACGATTTACACCGGGGAGCTTGCGTAGACGGACCATCGACAGCGCCATCAGGGCACCGGTGTTGCCGCAGCTCACGCAGACGTCCGCCTCACCATTGCGGACAGCATCAATGGCCGAGAACATCGAAGTTCCCTTGCCATGGCGCATCACTTGACTGGGTTTGTCTTCCATACTGACGACACCAGCGGCATCGCGCACGGTGCATCGCTCTGCCAGACCGCGCTTGCGGGCGATCAGCTGCTCCAGCTCGGCGGCTGGACCATGGACAAGGAAGCGAATGTCAGGATTTTTCTCTGCCGAGAGCGCAAGGCCGTCGATCACTGCCGATGGCCCGCGATCCCCACCCATTGCGTCAATGGATAGGGTGACGGTACGGGCGTCCGTGCGCTCAGGATTCTGGGTCGCAGTCATGGGTCGCCCGTTCTCTCAAAGAAGAAGCTTACGCTGCGTCTTCGTCCAGATCGATCTCGTTGTTCAGCGCTACGACTTCACGATCGTCGTAGTGGCCGCACGAGGGGCACACGTGGTGAGGGCGCTTCAGCTCGCCACAGTTGGTGCACTCGTTGGGGTTGCCTGCAACCAGAGCGTCATGGGCACGGCGGTTGTTGCGGCGCGATTTCGAAACTTTGTTCTGTTGGACAGCCATTGTCCTACCTCTATGCTTTAGGCGGGCGGGGCCCGGAGTTGTCAGTCTGGGGCGTTGCCCGGCGTCGTTGCGGGTTGACGGGGCCTATAGTCCTAGGCGCAGTCCGTGTCCAACCCAAAATTCCGATGAGGCGCGGAAAATACCTTTTTTCCGGCGTTCTGCAAGGGGGTATCAGGAATTTTCCCCGCTGTCCCCGCCTAATTTATCCCGAAGGGCTGCTAAGCCAGCGAAAGGCTTGGCATCTTCATCCGTCATCGCCTTCTTGCCGGGCTCGGTCACCTGCATTTCGACCGGATCGGTGCCCTCGGCGCGGGGATAAAGCGGGATGTTCAGGGCCAGCGACTCGATCATCACTTCTGCGATATCGATCGTAGCGGGCAAGCGTTCGATCGACTCGTCTTCGGGCATTTCCACTTCCTCGCCCTCAATTTCAGGCAAGTCTGCCAAATATGTCAGCTCGATTCCCGTATCGATACGCGTTGTTACAGGCTCTAGTGTGACCACGCAGGGCTGTACCACAGTCGCGCCCAAGGTACCCTTGAGCCGCCAGTCGGTCTTGCCCATCGGGGACAATTCAGCCTCGAATCGTAGCTTTCGCAGGCCATCCAGACCCAGATCAGAGGCAACGGCGCGCATTTCCTCGGGGGTGGGCGTCAGGGTGACGCGAGTGGGTTTGCGCTGGGGCAAATCCGCGATCCGCAGGATGTGCTGCGGTAGGGGAGCTGAGTCTTGCATTCTTGAACCGGTGCCTTTCCTTCTGTAATCGGGATAAAAGCTTATATATGTCGAGTTCAATAGGGGCAGCAGGATGCGAGCGGTTAAATGGATGGGACGGGCGACCTGCCTGGCAGCAGTGATCGCCGTCGCAGGATGTGTGGCGCAGTACCGTTTGCATGGGTATACGCCCTCGGACGACGATCTGGCGAACATTCTTGTGGGCGTGGACACGCGCGACACAGTATCCGAGGTGATCGGGACGCCGACGACCTCGGGTGTGGCCCGCAGTGACGCCTATTACTACGTGTCAAAAAATGTGCGTAGCTACGGAATGCGCGAGCCGGAAATTGTGGATCGTCAGATCGTTGCGATCCGGTTCGATGACGCCGGCGTGGTTTCGAATGTCGAACGCTACACCCTTCAGGACGGCAAAGTTGTGCCCCTGTCGCGCCGTGTGACTGGCAACAACGCAAACGATGTTCCCTTCCTGACCCAGCTCTTCGGAAACGTTGGCGGTCTGGACCTGAGCCAAGCCTTCGACGGTTAAGTTTCCCTGTCACGGTTGCGTCGCAGGCTGTATGCTAGGCGGGTGAAAACCCTTCGTTGCAGGTGCCTGTGATGCTGAACATGGTAAAGGGACGCTATCGCACCCGTCTGGCCGAGACGCCCGCCGATCTCGAGGCCGCGCAGCGCCTGCGCTATCTGGCATTTGTGGCTGAGACGGGGGCAGAGCCTTGCGCAGATGGTCTGGATGCTGACGATTACGACGAGATCTGCCATCACATGTTGGTCGAGGATCAGCGCACTGGCGCGCTGGTTTGCTGTTTTCGGATGCTCCACCTGACGTCGGGGTCCGAGATTTCCCGCAGCTACGCCGCGCAATACTATGATCTGGCCGCGCTCGAAGCTTATGCGGGCACGATGGTCGAGATGGGGCGCTTTTGTATTCATCCAGACCTGACGGATCCTGACATCCTCCGAGTCGCGTGGGGGGCGATGACCCGCTACGTGGATGACACAGGGGTCGAAATGCTCTTCGGGTGCTCCAGCTTTCGTGGGATTGATGCGCAGGAATACTTCGACGCTTTCGCGCTGCTCAAGGAGCGTCACCTTGGCCCCAAGCGCTGGCTGCCCAAGGTCAAGGCGCCGAACGTCTTTCGTTTTGCCGCTCGTCTGCGTCGGAAACCAGACGCGAAACTGGCGATGCGCCGGATGCCGCCGTTATTGAAAACCTATCTGATGATGGGTGGCTGGGTCAGTGACCACGCAGTTGTCGATGCCCAGATGAATACGCTCCATGTCTTTACCGGTGTTGAAATCGCAGCGATTCCCCCCGCCCGCAAGAAGCTGCTGCGCGCCGTCGCAGGCTGACCCCTTGACGGCGATGCAGGGCGGGGATAGCGCGATGCCATGGCACGCGCACCCTTACTCCAGCTTTCCGACATCTCGCTGACTTTCGGCGGTGATCCTGTTTTCTCCGGCCTCTCGCTGAACATTCAGCCGGGGGACCGTGTGGCCTTGGTTGGCCGCAACGGGTCCGGCAAATCCACCCTGATGAAGGTCATGGCCGGTCTGGTCGAACCTGACAGCGGCGACCGCGTGGCGGGGCCGGGCATCACCGTGGGCTACATGGAGCAGGACCCCACCATGGAAGGGTTCGCGACGCTTGGCGATTTCGCCTCGAGCCGCCTGGATGCCGCCGAGATGTACAAGATCGAAATGGTGGCCGAGGGGCTGAAGTTCGATCCCAGCCGCGATGTGAACGTGGCCTCTGGCGGGGAACGCCGCCGCGCCGCGCTGGCCAAACTGATGGCCGAAGCGCCCGAGCTGATGCTGCTGGACGAGCCGACCAACCACCTCGATATCGAGGCGATTGCGTGGCTGGAAAACGAGCTGAAGACCACCCGCGACGCTTTTGTCCTGATCTCGCACGACCGTGCGTTCCTGCGTGCGTTGACCCGAGCGACCTTGTGGGTCGACCGAGGAGAGGTCCGCCGTCAGGAGTTGGGATTCGAGAACTTCGAGGCATGGCGCGACAAAGTCTGGGAAGACGAGGACGAGCAGCGCCACAAGCTGAACCGCAAGATCAAGGCCGAGGCCCGTTGGGCTGTCGAAGGCATCAGCGCCCGCCGTAAGCGGAACCAAGGCCGTGTCCGCGCCCTACAGGACCTGCGTGCTCAGCGTGCCAGCCAGATCAAACGCCAAGGCGCTGCCGCTATGGCGCTGGAAAGCGGCCCTCAGTCGGGCAAGCGCGTGATCGAGGCTGAGGGCATCAGCAAGACCTATGGCGACAAGGTGATCCTGCGGGACTTCTCGATCAAGATCCAGCGGGGGGACCGTGTGGCTTTTGTCGGCCCGAACGGCGTGGGCAAGACGACGCTGCTGAAAATGCTGATGGGGCAGGAGCAGCCGGATACGGGCACCGTGACCCTTGGCACCAACCTGCTGCCCGCGATCTTTGACCAGACCCGTGCGCAGCTGGACCCCGAAATGACCCTGTGGGACAGCCTGACCGGCGATCCTGACATGCGCGTCAGCGGGCAGGCGGATCAGGTGATGGTGCGCGGCAACCCCAAGCACGTGGTCGGCTACCTAAAGGAATTCCTGTTCGCCGAAGCCCAAGCCCGCGCCCCTGTGCGCAGCCTGTCGGGCGGTGAGAAGGCGCGTCTGTTGCTGGCCAAGATTATGGCGCGCGAGAGCAACCTTTTGGTTCTCGACGAACCGACCAACGATCTGGACGTCGAAACGCTGGACCTGCTGCAAGAGTTGCTGGACAGCTATGATGGCACCGTGCTGCTGGTCAGCCACGACCGTGACTTCCTAGACCGCGTATCGGCGACGACCATCGCGATGGAGGGCAACGGCAAGGCGACAGTTTATGCCGGCGGCTGGTCCGACTATCAGACGCAAAAGGCTCTGACCGCGAAAGAAGAGGCCAAAGCCGCCCCCAAGGCCGAGAAGCCTGTGGCAGCGCCGAAACCTGCCGTCGCGCCCAAGCCTGCCAAAGATGGTCTGAGCTACAGCGAGAAGCACCGCCTTGATGCGCTGCCTGCCGAGATGGAGCGCCTTGAGGCCGAGATCGCGAAGCTCGAAGAGTTCCTTGCTGATCCCGAGCTCTTCACCAAAGAGCCGCTCAAGTTCAAGAAGGCGACCGAAGCGCTGGTCGAGCGGCAGGAGAAACTCGCTGCCGCCGAAGAAGAGTGGCTGGAGCTTGAAGAGAAGGCCGCCGGCTAAGGCATGCGCAGCGCGCCGTCGATCCGGATGACCGACCCGTTCAAATAGGGGCAGGTCAGGATGAACCCGACGGTGCGCGCGTATTCCTGCGGATCACCAAGGCGTTTGGGAAAGGTCACGTCAGCGGCGAGGCCGTCCATGACCTCTTGGCCCAGACTTTCCAGCATCGGCGTGCGGAAGATGCCCGGCGCGATCGCCATGCAGCGTACCCCAACCGATGCCAAGTCCCGCGCCATGGGTAGGGCCAGCGCCGCGATCCCCCCTTTGGAGGCGGCGTAGGCGGCTTGGCCCTTTTGCCCCTCGAACGCGGCAATAGAGGCGGTGTTGACGATCACGCCGCGCTGTCCGTCCGCATCTGGCGTGTTTTTCGACATGATTTCAGCGGCCAAGCGTCCGACGTTAAAGCTGCCAGTCAGGTTGATGTCTATCGTGCGTTTCCAGCTGTCCAGTCCGTGCGGCCCATTGCGGCCCAAAGTCTTTTCCGCGGTCGCGATGCCCGCGCAGTTGATCGCGGCTGTCAGCCCGCCCATGTGATCAGCGGCAGCGGATAGGGCGGCCTGAACAGACCCCTCGTCCGTGACGTCGCATTCCTGAAATCCTGCTCCGATCTCGGCGGCCTGTTCTGTGCCCCGCGCGGTGTCGCGGTCCAGCAGGACAATCTGTGCCCCCGAGGCGGCCAGAAACCGCGCTGTGGCGTTGCCCAATCCCGATGCGCCGCCGGTAACGACAGCCTTTACGCCAGTCAAATCCATCCGAGTTCCTCCCCTAACTGAACGGTTGTTCAGAAAGTGGCCGGAACGCGGCGGACTGTCCAGCCCTTACTGCAGGGGGCGGATCTTCAGCTTGGTGATCCGGTTGGCCTCGCGCGCCAGAACCAAGAAGCGGAAGCCGTGGAAGCTGAACACCTGACCGGGGGTCGGGATGGTCTGCGCTTCGTGGATCACAAGGCCCGCGATGGTGTTCGCCTCGTCGTCCGGCAGGTTCCATTCGGTTGCGCGGTTCAGGTCGCGGATCGTCATGTGGCCCTCGACGATATAGGTGCCATCCTCGGCCTTCTTGATCGGCAGTTCAGCCTCGGCGTCGAATTCGTCGGTGATCTGACCGACGATCTCTTCGAGGATGTCTTCCAGCGTGATCAGGCCTTCGATGCTGCCGTACTCGTCCACCACCAGCGCAAAGTGCGTGCGGCGGCGCAGGAACTGGCGCATCTGTTCATCCAGCGAGGTGGTGTCGGGAATGAAATAGGGCTTCATCGCAACACTGGCGATATCAAAGGCCTTCATCGCCTCTTCGTCGCGCAGGATGGTGTCCATCGCGCGCATCAGATCCTTGGCATGGACCACGCCGATGATGTTCTCCTGATCGCCTTTGAACAGGGGCAGGCGGGTGTGATTGCTTTCCAGACACTGGGCCAGAATGTCTTCGATCGAATCCTCGGCATTGATCATCTCGATCGAGGAACGGTGCAGCATGACCTCTTCGACGTAGCGGTCGTTGAGGTCTAGCGCGCCAAGAATGCGGTCGCGGTCCTCTTTCTCGACCACCCCTTCGGAGTGACCGAGGTGCAAGGCGCCTGCGATTTCTTCGCGCACGGCGAGAATTTGGCTGTCAGGGTCGATCTGAACGCCGAACATGCGCAGCACCAAACGGACCAAGGCGCGGACGGCTGAAACGATGGGCGAAAAGACTTTGACGATCAGGGTGATCATGGGGGCTGCACGGGCGGCGGCCACCTCGGCATTGGTGATCGCGTAGGTTTTTGGCAGCACCTCGGCAAAGATCAGGACCAGCAGGGTCATCACCATGGTCGCAAGCGCCACGCCCGATTCCCCGAAAAGGCGGGTAAAAAGCGCGGTTGCCAGCGATGTCGCCAGAATGTTGACAAGGTTATTCCCGAGCAGGACCGAGCCGATCAGACGTTCATTGTCTTCGGTGATCTTGAGCGCTTGTTCCGCGCCCTTGGATCCTTTGTCCGCGTTGGCCCGCAGTTTCCCGCGCGAGGCGGCTGTCAGCGCGGTTTCCGAACCCGAAAACAGACCAGAGAAAACCAGAAGCAGCAAAATGCCACCGGCGGTCGTCCAGAACGAAGCGTCAAATAGGGAGGTGTCCATAAGTCTCTCAGAAGTGTTTTGGGGGCAGATGGCGCTTTATGGGCCTTTCGCCAAGGGGTGATGTTCGAAAACCAGCGATTTCAGCCGCTCTTCCAGAACATGCGTGTAGATTTCCGTGGTGCCAAGGTCCGCGTGCCCCAGAAGCGTTTGGATCGCCCGCAGGTCAGCCCCGTTGGCCAAGAGGTGAGTCGCAAAGGCGTGGCGTAAGGTGTGCGGCGTGACCGCCGACGGGGACACGCCGCCCTGAACGGCGAAATCCTTGATCATCAGGTAGAAGGCGTGGCGGGTCAGGTGCCCGAGTTTGCCCCGCGACGGAAAGAGATAGGGCGAGGCAGGTTTGCCCTTGAGCCGCGCCTCTTCCTCGGCAGCATCGCGGTGTTCAAGCCACAGGATCAGGGCGTCACGGGCGGGCTCAGACAGAGGGACCATACGCTCTTTGCCGCCTTTGCCCTTGATCAGGAGCATGCGGGGATCACCGCGTGTGGCGGCCACGGGCAAGCTCACCAGTTCTGTCACGCGCATTCCCGTGCCGTAGAGGAGTTCCATCAAGCATGTGTTGCGGGCCTGCTCGGCTGCGTTACGTCCCGAGTCGGCAGCGGCATCTAGCAGGCGCGTGACGTCCTCTTGGCTTAGGGTCTTGGGCAGGCGTTTCGCTTTGCCCGGTCCGGTGATCTGAATGGCGGGGTTGGTGTCGCGCCATCCCTCATCGTGTACGAAGCGGAATAACTGTTTTAGCGCTGACAAGCGACGCGCACGCGTGGACTGGGACAGGCCCTGCGCCTCGCAAAAAATCAGGTAGTTCTCTAGGTCATTGCGTCGCGCGGTGGCAAAGCCGCTGCCGTTCCGCGCCAACCAGTCTGCCGCATCTTTCAGATCCCGCCCATATGCCAGCAACGTGTTCGTTGCGGCGTTCTGTTCGGCGGCCTGCGCTTCGAGAAAGCTGGAAATCCAGCGGTGGTCTTCCATGCCAGCCCTCAGACAGTCTCCAATAGCAACAGCTGTAGCGCGACCGAGCGCGCGGTGCCGACAAGTCCAACTGCCCGAAAGAGCGAAAGCGCCTCTGTGATCTGGCGCGGATCGCTGCGCAGGTCCTGAGACAGCTTGGCCATTGCACTCAGGATCGCTTCGCCAATGGCGCCGTTGTCGATCATGGCTTGCAACTGGCGCGAAGGATCGTTGGTAAATCCGTCGTAGATCGCCCGAAGTTGCGGTTGCGAGGGCGGCCTGTCCGGCATCTGCCCAGAGGCGATGGCGCGCAGCATCGCGTCGGTCGGCGTGATGTTGGGCAAACGTCGCGCGGCTTCCTCATAACCGGGAGACAAGAGCGCAACCTCAAGCGCCTGACGTTCATGCGCCCCATTCAGGTCAATGTCCAAAAGCCGAGTGCCGAAGAGGCGGGCAAAGGGTACCTGTAGGCCGACTTCGCCCATACGGTTCCACGCGTCTGGCAGCGTGCGGATGATCGCCTGCTTATCGCGGCGGTTCAAAGCGGTTTCAAACCGCTGTACCGCTTCGACGCGATCCCAGACGCCACCGGATGCAGCGGGCAAACGGGCGGAATAGATGCCAAGGAAGCTGTTCTCGGACAGGGCGCCAGCACGCGCAAGACGCTCTGCTGCCTCAAGCTGTGCTTTCCAACCCGCCACGGGGCGCAGGTCTGCGTGGGCAAAGGCGCGGGGCAGGGGAGCAGTTGGCATACGCTCGCCGATCGCCTCGAACATGCGAAATTCCAGCGGTGTGGGCACATCCGGAAAGGCCAGCATGTCGTCTGCTTCGAAAAGGTCAGGATCAAGGAAACGCGCAAGCAGCGCATCCTCGGCAGGGGTCAGCATTCCAAGCACTTCGGCTGTGCCCAGAACCAGTGCTGCGGTGCTCCAGTTTCCGCGCCGTGCCAAACAAAAGATTCGCGCCGGATAACGGGCGGATAGTTCTGGCCTCCGGTCAATCTCCGCGCAGCGCGTGTCTTCGTTGCCAGTCAGCAAAGAAGCATCGAATGCGCGCTGAAACAGCTCTGGCGTGTCGATTCCCGCGCGCTCCATCAGGGCTTCGGCTTGTTCCACGGCACCAAGACGCAAAAGCTGATCCACACGCAATTGTAGAAAATCGCCGGTGCGTTGCAGACCGGTGGGCGCATCGGCCTCGGCCAGTAACAGCGTGAACATCAGGGCGCGAATGGCGGGCAGCTCTGCATTTCCGGCCTGGCGCATCAGGCGGGCCAAATCCTCTGGGTCGCTTTGGGACCACAGGTCTCTGGGGAAGCCGGTGACAGACCGCGCCAACAGTCCAGCCGCATCGGGCGAGGGCCCTCCCAAAGGAGTGACCACCACTTCAGGGATTTCGCTGCTGCCCAGATTGTCTTGGGCCGGGGGCATTGCGATGGGGGTGGCCTCGATCGAGTTCGACAGCCAGTCTATTGCGGACAGGGGCTGCTGCGCGAGCGCAAGCCCCGGCCATAGGGCCACCAGAATGGCGGCCTTATTCCACATGCAGGATGACCTCCTGACGCACTTCATCCGCAGGCGCAGAAAAATCGGCACCCAAAAATGGGCCGACATAGGCATAACAGACCAGCCCGATGCCGCCTAAAACAACCAGATAAAATAACCACTTGATGATGCGCCCCATAGTCCCCTCATTCTCATGTGTTTGGGTTTGGCCCAGATTATATATGGCATTTCCGCCAAGTTCACGTCATTGAAGGCGTCGAATTGCAATTTAGCGTGAACACGCCGACGATCCGAAGCGGGAGCCATGACACTACGCCTTAAAAAGACTGTCGTTCTGATCGGGATGATGGGAGCCGGAAAAACAGCCGTGGGCCGCGCCTTGGCGGAACGCCTGCACGTGCCTTTTCTGGATTCGGACGAAGAAATCGAGCGCGCAGCAGCCATGAGCATCCCTGAAATCTTTGCCCGCGATGGCGAGGATTTCTTTCGTGCCCGCGAAAGCGAGGTCATCTCGCGCCTGATCACGAACGAGGGCGCAATCCTCAGCACCGGCGGCGGCGCATTTCTGCAAGCCCGCAACCGAGAGGTGATTCACGAGCAAGGCGTGTCGGTCTGGCTGGACGCAGAGTTGCAAACCCTTTGGAACCGCGTGCGCCACAAAAATACGCGCCCGTTGCTGCGGACTCGCGATCCAAAGGCGACGCTGACCGAAATCTACCACAAGCGCGTGCCCATCTACGCCAAGGCCGACCTGCGCGTGACCTCTGAGCCGCGCCTGCCGATTCCCGAGATGGCAAACCGCGTGGTCGAAGCTCTGAAAACCCGCCCCGATGTTCTGGAGGTTTGTGATGATTGAAACCGTCTCTGTTCCGCTGCCCGGCCGTGAATACAACATCCGCGTGGGCCAAGGTCTGATCGCCAGCGCTGGTTCCGAAATCGCGCCCTTACTGCGCCGGAAAAAAGTCGCCGTCGTCACTGATGAAAACGTGGGCGCGGTCCATCTGGAAACGCTGCGTGCGGGGCTCGAGGCTGAGGGCATCACCATGACCTCCCTCACCCTGCCCGCAGGCGAAGCGACCAAAAGCTGGCCCCACTTCACCCGCACCGTCGAATGGCTGCTGTCCGAACAGGTCGAGCGCCGCGATGTGGTGGTCGCTCTGGGCGGCGGTGTGATCGGCGATCTGGTGGGCTTTGCTGCTGCAGTCCTGCGTCGTGGTGTCCGGTTCGTGCAAATTCCAACGTCTTTGCTGGCCCAAGTGGACAGCTCGGTTGGCGGCAAAACGGGCATCAATACACCCCACGGCAAGAACCTTGTTGGGGCCTTCCACCAGCCCAGCCTTGTGCTGGCCGATACGGATGCCCTGCAAACCCTGACGCCCCGTGATTTCCTCGCGGGCTACGGCGAAGTGGTGAAATACGGCCTCCTCGGGGATGCGAACTTCTTTGAGTGGCTCGAAAAGAACGCGCCCAAAATGGCTGCTGGTGATGTGGAAGCCCGCATCTACGCGGTCAAACGCTCAGTCGAGATGAAAGCGGAAATTGTCCTGCGCGACGAGACCGAGCAGGGTGATCGTGCGCTCCTGAACCTTGGCCATACTTTCTGCCATGCGCTCGAAGCTGCCACTGGCTATTCAGACCGCCTTCTCCACGGCGAAGGCGTGGCAATTGGCTGTGCGCTTGCCTTTGAACTATCATCGCGCCTTGGTCTCTGCCCGCAAGAGGACCCTTCGCGCCTGCGCCAGCATCTGCGTGAAATAGGCACCAAAGTGGACCTCGACGATATCCCCGGCGATCTGCCCAACGCGGACAAACTGCTCGACCTTATGGGGCAGGACAAAAAGGTCATCGACGGCCAGCTCCGCTTCATCCTTGCCCGCGGCATCGGAAAGGCGTTTGTCACGTCAGACGTCCCCCGCGACATGGTCCGAACGCTCCTCCAAGAAGCGCTCGACGCCCGCTAAATTCCCCAAGGCCCGCCATTTGCGCGGGCCTTGGTGCTTCTTTTTTGCCCAAATACTGACGGCACGCCGCCTGCCGCGAAATTCGAGCAAAAAGAAAGGGGCCCGAAGGCCCCCAACATTCCAATCAGAACGGAATTTCGTCGTCCAGATCACGGCCGCCGCCGCCACCTTGGCCGCCGCCGTAACCGCCACCGCCGTTATCCGATGGGCCGCTATCATAGCCGCCACCGTAGCCGCCACCCTGACCGCCGCCGTAGCTGCCGCCACCGCCGCCTTGGCCACCGTCGTTGCGGCCGTCCAGCATGGTCAGCTCGCCGCGGTAGGGGCGCAGGACGACCTCGGTCGAATAGCGGTCCTGACCGGACTGGTCCTGCCATTTCCGGGTCTCAAGTTGACCTTCGATATAGACCTTCGAGCCCTTGCGCAGATACTGCTCTGCCAGCTTCACCAGCGGTTCCGAAAAAATGGCGACGGTGTGCCACTCGGTGCGCTCGCGGCGCTCGCCCGAGTTGCGGTCCCGCCATGTTTCCGAGGTCGCAATACGCAGGTTGGCCACTTTACCGCCGTTCTGGAAGCTGCGCACTTCGGGGTCGCGTCCCAGATTTCCTACCAGAATAACCTTGTTTACCGATCCGGCCATAGTGGTCCCTTTCGAATCCTTGTTCCGTCGTGTCCCGCGCAGGCTTACACAAAGCCGTGTCCCACTAAAACGCCCGATCCTGTTTGGGTTGGAAAAATCCACAGATTTGTCTAAGGTCCACGGAGTTTTTCCAACGAGGGGCTGTCCATGCGTCTTTCTATGATCCGGACCTTCGCGACGACTGCATTTGTTTTTTCATTTACGACGACATCCTTGGCGACTTTTGCCCATGCGGATACGGCGGGCTCGCGCGCGCGGATGGCGGCGTTTCGCACGCAAACCTCTGTTCTGGATGGGCGAGCGGCTTCGCAATACGCGGCGTCTGTCAAGCTGATGCCGCCTTCGGTGATCACGCCCACCAAATGGGCAACGCCGAAATACGCTGGCCGTTATAGTGGGCCCTATTTGGCAATGGCCAAGAGTGCCGCGCGAAAGCACGGTATCCCCGAGGATTTGTTCGCGCGTCTGGTCCAGCGCGAGTCGGGCTGGAACGCCGGTGCTAAATCCCACAAGGGTGCACTGGGGCTTGCCCAGTTGATGCCTGGCACCGCGCGCTTGTTGGGAGTCGATCCAAATGATCCTGCAGAAAACCTAGAAGGTGGCGCGCGCTATCTGGCCGAACAATACGCCGAATTCCGTGATTGGAAGCTGGCGCTGGCCGCCTACAACGCAGGCCCTCAGGCCGTGAAAAAACACAACGGCGTGCCCCCGTACAAAGAAACCCGCGCCTACGTGAAGGCTATTCTGGGAAACTGACGGGCACCTCTGTCCGGAACCACAGATCATGATGATGCTCCAACGCTTGGTGCATCACGGTTCCGCCGACACCACGCCGCACATGACGGTAGAGTCTGCGCCAATAGGGCAGGATAATTGTGCCGTCCTCAATCATGATCTCTTCGATCTGTGCAATCACTGCCTGCCGCGATTCGATGTCCGTGAGGCCAGAAGCTTCGTCAATCAGGGCATCCAGCTGGGGCAGGGCCACGCCCGACTCGTTCCAGACGGAATCTGATTTGTAACCAAGGCTTAGGATCTGCACTGCAAGGGGCCGCGCATTCCACTGGGTGCAGGACAAACCGTGCTCTTTCCATGCACGGCGAAAGGCTTGCCCATGCAAACGGCGCCGAGTGACTTTTAAATCAGCATCCCGCATTTGCACCGCGAGAGCGTCTCCCGTAGCGGCATTCCAGTCATCATCCACCGTCACCAGTTCAAAGGGCACCGCCCACTGACCCGACTCGGCCAAGAGGGCGCGTGCGCGTTTCGGGTCTCTTTTTGGGATTGGTTGGGCGACATACTCGGGGTGCCGCGGCGCGACGGGATGGTTCTCGCCGACAGTGCCATGATTTGCATATCCGAGCTCCAGAACGATGTTATTGTCGACTGCAGCAGCCAGCGCGCGGCGCACCCGTGGGTCGGCAAAAATGAGTGCGCCGTCCTGCTCAAAATTTCGGTTGGCGCGACAGACCAGCGTGGCCGAAGTGTCGACCTCTGACCGGAATAGGTCCATCGCATCAAACGTTTCGATGTAGGTTGCGCTGCTCTCGTGGACCATGTCGATGCGGTCTTCGGCAAAGGCACGGACAAAGACGGCGGGATCAGTTCCGATATCCACATACTCGATCCGCGCGAGCGCTGGGGTGCCGCCCCACCAGTTGTCACGGCGGCTTAGGACAGCGGATTGCCCCTCGATCAGCAGGTCGATCATGTAAGGCCCCGTGCCAATCGGATTGGCCAATAGGTCTGCACCCGTCTCATCAAACGTGGGGTGAACCACCAGTGCGGGGTAGTCTGTCAGGCTTGCGATGAGCGCCACATCGGGGCGCGACAAATGCAACCTCAGGGTGTGATCGTCCAATATTTCAAGGGCGGACTCGGCCAGCTGTCCTGTCGCCCCATTCATCAGCGCACTCATCCGGTTCGCCATGGAATTGCCTGCCGCAGAGCTGTCGCACCATCGCGAGAAATTGTAAGCGACATCACTTGCGATAAACGGATCGCCGTTCGACCACGAAACATCCTTGCGCAGGTTTAGCGTGTAAGTGCGGGCATCATCGCTGACGTCCCACCCCTTAAGAAGCCAAGGCTCGAACGTGTGATCTGTTCGCCAGCGCACCAGATTTTCGCACAGCCCGCGCGCCACGTTTCCCTGTTCGGGCCAGTCGAAGAGGCGCGGATCGGCAAAGGTCAGTACCCGCATCTGGCAGCGCAGAACCTCGGTCTCAGACAGGACCGGAGCCTCTTGGGCGGGGGCAGAGGTGGGCAGGCCCGCCATAGCCAGAGCCGCGGCTGAAGTCACACCAAGTGACGTCGCATAGGCCAGAAATTCTCGCCGACTAAGGGTTCCCTGATCCATCTGGGTTCGCAGCCCCGCAACGGCGGGATGCAGCGGGGCGTTGGTCAGGGTTTTGCGCGTCATTTCAACCTCTTTGAGCGGAGGACGTCTGTTGGCGAAGGGCAGGGGTGCCATACGCTATCTTGATTGCGCACAGAAAAACGGAGCGGGTCAACCGCTCCGTGATAAAAAGCCCGTTTCGGGATCAGGATCAGGCGGCGGATGTGCGCGCGCGAAACCGTTCTGGCGACTCGCCTGTGACATTCTCGAACGAGCGCGTGAAGTATGCAGGCGAGCTGAATCCCAAATCCTCGGCGACCTGCTGGAAGCTGACCTTGCCGTCGGACAGAGCCTCTTGGGCCGCATAGTGGATGCGCTGATTTAGGATGTCAGAAGCCGAAAGGTCGCACAACTCTTTGCAATACCGTGTTAAATCGGCGGGGGTGTGCCCCAGATCGCTGGCATAATCCGCGATGCCCTTGCCGGATGCATAATTGGCTTCGACCGCCGAGGTATAGGCGTTCACGGCTTTCACAGCTTCGGGGTTGTGAGCGGCTGCGGATTTGGGGCCCTCTTCGCTCTGGCGTTCGAGCCAGACCGACACCAAACCAAGCAGGCAGATGGCTGCGCGTTCTGATCGGGCGCGACGGCTGTCCAGTTCCTGTTGCAGGACTTCCAGATGGCCGGTCAGTTCGCACTGATCAATCGCGTTGCGGACACGCAAGTGCATGGGATGTTGAGGCAAACCGACGTGCAGCGCCGAAGAAATTCGCATGGCGGTGCCATAACACTGGGACCCGCATTCGAATTTCAGCATCGTGCCTGCGGGCACGAAAATGGCGTTGTGACTGTTATATCCGCTGCGTACACCGCTCAGGATCATGCGACCTTGGCCACGCGTGACCCAGATCAGCAAATGGTCCGAATAGCCGCGCATCGCGTTTCGCTTCCAGTCAGGGCCGCAGAAGAATTGGCTCAGAGACTGGAACCGGACAGGCTTGTTGCCATCTCGGATGGGCCATTGTCCCGTTTCGGTCGGATTGATAATCAGTGCACGGTTCATATTTACTAGATCTGTAAGTTTCCAAAAGGGTTTGGAAGACACCCTACACAGCCAGTAGAAGGGCAACTTTAGTCTAGATCAAGCCTAAGCCAGTTTGACATCTTGCTTCTGAGCCAGCTTCTCTGACGCTTTGCATACTGCCTTGTGGCGATAACGGCTTCATTTCTCGCGGTTTCTAAGGGAATACCGCCGTTGACATAGGTGATTAATTCTTTTGCGCCGATGGCCTTGGACGACTGCCATTCGGGGCGCCAGATCGGCGCAATGTCGCGCGCTTCGTCCAATGCGCCCTGTTTAAGCATCAGATCAAAGCGTTTTTCGATCCGGTGATTCAGCCAGTCGCGATCCGGCATAAGTGCAATTGCCTTACAGTTTGCGAGCGGTAACAGCGGCGGCGGGGTGTCATCTTGCCATTCTGCGATGCCGCGACCTGTGGCGCGCAGCACTTCCCACGCGCGCTGGACACGCATCGGGTTCTGTTGGTCCAGCCGGCTGGCGCTACGGGAATCGAGCTCTGCCAACAGAGCTTCGAACCCTTCGGCGGCGACCCGTGCATCTGCCTCGGCACGAATCTCTGGTGGTGTGGCAGGAATTTCGGCCAGACCCTCTGTCAGCGCAGTGAAATACAGCCCCGTGCCTCCGACGATGATCGGGCGCGGGCCATGCGACAAGAACGGCGTGACCTCTCGGAGCCAATGCCCCACGGAATAATCCGCTTCTAGCGGAACGTGGCCGTAGAGGTGATGCGGTGCAATGCTCAGGTCTGCGTCATCCGGACGGGCGGTCAAAACCCGCCACCCTGCAAAAACCTGCAGGGCATCCGCGTTCACAACGATACCTCCCTGAGACTCTGCGATGCGCAAGGCGAGCGCGGATTTCCCACTCGCGGTTGGTCCTGCGATCAAGACAGGCTCGTCCTTGGCGATGGTCGAGATATCAAAGCTGTTCAGCGCATCGGGCAAGTCGGCACTCCGAATTTATAATACCTTGGGTTCTGCATTGATCCCGTGCGCGTTTTCCGACATTTTGCGCCCGACTGAAAGACATCGCCCGAGGATCTTCGATGGATAATACGCCCGACAGCCTGCAGCCCAAGTTTAATCGTGTTCTTCTCAAGATCTCTGGCGAGGCCCTGATGGGCGATCAGGGCTTTGGTCTGCACCCGCCGACCGTCCAGCGCATCGCGCGCGAGGTCAAAACGGTACACGATCTGGGCGTCGAGATTTGCATGGTCATCGGGGGCGGGAACATTTTCCGCGGTCTTTCTGGCTCTGCCCAAGGCATGGAGCGGACAACCGCCGACTACATGGGCATGCTCGCGACGATCATGAACGCACTGGCTATGCAGTCCGCTTTGGAAGAGCTGGGTGTGTTCACCCGCGTGATCAGCGCGATCCGCATGGACGAAGTGGCAGAGCCGTATATTCGCCGCCGCGCCGTGCGTCACCTCGAGAAGAAACGCGTTTGTATCTTTGCCGCAGGCACAGGCAACCCGTACTTCACCACCGACACCGCAGCGACCCTGCGCGCCAACGAAATGGCCTGCGAGGCGATCTTCAAAGGCACCAAGGTCGATGGTGTCTACGACAAAGACCCCAAGAAGCACGCCGATGCAAAACGCTATGACAATGTCACCTATGACGAGGTTCTGGCGCAGCACCTCGGCGTGATGGACGCAAGCGCGATTGCGCTGGCGCGCGACAATAACTTGCCGATTATCGTATTCTCGCTGGACGAGCCCGGTGGCTTCCGCGGTATTCTGGCGGGGCAGGGTACCTACACTTCGGTTCACGGATAAAGACGGCAAGGGGCCTCGGGCCTCTGCCGCAGCAACCAAGACAGGGCATCGCACCTCTCGCGGGCCCCAATCAGGAAAGAGCATAATATGGCTGATGAAGAGTTTGAACTGGACACCGATGATCTGACCCGCCGCATGGAAGGTGCCATGGGCGCTCTGCGTACCGAATTTGCATCGCTGCGGACCGGTCGTGCGTCGGGCTCCATGCTGGAGCCCATCATGGTCGAGGCTTATGGCCAGCGCACTCCGATCAACCAAGTGGGTACCGTCAACGTCCCCGAGCCACGCATGGTCACCATCAACGTATGGGACAAGGGCATGGTCGGTGTCGTTGAAAAGGCGATCCGCGAGAGCGGTCTGGGCATCAACCCGCAGACCAACGGCACCATCATCATGCTGCCGATCCCCGAGCTGAACGAAGAGCGCCGCAAAGAGCTGACACGTGTTGCTGCCCAATACGCAGAGCACGCCCGTGTCGCTGTGCGCAACGTGCGCCGCGACGGTATGGATCAGATCAAGAAAGCCAAGAGCAGCATCTCGGAAGATGATGTGAAGTATTGGGAGACCGAGGTTCAGGAGCTGACCGACCAGTACATCAAGGCCGTCGACGCTGCTCTGGAGACCAAGCAAGAAGAAATTATGCAGGTCTGATTACGAGTATAGGGAGGGTGCGTATGGCGCTCGATTCAAACGCTAAGAACGCACCCGAACATGTTGCCATCATCATGGATGGCAACGGACGTTGGGCGCAAAGCCGTGGCAAGCCGCGGCTTTTCGGCCACCACGCTGGCGCGCGCCGCGTGCGCGAGGTTGTTGAGGCTTGCCCTGATCTGGGTGTGAAGTATCTGACGATCTTTGCCTTCTCGACCGAGAACTGGAAGCGGACACAGGTCGAGGTCGCAGGCCTCATGAGCCTGTTCCGCCGGTACATCACCAAAGAGGCCCGTGCGCTCAAGGACGAAGGCGTGCGAGTCCGCTTTATCGGGGATCGTGTGCGGCTCGATAAAAAGCTTCAGACGCTGATGGACGAGCTCGAGCATTTGACCGAGCACAATGATCGTGTGCATCTGACTATTGCGCTGAATTACGGGGGCCGGGACGAGGTAGCGCGCGCGACCAAGCGTTTGGCCCAGGACGTTGCGGCAGGCAAAGTCGATCCGGAAACCGTGGATGGCGAAACGCTGGCTCGCTATCTGGATACGCACGTTCTACCCGACCCCGATCTGGTCATTCGGACCAGTGGCGAGGCGCGGATCTCGAACTTCCTGTTGTGGCAGTCCGCCTATGCGGAATACGAATTTATTGACACCATGTGGCCCGACTTTTCGCGCGACGTCTTTGCAAACGTTATTGCGGGCTACTGCAAACGCGACCGACGTTACGGCGGTGTGAAAGTATGAGCAACGCTGCAAAATGGGCCGACCTGATCCCGCGCGCGGGCTCTGCCATTGTTTTGTTGGTGGTGGGTCTGGCCTGCGTTTGGTTCGGCGGTCTGTGGTACTCAGCCCTTATCGCCTTGGCCGTGGGCTGCATGATTTACGAGCTACGGCTTCTGGGTAAGGCCCGTGATCACAAGGTCGCTGTTTTCCTCGGCGGGCTTGCGGCGGTCCTGACGTGGTTTCTACCGGTTCTTCCAAACATCACGATCCTGCCTGTGGTCGCTGGCATGATCGCCGCAACGATTGGCGGCGTGCGCAAGCCATTCCCAATCGGGGCGGCCGCTGGTGCAATTATTCTGGCCGGCTTCGTGCTGGTGTCCTTGCGCACCGATGCGGGCATTGTCTGGGTGTTTTGGCTGCTGTTCGTGGTGATCGCCTCGGACGTTGCGGGCTATTTCGTGGGCAAAACCTTTGGCGGGCCGAAGTTCTGGCCGCGCCTGTCGCCCAAGAAAACGTGGTCCGGCACCGTGGGGGGCTGGGTGGCTGCTGGTGTGATCGGGGGGCTCTTTGCGGCGACCACCGGGGCGGGACCGATTCTGATCCCGATCAGCGCTGCAATGGCCTTTGCCGCGCAACTCGGCGATATCGGCGAAAGCTGGCTGAAGCGTCGGGCAGGGGTCAAGGACAGCTCGCGTCTGATCCCGGGGCATGGCGGCTTTATGGACCGGTTTGACGGGCTCGTTGGCGCCTGCATGATCGCTCTATTCGTTGTGGGGGCGCTGTGAAACGCATCAGCATTTTTGGCGCGACAGGGTCCATCGGGCAAAGCACGCTGGATCTGATCGGTCGCCGTATGGACGATTTTCAGGTCGTGGTTTTAACCGGCGGCGCGAATATTGCGCAGTTGGCAGGTGACGCTCTGAAGTTTCGCCCCGAGCTTGTCGTCACGGCCTATCCCGAAAAGATGGACGATCTGCGCGCGGCGCTCGAGGGCAGCGGGATTGAATGCGCCGCAGGGCAGGACGCCTTGGTCGAGGCGGCCACGCGCCCTGCCGATTGGATCATGTCCGCGATTGTTGGAGTTGCGGGACTAGCTCCGGGGCTCAAGGCGCTGGAGCAGGGCACGACCCTTGCGCTAGCCAACAAGGAATCTCTGGTCACGGCTGGCCCCTTGCTGCTGGACACAGCCCGTAAGCATGGGGCCACGATCCTACCTGTAGACAGCGAACATTCTGCGATCTTCCAAGGCTTGGTGGGCGAAGAGATGTCGGCGGTCGAGCGGATCATCATCACAGCCTCTGGCGGTGCGTTCCGCGATTGGCCGATCGAGGATTTGCGCAACGCGACCTGCGCCCAAGCTTCGACCCACCCGAACTGGGACATGGGCCAGAGGATTACCATTGACTCGGCCTCAATGTTTAACAAGGCGCTGGAAGTCATAGAAACCAAAGAGTTTTTCGGCTGTGATCCCAAGATGATCGAGGTTCTGGTCCATCCCGAATCTCTGATCCACGCTCTGGTTGGTTTTAATGACGGCGCGCTCATGGCCCATGTGGGCGCCCCTGATATGCGCCATGCCATCGGCTACGCCCTGAATTGGCCGGACCGCGCCCACCTGCCGGTCGAACGGTTGGATCTGGCCGCGATTGGCCGCATGACGTTCCGCGCGCCGGATGACACCCGCTACCCTGCCTTGCGCCTCGCGCGCGAGGTGATGGAAACTGGCGGTCTGTCCGGCGCTGTGCTGAACGGCGCCAAAGAACGCGCGCTGGATCACTTCATCGCCGGTCGCATCCGCTTTACCGATATGGCTGATCTGGTTGCAGGCGCTCTCGAGCAATTGTCGCGTCGGAATACGCTTCATTTGCCGGTTACTCTTGATAACGTCGCTCAACTGGACCATTTGGCCCGTAAGGCGGCGGATCAGATCGCCATGGATTTGGTAACGTAAGAGGCAGTTTTGGATATTCTCGCTTTGGCACCCGGGTTGGGTGGTCTGCTGTACACCATCGCATCGTTCGTTGTTGCACTGATCATCATCGTCGCGGTCCATGAATACGGCCACTATATTGTCGGCCGCTGGAGCGGGATCAAAGCTGAAGTCTTTTCGCTGGGGTTCGGGCCGGTGCTGGCGTCGCGTGTGGACAAACACGGCACGCGCTGGCAAATCGCTGCGCTTCCCCTTGGCGGCTATGTCAAATTCTTGGGTGACAGCGACGCGGCGAGCGGCAAGGACGCGGAGGCCATAGATGGCCTGAGCGATGCCGACCGTAGGCACACGATGCATGGAGCCCCATTGTGGGCGCGGGCGGCGACCGTCGCTGCGGGCCCTGTGTTCAACTTTATTCTTTCGATCCTGATTTTTACGGCAGTCATCCTGTGGGAAGGTCAGCCCAAAGAGCCCCTGACCATCGGCCAACTGCAAGACCTGCCTGGCAATGTCACGTTGCAAGCGGGCGATACCCTGCTGTCGATTGGTGGCCTCGACCTCCCCGAAGAGGGACTGTCCGCAATTCGTGCCGACCTGCCCAAAGAGGGATCGCTCGAATATGTCGTGCTGCGCGATGGCCGCGAGGTTACGGCATTTGGTCCGAATCCCTATCTTCCTTTGGTCGACCAAGTCGCGCCGCGCTCTGCCGCGTACGAGGCGGGGATTCGCCCGGGCGATGTGATCACCGCTGCGGACGGCGTGCCGGTGTATGCGTTCAGCCAGCTGGTAGATGTGGTCAAAGACGCCGAAGGCGCACCGATCAGCCTGTCTGTCTGGCGTGATGGGCAGGATCTGGACATCACATTGAACGCCAAGCGCGTTGACGAGCCGCTGCCCGAAGGGGGCTTTCAGACCGTCTGGCGGATCGGCGTCGTCGGCGGGCTGTTCTTTGGTGCGGCAACCGAGTCGGTTGGCTTGACCGAGTCGCTCGGCGCAGGTGCAGCGCAGCTGTGGTTCCTGATCGAGGGTTCGGTCTCTGGGCTGTGGCACATGATCACCGGAGCGATCAGCACATGTAACATGTCGGGTCCTGTCGGGATCGCCGAAGTGTCTGGTGCGATGGCATCGCAGGGGGCGCAGAACTTCATCTGGTTTATCGGATCACTGTCAGCGGCTGTAGGCCTGCTGAACCTGTTCCCTGTGCCGGTTCTGGATGGCGGGCACCTTGTGTTCTTTGCCTACGAAGCTGTCGCGAGCAAACCCCCGAGCGACAAAGTCCTGCGTGTGCTGATGGCAGCTGGTCTCGCTTTGATCCTGTCGCTGATGGTTTTCGCGCTGGGGAACGACCTGTTCTGCCCGTAACGCCCAAATTATGACGTAATCAGAAATTACAGAAAGCCTCACGCGACTGTATCGAGTGAGGCTTTTCTATGACTGCATTGACCCAAGGGTACCGCAGCCTGTCTTTCCTTGTTGGGATCAACTGGGACCGCCTTTTGTTCCCGCTTGGCGTGCTGGCCGGATTGGCCGTTGGCGCGGGGATTGGCGGCTATCTAGTCTAAAGCGATGACAAAGACGCCATATGCTGCGGTTGGTTTTTGACAAGCGTCCCATATCCCGATAGTCACACAACCAATTGAGATGATTTGACGGGGTCACTGCCATGACCGAATTTCCTCGCCGTAAGGCAGGCGGTTTTGCCAAAGCTGCAGGCCTGATGGCCAGCGTTGCTGTACTTTCTACCTTTACCAGTGTTGTTGCCACGCCGACGGTCGCTGTAGCTCAGAGCTTCGCGTTCAATTCGGTCGAGATCGACGGGAACCAGCGGATCGAGGATGCAACCATCCTGTCCTATATGGGGATCGCGCGGGGCCAGACGGTCTCGGCCGCCGAGGTCAACGCAGGTTTCCGCCGTCTTGAGGATAGCGGCCTGTTCGAAAGCGTTGACGTGCAACCGCGCGGGAACACCTTGGTGATCAATGTCGTGGAATACCCGACGGTCAACCGCATCTCGTTCGAGGGCAACCGCCGTCTGGACGACGATGCCATCTCGGAAATCATCGAGTCGCAGGAACGCCGCGTTCTGAACCCCTCGCAGGTGGAACGCGATGCGGCCCGCATCGCCGAGGCGTACAGCCAGCAGGGCCGTCTGGCCGCGCGCGTGCAGCCCCGCATCATTCGCCGCAGCGATAACCGCATTGATCTGGTCTACGAAGTTTTCGAAGGCGACGTGTCCGAGATCGAGCGCATCAGCTTTGTCGGCAACCAGGCCTACTCGGATCGCCGCCTGCGCGGTGTTCTAGAGACTAAGCAGGCTGGACTGCTGCGCCGCCTAATCCGCCGCGACACCTATATCGAGGACCGTATCGCGTTTGACCGTCAGGTTCTGTCGGACTTCTACGCGGCCCGTGGCTATGTCGATTTCCGCGTGCTGAGCGTGACGCCCGAGTTGACTCGCGAGCGCAACGGCGTGTTCCTGAACTTCAACCTTGAAGAGGGGCAGCAGTTCCATGTTGGCAACGTGACGGTGTCGTCAGAGCTGGCGAACGTCGATCCCGATCTGTTTGCAGAGGCGCTGCGTATTGAAACCGGCGACGTCTATTCGCCCACGCTGGTCGAAAACTCGATCGCGCGTCTGGAGCGTTTGACCGTTCAACAGCAGTTGCAGTTCGTCCGCATCGAACCGCGCATCACCCGCAACGACCGTGATCTGACTCTGGATGTTGAGTTCGTTCTGTCTCGCGGCCCGCGCGTGTTCGTCGAGCGGATTGATATCGAAGGCAACACCACCACGCTGGACCGCGTGATCCGCCGCGAATTCACCGTTGTCGAAGGCGATCCCTTCAACCCGCGTGAAGTTCGTCAGGCTGCTGAGCGTATTCGCGCTCTTGGCTTCTTCTCCGAAGCGGACGTCGACGCACGCGAAGGGAGCAGCCCAGATCAGGTCATCGTTGATGTGGACGTGACTGAGCAGCCTACAGGGTCGATCTCGTTTGGTGCGAACTACTCGACATCCGATGGTGTTGGTCTGGTTGGTTCATTCAGCGAGCGTAACTTCTTGGGCCGCGGCCAGTCGCTGCGCGTATCGCTTGGTAACTCGAGCAACACCTCGACGGCTGGAATCCAGTTTGTCGAGCCTGCGTTCTTGGGCCGTGACCTCGCGTTCGGCCTGAACCTCAGCTACTCGAACAACACCGCTGACTACGCCGAATATTCGAGCAACATCGGTATCTTCGAGCCGTCGTTGACTTTCCCCGTCAGCGAAAACGGTCGCCTTCAGGTCCGTCTCAAGGCCGAGTATGGCGAGATGTATGACGTGGACGACGAGGCCAGCGTCATCATCCAGAACGAAGCTGACGAAGACGCGCTCGAGGCCGGTGGCGCAGGCTATACCTACAGCTACGACACGCGCACCACTGGTCTGAACCCCAACGCAGGGGTGTTCCTGTCGTTTGGTCAGGACTTCATGGCGGGCAACGATGTCCAGTATGTCGAAACCAACATTCGCGCGCAGGCGCAGGCCTTTGTTCTGAACGAAGAGGTCGAGCTGCGTGCGACATTCGAAGCGTCGAACCTGACCTTTAGCCAAGGCTCCAGCCGCGCGTTCCAGCGCTACTACCTCGGCAGCCGCTACATGCGCGGTTTTGAAGGCGGCGGTATCGGTCCGCGTGACGCGTCCGAGGATGCCGCACTTGGCGGTAACAACTTCGCGGTCGCGCGTTTCGAGGCGGAATTCCCCATCGGTCTGCCCGAAGAGTACGGCGTCTCGGGCGGTGTGTTCTATGACATCGGCTCGCTCTGGGGTCTGGATAAGACCTACAATGCCGACGTGCGGTACGAAGACTTCAGCCTGCGCCAAGTGGCAGGTGTGTCGATTTTCTGGGATACGCCGATTGGTCCGCTGCGCTTTAACTGGTCGGAGCCGATCGAGCGCCGCGCGCAGGACAAACCGCGGACCTTTGAATTCACCATTTCGGCTGAATTCTAATGCGTAGGGCGATTGCTGCACTGGCTGCGGCCTTGTTGTGCGGTGTTGCCCCCGCCACCGCGCAGACACTTGATTTCGGGGAGGGGCAGCCGGTTCAGGCTGCCCCTTCGGCCGTTCTGGTGGTCGATTTTGATCGGGCCTTCCGCGAGAGCCTGTATGGCCAGCGCGTTCTGGCAGAAATTGAACGACGCCGAACCGAGATCGCGCGCGAAAACAATCGACTGACGGCGGAGCTTGACGCCGAAGAGGCCGAGCTGACCGAGCAGCGCAACACCCTAACGGTCGAGGAATTCCGTGCCCGCGCCGATGCCTTTGACGAGAAGGTTCAGGCGATCCGCCGTGAACAGGACGCCAAAGCCCGCAACTTTGGCCGCCTGACAGAGACCGCGAATAACCGTTTTCTGGAACTCGCCCGCCCGATCTTGGTCGAGATTCTGGGGCGCCATAATGCGACTTTGCTTGCAGACAGCCGCAGCTATTTCATCGTGTTGGATCAAGCGGATGTAACAGATGAAGCCATTGCTGAAATAAACGCGCGCATCGGGGCGGGCGAAACGGCAGAATCCGGCCAGTCCGAGTAGGGCGCTTGCTCGACCTTTTCCAACTTGGTACTCAGCCTTCAAAATGACATCAGAAGGTACAGCCATGACTGAGCCCCGCACCACCGCCGACATCGACCTGATCCAGCGTCTGCTGCCGCACCGCTACCCGTTCCTGCTGGTAGACAAAGTGGTCGACATTGACGGCATCCAGTCTGCCAAGGGCATCAAGTGCGTGACCATGAATGAGCCGCACTTTCAGGGGCACTTCCCCGGCAACCCGATCATGCCCGGCGTCACCATCATCGAGGCTATGGCCCAGACCACTGCAGTGATGGTCGGCACGAGCCTGAACCTCGAAGACAAGAACATGCAGATCTACTTCATGGCGATCGACAACTGCAAATTCCGCCGCATGGTCCGCCCCGGCGACGTGCTGGAAATGAACGTGGAACTGGTCCGCGGCAAGCCCGGCGGCAAGGTCTGGAAATTCAAAGGCAAAGCGACCGTTGATGGCGAGCTGGCGGCCGAAGCAGATTTCACCGCGATGATGGACATGCCCAAGGACGCGGCATGAGCATTGATCCCACAGCACAGGTTCACGCCTCAGCCGTGATCGAAGAGGGCGCGGTCGTAGGCGCAGACTGTGTAATTGGCCCGTTCTGCGTGGTTGGGCCGCAGGTCAAGCTGGGGCAGGGCGTTGTCCTGAAATCCCACGTGGTTATGGCGGGCGATACCGAGATCGGCGATGAGACTGTGATCTTCCCCTTTGCCTGCATTGGCGAGGTCCCGCAGGATCTGAAGTTCAAGGGCGAGAACACCAAACTGGTCGTGGGCAAGCGCAACCGCATCCGCGAGGGCTGCACCATGAACCCCGGTACCGAAGGTGGCGGCGGGATCACCAAGGTGGGCGACGATTGTCTGTTCATGACCGGTGCCCATGTGGGGCACGATGCGATCGTGGGCAACCGCGTGATCATGGCGAACCAGGCCGCTTTAGCCGGTCACTGCCACGTCGAAGACGATGTGATCATCGGCGGCCTGTCGGGCATTCACCAGTGGGTGCGTCTGGGCCGCGGCGCGATCATTGGCGCGGTCACCATGGTGACCAACGATGTGCTGCCCCACGGTCTGGTCCAAGGCCCCCGTGGCAAGCTGGATGGCCTGAACCTTGTTGGTCTGAAACGCAAAGGCGTTGCTCGCGAGGATATCACCGCGCTGCGCGCTGCGTTCCAGACGCTGGCACAGGGCGAGGGCACCTTCCACGAGCGTGCCAAGCGCATCACCGAGGATAGCGACAGCGAATACGTCCGCTACATGGCGGAGTTTATCCTCGGGGCGACAGACCGTTCGTTCCTGACGCCCAACTGATGGCGCGTCTTGGGATATTGGCTGGGGGCGGTGCGCTGCCCCCCGCGATTTTGCAGGCGCATCCTGACGCCTATGTGCTGACCTTTGCAGGCGTCCAGCACTTGATGGGGCCCGATGCCCCGGTGTTTCCCATCGACCGGATTGGAGCCATCTATGCGGCGCTGCGCGAGGCTGGCGTGACCGATGTGGTCTTTGCTGGCGGCCTGTCGCGCCCTGCGCTGGACCCTGCGCAATTTGACGACGATATGCGCGCCTTGGCGCCCCATCTGTTGGCCGCGATGCAGCAGGGGGATGACGCTGTGCTACGCTTAGTCGTTCAGACGTTTGAGGACCAAGGCTTTGCTGTCCGTGGTGCCCACGAAGTTTTGCCCGCTCTAACCGCCTACGCTGGTCTGGTTGCAGGGTCACAGCCGACCGACGCCGACATGGCGGATGCCGCGTGCGGTTTTGAAATTCTGGCGCAAACCGCTGCTCTGGACATCGGGCAGGGCTGCGTGGTGGCGAATGGTCTGTGTCTGGGGTTTGAGACGCTCCAAGGCACCGACGCCATGCTGCGCTTTGTCAGTGAAACGCCCGAGAAATTGCGCCATGCGGCTAAGGGCGGCGTGCTGGTGAAGACCCCGAAAGCGGGTCAGGACCTGCGGGTTGATATGCCTGCCGTCGGTCCTGATACCTTGCGCGCTGCGGCCAAGGCGGGCCTGAACGGCATCGTCATCACTGCGGGTAACGTCGTGGTGCTGGACCGTCCTCAAATCGCGAAAGTCGCTGAGGATGCTGGCGTCTTTCTTTGGGCTGCGGAGCCACAGGCATGAAAATCTATGTGATCGCGGGCGAACCTTCGGGCGATGCCTTGGGCGGTGCGCTGATGGACGGGCTGAACAGCCTTGTGCCCGATATCCAGTACAGCGGTGTGGGCGGTCCGTTGATGCAGGCCCAAGGTCTGACCAGCCAGTTCCCGATGGAGGAACTGAGCCTGATGGGCATCGCCGAGGTGCTGCCGAAATACTTCCACCTGAAGCGTCGCATCCGTGAATGCGCCGAAGCTGTGATTGCGCAAAAACCGGACGTGATGATCACCATCGACGCGCCTGATTTCTGCCTGCGCGTGGCCAAACTGGTCAAAGCCATAGCGCCCCACATTCGTACCGTTCACTACGTCGCCCCCAGCGTTTGGGCGTGGCGTCCCAAGCGGGCGGACAAGATGGCGAAGTGCATTGATCAGGTGCTGGCGCTGTTACCGTTTGAGCCGCCCTATATGGAAGCGGCGGGGATGGAGTGTGACTTTGTCGGCCACCCCATCGCGACCCAAGAGCAAGCTACTGACGCCGAAGCAGACCAGTTCCGGTTGCACTACGGGATCGGCGAACAGCCTTTGCTGCTGGTACTACCCGGCTCGCGTCGGTCAGAGGTCACACGCCTGTCCCCTGTCTTTCAAGAGGCTGTCAAAGGCGTGCTGGAGCGCGTACCAGATCTGCAAATCGTGCTCCCCGCCGCGCCTGCGGTGGCAGGCCTGATTGAGGCGTCCAAAGAGCTGTGGCCGGAGCGTCTGATTGTCCTTGATCCGCGTGAGTTGGGCGACAACGCAGACCGTTTGAAAAAGGCGGCTTTCAGAGCGGCAGACATGGCGCTGGCCGCGTCGGGTACGGTCTCGCTGGAACTGGCTGCGGCGCGCACGCCGATGGTGATCGCCTATGACATGAGCTGGCTTAGCCGCAAGATCATCTCGGCCATGCTGCGGATTGATACGGTGACGCTTGTGTCGCTTGTGTCGGATACGCGGGTGATCCCCGAATTGATCGGCGATCAGTGCAAGCCCGAACTGATTGCGCCCTATGTGGCAGAGGTGCTGAACCATCCGGCAGAGCAGATCGCGGCCATGACCACGACCATGCACCGCTTGGGCGAGGGCGGCGAGGCGCCGGGCCTGCGCGCAGCCAAGGCTGTTCTTGCAGGTTTGCACCACACCTGAAGCACTATCGATATCAAGAGGACTGGAGCGGGTAGCGGGAATCGAACCCGCGCCAAGAGCTTGGGAAGCTCGTGTGATACCATTTCACCATACCCGCATCACTGACAGGCGAGATACGTTTCGCAATCCCGCCCGTCAAGAGGCTTGTGCTGATTAACGCCGGCGACGCTTGCGTCCGCCGCCATCGCCACCACCTGTGTTGAAGCTGACATCGGGCAGGGTGACAATCTGCGATAGGTTCGGGAAGGCGTCTGTCTTGTGGGGGATCGCGTTCGCGTTGACGAAATGCTCTTGGAACTTCGGCTCGATCGCGGTCTCGACCTTGGTGATCTGGCGCACGATCTGTTCGATGTCATTGCGCGCACTGACGTTGCACAGGGCGATGCGCGCACCGGTGCCAGCGGCGTTACCAGCGCTGGTGACCTTGTCCAAGGGCACGTCGGGGATCATCCCCAGCAGCATGGCGTGTTTCGGGCTGATATGGGCGCCGAACGCACCGGCCAACACCACGCGGTCCACGGTATCCACACCGCGTTCATCCATCAGCAAACGCGCACCGGCATAAAGCGCCGATTTGGCCAGCTGGATCGCGCGGACGTCGTTTTGGGTCACGGTGATGCGCGGTCCGCCCTTGGCGCTGCCGTCGTGGATGACGTAGGTGTTGGTGCGGCCTTCGGCCTCAATCCGCGAGGTGCCGACTTGCTCTGCGCTGCCGATCAGGCCGCTCTCGTCCATGATGCCGGCACTGCGCATTTCGGCCAGCGCTTCGATGATGCCGGAACCCGCGATGCCGGTGACGCCGCTGCCTGCGGTGGCCTCGGCAAAACCCTCTTCGTCCGACCACAGGTCGCAACCGATGACGCGGAAGCGGGGCTCTTTGGTGTCGGGGTTGATTTCCAGTTTTTCGATCGCACCGGGTGCGGCGCGCTGGCCGCTGCTGATCTGCGCACCTTCGAAGGCGGGGCCGGTGGGCGATGAACACGCCAGTACGCGGGATTTATCCCCCAGAAGGATTTCTGCGTTTGTGCCCACGTCCACAATCAGCACGAGGTCGTCGGATTTGTTCGGTTCTTCGGACAGGGCGACGGCGGCGGCGTCCGCTCCGACGTGGCCCGCGATGCAGGGCAGGACAAAGACCCGTGCGTTCGGGTTCATCTGGTTCAGGTCCATCTCACGTGCGTTCAAGGACACGCTGCCAGAGGTTGCCAGCGCGAAGGGCGCCTGACCCAGTTCTACAGGGTCCAGACCCAGCAGAAGGTGGTGCATGACGGGGTTACAGACGAAGGTCGCCTCGACGATCAGCGATGGCGCGATGCCAGCCTCTTCGGCGATGCCGGTGGTCAGGTCGTTCAGCGCGTCGCGCACGGCGCGGGTCATTTCCTTGTCCCCGCCGGGGTTCATCATCGAATAGCTGACGCGGCTCATCAGGTCCTCGCCAAAGCGGATCTGTGGGTTCATGCGGCCGCTGGAGGCTTTGACCTCGCCGGTGACCAGATCGCACAGGTGCGCTGCGATGGTGGTTGAGCCAAGGTCCACAGCCAGACCATAGAGGCCATCCTCATGTAGCCCCGGCCAGATGTCCAAAAGCTGAACGTGGCTGTCCTGATGGCCTTTGTGAGCGGCTACGGTAACCTTCCATTGACCTTTGCGCAGGGCAGTCTGGAGCTTTGCGAGGAAGGGCAGGGCGGCGGTCACGTCTTCGATCTGCCACTGGTCCCGCAGTGCGTCCTTCAGGCGTTCGAAATCGCCGCTGGGATCGTGCATGTCGGGTTCCTGAACCTCGACGAAATAGAGCTTGGTCGCGGGGTCCATGACGATGTCGCGCTGGGTCGCGGCCTTGCGGACGACCTGTTTGTGCACTTGGCTCTCTGGGGGGACGTCGACCACAAGGTCGCCCTGCACGGTGGCCTGACAGCCCAGACGTCGACCCGCCTTTAGCCCGCGGATACGGTCATAGCGTTCCTCGACAGCGTTGAAGTCGTTCAGCGCGTTCTCGGCCACGTGCACCCCGAATTTGGGGAAGTCGCCATACGAGGGCTGAACCTGACACTTCGAACAGATGCCGCGCCCACCACAAACAGAGTCCAGATCAACCCCGAGCTGGCGGGCCGCTGTCAGCACAGGGGTGCCGATGGGGAACCGCCCCCGCTTGCCCGAGGGGGTGAAAATAACCAGTGCGTCGGTCATGGGAATATTCCTGAAAAGTCTGTTGCGCGCTGCGATCATAGACCGCATCTGGCCAAGGGAAAGGCCGGAAGCGTCAGAAAAACTGTCGCCCCCGACAGACATGCATCCCAGATATGTTGCAGCGCGGCGCAAATAGGGCTTTCCACTTACCCCATTCGGTGCAATAGGGAAGCGCCAAACGAAGCTTCCACGGAGACCCGCCATGAAGATTCGCGAGGCGCTGACCTTCGACGATGTACTGCTTGTTCCGGCCGCAAGTAATGTGATGCCTTCTACCGCTGATACGCGGACGCAGGTGACCAAGAAAATTGCCCTGAACATCCCCCTTCTTTCCTCGGCTATGGATACCGTGACCGAAGCTCGCATGGCGATCTGCCTCGCGCAGGCTGGCGGCATGGGCGTGATCCACCGCAACCTGACGGTTGAGGAGCAGGCCCGCGAAGTGCGCCGCGTCAAGCGGTTCGAGAGCGGGATCGTTTACAGCCCCGTCACTCTGCGCCCCGATCAAACTATGGCGGACGCCAAGGCGCTGATCGAACGCTACAACTTCACCGGCTTCCCCGTTGTTGATGGTGATGGCCGTGTGGTTGGCATTGTTACCAACCGTGACATGCGTTTTGCGACCGACGACAACACCCCCGTCAGCGCGATGATGACCAGCGACAATCTGGCTATTCTGCGCGAACCTGCGGACCGTGACGAAGCCATCAACCTGATGAAATCGCGCCGCATCGAAAAACTGCTGGTGACCGACGCGACTGGCAAGCTGACCGGTCTATTGACTCTCAAGGACACCGAGCAGGCGGTCCTCAACCCCACCGCGTGCAAGGACGAGCTGGGCCGCCTGCGTGTGGCTGCGGCTTCGACCGTTGGCGATGCGGGCTACGAGCGGACGGCGGCTTTGATCGAGTCGGGTGTGGACATGGTTGTGATCGACACTGCGCACGGTCACTCCGAAGGCGTTGGTCTGGCCGTCTCGCGCATCAAGAAAGAATTCGGCGATCGTGCCGAAATCGTGGCGGGCAACGTGGCGACTGGTGCGGCAACCGCCGCTCTGATCGACGCAGGGGCTGACGCGGTCAAGGTCGGCATCGGGCCGGGCTCGATCTGCACCACCCGCATGGTTGCTGGCGTGGGCGTACCCCAGTTGACCGCGATCATGGATTGCGCCGCTGCGGCGGGCGATACCCCGATCATCGCGGATGGCGGCATCAAATTCTCGGGCGATTTTGCCAAGGCGATTGCGGCGGGCGCGAGCTGCGCGATGGTCGGCTCGATGATCGCAGGCACCGACGAGTCGCCGGGCGAAGTGATCCTGTATCAGGGCCGTTCGTTCAAATCCTACCGCGGCATGGGCAGCCTTGGCGCGATGGCGCGTGGCTCGGCCGACCGTTACTTCCAAAAGGACGCAGCAAGCGACAAGCTGGTTCCCGAAGGTATCGAAGGTCAGGTTCCGTACAAGGGCCCCGCAGGCGCGGTTCTGCACCAGCTGGTTGGCGGTTTGCGCGCAGCCATGGGCTACACCGGTGCGGCCACCGTCGAAGAGATGCGCAAGAACTGCGAGTTCGTTCGCATCACTGGCGCGGGTCTCAAGGAAAGCCACGTGCACGACGTGACCATCACCCGCGAGTCGCCGAACTACCGTCTGGGCTAAGGGCCCTTCGGTTCGTTACATTCAGGGGCCGTCCGAAGATCGGGCGGCCCTCTGCCATTTCCAAAGGGGGCGCGTATGACACCTGCCGCACGCATTCAGGCCGCAATCGAAATTCTGGATCAGATCGCCGCGGGCGAGCCTGCGGAAAAGGCACTGACCTCTTGGGCGCGCAGCGCGCGCTATGCGGGCTCTAAAGACCGCGCGGCTATTCGCGATCACGTATTTGACGTTCTGCGCCAGAAACTATCCTGCGCGGCGATTGGGGGCGGTCTGAACGGCCGTGCCCTGATGATCGGAAGCCTGACCCAAGCGGGAACGGATCTGGATAGCGTCTTTACTGGCGAGGGCCATGCGCCAAGTCCTTTGGCAGATGATGAGCGTCCCGATGCACCTGCTCTGGACGTGGCAGAGGCGTGGGATATTCCAGAGTGGCTGCTGCCCTTGTGGCAGAGCAGCCTCGGGGACAAGGCAGCCGAGGTCGCTGAAATCCAGCGCCACCGCGCACCGGTGTTCCTGCGGGCGAACCTGCGCCGCACTACTACCGAAGAGGCGATCATGGCCTTGGCGGCGCAAGAGATTACAGCGCAGCCTCACCCGCTGTCCCCGTCGGCGATTGAGGTCACGGGCAATGCCCGACGGATCAAACAGGCCCCAGCTTACTTGACCGGTGAGGTCGAGTTGCAGGATGCGGCGAGCCAAGCGCTGGTAGACGCGCTGCCGCTGGCAGATGCGAGCAAGGTGCTGGACTATTGCGCGGGCGGTGGGGGCAAGACGCTGGCGATGGCGGCGCTGTCGTCTGCCACGATGCACGCCCACGATGCCAATCCGCGCCGGATGAAGGACCTGCCTGACCGCGCAGAGCGCGCAGGGATCGCGGTGCGTTTGCTGAAAACAAATGAACTCAAAGAGACCGGCCCGTTTGATCTGGTGTTGTGTGACGCGCCGTGTTCCGGTTCTGGGTCTTGGCGCCGCGCGCCAGAAGGCAAGTGGCGTCTGACGCCCGGGGTTCTGGACGAAGTGACGGGCATTCAGGCGCAAATCCTCGAGGATGCAGCGCCTTTGGTCGTGTCGGGCGGTGCGCTAGCCTATGCCACATGCTCTGTCTTGTCCGTCGAAAACCAAGACCAAATCGAAGCGTTTCTGAGCGCGCGACTGGACTGGACGCTGGAAACAGAGCGCAGCTTCACTCCGCTTGATGGGGGTGACGGTTTTTTTGTCGCGGTCTTACGAAAGTCTTAAAAATGTCTTCTGCCTTTGATTGAAGTCCTGATTTGTTAAGCTGCCCTTAATTGTTTTCGGGTTAAGCCTGTTCAGGGTTCCAAGTCAGAGGCGTGGTATGCCGCACAGAAAAATCAAACTAGCGCTCCGCCAGTCGCCCGTGACCGTGGCGGCTTTGGCACTTGGGGTATTCCTGATGTGTGTGGGGGTGACCATATCTCTCGCACCCGAACTGAGCGCGCTGCATGCGATGGAAATCGCGGCAATCTTTGTCGTCATGACTGCAGTGACGTTCATCGGCATTCTCTACATGAGCCGTCCCCGTTACCGTCCAGCACCGAGCGGACCACAAGAGGGGCTGCTCGACCTGTTCCCGTGCCCTGCGGTGATCACTGACCACGGGGGCGCAGTTCTACAAGCCGCGCCCGCAGCCTTGGCCGCATTGCCGGAGCTGGAACAGGGCCAGTCGATCTTTCGAGCCATGACCCCTGATATGCAAAGGGCGCAAGACCTGCTGGACGATTGCTTGTCAGGCCGTCAGGCGCAGGGAATGTGCGCTCTGGACGAGGACAGCTTTGCGACCACGCTGCAGCTTTTGCCGCAGGACCGCATTCTGTGGACCTTTTGCAACCGGACTGTGATCGAGGAAGGCCCCGCTGTTGCCGAGACGCCAGATGAGTTGCCACGTCTCTCGCTTGGTCGGAATGGCGCTATTTTGTGGGTGAACGCGAGCCTTCGAAACATGCTGACGGGCAGCCGCCGCAACGTGAGCGACATCTTTCTGGACCCACCTGTTGAACATGGTCGCCTGATCTCCTTGCGCACCAATCGCGGACTGCGAGAGTATCTTGCGATTGATCTGTCGCGGGAAAATGGCCGCAGAGAGGTTCTGCTGGCGCCGCCTCCGGCTGATGTGCACCGGCTGGAACATCAGGACACCGAACATCTACCGGTCGCGATTCTGACCTGCACCTGTGATGGCGCAATCCTATCGGCCAATCGTGCGGCGCGCCGTCTGCTGTTCGGTAAGAATGCCACCGACCGTGCCTTGCCTGCGCATTTGTCTGGCGTGCTAGAGGGGTTGGGTCGATCCCTGACCGATTGGCTTCAGCAGGTCGCGGCGGGACACTCGGCAGGGCAGACCGAATTCATGCGGCTTCTCGAGCAGGATCGCGAGCGCTTTGTTCAGGTGACCCTATCGCCCCAATGTACGCGCGAAGGCGAGCAGCGGGTGATGGCGCTGCTGACGGATGCGACCGACCTCAAGGTGCTGGAGGCAAAATTCGCGCAGACCCAGAAGATGCAAGCGGTCGGTCAGCTGGCCGGTGGTGTCGCACACGATTTTAACAATTTGCTCACTGCGATTTCGGGGCATTGCGATCTCTTGTTGCTGAAACATGAACCGCAGGACCCCGATTACGCTGACCTGATCCAGATTGCGCAGAATGCCAACCGTGCCGCCGCGCTGGTGGGCCAGTTGCTGGCGTTCTCTCGCAAGCAGACGCTGAACCCCGAACAGCTGGATGTGGGTGATACCCTGTCTGATCTAACCCATCTGTTGAACCGCTTGGTGGGCGAGAAAGTCCGACTTGGGTTTTCTCACCAGAACGACACGCGGCCTATTCGTGCAGACAAGCGTCAGTTGGAGCAGGTCCTGATGAACCTAGTGGTCAACGCGCGCGACGCGATGCCAGAAGGCGGTGAGATCAAGATCACGTCCGGTGAGCAAACCTATGCGTTCCCGCAGCTTCGGGATCGCGCGCACATACCGGCGGGGGATTACGTCGTCATCTCGCTCGAAGACGAGGGGACCGGAATTCCCTACGAGATGCAGCACAAAGTTTTTGAACCGTTTTTCACGTCGAAGAAGGCAGGCGAGGGGACAGGGCTGGGGCTGTCGACCGCCTATGGGATCGTCAAGCAAAGCGGTGGTTTCATTTTCCTAAACAGCGCGCCGGGGCGAGGGACGCGCTTTGATCTGCTGTTCCCCGTGCACTTGGCAGAAGAGGAGATAGAAGTGGAAAAGTGTCCAGAACCCACGCGTCTGCGCCACGGCGAAGGTCGCATCCTGCTGGTCGAGGACGAAGCGCCAGTGCGTGCCTTCGCCTCGCGCGCGCTGCAGATGCGCGGTTACGAGGTCGTCGAGGCCTCCTCGGCTGAGGAGGCGCTGGATCATTTCGCTGCGCCCGACTTTCATGTGGATGTTGTGGTGACGGATGTCATCATGCCGGGCAAGGACGGCCCCACATGGGTAGCCGAGGCGATGCAAACGCGCCCTGATCTGCGGGTGGTTTTTGTCTCGGGCTACGCCGAGGAGATTTTTGAAGAGGCGAAAAAGGTGATCGCGAACTCTGTGTTCCTGCCAAAGCCGTTCTCTTTGACGGATCTGACGGCGACCGTTCAGGCGCAAATGGGGACTGCGGCGTGACTTAGGTCACGCTCTCGTACAGCTCGAACTCTCTGGCGCACTTGTGGCGCAGATGTTGTGCTACTTCAGGGGACAGGGCAATATCGCGGCGCGGAGAGACGTTCATTTGCTCCGTATTGAACCGGAGGTCCAGACGCTCTTCCAAGAAGCTGTAAAGCCGGTCCAACTGGTCATAGCGGAACAGGTGCGTGACCCCGCACAGTGCGTCGTTGTCACCGGCCAGAAAGCGCGCCTGAGAGCCAACATTGGCAAAGGGGGCGGGCTTGCCCTTGGTGTATTCCAAGACAAATTCATCGAAGTCGACTTTAGCCGTTGAGTTTGGCCGCCCATTCAATTCGGGACGTTGCCTGTATCTGTACCAACTGCCAAGCCAGTCGATCGGCTCGCGGACCACAGCCACTGTCTCGGGCTTGCGGCCCGTCGCCTTGTCGAACATTTTCTCCATGAAGCGTGTGTAGCGATATACGGGCAAATGTTTCAGCTCTGGCGGGTTCGACATCACGATATCGGCAGCAGGGGACAGAGCGGCCTCGAGCGCTGTTGTTCCGGTTTTTGGCACGGACAGAAGTGCCAAATTTTGTTTCCAAAACACCAACATACGGACATCCTCTCAAACTTTTTCCGGATCATAACGCGGCATTAACCAACATGCCCGAACTTATTTCCATCACCTTTCTCTTGCAATGTTCTCTTTTTGGTCCAATATGTGAACAAGACGGGAACATCGCAACGATTGCCGCCCGTGTCAGGGTGTGGAATAAGGATAGCGACAATGGCAATGGCAGATCTTTTGAGCATGGACAGCAAATCACAGGCAGACAAGCAAAAGGCGCTGGACAGCGCTTTGGCGCAAATCGAACGTCAGTTCGGTAAGGGCTCGATCATGAAGCTGGGGCAGAACAACCCCATGGGCGAGATCGAGGCAACATCGACCGGATCGCTGGGGCTTGATATCGCTCTCGGCATCGGGGGTCTGCCCAAGGGCCGGATCATCGAAATCTATGGTCCTGAAAGCTCTGGTAAAACCACGCTGACCCTGCACTGCATCGCAGAAGAGCAGAAAAAAGGCGGCGTATGCGCATTCGTGGACGCAGAGCACGCGCTGGACCCCCAGTATGCGAAAAAACTGGGTGTGAATCTGGACGAGCTGCTGATCTCGCAGCCCGACACAGGTGAGCAGGCACTGGAAATCACCGACACGCTGGTACGGTCGGGCGCGGTCAACATGGTTGTCGTCGACTCGGTCGCCGCCCTGACACCCAAAAGCGAACTCGAAGGTGACATGGGTGATTCGAGCGTGGGTGTTCAAGCTCGCCTGATGAGCCAAGCGATGCGCAAGCTGACCGGCTCGATCAACCGATCAAAGTGCACCGTGATCTTTATTAACCAGATCCGCATGAAAATTGGCGTGATGTTCGGAAGCCCCGAAACCACCACCGGTGGTAACGCGCTGAAGTTCTACAGCTCGGTCCGTCTGGATATCCGCCGTATCGGCGCGCTGAAGGACCGCGACGAGGTTGTCGGTAACGCGACGCGCGTCAAGGTCGTAAAGAACAAGGTGGCACCGCCCTTCAAGCAGGTCGAATTCGACATCATGTATGGCGAAGGCATCTCGAAGAACGGCGAACTCCTTGATTTGGGTGTCAAAGCTGGCGTGGTAAACAAATCCGGTGCTTGGTTCTCTTATGGGGACGAACGGATCGGGCAGGGCCGCGAGAACGCCAAGAACTTCCTCAAGGAGAACCCGTCAATCGCGGACGAGATCGAAGACAAGATCCGCGCCGCCCACGGGCTCGATTTCTCCTTCGAAGGAGAGGGCGGCGACGACGTCATCTCGGACGACTGATTTCGACACAGTTACAAAAGAAGCGGCTCTCGGGCCGCTTTACTTCTGGCTTTTTCTGCGCCTGCGCGGTAACCCGCGCGGGAATAGGAAAAGGCTGAACTCATGGATCTTCGCAATATCGCGATCATCGCGCACGTTGACCACGGTAAAACCACGCTGGTCGATGCGCTTCTCAAACAATCGGGCGCCTTCCGTGAAAACCAAGCCGTGGACGAACGTGCCATGGACAGCAACGACCTGGAACGCGAGCGCGGGATCACCATCCTTGCCAAAGCGACCAGCGTCGAGTGGAACGGAACGCGCATCAACATCGTGGACACTCCCGGTCACGCCGACTTCGGCGGCGAGGTCGAGCGTATCCTGAGCATGGTAGACGGCGTGGTTCTGCTGGTGGACGCGGCCGAAGGCCCGATGCCCCAGACCAAATTCGTGACCTCCAAAGCTCTGGCACTGGGGCTGCGTCCCATCGTCGTGGTGAACAAGGTCGACAAGCCCGACGGCGAACCTGACCGCGCACTGGACGAATGCTTTGATCTCTTCGCGAACCTCGGTGCGAACGAAGAGCAGCTGGACTTCCCGACCATGTACGCGTCGGGCCGCGCCGGCTGGTGTGACGCAAGCCTAGAAGGGCCCCGCGAAAACCTTCACGCTCTGTTCGACTTGATTGTCGAGCACGTTCCGTCGCCCAAGCAGCAGGAAAAGGCCGGTGAGCCCTTCCAGATGCTGGCGACCACTCTGGGCAGTGACAACTTCCTTGGCCGTATTCTGACCGGTCGTGTTGAAGCAGGCACCCTGAAAACCGGCGATAGCCTCAAGGCACTGAGCCGCAAGGGCGAGCTGATCGAAAACTTCCGCGTTGCCAAAATTCTCGCGTTCCGTGGTCTGGGCCAGCAGCCCATTGACGAAGCGGTCGCAGGCGACATCGTGACCATCTCGGGCATGACCAAAGCGACCGTTGCGGATTCGCTGGTAGCCCCGTCGGTGAACGAGCCTCTGCCCGCGCAGCCGATTGACCCGCCGACCATCACCGTGACCTTTGGCATCAACGACAGCCCGCTGGCGGGCCGCGATGGCAAAAAGGTGCAGAGCCGCGTCATCCGTGACCGCCTGATGAAGGAAGCCGAGTCGAACGTCGCGATTCAGATCACAGACACCCCCGGTGGGGACGCCTTCGAAGTTGCCGGTCGCGGCGAACTTCAGATGGGGGTTCTGATCGAGAACATGCGCCGCGAGGGTTTCGAACTGTCGATCTCGCGTCCGCAGGTGTTGTTCCGCGAAGAGAACGGCGTTCGCATGGAGCCGATCGAAGAAGTCACCATCGACGTGGATGATGACTACTCGGGTTCCGTGATTGAAAAAATCACTGGCAACCGCAAGGGCGAACTGGTCGAGATGAAGCCCGCCGGCACCGGCAAAACCCGTATCATCGCGCACGTTCCGTCGCGCGGCCTGATTGGTTACCACGGCGAATTCCTGACTGACACCCGCGGTACAGGCGTGATGAACCGTGTGTTCCACGAGTGGGCACCGCACAAAGGCGCAATCCCTGGGCGCCGTGCTGGCGTTCTGATCTCGATGGAAAACGGCCAGTCGGTCGCGTTCGCGCTGTGGAACCTCGAGGACCGCGGCAAGATGTTCATCGGTGCGCAAGAAGAAGTGTACACCGGCATGATCATTGGTGAGCACAGCCGGGAAAACGATCTGGAAGTGAACCCGCTGAAGGGTAAGAAACTGACCAACGTGCGTGCTTCGGGCACTGACGAAGCGGTTCGCCTGACCACTCCGGTCACTCTGTCGCTGGAAGAGGCGATTGCCTACATCGACAACGATGAGCTGGTTGAAGTGACCCCGAACAAGGTTCGTCTGCGCAAGCGCTATCTTGATCCGCACGAGCGTAAGCGGATGGCGAAACAAGCCTAAAACAGCAAAGGCCCCGAGGATCACCTCGGGGCCTTTTGTTTTGTCGGGATGGCCGCCGGAGCGGCCAAGTCATCCGATTATTCTGTCAGTTCGACGATCACCAGATCGCGTTCAGCGGCACCTTTGGCGTGGGCCAAGGCGGCTTGGTATTCGTCCGAATGGTAGCAGTCGATGGCCGCCTGCTTCGACGGGAACTGCGCGACCACATGGCGCTCGCGCTCGGCCCCTTCTAGCGTGTGGTAGTCGCCACCACGGGCAAGGAACTTGCCCCCGTGGGCGGCGATGGCAACGCCTGCGCCCTTGGCATATTTGCCATAGGCGTCTGCGTCGGTGACGTGCACGTGTGCGATCCAGAGAGCAGACATGGTTTATCCTCCGATGGCTGTTTTGGCAGCGGCGATCGCGCCGTCTGCATTGCTGGCGTCTTTTGCGCCGCCCTGGGCCATGTCGGGACGGCCACCGCCGCCTTTGCCACCCAGTTCGACGACAGCCGCTTTGACCAGATCAACCGCGCTGACTTTGTCGGTCAGGTCTTTGGTCACGCCAGCGGCCACGGCGACTTTGCCGTCCGCTTCGGCGATCAGCAGGATGGCGGCGCTACCCAGTTTCTCTTTGTGTGCGTCGATCAAGGAGGGCAAGTCCTTGCCCGTCACGCCCGACAGAACCTGAGCAAGGAAGGGCACGCCGTTCACGTCCTCGGCCTTGGCTTCGGCCTGACCGCCGCCCGACATGGCCAGTTCACGGCGCAGTTGGGCAACTTCGTTTTCCAGCTTCTTGCGCTCGTCCATCAGGCCCTGAACGCGGCCCACCAGATCGGCGGGCTGGGTTTTCAGAGCGCCCGACAGTTCCGAAACGCGCTCTGCCTGCTCGCGCAGATAGTTCAGCGCGGCCTGACCGGTCAGAGCCTCAATCCGGCGGACGCCAGAGCTGGAGGCGCTGTCGGACAGGGTCAAATACAGGCCGATCTCACCCAGCTGGCGCACGTGGGTGCCGCCGCAGAGTTCCAGCGAGTAGGTTTCACCGTCCATACCTTTGCCCGACCCGGGCAGGGTGCCCATGGAGACAACGCGCACCTCGTCGCCGTACTTTTCGCCGAACAGAGCCTGCGCGCCAAGGCCGCGGGCATCGTCAGGGGTCATGATACGGGTTTCGACTTTGGTGTTCTGTCGGATGAACTCGTTCACCTCTGCATCGACTTGGGCCAGCTCTTCGGCGGTCAGCGGCTTGGCATGGCTGAAGTCGAAACGCAGACGGTCCTCTGCATTCAAAGAGCCGCGCTGTGCCACGTGATCGCCGAGCGCACGGCGCAGAGCTTCGTTCAAGAGGTGGGTGGCCGAGTGGCTGGAGCGGATCGCGCCACGGCGCTCGTGGTCCACTTCAAGCTGTGCGCCTTGGCCACGGTCGATCTTGCCTTCGGTCACTTCGACGAAGTGGATGAAGACGCCAGCCGTTTTCTTGGTGTCGGTGACGCGGGCTTTGCCGCCCTCAACCGTAATCTCACCGGTGTCGCCGATCTGGCCGCCGCTTTCCGCGTAGAAGGGGGTCTGGTTCAGCACAATCTGGCCGGTGTCGCCAGCGGACAGGCTGTCCACCTGCGAGCCGTCTTTGACCAATGCCACGACCTGACCTTCGGCGGACTCGGTGTCGTAGCCTAGGAAGTCGGTGGTGCCTTTGTCGTCCGCGATGTCGAACCAGATGGTCGCGTCCGCCGCTTCGCCCGAACCGGACCATGCCGCGCGGGCTTTGGCCTTTTGTTCGGCCATGGCGGCATCAAAGCCATCGGTGTCCACGGTGCGATCCTGCTCCCGCAAGGCGTCCTGCGTCAGGTCGAGCGGAAAGCCGTAGGTGTCGTAGAGCTTGAATGCCGCTTCGCCGGGCAGGGGCGCGCCCTCGGGCAGGCCGGCCACTTCGTCCGACAGCAGTTTTAGGCCGCGGTCTAGCGTGGTGACAAAGCGCTTGCCTTCCAGCTCCAGCGTTTCTTCGATCAATGCCTGAGCCTGACCCAGCTCGGGGTAGGCGGCACCCATTTGGCGGACCAACGCGGGCACCAGCTTGTGCATCACGGGGTCCTTGGCACCCAAGAGGTGCGCGTGGCGCATAGCGCGGCGCATGATGCGACGCAGCACGTAACCACGGCCTTCGTTCGAGGGCATGACGCCATCAGCAATCAGGAACGAGGTCGAGCGCAGGTGGTCTGCGATCACACGATGGTGCACGTTGCCTTCGCCATCAGGGGCGCCGTCGGTGACTTCGGCGCTGGCCTCGATCAGGCTGCGCATCAAGTCGGTGTCGTAGTTGTCGTGCTTGCCTTGCAGCAGGGCGCCAATGCGCTCCAGACCCATGCCGGTGTCGATGGACTGCATGTCCAGCGCCTTCATCGAGCCGTCTTCGAACTGCTCGTTCTGCATGAAAACGACGTTCCAAATTTCGATGAACCGGTCGCCGTCCTCTTCGGGCGAACCCGGAGGGCCACCCCAGATGTGGTCGCCGTGGTCGTAGAAAATCTCGGTGCAGGGGCCGCAGGGACCGGTCGGCCCCATCTGCCAGAAGTTGTCAGAGGTCGCGATACGGATGATGCGATCTTCGGGGATGCCGACCTTTTTCCAGATCTCGAAGGCTTCGTCATCGGTGTGGTAGACGGTGGCCAGCAGGCGTGTCTTGTCGATGTCGAACTCTTTGGTGATCAGCTCGTAAGCAAAGGGGATCGCTTCGTTTTTAAAGTAACCGCCAAAGCTGAAGTTCCCCAGCATTTCAAAGAACGTGTGGTGACGGGCCGTGTAGCCGACGTTGTCCAGATCGTTGTGTTTGCCGCCTGCGCGTACGCATTTCTGAGATGTGGTCGCGCGCTTGTAGTCGCGGGTTTCGACACCGGTGAAGCAGTTCTTGAACTGTACCATGCCCGAGTTGGTGAACATCAGGGTGGGGTCGTTGCGCGGAACCAAGGGCGAAGAGGGCACAACCTCGTGTCCCTGCTTGGCAAAGTAGTCGAGGAAGGTCGATCGGATATCGTTCAGCGAAGGCATGTCGTCTCTTTCGTTCTGGCGTGGGCCAAGCGTCACGAATGTCTACCCACGCAAAGGGGGCTTGTCCATAAGGCCGCCGCGATTGGAATGTGTAAAAGGGATAGGATCGGGGCGGGGGTCTTTGGTGCTGCTTGTCCCCGTTGAAACTGGCCTGTAGATTGCATGCCGCAACACAGCATTCGCCACAGATCGAGGACACGCCAATGTGCCGTTGGGCCGCCTATATCGGAGCGCCGATTTTCTTGTCCGAGGTCGTGACCGACCCCAAGCATTCGCTCGTTCACCAGTCCCAATGCGCGACCCAGTGCCAGACTGCGATTAATGCGGATGGTTTTGGGCTTGCGTGGTACGGGGAACGCGAAGAGCCGGGCTTGTACCGCGATGTGCATCCGGCGTGGTCGGACCCGAACCTGCGGTCGCTGGCCTATCAGGTAAAGTCGGGGCTGTTCATGGCGCATGTGCGGGCATCGACCGGCACCGCGACCAGCCACAACAACTGCCATCCGTTCGCCGTGGGCAAGTGGAGCTTTATGCACAACGGGCAGGTCGGGGGCTTTGGCATGATCCGCAAGGACGCGGATATGATGATTTCTAACGCGCTCTATGACAGCCGCAAAGGGGCGACGGATAGCGAGGCGCTGTTCCTGATTGCCTTGGATGAGGGGCTGGATGCCGACCCCCATGGTGCGATGCTCCGTTCGGTCGCTCGTCTGCAAATCCTGTCCGAAGAAAAGGGCGCGACGCCCCACATGCGGCTGGCGGCTGCGTTGTCTGATGGGCAGAGCCTGTATGCGGTGCGCTATGCGTCGGACGCGCTGGCGCCCTCGCTGTACTACCGCTGGAGCGACACGCGGAACGGCTGGGCTGTGGTATCGGAACCCCTGGAAACTGACGAGACGGATTGGGTCGAAGTTCCGCCCGGCTGCTGGATGCGCTTTAGCGCGGATGGCGTCGAACGGTCGTGCTTTGCGCCCGATCTGCACCGGGCGCACAAAGTCGCCTAGAGCGCGACGTAGCGGTCTTTGCGGTGATTGGTGGCGATAATCAGGTTCACGATCACCGCGCCAAGCAGACTATACAGCACCATCGGCAGCGGCAGGACAAAGAACGCCACCGTAAAGAGGCAAGCGTCAAAAATCAGCTGGGTGTGGCCCGCGCGAAAGCCGGTTTTATCCTGCAGGTACAGCGCCAGTACGCCGATCCCGCCAAGGGACGCGCCATGCCGGAACAAGACCATCAGACCCAACCCAGTCACGCCCGCCATGATCAAGGTGCCCACCAATGGGTCAATCTCGCTGAATTTGACGAAGTTGGGGAGCTGGTCGGCAATGACCGACAAGAGGGCCACCGCGATGAACGTCTTGATCGTGAAGCGTGTGCCCATCCGCATGTAGGCGAGGATGTAGAACGGAATGTTCACCAAAAAGAAGAGCACCCCGAACTTCATGCCAGTTAGGTAACTCAACAAGACGGCAAGGCCTGCCGTTTGTCCCGTGATCAGCCCTAGATTGGTCAGGATCAATAGTCCGAGCGAACACATGGTCGTTCCCAGCGCAAAGGCTTGGGCATCTTCGGCGAGGGTGTGGTTAATCGAGTGATGTGGCTCTGCCATGGCGCATCGTTTCTGTCTTTTGGATCAAATTTCAGTCCGCGATATAACGGTCGCGCCGGTGATTAAAGGCAATAACGCCGTTCAGGATGACAGCGCCGAACAGCGAAAACAGCACGATGCGCGGGTCAAACAAGAAAAACGCCACGGCAAACAGGATCGCGTCGAACCCCAGTTGCACATAGCCCGCTCGGATGTTCAGAAACTCTTGGGCCATCAGGGCCACAACTCCCAGTCCGCCGAGCGATGATTTGTGGCGGAAGACACCCAGCAAGCCAAATCCGGTCAGTACGCCAAACGCTACTGTCCCGAACCAAGGGTTCAACCCGTCAAAGGGCATCAGGCCCGGCACAACCGCCATGAGCACCGACAGCAGTGTCACGCTGATCGCGGATTTGATCGTGAATTCGGGCCCCATGTAGAACCACGCCACGATGTAAAAGGGGATGTTGATCGTCCAGAATACCCAACTAAAGCTGATGTCGGTCAGGTAGCTGATGATCAACGCCAAGCCCGCTGTTTGGCCTGTGATAAAGCCAAGCGAGGTCAGGAATGTCAGGCCGATCGACGTGGTGATCAGGCCGATGGATAGGCCTTGGACGTCCTCGATCAGCGAGTGTTTCTGACGGGACAGCGGGATATGATAGGAGGCTGGCATAGCCTGCAATATAGGGCAGAGATGCTGACCTGTCTATATGCTGTGCATGCAAAGCCGCAGTGCGGCAGGCGCTAGCCTGTGTTTTCAGCGAACCAGCGGTCGATCCGCGCCTTCAGTGCTTCCCAAATCGCGGGAGCACCGCGTTTGACTTTGACGCCAACGCGGGTCTCCAGCTGCTCTGGGGTGACGTTGTATTCGGGCCATGTGCCGCCGCCGGTTTCGAGGTTCGCGATCACGGGCTGCACGCGGTCGATGGATTTGGCAAAGATCGCGTCGTCGGTTTCGGCGGCCTCGAACTCCTCCCAAATCGCGCGGAAGGCATCGCGCTGGTCGGCAGGCAGCAGGCCAAAGATGCGGTCGGCGGCGGCCTGTTCCTTGGCGGCTTGCAGGTCGGGATCGGGGCTGCCGTGGATTGGTGCGTCACCGGCATCAATCTCGACGATATCGTGGAGCAGCAGCATCTGGATCACGCGGCCCACGTTAACGGGGCGCGACGCGTGCTCGGCCATGGTCAGCGCGTACAGCGCGATGTGCCAGCTATGTTCTGCAGAGTTTTCGCGGCGCGATGCGTCGCACAGGGTGGTCGCGCGGTCGATGGATTTCAGCCGATCCGCCTCTGTTAGAAACGCGAGTTGGGCCGAAATCCGATCTGCGCTCACGCTTCTTCCTCGCCGAGTTTGGAGGCAAGGAATTTGCGGGCCCGTTGCTCGGCGATCCGCACGCGCACAGCGGTGCGGAAGGCCTCTTCGGTGGTGGGAGAGGTGGCGCCGATCACATCGGCAACCTCGTCCGGCAGGCGATCATCGCCAAGCTTTTCCATGGCAGCGATCACGTCTTGGGCCAGCTTGTCGGCCAGATCTTCGGTGATCCCCATGACTTAGCGGCTGTTCTCGGTCAGGCGACGCTTCACATAAGTCGACACGGTGTCGATCATCGGCTCCATGTTCGGCTCCTCGAAGAAGTGACCGGCACCGGGCATTTCCTCGTGGGTGATCGTGATGCCTTTTTGCTCTTGAAGCTTTTTGACCAGTGAAACGGTGTCCGCAGGCGGCGCAACTCGGTCAGCACCGCCGTTGATGATCAGGCCAGAACTGGGGCAGGGCGCCAGGAAGCTGAAGTCGTACATGTTCGCCGGCGGCGCAACAGAGACAAATCCTGTGATCTCGGGGCGGCGCATCAAAAGCTGCATGCCGATCCAAGCGCCAAAGCTGAAGCCAGCGACCCAGCAATGCTTGGAGTTGGAGTTCATCGACTGCAGGTAGTCCAGCGCCGATGCCGCATCCGACAACTCGCCTACGCCCTGGTCGTATTCGCCCTGGCTGCGGCCGACGCCACGGAAGTTGAACCGCAACACGGTGAAGCCCATGTTGTAGAACGCATAGTGCAGGTTGTAGACGACCTTGTTGTTCATCGTGCCGCCGAATTGCGGGTGGGGATGAAGCACGATGGCGATCGGGGCGTCACGGTCTTTTTGGGGGTGATAGCGGCCTTCGAGGCGGCCTTCGGGTCCTGGAAAAATGACCTCGGGCATGTACTTGGCGCTCTCCTGAACAAATTGGGCGGCGAATTCTTGACGAAAACGATCAGCCACCTTAGAAGGATTCTAAATTACCGTCGGTGTGGACGGGAAGGTGTAAGCGATTTAGGGCTTGCGGGCGCGAACGTCAATCTATTCGCCGTCGGGGGGACGAAATGAAACTGAGTACCAAAGGTCGTTACGCAATGGTTGCACTGGTGGATCTGGCTCTGCAGCCCGAAGACCACCTGGTGACATTGGGTGAAATCTCGAAGCGTCAGGACATCTCGCTGCCCTATCTGGAGCAACTCTTTGTTAAACTGCGCCGCAGCGGGCTGGTTGAATCCGTGCGCGGTCCGGGTGGTGGATATCGTCTGGCGCGCCCCTCGGCAGAGATCCGCGTGTCCGAGATTTTGGGAGCCGTCGACGAAACTGTGAGCGCCATGCATAAAGGGGCAGGGGCCTCTGGTGGGTTGTCTGGCTCGCGGGCGCAATCGCTGTCCAACCGGCTTTGGGAAGGGTTGAGCGCCCATGTGTACGTCTTCTTGCATCAGGCGAGTTTGAAGGATGTGATCAAGAACCAGTTGGCGCCCTGTCCGGCGGTGCCGAGCCTGTTTGCTGTGGTGGATGAATGAAGCGTGGGTGGGGGCGCTGCCCCCGTCGCTGCGCGACTCCCCCGGAGTATTTTAAGCAAAAAGAAGGACCTGTGCTGTGAAGCGCGTTTATCTGGATTGGAATGCGTCCACGCCTTTGCGGGCGGAGGCCAAGGCGGCAATGATTGCGGCCATGGATGTGGTGGGCAATCCCTCCAGCGTGCATGCCGAGGGGCGTGCTGCGAAGGCTTTGGTTGAGACGGCAAGGGCACAAGTTGCAGAGGCGCTGGGGGCGGAAGGGGCAGATGTTGTCTTTACCTCTGGCGCGACAGAGGCGGCGGCTCTGGCCTGCGCAGGGCGCGGGTTGCAGGGGGCTGCTGTCGAGCATGACGCTGTGTCAGCGTGGGTTACGGATGAGTTGTCGGTGGACCCTCTGGGGAGTGTGACTGTTGAGAACCCCGCCGCGGCGACGTTGCAGTTGGCGAATAGTGAAACCGGAGTCTTGCAGAAATTGCCAGAAGGGCTGGCGGTTAGCGACATGACGCAAGCCTTTGGCAAGGTGCCGTTCGCATTCAATTGGAGCGGGGCGCAGATGGGGCTGGTGTCCGCGCACAAGCTTGGTGGGCCAAAGGGCATTGGGGCTTTGGTCTTGCGCCGGGGCCTGGATGTGGAGAGCCGGATCAAAGGCGGGGGTCAGGAAATGGGCCGCCGGTCGGGCACCGAAAACGTCATCGGGATGGTGGGTTTTGGGGCCGCCGCTCAGGCGGCCGCCCGCGATCTGGCGGATGGCGTTTGGGAACGGGTTGCGGAAATTAGAAATATTCTAGAAAACGCTCTGGAAGATGACTCGGAGTTGCCTATTTTTGTCGGGAAAGGCGCTGAACGCCTGCCGAACACCACAGTGGTGGCGGTGCCCGGATGGAAGGGTGAGACGCAAGTCATGCAGATGGATTTGGCGGGTTTTGCGATCAGTGCCGGGTCTGCTTGCTCCAGCGGAAAAGTACGCGCGAGCCGCGTCTTGACCGCCATGGGATTTGATGAGGCCACAGCCAGCGGAGCGATCCGCATCAGCTTGGGGCCGGACGTGACGGAAGAGGACGTGCTGCGCTTTGCCGATGCTTGGCGCAAGCAGTTCAAGAAATTTCGCGCCCGTGGGGCGTGAACGAGATGTGAACAGGAGGGACGCCAATGGCAACCTTGGATGACGAAATCCGCGAAGGCGTGGATCGGGAAACGGTTGAAACCGTCCGCGCAATGGGTGGCACCTATAAGTACGGGTGGGACACTGACATCGAGATGGAATACGCGCCCAAGGGCGTGAACCCCGATATCGTGCGTCTGATCTCGGAAAAGAACGGCGAGCCGGAGTGGATGACCGAATGGCGTCTGTCCGCGTTCGAGCGTTGGGAGCAGATGGAAGAGCCCGATTGGGCGATGGTCACCTATCCCGAGATCGACTTTCAGGAACAATACTACTACGCGCGTCCCAAGAGCTTTGAGACGAAGCCGAAGTCGCTGGACGAGGTCGATCCCAAGCTGCTGGCCACCTACGAAAAGCTGGGTATTCCGCTGAAGGAACAGATGATCCTTGCCGGTGTTGAAGGCGCCGAGGATATGCCCGCCGAAGGGCGCAAGGTCGCTGTGGACGCGGTGTTCGACTCGGTTTCGGTCGGGACCACGTTCCAAGCCGAACTGAAGAAGGCTGGCGTGATTTTTTGCTCGATCTCCGAAGCGATCAAAGAACACCCCGAGCTGGTCAAGAAGTATCTGGGCAGCGTTGTGCCTGCGTCGGACAACTTCTATGCGACTCTGAACAGCGCTGTCTTCTCGGATGGCTCGTTCGTGTACATTCCGCCGGGCGTTCGCTGCCCCATGGAATTGTCCACCTATTTCCGCATCAACGCGGAAAACACCGGCCAGTTCGAGCGTACCCTGATTATTGCGGACAAGGGGTCGTACGTGTCTTACCTTGAGGGCTGTACTGCGCCTCAGCGTGACACCGCGCAGCTGCACGCCGCAGTGGTCGAGATCATCATCGAAGAAGACGCCGAGGTGAAATATTCGACCGTTCAGAACTGGTTCCCCGGTGATGAAGAGGGCAAGGGCGGCATCTATAACTTCGTAACCAAGCGTGCCGATTGCCGTGGCGACCGCGCCAAGATCATGTGGACACAGGTGGAAACCGGCTCGGCTGTGACGTGGAAATACCCGTCCTGCATCCTGCGCGGCAACGAAAGCCAGGGCGAGTTCTACTCGATCGCCATTGCGAACAACATGCAGCAGGCCGACACCGGCACCAAGATGATCCACCTTGGCAAAGACACCAAGTCGCGGATCGTCTCCAAAGGGATCAGCGCGGGCAAGGCGCAGAACACCTATCGCGGTGCGGTTACCATGCACCCCAAAGCCAAGAATGGCCGGAACTACACCCAGTGTGACAGCCTTCTGATCGGCGATCAGTGCGGAGCGCACACGGTTCCGTACATCGAGGTTCGCAACAACTCGGCCCGCGTCGAGCACGAGGCGACCACGTCGAAAGTGGACGACGATCAGCTGTTCTACTGCCGCCAGCGTGGCATGGACGAGGAAGAGGCCGTCGCACTCGTGGTGAATGGCTTCTGTAAAGAGGTGCTTCAGGCTCTGCCCATGGAATTCGCCATGGAAGCGCAGCAGCTGGTGGCCATCTCTCTCGAAGGCTCTGTCGGTTAATCTGGTGGGGGCATGTTGCCCCCTTCGCATCCCACAAAGGAACGTCCAATGATCGTCACCACCACCCCTACCGTCGAAGGGTACCAGATCGCCGAATACCGTGGCATCGTCACGGGCGAGGCTATTCTAGGTGCCAACGTGTTTCGCGATCTGTTCGCGGGCATCACCGACATCATCGGGGGACGGTCCGGTGCCTATGAGGCAAGCCTCGCTGAGGCTCGCGAAACCGCTCTGAAAGAGCTGGAAGAGCGCGCCGCCGCTGTGGGCGCGACCGCCGTTGTCGGCGTCGATCTGGACTACGAAGTAATCAACAACATGCTGATGGTCTCGGCCTCGGGCACCGCCGTGGTGCTGGGCTGATCTGACCTGAAAAGGAACGAAAATATGCTGGAAATCAAAAACCTGCACGTCAAACTTGAAGACGAGGACAAGCAGATCCTGAAGGGTCTGAACCTGACTGTCGAAACCGGCAAAGTCCACGCGATCATGGGCCCCAACGGCTCGGGTAAATCGACCCTGAGCTACGTTTTGTCGGGCCGCGATGGCTACGAAGTGACCGACGGTTCGGCCACCATGGACGGCTTTGATCTACTGGAAGCGGAAACCGAAGAGCGCGCCGCCGAAGGCCTGTTCCTGGCGTTCCAATACCCCGTGGAAATCCCCGGCGTGTCGAACATGACATTCCTGCGCACCGCTCTGAATGCACAGCGTAAGGCGCGCGGCGAAGAGGAAATGTCGGCGACCGACTTCCTGAAGATGGTGCGTGAAAAAGCAAAGTCGCTGAAGATCGATGCGGACATGCTGAAGCGCCCTGTGAACATGGGTTTCTCGGGCGGCGAGAAAAAGCGCAACGAGATCCTGCAGATGGCGGTTCTGGAGCCCAAGATGTGCATCCTCGACGAGACTGACTCGGGTCTGGACGTGGACGCCATGAAGCTGGTGTCGGACGGCGTGAACGCCCTCCGCGACGAAGGCCGCTCGTTTCTTGTGATCACCCACTACCAGCGTTTGCTGGACCACATCGTACCTGATGTCGTGCACATCATGGCAGACGGCCGCATCATCAAGACCGGTGGCCCTGAGCTGGCGCTGGAAGTTGAAAAGAACGGCTACGCAGACCTGCTGGCGGAGAACGCGTAATGGCGATCAAACGTGCACAGCTGAAGCAGCAGAAACAGGACGCTCTGGCCGCGCGCCAGCCCGCCTTGTCGATGCCCGAAGGTGGCGAGTGGATCACCGCTGCCCGCAAAGATGCCGCTGGTCGTCTGGACGCGATGGGTCTGCCCATCCGCCGCGACGAATACTGGAAATACACCCGCCCCGACGCGTTCACATCAGCCGAGCCGGTTGCTGCGGCGCTGACTGATGATGCTGGCACGCAGGTGTTCGAGGGCGTGGACGTTCTGACCGTTGTTTTCCGAGATGGCGCCTTTGATGCGGATGCGTCCGACGATCTGGCGCTGGACGGTGTGGAAATCAGCCGCTTGGCCGACGCCGCACAGGCGGATATCCACTGGGCCAAGGACATCTACGGCGCACTGGAAACCGCAGGGCAGGACCCTGTCGAGCGTCCGCTCGCGGCTCTGAACACGGCTTATGCGACCGATGGTCTGGTGATCCGTGCCACTGGCGCGGCGGCCAAGCCGATCCACGTTGTCTACGAGCGCAGCTCTGACACCTCTGACGCGGTTTTGCACCACGTGGTGAAGGTTGAAGAGGGCGCATCCGTGACCCTGTTGGAAACCGGCGCTGCTGGCGCACGCGCCAATACCGTGACCGAAGCTGCGATCGCAGACACCGCAGCGTTCCACCACGTGCGCAGCCAAGGCCGCGATCAGGAACGTCAGTTGGTCACCCATATGTTCGCGCGTCTGGGCACCGAAAGCACCTTTAAGTCGTTCACCCTGACTCCGAACGGCAAGATGACTCGCAACGAGTGCATCATGGAGCTGACCGGCGACGATGCGATTGCCCACGTGGCAGGCGCGCTGATGGCGGACGGCAAGGACGTGCATCAGGACGACACCATCTTTATCACCCATGACGCCGTGAACTGCGAAAGTCGTCAGGTGTTCAAGAAGGTGCTGTCGAACGGTGCGACCGGCGTGTTCCAGGGCAAAATCTTGGTAAAGCAGGGCGCTCAGAAAACCGACGGCTATCAGATCAGCCAGTCGCTGCTTCTGGACGAGGACAGCCAGTTCCTCGCCAAGCCCGAGCTGGAAATCTATGCCGATGACGTGGCGTGTTCGCACGGCTCGACTTCGGGTGCGATTGACGAGGATGCGCTGTACTATCTGCGCGCCCGCGGCATCCCGCACCGCAAGGCACAGGACCTGATGGTTCTGGCATTCCTTGCCGAAGCAGTGGACGAGATCGAATCCGAAGAGCTGCGCGAGGCCATCCTGCGCCGCATCCGCCTCTGGCTGGATCTGGAAGACGATCTCTGATGTCGATCACGCGGGATATGGTCGCGACCTATCGCAACCCCGGTCAGGTGTTCACGCGCCTGTCCGCAATGGGCCAGCGAGAGGATCGCGCCCTGTTCTGGCTGATCGCCGCGTGCGGTCTGACCTTTGTCGGGCAGTGGCCCAAAATCTCGCGCGAGGCATTTCTGAACGGTCAGGATTTCACCGAGAGCCTGACCGGTCCTCTGATGGCGTGGGTCTTCTTTGCGCCACTTATATTCTACATTCTGGCGGGACTGCTGCACCTGATCGTCCGCATCGTGGGCGGTAAGGGAAAATCCTATGGCGCGCGTCTCGCGCTCTTCTGGGGCTTTTTTGCCTCCGTCCCGCTTTTGCTGCTCTATGGCCTGACCGAAGGGCTCGCGCCCGGCAGCGGCGTTGCGATTGTAGGGGCCCTGTGGATAGTGGCCTTTGTCTGGTTCTTGTTCTCGGGGCTCAAGGTCGCCTACTGGACTGGCCCACTTGCCTCTGCGTCAAGAGGCGCATAGTGACAGGCCATGACACTGAACACTTCTTTCCTCTGGCAGCTTATTCTGGCCACCTTCCGCGATCCTGACGAGGTTGCCAAAGGGCTGCTCGCCATGAACCTGCCCACACGGGCGGTCTGGCTGTTGTTCGGGCTGACGGTGATTTCCAGCGTGATGATGTTCTTTGGGACCGAGTTGCTGCTGCCCACGGGCATGGGCTCGGTCCTGACGCCGTTCCTGCTGACTGTTATGATGGCCGCAAATCTTGGCATCATGTCATTGGCGATGCTGGGGGCAGGGCGCGCGCTTGAGGGGACGGCGCGGATGGATCAGATCGTCCTGCTCATGTCGTGGACCCAAATCATTCTGATCGCCCTGCAAATCCCGCAGAGTGTTCTGGCCTTGGCCATTCCGGCTCTGGGCTCTCTGTTTTCCCTGATCGTGATAGGCTACGCGCTGTGGCTGACCGTCAGATTTATCAAAGTCGCACACGGGTTCGAGACAACAGGTCGCGCCATCGCTACGGTGGTCTTCGGCTTTGCCGGCATTACCTTCGGCATGATCATCCTGCTCGCCTTGCTTGGTGTGTAATCCTATCGGAGGCTCTGTCCTATGTTTGATGTAAACGACATCCGCGCTGAATTTCCGATCCTGTCGCGGCAGGTGAATGGGAAGCCGCTGGTTTATCTGGACAACGGCGCCAGTTCACAAAAGCCTCAGGTCGTCATTGACGCGATCACCCGCGCCTATTCCGAGGAATACGCGAACGTGCACCGCGGGCTGCACTACCTGTCCAACCTTGCGACCGAAAAATACGAAGGTGTCCGCGGGATTGTGGCCAAGTTTCTGAACGCCCCGTCCGAGGACGAGATCGTGATGAACACCGGCACGACCGAGGGCATCAACACGGTCGCCTACGGTTGGGCCATGCCCCGTATGGAAGCGGGTGACGAGATCGTCCTGTCGACGATGGAGCACCACGCCAACATCGTGCCATGGCACTTCCTGCGGGAACGTCAGGGGATCGTTCTGAAGTGGGTCGATCCCGAAGTGGACGGCAGTCTTGATCCGCAGAAGGTCATTGACGCCATCGGCTCCAAGACCAAGCTGGTTGCGATCACCCAAATGTCGAACGTTCTGGGCACCGTGGTCGACGTCAAAACTATCTGTGCTGCCGCCAAAGAGCGCGGTGTGCCTGTCCTGGTCGACGGCTCTCAGGGCTCTGTCCACATGCCTGTGGACGTGCAGGATATCGGCTGCGATTTCTACGCGATCACGGGGCACAAACTGTATGGTCCCTCTGGTTCGGGTGCGATTTTCATCGCCAAAGAACGTCTGGCCGAGATGCGCCCCTTTATGGGCGGCGGCGACATGATCCGCGAAGTGTCCAAGGATGCGGTCAGCTACAATGACACCCCGATGATGCTAGAGGCTGGTACGCCCGGTATCGTCCAGCAAATCGGTCTGGGTGTCGCGCTGGACTGGATGATGGGCGTCGGGATGGAGAACATCGCTGCTCATGAGGCCGCGTTGCGTGACTACGCGCAGGAACGTCTGCTAGGCCTGAACTGGCTGCAAGTGCAGGGCACCGCGCCGGGCAAGGGCGCGATCTTCAGCTTCACCATGTCGGGGGCTGCGCATGCGCATGACATCTCGACCATCCTTGACAAAAAGGGCGTCGCCGTGCGCGCAGGTCACCACTGCTGTGGCCCCCTTATGGAACATCTGGGCATCACCGCCAGCTGCCGCGCGTCCTTTGCCGCGTACAACACCACCGCAGAAGTCGATGCTCTGGTCGATGCACTCGAGCTGGCTCAGGAACTCTTGGGCTAATTTTGCGATTGCGGGGCTGTGATGGCCCTGCTATTCCCCCCTCTAGGCACCCATAGCTCAGCTGGATAGAGCGCTGCCCTCCGAAGGCAGAGGCCTGAGGTTCGAATCCTCATGGGTGCGCCACTTTTCTTTCTAAGCCATTGTCAGAATTCAGCTCTTGCACGCGCTGGAGCCTTCAGAAACTAATTTAGTTTCAGGTGCGTTCGTCAAAGACGGCATGTTCCATTTCAGTTGGGGCGATCCGGCTGACCTGTCCCAGCACTTTCTGCCACCCCGAATCCAGCATTCCCTCCGAACCAAGACGCCGTGCGTGGCCTATGCCAGTGCGCATCAGGCTACTCAGCAACCGGACGAATTTTGGTATCGTCTGAGGCTGCAGCAAATTGGCTTCCCGCAGCAGTACAGGCTCAGGCCATCGGGAGGAGGGGCAGCAGTGCGACCAACGCTCTCTAAACCGTCCCAAGCGACGTGGCTGAAACTCTGAGAGGCGCGCTACTTCTCTCAACGGATCAAGGCGCATAGCGTCCCATGCTTGGCGCGAACCAAGGGAGTCTGGGCGAATGGTGTTGGGCAATGTCTGCGTGTCACCTTTGGCCCAGACGGCCGCGATACGACCCCGTTCTGCGCCGTTTCCTGCCTGTTCCGTTATGCGGCTTCGAGCGCTGGCAAGACGTGGGTGCCCATTTCCGCGATAACTGACTGCGCCGAACGGCGCGACGGTTTGAGGTTCAGTGCAACGTGTTGGACACCAAGGTCGCGATGATGCAGCAACCGCTCGATCAGCGCTTTTCGTCCAATCCGCACCACGTTGTAGAATCGCTGGTAGGGCGCGTCGGGGTTCGGGTCGAGGTCGAAGAACGTCGAGTAGCCGTAAGCGGGTGGGCGGCCATCTAGGGCAGAGGTTTGCAGCGCCGAGAGGATTTCTCGGATGGCTGCGCTCTCATCCACCGCCCAAACCCATGCATCTACATTTTGAGCCAGCCATTCGATTGGCTGCCCCGAGCGGCCTACAGCCATGATCGGCAGGCGGCCATGGATGGGCTTCGGGTGCATGTCGAGGGTACCGGAAAACGTGCCAAAACGCATCGTTTCGGCCTTGGGAAAATGATTTTCGGACAGAGTTCGGATGACTTCGATGGCCTCGCGGTAACGCGCAGCCCGATCCTCAAAATCGATGTTGAAGGCGGGATATTCCACGGGGCGATCGCCGGTTGACAGACCCAGTACGAACCGCCCGTCGGTCAGTTGGTCGACGGACAAGGCTTGCTTGGCCACTGCCACTGGCTCCCGAAGTGGCAAAACGATCCCGGTGGTGCCGAGCGTGATGCGCTCGGTCACCGCCGCGAGATAGCCGGCGTAGACAAAGGGATCGAGCATCTGCGCTGCGTCGCCGAAATTCGGGTCATAAAATGGCACATCGCGAATCCAAAGGCTGCTGAAGCTTGCGTCCTCAGCCTGCTTGGCAGCCTGTTGATGGTCTTTTAGCGTTGGGAAAGGACTCTCGGGATAGGCCTCGAGCGGTGTGATCAGGCCAATGGATAGGCGGCCCTTGGTGAACACGCGGGCAAAGCTGTCGGGTGTTGTTGTGGTGTCAAACATTGGGGAGCCTCGGTCAATCTTGGGGCCAAAGAACGTCCAGCACGGACCTTTGGATGCGCCATTCACCACTCACGCGGACATAGTCGTTCTCGTAGCGGCCCAGTAGCAGGAAGGGATGCTGCGCGCCGGGACGGTCGGTGACAAAGTCCAGTAGGTAACAGCTACCTTTCGCAGTGTCGGGGCCGGTCAGCGTGACCTCGTGGTTGGCGATGGCGTGGATAAATGGGAAATGTCCGGCGTGGCGAGTGTCGAACGTCTGATAAGCATCGCGCAGGCTGCGCTTGATCTCGTCTAGTCCCTTCATCGTGCCCACGGTCACGGTCACCTCCGCATCTTCGGTAAACACTTCCTCCATCCGATCAGCTGCATTGCTGTCCAGCAGGGCACTGTAGAGCAGACGTAGGGTGCGGATATCTTCGCGGTCCAGCATTGCGGATATGCGGGCGTCTCGGGTGTCAGTCATTCTGATTGTCTTTCTCTTTGTCCCAAGTCGGGAAATCCGTGTATCCGGACGCGCCCGTGCCGCCGTAAAAAGCCTCGCGTGGGGCTGTAGCTATGGGCCAGCCGTTCTGCATTCACTCGACGAGGTCAGGGTTGGCGATGAAGGGTTTGCCATAGGCGATCAGGTCCAGTGCGCCGTCCTTCAGGGCTTGTTCACCGGTCTCTTGAGTGAAGCCGCCAGCGGCGATCAGCGTTCCAGTGAACGTTTCGCAGAACTGCGCGGGGAAGCCTTTGGGCATGGCCTCGCCACCTATGGTCAATTGGTCGCTGAGATGCACATAGGCGGGCTGGCGTATTTCGAGCGCCTTGGCGACGGCAAGCCAAGTTTCGGCTTCATCGTCATACCCCTGCATCCCCGAGAGCCGTCCGAAGGGCGAAATCCGGACGCCCACGCGGTTCATCCCGATCTCGGACGCGACGGCGTCGATGGTTTCCAGCAGGAAACGCATGCGGTTCTCGATGCTGCCGCCGTAACGGTCGGTGCGCTGGTTAGAGTTAGCGTTCAGGAACTGCTCAAAGAGATAGCTGTTTGCACCATGGATCTCGACCCCATCAAAACCTGCGCGCGTCGCGCGGCGGGCAGCGGTCACGAAATCGTCCGTGATGCGGGCGATCTCTGTGGTCAGCAGAGCACGGGGCATGGAGGCGGGCTGCTGCCCCGGTTTTCCATCCGGACCAATAGCGAAGGAAAACGCCCCTTCGGCACGCTGCGCACTGGCGGAAACTGGTGCTGACCCATCCGGTTGCAGGGACGTGTGCGAAACGCGCCCAACGTGCCAGAGCTGCAAGAATATGCGTCCGCCGCGGTCGTGCACGGCCTGAGTGACCTTGGCCCAGGCAGCCTCCTGTGTGTCGGTGTAGATGCCAGGGGTGTAGAGATAACCGGTGCCTTCCTGACTGACTGGCGCGCCTTCGGTGATCAGCAAACCCGCGCTGGCGCGCTGCGCGTAATAGAGCGCGGTCTGAGCGTCAGGCGCCCGCCGCCCGAGAGCGGGTCATAGGCGCCATGACGATGCGGTTCGGCAGGGTCAGACCGGCAAGGTCGTAGGGGGTGAAGAGTAGGGACATGTCGTCGTCCTTGGATCAGGTTAGAGAAGGGAAACGCGGCAGCACGTCGCGTTCGAGATCGTCCAGCACCTCGGTCATGGGCCGGGGCGTGAAGCGGGGATTCAGCGCGATGTGGTTAACGCCGGCCTCTCTTGCGCGCTCCATGAACGCGGCCAGTCCCTTGCTGCCGGTCTTGAAGCCAGCACGGACGCGTTCGAATGGGCGGTCCCGGTCGCGGGACAGGTGCAGGAAACCGGCGATGCCATAGGGCTTGAAGGGCGCTCCGCTGGTGGCCCGCCACTCCGCCACGGCCTGCGGCAGGTCAGGCTCGGCCGGGCTGGGGACGATGAGACCTTCCATATGCGCGCCGATCCATTTCAAATCTTGCCCCGCGCGCCCGATAGCGATGGCAGGTGTCCGCCGGGCTGGGGGCTTTGGTAACACGTCGAAACCACCGGGGGACGCACCGAAGTGCTTTGTTTCGTAGGCCGGTGCATGGGTCTCGGTGAACTGGCGGTAAAGGTCGTAGGCCTCGCGAAACCGCTCTGCGCGGGTGTCGAAATCGATGTCGAACAGCGGATATTCCTTGGGGCGGTCGCCAGAGGACAGACCCGCAATTATGCGTCCGCCAGAAAGCTGGGCGATGCTTGCGATTTGTCGCGCCAGCAGGTTTGGCTCGCGGAAGGGAAGAACGATCCCTGCTGTGCCAAGGGTGATGCTGTCCGTCACAGCTGCGAGAGCCGTAATGTAGGTCAGCGGCTCGAAGACCTGTCCTGCATCGCCATATTGTGGATCAAAGAAAGGGATGTCGCGCATCCACAGACCGCTGATGCCAATCGGCCCCGGCAGGCCATGGGCGCGTGCCAGCGTAGCGATCTTGGCCACGTACCACGACGGCGCGTTGGAAAAGCCGTAGTGCAGGATATCGCCCCGTGCGACCGCATCGGACAGTGTGCGCAGCACCTCTTCGGCCGGTGTAAGCTGGTCCCAGACATGCACCCAGTACAGGTCGATCCGGTCCACGCCGAGCCGCTTCAGTGATCCTTCGATCCCGAGCCGGATGTTGTAGGTGCCGTTGCCCGCGTGCATCGGCGTGCCCTCGGACCGCGAGAAGCCCGCCTTGGTCGAGACCACCAGCCGGTCGCGTATCCCGCTGTCCTTCAGGAACCGGCCCAGCATTTTTTCGCTTTCGCCGCCCGAATAGACATCAGCGGTGTCGATCAGGTTGCCGCCAGCCTCGACATAGGTGTCAAAGATCGCGCGTGCCGTGGGTTCATCGGTGCCCCAGCGGCCTGCGCCAAATGTCATGGTGCCAAGCGCCAGCGGACTGACGATCAGGCCAGAGCGGCCAAAAGGGCGGTAGTCGGTCATGTTCATGCGTCTCTCCTGTGCGTTGAGAGACAACGTAAGGGGCTGCGGCGTCGGCGATTAGCTGCTAACGGTGCCATAATCTTGTGAGGATAATTCAGTAATGGCACGGACACCGCTCAATGATCTTGGCGCTTTCGCTGCCGTTGCTCGGACGCGCAGTTTCACCGCCGCTGCGGTAGAACTCGGGGTCTCGCCGTCGGCCCTCAGCCATGCCATGCGTGGGCTTGAGGACCGTCTGGGTGTACGGCTGCTGGCGCGGTCCACCCGCTCCGTCGCACCGACAGAGGCAGGCGCGGCGCTGCTCAACCGCCTAGCACCCGCCTGACTGATATCGAGGAGGGGTTGGAGGCGCTTGCTGCGTTTCGCGACACGCCCGAAGGGATCGTGCGCCTGACGACCTTCCACTGGATCGCCTCGACTTTTCTTGCGCAGCGTTTGCCAGCCTTCCTCGTGGCCCATCCCGGAATCACGGTGCAGGTGACGGTGGACGACAAACTACAGGACATCGTGGCCGACGGGTTCGACGCCGGGTTGCGCTTTGGCGACGACGTAGAGAAAGACATGATTGCCATTCGCGTCGGTCCGCCGTTGCGGCACCTCGTGGTGGCGACGCCGGATTACTGGGACCGCCACGGGCGCCCAACACACCCGCGCGATCTGCGCAATCACCGCTGCGTCGCTTACCACAACCTAAGTAGCGGCAGCATCAGCCCTTGGGAGTTCGAAAAAGACGGGCGCGAGCTGCGGCAACGCGTCGAGGGCGGGCTGATCTGCAATTCCGTCGACCTTGCGCTCTCGCTTGTCCGGAGTGGAGAGAGCGTTAGCCTGCATATGGAAGAGGATGTGGCAGATGACCTTGCCTCTGGGCGATTGGAGGCTGTGCTCCAAGACTGGTGCCCACCCTTCGACGGCATCAGCCTCTTTCATCCAAGCCGCCGTCAGACCCCGCCCGCGCTGCGCGCATTGATAGACTTTCTGAAGAAGTAACGTGTTGGTTGGGCCTTGTACGATCTTTGCTCCGGTGAGCGGTACACTTGGAGCGTCCAGTCGCTGTAAGTTGAAAATCAGAGGATACCCGCGCCCGTGACGCTGCTTTGCTCTTGATAGACTGCAGAAGGCGACGGCCATTTGCACCGCTCACCATCCGTCGCATTGGCCGTGTCCCGCAGGGCAGGCAAATCGCTGGTCCTGCCAATTCTAACATCTTTACAGAGCCACGGTTTCCTCAGTTAGTCGCGGCGAAAGACATTCAGCCCAAGCTCTGAAGCCTCTTTGGCCAAATCCCATATGCGCTGTAAGCACGAGCCTACCAACCCGCACACGCGGCAGGCTATCCAAAATTTATGTCGCAAACCTATCCCTCTGTCCCAAACCCATCCCATCGATGAATGGTCCTATAGATTTGGCGCGATATGTCGTTCGTCCAATATAGAACCAAAATGGCAGTATCTGGGGGATATCATGGCCGAAATCGCGGTGTTTCCAAACGCAGCCGACCACGCTCCGCAACAGCCCGAGCAGGATAAGTCTGCGATCGCAGGGATTGCAAATCGCGTCGGAACCCTGAGTGTCGCAATCGCCGAAGTGTCTGGGGATGTGAACGACACCGCCGCGCGGGTCCAAGAACAGAGCGAACGCTTCAGGCAAATCCACAATCGCGCCCTCGGGATGTCCGAGCAGAGCGCCGTGGTCACTTCTGCTGCTCAGCGCGCCTTGGGGATTTCTGAAGAGGCCGAGGGGCGCATGGCGTCGACCAGCGGAAACCTAAGCGCCATGGTGGCCGACGTGAACCGCCTGACTGAACAAGTCACTGCAATCGCGGGGCAGCTTGATGGTCTGCAGGCGGCACTGGATCAGGTGGCCAAGGTTTCGCGCCATGTGGCTGGCATATCCCGTCAGACCAACCTGTTGTCGCTGAACGCTTCGATCGAAGCGGCGCGCGCAGGGCAGCATGGCAAAGGCTTCATGGTGGTCGCGGGCGAGGTCAAGGAACTGTCGAACCAAGCCGGGCAGGCGACTGCCGAGATCGGCGAAACTATCGAGCAGCTTAACAAAGAGCTTGGGGCCCTGCGCGCCAATGCGGAAAGCGCCACAGCTTTGGCCGGGGATATCAGCGAGAAAACCAGCGGCGTAGAGGGCGAAATCGACGCCATCCCCTTGACGCTTGGCAAGGTGCGGGTCGCACAACAGGATATCGTGACGGCCTCTGGCACCATCGACCAGTCGATCGTGGCGACCCAGAAGGACATCGACGAGTTGATCGTAAACGTGGAGCAATCCGCAGGTAGCCTTGCCAAGGCGAACGACGCCTTGCTCGAGGTCACAGACGACGCTGAAACCCTCACGGCGCTGTCCGCGCAGCTGGGGGTCGAGACGTATGACACGCCCTATATCGATGCCGTTAAAACCTATGCGGCGCAGATTACCGAAGCGCTCAATGCTGCGGTCAAAGCGGGTAGGGCGACGGAGCGGGATCTCTTTGACGATAACTATGTCCAGATCGAAGGTACCGCGCCGATTCAGCACATGACCCGCTTTACGCATCTGACGGATTCGATCCTGCCGAGCTTCCAAGAGCCCCTGCTCAAGTTCTCGGACAAGGTGGTGTTTTGCGCGTCCATCGACCGCAACGGCTACATTCCGACCCACAATTTGAAATTTAGCCACCCCCAGCGTTTTGGGGATGTGGAGTGGAACACTGCAAACTCGCGCAACCGTCGAATCTTTGACGACCGGGTCGGCTTGGCGGCGGGCAAAAGCACGCGTCCGTTCCTGCTTCAGGCCTATCGCCGCGACATGGGCAATGGCGAATTCCGCATGATGAAGGACGTCTCTGCGCCCATTTACGTCAACGGACGCCACTGGGGTGGTCTGCGACTCGCATATCTATGCGACTGAACGGGGCAGGGTGCCCATAAGGGTACATCGCCGCATCCCAAAGCGAACGTTAGCTGCCGTTAAGAGATTATTCTCCTTTGGCGTGCATTTTGCGAAACTGAACCCAATAGGCAATCAGGAGCGACCATGTACGGCGATCACTATGACAAAGGCCCCGGACCCGCGCGGCACATTGCCGTGGTGCGAAGCCAATATGGTGGAAACTATCAGGAATTCGGTCGCCACTACGGCTATGATCGTATGGAAATGATGGTCCTGCAGCGCAAAATCACACGCCGCCTCTATATGGGAATCGCTGGTTTGGCGACCGGTGCGGTGGTTCTGGCGTGGGTGTTAGGCCTACTGAACTGACCGTTGGGGAATGGGGTTTAAAAGGGCTGGTACCGACAGGTGCCAGCCTTTTTCCGTTTTGCGATCCGATATCTGTGCTGCGGCTTGCGCAATCGTCATAGAGGCCATGCGCGGCAGCGCCTTGCTATATTGATCCATATGAAATAGATAGCAAAGCTACCTAAATATGGAGCGCCCCGTGAGACACAGCGAAAACCGAGAGGACATTGGCTTTCAGCTGGTCATGGTGTCCCGCCGCTATCGCAAGGCAATGGACGCCGTCTTTGCCGAAAACGACCTGAGCGATGCGACCTCACTGCCGCTGCGCTACTTGGCGCGGCAGGAGACGCCGCTCCGGCAAAAGGATTTGGCCGACCGCTTGGCCATCGAAGGGCCGACACTGGTGCGGACGCTCGACATGCTGGTGTCCAAAGGGCTGGTGCGCCGGACAGAGGACCCAGACGACCGGCGGGCCAAGCTGATCAGCGCAACTGACGAGGGGCGCGCTTGCCTAAAACAGATTTCAACGCGGTTTAGCGCCCTGCGAAGCGCTCTGTTCGACGGGATCGCCGAGGCGGACATCGACGCGACCCTTCGGCTGCTCGACCAATTGGAGCGCAATATTGCAACGCATCGCGACAGGTGACGCGAACAAACGAATTTAAATTTACTCGGGCAGGATGCCGGAGCTGGAAAGGTGGATTGGATGACACGGTCGGATTGGGCGCGCGCGGCGAGCCTTGGGATGGCAGCTTGGATGTCCTTTGTGGTCGCGACGGCGCTGGGGGTGGATCACGCATTCTGGGCGGCGATGCCTGTGTGGGTGGTGGCCCAACCTTGGCGCGGCGTCACGATGGAGCGGGCGCTGTGGCGGCTGGTCGGGACAATCGTTGGCGGTGCGGCGGGGCTTGCGTTGCTGGCGGTGTCGCCGTCGCCGTGGGTGACAGGGATCGGCATGTCGGCGCTCGTGGCCCTTGGGGCGGCGTTGGTGCATCTATGGTCCGGTGTCCGCAGCTATATGCCCCTAATGTGTGCGATCACGGTGGGTGTTGTCGTTGTGCCGGCGATGCTCGACCCCAGCGCCGAAATCACTTTGGCACTGGACCGTTTGCTATGCACCTTGATCGGGGGCTTGTCGATTGCGGTGTTCGTTGCCCCGTTCACACCCCATGCAGACAAGCAAAGCTTTCGCAAAGCGGGCGCTGATCTGGCCGAGCGGTTTATCGGCACGGCGCGCTTGCTGCTGGATGCAGATGCTTCGGACGCCCAACTGGATGCAGCGGTCGCTGAAACCGTAGGTCAGGGCGCAGCGCTCGAGGCGCGTGCGCGGCTCGTGGCTGCTGGGTCCAGAGACGGGTATCGCCGGATGGCGGCGCTAGACGCTATTTTGGCGGCAGGGCTCGGCCTGCTCGAGGCGGCGACTGCCGCAAGCGAAGACCCCGAGCAACGAGAGCTCGCGATCCAAGCGTTGGACACCCACGCAGACCGTCCTGAACCGACATCGGCGCAAGCGCTGTTTCCCGCAGTCGTCCGTCTGATCGAGGCGCAGCGGGCCCTGCAGATCGCATCCGAAGATCTGCAATCCGTCGCCCCCTCTGGCCGAGACTTTCGCAAGCTGGTGCCGCCAAACAATCCGGCGCTCGCGCTTCGCGGAGCACTTCTGGCGGCGGCTGGGGGCCTTGTTGGGTCCGCTCTGTTCATTCTGACGGGCAGCTTTATCGGAGAGCTGACGGCGTTCTCGATGGTTATCTTTTCGCTTGTGCTCGGGTCGATGCCCGTCCCGCAAAATATTGCGCCAAAGCTGGTGATTGGTGTTTTTGCAGGGGCAAGCGCGGGGGTCCTCTATCGCCTTGGGGTGCAGCCGTTTGTGACGGATTGGGTGACGCTCGTGCTGGGTCTGCTGCCGTTTGTCGCTGTGGGGGCGATTGCCCGCGCCAACCCGCGCACCGCGACTTACGCGCTAGATGCGAACATGTGCTTTATGCTGGCCAGTCAGGCCGGAGCGGCTGCAGCCCCTCTGCCAGTGGTTCTGGGATCAGGTGCGGCGATGATTGGTGGTACGATTGCGGTGGTCCTGTGCATCATGGCGCTGCCCCGTCCGGGGCGTGGGCTGATCACCAAGACAGAGGATCGTCTGATCCGCGACCTGAATGCCTTGTCCGCACGTCGAGAGGCGGTTGATCCGCACCGGTGGTCTGCCCTCTGGGGACGCCGTATTTTGACCTTGGCAACAGCGCTGGACACGGCGGGCGAAGGCTTGCCGCGGCAATTCTTTGGCCTTGCGGGGCAGGGCTATCAGATTTTGGGGCGGCATTCGAAGACAGGCTAAACCCCAGTCAGGTGGCGCCTTCGTCCAGCCGTTCGGCTACCAGTTCCAACCCTTGCCGAATGCGGCCAGAGTCGATCGACGAATAGGCCAGCCGGTAATGCGAGGCATCGGGCGCGCGTCGGGCAAAGAAGGCATTGCCCGGCTCGATCAAGACGCTGTCGGCTCGCAGGTCCAGCGCCAGCTTCATCGTGTCCACGCCCTCTGGCGCGCGCATCCAGAAGGACGAGCCGCCGTGCACTTCGCGCGTGCCAAGGGTCAGGCCAAAACCCTTGATGCAGTCCTCCATGACAGCGCGGCGCTTGGCGTAGCTGCGGGCCATGCGGGTGATCTGCGCGTCGTAGTGGCCCAAAGACAGGAAGTAGGCCGCCGTGCGCTGGATGTGGCTGGGGGGATGGCGCAAGACGACAGAGCGCAGCTTGCGCATTTCCTCGATCATCGGGCGGGCGGCGACCACATAGCCCAGACGCAGGCCGGGAAAGACCGATTTGGAGAACGAGCCGACGTAGATCACCGACCCTGCCTGATCGAGCGATTTGAGCGCGGGCGCAGGCGATGACAAAAAGGACATCTCGAACTCGTAGTCATCCTCGACGATGATGTAGCCGTCGCGCAGAGCGCCCTTTAGCATAGCAAGCCGACGGTCCAAGGGCATGGTGATGTTGGTCGGGCAATGGTGGCTGGGGGTGGTGAAGACCAAGTTCGCATCTGCGGGAATCTGGTCCGGGGGCAGCCCGTCTTCGTCCACGTCGATCGAGGACGCCACAAACCCCATCTGGTCAAAGATCTGTCGCAAGCCGGGGTAGCAAGGGTTCTCGACCACGGCCTTTTGCCCCTCGGACAGCAGGAGTTGCGCGATCATCCAAAGGGCGTTTTGCGCGCCCATTGTGACGAGGATCTCATCCGGTTCAGCGCGAATGCCGCGACGGGGCAGGATGTGGCGCAGGATGTATTCGATCAGCATCGGATCATCGCGCTGGTAGTGGTCGCGGGTCAGGGTGTCGAAGTCCCGCCGCCCCACAGCCCGCAGAGAGCAGTCGCGCCAGTTGCGGTGGTCAAAAAGCTCTGGGTCGGACTGGCCGTAGATAAACGGGTACTTGAAGTCGGGCCAGTTCGGCGGCCGTGCGATGTTCTGGCGGGGCTGAGGACGGCGGGCCAGAATGCCATCCCAGTCAACGCCGCCGCTCTGGCTTTTGTCGACCTCGCGGAAACTGGGGCGCTTGGGAGCGGTGTCCGCGATGAAGTATCCAGAGCGGTCACGCGAAACGAGATATTCGTTTGAAACCAATTCTGTGTAGGCCAAAGTTACAGTAATTCTGGACACGCCAAGTTGCGCCGCCAGCCTGCGCGAGGATGGCATCTTTTCCCCTGTGACGCACCGGCCTGACATGATCGCATCCGACACAATCTGCTGGATTTGCTGCTGAAGTGTCGCCTCGCTGTGGGGCGGCAGCATAAAGATTTCAGGGGGGATCGACATGCACTGGACCTACGACACAAAAGAACTGGCCTTAACGCTAGAAGGCCAGTTCCGAGTGCGCAATCAAAGCTGGGCTTTCGCTTTGGTCAGCCGAAGACGTTGCCCAAAGCTTCATCAATTGCGTGGGTGATTGCGTCGATGTCGTCCGCTGTTGCGATCAGCGCGGGGGCAAGGCAGAGGGTGTTGTTGAATCCCGGAATGGCGCGGGCGGTCGCACCGATGATAACCCCTTGGCGCATGCAGTCGGCGACGACGGCTTGGACCTGAGCCTCTGGCGCGGGCGTTTTGGACGCGCGGTCGGACACCAGTTCTAGGCCGCAGAACAGCCCCAATCCGCGGGCCTGTCCGACGACGGCGTGCTTGTCCGCCAGTGCGTTCAGGTTGGCCATCAGGCGATCGCCCATGGCGGTGGTGTTGTCCAGCAGGCCCTCGTCCTCGATGATGCGCAGGTTCTCCAAAGCGGCGGCGGGACCAGCCGTGCAACCGCCAAAGGTCGAGATATCGCGGAACATGGCGAGGGGGTCGGTGGCGTCCTCTTTGAACAGGTCAAAGACTTTTTCGTTGGTCACCAGACAGGCAATCGCCGCATAGCCAGAGGCCACGCCCTTGGCCATCGTGACGAAGTCCGGCTCGATCCCGTAGTGCTGGTAGCCGAACCATTTGCCCGTGCGCCCAACGCCGCAGACAACCTCGTCGATGTGCAGCAGGATGTCGTATTTGCGGCAAATCTCTTGGACGCGCTGCCAGTAGCCCACGGGGGGGGTGATGACGCCGCCGCCTGCGGTCACGGGCTCTAGGCAGATCGCCCCGACGGTGTCCGGCCCCTCCCGCAGGATGACCTCTTCGATGGCGTCGGCGGCGCGCTCGCCATAGTTTTCGACGTCCCACTGAGTGCGGTATTCAAGGCAGTGCGGCACCTCGAGAAAGCCGGGGGTGTAGGGACCGTACTGCGCGTTGCGCTCGAATTGCCCACCGGCCGAGATCGTCGAGATGGTCGAGCCGTGGTAGTCACGCTCGCGGTACAGGATTTTGTGCTTCTTGCCGCCGTAGCGCTTGTGCGCGATTTGGCGGACCATTTTGAAAGCTTTCTCGTTCGCCTCAGAGCCCGAGTTCACGTAGTAGACGCGGCTCATCCCTGGCATTTTCGAGATCAGGCGCTCTGCAAACTGCGCCCCTGGGATCGAACCTGCGGATTGGGCAAAGTAGTTCAGTTTCACCAGCTGGTCGCGCACCGCATCGGCGATGCTTTCGCGCCCATAACCCACGTTCACCGTCCAGACGCCGCCCGACACACCGTCCAGATGTTCACGCCCTGTGGCGTCCCACAGGCGCATGCCTTTGCCCTCGATCATGATGCGCGGGTCGGTGGACTCATACTGTTTGTGCTGGGTCAGGTGGTGCCACACATGGGCTTTGTCAGCGGCGATGACGTCCGAGAAGTCATTGGTAGAAAACGATTGTGTCACGTTCGGGCTCCGGAGGCGTGCGTTGAATAGGGGGTGCTCTGCGTCCGACTCGAAGGGCCAAGGCGCAGGGTTGATCCCACGGTGTGCCCAAATTTGCAGCGTGAGTAGGGCCAGTCGCCGCATAGCCATATGTCCAGTTGGCCACCGCCGTTGAGCGTTGGGGCTGGGGCGCTCTTACTTGGGTCAAGGCGGGCCGTGCAGGTGCAGCATGTGCCGTCGCCGATCACCCCAATCGCATCGGTCCAGCAGATGACCGAGCGTTCCAACAAGGAGAGTGACCATGAAGACCCTCACCAAACTGATGACCGGCGCCGCCGTTTTGCTGAGCGCCCAAGCCGCCACCGCCGAAGAGCTGACCGTTGGCTACTTCCTCGAGTGGCCGATGCCGTTCCTCGCGGCCAAGGCGGACGGTGCTTATGAAGAGGCGCTGGGGATGGACGTGAACTGGGTGTCGTTTGAAACCGGCACCGCGATGTCGGCGGCGATGGCCTCGGGCGATGTGCAGATTTCGGTGTCCCAAGGGGTGCCGCCCTTTGTCGTCGCAGCCTCGGCAGGCCAGCCGCTGCAGGTGATCGACGTGGCTGTGTCTTATTCTGAGAATGATAACTGCGTCGTCGCGACCGAGCTGGAAATCGACAAGGACAGCGCAGGCGAGCTCGCGGGCAAGAAGGTTGCCGTGCCGATCGGGACCGCCGCGCACTACGGATTCCTGCGTCAGATGGACCACTTTGGCGTCGACCTGTCGAGCCTGACTGTAGTCGACATGCCCCCGACCGATGGCGCAGCTGCGCTGGCGCAGGGCGAGGTCGACTTTGCCTGCGGCTATGGCGGTGGCCTGACCCGCATGAAAGAGCACGGCAATGTGCTGCTAACCGGCGCCGAGAAGGAAGAGCTGGGTATCTTGGTGTTTGATGTGACCACCGCGCCTTCGGATTTCATCGTCGAGAACGAAGCGCTGGTCTCCACGTTCCTGAGTGTGACCGCTGCGGCGAACGCCGAATGGAACGAGACCCAGTCGCCCGAGATGCTGGAAAAGATCGCAACCGAATCCGGCATGACAGTCGAGGCGACCGAAGCTTCGATTTCGACCTTCACCTTCCCCTCGATCGAAGAGCAGCTTTCTGAGAAATGGCTCGGGGGCAGCGCGCAGAATTTCATGAAGGGCGTCGCGGATGTCTTCGTGGAGGCAGGCTCGATCGACAGTGCGCTAGAGAGCTACGAAGGCTCGGTGAACACCGGTCCGCTGATGGCGGCACAATAAGCGGTCCAAACGGGTGCGCCACATCTGGCGCGCCCAAACCTCTGATCCCCCAAAGGAATATTGTATGTCTTCTTTGAGCATCGAGTCTGTCTCTATGCGGTTTGACCTGCCGGACGGCGGGCATGTTCAAGCGCTCAAGGATGTGTCGCTGGACATCGCCAAGGGCGAGCTTTTGTCCGTTTTGGGTCCGTCGGGCTGCGGGAAATCGACATTGTTGAACATCGTTGCGGGTTTTCTGGCTGCGACGGACGGGCAGGTGACCTTGAACGGCAAACCCGTGAACGGACCGGGCGCAGAGCGCGGCATGGTTTTCCAGAAAGGGGCGCTGTTCGAATGGATGAGCGTCCGCCGGAACGTGGAATTCGGCCCGCGGATGAAGGGCATGCCCGAAACGGAGCGCAACACGATTGTCGAGAACCTGCTCGATACGGTTGGCCTGCGGGCCTTCAAGGACAAGGCGGTGTACGAACTGTCCGGCGGAATGCAGCAGCGTGTGGCTTTGGCCCGCTGTCTGGCGAACGATCCCGATGTGATCCTGATGGACGAACCTTTGGGCGCGCTGGACGCTCTGACCCGAGAGAAGATGCAGGGGCTCGTGCTGGACCTGTGGAAGAAGACGGGCAAGACCATCATCCTGATCACCCACTCCGTGGACGAAGCCCTGCTACTGGGGGAACGGCTGATCGTCATGGCCCCGCGTCCGGGGCGCATTCACCGTGAATACCGTCTGCCCTTTGCGGACCGCGCGGCCACGGCCGATCTGCGCACGGTCAAAGAGGACCCTGATTTCGGAAACACCAAGAAAGAAATCCTCGGGATGATTTGGGAAATGGAAGAAGAAATCATGAGCGGAGGAGACAAGTAAATGACCGGTCTCGTTATCCTAGCTGTCTATCTCGCGCTCTTTTTCGGGGCGTATTTTGCCGTGGTTGCGGCGCGCTCCAGCATGGCCAAGGTCTCTGATTTCACCTCGTTGAAAACGGTGACATTTGGCGATGAAAGTGCGGTGCGGCCTGATCGCATGGCCTCTTTGATTTCGGTTGTTGTGGTGTTTCTGGTTTGGGGCGCGTTCACCGGATCCAAGCTGGTGCCGATCCATGTGCCGGGCCCCTTCATGGGGCAAACCGAGTTCACCTACACCGCCACTGCGCCGGATGGAGCGACCTCTGACGGCACGGTCCGCGTGCTGGTCCACGAAATGGGCGAGGATGTTGCGGACCCAGAGCCCGCAGCGGACACGGGCTTTGCCGTCAGCGATGTGGCGACGGTTGCGGCTTGGCGGTCGGTGCTCATCCCCGCCTCCCGTAATGACGGCGAGGATGTCACCGTCACTCTGGTCGAGGGGCAGGCCATCAGCCCCGGCGATACGGTCTCGGTTCCCAATGGTTCGGTGACCATGACGCGCAAAGGATCGCTCAACTTCTCGCCCGACAGCGGCTTGCAGATGGAGGCGATCTGGATGCCTCCACCCGAAGCTGTGGCCGCGCAGCTGGTCGATATCGCGGTGAATGGCTACCAGAATGTGTCCCTGTGGGAGCATGTGGGCTGGTCGCTCTGGCGCGTTCTCGCAGGCTTTGTGCTTGGGTCGCTGATCGGCATTCCGCTGGGCTACGCGATGGGCCTGTCCGGATGGGCGCGCGGTTGGTTTGATCCAATTGTCGAGTTCATGCGCCCTGTGCCGCCCTTGGCTCTGATCCCGCTGGTGATCATCTGGTTCGGCATCGGCGAAAACGGCAAGATCGTGCTCCTGTTCCTTGCGGCGCTGTGGGTGATGATCATCTCGGCGCGGGCTGGGGTGTCGGGCGTCAACATCACCAAGGTGCATGCGGCCTACTCGTTGGGCGCATCGAAATGGCAGGTGCTGCGCCACGTGATCGTCCCCAATTCACTGCCCGAAATTTTCACAGGTGCGCGCGTGGCGATGGGGGTCTGCTGGGGTACAGTTGTCGCGGCGGAACTGGTCGCTGCAGAAAAAGGTGCGGGCAAGATGATTGTTGCGGCGTCGAAGTTCCAAGCAACCGATATTGTGATCATGGGGATCGTTCTGATCGGGATCATCGGCTTTGCCATCGACATCTTTATGCGCAAGGCAGAGGCGTGGTTGGTCCCATGGAAAGGGCAGTCCTGACCTTGTCCCGACAGGCAAACAAACGGGGCGCAGTCACACTGCGCGCCGTTTTGCGTTTACAGCAGACCATTTAGCCCTTTGATCCCCGTCAGCAGCGCAGAAATCAGCATGATGCCCAACGCCGCCATGCGGTAGTGCCCGTCGCCAAGCCGCTTGAACAGCAGACTGCCCGCATAGGTTCCAATCAGCAGCGCCGGATAGCTGGCCGCCGCAATGTAGAGCAGATCAACGGATATGGCGTCTGAGCCAAGCTCAATGAACAGCAGCGCCAAAGCGGCGGCAAAACTGAAGTAAATCAGCAAAGACGCACGGCTGGTGGCTTTGTCCGCGCCACGACCCAAGAAGTACGCCACAGCGGGCGGGCCGGGCATTGCGGCCAACCCCGCGAGCAAGCCAGCAGCGCAGCCGGTCCCAAGCGCGGGCCCGCGACCATCGGGGATCGCAACCTTGGCCAACAAGGCAAACAGCCCCACAAATACCAGCGCCGCAATTGCCACGCGCATCACATCGGGGGGCAGTTGCGTCGCCAGAAGCGCGCCAGCTGGCGCCCCGATCAACGTCCCGAGGCACAAGAGACCTACCGCCTTGCGGTCGATCCGCCGGTGATGCTGGTAAATGTCAAAGGGTGCGGCGGCGATCTGCAGAATTTCGATCACGATGACCGCATGCAGGGGCGGTACCACCAAACTGAACAAAGGCACAGCGGCGAGCCCAAAGCCAAAACCGGTGACACCACGCAAAAAACCGGCGGCCAAGGTGGCCGCCGACAGAATAAAGATATGATCCATGTCAGTCGAAATTCATCACGATGGTTTTTGATCTCGTAAAGTGTTCCAGCATCGCTTCGAGCGAGGCCTCTTTGCCAAGCCCCGATCTGCCAAAACCCCCGTAGGACACGTTCGGCTGGATGGTCAGGTTTTGGTTCACCTGCACATATCCTGCGTTCAGTCGCGCGGTGCTGTCCAAGGCGGTCGAGAGGCTGCGCGTCCAAACGCTTGCCGCTAGGCCATAGTGCGTAGAGTTCGCTGCAGCAATGACCTCTTCGTAGTCCGTCCAGCTATGGACAACCGCGACGGGGCCAAAGATTTCTTCCATCACGCAGGGGTGGTTGTCGGGCAGGTCCATCAGGATGGTCGGCTGAATGAAAAGGGCGGGCGACAGATCGGCGCTTTTGGGCAGGGTGCCATAGCGTTTGACAGTTGCTCCTTCGGTGCCCTCGGCCAGCGCAATATAGCGCTGGATCGTAGCCATCTGACGCGCGTTGATGATCGTGCCGACGTCGGTGGATTCGTCCAACGGATTGCCGATGACCAGCGCGTTCAGCGCCTGTTCGAGCTGCGCCATGAACGCGGACCTCAGGCTCTCATGCACGTAGATCCGGCTGGCGGCCGTGCAGCTCTGCCCTTGGCGGGTGAAACGCATGCCAGATATTGCCCCCGCGACGGCTTTGTCCAGATCGGCGTCTTCGCAGATAATCATGGGGGATTTCCCACCAAGCTCTAGTGACACAGGGATGATCCGGCTGGCCCCGATTTTGTAGATAGTTTCGCCCACGGCTTCGGACCCGGTAAAGGTGATCTTGGCGATGTCGGGATTGCGTGTCAGGGCATCACCGCACTCTGCGCCCGTGCCATTGATCACGTTCAAGACTCCAGCAGGCAGATGGCGCATGAGGATGTCCGCCATCAGGAAAGTCGCAAAAGGTGCCTCTTCCGAGGCTTTGACCACCACGGTATTGCCGGCAACCAGAGCGGGCCCAACCTTGAGCGCAAAGAGCACGAGCGGCACGTTCCACGGGACAATGGCGGCGACCACCCCCAAGGGCTCGCGGGTCGTCATGGTCAGCATGCGCGGGTTGTAGGGGATGGTCTGGCCTTTGATCTCGGACCCGAGGTTGCCGTAAAAATCCATGATGTCAGAGGCAACAGCGACTTCGCCGCGGCATTCGGTCCGGATGGCTTTGCCGGTTTCGCGGGCCAGCACCTGCGCGATGAGCTCCGCATGCTCCGCCAAAGCGCGTGCGGCAGCGGACACGCGCTTGCCGCGATCTCTTGCGGGCACTGCGGCCCATGCGGCCTGCGCGGCTTGGGCTGCATCAACCGCGAGCGCTGTGTCCTCTGCCGTGCTGGCGGGCGCGGTCCCCAAGACCTGTCCTGTCGCCGGATTGCGAACGTCTAGCGTATGCTGCGTATTGGCCAGCGCGGCGTTGACCAAATTCGAAGAGGCATAGGCCGCGAAGGTGGCATCTGGTGTCGTCGGGAGTGGGGGCAGGGTGGTCATCTTGGCCTCGGGGTCAGTCTGTTTGACCCCGAGAGTACTCTTGCCCGCTTGGCTCGCGTTAGGGCCAGCCTGAAGCTTTGATAAGGCCAGATGAGGTGCCTAACGCCTGGGCGCCGATTAGAAGTCGACCACGCCTTCGTCCAGCCAAGTCACCCCGACAAGCCGGATCGAGCCATCGTCGTAATCAAGATAGGTGTCGCCGTTCTGGTGAGTGACGGTGACCTCGACATCGCCACCGGAGAACCGGATTGTGTCCTGGCGTTTTTGGAAGTCGAGGATGAGGTCATTCCCTTGGTCCTGACCGCCCGCGGCAAAAATAAAAGTATCCTGATGCCGACCACCCGTCAGAATGTCATCTCCCGTGCCGCCAAAGAGTTTGTCTCGTCCGGTGCCCCCCGACAGGGTGTCGTTCCCCGCGTCGCCCTTGAGCTTGTCATTTCCAGCATCCCCGAAGAGCTCGTCGTCCCCGGCATTGCCGAACAGCTTGTCTTTGCGTTGCTTGCCGGACAGCCAATCGTTTCCGTCGTTCCCAAAGAGCCGATCGTTTCCGCCATCACCCGAAATCGTATCGCTGCCTGCGCCGCCGCGAATGACATCCCGTCCGCCATTTCCAAAAAACAGATCATGGCCTTCGCTGCCCGTGATCTTGTCCCGAAACCGTGTTCCAGCCAGTTCCTCAACGTTGCTAAGGGTGAGGGTGCGCGCGTATTCCGTGCCTGACACCTCTTCGGAGAAGGTGACCATGCCGGTCCCAAGGTTTGCGATCACGCCGGTCGTCAGTTCGCTGAGGACGACGTAATCTGTATCCTCGCCCCCATCAAAGTGATCGGTGATCGCGCGGGCCTGCCCATAGCCCATGGACGCCGTGTAGACGTCGTTCCCGTCCCCACCCGAAACGGAGTCCGCGCCGTAGAAGCCCAGAAAAGATTCGCCATAGACGCCGCCGGTGCCGGTCCAATCTGTCGTCGACAACAGTGTGTTCAGCGCATGCATCGGATCGTCCGCGTCGGCGGTCGCCAGCAGGCTTTGGAACGAGATGTCCGGCAGGCCGTCGATGATCATCGCTACGGAGCCCACATTTGGCCAATAGATGTCTATGTGCCGGACCGTGCCATCGCCCAACCCGTTCATGCCCGACCCAAAGAAGTTGGTGTACGGATCGCGCATCGGGTTTACGCCATAGTCGATCTGCGTGCTGGTGCTGGAGAGAATTTGATTATTGTTGCTCTCGAGAACAGAGAGCAGCAAGAGTTGCATCGCGCCGTGATAATTGTTGTGAGCAAAGGTAGCGGCCATGTTCGATCCTTAGGGTTGGAAAACCGAACAGGCGTGTTCGATTTCGAAATCGCAACGGGGAGTTTTGCGCAGTATCTCTCAATAATACGTTAGAGGCAGTAAGAAGTTGCGGTGGATTTTAACCCCGCCAACCGGATGCGCGCGTTGGCGAATTGGTCGGGGCATGATCATGCTCTACGTGATTGGGCACCCTGTCAGCCTCCGAACCCCTCCATTCCACCGCGGATCAGGAGCAGGATCGACAGGACAAAAAGCATGATTTGGATGATCCTCATGTAAACAGCTTCTGACAGGATTCCGGTGATGTACCGCCCCGCGAATGTCCCAGCGACGCCCGACGCTGCGAGAGCGGCGATCAGCCCCCAATTCAAGCCATCCAACTGGCCAATGGCCCAGTAGGCGGGCAATTTCACCAGATTGCCGATGGCAAAAGCGATGGCGATGGTTCCGGCGAATTCCAGCTTCGGCAGCTTTTGCGGCAGCAAATAGGCTTGGGACGGAGGTGCGCCGGAATGGGTGATGAAGCTGGCTATGCCGGTCAGGGTGCCCCAGAAAACGCCGGGCAGGACCTTGGCCTCGTGCTTTTCAGTTGAGCCGCGTTTTAGCCTAGCGCGGGCGCAAAACCACAGGCCGATCAGACCAGTAAAGATGAGCAGGGCGTATTCCGGCGTGTAAGGGGTGATAAATGTCGCAATGGCGACCCCAAGCAGAATTGATGGCGTCAGGATCAGCAGATTGCGTTTGGAATAATGCTGGCGGTAGAGCCATACGCCGATCCAGTCGGTCACGATGTACACTGGTAGCAGGGTCGCGGCGGCTTTGACCGGGTTCATAAAAAGCGCGAGCATTGGGACCGCGATCGCAGCCGCGGAGGCAAGGCCGCCTTTGGACATCCCGACGATCAGCGCGGCGGTCACAAGAAGAATTGTATCTAGCATTCAGACCGGTTGCGCGGCGCGATTTGGGACACGCCGCGCGCTCCTTAGGCGTTGGTCAGGCGCGACATGTCTTCGTCGGTCAGGCTCAACGCTGCGGCTTTGGCAAAGCTTTCGACTTGGCTCAGGCTGGTGGCTGACGCGATTGGGGCCGTTACGCCATCGCGGGCAATGAGCCACGCAAGCGCTACTTCGGCAGGCTTGGCATTGTGCAGTGCGGCAACATCTTCGAGTATGTCGATCAGCTTCATCCCGCGCTCTGTCAGGTATTTCTCGACCATGCCGCCGCGCTGACGTCCGGCCAGATCGTCCTTGGATCTGTATTTCCCCGACAAAAATCCGGCAGCGAGCGAGAAGTAGGTGACTACGCCGATGTTCTTTTTCAGGCATAGCTCACGCAGCCCGCCATCCAGCGCATCGCGGTCATATAGGTTGTATTCCGGCTGGATCACTTGGTAGGTAGGCAGCCCCTCTGACACAGAGGTGTCGAGCGCGGCACGAAGCAATGTCTCGTCATAGTTTGAGGCACCGATCGCGCGAATCTTGCCCGACTTGAGCAAAGCATCATAGGCGCCGAGGGTTTCGGCATGAGTTACGCTGTCATCAGGCCAGTGCGAAAAGTACAGATCGACGTAGTCGGTTTGCAAACGCGACAGCGATTTGTTGATCGCCGCGCTGATCCAGTCTGCGCCAAGGCCCTTTTGCCCGTCGCCGCCCATGTCCGAGCCGACCTTGGTAAAGAGTTTGACCTTGTCCCGCATGCCGGGCCGTGCCGCGAACCAGTTGCCTAACACCGTCTCGGACTCGCCGCCCGAATTGCCATCGGCCCATGCCGAGTAGACATCTGCGGTGTCGATCGCGTCGAACCCGTGGTCGATAAACGCATCCAGAATTTTGAAGCTTTCGGCTTCGTCGAGGGTCCAGCCAAAGACATTGCCGCCAAAAACGATGGGCGAGATGTTGAAACCGGTGGTGCCGAGGGGAGCGTAATTCATGGGAAATTCCTTGGTTTGTAAATCGGGAACGAGCGTCTCTCAGGACGCCTTTTTCGAGGCCGGCGCAGGGATCCAGCGTGGGCGGCTTGGGTGGCAGTCATAGGACATCGGCGCAGGGAGTTGTTCGAACTCGATCAGCAGACCCCACGGGGTCAGGCCGAACTGGCCGCGGTTCCCGGGTCCTTCTTCCTGATCGCTCAGGTCGTAGGGCCCTTCCAGCAGCTCACCGCCCGCAGCCGCGAAAGCCTGTGTCGCGGCGTCGATATCATCCACCGTCACACTGAAGTGGCTGATGCCGTAATCGGAAATGCTGCGCCCCGTCTCGCCGCCGGGCCGATCAATCTTAAAAACCTCTAGGTTCGCGCCGTTCTGGAGCCGCAGCATTGAAACGGCGACCATGCGGGTGCCTTTGCGCAGTCTGTTCTTTGATCCCACATCCTCGTGGGTGATGGGGTCGTGATCCTTGTCAGTAAGCGAGTAGAGCACTTCGGCCCCAAAGGCGGCTTTGAAAAATCGGATGGCCTCTTCGTGATTTGGAACGGTCAGGCCGATATGCTCGATGCCGCGAATACTGCTCTGGGTCATGGGGTCCCTTTCTCTCTGAACACGTCACTGAAATGCGGGACGGCCTGTTCGAGGCCCGCGACGTTGGGGCATCCAAATTGCCGGATGCAGGTCGCGGACGAGATGACGTCCCAGTCACATTGAGGATGAAATCACCGAAGCCTTGGGCTCCGCGCTTCTCGATGTAAACGTGCGTAAGCTCGTGCTGTTCCAAGCGTTTATGGCATAGCCGTCTTGCACTGGTCTTCTCGGGTCAGACAGAACTGGGTTTCGTCTTATGCCAGCAAAGCCAGTGAGTCGTTCGTAGCTGAGGATGCGAACGATGCTCGGCTCAGCTGACATGCCAAACCGTCCGCTTTCGAGGCGTCCGATAGCTGGGGGCGTGAACTTTAGGGGAGTAGTCCTAAGGGAGCGATTTGCGTAGTAATTTGCCCGCCGCGTTCAAAAAACGCAGCGGGGCGAAGCGTCGATCGCGCATCTGGCTGACGGTATCAGCCTTTGGCAAGTTGGGGCGCAGAACGCCCCAGCTATTAGACCATCATTTCTTTGGTCGCGGTCAGGCTTAGTTCGGGGTGATCGCGGACCACGCGGTCGATGTCCCACTGCATGCGGGTTAGGTACACAACGTCGCCATCGTGATCGAACGCGATGTGCTGCTTGTTCGTGTTGACGAACTTGTCCACGTCAGCCTTGGCACCGGACACCCAACGGGCGCTGGTGAACTGGCTCGCCTCAAACCGGACGGGCAGGCCGTACTCAAGCTCGATCCGGCTGGCCAAAACTTCGAACTGCAGCGCGCCCACCACGCCGACGATAAAGCCCGAGCCAATGTTCGGTTTGAACACCTTGGCCGCGCCTTCTTCGGCGAATTGCATCAGCGCCTTTTCAAGGTGCTTGGCCTTCATCGGGTCGCCCGCGCGGACGCCCTGCAACAGTTCCGGTGCAAAGCTGGGGATGCCGGTGGCGCGGATGGTCTCGCCTTCGGTCAGGGTGTCGCCGATGCGAAGCTGACCGTGGTTCGGGATGCCGATGATGTCGCCCGCCCAAGCCTCTTCGGCCAGTTCGCGGTCCGACGCGAGGAACAGCACGGGGTTCGAGATCGCCATAGGCTTCTTGGTGCGCACATGGGTCAGCTTCATGCCGCGCTTGAAGTGGCCCGAGGCCAGACGCACAAACGCCACGCGGTCGCGGTGCTTGGGGTCCATGTTCGCCTGCACCTTAAAGACAAAGCCCGCGACTTTGGTTTCATCGGGGCTGATCTGGCGAGGATCGGCGCTTTGGGGCTGGGGTTCGGGACCGTAGTTGGCAATCCCGTCCATCAGTTCCTTGACGCCAAAGCTGTTGATCGCAGAGCCGAACCAGATCGGGGTCATGTGCCCTTCGAGCACCGACTGAGGGTCGAGCGCGGGCAGCAGTTCGCGGGCCATCTCGACCTCTTCGCGCAGCTGGTCCAGCATGTCGGCGGGGATGTGTTCTGCCAGTTTGGGATCGTCCAAACCTTGGATCTTGATCGACTCGGCGACTTTGTTCCGGTCGGCGCGGTCCATCAGTTCCAGCCGGTCGTTGATCATGTCGTAGCAGCCCAAGAAATCGCGGCCCATGCCGATCGGCCAGCTGGCAGGCGTCACGTCGATGGCGAGGTTTTCTTGGATCTCGTCGATGATCTCGAAGGTATCGCGGCTCTCGCGGTCCATCTTGTTACAGAAGGTCAGGATGGGCAGGTCGCGCAAGCGGCAGACCTCGAACAGTTTCTGGGTCTGGCTTTCAACGCCTTTTGCGCCGTCGATCACCATGATCGCCGCGTCCACCGCCGTCAGGGTGCGGTAGGTGTCTTCGGAAAAGTCCGAGTGACCGGGGGTGTCGACAAGGTTGAAACGAAATTCACGGAAATCGAACGACATCGCCGAGGCGCTGACCGAGATCCCGCGATCCTGTTCCATCTTCATGAAGTCAGAACGCGTGCGGCGCGCTTCGCCTTTGGCGCGCACCTGACCGGCCATCTGGATCGCGCCACCATAGAGCAGGAATTTTTCCGTCAGAGTCGTCTTACCGGCGTCGGGGTGCGAGATGATCGCAAAAGTCCGGCGGCGGGCGATTTCAGGGGGTAGGGCGGGGCGATTAGAAGATGTATCCAGCATGGCCTCGCGCATACAGCGCCCGCTGGATTTCGGCAAGCCTGCCTTGCGATCCCTAGCCCGAAGAGGCGCTGCGGATGCGTTTCAGGATGTCCGGCGATTGCAGCAGGCTTTCGGGCACTTCGAGCGACTGGGAGGTCAATCCCGCCTCGCCAAGCGCACTGTCCGCAACGCTCTGGATCACGTCGTCTGGCAGAGCGGCCTCTGTGCGCAGGTCCAAAAGCAGCGTTTCGGCGGCGATGCCTTCGGCGTAGATGATCTGGTGTTCATCAAACAGCAGCTGGAAATAGTCGACGAACCCGCCTTCGCGCCAATAGATCGTGTCGCCATTCACAAGGTGCCGCGCTTTGATCAACACTTCGGAGCGGCCCGCCCCAAGATGGTCCTGACGCTGATAAATAAAGAGCCGGTGTTCGGGGCTGACCACCAGATCGTGTTCGTTGTTCAACGTTCCAGCGGTGATCACGATAGGTGCAAAGGCCCCAGCCGCGCGCACTGTGGTCTGGCCGATCCAGCGGATCTGCTGCACACCGCAATCCCGGGTCAAAACGCGGTCTCCGACCTGCAGTTCCTCGATAGGGGTCTGTCGGCCCGAGGCCAAAGTGATATGTGTGCCGCGTGAAAACGCCACACAGGCCACTTGGGCCAGTTTTTGGGCAGCGTCATCGGTACTGATCCCGACCAGCGTATAATCGTCGCCTGGCACCAGACGAGCGAGGGGCAGTAGGTACACTTCTTGCACGTCCATCTCGTCATCCAGTTCAACGAGAATCAGCGCTTCGGTCGTGTCGCCGCGTGGGGACATCAAGGTGATGCAGCTGTCCAGCACGGTCAGGTTTCCCGCCAGACCGACTTCGGTATCCGGCGCGATGCGCGCTTTGCTGCGGGTTTCGGGCAGAATGGACAGACGCGCGGGTGCGCCTTTTTCCAAGCAGTACACGTCATCCAGCGCCAAATCTTCGGCAAAGGAAAGGGTGTCACCGATGTTGGCACCTGAAACCACGATGAACTGTTCGCTCCGGAAGACGGGCAAACTTTGCGGCGGTAGGGACGTGGCTCGGGGCGAATTGCCCATAGGGTGGGTTTCCTTTGTCTCGCTACTGATTACTTATTCAAGGAATGAAGGCGAATCTAGGTCAGCTTTGTGATGGGTCGGGCAATTGGCCGGAAGACATTGTAAAGAACGACCGAAAGTTCAGCTAAATAAGCTCAAGGGGAGAGAATAATGGATTTGGGTATCGCAGGTAAACGCGCACTGGTCTGTGCATCCAGCAAGGGGCTGGGCCGTGGCTGCGCCGAAGCACTGGCCGAAGCGGGCGTCAATCTGGTGATGAACGCACGTGGCGTTGAGGCGTTGGAAGCCACCGCCGCAGAGATCCGCGAAAAGTATGGCGTGACCGTCGAAACCGTGGCCTGCGACGTGACCACCGAAGAAGGACGCGCGCAACTGTTGGAAGTGGCCGGACAGGTCGACATTCTGGTGAACAACGCGGGCGGCCCCCCTCCGGGTAGCTGGAAGGACTGGGACCGCGAGGATTTCATTGCAGCGCTGGATGCGAACATGCTGGCACCGATCGCACTGATCAAAGCGCTTGTCCCCGGTATGGAAGAGCGCGGCTGGGGCCGCGTGGTGAACATCACCAGCGTTTCGGTCAAGGCACCCATCGCGGCTTTGGGGCTGTCGAACTCGGCCCGCGCGGGTCTGACCGGTTACGTGGCGGGTACCTCGCGTCAGGTCGCGCCAAGCGGTGTGATCATGAACAACCTGCTGCCCGGCATCCACGCGACCGACCGCATGATTGCGCTGGACGGAAACACCGCCAAGACCGAAGGCATCACAGTCGAAGAGGCGCGTTCCCGGCGTCTGGCTAGCATCCCGACCGGCGCATATGGCGATGCTCGTGACTTTGGCGCGACATGCGCGTTCATGTGCTCGCAATACGCCAAGTTCATGGTCGGGCAGAACGTGCTCTTGGACGGCGGCGCCACCAACACCACGATGTAAATTCCAATCCCGCCCCTGACGGTCCTGTCAAAAACGCAGGGCCGACCCTGCAGCTTTGCTTGCAGGGCAGGGGCGGGCTTGCTATCAGCCGAGGACCCGACAGAAATAGTCGGAAAGTAAAGAGGACAGACTTGCCCCATACTGCACCCATCCCGCGCCTCGAGATCCGTAACCTGACCCGTAGTTTCGAGGGCAATCAGGTTGTGAAAGGCGTCTCGCTCAAGGTGTTGCCGGGTCAGGTGACCTGTCTGTTGGGGCCTTCTGGATGCGGCAAATCCACGACCCTGCGGATGATCGCGGGTGTCGAGATGCAGGACAGCGGCGAGATTTACGTTGATGGCAACCTGATCTGTGACACGGTGTTTCGCGTGCCGCCAGAGCGCCGCTCGATCGGCCTCATGTTTCAGGATTTCGCCCTGTTTCCCCACCTGAGCGTAGCCGAGAATGTCGCTTTTGGCCTCAAGGGTGACAAAGACAGCAAGCGGGCCCGCGTCGAGGAACTGCTGAACAAGGTGGCCATGGGCCGCTACATCGATTCTTATCCGCACGAACTGTCAGGGGGCGAGCAACAGCGTGTCGCCTTGGCCCGCGCACTGGCGCCCAAGCCCCGCATCATGCTGATGGACGAGCCCTTCTCGGGGCTTGATAATCGTCTGCGCGACGATATCCGTGATGAAACCTTGGCCGTTCTCAAAGACGAAGACACTGCAGTCCTGCTCGTGACCCACGAGCCCGAAGAGGCGATGCGCATGGCGGACGAAATCGCTCTGATGCGCGACGGTTTGATCGTCCAGCAGGGTGCACCCTATAACATCTACAACAATCCCGTCGATAAGCGCGCAGTCGCTTTCTTTAGTGACATCAATGTGTTGCGCGGCACTGTGAAGGGGGCTTTGACAGAAACGCCCTTTGGTCAGTTCCTTGCGCCTGGTGTGCCTGACGGTGCCGAAGTGGATATCGTGATCCGCCCGCAGCATATCCGGATTGACTTTGATCGCGGGGGACGCGGTCCGAACCCGACGCCGACTGATGGCACCCCCGCACGGGGTATTGTGGAACGTGCCCGTTTTATGGGCAAAGAGAGTCTGGTCGAATTCCGTATGGACTACGATGGCTCGATTCTGCGGGCAAACGTCCCCGGTGTGTTCCTGCCCAAGCCCGGAAAACCCCTGTGGCTCATGCTGCGGCGCGACCGATGCTTTGTGTATCCGGCGACTGTCTAAAGGCGCCTGCAAGCTGGCGAAAAGTTGCCCGTGGCAAGCAGCTTACGAAACAAATGCAAAAAATCCGACATTAGGGACCGTTTCGCGCTTTTAACCCTGCGACAGACTCCATACATATTGTTGCGATGTTTGTGCGAGGCTCGGCGACATAATGGATCGGGCCCCTGCAAGGGAGAGAATACATGCTGAATAACATCGGGCTGCCCGGTCTTCTTCTGATCGCTGTTGTTGTGCTGGTCCTGTTCGGACGCGGCAAGATCAGCTCGCTGATGGGCGAAGTTGGCAAGGGCATCACCGCCTTCAAAAAGGGCGTCAAGGACGGCTCTGAAGAGCTGGAAGACAAAAGTGATGACGCGCGCGACGTGACCCCCGCCGAAGAAAAAGACAAGGCGTAAGCCCACATGCTTGACCTTGGCTGGAGCGAGTTGCTGCTGATCGGGATCGTGGCGCTGATCGTCGTCGGTCCCAAGGACTTGCCTGTACTGTTCCGCAACGTCGGACGGTTCGTGGGCAAGGCCAAAGGCATGGCCCGCGAATTCTCTCGGGCGATGGAACAGGCCGCCGACGATGCTGGCGTCAAAGATGCTGCCAACAGCTTCAAGAGCGCCGCGTCCTACAAGGACATGGGCCTCGACAGCGTCAAAGATGCGGCCAAGAGCTTCACCGACTGGAACCCTGACGCTGAGGCGCGGGGCATGGACGAAAAGCGGGCGGACGCCGCACGCAAGATCCATGACGCAACTGCCCGCAAGGCGCAGACCCGTCAGGACGCCGAAGCCAAGGCCGCCGCAGATGCCGCCAGCGCAGACGCGCCTGCCAGCCCTGCACCGGCACCGGCCAGCACCAGTGGCGACAGGGAATAACGGACCCCGTACATGACCAAAACCGACGAGATCGAAGATTCCTCGGCCCCGCTGATCGAGCATCTGGCTGAGCTTCGTACCCGACTGATCCGCGCCATGCTGGCCTTTGTGGTTGGCATGGTGATCTGTTTCACCGTGTGGAACCCGATCTTCAACTTCCTGACCGAGCCTCTGTGCTCGGCGCTCGCCGCACGCGGGCAGGAGGATTGCGGCCTTGTACTGATCAAGCTGCAAGAGGGCTTCTTTGTGGCTGTGTCGATCTCGCTCTTGGGCGGTTTGGTGCTGTCCTTCCCGATGATCAGCTACCAGCTGTGGCGCTTTGTTGCGCCGGGTCTGTACAAATCCGAGAAGGGCGCTTTCCTGCCGTTCTTGGTGGCTTCGCCCTTCATGTTCTTTCTCGGGGCATCGTTCGCTTATTTCGTTGTGACGCCGATGGCGTTCGACTTCTTCCTTGGCTTCCAACAAGATGGCGTCTTGGTGACAGATGGCGAAGTGCAGCAGACCCAGCATAGCGCGATTGCCTTTATGGGCTCTGCGCAAGAATACCTGAGCCTGACCATCAAGTTCATCGTGGCGTTTGGTCTGTGTTTCCAGCTGCCTGTCTTGCTGACCTTGCTTGGGAAGGCCGGCATTGTCAGCGCAGAGGGCCTTGGTGCGGTGCGGAAATACGCAGTGGTGGCGATCCTGATCCTCGCCGCTGTGGTGACGCCGCCGGATATTATCACGCAGGTGATCCTGTTTGTCGTGGTCTACGGTCTGTACGAAATCTCGATCTTCCTTGTTGCCCGTGTTGAGAAAAAGCGCGAGGCGCGTCTACGGGCCGAAGGCTACTATGACGACGAAGAAGAAGAGGATCTGGCCGAAGATCCCCTGATCAAGAATGATCCTTTGATGAAGGAATTCGACGAGGACGAAGAGGACCGCAAGTGACCGATCCTTTGGAACGTATTGCAGCGGCGCTGGAGCGGATGGCTCCGGCGCCGCTTGCCGCTCCGGACTTTGACAGTGCTGATGCTTTCTTGTGGCAAACTGCGCCAGAGCGTTTGACCCCTGTGAACAAAGTGTCCCGCGTGGATTTCGACCTGCTGGTCGGCATCAACCGGAGCCGCGACACGTTGCTGGCCAACACCCGCCAGTTCGCCAAAGGCTTTCCTGCGAACAACGCGTTGCTTTGGGGCGCGCGGGGCATGGGCAAATCCAGTCTGGTTAAGGCCGTGCACGCCAAGCTGCTGGATGAAGGCTTGCCGCTGAAAGTGGTCGAACTCGCCCGCGAGGACCTACCCACCGTAGCGCGTCTGATGGACCTGCTGCGCGAGGCGCCCCAGCGCCGGTTTATTCTGTTCTGTGATGACCTCAGCTTCAGCCACGACGACCAGCACTACAAATCGCTCAAGGCCGTTCTGGATGGCGGTATCGCAGGGCGTCCGGACAACGTGATTTTCTATGCGACCTCGAACCGGCGTCACCTGATGCCGCGGGACATGATCGAGAACGAACGCTCCAGCGCGATCAATCCTGCGGAAGCGGTCGAAGAAAAGGTTTCTCTGTCGGATCGTTTCGGGCTTTGGCTGGGCTTCCATCCCTGTTCGCAGGACGAATACATGTCGATGATCTTTGGCTACGTTGCGGCCCATGGCATGACCGTAGACGAAGAAACTGTGCGCGCCGAGGCGATTGAATGGACAGCAACACGTGGGGCCCGTTCTGGCCGCGTGGCGTGGCAGTTCTTTACCGATCTGGCAGGACGGCACGACGTTTCGCTCTGACCGTTACCTCAGCTCTCAAACAAAAAGGCCCCTTCGCAGTGAAGGGGCCTTTTGCATCTCTGGGTGATGCCAGATCAGTTCAGGTAATCTGTCGGATCGACGCTTTCAAAGCCATCGCGGACCTCGAAGTGCAGGATCGCAGGGCTGCCTGCGCGGACCTTCGCGATGGTCTGGCCACGGCTGACAGTGTCGCCTTTCTTGACCTGCAGGTCGTCGATATAGGCATAGACGGTCAGCAGATTGCCTGCGTGTTTGACCACGAGGATTGGCACCTGATTGGCGTCAGCGGTGATCGCAGCAACGGTACCCGCCTCGGCTGCTTTGACCGATGTGCCAGCCGAAGACGCAATGTCGATACCCTCGTTGGTGCCCTTCTTGTAATCGCGGACGATGTTGCCCTGCACGGGCCAGCCCAGACGACCACCTGCCTTGGCGGTTTGCTTGACCTCGGGGGCAGCAGGCGCTGCGACCGGTTCAGAGGCCGCTTGGGTCTGCTCTTTGGGCAGCGGCGTGGTGGCCGACGGCGGGGTCGGTGTTGGCGATCCGTTGCCCGGCGACTGAGGCTTCTCTGCGACGGCTGTGCTGGCGGCAGTGCGGGCTGCAGCGGTCTGTTCGCTGACAGGAATCAGCAGCACCTGTCCTTCGCGGACGGTGAAGTTGCTATCCAGACCGTTCCACTCGCCTAGGCTGCGCACTGACACGCCGTACTGGCGCGCAATGATAAAGGCAGTCTCGCCGCGCACGACTTTGTGGCGCACTGGGGTCGGTCCTGCGGGCGCCGCAGGGGCGGGCGTCGCGTTTGCGGGTGGCGAAATGGTGGTCGGGCTGTTTTCGATGGCATTGCCGGCCATGGTGGTGATGTCCACGGACGGGGCCCCGAGCGAGGTCGTCTGAATACCGGAAGGTGCGCTAATGCTGTTGTCGATCTTGGTCGGCAGGGCCAGCAATTCGTTGCGCTGCAAGCGGTCGCCGGTTTTCAAGCCGTTATACGACGCCAATTCTTGGGCGCTGATCCCCAGACGGTCGGCCACTTGCTGCACGGTTTCACCGTTGCGAGCGAGCGCCACTTGATAGCTGGGGTAGGAAATTACACCACGGGCGTCGGGGGCAGGGCGGCTTAGGGTGCCGCCGGTGACGGCGGACGAGGTATCAAACCCCTTGCCGACGCTGCGAAAATCTACATCCATGCTGTTGGGGTCACACGCGGACAGCAGTCCGACACCAAGAACAGCAGTCATGGCTTTGGGAAAGCGCATGTAGGCGAAGCGGGTCATCTCGATCATCCTCTCGTGCGGGCTCTTGTCGTCTGCGGCCATTGGCAGGGCCCTTGGGTACTAAAAATAAACCTAGTCTTTTCCAAGCCCCTCGACGAGAGGCACAAAGCGCACAGGGCGCAATTCGTCGTAATGCAGGCCATCTTCGGTCTTTGTGACGCGGATCAAGCTCTGGACGGCGTCTGATTGGCCGACCGGTAGCACCATGATACCGCCGACCTTGAGTTGGGCCAAGAGCGGACCCGGGGGGTCTTCGGCTGCGGCGGTCAGAATAATGCGGTCGAAAGGCGCCTGCTCGGGCAGACCATAGCTGCCATCGGCAATCAGAGCCGTGATGTTGTTCAGATCAAGTCTGCGAAACAGGGACATCGCGTCTTTGACCAAGCGGGCGTGGCGGTCCACCGTGTAAACGCGGCGCACCAATTGCGACAGGATCGCGGCTTGATAGCCAGAACCTGTACCGACCTCTAGCACCTTGTCCCGAGGGGACAGTTTCAGTGCTTGGGTCATCATGGCGACGACTGACGGCTGTGAAATTGTCTGCCCACAGGCAATGGGCAGGGGGGTGTCCTCATAGGCGCGGGCCGAGAAGATGCCTTTGACAAAATAGGAGCGGTCGATGGCCTCCATTGCGGACAGCACACGCGCATCCGTCACCCCGTGCGAGCGCAGGGCGAACATGAATTGCATCTTCTGCTGGGCTGCCTCGTCCATCATCATCCCTGATTCAGGGCGTCGCCGAGTGCACCCAGCATGTCATGGGCCGTGAAATCGGCACGCATGGGGGTGACCGAGATATAACCATTCAGGTTCACGTCCGCGTCGCAGCCCTCTTGGGTCACGGCGCGCTGGTCGCCGCCACGGGCCCACAGGAACATCCGGCCAGACGGCGCTTTGTGCGGCTCGACCGCGAAACTGGTGCCAAGGCGCAGACCTTGGGGCGCAGCGCGCACGCCCTTGACACCAGCAGCAGGTACAGGCGGGAAGTTCACGTTGTAAAACGTGCGGTAGGTGGGGCCATCCGGCAGACCGGCGTCCAGAATTTTCTGGATGGTGGCTGCGCCGTGGGTGCGCGATGCCTCGAACGGGTCTTCGATGTCGTAGTTTTCCGGCCCGAGGTATTGCGACAGCGCAAAGGACGGGATGCCCTGAAGCGCCCCTTCGAGCGCGCCACCAAGGGTGCCCGAGTAGAGCGCGTTCTCGGCCGAGTTGTTACCACGGTTAACGCCCGACAGGATCAGATCCGGAGGCGTGTCTTTCAGAACGTGGTGGACACCGGCCAGCACGCAATCGGCGGGGCTGCCCTCTGCCGCGAAGCGGCGGGGCCCCATCTGTGCGATCATCGTGGGATGGGTGTAGCTGATGCAGTGAGAAACGCCCGACTGCTCGAACGCGGGGGCAACGACCCAAACCTCGCCATCTGGACCGGCAAGTGTGGTGGCAATCTCTTCGAGCGCGACCAGGCCGGGCGCGTTGATGCCGTCGTCGTTGGTAATGAGAATGCGCATGACCTGCCCCTGAACTGTTTCTTAATTCGTGAATAGTTCAGGCAAAGGGGCAGGTCCAGCGGTGGGTCAGGCGAAAAGCTGATCCAACAGTTTTTTGGCAACATCCATTGGCGCATTCAGCGCCTCACGGTCCTCGCCAGGGTGGAAACGAGCGCGTGTGGCGGTCGGCATTGGATCAGGCTCGGTGATCACGACGCGCGGGCCAAGGCGCTCGGTCTCTTTTTGCCAGCTGCGGGCAAGGGCGATCTGTGCTGTTTTGGTGGCGCCATAGGCACCGTACAGCTTCTCGCCTGCCTTGGGATCGTCAAAGAAGACAGCGGTGCCTTTGTCGCCAAGAAGCGGCGAGATGTAAGGGATCAGCACACCGGTTGCGGTGGCGTTGACCGCCATCGACTTGTCCCAATCCTTGGCCATGATGTGGTCGGCAGGGGTCAGCGCGGTGGCGTGCACCGCAGTGTGCGCCCAGAGGTCGATTTTGCCCCAGCGGTCATAGATGCTGCGGCACAGTTGGGCCATCGCGTCGCGGTTGGTGATGTCCATCGGGGCCAGCGTGGCGCTGCCGCCCCGCGCCTGAATGCGGTCATCCAGCTCTTCGAGCGCGCCAGTGGTGCGGGCCACGGCAACGATGTGGTACTCGGCCGAGAGTAGCTCGGACAGGGCGGCCCCGAGGCCGCGCGAGGCGCCGGTCACAAGGGCGATCTTGGGTGCGTTGGTCTGTTCCATGGGCGATCAGATTTCAGGGTTTGGCGGTGGGATCAAGATGGCATCGCTGCAAATTGGCGGCCCTGCGGCGAAAAGAGCGGTGAAACGCGCGGCGCACGCTCTCTTTGGTTGACAGACGCGCGGCCCTGCGCGGAACTGAGCGCATAGATTAAACTACGGAAATTTCCAATGACTGAGATCGTGCTCTACGGCCATCCTGATTCCGGCCACGCTTGCAAAGTCGCTTTGGCCTTGTCGCTGGCCGAGATTCCCCACCGGACCGTGTTCGTGGATATCTGGGCCGAACGCGCCACGCGGCCCACGGATTTTCTGGCGGTCAGCCCCTTGGGCGAGGTGCCGGTGCTGGTGATTGATGGCACGCCGTACTTCCAGTCAGGGGCGATCCTGATGCAGATCGCGGAACGTTTTGGCGTTTTGGGAGGCGAAAGCGCCGAAGGCACCGCGCGGGGCCGTAGTCTGCTGATGTGGGAGGCGAACCGGATTGGCATGTGTTTGCCCCAACTGAAGCAAGCGCATGTGGACCAGTTTGTCGGCTGGGATCCTGCGGTGATCAAATGGCTCGAAGGGCGCTATGCGGTCGATGCGGCGAATTTCGATGTGCTGCTGGGGGATGCGCCGTTCCTGCACGGGGATGCACCTGGCTTTGGCGACGTGCAGGTCTGGGGTTACGTGCAGTGGGTGCGCGAGGCGGGTCAAGAGCCGACCGAAAAGATGCAGGCATGGATGGACCGGATGCTGGCGCTGCCGGCCATGCGGACGCCGGCAGAATTCTTTCCGGCCTAAGCGCCGCGGTGCAAATCGCTGAGGGCTGACTTGCACAGCCCCAGCTCCAGCCATTTACATCCCTTGCACAGGCTATCCAGATCGTCAGGCCGCACCTTTTCGCGGATGCGCATTTTGGCTTGTCCCCACGTCAGCACGTCCCCGTGCTTCAGGTTCAGGGCAGCGGCATGGCGACCGTCCAGAGCATCAATTTCGGCTTGGTTCGTGCATCCCTCGCCACGGCGTTTGGGGCAGGGGGCGCACAGGCTGTCCGCAGAGGCGCGCACGCGGATCAGGGTGTGGTCGCCACCATTGGCAAAAAGCCCGTTGGTGACGATCTGTGTCATATTTGCCGTAAAGGCGTCAGAATACCCTTTGCCCCGATAACCCAGAGCACAGAGAAAGTGGTGGGGCCTGAATGTCAGGCCCCCCGTCATTCTGCGGCCTTCAGCTCAAAGCCTTTTTCGATCATGTCGCGCGGACGCACGGGGTATTCGCCCGAGAAGCACGCGTCACAGAACTGCGGGCAGCTGTTGTTGCGGCCTTCGGCTTCGCCTGCAGCGCGGTACAGACCATCCAGCGAGATGAACTTGAGGCTGTCGACACCGAGGTAGTCGCACATTTCCTCTTCGCTCATGCGGGCCGCCAGCAGCTTCTCTCGGTCGGGGGTGTCCACACCGTAGAAGCAGGGCCACGCGGTGGGCGGCGACGCGATACGGAAGTGCACTTCGGCAGCGCCTGCGTCCAGCAGCATGTCCTTGATCTTGCGGCTGGTGGTGCCGCGCACAACCGAGTCGTCCACGAGGATAACGCGTTTGCCTTTGATCAGGGCGCGGTTCACGTTCAGCTTCAGACGCACACCCATGTTCCGGATCTGCTCTGTCGGCTCAATGAACGTCCGGCCCATGTACTGGTTGCGGATGATGCCCATTCCGTAGGGAATGCCGGATTCGTGGCTGAACCCGATCGCAGCGGGGGTGCCGCTGTCTGGAACGGGGCAGACCAGATCCGCATCAACGGCAGCTTCTCGCGCGAGTTCCACACCGATCTGGCGGCGGGTCTCGTAAACCGAGCGGCCCCCAAGGATCGAGTCGGGACGCGAGAAGTACACCTGCTCGAACACGCAGAAGCGCGATTTCGCGGCTTCGAAGGGGCGGTGCGATTTCAGGTGACCATGTTCGATCACCACCATCTCGCCGGGCTCGACTTCGCGAACGAACTCTGCACCGATGATGTCCAGCGCACAGGTTTCCGACGACAGCGCGTAGCCATCATCGCCGATGCGGCCAATCACCAGCGGGCGCACGCCCAAGGGATCACGGACACCAATCAGCTTGGTGCGGGTCATGGCGACGACGCTGAACGCGCCTTCGACACGGCGCAGGGCGTCTTTCATCCGCTCGGGCACGTTCTGTTGCAGCGAACGGGCCATCAGATGGATGATGCATTCCGAATCCGAGCTGGACTGGAAGATCGACCCACGCTCGATCAGTTCGCGGCGCAGGGCGTTTGCGTTGGTGATGTTCCCGTTGTGGGCAATGGCAGCACCACCCATCGAGAATTCACCAAAGAACGGCTGCACGTCGCGGATCGCGGTGTTGCCTTTGGAGCCAGCGGTCGAATAACGCACGTGGCCGATCGCAAGCGGACCGGGCAGCGTCTCCATCAGGCTCTGTTTCGTAAAGTTATCACGGACATAGCCGAAGCGGCGTGCCGAATTGAAACCCTGTTCCGGATCGTGGCTGACAATACCGCCGGCTTCCTGACCACGGTGCTGCAGTGCGTGAAGGCCAAGAGCAACAAAGTTTGCTGCGTCTTGTACACCGACAACACCGAAAACACCGCACTCTTCGCGCAGTTTGTCATCATCGAACGGATGGGCGGGGGGCATCTGGGCGGTCAAGAGGGGTCTCCGAATCCAAGAATGGCCTAGCACGGCCCCATATAAGGGCCGTGCGCAGAAGTGTCACGAAAGGATTACATTCGTGAATGGAAGTTTATCGTTTCGTGTTTAGTTACCCGCGGGGGCGCCACAGCGGCCAACCAGACCTTCGTACTGCTGGGTGATCCAACCAAGCGCCTGCTCGGGGTTCTGATCCTCGATCTGGCCGGTCATCTGGCTGAATACAACGGCCGAACGCGAATTGTTTACCACTTCGACGGTCTGGGTGGTCATCACGGTGTTATACAGGAAGAACGCGATCCCCACGAGAAGGATGCCGCGCACCACGCCGAACACAAACCCCAGTGCCTGATCCACGCCGCCAAGGGCACTTTCCTGCACGAGGCTGGAAAAGAGTGGGGTAAACAGCGACACGACCACCAGCGCCAGCGCGAACACGCAGGCAAAGGCTGTGATGATCGACAATTCGCAGCTGTCCGACAAGAAGTCGCCGACAACGGGGATTTCGGTGACCAGCGGCTCGACCGCAGGGGCAAAGATAAACGCCAGTACCGCTGCCGCAATCCAGCCTGCGATGGCCAGCGCTTCGCGGACGATCCCACGAGAGAATGCCAGCAGTGCCGATAGGACCACCACGCCCGCGACAACTGCGTCAATAATCGTGAAACCTTCCATGCGTCGTCCCCGCCTTGGGCGCGCTATCCCGCGCCGAAAATATCACCAACAAAACCGGTCAGATCCGCAAAAGTGCGGGTTTGCATACCGGCTGTGTCCCCGTCCTTTTTCGCATTAGGGACGATTGCGGTTGAAAAACCAAGTTTTTGGGCTTCTTTCAACCTGTTTTCGGTTTGGCCCACCGGACGTATGGCGCCAGAGAGACTGATTTCACCGAAAACGACGGTGTCTTTGGGCAGCGCTGCGTCTTCTCTTGCTGACAAAAGTGCTGCTGCAACGGCCAAGTCAGCGGCAGGCTCAGAAATCTTCATCCCGCCCGCGACATTGAGGTAAACATCCAGTCCGGCAAAGGCGATGCCGCATCGCGCCTCGAGAACAGCGAGGATCATGGCGAGGCGGGCCGAATCCCACCCGACCACTGCGCGGCGCGGTTGGGAGTGCGGACTGGGGGCGACCAGCGCCTGCATTTCGACCAGAACGGGACGTGTGCCTTCGATCCCAGAGAACACGACAGAACCGGGCGTCGGTTCCCCGCGTTCGGATAGGAACAGGGCAGAGGGGTTCGACACCTCGGACAGACCGCCGCCGGTCATCTCGAACACACCGATTTCGTCCGCAGGACCAAAGCGGTTTTTGACGCTGCGCAGGATGCGGAACTGGTGACCGCGCTCGCCCTCGAAATAGAGTACGGTGTCGACCATGTGTTCCACCACGCGAGGGCCTGCGATCTGGCCCTCTTTGGTCACGTGGCCGACAAGGATGACCGCCATGCCGCGCTGTTTCGCAAACGTGGTTAATTCATGCGCGGCCGCGCGAACCTGACTGACACTGCCCGGTGCGCTCTCAACATGATCGGCCCACATGGTCTGGATCGAGTCGATGATGGCCAGATCGGGCTTTTCGGTTTCCAGAGTGGTCAGGATATCCCGCAGGTTGGTTTCGGCCCCGAGCAGGACCGGTGCGTGGGACAGGCCCAAACGCTGCGCCCGCATTCGCACCTGTGCGCTGGCTTCCTCGCCCGAAATATACACGACCTTCAGTCCTGCTTCGGCAAACCGTGCGGCCCCCTGCAGCAGAAGGGTCGATTTCCCGATGCCGGGATCGCCGCCCACCAGAATCGCCGAGGCATCCACCAGTCCGCCACCCAGCACGCGGTCCAATTCGCTCATCCCGCTCATGGTGCGGGGCGGGGGGGCTTCGGTCGTGCCAAGGTCGGTCAGGGGGATGCTTCGCCCCTTCATCGCGCCAAGGGTTTTCTTGGCGGGGCCCGCCGTTGACAGCGGCACCTCTTCTTCGATGGAATTCCACGCGCCGCAACTATCGCAGCGGCCCGACCATTTTGTGTAGGACGCCCCGCATTCGGAGCATTTGAAAATCGCTTTCTTTGCCATAATGCAGATGTGCCTATTCGGGGGGCAAAGCGCAAGTGTTCTTTTTATGTTCCGGTTTGATCAGGGTCAGCAGCAGTTGGATAATCACAAGCAGGGTAAAGAGATAGAGGCCCCAGCCGGTCTCTACTCGCCCGATCCCGATGCCTTTGGCCAGAGTAATGTATAGGGCGATCAGGAAAACATCGGCCATGGCGAGGCGGCCTAGTAAAGTGACCCAGCGCGGGGCACCGCGAATGATGCCAAAATCGGCCAGAGCGATTGCAAGGGATTTGGCCATCGGTGCGACCATTGCAAACAGCGCGACGACAACGGCCAGGACAATGTCTGTTGACCAGAGGCTGGCAATGCCAGACAGCACGGAGATTTCTGATAGGCCAAAGAGCGGCAGGACCCCAGCGCGGGCCAGCGGAGCCCACCACGCCACCGGGTAGAGGATCAGGCAGGCCAGATTGGCCCAACGCCGGATCAGAACCAAGTGGTCCAGCCCCACAGCACCAACCAGACGACGAAGCCAATCCCGTGTAGGTAATCGAGCCAAGGCCAGCGCGACCCGTGGGATGTGGCGCAGGCCAGCATCATCACCGACGCGAACAAAGGCACCATGACGCCGCCGCCGTAGGTTTTGATCGAAGAGGCCCAGACCGCGATCGGAGCGGTGTAGAGCCCCAGCGCGGGGACGACATAATACGCGACCGCACTAATCAGGCAGAGGATCAGCGCACCAATGGCCCAAAAACGGGCGGGGCTGCGGCAAACGATCGCCTTGGCCAGAGCGATGGGTAAAAGACCAGCGAGGTACAGACCATTTCGCAGGGCAAAGAAAATCAGAACTGGATAACTGGGCTCTAGCAATATGGCCCCTCCTCGGTATTTAGCGCACCGCGGCAATAGGCCCTTCGGCACGGCCGTGAATAAACTGGTCCACATATGGATCGCCGGACGTGTCCATATCGTTAACGGGTCCGGTCCATTTCACAACGCCATCGTGCAGCATCGCCACGTTATCGGCAATGGCCCGCACACTGGTCATGTCATGGGTGATCGTTAACGCGGTGGCCCCCATCTCCGTCACAATTTCACGGATCAGGTCATTGATAACACCCGACATAATCGGGTCGAGGCCAGTGGTGGGTTCGTCAAAGAAAATGATTTCGGGATCTGCGGCAATCGCGCGGGCCAAGCCCACACGTTTTTGCATGCCGCCAGAAAGTTCAGCGGGAAATTTGTCTGCGACTTCGGGTTTCAGGCCCACGCGCCGCAGCTTTTCAATGGCAACTTCGCGGGCTTCGTCTTTGGGGCGTTTCAATGCTCCCCGCATCAGACGAAAGGCCACGTTTTGCCAGACAGGGATACTGTCGAACAGAGCAGCGCCCTGAAACAGCATCCCGAAACGAGCAAGGAAGGCGTCGCGGCTCGCGTCCTCGACATTCTGCCCGTCCACAAAAATCTGGCCCTGATCCGGTTTGATCAGACCCAGAATGCACTTAAGCGTCACGGATTTCCCCGTGCCGGACCCGCCGATGATCACCAAAGAGTTGCCCTTGGTGACGGTCAAATCAACCCCGCGCAGAACGTGGTTGGCCCCAAAGGTCTTGTGTATATCGCGAAGTTCGATCATGCGGCAAAGAACAGTTCAGTGAGAATGTAGTTGGCCGCGAAAATCAGCACCGAGGCCGAGACCACAGCAGATTTTGTCGCCGCGCCAACGCCTTGGGCACCGCGGCCTGATTGCATGCCGTGATAGCAACCCATGGTCGCTACGATAAAGCCAAAGGCTGCGCCTTTGAACAGGCCGCTGGTGATGTCCCAAGGCTCTAGGAAATCGACGGTATTTTTCAGGTAGGTCGCCGCGTTGAAGTCCAGACGTCCGACGCCGACCAGATAGCCGCCCATGATCCCGACCGAGTCGCCAACCGCCACCAGCACCGGCACGGCCAGAGTGGCAGCCAGAACGCGGGGCAGGGTCAGGTACTTCATCGGGTGGGTGGACAGGGTGACAAGCGCGTCAATCTGTTCGGTGACCTTCATGGTGCCAATCTCGGCGGCGATCGAACTGGCCACACGTGCCGCAACCATCAGGCCGCCCAAAACGGGGCCAAGTTCGCGCACCATGCCGATCGCCACGATCGAGGGCACGACCGCTTCGGCGCCATAGCGCGATCCACCTGCAAAGATCTGCAGCGCCAGCGCGCCGCCGGTAAAGAACGCAGTGAGGCCAACGACGGGCAAAGACAGCCATCCGATCTGGATCAGCGCGTGCCAGAACTCGCGCCCATAGAAGGGCGGGCGGAACAGGTGGCTAATGGTTTCCAGCGCAAAGAGCGCGACCGAGCCGACCTTGGCCAGCGCGGCCATGACCGCGCGACCGATGGATGCCAAAAAGTGGATCATGCGCCGAGGTATTCCCGCTGATACCGCGCGCCGAGCGAGGTCAGGATTTCATACCCGATGGTGCCCGCATAGCTCGCCACAGTGTCCACAGTCTGACGCAGGCCAAGGAAGGTGACGCTTTCGGGTGTGTGGTCCAATTCACTGATATCGATGCCGATCAGGTCCATGGAGACGCGCCCCAGAATGTCACAGGGCGTCTCGCCCACGAAAACCTGACCTTTGCCAGACTGCGCGCGGATGATGCCATCGGCGTAACCTGCAGCGATTGTTGCGACACGGGTTTCTTTGTGGGCGACCCACGTGTTGCCGTATCCCACGCTTTCGCCAATGCCGACAGTGCGGGCTTGGATCACAGGGATGTTTAGGTAGGCCACAGGGCGCGCACCGGTAAAGGGCTCGCCGCCGTACATGCCGATACCTGGGCGGGTGACGTCGAAATGAAAATCACCGCCCATTAAAATGCCGCCGGTTGCAGACAGAGACTTGGGCGCGTCAATGCCAGCGGTCATATCGCGGAAAGCTTCCAGCTGCTGCGCATTCATCGCGTTATCAGGTTCGTCCGCGCAGGCAAGGTGACTCATCACCAGTTCGGGTCCCTTGGCCATCACGGCGTCGCGGATGTCGGCCCAGTCCTCAGGCTCTAGGCCCAGACGGTTCATACCGCTATCCAGCTGAATGCCAAAAGGCAGGTCAGGGCATTCGGACTGATGCCGCTGCCACTGCTCGCCCGAATTCAGCATGGGGATCAGGCCGTTGTCGCGCAGGACGGCTGCGTCGCCTGCCATATGTCCGCCGAAAACATGGATGGTTGCGTCTGGCCCGACGGCCTTGCGCACCTCAACGCCTTCTTCGGCGATAGCGACGAAGAAACGCTTGGCGCCTTCGCGTGCCAGTCGGGTGGCGACCTGCGTGGCCCCCAGCCCGTATCCATCAGCTTTGACGACCGCGCCAGCTTCGGCAGAGCCCGAAGCTGCAGCGAGGTCGCGCCAGTTCGCCGCAAGGGCGTCGAGATCAATCTTGAGTACAGAGCGTGCCATAGCGCCTAGATGCCATGCCCTATGATAGGGTCAAGTGAAATCGCAGATTGGACGATCCACAAAGATGTGTGCGTCAGCTTAATAATCGCCCTGCTGGTTCTGCTGCCACGGCTTCACAAGGTTGCCAAAGCGGGTGAATTGCGACTCAAACGACAGTTCGACCGTGCCGATGGGACCGTGACGCTGCTTGCCCAGAATGACTTCGGCCTTGCCGTGCAGGCGCTCCATCTCTTCTTGCCAGACCTGCAAGCGTTCCAGATCGTGTTCGCCGGGTTTTTCACGCTCTTTGTAGTATTCCTCGCGGAACACGAACATCACCACGTCGGCGTCCTGTTCGATCGAGCCCGATTCACGAAGGTCCGACAGCTGCGGGCGTTTGTCTTCGCGGTTTTCCACCTGACGCGACAGCTGGGACAGGGCGATGACGGGGATCTGGAGTTCCTTGGCGATGGCCTTGAGACCCTGCGTGATCTCCGAAATTTCGTTCACGCGGTTTTCCGATTGCGAGCCGCGCAGCAGCTGCAAATAGTCGACCATCAGCACGTCCAGACCGTGGGTCCGCTTCAGGCGGCGGGCGCGGGCGGCGACCTGAGAAATCGGCAGCGCCGGCGTGTCGTCAATGAACAGGGGGCAGGATTCCAGGCTTTTTGCGGCCTCGACGAAGCGGCGGAACTCTTCTTCGGTGAAGTCACCCTGACGGATTTTGTGCGAACTGATTTCCGAGGCTTCGGCCAGAATACGGCCCGCCAGCTGGTCGGCGCTCATTTCGAGGCTGAAGAAGCCTACGACGCCGCCGTCCAAAGTGCCATCGGTCCCGTCAGGGCGCGTGCCGCGCCGGAACGCCTTGGCCACGTTGAAGGCGATGTTGGTTGCGAGCGAGGTTTTCCCCATCGAGGGACGACCCGCTAGAATGATAAGGTCCGACTTGTGCAGGCCGCCCATCTTGCCGTCCAAGTCCATCAGACCCGTTGAAATACCGGCCAACTGACCTTCGCGCTGGTAGGCGATGTTGGCAGTGTTCACAGCCTCGGTCACAGCACGCAGGAAGGACTGGAAGCCGGTTTCCGATTTGCCCTGTTCCCCGAGTTTATAGAGCTTCTGCTCAGCATCGGTGATCTGTGCGCGGGGGTCGGATTCGACCTCGACCTTGGAGGCCTTGCCCTTGATCTCTTCTCCAAGCTGGATCAGCTCGCGGCGGATCGCCATGTCATAGATCATCTGGGCATAGTCGCGCGCAGCATAGGCGGCCACAGCGCTGCCTGCTAGACGGGCCAGATAGGCGGCGCCCCCCAGTTCCTTCAGACCTTCGTCATTTTCCATGAACGCCTTGAGCGTCACTGGCGAGGCGAGGGTGTTCTTCGCGATCCGCGCTGCCGCCACCTCGAAGATGCGGGCGTGCACGGGATCGTGGAAGTGGTGGGGTTTGATCAGGGTCGCAACCCGATCGTAAATCTCGTTATTCGTCAGGATCGCCCCAAGCAGCTGCTGCTCTGCCTCGATCGAGTGCGGCAGACCGTTTGAGTCGTCGACTTGCGCTTTGATGGCTGCAATCTCGTTCATCATGATCCTCGAATGATAGTGAGGCCCCGTGTTAACCGAAGCCGGACCTGTCAGGCAAACTGTATAAGTCTGTGGAGAAGTTGTGAATAGCTGCCTACCAGATGTGGTGGGCTTCTGACCTTTTGGGGCAAGGCGTAGGCGGTTCGATCCCGCGGAACGAAACAGACCGGCGGGAGATCGCCGGTCTGTCTGATTTACGATGTTTCCGATGCGCTCTGGGGGCGCGGCGGAATCATTTCTTGTTGGCTTCCTGCCATTCGCGGGGCGCGTTCAGGAATTTCTCGACCTCGGTCAGGGTTTCCTCGTCAAAGGCGCCGCTTTCCTTGGCTTCGGCCAGAACGTCCCACCAGGTGCAGAGATAGTGCAGGTCGACGCCGTGATCGCCGAGGGTTTTTTCGGTCTCGGGGAAGATGCCGTAGTAGAAGATCACCGCAGTGTGGCCGCAGGTTGCGCCGGTTTCGCGGATCGCATCCACGAAGGACAGTTTGGAGCCGCCGTCGGTGGTCAGATCTTCGACCAGCAGGACGCGCTCGCCTTCGGTCATGGCGCCTTCGATGCGGGCGTTGCGGCCGTAGCCCTTGGGCTTTTTGCGCACGTAGGTCATGGGCAGGGCCATGCGTTCTGCGACCAGAGCGGCAAAGGGGATGCCTGCGGTTTCACCGCCAGCGATGTTGTCGAACGCCTCGAACCCTGCGTTGCGCATGACGGTGACGGTCAGGAAATCCATCAGGGTCGAGCGGATGCGGGGGAAGCTGATCAGCTTGCGGCAGTCGATATAGGTTGGCGAGGGCAGGCCGGACGCCAGAGTGAAGGGCTCGCGCGCGTTGAAGTGGACTGCCTTGATCTCCAGCAGCATGCGGGCGGTCAGGCGGGCGATCTCTTCGCGGGTGGGGTAGGAAGTGGGGATCATCGATGTGGGTCCTTGTGGCTGCGGAGGGGGGGGCTGTCTGCCCCCCGGCGCTGGCGCGCCTCCCCCCGAGGGTATTTTGGCCAAGATGAAGTTAGTTGGCGGCCCAGAAAACAGGGAAGCCGGGCTGGAAGACGGTGACAGGGCCTGCGCCGGTGTCGATTTTGTCCGCGAACTCGACGGGGGTGTCCTGTTTGGTCAGGGTGAGCGTCGCGTCGTTGGGTTTCAAGCCATAGAAGGCCGGACCGTTCAGCGAGGCGAAGGCTTCGAGTTTGTCCAGCGTGCCGTCTTCTTCGAAGACGTGGGCGAGCAGGGACATAGTGTTGGTGGCCGTGAAGCAGCCCGCGCAGCCGCAGGCGGATTCTTTGGCGGCGTCCGCGTGGGGGGCGCTATCTGTGCCAAGGAAGAAGCTGGCCTCGCCGCTGGTGGCGGCTTCGCGCAGGGCGATGCGGTGCTCTTCGCGTTTGGCGACAGGCAGGCAGTAGTAGTGCGGCTTGATCCCGCCCACGAGGATGTGGTTGCGGTTGATGATCAGGTGGTGCGTCGTGATCGTCGCGGCAAGGTTATCGCCGCCCGAACGCACGTAGTCGACGCCGTTCTTGGTGGTGATGTGCTCCATGATCACGCGTAGGGCAGGGGTCGCTTTGCGGATCGGGTCCAGAACGCGGTCGATAAACACAGCTTCGCGGTCAAAGATGTCGATGGCAGGGTCGGTGACTTCGCCGTGGACGCAGAGGGGCAGGCCGATCTCGGCCATCTTTTCGAGAACGGGGCGGACTTTGTCGAAATCGGTCACGCCGCTGGCCGAGTTGGTGGTCGCACCTGCGGGGTAGAGCTTGACCGCAGTAATGATGCCGTCCGCGTGGGCCTGCGCCAGATCACTCGCGTCGGTGTCCTCGGTCAGGTAGCAGGTCATCAGCGGTTGGAAATCCGCACCCTCAGGGATCGCTGCCATGATCCGCTCGCGGTAAGCCGAGGCCTGAGCGCCTGTGACCACAGGGGGCACGAGGTTGGGCATGATGATCGCCCGACCGAAGTGGCGGGCGCTTTCGGGTGCGATGCCCTGCAGCATAGCGCCATCGCGCAGGTGCAGGTGCCAGTCGTCGGGGCGACGGATCGTGATGCTCTGGGTCATGGGCGCGGATTAGCCCAAGACGGGCCTTTGCGCTAGTCCAAATACGGGATCAGGTGGCGTCCCCGGGGATGTGAATGCGGCCCCGTTCGGCGGCGGCTTCCAGCTCTCGCAGGCGCTGGGCCAGTCGCGGGGCGCGCATCCGTCTGGTAATGCTGCGCAGGACCAGGGCTTCGTACGAGTTTCGGCGCCGCTGCCGCAGATCCGAGGCCAGAGCCCGCAGGTAAACAAGGTATTCGCGCCGCGCCCGCATCAATCGGTGCATTGCGTTGGGATCTAGTTTGCCCGACATCGCTTTGGCGAGCATCCGGTACAGGATCTGCATCTCGACCAGATGATGCTCTAGGTCGTCGGCCATATGGTGCAGCCGCACAGGCGTCACGTTGGGGCGACGGAATAGGGCCGCGTGCATGCTGTCGTAGGTGTCTGCCGGGTTGTAGATGATGTACCCGCGCTCTGCAGCCTCGAGCATGTCGGGGGCGAATCCATAGCGATCCGTGAAAGACGTCATGCGGATTGGGTGAAAGCGTTCGTCCCAGTTGGTGAGTTGCGGCTCGAGTGTCGCTTGGGGCTGGATCGCGATCACCGTCGATCCGGGGCAGGCGACCGAGAATGCCGCCGCCGCGTAACCACAGCTGCCCTTGCCATAGAATACCACGTTGTCGAATTCTTCGAAGAAGCCGTCGTCGATCAGGCGGTCAAACAGTCCATAGACAGGGTCAGCGCGGAACCACGTGTCGCCGTCACTGATCAGCGCCAAGTGCGACCAGCCCAAAGCCCGAACCAGATCAAAGCCCATGGGCTGCCCCAAATCGGTCGAGGTCTGCGCGCTGTTCAGCGTCTCGAACGTGACCAGAAGCTGTGGTTTTTTGTCGATGAAGACTGCCAGATGCTCGTCACCCAAAGGCTGGAAGTATCCGTGCTCTTCGCCAATCTCGACAAGGCGTTCCAGCCACTCGTCATCCGAGAGGTCGAGCATTGAATCATCGAATGCATTGGCTGTGTCTTGCATCGCGCTCTCTTGGGTCGGTTTCGTTGTTTGTTACGACCGCACTACTGCGGGATTGAGGCAGAATTGCGAAAAACGAAGGTTAAATAAAAGGCTGGCTTACAAAATAGAAGGGGTTAACGCGACCTTAGGTATTATAAATATGACCTTAATGGGTGGAATTTGGGTGGTGTACACGTAATGCGTGTGATGCTGGTGTCTTTGCAAATATGTGAGTTTTGCGGGCGTCCCTATGCAACCAAGGTCGGAATGCCAACCGTAAAAGCGGGCTTGACCCGTCTATCCTGCCATGCAGCAATGACCCCGTGAGGGAGGACATGAATGGAATATCCGGACAGCATCGACGCGGTGCAAGAAAGTCTTGCGCGCGAAAACTACGTGTGTGGCCGCGCTTTGGCGACGGTCGTTTTCCTATCGCTTCGGCTCGGGCGTCCCCTCTTTCTAGAAGGGGAAGCGGGCACAGGAAAAACAGAGATCGCCAAGACATTGGCGCGTGCCTTGGGGCGCCCGTTGATCCGGCTTCAGTGCTACGAGGGGCTTGATGCATCCAGTGCCGTATACGACTGGAACTTCCCCGCGCAGATGATCGCGATCCGCACCGCCGAAGCGGCAGGCGGGTCAACCCGCGAGGGCTTGCAGGAAGAGCTGTTTGGACCGGACTACCTGATTGAACGTCCGCTGCTGCAGGCAATGCGCCCTAGCGATGCCGGAGCGCCAGTCCTGCTGATCGACGAATTGGACCGCACCGACGAGCCGTTCGAGGCATTCCTCCTCGAAGCGCTGTCTGATTTTCAGGTTACCATCCCTGAATTGGGCACGATCAAAGCGCCCGAACCGCCCATCGTGATCCTGACCTCGAACCGGACCCGCGAAGTCCACGACGCGTTAAAGCGCCGGTGCCTGTACCACTGGGTCGATTATCCCGATGTGCAGCGCGAACTGGACATCCTGCAAGCGCGCGTCCCCGAAGCCTCGCTGCAGCTCTCCAAAGAAGTGATCGCTTTTGTCCAATCCCTGCGCACCGAAGACGTCTTCAAAAAGCCCGGTGTTGCGGAAACCATCGACTGGGCAAAATGCTTGCTGGCGCTGGACGTGATCTCGCTGACGCCCGAAGTCATCTCGGACACCCTTGGCGCGCTACTTAAATATCAGGACGACATCCAACGTATTCAGGGCTCCGAAGCTTCGCGACTGCTCGAAGAGGCGAAAGCTCAGGCAAAAGAGATGGTGTGATGTTTCATCTTTGCCCAAATACTCTCGGGGGGAGGCGCCTCTCGGGCGTCGGGGGGCGGATAGCCCCCCTGCAACGGATGCCGCGCTAGATGGCCGAATATATCCCGCTCCTCCTGCCGGAAAACCCGAAGCTCGCGCAGAACATCGCCCATTTCGCGCGGGCCTTGCGCCATGCGGGCATTCCAGTGGGTCCGGGCCGTGTGGTGGATGCGGTCGAGGCGATCAGTGCTGCAGGTTTCACCAGCCGGACAGATTTCTACCACGCGCTGGCCGCTTGCTTCATCTCGCGCCCAGAACACAGGCTCGTTTTTGCGCAGACCTTTCGGCTGTTCTGGCGCGACCCGCGCTATCTAGAGCATATGATGAGTATGATGCTGCCGTCGGTGCGCGGGGTGTCAGAAGAGCGAAAAGCACAGGCTGCGGAGAAGCGCGCAGCTCAGGCATTGCTCCAAGATGAAATCCCCGACATCCCCGAAAGCGCAGAGGACGAAGACCCCGGAGAAGAGGTCGAGGTTAAATCGACGCTCACCATGTCTCAGGAAGAGCGGCTGAGAACGTTGGACTTTGAACAAATGTCCGCAGCCGAACTGGCCGAAGCCAAGCGCCGCATCGCTGCCTTGCGCTTGCCCGTGCCGCCGTTGATGTCTCGACGCCACAGCCCATCGATCAACGGGGCACGGATCGACGCGCGGCGCAGTTTGCGCGCGGCTCTGCGCAACGGAGGAGAGCTGGGACAATTGCCGCGCTCTTCGCCGCGGACCCGTCCGCCGACATTGGTGGCGCTCTGCGATATCTCGGGGTCCATGAGTCAGTATTCCCGCGCGATGCTCCACTTCCTGCATGCCATCAGCAATGACGCCAGTGCGGGTTGGGGCAAGGTGCACGCCTTTACCTTTGGGACGCGTCTGACAAACATCACCCGCCACCTCAAGGCGCGCGATGTGGATGCCGCGCTCGCCTCGGCTGGGGCAGAGGCGCAGGACTGGCAGGGGGGCACGCGCATCGGTGAAACGCTTGCTCGGTTCAATCGCGACTGGTCTCGGCGCGTGCTGGGGCAGGGGGCTGTGGTGCTCTTGATCACGGACGGGCTGGAACGCGGCGATCCGCATCTGTTGCAGGTCGAGGCAGGCCGGCTGGGCCGAAGCGCCCGAAAACTCATCTGGATCAACCCGCTCCTGCGGTGGGAGGAGTTCGCCCCCAAAGCCGCAGGCATCCAGGCAATCCTGCCCAATGTGGACGTCTTCCGCACAGGCCACAACATTGCCTCGATTGAAGGGCTGGCGCAGGCCCTGTCCGGTGACAGCGGCGAAAAGGACCGGATGCTCGCTGCGATGCGGTCCATAGACCGTTAGCGCGGCGCGGGTTTGAACATCCCTTGCACGGCGGCCTTGTTCGCCTGCAGGGCTTGGCGTTTGTCCAAATGCAACGCCATTCCCTTGGCGACCGCGGCGCGCGCGGCCAGTTCTTCGAGCCAGCGGCTCAGGTTTGGCTTATCGTCCAGCGTTTGCTGCTGCCCTTCCCACAGGCTGGCCCACGGATAGATCGCGATATCGGCTATCGAATAGAAGTCGCCTGCCACATACCGATGCTGATCTAGCTGCGCATCCAGCACGCCATAGAGCCGCGAGACCTCTTTGCGATAGCGTGCCTTGGCATATGGGATGACTTGCGGTGGCTCCATTTGCGGGGCGTATTTCAGAAAGTGGTGCGCTTGGCCCGCCATGGGGCCCAGACCGCCCATTTGCCACATGAGCCACTGGTCTACCGTGATCCGGTCGCGTTCTGTCTGACCGTACAGCTGCCCCGTCTTCCGCGCCAAATACTGCAGGATCGCGCCGGAGTCAAAAATGCTGATGGGCGTGCCATCCGGCCCGTCAGGATCGACAATCGCGGGCATCTTGCCGTTTGGCGACAGTGCCTTGAAATCGTCGGTGTGCTGATCCCCTGCGCCGATGTTGATCAGGTGCACCAGATAGGGTAGGCCCAACTCTTCCAGCGCGACAGAGATTTTCCAGCCATTGGGCGTGGGCCAGTAATACAGATCAATCGGTGCGCTCATCAGGGTCTCCTCCGCCAAACTCAGCCTTTATCAGGTGGCGATTGTCCCGCTCTCGTCAAGGCTGCCACCCTGTCGGATATCTTGACGCAACGGACCAAGGCGCGTATGCGGGCACCAAGTGGCGCTTTGTTACCGGATTGCGGGCCACGTTAAACAAGCCGCTAAAGAGGTCAGAATAGGGCGTCCCCCGTTGCTGACCGCGACCGGGGGATTTTTTATTGCCTCGCGTTCTCCTCCCGCGGGGCCGAAGGAGAGACGGTATGAAAAAGGACACCTCGCACTGGAGCGCTCGGACCAAGGCCGTGCACGCAGGCACGCGCCGCAGCCAGTATAATGAAGTCTCCGAGGCCATTTTCATGACCCAAGGCTTTGTCTACGACACTGCCGAAGCCGCAGAGCAGCGCTTCCTCGCGCTCGGGGATGACGAGTTCATTTATGCTCGGTACGGCAACCCCACCGTTGCAATGTTCGAAGAGCGGATTGCCGCGCTAGAGGGGGCCGAAGACGCCTTTGCCACCGCCAGCGGCATGGCAGCTGTAAATGGCGCAATGATGTCGATGCTCAAGGCAGGCGATCACGTGGTCTCTGCCAAGGCACTGTTCGGCTCGTGCCTCTATATCCTCGAAGAAATTCTGGGCCGCTACGGTGTCGAAACCACATTCGTAGATGGCACCGATCTAGAGCAGTGGAAGGCCGCGATCCGTCCCGACACCAAAGCCGTCTTCTTTGAGTCTGTGTCGAACCCGACCCTCGAAGTGGTTGACCTGAAAGCCGTCGCAGAGCTGGCCCACGCGGTTGGCGCGCTGGTTGTCGTGGATAACGTTTTCGCGACCCCGGTCTTTTCCAATGCGGTCGAGCAGGGCGCGGACGTGATCGTTTACTCGACCACCAAACACATCGACGGTCAGGGTCGTGCGTTGGGCGGCGTGGTTCTAGGGTCCAAGGACTTCATTCGCGGCACACTGGAACCCTACATGAAACACACCGGTGCGGCGATGAGCCCGTTTACCGCGTGGATCATGCTGAAAGGTCTGGAAACGCTGGATTTGCGTGTCAAAGCGCAAGCGGCAACCGCCAAAGCGATCGCAGAGGCGCTGGAAGGCCATCCCAAGCTGGAACATGTTAGCTATCCTGGCCTACCGAGCCACCCGCAGTATGACCTGTGCATGTCGCAGATGGGCGCGGGCGGCACCATGGTCGCCTACGAGATCAAGGGTGGCCGCGATGCTGCGTTCCGCTTTATGAACGCGCTGCAAGTGTGCATTATTTCGAACAATTTGGGCGATGCCAAAACCATCATCACCCATCCGTTCACCACAACGCACCAGCGCCTGCCAAAGGAACAAAAGGACCATCTGGGCATTACCACTGGATTGATCCGTATGAGCGCCGGCCTCGAAGACAGTCAGGATCTGATCAACGACGTTCTGCAAGCACTCGAGCAGGCGTAAACTGATCCAGCATGACGGTTGGGGCGTATAATGGGTCGATCATGGCAATGTAGGGGCGGCGCTCCTACATTGTATTAGGCACCAGAATGCGAGGGACGAAGTCCATGAATATTCACACTCCGGAGTTGGACCAGCAACCGACCGAGCGTCAGGCAGAGGAAGCTTTGGCTGTGCTCCGGCGTTGGGCTGTGCATGCCTCTGACACCGAGATTGCCGCTCTCGACCCCGAGCTGCGTGCCCTGCTGCCCGAAGCACGCCCGGTGGACTACCCCGTCCTTTCCCGCGTATATCCGCAGGATTTCGCGGTTGATGCCGAGTATCGCGCAGACCTGCCCGACCTGCAAAACGGCCCGTCGAGCCTGATCAGAGGGGCCCGCAAGCAAATCCAGCATGTGGGCATTTCGAATTTCCGTCTCCCGATCCGCTACCACACCCGCGACAATGGTGACCTGATGCTGGAAACCAGCGTCACCGGCACAGTAAGCCTTGATGCCGAGAAAAAGGGCATCAACATGTCCCGCATCATGCGCAGTTTCTACAAGCACGCGGACGAGACGTTTAGCTTCGAAGTGATCGAGGCAGCGCTGGACGACTACAAGTCTGATCTGCAGAGCTTTGATGCCCGCATCCAAATGCGGCTGAGCTACCCGGTCAAAGTCGAGAGCCTGCGTTCTGGCCTGTCGGGCTACCAGTATTACGACATCGCGCTGGAACTGATCGAACAGAATGGCGTGCGTCGCAAGATCGTGCACCTTGACTACGTCTACAGCTCGACCTGCCCGTGTTCGTTGGAACTGTCCGAGCACGCTCGCATGATGCGTGGTCAGCTGGCGACACCGCACTCGCAGCGCTCTGTCGCGCGGGTCTCTGTGGTCCTAGAGCCGGGGCAGGAGTGTTTGTGGTTCGAAGACCTGATTGGTTTGTGCCGCAACGCCGTGCCCACGGAAACGCAGGTGATGGTGAAGCGCGAAGATGAACAGGCCTTTGCCGAGCTGAATGCCGCCAACCCGATCTTTGTCGAGGATGCCGCGCGTCTTTTCTGCGAGCAGATGCAGAATGATCCGCGCATTGGCGATTTCCGTGTGATCGCCAGCCATCAGGAAAGCCTGCACAGCCACGATGCCGTCAGCGTCCTGACTGAAGGTGAGACTTTCGCCAGCGCGTCCATCGATCCGAAAATGTTTGCCTCTCTCTTCCACGTCGGCTGAGAGCGCGCTTGACAGCGCGGGGGGCTCGGGCCAAGGGTCGCGGTTATGATTGATCTGCGACCCGTCGGATATGTGATCGGCCTGCTTGTTCTGGCCCTTGGCGTGACCATGATCCCGTCCTTTTTGGTCGATCTGGCCGAGGGACGCGGCCATCGTTTCGTTCTTCTGGAAAGTGCTTTCATCACAATGGCTTTTGGCGCTTTGCTCGCCTTGGCGTGTGCGAACGCGGTCCAAGAGGGGCTGACGCTTCAGCAAACCTTTATCCTGACTACAGCCGTCTGGGTGGTGCTGCCCTTGTTCGGCGCGCTGCCCTTTATGCTGGGAGAAACCGACGCGAGGTTTGTTGACGCCTTTTTCGAGGCGATCTCGGGTATGACGACCACAGGCTCCACCGTGTTTTCTGGGCTCGATACGATGCCCAAGGGGCTGCTTTTGTGGCGGGGGACGCTGCAATGGCTGGGGGGGATCGGGATCATTGTGGTCGCGATGGTGTTCCTGCCTGAACTTCGGGTTGGTGGGATGCAGATTTTCCGCGCCGAAGCCTTTGACACAATGGGCAAGATTTTGCCCCGCGCCAGCGCTATCGCGGCGCAGATTTCGGTGATCTATCTGGGTCTGACCATGGTGTGCGGGCTGTGCTACCTGGTCCTGGGGATGAGCCCTTTTGACGCGACGGTGCATTCGCTGACCACAATCTCGACCGGCGGGTTTTCGAATTACGACGCGAGTTTCGGGACCTTCTCGGGGGCACCGGAATACGTGGCCTCTGTTTTCATGATCCTCGCGGCGCTGCCCTTCGTGCGGTACGTGCAGCTTTTGAACGGAAACAGCCGAGCGATTTGGCAAGACACACAAGTGCGCGGATTTCTGTTGGTGATTTTCACCCTGACAGCCGTGACGACCTTGGTGCTGACCTCCATCTTTCCCCACCATTGGGAGGATGCGGTACGTGAGGGTCTGTTCAACATCACATCGATCATCAGCGGCACAGGCTACGCCAGCGTGGACTACATGGAGTGGGGCCCGTTCCTGATCACCATGTTCTTTTTCATCGGCTTGATCGGTGGCTGCGCAGGCTCGACAGCGTGTTCTATCAAGATTTTCCGCTATCAGTTGCTGCTGGCCTCGCTCAAGGTCCAGATCCGCCAGATTTATGCGCCGTCGGGCGTGTTTTTGCCGCGCTATGACGGCCGCCCGATTTCCGAGGACGTCATCAACTCTGTCGTGGCGTATTTTGTGATGTTCATCGTGTCGCTAGGGGTTCTCACCCTCGCGCTATCCCTGACTGGCCTGGACTTGGTCACCTCGGTCTCCGGCGCGGCGACAGCGCTGGCGAATATCGGGCCGGGACTTGGGGATGAGATTGGGCCGTCAGGAAATTTCCAAGGGCTGAACGACGTGGCCAAATGGCTGCTGTGTTTTGCAATGCTGGCGGGGCGGCTGGAACTCTTGGCAGTGTACACCCTGTTTACCGCGCGGTTCTGGCGCGCCTAAGGCGGCGCGCCGAGCTTGTTTTTACTTCCAGCACTCAACGAGCGCGGTCAGATCGCTGGCTGCTAGACGAAGGTCTTCGGCTTCCATCCGGCCCACATCGGTTGTGACCTCGGATGTCACTCCCTGCGCCGCGAGGAATGCCTCAAGTCCTGCTTCTTTGATCGCAAAACGCACATCTTGGGGCAGGGCGCGGCTGCTGTAGCTCTGGGGCACCAGCAGGCCAATTACAGCGCCGCTCATATCCAGAACGGGACCGCCAATATCGCCCTCAGTGGTGTGGGCGGACAGGCGCATGCGTGTCGTATCACCGCTCAGGTCTTCCATATTTTCGATGGTGCCAAAGGTGACCGAAGGCGCCCCGAGTTGGCCACCAAAGCTGTAGCCCGCGACTGCAATCTCTGTCTGCAAACGAGGCGACGACTTCTGCAGGAGCGCTTTTGCGGGGGGCACCAGCGACTCCATCGGGCGTAGCAGCGCAAGGCCACTGGCAGCATCCACAGCGGCAAGTGTCGCCTCGTGCTCGCTCTCCAGCATGATGCTGGCGCAGGTGTCCAAACCGTCGGCCAAAGTCACGACTTGACCTGACCCGTCTGCCCACATGCCCGAGCGGGCAAATTCCGGTCTGCGCACTTCCAACCCTGCCACCAGATCAAGGCTTTGGGCGACGTCTAGGTTCAGCGCGCCGCTCAGAATGCCGGGAATGCGCGTAAAGCTGGCCTGAATGCGTTCTAGAACGCGGGTGCGGCGGCCTTCGTCCCCGGCGGGCCAAACAAGGGTAAAGCCCTTGATCTCTCCGCCTTCGAGCGAAACCTCTGTGTAGGACACGATATCGTTGTTGATGCCCTCAATGGTGAAACCGTTGCGGCGCAGGGTGCGTGGGCCATCCAGCGGGATGATCTGCAAGGTTTGCATGATCTCGTAGAGACCGCCCAAGGTTGCGGCATCGCCCGGCTCGCTGATCAGGTGGACCTGTACCGCAGGCTCGCCCGAGGGCAGGTAGCGCGCAAAGGGTGGGCTGTAGCCGTCAAAGCGCAGCGCGCCCATGGGTAGGTCGATCTGGATGCCGGCCTTGTCGTCGCGCACGGTCTCAAAACCCAGTCCGTCGAAAACCGCGTTGTACTGCGCCAAGAGTTCGGCACGCTGCAGGGTGGTCAGGATGCCTGTGGGCTCAAAATCATTGGCGGCCTGCCAATTCGCCATGGACCCACGCGTGCCGCGGCCAAAGGCACCGTCGATCCGGCCTTCGTAGAAGCCTGCCCATTTTAGCGCCACTTGCAGCATATTGCGCTCTTCGGCGGTCAGCAGGGCTTCGCTCTGGCGGGCTTGATAAGGCGTCTCGTCGATGATTACGGGCTCTGGCGCTTCGACCACTTCGGGCTCGAGCGCGACAGGGGCGTCGTCCGTTTGGGGCAAGTCGTCCAGCGGGGTGACTTCGACCGTGGGGGCAGGGGGTTCACCTGTAACCGGCGGTTCACCAATCGGCTGGGTGTTCGCCCCAACGGGCCAGTACTGATCCTGATACTCGCGACCATCGGTGATGTAAGCATCTCGCGGGATTTGTCCGGTGCGCAGGTATTCGCGGCGCAACGTCTCGGCCTGCTGGGGGTCAAAGGGCCCCAACGTGATCGCGTACCACCCTGATCCCAAAGAGAAACCGTTCACCTGAGGCAGTGCACCCGCATAGGCCTGCGCGCGGAATTGCGCCTCGTTCAGGGTGGGCTGAGCCTCGATCTGGATATATGCGACTTCTTGGGAAATCGCTGCCGTGGCGGCGAAAACCGAAATGCTGGTCATCAGCGAAAGATACCGATTCATACAGTGTCCTTGAAAAGTCTTTTGTTATGTCCGCTTGCGCGCTTTTGATGCCCAACAAATCTGCCTTCGGGCCGCAGGTCAATAATGCGGGTCATATAATTGACCCTGACCGCCTACGCGACTAGAGAGTGTTGCGCACGAGCCCTAGAGGAATGAGCATGTCAGCACCGCTTGAAAAACCCCGTAGCTTTCAGGAAATCATCCTTCGTCTCCAGAATTACTGGGGCAGCAAAGGATGCGCCGTCCTGCAACCCTACGATATGGAGGTCGGTGCCGGTACGTTCCACCCCGCGACCACCTTGCGTTCGCTGGGCTCCAAGCCATGGGCAGCGGCTTATGTCCAGCCTTCGCGCCGTCCCACTGACGGCCGCTATGGCGAGAACCCGAACCGTCTGCAGCACTACTATCAGTACCAGGTGCTGATCAAACCGTCGCCGCCGAACCTGCAAGAGCTGTATCTTGGCTCTCTGGCCGCGATTGGTATCGATATGGACCTGCACGACATCCGCTTTGTCGAGGATGACTGGGAAAGCCCGACGCTTGGTGCGTGGGGTCTGGGTTGGGAAGTCTGGTGTGACGGTATGGAAGTGTCGCAGTTCACCTATTTCCAACAGGTTGGCGGCCATGACTGTCACCCTGTGTCCGGCGAGCTGACCTATGGTCTGGAGCGTCTGGCCATGTACGTTCTGGGCATCGACCACGTGATGGACATGCCCTACAGCGATCCCGACAGCCCGATCCCGCTGAAATACGGTGACGTGTTCCAGCAGACCGAGCAGGAATATTCGCGCTGGAACTTCGATGTGGCCGACACCGACACCCTGCTGCGCCACTTCGAAGAGGCCGAGGCCGAATGCGCCCGCATCCTGAGCCAAGAGCATGTCGATCCGAAAACCGGCAAGCGTATCATCATGGCGCACCCTGCCTATGACCAGACCATCAAGGCCAGCCACATCTTTAACCTGCTGGATGCGCGCGGCGTGATCTCGGTCACCGAGCGTCAGGCCTATATCGGCCGCGTCCGCGCCTTGGCGAAAATGTGTGCAGATGCCTTTGTCTTGACCGAGGCGGGCGGCTACACGCCCGAAACCACATGAGAGCGGGTCAGTTACTCGTGGGCGCGATTGGTGTGACAGCCGCAGTAGCGGGCGCGGCTCTGTATTATTTGCAGGTCTATGCCTATTACGAACCCGTTGAGGCCAGCGGCACAGATGACGTGACCCTGACGGGCATCGTCAGCGAAGCGCCCGAAAGCATCGTCTATGACAATTTTCAGGCCATTGATGCGGACAGCAGCCCGCTACGGTACCGCGCATGTTTTGAAACGCCGCTGTCCCAGTCGATGCTGACCGAAACCTATCAGGACTACCCCAAGGCCGAACCTCTGGTCGGCCCCGGTTGGTTTGACTGTTTCGACGCCAAAGCCCTTGGCGCCGCGCTGGAATCCGGAGAGGCGCTCGCCTTTCTTGGCCAGCGTGACTTTATCTACGGCATCGACCGTGTGGTCGCTGTGCTGCCCGATGGCCGCGGCTTTGTCTGGCACCAGATGAACCATTGCGGCGAAGTCGTCTATGACGGCGATCCCGTTCCCGAAGATTGCCCCGAACCCCCGAAGAGCGTGAACTAATGCCCGATCTGCTGATTGAACTTTTCTCCGAAGAGATCCCTGCGCGCATGCAAGCCCGCGCCGCCGAGGATCTGAAAAAGAAAGTGACCGACGGCATGGTCGAGGCGGGTCTGACCTATGCCCACGCCAAAGCCTTTGCCACGCCGCGCCGCTTGGTGCTGGCGGTCGAGGATGTGCTGGACCGTTCGCCCGACCTGAAAGAAGAGCGCAAAGGCCCCCGTGTCGGCGCGCCCGAAAAGGCGATCGAAGGCTTCCTGCGGGGCGCTGGCGTCACCATGGACCAGCTCGAAATCCGGGACGAGAAAAAGGGGCAGGTCTATTTTGCGACCATTCAGACCCCCGGCCGCGAGGCTGCTGCGATCATCGCAGAGGTTCTGGAAAACACCGTTCGCAATTTTCCGTGGCCCAAATCCATGCGCTGGGGCGCAGGTTCCTTGCGTTGGGTGCGCCCGCTGCACTCGATCATCTGCCTGTTGACCGCCGAAGACGGGGCAGAGGTTGTTGATCTGGACATCGATGGCATCAAATCAGGCCGCGCGACCCGTGGTCACCGCTTCATGGGCGGCGATGCGTTCGAGGTGAGCAGCTTTGACGACTATGTCGCCAAGCTGAAGAAGGCCAAGGTCATTCTGGACCCCGAGGAGAGAGCAGAGACCATCTGGCACGACGCGACCAACATGGCCTTTGCCCAAGGCATGGAAGTGGTCGAGGATCGCGGTCTGCTGGCAGAGGTCGCCGGTCTGGTCGAATGGCCCGTCGTCCTGATGGGCGAGATTGGCGCAGACTTCCTGAACCTGCCGCCCGAGGTTCTGCAAACCTCGATGAAAGAGCACCAGAAGTTCTTTTCGGTGAAGAACCCGAAAACGGGCCGGATCGAGAAATTTGTCACCGTCGCGAACATTGAGACCCGCGACAACGGCGCGACCATTCTTGCGGGCAACCAGAAGGTTCTGGCTGCGCGTCTGTCGGATGCGAAATTCTTTTGGGAGAATGACCTGCGCACCGCCAAGGCAGGTATGGACACTTGGGTGGACGGTCTGGGCAACGTGACCTTCCACAACAAGCTAGGTGCGCAGAAAGAGCGGATCGAACGCATTGTGGCCTTGGCCGCCGAACTTGCGCCGGTCACGGGTGCGGACGCCGAAGCGGCACAAACTGCTGCCCGCATCGCCAAGGCTGACTTGCAGTCCGAAATGGTCTACGAATTCCCCGAACTTCAGGGGCTTATGGGCCGTTATTACGCCGAAGCGGCAGGCTATGACGCCGACGTGGCGCGCGTGTGCCAAGAGCATTACTCGCCTCTCGGTCCGTCGGATGACGTGCCCACCGCGCCATTGTCGGTGACTGCCGCTCTGGCGGACAAGCTGGACACGCTGACCGGCTTCTGGGCCATCGACGAGAAGCCGACCGGTTCCAAAGACCCGTTCGCTCTGCGCCGCGCGGCATTAGGTGTGATCCGGCTGTTGCTGGAGAATGATCTGCGCATGAACCTGCTCGATCATCTGTCGGCGGCGGGTGAAGCGAAAGACGATCTTTTGTCCTTCTTCCATGATCGTCTGAAGGTCTACCTTAAGGATCAGGGTATCCGTCACGACATCATTGATGCCTGTTTGGCGATGGATGGGGCGGATGATCTGACGCTTTTGGTCAAGCGCGCGCGGGCGCTGTCCGACGTTCTGGGCACCGAGGACGGTGTGAACCTGGTTCAGGGCTACAAGCGGGCCGCCAACATTCTGGCGCAGGCCGAAGAGAAGGACGGTGTGGAGTATTCCTTTGGTGCCGATCCGAAATTTGCCGAGGTGGACGAGGAGAAGGCTCTGTTCGATGCGCTGACCGCTGCGAGCGGCGCGATCAAGGATGCGCTGTCGTCGGAAGACTTTGCCGCCGCGATGGGGCAGATGGCAGAGCTGCGCGCCCCGATCGACGCTTTCTTTGAGGCGGTTCAGGTGAATACGGACAACGAGATCGTGCGCCGGAACCGCTTGAACCTGCTGAGCCAGATCCGTCAGACGTGCGGTCAGGTCGCTGATCTGGGCCGGATCGAGGGGTAAACCCCGCCTGAGAGGCGCGGGGCGGCCTAGGTGCGTGGGGGCGCTGCCCCCACGCCCCCGGAGTATTTTTGCAAAGATGAAGAAGAGGCGCTTGCTCGGACAGAGTTAGCGCCTATTCTGTGCGCAGCGAAAGAGGTGCTGCAGTGCAGAATTTTGATGAAAACGTCACCCTGATCACCCCATCGGCCCCCGTGGCCGTCGCGACCCATGGCGGGCGGGCGAAGTGTCTGCAGCGGCTTGTGCGCATGGATTTGCCTGTGCCTGACACGGTTGCGCTGTCATTTGCGGCGGTCAAACTGATCGCTTCGGGACGGGTGCCAGATGTCTCTCGTATTCTGGAGCCGTTCGGCGAGGGCGCTCTGATGTGTGTGCGCCCATCGTCAGAGGACCCCGATTGGGGCGGTCCGGGGGCTGTTCTGAACATCGGGATGAATGACGCCACATATGTGGATCTGTCAGACAAGATCGGGCACGAGGCCGCAGCAGAACTGTATCTGCGTTTCGTCAAGAATTTTGCGGTGCACGTGGCGCGGTTGGATCCGGACGTGTTTGACGAGATCACTGAAGAGGGCTCGGCGGGCCTTGGGGCCGCTTTGGCGGCATATGAGGCTGAGACTGATGAGCGGTTCCCGCAGGACGCTGGCCAGCAGTTGACCGAAGTGTTGCGCTCGATGGCGCGCGCTTGGGAAGGGACCAGTGCGCGGCTCTTGCGGCAGGCCAAAGGGGCCCCTGCGGATGCAGGGCTCGGGCTTGTGGTGCAGCGAATGGCCTTGGGGCTGGGGTCGGGCGAATGCGGGTCTGGTGTGATTCAGTTCGTGGATTCCGAAACCGGTGCGCCGCGGATCAAGGGCCGTTATTTGAGCCAGAGCCAGGGGCGTGAGGCGCTCTTGCAGGCTGAAGCGATTTATCTGGAGAAAGACGCGCGCGGACCTTCGCTAGAAGAACACGCGCCGGATGCCTTTGAAAAGCTCAAGGATTTCGGATCGCGGATGCGGACGCGTCTGCGCGAGGAGTTGCAGATCGAATTCACCATCGAGGATGGCGAAATCCATATTCTGGACGGCGTGCGTGTCGTGCGGAGCAACCGTGCGGCGCTACGGATCGCGGTGGATTTGGCCGAAAGTGGTGTGATCAGCCGCGAAGAAGCCGTGCTGCGGATTGAGCCAAGAGCACTGTCGGAATTGTTGCACCGTCAGGTGGATCCGAACGCACCGCGGGATCGGATCGCGCGCGGTGTGGCGGCCAGCCCTGGCGCGGCAACCGGCAAAATCGTGTTCAGTGCGGCGGATGCGCAGGCCAGCGCCTCGCGCGGGGAACCGTGCATTCTGGTGCGGCGCGAAACCCAGCCCGAGGACATTCGCGGTATGCACGCGGCTGTGGCCGTCATGACAGAGCGTGGCGGAATGACCAGCCATGCTGCTGTGATCGGACGCGGTTTGGGTCTACCTTGTGTGGTCGGGATCGAAGCTCTGCGGTTTCATATGAGAAAGAAGCTGCTGGTGACGCGGGACGGGCGCCAGTTCAAAGAAGGCGATGTGATCACGGTCGATGGTACCACCGGTGATGTGCTGGCGGGCGAGCCCGCAATGCTGGAGGCGGCCGAGGATGATGGGCTCCAGACATTGATGGAGTGGGCCGATGAGTTTCGGGACATCGAAATTCGCGCGAACGCCGACACGCCAGCGGATGCGCAGGTCGCGCGCAACTTCAAAGCGCAAGGCATCGGATTGGCACGAACAGAGCACATGTTCTTTGACTCTGATCGCCTGACCGCCATGCGCGAGATGATCTTTGCCCATGCGGTCGAGGACAGGCGTGCCGCTCTCGAGCGGATTTTGCCCATGCAGCGGGCGGACTTTATCGATTTGTTCCGGATCATGGCTGGGCTGCCAGTTTGTATTCGCCTGTTCGACCCGCCGCTACACGAATTCCTGCCATCGGACCGCGCTGGGCTTCTGAACTTGGCAGAGGCGTTGGACCTGCCGGTGTCAGACGTGACCCGCCGCGCCGAAGAGCTGGAGGAATACAACCCGATGCTTGGCCTGCGGGGGGTCCGTCTGGGCGTGACCGTTCCCGAGATCTACGAGATGCAGGCACGCGCGATCTTCGAGGCCACGATCGCCACCCAAAAAAGCGGGGCGACCGTTGTGCCAGAGATCATGATTCCCCTCGTCTCCGCCAAGCGCGAGGTCGAGCTGGTGAAAACCCGCGTCGATGCGGTCGCTGCGGCTGTGCGGACCGAAACGGGGCAGGACTTTACCTACCGCCTTGGCGTGATGGTCGAGACCCCGCGCGCCTGTTTGCGGGCAGGGGACATCGCCAGCCATGCGTCGTTCTTTAGCTTTGGTACTAACGACCTGACCCAGATGACATACGGCCTGTCGCGCGACGATGCGGGCCGCTTTATGTCCAACTATGTAAGCGAGGGGGTCTTCCCCGAAGATCCGTTCCATAGGCTCGACACCGAGGGTGTGGGCGAGTTGCTCGACTTGGCGGCGACCCGCGCCAGAGACGCGCGCCCAAATATTACGCTATCAATTTGCGGAGAACACGGCGGCGATCCCGAATCAATTGCATTCTGTCGAAAGGCGGGTTTCAACTATGTTTCGTGCTCACCATTCCGTGTTCCGGGTGCCAGATTGGCAGCCGCGCAATTCGCGTTGAGTGAGCGTGAAACGCGCTAAGTGCCTGTAACAGAAGTGTAAAACCTCAGGTCGCGAAAGAATGTCGCGTGACGCCAAAAGGTTACATGCCTTTAAGACACCTCTGAGAGTATTGAAAAAGGAGGCCCAAGTCGGGTACGTCCTTCGCCGGACCGCTGGACGGTACTGATGACGAGGATAAGGCATGCGTTTTGGCATTCTGAAAGTAGCAGCTCTGGGACTTCTGGTACTCGCACCGGGAGCCGTCTTTGCGGATGCTTTGAATGCGCGCCTGACCGACCTGCTCGGACAAGAGAAAGAGGCCCTCGCCGCCGTCTCGTCCAAACACTTAGGCAGTCTGACACGTTTGCCGAAAAAGGCCAAAGAGGCCGCAATCGCCAAGACGCCTCAGGTCGAATACTCCAAACAGTTTCTGGCCGAGCTGCCCAAGGCCAAGGGCGGGGACGAGTTTCAATGTCTGGCAGAGGCGCTTTACTTCGAAGCGCGTGGGGAAACGGTCAAAGGCCAGTTTGCGGTGGCTGAAGTCATCTTGAACCGTGTCGATAGCAAGAAATTCCCCGATACGGTTTGCGCCGTCGTCAATCAGGGCACTGGACGCAAGTACGCCTGCCAATTCACCTACACGTGTGATGGCTATGCCGAAGTGATCAACGAGCCCAAGGCGTACGAGCGTGTGGCTAAAGTGGCCCGTATCATGCTGGACGGCGGTGATCGCACTCTGACCGATGGTGCCACGTTCTATCACACCAAAGCTGTGCGTCCCCGTTGGGCATCCAGCTTTAACCACACCGCGACGATTGGTGTGCACAAATTCTACAGCGCGACCTCTCGTCTGACACAGCGATAACGCCTGCCTGTCGCGGTTGTTCCCCGATATGCCGCCTCGGAGTTGGCATTTGCAGCCATAGCGCCTAGGGTCGCCGAAAATTCGACGACATGAGTGTAGCGATATGACCAACGAAGTACGGCTGGCCTTTTCCCACCCTGACGAGCGGGCCAAAGCGAGCCCGATCCCTGGCATCAGCGGCCCCTTGGACCGGATTAGCCTGCGCGACCATATCGTCGAGGTCGAGATCGGTGCATTTCAGGCAGAACGTGGGACCACCCAGCGCGTGTGCTTTAACGTTGTTGTTGAGGTGCAGCCTGTGACCGAGGTGCTGGACGACGATGTAGATCGCATCCTGTCCTACGATCGTGTGACCGAGGCGATTGCAGACTCGCTGGCCGAAGAACGCCTGAATTTGCTCGAAACCCTCGCGGATCGTGTTGCCAGTCGTATCCTGTCCGAACCGCAAGCCGTGCGTGCCTTTGTTCGGATCGAGAAGCTGGACCGCGGGCCCGGCGCTCTGGGGGTAGAGATTGTGCGCAATCGCCAAGACTACGGTCTGGCGCCCGAGGTGGCCCACAACGCCGCAAACGACCCGCGTGTGATTTACCTGACCAACGAAGCGATTGCCGCGCCGCATTTGTCGGATTGGCTCGACCAGCTGGCAGCAGGGGACCGTCCGGCTATTCTGTGCGTGGGTCTACCGGATCGGGCCGAGACGCACTCTGCTGCGCCTCTTGCACAGCGCCGCATTGACCTGCTGTCGATTGAACAGAACGCATGGGTTCTGGCGGGGCGTGATCGTCGCTGTGTGGTCGTGGGGACTCGGACCGAGTTGGACTGGGGTATGAAGCACGGTCAGATCAGCGTCTGGGCCCCATCCAAGATCGTCCTTGATGCCGTCGAGGGGCCGCACGTGTCCGTCCGTGATACCGAAGCGCTGAGCCGATGGTTTGCGTCCGAAATGGACGCCGCTGAGGTGATCTTTGTTAGCAGTGGCGAGATTGAGGGCGTTTCCGGTCAAATCGAGGAACGCCACCACGATCTGCGGGAAAGTCGGCTCTTGTCAAACGACGACTGATCGCTCATCCACGCAGTATGCGTGATTATTTTCGTCCCATTTTGCAATCTGGTCCCGCCCGTCCTGACAGCGCTTTGACGCTTGGAGGGGGCTGGACGTGGTTCACCGATGTCGAAGTTCTGCGCCGCGATGCGCCTGCGCGGATCATTCCAGCGGCAGCGCTGCCAGAGGCGGCGCGCACGGCGCTGTGTGCGCCGCGCGCGGACATCGCCCGTTTGTCCATGGCGCGCCCAAACATCATGGGCATCCTGAACACCACACCGGACAGCTTTTCCGACGGCGGACAGTTCTCTGATCGGGATCGCGCCTTGGCCCATGCAAAAGAGATGATCGGGGCAGGGGCCGATATGCTGGACATCGGCGGCGAGTCGACCCGTCCCGGTGCAGAAGACGTCGCGCTGGACGAGGAAACCCGCCGCACCGAACCCACCATCGCGGCCTTGCGTGCCTTTAGCGACGTGCCCGTGTCGATTGATACGCGTAAATCCGTTGTCGCTCGTGCGGCGTTAGATGCTGGAGCGGATCTGGTGAACGACGTTGCAGCCATGACCTATGATCCGCAAATTGCGCATGTGACGGCGACCGCTGCTGCGCCGATTTGCCTGATGCATGCCCAAGGCGACCCACAGACTATGCAGAACGCCCCTCACTACGATGATGTGGTGCTGGATGTGTACGACTTCCTGTCAGAGCGCGTGAGCGCCGCCGAAGCAGCAGGTATCCCGAGACAGCACATCGTGGTCGATCCGGGCATCGGCTTTGGCAAAACGCTGGACCATAACCTCGCGCTGCTACAGCGCCTTTCGATTTTTCATGGGCTCGGGTGCCCCATTCTTCTCGGGGTGTCGCGCAAGCGGTTCATCGGAACCCTCGCGGGCGTGTCAGAGGCTGCGGCCCGCATGCCCGGCTCTGTCGCAGTTGCGCTCGCAGGCGTGGCCCAAGGCGCTCAAATCCTGCGGGTCCATGATGTCGCCGAGACGCGTCAGGCCCTGACCCTCTTTCAAGCTGCTATTGGAGACTAACCCATTATGTCGAGAAAGTTTTTCGGAACCGACGGTGTGCGCGGCAAAGCGAACACCTATCCCATGACTGCCGAGATGGCCCTCAAGATCGGCGCTGCGGCGGGGCGGTATTTCCGGCGGGACTCCAGTACAGCGCACCGCGTGGTCATCGGCAAAGACACCCGACTGTCGGGCTACATGTTCGAGAATGCGCTGACTGCGGGTTTCACGTCGACCGGTATGAACGTTCTCTTGCTTGGCCCTGTTCCGACGCCTGCGGTGGGTCTGCTCACCACCTCTATGCGCGCCGATGTGGGCGTGATGATTTCCGCAAGTCATAACCCGCACGAGGACAATGGGATCAAGTTCTTTGGCCCCGATGGTTTCAAGCTGTCAGACGAGGCCGAGGCTGAAATCGAAGCTATGGTCATGGGTGAAATTCAACCGGCCAAGGCTGAAAACATCGGCCGCGCCAAGCGGATCGACGACGGTATTTATCGCTACATCGAACGCCTGAAATCCACCTTTCCGCATGGCAAGCGTCTTGATGGTCTGAAGGTAGTGATCGACTGCGCCAACGGCGCGGCCTATCGCGCGGCGCCCGAGGCGCTATGGGAGCTTGGCGCAGATGTCATCCGCATCGGCACCAGCCCTGACGGCAAGAACATCAACTTGAATTGCGGCTCCACGCATCCGGAAACAGCGGCCAAAGCAGTCATCGAGCACGGCGCAGATATCGGCATCTGCCTTGATGGGGATGCTGACCGTATCATGATCATTGACGAAAAAGGCCAGATTGCTGACGGCGATCAGTTGATGGCCCTCATCGCCGCGCGCTGGGCCGAAGAAGATCGCCTGAAAGGCAATGCGCTCGTTGCGACTGTGATGTCCAACCTTGGGCTCGAGCGCTTCCTTGGCGGGCGTGGCATCGATCTGAAGCGTACCAAAGTTGGCGATCGCTACGTGGTCGAAGAGATGCGCAAGAACGGTTACAACTTGGGCGGCGAACAGTCGGGTCACATCGTGATGACGGATTATGCGACCACCGGGGACGGACTTCTGGCGGGCCTGCAATTCCTTGCCGAGATGGTGCTGACGGGTAAACCCGCTAGCGAATTGGCCAAGAGCTTTGACCCCGTGCCGCAGCTTTTGAAAAACGTGCGCTACACGGCCGGACAAACACCGCTCGAAACCCTTGCCGTCCAGCAGGCCATCGCAAGCGCCGAGGCTGATCTAAAAGGCCAAGGCCGCCTTCTGATCCGCAAGTCCGGCACAGAGCCGCTGATCCGCGTCATGGCCGAATGCGAAGATCCGATCCTGCTGGAAAAAGTCGTCGACTCGATCGTGGCGGAGGTCGAGGCTGCGAGCCGAACCTAAGGTTTCTTTTTGCTAAAAATACTCAAACGGCGCGCCAATCCCCTTTGCGCGCCGTTTATGCTTTGCGGAATAGGCGGCGCAGATGGCTCCACTGGCTCAGGCCCATACCCGCCAGAATCAGACCCAGCGCCAGGAATAGCCCGGCGGGCAAGGCTTCTCCTAGAATGAGCGCCCCAAACACCATCGACCAGAAGGGCACCTGGTAGTTGGTCAAAGACATGAACGTCGAGCCAGCGCTTCGGATGACCAGTATGCGCAGCAAATTTGCGCCTGCTGTTTGGATCAGCCCAAGTCCGCTCAGGACTGCCAGCGTTGTAAGATCGGGCAGGGGCGGCGGGCCTTCTTTGAGCCACGCGACGGGCAGGCCAGCAAGCGCTGCAATGATCATCACGACGGCCGACATGGCGTAAGCATCAATCGGAGGGCAGTTTCGGGTGGTCACTGAACTGATCGCATAGCAGGCTGCAGCAGACAGACAGGCCACACGCCCCCATCCTTCCAGACCTGAGCCGCTGCTCTGCATCAGTCCGTCGCCAAGTAGCACGAGCACGCCGCAAAATCCCACCAGCAGTCCTACAAGCTTCATCACAGTGATGCGTTCACCGACAGAAAAGAAATGCGCCAAAGGCATCACGAGCAGCGGCACGCCGGCCATAGACACGCCCGCCGTGGCGGAGGTGACATGCTGCTGCCCCCAACTGAGAAGGAAGAAGGGAAAGGCAGAACTAAATAGACCGACCACCACCAGATAAGGCCAGCGGTTCTTGCCATCCTTGACGGGCGTGACCTTGCCACCCAGCGCGCCCCACACAGCGGTTAGCAGTATTGCGGCAAACAGGAGTCGCGCTTCAGCAAGCCAAAAAGGGCTGATCCCTTGGAGCGCAATTTCGATCAAGAGGAAGCTGCCGCCCCAAACACACCCCAGCGTCAGGACCATGATCCAGCTTTTCAGGGTGACTTCGGGCATTCTGTGACCTGCAATAAAAAAGGCTCCGACCGCAACGGATCGGAGCCTTTAGATGGGGTGGTGGCCATCTTGTCAACGGCCACCCCGCCTGCGGAAAATCCCGCGAAGCGATTAGTTCTTCGACTTGTCGACCATCTTGCCGGCAGAGATCCAAGGCATCATTTCGCGCAGCTTGGCACCGGTTGCTTCGATCAGGTGCTCGTCGTTTGCACGGCGCGATGCTTTCAGGGTGGGCTGGCCAACAGCGTTTTCCAGCATGAAGTCGCGAACGAACTTGCCCTGCTGAATGTCGGTCAGAACCTCTTTCATCGCCGCTTTGGTCTGCTCGTAGGGCAGGATGCGCGGGCCGGTGACGTACTGGCCGAACTCTGCAGTGTTCGAGATCGAGTAGTCCATGTTCGCGATGCCGCCTTCGTAGATCAGGTCCACGATCAGCTTCACTTCATGCAGACACTCGAAGTACGCCATTTCGGGTGCGTAGCCAGCTTCAACCAGGGTTTCGAAGCCGCAACGGATCAGCTCAACCAGGCCGCCGCACAGAACTGCCTGCTCGCCGAACAGGTCGGTTTCGCACTCTTCGCGGAAGTTGGTTTCGATGATGCCCGAACGGCCGCCACCGATTGCCGAGCAGTACGACAGACCGATTTCCAGCGCTTTGCCGGTTGCGTCGTTGTGAACTGCGACCAGGCAGGGCACGCCGCCGCCTTTGGTGTATTCGCCGCGTACGGTGTGGCCGGGGCCCTTGGGTGCCATCATGATGACGTCAACGCCTTCGGGCGCTTCGATCAGGCCGAAGTGAACGTTCAGGCCGTGGGCGAATGCGATCGCTGCACCGGGCTTGATGTTGTCTTTGACGTACTTTTTGTAGGTCTCTGCCTGAAGTTCGTCGGGCATGGTGAACATGATGACATCGCACCATGCTGCGGCTTCGGCGATACCCATGACCTGCAGGCCTTCGGCTTCACACTTCTTGGCCGAGGGCGAGCCTTCGCGCAGAGCGATGGCAACGTTCTTGGCGCCCGAGTCGCGCAGATTCAGCGCGTGTGCGTGGCCCTGAGAGCCGTAGCCCAGAATCGCCACTTTCTTTTCTTTGATCAGGTTAACGTCGCAATCGCGGTCGTAGTATACGCGCATCGGAATTCTCCTCGCTTGGGTGTTCGTTGGCGACCTTATCGCATGAATGTTTTGTGGATGCGCTTTTAATCTCGCGTGATTTTTGCGATTAAGTGAAAAATCTATTCGCATTAGTTCGGAATATAGAGAAGATCATGCTCGACGACACCGATAGACGCATTCTGCGCCTTTTTCAGGCGGACCCGTCCATTTCCACGGCAGAGCTGGCGGAAAGAGCAGGGGTAAGTGCGGGGGCATGCTGGCGCAGGCTTGAAAAACTGCGCAGCACCGGAGTCATCAAAGGCGTAGAGGCGGTGATCGACTGGCGTGCCTTGGGCTACGAGGTCGAGGTGTCCTTGCGTGTCGTGCTGGACAAAACCGTCCCGCGCGCGTTCGAGGATTTCAGCGCTGCCGCCCGCGAGGTGCCAGAGGTGCTGGAAATCCAGAGCTTCCTTGGCCGCGTGGACCTGCGCTTGTCCCTGATCGCCCGCGACATGCCCCATTACCAGCAGCTCTACCGCGACCGCATCCTGACCCTGCCACATATCGTGGACATCGAAGCCCTGATGCACGTCGCCCGTATCCAGAGCCAAGGGACCTTGCCGATATGATTGACCTTGATGATCTCGACCTGAAGATCCTGCACGCCCTGTCCCAAGACGCGACCCTAAGCGCAGGCGCTATAGGACGCCGCTTTGGCCTGTCCCAACCCGCAGCTTGGCGCCGAGTTAAACGCCTGTGGTCCGAGGGCGCATTATCCCACCGCCGTCTGGTATTGGATCACGAGGCACTGGGCTTCGGCGTGACCGTCTTTCTTGGCGTCAAGCTGGCCACCAAAGGACGCGTCAGCCTTGAGGATTTCGAGCGTGCGGTGACGGCAGTGCCAGAGGTGCAGACGGTCGAGCACATTCTCGGGGTCTATGACTATCGCCTACGCATTGTGGCGCGGGATATCAGTGACTTTGAACGGGTGCTGCGTCGGCGCATCATGGCACTTCCGGGTGTCGGCGACGTCGAGGCCAACGTCCTGCTCAGCGAAGAGCGTCTGCCCGGGCCGCTTGGCGGATAGGCTCCGACAGTGAGTATTTAAGACAAAGCAGAAAGGGCAGGCTTCTTTTTGCTAAAAATACCCATGGCTCCTGGTCACCACCCGCGCAGGCCCCGAATTTGCACGCCACTGCATGCAAAAGTATTCCTCGCCACACCCCTAACGGGCCGTTACTGATCTGGTCAGAAGTTTTCGAGAAGGAGAGAGCCGTGGCGTTGCTTGATAGTGTTGATCCAAATGGTCTGGACGAGTTTTCGGTGGTCTTCACGGACCGGTCGCTGAACCATATGTCCGCGCAATTTCAAGGCGTGATGAACGACATCTCCTCGATGCTCAAAGAAGTGTACAAGGCGGACGGCGTTGCCATTGTGCCCGGGGGCGGCACCTACGGAATGGAGGCGGTTGCGCGCCAGTTTGCCAAGGGCTCCAAGGTTCTGGTGGTGCGCAATGGCTGGTTCTCTTTCCGCTGGAGCCAAATTGTGGATGCGGGCGATCTGGCGACCGAGACGATCGTGATGAAGGCACGCCAGCAAGGCAATGAAACGACTGCGCCTTTTGCCCCTGCGCCGATTGAAGAGGTGGTCGCAAGAATCCGCGAAGAGAAGCCCGATGTGGTCTTTGCCCCGCACGTGGAAACCTCGGCGGGGGTGATCCTGCCGGACAGCTATATCAAGGCGCTGGCTGAAGCTGCCCACGAGGTCGATGCGCTGATGGTGCTGGACTGCATCGCCAGTGGCTGCATCTGGGTCGACATGAAGGCGACCGGAGTGGATGTGCTGATCTCTGCTCCGCAGAAGGGCTGGTCGTCGACCCCTTCGGCGGGTCTGGTGATGCTAGGGGAGCGCGCGATTGCAAAGCTGGAAGAGACGACGTCGGACAGCTTTGCCGTGGACCTGAAAAAATGGTTCCAGATCATGCAGGCCTATGAGAATGGTGGCCATGCCTATCACGCTACGATGCCGACGGATTCTTTGCTGGCCTTCCGCGATACCATGGCTGAAACGCGCGCCTATGGCTTCGAGCGTTTGCGCGAGGCGCAATGGGCGCTGGGGAATGGGGTTCGTGAACTCTTGGCGAAGCGCGGGATCAAGTCCGTCGCGGCCGACGGGTTTGGCGCGCCGGGCGTCGTGGTCAGCTACACGGATGATCCCGAGGTGCAGTCGGGTCGTGCCTTTGCAGCGAATGGCACCCAGATCGCGGCGGGCGTTCCGCTGCAATGTGACGAACCGCAGGGGTTCTCGACCTTCCGTTTGGGCTTGTTCGGGTTGGATAAACTCTATGACGTGCCCGCGACGATTGAGCGTCTGACACGGGCGCTGGACGCGGCGCTGTAAACGCGCCGCGACGTGGGCTTAGCGCATGCCGAGCCCCAATTGCATCAGCGTCTTCCGCACGGGTGCCAGAGAATAGAGCGCGTTCAGTCCCGCCGCGCGCAAATCGCGCAGGGGCTGGGCCGACAGTTGCGACGTGCGGTTCAACAGATCAATGCCGGTGACACGGGCCAGCACCTCTGGGTGGCGGCGACGGTGGTAGCGTTGCAGCATCTCGGGCGATCCGATGTTAGCGGGGTCGGCCTTGGCCAAATCCAGCAGGCACCGCTGATCGGCCAGTGACATATTCAGACCTTGTGCGCCGATAGGGGGCACGACGTGCGCGGCCTCTGCCACCAGCGCGGTCCGTGCGCCGTACATCTGGTCGGCCCACTGGCTGATGATTGGCCAGACGGTCCGGCGCGAGGCCAGCGTCAGCGGGCCAAGGATCTGGCAGGACCGTTCGTTCATGGCTGCTTCGAAGTCTGCTTCGGGCAGGTTGATTAGACGCATCGCCTCTGGCCCGTCTTCCATCCAAACGATTGCGGAACTGGGACGCCCCTCGTAGTCGGGCAGCGGCACCAAGGTAAACGGTCCGCCCGAGCGGTGAATCTCGGTCGAGACATTTTCGTGGGGCAGGGGGTGCGTGACCGCAAAAGCCAGCGCCTTTTGACCATAGCGGCGGGTTTTAACAGGGATGTTCAACGCCTTGCGCACGGGCGAATTGCGGCCATCTGCGGCGACCAGCATCCGGCATTGTGCCACGGTGCCGTCACTCAGCCTGACGCGCGCATGATCAGTGCGGGTCAGAACGCCCGCAGTGCCCACGCCGGGGCGGAAAGTGACAGTCTCCATCCCCTCTAGATGCGCGACCATTTCGCGGCGCAAAAGCCAGTTGGGCAGATTCCAGCCAAAGGGTTGATCCGAAATCTCGGAGGCGACGAAATCCTTGGTCACGCGGGGCTCGGCCACTTCGCCGCCCGCGTCGATGATGCGCATGACGTCCAGCGGCATCGCCTCGGCGTCCAGACGGTCCCACAGGCCCGCTTCTTCGAGCAAGAGCCGCCCCGGCTGTAGAATCGCCGTTGTGCGCAGGTCGGACCCTTCGGCGTTGCGATCTGTGATGGGGGGCTGGGGGTCCACGCAAAGAACGGTGAACCCCGCAGATCCGAAGGCCGCAGCTGCGCTCAGGCCAGCAACGCCGCCTCCGGATACAATGATGTCGTAGCTTTGGAATGTCGTCATGGGATCTCTCCTTGTCCCATGACATAGGGCGTTTCTGCCCGAAGGTCCAAGCGACAGTTTAGCCGCGTGTGATGAGCAGCAGGATCACCCACATCACGGGAACAAATGCGACCGCAGGCAGGTAAAGCGCGGGGATGCCCCACGTCATCACAGCGGCGGCCCATAGGCTCAGGACCGCGACGAGCAGATACCAGATATTGTCTTTGTCGCCGTGGAGCAGGTCCTTGGCGATCCAGCCGATCACGGGAATCGACAGAATAATGCGCATCGGAACGCCGGGCTGGGAGGGGGTGCTGGTGATGTCAGCCATGTTAAGGAGTCCTTCGGATAAATAATTTGCCCCCTAGGTATGTTTTCCAAAACACCAGTGAAATTGCCCTCTTTGACGCAGTGCGACTATTTGAGCCGCGACAAAAAGTCAGTCAGATCAACGGTGTGGTGGTGGATGTGATCGGCTGCGTGCGGCTCTGGTGCGACATGGACGGTGCGCATCCCGATGGCATGGGGAACGGCCAGATTGCGCGGGTCATCCTCGAACATTGCAGCAGTCGTGGGCGACAGGTTGTCCTTGGTAAACACCGCGTCAAACGCAGCGGCTTCGGGCTTGGGGCGGTAGTTCGCGTGTTCGATCCCGTAGACCGCATCGAAAAGGCCCTCCAATCCGCGCGCCTGCAAAACCTGCTCGGCATAGGGCGCAGAGCCGTTCGTATAGACTATTTTGCGCCCCGGCAGGTCGCGGATGTGGCCCGCTAGGGCCGCGTCGGGCTCTAGCACGGTAAAGTCGATGTCGTGCACGTGGTCCAAGAACGGGTCCGGCTCGATGCTGTACTCGGCCATCAAACCCGCGAGGGTGGTGCCATGGAGCGCCCAATAAGTCTTGCGCAGGCGGTCCGCCTCGGCGTGCGAGACACCGAGCGTGCCCATGACGTAATCGATCATTTTCTTTTCGATCTGGTCGAAAAGACGGAAGTGCGGCGGATACAGAGTGTTGTCGAGGTCAAACACCCAGGTATCGATATGGTTGAAATCCTGACGTGGCATGGCTTTCCCCTAGCCCAAATGCGGCGCTTTGCCCATAACCTAGGAAACACAGTGGGTTGATCCACGGGCGCGCGCCAGCATAATCTGGCGCATTGAGTTGTAAGGGGGACTGCAGGTGGCAGACGACAAGAACCAGAACAAGGATGCCTACACGCTGATTCTGGATGCAATCGATACCGGGATTTACCGGCCGGGCGACCGTCTTGTCGAAAGCGAGCTGGCCGAACGGTTCGGCGTGTCCCGCACCCCGATCCGAGAAGCCTTGCAGCGTCTGGAAACCCAGTCCCTGCTGACTCGGGACGGGCGGTCGATGATTGTGGCGTCCTTGGATCATAACCAGCTGGCCGAATTGTACGTCGTCCGCTCCGAGCTAGAGGCTTTGGCCGCCCGCCTCGCGGCCCGCCATGCGACCGAAGAAGAGATCAACGTGCTGCGCGACATGAACGAAGCCGACCGCGCGCTGATCGGAAACCCTGCGGCATTGGCGCGTGCGAACCGCCGGTTCCATCGTCAGGTGCATCTGGCCTCGCACAATCGATATCTGTTTCAGCAGCTCGATTTGGTTTACCGGACTATGGCCTTGATGGCGACGACATCTTTGGCGGCCGAGGGGCGCTCTGAGACCGCGATCAAAGAGCATGATCAGATCGTTGACGCGATTGCCGCGCGTGACGGGGAGGCAGCCTATGCCGCGCTCAAGGCGCACATCTCCAAGGCTTTTGTGACGCGTCTGAAATCCGACGCAGCTGCAGCGGAGAAAGGTTAATTTTCTTCGTCCGAATGTCCGTGATCGGTCTTGTCCCAGTAAAACGGACGCAGGGCCAGCTCGTAGGCTGCTTTGAACGCGGCTGGTGTGGCGAGTGGAAAGTACAGCGGCATAAAGATCGCCCACGGCAACAAGTGCCGTAGGTGCGGCGCGGCAACTGCGATCAGGGAAGCGGACAGATTGATCACCTCACAGGCCATGAAGGTATAGATCAACGTCCATGTGGCGGTGTGGTCCAGAGCCCCAAGCATTGGATGGGTAAAGCCGAAGGGCAGCAGCCAGAACGACCAAAGCAGCGGGGCCAATAAAAACTGGCTGATTGAGGCCAAGAAGAAGATTTGGAATCCTAGAAACTGCCGCGCCCCAAGCTCTCGCCACAGGCGCCATGGGCTACGCATGTGTACCAGATAGGTGACCATGTAGCCCTTGATCCAGCGCGAGCGCTGCTTGATCCACGGCCAAGTCCGGCAGTTCGCCTCTTCCATCGTCGTTGTCGGGATAAGCTCGGTGCGCCATCCACGTCGCGACAAGCGAATCCCCAGATCTGCGTCCTCGGTGACATTGTGCGCGTCCCAGGCGCCAAGCTCTTCGAGCGCGTGACGGCGGACGAACAGGGTGGTGCCCCCCAGAGGAACCGCAAGTCCCAGCGCCGAAAGACCGGGCAAGATCAGGCGGAACCACGCCGCATATTCGGTCGTAAAGCAGCGCGATAGCCAGTTGTCGCGCGGGTTGTAGTAGTCGAGACGCCCTTGCAGGCACACGACCTCTGGCGGGGCGGCTGCAAAGGCGGCGGCGACTTTGCGCAGTTGGTCTGCCTCGGGCGCATCTTCGGCATCGTAGACGCCAACAATCTCGCCTCGGCAGAAATCTAGGGCGTAATTCAGGGCGCGCGGCTTGGTTTTCGGGTGTCCGTCCGGCACGACAATCACGCGGAACCCCTCAGGAAGGGGCGCGGCCTCGTCTAGAGCATTGCGGGTCTTGGCGTCATGCTCCTCGACGACAAACAGGACGTCGAGTTTGTCGTGGGGATAATCGAGACGGCGCATTCGCCGGACCAGTCGCTGCGCGATCCGCGATTCTTTGTGCAGCGGGACCATGATCGAAATCACCGGCAAGCTGGCGTTTTCAAGCGCGGGCGGGTCTTGGTGGGATCGCCGGCCCACCAAGGCAGCGCCCAAGCAAAAGAGCTTTAGCACGGTCACACAAATCAGGGTAAAGATGCACCACGCTGTCAGGACCAGCGCGGCGGTCGACGGCGTGGCAAGCACAAAGCCGAGGCCCGTTACAGTGACCAAGGGCATTTGTAGGCGATTGCGGGCGTAGAACCCGTCAAAGCCGCGGCAGCTCAGATCTTTGGCGACGCGAGTCTCGGCGCGCCGCGCGAGGGCCATTCCGAAAAACTGATGATGGGCGGCTTCGATCTGAGATTGCGTGGCTATGCAATAATTTGTGCCTGCGCCCAGTTGGGTCGATACCGTCGCGACTGCAGATGCGCTTTCGACTGCAACGGTTCCATCGGCCAAGGGGACGGCCCGCAACCTTACCCAGTCATTTGGCGTCAGATGCGGGTGGCCTTTAGGATCGCACGTCAGCGCTAGATCTTCGGGCAACTGAAAATACCCAGCGGCAGCATGCGCTGCGGCTGTCCGAGGGCGTACCTTCTGCGGCGCTCCTTGGCTGAACATGAAAATGCTCTCCTCACTGGGTGAGAAGAGCATCCATGGTAGGTCTTAATAGGCGGTTAAGCCGATCTTAATTTGCAGCCGCTTTGCGCGCATCCATCGCTTCGGCGAAACGCTCGAAGAGGTAGAAGCTGTCCTGCGGGCCGGGGCTTGCCTCGGGGTGGTGCTGTACGCTGAACACGGGCTTGCCTTCGACCTCGATACCGCAGTTCGACCCGTCGAACAGCGACACGTGGCTTTCCACAACACCTGCGGGCAGGGTCTGTGTGTCAACAGTGAAGCCGTGGTTCATCGAGGTGATCTCGACCTTGCCGGTCTTGTTCTCTTTAACCGGGTGGTTCGCACCGTGGTGCCCGTGGTTCATCTTGACGGTCTTGGCACCCAGCGCCAGAGCCAGCATCTGGTGTCCAAGGCAGATGCCAAAGACGGGCAGATCAGCTTCAAGGACCTTCTTGATCGCGGGCACAGCGTATTCGCCGGTCGCAGCCGGATCGCCAGGGCCGTTCGACAGGAAAACGCCATCGGGGCTGTGAGCCAAAATCTCTTCGCCAGTGGCGGACGCGGGCAGGACGGTCACGTCACACCCAGCGGACGCGAGGCAGCGCAGGATGTTGCGTTTGGCGCCAAAGTCGATCGCGACGACCTTGTGCTTGGGGGCCTCTTGCTTGGCGTAGCCTTCGGGCCATGCCCAACGCATCTCGTCCCAGCGGTAAGATTGCGCGCAGGTCACGTCTTTGGCCAGATCGAGCCCGACCAGACCTTTGAAGGCGCGGGCTTTGGCGACCAGAGCTTCGATGTCAAAGTTGCCTTCGGGATCGTGGGCCAGAGCAACGTGCGGGGCGCCTTGCTGGCGGATCGCGCGGGTCAGGCGGCGGGTGTCGATGCCACCGATCGCGATGCGGCCGCGCTTGGTCAGCCATTCACCCAATGTTTCAACCGAACGCCAGTTGCTGGGTTCGGTGGGGTCCCATTTCACAACCATCCCTGCGGCCACCGGATCACCGGTTTCGTCGTCTTCGGGGGTCGCACCGGTGTTCCCGATATGGGGGAAGGTAAAGGTCACGATCTGGCCCGCATAGGACGGGTCGGTCATGATTTCCTGGTAACCGGTCATGGCAGTGTTGAAGCACAGTTCGGCTTCGGTCACTCCGGTTGCACCGAAGCCTTTGCCATAGAAAATGGTCCCGTCTGCAAGGGCCAGACAGGCGGTCGGGCGGGCAGGGGCGTGGGCGCTGCTGGGCATCGGCTCTCTCCTTGGGGACAAATCGGGCGACACATAGGCCCGCACGCGTCAGCGGTCAAGCAGAATGGGTCAAAATAGCGCCTATGCAGAGCGCTAACAGCGAAGGTAGACATATGTTGGGTGAACTCTTATATGAGCGCACTTGTGCAAGCCCCTGGGATGGGAATGATTTAATGGAACTGCGTAAAAAGATTGGCGCCGCACTCAAGGACGCCATGAAAGCAAAAGACGCCACACGGCTGTCGACGCTGCGCCTGATCAATGCGGCCATTAAGGATCGCGAGATCGCGCTGCGTGTCGACGGCGAAGAAGCCGTGATCTCGGAAAGCGAAATTCAGGCGATTCTGGCCAAGATGGTCAAGCAACGTCAGGAAAGCGCTAAGACCTACGAAGAAGGGGGCCGGCTCGATCTGGCTCAGTCCGAAGAGGCAGAAATCGAGATCATCGAAGAGTTTTTGCCCCGCCAGCTGGATGAAGACGAAACCAAGGCGGCGATCGATGCGGCCATCGCCGAGAGCGACGCGTCCTCGATCCGCGACATGGGCAAGGTTATGGGCCTGCTCAAAGAGAAATACATGGGGCAGATGGACTTTGGTCTGGCTGGTCCTCAGGTGAAGGCCCGTCTGTCGGCCTGATCATTTTGAGGGATTTGCGTGGCAAATCCCTCATCGCCTCCGGCGCGGGGGTATTTTTTCCAAGAAAGAGATCAGTCGAGCGCGAAGTCCTGACGGATTCGTGCCAGCGTTTCAGGGTCGGTGACCTCGAAGCGTTCGGCAAAGCGTTGCTTGAAGCTCACGCGGCCGCGGCGTGCACCGAAGTTTTCGCCGTGGTTGAGCATGTAGAGCGCCTTTGGCCCGCTCAATGGAGACAGGGGGCGGCCTGCGAGTTTTGCCAGATAGGGGAACATGCGGTGTTCGTGCTGCGTCGACTCTCGGATACGCGCTGTTTCGGCGTTCGGGTCTGAGCTGAAGTCAAAGGCAAGCGCTGCGCAGCTGCCGCAGAGTTTCCAGAACGGTTTGCGCAGGGGCTGCGCTGCGCTGGCAGGGGCGGCGAGGGCGATGCGATTGTTGCCCACGTCAAACACGTAGCCTTGGCTCATCAGATAACCGCCTGCTGCGCGTCGGGTGTGCATTTCTTCGACCAATGCGGGATGCGCGAGATCATCTGCATCAAAGGTCATGGCGTAGCCTTGGGCGATCCCAAGTGTCGGAAGGGTTTCGCAGAGCTGCCTCAGCTTGGCCCATTTGTCATTGCCTTCGATTTCTTCGGTGAAGGGGACAAAGGTGATGCGAGCATCATCGGGTAAGTCAGGGCTGGTCTGGCCGCAAATCAAAACACGCCAGTTCGGATCTGTCTGTGCGATGAAGCTGCGCAGGGTGGCGGTCAGGCGCAGGCACACCGCCTGCCAGTCGCCCACGTGGTGCGGGCCAACCAGCGGGATCAGGAAGATCGATGTCGGATTTTCGGGGGCACGTGGAGACTTCAGGCTGCGCAGGGTCAAAGCCGCGCGCTCAGAGGCCTGAAGATCGGAGTTCTTGAGCAATAGGTCAGGCCCAAACAGGCGCGCCGCGGTCAGCAGGCTGAAGCGGCGCATTTTCGGTGTGGCAGGAACCTGGGCCATAGACGGGCTTTCTATTGTTTGCGCGCCGCGCGCGGAAGGGCGAGGAGAAGCTCCGAGTAGAGCTCTTTGCGCTCGTCTTCGCTCAGAAACGCTCCGATCTCAACCTCTCTGCTGTTGCCCTTGAGGGTAACATAGTTCGGTACCGGGCCGCCGCGCGGATGGAGGCTGACTTTGGCCCAGTAGATGTTGCAGGTCCACTGGCTGGTTTTTCCGGTCTTGTCGCGGTGCAACAGGTCGACCCGTTCCGGCCAGAGGGTCATCGTCTCGATCACATCTCCGTCGCGGTAGCTGCGTTGAAGCAGGTACCACATCAGGCCCATGGCGATCACGATAAAAGGCAGCAGCCCCCACATCACCGGCGATCCGATCATTGCGATCAGCGGCAGGGCGATGAACGCAGAAGTAATCGCAAAGAAGGTCACGAACCCTTTGCGGGGCAAAGAGCGGTAGGGCCAGAGATGGAGTTCGGCCAGCGGCCCCTCGGACTCTGTCGGGGTGTCGGGAAGTTCTTTGACCCATTCGTACGGCATCAGGACCTCTGCAGCTTGGAGGAACGAAAAAGGCCCGGACAGTGTCCGGGCCTTTGAAGGTCTATGGGATCAAGCCCGGGATTAGTGGGCGTGGCCCTTGTCCCAGTCTTCCTGCTTCGGCAGCTGCTCGAAGGTGTGCTCGGGCGGCGGCGAGGGCAGGGTCCATTCCAGAGTATCCGCGTACTCGTTCCAGTAGTTCGCGCGGGTCTCTTTCTTGCCGTAGAACAGCGAGTAGAACATCACGCCAAAGAAGAACAGGAACGAAGCAAAGGCGATGAATGCGCCGATCGACGAGATGGTGTTCCAGAAAGCGAACGCTTCGGGGTAGTCGATGTAACGACGGGGCATGCCCTGACGGCCCAGGAAGTGCTGGGGGAAGAAGGTCAGGTTTGCGCCGATGAACATCGCCCAGAAGTGCAGCTTGCCGGCCCACTCGGGGTACTGGCGACCAGTCACTTTGCCGAAGTAGTAGTAGATACCGGCAAAGATACAGAACACCGCACCCAGCGACATCACGTAGTGGAAGTGCGCAACCACGTAGTAGGTGTCATGGTATGCACGGTCCAGACCTGCCTGCGACAGGACAACACCGGTCACGCCACCAACGGTGAACAGGAACAGGAAGCCCAGAGCCCACAGCATGGGGGTTTTGAACTCGATCGAGCCGCCCCACATGGTTGCCAGCCAGCTGAAGACCTTCACGCCGGTGGGAACCGCGATAACCATGGTGGCCATCATGAAGTACGACTGCTGACGCAGGCTCATGCCGACGGTGTACATGTGGTGCGCCCACACGACGAAGCCGAGAACACCAATCGCAACCATCGCGTAGACCATCGGCAGGTAGCCAAAGACGGGCTTGCGCGAGAAGGTCGCAATGATGTGGCTGATCAGGCCAAAGCCGGGCAGAATGATGATGTACACTTCGGGGTGACCGAAGAACCACAGGATGTGCTGGTACAGGATCGGGTCACCGCCGCCAGCAGGCTGGAAGAAGGCAGTGCCGAAGTTACGGTCGGTCAGCAGCATGGTGATCGCGCCAGCCAGAACGGGCAGCGACAGAAGGATCAGCCACGCGGTTACGAATACCGACCATGCGAACAGCGGAACCTTGTGCAAGGTCATGCCAGGTGCGCGCATGTTCAGGAAGGTGGTGATGATGTTGATCGCACCGAGGATCGACGACGCACCCGATACGTGAACCGCAAAGATTGCGAGGTCCATCGAGTATCCGGCTTCGTTGGTCGACAGAGGCGCGTAAAGAACCCAGCCAACACCCGAACCCAGCTGGTCGTTACCGCCAGGAGACAGAAGCGACGCAACACCCAGCGCGGTACCAGCAACATAGAGCCAGTAGCTGAGGTTGTTCAGACGGGGGAACGCCATGTCCGGCGCGCCGATCTGCAGCGGCATGAAGTAGTTGCCAAAGCCGCCGAACAGCGCGGGAATAACGACGAAGAACATCATGAGGATGCCGTGATAGGTGATCATCACGTTCCACAGGTGTCCGTTCGGGGTACACGTTGCATCGCTCGCGAAGAAACGTGCGCCCTCAAGGCACATGTACTGAACGCCAGGATGCATCAGCTCCAGGCGCATATAAACGGTAAAGGCGACCGAGATCAGACCTACAAACGCCGCGGTAATGACGTAGAGGATCCCGATGTCCTTGTGGTTGGTCGACATGAACCACCGGGTAAAGAAACCCCGGTTGTCTTCATGCTCGTGGCCTTGAATGGCTGCGTCCGCCATACTCTTGCCTCCTGCTGGTTAGACTTTGGGCGCGAAGAAAACTCCGCGCCCGGATTCCATTCGGTTTTTAGATTGCGACTTTGACTTCGGCAATGCACGACTTTGACGCAGATCAAAAAAATGTGGCCAAAGGTGTGGTCACATGTCGCAGTCGCGGCTTATTCCACAACCGAAGAGAGATAGGCGGCGATGTCTTCGGCGCTTTTGATACGCTGAGCGGCCATTTTCGACTTGGCGCCATCGTCACCAGTGACCTCTTTGAGGTAGCTGGTGGGGTCGGGCAGATAGGCCGCGAGCGTTTCTGCAGTCCAGACCAGACCCGCTTCGCCTGCTTCTACCATCGAAGAGCTGTATTTGTAGCCGTCCAGCGTGCCTGCGGTGCGGTCCATGACACCATAGAGGTTGGGGCCAACGGTGCTTTTCGCGCCGTCTTCCAGCTTGTGGCAGGCTTTACACTTACGGAATTCTTTTGCGCCCTTGTCAGCGTCGCCTTCTGCCAGTGCAGGTGCGGCCAGAGCCAGAATAGTTGCTGCTGCGGTAAGGATCGTCTTCATTTCTCTTCCCTTTACGTTGCTTAAAGCGAACAAAGCACACTTCCCCCCAGAAGTGCCACTCCAATAATGGAAAGCAAATGCGACCTTTCGCTTAGTTGCTTTCCAGTGGGGGAAATCGGTCTTCGAATGTACGTTGTAGGGCGACGTCCAGATCATCCATTGTGACAGGAAGTCCCAGGTCAACCAGACTGGTCACCCCGTGCTCGCGAATGCCGCAGGGCACGATGCCGCCAAAATGGCTCAGGTCCGGCTCTACGTTAATGGAAATTCCGTGGAAGCTGACCCACTTGCGCAGACGAATGCCAATCGCGGCGATCTTGTCCTCGGGCTTTGCTCCTGTCGCGGTCAAGGGCTTGTCATCCCGTGTCACCCAGACACCGACGCGCCCCTCGCGGATTTCGCCTTTGACATTGAATTGGTCAAGCGTGGTGATCACCCATTCTTCTAGATCTTTGACAAAGGCGCGCACATCGTGGCCACGTTTGCCGACATTCAGCATGACATAGGCGACGCGCTGGCCCGGCCCGTGATAAGTGTACTGGCCGCCGCGCTTGGTGGGATAAACGGGAAAGCGGTCAGGGTCGGTCAGATCCTCGGTTTTGGCCGAGGTGCCCGCGGTGTAAAGGGGCGGGTGCTCGACCAGCCAGATCGCCTCGTCCGCTTCGCCAGCGGCGATTTGGGCTGCGCGCGATTCCATGTAGGCTTCGGCCTCTCGGTAATCTGTCAGCCCTTCTGAGATGATCCACTCGACCATTTTGCGCCCCCGATTTGGTGATCGACCAATTTTTTAAGGGGTGTAAGGCCTTCCTGACTAGGTCACAAGCGCGATTCGAGGCATAGTTTACTGACTATTTTGAAGACCTGACTTGAATACCCGATTGAATTTAACCGCTTGCGCCGCATCGCTGTGATTCCTTTTGGCTCGTTGTTTGTCGTGATTGGGCGCTGGCTCTGACGGAGGGCCAGATATGGCAAAATACTCCCTTCCGACCGGTGTGATCGCCGGTGTCCTTTCCCTATCGCTTGCCACGAATGCGCTCGCTGATAATGATTTGCTCAAAGGGTTGGTGATCGGCGGTGCCTTGGGGGCAATCGCAAATAGCGCAGCGTCAAAGCAGCGCACAACGACCAAGACCTACGTTCAGCCGCGCTCTAGCGGCGTATCCTCGGCCCAGCGGGAATCTAACCGAGAGGTTCAACGCGCTCTGAACCACTTCGGTTTTCCTGCAGGGACCGCCGATGGTGTGCTTGGGTCCAAATCCCGCTCTGCTATCTCACAATATCAGGCGCTTTTGTCCTTCCCCGTCGATGGCACGCTCAATGACATCGAGCGCAACATTCTGGTGACCGCGTACCAGCGGGCCATGATGGGCGGGCAGTATGTCACGCAAACCGTCTCGACCCACCCCATGGGCATGCGCGGGCTTCTGATGAAGCAAAAGGAAGAGGCGCTCGGCGTTGGGGGCACGACGCGGATGTCTGGCAACTACGGAGGTCTGCCGCCCGAGGTCGCGCAAGCCGTGGACGAGATAGCCCGCAATTCTGGGGTCGAGGGCACCGCGTTGATGCAGCGCGCGGGCTTCATCCAGCTGGCAGATATGAACAAAGATGGCAAAACCGATTACCTGATCGACACCTCAAAAAGCGGTTCGCAATTCTGGTGCAGCGCCCAAAGCTGTATCGCGCGGGTGTTTGCATCGACACCGACAGGCTTTCAGCAGAACGACTTTCAGGTGACAAGCCGAGAGCAGATCATCCCTGCGGCCTTCTCTTGTCAGCAGGGGAATTGCACCCTGAATGACTTTGCTCCGCAGCCCATTGGCACCGAGCCGGTGGCCCCTGCGGAACCGGAAGAGGCTCTGCCAGACAAAAAAATGGCCTCAGCCGAAGGGCCGATGGTTCCGAATTTCTTCAAGCCCGCAGAGACTGCTGTCTCGGTCAGCGCCGCGCCGTTCTGTTCCAAAATCGCAGTGAATACGGCAAAAGCGGGCGGCCCCGAAACAGCAGCGTCAATGACGAGCCCCGCCCAAGCCATCGGCGAGCAGTTCTGTATGTTGCGGGATATCACCATCGACCAGAGCGAAACCCTGCTGTCGCAAATCGAAGGCTTCACACCCCAGCAGATTGCAGAACAATGCGCCGGGTTTGCAGAGCACATGACGCCCGCGATCAAGGCCGCTGCCGGAGGCGATCGTGAAGAAACGCTGAACGCGACCACCGCTCTCCTGCAAGATTTGGGTATGTCGGCGGAGCAAATTGCCGGAACAGCACGCATCTGTCTGGGTGTGGGGTACCGGACCGACAACATGCCCACCGCGATCGCATCGGCTCTAGCGCTTTCTGCCGTGAACCTAGGGGCTTACGATGAAATGGTCGGGCATCATCTTGCAACCGGAGTAGGGGGCACCATGCGTCCCGACTTGGCCGTCGCATGGTATGATAATGCGTTCGAGGTAACCCAGAAGGCCAGCGCGGAACCACTTCGCGCCCCCGAAGATGCAGAGGGCCAGACCTTGGTCGTCGCCGCATCGCACGAGTTGACAGGCACGGCGAAGCCGAAACCAACCCTGATGGATTTCAGTAACGCCGCCGCTACGGCAGCGAAATAATCGGCGTGTTCGCCAGAAAATCCCACGACGCGCGGAGGGCAAAGCAGCCTTTGGCGCGTCACTCGAAAAAATATGGAAAAGGGTGAAAAATCCGCTTTTCATCTGCAGCACGACTCGCTAAGAACCGCGCACCAAGTCAAGACAGTGCGGTCGTGGCGGAATTGGTAGACGCGCAGCGTTGAGGTCGCTGTGGGGTAACTCCCGTGGAAGTTCGAGTCTTCTCGACCGCACCATCGACATCACAAGAGTGATGTCAGGCATCCCTACAATAGCATGTTTGCTCCCGTCGCGTCAGCGGAACGGCATTTTGCGTTTCGCCGTCTAGTGAATTGGTCTAAAAGCAATAAATGCCTAGCCGATGCCAAGGTGCTTTTATGCAAGATACCTCCGGACAGCCGCCCCTGCGTGCGGCGTCGATCGCCGCAACGCTCGAAGCGGAAATCATTACGGGCCAGATCACTGGTGGAACCAAGCTCGACGAGCAGGGGCTCGCTGAGCGGTTTGATGTGTCGCGCACCCCTGTGCGAGAGGCGTTGCACCTGTTGGCGGCGCGCTCTTTGGTCGAGCGCGTTCCGTATCGCGGGGTTGTTGTGCTGGACATCACACCCGAGCGGATTGAGCAGATGTTCGAAGCGATGGCCGAAGTCGAGGCGCTCTGCGGTCGGTTCTCGGCGCAGCGGATGACCATCGGCGAACGCGGTGCGCTTCAGGTTTTGCACGATGAGATGCAGGTCATGGCAGAAAAAGAGGCCTACAATGACTATGAGGCTGCCAATACCCGCTTCCATGCCATGATCTATGACGGCGCACACAACGCGGACATTGCGGAATTGGCGGACACTCTGCGACTGAAGTTGGCGCCGTTTCGTCGGACCCAACTTAAATCGGCTGCGCGCATGGAAAAATCTTCGGCCGAGCATCAGGACATTGTTACGTCTATCGTAGACAACGACCCCGCTGGAGCGGAACGGGCCCTGCGCCGTCATTTGATGAGTGCTGCGCAGCAAGTCCTAGGTCAGATGCGCTAGGGCTTATCCAACCACCGACATCAACATGCGCACCGCTGTGATCCCGAGGAACACGGCAAACGCGCGCTTGATCCATTTGGGGTCAACGGTGTGCGCGATTTTGACACCGACAGGCGCGAAACCCACGGTAAAGGGTAGGATGATCGCCGCAGCGGGCAGATTCACATAGCCGAGCGACAGGGGCGGGCGGTCCGGTACGCTCCAGCCTGCCGTGATGAAACCGATGACCGCAGGCACCGCAATCAAGATACCAAAGGATGACGCCGTCCCAACTGCGCGGCGCACTTCGACCGAAAAGGCGACGAGCAGGGGCACCGACAGCGTGCCACCCCCAATTCCCATCAGCGCTGAGAAGAACCCTGTGACATAGGAAAAGGCCCCATTCAGCGCGGCAGAGCCCGGCAATCTGTCTGAGATCACAAGTGTCTTGGGGGTCGCCATGTTGATCGCAACGAGCAGGGCAAGTGCCCCAAAGATGGCGCGCAATCCATCGCCATTGATGTACTTGGCTGCCAATCCGCCGCTGAGCGCACCGAGCACAATGCCGGGCGCCCATGTGCGAAGCAGGTCCTTGTCCACCGCGCCGCGCTTGTGATGGGCTCGCGCCGAAGAGATTGAGGTAAAGATAATGGTCGCAAGAGAAGTCGCGACGGCCATATGCATTGAGAGGTCCGGCGGGAAATCGGTCACGGACAAAATCCAGAACAGCACCGGGACAAGAACGATGCCTCCGCCAACCCCAAGCAGGCCGGCCATAATGCCCGCTATGATCGCTGTAGCGATGACTCCGCCAAGCAGAAAGATCATGTCGAGTGAGGAGAGCGTATCCATAGGGGCCTCTGGCTAAGTTTGGATACGAAGATAGGATTATTTGGATGAATTGTATACAATAAATGGCGCTGACGTAGCGAAGTTTTGTTCGCGCGTCGGGCAGCGCTGCTTTAACCCTATAGGGAAAGAGGAATGGAGGAGCAGAGTATGGCTGTCGGAATCAAGGATCTGATGGAAGAGGCCCGCGCAGATGTGCGGTCAATCACAGTCGAGGAGGCGAATGCACTACGCGATGACCCCGATCATGTGTTTGTCGATATTCGCGACGTCCGAGAGCTAGAGCGCGACGGCTTGGTCGCGGGTGCGCGGCACGCGCCGCGGGGTATGCTCGAATTCTGGATTGATCCCGACAGCCCCTATCACAAGCCGTATCTTGCAGAGGATAAGACGTTTGTTTTCTACTGCGCCTCTGGATGGCGGTCGCTTTTGGCTGCGCAGGTCGCACAGCGCATGGGGCTGCGCTGCGCGTCGATGGAAGGGGGCTTTGGCGCGTGGCGCAAAGCCGAATTTCCAACGGAAACTCGCGATTAGGGCAGGATCGAGAGCCATCCCCAAACGGTGATGATAGAGCCTGCGGTCGCCAGCAGTACAGCCGAGGCTGCCACACGCCGCGCCCGTCCGTACATATTGGCAAACAGGTAGGCATTCACGCCCGGCGCCATAGACGCGGTCAGGATCAGCGACCGCGTCTGATCGACGTTCAGGTTCTGCATGTGACCAAGGGTCCACGAGATTGATGGGTGCACCACCAGCGAGACAAAGCAGACAAAAGCAATCGTCTTGAGGTCACCTTCAGGGCGGTAGCGGTAGAGCACACCACCAAGGCCAAAGAGCGCGACGGGAATGGCCGAGCGGATCATCATGTCGATCGCGTCATTCAGCGGTGTCGGCAGGGTCAATCCGGTCAGATTCACCACCAGACCCGTGCTGATGCCTAGGATGAGCGGATTGCGGAACATCGCCTTAAGGACTTTGGGGGCGATGACGGCGGGGCCAGCCCCTTGGGCGCGGGCGATCTCCATCGCGGTGATCCCAAGCCCGTAGCAAAAGGGCGAGTGCATCGCGATGATCGCGTAGTTGTTCGTCAGAGCCGCCTCGCCATAGGCGCGTTCAGTGATCGGAATTCCCAGCAGCAGCGAGTTCGAAAACAGACAGCAGAACCCGATTGCGACCGAATCCTCCCAGTCCCGCTTGAACACATAGCGCGCGACAAGCAGGCCAAGGATAAAGCCGCCGACAGCGCCACCGTAAAAACTGCTCAGCAGGCTAAAATCGAAGTTCGCCTTGAGGTCCAGTTGCGAGATGCCGCGGAACAGCAAGCAGGGCACTGCAAAGTTCTGGGCAAAGCGCATAACCCCATCGACAGCACTGTCCGAGAACAGCTTGCGCCAAGTGACCAGATACCCGAAGCCAATGACGATAAAAACGGGGACAATGACTTCGAGCAGAATTTGCATTTAATCTGGATACCTTAGGACCATACCATCGTAAGCAGGGGATACATGGTCCGGTGTCTCCGCTTCAACGTCTGCGTAATCAAGATCGATATGCATATTCGTCAATACGGCTGTGCGCGGTTTCGCTTTGTCGATCCACTCCAGCGCTTTGTCGAGGTGCGCGTGGGTTGGGTGGGGCTTGCGGCGTAGGGCATCTACGATCCAGCATTCAAGGCCCTCTAGTGCGGGCCATGCATCGGCGTAAATCTCTGAAACATCAGGGAGGTACGCAATGTCCTTAATGCGGAACCCGAGGGAGTCGATGCTGCCATGGGCGACTTTGAAGGGGGTCAGCGTCACGTCACCGCCCGCGCCAGAGATCGTCACCGGTCCTTTGATCGTGTGCATGTTCAGGATCGACGGATAAGGCGAGCCCTCTGGCTGCACGAACGCATAGCTGAACCGCGTGAGCAGGCTGTCTTGGGTGTCGCCATCTGCCCAAACGTCCAGCTGATGCCCCAGGTTAAAGACCACTTGGCGCAGGTCGTCGAGCCCGTGGACGTGGTCCGCATGGGCATGTGTGTAGACAACGCCATCCAAGGTCCCAGCACCAGCTCCGATCAGCTGCGCCCGCATGTCGGGCGTTGTGTCGATCAGAACACGGGTGATGCCGTCTTCGGTTTCCCGCTCGACCAAGAGCGAGCAGCGACGGCGGATGTTCTTTGGGTTATCGGGGTCGCATTCGCCCCAGTGCCCGCCAATGCGGGGCACCCCGCCGGACGATCCACAGCCCAGAATGGTAAAGCGCAGCTCGGCCATTTACGCCGCCTCTTGATAGGCCACGACCTTGGAAAACAGCCGCTCGAAGTTGGCCTGGGTGGCAGCCGCGAATTCTTCGTAGCTGATGCCGAAAGCCTCGGCACCCTTTTGCGCGGTGTGCACGGTATAGGACGGCTCATTGCGTTTGCCGCGATAGGGCGGCGGGGCCAGATAGGGGCTGTCGGTTTCGACCAGAATGCGGTCCAAGGGCGCGGCGGCAAAGATATCGCGCAGGTCTTGGCTTTTGGGGAAGGCAGCGATGCCGGACATGGACAGGTAGAACCCCAAATCCAGCGCTGCACGTCCCAGTTCTGCGGAACTGGAGAAGCAGTGCATCACGCAGTCATAGGCGCCGTTCTTGTATTCCTCGGTCAGGATGCGCGCCATATCCTCGTCTGCGGAGCGCGCGTGGATGATCAGGGGCAGGCCGCTCTGACGGGCCGCAGCGATGTGGATGCGCAGGCTCTCTTGCTGCACCTGCGCGCTTTCGGCGGTGTAGAAATAATCCAGACCCGTTTCGCCAATGCCCACCATTTTCGGGTGCTTTGTCAGCTCCAGAATTTGGTCCACTGTCATGGGGGGATGTTCTGCCGCACTCATGGGATGGACGCCAAAGGTATAGAATACCTGCGCATAGGTCTCAGCGATTTGGCGAACGCGGGGCTCGTTCTCGAGTTTCGTGCAAATCGACACCATCCGAGTGACCCCAGCGCCGAGGGCGCGTTCGACGATCTGATCCAATTCGCCGTCGAAATCGGGGAAATCCAGATGGCAGTGACTGTCGGTGATTTCTGCTGTCGCGCTCATGCTCCACCCGCTGCCGTTCTGTTCATATGAAACAGCGTATCTAGGATGAGCGCGGAAGGGTCAAGGTTCACCGCCCGTCCGTGACGGAAACGTGCCAGGATGTCTTGCGCCTGATCGGCCCATTTGCGTGCTGCCCACGCATCGGGCGCAAGCTTTGCGAAGACCTGCGTTTCATGGCCGGTAGCGGGCATAGGGGCAGGGACGCCAAGGCTGCCTTGGCGCGCCATCCGCGCGATCGCCAGATCCAGCAGGGTTTCGAACAGCTCTAATTTGGCGTCATTGCCGCGTGCGGCCAGATGGTCAGCGAGCTTGATCGCTTGGGGCTGATCAAGGCGCGGCATCGTGTCCATCAGGCTGATCAGTTGTTCGTAGAGTTTCAGCCCGTCCAGCCGGATCAAGCGCATTGCTCCGCCGACTGACCCTCCGGATAAGGTTGCGAGCGCGGCGGCATCGTCTTCGGGTTCTGCGCCTGCTTGGGACAGGGCCGCGGTCATGTTCCCCGCATCCAGCGGACGCAGGCGCAACTCGCGGCAGCGCGATCGGATGGTCGGCAACAAGCGCGAGGGCTGGTGCGAGACCAAGAGGATCGTGGTACGGGCAGGGGGCTCCTCTAGCATTTTGAGGATCGCGTTGGCGGCCTGAACGTTCATGTCGTCGGCGGCGTCCACGATGACCACACGGCGGCGGCCATCCACTGCGGACATTCCAAAGAACCCGTGCAGTTTGCGAACCTCGTCCACGGTGATCATGGACTTGAGCTTCTTGGTTTTGTCATTCCAGCCACGGCGCAACAGGAACAGGCCGGGTTCAGACAGGGCAACGACTTGCTGAGCGACCGGATATTCGGGAGAGACGCGCATCGTCGTGGGCGGGGGCGGCGCACCGAAAAGCCCGCCGTCATCCTCAAGCGGTTGAGACAGGAGGAACTTGGCGATCTGCCACGCAAAGGTCGCTTTACCAACCCCTTGGGGGCCGCTGATCAGCCAACCATGGTGTAGGCGTCCGCTGTTGAAGGCATCCAGAAAGGCTTGCTCTGCCTCGGAATGCCCGATCAGGGTTTCGGTTTCGCGCGGGTGCGGGGCGCCTTCGACGCGGTCTGCCTCTGGGATCAGGTCGTTTTCGGGGACTTCGACCGCTCTCATGAACGGGCCTCGTCGTAATGGGCGCGGATGTCTGCGCGGACGGCTTCGATCGGCTGATCGCCATTCACCACGCGGAAGCGGTCGGGAAACTCGGCAGCGAGCGCCAGAAAGCCGTCACGCATTTTCTGCTGGAGCTCAACGCCCATGCTCTCAAACCGCTCTTCGGCCCCTTGCCGACCAAGCGCGCGGCTCAGGCCCACTTCGGGCGGCATGTCTACTAGGATCGTCAAGTCGGGCTCACGCCCGATCATCAGGTCGTGCAGGGTGTCGACCTTGGTACGCAGATCGCCACGGCTCAGGCCCTGATACATGCGCGTGCTGTCGGCAAAACGGTCGCAGATCACGGTCGCGCCTCGTTCCGTCGCGGGATTGATGACTCGTTCCAGATGGTCGCGGCGCGCGGCGGTAAAGAGCAGCAGCTCTGTCTCGGCGCTCCAGCGATCCTTGTCGCCTTGCAGGACAAGTGCGCGGATTTCCTCGGCCCCCGCGCTGCCACCGGGTTCACGTGTCAGGATGACTTCCTGACCTTCGGCCTGCAGAGCTTCGGCCAAGAGACGGGCCTGAGTGGATTTCCCCGACCCGTCAATGCCTTCGAAGGTGACGAAAAGCCCCTTCGGGGCAGCGGTCTGTGCCATCAGTTTGCGGCAGCCTCGGCTTGTTCATTTAACTTGCGCAGCAGAACCTGCGCGGCGGTGCGAACGCGGCCGGCAAAGCCAGCGCGGGCCACACTGCGATCCGCAACCAAGGGCAGGCGGCGTTCGGGCAGACCTTCGGGGTGCAGGACCAGTTCGGCCAGTTGCTGGCCTTTGGTGATCGGTGCCTCGACAGGGCTGTCGTAGATGACTTCTGCAGGGATTTCATTGCCCGCGAGGACAGGCAGCAGCAATAGCACGTCCTCACGCGGTACGAGGTTTACGCTGGTTTCGTTGCCCATCCATACCTTGGCTGTGGCCAAAGGGGCCGCAGGCTCCGTGATGTGGCGTTCGGCAAACTGGCGGAAGGCCCATGTAGCAATCCGCTCTGCCTCTTCGGCGCGCTGCGCCTGCGAGGCCAGACCGCTCATGGCAAAGATCACGCGGCGTTCGCCCTGTTTGGCCGACCCGACCAGACCATAGCCCGCCTCTTCTGTGTGGCCGGTTTTCAGGCCATCAGCCCCGATGTTGAGACGCAGCAAGGGGTTGCGGTTTCGTGTGTTTTGCGGCGCGCGGCCATCGAACGCGAACTCTTTTTGCGCGAACAGAGGGTAATACTGCGGGAAGTCCTGCATCAGGCGATCGGACAACACCACCAGATCCTTCATGCTCATGCGGTGACCGGGTGCGGGCCAACCGTTCGAGTTCGCAAAGGTAGAGTTGGTTAGGCCAATCTGCTTGCCCCGCTCGGTCATCATGCGGGCAAAACCAGCCTCCGTTCCGTCAGGGGACAGGGCCTCTGCCAGAACAGCGCAGGCGTCATTGCCGGACAACACGATCACGCCGCGGATCAGATCCTCGACTGCGACACGGTCTGTGGTGTCCAGAAACATGGTCGAGCCGCCATAGCTCATGGCGTGTTGCGACACAGGCAGACGCTCGGTCAGAGTGAGGCGCCCATCACCAAGCGCCTCGAAGGTCATATAAAGCGTCATCAGCTTGGACATCGACGCCGGAGGCAAAGGCAGGTCGGCGTTTTTGGCCAGCAGCACTGTCCCCGTCGTCTGATCAAAGACGTAGGCCGCCCGCGCTTGCGTATCAAACGCATACGCAGGAAGGGCCGTCGAAGCCACGAGGGCTGCTATCATCAGCAGATTACGCATTACAATTTCCTCTGGTCGGAGGTCAGTCTGTTACAGAATAGGCGTCCGTAAATCCGGCCGCTTTTACTTTGGTCAATGTTTCGGCGCGTTCCGTGGCCGACATGGCCGGACCGACGATCACGCGCCAGTAAGGCTTGTCTTTAATGGTGGCGGTTAGCACCTCGGTCTTCAGACCCAGTTTGCGCATCTGTTCGGCGGTGCGGTTCGCATTCGCCTGAATGCTAAAGATGCCGATCTGGACATAGGGCTTGGACAGATTGCTGGTCTGCGGGGCAGGGGCTGGAACGGCGTCCGGTGCGGGCGCGTCAATCGCGGCTTCGGCTGCGGCAATTGGGTCCAGCGACTGCGTTTCGACTTCTGCGGGCGCGGCGAGTTCTTCAGCGGGGGTGATCACTGCGTCAGCTTCGGGAGCGCCAGCCTCTTCGCGGCGCAGGGCGGTCACAGTGATGTCCACGGGCGCACCAGCCAGCATTCCGAGCGCTTCAGCCGCATCCGAAGACACTTCAATGCGCGGTCCGGGGTTTGTGCGTTCGCGGCGGAACAGCGCACCGATCACGAATGAACCATTGCTTTCGTTGCGAATGATAACGCGCTCGGGCTCTTTGACATCGGGGTGGGCAACCCACACGCCGCCAAGCGACGGGCGACCGTCCCAAAGGCCCTTTTCACTGGCCTGAAACACATCCGGCGCTTCGATGTCACGCTCGACACTGCGAGTCGCTGTTTGGCCCGGGGACGCTGCGATGGCGCTGTCCTCTTTCTTGGCCAGAGGGTTCATGCCCTCCATGCAACCTGCCACGAGCGAAAGCGCCGCGATCCCAACCAAGGTGCGTGTCACCAAAATCCCAGCCATTCAGAACTGCCCTCTGCCTGCGGCGTCTTGTTGCGCCGCCCCCATTTGTTACCAGCTTGCCGTTTTTCCAAGGCAATGCAGGCGTAACTGTAATGAAACCTGCCCCCCTTGGGAAGTGTCGCGCTGATATTGGGCAGAATTTCACCAACACGTTGCGGTGTAACAGGTCTTTTCGAATCGAATGCTTCATTGTAACCCGTCCAAACCACGGAGGTTTGGCAGAGTGGTCGATTGCGGCGGTCTTGAAAACCGTTGGGCGTGAGAGCGTCCCCAGGGTTCGAATCCCTGAGCCTCCGCCAGTGACCCGTTTTCGCAGCTTTCTTTAGATTGCATTCGGTTCCAGAAAGCCCTGCTTTTGCGGGGCTTTTTCTATTTTTGGGGTTCTTCTGGATTTCATTCGGTTTTGTCTGCACGCTTTCATTGTGTGGTATGAAAGGTGGTATGGATGGCTGCGCTATCCGGAAAGCTGACTAAGAAACTCGTAGAGAATTTGGGGCCGGGGCGTTATGGCGACGGCGCGGGCTTATATCTCGTGGTGGACCCTTCCGGTGCGCGTCGCTGGGTCGTGCGAGTCACCGTTAAAGGACAGAAAAATCAGAAGGGCGCACCGCTGCGCACTGATTTCGGGCTGGGCGGCGCTGACGTGGTGACACTCAATGCGGCGCGAGAACGTGCGCTAGAATATCGACGGATGGCAAAAGCTGGGTTGAACCCACGATTCAATGCCAAGCGGGAAATTCCGACCTTCGAAGAGCTGGCGCAACAGGTCCATATTGACCGGATGCCGACTCGGAAGAACGCCAAGCACGGCGCGCAGTGGATTAACACTTTGCGCGACTATGCGTTTCCAAAGATTGGCCGAATGCCAGTTGATGCGATTGGTCAGCCTGAAGTGTTGATGTGTCTTTCGCCCATTTGGACGGAAAAGCACGAAACAGCGCGGCGTCTCGCCCAGCGCATTAAGACAGTTTTGGATGTGGGGCGGTCGCGCGGATTCCGCGAAGGGGAGAACCCCGTCACAGCGGTGAAAGAGGCGGGCGTTCTGCCCAAGGTGAAAGCCAAGGTCGAGCATCACGACGCAATGCCATGGCGTGACGTTCCTGCTTTCTACGCCCAGCTAGAAGCACGTACCGCGACGGCGGCGAAGGCTCTCCAGTTTGCGATACTGACCGCATGTCGAACCTCTGAGGTGCTGGGCGCGACTTGGGTTGAAGTGGATCTTGTCGAGCGTATTTGGACCATCCCAGCGGCGCGCATGAAGGGCGGTGTAACGCATCGTGTTCCACTCACTGACGAAATGCTCCGCATTCTGGAACCCATGCGCGCTATGGCTTCCGAGTATGTCTTTGAAGGACAGAAGCGGCACAGGCCTTTATCTAATATGTCGATGCTTATGCTCATGCGGCGGATGGAAAGCGGGCAGTATACGGTGCACGGCTTCCGTAGCAGCTTTCGCGATTGGGCGGGGGAGTCCGCTGGTGTGGCGCGTGAGGTCGCGGAAGCGTCTTTGGCCCATCAAGTCGGTTCGGATGTGGAGCGGGCTTATGCTCGGTCAGACTTGCTGGAGCGGCGTCGTGAACTGATGTTGGATTGGTCTAGGTATCTATTTTGATGAGCATTTTTCTAATGCGTGGTTCAGCTGTCATTACGAGGTAATTCGCATGCAAAGCGATAACGACCCAAATGTTGAAAAAATCGACTGGCTGTCGATCAAAGAATGGAACGCGCGTGAGCGAGAGCTTGTCAGTGATTTGTACTCGAACTTCGACGCCCTAAAGTCCGGAATTGACGAACGGGGACCTCTCGAAATTACTACAGATAGGGCGAATGTTATTTTAACGCGCACATTTGGGCGTTTTGAGGATGGAATAGTGGCGATTAGGCAGTCGGGGTTGAGTGTTCGACGAGTTTACCTCGATCCCACGACTTTCAACGCAATGTATGGGGGCGTGGCATCATGCATCGACCATTTGTTGAGTAACAACGCAATAGGACCTGAGGTTGAAATTGCCCACTTGAGGGATTTCGCGTCTGAATCCAACTTGCATTCAGACAGTGTTGATCAAAGTCGGCATTATAATAGAGCTGAAATTGATGCAGTGGCCTGTCTGCAAATGTTGTCGGTATTCGAAAATTGTATTGAAGGCCGCTCCGAATCAGAAGATTTGATGAAGTTTATTTTTGATGTCGGTTTCACCGCTGGGCGCACTTTTTCTAGCTGACCTGCCACGGGATTTTTCCTCCATCATCGATTAGAGTCTGACCCAATTTGAGGACAGACAATGAAGCGTACACGATTTACGGACGAACAGAT
>NZ_FOXY01000011.1 GCF_900115865.1 Donghicola eburneus | reverse complement strand
GGCAGAAAGTCATGGCTCTTTGCTGGATCCGAGCGCGGCGGAGACAGGGCGGCCTTCATGTACACTCTCATCGTCTCGGCAAAGATGAACGACATTGATCCACAGGCTTGGTTGGCTGATGTTCTCGCCCGGCTGCCGGACTTGCCCGTCTCGCGTCTCCCAGAATTGCTGCCGTGGCATTGGAAGAAACAACAGGATGCCGTCAACGCTGCCTGACCGTGGCCTACGCCGGATGCATACGGACGACCGGTGACATCATCGGTCTGATGCACTCAGATGATTTCTTTGCAGCCCCGCATACACTTTCACGCGTGGCGAAGCTGATGGAAAACCTCAACATTGACGGAGTTTACGGTGATTTGGACTATGTGTCCGAGAATGACACTTCTCATATCGTTCGAAAGTGGCACTCTGGCCCATACAGCCGCAAAAAACTGAAGCAGGGTTGGATGCCACCGCATCCGACTCTCTATCTTCGTCGAGAAATCTTTGACGAATGGGGGCTTTACGACACATCTTTCCAGATCGCAGCGGACTACGACGCTATGCTCCGCTATATCGTCAAGGGAGGGATCCGGCTCGCGTATCTCGATGAAGTGATGGTGAAGATGCGGGTGGGCGGCGAAAGCAACGCTTCGCTCAAGAAGATCATTAAGAAAAGTTCAGAGGACTACCGCGCTATCCGGCGCAATGGTGTTGGCGGGATCGGGACTTTGGCATTCAAAACCTGTCAAAAGTGACCCAATTCATCTGAGACATAGAGCGGCGACCCACCGATAGTTCTCGGTAGGCCGCTCTTTTTATTCGGGCGCTTCGACCAGGATTTTTACATGTGACTTTTCGGCGACAAGAGCCTCGAACCCCGCAGCCGAAATGTCATCAAGTGCAATTCGTTTGGTCACCAGTTTCTCCGCGCTGAAGTAACCTTGGGTCATTAGAGCCATCACCGCGGGATAGACGTTGCGGTAGGCGATGGTGCCTTGCAGCTGGCGTTCCTTCAATACCGCGGTGTTGGGCTGGAAAGAAGCGTCCCCTTCCCAAATCGACACGATCAGGGTCTGACCTTCGTGACGCGTGGAGTCGATGCATTGGGGCAGAACAGCGGGGACGCCAGTAACTTCGAATGCCACATGCACACCGCCCGTCTCCGCTCGGATCGTTTCCACTGCATCTTCAGATGTAGGATCGATTGCCGATGTTGCCCCAAGGTCGAGTGCCTTTTGACGGCGCACTTCGGAGGGTTCAACAACATGAATCTCTGACGCGCCAGCGACACGCAGGGACTCGACCACCAGCAAACCAATCGGGCCTGCACCGAACACCGCTGCTTTATCGCCTGCCTTTATCTTGGAGAGGCGCACCGCGTGAAGGGCCACTGCCGCGGGTTCCACCAAAGCCCCCTGCTCCATCGACAAGTCATCAGGCATTTTGTGCACCATGCGTGCAGGGACAACCGAGTATGCCGCAAAGCCGCCGTGGCCGCCGGACAGACCAACGAACCCGAGACTGTCACAGAGGTTATACTTCCCCTCTAGACACGCCGGACACTCACCGCATGCAAAGATCGGCTCGATGGCCACGCGGTCACCCACTGCAATATCCGAGACGCCTTCGCCCAATTCCGTCACTGTCCCGCAGTACTCATGGCCCATGGTTATCGGGGCTTTGTCATGGCTCAGCGGGTGTTCCTCGTCCACGGGGACAAAGATCGGACCGGCCAGGTATTCATGCAAGTCGCTACCGCAAATACCTGTCCATGCAACTTTGACTTTCACCTCACCTGCGGCGGGGCTGGGTTCGGAAATGTCTTCGACGCGGATATCTTTCACGCCATGCCAACGGGCTGCTTTCATCATATTTTCCAATGTTCACTAGAGTAAATAATTCCCTCGGCGCAGGAGAGGCGCCGAGGGGACCGTCAGTGCATCACGACAGGTGATGCACCTCTTGGAGGCCGTAGACAGGGGTTTCGAGACCCTCCATCCGCGCTTTCAACTGCAGCGCCAGATACAGCGAATAGTGCCGGGACTGATGCAGGTTACCGCCGTGGAACCACAGGTGCTCTTGCTGAGTCGGCTTCCACATATTGCGCTGCTCGCCTTCCCAAGGGCCGGGGTCTTTGGTGGTATCCGATCCCAGTCCCCAGACCTTGCCCACTTTGTCCGCAACCTCTTGGCTGATCAGATCGGCGGCCCAACCGTTCATAGAACCAAAGCCCGTCGCCATCACCACAAGGTCCGCTTCGAGCCGCGTGCCATCGGCCAGAACCACTGCGTCCTCTTCAAAGTGATCGACCTGCCCTTTGACGAGCTTCACCTCGCCATCAATGATCAGCTGGCTGGCGCCCACGTCGATGTAGTACCCGGACCCGCGGCGCAGGTACTTCATGAACAGACCCGAGCCATCGTCGCCCCAGTCCAGCTCAAAGCCCGCTTTTTCGAGACCCGCATAGAACTCGGCATCCCGCTCGCGCATCTGGTCATAGAGCGGGATCTGGAACTCGTGCATGATCTTGTAGGGTAAGGACGCAAAGACCATGTCGGCCTTCTCGGTGGTCATCCCGCTGGCCACGGCCTCTTCGGAATAGAGCGCGCCAAGACCGATATCCATCAGGCTGTCCGACCGCACAATATGGGTCGAGGACCGTTGGACCATGGTCACGTCAGCATCCGCTTCCCATAGCGCGGCGCAGATGTCGTGGGCCGAGTTGTTGGAGCCGACCACGACGACCTTCTTACCCGTCCACTCATCGGGGCCTTTGTGCTGGGACGAATGCTGGATCGTGCCCTTGAAGGTATCCATTCCGGGGAAATTTGGAATGTTCGGCTTGCCCGACATGCCTGTTGCCATGACCAGTTGGGTCGGCTCCAGCACCACCTTTTCGCCGTCGCGGTTAACCTCGACCTTCCACTTGCCGGTCGCCTCGTCATAGGTCGCCTTCTCGACCTCGGAGCGGGTCCAGTAGTTGATCTCCATGACCTTGGTGTACATTTCCAGCCAGTCGCCAACCTTGTCCTTTGGGGTGAACACGGGCCAGTTGTCGGGGAATTTGATGTAGGGCAGATGGTCGTACCAGATCGGGTCGTGCAGACACAGGGACTTGTACCGGCTGCGCCACTGGTCCCCGGGGCGGTCATGTTTATCCAGCACAATCGTCGGCACGCCCAACTGTTTCAGACGCGCCCCAAGGGCAATGCCCCCCTGCCCGCCGCCAACGATCACCGTGTAGGGCTGAGTGTCATACCCAAGCGACGCCTCTTCCGCTTGCTTGCGTTCCAGCCAGCTACTGCGGTTTTTCTGCGCGCCATGTTCGGCACCCATGGGGCGGCGTTTCCCGCGATTTTCCTCGTAGCCCTTCAGCTCTTGCAGCGCGGTTAGCAAGGTCCAGATGCGGTCGTCTTTCAAACGCATCAGCCCCCATCCGCGGCCTGTCTTGGTCTCGAACGTCACCCAAGCCGTTGTGACACCGCCCTCCTCTGCGGGCATCTCTCCGGCTTGTAGTTCGAAGTTCGACGGCTGGGTATGTTCCAACTGCGCAGTTAACATGTCGGCCACGCCTTCGGGGCCTTCGACAGTCTTCAGGTTCCATGTCACCGCAACCAGATCACGCCAGTAGCTGTCGGTGGCGAACAGGTCTTTGACCGCGCCTATATCACCTGCGGCTAGCGCGGCGTTCAGGCTGTCCAGCACGGTTTGCGTTCGGGTTGTCACTGTTGAATCAAGCATCGCATCTCCTCCTACGCGTGTCCTTGGAGAAGAGCTTGGATGCCCGTTGGACCAACAATCTATGGGTTTTGGGGCGATCTACGACCAGAAAAAAGGTTCTGCAGCGCGGCATGTTGCGCGCGCAACACCGCGCAACAGATCAGGTGGGCGGCTGCAACCCCGCTTTGCGCAGACGCCGCAGTACAGTCGAGCGGTTCACGCCCAATCGGCGCGCAGCGCGGGACATATTCCACTCGCAGGCATCCATGATTTGCTCCAGCGACTCCTCGGGTTCTGCGCTGCGCTCCTCGACAGGGGCGGGCAAGTCGGTCAGGTCGATCACATTGCCCTCGGCCATCGCCAAGGCCACATCAAGCACCTGCTCTAGTTCCCGCAGATTGCCTGACCATGAGCGCCCTAACAAATCCGCCCGCGCCGAAGGCGACAGCCGTACCTCCTCGGCCGTGCGTCTGCGAAGGATCCGCTCGACCAACCAGCCAAGGTCTTGGCGCTGCCGCAAAGGCGGAATGGCCAAAACGCTTCCCGTCAACCGATGAAACAGCGGGCGTGGCAGATCAAGCTCAGCAACAGGCAAACAACTGGTCACCAAGGGTCGCAAATCTGGTGCCGAGTCCAGCAAAGCGGTCAATGGCGCGGCACAGGCTTCTGGCAATTCCTCGATCCTGCGCAGCAGCAGCGAGGTCGCCCCGCATATCTGTTTTTGTAGATGGATCAGCCCGTCCGGTGTGATCATCGAACACTCCAAACTGACAAAGCCGTTGGCCCCGCTCGCCATATGCAGCGCCCGCGCCAGCTTGGTCTTCCCCGTTCCCGTCTCGCCTGTGATCATCACAGGAACACTGGTGCGGGCGATCTTCTCGGCCTGCTGCAAAAGCCGCGTCATTACCGGATCGCCGCCAGACAAACCCGCGACTGCCCCACTTTGGCGTGCGGGCCGCGCTGTCCGCGTGGTTTGCGGGGCAATAGCGTGTCCGAACAGCGCACCGCCATCCCGCATCTCAACAATTCGCTCTTCGGTCGGACGGTCGCGCATCAGATCGGGCAGATCATCGACGGACAAACCCAAAGCCTCTTCAATCCGCTGCCCAATGATCGCCGCGCCATCGGGAAACAGCGGGCGCGCCCCGCGGGTGTAGCCAATAACCCGCCCTGACCCATCGAGCCGCACCGCCGCCTCTGGGTCCACATCCAGAAACTCTGGGCTAGAAGACAACCGGAGCACCCAGTCCCGACGGCTCTCTGCCATAAGGTTCGCCATTTCCACCCGCCGCGCGGCGGACGTCACAAGATTCATAGCCAAGTTCTGGCTGCTCTTTGGCGTCGGGGACCGCAGCAGCGAAATATCCAGCACTGCTGCCAACTGCCCCAAGCTGTCAAAGATCGGCGCCGCCGTGCAGGACAGCCGAGTATGAGCATTCCCGAAGTGGTCATCCTGATGGACTGTCACAGGCTCCTCGGTCACGATGCAGGCCCCTACCCCGCAAGTGCCCGCCAGATCTTCTGACCAGTTCGACCCCAGATAAAGCCCCGCACTGCGCAGATCATCTACGAAAAGATCATCGCCAAAGAAGTCGACACAGACCCCTTTGGCATCGGTCAGCAACAGCACGTAGTTCTGCCCCGCAACCTGCCGGAACAGGCTTTGCAACCCAGAGCGCGCCGCGCCGATCAGCCATTCAGCTTGCTTGCGATGCTCGCGCAACTCCATCTCGGTAACAATATGCGCAGGATCGGTCCGCGTCGGGTCCATGCCATATAGCTCAACACACCGTCGCCACGACGCCGAAACAAAGCTATCCCGCCCCGTCGCGCCGCCTCCGAGGACTTGCTCGATTTCCTGAACGTGCCGCACATCTCCCATCGCGTTCTCCTCCCCGCGCGACAGCATAGGCGAGAACTGCAGAGAATCCGTCTCCAACTTTCGTTCTAAGCGAAGGCCTGCCAATCGCTCTCGCTCTGGAGTCGTCAGCCAAGCCCACGCTGCACTGGACGCCAAACTACCCAAAGATTAAGGCTGCGTGACGCAATGCTATCTTTGATTGCACGCCCCGACCTGCGATGAAGTTTCCAACAAGCGAGCCAGAATGTACTACTTTACCACCTTCGACGTCACTACTGGAGCTTGGGATACCGACGGATCGCTTGTTCAAAAGTCATACGATCACCTCACAATCTATTCGCAAATCTACTGGGGACAGCTCGATCTTCAGCGCGAAAGTAACAGCGCCTCTCTGGATGTCGGGTTTCTGAATACATGGGGCAGCGGCGCAACCTATTCGAGTGTCTCTTCAAACTTTCTGAGCGAGAGCCTGAATCTTGGCGGCGACTCTGCGGCGGATGGTTCACCGGGCGCATTGCAAATCACCTTAAAGGGTGAATTTTACCTTGCCGAAGTGACAGACGGCGGTGCCCCCGACGACCGCTTCCGCACACAGGTACTGGAGTTCGAATACACTCCAGTCGTCAGCGATGGCTACCGGCACACTTTGCTTCTGGAGATTGAAGGCGATGAACTGTCCATGTACGAAAATTACGTATCTGAAGTCGGGCCTGCCACAATCCCCAGCTCGGGTCTGAGCTACGATACATGGGAGATGCTTCGATATTATGAGGAAGGCGGAATCAGCGAACCAGACGCGCCGGGAATTAATTGGCGCGGTGATAGCGGAATGGACTTCGTCAGCGGTCAAGACGAAAGCGACACGTTGCACGGTGCTGGTGGCAATGATTGGCTGAATGGCGGCGGGGGTCACGACCTATTAATCGGTGGGACAGGAGACGACACCCTTTTCGGAGATAACGGCAACGATACGCTGCGCGGGTCCGGAGGATCGGATTGGCTCGTAGGCTCCACCGGTGATGACAAACTCCTTGGTGGAGGCGGTGCTGACCGCATCGACGGCTGGCAGGGAAGAGACCTTATCCAAGGCGGGGCTGGTTCCGACGAAATCGACAGCGGCGGCGCGCGTGACAAAGTCCGCGGAAATGGTGGCCGCGACACGATCAAGCTCGGCACAGGTAGTGACAAGGCTTATGGCGGCAAAGGCGATGACAACATCTTTGGCGAGCAAGGCAATGATTTGCTTCTTGGCCAAGCGGGACGCGACACGCTGCATGGCGGCGCTGGAAACGACAGCCTCTATGGTGGTTCTGGCGGGGATACCTTTATCTACAGCCAAGGCTCAGACATCATTTACGACGCTGAAGTGACTGACCTGCTCATCATTGAGTTCGACGGTCTAACCAACGACGACATCCGTTCTGATCTGGACAGCTATGCCACCGAGTTTGAATCAGGCGTACTTCTATCTTTCTCGGATAGTGACACCTTAGAAATTCGCGATACGACAATGTTCGCGCTGAACATGATGCTTGTTTAAGTAAGGCCTACCCTAAAAGGCTTGATTACGGATTTTCCAGAGTAAATAGTAATAGGATGATCGGCTCAGAGAGAAGATTAGGCACCTCGACTGACTAAAACCTTCGCAGCAAACTGTTCAGGCTTACGCAGATCCCTGAAATCCGTAGACAACTCCTAAAAGCGGGGCCGCACTCTTCATCCGGCCCCGCAAATAAACTGCGTTGGAAGGATTTTACCCCTTAGCGCCTTGTCCGCGAGCGTAGATATCTTCGTAGCGGATAATGTCATCTTCACCGAGGTAAGAGCCGGTCTGAACTTCGATCAGGACCATGGGGACTTTACCCGGGTTTTCCATCCGGTGGACGGCGCCGAGGGGGATGTAGACGGACTGGTTTTCCGTCACAAGCTGGACGGTCTCGTCGATGGTCACCTTCGCGGTGCCCTCGACCACGATCCAATGCTCAGAGCGGTGGTGGTGGGACTGCAGAGATAGCGCTGCGCCTGGATGGACGTGGATACGCTTTACTTGGAAGCGGCGTCCGACGACCAGGCTTTCGTACCACCCCCAAGGGCGGTAGTCGCGGGGCAGGGTTTCCGCTTGCGAGGCGCCTTTGGCTTTTAGCGCGGCGACAGCCTTCTTCACCTCTTGTGCCCGATCTTTGTGGGCGACGAGCACCGCGTCCGGCATCGCGACAGCGATGACGTCTTTCAGGCCGATCCCGACCAGCTCTTGGCTCTCGGTTTCAGCGCGAAGGAGTGTGTCATCACATTCGATGGCCGTGGCAGGACCGCTGGTGGCAACGCCGCTCTCGTCCAGATCGCTCTCGCGCCAAACCGCATCCCAGCCGCCCAAGTCAGACCAAACGCCGCCATAGGGCACGACCGACAGGTTCTCGGCCTTCTCGAGAACCGCGTAGTCGATCGAGATGTCCTCGAGTTGTGCCCAAGGCTCGGGGGCAAGACGGGTGAAGCCGAGGTCTTTTTCTGCCTCCTCCACAGCGCGCTGTGCATGGGCCAGCATGTCGGGGGCGTGTTTTTCAAAGGCTTCGATGATCGCTGTGGTCGAGAACATGAAGATGCCCGCGTTCCACAGGTGTTCGCCGCCATCAAACAGCTTCTGCGCAGTCTCAAGCGTGGGCTTTTCAACGAACCCTTTCAGCGCCTGAGGCACTGGTGCGAAGTCCACATCGGGCCGCTCTGACAGAGCGAGCCAGCCATATCCGGTTTCGGGACGATCAGGCTTGATGCCAAAGGTCACAAGATTGCCCGCTTCAGCAACAGGAGCCGCGGCGATGACAGCCTCGCGGAAGCGTTCCGCGTCGGGAATAACATGGTCCGACGGGGCGACAAGCATCAGCGCGCCACTCTCTTCGGCGTCCAGAACAAGCGCGGTGGCGAGGATCGCGGGCGCTGTATTGCGGCCCTCAGGCTCGATCAGCGTCGCAGCCGGTGCGATTTCAACCGCTGCGAGCTGCTCAAGGACGATAAAACGGAAGTCAGCGCCAGTGATGACCGTCGGTGCCTTGAAGGCCGCACCGGCAAAACGCTTGGCCGAGGCTTGGAACAAGCTCTCGTCACCGGTCAGCCGGGCAAATTGCTTGGGATAGGATTTGCGGCTCAGCGGCCAAAGGCGCGTGCCGGAGCCGCCACAAAGAAGAACGGGGTAAATGGATTTATTCAAAGTCATTACTCTAGGCTTGTGAGATCAGCGACGGAAATTGTCTTGGTTCTCAAGGAACCACTGATAGGTTTCGGCGACACCCTCTTCGAGGCCGACGCGCGCTTTCCAGCCCATCTTCTCGAGGCGGCTGACATCCATGAGCTTCTTCATAGTGCCGTCGGGCTTGGATGGGTCGTTAGAGATTTTGCCCTCGTAGCCCGTGACTTTTGCAACCAGCTTCGCAAGGTCAAGGATGGTGATATCGGTCCCGGTGCCCACGTTGATATGCGAGAGCATTGGCTCGGTATTTGCGTCGTAGATACCTTTGTCGAGATCAAGCACAAAGAGCGAGGCCTCGGCCATGTCATCCACATGCAGGAACTCGCGCATGGGCTTGCCCGACCCCCAGATCACAACCTCTTCGGTACCGTTTTGAGCAGCCTCGTGGAAACGGCGGATCAGCGCGGGTAACACATGCGAGTTTTCCGGATGGAAGTTGTCGCCTGGGCCATAGAGATTGGTCGGCATTACCGAACGGTAATCTACGCCGTACTGGCGGTTGTAGCTCTCGCAGAGCTTGATCCCCGCGATCTTGGCAATGGCATAAGGCTCGTTTGTCGGCTCGAGTGTGCCTGTCAGCAAAGCCGCCTCGGTCATCGGCTGCTCTGCATGCTTTGGATAGATGCAGCTAGAGCCAAGCTGAAGCAGCTTTTTGACACCCGCGGCAAAGGCTTGATGGATGACGTTACACTCCATCATCAGGTTCTGGTAAATGAACTCGGCCGGGTAGGTGTTGTTCGCGTGAATGCCGCCCACCTTGGCCGCCGCCAGGATGACCACGTCGGGTTTTTCTGCTTGCATGAACTCCGCAACAGCCGCCTGGCTTGTCAGGTCCAACTCGGCGTGGGTGCGCGTGATCAGCGTAATGTCTTCGCCCGTGTCTTTGCGGGCCTGCAGGTTCCGGAGGATCGCGCCTCCGACCATTCCGCGGTGTCCCGCTACAAAAATCTTTTGCACGATGAAGTCCCGTTCTTTGAAAAGGTAGTAAAAAAGCCCGCCAGAATACGGCGGGCTACAAACGTTAGTTCTCGATCGAAACGGGCAGGCTGTAGCCGTGCTCTTTCAAGAGCGCGTGACGGCGCGCGTTCTTCAGATCCTCGGCCACCATCTCGGCACACATTTCCTGCGCCGTAATTTCGGGCACCCAGCCAAGTTTATCTTTTGCCTTCGTAGGATCACCCAACAGCGTTTCCACTTCCGCCGGCCGGAAGTAACGCGGGTCAATCCGCATAATGACATCGCCAACTTTAAGGGCCGGTGCCATGTCCCCTTCGATGGCTGTAATGGTTGCAATCTCATCTACACCTTCACCGGTAAACTCCAAGGAGATTCCAAGCTCTTTGGCAGTCCACGTGATGAATTCACGCACAGAGTACTGGACGCCTGTCGCAATGACAAAATCATCCGCTACGTCTTGTTGCAGCATCATCCACTGCATACGCACATAATCTTTGGCATGGCCCCAGTCACGAAGGCTGTCGATGTTGCCCATGTAAAGGCACGGCTCGAGGCCCTGTGCGATATTGGCCAAACCACGGGTGATCTTGCGCGTCACGAAGGTCTCACCGCGGCGGGGGCTTTCGTGGTTAAACAGGATGCCGTTGCAAGCATACATCCCATAGGCTTCGCGGTAGTTCACGGTGATCCAATAGGCGTACATCTTCGCGACAGCATAAGGCGACCGCGGGTGGAACGGTGTGGTCTCTTTCTGCGGGATTTCCTGAACCAAGCCGTACAGTTCGGACGTCGACGCCTGATAAAAACGTGTAGTCTTCTCCATGCCCAAGAAACGGATCGCCTCGAGCAGGCGCAGCGTCCCGGTGGCATCGACATCAGCAGTGTATTCAGGCGCTTCAAAGCTCACCGCGACGTGGGACTGAGCACCGAGGTTATAAACCTCATCCGGCTGAACTTCCTGAAGAATACGGGTCAAGTTCGACGTGTCCGTCAGATCACCATAGTGCAGCTTGAATTGCGCATTGGTGACATGAGGATCTTGGTAAATCTGGTCGATGCGCTGAGTATTGAAAAGCGAGGCACGGCGCTTAATGCCGTGTACTTCGTACCCCTTCTCAAGAAGGAATTCCGCCAAATAGGAGCCGTCTTGACCGGTCACACCAGTGATCAAAGCCTTTTTCATATGTGTATTAAGAGGTGGTCCCAGTTTTTCGACCAGTTTGCCGCTTGGCTAAGCTACAGCTTTGGTTTCACATTATGCGGCGATCTTTAGGTTCGGGGGTCGAATACCATAGGCCTCGTCCGGCGTCAGCAGCCCATGCGATGAGTGCGGGCGTCTTTCGTTGTAATAGCTGATCCACGCGCCGATCCCCTTTCGCGCCTCGGACCCGGTCTCGAAGGCGTTCAGGTAGACGCATTCGTATTTGAGTGACCGCCACAGACGCTCGATCATCCGGTTGTCGATCCAGCGGCCACGCCCGTCCATGGAGATTTTCACCTTCGCGTCGTTCAGCACGTTGGTGAAGTCGGTACTGGTGAATTGAGATCCTTGATCGGAGTTGAATATTTCGGGCGCGCCGTATTTCGCCAGCGCCTCCTTCAATGCCTCGACGCAGAATCCCGCGTCCATGGAATTAGACAACCGCCAGCTCAGCACCTTTCGGCTGTGCCAGTCCATAACCGCCACAAGGTACAGGAAGCCACGACGCATCGGAATGTAGCTGATGTCCGTACACCAGACCTGGTTCGGCCGGGTGATGGACAAGTTCCTGAGAAGATACGGATATATCTTGTGCTCAGGGTGTTTCCTGCTGGTCTTCGGCTCCTGATAGATCGGCACCAGCCGCATGAGCTTCATCAGCCGCCTGACGCGATGCCGACCGCATTTGCGCCCTTCTCTCTGCATGTGGCGGGCCATCTGGCGCGAGCCGTACCATGGGGTTTCCATAAACTGGCGATCAATGATTCCCATGAAGGCGAGGTTCTCCGCGCTTTCGCCGCGCGGCTGGTAGTAGAGGCTTGATCGGGCTAGGGACAGCAGGCTGCACTGCCGCCGGACGCTGAGGCCGGGATGATCCTTGTTCACCGCTTTCTGCCTCCAGTGCCGGGGATGCGACTGGAGGCTTCGGACAAAAAATCCCGCTCAATCACAAGCTGGCCGATCTTCGCATGCAGCTTCTCAACATCCGCGACCGAAATCGTCGGCTCGGCAGCCGCCTTCGTGTTGAAGGCCAATACCATGTTCTCGATCGCCGCCCGCTTCCAGCCGCTGATCATGGTGGGATGGATATCGTACTTCTTGGCCAGTTCGGCCGTCGTCAGTTCCTCGCGGATGGCCTCAAGGGCCACCTTGGCTTTGAACTCCGCAGAATAGCGTTTCCGTTTCGTCATCTCAGGTCAGTCTCGTTCAGGAGCTGCAGCTTAACTCCTGGTCCGAATTCCCGCGACCACCTCTTTATCCGCACGCGATTTAATAATTTAGTAAGTCTAACGCTACCTCACGAGAAGGGAGCAAGCCAGAGATGGGGTTGCCCCATTGTGGGGCGCACTTCTTTTCGAAAAATCACAGTGTTTCTGCGAGAGTGATATAATTCTGTGAGAGTATTCAGCCCTAACTATATAAATTTTATGACGAAACGCTGAACCACGACGCAGCCAACGATCTCCTTCATGTTCTCATCAAAAGACTTGTTCATGTTTAAACAGGACTCCAAACAGAGCAGATCGCACAAAGCAATGGAGAGTTTCATGACCAATCGAGGTATCATAAGGATGTCTACTGTGTGCTGTCTTGGCTTTCAACCCGATGTTCCATCCGTTGTGTGAACACAGCTTAAGAGGAACGCGAGTGATGCCAGTTTGAGCGATTTGAACTGCAGAACTCTGATTTCGCCAATATCGAGAACACCAATTTCCAAGGCTAGCAAGGTCGCGCCTTTTGCGAAAGATCAGGAACCTTGTTTACGAAGGAAGTTGTTCTACCAAGTAGTTTTGGTCATCACTGCGACGGGCCAACTGGCTTTGTGGCGCCCTCGAAATATTCTTAAAGGATTACATGCGTCGAACTTTGGCGCCCCAGAAAGCGGCTAGCGAGTCTCATCGTCTCGCCAGCCCGCAAATGCTCCCGAAACCCGTCCCATCTCCCCCGAGCCAGTCCGATTTCGAGGACTATATTCACCGTAAGGCATTCCTCGCGCAAATCAGTAATACGATCTAGACCATTTGAAAAATTTTTATCCGTGCGGGTCAAGATTCAAAAAAGTCCACGTTGTGAGTCACGATTGAGCTGGCCTGATAGCAGTTGCGGCAAGCCGCATTTTGTGATGCCAGAAGCTTCATAATTTTTTCGCGTTGCGCTGTCTGATTGCCGACAAATCAGGCTTGTTCAGCATAATTTTCTCGGTAGAGGTCAACGCATCCAACTCAGTCTGTGCGATTGCGCTGTCACTCAGACTGCGTAGAGATAACCATGCCAGTTCTCGGAAAATTGGTCACATCCGGGTTAATCTGTTAAACGCCGCGCCATTACTCTTCTGCGTAAGCCTCACGGCGAAGATCTTTCACTTTGGTGGATGTCGCCGCACGCGCAGTATCACCGCCGAGGCGCTTCTTGCCAGCTTCGAGGAACTCCTTGGACCAACTGTAGTAAAGGCTCTGCGCAATGCCCTCATGGCGACACAGCTCAGAAATGCTGTCCTCGCCTTTAAGGCCGTCTAGTATAATCCTGATCTTGTCTTCTGAGGTGTGTTGCTTGCGGGTCGCGCGACGGATGTCCTTGACAATCTTCTCGTCGGGGGCACTTCTTGGTTTTGAGTTCCTGTCTCATCTCCACTCTTTGGTGGTTACGATGTGCCAGAAACCCTCTATTATCAAATGCACCTCCAACTGTCCCATGCGCGCTGACATCAGACAGCCGTTCCCTCTGCTTTCGTGGATTCAGTACAGGCGATCTTGGTTCATTGCGAGACTGTCTGAAGAAGTTGGCAAATACCCTACCTCGATTCATGCCCCTCTACAGTGATGATTCTCACTGCGGGTCTGAGCCAGTGACACAGCTCTCATCCGCCATGTTAATCGAATACACAGCTCGAAGGTAATCCTTCGAAGTATGTCGTAAAAAAACGCGCGGCAAAGTGTAGTTAGGAACGGCCAAATACCCGGAAACGTAAGGCAAAACATATATCGTCTGTCGTATATTTTAATGAAGTGAAATGTGTTTTTATTAAGAAATAAGTCGTCTAGCTATTAAGGACACATCATAGAATGTGCCGTGCTTTCTTTGCCAATAAGTCCCCAGACCTTTCCATTTCTTCCGCATCCGGCACTACGATCTGCAACGAAGCGCTCAGTCTGCTCAACGATGTAGAGGCCACACTAGCCCCCACAGCTTTGAATGTGTCGATCGAAGGTCTTAAAGGCGCCATTTCACATGAGACAGATGCATTTGAGGACGTCGCGGTGGACCTAACCGCCGAAATGACTGATGGCGCCAATGATGTGAACGATCAGGCGACCGAAATCGCAGTCGCGATCCCTGATATTCTAGCAAACGCCAACGCTGAGCTTGAGGTCTATTCCGAAGTGACCTTCGAAGGTGTGGGAGATGGCCTTGGTGTCACCCTGGACGCTAGCATTGAGCCCGCTACCGAACTCGACAGCAGTCTGACTATCCCGTTCGAAGATGCCGGTGCCGCTGGCCAAGGGATCATTGCGGGCGGCGGAGAAGTAATTTCTGACGTTGAGCTGCCCCCTGATACTGCTGGTGATGGCAGCAACAACGGCATGAGCGAGACCGCAGCTGATGTTCGCGCCACGATCGATATAGATATCGGTGGTGCCGAGGACGGGATCGACCTTTCACTTGAAGTTTCGGGCGATGCAGAAAACGCTGTAGAGGTTGCGCTTGACGATATCGAATACGCGATTTTGGAATTTCAGGCTACCATCGAGGGCAGCGAATTGGTGACGACAACGACCGAGGTTGCGACTGATCTTCAGATCGCTCTCGAGGGTACCGGGTCCGGTCCTGTTGCCGACTTGGGTGCCAACCTATTTGGGGAAGCGGACGGCATTCTCCCAAAAGTTGTTGCTGAAGCTGGCGGAGTATCTGTCGCACTGCTTGGCGATGAGATGTCCAAAAAAACGACCTCCCGATCATGCTGCACCTACAGAAGAACGATGATGTCTTGAGTGACGACGCCATTGAGGACGAAGTCATCTTAGAGCGCCATCTATTCTAATCCAAATCCAGTGGCCCGCCGCGGCGCGGGCCACTTCCCCGTTTATAAAGTTCCAAAGATGCTTAGTCACCCCACCACCCTTGCCCTTCTCGACAAAGACGATAATTGCGCCATCGTCCTATCCAGTGACGATAAAGACGCCGCTGCCGTGCTCGCAAAGATCGCGAAAATCGAAGACTTTTTGCGCAAGCTGAAAGAGCGGCATGCGCTGCGCTTCAATCCCCAAGATTTGATTTTTAGGTCTGTGCGCGAAGCCTTTGATATCATTGAACGCGAGATAGAAGCCACACCTCTAACTTCGATTGCGCAGGTGCCAACCTCTAATATTCTCAAAGCGACCACGCGAGTCAGGCAGATCTTTTTTCCTGATCAGTTGCGCGGCGCAGAGCTTTCGATGGTTTCCAACCTTCCCATGGACGACAGCCTTCAGCTGAGTTCGACAGACCTAAGGGATCTCGGATCAGGAACTTCGGCCCGCTCTTTGACTCAGCTCTTTTTTTCGGCAGCGGCTATCGTGATACGCCAGCAACCACGCAACGCCAAAGCCGATCAGGTTGTGCTCGCTTATCGTATTGTCTCAAATTATTGGCGACTGTGGGGGGACGATCTTTGCGCAGGCTGATCACACCCCTCAAATACGGTAACTCATCTTTGGCTCAGAGCTACGCTTCTCCAGCAACAATGTCATCAAGCGGTTCGACCACGGATACAAGTTTCGAACGGGAGAGGTGGCCCTCATTTTCGACTAGTTCACCTCCGGGCTTAAGCTATTGCATTAGTTTCATTTCAGGCGGCGGCCTTCAGGTTCTGGATCCGGCTATAATATGCCTCGCCCGGCGTCAGCAGCCCGTGGGATGAGTGCGGGCGTTTTTCGTTGTAGTAGGCAATCCAGGCGCCGATCTCATCGCTGGCTTCAGAGCCTGTCTCGAAGGCGTTAAGATAGATACATTCGTATTTCGGGGATCTCCAAAAGCGCTCGATCATCCAATTATCGATCCAGCGCCCGAGGCTTTGCTGAGTGCGGTGAAGTCTTTGGAGATCCAGTCGTGACTACCGTTTTGCTGGATAGTCTCCTCCATCACGCTGTCGTCATGCACATCAAGGGAGCAAGCTACCGACTACGTGGTCATACCGATCTCACTACTGAACATGCGCGTGCAAATGCGCCCATTACGCCGCCGCCACCTTCAAAGCGCAGAGGGCGCCCACCTGAAATCAAAAATGGAGCTGCCAGTCTATAAATCCGCCAACAACCGGGATGCCAAACTGGGGAATTTTGACCTGCCATTGACACACGCCAGCGCCATGCTGACGCCCTTCATCGCCACCGCTTTCAAGGCCAACTCTCGGCATTGAGCTGGCCAAATCATTTTCTCTGAGCGCTTCTTTCAACAGATCATTCTGCATACTGAAATCACAATACATGCGCTTCAGGCGTCAGTTCTTCGCGGCCAATGGCTTCATCTCACTGATCAAGCTGTCCTCCATGCCGCCATACTTCGCGCGCCATTTTACAGCATGGCGCTGCTCATCGCATGCTCACGGCACAGCCCGGCAGCAGGACCGCCGCCTTCCATCTGGCGCAGCACACACATGATCTGCGCTTCTGTGAAACGTGTCTTCTTAAGCGGAATCTCCTGGTTCATCCTGCCGAGAAAATTCAACTCCCGCGTCCCCCTAAGATCGGGGAGAGTACCCTAGCAATAGGAGGTCGCGATGCCCTATCAGGGGTTTATTAACTAATGCCCGAACTGATCTCGAATCCGAACCAGAAAGCATGCTCGAAAATAAGCGGTGGATATGGAGCAACAGCCGATCACTTCGGTCAGCACGGAAACACATTATACTTTTCTTAGCAAGAGGCGCAGGGGAGATGGACCGAGTCTCAGTGTCAAGCTGACCTCCTGAAGAAAGCCCACCTCGGAGCTATAGGGGTATTTCTGTGTCGACGATCAAGCTCAAAACCCGGCAGAAACTCCACGATCTGTAGGAAACTGGCTAACACTATAATTTTACGAGAAACCTGTTCGTCTTCGTTATATTGCCAGAGTACACTAACTCAACAATTCTTGTAACCGCACCATAGAGAAGCGATCCAGCCTAGGATCCACAACCCCCTTGGCCCAGATCAGATCAGGATGCGTGAAGCCGGACGAATAGGGTCTGCTCGGCATATTCTCAATACTCGTGCCGGTGCGTGTGCAGAACTCCCAATCAATCAGATGACACTGTCCGGCAGCGACAATGACGTTGGACGGGCGCAAATCGCAAAAGGTGTATCCCGCCTCGTGAACAGGCGCGAGGCAAGCGCGGAGTCCGGCCTCGTCAAGCGTCTCGGCGACCAAAAGATGCCCCTCGATGTAAGGGACCAAAAAGGCCTGCTCTCCAATCCCAACTTCCCGATGTGCGATGTCTTGCAGACAGCGCGCTTCGTTGTGCAAATGGTCAATCCAGCCATCTGCCGCTAGCTTAAGGACGTGGGGCAGCCCTGAATACAAAACTTTCCAAGAGCGGCCACCGAGCCGCTCCTGCAACGCATCACGCCCCAACCCAAACTCTGCAAGCGCAGCGGTCAAACGGCCACTTACATCAGCATCAGCTTGTCGCGCACGGCCAACCATCCCGCAGGCTCCTTGACCATGTTGGCAATGTCATGCTGTCCGAAGATGCGGGTCATGCCACGTTTTGTGAACAGCTCGTACAGGATCGCGCTCGCGGGTCCCACGGCTTTGCCATTCGGAGCCACTAGGACGCGGCTGATTGTGACCTCTTGAAAGGCACGCCAGTGCAGCTCCATCGCGACGCGGCCCATTAGGCCACCGATGGTCACTTTGATCCCCGCTTTGGCCACAGCACTCGCGACACCCGTACCCAACCCGACGGCTCCAATCGGAATGGCCGCACCAGCCAAATCCACTGAACGCACAGCAATCTTCAGGCCCTTTGCGGTTTGGACCGCATCGACCCATCGGGTGATCGTTTCGCTTTGACGATAGCGGGCACCGGTTGCGCGGACCTTGCAAAGGTGGCCGATAGACGATCCGATCGCATTGCTCTCCTTGAGCACGCCGCCCACATCGACCTGTGTCGCAGTCGAGGCAATCTTGCTTGTGAACCCTGCAGCAGAGGAAAACAGCGACAGCCCTTTGCGGTAACCGAAATAACCCTTTGTCTTGGGAGAACCGCGGCCCGAGTGCCCGTTCATGATGAACTGCGGATTGGACGCGAGTTCCTCTTCTGGAGATTTCGCCTCTCGCGCCATCTCATACACCATCTGAAGATATGCCATGAGCGGCATAGCGGCATCTCCCGTCAGCGCTCCAGCCACTTGCCAGCTTACGGCTTCGAACGCTTCTGTGGCGTTTCCTTTGATATCACGATCATCATCCGGCATGTCCCGCACTCCCTATTGCGTGGGTTCGATGGCGTAGGTTTCGAAGAGACGCACTGGCAAACGGAAACGAGAGAAAAACCGCGGCGCAAAGGGCGTGCTGCGGGTGGCGACATCAAACTGCAACGCCATCAGGTTGCCGTTGATATCCAGAGTGGTTTCGGCGACCCCGGTCGAAGGGTCGATGCTACCTGCGCCGGCCTCGGCCAGACGGAACCAGGACCAAGTGCCCATGAACCGCTTTTCCAGCACAGGCCGCGAGCGCATGTAGACGCTGAGATCCAGATCGCTGTCGGTCATGCCAGCGAGCGGCCACGCCTGATCGCTCCAGGCCATAGGACCGTGGGCAAAGCGGTGCAGGGTTGCGCCAGACCTTAGGTTCATCTCGCTAAGGGCAGGATCCATGTAACTGACGCGGATCCGGAATTTCGCATAGGGCTTGCCGTCGACAAAGGCGGACTCGGTGATCTCTCGGGCATGCAGCAGCATCTTTTCAGTCTCAAAAGACAAACCAATGCTGTTCTGGGGCAAGAAGGTCGACCGCATCTGGAACATCCCTGGCTGCGCCTCGAACGCCGATAGGAATTGCGCCTTGAAGGCTTGGATCGCGCCTTCGGGGCCAAAGATCTCTGTGAACTCGGCAAGGGTGATTTCGCTGCTGCCCTGTTCATCGAATGGGAACATCGACGACAGAAGAGAGTCATAGGGATCATACACCCGCTGCTGCCATTGCCCGTCCACATAGCTCTGCACAAAGTTCATTGCGGCGCGGTCCAACGTGCCCGACAGGGCGACGCCAAAGCTTCGGACAATCGGCAATTCGCTGCGCTGCGCAAAGTTGTCGAGCACCGCGAGCGGGGTCGCGCTTTCGGATTTCACCAGTTGATCGAACAGGAACTTTCCCGTGCCCGTTCCGGCGGCGACGGCGGCATCCAGCCACGCGGCGACCTCGCGGGCATAGGCAAGCAGGATGTCGAACTGGGTCAACTGCTTGCCCGACATATCTTGCGTGATCAGATATTCCTGAAACGCCGCAGAAATGTTGCGCGCCGCGACCGCTTGCGGTGAATTTTGCAATTGCTCGAAGCGGGCCAGCACCATGGGGTCCACCTCGTCGCCATCTTTGGCGGGCGGCAGCGGCGGTGGAAAGGTGATCGCGACCTCGTTTTGAAGGGTCGTCACCAGTTTCTTCACGGGATTTTCGCTGGTATTCACCAGCGCCTTCATCAGGACCTGTGCCTCTTCCCAGTCACGAGCATCATGCAGTTTCAGCGCACCTAGGAAATCGGACCACCGGCCAATGTAATCGGCCATGTACAAATCGCCGACGCGCCGCAGCAGGTTGTCTATCTCGGTCTCTTCCATCTGCCCAACCAGCAGATCATAGTTCGAAATCATGTCCCGTAGGGCTGCGATCTCGCCGTTCCGGTACATCGCGTCGAACCCTTCGCGGGTAAAGGCACGCTGCACGAAATAAGTTGCAGGGTCCTCTGGCGGCTCGAACACTTCGGAAAACCGAGGCCCGAGGCTGGCGCGCAGATCGACACGGTCCGCAAATTCAGGCTCGCGCAGCAGCAGCTTGTAGAGCAGGTCTGCGGTGTTCTGCCCCGTCAGGGTTTTTGCGACGACGGTGTTCAGTTCCTCGTTGCGCGCGGGCGGCGGCTGGTTCAGCGCGAATAGGTCAGCCAGCAGGGCTTCTCTGGCTGTTGTATCCCTGGCCGAGACTTGCCCCTCTTCGGCAAGCGCGCGGCTAAAATAAGTTGTCAGACCTTCGGCGTTGCTGGCTTGATTGGTGTAAAATTCTGCCTCGTTCAGAGCCAAGGAGAATAGCGTCACCCCATCCCCGAGCGCGTTATAGGCGAACAGGTCCTTTTCCAGATAGTCGGCGAGCGCGAGTTGAAACGGGCCCGTCAACTCTTTCTCGTAAGCGCGCTGATAGAAGGACTCGAGCGACCCTTTTGGCAGCCACACGGGGATGGGCCGCTTGGGCAGGGCATCATATCCGTCAAACGACGACCGGATTTTGTAGAGCGCATTGATTTGCGTGTTCAGCCCGTCTGCCCCTTGGGCCGAGGTCGCCATCGCCTGAAAATAATCCTCGAACGCTTCTTCGACCTGCGTGTTCACCGCGCGGTAGTTGCGCATGTTGATCACCATCGCGGTCCCGAACAAGGCCACGATGGCGGTCAAGGCCACGGTCACCAGATTGCCCTTCAGATCCTGACGCCACAGCTGGCTGCGGTTCGGCTCGATTGCGAAAGCTTCGGTGCGGTAGGCTGCGGCCAGCGCGCCGCCGTGACGGGCACTGATGCTGCCCTCTGGCGCGGGCAAGGCGACGGGCATCTCGCCATCCTGAAAATACCGCTGCGCATAGAACCGCGTCAGGAAATCGGCGGGCTTGTCGCCCGACGACGTGCCCGCAAAGGCGATGCTGTGCAGGGCAAACGGGTCTTTTCTGGGGGGCAAGGGACGAATAAGCGGCTTGATCACCGCCTCGGTCTGCATTCCGATCGCCCGCAATTGCGAGGGCGCGTTGATCAAAGAGGCACAAAAATCCGGCGCAAGCTGCTTTTCCAAGGCGTCCAGCCGCAGGGTTTCAATCCGTTGGATCATCTGCGTGAACAGGGCATGGACTGGGTTGGGATGCTCCTCGCCGTCCTGAGGCAAGAATCCACCAAACACACGCTCTTCGCCGATACTCTCGGTCAGGATCGCGGCTCGAACCAAGTCCTCGTTCTGCTCAAGTCCGCGCAGCATCAGGTGTAGCGGTGGCGACACGGCCAGTTTCTCGGTCAGCCGGTTCAGGACCAGATTGATCACCCCAATCCGATCGCGATTGACCCCGTCTAGTGCAGGCAACTCGGACAAGTCCATGTCCAGAAAGATGGCGTTTAGCGGCATCGCAGGCCGGTGCTTCACCAACGCCGCTCCTAGTGCTGTGATCACGTCCGATGGCGCTTCTTCGCCGCCCGCCAACTCGAACCGGATAGCCAATGCAGTCGATGAAGCCCAAAGCGAAAGCCGCAGGCCATCCCGTATCAGCGGCTCGCCAAACGCGGTATAGCCCGTCTCGGTCAAACAGCTGGTGTCATCTGAAGCTGAGACCGGCAGAAACAAATTCACAGGCACGCGCGAGAGTTTGCTGTTAATGCGCGGCGCGGCGTCAAACAGGCTGCGGATCAACCGCTTCATATCGCGCTTGAGCGACTTTTCCGCCTCTCGCACCGGATCGTCGGGCCAGATGGATTTCCGGTAGACCACCACCAGAACCGACACGACCACCGACAGGATCACCAACACTGCGATCACCACCAAAAGCCAGATCCGCGCCTGAGCGAACTCGACCGCAAAGTAAGTCAGCACCGCGAACAACAGCGAGATCGTCGCAAGGAACGTGTACAGCCCCATCCGGAGGCGCATCGCTTTGCGGAAGACGGTATCAATCATTGCGCACCACCGTCGTCTTGGTATCGCTGGAATAGACGTAGACAGGAGTTGTCCCGCTGCCGGTTTCAGCGCGGAACCGGTCCAAAGTGCGCGCAGCCGTACGTTCTTCGGCAAAGCGGGCAGAGACCACGAAACCCACCATCAGCAGCACCGCCAAGCCTGCGAAATAGAGCTTACGGGCAAATGGCATCGCCTGACGCAAAGCGCGGGTCTTGCGAAGTTCGCGGCCAAATTGAGTTGGCGCGATCTCAATATCCGGATGGTCGATGACACGTTCCAGCCGGTGAATCAGGCGATCGCGTTCCTTTTCCTGACCGACAGTATAGCGGCCGCGATAGCCCAACTTCAGGAAGATGTAGATCAGGTGCAGAAACTCGTTCAGCGCCTTGGGCTGCATCAAGGCCCGTTCCGCGATGTTATAGAAACGATCTCCACCGTCGCGGAACCCGAAGAGGTCGGCGACCAGCGTCAGGTTCTCCCAACCGGATTCCTTGCCCCAATCGCTGGTCAGGATGAATTCGTCGATCACGATCGCAAAGATGAGGCACAAGTTTTCGGCCACCGATGGCGGGTAATCCAACTGCACGACGCGGTATTTCAGATCAATGATAGAGCGCGCGATTTCGGCCCGCACCAGATGCGGTTCGTGAATGTCCTGCATTCGCCGGACCGTGCCGCACAGACCGATCAACTCTGCCGAAACCTGCATCAAGCCGGTACCTGTCTCCTGCCCTGCGCGCAGCGTCCGCTCGATGCTTTGCAGCACCGACGGGCTGAGCGAGACCGGATAGCGCAGCGCCCCTGTCTCAGGGCCTGAGATCCCGTCGGCAGTCAGTGTCATCGTTGGGGCGTGCGTGTCGGCCATCTCTTACCCCAGCAGATACAAAGTCGAGGTGAGAGACGGAATCCGGTCATCCACATGCATGGCCAGCGCTTCTTTTTTCTCGATGAACTTTTGCCAATGAGGCGATCCGGTATCGACTGCGAAGAAGGCCGAGCCATCTTTGTCTCGCAGCTCTGCAGGTGCTGTGCCCAAGGGGGTCAGGCGGATGCCCGGCAATCCCATTTGCACCAATTCAGGAATGGCGGTGATGCCAGCCAGTTTGCAGACCGACGGCACTATTTCGCGCAGGGTCGCATTCCCCAGCGGAGAGGACACCGACAGCACAGGCCTACGTCCCTCTTGCAGCATGCGTGGTTGGATCACCATGCGCAGAAGCCGCCGCTTTTCAAAGAGTTCGGTGTTCCACGGCAAAGACACCACTGATTTCTCGGACTGCAGCGTCAGCTTACGGCGCAATCGGGTGAACAACGCTTCAAAGCTCGGCCCAACCTCACGGGGATCGTAAACGAGGAGCGGATCGGTCACTTGGGCGTCTGCGGCCTCTAGGGCGACGGTCAACTCGCCAAGCATCCCATAGACCCTGCGCGCAGAGGTCTGGGGCTGCGCCACAGCGTTCTGCAGGGCAAAGAGACCACGGTTCAGGGCCTCTAGCTCTAGCCGTTCGCTGATAAAGCTGCCGATGCTCTGGGAATTGCGGACGGCCTCGATCCGGCCGCCGGTATTGGCCGCCCGCGCACGGGCAAGCGAGATGATATCGCTGAGACGGTCCATCAGCGTGTCAGAAGCCGCAATCGCCAATGCGGGCGGCACGAACCCGCGATCCAGCACCAGTGCGCCCTCGGCGGTTTTCTCAAGGATGCGCGCCACGGGAATGACGGCAAAGCCTGACAGATCATCCCCTTCGATCCGCAGGCACACGCCAAGGCTGGCGACCTCGGCGTCAATCGGTTCGTTCATGTGATCGGACAGATCGTGCAGATCGACACGCTCGCTCAACATCCGATGGACGCCGCGCCGCTGACCCACTTGCGTCGTCCCCAGCCGCGCCAAGGGCACCGCCAGATACACCGTCTTTTCGACAGTGCCATCAGGGATATCCATGCTCTGCTCGGCGTCGAGTTCGAAATAGGTCCGGTCCGGCAGCACCCCGACCGCGCGACGGACCGAGAGTTTGCCTATGCCGAAATGCTCTGCATTCAGCTCCAGTTGCGCAAAGCCATAGTCGTCGCCCCACGCATCCAGCCGCGCCAGCCCTTCGGCATAGGCCCGCATCGCCCTGTCGAACTGCTGAAAATGCTGGGGGGCAATGAACATGCCCTCGGACCAGACGACGTTTCGTTCAAGGTTCATGCGTCGCCCCCTCCGAACACGCCTTTCAGCTTGCTAAAGAGGCCCTTTTTCGGCGCAGGGGCGTCCGCATCCAGATCGGTTCCGCGATACTTGATCGCCACGCCAGAGGACGTAACGGTGACGGTCACACCGGCGTCCAGAATGTCGGCGCTGATCGGCACCACGTCCATGAACGCCTGCTGTTCATAGTCCGCAAATTCCGCAAACGCCCCAAGGTAGAATGCGTCCTGCTCCAGATCCAGCGCGACCAGCCGCTTTTCATCCGGATAGAGGGGCGACAGGCTACGGCGGTCGATCACCACGCCAGCCAAGGTCTCGGAATTGTTGAAGATATCCCAGAAATTTGCCGCCTCAAACTCGCTACGGCTGGACAGCTGATAGAGCCGGATCACCACAGGGTGCGCCACGTCCGAATACTGGTTCACATTCGGCCCTGCGGTCACGACAAGGGTCTTGTTCACCGGTGTCGGGTCCACTTCGGGGGCGCAGCCCGCCAGCGCAATGCCAGCCGCCAGGATCAAAGGCAGGAATAGGGTTTTTTGCTCGATCGTCATCGTTTCTTGATTTCCTCTGCCAGAATTGCCTTGAAGAGGCGCACGTATTCCCCGCTGTCGCGCTTGCGCGCGAACATGCGCTTGTGGATTTTCCAAAAGCGGCGGCCTGTGCGGGAAAACGGCCCTAAATATTCGCGATATTCACTTTCCAATGCGACGGGATCGACCAGCTCCAACAGGCGCGCGACAGCGCTTTCAATTGCGGCTTCGTTGGCCTCGCGGTCCGGCGCGACCAGCCATCCGGTCTGGCGCAGCACAGGGCGTGGAGGCATGCTGCTTTGCTCATCCAGGGTCGAGCTGTCAAAAGGCATCGGACGCGCATCGCCCTCGGGTTCGACCTCAATGGTGGGTTTGGCCGGTTTGGCGGCGGCTTCTTTCAGCTCCGGCCCCTCGGCAAAGGGGTCGAACAGCAAGTCGGCCTCCAGATCGACGCCGCCTTCGGTGAAGTCTGCGGGGTCGTCCTCTTCCTCGGCGGGGGCCTCATGGGTGCCTGCCGCGTCCATACTGGCAAACCCGTTCACCCCTGACAGGGTAAAGGGTTTCTTTGGGATAGCGCCGTTCTTGGGCTTGGCCGCAGTGGCATCGACCGCCGCGGCCGCTTTGGAAATGCCGAACAGCAGCTCGTATTCCCCGATTTTCACGCGATCCCCGTCGGCCAAGGGGCTTTCGTCCCCTTTCCACAGGTCCTTGCCATTGATGTTTGTGCCGTTGGTCGAGCGGTCCAGAACCACGATCCGGCCCGCATCGTTCAGGCGCAGTTCTGCATGCTGCCGAGAGATTTTGCGGTCCTGATCCGGCAGCACCAGATCACAGTCGAATTCGCGCCCGATCACAAAGGGCAGGTCAGAGGCGTAATATTCTCTGTGAACCAGAGACTCGCCTTCGGGAATGCGGATCAATTGAATGCTAACGGTCATTTCTCACCTGCCTTGCACATCGCGAGAAAGCTGTTGAACCGCCCTAAAAACAGCGGGTTCGCAGCAAGAAATCTGTTCGAAAAATGCACCATGTTTGACTGGGACTTGCTGGGGATCTTGATCAGGTCATCCCCCTTCATCTCTGCCGCACGCATATAGTGTTGAAAGATCAATTCGTACTCGAGCGCTACGTCGATCTCGCCCTTGCGCAGCATGGTCAGTAGGGCTTCGGCATCACGGGGTTTTTTAATCACGTTGTAACCATCACGCTTCAGCTTCAGCCATTTGCTGGTGGCGAATTTTGCGCTGTAGCGGGCGCTGACCTTGTCAGCCTCGTTCGTGGGGTCAATGTCGCGGCCCGGCAGCATGAACCACGCCAGATCCTCTGTGATCACAGGGTCCGAGGGGGTGGCGTAGACCGCCCGCGCCTTGTTCGGTGAACCCGCGAAGAAACCCTCGACATCCCCATTTTCCGTCTGCAACTGTGCCTGAGACCAATCCATCATGATGATCTCATAGGGTCGCCCCATCCGGTCTAGCGCGCAGGTCACGCGGTCGAACGCGACGCCCTTGATCTGGCCATCGACCAACATGTGATAGGGTGGCAGGTTCTGGGTCGCGAGCTGGATCGGATCGCGCGTCTGGCCGGACGCTGGCAAAGCCAACGCCACCAAAGCAACCGCGCAGATATGAGGCTTAGGCCATCTCAAGTGTGACCTCGCTTCCGTTGTGGCCAACATGAATGGATTCCGGCGCGCCGCCGTCGATCACCTGCTGGATGCAGGCCTCAGCCAGACGCGGCAGGAAATTCTTGTTGATCACCTGCTCCAGCGCACGCCCACCGCTGAGCGGGTCGTTGTTCGCGGACACCACGTAATCCACAAAGCTCTGATCCCAGTCAAAGCTGGCGCCATACTGCGCGGCGATCCGTTTCTTGATCCGGTTCAGGTGGATTTCGGTAAGCTTGCCGCCCACTTCGGCGTTCAGTGGGCGATAGGCTATGACCTCGGTCCGGCCAATAAAGGCGGGGCTAAAGAAATTCAGCAGTTGCGGGCGCAGGTTCGCGGTCAGTTCCTCGGACGTGGGATCATGGTCGCAACTGTCGATAAAGTCGCGGATTTCTTCGCCCCCCGCATTCGAGGTCATGATGATAATCGTGTTGCGAAAATCGACGTCTGTCCCTTCGCTATCGCTGATATGGCCCTTGTCGAAGATCTGGAAAAAGATGTCGTGGATCGCGGGGTGGGCTTTCTCCATTTCGTCCAGCAAGAGCACGCTGTAGGGTTTGCGCCGGATCGCCTCGGTCAGCACGCCCCCTTTGCCATAGCCCACATAGCCAGCCGCCGCCCCCAGCAGCATCGAGGATTTATGCGCTTCTTTGAACTCGGTCATGTTGATGGTGGTAATGGCGTCTTCGCCGCCAAAGACCTGCTCGGCGATGGCGAGCGCGGTCTCGGTTTTCCCCACTCCCGACGGTCCGCACATCAGAAAAACCCCGATGGGTTTACGGGTGTCGGTCAGGCCCGCGCGGCTGATCTTGAGGCTGCGGGCAATAGCTTCGATCGCACTATCCTGCCCCAGAACGCGCTCTTTGAGGGTGTTCTCCAGAGTCAGCAGGCGCTGCGCCTCGCTACTTTCCAGACTGCTGACGGGCACACCGGTCCAGTCCGACACCACGGTCGCAATAGTCGCCGCCGTGACCCAAGGGTAAACGTATTCGTCCTTGTGATCGGGATCGATTTCGGGCGCGCCAACCTCTTCGCCCTCTGCGTCTAGGGCGGCGCGGGCGGCGGCAAGGCGGTCTTCGACCAGCCCTTTCTCGGCCTCCCATGTGGCGACGCGGCTGTCCAGATCGGCCTTTAGCTCAGCAATGCCGCCCTCCATTACCGATCCGTCAAAGGCACCGCGTCCGAACTGCTTGGCATCCTTGATAGCGCGGTCCAGTTCAACCTCTGCAAAGTGCAGCTGCTCTTCCAGAAACTCGATCTGCTGGGGACGGCTGTGCTGTGACAGGGCCACGCGGGCGCAGGCGGTATCCATCAAGCTGATCGCCTTGTCGGGCAGTCGCCGCGCGGGCATGAAGCGGACGGACAAATCAACCGCGGCCTTGATCGCCTCTTCCTGAACCAGAACATTGTGATGGCGGGACAGATTATCGGACACCGCGCGCAGGATGTTCACGGCCGCATCGGGCTTGGGTTCATCCACATTGATCGGCTGAAAGCGGCGGGACAGCGCTGGATCTTTTTCGAAGTACTTTTTGTACTCGGCGTAGGTGGTCGCCGCCACAGTGCGGAATTCCCCACGGGCCAAAGCCGGTTTCAAGAGGTTCGCAGCGTCATTCTGTCCCTCGGCTCCACCAGCGCCGATCATAGTGTGGGCTTCGTCAATGAACATCAGTATCGGCGTTTCCGAGGCCTTCACCTCGGCAAGCACGTTTTTCAGCCGCTCTTCGAACGCGCCTTTGACGCTCGCGCCCGCTTGGAGCAGACCCATGTCAAGGCTCAGCAGCTCGGCCCCTTGCAGCTGCTCTGGAACGTCCCCAGCGACGATCTTCTGGGCCAGACCTTCGACGATTGCGGTTTTGCCGACACCGGGTTGCCCCAGCAGGATCGGGTTGTTCTGGCGCTTGCGCAGCAGCACGTCCAACGTCTTGGAAATCTCTTCGGTGCGGCCCATCACAGGGTCCAGGGACCCGTCCCGCGCCGCTTGGGTCAGGTTCACCGTAAACTGCGCCAAAGCCCCTTCGCCTGCTGCGCCGCTTGCCCCACTGGGGGCGCCACCGGTCGCTGTGCTGGTCACCAGCCCCGCCCCTCGTTCTGCTGCAAAGGCACGCAGCTTATCGGTCGAAATGCTGGACAGCGCCTTGACCGGTTCAGATCGCATCCCCAAGGCATTGGGGGCCAAGGTTGCCAGAATTAGCACCTCTGGCAGGATCGCGCCTTGCCCCAATTCGACCGAGGCGATCAGCCACGCCTCTTCCAGAACCTTGGAAATCGAGCCGGAAATCGTCGGTTTGTTATCAGACCCACCGGAGCCGTGCGGCATCTGGCGTTCCAGTTCGGCCTGCAAATCGGACAGGTTCACGCCCTGCTTTTCCAGATGGCCCGCCAGCCCTGTGTCGCTGCCGAAAATCGCGTGAAACAGCCAGTGCGGGACTTCGACGGTCGGGGTTTTGCGCTTGACCGCCTCGCCCACCGCGTTCTCTAGCGCCCCGCGCAGTTGCGGGGAAAGTTTGTTCACCAGTTTGACAAGTTGAACCATGAGACGCGCTCCCTGTTATGCTGCCGCGGCACTGTTACGAAGTTTGATGCGGGTGGTTTTTCCTTGGGGACGCGAGCGTCCCAGACAGTTGTATTGACCAATGCGCGTGCCCTGCCCGCTGCGTGCAGACAGGCGCGGGACGTCAACCGCATCGCGCGGCACCACCGCAAAGACCGAGAACGGCGCCGGATCACGCAGGGTCGCCCGCAGCACCTGCCAGAAGCCGCGCAGCATCTCGGTATCTGCCAAGAGTTGCTCGAAATTGGCGCGGTCGGCACAGTGGATTTCAACCTCGATCTGACCCTGAGCGGTGCGTCCAAATTTTCCCAGCAAGGTGCCCTGTCCCAGTCCGGCGGCCTTGCGGCCAAGGGCGGTACGGCAGGCTTCGTCAACGGGTGAGGCGCGGCTGAAATCGGCGTGCACCTGTATGTCGCGGCCCGTCCACCACGACAGGGTCCGGCGTAGACTGCTCAGGCTTCGGCTACGGGTCTGGAGTTCGGCCAAGAGCGGCAGGGCCGCAGCGCTCTGCCCGCAGAGCCGCGCAACGAGCGGCAGAAAACCGTCCCCACCCGCCCCCGCATCCTGCTCTGCAACCAGCAAAGCATGCTGCTCGACCGCCAAGGACAGCTCGGTCAAACGGCGATCAAACATGCCAAGGAAGTCAAAGAGCGACCGGTCCCCCGCGTTCAGGCGGCGGTACATCTCTTCGATCAGGTAATCCGGCAGGCCGCCGTCGATGCTACGCAGGCCTTGCAAGGACAACGAATAGTCATCCGTGTGGGATTGCGGCGCATGTGCCCCTGCATCCTTCATTGCGGTTGACCCGAACGGCGCAGGGTCCACCGCATCCGCAGCAAGCGCACGGCGGAACCGAGGCTCGGCCACGCGCTGCGCCTGAAGCGCGGACATATCGTTCAAGATATCACGCCGGTCAGTCATGCGGCCTCCTGACTGCCATGACGGCGCGGGAAGCGGATCAGAGGCGCGCCGTCGCCGCGGGCGCGGATACTGACTTCGATAAAGCGGTCATAACTGACAAAGCTCCCAAGGAACCGGTCAAGCACGCGGGCGAAGATCTGTTCCGGCACTGGGAGCACATCCAGATCAAGCACGATTTCGACCAGCGAGCCTGCGGCAAGAATGACGTTCCGGCCAATTTGCACCGGCGCCGTCCCCAAGGTGCGGGTCACGTCTACGATCGCCTCGGCGCACGGGGTATATCCACCGGGCGCGCACAGATGCAGGACACGGCGCAGCGAGGCAGCAGCGTCATGCTCTTCGAGGATCGCGCCGAAATTCCCGTTCACCAAGGAAAGGATATCCCACTGCCAACTGGCATCGAGCCGCGGAGGAATAGCAACGGTCGGTTCACTGGCAAAGGTCGCAGCCGCGATACCTGCCAGATCAATCCGCGCGGGCGCACCGGGGCGCGGGCGTTCCCCATGAATACCGTTGGAGCAATAGAGCGCTGCGACGAAATCCAGATCCCGTGCACCGTCAGTCCCCACGGAAAAGGATAGCTCCCGGCGGTTCGGCTCCAACTCGCCAACCACGTGGCGCTCTTGCCATCTGACGCTGGAGGTTCCCGCCATGTGAGGCGCGTCGAAAATCTCGGGCAGGCGGCGCTCGCCGTCTGCGCTGAGTTCATAGACCGCATCGACCCGCAGGATCGTCGTCGGAGCAGAGGTTTCCCTGAGCGCCGACACCGGAATGCGGTCACGGGCATAGTCATAGCGCAGCGGCTCGCTGGAGGTTTCGAAAATGTTCAGGCAGGGGATGATATTCAGCGCCAGATCATCATCACGGGGGGCCGACAGGCTGGCCGCAGATTGAGCCGTCAGAAAGATGCGGATCTCGGCCGAGGGTGTCTGCGGGAACAGCGCCTGAAGAGCAAAGAATTTGCCTTTGTCGGGGTAGCACAGGTAATCGCGCAGGCCCTCCAGACCTTCGGACTGGGTGTAGAAAACCGGCAGATGGGCGGTGTCGGCAACGTCAATCATGGGGCGCAGGCTGACCTGTTCCAAAGCCTGCAGGCTGGGACCACTGACGACATGGGCCGCCACGCACCCGCCTGCCAAAGCATTGCACAGACGGGCATTCCGGCGGCCATCCGCGGTTACGCAAATCTCTAGGCTGGACCCAAGGACTTCGGCCAGCGGCGTCTCGCCGTCCACTGTTTCGACCGTCAGGCACAAGGCGGCATCCGAGCGGCGCGTCCCCTCGGGCAGCGCGAAGGAAAATGGCGCGCTTTCAAGGCGCACGCCGGTGATCCGAACAGGAGCCACGGACACATCTCGCGCAACCGCGAAGCGGGACTGGGGCTTGCCGTCTTCGTTGTGGTAAACGGCGGTCCCGCGGGGCACGGTCACGGTCCCCTCTAGTGCGCCCGCGTCTACGGCAACGGTCGCATAGCTTGGCGCGCCAAACAGGAACCCCGGACAGGACAGGCGCAGCAGATCAAGCGAGATATCCGCCCGCGTGTTGTCCAGACGCTGATGCAGACGCGCAGCGATAAGGGCGCAGCTGTCCGCAATGCGCTGTAGATCGGGGTCACGGCTCCGCCCTGCGGAAATGCCCAAGGCCCGCGCCTGCTGGGGGTTCGCTTTTTCGAACGCCTCGAACGAGCGGCGCATGTAATCCAGTTCGGTCTCGTAATACTGGAGGAAGGCGTTCACAGGCTGTCCTCCTCGACCTGTTGATCAAAGAGCGAAAGGCGCGTTTCCAGTTCGATCCCCTCTTCGCCATCCGCCATCTTTGCGTCTGCGCGGATGACAAAGCTGACCATGTTGCCCGCCTCGTCCTCTTGCATCTGGACTTCGTGCACCTGCGAGATGCGCGGCTCGAATTGACCAAGTTTGTAACGCAGGGTCCGGCACACCTGTTGCTGGCGGTCCGCGTCATTCAAGGCCCAGTTCATCGGCACGCCAAAGCACAGATTGGAGGCCCTGACGCGCGCTAGCGTCTCGGGCACGGGCCATTCGGGGGCAACCGCTTGCATCAACTGTTCGACGTGCAGGCCGATCCCCTCGGAGTCCGCTCCGGTCAGGCGATCGCTCAGAAAGGTGCGGGCAAAGCTCATCACGAGGCCCTCGCCAGCGGGGCGCCAAGTTCGGTCGCCAGTTGGATTTCGCTGACCAGATGGTCGATCTGGTACTGGGGTTTGATCAGGATATTGCAGGCAAAGCGGCCCTGTTCGGCGGCCACATCGGTGACTGACACACGGGCATCACGCAGCGGGTACTTAGCCAAAATTTCGGGGGCGGCTTCGGCCAGATTTGAGCAGTAGTTCTGGAGCCAGTTGTTCAACACCAGCTCGCATTCGCTGGCGGATTTGATCTGGCCGATCAGCGCGCGGATCTGAACCTTGAGGTAATGCACCATGCGGCAAGCGATCAGGACCGACTGGATCTGGGTCAGCACTTCGGACGAGGGGTTCGCCTGCGTGTCCGAAACGGACCTGTTGCCCACAAAATAAAGCGCGTGGGACTTGGTGCTTTCGCACAGTGGGATGAAGCCTGCGTCCGAGAGGAACCGGCCGACCCCGTGGGTCGCGCGGGTGCGCCCGACCGCAGGACGCGCCGTTGCATCAGGAACAGGACTGGTGTCGACCCCAAGGACAGCGCCCTGCCCCGGACCATCGCCCACCAGTTTCAGGAACCCGAACCACGCGCAGCGGCGGTATTCGGCCACCACCGTGCGGGCAAAGACATAGATCCCGTGCTGCCACAGCCCCTCGGACGTCGAGGGGTTCTGGTCAAACCGGAAGCCGGTGTCATGCTGCTGATAGCGTCCTCTGGCCAGAACGTCCGGCCAGACCAGCCCAAGGAACCGCGCCGCAGGGGTCTGGCGCAGACGATGCCAGCCCTCGTATTCTTCGGAGCCTAGGATGCTGCCCAACCTGCGCAGGTCGCTCATCCAAGCAGCGTCGTCCTCGCCGAAGAAGTCGCGCCCCACCCCGAGCAGGATCGGACAGGCGCAGTTTTCCCCCAGCGCACACAAAAGCTGCGCGGTGTAGAATTCGTCGTATTCGGTGTCGATATCCATCGACAACCCGTGGTCGACCAGCAAAAGGCCAAAGGGATGTCCCCCCGCCGTCTCCAGCTCTTTCAGCCCCACATTGCGATAGAGGACCGTCTGGCGATCCCCGCTGGCGCTGTTCAGATCGTGGCTGATCTCGTCCCACGACATGTCGAACAGGCGGATTTTGATGTCTGTCGCACCAGCGGCCTCGTGCACGACAGAGGACACGCCCCGCCAGCCAGCCTCTAGGGCCGCAAAGGGCGGAGCGTCGATGATTTCGGTCAGCTGAGCGGACAGCTTCTGGTCGATCCCGACGATCATCCGGCCAAGCCGCGCGCGGAAATCGGCGGTCGTCCGGCACTCGGCCAGAAGACACGCGATGATCTCTGCTGCGGTTGGGTCCAGTTGGGCGTCGGAATCGAGCATGATGTCCTCAGCCGCCGGGGATCTTGGTGACCATGCGGACCGAGGTGTGCAGCTCTTCGAGTTGCAGCCACGGACGCAAGTGCGCCACCGCCGAATAGGCGCCGGGACGACCGGGCTGCTCGACGACTTCGATCTTGCTTTCGGCCAGCGGGGTCTTGGACCGTTCGGCGTTCCCGACCGCACCAGAGTTGGTGTACTGGTCGATCCAAGCCTGCAGGTCACGCTGTAGATCCGGCGCCTCTAGGTTGGACCCCAGTTTGTCGCGGCCAATCACCTTGAGGTAATGAGCAATGCGGCTCGATGCCATGATGTAGGGCAGTCGGGCAGAAATCGCGGCATTCTCGGTGGCGTTGGTGTCCGTATAGGTTTTCGGACGCTGGGTGGTCTGGCTGCCGATGAACACGCCGTAGTTGCTGTTCTTGTAGTGGACCAGCGGCAGGAAGCCCAAGTCGGACAGTTCCTTTTCGCGTTCGTCGGTCAGGTTCACCTCGCAGGGGCACTGCTGCTGGATGTCGCCCGCATCGGACTTGAAGGTCAGGTTGGGCAGGTTTTCGACCTTGCCGCCATTTTCCAGACCACGGATCGCGGTGCACCAGCCATAAGCGGTGAAGGCCTCGTTCATCTTCAGGGCCATCTCGTAGGCGGCGTTGGACCACACCAGCTGCGAGTTGTCGGCGGGACGCTGGTTGCCTTCGGCATCCGTGTCCAGTTCCTGATAGTTGAAGGATTTGGCCTTCAGACCGTTATTGCCATAGGGCAGACGGGCCAGCGTGCTCGGCAGTGTCAGGGCCACATAGCGGCTGTCGTCACTGTCGCGGAACGCATTCCAAGCAGCATAGAGCGGGCTGTCGAAACCGGCTGCCACGGGACGTCCCTCTTCGAAGCGCTCGAAGCTGTCGAAGTCGAACATTTCGTTGCCTGCCGCCGCGATGAACGGCGCGTGGCACGCAGCCGCCACTTCGGCCATGTAGGTCATGGTGGCGACGTCTTCGTCCCCGTAGCCAAAGTAGTAGTCCCCGACCAGCGCGCCATACGGCTCCCCGCCCGCGGTGCCGAATTCGCTCTGGTAGAGCGCCTCGAACAAGGGGCTGCGGTCCACGGCGGGGGCATCCTCGAACTGCTCCAGCAGTTCTTCCTTGTTGAAATCGACCAGACGGATTTTCTGCGCCGCGCCGACCTCGCTCTCGCGGACGACCTTTTGCAGGCCGCGCCAAGAGCCTTCGAGACGGCGGAACTTGTCCTCTTGCATGACGGCGGACATCTGTTTCGACATCATCTCGTCGATTTTCGCGATCGCCTTCTTGATCGTTTCGCCGACGTTCTTGTCCCAGACGACCTGACCGGACATGGCCTGTTCTGTCAGAACGGACAGCAGCTCTTTGGTCGTGTCCTGCGGCGTGCTAGATGTCGCCGCGAGCGCCTGATCCAGCAGGCTGACGGCCTCTTCGGCGGCGGCCGCTGCGCCGCCTTGTGCTTCGGTTTCCGACATTATTCGTCTCCTCCGGTGTTCACGCCAAGCTCGTCACCGAGTGCTTTGATTGCGCCTGCGTCCTGAAGAATTTCCTTGAGCAGTTTTTCCAGATCACGGGACCGGTCAGCCTTGGACATCAGGGTCATCAGCTGTTCACGGGTCTTTGCCAAGTTACGCAGGGGTTCGACCTTTTCCACGATCGCGTCAGGCTCGAAGTCCTTCATCGATTTGAAATCCAAATCGACCTCGAACTCGGAGCCGTCGTCCTGCAGCTTGTTCTCGACCTTATAGGTCAGGCGCGGGCCGACGCGGGTCATCACCTGATCGAAGTTGTCCTTGTCGACCGAATAGAATGTGCGCTCTTCCATTGGTTCGCGGTCGGTCCGGTCGCCGGAGTAGCCCCCGATCATGCCGATCACAAAGGGCAGTTCCTTGGTCTGCATCGCGCCGCCGGTCTCGACATCGTAGGTGATGCTGACGCGGTTCTTGCTGACCCGTTTCTGTTGGGCATTCAGTGCCATGGGTTAGTCTCCTGCTGGGTCGATTAGGGAAGTTTGGCCGCCGAGACGAGCTTGGCGGTAGCCAGATCGAACTTGATGGTGTCACCCTTCTTGATCTCGCCGTTGTCCTCTTCGTTGTAGTGGGCGATGGCGATCGAGGTGTAGGCGATCGAATAGCTCTCGGAAGGTTGGGCGCTAGAGGCCGACAGCGAGTAGCTGGTCAGCCGGGCCTCCTCGAGGGTGATGATCATCGAAGGCACCATGCCTGCGCCTTTGCGGTCGGCTTTAGTGATCACGAAATCGATGGTCCTGCCGTTGCCGCCGGGCTGGAAAAAGAAGGTCTGGATAAAGGGCGAAGCGCCATCGCAAGTTCGCGCGACACTGATATCCGACAGATCAACCTGCCCTGTTTCAGCGTGGGTCGACGATCCGACCACGATGCCGATGGGGCGGCCCGCGCCGAACTGGACATTGTCGACGGCCATCAGGCCTTTCTTGCCGCCCACATCGGGGACGGTCGCCGCCCCTGCGATTGTGTCGAGCTTATCGAGCTTCATGTAGATAGCCATGTCTTACCTCGTTAGTTGGATCGTTCAGTTGTCAGGGTCACCACTCGAAGCTGCGCATCGGCAGGTCGGTCGGTTCTTCGGTTTGGGGGTCTTCTGGCGCCGCGGCAGCGGGCATTTCCTGCGCTGCAGGCGGGTCAGGGTCCGGCGCCGGTTCCGGTACAATGACAGGATCCGATGCGGGCGGCGGGGTGACCTGCGGGGGCGCATCGTAGCGGGACAATTCTGGCAGGTCGGCTCGGGTGGCAGGCTTGGGACGCCCGGACTGGCCCGAATACTGGAAACTTTCGACGCCAGTCATCACGGCCATGCGGTTGAAGCTGTCGCTGCCCTCGCCAAGGAGTTCGCCGTAAAGTTCAACAATCGACATACGGCCCCAGCGCACAGCGCGGTCCAGCATCAGATGAATGGGAGATTGGGGTTCAGTCATGCGGAAATACCGCGCGAGTTCGGCCAAGGCATCCAGCGCTGCTTCGCGGTCATTTGGTGAGCCTGCGCTGATCGCAAAGCTGCCACCAGCAGGTGCCGCCGGCTGTGTGTGCGCAGCCTGCTCGGTTGGGGGCGCCTCTGAATCCTCCGCAGCGGGAGCCTCTGGTTCGACCACTTCAGACCCGGGCCAAACAAAGCCTGTTCCCTCGGTCAATTGCTGCAAGAGCCGGAGGATATCGTCAATCTGCTTGGTCAGGTGGACCACTGGAACAGGGTTTTCACCGCAGGACGCCGCAACCGTCCGCAAGGCAACGTTCAGACGTTCAGCCACCGCCCGCATCTGTTGCAGCGCCACAACGCGCGCAGCCAGACCGTCACTGTCATTGCCTACGGCTGCGCTCATCTCACCGCTCAGGCTCGCAATGCCTTCGCCCTTTTCGGCAGATATCATCTGCCCATAGGTACAATCCCCGAAAAGCGGCAGATTGGTCAGAGGAAGGCTCAGCAGACCGCCACCCGGCACTTCGCCAACCAGCTGCAAGAAGATGCGCAGCTTGCCGCTATCGACTTCTTTCTTGCGGCCCGCGTCGTCGTCCGCTTTCAGTTTCTCGTCTGGAGGAATGGGATGCAGGCCGTCCCAGCTGCCCTCGACCAGATCGGTCATCGCCTCTAGGGCAGCAGCGGTGTTGGCCAGCGGGTCTTTCAGGTGAATGCGGGACGCCACGTACCAGCAGAAAATCTCCAGATCCTTGGACTTTTCGCGCAGGCACTGGCCCGCCTCTACTTCCAGACGGCCCCATGCCTCGGCGTCCGCGGCCTGTAGATCGCGATCCTGCAGGGATTCTACCGTCTCGGATAGGGCACGATAGGCGGTCTGTCCTCCGTTAAAGGCATTCCGAAGGGCGCGATACGCGGCGCGATCCCCTTTCAGGTAGATCCCAAAGGGCGCATCGTCGGAAATATTGGCCTTCAGTGCGTCCATATGTGGGTCCTCCCCGACCCCCACTGACGCCTAGGTGTCAGTCTTCTTTGACCACCTCGGCGATGTTGATCAGTTGAATTGGCGGATAAAGATCGAGTGCTGCGGCGGTGTCGGCGTTGATGAACACCGAGAACCGGTCGAGCGAGGCAATAGGCATGTCGGCAGGGCTGGCCCCGTCGAGTAGAATCTTTCGGGCTTGAGCGGCGGCGAGTTTGCCCACGTTGGCATAGGCATTCGCGACCGCCATCAGTGCTTGGCTGTCCTGAACCATTTGCGCATAGGCGGTGAAAACCGGCAGGCCCTGATCAATCGCGGCGGCAGTAAAGACGTCGCGGTTTTCCAGATTGAAGCTGCTGGACCCCACATAAACGGCGTCCGCCCCTTGGGCGCGCAACTCTGCCATAAGTGTGGGAATTTCCGCGGGATCGGCCTTACTATCGTCATTCAGGGAATACTCGAGGGCGATCACCTCGAACCCTTCGTCCGGCCCCAGATTTACCAGAACTTCGGTATTCAAGGCAGAATTGGACTCGGTTGGATCATTGATCACGCCCACCCGTTTCGGCGCGAAATACGCCTTGAGCAGCGCGATCTGTGTTTCCTCTGGCACGCGGTTCCGCACGCCAGTGATCGTATCGCGGCCGCTCTTTTCATAGCTTTCGACCACGTCAGAGCGCACGGGATCCGCCACAATCATAAACAAGGCAGGCGTTTGCCCTAGTGCGCTGCCGGTCCCGAATTCCTCTCGTTTGCCCAAAATGCCGGTGGTGACGCTGGTGCCCCATGTCACAGCCAGATCAGGGGGCGAGGCGTTCAGTTGATCCCGTATGCCACGCAGCAGCGATTTGTCCTTGGCGACATCAATCACGTTCACTTCGACTGGCAAATCGCGATCGGAAAAGAACCGGCGAAAGCCCTCGCAGGCCTCTTCGCAACCGCGCCAGACCACCATGTCGATCCGCGCAGGATTATCTGCGGTGAACTCTGCCGCGGCGGGCGCAGCAAGGGTCATCATCGATCCGATCAGGAGGTTACGCATCGGCCACCTCCCCTTTGGACCCAAAAACGGAAATTAAAGCCATCACGAGACCAATTGCAGCGATGGCAACCCCAAGAACAGCAGCGGTGGTCTGATAATCCAGCCGCACCAACATCGCGGCGACCAGAACGGGGCCAGCTACGCTGCCGATCCGCTCTGACGTGCGCAAGAGGCTCAGGGCGCTGGTGCGCGTGATATCCGGGCTTTGTTCGGCAGCTTCCATCGCGGCGACGATAAGCGGCGCCTTGATAAAGGCATGGACCACGCCCAAAGCCGCCACCACCGCCAGAACAGCCGCCACAGAGGCGCTTTGGTACAGTCCCAGCAGCACGATCCCCGACATAATCGTCGCGCCAATCACGATCGCCAGATTGCGGTTCACACGGTCGGCAAAGGACGAAGCCAACGGGCTGACGGGGATAATGATCAGCGAATACAGCATCATGATCCGGCCGATTTCGGACTGCGATGCCTCGAGGCTGGCCAGATAGATCGGCACGAAGAGATAGAGGAAGCCGGTCAGGATGATCTTGGCCGGAATGGCGCAAAACAGAACGATCAAGACAAAGCGGCTATTCTGGATCAAGCTGGCGATGGCGCTGCCCGCGCCTGCCGGCTTTTTACCGCCCTGCGCGACGCCCACATCGCGGCTGAGCATCATGAACCCCAAGAGACCCGCCAAAGAGGCCAACCCGATCGACACGAGGAACACCGATTTGTATCCCAGCCAGTCCGCCAGAATGCCGCCGATTGCCGTGCCGCACATGGTGGCCGCCATCAGAACGCCTACGAAAATCGCCATGCCCTTGGCGCGGTTTTCCTTGGTCAGGATGGCCGCGATATAGCTTTGGGCACTGATCGTGATAATCGCGTAGCCGATAGCAGTGATGGACCGCGCAATGACGATATCGTCTGCGCTTCGTGCCATATAACAGCCAATGTACCCCGCCAGCGCGGGCAGAAGCCCCAGCAAGAACAGACGCCGGTTGCCGAACCGATCCACCAGCCCGCCCGCAAAAGGCGTGATCGCCGCAATCACGAACATGAAGCACGAAATCGGCAGACCAACCATGATGTTTTTGTCAAATAAATCAGAGGGCTGATAGTACTCCGCAACAAATAGCGGCAAGAAGGATTTCTGCAGCTCCTCTGCGACACAGAACACGAACAACGGGATGCGCGCATCGATAATCGTCGCTTCGGACGGCGCATCGCGGCGGTCCAGATGATAACGCTCTGCGATCTGGTCCACGGCCTGCACGCCCGCGCGGCGCAGGCCCGCCACACGCTCTACCAAGGCGGCATTCATGGCATTCAACTGATCGACAAACCGCTTGGGCAGCGTATCGCGTGAGGAATTCTCGTAGATACCCAGATCGCCCTTGGCCCGCAGGCTTATCGCTTTTTCCAGCTTGCGCAGGGGTTCGGTGATGCTGAACCCCGTCAGAACGACAACAATCTCGACCGCGACCAAAGTCACCGCCATCAGGATCACGATAGAGTCAAAGAAAACGCTCTGCATTTGTTCGACCACAAAGGCAGGATTGGTATGAGCGATCACATGGCCCACCGCTTGGCCGCCAGACATGATCTCGGCGCTGGCGAAGCCAGCACCCGTGGTCTGACCTGTCGCTATTCCGACAATCGCCGCCATACCGTGCTTCAGGCTGCCTGCAAAGCTGCCAGCCTCGGACGGCATCGGCGAGGACACGGCGCTAGCTGGCCCGCTCAGCACCTCAATCTTGCTGAGTTCGGGATGTACCTCGGTCAAATCAGCAACGAATTTGTCAACACCTCGCAGTTTGTCGAAGGGGACGCCGATGGACAGGGCATATTCGATGTCATTGCGAACCTTCAGCGCGACGCTTTCGGTCTTTGCTAGGATAAACGGCTGAAGCTGATCCTCGTACTGAGTGATCGTGGTCAGCACGCTGAGCGCAGCCGCAACCAGCATCGACAGCGCAGTCGCAAGGAAAAGGCGGCGCCCCAGACTGGCGTCGAGACCGGTGGACGCTCTGCTCATTTCACGCCTCCTTGGCTCGCGTCCAATTCGGCTTCGGCCTGCTCAAAGAGGGCATTTCCAATGCTGATGCTGGAGGCGAGTTCTCCTGCCTCACCCACATATTCTTGCTCCACGCTCCCGCGGGTGGGTGCAGTCCCCAGCAGACCAAAGATCGACCCCACATCGCGAAAGAGGTAGATGATCAAGGGGATCAAGGTCGCAGCAACAAGCCCAAAAATTAGACCGTAGTTGGAAATCAGGTTCGCTCGCACAGCGGCCGTTGCCGCTTGGGTCACATCCGTCGGCGCCATCAGGATCACGGCACCCATCACAATGCCAGAGGAGTCGAGCAACGTACGGCCAGAGTAGATCCATGTCCCGCGATCAATCGCGCTCTCTTGTTCTTGAACCGAAAAAACGCGGCGCAGAACGGCGGCGCGATCCTCGTCAGGCAGCCCTTCAGCGCCGGATTGCACCAGCGGCTGGCCCACAGGAGACACGACAATTATGCGCGATATGGTCGGGTCTTTTTCAGCTTCGCGTTCAATCAAGGATTGCAGGCCGACGATCTCGTCGATAGCCAATCCGACCTGTTCGGCACGCATGACGTTGGCCTCAATTGTCGAGCCAACGACCTGCATCTGAGAGGCTGTCGCCTGCCCAACCAGTGACTTGAATTTAAGGATGTTCAGGCTGAACTGCATTGCCAGCATCGCCGCGACGACCAGCCATGCCGACAGCAATACTTTCAAATAGAACTCTTTGAAAAACAGCATGTTCAATAGTCACTCCGTCAGATTTTGTCACACGGGCAACCAACTGAATCATACTGTTCAAGCTATATTGGGGTGCAAACGATGCACCTGCGAAAGTCGAACTTACCCCAAGTAAACTCTCGCATCTGTGATCCTGTCAAGGATGGTTACGCTTATCCATACGGATAGGATTCGTGATCAATAGAATGGGAGGCGACGGTTTTCATAACAGAACTTTCACATTCCATTTATTCTACCTGAGGATTTGTGCCTAACCGCCCACCAGAACAGTCGGACAGCCCAACACCACCGTTCCGCCATGCGCAGTGGTGTCGCCCATGCGGGCAACAGGCTTACCCCCTGCCAGAACTGTAGCGCTGCCTTTCACAATCGTCGAAGGCGGACCAACGCAGGTGCACATGCTGCCGACACCTGCTACCGGCACGTTGGCGATCAGGACCATGGGCGTCGCAAAGAGCGAGATCGGACCGCCCACATGGGGCACAATCCCCGTGACCATCGGGCAGACAGTCATATCCCCAACGCGCGCCGCCAGCATCAGCGCTCTCCTTCCAGGCAGGGCCACGCACCGCCCGCAACCGCCAGTCCGGTTTCGCGCACGCGGTGCACGAAAGCCGCCCGTTCATCGTCGTCCAAAGGCGCTAGCAGTCCCACCGCGCCAAACAGGGCCTTGGCGTGTAGATAAGGCTGGGGCAGAACAACAGGCAGGTCTGGCGTGACGATGCTGCCCGACCCGTTCCAGAACACCGCATTGCACAGCCAGCCAAAGGGGTCTTCGGTCCCGATGGCGTCGGCCAAATCACCGCATCGGCGGCGTGTGCGCTCTGTTGGCTCGTCGATCCAGACCCGCACCGTATTCCGCGCACTGACCGCATCGGGCGAGGTTTTCGGGGCATCCGCCAATAGCGTTAATGCCCAACACAAGCCCTCTCGGGGCGGCAAGGCATGAGCAAAAAAGTTGATCAGGTCAAAGATGGTTTCCGGCGTGCTGAGGGCAGACACCGCGTCCGCCGGTGTCATTTCTGGCAGGGCGACGGCCGCGCCGGCTTCTGACAGTTCAAAGCGGCTCAGGATCTCTGCGCAGGTCTCGAAGGGGATCTTTTTCATCGCCGTCACCTCAGTTCACTTTCACCAGAGCGCCCTTGATCTGGGTCATTCCGCCCCCCTCGACCGAGGCCATCGCCGAGCCTTTGAGCTTTGCCGTGACGGACCCTTCGGCATTCAGCTGCGCGCCTTTCAGGTTCAGCGGGCCGGTGGCCTTCACCTCCCCTTGCCCGCCCGAAATCGCGAATTTGGCAGAGCCCTTGGCGGTCAGTTGCGTGCTATCGAGCGTGAGTTTGCTGCCTTTGATCGTGATGCCCGAAGAGGTCAGTTCAATCGAGCTGCTCCCGACCTTGAGCGTGATCTTGCTCTTGCCGGTCAAGGTGATGTTTTGCGCGTCGATCGTCAGGTCCTTGGTGATATCCACGTCCCAGGATTTTTCGACCTTGCGCGTCGCTTCGCCCTTGATCGTGGTCTTTTCGTCCTTGGTCACTGTGGTCGTGGCTGTATCCTGAACCGTGAGTTCATAGTCCTTGGCCGCATTCAGCGTCAGTTTCTCTTTGTCTTGCAAATCGTCAAAGATCAGCTCGTTCGGCTTGCCCTTCAGCTTGGTCGAATAGCCCGTCTGCGTGGTGTTCGCCTTGGCAAAGGGGGGCTTGTTCTTCGCGTTGTAAATCTGGCCCGTGATCACCGGACAATCGGGATCGCCATGCAGAAAAGACACCAGAACTTCGTGCCCGACCCGCGGGGTGAATTGCCCGCCATAGCCCTTGCCCGCATAGGTCTCTGCCACGCTGATCCAGCCGGTGGTGTCTTTGGTTTCCTTGCTCTGGTCCCAGAAGAATTTGACCTTTACGCGGCCTTCTGCATCGCAAGCGACCTCCCCATCATTGCCGCCCACGACCAGCGCATTGTGGACTCCCGCGATCATAGGCTTGGGCAAATGTGGTGGCAGATAGGGTGCCTCTTTAGGTGCGGCACGGAAGGTCGTGCGCAGCCCGTTGCCGCTTGCCGTGAACTCCAGATGGCTGACCACGTAGCTGCCCTTCATGTCCGAATCCGCGACCTTGGCCAGTTTGAGCACCTGCCCCAGAAATAGCGCAGGATGATCCGTGCGGCCGGACAGGCGGCTCTCGGCGCCCTGAACCTGACGGGCAAAGGTCTTGGCATCGGTTTTCACACCGTCCCCACGATCGGCCCGGTATTCCACGACAGCGGGCGTTCCGGTCATCTTGGTCTCGGTCGAGTCCGTCGGCCCACCTAGGGCCTGTGCAGCCTTGGCAGCGTCATAGCTGGTCAGACTGACCTTACCGGTCACAATCTGCCGTCCCAATCCCAACCGATGCGCTTGAAAGAGTTTGGGGTCCGCATTGCCCGCATCAGTCAATTCAGCCCCGCCGCTCTTATTCGCAGGAAAGGGTTTGGCAGTGTCGTGCACCAGCATGGTCGCCCCTGCCGAGCCATCGTGGAAATAGTATACCAGTCCATCCTCGGCCAAGAGCCGTTCGACAAAGCTTAGGTCGTTCTCGTTGTACTGAATGCAGGTCGCGCGCTTTGGCGGAGTCGCGGTCACCGAGAGCGTCGCCCGCTTCATCCCGTTCCGCTCCAGAACGTCGTTCAGGATGTCGACGCTTGACTTGTTCTGGTAGATGACGCTCGCGCTGCTGTAGGCGAGCAAAATCAGAAAGGGCCGCACAATCAGCCGTGCGCGCTGCCGCTCCGCCAAAGCATTCCCGGTGTCGGTCAACAGCTCGACGTCTGTGACAATGCCGGCAAAAGTGCGCGGTTCTATTCCGGCAGCGTTGGTGGCGGGGGGCAAGGAAATCTCGGCGGGTTTGCCAATGTAATCCGCGATCTTGGCCGTCACTTCGGACAGTTCGATCACGTATTCCGGCAGGCTCGATATCTGCTCTCGTCCAGAGAACGCATCGGCCCCCAGTTTGTCTTTACCGTCAATCGAGATGAACGCTGCGAAGGATGTCGCCATAGGTCTGCTTGTTCAAAGGATGCGGAAAACAAGCTGAACTGACAAAACCGAGCATACGGCTACGTACTCACTGTGAAACGACCTTGACGCTCTGGCAAGAGTCCAAAAGAGAGCAAAAAGCGGATCATGCTGAAGGCAAACGCCAGAGAACCGAAGCTGGGATCCTAATTTCGCAAATAGTTTTAATACCTTACTGCTCTCGACTAATGTTAATCGCTCGTTTCGATTTTAATGCCGAAACCCAAACGAACCATCCCTTGGCTTTTAGTGTGCCAGATGTCTCAAAACTCTGCTGGATATAACTCCGGCACGACTTGCTCTAGGACAGGCGGGCTGTTGTTTTCAAGCAGCCAGAAGGCACGCTCAACCAACGTCCGGTGGCGCTGGCGGACCATATGGACCGGAAAACGCAAGAGTTGCCCGAAGGGTTCGTAGTCGAAGCAACCAAAGGCACAGGCTCGAAGCTCTTTTTCGGGCAAGCCCGCGACAAAGCGCATTGTGCCTTCAAAAACAGAGTCAGAATTAATGAAAAGCCCCCGCGGCAGACCACCAAGCTCTGCGTACAGCGCCTCAATCGCGCGGGTCGCAGCATCCTTATTGTAGGTCTCTGCGATGATCTGAGAGGGGTGCAGCGCTACGTCTTGCGCGCACATTGCATCAGAAAACCCCTCAATCCGGTTGTAGGTCGAAGGAAGTGTCCGGTCCCCACCCAAAAAATAGATTTGATCTCGTAAACCTTCGCCACTTTGGGGCGGGAGAGATGCCAGGATTTGCTCTGTCAGCATCCGTGCCCCTGCCCTGTTGTCGGTAACCACCGACGGCGCCAAGGCGCAGGGTTGGTCGAGAAAGACGTGGGGGATCGCAGCATCTTGGCACTGGCGGCTTAAATCATCAGGCGCGACGCTGCCGACGAAGAAAACAGAATCAATCTGCCAATTTGTTAAATCAGAGACCACGTGGCGCTCTTCTTCAGGGTCGCGCTCGGTTGAGATAATCACTGGACAGAGATTTCGCGCACGCACTTCTTGGGAGAATGTCTGCGCGATATTAGAGAAGAACCGATTGTACTCAGGAACCAAAAGCGCAACCAGTCCAGACCTCGACGTGCGCAAAGCGCGCGCTTGGTTGTTGGTCGTATAGCCTTGTTCTCTTGCAATTTTGATGATGCGCTCAGCCGTTTTCTGAGAGATCCGGCGCTTCTTCCATGTACCATTCAGGGCCGCGCTCACCGTGGACGCCGAAGCACCCGCTTTTGCAGCGATGTCGTAGATCGTCTCTTTCTGCTTGTTTGACATCCGCCCCCGGTCCCATGCGAACAGTTTCGAAGAATTGGTTGACAACATGCACGAAAGGGGAAATGCTTTGCAACATCGATTGTGCAAGGCGGATCGATAGAAATCCACGACGCGAAGAGACGTCGTGGCTTTTTTTACCGCAAATAGCACAATCGGTTGTGCAAAAGTTGCACAGCATTTTTGCGATCGTGCGCGTGTTGCGTGCGGAGGGAGGATACTATGAAGAAATTCACTGGCTTGGTGAGCGCGCTCGCCCTGACCGTTGGCTTTGCATCTGCGTCGTTTGCAGAGACAAGCATGGGCATCGTTGTCAAAATTGGCGGCATTCCGTGGTTCAATGCAATGGAAGACGGCATCAAGCGCCGCGCCGACGAATTGGGTGTCGAGGCAGAGATGATCGGCCCCGTGTCCGCCGACCCTGCGCTGCAGGTGCAGGCCATCGAAGACCTGATCGCCAAGGGCGTTGATGTAATTGGCGTCGTTCCCAATGACGAAGCCGCACTGGAGCCTGTCCTGAAGAAAGCCCGTGATGCAGGCATCGTCGTGATCTCGCACGAAGGTCCCGGCCTCGAGAATGTTGACTGGAACTTCGAATTGGCCTCGGCAGATGGCTTTGGCGAGGCGCACGCACAGCTTCTGTCAGACAAGGTTTCCGAAGGCGGCAAGTATGCCGTTTACGTTGGCTCGCTGACTGTGCCCCTGCACAATGCTTGGGCCGACGCTGCCATCGCGTGGATGAAAGAGAACCGCCCCGATCTGGAGATCGTTGGCGACCGCTACGGCGTGGCCGAAAACGTGGATGACAGCCGCTCGACCGCGCTGGACCTGATTGCCGCGAACCCCGACCTGAAGGGCTTCCTTGCGTTCGGCAGCCAAGGTCCCATCGGTGCGGGCCGCGCAGTAGAAGAGCGCCGCAAGACAGGCGACATCCACGTCATGGGTCCGTTCTCGCCGGGTCAGGGCCGCAAGATGATCCATTCGGGCGTTCTGACTGGTGGCTACATGTGGAACCCCGCGCAAGCAGGCGAGGTCTTTGTAACCCTTGGCAATATGCTGGCTAATGGCGAAACCGTTGAGGCAGGCGCGGATATTCCGGGGCTGGGTGTCGTGAACCCTGACGTTGAGGCTCGTGACATCATCACCGATAACCTGCTCGAAATTAACAAAGACACTGTGGACGAGCTGGCCGAAAAGGGCCTGTAATCGCCACACTCCCAGCGGGCCGCGCTAGTGAGTGGCGCGCCCGCACCCCCTTTTTCCCCTAGAGGTGCGTTATGACAACTGCTTCGGCAGAGCGCTTTGCGCTGCGTCTTCACAAGGTATCCAAGGCCTTTGGCGGCGTGCAGGCGCTGAACAAGGTCGATTTTGAAGTCCGCGCCGGTGAAGTACATTGCCTGGCCGGTGAAAATGGCTGCGGTAAGTCCACCTTGATCAAGGTGGTGACGGGCGTCCACCGCCCTGAAAGCGCTGATTTGATTGAATTGTTCGGGCAGCGCATTGACCGGATCACACCAGTACAAGCCCGTGAATTGGGCGTGTCGGTGATCTGGCAGGATCTGGCGCTATTCCCCCACATGTCTGTCGCCGAAAATATTGCGTTTGACGATCTGGTGGGCCTGCGCCCCAAATCCGTCCGCTATGGCGAGATGACCACCCGTGCAGGCAAAGTGCTGGAGCGGCTCGGCGTTCGCATGGAGCTTGGCGCGCCGCTACATAGTTTGCCCATCGCGCAGCGTCAGGTCGTGGCCATCGCCCGCGCGCTGATGAACGACGCCAAGCTGATTTTCATGGACGAGCCGACCGCGTCCCTGACCCAATCCGAAACCGACCGCCTGCTGGATATCGTCCGCAAACTCAGTGCCCAAGGGGTGGCGATTGTCTTTGTCAGCCACCGTCTTGCAGAGGTGCTAGAGATCGCAGAGCGCGTGACCGTAGTTCGCGACGGCAACCTGGTCGGCGTCTACCCGACCGAGGGCATGACCCAAGCGCGCTTGGGCGAGTTGATGACAGGCCACCATATCGAAAACGACGTCTCGGCCCGTGACTTGCCCGATGCGCCTGTCGCGTTTCAAGCGCGCGGTTTGTCCCGCCATGGCGAGTTCCACGATGTTGATCTGACCATCAAGGCAGGAGAGGTCGTTGGCCTGACAGGCCTGATCGGAGCGGGTCGCACGGAACTGGCCCACGTGATGATGGGAATGCGCCGCGCCGACAGCGGGGATATGCAGTTGAACGGCGCGCCTTATCGACCCAAGTCGGTGCGCGCCGCGATTGAGCAAGGCATGGCCTATGTGTCAGAGGACCGCTTGTCGCTGGGGCTTCTGCAAAAGCAATCTATCGCGGACAACACTGTGATTTCGGTACTGCGCAAACTGACCAGCGTCACGGGCCTGATCTCGGAATCCCGCAAGGCCGATCTGGTGCGTCACTGGATCAAGGAACTTGGGGTCAAGATCGGTGCACCAGAAGATCCCATTTCGACGTTGTCAGGTGGCAATCAGCAAAAAGTCGTTTTGGCCAAGTGGCTTGCGACCGATCCGAAGCTATTGATCCTCGACAGTCCGACGGTGGGTGTCGATGTGGGCGCGCGGGCGGGGATTTTCCGCATTGTGCGCCAACTGGCGGACGAGGGCTTGGCGATCCTGCTGATCTCTGACGAAGTGACCGAGGTCATGCACAACTCGGACCGCATCCTGCACATGGCCGACGGCCGCATTCAGCAGGAATACGACCCGCGCACCATTTCGGTGCCGCAACTGGAGGAACGGATCTATGCGTGACCTCATGAAATCCTACACCATCGAAGTGCGTCTGGCGGTCGTGTTGGCGTTGATCTGCGTTGGCCTGTCCATCGCCGCACCGCAATTCGCGACCCTGCCCAACGCAACCAGTCTGCTGAACAACAGCGCGGTGAACCTGATCTGGGCCGTGGGCCTGTTGGTGGTGCTGATCGCGGGCGGCATCGACATCTCTTTCGCGGTGGCCTCTTCCGTCGTGCAATACGTCGCGGCCAAGATGCTGATGGCGGTCGGCGGCGGCAACTGGGTGCTTGGCTTTTTGTTCTGCGGGTCGCTCGGAATTCTGCTTGGCCTGCTGAACGCATGGCTGATCCATGGCTTCCGCATTATCTCGATCGTGGTGACCATCGCGACGTTCAACGCCTTTTTCGGGCTGCTCATGTTCTTTTCCGGCGGTCGGAACATCTACAACCTGCCCGACTGGTGGACCGCGCGGATCTTTATCTTCGAGCACGAGAATGCCCAAGGTGTCTGGTCCGAACTCACCCTGTCCGTCGCTGTCATGATCGGCTGTGTGGTCGCCACATGGGCGCTGATCCGGCGCACCAATATCGGCCGCCAACTCTATGCCTTTGGTGACAACCCCGAAGGCGCCCGCCGCGCCGGTGTGAACATTGCTGTCATGCAAGGCGTCGCCTTTGGTTGGATGGGACTGATGGCCGGCATCGCGGGTCTGTGTCAGGTGAACATCGTGAAAGAGGTCGTGCCGAACGCCCTTTATGGCCGTGAACTCGACGTATTGGCCGCGGTCGTCCTTGGGGGCGCGCGTCTGGGTGGGGGCAAAGGCACCATTCTGGGCTGCGTCTTGGGGGTCATGTTCGTGGCCATCACCCAGAACGGACTGAACCTGCTGGGGGTCTCGCCCTTTGCGTTCCAGATGATTATCGGCGCGGCCATCCTAATCGCGATCTCGACTTCAAATATCGACCTCAGCCAAGTCCTACGCAAGAAGGAGGTCCGCTCATGACCGCTCTGACAAAGCGTCTGTCGCAACTGAAATCCGGCGCGGGCGGTGAAAATGCAGGTTTGCTGGTGATGCTCGCGGTGCTTGTGCTGGTCTTTTCAATCGCGTCTCCGCGGTTCCTGACCGGTGCTAATCTGGGTTCCATGGGCTTTCAGATGCCGCTGCTCGGTCTGCTGACCTTGGCCATGCTGGCTCCTATTCTGTCGGGCGGTCTGAACTTGGCGATTGTCTACACCGCGAACATCTGCGGGCTAACACTGGCATGGACGATCATGCAGTTTGGCGGGGCCGAAGCTGGGATCGGGGCCTTTATCCTTGGCGGCGTTCTAGCGATGATTGTCGGTGCGATTGCAGGGGCCGTGATGGGCGCTGTTGTCGCCTATGTTGGCGCGCACCCGATCCTTGTCTCGCTGGCGATGATGATCTTTCTGCGCGGCCTTGGTGAGTTCCTGACCCGCGGCGGCGATATCTCTGGCTTTCCCGACTACATGCGCGTTCTGGGACACGGAGAGTTGGCAGGCATTCCCGTCCCGCTGATCCTGTTCGGCCTGATCGCATTTGGCTGGCACGTTCTCTTGCGCCGCACGCCTCACGGGTTTTCGGTTTACATGACCGGCTCGAACATGAAGGCCACCGAATACGCGGGTTTGAATGCGAAACGCACGCTGGTTCTGATCTACACCTTGTCGGGCCTGCTCTGCGCCATTGCGGGTATCCTGATGGCCGCGCGTTTCAACTCGGTCCGCGTGGGTCACGGCGAAGCGATGCTGCTGATCACCGTGCTGGCCTGTTTCCTTGGGGGGATCGACCCCTTTGGCGGACATGGGCGCGTGGCCCCCGTCATTCTTGCGCTGATTATTCTTCAGGTCCTCTCATCCGGCCTGAACCTGATCGGCGCCAACCAACATCTTGCAACTGCCGTCTGGGGCCTGTTCCTGATCGCCGTCATGGTTCTGCGATCCGACCAAATCCGACAGATGGTCAACTTCTTCTCCCGAAAGGACATTTAAATGGAAGGCTTTGGCGTACACACCAGCATGTGGACCATGAATTGGGACCGCGAAGGGGCCGAACGAGCCGTCGCCGGGGCAACCCAGTATGGCGTGGATTTCATCGAAATCCCGATGCTGCAACCCGCTCAGATCGACACCGCGCATACCGCGGGCCTGCTGGAGCAGAACAACCTGCGTGCCGTCTGCTCTTTGGGCTTGCCCGAAGAGATGTGGGCCTCGGTCAACCCCGAGGGCGCGATCGACTACCTGCGTCTGGCGATCGACAAAACCAAAGACTGCGGGGCCGAGGCCCTGTCCGGCGTGACCTTTGGCGGGATCGGTCAGCGCACCGGATCGTGGCCCACCCAAGCAGAATACGACAACATCGCCAAGGTATTGGACGCCTCGTCTCGCTATGCCAAAGTGGTGGGCCTACTGTTCGGGATTGAGCCAGTGAACCGCTACGAGAACCACCTGATCAACACCGGCTGGCAAGCGCGAGAGATGATCGAGCGTGTGGGTTCGGACAACATCTTTGTCCACCTCGACACCTACCACATGAACATCGAAGAAAAGGGCGCCGCCAACGGCATTCTCGATTGCCGTGACTACCTGAAGTACATTCACCTGAGCGAGAGCGATCGTGGCACCCCCGGCGAAGGCTGCTGCGACTGGGACGAGATCTTTGCGACGCTCAAGGCGATCGACTTCAAAGGGGGTCTCGCAATGGAAAGCTTCATCAACATGCCCCCCGAGATCGGTTTCGGCCTTGCGGTGTGGCGTCCTGTCGCCAAAGACCACGAGGAAGTCATGTCCAAGGGTCTGCCCTTCCTGCGCAACAAAGCTGCGCAGTACCGCCTGATCTAATGAGCACGCACATCACGATGAAGGACCTGCACGCGCAGGTCCTTCAGCTCGTTGGGGGAGATCGCCGCTTCGTCGCCATTGCCGGCGCGCCCGGTTCCGGCAAGAGCACAACGGTCGAAACCCTGTGGGGTCAGCTGGAACAGGATGCGCCCGGGCAGACCGCCATTCTGCCAATGGATGGCTTTCACTACGACGACTCTGTCCTCCATAAGATAGGTCGCCGCCCTTGGAAGGGCGCACCAGATACCTTTGACGTGGGCGGGTTGCGATCGGTCTTGCAACGTTTGAAGGCGCGGGACGAGACTGTCGCGGTCCCCGTGTTCGACCGCGCCCTCGAGATTTCACGCGGCTCTGCGCGGCTGATTGATCCAACGGCCTCGGTCATTCTGGTTGAGGGCAACTATTTGCTGCTTGACGATCAACCTTGGTCCAACCTGCATCCGCTTTTCGATCTGAAAGTAATGATCGACGTTACCGAAGAAATCCTAACTCAGCGCCTGCAAAGCCGATGGGAATCTTTTGATCTCACAGAGGCAGAAATCTTGCAGAAGCTAGAAGGCAATGACCTGCCCAACGGCCGCACGGTTCGAGAGAAGAGTGTGCCCGCTGATCTGGTACTCATTCAGTAGAAAAGAACGCACCACCGCTCAAAACTTGACCTTGCGAAGCCGCATCCATTTTGGGTGCGGCTTTTCCATTTTCCCTGTGTTTCTTGAGGAAATCAGCGCTGCAATCCACCTTACCAACAAAGACAAAAGGCTCAGCCCATGTGCAGCAGAATTTTGGCGGCACCATACGAAAGATTTTCGCGCCCTTGTTTTCTCTTGATTGCGAATACAATTACATAATAAACAATTTAACCATTCGATAAGATAAATAATAATCCAAGGCGGGGAAGATATATTAATTCCATTATGATATTATTTTTACAAAGACAGTGGCACCAAGTAAATTAAGATCATCAAGACAACAACTTAATTAAAAATGCGCTGCGATTAACCGACAGCAATTCGAATGCCCTGAATCAATTCACGCCCCCACTTCTCGAAGGGGATATGCGGTCAAGCCAAAATGGCTTGCCATTGTAACTATCCTTATCACTCCAAGGTTTAATTTCAAATAGTAAGAGGTTTCTCATGAACCTAGACGACATGTCTTTGAAAGAATTAAAAAAACTCCACAAAGATGTTGAGAAGGCGATTGCCACTTTTGACGATCGTCGTCGCCGTGAGGCACGCGAACGTCTGGAAGCTCAGGCCAAGGAACTGGGCTTTACGCTAGGAGAGCTTCTCGACGCTCCGAAACCGAAGCAATCCGTTCTGCCGCCAAAATTCCAACATCCCGAAAACGAAAGCCTCACATGGACGGGCATGGGCCGCAAACCAAAGTGGCTCGTCCACGAACTCGAAAGCGGCAAAGAGCTATCGGACTTCGCACTCTAATTCTGCGCCAACAGAAACCCCGATGGGAAACACCACCCGGTTTCTGAAAGAGCTGTTGGGGGCACAGTCGCCCCCATATTTTTTATCAGACGTCGACTGCGCGCCGCGCATTGGCTTGCAAATCTTGGTACACGGAAAACCGCGCGTTGTGGCGCGCAACAGCTTTCGGATCAGGGAAATACACGTCGCCTAGTCCGGACATTTGCGTCATGCCGTCCGTGACGCTGTCGCAGACTTTCCCCGCGACCGCGCCTAGGATTGCAGAGCCTAACAAAACTGGTTCTTCCGCTCGCGGGGCCGCAACAGTCAAGCCAGTGGTATCCGCCAGAACCTGACGCACCAAGGCAGACCGCCCTGCCCCACCGCTGATCACAATCTCTTTGACGTGCGTGCCTGTACGCGCTTGAGCTTCAATAATTTGCCTCAACCCGTACCCCAGTCCGCAAAGGCTGGCGAGATAGAGCGCCACGAGGCTATCTTTGCTACGATCCATCCCAATCCCGCTGATCACGGCACGCGTATTCGGATCCGCATGAGGCGCGCGATTACCGATGGGTTCGGGTACCACATGTAAACCTTTAACCGTCTGTAGGATATCACGCCCTGCGGACTGTTCAGCCAGCCAATCGGGCAAAGAGACACCTGCGCTTTCCGCCAAGTCTTGCGCTTCTGGTGCGAATGGATGGTGCAAGATCAGCTCATCAATAGCGGCTCCGGCAGCGGACTGGCCGCCTTCGTTCAGCCACAGGCCGGGTACCATTGCGCTGAAATAAGGCCCCCAAACGCCGGGAACGAAGGCCGGCTCCGTCGTGCTGGTCATTGTACAAGACGACGTTCCGAACACATAGGCCAAGCGATCTTGGGGCGCATCACACACCGACCCGATCCCGCCAGCATGGGCATCGATCAAGCCAGCGCCAACGGGGGTGCCAGCGGGCAGCCCCATATCCGCGGCGGCCTGAGCGGTCAGGCCCGTGCCCAAGGGCGTGCCAGCCTCAACCACATTCGTGCCGATCCGTCCGAACCCCTGATCCGCCAGATCACCAAGCCCGATCGCACGAAAATAGCTGTCGTCCCAGCGCCCTTCGTGGCCCAAGTAAGTCCATTTGCAGGTGACTGTGCAGATCGACCGCGACAGATCACCCGACGCCCGCCATGTCAGGAAGTCGGTCAAGTCCATGAACTGCCACGCCTGCGCGTAGAGATCGGGCAAGTTTTCCTTCAGCCACAAGAGCTTTGGCGTTTCCATTTCCGGCGAGATACGGCCGCCCACATAGGACAGCACATCGTGCCCCATGGCGTTGATCCGCTCGGCTTGATCCAAAGCGCGGTGGTCCATCCAGACGATGATATTGCGCTCCTCGGCCACGGGCAGCGGCGCACCGCCCTGCCCCAAGATGACCAGCGAACAGGTCGCATCAAACCCGATCCCGCGCACTGTTTCGGGGGCCACGCCCGCAGATGCGACAGCCGAATTCACCGACGTGCAGACCGCGTTCCAAATATCCTCGCTGGATTGCTCGACGATCCCGCCTCGCCCTTTGTGTAGGGTGATCTCGCATTTTCCGGACCCCAGCATCGCGCCGGACAGGTCAAAGACCCCTGCCCGAGCGCTGCCGGTTCCCACGTCGATCCCGATCACACAATCCATAGGCATCTCCTCCGCTCGTTACGCGAAAGCTTCATGGATTAGCAGGAACTGCTCAAGCCGATTTGCGTGCAAAACCGAAGGTGCACATTGAAAATGTAGGATTACCAACACTCTGCATTGGGAGACAGTTAACCTGTGCCGTTAACTTGGGATCCTGTTAGTTGCGGAGGCCATCTGAAATGATGTAATCTATCTTGTAATGTGTGATCACAAATTTCGTGGATAACTTGAAATGGCAACAATTATCAATTTTGGACGAACCCCAACTGTTATTGGATGGGATCAAAGAGCGTACTTTGGTGGCCCTCACCTTGAAGATATTTTGGTGGGTGATTCAGACATCACAAGCGCGAGTGCCAAAACACTCCAAGTAGAGCACAGTGGACTGAACATGTTCGCAAAGCTCGACGGATCCTTCACGTTCTCCGGCGGCGAGATGACTGATTACACAGTGAAGAAGATTACATTTTTCTACGAAGGCGAGAAATTTCAGGTTTGGAAGGGCCTTCAGTGGGACATGGAAACGCTAGAGCCAGCCATTGATGCTTATGATTCTGGGGACGAGACGGCGATCGCCGATTTTCTCGCGGGCGAGAGTTTCCGATTTATATTAGATGGTGATGCAGAGGACCCCGGTTATCAGGTTTTGACAGAAGGCAATGATCGATACATCGCAAAGCCTGGATCTACATTTTTACAAGACGGCATTACCCTCTTTAGCTTCGGGGGCCACGACGTAATCGATTTACGCGCTAGGGACGAAGACACCAGTGTCAACAGCGGCTCGGGAAATGACAAAGTTCTCCTAGGTGACGGCATGACCCTTGTCCGCTCGGGCGGTGGACGCGACGTCATTCGCGGGGGCGATGGCGCCGATAATATTGATGGACAGGGCGGCCGCGACAAAATCTTTGGTGAGGGAGGCGACGACGCCTACCTTGCCGGAGGCCGAGGGAATGACCGTGTTTCTGGAGGCGAGGGCGACGACGAGATCTACGACACAAAGGGAAATAACCGTTTGTTCGGAGACGAGGGGAACGACAACATTTATGGTCGCGGCCTGCTACACGGCGGCGCTGGCGACGACACCATTCGTTCATCCTCGCGGAAAACAACCGACACCTTTGACTTCCGCCTGAAGGGTGACGAGAGCTATGGTCGTGACAATATCTCTGGAAACTTCAATGAGCGCATCGGAGATATCGACCGTCTGGTGTTTGATGAAGGCACCGAATTTACCTACAGCGTCAATTCAAACAACATGAACCTGATCTTGCGAACAAATATTGACGGTTTAGATACCGGCGTCGTCGTGATTTCCGGAGGCGGTTTTCACACCGATGCAATTCTAGAAACAATCGAATTTCTGTGATCGGTGATCGCGCCGCCTGTTAGCGATCGTTTCAGCGTGTCGGCTTATCAGACCTCTACCCTAGTAGTTCCTGGTGCACTCAGTGCCAGGGGCCAACTAATTTTAAGCACAGTTTCCCTAAGTGTCTGCCGTTCGGCCATCCGCAGGTGACACGTCAGATTGGCATCGTCGAGCGCACCGTATCCCCAAGGGGGGAAATCATTAGCCGGCTGCACTCGCTGCTATCAGAACTTTGTGGGGAATATGGGGGCGAGAGATCCGCTTAAGTACCAGTATGGTTTTGTCACTCTTCAACCTGCGTCCAGCGTCCGTCATCGGCGTTGGACCGCAGGCATGCATCTATAAAACGCAAACCTTGTACGCCCTCTTCGACCCCTGGCAGACCCTCGGGCAATGCGCCTGCCGCGATTGCATCTGCTGCGTCTGCGTAAATCGAGGCAAACGCCTCTAGGAAACCTTCTGGATGACCGCCCGGCACGCGGGACTTGCCCGCATAGCCGGGGCCGCCCCGCGTAAGGATTTGCGTCGGCTCTCCGAGACGCGTGAAGCGCAATTCTTCGGGGCGATCATGACACCATTTCATTCCAGCTTTATCCCCAACAACGCGCAATCTCAGATCGTTATCAAAGCCGACGCTCACCTGGCTGGCCCAAAGCATTCCGCGTACACCTTGCACCATACGCAGCATCACGTGGATGTTGTCATCTACCTGCCGACCCTCGACAAAGCTGTGCATCTCGGCGGAAACGGCCTCTATTGGCAAACCAGTGACAAAGCGCGCCAGGTGCGCTGCATGTGTGCCGATATCGCCAATCGCACCAGTGCCCGCTTGCTTTGGATCCCCGCGCCACGCAGCCTGTTTGCCAGTCTCTAGTTCGGCCAGCCAATCCTGCACGTATTCGACATTAACCAACCGCAATTTGCCCAATGCGCCCGAAGTCACCAGCCGCCGCGCCTCTCGCAGCATCGGGTAACCCGCATAGGTATGTGTCAATACTAGCAGCGCATCGGACCGATCTGCGATGGCTTTCAATTCCAACGCTTCATCCAATGTCACAGTCATTGGCTTGTCGCAGATCACATGTATTCCAGCCTCGAGAAAAGCTTTGGCAGGACCGAAATGCATGTGGTTTGGTGTGACAATCGCAACAGCTTCGATCCCGTCGGGACGCGCTGCCTCGTCGCGCGCCATCTCGGCCCAATCGCCATAAGACCGCTCCAGACCCAATTCCGCCGCGCTCGCCGCAGACCGTTCTGGCGTGGAAGAGAGCGCACCAGCGATCAAGCGAAACCGCCCATCGAGCCGGGCAGCAATCCTGTGGACTCCGCCGATAAAAGCACCTTGCCCACCGCCAACCATGCCCAATGCGATTTGCTTCATTTTCTCTTCCTGAACGAATGCATTAGCGTGCAGTCTTGCCCCGTCGGCGCGGCGCCGTCAAACCCTACGCCGTCAACGCTGTGACTGCATTTTCCAGCGGTGGAGAGCTATGTTTGGGACGCATCCTGCTCCAGCATCTCTCGGGACTCTGCGGCCATCGTGACCGTTTCGGGTGTCGATCCACGTCCAAGAGGTGTCGCCTGAAAGGCCACTTTGTCTTCGGCCCGAACAGGCGGCGCGATCCAGATGCGAAGCAAGGCAAAAAGTACCAGCAGCATGTGGGCAGATCCCGTCACCGCGAAAAGCCATTGTGCGCTGAATCCGCTCATCGCAAAGCCCGCCAAACTAGGTCCAATGATCGAACCAAGGCCAAAGACAAGCAAAAGCCCTCCGCTAACTTGGATGGCAGAATCTGTGTCCGCGTGGTCATTCGCGTGCGCGACAATCACGGGATACATGGCATAAACCGTCGAGCCAAAAAGACCTGACAGGATCAGCGCGGCCCACGCGCCCGCAACGCCGTAGAACAAGAACAAGGCATCCGCTGCCACAGCCAGCAGCGCAATTCCAAGCAAGACCTTGCGCCGATCAAATCGGTCTGAGGCGATGCCAACAGGAATCTGGCTCGCTGCGCCTGCGAGGATTGGTAGACTGGAGAACAAGGCAATCTCGGAAATCGTAAGTCCGATACGCGCCGCATAGACCGCAGCTAGCGTTCCGAACGCTGCGTTTGAAATTCCAACCATGAAGACCGCAAACACAGCGATTGGAGAGTTGCGCCAAAGTTTTGGTAGGTCCAGCGAAACCTGTGTCAACGGTTTCGGTGTAGATGTTGCACTGATTGCCGTGGGCAAAAGCGCTAGGCAATAAACTATAGCAGCTAGGACGAAAAACAGGTACCCCGTCGCGTCCCCCAAAGTCAGCACCATTTGGCCAGCCGTTGTCGCGGCGAGGTTGACCATCGTATAGATTCCGAAAACCTTGCCGCGGGACGTGGCCTCTGTGCGTTCGTTTAGCCAGCTCTCAACGATCATCGCAGCGCCCGCAAAGCAGAAGCCCGACACCCCGCGGACAGGCACCCAAACCCAAGGGGTGATCAAAAGCAGCGAAAGCAGCACCGCAATTGCGGCGATCGCGCACATTACCCCAAATGAGCGGATGTGGCCGACGCGGCTCACTAGCTTGGGCGTGGCGACACAGCCAGCCACATATCCAATCGCCCACCCCGTGCCCAACAACCCAAGCGACGCGGCAGTGAAACCTTCTGCCACGCCTCTGATCGGCAATACCAGACCATTCATGCCCCCTGCAAAGACCAGAAAAGCAGAGCCGAGCAAGAGTGCAGAAAGAGGAAGCAGGCTACGAAACATACGTTCAGCCTAGACGCGGAAAGTGATTTGGGACAACCCGCTCTGCGCGATAATTCTATGGTTTTCTGGAAGATTGGGTGGTGCACAAATGCATTGCTCGCATCTGATGCGAAACATTTATCAGTTGCTGCGTTCTCAGCCTTACAAAGGCGCGCCAGCCTACCCGACCTGACGGTTGTGGTGGATGGACGCCAACAAAGAGCACCCGATCAGGCTGGCCCCCAGCAGACCTGTGATGACTTCGGGCACATGGGTCAGGGATTGCACCAGCATGATGATCGCCAGTACCAGCACCGAGTAGAAGGCCCCATGCTCCAGATACCGAAACTGTGCCAAGGTCTTCCGCTCGACCAGCATCAATGTCATCGACCGCACATACATCGCGCCGATGCCCAAACCGATCGCGATCAGGAACAGGTTCTGCGTTAGGGCAAAGGCCCCGATCACCCCGTCGAACGAGAAACTGGCGTCCAGCACCTCTAAATAAAGGAACGCACCAAAGCCGCCTTGGGCCGCCGCGCGGCCTACATCCTCTTGGGCGTCCAGAACATGCCCCACCAATTCTACCGCCAAGAAGGTCAGCAGACCGCAAATTGATGAGAACAGGAACGTTGCGCCTTGGTCTTCGGGCAAGACGACGGTGAACCCAACGGCCATCAGCAGAACCATCGCAATCTCGATCCCCTTGATCGAGGACCACTTGCGCAGGCGCTCTTCCAAAAGTCGCACCCAGTCGACGTCCTTTTCCTGATCCATGAAGTAATTGAGCGCGACCATCATCAGGAACGTCCCACCAAAGGCAGAGATCGACAGGTGTGCCTCATCCATGATCCGCGCGTATTCCTGAGGCTGCTTGGCCGCGAGAACAATCGCCTCGATCGGGCCGATGCGCGCAGCGATCACCACCACAGCCAGCGGGAAAACGATCCGCATCCCAAACACCGCGATCAGAATGCCCCATGTCAGGAAACGGTGCTGCCAGACCGGCGTCATGTCCTTCAGCTTGTTCGCATTCACAATGGCGTTGTCGAAGCTAAGGCTGATCTCCAGCACCGCCAGAACCGATCCGATCAGCAGAAACGACAGCGCGCCCGCAACCGTGCCCGTGGTCTGAAGCCCCAGCCAATACGCCAGAACAAGGCCGAACGCGGTCACGGCAAAAGGCCATTTGAAGTAGGAAAGCGCAGACATTGTAGGAGGGTTCCTTTCGGATCAGGCTTGGGTCGCGGCCAAGGCCAAACGCTGGCTGCGACGTTCCGCTTGGACATCCGGGTCAGAGTCGAGACCCGCTGCCAACAGCCGCTGGGTGTAACCCTGTCGCGGCGCTTCGAAAATTTGTCGGACAGTGCCGTGTTCGACCACCTGCCCGCGCTGCATCACCAGCACATGGTCGGCAAAGTCGCGCACCACGGGCAGATCGTGCGCGATAAAGATAAAGGCAATACCCAGGCGGTCGCGCAACTCACCGAGCAGCGCAATCACCTGCGCCTGAATTGAAACATCCAGAGCCGACACAGCCTCGTCGCAGATGATCAGGTCCGGCTCCAGCGCGAGCGCGCGGGCAATCGCGATGCGCTGTCGCTGCCCGCCAGAAAACTGGTGGGGATTGCGCAAGGCATGCTCGGGCTTCAGGCCCACTTGCTCGAGCAATTCGGCGACGCGGTCTTTCCACTGGCTTTTCGGTAGGATGTCGGGATGGATCACCCAAGCCTCCGATATGATCTGGAATACCGTCATATGCGGGTTCAGAGATTGGGTCGGATCCTGAAACACCATTTGCAACTGGCGGCGCAACGGCCCCATCTCGCGCGGTGTTTTCGAGAGGATCTCTTCGCCCTTCCAAAGCACCTTGCCGCCGCTGGCAGGTTCCAAATGTAGCATCAGGCGGGCGATGGTGGATTTCCCCGAGCCAGACTCACCGACGATTGCCAGCGTCTCGCCCGCATGCAGGTCAAAGTTCACGCCCTTGAGCGCGGCAAAGCTGCCGTAGGATTTCTGAAGGTTCTGCACGCGCAGAATCGGCTGCTCATCGGAGGCAGGGTCCCGCATCTCGCCCTTGCCCGGTGCGGCGGCCAGAAGCTTGCGCGTGTATGGATGCTGCGCGTGATGATAAAGTTCGCGCGGCGTGCCGCTTTCGACGATATGGCCACCCTCCATGACAACCGCGCGGTCCGCCGCTTCGGCCACGACGCCAAGGTCATGGGTGATTAACAGCAGGCCCATCCCCGTTTCTTCTTGCAGCTCTTCGAGCAGGGACAGCACCTCGGCCTGAACGGTGACGTCCAATGCCGTCGTGGGTTCGTCCGCGATCAAAATGTCCGGCTTCAGAACCAAGGCCATCGCAATCATCAGGCGCTGTCGTTGTCCGCCCGAGAATTGATGCGGGTACTTGTCCATCGACGCCTTGGGATCGGGAATACCCACGCGCTCCATCAAAGCCAAAGCACGAGCATAAGCCTCGTCTTTGGGTTTGCCGTGGGCCATCGCTGTTTCGGCGATCTGCCAGCCCACCGGATAGACAGGGTTCAGGTGCCCAAGCGGGTCCTGAAAAATCATTGAAATGCGCTTACCGTTCAGGCGGCGGCGGTCCTCTTCGGATTTTTTCAGCAGGTCGACCCCATCGAACAGGATTTGACCGCTCGTAATTTCGCCCGGAGGCATGTCGATCAGGTTCATGATCGCGGAGGCAGAAACCGATTTTCCGGACCCACTTTCCCCCAAGATGGCCAGCGTTTCGCCGCGGTCCAGATGCCAACTGATGCCGTTAACCGCGTTGACGATCCCTTGGGCCGTGTGAAAGCGGACAGACAGATCGCGGACTTCAAGCAGATGATCAGCCATTCTTCTTTGCTCCGATTTCGAGGCGCCAACGTTGGGTTGGGTTCAGGGCGATACGCATCCAGCTGGACAGCAGGTTCAGGGACATGGTGGTCAGGATGATCGCAAGACCGGGCCAAAAGGCGAGCCACCAAGCAGAGGTCAGGTACTGGCGGCCTTGGCTCACCATCAGGCCCCATGTGATCTCTGGAGGCTGGATGCCGATCCCGAGGAAGGAGAGCGAGGATTCCGCCAGCATGACAAAGGCAAAATCAAGCGTCGCAATGGTCAACAGCGTGGGCAGGATCACGGGCAGGATATGCTTGAACACGATCCGGAAGTTTGACGCACCCATAACAATCGCCGCTTGGACGAACATGCGTTGGCGCACCTCCAGTACTTCGGCGCGGGTGGTGCGCAGGTAAATTGGAATGCGCGTGATCGCCAGCACCAGCACGAGGTTCGCAATCGACGGCGACAGCATATAAAGCACGATCACTGCGAGCAGCAGCGAGGGGAAGGACATGATCACGTCGGCCAGACGCATAATCGCCTCGCCCACCCAACGGCCGGTGTAGCCAGCGATCAATCCCAGCGCTGACCCGATGATCATCGAGGCGACAACTGCACCTGCCGCCACCATCATGGTGTTCTGCGCGGCGACGATGATCCGCGCCAGCAAAGGCCGCCCCAAAGCGTCTCCGCCAAGGATAAAGAAAAACCCGCGCTCTAGCTCAAAAGGCGGAGCATTGCGCGCGCGCAGGTTCGTTTTGGCCGCCATGTCCTGCAGAAACATCGGGCCGAAAACCGCGCAGAGCACGATGACCAGCAAAAACAGCGCAGCGACAAAGGCCAGTTTGTCCGCCCACAGCATCGCGATTACGCGGCGCAGACCGCTGACGGGCTTGGCGGGATCTTCTTCGGCGCGGACAGTGTCGGAAGTGTCAGTCATAGTCATGCTTTCAGGTCCGGATGCGGGGGTCGAGCAGCGCATAGGCGATGTCGATCAGGATATTCATCAGGAAGATCGCAATCGCCGTGACCATGATCGCCGCCAAGATGACGTTAAAATCCCGCTGCAGGATGGAGTCGATCATCAGCTTGCCCACGCCAGGGAAACCGAAAATCGTCTCGACCACCACAGCGCCATTGAGCAGCGCCGCCGCTTGATCACCGATCACGGTGATCACGGGCAGCATGGCATTGCGCAGCGTGTGGACAAAGATCACGGGGCGGTTCTTGACCCCTTTGGCCCGCGCGGTCTTCACATATGGTGAGCCAAGCGCGTTGATCATTGATCCGCGCACGATCTGCAGGATCAGCCCGAACGGGCGGATAAAGAGAACGGCGATGGGCAAAATCCAGTGCCAGACGGTGCCAGTGCCACTGGTCGGCAGCAATCCGTAGCTGACAGAAAAGACAACGATGCCAACAATCGCGATCCAGAAATCGGGTGCCGAGGCACCGATGAGCGACAAGACAGACGCCACGCGATCAAACGGGCGGCCCACGTTGAAGGCCGCGATGGAGCCGACCACAATCGCCGCCACGGACACCAACGCCATGGTGATCAGGGCAAGCCAAAGGGTCCAGACAAACGCCTCGAGGACGACATCAATGGCGGGGCGGGCCTTGCGCAGGCTCTCACCGAAATCGAGTTGTACGAGGTCGCCGATATAGCGGCCAAACTGCACAATCACGGGATCATTCAGACCGTGGATTTCGCGAAAATTCTGACGCATTTCTTCGGAGGCGTCGACTGGCAGGTACAGGGCGGCCGGGTCGCCCGTCAGACGCGACAGGAAGAACACCATCACGATCAGAACAAACAGCGAGATCAGACTCGATACTGCCCTCTTCCCAAGCATCGTTTTCATGAGAAGCTCCTTGGAACAAGTACGTGCGCGGCACAGGCATATGCCGCGCACTGGGTCAGAGGAAACCGATTACTTCAGGCCAATTTCCGAAAGCTGGAGCTGGCTGTTGGTCGCGATGGTCGGTGTGAACTCGACATCATTGCCCACGCGGGCATGGCCCACCATATGGAACAGGAGTGCGTCCGCGATCACCTCGTCATGCAGGTAGCCAAATAGTTCGGACCACAGAGCCACACGCTCGTCGCCGGTGGCGGCGGTCGCACGGGTGATCAGATCATCCGCCTTGACGTCTGCGATGCCCGACTGGCGGCCCTCGGAATGGTACTTGAAGTACATCGAGAAAACCGGATCACCGCGCGAGTTGTCGTGCTGCGCGCCCACCAGAACCGGTTGATCCTGAACATAGGGCTTGGAGTAGTACTGCTCGTGCTCGGCGACTTCGACCATTTGCAGGCGGATGTTAAACCCGACCTCGGACAGCATGGACTGGATCGCTTCGTAGGTTTCAGTAGCACCCGGGAAGTTGCCGGTCCGGCCAACCAGCAGAATTTCGGTGTCCACGGGGACGCCATCTGCTTTGGCTTCTTCCAACAGTGCCTTGGCACGTTCGGGATCGTAGGGGCGCGCCTCGGTATCCGCGTTCCAACCCAACGTGGTGGGCACGTTCAGTGCCGTCGCGACCTGAGTGCCGTCCGCCAGAATTGTGCCAACAAAGGCTTCGCGGTCGATACCGATATTCAGCGCTTCGCGAACCCGCTTGTCATCCAGCGGCGCGACCGAGTGGTCAATCCGCAGGTACGTGGTTTCCGAGTTGGGGTAGGACGCATCCATATCCGTGGTCGCATCAATCGCAGAGATCGAAGGCGCGATGTCCGCCTCGCCCGCTTGCACCATTGCAGCGCGCACCGACGGATCAGCGCGGAACACATAGTTTGCAGTCGACACTGCGGGTGCCTCACCCCAGTAATCATCGCGGCGCTCTAGCGTGATGCTCTGACCCGGAGCCCAGTTCGACATCACATAGGGACCAGTGCCAACGGGTTCACGGGTGAACTCAATCGCGGTCTCCGAAGGAACGATGGTCAGCAGCGACAAAAGCAGCGGCAGGATGGGCTGCGCCGGCTCGGTTGTAAAATCGATGGTATGCTCGTCAACAACACTCGGCGTGATTTCAATGCCTTCGTAATAGCGCGAGATTTCACAAGTGATCTGATCACTCTTGGCACGATCAAACGAATGCTTCACATCTGCGGCGTCAAATGTGCTGCCGTCCGAGAATGTCACGCCTTCGCGCAGCTTGAAACGCCACGTGTTGTCGTTCACCAACTCCCAGCTCTCGGCCAGACGCGGCTTCAGACCCTCGTCACCGCGCACGTCCAGCTCGGTCAGGGTTTCGCTGATGTTTCCCAGAACGATGCGGCCAATGTTTGAACGCGTCGCCATACAAGGCTCGACCAGATCCGGCTCCTCTCCGAGAACGATCGTGACAGCGCTATCCTGAGCATAAGCTGGCGACAGGGCAGTCGTGGCCAATAGCGCGCCCGCCCATAGCATAGAATGTTTCATTTTTCCTCCCTGAGGGCTGAGCCCCTCTCCTTGAGCAACGCACACATGGCACCCCGCCCCTTGTTGCGAGCAGCCGCGTGTCTCACCCGTCTGCACACCGTTTAACCGGATTCGCCAAATCATATTGGTAAACTTGAAAAGTGTTGTCAAACATTAAGGAGGAAAAAGTTAGAAGCCATATATATCTCTGTTTTACTTATATTTTCCTACGTCAGTCGCAGAAAATTCAAAAATCTCACCACACATCAGTTGCGCAACTTGACAACTTATCCGCCATTTGACAACTTTCAAACCTGCACAGTGAGGAGGAATGGCAGATGACGCCAGAAGACATCGCAACCCAGATGACCGGCGCTTTAACGCCGCGTGAAGATGGGGATTGGGCCATTCTGCCAGCGCCCACGATTCAGAACCACGCTGCGTTTCTGACGGATTTACCCGATGGTGCGGTTGCCTGCGCATGGTTTGGTGGCACTCTGGAAGGCAAGTCTGACATTTCGATCTACGCATCCATCCTCGAGGACGGCGCGCCGTCATGGGGGCCAGCTGCGCAGCTGACCTTTGACACGGAACGGTCCGAACAGAACCCTGTTCTTTTCACCGATCCCAACGGTCAACTCTGGCTGTTCAACACCGCACAACCCGCTGGAAACCAAGATGAATCGCGCGTCTACATGCGCCCCGTTCAGCGCGACGGCGCAACCCTGACCTCGGGAGAGGCGCGCGACATCGGCCTGCCCGCGGGCACCTTTATTCGTGCGCGGCCGTTTGTCAGGGACGACGGCGCTTGGGTCCTGCCTCTGTTCCGCTGCCATCCTCGGCCCGGCATTCGCTGGACAGGCGCGTTCGACACCGCCGCGATTGCTATCAGCCAAGACAACGGCAAAACGTGGAATGTATCAGAGGTTCCCAATTCCCCCGGCGCCGTCCATATGACACCTGTGTCTCTGGAAGGCGACGAGATGGCAGCCTTCTATCGTCGCCGTCAGGCCGATTTTGTGCACCGTTCGACCAGCACCGATGGCGGGCACAGCTGGAGCGCGCCAGAACCCACGGATGTCCCCAACAACAACAGCTCAATTGGCGTAGTTACCTTGTCAAATGGCATGGTCGCGATGGTCTGCAATCCGATTTCAGCCGCACAATCGGAGTCGCGCCGCGCCTCGCTTTACGATGAACTCGAAGAGAACGATGGCCGTCCCGAAGCCAAAGAAGGCTGCCAGCCCATTTGGGGTGTCGAGCGCGCGCCGCTGACCTTGTGCCTGTCCGCCGACGGAGGCCGGACCTTCCCCACGCGGTATGTGATCGAGGATAGCACCGGAACATGCCTGTCCAACAATTCGACTGACGGCCGCAACAAAGAGCTGTCCTACCCCGTTCTCCTGCCTCGCGCGGATGGCGGGTTGGACGTGGCCTACACCCTATATCGCCGGGCCATCCGGCACGTGCGGCTGAACGCGAGCACCCTCGCGCGCCTCATTGAAAAAACGACCTGAAAGGAAGCCGCAATGTCTACGATGGACAGATTGATTACCATTCATCAACCAAAGCGGCTGGAAATCGGCGTTGGCGCTGCGGGGACCGTGGCGGACCATGCTGCTGGCGCAGAACGCCCTCTGGTCATTACGTCCGCCCCCACCCTGCAATATGCGGAGCGGCTGGGACTGAAGGGCAGCATTCTGGTGATTGATGATGTGCCGCCGGAACCCGACCTACCCGCATTCGAGAAGGTTCTGGAACAAGCGCGCGCACATCAGCCCGACCTTGTGATCGGCCTTGGCGGGGGATCTGTTTTGGACATTGCGAAACTGGTCGCGGCGCTCTGGGACAGCGCGGAATCCCTGCGCGATGTCGCCGGCCCCAACAAGGTCGCGGGACGCCAAACGCCGCTCTTTCAGGTTGCCACCACTGCAGGGACGGGGTCAGAGGCAGGCATTCGCGCGCTCGTGACCGACCCCGAGACAAAGTCCAAGATCGCCGTCGAAAGCCCCCACCTAATCGCAGACCTCGCGGTTTTGGACCCTGAGTTGACCTATTCGGTCCCGCCAGCCGTGACTGCGGCCACAGGCGTCGATGCTATGGCCCACTGCGTTGAGGCTTTCACCAATATTCGCGCGCACGATCTCATTGATGGGTATGCCCGCATGGGGTTCAATCTAGTTGGCAAATACCTGCAGCGCGCCGTTCAGAATGGCAAAGACAGCGAGGCCCGAGCAGGCATGATGCTGGCCTCGTACTACGGCGGCATCTGCCTTGGTCCTGTGAACACTGCTGCGGGCCACGCGCTGGCCTATCCCCTAGGCACGCGTCTATCCCTGCCCCACGGGCTGGCAAACGCGATCATTTTTCCGCACGTCTTGGCCTTTAACCAGCCCGTCGCGCCCGAAAAAACCGCCGAAGTCGCGACTGCCCTAGGCCTGCAAGGCGCGGACTCGGTTGACAGGCTAAAGGCTGCGGCCTTCGAGTTCTGCAAGAGTTTGGGGATCGAGATGCACCTGAGCGCCCACGGTGCGAACGAAGCCGACCTCCCCCAATGGGCAGCCGAAGCGCATGCGATCCGCCGCCTGATGGACAATAATCCGCGCGACATGAGCGTCGAGGATGTGACCGCCATCTACCGCGACGCCTATTAACTCTGACTGCGCGACCGCCACACGGTCGTGCGCCCTTTACTGCATTGACAGGTCCATCACCCCAGCGCCGAACAGACGCTCCCGCGAATGGGACACGTGCTGGCGCATGACCGCACGGGCGCGATCGGGATCACGATCAGCAATCGCCTGACAGATGCCCCGATGCTCCTCGAGCACATTTTCCAGCGCAGACGCCCCATCAGACATCAACGCGTCACCGTGCATCTTCATTCCCACGTAGATATGGTCCCGCAACGCCTTGAGCGTCTCGGCGTAATACTGGTTGTTCGACGCCCGCGCGATGGCAAGGTGAAAGGTGAAATCCGCATCTTCGCGGTGCAGCCGAGAGCCTGTCGCATCGGACAACAGATCAAGAGCCTGCTCCATTTCATCCAGAATGCTCTGATTGCGGCGTTGCGCGGCCAAACCGGCGGCGTCCACCTCGATCGTCAGACGGAACTCATAGCAGCGCTGAATGTCGGCGATGGTTTCTACGGGCGTGTAGCCAAGGGCAGCTTCGCGTTTCACCCGCACAAAATTTCCCGCGCCTTGGCGCGAAACAATCAATCCTTCTTCGCGGAGCTGCTCCAGCGCCACGCGCAAAACAGGGCGGGATACACCGTATTGCGCCGACAAATCCTTTTCGGCGGGCAGCTTTTCGTTCGGACCATAATCCCCGCGCGTGATCCGCGACTTCAGAGCGGCATATACCTTCTCTGACAAAGGCGGACGCCCGCCGCGACCTTGGCTTCCCGCTGAGGTGTGCTGGTCCATTCCCGTTTCCTTTACAACTTCTCTTGCGCGTTTTGCAGAACCTCGCGCAGGAGCGCGGTATCCCCGAAGCCTCCGGATTTGGTCACTATTTTAAGGGGACCCCAAGGGGCCTCGACCTCGCACAATGGTAAACCGGGACGCAATTCTGAGATCACTTGTAAACTCTCGACGCCAAGCAGGTCCAGAGCTGCTTGCGCGGACTCGCCCCCGCAAATCAGAAGTGATGCCGGTTCGCACCGCCTGACACATGCCAAAACGCTCTGTGCAAATTGTGCGGCGGCCTGCGCGCCAGAAATTATCTCATCGCCCTGTGCGATGGACAGGATCACAGGACCATCCGGCGACGGATCGCCCAATAGCACCCCATTTGGCGCGTGAAGCACCGGCGCGATGACCTCAACTGCGGTAATTTGCGCCGTGGTCACAGGGTCCCGAGAGCCATTGGCGATCATTACCGGATCGCGCAACGCCCCGGTTTCGGGTGCCGAGACACCCGATGCCCGCGCCAAAGCAAAAGTCAATCCACGCGCGCCAACCCAAAGCGCCCCTCTGTTCGTCTCCACGATCCGGTCCAAATCCGTGTCGGATCCAACGTCTGGCACCGTGACCGAACTTGTAAAACGGTCCGAGACCGGTATGGGCTGATCCACGCCCGCCCCGGTTAATGCGCCATCTTTCACAAGCCGCCCCATAGTGGGGATCGCTGGCGCAGCAACCACCTTCTCCGCACCGCTCCACGCAAGCAAAACCTCGGTCTCTGCGCCGACATGCCCTTTAAGCCGAGAGTCGACCTTCTTGATGATAATGTTGAAATCTTTGGGATTTAGGCCATTCAACGCCTCAGATACGCGTGCATATGCCAGATCAGTAGGCACCTCCCGACTGCCTGTGTTGACCGCAAGCACATCGCATCCCTCGGACCAAACGCGCGCCGCGCCCTCTGGGTGCCGCGCCACCCGCACGGTACGCCCGGCAGCGGCAAAGCCGACAGCCGAGTCGAGCGCCCCTGTCAGGTCATCTGCAACAATCAGAACCTTCTCGCCCATACTTTACCTATTATCATCTTGTTGTAAAAAACACTACGCGCAAGACACCCCTAATTTCTATAGGAAATTTCACTATTCGAGAGAAATCTCCCAGTTACACGCCTCTTTTGTTGATGTATTTTTACCTATAGGTTAATTGAATGATGCACTGACCGTTCGGAGGAGACCTGCAATGAGTGAGAAGATTGTTATAACGATGGGGGATCCTTCGGGTGTTGGGGCCGAGGTCACTGTCAAAGCCCTGGCTGGACAGGATGCCAGTTTGCGTGAGCGAACCATCGTTATTGGCGACCGCGACACGCTACAGCGCGCCGCCACCATTTGTGGGATCACCCTGCCGATCATCGCCCCTGACGCAGACGGGGACGGTATTCGCGTCGATCACGTTCAGGTCGACGATCTGCCCGGAAAATTCGGCGTTCTATCGCCCGCCTGCGGCGAGGCCAGCTATCGCTACATCGCGCGCGCGGTTGAACTGACAATGGGGGGCGAAGCCGCCTGCATCGTCACCGCGCCTATCAACAAGGAAGCGCTAAACGCCGCTGGTCACCACTTCGACGGCCACACAGGGATGCTGGCGCACCTGACAGGCTCGAAATCCTCTTGGATGCTGCTCGCGTCAGAGCGGCTGAACGTTGTGCACGTGTCCACCCATGTTTCTCTGCGCGACGCCATCGGGCGCGCCACCACTGAGCGGGTCTTAGAAACCATTCGTATGGGGCACAAGCATCTGCGCCGCATGGGGCTAAAGGAGCCACGGATCGCAGTCGCAGGGATCAATCCCCACTGTGGCGAGAACGGCCTGTTCGGCAATGAAGATGACGTTACCATCGCGCCCGCCGTCGCCGCGGCTCAAGCCGAAGGCATTAATGTCCAAGGTCCGATTTCCGCCGACACCGTTTACCACCGCGCGTATCAGGGCGGCTTTGATCTGGTGATCGCGCAGTACCACGATCAGGGCCACATCCCGATCAAATTGGTGGCCTTTGACACCGCCGTAAACGTCTCGCTCGGGCTGCCGATTGACCGCTGCTCAGTCGACCACGGCACCGCTTTTGACATCGCGGGCCAAAACAAAGCCAACCACGACAACATGCTCTGCGCCCTTGATTATGCGGCAAAGATGGCCAACGCGAAGCGGGGATAATCCAGTGACCGACCACAAAGAAGCCTTCGTCGCGCTCGTCACCTGTTTTAATGCTGACGAGACTATCAACTATGAGGCCACCCGTGCGCAGGTGCGCCGCCAAGTGGCCGCGGGCAATCACATTATGTGCGCAGGCACCAACGGGGATTTCTCTGCGCTAACTTTTGATGAAAAAGTCCGCCTGTGCCGCGAGGTGGTCGAAGAGATGAATGGCCAAGCCAAGGTCATCGTGAACGCTGGCATGCCCGCGACCTTTGAAACGATCCAACTCGCGCGCGAATTTGACGCAATCGGTGTGGACGGGATTGCCGTCATCACCCCGTTTTTCATCGCTTGCACGCAAGACGGTCTGATCCGCCACTTCACCTCTGTGGCCGATGCGGTGAAAACGCCAGTGTTTCTCTATGACATTCCAGCGCGCACCCAGAACCACATCGAACCCGAAACTGCACGCGTTTTGTCCGATCATGGGAATATCGCTGGCATCAAGGACTCTGGCGGCGCCCAAGAGACGCTCGAGGCCTATATGGCGATTGGCCGCGACCAAAGTGGTTTCGACGTCTATTCAGGCCCTGATCATCTGGTGCAATGGGCGCTTGAAAACGGAGCGAAGGGCTGCATTTCGGGCCTTGGGAATGTGTTGCCCGACGTGCTGGCAGATATCGTGTCCTGCGTGAATGCGGGCGATAGCGAAGGCGCGGCCAAGGCCCAAGAAATCTATACGGCCTTCCGCACAGACCTTTATGCGCTGGGGTATCCGCCCGCGCTGGTAAAACGCGCGCTATATCTGCAGGACAATTCAGTCGGCGCATCGCGCCAACCCGCCTTGCTGCCGGACCCCGACCAGGACGCAAAAATTGCCGAGATCCTTCGGAAATACGAACGAATGTAACGAACGCCAATCAAATTCAGCCAGCTGCCGAGAATCCGGCGGCTGGCTTTGATAGCGACCCATGGGCCAAAGTTGGTGCGCGTGACCGCACAACTGCAACAAAAAAACAAATAAGAATTGCCGAAACTTCCTAAAACCCGCGCCCCATCGTGAGTAGTTGCCTCAAACATTCTGAGATCGGAGCTGTTCATGCGCGCTTTATGGGATTTATCAAAAACCAAAGGTCTACCAGCCACCCTCGATTGGTCGTTTCTGAATTGGAGCAGTGAAACCTATCTCGATGAAAACGCTGAACTGCAGAAAGTAAAAATCGAATTCTCATCATATGGCTTCGTGAATGATACAGAGTTCAGGAAATTCGATATCGCCTACGAAGACCGGATCACATTTTCGGGCGGTATGTTGGAATATGAGATCTACGGCAGTCGCTGGATGACCTTTCCGACACTGACTCGGCATTGATCACAGCGATTGTCTTTTCCGACAGTACGACGGGTGCTTCGTGGACGTTGGCGTTTGAGAATGAGCAAACGAAAATTCCGATCCGTTCTCCTTATGTTGTGGATGAGTTCGCGTCCCCGACCCTACGCGACCTCATCGAAACTTTCGCCATTTCGGAGGGAACACTCTCGTCTTTGACCGACCGTGTGTATGGATCGCCAAAGGCGGACCTGATCAATGGAGGACCGGCGCGGGATTACATCAAAGGGGCCGCAGGGAACGATACGTTGATCGGCGGGAACGGTCAGGACCAATTGTTTGGACTTGATGGTGATGACCGCATTCTTGGCGGTGGCAAAGATGACCATTTGGCCGGGAATGCTGGAAACGACACCCTGATTGGCGGCCGGGGGGATGACCACCTGTCTGCCGGCTTTGGTTGGAGCAACAATGACGACCTCCTGCGGGGAGGCCTTGGCGATGACTATCTTTACACGAACAAAGGTTCGGACACTCTGCTTGGTGGCGCGGGGGACGATGAAATTACTGCGGGTATCCCAGACGAGGAAGCGACACGTATCCTACGAGGTGGTGACGGTGACGATACAATTACCGACGAAGGGTCTAAGAACACCATCATGCGCGGGGACGATGGAAACGACGAACTCCACTCCCTGAGCACATACGGTAATGTACGCGCGAAAATGTACGGGGGGAGCGGGAATGACACTCTGTACTCTCGCTCCAAGCGCGACCAACTCTTTGGCGGTGACGGGGACGACAGGATCGTCAGCAGAAGTGGCAATGAATTGTCCGCTGGCGGCGCTGGCAACGACACAATCCGCGCGGGCCAAGGCAATGACACCCTAAGGGGCGGCAGCGGCGATGACCGCTTGTTTGGCGGCAAAGGCGCTGATGTCTTTACGTTTCATGAGAACAACGGCAATGACACAATCTTTGACTTCAACCTTCGCTCAGACATCCTTCGCATTGAAAGCGCCCTCGTCGGCGGCTTGGCGGATGGCGCGCACGTGATCAGCACCTATTCGGAACTCAACAGCCAAGGAAACGTCGTCTTGGTATTCTCAGCCGAGAATTCAGTCGAATTCAGAGGGGTTTCCGAGGAAGACTTGGACTCCCTCTCGCTCGGGATCGAGTTTTTCTAGCCAACAACCCGCGCAGTCCTACGTGCGACCACCAGCTCTTGTGGAAGACGCGCCAAAGGACGGCGCGCCTTTCTTCAAGGCAATCGTGTTAACCGCGCACTCTAAGGCGCGAACAGCACCTTGCATTGCGTCGTCCTCTGGCGGAGGGCTTCGAACGCTTTGGGCATCTCGTCCAAGCTCACTGTGTCCGAAACTAGATGCTGCGGCGCGTAGGTGCCCGCATCCAGCGCCCTGATTGCCATCTCGAATTCCGGCATCGAAAAGAACACCGAAATCACGATCTCGACCTCTTTGGAAATGTCGCGAAAGCTGTCCATGTGGTCAGGTGCGGTACACAGCCCCAGTACAACGACCCGGCCACGTGGCACGACCAGCACACAGAGCTGAATCGGCGCGAAACTCGATTATCGGCTGAAGCCAAACAATTGGACCTAAGCGGCACATACAGCCGCAAGTAAATCAAAAGTTGTACAGGGAAACCTGACTAGACCCGAAGTTGCCCTCAGAAACTATACTCATTTGAGAGTTTTTCAGGAGGACCGACATGGCCGGAGATTTGATTGACCTATCCGCAGATGGCTCTGCCGGTCCTCATGGGGATCGGGCGTTCGCACGGGTTGGATACGATGCAGGACTGCAGATCGGCGCCGAGTTCTGCCACGGCATTCGCCTGTCTCTGGCCGCCGAGGCCAACGGAAATGCGAGCGCTGGCGCAGAGATCGCCCGCTTTCTGGAAGCGATCGTAACCCTAGAGGCTGGCGCAAAGGTCCGCGCCGAGCTGGTCGCGCAAATCTCTGGTGACCTGACCGACACCTTTGGCCTGACTGCCATGTTTGCCGCCGAGGCCCGCGCTTATGTGCGTGCCTCGCTATCGCTCGATGTCCGCTTGGGCGAGTTGCTGGATGATAGCCGCCCCTTGCCGTTGGAACGACGCCTGCTTGACCGGCTCTTGGAGCAGATGGTCCTGCGCGCTGGCATCCAAGCGACTGCGGAAATCGCAGCCGCCGCCCATGGCACTCTGGTCTGCCGGATGCAAATGGGCGGCAGAGGACGTCCGCCAGCGGGCTTCGACATCAGTGTCAGCGGTGGCGCAGGCTTCCTCTATGGGACCAGTTGTGACTTCACGCTGCTGGGGCGCATTGCGAGCCTGCCGGACTATTTCCGCGATATCCGGACCGACATTCTGGACGAATTGCTCGGCGACACCCCCCACCCGCTTGTCCGCGCCGGCATCAAGATGATCACCGATGTGGTGATTGATACAATGGACGACGACATTAGCTCCGTCGATGCAATGACGGACAGTCTGCGCGCGCTGCTGTTTGAGATGTCATGGGATAGCGCCGTCGCAGGCTATGATATCGCGCTGCGCAAGGCACTAAGCGACGTAGCCTCCGAACTGCAAAACGCGACCGATCCAGCCGCTCTTGCAAGGTTCCAGAATCTGAGCACCTCGGCCCTAGCTGCGACAGACGCCGAAGATGCCCTGCGGATACTGGCCCAGATCACGGAATTTGCCACAGAAGAGGATCTGCCCCAAGCTCCGGGCCTGACCAGAATGAGCGTCCACGCGCATGCCTTGTGGAAGATGATCGAGCCCGAAGCGGCCTATTTTGATAACGCGATGCCCTTGCATGTGCGGACTGCGCTGCACGACGTGAATGTCTCTGGCGATCACCTCGGGTCCCGCGCGGATGCCGCGCTCTTGCTCGCCGGTCCAGAGGTGCAACGCGACCTAGAGGACCTGCTTCGCCCCCTGCCCGCCGGTGATACCCTCATCGCCATTCTGAAAACGGCGGCAGATCAGGGCATCAGTCCTGCGGACTTATTCCTCATGATTGCCCCCGATGCCGACGCGGATGCCAAGAAGCAACTGGCAGGTCTGGCCGTCGCTGTGCTTGCCCTCCTGCTCGAGAACGAAGTGGAGCCAGAGCTAGAGGTCGCCACCAGCCAAGCCGTTACCAACGGTGATATACCGCCCGAACTCGCCGACGCCATCATGGAAATGGTGGTTGCAGGGCGCCGCGTTATTCTGCCCGGCTTGGTGAATGCGCAGGGACCGAACCTCAAAGAAGAACTGCAAACCCTCGCCGAGCACGCGCAGCAAATCCTATCGCGCATTTTCCTGCGGCAAGTGGCATTGCTGGGGGCATCAGTCACAAACCGCGCCGCGCGCGGGTTTGCCGCGCAGATGGACCGCATGATCGACCGGATCGAAACCGGCGAAAGCGACCTGATCCGCCGCATGGCCACCCTAACCCTACAAGGCCTGTCGAATGCCTTGCCCGTCGACCTGACAGGTCGAGGGGCAGAGGCCGAGTTGACCGAGGTACTAGAGACCTTTGCCATCGCGGCCTTTGGTGCGGGGCGCCGCGCTTTTGGCCCGACGACTTGGTCCGAGCAGCGGCTCGACGACGTCGCCGAGGGGATCGTGGCGCTGATCACAGGTGCCGAAGGCGAGACATTGGACTATCGGCTGAAGCCCCGCGAAGAGCTGGACAGGGAACTGCTCGGACTGCGGGAATGCAGCTTCCTGCCCCAAATCAACCGGCATGCTGCTGACAAGCTGATCAGAGTGCAAAGAGAGATCGGCACCGCCCAATTCCGCCTGATCGCGCAGGATATGCCCCCGCTGGTCGCCGCGCTTGTACAGGATGTCACTCGGATCATCGTCTCGACCGCGATCGAGGCCGCGCTGGAAGGCGTGCAAGAGGTTCTTGATGCCGCCGCCGCACGGGTAGAGGCCGCTCTGGAAGACGCCAAAAGGGCGCTGGCCGATAATGCTGCAAAACTAGAAGCCGCGGCAGAGGAGATCAGAGCCGCGATGGAGGCGCTGGTCGCCGAACTTGATGCCTATGTCACCGCGCTCATTGACGAAATCGAAGCCCGCCTCAAGGTTGACGACCTAGATGATCTCATCGCATTTCTAGGAAACCTGTGGGACCAACTGTTTGGCACAACGGACGAGGAGAAGGCCCGCAAAGCGCTGGAAAGCATCAAGGAACGGGCCAAAGAACGGCTCAAACTGCCCAATGGCAGCGGCCTGCCCCCGGCGCTGGCAGCATTACAAGTAGAAATCTTGACCATCGGCCGGACGGCGGAGGCCACGAACTTTGCAGCCATCCGCGCTGCCATCCTGTCCGACGATGATCTCGATGTTCTTCGGAATATCCCCATCCATACCGATGTTGCGAATGGGATATTTGGCCCCCTTGATTTGGCGAAAGCCACGAAAGACGCCTTAAGAGCACGGATCGAACGTATCCAGCGCTCTGAGATGGCACGCGAGAGCGCGAACAATCGGCACAGTCGTGCAAAAGAATTAATCGATGTGCACAGCAAAGCGCTGAACCGGCTAGAGCGTCAGCGCGACCTACAGGGCATTACCCGTGCGGCGCAAGGCATCCGTTTCACCAGCCCGACATCCGTCGACCCAGACCAAGCGCGCCTGCCAATCTTTGGCGATTGGGTCTATGTCGAGATCGACATGGGCGAACTTGATCCCGCGCATCTGAATACAGACAAACGCATCCCCTTCGACGCCCTGATCGGCCAAGACCCGACCAACGTGGGGCTGATCCGCCAATCGGCCATTCTCAAGGCACAGCGCGGGGACTTTAACACTCTTCCAAATCCACTCGTGGACATGCGTCTGTTTCTGAACGGCAAAGAGCTTGATGCCAGCCGGTTACGCCAGAACGGCCCCTATCTAAGCGGTTATTTGTCGAGCGACCTGCTGAAGACAGGTCAAAACGACCTGCTCCTTACCTTTTCAACAGCGCGCGCAGACTCCCCTGCCATTGTGCGGCACGTCATCTTCTGGTCAGCGCCCAACTCAGAAGTTCCGCCCTCTGACGGCATTCAGATCGACCGCGAGAGTTCCGTCATTAACACCCAAGGCAATGATCACCGCGATGCTGTACGCACCGATCCCATTGATCGCGAAACCGTGGTCATCGAGAATACGACCGAAGACCTTACCATTGAGCTGCAGGGCCACACTCTGTCCGACGCATATGGCCACACCTACACCTTTGCAGAACGCGAAAAATTACGCGCCGGGACCTCCGTCACGGTCACGGTAGGCGCATCCGGCCCAGAGATCACACATAACTGGCTCAGCAACACCTCCGGTCCCCCCCGCGCCATCCTCAACAACGAAGGCGAATGTCTGCTGCTCCGCGCACCGGACGGCATGATTGTCTCGCAGGCCTTTACCGGAAACCCTAGGGCCAATCGTTGGGTGAACATTATTGGCGGGCGACGCTAGCCCGTTTAATGAGCCAGCACGAAAGTGGGACCTGTATTGTGCCTTTAGACCGACATAAACCGCTTTCCGACACGCTTTGCGCGAGGCATCTTAAGGTCTTCGATTTCCATGATCCGGTCTATGAACCGAAGCAGATTTTCTGGTACTTCGATACTGTCTTGTTCACATGTAGGCTTAGCATCAGCTGAGAATGCCGTCGCAATATAAACATCGGAGAAAGGCTTGAAGTAGTTCAGGTCCTGTATCGCTGTCTGCGTGAGACGCTCAGCCAATGACGCGTCCACGTCGAATAGCGAGGAGTGAAACTCTGGGTCAGCGATCATGCCCTTGGCCAAGAAGCGCCGCTTCGCCTTGGTCTTTTCACGGCCATATTTCTTCCGCGCATGCAGCAAGCAAAAGAGTTGATGTTGCGAAAAGCGTTCGTTCTGGCGGGTATCTTCGCCTACAAACGGTGCATCAAAGAGTTCACAGACTCGTTTGAGCAACGGCCCCATATTGGGTTCCTTAATCGACATCAGGTTGATCCGCGCACCATTTGCAATCGTTTGAAATTGTTGGAAGAACGCACTGAAACTAAAGACTTCAAATTGGTTTTTTTCGAAGAAGCAGTCAGCATAGGTCCGGATCGATGGGACATCTCTGGCGAAAAAATCCGCGTCAGAGACACGAAACAAACCACCCTTCAGGTACTGAGCAAAACTGGATCGAATGAATGATAAATGATCCCTGATCAGGAACAATATCTCTACATTTTCGGAGCCAAATAGATTTTGCAAACTACGAATGAGAGCTTGTGTGTCGCTCTTCTGTATGCGCGAATTCGCTAACTCTTCGGAGGACAGAAGGATGTTTCGGCAGCGCTGCTCTCGAGCTTCATCCGCAATCTGCTTAAGCAGCTCTGGGTACTCTTCGGCACTTGCATGATGAAGCGGTCGGTGGCTTCGGTACCCCTTCGTTTCTCTCCCCGTTTTCGGATACAGTAAACCTTGGCCACAATAGGTCTGATAGTGATCAGCAAAGTGGGCCTGTATCGAACTGGAAGCACACTTCGGCATGCCAACATGTAAGACAACCTTGGTCATTCCATTCTCCAGTAAGTTCAGACGCATACACCAGAGAGACCTTACGAGGTCGCGAATAAATTAAAAGAGCCACCTTCTCACGCTCCTACTCTGTCTGTTAAAGATCGGCGATTAACCACCTGTTTGCCTCGCTCAAGCAGCCCCCGCTTCGCAGAAATGCGTTTGAGGTTGTCTCAATGACGGAGATCGGATTTAACAAGGCCGAAAAAGACGAATGGGACACCGCACTATGACCAGCGCAAAAGCTGAGGGAAAAATTCTGATTGTCGGAGCAGGACTATCCGGTGCTGTGATTGGGCGCCAGCTAGCGCAGGAAGGCTACCAGATCACAATCGTTGACAGCCGTGATCACATCGGCGGCAACTGCCACACAGAGCGTGACGCAGACTCTGGTGTGATGGTTCACGTATACGGACCACACATCTTTCACACAGATGATGAAGAAGTTTGGAACTACGTCAACGAGTTCGAGACCTTCATGCCCTACAAGAACCGTGTAAAGACCACCTCGAAAGGCCAAGTCTTTTCCCTTCCAGTGAACTTGCACACGATCAACCAGTTCTTCGGCAAAACGATGCGCCCCGACGAGGCGCGCGCTTTTATCACTGAGGAGCAAGCGGACACCACGATCACAGATCCGCAGACCTTCGAAGAGCAGGCCATGCGCTTTGTAGGCAAGGATTTGTACGAAGCGTTTTTCAAGGGCTACACGATGAAGCAGTGGGGTTGTCATCCCAGCGAACTGCCCGCATCAATCCTGAAGCGTCTTCCGGTGCGTTTTAACTACGACGACAACTACTTCTTCCATAAATTTCAGGGCATGCCCGAAAATGGGTATACTGTGATGATTGAGCGGATGCTTGATTGCCCCGGCATTACCGTTCAGCTGAATACAACATTCACCCAAGACATGGCCGAGGGCTATGATCACGTGTTCTACGCAGGTCCTTTGGACGGTTACTTCGATTACAAACTGGGCCGTCTTGGCTACCGAACTTTGGACTTTGAGCGCTTCACCTACGAGGGCGACTATCAGGGCTGCGCGGTTATGAACTACGGCGAAGTCGACGTGCCATTTACGCGTATAACAGAGCACAAGCATTTTGCCCCGTGGGAAAGCCATGAAGGTTCAGTATGCTACCGCGAGTTCTCTCGCGCCGCTGAACCAGAGGACATCCCCTATTACCCCATTCGTCAGGTGAAAGAGAAAGCCCTCCTCAGTGAGTACGTCGAACTAGCGAACTCTACCAATGGCGTCACGTTTGTAGGACGCCTTGGGACTTATCGCTATTTAGATATGGACGTTACAATCCGTGAGGCTTTGGACACAGCCAGAGGTTTTGTCGCAGCAAAGCAGTCAAACGGGACAGTCCCAGCTTTCTTTAGCAATCCAACATAAGCTGACCGAACTAGCTTGGTTGAATGTGGACGAACCGCATTTAATCAAACTTGGCAACCTGAACGAAGGCATTTCGAGGCGAGCAAGGATGGGCTATCAATTTCACCAGCGCGCGCTGTCTATTCGCAACTAGGATGGCCCTGATACCTCAAAAGGATGCTGGCACGTCTTCTTTAGTGAATGCGAAGGTCACCACGCTCTTTTGTAAATATACGCGGCCACGCAGCAATACTGGAGCTATGAAGACACATGCTTTTCAATAGCCTCTTTCAAACTAAGACTAAAAGCCATACTCACGACGTCCTTTGGCTTGGGTTGCACAAAACTGGAACAACTTTCCTGCAGAAATCACTGGATCTGTCAGCAGACACATTGAGTTCGGCAAAAATACACTATGTAGGGCTTGAAGAATTCAGAGCTTCTTGGACGCGCCCCCTTCTGTACGACAACCATACTTCAGAGCCGGCACCTATTAGCATGCCAGACACAGCGAAATGGAGACTGATCTTTGATGAGAACATTTTGTCTCTAGTACAGCATGCGGTTACACCACGCGGCCTATACCCAGACGGTGCTGAAAGAGCCCTGATCATTGCAAACCACTTCAAAATGACGCAGCCACGGATCGTACTCGGCCTCCGAAACTTTACAGGGATGATACCGTCCCTTTATTGTGAGTCGCTCAAATCGACGCCTTTTAAGACCTTCGAGCGCTTCTGCTCTTTAGGCCTTTCTGAAATGAGCTGGCTACCACTCATTAATAGACTGAGAGAAGCTTTTCCCGATAGTGAGATGCTTCTGTATCAGGCAGAAGGTCTCCAAGGCCGTGAGAGACTATTATTGAGCGAAGTGACTGGGATTAGGCATAGTCCATTTAAACTTTTGAAGAACCCTGAGCGCCTTGGATTTTCGCAAGAAGCCGTAGATTGGCTACATGAGACCTCAAAGTTCAGAAAAATTTCCAGAGCAGATGTCCGATCGGCGGTCAAGGCGCTACCAAAAAACTCGAGGCGACCGGGCTTTTCGCCGTGGACGCCGTCAGAGACGAAACTTCTCAACGATCAGTATTTGCGGGACCTCTCAATATTACATGAGCGAGCGGTCAAACTCGAAAACAAACTTCGGATTTTAGATTTCGGATAAACTTACCCACTCTTAGCAAAGTAAAGCGCTTGAAGAGCTTCAAATTTTTTAATCTCTGAAAGCGAAGATACACTTTCAGCGGCTTCTTTAATTACAGGTTGGATTGCCGATAACTGCTCTTCAACAATAGCTAGGCGGGTTTCCAATGCCCTCACATAAGAAGTCTGCGCCCAAGACCCGACGACACCCGAAACATTTCCCTTTCGAAGTTCAGTTGCCATAGGTCCAATCTGAGATTTTGGAAGCGTCTCTAATGCTTTAGTCCAGACGTGATCATTTGGCACTGCCAATGTTTGAGCGGCACGCGCGGCATAAGGCCAGTGTGCATCAACCTGCAGACGCTCAATATGCCATGACATGTTGTTTAGCAGCCAAACCAAGGCCAAGACTTCCAAGTCGGGATCGCCAGTGGGATTTACTGCGCGGATATCTGCATGAATTGTTTCAAAATGCGCAAAAAATGCAGATAACTCATACCCTGTTGAGGTCATGGTTTGACCTGGTCGATTAAACCGGTGCGCGCACAAAATTGCATCGCAGAAAAGAACACTTCCTGCCTTTAGGCACACACGCCAATGAAAAGGGTTATCCTCGAAAAAAAAGTTGCCTTCTGGGAAGCGTAATCCAGTATCTCGGAGAAAATCAGCACGGTAGAATTTGCGCCACGGAACCGCAATCATGCGCAGTGCGTGATTCCGCGCAGCCCCATAATCGTTTGGAGCGAACTCTTTTACCTCTGACCAGAGTTTTGTATCAGCTGGTTGCCGAAAAGAGTCTTCCAACTCGTTATACTCGACATACCCACCTATAAGGACGTCGGGTTGTTCGCGCTCAAATTTCCTGCGGCAGTCTAGAAAGCCGCTAGGCTCCATCCAGTCGTCGCCATCCACAAAAAAAATAGTTTCGCAAGTCGGGTCGCTCAGCGCCTCGTAAAGACCGACATTGCCTGCCACCCCAACACCGCCAAATGTGTTGGTGCCCAATAGGATAACTTTCGACGAAACCTCAGGCCCGAGCCCGCTTTGCTGCAAAAGCTCTTCTATCTGGTCTGCACTACCATCAGTAGAACCATCGTCAACAACGATCACACGATCGCCATCCTCCACGCTCTCCGCCAATGATTTGAAGCAGCGTTCAAGATAGGGGAGTACATTGTAAGTGGTTACAATGAAAGTTGTCTTCATGTCATAGACCTAGAGAGAAAGACGTTTAGCCGACGCACAAGATCAGGGTCATTTGAAGCAGCAAGAGTCACAAAGGCTACTGTCATATTAGAAAGCAAAAAGTCGCGCGCCCTCGACATGAATGTTTGCCGCAATTTTTCATCTAGCAAACCATCGATCCACTGAAATAAGTTCAAATAAAACTCCAACGCTGCATCTGCGAAAGCTACCATGCGCTCCGGAGCAGACAGTAAGGCATTATGAACTTTGATCAGCGCATCGAACACCTGCAGTCTATCTTCACCTGATCGATTAGTCAGACGCGTGCCCTGGGGAGATACAAAATGTTCACAGCACACACGAGACGAGGCCATAACATTTGAACCCCGCAAAAAGCTTGTCCAATGCAACTCAACATCGTTGTGCACCATGATTTCCGTGCACTTGATATGATTGCTTCTCAAGAACTCGGTATTGTAAATTTTATTCCACGGATAGGCCGAAACACGACACAATCTGGCGGCTTCAGTCGCAGTGATAAAACGAGCCTCGCTTGACACATCAATCATATTCCAATGAAATTGATCACTGGCCAATGGCTCTTCGATTCCTAACGCTCTGCGACGGCTATCTACATGGCGAAACATGCAGAAATCGAATTTTGGCGTCTCTGCGTCGGCAATGTCTGAGATCAACTCATTGAAATCTGGCAATATTATATCATCGGAGTCGAAATACAGAACGTGGCTCGCGTCGACGACCTCGAGGCCAAAGTTTCTCGCGTAACCAGCGCCTAGCCGCTCATCACTTCGAAGCCACGTCAAACGCTCATCACTTGAAAAATCACCGATTTCGATAGTTTCCGCATTGCAGGGTGGATCAGATGCATCGTCAACAACTACCACCTGCACAATGGATGAAATCGACAGGAGTTGTGGCAAGAGACGCCGAAGACCCTCCAAATCGTTCCAAACTGGGACAACGACTGCCAGCGTAAATTTTTCTGAGGGATGGGACATTTACAACCGTCAAACAGTAAACAAGCGAAGGTCGTTTATCTCCAGCTCTCCAGATTCAGGCCGAATAAACAAGATCAACTCCCGCCACACTGCGGATGTCATCAAATCAGCATGCTGATCAATCTGAAGCGCATCGAGGTGTAAACTTTCCTCTGCGTATGCGATGGCAACCTTCTTGAAGAAGGTATCCTTAAACCCATTGGGACCACCACTCCGTAGGCATGGCCGGAAAGTCGTGGAGCTTGGAGCTTTGGACCGACAGGCGATCCCGAAGATCATGCTTCTGGACAAATCCATGTCACCGAGCTTGACATGCAGACCCAGCCACCGAGCGGCACCTTCAACTTTGAACTTTGCTGAGATCAGCTTACCCGGTTCGCTTTGCACATCAGCCGACGTTGGTGCGTCAGGATCAAACGCCATGAAAACACCAGGAACAATCTCTTCTCCGGAAGCCAATTTGTTGACTGGTCGATCAAGCTCTTTCAGGACTGCGAGCTTTGAATTCCCTTCGGCTTCAGGGCCGAGGTCAAGATCATGGGGCATTCTTCGCCTCTCTAAGTATGTGTAAAACAAGGCTGCTTGGACACGTGGATAGCTGGCAGGCCTTTTAGTTGTCAATCATGAGGATCATTTAGAACAGCTCTCTCAGACGAGATAGGATAGTGGCAGCGCGATTATCAAAGGTGTGACGCTCACGCACAAGCTTATGCAGGGCTAAAGCACGAGCCTCTCGCTCAAGGGGATGATCTCGGTAGTAGCAGATCATCCTATTCAGCTCCTCTGGGTCTCGCGCTAAGGGCACTGCCCCGAAAAACATTCCGGCCCCTAAGAAGCTGTCCGAGATAACGAACCCCCCAGACATGCCGATATCAAAGATGCGGTTTGATACGAAACCACGCTCTGCCATGTCCGGCCAATGATCGTTCAGGACAATATCCGCGTTTCTGTAGTAATGACCTAATTCCCGATTAGGTAGATTCTCAGCGATTACGTGGTCTTCTGCAATGGTCCCTTCCCATTCAGATCCATAGATCGACAGGTGATGGCCATACCTTATCGCATTAGCGATAACCCAACGCTCAGACTTACGAGAATTCCCTACGAACAACAGTTCGTGGCGCTGGGTGCTCTGGGAAGCTTTGCCCGCCATTATTGGATCAAAACGCATTGAATCGCTGCATTGCAGCAAGGGCGAGACCTTGCTCCCTAAGTCAGAGGTAAGGCGCTTCGCGTGCAAATATGATGATACAAAAACATGATCATACCTGTGCAACTCTTCGAGTTCTACACGATCCGGATGGCTCAACATCCACATCAAATTTACTGGCCCGCGCTCAGGCCTCCTGCGTCGCACGCCGCGCAATAAAATGGTTGCATCTGGATCAAAGTCATCGTTGTCCGCCCACTCGTCTGCCAAGACGATTTTGGCCGCCACTCCTAACCTACCGAAAGCTTCAGAGAGGCTCTCTGCAAAATGAAAATCGCCCCATCGATGTGCACGTTCTGCGTCGGGCGCCGGACACCTGATTGTAATCTTTGGAGAAACGTCACCATCTCTTAGAAACTTTCGTCGAACCGACAGTGCAGCGGGTGCAGAGGGACGGCTCACCGCCGATCTACTCAACTCACCAAAGGGCACTAAAATTTGGCGTTCTGAACACGCTTCACTTTGGGCAAGCCTCGCGAGAGAAGCCATGCTTTCGCATTGATCTGTACAAACCAGCCTCAATTTGCCACGACTTACTTCTGATGGGAAATCTACTGCAAATGCCCGCGCGACAACGCTTCCCGGTGAGGCATCTAAAAGCATCCATGTTGCTTCATCTACACCTGGGTCATAGTACCTTTTGAACACCTCGAGAGCCGACTTCTCATCAAAAACTGATTGCGCATGCAAAATCAGGTCGGCCCGCAATGTAGAGAGCGAACAAGTTCCAAGGGGATCGGGAGACAGGCCTGCGGCATAACCTTCTCTTGCAAAGTGCAAAATAGCGGCTTCATCAGGAAACCGACGACGTGCACAAACCGCTTCATAAGACGAAGGATCGAACCATGGAGCAACGGACCCACCGGTCCGCCAACCTCCATCCAAATGCTCGAGAAGCCTCATCCCCTCAGACGCCTCCTCTTGGTAGAAAGTGAGGAGGTGCAGCAAAGTACCTTTGTCGCGACAAAACTGCTGGTATGGCTCAAGAACGCACGGCCAATCCCCATGTTCATTTGGACCCAAGAGCCAATCTACAGCGCTTTGCACTTCCTGTGACGATGCATTAGCGAGAAACGTCAGCTTTTCCGAAAGTTGCCTCTTATTCACTAAGAGGGACCTAGCTTTCGAAGGTGTCATAAAAAGGCTAGCCTCTTGCGGGACATTTTTATCCAAATCACGAAACTCTTAACCTTAAAATTTCTTACATAAAGTTGAGCACATGCGACGGGTGAAGCAGTTTGTAAAAAACCATAACACGGAGATCAACTTATGAGCTAGATCCCTCTCATAGCAAGTCGCGATCTACATTTTGGGCGGCAATCCTTGTGCAGTTGTCATAGTTATGGTGTTCAGCTAGGGAAGTTTCATAACAAGACTTGGAAAGAAGAGATGCATTTAGAGAAAACCGATCTCGACGGCATTTTAGTCATGACACCCCGCCGATTTGGGGACCACCGCGGTTTTTTCTCGGAGAGTTGGAGTGCGCGTGCGTTTGCCGAGCAGGGTCTGGACTACACCTTTGTGCAGGACAATCATTCGCTGTCGTCGCAGGTCGGAACCGTGCGGGGTCTGCATTACCAAAGCCCGCCTCATGCACAGGCTAAGTTGGTGCGCTGCGGGCGTGGGCGGATCTTTGATGTGGCGGTCGATGTGCGATCGGGCAGCGCGACCTATGGGCAGTGGTTCGGGGTTGAGCTGAGCTTTGAAAATGGCAAACAGCTCATGATCCCTGCTGGGTTTCTGCATGGGTTCATGACCCTCGAGCCCGACAGCGAGATCATCTACAAATGCACAGATTTCTACGCCCCCGAATGTGACGGCGCCGTGCGCTGGGACAGTTGCGGGATCGAGTGGCCCGATGTGGGCATTGCCCCCGTCTTGTCCGAGAAAGACGCGGTCGCCGTGCCGCTCTCCGAGTTCAAAACCCCGTTTTAAGACCAAGGAATTCCCATGAAGCTTCTCGTCACAGGCGGTGCAGGATTTATCGGCTCTGCCGTGGTGCGGCTGGCCATGACCCGCGGCCATCAGGTCGTGAATGTGGACGCGCTGACCTATGCGGCCTGCCTCGATAATGTGGCGATGGTGGCAGACAGCCCCGATTATGCCTTCGAGCAGGTGGATATCCGCGACCGCGCCGCGCTGGATGCGGTGTTTTCCAAGCACATGCCCGATGCGGTGATGCATCTGGCGGCCGAGAGCCACGTGGACCGGTCCATCGACGGCCCGGCGGACTTTATCGAGACGAACGTCACCGGCACCTTCAACATGCTGGAGGCCGCGCGCACCTACTGGACCGCGCAAGGCAAACCGGACAGTTTCCGCTTCCACCATATCTCGACGGACGAGGTCTTTGGATCTCTGCCCAATGATCCCAGCGTGCAGTTCACCGAAGACACGCCTTACGATCCGCGCAGCCCCTATTCGGCGTCCAAGGCCAGCAGTGATCATCTGGTTCGCGCCTGGCACGAGACCTATGGCCTGCCGGTGGTGTTAACCAACTGCTCGAACAATTACGGACCCTATCACTTCCCCGAGAAGCTGATCCCCGTGATCATCCTGAACGCGCTGGCGGGCAAGGCGCTGCCGATCTATGGCGATGGCTCGAACATCCGCGATTGGCTCTATGTCGAGGATCATGCGGACGCGCTGCTTCTGGCGGTGGAAAAGGGCGCCGTGGGCCGCAGCTACAACATTGGCGGCGAGAACGAGCGCACCAATCTGGAGCTGGTCAAAACCCTCTGCGCCATTCTCGATCAGAAGCGCCCCAAAGAGGTGGGCAGCTATGCGGACCAGATCACCTTTGTCACGGACCGCCCGGGCCATGATGCCCGTTACGCCATCGACCCCTCGCGCATCCGCGAAGAACTGGGGTGGCGCCCAAGCGTCACTGTCGAAGAGGGGCTGGCGCAAACTGTTGACTGGTATCTGGACAACGAGAGCTGGTGGCGCGCCCTGCAAGACCGCCACGGGGTGGGCGAGCGTCTGGGGGTCAAGGCATGATCCTCGTCTTTGGCCAATCAGGACAGGTGGCGCGTGAGTTGGGGCGGCTGATTCCCGACGCGACGTTTTTGGACCGCGCGGCCTGTGATCTGAGCGCGCCGACCAACTGCATCGACGCGATCCTCTACAATCGCCCCCGTGCGGTGATCAACGCCGCGGCCTACACCGCCGTGGACAAGGCCGAGAGCGAAGAAGAGCTGGCCACGGTCATCAACGGCCACGCCCCCGCTGCCATGGCCCGCACCTGCGACGAGCTGCATATCCCGCTGGTTCATATCTCGACCGACTATGTGTTCGACGGCAGCGGCACGGACCCGCGCGGTCCGGAGGAGGCTACCGCCCCAGCAAACGCTTACGGCCGCAGCAAACTGGTCGGCGAAGAGGGCATCCGCGCCAGTGGCTGTGCGCATGCGATCATGCGGACCTCTTGGGTGTTTTCCTCGCACGGGAACAACTTTGTCAAAACCATGCTGCGCCTGTCGGACACGCGGGACATGCTGAACGTGGTCTCGGACCAAATCGGCGGCCCGACCCCCGCCCGCGATATCGCCTATGCCGCCATGGCCATGGCCGAGGCACTGATGGTCGACCCCACGCGCACTGGCACCTACCACTTCTCGGGCGCCCCCGACGTGTCCTGGGCCGACTTCGCCCGCGAGATTTTCCGTCAGGCGGGCCGCAAGGTGACCGTCAACGATATTCCCACATCCGACTTTCCAACCCCTGCCAAGCGCCCTCTGAATTCGCGGATGGACTGCGAGATTCTGCGGAATTTTACCCTCAACCGGCCTGATTGGAAGGCTGGTTTGACCACAGTTTTAGAAGAATTGGAGGTCATCAAATGACCCAGCGCAAAGGCATTATCCTCGCCGGTGGTTCCGGCACGCGGCTCTACCCATTGACCCTCGCTGTGTCAAAACAGCTGATGCCCGTCTACGACAAGCCGATGATCTACTACCCGCTGTCGGTCCTGATGCTCGCTGGCATCCGCGAGATCTGCATCATCACCACCCCCGCAGACCAATCCCAGTTCCAGCGCCTGCTCGGCGATGGCAGCCAGTGGGGCATGCGCCTCGAGTATGTTGTACAGCCCTCGCCCGATGGCCTCGCGCAGGCCTATATCTTGGCCGAAGACTTCCTTGATGGCGCGCCCTCCGCTCTGGTCCTCGGGGACAATATCTTTTTTGGCCATGGCCTGCCCGAGATGCTCCAAAACGCCGACGCCCAACAGACCGGCGGCACGGTGTTCGGCTATCACGTGACCGATCCCGAGCGCTACGGCGTGGTCTCTTTCGACGGAAACGGCACCGCGCAGGAGATTATTGAAAAGCCAGAGGTCCCTCCCTCAAACTACGCGGTCACCGGCCTCTACTTCCTCGACGGCGAAGCCCCTGCCCGCGCAAAAGAGGTCAAACCCTCCCCTCGCGGTGAGTTAGAGATCGTGACGCTGCTTGAAAGCTATCTCAATGAGGGCACTCTGACGGTGGAAAAGATGGGCCGGGGTTACGCGTGGCTCGATACTGGAACCCATGGCTCCCTGCTCGACGCAGGCAACTTTGTCCGGACCCTATCGGTCCGCCAAGGCATGCAATCCGGCTGCCCCGAAGAAATCGCCTACCTGCAGGGCTGGATCACCGACGACCACATGCGCCAGCACGCCGAAACCTACAAAAAAACCGAGTACGGAAAATACCTCCAAGGACTCATCAAAAACTGAAACGAAATCAGGATGCTTTCAAAAGAAAATTGAAAGAGCACGATGCAGCGGCCTGGCCATTATGCAAAGATATCTAGCAACGTTGACCAAAGTGTCCCTCTTGGAGAGGCGACGCGTCAGTGCGTGCGGACACTTGCAAGCAGTAGGGATGGAAGATAACGGACATGGCAAAATCTAAGAGAACTGAAAAGACGGGCACACCTCCCGAGACGCAAGCGGCCAACGCGCAGGTCAACAGGGAAGCAGTTGTTGTCTTACCCATGCATCGCAGCGGCTCAAGCGCGCTTTCGCGCATATTGAGCCTACTAGGCTGCGATTTACCGAAGACCCTGATGCTAGGTAATGAGACTAATCCCACTGGGCATTGGGAATCAGTCGAAATCAGGGCGCTGAACGATGATATTTTGGCATCGGGCGGGTCGCAGTGGCAGGACTGGCAGGCATTCAGCGACAATTGGTATAAAACCCCCAAACCGGCTGAATTTCGAACTCGTGCACTGAAAGTCTTACAGGATGAATTCGGCTCTTCGAGTCTGTTTGTTTTCAAAGATCCTCGGGTTTGTCGTATCTTCCCATTCTGGCGCGATACATTTGCTGCCGCTAAGATTAAACCAAAGATTATTCTAACTGTGCGCCATCCTCAGGAGGTTGCGGCCTCTCTTGAGCGACGCAAAGACAATGGGATACCCATACTTCTTGGCTTGCTACTTTGGCTGCGACACATGCTGGAGGCAGAAGCTGAAACGCGTGGGATGAAGAGGGCTGTTGTCTCGTTTGACAGATTAATGCAAGACCCGCTCGGGATTGCAGAAAGCCTGCAAGACGAACTTGATTTGTTCTGGCCAAGTTTGTCAGAATTACAGGCTGATGCCATCCGCGATTACATAAATCCATCATTGCGCCATCATAATGCCGCTGCGGAATTGAAACTATCGCGAGCACCGGAATTCCGTGAGTGGTTAGATGAGGTCTATGAGATCTTCGTGCGTTGGAGCCGGGAGGGCGAGAAGAGAGTCGATCACCCGTCGTTGGATGCAGTGCGCGCCAAGCTGAACGCTCTCGCTGGGCCGCTACACCAGATGGTCAAGATTGTTACTTCACAGGCAGATGAATTGAAGCAGCAGGTGGCCCAAATAGCCAGCTTGTCTGAAAATAACCGCGAGACCGAAGAAGAGCTAACCAAAGCTCGTGCAGCGCTCGAAGAACAGGATCGAGAAAATACCAGACTAGCACATGAGCTCCCAGCCCGAGACGAGGTCATTGAAGATCTGCAGAGCAAACTTAGCAGCCTGAAAAGCACACTGGAACAGCGCAGCCATGAGGCGGAAGAAATGACCTCCAAAGTCGCGGCGACTCAGGCACAGTTGACCCAAGCGAGCGCAGAAGGTAATCGGCTGCGCTCGGAAAATACCCAACTCGCAAGTGAGCTTGAGTCTCGAGATGCGGTCATCGACGATTTGCAGGGCAAGCTGCATACCCTACGCAGCGAGCTTGAACAGCGAAGCCACGAAGCGGAAGAAACTGCCCAAGCCTTGACAGTAGCTCAGGCACAAATCCGCCAGCTTGAACAGCGCAGTCACGAAACTGAAGAAACCGAAGCCGCGTTGACGGCAGCGCACAGCCAGATAAGCGAACTTGAGCAAGCGAAAAATGCTCTGCAGCAGGCTCTGGCGAAGGCAGAGGATACCCGAAGGGCGAATGTAGGCCAGATCGAAGACCTACAGACTGAGTTGAAGCAAGCTCATCTAACATTGAAAGATCGCGATAATGCGATCACAAAGCTGAACGAGGGAAATGACCGCCTTGATAAGGAGGCGGCAGCGCAAGCCGGTGAGATGGCGCAGATGGCTCAGTTAATCCTAGAAAAGGAAGAGGTGCTCAAACGCCGCAATTCGGACGCTCATCAAGCCCAAGCGGAGGTGACATCGCTGCGGCAAGACTTGGAGCGCGCCAGGAAAGAGCTTGAGGCACGATCTCATGACTTGGCTGCAGCAGAAGGTGAGCGTCAGGCGCTCCTCCGCAGCACTTCTTGGAAATTAACCGCGCCGCTGCGGCGGCTCTCCATGATGTTGAAACGATAGACGCTGGCCGCTGCGACAGGTGGCCCGACAAAGTACATGAACAGGAAAAGTAACATGAGCATTGCCGACGAAATAAAGGCGTCTGGGTTGTTTGACAAGGAATGGTATCTGGCGACTTACCGTGATGTCGCTTTGTCTAAAATTGAGCCGATTTCGCATTTCGTCCGCATAGGCATGAAAATCGGTCGGAACCCAAGCCCGAAATTCGACACGAAACACTACCTCTCGCAAGTAACCGCCAATGAACTGGCGGGCATGTCGCCAATTTTGCATTATTTACGGATCGGACGCGACAAGGGCTTGCTGCCCTGTCCACCTCAGTCTCCTCGGGAATTGGGTTTGCCCAGACATACACAACAGGTGGGCAAGCCATCTGACTTTAGGCCAATAGAAGCCGCGCGTCGACAAGCCGAGATATTTCCCGGGCTTGCCATCGCGATACCGGTTTACAATGCTGCCGACGAGGTGATCCGCTGTCTCGATTCAGTAGTGCAGCATACCCCGGAGGACGTCCGAATAGTCGTGATCGATGACAAGAGTCCTGATCAGAGAATTAGAGAGATCCTCGAGGACTACGGGCGGCGTTTCAAGAACATCGAAGCCTACTATAACAGCAAGAACCGTGGCTTCACTGGGACGATTAACCGAGCTATAGAACTCGCAGCACCCTGTGACGTTATATTTTTGAATTCTGACACGGAGGTCAGCGCAGGCTGGACTCAACGGTTGCGCATAGCAGCGTATTCAGCCCCCAAGGTTGCAACCGTGACGCCGGTTTCAAACAATGCTGGCGCCTTTTCTGTGCCACAGACCGGCGAGAATGAAGTACCAGAGATGGGTTTGGCAGCATTCAGCCGCAGTTTGGCCCGTCAATCTCAGAGAATATATCTTGAAGCGCCGACTGGAAACGGATTCTGCCTCTATGTTCGGAGAGCCTGCATCGACGAGATAGGTCAACTGGATGTCAAAGCGTTTCCGCGTGGGTATGGTGAGGAGAATGACTTCTGCATGCGTGCAGGCCGTGCCGGTTGGACCCATATCATCGATGATGCTACATACGTATTCCACGTCCGGACCGCGAGTTTTGGCGCCTCTAAGACCGAGTTGATCTCTGCAGGACGTGCCGAAGTAGACCGAAGATATCCCGAATATACTGGTTTAGTCCGCGCGTTTGTTAAGTCCCAAGAACTGGCTGAAAACCAACGGCAGGCCGAACGGGCTATCGCCGGATACGATCCAGTGCTGGATGCTGCTGGGCCTCGACTTCTATACGTGTTACCTAAGTTGGGGGCGAAGGGAGGAACGCCGCAGACGAACCGTGATCTGATGCAGCAAGCAAGTGCATTCTGTCAGCCATTTCTACTGCAGAGTGACGGAAGCACGTTGAAATTATTCTTCTTTCACAATGGCGAAAATGTGCTGTTGGAAGAGCATCATCTCAGCGAAACCATTCGCTTCTCGCCGCATCTTTCGGACGAATACGATGCAGTCGTTCTAGATTGGTGTCTGCGATATGGGATCGATCTATTGCATTATCGACATTTGGCGTTTCACAGTACGTCACTAATCGGGCATCTCAAGGCGACAGGTTTTCCGGTTGTCTTTTCCCTACATGATTTTTACATGCTTTGTCCGACCGTAAAGTTGCTCGACAATGAGCGCAAATATTGTGCGGGAAACTGCACGAATTCCGACGGGGATTGCAGCTATGATCTCTGGAAACATGATGGTTTGCCTCCGCTTAAGCATCACGCGATCTATGATTGGCGTGGCCAGACGACCGAAGTGCTATCCCGCTGCGATACCTTGGTGACGACCTCTATCTACGCTCGCGACCTAGTACAATCCATCCTACCAACGGTGAAGAGGAAAGATTTTCGAGTCATTCCTCATGGACGCGATTTCCAACGGATGAGAGCGCCCACTGCGAAATGGGATGGTAAGGGGCCGTTGCGAATCCTTGTACCGGGTGGGATTAATCATGCCAAGGGGGGCGCAGTACTCAAAGCCTTGTCTGAACACTTCGACAAATCGGTAGAGTTTCATCTATTAGGAAATATTTCCAATGCTCTTCTTCCGATGCGCAACCTTGTCAATCACGGCCCATATGATCGGGATAATTTCGTTAGTCGAGTAGAAGATGCGTGTCCCGACATTCATCTTGGGGCAATTTTTTCGATCTGGCCGGAAACCTATTGCCATACGCTTACTGAACTTTGGGCAGCAGGTTTGCCAGTACTCGGAGTGGAGTTAGGGGCAGTGGGTGAACGGATCCAAGAGACTGGCGCTGGTTGGTTGATATCACCGCAACAGGTAATTAAGTCGGCCGCTGAGCTGATTGAACGCATTCTTGTCGATCCTGAGGAGATTCGACATCGGAGTCAATTTGTTGATACTTGGCAGGCGACTATTGGAATAGAGCACAATACCGAGTGGATGGCGGGTGAGTATAAAGGAATTTATTCTGATTGGTTGCCGGCTTTAAAAACAAGGTAAAAAAATAGAGGCTGGCTCAGAGATCATCCGTTGGTTGTGGTCTTTCGAGGAATAGCTGCGCTTTTTTCTTGAGGCTGAGGCCCGGTGGTGATTGCATAGGAAGACTAGCAAGACGTACTGGACAAAAAGATTGAGCCTGCCGAGTTATCGTAGAAACTGTGTGGCTGGATTGGTCGCGAGCCAATATTCAAGGCGGAATGATAACCTTAAAATCACTGTACGCACACCATGCAGCTCTGCATGCTGTAACCGCCCCCTATAATGCTGATAGATGCGCATCGGCAGAAGGGCATCAGGTAAGTCTTAGACAGAAGCCACTCTTAAACCGCAGAATTGGATTGAAACTAGACCTCGGATAGGTATTGATAGCTGAAAGCTAGCCAAAGGATTGAAATAATTGACAATCCGAAACAGCATGCTGAGGCCAGCACTTGGCGCTTGTGGCGCCTCGGCCAAACGAGCAACCAAAAACACCTGTGACAGCAACCAGATCAAAGGTTAGTACCATGAAACTTCCCGATTTCCTCGTCCTAGGTGCCCAAAAAGCAGGGTCGACTTGGATTTATGACTGCCTCAAAGAGCACCCGGAAGTATTCATGCCCGAAGCCGTGGAACTGCTCTACTTCAACAAACCAAATTTTAAAGATGCTGAAATACTGCGCGGCTACGAGCAGCACTTTTCAGATGCTGACACATATAAACGTGTAGGAGAAAAGACTCCTGGCTATTTTTGGACAACAGATCGTGCACGCTCAATATCACAGCCACCGGAGAGCCATAACCCAGATATTCCTGGTGCAGTAAAAAGCATTCTTGGAACAAACGTCGACTTCATTGTCTCATTGAGACATCCTGTTTGGCGTGCAATTTCTGCTTTTGGCCACCATGTCAAACGCAACCGTATCCCAGCAGATCAGGGTCTACGTGCCGCGTCGGAAAGGCTTGGTATCCTCGATATTGGTTTCTATGGATCACATCTTTATCACTGGGTTCAGAAAGTTGGCCTAGAACGTATCGAAGTTCTTATTTTCGAGGATGACATCGCAAAAGATCCATACAACGGATTCAGAAAAATTTGTAGATTTCTAGAAGTGGATGAAAGCTTCACGCCTCAGAGTCTGACAAAGTCATCAAATTCTGGTGTCAAGCGAGCTATGGATTTGGGTAGCATCTCTGTGAAGGGGCACCCGACACCGATTGGGGTTGAAGATATAGAGTTTCTTCTCGATGCCTATGAGCATGATATAGCCTTTCTCAAGGGTATTCTGGGTCGCGATTTACAAAGCTGGGACGAAGAAACGGAAAGATTGCGTCTTTGGTGCCGCGATTCCCGGCAGGCAGAAGCTCGAAGGAATGCAAAAGTTATGAAGCCCCGAGAGCGACGACTTGGCCTCATTGAATATGGCATTGACGCCTCAGAGAGGGCGGTAAACATCATGGGTCCCCGTTTTCAAGGTGAGCCACCACTGCGACTTTCAGACATGGCTATGCATGGTGAATGCTCTATGGGAGCATTCTCCTACTCCGTGTCAGGCGACGCTTATGCAACACACATCGGGAGATATTGCTCAATTGCACGTGGGGTTAACATTGGACAGTTCAATCATACAATGACTTGGCTTTCGACAAGTCCGTTTCAATTTCAGCAGACGTTCAAATTGAAATCCGGTCAATTTTTCCCGTTCAAAAAAGAATACGAAGAGACCTCCCCAGATCCCGCATTATCACGGCAAGCGACACGCGACTTAAGCCGAGTGACCACCATCGGAAATGATGTTTGGATTGGAAACGGAGTTAAAGTGACTGCGGGTGTCACAATCGGTGACGGTGCAGTCATCGGCGCCAACGCTGTGGTAACAAAAGACGTCCCACCCTTTGCAATTGTTGGCGGCGTTCCGGCAAAACTTATCAGATATCGTTTTGATGAAAGTTTACGCAAGAGATTCCTTCGGATTCGGTGGTGGCAATATGCTCCTTGGCAGCTGGAGGGTGTTCCATTTAACAACCCAGGCACGGCGCTTGATGAAATTGAGCGCCGAGTTGCGGAAGAAAATTTAATGCCATATTCCGTCACGAAAGTAGCAATAGATGAGCGAGGTCCGTTCTTTATTTCTACTTGAAATTACCTCCCCCCTGTGGTGAGGTGCGGTTTTCTGGGTCTCGCGCGGATTAAGTCGCACAGAAATAATTCAGCTATAAAAATCGCGCGAACGCCTGCTTCGTTGGCGGGCAATCCCATCGATAATGGGATCTCCATAGATTCAGTTTAAACTATCGGGCTCCGAAGCGAAAGAAGCGACATGCTTAAGACAACAGGCCCATTTCAGGCAAGTGCTCTTAAAAGATGAAATCGCCCGCGTTCAAATCGGCTGTAGCGTTGATTACAAGAGTCAGAACCGAAGCTCCTCCGTGCGTTATCACATCATCAGAGCCAACTGACTATAGTATGTCGTACCAGCTTCGTTGTCGCTTACTCTTTTCCATATTGATATGAGGTTCCCATTGGCAAGCGTCGGTAGTCCCAAGGGACTTTGCGCAGCGCCGTCCTTAGGCTCTATGCGAACATCCTGGCCGACAGGTACATAACGATCAGTCAATGTGGTACTCCTCATCCCCATAATCGGAGTGTCGCCTATGTCTCCATGCACCTTAAAGCGGCATCTCACTTACCGAGGCGACAACATTGAGCACACAGAGCTAGCATCGGCTCATCCGCCCCCGCGTCCAACTCTCCGCACCTTCTGTATCGACAAAAACGCGATAGACAGACGTCGTCCCGGTAATGAACATTCGCCGACCGTCCGGCCCGCCGAAACATAGGTTCGACACGATTTCCGGCACCAATATCTTTCCCAAAAGCGTACCATCGGGGGCAAAGCAATGGACGCCGTCCGCAGCTGAGGACCAGAGGTTGCCGGCCGCATCGCAGCGCATGCCATCGGGCAAGCCTTGGTCGATGGTGGCAAAGACGCCTTCGTCGATTAGCACCCCACCTTCAACCTTGAATTGACGGATTACGGAGGCCACTGAGTCATCGTGGCTGGACCCACTCTCGGCGATGTATAGGATCGTTTCGTCTGGCGAAAAGCACAGACCATTGGGCTGTGTGAAGTCACTGACCGCAATGGTTAGCGCGCCCTCGGGCGACAACCGATACACGTTTTGGGTGGGTTGTACTGGTGTGGCGCGATAGCCCTCGAAATCTGAGATGATGCCGTAGGTCGGGTCAGTGAACCAGATCACACCGTCCGAAGACACCACCACGTCATTCGGGGAGTTCAGGCGTTTACCCTCGAATTGGTCAGCCAAGACTGTGATTGAGCCGTCGTATTCTGTCCGCACCACATCCCGCGCGCCGTGGCGGCAACCGATCAGGCGACCTTGGCGGTCGCGGGTATTGCCATTGTTGAAGCCGGACTCGGCGCGGTAAAGGGATACGCCCGTCGTCTCGGACCACTGCATGATCCGGCGCGAGGGGATGTCGGAAAACAGCAAGACGTCGCGGTCGCCAAACCAGACCGGCCCTTCGGTCCATGTGAAACCTTGGGCAATCCGCTCCAACTGAGAGATAGGGTGCGTCAAAGCGCGAAACCGGTCATCATGGACCTCAAGATGCGGGGGAAGGGTGATCATTGGCGGCTCCTCCGAGTGCTGGCTGCGATGACGATTGCAATGATGATGGTGCCGGTCAGGACGCTCTTGATACCTGCCCCAGCGCCGTAGCTGTTCAGCATGGACACCACGAGGAACATGAACAGCGCTGCGCCGATCACGCCCGGGACGTTTGAATTCCCGCCTGCGATAGATGACCCGCCGATAACGACCACAGCGATTGAGGTCAGCAGGTATTCGGCCCCCATATTGAGCGCGGCACCCCCAGAAAAGCTGGCCAGCAAGTAGCCTGCGAGGGCTGCGAAAACCGAAACGGACAGGTAGGTCGCGGCACGCACAGCCTCGACCGGAATGCCAGCCAAGCGAGCCGCACGGGCGTTCTGACCGGATGCCAGCAGCCATCGGCCCCAGACCGCGCGCTCTAGGGTCACCCAGACGATGACAGCGAGGATCAGTGCGACCCAAGCCACATTCGGCACCCCGACAAAGCGGCCCGTGGCGAAATCGGCAAGACCTTCGGGCGGTTTGATCCGCAGGCCACGATTGGACCAGATGGCGAGCGATTGATAAATCAGCGAGGCCGCAAGAGTTGCGATGATGGGCGGCAAACGCAGCAGCCAGATCAGCAGGAAATTCACGCAGCCGACGCCAAAACCAGTAGCCAAAGCCACAACCAGCCCAAGAAGCGCAGTATTCGGGTCCGAACCCATCGTCTTCAGCGCCAGTGTGCCCGACAGTGTCATGCACGCAGGGATCGACAGATCCACATTACCCGGCCCCAATGTGATGACCAGCATTTGTCCCAGTCCGACGATCGCGGCGAAAGCTCCGAAGGACAAAGCGGCATACGCCAGCTCTCCGGCACCCCGCCCCGAGGTCAACATCAGAGTGATGACAAAGGCCAATCCGGCCGCAGCCCACGCCCAAACCCAAGGTCTCATGGTCATGTTGCAGCCCCCTTGCGCGAAAACAGCAGGCGCGCGGTCAGAACAAGGATCAGGATCGCGCCCTGTGCTCCGATCTGCCAGTCTGGCGACAGCCTGAGAAAGGATAGGAAAGAGGCAGCCAGCGTCAGGGTCAGCGCGCCGATTACAGCACCGACAGGAGATACCTTTCCGCCCGTAAACTCACCGCCCCCAAGGATCACACCCGCAATCGACAAAAGCGTGTAACGCAGCGCGATATTGGCATCCGCAGAGGTCGTCAGTCCGACCAATGCCATTCCTGCTAGAACACCGAACAGCCCTGACAGGCCATAAGCCGTCGCCTTTAACGCGGTCACGTTCCATCCCGCCCGCGCGATGGAGCGCGTGTTACCGCCTATCCCGCGCAGTACCGTGCCGATCTTGGACCGGATCACCAGAATATGGGTCAGCGCGGCGATCAGGATCGCGGCGACTACAGCCATCGGGATCAGTGGTGGCTTGACCGTCATCAAGGCTCGGATCCATCCCGGAGACGCTCCGCCCGGCGTCGGCAGCAGAAACAGCGCCAGCCCGCCCCAGACAAAGGACATCCCGAGCGTCACCACAATCGCGGGGAGTTCCAGCGTATGGATGACGGCACCCATCGCGGCATAGCTCGCGATCAGCGCCAGTAGGATCAACACCCCGATCAGCGGCGCATCGTTCAGCCACGTCGCGGTCACGCACGCGACCAAACTGACAAACGCCCCCAACGACAAGTCGATGTCGTTCACCATGATAATCATCATCTGCGCGATGGTCGCCAGTGCGATCGGCACCGCCAGATTGAACAGCAGATTTAGCCCGAAATAGCTCATGGCGCGTGGCTGCATCCAGAAAGTCAGACACAGCAGCAACGCCAGAGAAATGACGGGCAACAGAATACGGTATCGCGCCAACATCACGACGCCTCCTGCATTTCAAAGGATGCTTCGAGGATCTTTTCTTCAGTGATCTCGTCTCCGGTCAGTTCGGCGCTGATTTCGCCGTTTCGGAAAACGAACACGCGATCGCATTGGCAGACTTCCTCGGTCTCGGTCGAGTACCACAGAAAAGTCCGGCCCTTGGCCGCTTCGGCTCGGACAATGGCGTAGACATCCTGTTTCGTGCCCACATCGACGCCGCGCATGGGGTCGTCCATCACGATAACGGTCGCATCAGAGGCCAAAGCGCGTGCAAAGAGCACCTTTTGCTGGTTGCCGCCAGATAGGGACAAGATCGGATTCGTCAAATCGCTGGTCCGAATACCGATCCGCTTTTTCCAATCCTCGGCCAAGCGTCTCTCGGCCCCTGTATCGACCAAACCACTTTTGGCATCGCGCCCGAGTACCGATACCGACATGTTCCGCAGAATTGACCAGAGCGGCAGCACCCCGTCGCGGGGGCGGTCTCCGGCAACAAACACAGCGCGAATTCCACGCCCTGCCCGCCAATCCGAGGTTTGTGCCAGATAGAGCCGCGCCAAAGCGGCAGCTTGACCGTGTCCTGCCAATCCTGACAATCCCACAATCTCGCCGCGCCGCGCTTCCAGTCCTTCGGCGCGGATCACAACCTCGCCGAGGGCGGCGCGGGTCGTCTCTGTCTGAGGGCCTTCGGCGGCGACATGCCCCATCGCGTCGACCAAACCTTGGCGGTCAAACTCCGCAGCAGGGCGGTCCGCGACGACCAGTCCGTCTTTCAAAACAACGATCCGCGAGGACACATCAAAAATCTCACCCAACATGTGGGAAATAAAGATTACCGCCCCACCAGCAGCACAAAACGCTTTGACATGGGACAGCAGTTGGCGCGCGATTCCTTCGTCCAAGGATGACGTGGGTTCGTCCAAAATAACCAGCCTTGCCACCCCACCACGTGGAGCAAAGCCGATGGCGATCTCGACCATTTGTCGCTCTGCAATCGTCAGCTGATCTACTTCTGTATCGGGGTCAATTCCATGATTGGGGAACACCTGATCAAGGCTTGCCAGAATTTCAGCCCGCGCGGGACCGCGCCAGCCAAAGCCCTTTAGATCGGGATGCGCAATCGACAGGTTCTCGGCCACAGACAAATTGGGACAGAGCGACAGCTCTTGAAATACCGAGCGCACGCCTTCGGTACCGTCCGGGAATGTAACTTCACCCGCAGACGCGGGGAACGTCCCGTTCACCAAGTTCACCAGCGTCGATTTCCCCGCGCCGTTGTGCCCCACAAGCCCGAGGCACTCGCCCGGGGCCACTGACAAGGACACGCCGTTCAGCGCCTTGACCGGGCCAAAGTGTTTTGCCGCGTCGCGCAAGGCCACGACGGGGGTCCGTTCCAAATCTGACATGAATTCTCCGATCGTCCGCGATTGCGGCCCCTGCCCCGCTCGCACGCAGGGCAAGTCACCTCAAGGCGTTTACTTCGCGCCTGCGATCACAGCCTGAGCATCCTCAAGGGTGTAGCTGACATTCGCGACAGACCCTTCGGGCGTGGTTTCCAGCGCACTGTCCAGATCATCTTGGGTGATGGTCAGGAAGGGCACGGTCAGATCCTTGGGCACATCTTCACCAGCCAAAATCTGCTGACCGACCCAAAACGCGAGCGAGGCCACACCCGGGGCGATCGACAGGGACAAAGTCTCGTATCCATTCGCATCCCGCTGCTCAGCCCACCACTTCAGCTCGTCCTGACGATTGCCAAGGATGATGAGCGGCGTGGGGCGGCCCGCGGCGGCAAAGGCTTCGGCTGCGCCGTACCCGTCTCCGCCTTGGGTCACGACACCCACCACTTCGGGGAGGGAGGGCAGAATGCCCGCGACGGCTTTTTGGGCCACATCCTGCGCCCAATCCCCGTGGACAGACCCGACGATCTTGAACTGCGAATGCTTTTCTACGCCCTCGTGGATGCCTTGGCTGATGGCATCATCCGTAGATACGCCCGCAAGTCCGCGGATTTCCAGCAGGTTGCCGCCCTCGGGCAGGCGGGTGGCCAGATAATCCACCTCTTGGCGACCCATCTCAACGAAATCAACTGCGATCCGCCATGCACAAGGCTCTGTCACGATGCTGTCAAAGCTGATGACTTTCACACCCGCGTCGCAGGCTTCTTTGACCGCGCCATTCAGGGCGGTGGGCGACGCAGCGTTCAGCAGAATGGCGTCATAGCCCTGCAAGATCATGTTCTGAATCTGCGCCGCTTGCTCGGTTGTTTGGTTTTCTGACGTGGTAAATGCATCCGCCGCCGCAACCACACCGTCAGCGACTGCTGCCTCTGCCGTCTCTTCGTAGGTTTGCAGCATGGCCTGACGCCACGAATTTCCCGCGTAGTTGTTGGACAAGGCAATACGTTTGTCCGCAGTGGCCGCGCTGTGGCTGTCGGCATGCACAGCACCCGCCATCAGGGCGAGCGTTGCCGCCCCCATCAAAATGGATGTCATAGATTTTCCTCCCTTGCGCCGCAGCGCTCTGTCGGTCCCTGCTGGCGTCTCCCCCGCCTTGTGCCGAAACCTGCCTCAACCCTGCGATTGCGCCCAATAGTTGTAAAGGCAGCCAGCCGCAGAGTTGTTGCGGGAACCCGCAACAGACCTGCGGGTTTGGGTATTTCCTTTTAATCTTTGGCGGCGCACACTTGCGGGATCGCGCAATGCTCTGGGGAGAGATGCCTGCGCGACGGGGGAGACACATGACTTTGCACACCGCGCAAGAAACCAGCTGCGACACCGTTCTGGCGCGCATGTCCGGGCGACTGGCCGACCAGACTGATATCTCAGAGGCGCTGCCGTTGATCAAAGACGATATCGCAGCGGTCATCCCCTTTGTTCATTGTGATGTTTGCCTGTTGGACCGCCCCGGCTGGGTGATCAGTCATGAGGTCGGCATTCGCACACGCTGGTCCCGCGCATCGGGCCGGATAGACCATGCGCCGATCCGCGAGGTGCTGTATGAACAATGCCCCTACATGCTAACCGATGACGCAATCAACGACGCCCGCTTCACCTACCCCGGTGCGGCGTGCGAACCGATCTTGAACCACGGCTTACGCAGCCGCGTTCACGTGCCCTTACGATGCAAGGGCAGGTTGATTGGCTCTTTGAACCTGTCTGACACGAAGGTTGCGCGCTACTCCCTTCAGACTGTGGCACAGGCGCAGCAGATCGCCGACGTTTTGGCCCCATGGTTTCACATCCTGCACCTTGCCGAACAGGCCGAACGCCGGAATCGCACCCCAGCATCTGGCCTTGGTAGCGAAGAAGGGCTGCGCCGCGGCGCGCTCGAATTGACCCAAGCGATGGAGTTGGAGCGACAACGGATCGGGATGGACTTGCATGACCAGACCCTCGCCGATCTGTCTCGGCTCCTGCGAGAAGTGACCGCTGAAACGCCCCTGCCTCGCGAGGCCCTCGCCGATCATTTACGAGAGACGATCACGGGCCTGCGGCGGATCATCGACATGGCGGTGCCGACCTTGCTCGACCTCTTCGGCTTCACCCATGCAGTGCGAGTGCATCTGGAGCGCGCTTGTCACGAGGACAGTACGATTCTCGACGTACAGGACCTGACCCATGGGCTGCCCGATACTCTTGGCCCCACCGTCAGAAGTGCCCTCTTTCACATTACCCAAGAGGCAATCAACAACGCAACGCGCCATGCTGGCGCAAGCCGGATCACGGTGCGCATCAACCAACCCACCCAGGCGACCTTGGCTATTACCGTATCCGACAATGGCTGCGGCATTCCCGCTGCGCCTTCGCGTCAGTCCGGGCTGCTGCACATGCGGACCCGTGCGCGCCTGATCTCGGCCGATCTGGAAATTCTGCCGGACCAAGGCACCACTGTCCGCGCGACCTTGCGCATCCCCACGCGCTCCCAAGAGCCAAAGGATAGACGATGAAAGTTCTCCTCGTCGAAGATGACCAGTTTCACGCTTCCTATATGGAGGATGTTTTGGTCGAGTCCCTGCCCGAGGTCACCCAGATATTTCACGCGGTAAACGGGCTAGAGGCTGAACGCGAGGCCCGCGTCATGGCGATTGACGCCGTGGTGATGGACTTGCGCATGTCACAACGCAACGGGATAGAGGCAGCGCAAACCCTTTGGCAAGAGCGCGCAGACACCCGCATCCTGTTCTGGTCGAACTACGCGGACGAAGCCTACCTGCGCGGGATCAGCGCCATCGTCCCCGAGGACAGCGCCTATGGTTATCTGCTAAAAACGGCGCCCCGCGACCGCTTGAAATTAGCCCTGCGCGCTGTGCTGGTCGAAGGTCAGATCATGGTGGACCGCGAAATTCACCGTCTGCAGCGCCGCACAGCATCGCCGCGGAATACACTCGATGACAGCGAATTTGCCGTGCTGGTGGATTTGGGGCTTGGCCTGCAAGATCGCATGATCGCAGAGCGGCGCGGGATGTCTTTGCGAACCGTGCAAAACCGGCTCCTGTCGCTCTATGACAAGCTTGGGGTCGAAGACGCGACGGACGGCGACACCCCGATCAATAAACGAGTCCGCGCTTTAAACCGTGCTTTGGTGACACGGACCTTGAACGTCGAGACGCTCGAAACCGCAGAGCGCGATTTCGAGCAGTGGCAAGCGGGACGGGCTTAGGACCGCAACACGTCGAGCATCGCCTGAAGGATCACATGGGCCGATGCCGCCCCCGGATCAACATGACCGACCGAGCGCTCCCCCAACTTCTTTGACCGCCCACGGCGACTTTCCATATCGCGCGTCGCTTCGACACCCAAACGCGCCCCTTCAGCCGCTGCGGCCAGCACGACAATTGCATCCCCAGAGAAGGCGGCCTCCCGGGCCGCCGTTGCGGCAGGGTGCCAGGCATCAATCATGGTTTTGTCACCGACACTCGCGCCGCCACGGCTAAGGATCCCGTCAAGCATCCCGCCGACCCATGCCGACATCGCCTCTGCGTTCAGGTTCAAGCGATCCGCAACCGCCCGCCCCGCACTGGTGAAAGCGCCTGCATAGAGCGGACCCGAGGACGCGCCGACGGCATCCAGAAATGCTTTGGCCGCCTTTTCACAAGTCTCTGTGATGGTGTCACTTTCAGGGGCCGCTTCGAGCGCTTTAGCCACTGCGTTCCAGCCAATACTCATGGTGACACCATGATCGCCGTCGCCAATAACTCCGTCGAGTTCGGACAGATAGTCCCTGTCCCGTGCAATCGCGGCACCGGCGGCCAGCATCATAGCTCTGAACATAGCGGGCGTGATCGCGCCATCGGTCGCCAGCGCAGAACGGTCGACGCCATTGCCCTTAGACGTTTGCACATAGTCACGCTTTGTCAGCATCGCGCCAGCGATCGGTTCGGGCGCAGACCCGACCATCAAAGCAGGAGTCCGGCACGGATGTGCAAGGAACTGCTTCAACTCATCATCCAGCTTTATCAGCGTGATCGACGCTCCGGCCATCTCCATCGAAGTACAGTATTCGCCAACCCACGTTTGCCAAACCTCGACCCCGCGCGACCCGAGAATTTGTGCGACGCGGCGATTGATCAGATAAAGCTCCATCAACCCAGTCGCCCCTAGCCCGTTCACTAGTACGCCCACCTCGGCGCCAGCATCCAGAGCCATTTCATCCAAAATCAGCCCCATCATCTCGTCCGTGACGGCATCCGCGCTCGCGACTTTAGTACGGCGCATGCCGGGTTCTCCATGCAGTCCCATCCCGATTTCCATCTCGTCGGATCCAATCTCGAAGTTTGGCTTTAAGGTTTGCGGCATAGAGCAGGCTGACAGAGCCACGCCCATTGAAAGCGTGTTGCGGTTGGCTTTCTGTGCGGCCGCTTCGACCTGATCCAGTGATAGCCCCATATCCGCAGCAGCCCCAGCGACCTTGAACACAAAGAAGTCGCCCGCTATCCCGCGCCTCTCTTCTGCACGGTCCTTCGGCGCACTGGCCACATCGTCAATTACCGCGACGGAACGGGCGTCTATCCCGATTGCCGCGCATTCTTCGGCGGCCATGTCGAAGTTCAAGACATCTCCAGTGTAATTCCCATAGAGCAGGACCACACCCGCGCCGCCATCTACAGCCATCGCAGCCTCTTTGATGTGCTCTGGCGAGGGCGAAGCAAAGACATTCCCGACCGCTGCTGCATCCGCCAACCCGCGGCCCACATATCCTGCAAAGGCTGGTTCATGCCCTGACCCACCGCCAATCACGATCCCAACCTTGCCGTCCCGCGGACCATCCACGGCGACAACAGCGCGGCCCGTTGCACCTTCGAGTTTGACTATGTTGGGATGGGCGTAGATCATGCCTTCGATCATCTCAGGAATGATCGCCTCGGGCGCATTCATCAGCTTCTTGGTGTAGGTGTCGGTCATGGGTGCCCCTGAATTTCCGGAAACAAAGCCCCGCCAGATGCGCTCTGGCAGGGCTGGTACGGCTTAACCCTGCTTGCGTTCTCGCGGCAGGATGCGGCGTAGGTACCGCATATTGGTGGCAGACACGCTCAGGCCATCGCCGCCGTAGTGCTCGCAAAGGAACGGGCTGTTGAACCCGTATTCCATCGCTTTGCGGATCGCGGCACGGTAATTGATGATCCCGAATTCTAACGCGGTCGGGGCAGTCACAATCGCGCCGGTCAGGGCGTCCTCGGTGCGAGCGTAGTTTTTGACGTGCCAGTATTTGGCATAAGGCGCAATCTTGTCGATCATAGTCGCCCAATGCTCGACCGGACGGTGCAGACGAACCAAGTTCCCGATATCCGCACAGATGCCCACGTTAGGGCGAGCCACATCCTGGACGAACTTTACGGAACTATCAGCGGTGCCAAGGAAACTGTCCTCGTACATTTCGAGCGCGACTTCGATGCCAAGCTCGGCCGCGTGGTCCCCAAGCTCTTGTGTGCGAGCCACAGCAAGCTTCCACTCTTCGGGGTCTTCGGACATCGGAGGGTTCGGCACCGTCCAGAACCACAGTGCTTGCTTTTGCGCATCAGACAGTGGGCCAAAGAAGCCAAAGCAGACCGAGGTCGCGCCGATTTTCGCCGCGGTGTCGATCACGCGGTGCGCATAGGCGAGGTTCCCCTCGCCATTCTCGGGGCAGATCAGATTGTTGCGCGAGGTCGAGATCGCAGGAATCGTGAGGCCTTTGGCATGAACAACATCCATGAATTCCTGCAGGCGCTCTTCGCTCAGGTCCGCGATGCGCAGCCATGAATCCGTGGGGTCGAGTTCGGTGAACCCCGCGTCCACGATATCTTCGAGCGTCTCGGCCCAATCTTCGGCGGATTGATCAAAGACACGGGTGCCATCGGGCAGAATCCCAGGATAGTTGATCATTGCTGCGGCGATTGGCCAGTTGTGGCGGGTGTAGAGAGGCTGTTTCATCCGTTAAACTCCGATCTTTCCGTCCAATTCGTCTTCGATGTGGATACGAATGATCTCTTCGAAATCGCTTTCAGCGGTGAAGCCCAACGCGATCGCCCGCTTCGGGGCAAAATCGCGGGACCAGCCGTCGACGATCTCCTTGATCACATGGTCCGGTTCGTTGCGGATCAGGGCCACAGCCTTCGGTCCTGCAATCTTCTCTAGCGCAGCAATCTGCTCTGCTACGGTGACCGACAGACCTGGCATCATCAGGCTGCGACGGGGGCCGACCTGCTCCAGATCAAGTGTCGCAGCGTGGGTAAAGAACCCGACGGCGGCGCGAGGGCTGGCGAACCAGTGGCGCACGCTCTCATCGACAGGCAGCACAGCCTCCAGGCCGACCAAAGGCTCGCGAATGATGTTCGAGAAGAAGCCCGAGGCCGCCGCGTTCGGTTTGCCCGGACGGACGCAGATAGTCGGCAAGCGAATGCTGATCCCGTCAAAGATGCCGCGGCGCGAGTAATCCGCTATAAGCAGCTCGATAATCGCCTTTTGCGTGCCGTAGCTGGTAAGCGGAGTGGTAAAGAACTCGTCCCCGATCTTCTCGGGGAAGGGAGCGCCAAATACGGCGACCGACGACGCAAAGATAAACCGGGGGCGGTACGGCTCTTTCAGGCCTTCGGCGCGGATGGCATCCAAAAGAGCGCGGCCACCGTCAAGGTTAACGCGGTAGCCTTTGTCGAAGTCGGCCTCCGCCTCGCCCGACACCACGGCGGCAAGATTGTAGATCATGTCGGGACGGTCCGCGATCAATTCGTCTGCCGCGCCTGAGGTCGACAGGTCCAAGGCTTTGCAAGTCGCGATGCTGGCCAGTGCGGCGGGCGCTGTGGGTTCAATCACGTCGACGAGCGTCAGCGCGGTAACCTCTGATCCCAAAATGGCGGGTTCCAAGGCAATTTTGTCCAACAGCTTGCGCCCGACCATGCCAGCGGCACCGATAATCAATACTCTCATTCGGTAATTCTCCTCTCGACCCCAGTTGCGCTCCCAAAGGCGACGGGCCTTAGGCCCCCTACCCTTCTCACTCGGTCGCAACTCAGATCGTTTTATGATTTTAGGACTCTGCGCGATTGGCCCGATGATTGGTAGCCATCCGCACGAGCAAGTTGAACGCTTGGAGCGTCGCCCCGACATTGGCATTGTTCTGTCCCGCAATGTCAAAGGCTGTGCCGTGGGCCGGCGTCGCAACAGGGATCGGCAAGCCGCCCGCAACGGTCACGCCGCGTTCAAAGCCCATGAGCTTGATCGCGATCTGGCCTTGATCGTGATACATGGTCACGACGGCATCAACCTCGCCCCGCTTGGCCTTGAGGAACACGGTGTCCGACGGCCAGGGACCAGTAACATTCATCTGCTTGTCCTGCGCTGCTCTGACCACCGGTTCGAGGATGTCGATCTCTTCTCGGCCAAACTTGCCATTGTCCCCTGCGTGAGGGTTCAAGGCTGCCACGGCGATATGTGGCCGCTGTTTGCCTGCGCGCTTTAAGGTACCTTCGGCCAAAGAGATTGCTTTGTTCACGGCCTCTGGCGTGATGCGTTCAGCAACCTCTTTCAGACCAATGTGGCTGGTTACGCGTGTGGTCATCAGATCGTCCAAGACGTTGATTTCGCTGTGATAGCCTGTGAACCCTAGATAGCGGGCCATATAGCGGTGCTCATCCTCGGCATTCAGACCGGCAGACGTCAGCGCGACCTTGTTGAACGGGCCAAAGAGCACGCCATCCACCAACCCTGCGGTCGCAAGATCCAAGGCTTTGTCGAGGCACCTTAGGCTGCAGGTGCCACCCGCAACCGTGACTTCGGCGACCTTCACATCCTCTGGCGCGATGGTCGACATGGGCAGCCATGACAGGCCCTGTTGGGTCGCGATGTCGGCCTCGGCAATCTCTTCCAGAGCGATCGGCAAATCCGCTTGGGTGGCGCCTTGTTGCCAGACATGCTCGTCACCAATCAGGACAATATTTGCGCTTTCCGTCACGCCTTCGGCATTCAGAAGCTTGGCGATCAGCTCCGGTCCGATCCCCGACGGGTCTCCGGGGATGATGGCGATGCGTGGTTTTTCGTGTGTCATTGAAGGTACCCAGTCAGAGCGAGCGACACCTGCGGGACATAGGTCACCAGTAGCAGGATGAAGGCGAGGACGCCGATGAACGGCAGGTTCGTGCGAGAGGTTTCCCAGATGCCCGACTTCGCGATCGAGCAGGATGTGATCAGAACCGACGCGACAGGCGGCGTCTGCTGACCGATGGCAAGGTTGAGCGTCACCATGATCCCGAAATGGATCGGGTCGATGCCAACTGCGTTCACCAGCGGCATGACGACGGGTACCACCAGAATGATCGCTGCGGCCCCGTGCAGGAACATCCCAAGCACCAAGAGCAGCAGGTTCAATAGCGCCAGAACAATCAGCGGATTAGTGGTCAGTTCGGTGATCTGTTGCGCCAGTTGTTGCGGTACTTGGGCTTGGGTCAGAAAGAGACCCAGCGCAGCGGACGTGGCCACCAGTAGCATCACAACGCCGGTCTGGCTGACGCCTTCGAGCATGACTTTGCGCAGCTTCGAGACATCAAGATCACGGTAAATGAAGATCCCGATGACAAGCGCGGCCAGCACGGCCAGTCCTGCCCCCTCGGTCGCGGTCACGATGCCGGAGAAGATGCCGCCAAGGATGATCACAGGCATGGTCAAAGCCCAGAACGCTTGTTTGAAGCTGCGCCAAACATGGCAGAGGTCGAACCCTTCGGCGCGCGGCAGGTCATAGCGCACGGCCAGCAGGTAGGTGATCAGCATCAGCAGACCGCCACCCATGATGCCGGGAACGATGCCTGCGACGAAGAGCTTCAACACCGACACCTCGGCAATCGCGCCGTACAGGATCATCGGGATAGACGGCGGGATTATGATCGCCAGCGACGCAGAGGACGATGTGATCGCCGCCGCCAAGGTGCGGGAATAGCCACGTTTCTTCATCTCGGGAATTAGAACGGTGCCTGTGGCTGCGACGTCTGCCACGGCAGATCCCGAAATCTCGGCAAAGACCATCGAGACACCGATGTTCACCATCCCCAAGCCGCCACGGACAAAGCCGATCAGCGCAGAAACAAAGTTAATTAGGCGCACTGAAATCCCAGAGGTGTTCATCAGATTACCGGCCAGAATGAACAGTGGGATCGCAATGAGCGGGAACGAGGTCGCACCCGAATAAAGCGCAATCGCCATATCATAGAGTGTCGCGCCGCCCGGCGTCAGAACCAGTCCGCCAAGAGCGACGATCCCGATCGCCACAGCGATGGGCACGTTAATCAGGATCAACCCGATCAACACGACGGTTGTCAGTAATAGGATCATGTCCGATCGTCCTTTTGGGCCGCGTTCTCGCGTTCTGCTTCCGCAATTGCGTGCTCAATTTCGGCGTGGTCGGCGTCGATGCCTTCGGCGGCATTACGCAGGGCGCGCGGCATGGTCAGGATAGTTCCAACAATCATCAGAACTGCGCTGATCGGGATGATCGACTGCACGATATCTAGCGTCATCCAGCGGATACTGAGCAGCGAGTCCCATTTGGCCACGGCCAGAATTGCATTGCCGTACCACGCCACGACCGCGAAAAACGCGATCACCAGCAGTTCGGAAAACAGGGCCAAAGCAACGGCGGCTTGGCGCGGCAGGGCTGTCACGAGACCACCAAAGCTCATGTGCTGGCGCAGGAACAGCGCGTAGGTCGCGCCAAAATAGGTCAGCCAGGCCAAGAGCACGCTGGCGATTTCGTCATACCAAGACGGCGAGGCGCCAAGGTAGCGCATGGTCGTCGAGTAGATCACCGCGACCGCCAGCGTCACCAGCAGCACAAGGCAGATCGTTTCGATCACCCACAAGAGCAATTTTTCAAATGTTGCGACCAAATCCCGGTCTCCTTCTAGAGAGCCTCGGGCAACGCAGCGCTGCCCGAGGCGTCTGTAGGGTGGATTACTCGGCCAGAGCCTGAGCGCGGCTGACAAGCTCATCGCCGCCATTTACGGAGTCCGCAAAGCTGGCGTAGATCGGAGCAGAAGCTTCGATAAAAGCCACCTTGTCAGCGGTGTTTACTTCCATGCCCGCCGCCTTGACCTTGTCGACCAATTCGTTATCCGCGGCTTCGCCCTGTGCCAGAGACCAATTCTGAACGGATGCGGCGACAGTGGTGGCGGCAGCTTGAACGTCCTCGGGCAGGTCATTCCACGTACCAAGGCCGGTGGTCAGATAGGTGGGCGAATAGACGTGGCCGGTCAGGCTCAGGTATTTCTGAACCTCTTGGAAGTTCGCGCCCGTGATGTTGGTCAGCGGATTTTCCTGGCCGTCCATGGTTCCGGTTTGAAGCGCGACAAAAACCTCGGAGAACGCCATCGGTGTCGGATTTGCGCCCCACTCCTTGAACATCGCGACGCGCCATTCGGACGAGGGTGTGCGGATTTTTAGCCCTTCCAGATCGGCGGGCGTGTTGATCGGCCGTGTGTTGTTGGTGATCTGGCGGAACCCATTCTCCCAAGTCGACAGAACTTTGAGACCAGCTTCTTCGGCTTTGGGGGCAAGATCGGTTTGAACGATCTCTGCGTTGATTGCTTTGAGATGCGCACGGTCTTGCACCAAGAAAGGCATATCGAACAGAGCAAATTCCGGCGCAACATTGGTCATGATCGAAGAGATCAATGTGAACTGGACCGTGCCAAGCCGGAGCTTCTGCATCAGTTCCTTTTCATCGCCAAGCTGACCATCTGCATAGAACTCGACCGTGTGTGCGTCGCCTAGCTCCGCCTGCAAATCTTCAGCGAACTTTGCAGCGCTGCGGCCTTGCAGACTGTTTGACGCTGCTCCCACCGCGACGATGTAGGTTTCCGCCATCGCCGGCAGAGCCAAGGCTGAGACAGTGCAGGCCAAAATGCCCGCGGTCAGGCGGGTGCGAGTATATTTCATGATTTTCCTCCTCCAGAGACGAGGTGCCCTTTCGGATATCCTCATCATGTATTTTGTATACAAGTATAAAGTATCGACGAGCAATTGATTTCTTGATAAATTGACTGAGAACAACCAACGAACAATAAAAACAACGAGTTACCATGGGAACGTCACTGGAAATCGAAAATCGATCGCTGCATGATCAGGTCGTCAGCAGAGTAAGAGATCTGATTATTGAGGGCGCACTGGAACCAGGCGCGCGAATCGATGAGGCTGATTTAATCCAGAGGTTGGGTGTTTCCCGCACTCCATTCCGCGAAGCACTGCGCACTCTCGCAGCTGAAGGACTGGTAATTGTCCGCCCCTCGCGCGGGAGCACAGTGCGCAAGCTGACCCGAGAAGACGTAAAGTCGATGCTAGAAGTTCTGGGACACCTTGAACAACTGGCGGGAGAGCTCGCCTGTGCCCGCGCCAGTGAAGACGAGGTCGCAGCACTCGTCGATCTACACAACCAGATGATGAAGCATTACCTAGCGCGCGATCGGATGCCTTATTACAAGTTGAACCAAGAGTTTCACTCTCGTCTGACAGCCCTATCTAAGAACGGATCCTTGCAGGAAATGCAATCCAACCTTCAAGCACGGCTCAAGCGAATCCGCTACATCGGAAATGAAAAGCCCGAATACTGGGCCGGTGCGGTTGCCGATCACGAGACTATGGTTGCCGCTTTGAAGAAGCGGGATGGCAAAGCCCTAGGAGAGGCGATGGCGACGCACATTCGGAACACATGGGATCGGGTAAAGGACAGTATTTAGAAATTAATGCCCGTCGTCCAACCTTTCCCAGAACGCCGCCTTGCGCCCGTAATTTCTGCGCAGGCCCTCGACATAGGCGTAGTGCGACGGGTGGCCCGCGTAGTCTTCGATGCTCATGTCGGCGGTGGTGCACGCCATTAGGTGGCGCGCGGCATGGCCGTAGCGCCCCGTACGGCCGCGGCGCAGGGCAAAGTCAATCATCGCACGCCAAAGTAGAACCGCTGGCAGTGGGTGATGCGCTGATAGGGCGTCGGCGAGCGGAGAGAGCAGCTCGTAGGCCTCTCCGTCGATTTCGTCATAGCGCGCCAGCACCAGCTGCGCAGCGAGAGACAGGTCGGGCGCCCGTTGGCAATACAGCAACGCGGACTGGATCGGGTGATAGCCCAGAATGTGCGCACGTGCGCGGTCTTCGGCCTCGATATCCTCAAAATCAGGCAGGAGTTTCAGGTGCCGTTGCAACGCTGCCGGACACAGGCGGGTTTCGAACCGCTCCCAAAGCGCGGCGATCAGGTCATCCTTGCGCCCCAATGCTTCGAGACACGCAAAATGTGCCTCGTCCAGATCGGGGCGATCCCGCGTGCTGCCCTCGCGCCGTTCCAGCGCGGCCTCGACCAGCGCCAGCGCCTCTTCTGCCCGTACTGCCTGCAGCAAGCGGTCGGCAGCGGCGGGCGCGACTGTCTCGGCCGTCAATTGCTGCGGCGTGTATTGGGCGAGCCATGCGTCCACGTCCCCCTCTAGATCAGCAAGATCCTGTAGAAGCAGATGGATACGGCGCTGGCGGGCGGCCTTGGCCCGTGCCTCGGATCGCGATGCGCCTGTCAGCACAGCATAGAGCGCGATCTCTGCCTCGAGTGCAGGGGCTTCGGCCGCTTCTCGCGCCAGCGTTTTCAGGCGCGCCATACCCGATGCCCCCAACGCGTCTGACGTTGCCCGCACCGCATGTTCGAACGTTCCAAAAACATCCCCGACCACCGCATCAAACACGTCTTCGGCCAAATCCTCGGGGGGTTTCGTCAGTTTTGCCGACAGCCGCGCCACAGCCTCCATCGCTTGGTGCATCACGTCGCCAATCGCGCTCCACGCGTCATCGGTGCGCTCCAGAATACCGCGTGCCAGATGCAACTGTTCCCACAAAAGGTCAAACGCCGGATCCGGCGCGGACTCGGCAATCCGCGTTTCGATCAGCTCGGTCAGTTCGGACAGCTCCTTGGCCAGAGTTCTTTGCCTTTTCCGAGAGATATAACTGCGCGCCTTGCGGATCGTAGCAAAGCGTTTGCGCACATCAACGGCAACCGCTTCGGCCCCCTGCCCTGCCGCCAGAACGAGCCGAACACGGCGCTGGCGGGCCGCATCGCCCTTGACCGTTTCGAGCAGCAGCTCTGCCAAGGTTTCGGTCCCCAGCGCCATCAGATTTGCCTTGTTCAGCGCTTTGCCTGCCATTCCAGTCCTATCCTTGGTCTCAGTCAGTTCGCCCTTCACGTCTAAGTTAGTTTGCCGCAGACGCAACGCCATCTAGCTATGAGATATGCGTATTCTCATCATTCCCCTGCTATTGCTCTTGGCCGCCTGCACCGCCGAGGTTCCCCGAAACGCGCGGATCATTGTCGCGGGCGACTCCGTGATGGCATGGAATGGCAGTGAACAGAATGTCGCGGCGCAGCTACAGCGTATCTTGGACGAGCCGGTAGGTGATGTGTCCCTGTCGCTGGCGCAGGTGGACGGCGGCATCGGCCCGCTGAACATTCCCGAACAGATCGACGGCTACGCGCCCGAATGGGTCGTCCTGAACGGCGGGGCCAATGACCTGAGCCGGAATTGCGGGTGTTCGGACTGTGCGCCTGTGCTGGATCGGTTGGTGTCGCCTGATGGCACCTCTGGCGCTATCCCTGATCTGGTGTCCAGCCTGCGGGCTAAGGGCACCAAGGTCGCTTGGGTCGATTACTACACCGCACCGCGCTATGCAGGCACCACCTGCGAGGCCCCTTATGACATGCTGGAAACGCGCCTGTCCCGCATGGCGGCACGGGACGCCGGGGTGACGCTTGTGGACTTGGACCGGACCTTTCGCTCGGGCGACCTGTCGCTTTTTGCCAGCGATCGCATGCATCCCTCTGCCAAAGGCTCTGCCCTGATCGCACAGACGGTTGCGCCTGTTTTGACCGATGACTGACCCAACGCGCTTTGCGACAAAACCTCTCGCTCTGCCGCAAAAGCGTTGAGCTTTCGCCAAGCACCCTCTATTCCTGCCGGACACATTCAAATTTCTGAACCTATAAGATATGGCCGACCGCATGCTATTCACCGCATTTCGCATTGCCGCGATCGTCGAAGGGATCACCACCCTCGCGCTGTTCTTCGTCGCCATGCCGATCAAATACATGCTTCACGATCCGCTCTGGGTGCAGATCGTTGGCCCGCTGCATGGCTACGCCTTTCTGCTCTACATCGCGCTGATGGCAGTGCTGATGCGCAAGGTCCCATGGACCAACGCCGATGTCATTCGCGCCAGCCTCGCCTCGCTTATCCCATTCGGGACCTTCCTGAACGACGGTGCGATCAAGCGTCGGTGGCAAACGGCGCAAGCCATCTGAGAGCCGAGGACACCGCTGATGAAAACACCTCTTGCCGTGATAACTTGTGTTGCTGCGCTGCTCCCTCTGCCCGCTTTGGCAGAGCTGTTCACCATTCACTCCGCCGCGCCCGGCATTTGGGCCATCGAAGGGCCCGCAGAACAGCGCAACCCCGAGAACTTGGCCAACAACGCGACCTTTGGCCTGATCGAAACGTCAGAAGGCGCCATTCTGGTCGATCCCGGCGGGACTTGGGCGGGCGCGAAGCTGCTGGACGAAACGGTCCAGACACTGACCAATCAGCCCGTCAAATACGTGATCAATACCGGCGGACAGGATCACCGCTGGCTTGGCAACGGCTACTGGCAGGATCAAGGCGCGATAGTCATCGCCTCGACCGCCGCTGTGGCCGACCAAACCGCCCGCGGCTCCATGCAGCTGTCGATGTTGGCGCAACTGGTGCCGGACGGTCTAACGGGCACTGCGCCCTCCTATGCCGACATCACCTTTGACGACACGTACAGCCTGACCCTCGGTGCGCGGCAGATCGAGGTGCGCCACCCCGGCGCTGCCCACACGCCAGGAGATAGCTTTGTCTGGCTGCAAGACAGCGGCGTAATCTTTACTGGGGACATCGTCTATGTGGGGCGCATCCTTGGCGTGATGGAGTTTTCGGACAGCGCAAGCTGGCTTCACAGCTTCGAGGCGCTCGCCGCTCTGAACCCGACCGCCGTCATCCCTGGCCACGGGCCACTCACCACGCTCGATCGCGCCACTGCGGACACCTACGATTACCTTCAGAACTTGCGGACGCAAATCGGCGCGCATATCGACGAAGGCGGCGATATCATTTCGTCGGTCGAGGTCGACCAATCCGCGTTTTCCTATCTGAACCAATTCGACGCGCTCGCAAAACGAAACGCACAAATGGTGTATGAACAGATGGAGTGGGAGTAAGCGCTCCTTTCCATGAGCCGCCGCTGTGCGAAGGCTAGGATTTCGACCATCGCACGCGCGTATCTTCGTGGGCATGCAGACGCAAAGGCGGCGTTGTTTTCCAAAACTTTCGAGGATTCGCGGAAAATTGCGCGGTGTGTCGCGCAGGCCGCGAAGTCCTGTGCCATAGAATAGATCAAACGATTTATGCCTCGGATATGTCCGCACGCCTCTGTTATATAAGGTTCAAAAAGCGTTATCAGCGGCGCGCATAGCTCTTGATCGCATGCAAGCCTCTGAAAGAAGAAAGCTATTTAAAATAGCTGTCTTTATTGCACCTTTTCCGAACGGCTCGGTTCATGTTCAGAAAATAATATCAAATGGTCCGGAAAACCGGACTTCCCCATCTAAATGGAAACAAATTTCTTGCTCACGCTAGGTCAACTTCCCTAGACCTTTGACCATCAAGTAAAAATCTTTGATGGCGCGATGAATATTCATACCAATTCTTGCCAGCTTTTCAGGCTGCATGGATCCAGCGGTTTTGCGACCGCGCTGATCGCGACCATTTTTGTTTTCGCATTTGCAATCAGCGTCTACGCGGGGATCAAGCTATCACCCCGCTTCTACATCGCATCAGCTACGATTTTGGTATTCGGCACCGCGACCTGTTGGGTTCTGTTCCATCAGACAGAGGTGACGCTGGATCGCGGTGCCAATTCCGCGTCTGTGTCCAAACGCATGCTCCACGGCGCACATCGATACGACGTGTCCCTCTCCGACATCCGTCAGGCTGACGTGGACATCCGCCAAGGCAAGAACAAGGGCACAACCTATCGGCTTGTGCTAGTGGCGCAGCAGAATGAGAGCCACGAGCGCCTGATCATCAGCCACGGATTTTCACCGAACCGTAAGTCTATGATCACCGCACGGCTGATCAACGAATGGCTTGGTGTGCCAGAGGCCGCAGTCGGGACAAGCGATCTGCGCCGGAGCAGCGGCACCTGACGTCCGATAGACACACCCGCAAAACGCCCGAGTTTTCTGAAATAAAGGACTTCTAATGACACACATTGCCCTGACCGCCGTTTTGCTTGGCGCCATGACCAGCGCCGCCCAAGCGGGCGAATACTGTACCCTCGACGAAAGCGTCATGTTCACCTGCACGTTCAACAACGGCGCCAAGGCGGTCGAGGTGTGTGACACCAACTACTGGGCCGACGGCGACAACGCGTCCTATGGCTTTTACAAGCGTGGCGGCGCGATCGAGAAAGAGATCATCACTGACAAAGCCAGCCTGATCGCCACACCATGGAGCGGTGTTGGCCGTTCGATTTGGGAGGCCGTCACCTTCTATTCCGGCGAGTACGGCTACGAGATCTGGTGGTCCACAGAACGTACCGAAGACGCTATGCTCGAGGGCGGGATCACCGTCACTCAAAACGGCGCGGTCTTGGCGGATCTGACCTGCGATGCAGGCTCGGTCGAGCAGAATTTGGCGACCTTGATCGAGGCGGTCGAGATCGCACAGGTTTCACCATAACGCTCTGACCAAGATGTTTATTTCTATGATACGCCGATCACGCGGTGCGCTCGTCTGTGCCTTCGCGATTTTGCAGGCCGTCCCCGCTTTGGCAATCTGCGCCAGCGGCAATGATATGGTCTTTCAATGCGCCGTCGCGCCTGACGGGGCCGATCAGATCACCGTGTGCCGCGATGGGGATATCGCCTTTCTCAGCCGGCACACCCGCGACACAGGCACGATGTATTATGACCCGCCCCTGATCATGGACCCGACCCGCGATTACTATGTCGAGGAGGTGACCGAAGGCACCGGTCTATCGATTGCCATGGGCTTCTGGGATCCGAACCGCGACACCGCTGCGATCCTACAATTTCGCGCCGGATGGGATGACGAGGCCGATGACGTGGACATAAACGGCCCCATGGAAATGTTGGTGCAAAGCCCCGACTTCCAGCAGCAGGTGGACCAAGTGCTGTGCCGTCCGAACACCGTGCAGTATGATCCTGACGTACTGTTCGACCTGACTTTGGATCGCGGGCCGAAGGGACAGTTCTATTCGACCGAAAATATTCTGCCCGAACCATCGTTGGTCGGCCGCGCCCGCGTGTCCGCGCCAGACGACGGTATCGCCGTCTACGCCAGCAGCCAGCCCAATGCATCAACGCCCCGATGGGCGCGGCTCTATGACGGGTGGGATGTCGATGTGATCGACCGCATGGGCGCCTTCAGCGCCGTGGCCCTGACCCAAGGCGTTGTGTCGGCCTGTGTGCTTCGCCCTGATGATTTGTTTCAGCCCTACATTGGCCCCTGCTCGACCGGCTGGGTCGAAACGAAATATTTGGAAATGCTCCGATAACGTGAGTGCACTGTCGAGCGTCAACCGCCCGACAGCACCAAGGCGGCCCTTGCCCTCTGGGGGCCGCCTTTTCCTTGGCGCGTTATGCCACCGACCGATCCACCAGGGCCTTGTTGTTTTTCGCATGGCGCGCGATCAGGCGCAGCACCCTTTGGCCTTTGGTCGGGATGTACCGCGCCGCCGTCCGTTCAGTCTGCTGCGCAATGTCGGGGAAGAGCTGCAGAATTTCGGCGCGGGCATCTTCTGAAACGGCCTTCAACGCTTCGGGGCCTGTGAACAAGCTCTCCGTCGCGGCCCCGTTGGAAAATACGATTTCGTGCCGGTCGAAGAGAATGTGGAAGTA
>NZ_FOXY01000048.1 GCF_900115865.1 Donghicola eburneus | reverse complement strand
GTACGCCTTCGGCGAGGGCCGTCTTAGCGCATTGAGGAATTAGGCTTAAGGCATGGCTTATGTCATGTTTAAGCAACTTCCCCACCGTCGAGGTTTTATCACCGGAGGACACGCCGCGGCGGCGGCATTGGTCTGATGAAGACAAGCTCCGGATTGTCGAAGAGAGCTTTGAAGGGGTCCGGCAGGGATCGGCCACCGCGCGCCGCTACGGGGTGTCGCGATCACTGCTCAGCCTGTGGCGGCGGGCGTATCGCGAAGGGACGTTGTGTGAGGGCGCTGACCAAGACACATTCGTTCAGTTGGTTCCGGAACGCCCCATCCCTGTTCAGCCCGAGACAGATCAGGACCGCAGCGATGGGACGATCGAGATAGTTCTGGCCAATGGGCGGCGGCTGACGGCTCCTGCAAGCATTGCGCCGGCGACACTTGCGGGGCTGCTTTGCGTGGTGGACCCGCAATGATCGCGTTTCCGGCAGGCGTCACGGTCTGGATCGCAGGAGGGGTCACGGACATGCGGTGCGGCATGAACACGCTGTCGCTGAAGATCCAGCAAGGTCTTGGGCGCGATCCCCATGGTGGAGAGATCTTCTGCTTTCGGGGTCGCAAAGGCGATCTGATCAAGGTTCTCTGGCATGATGGCGTTGGTATGTCGCTCTATCTCAAGCGGCTGGAGGCAGGTAAATTTATCTGGCCTGTCAGCCAGTCCGGCACCGCTGTGCCGGTCTCTGCGGCGCAACTGGGATATCTCCTTGAAGGGATCGACTGGCGCAATCCGCGTTGGACGCAACGCCCTACAAAAGCTGGGTAATGTGCTGCAAAGCGCCCGTTTTTGTTGGGGATCCGTGGCGCCTGTGGTATGGATTTGCCATGTCAGATCCCGCTTCAGAAATCGCTGAATTGCGCGCCGCGCTTGCCGCGCAAACTGCCCGTGCGCAGGCCGCCGAACGCGATCTGGCGCAAGCGCGTGCCCTGGCATCCTGCACGGAAGCGATGATCCAGGAATTGAAGCTGGAGATAGCCAAGCTGCGGCGCGACAAATACGGCATCTCTTCTGAGCGCCGCGCGCGGCTGATCGATCAGCTGGAATTGCAGCTCGAGGAATTGGAAGCTGCCGCCACCGAGGATGCGCTGGCCGCTGAAGACACCGCGCAGGGTGACCAGACGAACACCGTGCGGGCCTTTGCCCGAAGAAAGCCCGTGCGCAAACCCTTTCCCGAGCATCTTCCGCGGGAACGTGTCGTGGTCGAGGCTCCGACAGCCTGCACCTGCTGTGGCTCGGATCGTATTGTGAAGATGGGCGAGGACATCACCGAGACACTGGAGGTGATCCCCCGCCAGTGGAAAGTCATCCAGACGGTGCGCGAGAAGTTCACGTGCCGGACCTGCGAGAAGATCAGCCAGTCGCCCGCGCCTTTCCATGCCATTCCGCGCGGTTGGGCGGGGCCACAGTTGATCGCCATGGTGGCCTTTGACAAATTCGGGCAACATCAACCATTGAACCGGCAGGTCGAGCGCATCGCACGAGAGGGGATCGACCTCAGCCTGTCTACTCTAGCGGATCTGATCGGTCATGCGTGTGTGGCGCTGGCCCCGATCCATGCATTGATCGAGCGCCATGTGCTGGAAGCAAGCCGCTTGCACGGTGACGATACGACTGTGCCACTTCTGGCGCGGGGCGGGGCCAAAACGGCACGCCTTTGGACCTATGTGCGCGATGACCGGCCATGGGGTGGCAGCGCGCCCCCGGCCGCCCTGTTCAAGTTCTCGCGGGATCGCCAGATGATCCACCCGAGCACGCATCTCGCTGGCTGGCAGGGTATTTTGCAAGCCGATGCGTACAGCGGCTATAACGCCCTGTATTTGGCGGACCGCAGCCCGGGGCCTGTGCGCAGCGCTCTGTGTTGGAGCCACGCCCGCCGCAAGTTTTTTGAACTGGCCGATATCGCGGGCAATGTGCGCAAGAACAAGCGCGCACACGACATCTCACCCGTCGCTCTGGAAGCTGTGAAGCGGATCGACGCGATCTTCGATATCGAGCGCGAGATCAATGGCATCGACGCAAACGCCCGCCTTGCCATTCGCCAGGAGCGATCTCGGCCCCTGGTCGAGGATCTAAACGTCTGGTTACGCGATGAGCGCGCGCAAATGTCGAAGCATAACAGCGTCGCAAAGGCTATCGACTATCTGATGCCGCCCAAGGGCGAGAGATGGGAGGCCTTTACCGCTTTCCTTGCTGATGGGCGCATCTGCCTGACCAACAACGCCGCAGAGCGCGCCCTGCGCGGTATCGCATTGGGCAGAAAGTCATGGCTCTTTGCTGGATCCGAGCGCGGCGGAGACAGGGCGGCCTTCATGTACACTCTCATCGTCTCGGCAAAGATGAACGACAT
>NZ_FOXY01000012.1 GCF_900115865.1 Donghicola eburneus | reverse complement strand
TTGGATCCGGGTCAAAAGGGGCTAAAAGAAAGACAGTCTCGGCGTCGCAGAGCATCAGCGGATCGAAAATCATGCCTTTCGTCGTTCACGGCCCTGGGACTAAGCCGCTCCGCGGCATTGGCGCCTTTGGTTGGTGTGGTTACCTGACCAAATCAGTGCGCATTTTGCGATTTTGATGACCTGCCGGACGATTGGGGCCTTCTCAATCATTAGACAGGAGGTTTCCATGACAGAGGAGAGAGTAAGCCCGCTGCGTCAGCGGATGGTCGAAGACATGCGTATCCGTGGCATGGGCGACAAAGCTCAGAAAGCCCACATCCGAGCGATCAAAGACTTCACCGCATTCCTTGGCCATTCGCCTGATACCGCAACGCCGGAAGAACTGCGCGCCTATCAGCTTCATATGACCAACGCAGGGGTCACGCCGTCAACTTTCAATGCGCGGATCGTGGCGCTCAGGTTCTTCTTCGGCATGACCTGCGGGCGGGAGGAGATGAAGCGCTATATGCAATTCCGCACCGAACCGCGGAAGTTGCCGATCGTTCTCAGCGTCGAGGAGGTGTCCGACATCCTGATGGCGGCACCCGGGCCAGGGCTGAAGTATCGGGCGGCGCTCAGCATTTCTTACGGTGCCGGCCTCAGGGCAGCGGAAGTCTGTAATCTCAAGATCGGTGATATCGACAGCGACCGGATGCTGATCCATGTCGAGCAGGGCAAGGGGCGTAAGGATCGCAAGGTCATGCTGTCCCCGGGCTTGCTGAATCTGTTGCGTGATTGGTGGCGCGAGGCCCGCCCGGAAGGCTGGCTGTTCCCGGGCAAGCCAAAGATCAACCCGATTTCGCCGAGGCAGTTGAACCGTGCTTTCACCTCAGCCAAGCACATGGCTGGCATCAGCAAACCGGCAACACTGCACACGCTGAGGCACAGTTTCGCGACACATCTGTTGGAGGCCAACACGGATGTGCGGGTGATCCAGGTGCTGCTCGGTCACGCCAAGCTCACCACGACGGCGCAATATACCCACGTCGCCACCAAAACGATCCGCGACACGGTCAGCCCCTACGAGATGCTGGCCAAGCTGCAGGACCAGACTGTGAAGCGAAGTCTGGAGTGATTGGCTGTCGGGGTGCCCCGGCCAAAGCTAGAGATCGCTGACATCTTCCGTGCCCATGGTCCTGCGTGGCGGCAGGCCAATGCCGGGCATGTCAGCCTCTCGCAACTCAAGGTGATGTCAGCGATAGAAGCCTGCCGGACCGACGCGCTCGGCGGGCATGTGGCCGGTTGCACCAAGTGCGGCCACCATCACATCGCCTACAACAGTTGCAAGAACCGCCATTGCCCGAAGTGTCAGGGGCCGACGGCGCGAGACTGGATTGAGGCCCGCGCCGAGGACCTGCTTCCCGTGGAATATTTCCACGTCGTGTTCACGCTGCCCGCCGAGATCGCGCAAATCGCCTATTGGAACAAGAGGGCGGTCTACGCGCTGCTGTTCAAAGCGTCGGCGGAAACGGTCATGACCACTGCCGCCGACCCCAAACGCATGGGTGCGAAGGTGGGGCTGACCAGCGTCTTGCACACTTGGGGCTCTGCCATGACACACCATCCGCATATCCATATGATCGTGCCCGGCGGCGGTCTGTCGAGGGACGGCACCAGGTGGGTCGCCAGCAAGCCCGGGTTCTTCTTGCATGTGCGCGTGCTGTCCCGCCTGTTCCGCCGCCTCTTTCTGGACGGCCTGATGGCGCTGCACCAAGCCGGAGAGCTGGCTTTCTATGGCGACCTGGAGCGGTTGGTCCGGCCGGATGCCTTTACCGCCTGGCTCACCCCATTCCGTAAATCCGAATGGGTGGTCTATTCCAAACCGCCCTTTGGCGGCCCAGAGGCCGTGCTTGCCTATCTGAGCCGCTATACCCACAGGGTAGCGATCTCGAACCATCGCTTGGTCAGCGCGGATGCCCACACTGTAGCTTTCCGTTGGAAGGATTATCGCATCAAAAATGGCGATCGCCAGAAGATCATGCGCCTTGCCACACCCGAGTTCATCCGCCGCTTCCTGATCCATGTCCTGCCCGATGGGTTCCATCGCATCCGCCATTACGGCCTGCTGGCCAGCGGTGTCCGCAAAGCGAACCTCACCAAAATCCGCGCGCTGCTCTGCGTCCAGCCAGTGGAACAGGCGGATAACCACGATCTTGAGCCAGAGGTTGCCCCTCTTACGCTGCGTGAACCCTGCCCATGCTGCGGCGGACCCATGCGTATCATCGAGATCTTCTGTCGTGGGCAGAAACCGAAGTCGCGCGCACCACCAAGGGAGCAGGCCGCATGACCGAACGCCTCGCAAAGATCATAAACCCATGCTGGCAGCTCCATGCAGGCCCGGCCCAAGCCACCTGCGCCGATCAGGTACCAGCGCGGTTCCAGACCGCACATGCACACAGTCCGACGGTTAGCGCTTGGCGGCTGGACTGGGAAGCCCGCGTGTCCACCGCCGTGAAAAACGTGAAACGGCCCGCTGAAATCGCCGTCGCATCAACCGCCGGCGCTCTTTCCCCATAGTCTCACCAAGACCCTCGCGGCTTCGTCCTTGGGAGGTTTTCCAACGCGGGTCGTCCGCCCGCCAAGGCGCCAACCTTACGCCGCGACCCGCATCAGAAAACCTTCACCATTGCGGACGTTTGTCGCAGTGAGTCCCAGTGTCCGTTAAAGGTGTGTGACGTCAATATACGATCTTCCAGCTACATCTTGCAGTTGCGAAGAGAACTGGTAGTATTGTGCCACTCTTAGCTGGGTGTTTTTACGAAAATGCTCTACGCCGGGTGATTAGCCAGGCTGTACTAGATTGAACGACATTGGGCGCCGACTTTGATTGGTTTTGTCGGCCCCGGTCTTCGCCTCGGCGCCGACAAAACCAATCAAAGTCGGACGCTTAAGTAAGAGAACTCGAATGGACCACCCCCTGCGCAGCGAAGATCACAAATCGCTGCGCAGGACTCTATACAATTTGGTTTCGCAAGGCTTCACGGTCCCACGACAGAGCAACATCGTCTTCGTTTGCGGCGGTAGTGAAGCGGATCACATGCGCCGTCGCTTTCAGGATGAATTTGAGGCACTTTTGCCCGGTTACGAATTCTTCGAGCCTGAATTTGCGATGCGCAAGTATTGGACGCTTGGAGATAGCGAACCCTTCGACATTACCACTTTCGAAGAGCTGATCGGGAACCTGTCCCACTCAATTGTCATTTTTCCAGAGGCGCCAGGTTCACTAGCCGAAACAGGGTACTTTTCCGCACGGCCAGACATCGCCAAGAAGATTTTGCTCGCAATAAACGCGGCACATCTCACCACTGACAGCTTTATATCAATCGGCCCCGCGAAGAAGATAGCCGATGTGTCTGTCTTTCAGCCTAACATTCAGTTCGACTATGACAATCCGAATTTCAAGCTGATTTCACAAAGACTAATTGATCGAGCGCCGCTTCACCCAACCAGACAGGCGCTGCAGATCAAGGCGTTCTCAGACATGGGCAGCTTTGAACTCTTTGCAATCATCCAGTCTATGGTTGCGTTGTTGGGTATTGCGACAGTCGACGACATTGAGTTCTTCCTTCGCGGGTTGTTTTCCGGACACATTGGACCGTCGAAGACAAAGCAGATTGTTTCAATCCTCGTGGGTTCAGGGCGACTCGTGGAGATTGGAAACTACGGCCATCTTAAGGTCAGCGACGAAGACAACCTAATCCTGCAGATTAAAGACGGCGCGAAGACCGCACGGGACGTCTTGAAGGTTGACCTTTCAGCGGTCTATCTGGGAGCGGACCCAGAATTTTGCTCACTGCTGGGGGCCTGACATGCTTATCGAATTACTCAGCAAGACTTCAAACGTGCCGGAATCCAAACTCCTGAGTTTGTCGTTAACGGCAAGTCGCAGATATAAGGTCTACACAATCCCTAAGAGGACCGGCGGCGACAGATTAATTGAGCACCCCAGCCGAGAACTGAAAGCCATTCAACGCTGGATAGTGCAAGCTCTGTTCGCCCGGTTTCCCGTGCACGAGGCAGCAACCGCCTACCGGAAGGGCACGGGGATTAGAGAGAACGCGGAGCGGCATCGCCAATCAAAGTTCACGAACAGATATGACTTTTCGAACTTCTTCCCTTCATTCTCGCAAGACCGTGTTCTTCACTACGTGTCAGAGCAATCTAAGAACCTTGGAATCGATCTCACGCAACGTGATTTGGACTTTGTGGGGAATATTGTGTGTCGGCACGGCAGACTCACGATTGGAGCCCCGAGTTCCCCAGCAATATCAAACGCGATGATGTTCGAGTTTGATAGCCGAATGCATGAGGCATCCCAAAGTCGAGGTCTCGTATTTACGAGATACGCCGATGATATTTTCCTCTCCTCTTTCGAGCCGGGGAAGCTTGAAGGGTTGGAGGCGTTGATTCTGAAAAGTAAGCGCGACATTCCTCATTTACGGTTGCGGCTTAACCGCCAGAAAACTGCATACCTTTCGAAGAAGTATAGCAGGAAGGTCACAGGAATCGTCATTACTCCCCAGCACACATTATCAATCGGCAGGGAGAGGAAGAGGGAGGTTAAGGCGCTCATACACCAGTGGATCAAAGGCGGAATTGAACCGGAACGCTTCTACTATCTGAAAGGCCTGTTCGCTTTTGCGATCGATATAGAACCTCAGCTCGAAGCGAGGCTGATGGAGAAGTACGGGAAAGAGAAAATACAGCTTCTCAGAAGCGCCGATTTTGATTTTCCGATTGGGCTCATTTAGCGAATAGTCGATTTTTCGTCTGTTTTGGAACATACCAGACATCTGCTGGGTGCGCAGCGAATGTCCGGTTCCCGCCCCTCCAGGTCATTTGAGAAAAGTGCAGAATGTCTGGTTCAAATTGGCAATTTGGGCGGATTCCGGAAGTTCGCCGCATGTGCGAGCCCCACCTTGCGGGACCATGCAAGCGGACACTCCGCGAGTCTTGGGCCGCGGAACCCGGGCGATCTGCAGGGACGGCGGGGAGCTGACTTTCGCTGCATCGTTGATGAACGGCCGCACTGCGAAGTCATCACTTGGTTTCAGGGGTAATCCCAAAGATGCAAATTCTGGTAGAGTCAATCTTCCGCCGTGTGGTATGGGCAGTTCAGAAACTCGCTGGAAGTCAGAGGCTTAATTGTGATCATTTACGCTCGGGGCACAGCCATAATTGAACATCGCGACTCTGGTGAAAAATTCAAAATTTACGATGATGAATTGGATTGGGAGCCGGTAGATGGTGACGATAGAGGCATGGGGCCGGAAACGATCTATGAAGCCTTGATCGAACATGACGAATTGGGCGATTTGCGCTGGACGATTTCGGAGTACCCCGCCGGAGCCGAGAACTTCAAGGAAACTAATGTGGGCGTCCATCGGGTTGTGCAAGATTTTGACTACGGCTTGGAGCATGAACCCGAGTTTGACGACGAGGACCCGGCAAACCTTCGAGACCGATTTAAGAGCAATCCTGAATGGACGAAGGCGCTAACCAGAGCCACGGTAGTTAAATATTTGGTAAATTGGTTTCACTATTTTCACGAAGACCCTGCCAACGAAACTCCATATAACGGGCGCGAGGGGGGCTACCTCTACATCAAAGGCGGGCCGTATTCCGCAGAGGAGGAACTTCGAGAAAACTTTGAAGACGTGGTGCCGGAAGACGCCATTCTTGAGGCTGTCGAGGAAATTCAAAGCGATGGCCTTTTCGATTGGGCGCCCTCACATCGGCATCCTGACAGCATCGACTTCTATGAGGATGCGGTCGCAGAAGATTTTGCTCAGGAAGATTACTCTTTTGAGGAACTTAGAGAGATTGCCAGGCAGGGCCAAAGCGCGGGCCTCGGTGCTGAGGAAGAAAAAACTGCGCGCGCAGCATTATTGGAGCAGCTGGCTGCCCTGAAAGACGACTTGCCAAAGCCCGCGTCACATGGCGGCATCGGACACAATCATCCGCCCCAAGAGTTCGAACTGAATGGTGACGAACTTGAGGAAACGACTCAGAGCCTCGACGCAATCGAAGCGGAACTTGCTTCGAATGAACCGAATGTTGAGGTTGTGGCCCAAAAGGCATCGTTCCTTAGGAAGGCGGTCGGATGGGTGGCTGGCAAAATTGACGCGACAGTCGACGCGTTTTGCAAATCGTTTGGGACGACCCTGGGGGCAGCAGCTGCGGTAGCCCTTCCTGCTGCAATCCTTGCACAACCTTATTGGGGTAAATTGGCGATTTTGCTCGGAAGTGTGAAAGAGTGGCTATTGCTCGCTTTGGCATTATGATCCGATTTCGTACTTTCGTGGTGTGTAGCATTGGTTTGAAATGAAAAGCCGTAGGAGCAGTCCTCCGGGCAGACGGCAGCTGTAAATTGCACTGCAAGGGGGCAGAAAGCGGTTTGAGCTCAGTGCCGTGAGGCGTTCCCGCCGAACTGCTCTTCGATCACGATGCCAGAGCATTCTCAGGCTCATGAGGTGGGATGCACTTCAGAGCCTTGCGATCGTTCAGCCCCTCAGTTCTCCTTTTCTTGCGGCCAATCCTCCGGAACCAATGCGGGGGGCTTAGTCCAGGGATTTTCGACAAGCGCGTCTTGAAACCATTGATCACGAAGATTCGCATGCTCAACAACGATTAGTTGGAAGCCCGGCACGTCTTCTTGGGTGAACTTCAGCAAGATCTCGAACAGTCGGCGCACTGCATCAAGGTCAGCGTCGGCTTCCGTCTTTTGCACCGAACCATCAGCATCCCTGTAGACCTGCTCGGAAGGGAAGTAGACTTGGGTTGGCTGGTCGATCAACAGGAAGCGCGGAATTGGACGGTTGTTCTGTGCCGCGAATAGATGCAGGGCGAGCAGTGCTGACAGATGGTAGGCCAGATGGTTCTCGCCACCGCCAGTCCTGCTCATCGGGACAGGTCGCTCCGGACGATCAAAGATAATTGTCAACTGCTGCAGATTGAACCGCGCAGGGTAAGGACTGAACTCGGCGTCGAACTTCTGGATGTATCGCGACACCTGTGAGGAAATATTGTTTAGGATTGAGGTCAGACGTTCGTTACTTTCGTCGGCACCAATCTGCTCCTCAAGCTGCTCAACCTTATTGTTGAGAAGGCGATTTTCCGCTTCCAGTTTGATAAGATCCTCATTCGGCAGGAGCGTCTCCAAGAACAGGCTAATACGACCGACCACTCGCGCGGCCGCGTTGTTGCGGGTGCCCATCTGAGCGATGACTTCGTTTGCCGATATTGCTGCAGATAGCTCCGCTTCCTTCTCCTTGATATCGCCCGCAATTCCATCAACTACGCCGGTCAGGTCAGCCAGGTAGGCTTCGAGCTTCGGGCGCTGGCCGGTTGCGATGCGCAACTCTTTGTCGAGCGTCTCGAGTTCACGGAGCAGAACAACGGCTATCGGGGATTCCAGCGCCAAGTTTTGCTCGCTGAACGGCCATTGCCATTCGCCGCTGTCTGAGTTCTTCGGCAGTGCCTTGATTGAGGTCAGCCGGTCTATCTGTTCAGCGGCCTCGGTTTCGTAACCGCCGGCCCGCTTGGCGAACTGCCGTGCCGCGTCAATCCGGGCCTGTGTATCACGGCGATCCTGTCGAAGTTGGGCAAGTTCATCTTCCAGAAACGAAATCCGGCTGCCGTCGTCTTCTGGCAATCTTGTGGGTTTCCATGACAGCGCCAACGTCAATGCATCGATGATCCCGTCTGCCTTCGGGTTCTCGTCAGTGTTGCCGATGACCCCAACCGTCTTGGCTTCCGAGTAGAGGCCGATAGCTTGTTCATGCGACGTGTCGACGGCGTCGCGCGCCTGCTCCAGCTTCTTATTACTGATCCTCAGATCGCGCCGCGCTAAGCGTAGCTTGGATTCCAGTTCGTAGCGATCATGAGAGGAGACGCCAAGTAAGATCGGCAACGTGTCGCGGATGGCCTGAGGTTGGAATTGCTCGTTTTGTCGATAGAAAAGTTGATCCTTGTTGGCGACCAGACCTTGCTTTTGGAACAGGTAGTAGAACGTATGCTTGACGTTCGCGTCGTAGCTATCCCGGCTGTGCTCAAGCGCGACTTCTGTGCGGTTCTCGGGGATTCCAAGTAAGCGCGACAGTAGCGCAACAATGCTATCGTCGTCAGTGTTGACCGCCAGATCCTTGAACATGGGAACTTGCAATTGTTCTCCCCTTCGCAGCATCGCCGTACTGCAACTGGCACCACCACGAGGAGGAGAAGGCTTAGCGATAAGTACCTGTTCTTTCTCGAACTGATATATCACCGCGAACCAAGCCACTTTGTCCCGGATGATGCCTTCTGGAACGTTGAACGAGGAACGTCCCATGCAGTATTCGATAATCTCAGAGAGCGCAGACTTTCCGGTGGAGGAGCGACCGGTGATTACATTGAGTCCGTCTACCGTGAAGGTTAGATCACGGCGCTGACCGTCATGGCTATAAATGTGGATAGAACTAATTTTCATGGGCGAATTCCAAAGGTCGAATAAACTGTCGCCCGATCGGCGATGCGTGCAAATTCCTTTCCGACGATCCGCGCCACCTTCTGACAGGCTACGGTTTCGGCGGTTCCGTTTACGGCCTTGCGAACCTTCCTGGGTACGGATTGAATTCGACCTTCCTCCCCGACAATGATGCAGCCTTTGTCCATAAGCAGACCGAAACCTTCTAAAGCGTACGGCAACATTTGTGTGGCCCGGGTAGCGAAGCCCACAACGATTTGCTGGTTACCCTCTACGGTCTTGAGCAAGTAGCTGCGCGAGTTATTGGCGATCACCTCGCGCGAAGTCTTATGCAAGCATAGGGGCAGAACAAGCAACGACAACGAAAAGGGCATCCCGCGACCGTCTATTTCTTCGTAACCGTGCAAGGCACGAAACAAGACCAAGCCGCAGAACGCAGGATTGAACAGGTTCCGAATTTCAAAGGGGCGCTGATCCCATCGCTTCACGAGGCCACCTCCAGAAGTTTGCCAAGACGGTCCAGGAATCTGGGGTGCCAGTAAACCGTGGGCTCAGGGGTAGAATCCGCCAATATGTGGAAGCTGCCGCGAAGAACAAATGGTTCCGTCACCCGCGCACGAATTCGTAGGGATTCGATCTTTGCAGTCTCGAACTCCGCCCAGTTGTAGAGGGACATGCCTGCGTCGCGCAACGCTTCCTCCGCACTGTCATTTTTTAGCTTCTCGAAAGCGACATCCCTATAGCGACTCCATTCGTCGGTAAGCCGATCTTCATACTCCTCGACCTCTCCCATCACGAGCAGATCCTCGCGCGCCCAAGCCGATCGCTGTTCGAACGCCCGGTAATAGTCCAGTATCGCGCTCCTGATTCGATTGGAGGAGATGCCAATTTCGCGCAGTTGCGCCACGAACAGGCGTGGGTCTGTATCAGTGTCAATCTCGTCGGCGGGCAGCTTTCCCCGGAAGGTGATAGGAAGGTTGTCTGCCTTGTATTCCTCGGCGAAGCTTGAGAGCTTGTCGGAGACTTCGTAGCCGAAGACTCCGTCTGGCATTGCACCGGTAAGATGCTTGATTACGGCGTCGGTCCACCAGCCTTCCAATCTCTGAAAGACGAACTCGCGGTGCTCGCGCCGGATGCTTCGCATGTGCTTGTCCCTTATGATCGTCGGGATGTCGGCAATGCGCGGGCTACCATCAAGGATCAGAACTCGTTCTAAGAAATCTTGCTGCTCAAAAGCGTTCAAATCGTTGAACTCTATGGCAATCGGCTTGATGAGTTTTGACGTCGACTTGGTGAGCGCTTCTTTGGCAAGCTCTGCCAGTGTTTTTTCGTCATCCTGGGCGACCGAATGCTCGGGGAGCAAGCGCGCAAGGAAAGAGTCCGGGGATACCGTGCCTGTTGTGAACAGAAAGAAACGCAAATTAGATGCGGCACGACCATCACGTTTATACCGAGTCAACCATATGTTGACAGACTTCCAGAAATCGGTCGACAGATCGGTCAACCTATCACCAATGGCTTTATGCTTCAGTGAAGCCAAGGACTTGCCACCATCGCTATCGACGAAATCCAGGTCGTCGTCCTTTTCGAGACAAACAGCCGTGTTCTCTGGCAACTGTAATAGGTGAAGCAGGGCAAGACGCGCCTGATAGATATATCCAAGGCCCTGCTCGCCGGCTGAAAATTTATCGGGGCGGGCATCGGCCATAAGAAAATCCTGCTGCACATGTGCGGTACGCTGAGCCTGACGGCGAACAAGCGGCGCTGACCTTTCGCCTGTCTGACGCCACCGTTAACGAATAGTTAAACAAAATCAATGGGACCTTTGCCGAGAGAGGTCGTCAAATCCAGTAACTCGGTGTGGTAACTGCCTCAATTACGTACCGCCGTGGCCTAACGGCAGATCCAGAGAACGATGTCATGAAGCACGCGGTATGATCGAGTGGCGGCTTGGGGAAGCTGCGCTGCAGCGATGCGACTCTAAGTGAATGTCCTTTTAGGGCCGTAGGCACGGGTCGGAGCGATGCTACCGCGCTTTGTGCAGATGCACCTTCAAACCTGCCCATTCCTGGCAAAACTCTTCGATCCGCGCCTCTATCTCCGCGCTGGGGTTCAGCACGAAGAATGTCCTTGGGCTGTAGGCGGTCGCCCGGACTGCCATGCCCGGCATTCCGATCTGGCCAAGCCAATGATCCACTTCAGCATCATGACCGCCTCGCCGCCGAGTGTTATGATGGTAGATCAGCGCGCATCGCCCCTCGGCTAATTCCTGGACCTCTGCGAGCGGCATCTGTTTGCCGAACTTCGCACGCCCTCTTCGACAATCGGCATCGTCGATGATGCCATTATCCGGATCTGCGAATACAAGGTCGCACGGGGATAGCCGTTCTAAAACACGCTTGAACCATGCAGCGCGCCAGTTTCGGCGTTCACGGGGGGATATCACACTACTGTCTACGCTCTCATCAGATGAGATTGCCCCGCCCAGCACTGGCAACAATGAATTGATCGAACGCGCATTTTTCGTAATGCTTCGAAGATGACTGAACAGGGCCGGGTCCAGGCGCTCGTACCGTTGCGGTTGATCGAGATAGGTGATGTGCCGCCCATCTCCGTTGTGGCTTTCGTCGGGGTACCGGTACCACGCGACACCCAGCCGGCGTCCCGGTGAGAGAGCTCTCAGTAAGCCCAGCTTTACAAAGTCTCCAACATCTCCGGCATAACGGTCTTGCAATCGGGGTGACCTATTCCTTTGGCACCATTGATCTCTTGGAAGCGTATTAACAGCTTTCAGACGTATGGGCTACGAAGAGGCGATGGCGGCTATCCAACTCAGATAGATTGTTGATTCCGGTGGCCGCCGACCAGCTTTTGACCGGCGCACTGACACCTTGGGCCAGATAGAGTTCATGCGCCCGCAGCGAAGGTCCGGTATGATGAGCCGCACTGCAGCGAGCACGTCTGTGTTCCAACGGCAGGTCAGGGCCGGTCGGGCCAGAAGTCGCGTTCGATCACCCCGACTTTGCAAAGGCACTTACTGCGCATTGCCGACCTTGATCTCCCGCGGATGCTGCACGATCGACGAATGACCGGTTCGATGAAGTTGCACTGCGGTTTTGAGCGGTCAGTTCCATGGCAAACATGGGCCGTCTTTGCGTGCCACCCGGCTGCACAACCTCTCAGCCAGCGTCCCGAGCTTTTGTTGAACTGGATCAGCACAGGTTTTCGCAGGGCACTCCGTCGTTGTCGCCATCTAGGGCACCGCCCCAACTGCAATTTGTGAAGTACCAGCGCGCTTCGCGGCAGCTGGAAATGCTCTTGGAGCAATAGCGCCGTGGAGAACAACTCCAGCTTTGCGCAAGACGATAGGATGTTCTGTCCTTGCTTTCTTGGTGGCTTTGGCGCTGCGACTGGGGGCCAAAGATCGTGATCGGGGAGGCTTCTTCGGCGATAGCTGGCGCTGGGGAAAGCGCTGCTAAAAACAATAGTGTCAGTAGTTTCATTTGCATTCAGAATTCTTGCATCATAGTAATCTAGGATCACAAAGTTGCCTTGGAATAAGGCTCAATTGGGGCGTTGAGGTGTTCGCTCAGTGCCAATGCGGGGCGCGCCAGCCTGCTGCAATGGCTTCTGCTTCATCACAAAACCAACGTTCTCCTCTTGCTGGCGAGACCTTCGTACGAGAATACCAAGGAGACCAAGGCGCGTGGTAAATCTTGCTGTTCTTTGAAATGTTCCCTTTGATGGGGCATCCTTCGGGAGCGCTTTGTTGCGCCGCCGTCCATCGTTCTTCTCGGTATGCCCACGGGGCTTGATTGGTGCCAGCCCAGACGCCCTTTTGGCGTGCTTTGGCAGCATCCTCAGCGGCAGCATAGACATCATCGTAGCGCCTGAACGACCAAGCAAGACCAGCTTCGACAAGGCTTTTCCCGAGGTCAGTGCCGGATGCAAAGCACGTCGCGATTGTTCGGCCGTAGCGGTCTTGCTCCATCGCTTGGCACTTCAAGTCAGTGTTGGTGAGCAGGTCGACAAGGAACGCTGTCGCAGCCTCACCGCATCGCCAGGATTGCCCTGATGAGTTCAAGCAGGTTTGTCCGCTTTCTGGAGCGTCGATCCCGTTGAGGCGGTAGGTGATCTCGCCATCGGAGAGGGTATCACCATCAATCACCCGAATTGCCGCTGATACTCCAGCGGGACAGGCCAATACAGAGGCGAGCAGCGCCAAGCTCAGGATGATTTTCTTCATTCGATTTTGTTGGGCCTAAGAAGGAAAGTTAACAATTCATAAACGCTCCGCTCGCAAGGCGTCGACGTGAGTTTGCGCAAAGGCGGGCATGCGGGTCACGTAATTTGCTTCGACGAATTGAGACATGTTTTTGAAGAAGGCGCCTGAATTTACGCAGCGGGGGGCGCCTTAGGGTTAGTACATTGGACTGTCTTTCCATTCTGGTCGCGTGGTGAATGAAAACAGCTGGGGCGATTTGACCTGGCAGCGTAGCGCCCCGAGCCGCAGAGATGTGAAACGCAACCAGGTTTGGGCAGCGAAAACTGGTTTCTGTTTGTGCAGATCAAAGAGCAGTCGAGTTTCATGCGAAAACTTGCTTTATCCTCTGCCGAAGGCTTTCGGAAAGCCGGTCTTCAAGTATTGATGCGGTATGACATGCGGCTGCGATTATGACTCTATACACAGTCCATGGCTCTATCGCCGGCGCGGAGGCCTTTTGACGAACATTGAGGGAAGGCGTAGTCTTTGACGACGTCGGGTCCTGCTGGCTTCGTCGCTGTCTACGTTCATCTGATTTGGGACATACATGAAAACGGTTCGCCTTTTTGACTATCCCCAGCTTCGCTACCTTTGTTGGCACCGTCAGACTGATATGGAGCTCACAGAAGAACAGGCTTGGAGCATCTATCGGCGTCATTGGCGACATTTAAACAAGGCGCACCTGACAGACGAAGAAGCCGCCTTCATTGCCAGGTTGGAAGAAGAGAACTTCAGGGAGAAGTCGAGACATCTTCCCAATAGTCCGTTCTCTTCAGCGCCCTGAGCAGCGTGATCTGCCCCACTTGAGTGGGTTATTGCACCGTAGGCTTTCGGTTGACGGGCACGATGCTTTTGATTGCTGGCGTGCGGTAGCCCAGCGAACTGTGCGGGCAAAAGGCAGGTTGCAGCCAGGCTGAGCCTGGAGACGACGCGCTTCAACCAGATCGATAGGATTAGGCAAGGACAACATACCGAACCTCGTTTGCCGCTGGAGAGCAGCCGCCGCCGCAATCATACCATGTCTCCGCGACCCGCCTGGACGCCTTTCTGCCCGACCAAGGCTCTGCGCGGATATCTTCTTGAATCACCTCTCCGTCCTTGGGCGCCGGGAAGTGGCGCTCACGGCAATCGAGGGGCAGGTCGAGATCCGCCGCAGCCTCTCAGCGACCCGCCCTTATGCCTTCATGCTGGACCTGGCCATTGTCGGGCTCTTTAGCCCTTTCTGTCATAATATCAGCCGCAAGGGCGCAGAGAACGACTGATCGAATCGGAGGATGAAAATGTCACATCTCGGTTGATCGGCAGCGGCCGCTCATCCCTTGGCCCCATCAAACGCCACAGAACAATAAAGTTTCAACGTACTGCTGAACTGCGATGGCTTTCCCTCATATCCGTCTGAATGGTCATCCTTAGTGGGTCGAAAGGTCATGTTTCCTTCAAAATGGTCATTTAATGGGTGGTCTCTCACTCCCTATTTTGTTTTTCCGAGTAAATAAGTCAGACACTCTTTACCTGACTTCTTTAATCGGATAATCACCCCTCTAACGAAACGCGATTAGGACTTTTAAAGGGATTCGACATGACACTTCGCGCCACTCTTCTTGCTTCGGCGATGACTTTTGCAGCCACAGGTGCCATGGCCGTCGAGGCCGGTGACGTTCTGAACAACTATGCCGACATCGCTCTGGCAGGCTACGAAGACAGCCTGACCCTGGCCAAAGACCTGAAAACTGCGGTTGATGCGCTGGTCGCAAACCCCAGCGAAGAGACACTGGCTGCGGCCAAGGTGGCTTGGCTGGCCGCGCGTGTCCCCTACCAGCAGACTGAAGCGTTCCGTTTCGGCAACCCCACCGTCGACGAGTGGGAAGGCAAAGTGAACGCATGGCCGCTGGACGAGGGCCTGATCGACTACGTTGACCCCATGTTTGGCGGCAACGACGAAAACCCCTTCAGCCTTGCCAATGTGATCGCGAACCCCAGCTTTGAGGTTTCGGGCACCACCATCGACGCTTCGACTATCACCCCAGCGGTTCTGGAATCCCTGCACGAAGTTGACGGCATCGAAGCGAACGTGGCCACCGGCTATCACGCAATTGAATTCCTGCTGTGGGGTCAGGACCTGAACGGAACCGAGCATGGCGCAGGCAACCGTCCCGCGACCGACTTTGACACCGAGAACTGCACCAACGGCAACTGTGACCGCCGTGCGCAGTATCTGGTGGCTGCGACCGATCTGCTGATCACCGATCTGGAAGACGCTGTCGCCAACTGGAGCGCTGATGGCCAAGGCCGCGCAGACGTGACCGCCGACGGCACCGAAGGTCTGGTCATGGCCTTCACCGGTCTGGGCTCGCTGTCCTATGGCGAACAGGCGGGCGAGCGCATGAAGCTTGGCGTTCTGCTGCACGATCCCGAAGAAGAGCACGACTGCTTCTCGGACAACACCCACAACAGCCACTACTACGACGGTCTGGGCATTCGTAACGTCTATACCGGCCGCTATGTACGCGTGGACGGTTCGGTCGTCGAAGGCCCCTCGCTGAACGATTACGTCGCAGAGCGTGACGCAGATCTGGCGTCGAACCTGATGGCAGACATCAACCACACCATGATGGAGCTGGGTGCGATCAAATCGACCGCCGAAGCGGGCACAAGCTACGACCAGATGCTGGCCGCAGGCAACGAAGCAGGCGAAGCGCTGATCATGTCGGCAGTTGATGCGCTGGTCGCGCAGACTCGCAACATCGAGCGCGCCGTCGCGGTTGCTGGACTCGAAGGTGTTTCGGTCGAAGGATCGGACAGCCTCGACGATGAAGCGGCTGTGTTCCAGTAATTACACCTGACTGGGGCGCCTTTCGGGGCGCCCTCTTTTCTTGTGTCGGAGACGTAGAATGATTGTGTGTAGCTGTCAGAATATCACCGACCACGACATTAACGCGGCGGTTGACTGGATGCGGGCCTCGGACCCGAGCATCGTGATTACGCCCGGCCGGATTTACCGTGCCTTGGGCAAGCAGGCGGACTGCGGGGGATGTATGCCCTTGTTTCTGTCCACCATGCGCAAGAACGAAAGATACCCTGTTCCGCGACTGGACGTCCCTGTCGCCGTGCCTCAAGTTAAACGAACAACCACAGGACACGGAGGGTAATTTCCATGAAAGGCGACGCAAAGGTCATCGAGTACCTGAACGCACCTCTGCGCAGCGAATTGACTGCGATTAACCAGTACTGGGTACACTACCGCCTGCAAAAGGATTGGGGACTGGGCAAACTGGCAGCCAAATCCCGCGCAGAAAGCATTGAGGAAATGAACCACGCGGACAAGCTGATCGATCGCATCATCTTCCTCGAGGGTCATCCGAACCTGCAGAAGCTGGATCCCCTGCGGATCGGGCAGAATGCCAAGGAAACCCTTGAATGTGACCTCGCCGGAGAGCATGACGCACGCACCCTCTACAAAGAGGCGCGCGACCACTGTGACAGTGTTGGCGACTATGTCTCGAAGAACCTCTTCGAAGAGCTGATCGCCGACGAGGAAGGCCATATTGATTTCCTTGAGACCCAGCTTGATCTCTACAACCGCATCGGCGGCGAGCGCTACGAAATGCTCAACGCGGACTCTGCGGACCAAGCCGAAAGCTAAGGCGCTCTGGCTGCTGGCAGGGGTGACCTTTGCCAGCGCCACTTGGGCCGAGCCCCATCTGAACGTCGTGCCGCGCACCGCCGCTGAGGCGGCGCGCATCGCGGCTGCGACCGCGCCCACAACCGACTTCACCAAGCCTGAACAATTCGAAACACATCCCTCTGGGGCCGCGACCAAGTTCGACATCCGCACCCGTGATGCGTTCTCCTTTGCCTCTGCCAATATGCCGTTCGAGCGCGAAATGGATTTCAAGGTCGGCAACGGGTTCTTCAAGAAGCTTTGGGTGACGGCGCCGTCATCGACGGTGTCCAGCGACGGGCTTGGGCCGCTCTATAATGCGCGGGCGTGCCAGCGCTGCCACATCAAGGACGGTCGCGGACATCCGCCCGAGGGGGCAGGGGACGAGGGCGTCTCGATGTTTCTGCGCCTGTCGATCCCCGCCGAACAGAGCGATCTGACCGAAGAAACGCTCGCCTATCTGGGTGCCGCGCCAGAGCCGACCTATGGTCTGCAACTACAGGACAAATCCATCCCCGGCATTGCGCCCGAGGGACAGATGCAGATCACCTATTCAGAGGTGCCCGTGACCTTGGGCGATGGCTCTGTCGTTACCCTGCGCGCACCCGAGTACGACGTGGTCGATCTGCAATCGGGCGCCTTGCATCCCGACGTGCAACTCAGCCCCCGCATCGCCCCGCAGATGATTGGCCTTGGTTTGCTCGAGGCGATACCCGCAGCCGATATCCTTGCCCATGCGGACCCTGATGATGCGGATGGCGATGGGATTTCCGGCCGCCCGAACATGGTCTGGAACCACGAGTTCGACCGCGAAATGCTGGGCCGGTTCGGGTTGAAAGCGGGTTCGGCCACCATTCGCGAACAAAGCGCCATGGCCTTTCACGCGGATATCGGCCTCTCGACCTCAATGTTCCCCGAAGGCTATGGCGAATGCACTGCCTCGCAAACCGCGTGCCGTGCCGCGCCCGATGGCAATACGCCCGAGCAGCAGAACCTCGAAGTTTCGGATCAGGTGCTAAATCTGGTGACCTTTTACAGCCGCAATCTGGCCGTGCCTGCCCGCCGCAATCTGGACGATCCCGAGGTCCTGCGCGGCAAGGAGCTGTTCTACGATGCAGGTTGCACCAGCTGTCACACGCCGAAATTTGTGACAGATCGGCTGAACGACCAGGCGGAACAGAGCTTCCAGTTGATCTGGCCCTACACCGATATGTTACTGCATGACATGGGGCCGGGCCTTGCCGACAACCGGCCAGAGTGGCAGGCCAATGGCCAAGAATGGCGGACGCCGCCGCTCTGGGGAATTGGTATGACCCAAACCGTCAGCGGGCATACGTATTTTCTGCATGATGGGCGCGCCCGTAATCTGCTTGAAGCAATTCTGTGGCATGGGGGCGAAGCTGAAGCTGCTCGTGAAACGGTGCGCCTCATGACAGCCGCAGATCGCGGCGCCCTGATCAAATTTCTGGAGTCCTTGTGACAATGACCGTCAAACCCATCCTGTCCGCCTTGGTCCTTTGTGCCGTTGCAGGGACCACCTCCGCACAGTCGATCGCGAACAAAGAAGCGCCGGGCGTCGCGCTGGAAACCCATTCCGAGGAAACGGGCCTGCCCTATTTCGCTCCGGGCCGAGGGGTCGTCGATCATGAAGCGATCCGCCGCCGCGTGCTTGAGGTGTTTGACCGCCAGTTCGGGTCCTTTGTCAGCGAAACACAGGCATTGACCGACGCGGCGCTGGCTTATTGCGAGGGCACATCGGACGAGGCGGCCTTCAAGGCGCAGTTCCGCGACACTTGGATGGCTTGGGCGCCGCTAGACAGCTACCAGTTTGGCCCAATCGAAAGCCAAGGCGCGGCGCTGACCGTGAATTTCTGGCCGGACAAAAAGAATTTCGTAGGCCGCGCCCTGCGTGATCTCTTGAATAAGACGGCCGACGAGCAAGCCGATCCGGCGGTTGTCGCGGGCTTGTCTGTGGGGGCCCAAGGCCTGCCCGCGATTGAAATGCTGACCTACTCCGATGGAGTTGAGCCGTGTCCTGCGGTGATCGGAATTTCGGGCAACCTGCACCGGATCGCGGTTGATCTGCACGATGGTTGGTTCGCCGAGGGCGGCTGGGCTGATCTGGCGCGGGCTGCGGGACCGGACAACCCAGTCTACCTTGATGCGTCAGAGTTCACCAAAGTCGTTTACACCGCGCTTGATTTCGGGCTGACCCGCATTGCGGACACACGGCTCGGGCGACCCTTAGGCACGTACGAGCGCCCCAATCCAAAACACGCCGAGGCATGGCGCTCGGGCCTGACCAACGACATCATCGTCGCGCAGCTCAAGGGCATCGAAGAAGTCGTGCGCTTTGGGTTTGCCGGTGACATCGCCGAGAACAATCGTTCTTGGATCTACACCGTATTCGAGCAAACCGAAGGGCGCGTCGATAGCATTGGTATGCCCGTGTCAGAGGCAGTCGCCGACCCAATGTCCTATATCCGTGTCGAGGGGCTTCAAAGCAAAGTGCAATACTTGCAGGGGGAAATGGACCAAGAGATTGGACCGAACCTAGGAGTAGAGACCGGCTTCAGCGCAGCGGATGGGGACTGAGATGAAACGCCGCCATTTTCTGATCTCTGGCGCCGCTGGCGCTGCCCTGTCGATGGCACGGCCCTCTTGGGCCATGGCGGGCGCGCCGGCTTACCTGACTGCGGCGTCCAAAGAGGGCAACTCCACTTGGCTCGTAGGTCTGACCGAACAGGGCGACGTGGTCTTTGAACTGCCGATCCCGTCGCGCGGGCATGCGGCAGCGGCCCATCCTTTCCGTGCCGAGGCGGTGGCTTTTGCCCGCCGTCCAGGCCGGTTCGCTGTGGTTTTGGACTGTGCCACAGGGAAAGAAATCGCGCGCCTTGATAGCCCAGAGGGGCGGCACTTCTACGGGCATGGCGCGTTCACGGCGGATGGTAAGCTGCTGCTGACCACCGAAAATGCCTATGACGTGCCCGATGGCCGTCTTGGTATATGGGACGCCGAAGATGGCTATAATCGGATTGGCGAACTGCCGTCGGGCGGGATTGGTCCGCACGAGATGATCCGCTTGGCCGATGGCAGCTTTGCCGTGGCGAATGGGGGGATGCAGACCCATCCTGACTACGATCGTGCGGTCCTGAATATTCCGTCCATGAAGCCGAATTTGACCTATCTGGATGCGCAGGGACTGATCGTGGATCAGGTCGAACCGCCCGCCGACATGCGCTTGAACTCGATCCGTCACATTGCGGCGGACGACACGGGCCGCGTGGTGATCGCCCTGCAATGGCAAGGCAATCCTCTGACCGCCGTGCCCCTGATGGCCAGCCATCGCCGCGGCGAGGCTTTGGCCTTCTTTGATCATCCCGAAACTGTACGGCTCAAGCAATACGCGGGCAGTATCGCGATTTCATCCGACGGTGCAGAGATCGCGGTGACCGGCCCCAAGGGCGGTCACGTGCTGTTCTTTGACGGCGCGACGGGTGCTCCGATCAATGGCCGCGCCTTGCCCGAAGCCAGCGGCGTCGCGCAATTCGGCGACCGGTTCGCGATTACGCTCGCGGGTGGTTTGCTCGAAGGGGGCGCGTCGGGCGGCAAAATGCTGGATGTCGCCGGGGGCTACAGCTGGGACAACCATCTGGTGTCGATTAGACGCGTTTGATTGCTGACCTCGCCTCAGACGAATGGATCGTCCGGATATCCGACCTTGGACAGATACAGGCCCTGCGGCGGGCTGACCGGACCACATGCGGCGCGGTCACACGCCTCCAGCGCGGTTTTCACGTCAATGGGGTCCCAAGAGCCCGCGCCGACGCGCTCGAGCGTGCCGACAAAGCTGCGCACTTGGTTATGTAAAAAACTGCGGGCGGCCAAATGGAACCGGAACTCGATGCCGCTCTCGGTTTCGATCTGTTCGATGTCCAGCTTGTCCAGCGTTTTCACTGGTGAGGCGGCTTGGCAAATCGACGCGCGGAACGTGGTAAAGTCATGCAGACCCAGCAGGTGCTGTGCGGCCTCTTGCATGGGGTGCAGGTCCAGCGGCTGGGTCACTTGCCAAACGAAACCGCGCAGATGCGTCGCTGGGGCACGGCGGTTCAGCAGGCGAAAGATGTACTGCCGCTCTGTCGCGGAAAAGCGGGCGTGCCAGTCGTCGGCCACACGGCGACAATCGCGGATCGACACGGGCAGGGGCTTGAGGTGGAAGTTCAATGCCTCGGACAGGCGGAACGGGTCCCAATCCTTGTCCATGTCACAATGGGCGACTTGACCATAGGCGTGAACCCCTGCATCGGTGCGGCCTGCGGCGGCGATGGTGTGGTCACGCTTTTCCAGACGCGCGAGCGCGGCTTCGATCGCCCCTTGGACCGAGGGCTGGTCAGCCTGCCTTTGCCATCCGGCAAAGGGGGCCCCGTCATATTCCACAAGCAAAGCGTATCTGGGCATGGGCGCGATGTAGCGGGCGATCGCAATTAGGGCAAGCAACCTTCGCATTCCCCGAATTCAGCTACTGGTTTTACGGCCATGCGATGCTTAGGTTGTGCCGCGAAGAGGGAGGCGGTTCCATTTGGTCATCGGGCGGATTGCAGACGAACTGACGCGCGGCGTCGAAGGCATCACAGGCATCATCAACGAAGCACTGTTTGAACCTGGCATCCGGCTCGGGGTGACGGGACTCGCGCGTGCGGGCAAGACGGTGTTCATCACCTCGCTCGTGGCGAACATGCTGGACCGTGGGCGCATGGGCCACCTGACCGCCGCCGCCGAGGGGCGCATTCTGGCGTCCTTTCTCCAGCCGCAGCCCGATGTGACGGTGCCGCGGTTTGAGTATGAGTCCCACCTGTCCGACCTGACCTGCGCGCATCCCCATTGGCCCGACAGTACGCGGGCCGTCAGCGAGCTGCGCCTGTCCATGCGGATCAAACCGAATGGGCTGATCGGTGGACTGTCCGGCCCGCGCACTGTGCATCTGGATATCGTGGATTATCCGGGCGAATGGCTGTTGGACTTGGGCCTCTTGGATCAGAGCTACGCGGAATGGTCGGCGAGTGTCCTGCGCCGTCTTGAGGGACGGGCGCTCGGCGCGCCTTACGTGGATATGGCGCGGGGCACGGACACCGCCGCCCCGTTGGACGAAGTGGTCGCGCAAACTCTCGCTCGGACCTTTACAGCGTATCTTCATGCAGCGCGCGCAGACGGGTTCTCGGACTGCACGCCGGGCCGCTTTTTGTTGCCCGGTGATCTGGCTGGATCGCCCGTGCTCACTTTTGCCCCGCTGCTGAAACCCGACAACGCGCCCCGTCGCAGCCTGTGGCGCGAGATGGAAACACGGTTCGAGGCGTACAAGGCGCGCGTCGTTAAACCTTTCTTCCGCGAGCATTTTGCGCGGATCGATCGGCAGGTGGTGCTCGTGGATGTGCTTGGCGCCTTGCATCGGGGGCCAGAGGCCATTCAGGATATGCGCGACACGATGCAGGGCATTCTGGGATCGTTCCGCCCCGGCCGAAATGATTTCCTGACCCAGCTTTTGCGTGGCAAGCGGGTCGAGAAAATCCTCTTTGCGGCGACCAAAGCGGACCATCTGCACCACAGCCAGCACCAGCGCCTGACCGCGATCATCGAGGAATTGACCCGAGAGGCCCGCGAGCGCGCCCGCTTTGCCGGTGCCGAAACCGCAGCGATGTCTATCGCGGCCCTGCGCGCAACAACCGAAGAGAGCCGTCAGCACAATGGCCAGACCTTGGATGTGGTGCGCGGCAAATTATTAGAAGACGGGCGGATGGCCGCCCTGTATCCCGGCGAACTGCCTGCCGACCCCCGTGTATTGTTGAACGGGGAAGAGGGCGGTTGGCTGGAAGGTGATTTTGAAGCCATGCGCTTTGCTCCGGCCCCGCTGACCCTGCGGCCGGGGGACGGTCCGCCCCATATTCGACTGGACCGTGCAGCGCAATTTTTGTTCGGGGATCGTTTATGAGTTTCTATTTACGGCCTGCCCATGACCTCGATGCGGGGAAAATGGGTGCGATGTTGACCGAGTTTGTGGACCAGACGGCGTGGTTGCCCAAAGTGCGCTCCAGCGCCGAGGATATCATGTATTGCGCCACCATGATTGAGCGGGGCTGGGTGACGATTGCCACTGCGGACCGGCCCATGGGCTTTATCGCGTTGGCCGATGACGAGATTTTGGCCCTGTATGTGGCGCCGGATGCCCGCCGGAATGGCGTGGGGCGGCAGTTGATGACCTATGCCAAAGAGCGCTCGGATCGGCTGCGGCTGTGGACGTACAAGGCGAACACCGTGGCGCGTGCTTTTTACCGCCTGTCGGGATTCAAAGAGGTCGGGCGCACCGATGGTGATTACAACGACGAAGGGCTGCCCGACGTCGAGTACCTGTGGGAAAGGGGTGCTGAATGAGCAAAGGACCGGTCCTGTTCGATCTGGATACGCCAACGACCGTCGAAGCGGATACGCCCAATCCGGCGCAGGTAGAACCTGTGCCCGATCCGGGTCCCGACGCGCCAGAAGGCCGCGCGATGCAAACCGTCGCTGTTTTGGCAGCGCGCAAGCCTTCGGTATTGGCGCGGTGGTTCTGGGGCCTGCTCGTGTCAGTGATCGGGGCAATGATCTCGATCGCGGCGTGGAACTTTGTGACCGGCCTGATCGCGCAGAACGTTATTCTGGGCGCGATTGTCACTGGACTGATCGCAGCCTTCGTTCTGGTGTGTCTGCTGATTGTGCTGCGCGAGCTCGGGGCTATTGCTCGGCTGTCGCGTATCGACAAGATTCAGCATCAGGCCAACACCGCCATCGAAGGGCAGGACTTGGCCGCTGCGCGCGCTGTCGTGCGGGACGTGGAGCGTCTGTATGCGGGGCGCGATGATCTGCGTTGGGGTCGCGACCGCCTGAAAGAGCGCAAAGACGATGCTATCGAGGCCACAGATGCGCTGGCTCTGGTCGAGCGTGAACTCTTGGCCCATCTTGATGCGCAGGCGGTCAAAGAAGTCGAGGTCGCCGCCCGTCAGGTTGCAACGGTGACCGCGATGGTGCCTTTGGCGCTGGCGGATGTGGTGGCGGCGATGACTGCAAACCTGCGGATGATGCGCCGTGTGGCCGAAGTTTATGGCGGGCGCGGGGGCCTGTTGGGCAGCTGGCGCTTGGCACGCGCTGTGATGACTCATCTTGTGGCGACGGGCGCCGTGGCCGTTGGCGATGACATGCTAGAGCCTTTGATCGGGGGCAGCTTGCTGGGGAAACTTTCGCGCCGCTTTGGCGAAGGTTTGGTGAACGGCGCTCTGACGGCCCGCGTGGGAATCGCAGCGATTGAAGTCTGCCGACCCTTGCCCTTTATCGTCGAGAAAAAGCCCTCTGCGCGGGTGGTCGTCCAGCGCGCGCTAACTGGATTTTTCAAGAAATAGAATGCTCTGACTACCCGAGTAATTCAGTCAAGTATTTGTTTTAAAGCAACTTATTGACGCGGTCTGCGCGGTCGGCTATCCCTGACATCAACGAGGCAGCCAGCAGTACGCCAGCCGCCTCACAGCTCTTCAGCCACCTAGAACCAGCCCGCTCGCACCGCCGCCCCCTTCTGGTCGCCACGTTGCCAGCTCGCCAGCTTCAGGTAGCCCATCAGCCACCGTTGATCTTAAAATAGCTTTGGCACGGCGTCCTTGGGCGCGTCACGATCAGCCACGCCGATCCGCATTCCCGCACCGATCCGATGGGCCACAGCAGACCAACGCTCTGCGATTTCTGCGTCCAACTCCTCTGCCAGCACCTGATCAAACAGACTTAGCCAGTGGGCGAACATGTCGGCCTTGATCTCGGGCGTTTGCAGATGCGTGCGCATGGGGAAACCGTGGTAGTTCCGCTCTTGCAGTAGGGCATTGCGCCAGAAACGGCTGATCTTGTCCTCGTGCGCGGGCCATGCGTCGGCCGCGATCCGGCCATTAAATACGGGCCCCAGCACAGGATGCACCCGCACCCGCGCGTAGAATTTCGTGACGACACGGTCGATATCGGGGCCAGTGATGGGGTAGGGCATACGGCGACTCTCTGAAAGGAACGCGGGTCAGGCTATCGCCCGTGCCGCACCGCCGCAACGGGTCGATGCATCGCAGCGCTTTACGCCCCGTTTTCTGCATCATATAAGGCGGCCATGACATTCGTGATGGCGATCATTATTCGAATTATCAGCCCGGCGCTCTGATCCAAACGAGCCGCCGGGACAAGGCGTATGGGATACCGCGCCGCCGCACCCTCTCAGACATAAAACATGACCGAAGGACGCCACACATGTGCGCCGAAACGCCCGACTACAAAGACACCCTGTTCCTGCCCAAGACCGACTTCCCCATGCGGGCCGGTCTGCCCAAGCGAGAGCCCGAATGGCTGGCCCGCTGGGAGAAAATGGACATCTACCAGCAGCTGCGTGACAAGGCCGAGGGTCGCGAGCCCTTTATCCTGCACGATGGCCCCCCTTATGCGAACGGTAACCTGCACATCGGTCACGCCCTGAACAAGATCCTCAAGGATTTTATCGTCCGCAGCCAGCAGATGCTGGGCCGCGAGGCACGCTATATCCCCGGTTGGGACTGCCACGGTCTGCCCATCGAATGGAAGATCGAGGAACAGTACCGCAAGAAGGGCAAGAACAAAGACGAAGTTCCCGTCATCGACTTCCGTCAGGAATGCCGCAAATTCGCCGAGGGCTGGATCGACATCCAGCGCAAAGAATTCAAGCGTCTGGGCATCACCGGCACGTGGGATGATCCCTATCTGACCATGAACTTCCACGCCGAGCGTGTGATCGCCGAAGAATTCCAGAAATTCCTGATGACCGGCACTCTGTATCAGGGCTCCAAGCCCGTGATGTGGTCGCCCGTGGAAAAAACCGCGCTGGCCGAGGCAGAGGTCGAGTACCACGATCACCAGAGCCACACGATCTGGGTGCCCTTCCGCTTCCAGAACGCTGGCGGCGATCTGGAGAGCGCGCGCGTCGTGATCTGGACCACCACCCCGTGGACCATCCCATCGAACAAAGCGGTCGCTTACGGCAACGGCATCGAATACGGCCTCTACCGCGTGGACGCGACCCAAGAGGAAAGCTGGACCAACCCCGGCGATCTGTACCTTTTCGCCAACACTCTGGCTGCTGATGCGCTGGAAAAATCCCGCGTGACAGAATTTACCAAGGTTCGCGACGTCGCCCCCAGCGAATTCGAAGGTCTTATCTGTGCCCACCCGTTTAACGGCATCGACGGGGCCGACGGCTTCTGGGACTACGACGTGCCCATGGTCGATGGTGATCACGTGACCGACGACGCAGGTACAGGGTTCGTCCACACCGCCCCCAGCCACGGCCAAGAGGACTACGAAGTCTTTGTCGCCCGCAACTGGATCGAGCGCATGACCTATAACGTGGGCGAGGAATCCGAATTCCTGGACCACGTGCCGTTCTTTGCCGGTCTTCAGGTCTTTGATCGCAAGGGCAAAGAGGGCAAAGCCAACACCACTGTCATCGCCAAGCTGGTCGAGGCCGGCGGGATCATCGCCCGTGGCCGTATGAAGCACAGCTACCCGCACTCGTGGCGTTCCAAAGCGCCGGTCATCTACCGCAACACGCCCCAGTGGTTCGCGGCGATTGATCGCGAGGTTGGCGACGGTCAGGACACCTACGGCAAAACCATCCGTGATCGCGCTCTGACCAGCATCGACCAGCTGGTAAAATGGACCCCGCAAACAGGCCGCAACCGCCTGTATTCGATGATCGAAGCACGCCCTGATTGGGTTCTGTCCCGCCAGCGCGCTTGGGGCGTCCCGCTGACCTGCTTTACCAAAGTCGGCGCGAAGCCGCAGGACGAAGACTTCCTGCTCCGCAACGAAGAGGTCAACGCGCGTATCAACGAAGCCTTTGAGGCCGAAGGCGCGGATGCGTGGTACAAAGAGGGCGCGAAAGAGCGCTTCCTTGGCAATGTGGTGAACCCTGACGACTACGAGCAGGTGTTCGACATCCTTGACGTGTGGTTCGACTCCGGTTCGACCCACGCCTTCGTGCTGCGTGACCGTCCCGATGGCGCGGCGGACGGCATCGCGGACCTCTACCTCGAGGGCACCGACCAACACCGCGGCTGGTTCCACAGCTCGATGCTGCAGGCCTGCGGCACCAAGGGCCGCGCGCCCTATCGCGGCGTGCTGACCCACGGCTTCACGCTGGACGAGAAGGGCAACAAGATGTCCAAATCGCTCGGCAACACCGTGTCGCCAGAAGACGTAACCAAACAATACGGCGCCGATATCCTGCGTCTGTGGGTGGCCCAGTCCGACTACACTGCCGACCTGCGCATCGGGCCGGAAATCCTGAAGGGCGTGGCTGACAGCTACCGCCGTCTGCGCAACACCATGCGCTTCCTGATCGGCAGCCTTGATGGCTTCACCGAAGCAGAGCGTCTGGACGTCGCGGAAATGCCCGAACTGGAGCGCTGGGTCCTGCACCGTCTGGCCGAGCTGGATCACAAGGTGCGCACCGGCTACACCGCCTATGACTTCCAAGGCGTGTTCCAGCAGCTGTTCAACTTCTGCACCGTCGAGATGTCGTCGTTCTACTTCGATATCCGCAAGGACGTGCTGTATTGCGACGCGACCGACAGCACTCGTCGCCGCGCCGCCCGCACGGTCATGGACATCCTGTTCCACCGCCTGACCACATGGCTCGCGCCGATCCTGACCTTCACGATGGAAGAGGTCTGGCTCCAGCGCTTCCCCGGTGACGACAGCTCGGTCCACCTACAGGACATCCCCGCAACGCCCGCCGACTGGCTGGACGAACCGCTGGCCACCAAATGGTCGAGCGTCCGTAAAGTCCGCCGCGTGGTGACCGCTGCACTCGAAGTCCAACGAACAGACAAAGTCATCGGTGCCTCGCTCGAAGCGGCTCCGGTGGTCCACGTCGAAGATGCGGACGCGCTTTCGGCCCTGAAAACCGTCGCTTTCGAGGATATCTGCATCACCTCGGGTATCGCCCTGACCGCAGATCCCGCCCCGGCAGAGGCGTTCCGCCTGCCTGACCAAGCGGGCGTCGGTGTGGTCTTTGAAAAGGCAGACGGCGAGAAGTGCCAGCGTTGTTGGAAAATCTTGCCGGATGTGGGCACCCACAGCCACGCAGCGACCTGCAAACGCTGCAATGACGCACTCGGCTAAAACAGAAAAGGGCGCCCGAAACGGCGCCCTTTTTTCATCTTTGCCAAAATACTCCGGGGGTCCGGAGGCTGGCCCCCGGCGCTTACCCCTTTGGGCGTTCCGGAATAACCTGCTGCACAATCCCCACCAGAACCAGATAGATCGAGCTGGCGCCCAGCACCCAACCGGCCCAACTCGCCGGATGGAAATCGACCCAAGCGGCCCACGCCGCAGAGGCGGTCCAGATCAGTGCAATCGGCAAGGAGACTGCCCGCCAGCGTTTCGTGCGCACGGGGTGGATAAAGCGCAGGTTCAAAAACATCGCCACGGCCAACACGATCACCAGACCCACAATAAACTCGGGCGAAGGCTTCAGCGCGAACAAGGGCAGGATGGCCATGTTCCAGCAGCCCGGAAACCCGCGAAAGCTCTTGTCTTCGGTCTTCATGCGCGTGTCGGCATAATAGAGCGCGCTGGTGTAAGTGATCACCATGATCGCAAGCCAGCCCATCCAGCCCGGTAGCAAGCCGGACTTGAACAGAGCATAGGCTGGAATGAACACGTAGGTCAGGTAATCGATGATCAGGTCCATCAGCACGCCATCAATCTCTGGGGCGTTCTTGCCGACTTCGTATTTCCGAGCCAAAGGCCCGTCCACGCCATCGACGGCAAAGGCAACAACGAGCCAGAGCACCATCATGGACCAGTTTTGCTCTACTGCGGCCAACATGGCGAGCATCGCGATGCAGGCACCGGTCGCGGTCAAAAGATGTACGGATATTGCGGCGGATCTGAGTTTCATCGGTTGTTCATGCAGCATTGGGGTGCACGGTGCAACCGTCACCCGCGTTTCGCTCGGGGGTGGGCGGCAGAATACACGTCCAGAAGCCGTGCATTGTCGACACCTGTATAAACTTGCGTCGTCGAGAGGGCCGCGTGCCCCAACAATTCTTGGATCGCACGCAGGTCGCCACCCGCGTTTAACAGGTGCGTCGCAAAGCTGTGCCGCAGGGCGTGCGGCGTGGCCGAAGAGGGTAGGCCAAGCTGCATCCGCGTCGTCTCCATGGCTTTGCTTATCACGCGGGGGTTCACGCCGCCGCCGCGCGCGCCGCGAAACAGCGGCTCCTGCGGCCCCAGATCATACGGGCATTCTTTGACATAATCGGCCACCGCCTGACGGGCGGCGGGGATGACAGGGACAATGCGTTCTTTGCCGCCCTTGCCCACAATTCTCAGGGCATCGGGCAGGGGGGCGTCTGCGCCTGTCAGGCCCAGCGCCTCTGAGATGCGCAGGCCGCAGCCATATAGCAAGGTGACGATCGCAACGTCTCGGGTGCCGACCCACCCCTCACGGGGCAGAGTGCCAACGGTGTCGATTACAGCTTTGGCGGCATCCTCGGTCAGGGGGCGGGGCAGGGGACGCTGTGTGCGCGGTGCACGAGTTGAGAGGACAGTGGTTGGGTCAAACCCTTCGCGCTCTGCCAGCCAGCGGAAAAAGGTCTTCACCGCTGACAATCGTCGCGCAAGGCTGCGCGCGCCTGTCCCGCGGGCACGCTCATTCGCCATCCACGACCGCATGTCCGAAGGGGCGATGCGCAACAGCGGGCCAAGCCCTTCGGCGCCACCGTGGTGCGCGGCGAGGAAGGACAGAAAACCGGCCAGATCGTTGGAGTAGGCCTCGATCGTGTTGTCAGAGGCGTTCTTTACCCCGCGCTCATGCGCCAGCCAATTGGCCAGCGCATCCCGCTGCGCGGCAGAGATCAAGCTCATGCCAGCCAGCGGCGCATGGTCCGTTCGAAAACGCCAGCAAAGAACTCCAATAGGTCCGCGCCCTGCTGCGGGGTGAACTGGTGGGGGTCTTCGGCGCCCATTACCAGCATTCCGGGCAGGCGGCCCGCGCCGAAGTTTAGGCGCAAGCAGGCTTCGGAGCGGATGTCGGCGTATTTGTCGCCGTGCACACGGCTGTCGCCCGATTGGATCTGGCGCAGAGTGACTTGGCGTGTTTGGCCGCCGCGGCCCATGGTCAGATAGTCACGAACAAACCCCTCTTCGGCAGAGGACAGCACGTTGCTCAGGCGCTTGATCGCGGGCTCTTCGGCGCTCTGGCGGGTTTCCAGAACCAGACGCAGGCAATCCACGCGCAGGATTTGAGAGACCTCGCTGCCCAGGTTGGCAAGGAAGTCTTCAAACGTGACGGGGTCCAGCATGGCCAGAATGGCGCGGTGCACCTGATTGGTCCCAGCGAGGTTCTCGTAGGCGGCTGCGATCACGCTGCGATGAGTGTCCTCCAGCCGGTCCAGACGGCTTTCCAGTCGTTCCATCGCCAAGCCGCGCAGGTCAACAATATTGCTGCCCATTGCGCGTTCGTTCGCGGTGATCAGCGCGTGCATCAGGTCGCGGTCATCCAGAATGAGGTCCGGTTCAGCGAGAATGCGGTCGCGCAAGGGTGTTTCGATCTTTTGCGTACTGCTCATGTCGTAGGCCTGTTTTTTTAGTTACACGCGTTATAACACAGCCGATCCACCCGTGCCTTGTTTTATTGCATCTATCGTAAACCGTTGGTGACCTGTTGCGCGAAAGGCTCCGTCTGTTGCCCCGTTGGCATCAATTCCGCGGGTTGGCGTTTGCTTGCGAAGGGGCTAGGCCAAGGGGGATATCTGATCCAATCACAGGAGCCGGAGTTTGGAACCAGCGTATTTCGAGGCAGGCGAACCCTGTGCGGTGCTGACAACGCAGCCGCTGGATCGCCCTTTGGATTACCTCGCCCCAGAAGGCGGGTGCTGGAGCGGCTCTTATGTTGAGGTGCCCTTGGGGCCGCGTCGCGTTTTGGGTGTGGTGTGGGGGCCGGCGGCAGGTGACTATGATCGGGCCAAGCTGCGCGCTGTAATGCGCGTGTTGGATGTGCCGCCGATGCGCGATGAGCTGCGGGACTTTATCATCAAGGCGGCGGATTACACGCTGACGCCTTTGCCTGCGATGCTGCGGCTGGCGACCCGCGCGCCGGGCCTCAGCGATGCGCCTGCGACGCGCCGGATTTACAGGCTGGGGGACGGCGAGCCTGACCGGATGACGGATGCACGCCAGCGTGTGCTGGAGACGATGCGGGAATATGGTGGGCTGGCCTTTACCCAGCGCGAGCTGGCCGAAATGGCGGGGGTGACGTCCTCTGTCATCAAAGGACTCGTGAAGCAGGGGGCATTGCGCGAAGAGGATGCGCCCAAAGATCTGCCCTTTCCGCATCTCGATCCGAACCACAAGGGCAAAGACCTGACCGAGGATCAGGCCGCCGCAGCGGCCCATCTGGCCGAGGGGATTGCCAGCGGCACCTACGGCACCACGTTGCTGAAGGGCGTGACGGGCTCAGGCAAGACCGAGGTCTACCTCGAAGCAGTCGCGGCCTGCCTGAAACGTGGGCGTCAGGCCTTGGTGCTGCTGCCGGAAATTGCGCTGACATCGGAGTTTCTGACCCGTCTCGAAGCCCGTTTTGGTGGCAGACCTGCTGAATGGCACAGCGGTGTGACGATGACCGAACGCCGCCGCACCTGGAAAATGGTGGCTGAAAACGGTGCCCAAGTTGTGGTCGGTGCCCGGTCCGCCTTGTTCCTGCCGTTCCGCGATTTGGGTCTGATCGTGGTCGATGAAGAACACGACACGTCTTACAAACAAGAGGACGGCGTCCTTTACAATGCACGGGATATGGCTGTCCTACGCGCAAGCCTGTGTTGCGCAAGGGTGGTGCTGGCATCGGCAACACCCAGCCTTGAATCTTGGGCAAATGCCGAAGCGGGCAAGTACGACCGTCTCGATCTGACCTCGCGCTTCGGCGAGGCGGTCATGCCAGAGATGGAAGCCGTCGATATGCGGGCCGAAACACTGGCCGCGAGCACGTGGATTTCGCCGACTTTACGTAAGGCAGCGCAGGAGCGTATCGACCGAGGCGAGCAAGCCCTATTGTTTCTGAATCGGCGCGGATACGCTCCCGTCACGATCTGTCGGGCCTGCGGCCATCAGGTCGCCTGTCCCCATTGCGACGCACGCATGGTCGAACACCGGTTCCTAAAGCGATTGATGTGCCATCAGTGCGGCGAAACCACCCCGATGCCAGAGGAATGCCCAAGCTGTCATGTGCCGGGTAAGCTGGCTCCGGTCGGCCCCGGCGTCGAGCGTCTGGCCGAGGAGGCGACCACGCTTTTCCCCGATGCGCGCATTGCTGTGCTGTCATCGGATTTGTTTGGCAGCGCTAGGGCCTTGAAAGAAGAGATCAAACGGATTGCAGACGGTGCGGCCGATATCATTATTGGCACCCAGATGGTCGCCAAGGGGCATAACTTTCCCAATCTCACACTGGTAGGGGTGATCGACGCGGATCTGGGATTGCAGGGATCGGACCTTCGCGCAGCAGAGCGGACGTTCCAGTTGATGCGTCAGGTAGCGGGGCGGGCAGGGCGCTCGACCAAGCGCGGGCTTGCTCTGATGCAGACCTTTCAGCCGGAACATCCGGTGATCCGTGCCATCCTCTCGGGCGATGAAGAGGGCTTCTGGCAAGCCGAAGCGGCCGAGCGTCAGGCGGCAGGCGTGCCCCCGTATGGCCGCATGGCGGGTGTGATTGTTTCGTCAGAAGAATTAAATGACGCCTTCGATTTGGCAAACCAGCTTACAAGACAGTGCGAGCCGCTTCGGTCAGTCGGTGCACAAGTGTTCGGACCCGCGCCGGCTCCGATTGCACGAATCAGGGGGCGTCACCGAGTCAGATTGTTGGTCAAGTCTCCGAAAGGGGTGGCATTGCAAAAAGCAATCGCGCTCTGGGTGCGGAATGTAAGGGTGAAAAACACAACAAGGTTGACAATAGATATCGACCCGCAAACCTTTCTGTAGATAGGCACTTTCTTAGTGTGTTCTGCATAGGTTAATATATTTCTGTCTAACGAGTCTGGTTTGTTATGGTTACATCTAAGGTAAACTGGGACGACTTTCGGTACGTCGCAGCACTTGCGCGGCACCGTTCTATGAACGTTGCTGCAAAACATCTCGATATTAATGTTGCGACCGTCTCACGCCGCATTCACCGCATCTCTCAGGATGTCGGGGTAAAACTCTTTGTCCAAGGTCGGGACGGCTGGCGTCTGACACCCGAGGGACGCGCCCTCATGGATGTGATCGAGCAGTTCGAGTCGAATCTGGCGCGTTTGGGCAACAACTTGCCCCATTTGCAGTCGGCTGCAGAGAAGGCGCGAGTTATCACAACGGGATTCCTTGCGGCAGATTATCTGACAGAACAGCTTGGCGCGTTCATGGAGCGTTATCCCGGGATCGAGCTGGAAATCCTGTGTTCGTCGATCGAAGCGAACTTCGACCGTGAAGATGTGGACGTCGCGCTGCGGATGAACCGTCCGCTGGACGACACCCTGATGGGCCACGAAGTCGGCAAGGTTCACTTCTGCGCGGTGCAAAAGCCTGATGCGACCAGCCGTGACTGGATCGCCCTGAGCCGCGAGCTGGACTGGACCCCCGAGATGCAAGCTGGCTACGAACGCTTCGGTCGTCCGCCCGTCATGCGGGTCGAAGACTTCAGCCTTGCGATGGATGCGGCGGCCTCGACCGGTCTGGCGGCTATCGTGCCCCGTCTGCACCTGCCCGCGACATCGCCGCTGAACATCATCACTGGCGCGCATAGCGTTGCGACCCGCAGCCTGTGGGCAGTTTACCAAGAAAAGCGTCAGCGCGATCCGATTGTGAACGCTGTTGTGGACTGGATTGCCCAGAGTGTTGCGCAGCGCCGCCTGAGCGAGGGTTTCTCGCAGCCGAATAATGACGGTCAAGCGGGCGGGGTAGGTTACTCGGCCGAGTAATCCACCATGCGGTCGGTGACGATAGCGCCGACCCACATGCAAAAGAGTGCCAGCCAGGCGGTGCCGACAAAGATCGAGCCGCCTGTCACACCTGCGCCGATCGCGCAGCCCCCCGCCAACATGCCGCCAAAGCCCATCAGCGCCGCCCCGAGCATCGCGCGGCGCATATTAGCCTCGTCCTCGAACCCTTGGAATTTGAACTCGCCTTTGAACCAAGAGGCGGCAAAAGCGCCGATGAATACGCCGGGCACAAGTCCGACGTCGAACTCCAGCACCGGATTACGTTCGAGAAAGAACATGAGCGTGTGGGCCGAGGGTCCCGTAAACGTCGCGCTTTCGATCTGCACTGGGTCAAAAGCGACTTGGGACAAGGCGTAGGTCAGGACCCAGCCGACCGCGACAGCGAACCCCACGCCCGACGCGAACACCAGACGGGTCCAGCCAATCTGTTGGCGCCGGGACAGTTCTAACGCAAAAACAGCAATTCCAAGCCCAAGGATAAGCCCACCCCAGTCCGGTAGCCCTACAGCAGCCTCTAGGTTCAGGTTGCGCCCGCCGCTCGTGATCCACAGCGCCGCCAGCCTGTCCCGAAACGGAGAGAGCCAGCCGGACAGGCTCATTTGTGCGACGACCGCGAAGATCAGGCCAGAGATGATCGAGCGCAGATTGCCCGTCGCCCCGAGTACCAAGAGCCGGCCAGAGCAGCCTCGGGCCAGCACCATTCCGCAACCGAAAAGCAGCCCGCCAAGAATTGCACCGGACCAACTACCGGGGACGGCCATCATTCGTGCGTCTTCGGCCTGCATCAGACCGCTGAGTTCTGCCGCCTGTACCCAGACCAGCGCCGTTGAGAAGGTCAGAAGCCAGACCGCTACACGGTCCCCCATCTGGAACCGTCCAAATTCTACCGTCGCCGCCCGTAGGCAGAATCGTGATCGCTGAGCCGCGACGCCAAAGATCACGCCGGTGATCAGACCAAACAGAGCGGCAGTTGCGGCCTCTCCCAGCGATTCGACGATCCAGAGTATGTCCATTGTGCTCTCCTGTCGGGCGATTGGGCGGGTTTTACGCATATCAGCCGCGGCGTACTTTGATTTGTATCAGAATATGAATGTGTGAATTTGATCGCTGATTGTTCGATCCGCGATTGGGGAGTGCGATGTGTCGGGACAGAGTCCGTATCTAGAGACGTTCATCGGGAGGTGCGTCGCCCCGCAGATGCGCGACCGCGCGCAACGTGGAAGCCTGCCCGGGCGTACAACGTGTTTTATGTGCAGAATTGGAATACCCGTATACGACGTCCCGCGCAGATTGAGCTTTGCCAGCGATCACGGGCGGGCGTAATAGACTTGGCATGAGTCGTTCTTTCTTTTCCCCGCTTCCGCTGGCCGACGCGCGCCATTTGCCGAAATGGCGTCAGCCCAAAACATTGCTGTTCGTGATGGCCGCCGCGATGCCGGTGGCGTTTGCGACATGGTCTGCCCTGCTGAATAACTTCGTGATCGAGGTGGCACAGTTCGATGGTTCTGACATCGGCTGGCTGCATACCGTTCGCGAAATCCCGGGTTTTCTGGCGATTGGCGTGATCGCTCTGCTGCTGATCATTCGAGAGCAGGTCTTGGGGCTGGTCTCTTTGATCTTGCTGGGTGTCGCGACGGCGATCACAGGGTTCTTTCCGTCATTGGGCGGAATTCTGGTGGTCACGATGCTGAGCTCAATCGGCTTTCATTATTATGAGACGGTGAACCAGTCGCTCCAGCTGCAATGGCTGTCCAAGGAGGAGGCGCCCAAAGTTTTGGGCGCTTTGCTGGCGACCGGCAGTGCCGCGACGCTAGTGGCCTACGGCCTGATCATGCTGACGTGGCAGAGCTTTTCGCTGTCTTATTCCACAGTCTACATGATTGCGGGCGGGGTGACGGCGGCGGTCGCGCTCTTTGCGATCTTTGCCTATCCTCAGTTCGAAGCACCCAATCCTCAGGTTAAGAAGTTTGTTCTGCGCCGCCGCTACTGGCTGTATTACTTGCTTCAGTTCATGGCCGGAGCGCGCCGTCAGATCTTTGTGGTCTTTGCGGGCTTCATGATGGTCGAACGGTTTGGCTTTGACGTGCACGAGGTCACGGGGCTGTTTTTGATTAACCTTGTCGCGAACATGTTCTTTGCGCCCCTGATCGGGCGTATGGTGTCCCGTTTTGGCGAGCAAAAGGCGCTGGTGATCGAATATGTCGGCCTCATCTTTGTGTTTAGCCTGTATGGCGGCATCTACATGTTTGGATGGGGCGTCGTTCTGGCCTCTGTGCTCTATGTGATCGACCACTTGTTTTTTGCCATGGCTTTGGCGATCAAAACCTATTTCCAGAAAATCGCGGACCCCGGTGATATCGCGCCGACCGCGGCCGTTGCGTTTACCATCAACCATATCGCGGCGGTCTTCTTGCCTGCGGCCTTGGGCTACCTTTGGCTCCAGTCGCCGGGCGCGGTCTTTGTGCTGGCGGCAGGGATGGCGGCGACATCGCTCTGTCTGGCACTGCTGATCCCGCGCCATCCGGAAAAGGGCAATGAAACCCGCTTTAGCCGGTTCGTGGCTGCGGTCGCAGAGTAAAGGGCGCTTGACCCAAGGCAGAAGGGGGCCTATCGCCCCCTGCAAGCCTGAACAGGAGTCCGAAATGCCCACCTACACCGCCTACACCAAGCTGACCGCCAAAGAGAACGCCGAAGCCTTGGGCGTAGCGATGGAGAACATGATCCCCGAGCCCACCGGCATCGGCGTCTTCGAAATGGAAGATGGCTCGGGCCTGTGGGAAGTCGGCGGCTATTTCACCGAAGAACCCGACGCGGCCGGTCTGGCGCTGCTGGCGTCCATGAACGATGCGCAGGATTTCGTGGTCAGCGAACTGCCCGAAACGGATTGGGTCGCCAAAGTGCGCCGTGATCTGGCCCCTGTGGTCGCCGGTCGTTTCTTTGTCTACGGCAGCCACGACGCGGACAAGGTGCCTGAAGGTAGCGAGCCTCTGCTGATCGAAGCTGCAATGGCGTTTGGCACTGGTCACCACGGCACCACGCTAGGCTGTCTGAAGGCGCTGGACCGTCTGGACACTGGCGGGTTCAAGGGCAAGAACGTGGTCGATATCGGCTGCGGCACCGCTGTTCTGGGCATGGCCGCTGCGCGCATCTGGCCGAACCCCGTACTGGCCAGCGACATTGATATCGTCGCGGTGGAAGTGGCCGAAGCGAACGTCAAAGCAAACGGTCTGGAAGGCCGCGTCAAATGCCTTGAGGCGACCGGTTTCGAGCACGAGACCCTGCATGCCGCCGCACCCTTTGACCTAGTCTTTGCCAATATCCTGAAGGCCCCGCTGATCGATCTGGCCCCCGATGTGGCCTCGCATCTGGGCGAGGGCGGCTACGCGATCCTGTCGGGTCTGCTAGTAGATCAGGCGGACGACGTTACCGAAGCCTATGTGGCGCAGGGCATGACCTTGGCCCACCGCGAAGACATTGGGGATTGGTCGACCCTGACCCTGCAGAAGTAATCTGTATCTGACGCTGACATACAAAAAGGGCGCCTGACTGGATCAGGCGCCCTTTTGCGTTGGTCTGGTCTGCGGCTTAGAAGCGGCGCGCTTTTTTCATGTCGATGATGTCTGCGCGGCACAGGCCCAGATCGTCCAGCTGCGCGTCGGACAGAGCGTCCAGCGCCTTGTCAGAGCCCGTCGGGGCCGCCAGCGAATATGCGAAATGCACTGCTGCCTGCCAAAGGCGGGCACCAATGCCAGCCGCAGGGGTGTCGATGCGGGTGATATCGAGAACTGCCATTTTTGCGTCCCTTCGAGGTTGCAAGAAAAAAGTGGAGTGATTTCCTGATCCGCACGTAATTCGCCTTCTTTTCCGGCACAAGCGATAAAAATTGCATAGGTCGAACGCGACCCATGCATACACTGCATGACGACTAACAAACTGTTACTAAAGAGAAATATGTATCTTCTTCGTGTCGCATTCAGATCGCGAAGAGGCGGATTTCATCCCGATTTCAGGGCGCCGCCTCTTGCCATCATGCTGGCGTTTGTTCTTGTTTCGTGCTAGTGCGACGAAAAGAACACAGAGCAGGGGGCAGAAATGCGCGTTTTGGGGGTCGATCCGGGCCTGCGCAACATGGGGTGGGGCGTCATTGATGCGATGCCAGGGCGAATCACTCATGTTGCCAACGGCGTTTGCCATTCGGACGGGGACAACCTCGGGGAACGGCTGCTCTCTCTGTACAACCAGTTGATCGAGGTGATCGACGCATGGGCGCCGGAAACGGCCGCGATCGAGCAGACCTTTGTGAACAAGGATGCTGTGGGTACACTGAAACTGGGTCAGGCGCGGGGCGTGGCCCTGATGACCTTGGCGCAGGCGGGGTTGCCGGTCGGGGAATACGCCCCCAACGCGGTGAAGAAAACCGTGGTGGGCGTGGGTCACGCAGCCAAGGATCAGGTGGACTACATGGTGCGCTTGCAGCTGCCCGGCGTGAAACTGAACGGGCCCGACGCCACCGATGCGCTGGCGATCGCCATGTGTCACGCCCACCAAAGCCGCGGCGGACGCGGTCTGGAACAAGCATTGGCGAGGGCCAAGGGATGATCGGAAAACTGTCAGGCCGGATCGACTACCGGACCGAGGATCATGTGCTGCTCGATGTGCGCGGCGTCGGCTACATCGTCTATTGTTCAGACCGTACGTTGGGGGCGCTGCCTAGCGTTGGTGAGGCGACCGCGCTCTTCACAGAGTTGCTGGTGCGCGAGGATCTGCTGCAGCTGTACGGGTTTACCACGTTACAAGAGAAAGAGTGGTTTCGGTTGCTCCAAACCGTCCAAGGGGTGGGCGCCAAGGCCGCTCTGGCTATGCTCTCGGCGCTCGGACCGGACGGGGTGAGCCGCGCCATCGCTTTGGGCGATTGGAACAGTATCAAAGCAGCCAAAGGCATCGGACCTAAGACCGCGCAACGTGTGGTAAACGAGCTGAAGGAGAAAGCCCCCACCGTAATGGCCATGGGCGGCTCAATCACTGCTGCCATGGGCGAGGAACCCGCAGAGCTGACCGAGACACCGGAGCCAAAGACGCCAACAAAACGTGCCGCCCCCGCACCCAAGCCGAATATGGCCGCGCAATCAGAGGCGCTCTCGGCGCTTGGTAATCTGGGGTATCAGCCCGGCGAGGCGGCGTCGGCAGTCGCGCAAGCGATGCAAGACGACCCCGAGGCTGATACATCAGCCTTGATCCGCGCTGCGTTGCGCCTTTTGGCGCCCAAGGGATAAGCGATGCAGGAACCCGATCCGACCCTTCGCCCCGAAAAGCTGTCCGAGGACAACGACCGCGCCCTGCGCCCGCAGGTGCTTGAGGATTTCATTGGTCAGGCCGAGGCTCGCGCGAATCTGCGTGTGTTCATCGAATCCGCGAAACGGCGGGGCGAGGCGATGGACCACACTCTGTTCCATGGCCCGCCGGGTTTGGGAAAGACAACGCTGGCACAGATTATGTCGCGCGAGTTGGGGGTCAATTTCCGGATGACCTCGGGGCCGGTGTTGGCCAAGGCGGGTGATCTGGCGGCGATCCTGACCAATCTTGAGGCGCGGGATGTTTTGTTCATTGACGAAATCCACCGTCTGAACCCTGCGGTCGAAGAAGTGCTCTATCCCGCGATGGAGGATTTCGAACTCGACCTTGTGATCGGCGAGGGGCCAGCAGCGCGGACCGTGCGGATCGAACTGCAGCCATTTACTTTGGTCGGGGCGACGACGCGTCTCGGCCTGCTGACAACGCCGTTGCGCGACCGCTTTGGCATCCCGACGCGTCTGCAGTTTTACGAGATCCACGAACTGACCGAAATTGTTGCGCGGAACGCGGTAAAACTCGGGGCTCCTGCGGAGCCCGAGGGCGCCCGAGAAATTGCCCGCCGCGCCCGTGGCACGCCGCGGATCGCAGGACGTCTGCTGCGGCGCGTGGTAGATTTTGCGGTGGTCGAAGGCGACGGGCGTGTTACCCGTGAACTGGCTGACCGTGCATTGACGCGATTGGGGGTCGACCAACTGGGGCTCGACTCTGCAGACCGCCGATACTTGCGCCTGATTGCAGAGGCTTATCAGGGGGGACCTGTCGGGATCGAAACAATGAGCGCTGCGTTGTCAGAGAGCCGTGACGCACTGGAAGAAGTAATCGAGCCCTATCTGTTGCAGCAAGGCTTGATCCAACGGACACCCCGCGGGCGGATGTTGACGCAAGCGAGTTGGATGCACTTGGGGCTAGAGCCGCCCCGTCCCGCCGGAACGAGCGATTTGTTCGGGTAACATGCCTTGGCCTAAGGCCAAGGCTTTGCCTCCGGCGGGGGTGTTTTTGCCAAGAAAGAGTTAGAGCGCGGCTTTGAGGGCTTGCGGGAGTGCGGCTGCGAAGAGGTCGAGCGCTGCGTCAGGGCCGCAGCTAATGCGAATGCAGCGGTTCAGAGGGGCCACACCGGGCATGCGGGCAAAGATTCCACGCGCACCCAGTTCGCGGACCACTGCAGCGGCATAGTCCCCGTCACGGCCACAATCCATTGTCACGAAGTTCGTGGCAGAGGGGATCGGGGTGAGGCTGTTGTCCAGTGCAATCTGGCTTAGGCGGTCTCGGGAGTGGCTGACCTGCGACTGGATGTGGGCCAGCCACTCGGTGTCCTGCAGAGCGGCGAGTGCAGCGTGTTGGGCGCTGCGGTTCAAGCCAAAGTGATTGCGAATTTTATCGAAATTCTTGATGAGTTCCGCCGCGCCAAGGGCGTAGCCTACGCGCGCACCGGCGAGGCCATAAGCCTTGGACATGGAGCGCATGCGGATCACGCGGGGGTCCTCAATCGCGATGTCCGCGCGTGCGTCGGTTGGGGCCAGTTCGATGTAGGCCTCGTCCAAGATCATTAAGCAACCTTTGGGTAGGCGATCCAACGCGTCTGCGATCGTGGTGCCGCTCAGGTAGGTGCCCATGGGGTTGTCGGGGTTCGACAGGTAGAGCAGCTTGGCGTCCACCTCGGCAGCGCGGGTGATCAGGGCATCCAGATCCTCGAAGTCATCCTTGAAAGGCACTTTGTGGAGGACGCCGCCAAAACCTGCCACGTGGTAGTTGAACGTGGGGTAGGCGCCGTCTGACGTAACCACCGTGTCGCCCTGTTCGATCATCATACGGGCGAGATATCCGAGCAAGCCGTCGACCCCTTCGCCGATGACGATGTTTTCAGGGGCAATGCCGTTCTGGGCCGCGATTTCAGACTTCAGATCGTGGCTGGCGCTGTCGGGATACTTCCAGATTTCCGCGTCTGCCTGACGCAGGGCCTCTAGCGCTGTGGGCGAGGGGCCAAAGATATTCTCGTTCGCGCCGAGGCGGGCCGAAAAGGGCTGGCCGGTGGTGCGTTCAATCACTTCGGGGCCGACAAAAGGAACGGTGGAGGGCAGGCTGTCCAGCAGCCGAGTATAGCGCGGATGTGTCATGCGCCGAATGGTTACGTGCGGGCCTCGCGCCTTGCAAGGCCCGCCGTTTTTTGGGTTAACCGATCTCTGCGAGACGAGCGAGTGCCTCTTGCAGCTTCGCCTCTTCGGCTTCGCGTTCGGCAAGGTTGGCGCGCGCTTCTTCAACCACCTCTTCAGGGGCCGAGGCCACGAATTTGGGGTTGTTCACGCGGCCCGACAGACCTTTGATCTCTTTGGCCAGCTTGGTCAGCGTTTTCTCGAGACGGGCCTTTTCCTCGGCCACGTCGATGATGTCTGCCAGAGGCAGGCCGAAGCTGCCGCCCGAAACGCCCAAGGTCGCACAGCCTTTGGGGAAAGCGTCGACTTCGGTCAGGCTGTCCACGCGGGCCAGCTTCTTGATCAGGGTTTCGTTGCGGGCAAAGGCGGCCTTGGCATCAGCGGTGAAACCAGTGACGACCAGCGGCACGTGCAAGCCAGCGGGGACGTGCATTTGTGCGCGCGCCGAACGAATGCCTTCGATCAGCGAAATCACCCAGTTCATCTCGCTGTCTGCGGCGGCATCGATCAGCTCTTCGCCGTATTCGGGCCAGTCGCCGTGGACCAGCATCTTTTCGCGGTCGGCCAGTTGGTCCCACAGCTCTTCGGTGATGAAGGGCATGAAGGGGTGCAGCATCAGGATCGACTGGTCGATGACCCAACCCATGGTCTCACGGGTTTCGGCCAGAACCGCTTCGTCGTCACTGTTCAAGAGCGGCTTGGCGAATTCCACGTACCAGTCGCAGACCTTGCCCCAGACAAAGGCATAGAGCCCCAGCGCCGCGTCATTGAAACGGTAGGCCGACAGGGCGGTGTCGGTGGCCACGCGGGCGCGGGCCACTTCGCCGATGATCCAGCGGTTCACCGTTTCCTTGGCCTGAGGGGGTACGCTTTGGGGGACGTAGCCTTCGAACACGCCGTTCATCTCGGCAAAGCGAGAGGCGTTCCACAGTTTGGTGCCAAAGTTCCGGTAGCCCGCGATGCGGTCCTTGGACAGTTTCAGTACACCGCCGATCGAGGCCATGGCCGCATTGGTGAAACGCAGGGCGTCCGCGCCGTACTCGTCCACGATTTCCAGCGGGTCGATGACGTTGCCGGTGGTCTTGGACATCTTCTTGCCCTTCTCGTCGCGGACGAGGTCATGCAGGTAGATGGTGTGGAACGGGATCTCATCCACCACGGCCAGCTGCATCATCATCATGCGCGCGACCCAGAAGAACAGGATGTCAAAGCCGGTGATCAGCACATCGGTCGGGAAGTACTTGGACGTGCTTTCGTCCCATTTCGGCCAACCTAGCGTGCCGATGGGCCAGAGGCCCGAGCTGAACCAAGTGTCCAGAACGTCGGCGTCGCGCCAGATCGGGTAGACCAGCTGGGTCGGGTCTTGGGTGACGTTGTACTGCGCCAGACCTTCGGCCAGAGCCTCGATCGCGGCCTGACGGTTTTCTACCTCAATGACGCGGGCGTGGTTCAGGGGGGTGGGCAGACCGGCCAGAACGTCAACGAATTTCTTGCCAGCGTCATCGGCATCGCTGCCAGCGTGATACACCTCGCCGCGGTGTACCAGATGGTCACGGGTCAGCAGGCGCATGATCTCGACTTCGTCCAGCGCACCGTTGCCTTCGTCGTCCTTGAAGCCATCGGCGGCCAGTTCCAGACCGTACCACACGGGGATCTGGTGGCCCCACCACAGCTGGCGGCTGATGCACCAAGGCTCGATGTTCTCAAGCCAGTGGTAATAGGTCTTCTCGCCGGACTCGGGGATAATCTTGGTGCGGCCGGTCCGGACAGCGTCCAGCGCGGGGCCAACGACCTTTTCCGCGTCCACGAACCACTGGTCGGTGAGCATGGGCTCGATCACGACCTTCGAGCGGTCGCCGAAGGGCTGCATGATCTTCTTGGCTTCGATCAGGGGGACCAGCTGCTCTTCTTCGGTGCGGGCTTCGCCGCCCTCTTCGGGGGCAACGGGGGCCTTAACAGCCGCTTTGCCAAGACGCGGGTCGGTCGCCACGGTCATGACGGCCAGACCTTCGTCGATGATGTTCTGGACAACTAGCTTGCGGGCCTCGTAGCGATCCAGACCGCGGTATTCATCGGGGACCAGGTTGATCGCGTCGATTTCCTGAACGGTAAAGGGCTTGCCCGCCGCGTATTCCGCCGCCTTGGCCGCTTCTTCGGCATAGGGGGCACCGTCCGCACGCATGTGCGCAGTGGTGTCCATCAGACGGTACTGGGGAATGTTGCCGCGCTTGGCGACTTCGTGGTCGTTGAAGTCATGCGCGCCAGTGATCTTCACCGCACCCGAGCCGAACGCCATGTCGGGGTATTCGTCGGTGATGATCGGGATCAGGCGGCGCTGTTCCTTGGGGCCGACTGGGATTTCGCAGAGCTTGCCAACGATGGGCGCGTAACGCTCGTCATCGGGGTGCACGGCAACCGCGCCGTCACCCAACATGGTCTCGGGGCGAGTGGTCGCGATGCTGATGTAGTCACGCTCTTCGCTGAAAGTGACGTTCCCGTCCTCGTCCTTTTCGACGTAGGTGTAGGTCTCGCCGCCCGCCAGCGGGTATTTGAAGTGCCACATGTGGCCGTCGACTTCGATATTCTCGACCTCGAGGTCCGAAATCGCGGTTTCAAAGTGGGGGTCCCAGTTCACCAAACGCTTGCCGCGATAGATGAAGCCCTTGTTGTACATCTCAACGAACACCTTGATCACGGCGTCGTGGAAGTTGGGGCTGTTCTCGTGGCCGGTGCGCGGATCGCCGGGGGCGCCCGCCATGGTAAACGCGTTGCGGTCCCAGTCACAGCTTGAGCCAAGGCGTTTGAGCTGGTTCACGATGGTTCCGCCGTATTCGCCCTTCCATTCCCAGACCTTGTCCAGAAACGCCTCACGCCCCAATTCGCGGCGACCGGGTTGGCCAGTGGCGGCCAGCATTTTTTCGACCTGCAGCTGGGTTGCGATGCCTGCGTGGTCCTGACCGGGCTGCCACAGGGTGTCAAAGCCGCGCATCCGGTGCCAGCGGACCAGAATGTCCTGCAGGGTGTTGTTGAACGCGTGGCCCACGTGCAGGGCGCCCGTCACGTTCGGCGGGGGGATCATGATGGTGAAGGTGTCGTCACGTTTCTTGTTCGCACCGGCCGCAAAGGCGTGCGTCTCTTCCCATTTCTTCGAAATTCGCGGCTCGGCTTCGGCCGCGTTGAAGGTTTTTTCCATGGCCATGGAGAGATCCCCTTGTTTGTCTGCGCAGGGTTCTATCGAAGGGCTGGCCGAAGGGAAAGAGCGTAGGGCCGTCTATTGGCCAAACAGAACCGTGTGCATGAGTCGGCCGGGCAACAGGGTAAAGGCACCGGCGACGCAGAGCGCGCCATAGGTCAGCCCCAGCATGGTGCGCCGATGGCCCGCGATCTGACGCCGGCGCGCCCGCACAACGCCAAGCACTAGAAAACCAAGTGTTGCGACGGACAGCACGTGGATCGGGCCCAACTGACCTTGCCGCATTTCCGTGATCCCAAAGCTGGTAAGAGCAGCCAGAGCCATGGTGCAAACCCAAGCCCATCCTAACCGACGATGCCACAGGGTCCCGCGCGGCATGGAGAAGATCAAAATTGTCAATGCTGCGGCGCCGAAAGCTGCAAACGTGTGCACCTGTATCAGCGCAGGGGCAGCTCCAAGTGGGTGCACAGACATGATTAAAAATCCAATAAACCAAATGATTTTTTGGTAGGATTCCGCAATCACTTTGTCAAACACGATTGCGAATGAGCCTTGCCTATCCTCCCATCGGATATGTTAGACTAACCTACGATGGTGTGGGCGGTTTCTTGCCCGCAAATTGGGTGTGTTGCGATTTTGTCGGGTGTCAGCTTTATGGAAAACAAAGATTTTCATCAATGCGACGACCCCGCGACAGATTCCAGGACATCCGACCCCGTGGCCAAAAATACTGCTCTCGCTATCCTATCGGGCGCGCTCTCGGCCACCCTGCAACGGATGAAACATCCGACTTTCCGCGTCGCCATGCTCGTCTCGCCGGTGATCCTTGCGGTGATCGGTCCGTTCCGTTCGGACATCTACGACTTCTGGCATGCGCTCATCCTTTGGACTGCGATCATTTGGATCGCCACGGCACTCGGGATGTTCAATCGGTCCGTAACCGATCTGCTGCTGCCCAAGATCGGGTTTCTGCAGGGTGGGCTTTTGTCCTCGGTCGTCTTTGCGGCTTATCTGACGCCATTGATGCGCTGGGTGGCGATTGATCAGGGCCTCATCCTATCGACCGAACTCTATCCGTCGGACCTGCAGGTATTCTTGACTGCGACATTCGCCAGTTTCGCGGTCGCCTTGGTGCGGTTTTATCTTTTTCATTCGAAGGATGCCTCTGGCGCCGCACCAACGCAGGTCGCGCCCGCCATCTTTGACCGGATCGCGGCGTCTCGGTTTGATCAGATAATCAGGATGACCGTGAACGATCACTATGTCGAAATCGAAACCGATTTGGGACAGGAGCGGATTTTGATGCGTTTTGCCGACGCAGTCCGCGAGATGGGAGAGGGCAATGGCATTCTGACCCACCGCTCCCACTGGGTGAACTCAGAGGCTGTGACCGGCTGCCGCAAAGAGGGGACAAAGATGTTTCTGCTCATGCGCGATGGCTACGAAGTGCCGGTCAGCAAGACCTACCGCAGCCGAGTCGCGGACGCTGGCCTCGCCGAGGATTAACGCAGCCGCGCATAGGGCAATGGTGTAATCTGCCGCCCCGTGAGCAGCGCAATAGATGTCGCGTCCATCAGCTCTTTCAACACCGGATCAGAGCATTTAAGGCCCCCTGTGTAGGTGCCGAAAGCAGGCATAATGAGCCTATTCTCCGAGCGCAGAAAGCATGGGCGCGAGATATGGCGTCCTCTAAGTGTTAAGGCCGCTTTGGGATGATAGTGCCCTGAGATTTCCCCCGTCGCGCCATTCTCGGCAATGTGGCGAAACGTGAGTGGCCCAACGATGAATTCCGCCATGTGGCTGCCACCGAGCTCCAGCGGTGCGGGGTCATGGTTCCCTTCGATCCATATCCAAGTGCGGCCCGCTTGCAGCCGGATCAGCCAGTCACGCTCCCGCGCGCTGAGCGCCGCGCCCGCCGCCAGATCGTCAAAGCTATCTCCCAGGCAAACCACGTGCGCGGGATCAGTCGCGTCAATAGCAGCCTCGAGCCGCGTGAGGGTGTCTGTGGTCTCATAGGGGGGCAGCATCGTGCCGCCGCGCCGCGCGATCCGTTCGCTCTTGCCCAGATGCAGGTCGGAAACACAAAGCAGCCGTTGCTCCGGCCAATAGAGTGCTCCGGATGGCAGCGCCTTGAGCTCTGTCTGGGCAAAGGTGAAACGAAATGCGGTCATGGCGCGTACAGACCATGAACATTGCCCACGTGCAAGAGGGATCAGAGCGCGTCCAGCCCGACCTCGGCCATCAGTTCCTGCGCGGCGTCAGCCAGCAGACGATCTTGGCCCGCCCCTTCGACCGGCGTGCGCCCGTGCTCTAGGAACAAGGGTGCAGACAGGGGTGTGACCCGATCCAAGGTAATGTGGTCGATGGTGCCGTGCACGCGGGTGATCATCTCTTCAATTCGAGAGAAATCGACGAGGCCGCGTTCGGCTTCCTCTCCGGTAATCCGTAGCATCAGATGGTCGGGGTCATAGCGGTGCAGGGTGTCGTACAGGATGTCGCTGCTGAACGTCGCCTGCCGACCCGATTTGCGCTGGCCCGCGTGGTTGCGGTCGATCAGACCGGCGATGATTGCGCTGGATTTAAAGGTCCGCTTCATGACTGCATTCCCCGCGAGCCAACTGTCGAGACCGTCCCGCAGGGCGTGCAGATCGAACAGCGGTGCGGGGTCGCGCAGGGGCTCCAGACCCCAGATCAGCGTGGCATAGTCGGTCGCGACGAACCCCAAGGGCGCAAGGTTCAGTTCATCCATCCGTTTGGTCATCAACAGCCCGAGCGTTTGCTGTGCATTTCGCCCCGCAAACCCGTAGACGCAGGTGTAATGACGGGCATCCCGCGGGAAGCTCTCGATCAACAGGCGGCCGGGTTCGGGCAGGCGGCTGACTTCGCGTTGCAGGTGCAGCCACTGGGCTGTGTGCGTGGGCAGGGTGGGCCAATTGTCCTGCTGGAACATGCGCAAGATGCGCTGGCTGAGCTGGGTCGAGGTCGCGAATTTAGTGCCGTTAAACGTTGCGATCTTTGGCTCTTTGTCCGCGCGGCGGGTGACTTCGACGGTCATCTCGCGCAGCGCTTCGTAGCGGACGATCTGTCCGCCGATCAGAAAGGTGTCGCCCGGCGTCAGTTGCGCGGCAAAGCCCTCTTCGATCTCGCCCAAAGGGGCACCGCCGCGGCCTGTGAACCGGACCTTAAGCGTGTCGGGGTCCATGATTGTTCCAATATTCATGCGGATCTGGCGGGTGGCGCGGGGGTCGCGCAACTGCCACATCCCATCGGCTCGCTGCATCAGGCGCTGCCATTTGTCATAGGCCCGCAGGGCGTAGCCGCCGGTCGCCACGAAATCGAGGCAATCGTCAAACTCGGCGCGGGTCAGGTCGGCATAGGGGCCCACCGTGCGGATTTCGTGAAGCAGGTCCATGGCGTCGAACGCGCCAGCACAAGCGCGGATCAGGATGTGCTGGCACAGGACATCCTTGGGCCCCCGCTGGCGAGTTTCGCCGTCCAGATCGTGGTCCTTGACCGCTTCCAAAGCAGCGTGGCATTCGACCACCTCAAAGCGGTTCGCGGGCACCAGCAGCGCCTTGGACGGAGCGTTGTAACGGTGGTTGGCGCGGCCGATCCGCTGGACCAAGCGTTTGACGTTCTTGGGCGCGCCGACCTGAATGACCAGATCGACATCGCCCCAGTCGATCCCCAGATCGAGGCTGCCGGTACACACGATCGCCCTCAGTTGACCGTCCACCATCGCCTGTTCGACCCGCTCGCGCTGCTCGCGGGACAGGCTGCCGTGGTGGATGCCGATGGGCAGGCTGTCCTCGTTCGCGAGCCAAAGGTGGTGAAAGAAAATCTCGGCCTGCGCACGGGTGTTGTGAAAGATCAGCGTGGTTTTGTGCTGCTTGACCTGTTCGAGCACCGCGGGGATCGCGTAGCGCCCGCCGCCGCCGGACCAAGGGGGCGCCTCGGTGGTTTCCAGCATCCGGATGTCAGGATCAGGCCCGGGGTCAGCCAGAACGACCTCGCACGGGTCGGGATGCTTGGCCAGCATCCGCGCGATGGCTGCGGGGTCGTCCACGGTGGCGGACAGGCCCACGCGGCGCATTTCGGGGCACAGAGTTTGCAGGCGGGAAACGGCCAGCATCAGCTGATCGCCGCGTTTGGATTCCTCTAGCGCGTGGATTTCGTCGATGATCACCCGCTTGAGCCCCGCAAACATGCGCGGCGCATCCTCGTAGCTGGTCAGCAGCGCAAGGCTTTCGGGCGTGGTCAGCAGAATATGGGGCGGGTCGGCGCGCTGGCGGCGCTTGCGCGTGGCCGATGTGTCGCCGGTGCGATCCTCGACGCGGATGGGCAGGGCCATCTCGGCAATCGGGCGTTCCAGATTCCGGCGGATGTCACTGGCGAGCGCCTTGAGCGGTGAAATATAGAGGGTGTGCAGCCCCTCGTGCGGGCCCTCGGCTAGATCGGCGAGTGTGGGCAGGAAACCGGCCAAGGTCTTGCCTCCACCAGTCGGCGCAATCAGCAGCAGGGACGGCGCGTCAGACCGATCCAGCATATCCTGCTGGTGCGGGTGGATGGACCAACCGCGGGTGTCGAACCAGTTTTTCAGGATGGGGGGCAGTGCTCTCATACCGTGATCATATGGGGCGCTGCTGGGACGGGAAAAGGCCCGACACGCGGGCCTGATCCAGATTTATCGAACGATGACCTCGTCCTTGACGAACATGTTGGCCCAAGCGCGATCAATCAGCTCTGGCGTCATCTGATAGGGGATGCCCTCGAACTCACAAATCGCGATCATCTGGTCGATCAGGAACACCGGCTGGTAGTTCGCATAGACGTTGTCGATCGTCGGGTACTTCTTCTTCAGCAGGTGCAGCAGGGACTTTTCATCCAGTGGCATCTTCTTTTTCCGCGCGATTAGGGCAAAGATTTTCAGGAAGTCCGCCTGATCCGGCCCGTCGATCTTGATCTTGAAAAAGATCCGGCGCAGCGCCGCTTTGTCGAAGATGTCGTTCGGGTGGAAGTTGGTCGAGAAGATGACCAGCGTGTCGAACGGCACCTCGAACTTCTCGCCTGATTGCAGGGCGAGGATATCCTTGCCCTCTTCCAAGGGAACGATCCAGCGGTTGATCAGCGCCTGCGGCGGGTCGGCCTGACGGCCAAGGTCGTCCACGATGAACACGCCGCCAGTGGATTTCAGCTGCAAGGGCGCCTGATAGGTCCGCGCGTTCGGGTTGTAGACCAGATCCAGCATGTCCAACGTAAGTTCGCCGCCCGTAATCACGGTCGGGCGTTCGCAGCGCACATAGCGGGTGTCAAACCGGCCAGTGGTGCGGCGCAGAGAGGTGGGATCCTCCTCTTCTTCGGCCACGGCGGTGTGCACGATGGGGTCGTAGACGGTGATCACCTGACCGGAGTATTCGATGGCGCGGGGCACATAGATCTTGTCACCCAGCGCATCCCGAATCCCGTTTGAGATCGAGGACTTCCCGTTCCCCGGCGGTCCGTACATCAGGATGGAACGACCGGATGTCACCGCAGGCCCCAACTGGTCGATCAGGTTCGGCGGTAGGATCAGGTGGCCCATGGCCGACATCAGCTGCTGGCGTGTGATCTTCATATTGCGGACGGACTGTCGTTTGACTTGCTGGGCATAGACGTCCATCGGCACAGGCATCGCACCGTAGTATTCCGACTGTGACAGAGCATCCTGCGCACGGGCCTTGCCTGCGTCGGTCAGCTGATAGCCCATTTCGCTGCTGCTGGTCGCGCTCAGCGTCCCCGTGGCTTCGAGCATTTTCTGACCGCGCGCCACATCCACCAATTCCTGCGCGACGGGGATAGGCAGGCACAGGGCGCGGGACAGGTCGCTGACCATATCAAGGTTCATGCGGAACATGGTTTTCAGCAGGATATCCCGCATCATCACCATGCTCAGCTGCATGTCTTGCAGACGGCGCGGGGCCGGAGGGGCCTCGACCCCGCCTTGTCCAAGTTCATGGCTCATGATCTGCCCCTCAGGCAATGCCAAGGGCGCGGAGGCCCAGATAGGTCAGCAAGGTCAGACCCAGCGGCACGCCCATGGGGAATTCGCGCGGACGATCCCAGCTTTCCCAGCCTGCGGTTGCGGTGCGCAGCGGCGTGGCGCGGGCGATGCGATGCAGGACAAATGTCGCGATGATCATCGGGGCCATGATCGCGCCAAGCAGGATCGCGTCGCCTACGGGGACAAATGGTGCGGCAGCCGCCAGAAACTTGGCGTCGCCTGCGCCCATGACGCCGCCAGCGTTCATCAGCATACCGGCCACCAGCATCACTGCCGCATGGCTGAACCGCCACGCGTAGTCTTCGATCGGCAGAACAAAGGGGCCGGTTATGGCATAAAGAACCAAGGTCGCCAGAACGACCTTGTTCGGGATCTTCATCGTTGCTAGATCGCTCCAGATCACAAAGAGGCAGACGGGCAAAAGGGGTACAAGAAAAACAAGCGCCTGAGTGCTATCAAGAGGCATTACCGGATCCTACTAGCCATTCGTTCCTTCAAGAGCACGGAGGCTGCGGGTTGCTTCCTCGAAGTGCTGGGGGTGGGTTTCTATCGCTTCTTTCAGCAGGGCTTGGCCGGTTTTGACGTCGCCTTGCTTGATCGCGGTCAGGGCCAGCGTGTGCAGCAGCTTTGCGCGCTCTGTCTGGTCCATGGGAATGACGGGCAGGGTGTAGTTGCCCTGTGCGCCGCGAGCCAGAACGAGGTTGTTCTTGGCGGTAAAGACGCTGTTGTCCTGTCGGATCGAGTCGGTGAGCAGACGTTCGGCACCGGCAAAATCACCGCGAGTCAGCTTCGAATAGCCCCAGTTGTTCAGAACGCCCGCGGGGCTCAGCGTCAGGCCAAGGGCGGTCTCGTAGAAGGCATCAGCCTTTTTCCAGTCCTTGGCGGCGTCGGCCACAATCGCCTCTAGCCGATAGCGTTTGAAGGTCTCGTAGGTCGGGGGGATCGAGTTCAAGGTCTCGCGCGCAGCGTCAAATTCGTTCGCGCGGATTTGCGCGTCGGCCAGACCAACTTTGTCGTCATTGGTCGCGCCTTCCATCGCGGCAACCTTGCGCCATTCGATGACGGCCTCGTGCGGGCGTTTGGCGCGGACAAGTGATGCAGCGAGGCCACGCTGCAGGTCGATCCGGTCGGGATTTTCTAGGCCGGAGCGCCGGAAATAGTTCACGGCCTCGCCTGGATCGGCGACAGTCAGCATCACGTCGCTCAGGTTGGTTTCGTCAATGACGTTCACTTCCTGAAGTTTGCGATCGACGCTGCTCTGATCGTTTGCGCCACAGGCGGAGAGGGCCAAAGTCCCGCCAATACAAAGAGATACAATAAACCAATGGCGCATTTTCTGCGTCCTTTTACTGCTGCTGCCTCATTCTGGTGTCGTTTTGAGAAGGTACTCTCCGGTCCCTTGCCGCACCAATTTGTAAGTGTTTTCTACGTCATCATACTGCGCATCCTCGAATTTAGCGAGTGCTTTGCGCAGGTTATCGCGGATTTCGTCGCTCTGGCCGTTGGACAGGGCATAGGCCTGACGAAAGACCTGCACCGCCTCGGAGGTCCGGTCCGCTTCCATAAGAACGACCCCCAGATTGTTCCAAGTCCCGTAGTTGTCGTTGTCTTCGGCCACAGATTTGCGCAGTTGGGTTTCCGCTTGGCCCAATCGGCCCAATCGCAGGTTCGCGGCGCCCAAGGCCCCGAGCACCTCGGGCGTCATGCCGCGGTTTCCGGCGGCGCGGGTGTACGCCTGTAGGGCCAGTTCGAATTCGCCCGCATCCATCAGGCGATCCCCGACCAGAAGCTGGTCCACGGGTTCTGCTGAGTAATCCGTCGCGGGCGCATAAGGGTTGTCAGGCAGGTCGGCTGGGGCGCTGTCACACGCAGTCAATGACGCAATCACCAAAATGCCAAACGCCCAACGTGCCATTTTCAACCAATCTCCCAAGGCCACTCAAAGTGATCGGACCTCCCGTTAGGTCGAGTGCTATTTCATTTTCTCGAACATCTCAACGATACCGTAGATGGATGGACCGATGAGGATCAGGATGAGAGGGGGAACGGTCAGGCCCATCGTGGCGAGTGTCATTTTCGTAGGCAGAGTGTTTGCCTTTTCCTCGGCGCGCATCACGCGTTTGTCGCGCATTTCCTCGGCATAGACGCGCAGGGCGTCAGTGATCGGCGTACCAAAGGTGGCGGATTGGATCAGGACCGTCACAAAGCTAGAGATGTCAGGTACGCCAGCGCGTTCGGATAGGTCGCGAAGAACGACAGCCTTGTCTTTGCCGGCCTTCATTTCGTGGGCGACGATCTCGAACTCTTCGGAGAGGGCAGGGTAGCCGTCGCGGCTTTCGCGGGCGACGCGGATGATCGATTGGTCCATGGACTGACCTGCCTCGACACACACCAGCATCATATCGAGCGCGTCGGGAAACCCCTCGAGGATCGACTTTTGCCGTTCTTCTTGGCGCTTGTTCACCCAGTAGCGCGGCGCCATGTAGCCGACGACCGCAGGCAATAGCGCGTACATGACCATTTCTTTGGGTTGCAACGTTTCCTGCGCGCTGGCCATAAAGGCATAGAGTAGCCCTAGCCCCAGCGCCCCAAGTCCTAGAACCATCTGAGCAAAGAAGTACCAGCGAACGGCGTTGCGCGATCGGTAGCCAGCCTGAATGAGCTTGAGCCGGATCGACGAGAACTCTTCTTCGTCCTGCGGTTCGAGAAAGTGCGAGAATTTCTCGAGCTTGTCGGTACCGCTATCCGCGCGCAGGCGGTTTTCGCGGCCAGTGGTAGATGTTGCGGCGCTGGCGGCCTGCAGCTTCTTTAGCGGATCGGCAGGCTGCAGCAGGAACATTCCGGCAGCGACCGCGATCAGGACCAGCCCAAGTCCGCCTGCGATGATGACAAAGCCAAACGGGCCTAGGATATCTGTGAGCATGGACATAGCGACCTCATACCTTGATGTTTACGAGGGCCCGCATGACGATCATATTCGCCACGAGGAAGCCGCCAACGACCAGACAGGCTGGGACCCAGTATTCGGTGGTCGACACCTCGTCGTAGTAGCCGGGGTTGATCATGTTCATCAGTGCCAAGCCCGCGATGGGGAAGCCGGACAGGAACATGCCGGACCATTTCGCCTCGGCGGTGATAGCCTTGACGCGGCGAAACAGCTTGAAGCGGGCGCGGATCACCTTGGCCAGACCAGCCAAAATTTCCGCAAGGTTGCCGCCCGATTGCTGCTGGATCGACACCGCAACCGCCATAAAGCGAAGGTCCTGATTTTCCAAACGCGACGCCATTTCCCGTAGGGATTCGCTGACGTCACGGCCATAGGCAGCCTCGTCTGCGATCACACCGATCTCGGTGGCCAAGGGATCGTCCACCTCTTTGGCGACGATGTTGATGGCAGAGCTAAAAGGGTGCCCGACGCGCAAGGAACGGACCATAAGCTCAACCGCATCGGGCAGTTGCTCTTCTATCATTGCCATCCGCTTGGTGGCCTTGCGGTTGATCCAGAAGTACACGCCGCCGACGCCCATGCCGACAGCGATTGCGGCACGGATAGGGGTATCCGCCTCGGTCGTGGCGGTGAGAACCACAAAGGCGACAGCGCTGAGGCCGATCATCATCAGGATTAACTGGCGCGGCGTGAACGCGATTGCCGCCTTCTGCGCTTTGCTCGCCAGCAACGAGTAGATCGGAATCGACTGTGCCTTCATGTGCTGCTGCATTTCCTTGCGCAGCTGTTCCAGCACCTGTTCGCGATCTTTGCCCTTGTCCAGCATTTCCAGACGGCGGTTCACGCGGTTGTTCAGGCTGATCGATTTGCCAAAGACGGTCAGGTAGACGCCCTCGATCAGGACCAGAACGCCGACAAAGATCAGGACATAGATAATCAGTTCGGGATCGAGTGACATATCTTACCCTCTTACTGGTTCATAGATCGACGGTGGCAGATCGTAGCCCCATAGGCGGAACCGCTCTGAGTAGTAGCTGCGCACGCCGGTGCCAGTGAAATGGCCCATGATCTTGTTGTCGGGGCCTATGCCCGTCCGCTGGAACCGGAAGATTTCCTGCATAGAGATAACCTCGCCTTCCATCCCCGTGATCTCGGTGATGGACACCATACGGCGCGAGCCGTCCTGCAAGCGGCTGGCCTGCACGATCAGGTTCACCGCAGACGCGATCTGGCTACGCACCGCCTTAAGCGGCATCTCGATCCCGGCCATCGCGACCATGTTCTCCAAACGGCTGATACCGTCGCGGGCATTGTTCGCGTGAATGGTGGTCATAGATCCGTCGTGACCAGTGTTCATCGCCTGCAGCATGTCGATGACCTCTTCGCCGCGTGTCTCGCCGACGATGATGCGGTCAGGACGCATACGAAGCGCGTTCCGCAAACAGTCCCGCTGTGTGACGGCGCCTTTGCCCTCGACGTTCGGGGGGCGGCTTTCCATGCGGCCCACGTGGGTCTGCTGCAGCTGGAGTTCGGCTGTATCCTCGATGGTCAGGATGCGTTCGCTGTTGTCGATGAAAGAAGACAGCGCGTTCAGTGTGGTCGTCTTGCCGGAACCTGTGCCGCCAGAGACAATCACGTTTAGACGCGTGGCGACGGCGGCTTGCAGATAGGCGGCCATTTCTTCGTTAAAGGCGCCGAAGTTGATCAGGTCGTCGATCCCCAGCTTGTCCTTTTTGAATTTACGGATCGACACCAGCGATCCGTCCACGGCCACTGGGGGCACCATGGCGTTGAAACGCGAGCCGTCCTGCAAACGGGCGTCCACGTAAGGTGTGGATTCGTCGACGCGGCGGCCCACGGCGGATACGATCTTGTCGATGATCCGCAGCAGGTGCTTTTCATCCTTGAAGGTGATGTCCGACAGTTCCAGCTTGCCGCTGCGCTCGATGAAAATGCGCTTGGGACCGTTCACCAGAATATCACTGACCGTCTCGTCTTTGAGCAGCGCCTCTAGCGGGCCAAGTCCGGTGACTTCGTCATAGAGCTCGGTCACGAGGGTTGAGCGCTCCTCGCGGTTCAGGACAACGCCCATTGCGGACAGCGATTCAGTCGTGATGTCCGAAATCTCTGCCCGCAGATCTTTTTCCGAGGCATGTTCCAGCGCGGCCAGATTCAAGTGATCCAGCAACTCGCGGTGCATCTGCAGTTTCAGTTCGGCCAGTCGGTCCTTGCGCTTCTGCTCTTTGTCAGACGCGGCTGGGCGCGCTGATGTGGTTGGCAGTGGTTTGCGCAGCGGGGCGGCACGCTTGGGTTCGGGGGTGGGCTGCGGTGCGGCGTCAACAACCCCGCGACCGGCCGCGACGGCGGTCGATTTCTTGTAACGCGAAAACATGGTGTCTATCCCGGTCTAGAGGCGTCAGGCCGCCTCGGATGTGGTTTGGTTCAGCTGGTGCAATTGGGTGGCCAGCTTGACGATTTCTTTGCGCAAGGGGTTCTTGGCTGCGCTTTCGGCTAGCGGCTGTCCATGGTCACAGGCCTGCATCACGGGCTTGCCACCATCTGGCAGGTGCACCTCAATTGAAATTCCCAGACTCTCGGCTAGACGTTTGATCCGAGAGCGGCCCGTCAGGTCCGTGAATTTTGGCGCTCGGTTCAGGATAAAGCGCATCTTTTCAAAAGGCAGATCCTCCGCTTGCAATACGCGCTTGAGCCGCAGGGTGTTCTGGGCGGACCGCATCTCGAGTTCGAGCATCGCAAAGTAAACATGGGCAGTGTTCAGTACCACGTCCGTCCATTGGGTAATCACCGAAGGCATGTCGATCACAACATAATCGAAGTTCTGGCGGGCCGTTTCGATCAGATGGGTGACATCATCCTGTGTCAGGTAATCCATCGGCAGAATGTCCGGCGGAGCGGTCAGGACGTTCAACTTTTCTTCGAACTGAACGAGGCTGGCACAGAAGGCGTCATCATCCATTGCTTCGACATCAGACAGGAGTTCGTGCACGGCATCGCGGCGGGGCAGGTCGAGATAGGTCGCGACGCTGCCGAACTGATGGTTCATGTCCAGAAGTGCGACACGTGGTTGATGGTCGCCCTTCATGTTCGCAAGCTCCCAAGCCAGATTGACCGCCATGGTGGTCGATCCTGTGCCGCCTGCCATGCCTTGGACGGCCAGAACGACGCCATCGGTGCTAATCTTGGCAGGAGCCACTTTGCCAACACGCTGCGGCGCTGCGGGTTCAGGCGCCGGCGTGCGCAGACGCGCGACCGCAGAGGCCAGCTCGCCTTCGGGCAGGGGGTAGGGCAGGAATTCTTCGGCGCCGAGGCGCAAGAGTTGGTGCAGGTGGTTGGCCGAAACATTCTCGGTGACAAGGATCACCTTGATGCCCGCTTGCCGCGCGCTGCTGATAATTGTTTCGATCTGGGGCAGGACCTCTTCGTCGCTGTCGTCCATCGCGATGGCGACGAACTCCATCCCAGAGGCTTCGGGTTGAGATAGGAACGCAGCGGCCTCGTCGAGGGACAGGTCACCCCACGCCTCGCCCATCACGGTTTCCATATCCTCGATAAGAAGGTCGAAATTCTCGACATCCCGCGAGATCGTGCAGGCCAGAATCTGCGCGTTTTCTGGAGTCGGATCTACGCTGGTCATTCTTTACCTCGTTACTCTCTGACAACGAGGGCGCATTGGCCCCCAAAGATGATCCCCGAGCGATGAGACTCGGGGCTCTTTGGAGAAAGATGACGGCCAATCTGGGCAACAATTGGACCCAAACAGCCCATTTGTGCGGAAATGGTTAACGTAGATTACTTCTCGGTTTCGAAATCGCGGCCTTCGATACCGGTCAGCGTCGTTTGCGAAACGCCGCTTGCGATGTAGTCGCGGTAGACGATCTGCGCATATTTCCCATCCAAAACAGTGGGATGGCTGCCAACGAAGCCCAGAACTTCGGTCACGGTGCGGCGGTTGCGGCGCTCGTGGCCTTCGGTCACAATCAGCGGCTGCGTTTCGCCATAAGAAACCATAGCTTCCAAGCGGCTGCGGCTCACGCCGAGTCGGATCAAGTAGTTCACGACGGCATTCGCACGGCGCAAACCCAGAGATTTGTTATAAGAATCAGAGCCGACGGCGTCGGTGTGCCCATAAACACGGAAGCGTACTTCGGGGAACTGCTGAATCCAGCGGGCCTGTTCGCGCAGCGTGTCCTGCGCGCCAGCGTCCAGAACAGCGCTGTTGAACTCAAAGTTCACTGTGGTCAGCACTTCGGCCGCAAACCGGCTTGCCAGTTCGTACGTGTACTGTTTTTCGCCGGTCATGTAGGCGATGTTATTTCGGGTCGATTGCCCGAAATTTCCGTTATCAGCGATGGAGCCCGATTCTTCGTAAAATGCGCGGTAGACAGGATCCTGGCTGGCGCAGGCCGACAGAAGAATCACACCAGCCATAGCGGCTGTAGTTTTGTAGCGGCGCTGCATTAACCTATTCCATCACATAACCATAAGAGCCGCTGAAGTCCTGCTTGGCGACTTCGGCTGCCGCGCCATTCTGGCGTGTCGCAGTGTCGCTGGCAACACGTCCAAACAGAAACAGGTCTTCTTCCGACGGGGGTTTGATGCGATCGGTAGGCAAAGCAAGCACTTCGCCGCGGGTTGGCGTGACCAAGTGGGGGGTGATGATGATCACCAGTTCGGTCTGTTCCCGCATGTATTCGGCGCTGCGGAACAGGGCACCAAGCACGGGAATATCCCCTAACCACGGCACTTGACCGTTCAGATCGCGGAAGTCATCCATCAAGAGGCCCGCGATGGCAAAGCTTTCGCCGTCGCGCATTTCCACGGTTGTCGACGCTTCGCGCCGTTGGAAGGCATCAATCTCGAACCCGTTGACCGAAAAGCCGTTAGACGCATCGATTGCGGATACGGCGGCCTCTAGTTCAAGGTTAATGACGTCCTTGTCCACGACGCGGGGAATGAAGTTTAGCTCAATGCCAAAGGGTTTGTACTGAACGCCAATGGTGTCCGTGTCGACAACGGGGACAGGGTATTCGCCGCCTGCAAGGAATTTCGCCTCTTGTCCCGATAGCGCGACAAGGTTCGGTTCCGCCAGAGTGCGAACCATACCCTTGCTTTCCAGCGCTTCGAGCAGGATGCCCACTTCGACCGATCCCGCGCCAAAGCCAAAGAGCAAGGCGCCGTTGTTATCGTTCGTGGATGGTGTGAGTCCCGCGATTGCGTTCGAGACCGCGCCGCTGTTGTTGTAGCTGCCGGTGCCGCCAAAGACTGAAACGTTGTCGCCGCCGCTGAGGCTGACAGACGAGGACAGCGATTTCGAGACGGTGCGCTGCATTTCGGCGAAACGAACCTTGAGCATGACCTGCTGGACGCCGCCGACAGACATCAAGTTGGACACGCGCTCGGGCGCATAGCGTTCTGCCAGATCTAGCGCACGGTCGAGGCGGGCCGCGCTGCTGACCACGCCGGATAGGACGATGCCGTCGTTCGCGGTACGAACTTCAATGTTTTCGCCGGGCAGGATTTGACCGAGGCGCTCTTTGAATTCCGAAATGTCGGCGGCGACGCGCACGTCGACGTTGCTGATCAGTGTTCCGCTGGCATCAAAGAGTGTGAGCGAGGTTAGCCCGGGCGTCTTGCCAAGCACATAGATCGTTCGGTCGGACAAAGAGGAGATGTCCGCGATGTTGGGATTTGCGATGCTCAGCTCAGCAAAAGGGACGTCGCTTTCAACCACGACCGCGCGGTTCATGGGAACTTCGAGTGTTGAGCTCGGGCCATTGCGCAGTACACGCAGCGTATCAGCCTGCGCATGTGTGGGCACAAGGGCTGGCGTTGCGGCAATGATCGACATCGCGACGGTCATCGCGGTTAAAAACTTACTGCTGTACATGTGATCTGCCTCTCTGATCACGCTCGATAGTGTGAGTGTTGTTTTTCTTTTGCCTCTCAGAATGCGACAGAAGGCGGATTTTTTCAATAATTAGATTGGTTACACGCAAAACCTGTGTGTAGGACGCGCAACAGGGGCCATCAAAAGGCCCCCGTGTTTTGTAAGTAATTCTGTCGGCACAGCTTAGTTTGTGCAGGGAATTTCCGTCACGACCACCTCTGCGCCGCGGCGCTGACGAATGGTGCAAACCTCTTTTTCCTTAGCAACTTCAGCCACTTCGCGCTGCTCGATGCCCAAAAGACGGTTTTGGTCCACTTCGATCGACTGTGCGACGGTCTCGTCCCGCGCACCCAGCAGCGATAGGCTTAGGCCGCCACTCGATTGAGCTTGGGCGAGGGTCGCAACTTGCCGCGGTGTGGCCGCAACGGTCACAGTGCGCGCGATTGTCGCGTCTGAGGAGCTAAAGCTTGTGGCTTGGTCGATGGCGATAATCTGCACGCCGGGCTCGATCATTTTGGTAAAGTCACCGCTTGCAATGCCAAGCGCGTCGCCTGACCGGACTGCACCGGTCCAGTAAACGTCTACACGGTCTCCTGGGCGCAAGAAGCCCGAGACGCCGCTCGTTACATCGACTTTGATGGTAAAGGCACGCATCCCCGGTTCCAGCAGTGAGGTTAGCCCCACATCTTCGCCCGGTTCGGTCACTTTGCTGGTCATGATGACCTCGTCCTTTTCCATCTTGCGTATGGCCACGCGCAGAGCGCTGTCGCCTTCGGGAAAAAGAGCGGTTTCTTCTGTGAACGCGGCTTCGGGCAGGGCGCTCTGGGGCCAGTTGACCAAACGCACATGCTCTTTGGTAATTTTATCGCCGTAGTCGACCTCTTGGGTCAGGACATAAACGGGGGTTGTCGGGACGATCTGCTGAAGTGCTGCATCCCGAGCTGCGATTTCGTTGCGGTACGCTTGAATACGGTCCTTTGCCATGAACACAGCAAAACCGGCCAGCGCGACGCCAACGACGAGGACGAGTCCGAAGACCAAACGCATAGCGTTCCCTTTCTTTGAATGACCAATGAGCCGCCCCGAGGGATGTCGGGACAGTCCAGGCAGATGTTGCTCTGCTTCTTTGGGCGAGCGTGTCTCGCTTAACTTGGGGAGGCGATCGACCCAATGTAGGCCGCGATCCCCTCTGTGAGCACCGTTGTACTGTCGCTCATCAGCATGCCGGTGCCATAAGCAAATCCTGCCAGCATCGTGATGAGTACAACCCACTCGACCGAACTTGCCCCTTCCTCGCGATCCGCGAAGATTTTGACGTAGTTGAATGCAGTGTGCTGTTGCACGTCGCGGTCTTCCTGGGTTTCAGGGGTTTCTCGATAACGGAGAATGCCTCCGGACGAAAAAAGGCGCTCTCGACTGGCGAGAGCGCCTCGCGCTAGCTAAGCTAAGCTACTAGATTAGCTGGGTGCCGCGATGGTGCCGATGAAGGTACCGGTGCCGGTTGCCAGAGTTTCGGCGTTGCCGATGATGGTGGTGCCGATCAGGGCGCCAAGGCCAACGGTTGCGGCTGCCAGAACAACCCAGTCTACGGTGACAGCGCCCGACTCGTCGTTCAGGAAAGCGGCGAAGAATTTGTTCAGTTTCATGGTGTTCCCTCCAGAGGATACTCGTGTTGAATTTTTTACTACCGCCTCTTCTTGCTGACCGGCCTCAGTGTTGGTCAGTTCGTCGCTGCGGATGAATACATATAGCCCCCTGAATCGGGCGAGAATGCGGCCCGTTTAGTTCGATTTTCGTATTTCACATCCGAATGGGCCTCTTTTTGTGTAAGTAATTATTTCAAATAGATTCTTTCGTGTGTTTTTTTCTGTTTCATCCTCATTGCGCTTGGGTTCAGTGAGGAATCTGGCGGATTTGACACAAACTTATGATAGTAGACGTAGAAAAGCCGGAGTTCGGGCGCGATGTTCAAAGGGAAATCTGAATTTTCGGTGGATTTGCGGCGTGCCGTGGCGGCTCTGCCTATAGTTTTTGTAATTTTGAATGCGGATATGTCCTTGGCTCAGGACTCAAGTGACTCGTACATAAAAATTACGAGTCCCAAGCCCTTTCCTGAGTTTACCTTCAAATCAGTTAAACCGCCCAAACCAGGAGAGCGGCCCAAGATCGACGTCCAGATTCCTATTCAGGCGCAGATCACACCCAAGGAACCAAGCGCCACGTCAGAAGAATCGCCTGAAGCGCCGGTGTCCTCCTTGTATGAGTGGTATTGGTCGGTGGTCTCGCCCGCGATCGCGGATGCAAGTGCGGGCCGCATTGAGGATGCTCTGGTTGCTTTGCGTGGTCCTGATGGGCAGATCGTGCCAACACCGCGGCTCGCCGCCATGCAGGCACTGGCGGCGGAGCATGCTGCAACTCTCATGGTCGAAACGATTGGGACCGAGGTGTCGCCTGCTTTGGCCCTCGCTGTAATTTGGGTCGAGTCTCATGGCAGAGCCGATGCGGTAAGCGGGGCAGGGGCCCAAGGCTTAATGCAGTTGATCCCTGCCACAGCAGAGCGGTTCGGTGTCACCGATAGTCTAGACCCAGTTCAGAACATCAGAGGGGGGATCAAATATCTCGACTTCCTCCTCAAGACATTCTCAGGTGATCCGCTGCTGGCATTGGCTGGCTATAATGCGGGTGAAAATGCGGTGCTGCGAGCCCAAGGCATTCCGACATATCCAGAGACCCGAGACTACGTCCCCAAGGTGCTTGCCGCATTCTCGATCGCAAAGGGCTTGTGCAAAACGCCGCCGATCTATGTCAGTGACGGTTGTGTTTTCCAAAGAACAGAGCGATAGATGGTGCGTTATCGCGCAGAACTCACGAATACCTCACCTTTATGTGCATTGAACGTGAGCGAGAAAGATCCAATTTTGGTGTCATAAGCGACGCAACATTGCGTCGAGCATGAAGATAGAAACCGAAAGGAACTTTGAAATGAAACGCTTTGTAACCGCTACCGCCGTTGTTCTTGGTCTTGCTGCTCCTGCCTTTGCAAGTGACCAACTCACAGCTGACCTTGGTGTTCCCGCTGACCAGTACACAACTGCGCAGCTGACCCAGATGCATTTTAACCAGGACAAGTCGATCAGCGACAAAAACACTTACTTTGGTGGCGACAGCACCTCGACCGTGTCGTCGAAATCCTCGCTGAACCCGACCGCCGAAGCGATCTTTACTTCGCTGGAACTGGAACAGAACCCCGCTCTGGAAGTATCGCAACAGGTGAACACCACCACTGTCTATAGCTCGGCTGCCGTGAATGACCGCGCTGCTGCGATTTTTGCAGAGATTGATGCTAACGACTAATTAACATGCCGTGACATGCTCCGTGTGAGAGCAAAGGCCCGCCGGATCCCGGCGGGCTTTTTCTGTTTGCCGCCGTGGTATTCAGCGCATCCCAACCGACATTTCGCAACCAAACTCCAGAGGTTTCACTGTCATGTGAACGTCACATTTGTATGTGCATAAATGCACTAATATTACAGATAAATCTCGTTTTCGTGCATTGAAGTTCCGTCTTGGTGGGCGCATATCAAGCCCATGCCGAGGCCAAAAGGTCCGGAAGAAAAACAAACGGATGTTAGAAGGACGTTGAAAATGAAAAAGATTATCGCAACCACCGCTGTCGTACTTGGTCTTGCCGCTCCTGCTTTTGCTGCGGGTCAACTGGCCGCTGATCTGAACGTACCCGCAAACGAGTACACCACCGCACAGCTGGTCCAGCTGCACTTCAACCAAGACAAATCGGTTAGCGAGCAGAACACCTACTTCGGTGGCGAGACTGCAGCGACTGTTTCGTCGAAGTCGGCTCTGAACCCCACCGCCGAGGCGATCTTTGTTGGTTACGAGCTAGAGCGTAAGCCTGCTCTGGAAGTCGCACAGGACGTAGACTCGACCACTGTTTACAGCTCCGCCGTTGTTAACGATCGCGCTGCAGCAATCTTTGCAGACATCGACGCAGAGTAATCTGACATTCGTCAGTCGCCCTGTTGGGCCCAAGCCCGCCGGTTTTCCGGCGGGCTTTTTCGTGTGTGACGTGGAACATCCAAAGTGGTCTGGCCGATCCTTTGCCACAGACTGGGTTCCCTATTTCACTGCGATGTGAGCGTCACAAGTTATGTGCATTTTCGCACCAAAATGACAAATAAATCTCGGCTTCGTGCATTGAAGTTTCTCTGGATGGGGCTCATATCTAACCCATGCCGAGGCCGAAAAGCCCGGAAGCCAAACAAAACGAATTGAAAAGGATGTTGAAAATGAAAACCTTTATCGCAACCACCGCTGTCGTACTTGGTCTTGCTGCTCCTGCTTTTGCTGAGAACCAACTGGCTGCAGACCTGAACGTGCCCGCGAGCGAATACACCACTGCTCAGCTGGCACAGATGCACTTCAATCAGGATAAGTCGGTCAGCGAGCGCAACACCTACTTCGGTGGCGACAGCACCTCGACCGTATCATCGAAGTCTTCGCTGAACCCCACCGCCGAGGCAATCTTCACCTCGCTGGAGTTGGAACAGAACCCCGCACTGGAAGTCGCGCAGGACGTTGATACGACCACTGTCTACAGCTCGGCAGCCGTGAATGACCGCGCTGCAGCGATCTTTGCCGACATCGACGCGAACGACTAACACTCGATCGCTCTTTAACAAAAAAGGCCCGCAGAATTGCGGGCCTTTTTTCGTGTTCGCGAATGCCTGTGTTAATCCACAATCGTCGCTTCGGTGGCAGCACGCAGTTCGTCCTCGGTGACGCCCTCTGCGCATTCCACGATCTTCAGGCCACCTTCAACCACGTCCAGAACACCAAGGTTGGTGATCACGCGGTCCACCACGCCCTTGCCGGTTAGGGGCAGGGTGCAGGATTTCAGCAGCTTCGACTCGCCGTGCTTGTTGGTGTGGTCCATGACCACGACCACGCGGCCTACGCCAGCCACCAGATCCATCGCGCCGCCCATGCCTTTGACCAGCTTGCCGGGGATCATCCAGTTCGCCAGATCACCGTTCTCAGCGACTTCCATCGCGCCCAGAATCGCCGCTGCGATCTTGCCGCCGCGGATCATGCCAAAGCTGGTGGAGCTGTCGAAATAGCTGGTTTCGGGCAGTTCGGTGATGGTCTGCTTGCCCGCGTTGATCAGGTCGGGGTCTTCGTCGCCCTCATACGGGAAGGGGCCCATGCCCAGCATGCCGTTTTCCGACTGCAGCATCACGTTGACGCCTTCGGGAATGAAGTTCGGAACCAGCGTCGGGATGCCGATGCCAAGATTCACGTAGGTGCCGTCTTCCAACTCTTTCGCCGCGCGTGCGGCCATTTGATTGCGATCCCAGGGCATTTACATCTCCATGATCTGAGCGACTTCGACCGATCCGCCTTCCCCGATAATGGGGCATTCATTGGCGATCGCGGTCGCTTCGTCGATATTTGCGGCTTCTATAATGGCGTATCCGGACAGCGGGTTTGCGCCGCCATCATCAGAAATGCCAGAGGCCGACACTGTTTTGGATTGGCCCACCGGATTGCCTGGATCGGGCATGGAGGCCTCGTACTTGGTAACCCAAGCGACCCATGCCGCGATCGAAGCCTGCTCTTCGGCCTCGGTCTCGGGCATTTTGCCGCCGTGGTATCCATAAAGGAATTTGGCCATATCAGGCCTCTTTCTGACGCACGGTGCGCTGTTCGATCCGCTTCTCGTGCTCTCCTTGGATCAGGCGGTGCACATAGATGCCGGGCAGGTGGATGTGATCGGGGTCAAGGCTGCCGGTGGGGACGATTTCCTCGACCTCCATGATGCAGATCTTGCCGCACATGGCCGCGGGCGGGTTGAAGTTACGGGCGGTCTTACGGAACACAGCATTGCCGGTCTCGTCCGCTTTCCACGCTTTGACGATGGAAATGTCGGCGAAAATGCCTTCTTCCATGATGTATTCTTCGCCGTTGAAGACCTTTACGTCTTTGCCCTCGGCAATCACGGTGCCCACGCCGGTCTTGGTATAGAAGCCGGGGATGCCAGCGCCGCCAGCGCGCATGCGCTCGGCCAAGGTGCCCTGCGGGTTGAACTCCAGCTCCAGCTCACCGGACAGGTACTGGCGCATGAATTCCGCGTTTTCGCCCACGTAGGACGACATCATCTTCTTGATCTGGCGGGTGTCGAGCAGTTTGCCCAAGCCAAAGCCATCCACACCGGCGTTGTTCGACGCAACGGTCAGACCTTTGACCCCGCTTTCCACGATCGCATCAATCAGCAGTTCGGGAATCCCGCACAGGCCAAAGCCCCCTGCCGCGATCAGCATGTCGTCGCGCAGCAGGCCATCCAAGGCCTCCGACGCGCTGCCATACACTTTGTGCATTAGAAAAATCCTCCGTGTATCTCGGAGGCGACTGTGGCGGGCGGGGTGCCTCAAGTCAACAAAATGCCGCGGTGCAGTATCGCGCCGCGGCTTTTGTCAATTTAACGATCGTCCAAGAGCTTACTCTTCCGAGTCGGCCGCTTTCTTGGTGGTTTTCTTTGCTGCGGTCTTTTTCGCGGGGGCCTTCTTGGCGGCGGCTTTCTTGGGAGCTGCCTTTTTCTTTGTGCCCTTTTTCGATGCCTTGGCGTTCACCAACTCGATCGCCATTTCGGCGGTCACATCGGCGGGCTCAACGTCTTTGGGCAGGGTCGCGTTGACTTTTTCCCATTTCACGTAGGGGCCGTAGCGGCCGTCATAGACGTTCATCGCGCCGCCATCAGGGTGGTCCCCCAATTCTTTCAAGGGCTTGGCAGTGCTGGCCGCACCACGACGACCGCGGCTCTCGGCCTTTTTCGCCAGTTCTTCGACAGCGCGGTTCATGCCGATAGTAAAGACGTCGTCCACCTCTTTGAGGTTCGCATAGAGCTTGCCATGTTTGACGAAGGGACCGTAGCGGCCAATGCCCGCTTCGATCATTTCGCCGTCCTCTGGGTGGGGGCCAACTTCGCGGGGCAGACTCAGGAGCAGCAGCGCCTTTTCCAGATCCATCTCATCCTTGGACCAACCGCGCGGCAGGCTTGAACGATCGGGCTTGGGCTTCTCTTCGGTCGCTTCGCCGCGCTGCACATAGGGGCCAAAGCGGCCAGAGCGCAGGCTGATCTCGTTGCCGTCCTCGTCTTCCCCCAGAATCTGGTCACCGGAATCATCGGTATCGCCATTGATCGGGCGAGTGTAACGGCACTCGGGGTAGTTCGAGCAGCCGACGAACCCGCCTGTGCGCGAGGTTTTCAAGTGTAGCTGGCCTGCGCCACACTGGGGACAGGTGCGGGGATCGCTGCCGTCCTCGCGAGGCGGATAGAGCTGAGGTGCGAGCGCGTCATCCAGCACGTCGAGCACTTCGGCGATGCGCAGCTCGCTCGTTTCCTCGATCGCGGCGTGGAAATCCTTCCAGAAACGCGCCAGCAAGTCCTTGTAGTCGCGGTCGCCTGCGGACACGTCGTCCAGTTCGCCTTCGAGCGCGGCAGTGAAGTCATACTCCACATAGCGCTTGAAGAAATTCAGGAGGAAGATCGTCACGATCCGGCCTTTGTCCTCGGGAATCAGGCGGTTCTTGTCCTTGGTGACGTATTCGCGTTCCTGAATTGTGGTCACAATCGACGCGTAGGTCGAGGGACGGCCGATGCCGAGCTCTTCCATGCGTTTCACCAGCGTCGCCTCGGTGTAGCGGGGCGGGGGTTGGGTGAAGTGCTGTTCGGGAATCACGTCGCGCTTGTGCGCCTTTTCACCTTCGGTGAGGTGGGGCAGACGCTTGTCATCTTCGTCCACGACGTCGTCGCGGCCTTCTTCGTAGATCTTGAGAAAGCCGTCAAACAGAACGACCTGACCGTTTGCGCGCAGCACCACTTGGCCATCCGCGCTGGCGATATCGACCACGGTGCGCTCCAGACGCGCGCCTTCCATTTGGCAGGCCAGGGTGCGCTTCCAGATCAGATCATAGAGACGGGCCTGATCCTGTTCTTTCAGCTTCAGCGCGGCCGCGTCCTTGGTCATATCCGTCGGGCGGATACATTCGTGGGCTTCCTGCGCGTTCTTGGCTTTGTTCTTATAAATACGCGGCGACGAGGGCACGTATTCCGCGCCGTAGCGATCCTTGATCGCCTCGCGGGCTGCGGTCACGGCTTCGGGCGCCATGTCGATGCCATCGGTACGCATATATGTAATGTGACCGGCTTCGTACAAACGCTGCGCAGCATTCATGCACTGGCGCGCGCCCATGCCGAATTTGCGGCTGGCTTCCTGCTGCAAGGTCGAGGTCATGAACGGTGCCGAGGGGTTCCGGCTGGCGGGCTTTGCTTCGACCGAGCGGATGGTCAGATCGCGGCTGTTGATCGCCTGCACGGCCATTTCGGCGGCGGTCTGGTCGGCCAGATCGAATTTATCCAGCTTCTTGCCAGCGAACTCGGTCAGGCGCGCTTCGAATTCGTGGTTGCGGGCGTTGTTGAGCAGTGCCTTGACGGTCCAGTATTCGCGGGCCTGAAACGCCTCGATCTCCATCTCGCGTTCGACGATCAGACGCAGGCAGACGGACTGCACACGGCCAGCACTACGGGCACCTGGAAGTTTGCGCCACAGAACCGGCGAGAGGTTGAAGCCCACGAGATAGTCCAGCGCGCGGCGGGCCAGATAGGCGTCCACCAAGGGCTGGTCCACATCACGGGGATTTTTCATCGCCTCGGTCACGGCAGATTTGGTGATCGCGTTGAACACCACGCGTTTGACTTCGGTCGATTTCTTGATCGCACGGCGCTTGGTCAGGGTTTCCTGCAGGTGCCAGCTGATCGCCTCTCCTTCGCGATCAGGGTCGGTCGCGAGAATGAGCGAGTCGTCGTCTTTCAACGCGTCGGCAATCGCTTTGACATGTTTTTTGGAGTCGTTCCCGACCTCCCATGTCATCGCGAAGTGGTCATCCGGATCGACCGAGCCGTTCTTGGCAGGCAGATCGCGCACGTGTCCGTAAGAGGCGAGCACTACGTAGTCTTTGCCGAGGTACTTATTAATGGTCTTGGCTTTGGCCGGGGACTCGACGACGACGACGGGCATGAAGGGCACCTCTTGCGATGGGTTCAGGTGGCGTATGGCGGCGCAACATGTGGGGTGCAAGGGGGGAATGTCAATCTTTGCTGGAAACTCCGGCAAACCTGACTGTCATGATCGCCGCGCGAGCAGGCCGCCAGGTTGGCGCTGTATTCGGCCGTCCAATTCCAGATCTACCAGCACGGACGTCACATGATGCGCAGGCTCAGATAGATCGCGGATCAATTGGTCTTCGGCCAGCGGTGAGGGGCCAAGACGGCCTAGAATTTCTCGGTGTAGGGCGTAGGTTTGTTCTTTTGTTCTGGTATCTTTGGCAGGCGCTGGCGGTGGCTCAAGCGGAAGCTGCGGCTCTTCGCACAAAGGAGAAAGTGCTTCGATAACGTCGCTGGCGCTGCGGACCAAGATCGCACCATCTCGGATCAACATATTGCAGCCCGAAGCGCGGGCATCGAATGGGTGTCCTGGAACGGCCAGAACGTCGCGCCCCAAATCCAGTGCATTTCTTGCGGTAATCAAACTGCCGGACTTCGCGGCGGCTTCGACAACAACTAGGGCGCGACTCAGGCCTGCGATGATTCTATTGCGGGCTGGGAAATGACGCGCTGTCGGCGTGGCCCCCACCGGAGCCTCGGACAGGCGAAGGCCTTGGGACGCGATTCCCTGCGCGATCGACGCGTTCTCCTGCGGGTATATAATGTCCACTCCGCCGCCCATAACGGCAATCGTTCCAGAGGTCAGGCTGACTTCGTGCGCGGCGGCGTCAATCCCGCGTGCAAGGCCCGAAACGACCACATATCCCGCCTCGCCAAGTTCCTGCGCCAGTTTGCGCGTCATCCGCAGGCCGAGCGACGATGCGTTGCGTGCGCCCACCAGTGCGATCATCGGACGATTGAGCAACGCCGTTTCGCCGATTGCCCATAGAATCGGGGGCGGATCAGGTAGGTCGGTCAGGCTGTCTGGATAATCCGGTGTGCCATAACAGATCATGCGGGCACCGGCTTTGCGCCCATTGCTCATCTCGGCCAAGGCGACTTCGGGCGGGCAGGGGGCGTAGCTGTCGACCCCAGCGGCTTTGGCGATGTCAGGAAGGGCGTCTAGTGCGGTATCCGCGGACCCGTGCTCCGACATCAGCCGGTAGAAGGTCGCAATGCCGACTCGGCGCGAGCGCAAGAGGCGAAGCCATGAAACCCGCTCGTCTTCCGTGGTGGGTGGGAGTGGGTGGGGACTGGAAGAGTGAGTTTGGTGGGGCATCATGTCTCCGCCGTCTTGCAGAATCATGAATACCCCACGGAGTCTTAACCAGCGGTTAAGCCTAACGGAAAATGACTTAGACGGCCGATCCACCGATGGTGAGGCCGCCAATCAGCAGGCTGGGTTGGCCAACGCCGACAGGCACCCACTGGCCCTGCTTTCCACAGTTGCCCATTCCGGGGTCCAGTTGCATGTCGTTTCCGATCCCGCGAATGTTCTGCAGAGCGGTCGCGCCATCCCCGATCAGAGTCGCGCCCTTGATCGGGGCGCCGACGACACCATTGGTGACACGGTAAGCCTCTGTACAGGAGAAGACGAACTTGCCGTTGGTGATGTCCACCTGCCCGCCGCCAAAGCCGACGGCGTAGATACCGTCCTTCATGCTGCTGACCAGATCGGCAGGGGTCGAGTCACCGCCGAGCATATATGTATTGGTCATGCGGGGCATGGGGATATGGGCGTGGCTTTCGCGCCGCCCATTTCCAGTGGGTTTGACACCCATCAGCCGCGCATTCTGGCGATCCTGCATGTAGCCGACCAAGATGCCGTCCTCGATCAGGGTGTTTTTGCCGCTCGGGGTGCCCTCGTCATCGACAGTAATACTCCCGCGGCGGTCGGGGATGGTGCCATCGTCCAGAACAGTCACACCTTTGGCTGCAACCTGTTGTCCCATCAGGCCCGCAAACGCGCTGGTGCCTTTGCGATTGAAGTCCCCCTCAAGCCCGTGACCCACCGCCTCGTGCAGTAGGATGCCCGGCCAACCCGGCCCAAGGACGATGTCCATGACGCCCGCAGGGGCGGGCACAGCGCTCAGGTTCACGACGGCGACGCGCAGCGCTTCGTCTGCGACGGATTTCCAGTGCTGCGGAGTTACGATCGGCGCCAATCCATGGCGGCCACCTCCACCTGCGCTGCCGGATTCGCGGCGTCCGTCCTGTTCGACGATCACACTTATATTCAGGCGCACCATTGGGCGCACGTCGGTCACGCTGTGACCTTCGGGGCGCAGTATTTCGACCTCTTGCAAAGACGCGGCGAGGCTCGCGGTCACTTGGACCACGCGCTTGTCGGCGGCACGCAAGTACGCGTCGATTTCTTTGAGCAAATCCACGCGGGTCGCAAAAGCCAGCTCTTCGACAGGGTCCATATCGCCGTAAAGCTTCAGGTTGGTACCTTCGGGGGGCAGGGCAAGAGTGCCGCCTCCATCGCCCACAGCAAGCCGCGCGGTTTCGCTGGCGCGAGACAGCGCCCCTTCGGTGATTTCGGTCGAGTGGGCGTAGCCTGCCACTTCGCCGCGCACAGCCCGTAGACCGAATCCCTCGCTTGCGTCATAAGATGCAGTACGCAACCGACCATCGTCGTATGCGACGACCTCAGAGCGGCGACGTTCCAGAAACAGCTCTCCGTCGTCGGCTCCGTCAACGGCCCCACGCAGTTGCCCAAAGGCGGTTTCGCGGTCGATGAGGGTCTCGAATGGGCGGAAAGTGTCGGTTGACATGGGTTCTCCTGAAGGTCCGTCTTTGACTTGGATCAAAAAAGCGGCCCTTTGACGCGGTTCGCTATCTTGTTCCGAGTGACAGAATATGGTTTTTGCAGGACTGAACACAATGGATTCCGGGTGAATGCTTGTCAGTCCCCCGCAACAACGCGCTTAATGCCGAATAAGATCAGGGTGTAATATGCGACTTCTGACCAAAATGCTGGCCGCTATGGCCCTTATGCTTCCGCTTCCCGCTTTGGCCCAAGACGGGCTCGAGGTGGTTGGTAAGCCCCACGATGCGGGCGCTGCTTTCCAAGCGGCAGGGACCGAACTGGCCCGTGACATTCACTGGCTCGACAGCATGATCCTCGTGATCATCACCGCGATCGTTCTGTTCGTTTCGGCGCTGATGGCGTTCATCGTCGTCCGCTACAACGAAAAGTCGAACCCCAAGCCAGCGACCTTTACGCACAACTCGCCGCTGGAAATCGCTTGGACCATCGTACCGATCGTTATTCTGGTCTTCATCGGCTCGTTCTCGCTGCCCGTTCTGTTCAAGCAGCAGGAAATCCCCGAAGGCGACATCACCATCAAAGTCACCGGCTACCAGTGGTACTGGGGCTACGAGTATGTTGACGAAGGCTTCGGCTTCGAAAGCTTCATGCTGCCCAAAGAAGACTTGGCAGAGTACGGCTACAACGAAGACGAATACCTGCTGGCCACCGACACCGCAGTTGTCGTGCCTGTAGGCGCCACTGTTGTGATGCAAGTCACCGGCGCGGACGTGATCCACAGCTGGACCATCCCCGCATTTGGCGTAAAGCAAGACGCGGTTCCTGGCCGTCTGGCAGAACTGTGGTTCGCAGCAGAGCGTGAAGGCGTTTACTTCGGCCAGTGCTCGGAACTCTGCGGCAAAGACCACGCCTATATGCCCATTACTGTAAAAGTTGTCAGCGAAGAGGCCTACCAGCAGTGGCTGGCTGGCGCGAAAGAAGAGTTCGCAGGCATCCCGCAGGCCTACCAGGTCGCTTCGGCGCAGTAACGCACCCGACTTTAGGCCCGCCCCGATAACGTTCCGCGTGGACGGTCGGGGCGGGCCTTCACCCAAATAGACCCTTAGCCATCGAGACGGATCCGCCATGAGCGATACCAGCTTTGACAGCAGCCAGACCACAGAGGCCAGCTTTGGCGATTACTTCGCCCTTCTTAAGCCACGTGTGATGTCCCTCGTCGTCTTTACTGCGTTGGTGGGTTTGCTTGTTGCCCCCGGTTCTGTTCACCCGATCGAAGGTTTTGCGGCGATTCTGTTCATCGCATTGGGCGGCGGCGCATCTGGCGCCCTGAACATGTGGTACGACGCTGACATCGACCGCATCATGAAGCGGACCCAAAAGCGTCCGATCCCCGCAGGTAAAGTCACCCGTGACGAAGCGTTCGCCATCGGTATCGCTCTATCTTGCCTCTCGGTCATTATGCTGGGCCTTGCGTCGAACCTTGTCGCGGCTGGCCTGCTGGCCTTTACCATTTTCTTCTACGTCGTGATCTACACCATGTGGCTCAAGCGCTCGACTCCGCAGAACATCGTGATCGGTGGTGCGGCAGGCGCATTCCCTCCGATGATCGGATGGGCTGTCTCCACGGGTGGTATTTCGATCGAATCGATCATGATGTTCGCGATCACCTTCTTCTGGACCCCGCCCCACTTCTGGGCGCTGGCGTTGTTCATGAAGTCTGACTACTCGGATGCGAAAGTGCCGATGCTGACCGTCACCCACGGACGCCGCAACACGCGCATTCAGATCTTCGCCTACACCGTTCTGCTGGCAGCCCTGTCGGTTGGCATGTCCTTCACCGCGCTGAACGGGCCTGTCTTCTTGGCGACCGCCGTCATTCTGAACCTGTTGTTCATCAAGGGCGCGTGGACCATCCTGCGCCGGACCGAAGAGCAGGCCGAAGGTGACAACTACGCTGCGGAGCGCAGCTTCTTCAAACTCTCGCTGCTCTACCTGTTCCTGCTGTTCACTGCGATTCTAGCGGATGCCGTGCTGGTGCGCATGGGCATCAGCCTTGGGGGCTGGGTATGAGCAATTTCCGTCCCGACCATGAACTTCACCAGCGTCGCCGCGGCCGGAACTTCGGTCTGCTTGCGGTCCTGATCGGGTTCGTTGCGCTGGTGTTCCTGTTGACTGTGGTCAAGGTGCAGAACGGCGGCAAAGTCGAAGCGTTCGATCATACCGCCCGTCCGTCACTGACCACTCCGGAAGGAGGACAATGATGGAAGGCAAAAAGAAAACAGTCGTACAACTGGTTTCGGTCGTTCTGGTCATGGGCGCGCTCGCTTGGGCGGCTGTTCCGCTTTATGACCTGTTCTGCCGTGTCACCGGTTTTGGCGGCGAGACTCAGGTTGCGAGCTCGGAGTCCGAAACGATTCTGGATCAGACCATCAAGATCAAGTTCGATGCTTCCAAAGAGAGCGGCATGCCATGGGAGTTCAAACCCATGCAGCGCGAGATGGAACTGCGCATCGGCGAAAGCGGCCTTGCCTTCTATGAGGCCTACAACCCGACCGATCACGTTGTGGCAGGCACTGCCAGCTACAATGTCGCGCCCTTTGCGGCAGGCGGGTACTTTGTAAAGATTGCTTGCTTCTGCTTCACCGAGCAGGTGCTACAGCCAGGAGAGCGGGTCGAGATGCCCGTGACCTTCTATGTCGACCCCGAGATTGTAGATGACCCCGAGGCGAAATACGCCAAGCACATCACACTCTCGTATACCTTCCACGAGATGGATCTCGCCGATACTGATTATCAGGCGGCACTCGAGACCGAAAAAACAACAGAAATTAACTAAGCCTTCCAACGAGGGACCTTCAATGGCGCACGCAAAAAACCACGACTACCACGTTCTGCCCCCATCCATCTGGCCTTTCCTTGGCTCGATTGCCGGCTTTGTCATGCTGTTCGGCGCGGTCCTTTGGATGAAGGAAAGCGGCCCGTGGATGTTCCTCATCGGCTTCGTTGGCGTTCTCTACGTCATGTTCGGCTGGTGGTCGGACACCATTTCTGAAAACCAGGCGGGCGACCACACTCCGGTTGTTCAGATTGGTCTGCGTTACGGCTTCATCCTGTTCATCATGTCCGAAGTCATGTTCTTTGCGGCATGGTTCTGGTCGTTCTTCAAGCACGCGCTGTACCCCATGCCCGCCGTTGGCGGCGTTTGGCCCCCCGAAGGTATCGAGACCTTTGATCCTTGGCACCTGCCCCTGATCAACACCCTTATCCTGCTGTGCTCGGGTGCGGCGGCGACTTGGGCGCACCACGCACTCGTTCACGAGAACAACCGCAAAGACATCAAGTCGGGCCTGCTGCTGGCCGTTATCTTGGGCCTGATCTTCAGCGTGTTCCAGGCATACGAATACAGCCACGCGTCGTTCGGCTTTGCTGGCAACATCTACGGCGCCAACTTCTTCATGGCGACCGGCTTCCACGGTTTCCACGTAATCGTTGGTACGATCTTCCTGTTCATCTGCTACCTGCGCACCGTGCGCGGTCACTTCACCCCCGAGAACCACATCGGTTTCGAAGCAGCAGCCTGGTACTGGCACTTCGTTGACGTTGTATGGCTGTTCCTGTTCGCAGCTGTGTACATCTGGGGCGGCTAACCGCCAGTGCATCAGTTGTCGGTTGAAATTCCAGCCGCAGTGAATATCACAGCAAGGTGCGCAAACTGCGCACCTTGTTTTCGTTTGAAAGGCCCGAAATGCGTCGCTCTGTAATCCTGATCGTGGTCGGTATCGCTGTCGCGGCTGTCCTGCTCGGGCTTGGCAAATGGCAGGTGGACCGTCTGGCGTGGAAAACCCAGATCCTGGCCGATATCGAAACCCACATCACCCAAGCGCCTGTTGCGGTGCCCGCCAATCCGGATCCCATCGCGGACCGCTATCTGCCAGTCAGTGTGACCGGCACGGTCACGACCGATGAGCTGCACGTTTTGGCCTCGGCGCGGGGGCAGGGGGCTGGCTACCGGATCATCACTGCGCTCGAGACCGAGGAAGGCCGCCGCCTGATGCTGGACCGTGGGTTCGTCGCCATCAATGCCAAGGACGACACCCGTCCCGAACACGATGCGACCATCATCGGCAACCTGCATTGGCCGGACGAGCGTACAGGCTCCACCCCTGAAAATGACCTTGCGAACAACGACTGGTTCTCGCGCGATATCCCGCAGATGGCGCAGGCCCTCGACGCCGAGCCGATCCTGATCGTGGTGCGCGAGACCGACTATCCCGAACCGCGTGTGACCCCCTGGCCGGTGGACACGGCAGGTATCCCGAACAATCACCTTGAATACGCCGTAACGTGGTTCAGTTTCGCCGCGATCTGGATTATCGGCATTGCATACCTCCTGTGGCGCGACCGCAGGGCAAAAGATGAAAGGCCCGAATGATGCAATACATCTCGACCCGAGGCTCTGCGCCGACGCTGACCTTTGACGAGGCGATGCTGACTGGCCTCGCGCGCGACGGTGGTCTCTATGTTCCCGCAGAGATTCCTACCATGACGGCCGAAGACATCGCCGCGCTGGCTGGCCTGCCCTATGAGGAAGTCGCCTTTCGTGTGATGCGTCCTTATTTGGGAACGTCATTCACCGACGACGAATTCCGTGGGATCATCGAACGGGCCTATGCTGGTTTCGGCCACGACGCCCGCGCGCCGCTTAAGCAACTCGCTCCCGGACATTTCCTGTGTGAGCTGTTCCATGGCCCGACCTTGGCGTTCAAAGATTTCGCGATGCAGCTGATCGGTCAGCTGTTCGAGTTCGAGCTCAAGCGCCGCGACAGCCGCGTGACCATCGTGGGCGCGACCTCGGGCGACACCGGTTCCGCCGCGATCGAAGCGTTTCGTGGTCTGGACGCGGTGGACGTGTTCATCCTGTTCCCGCACGGCCGTGTGTCTGAAGTCCAGCGCCGCCAGATGACCGCTCCCTCCGAGGACAACGTGCACGCGCTGGCGCTCGACGGGCACTTTGATGACTGTCAGGCGCGCGTCAAAGATATGTTCAACGACTTCGAGTTCCGCGACGGCGTGAAGCTGGCGGGCGTGAACAGCATCAACTGGGCCCGTGTTCTGGCGCAGGTCGTTTACTACTTCACCTCGGCTGTGGCTTTGGGCGCGCCCCATCGCAAGGTCAGCTTCACCGTGCCGACCGGCAACTTTGGCGATATCTTCGCGGGCTACATCGCAAAGCGCATGGGCCTGCCGATTGATCGTCTGGTCGTCGCGACCAACCAGAACGACATCCTGCACCGCTGCCTGTCGACGTCCGAATACATGGTCGACGGCGTGATCCCCTCGATCAGCCCGTCGATGGACATTCAGGTGTCCTCGAACTTTGAGCGTGCGCTGTTCGATGCCTATGGCCGCGACGGCACGGCCGTTGCGCAGCTGATGGATGAACTCAAAGCAGGCGGCTTCAAGGTTAGCCAAGGTGCCTTGCAGGCTCTGCGAGAGAACTTCGACAGTGGTCGCTGTTCCGAAGAGGAAACGCTGGCAACGATTACGCGCACTCTGAAGCATTCGGCAGAGCTGCTGTGTCCCCACAGCGCGGTTGGCGTACATGTTGCAGAAGCGCATATGGGCAGCAGCCCGATGGTTACTCTTGCAACTGCGCACCCCGCGAAATTCCCTGATGCGGTTGAGAAAGCTACAGGCGTGCGTCCGGGGCTTCCCCCGCGGATGGCTGACCTATATGAGCGTTCGGAACGCGTGACCCGCGTCGAAAACGACCTGCTGGCGATTGAAACTCTAATTAAGGATCGGATCCACCTTTGACCGTTCAGACCCATACCCTTTCCAATGGCTTCCGCGTTGTGACGGAGCACATGCCCGGCCTCGAATCCGCTGCGATCGGGATTTGGGTGGGTGCCGGTGCGCGCCACGAAAGGGTGGAACAGAACGGCATTGCCCACTTCCTTGAACACATGGCCTTCAAAGGCACCAAGCGTCGCTCCGCGCTGGAGATTGCCGAAGTCATTGAAGATGTGGGCGGGTATATCAATGCCTACACCTCGCGTGAGGTTACAGCCTATTACGCCCGCGTATTGGCAAATGACGTGCCACTGGCGCTGGATGTCATCGCAGACATTCTGCTCAATCCGACCTTTGACGAGAACGAGATCGAGGTCGAACGTGGCGTGATCTTGCAAGAGATCGGTCAGGCGCTGGACACGCCTGACGACGTGATCTTTGACTGGTTGCAAGAAGAGGCCTACCCAAACCAACCTCTTGGTCGGACCATCCTTGGACCCTCCGAGCGCGTACGCCACTTCAGCCGCGAGGATTTGTCGGGCTTTGTCGAGGAACACTATGGCCCCGGTCAGATGATTCTATCGGCTGCTGGCGCTGTCGACCACGACGCCATCGTGCGCGAGGCGGAGAAGCTGTTCGGTCACATGCAGCCGGGTGCGGCACAGCACGAAGACGCTGCAGCATTCCAAGGGGGCGAGCGCCGCGAAGTGAAAAAGCTGGAGCAGGCGCACTTCACGTTGGCCTTTGAAAGCCCCGGCTACCGTGCGGATGATTTCTTTACCGGCCAGATTTATGCGAACGCGCTGGGGGGCGGCATGTCTTCTCGTCTGTTCCAGGAAATTCGCGAACACCGCGGTTTGTGCTACACGATCTTTAGCCAGGCGGGCGCTTATTCCGACACCGGCCTAATCACCGTTTACGCTGGCACCAGCGCCGAACAGCTGGGTGAATTGGCGGAAGTCACCATCGACGAAATGCGCCGTATCAACGAGGATCTGCGTATCGCCGAGATTGATCGTGCCCGTGCCCAGATGAAGGCTGGCATGCTCATGGGGCTCGAAAGCCCGTCGAATCGTGCTGAACGTTTGGCCCGTATGATGTCGATCTGGGGCCGTGTGCCCGATTTGTCAGAGACTGTGGCGCGAATCGATGCCGTTACTCTTGAAAACGTGCGTGATTTCGGAATCAATCTTGCCACCAATGCGCCGTCCGCGATGGCGCTCTATGGTCCCGTAGACAATGCGCCTTTCCTGGCCGCGTTGAAAGAGAGGCTGGCTGGATAAATGCTGCTGAACAAACGGAAGTTTCGCCTGGAGACCGAGCGTATGACGCTACGACTCCCGCTCCATGGCGACTACCGTGCGTGGAGCACGCTGCGTTTTTCCTGTCGTGATTTCCTGACACCGTGGGAACCCACATGGGCCGAGGATCACCTCAGCCGCAAAGCCTTTACCAACCGCGTTTACTGGGCCAGCCGATCCATGTCTCAGGGCACTGCTGTGCCGCTGTTTATGATCCGTCGGTCTGATGACATGCTGCTTGGTGCGATTACCTTGGACAATGTACGCCGAGGGCCTGCGCAGATGGGCACGATCGGTTACTGGATCGGCGAACCCTTTGCCCGCCAAGGATATATGACCGAAGCGATTGCCGCGATTGTGCACCATGCCTTTACGCGCATGGACCTGAGCCGGATCGAAGCGGCTTGCCTGCCGGAAAACAAGCCCTCGCACGGCGTGCTCGAAAAATGCGGGTTCAAGTACGAGGGCGTCGCGCAATCCTATCTGCAGATCGACGGTCGCTGGCGTAATCATGTGCTTTTCGCAGCTCTTCGCCACGATCGACGGGGCAAGACGGTTTAGTTGACCGATCCGTGAAGACCGGATCGTGCGGAACTTGTGTTAGCCTTTGGGCGAACACGGGGGATCGCACATGGTATTTCGTCTCATCTCACTTCTTCTTCTGGTGACTGCAGGGGCAGCTCAGGCCCAAGACCGCCGGCCAAGTCATTGCATCGCGGTGGCCAACAGCGCGCCGGGTCTTGAATACGTGCAGCTTGCCAGTTTTTCCGATCCAATCGCAGACGAATACACCGTCCGTATTCGCTATCTGGACCACGCGATGTTTTTGATCGGCACTCAGAGCGGTTTGACGGCGGTGACAGACTATTCCGGTTATCTGGGGCAAGGGGATTTTACGCCGGATGTTGCCACTATGAACAACGCCCATGGGACCCACTGGACCAGCTATCCTGACCCCGACATCAAGCATGTTCTGCAGGGCTGGCCTGATGCCGAGGGGAACGCGGCGGTGCACTATCTCGATCTTGGGGATATGCTGGTGCGCAACGTGACCACGGACAATCGACGGGGTTCTGGCTCGGCGGGCGAGAATGGCAACTCGATCTTTATTTTCGAAGTGGGCGGGCTGTGTATCGGCCATATGGGGCACTTGCATCACGAACCCTCGGCGGCGCAATACGCCGCAATGGGCCGCTTGGATGTCACAATGGTGGCTGTGGATGGCGGTATGACGCTAGATCAGCCGTCGGTGGTGCGAGTTATGCAGCGGCTGAAATCATCGATCATCATTCCGATGCACTGGTTCGGCCGCCTGACGTTGGAACAGTTCATCGCGCGTATGGAACAGGATTTCGCAATCCAGCGCACGGGCGAGTCGCAGATCGACGTCTCCCTGCGGAATTTACCCTCGCGCCCGACAGTTGTGGTGCTTGAACCTCGTCCGATTTCGGCCCAAGACTTGGGCGCTGAATAGGAGAGCCCATGACCCCCGTGACTTCGATCGAAGGCGCCCTGCGGGACGCCTTGCCTGCCGCTGCATTTCGCGAACTCGAACCTCGGTATTTGGAAGAACCCCGCGGTCGCTACAAGGGGCAGGGCGGCCTACTTATCGCACCCGCCAACACCGAAGAGGTATCGCTCGCGGTGAAATTTGCCCACGCGGCGGGTGTTCCGGTCGTTCCATACGGAGGAGGCACCGGCCTCGTCGGTGGGCAGATTGCGCAGGACGGAATCGAGCCGCTGATCATCTCGCTTGAACGGATGAATGCGGTGCGTGCGATCTACCCCGAGGAAAACGTTCTGGTGGCCGAAGCGGGCTGCATTCTGCAAGATTTGCACACGGCTGTCGAAAAAGAGGACCGGCTGTTTCCGTTGTCGATCGCAGCCAAGGGCTCGGCGCGGATCGGAGGTAATCTGGCGACAAACGCGGGCGGTCTGAATGTGCTGCGCTACGGAAATGCGCGCGACCTGTGTCTGGGACTAGAGGTCGTGATGCCGAATGGAGACATCTGGAACGGCCTGACCCGTTTGCGCAAGGACAACACAGGATATGATCTGCGCAACTTGATGATCGGATCCGAAGGCTCGCTCGGGATCATCACCGCCGCCGCGCTGAAGCTGTTCCCAATTCCCGCCAGCGAAGGGACTGCTTTGTTCGTCGTGCCCTCGCCCGAGGCGGCGACGGAACTGCTGGCCATGGCCCGCAGCCATATGGCCGAGGGAATCAGCGCATTTGAAATCATGCACCGTCAGGGCTGGGAGTTCTTGCAGGAAACCATGCCTGAATTGCGTCTGCCCTATGACGAAGCGCCGGAATGGAGCGTTCTGACCGACGTGGGACTTGCCAAAGGTTTGGACCCTGCAGAGGCGCTAGAGACCCTATTTGCCGAAGCCTTCGAAGCGGGAATCGTCACCGATGGCCTGATTGCACAGTCCGAGCAACAGCGCACCGACCTGTGGAACATCCGCGAGAATATCCCCGAGGGGAACCGCCGGATCGGTTCAATCAGCAGCCACGATATTTCTGTTCCGATCAGCCGAATCCCTGAATTTATCCGCGAAGGGAATGCAGCTATGGCGGCGCTTGGGGATGTTCGGGTGAATTGCTTTGGGCACCTTGGGGACGGCAACTTGCACTACAACGTCTTCCCCGCTGCCGGAAAATCCCGCGCGGATTACGAAGACCTGCGTGCGGCGGTAAAAACCGGGGTGCATGATCTGGTCCATGCGTTCAATGGTTCGGTCAGCGCCGAGCACGGTGTCGGCCGCCTGAAAGTCAGCGATCTGGAGAAATACAGCGATCCGGTCAAGCTGGCGGCTCTGCGCGCGATCAAACAGGCGGTGGACCCCAAAGGTATCATGAACCCTGGCGTGATCCTGCGCGCTTAACCCGCGTGACAGGCGGCGGCTTGGATCACCAAGCCGTCCGCGCCGAAATAGAGCGTCTCTGGCGCTAGAACGCCCCGATGGTTTTCGTAGGTGATGACCATCATCTCGTGGCCAGCAAACACATCACGGACGGTGAAATGCAGGTCAGGCTGTTTGTCCAGCGCGGCCTGCCAATAGGCGCGCAGGGCGTCATGCCCGCGCACCTCTCCGTTGCCGACCAGAGCCACCGCTTTTTTTGACCGGAAGACGATATCGGGACTGTAGTGGGCCATGATCCGGTCCAGATCGTGGCTGTTCCAACCCGCTTCCCAATCGGCGGCGAACTCAGCGGCAGGTGTCATCCTTAGTCCCCTTCGAAGGAGCAGAGCGCGTGGACGTCGATGTCCAACGCCTTCAGCCGTTTGCGGCCCCCTAGATCAGGCAGGTCCACCACAAACGCGCAGCCTGCGATCTGGCCGCCAAGCCGTTCGACCAGTTTGATCCCCGCTTCGGCGGTGCCGCCTGTGGCCAGTAGGTCATCGACGATCAACACGTTCTGACCTGGCGCGATGGCGTCGTCGTGTACCTCGACCACAGCCTCGCCGTATTCGAGCGTGTAGGCTTCGGAGATCACGGTGCCGGGCAGTTTGCCCTTCTTGCGAACAGGCACGAAGCCGGTCCCCAACTGGTGCGCGACCGCGCCGCCAAGGATAAATCCGCGCGCCTCTAGGCCCACAACCACATCAATCCGCTCGCCCGCATAGGGGTGCAGTAGTTGGTCGATCGCCATGCGAAAGCCCCGCGGGTTGCTAAATAGCGTGGTCACGTCGCGGAACATGATGCCCGGTTTGGGAAAATCGACGATGGTGCGGATGTAGTCTTGGACCTGTGTCATGGGGTGCCTTTCAGGACGCGGCCAGCGACCGCATCGAGTTTTTTCAAAAGTTCGGCGTCCCGTTTATCAGGCGCGGTCATGATGGCAAACTCTAACGCGCGGTCACATTCGTGGGGGCAGGGCGCCCGCTCGCGGTCGATCAGATCGGGCAGGGCACGAATGGTGTCACGCGCCTTTTCACCATTGCCCTGCAGGGTCTTGATGATGTCGGTCACGCTGACTTCGCCGTGGTCGGGGTGCCAGCTGTCATAGTCGGTGACCATCGCGACCGAGGCGTAGCAGATCTCTGCCTCGCGGGCCAAAGCGGCCTCGGGCATGTTGGTCATGCCGATCACGTCGCAGCCCCAGACCTCTCGGTACAGCTTTGATTCGCCCAAGGTACTGAACTGCGGTCCCTCCATCGCCAGATAGGTGCCGCCGCGATGAACGCGGGCACCGGCGGTTGCGGCGGCTTCGGCCAGAATATCCGACAGCCGAGGGCAGGTCGGATGCGCAAGGCTGACATGGGCGACGCAGCCCGTCCCGAAGAAGGATTTGTCGCGGCCGCGAGTGCGGTCGATGTACTGATCCACAATGACGAAATCGCCGGGGGCCATTTCTTCGCGGAAACTGCCTGTGGCGGACAGGCTGATGATATCCGTCACCCCGATGCGTTTCAGCGCATCTATGTTCGCGCGGTAGGGCACGGTCGAAGGGCTATGGACGTGCCCGCGTCCGTGGCGGGGCAGGAACGCCATCTTTAGCCCGTCCAGTACGCCGGTCATGATCTGATCAGACGACGCGCCCCACGGGGTTTCGACACTGACCCATTTGGCATCCTCTAGTCCGTCGATGTCGTACAGGCCGCTGCCCCCGATAATCCCGATCATGGTCTCCATGATGCCCTCCGTGTGCTGGGTTCAGCACATGGATACGCGGGCAGGGCGGACTTGGGAATACGGCAGGCGACTCAGTCGTCGGGGCGGGTCAGGCTAAAGACCTCTTTGATCACCCCGTAGTCACGATAGCCTAGACGGGTCAAAGGCTGGTAGCGCGTCACGTCAAAGCGACCGTCCACAATGCAGTCGTCTCGCATGTGGATGCCTGTTACTTCGCCAAATACGGCGAAGTTCGACTCACCCTCGAGCTGGATGATCTGGGTCACCTTGCATTCCAGAGAGGCGGGGGCGTTTGCGACACGCGCCGCGGCGATGGTGTCGCACGCAGCTTTGTCGATTCCGGCAAGTTCGAATTCGTCAACGTCGCGGTCCACTGTCGCTGACGAGGCATTCATTACATCGCGCGCCGCGTATTCCACGATGTTCACGCAAAACACGCCTGTGTCGCGGATATTCGAGACGCTGTCCTTGGTGTCTCCGCGGTCTGCTTTGGCAGATGTTGAAGCAAACATCACTTGCGGGGGCACGTAAGCAACCGCGTTAAAAAACGAATATGGGGCCAAGTTGTCCCGCCCGTCCGCATCACGGGTTGAGATCCAGCCAATGGGCCGCGGGGTGACGATGGCGTTGAACGGATTGTGTGGCAGACCGTGGCCTTCGCTGGGGCGATAGAACATGTTTTGCTCCTATGTGATTGATACACAAGTAGTGTCATGATACCCGCCATGCCACTCGAAAGATCGGAGGTCAGGTGTTCGAGATTGCGCAAGAACAGCCAGAGGACGTGTGGGAGGTCGAAGCCCTGTACGATCTGTGCTTTGCCCCCGGTCGCGAGGCACTGTCGTCCTACCGATTGCGGGACGGGGTTGATCGTGTGCCCGAACTTAGCCTGACAGCGCGTGACCCTGATAAAATTTTGGCCGGAGCCATCCGGTTCTGGCCTGTGCGGGTCGGTGACAGTCCGGCCTTGCTCTTGGGTCCCATCGCTGTGCACCCCACGCGGCAGGGCGAGGGGTTGGGGGGCATCCTGATGCAAGCCTCGCTCAGCCGGACCGCCGAGCTGGGGTGGCCGCGCGTGATGCTGGTGGGCGACTATCCCTATTACAGTCGGTTCGGGTTCGAGAAACTGACGGGCGTAGAGATGCCACCACCGACGAACCCGGATCGTGTCCTCGGGATCGGGGATTGGGAGGGCATCCAAGGCGATGTGCACAAGTGGGAAGGCCCCGCTGATTGATTTGGCCAAAGCAAAAGGGCGCTCCGGTTGGGCGCCCTTTGCTATTGCGTGGTTTGCTGTGGCCTTAGTTGGCAGTAGGGATCGCGGCCTTGGCCAGATACTCCATCACTGCGGGCCGCACACTTTGGACGCCGGATTCGCGAGCCTCGGAAATCACGCTATACAGTTCTCCGAGGTTGGTGCGGCGCAGCAGATGCTTCACCGGTCCAATGGATGCGGGACGCATAGACAGGCTTTGCAACCCGATGGCGGCAAGGCATAGCGCCTCGATTGGTCGACCCGCATCTTCACCACAGAAGGACAGCGGCGTGCCTGTGGTCCGGCAGCGGTTCACGATCCCTTCGAGGAAGGACAGGAAGCTGACGTTCAGCGTGTCATAGCGGCGGCGCACGCGCTCATTTTCACGGTCGGCGGCAAAGAAGAACTGCTTCAGATCGTTCCCGCCAATCGAAACGAAATCTACCTGCTCAAAGAACGCCTGAGGGGCAAAGGCCAGCGAAGGTGTCTCAAGCATGGTGCCGATTTTCAGCTCGGATGGCAGTACGTGGCCCAAGCGCTCTTCGCGGGCCATAGCCTTGTCGATTTCCTGACGCGCAACGGTGAATTCATCCATCTGCGCGATGAACGGGAACATCACCGACAGAGGGCGACCATTCGCAGCGCGGATCAGGGCCTGCAACTGCATCCGCAAGACGCCCGGCTTGTCCAAACCCACGCGAATCGCACGCCAGCCCAGAGCCGGATTTGGTTCGTCGTTGGGCTTCATGTAGGGCAGGACCTTGTCCGACCCGATGTCGAGAGTCCGGAACACCACCGGCTGACCGTCAGCGGCGTCCAGCACGCGGCCATACAGCGCGGAAAGCTCGGCCCGTTTGGGCATTTTGTTCCGGACAAGGAATTGGAGTTCTGTACGGAACAGGCCGACGCCTTCGGCGCCCGAGGTGGGCAAAGAGGGCAGGTCAGCCATCAGCCCTGCATTCATGGTCAGGGAGATTCGGCGGCCACACAGTGTTTCAGCGGGCAGGTCACGGATCGAGGCGTAACGCTCTTGGGCCTGTGCTTGCATAGCCATCTGATCGCGAAACGCTTTGACCACGTTTTCGTCGGGACGCAGGTGGACCACACCCTGATCGCCATCGAGCAGCACATGGTTGCCGTTCAGCGCTTCGGTCGTGATGTTTCGTGCGTGCACCACCAACGGAATCGCCAGAGCGCGGGCGACGATTGCGGCGTGGCTGCCAACAGAGCCTTCTTCGAGAATCACACCTTTGAGCCGGCGGCCATAGTCCAGCAGCTCGGCGGGACCGATGTTGCGGGCCACGAGAACCGGATCATCGGGCATCTCGGCACCGGTGTCGCTGCCCTGACCTGTCAGGATTCGAAGCAGGCGGTTTGATAGATCATCCAAATCGTTCAAACGCTCGCGCAGGTAGGCATCGGTCGAACGGGCCATGCGAGAGCGTGCGATGGATTGCTCTTTTTCCACGGCAGCTTCGGCGGACAGGCCGCGCGAGATGTCCTCTTCCATGCGGCGGAGCCAGCCTTTGGAATTAGCGAACATCTTGTAGGCTTCGAGAACCTGGACATGGTCGGCATCGCCGCCCTCGGCGACAGACAGCATCTGGTCCACAGAGTAGCGCAATTCATTTACGGCGTCGCGCAGGCGCTCTGTCTCGGCTTGGGGATCTTCGGCAACGGGATTGGTGACAACCACGCGGGGTTCGTGCAGCCAAATATGGCCTTCGGCGGTGCCTTCTTGGCCCACAGTGCCGCGGAACAGGACGGGCTGTTGATGCAGGGCTTTGAGCGCTGCTCCATCGCCGACAAATGCACCGAGCTCCGCCATTTCGGCCAGAACCATCGCCACGACTTCCAGCGCGTACACTTCATCTGACGAGAATTGTCGCGCCTCTTTTGACTGCACGACCAGAACGCCCAACGTTTCGCCAAGGCGCTGAATCGGAACACCAAGGAAGGAGGAATACGCCTCTTCGCCGGTTTCCGGCATGTAGCGGAAGCCGCGCTCGGACGGCGCGTCGGCCGTGTTGACGATCTGGGTGGTTTTGGCGACACGGCCCACCAGACCCTCGCCCAAACGCAGACGGGTCTGATGCACCGACTCGGCCTTCAGGCCCTCGGTTGCGCAGAGTTCGAGCGTGTCATCATCGCGAAACAGATAGATCGAGCACACCTCGGTCAGCATAGAGCTGGCGATCAGGTGCGTGATCTTGTCCAACCGCTCTTGACCCGCGCCGCCTTCGGCGAGCGTGTCACGCAGTCGGACAAGTAGTTTTCTGCTTTCGCTTTCGGTTCCGTCGGGCATGGTGCCCCTTAGGCTGCTTTCTCCAGTTCAAAGGCATCATGCAGTGCCTGAACCGCGAGTTCCATGTATTTCCGGTCGATCAAAACGGAAATCTTGATTTCCGAAGTGGCAATAACCTTGATGTTGATGCCTTCGTTCGACAGCACCTTGAACATCTTGGCTGCAACGCCGGGCTGGCTGCGCATGCCGATGCCAACGACCGAGATTTTTGCGACATTGGTGTCAGCGATGATCTCTTCGAAGCCGATGGTTCCGGCTGCTTTGGCGTCGTTCAGCGCCTTTTCTGCGCGGGCCACCTGATCGGTGGGGCAGCTAAAGGTCATGTCGGTGGTGCCTTCGTCCGAGATGTTCTGGACGATCATATCCACATTGATGCCCGCGTCGGCCAAGGGGCCGAAGATGGAGGCCGCGATACCCGGACGGTCCTCGACCGATACGAGGGTCATTTTCGCTTCGTCGCGGCTGTAAGCGACACCGGAGACAACTTTATCTTCCATGATTTCCTCCTCATCGCAGACCAGCGTACCGGCCTCGTCTGACGGTTCTTCAAAGCTGGAAAGGACGCGCAGTTTTACATTATAGCGCATGGCCAATTCGACCGAACGGGTTTGCAGCACCTTGGCGCCAAGGCTGGCGAGTTCGAGCATTTCCTCGAACGCGATCTTGTCCAGCTTGCGGGCTTTGTCGCTGATGCGGGGGTCGGTGGTGTAGACCCCGTCCACGTCAGTATAAATGTCGCAACGCTCTGCATCGAACGCAGCTGCAAAGGCCACAGCGGTGGTGTCCGAGCCGCCGCGGCCCAGAGTGGTGATGCGGCCTTCGGGGCTGATCCCTTGGAAACCAGCGACCACAGCGACACGCATGCCTTCGCCGAATTTGTCCATCAGGTTGTCGGTGGGGATCTCTTCGATCCGGGCCTGACCGTGCGCCGAAGTGGTCTTCAGCGGAACCTGCCAGCCCTGCCAGCTGCGTGCGGGCACATCCATTTCTTGGAGAGTCAGGGCCATCAGGCCAGCAGTGACATTCTCGCCCGAGCTGACAACGGCGTCGTATTCGCGCGCGTCATAAAGCGGCGAGGTTTCGTTAACCCAGCCGACCAGCTCGTTTGTTTTGCCCGACATGGCGCTAACGATGACAATGACATCATAGCCCTTGGCCACTTCCAGACCCACGCGTTTTGCAGCGCGGCGGATGCGGTCAAGGTTTGCGACGGACGTCCCGCCGAATTTCATCACGAGGATAGGCATGAGAACCCCCCTGTCACCTAAAGTCCGCCCGCGTTTACGCGCAGACCGTCGGCTTCGCAAGGGTCAGAAGGGGTGTTCGCGACCGTCCCAAGTCAGAAACTTGCCGGTAGTGTCCATGCTTAGGGCCTCAAATTGCGCGGCAAGGCCTTTGGCCGACTCGGAAACATCAATGTCGGCTGCTGTGCCACCCATGTCGGTCTGTACCCAGCCCGGGTGATAGATGCCGACGGCGATTCCTTCGGAGCGCAAATCGGTCGCCAGATTGCGCCCAAGGTTCAGCGACGCCGCTTTGGACGCGCGGTAGATATAGCTGCCACCAGGTGCGTTGGTGTGTGACGCCATTTGTGACGAAATGATCGCGATCTTTGGCGAAGCGGCGCATCTTAGATTCGGAAGCAGCGCCTGAACCGCTAGAAACACACCCGTGACGTTCACGGCAAAGGTTTCGGCCCACATGTCGGCAGGGTAGCCTGCGTCCAGCGTCTCGGCCGTGTCCAGATAAACACCGGCATTGCAGACCAACAGATCGATCGGTGTCCCTGACAGACGGTTCGACAAAGCGGTGTGACTGGCAGGGTCGGTCATCTCAAGATGTTCAAAGTCAGCTTTACTGCGGGCTGTTCCGATTACCGATGCGCCTTCGGATTGGTAGAGCGTGTAAAGCTCATGGCCAATGCCGCGGTTTGCGCCTGTAATCAGGACTGTCATCAACTGGTCTTTCGTGTTGGGGTAAAGGGTAGGGGGGCCACAGGCACGTCGTCTTCGATCAGCTTCTTGACGTCTTCGGGTTTGGCTTCGCCATAGATCGCGCGTTCGGGGGCGTCTCCCAAATGCTGCGCACGGGCTTCGGCCGCGAAATTGCCGCCCACATAGGTCGCATTCTTTTCGATATGCTTGCGCATCTCGGCCAGCATCTTTTCGGTTTTGCTGTTGTCAGTCAGCTTGGGCGCAGGTGCTTCGACCGGCTCGGTCGGAACTGCAGCGGCAGCCTTGTCCGAGGTGGAAACACGCGGTGCCATGATGGCTTTCTCGACCTTGGTGCTGCCGCAAATGGCGCAGGACACCATGCCCGCGGCGACCAACTTGTCGTAGGCGCTGCTAGACTGGAACCAACTGTCAAAACTGTGCCCTTCGGCGCATTTCAAATCATAGCGGATCATCGGCTCTCCTTAACCGCAGTTCGCTAAAAGTATGGGACTGCCGGATAAATGCAATATACGCAGATGCATGAGGAGACTGGTCGGAGGCGATCTCGCTTCTATATTACTTTGGGAAAAGCCGATCAGCGCGACACTATTCCTGTCGATATTTTAGGTCAGGTGAAACTAATTTGGCTGTCTCGCGTATTGGTGGTAGAGCCGCAGGGCTCGTTCTCGGAGGACATCGCATGTTTGTCAGACAATGCATCATTTCAGCATTTATCCTGTCGGCTTCGTCGGCATGGGCCGGCATGAGCCAATTCGATTTCACCTCGATCGAGGGTTTGCAGATGGACACCGCCTCTTGGGAGGGGCGGCCAGTTCTGGTGGTGAACACCGCGTCACGCTGCGGCTTTACCCCGCAGTACGACGACCTGCAGGCACTGCACGAAAAGTATAGTGATCAGGGGCTCGTGGTTTTGGCGGTCCCGTCCAATGACTTTCGCCAAGAGCTTTCCTCGGCCGAAGCGGTCAAGGATTTTTGTGCAGTGAATTTTGATCTGACCTTGCCCATGACCGACATTTCCAAGGTCAAAGGCACCGAGGCGCACCCTTTCTATCGCTGGGTAAAAGAGACCGCAGGATTTGAGCCGGGCTGGAACTTCAACAAGGTTCTAATCTCTGGCGAGGGAGAGGTGGTCGCGACCTACGGTTCGATAGTCAAGCCGACCTCGCCCAAACTCGTGTCGCAGATTGAACAGGAACTGGCGGACTAACTCCGCATACGGCCCAACGTGATCAAGGACCCTAAACACGCCCCACTGTTCATCGGGTCGGATATCTATCGCACATCGTCATATGGCGCGTGGCATCCTTTGCGGGTGCCACGCGTTTCCACTGTGATGGACCTGTCGCGGGGGATGGGGTGGTTGGGGCCTGCGCAATACGTCCAGAGTCCGCGCGCCAAGGCTGCAGCCCTCAGTCTTTGGCATGATCCCGACTATCTGGGGGCGCTTGCTTTGGCCGAGCAGACACAGATCGCCAGCCCAGAGGTCAAAGAACGCTACGGACTGGGGACCACTGCCAATCCTGTTTTCCCTGAAATGTGGCGCAGGCCCGCGACTTCGGCTGGGGCATCGCTCTTGGCCGGAGAGCTATTGGCGCAGGGCGGGATCGTGTATTCGCCCGCGGGTGGTACCCATCACGGGATGCCAGCCCGCGCCAACGGATTTTGCTATTTGAACGATCCGGTATTGGCGATTCTGTCATTGCGCCGCTCGGGTGTTCGGCGCGTGGCGTATATCGACATTGATGCCCATCATCCCGACGGGGTCGAGGTGGCGTTCGGCGCTGACCCCGATGTTCTGATGATATCTACGCACGAAGAGAATCGCTGGCCGCGCACTGGCGCCCTGGAAGATGTGGGGGCAGGAACGTTGTTTAACCTGCCGCTCCCGGCAGGCCTGAATGACACAGAAATGGCCGAGATTCGCGATCGACTCATTCTGCCGTCCGTCGCTTCATTTGCCCCCGAAGCGATTGTCCTACAATGCGGTGCGGACGCCGTGACTGAGGACCCGCTGTCACGTCTGACCCTGTCCAACAATAGCCACTGGCAAATCGTTGCTGCCTTGATGGAAATGGCGCCGCGGAATCTGGTCCTTGGGGGCGGGGGCTATAACCCTTGGTCTGTGGGGCGGCTCTGGACCGGCGTTTGGGCCACTCTGAACGGGCACTTGATTCCAGAGGTGCTGCCGCCAGTCGCCCAATCTGTTCTGCGCGGTCTCGAATTCCAGAATCACCGTTTGGGACGCAATCCGCCCGACCATTGGTTCAGCACCTTGCGCGATTCCCCGCGAAACGGGGAGGTCCGGCCAAAGGTGCGCGACGGGCTGGCGCGGCTTTGCGCGCGCATCCAGCCTGAATTCTAGTCGAAGAAAAAGAAGGCCTCGTCCAGATCGACTTGCGCGATACCCAGCAGAAGCATGTCATTGCCTGCGTCGTCAAAGAGGCTGACGCCGGATGCAGTGTCAGTGCTATGGTTGTTGATCAGATCAGTGTAGTCGGAAATGCCCGTAGCTGCGCTCAGATCGACCCAATCGCCCGTCGCCGAGGTGTCAAAGTCCAGAACGCGATCTGACCCTAGCCCAAAGACAAATATATCCGCGCCTTTGCCACCGACCATTTTGTCATTTCCCGCGCCGCCGTACAGATCGTCATCGCCGCCCTGTCCCTTGAGAAGGTCATTGCCGCTGCCGCCGTAGAGCGTGTCGGCGCCACCGCCGCCAATCAGGCGATCGCGCGCGCCGCCGCCACTTAGCTCGTCGCCTTGGGAGCCGCCAAGGAGCTTGTCCTTGCCCGCGCCCCCGTCAAGGGTGTCATTCCCTGCGCCGCCAAACAGGCGGTCTTTGCCGCCGAGCCCCTCGAGCGCGTCAGCCCCGGCGTTGCCCCGTAGCAGATTGCGGCCGTTGTTGCCTGTTATGTCATCATCACCGCTGCCGCCCGATGCGTTTTCGACATAGTTTATGACGCTGCCATCCACTTTGACGGTCGCAGCAATGGCGATGTTGTCGTCAATCTCTCCGATCGAGGAATAGCGGCCGTTGCGCAGGTCGATCACGCTGTCCGTATCGAGATCAGAGGCGTCGATCAGGTCGGTCCCGCCCGCATCCCAGATCGTCAGAATCACATCGCGGTAGATGCCATCCTCGCCCAAGACCTGCATGCCGCGCCCGTTGTCGGCGTTAGTGGCGTACTGGTATATGGCGTTGCCATTCTGCCCACCGCCGTCGCCGAAGTAGACGTTGTTCTCTGTCCGCGTGGCCGTGTTCACCCCGTAGAGATCCTGAATCGCCTGAATGTCCCAAACCATCGGGGTCAGAGACCACGCCTGTTTGTTAAACGGATCGTATTCCTCTTCGGGGTGGGCGTTGTAGGACATCACTGTGTATTGGGTCGTGATATCCAGATCATTGGGATCATTGTTCGGATGTTCGAGCCCCAGCGCATGTCCTAATTCGTGCAGATAAGTGTTCCAGCTGGTATGCCCGTAGACGGGGGAGCCGCCAACATACTGATCTTCGTTGCTGTGGTTGATCCACAGATCGCCGATTTCATCCTGCCAATTCGCGGCGCCATCGTACGGTAAGCCGCTGACAAAGCCGTAGAGGTCCGGATCATCGAATGCGGTGCCTGCGATCAGGATGTCCCCAACCGATGATGCCGCAACAGGTTCTTGAGCAAAGATCGAGCCCCGTGCGGTTCCGGAGCTGATCAGTGTCCCGTCCACGTAAAGATCGCCGCCGCGGAACTGATAGGTCCAGAGGCCAGTTTCGCCAGCGTTTCCGGTTATTTCGTCCAGTGCCTTCAGCGCGCTGACATTTGCAGAGTAGTCTGTTTCGAAAAAGCTGCTGAGAGACGCAAAGCCCGCAACGGCCGCCGATTTTCGGCCGGTATTTTCTTCGAATGCCCAAGCGATTTCGGAATAGTCAAAGACCACGTCGAAGTCGCCATTGCCTTGATCCACGAGTGTCAGGCTAAAGGTGTTTTCTGGCGCGCTTTCTTCGAGGCTGCCTGAATAGCTCGTCACGTGACGCCACTCAAAGGTGACAATGCCCGCCTCGGCATCGATCTCTTTGGTAATGCCCTCGGGGCCGGTCACGATGTCGGTCCAGAACGCTGCGATCATCGCAGGTGTCGCCTTGTTCAGAGTTGTCGGAGTGGCGACGTCGTAGCCTGTGCCAAAGGTCAGGCTGCCATTCGAATTCACGTAGATCTGCTCTGCGTTCAGCGTTTCGCCAAACATGTTCAGTCCGTCTTCGAACACCGCGGACAGGTCGATCTCTTCGGACTCGTCATCTGCGAAAGCCAAGACGGAGGCATAGGTCCGCGCGGTGCTGTCTGTCTCGATCTCTCTTGCGGCCGCGCTGCTGGTGCCCTCGACGGTTACGAGATTTACGTTCGCGATCTCATTCCACGCATCTATAGCGCGGAGGGTCATCGCCTTCTCGTCGTCGGTCAGTTCAACGCTTTGGGTCGTCGGAACTTTCTCGCCAGAAATATTCCAGACCTCGACTCCGTTTCTGATCCGAGTCGGATAATAGTCAGGCAGGCTACTGCCAGACGCAAAGCTATAGGTGATGGTGCTGTTCCCGTCATGCCAGCCGTCTGCTCCGCCGACCAAAAGGGATTTGTAGTTATACTTGTAGGCCATTCAACTATCACTCCGAAAGGAATGCGTCCGAGAGAAAGGTGCGGGTCGTCTAGGGCGATGACACAAAAACAATCAGAATGCCGGACAAGTTTTAGCCGCATTTTAAGGGAAAAGCGAATTCTTTCGGGGGCGTGCGGGCGGGTTTCCGCCCTAGTGGTTAATCGACATTAGCTGGTGGGAGACGTTCCAGAATGCGATCAACCAAAGGGTCAAGATCGGTCGAAGCTTGAATGACCTTAGTCGCGCGTTGGGCATAGGATGAGCGGTCTGACAGCGCGCGCGTCACCGCAGTCGCCAGATCGCTGGCGTTCTGCACTGGCAGAGCCGCTTGCGCTGTGTCCAGATCACGGTAGATCCGGCGGAAGTTGCTGGTGTCAGGCCCATGTAGAATTGCAGTGCCATAGGCGGCAGGTTCGAACGGGGTGTGTCCGCCCTTGGCTGCAAATGACCCAGCGACAAAGGTTGCACCCGCCGCACGATACCACATCGGCATCTCGCCCATCGTGTCGACCAAATAGACCTGCGTGTCCGGAGTTACCGTTTCCTGCTGACTACGTTGCGCGACGCTCAGGCCTGCGCCTTCGATCAGAGCCCTGATGTCTGCGGCGCGCCGAGGGTGGCGTGGGGCCAATAAGAGCAAACTATGCGCCCCCGCGGCGATGCGTTCTTTGTGGGCCTGTATGATGAGAGCCTCTTCTCCCTCGTGCGTGGATGCAGCCAGCCAAATTTGATCGCGCGCAAACGGTAGTGGCGGCGGGACCGTGTCGACAGGGGTGTATAGCGACTTCAACTCGATAATGGGTGCAAATTGCTCATCGCGAACACCCAGAGCCTTGAACCGGTTGCGCGACCCGCGATCTTGGGGTGCCAAAAGCGCGATGCTTTGAAACATCTCTCGTCTCAAGGCAGGCAAACGCTTCCAGACGCGGGCGGATTTCCGGGATATCTTGGCTGCCACCAGAAAGACCGGCATCCCGGCCCGTGCGGCAAGCGTAATACGGTTTGGCCAGAGCTCGTTCTCAAGGCTGATCAGCGCGACCACTTGGCGGGCTTTCAGGAATCGGCTTGTCCAGTTGCGCAAATCAAGTGGCGCGCAAAAAGCTCTGACGTGGGGTATGCCCCAGCTATTCACCATATCCCGTCCCGTCACGGTGTTGGTCGTCACAGTGATCTCAAGGTCCGGTCGTGCGTCGCGCAGGCGCTCTAGTAATGGACGTGCGGAATGAAGCTCTCCATTGCTGGCACCATGCATCCATAGGGTCGGTGTTTCAGACAGGGTAGGGCGCCCCATGCGCTCTCTTAGTGCGTCGCGGCTTTCACTCCCCTGTAGGGAGCGCAACGCAAACAGTCCCATAGTAGCGGGCGCGAATAGAGATATGGCGATGCGATAGAGCTGCACGCGCCGCTCCTTTCTGAAGTTTGGTCTTTGGTCATGAAGGTCACAACTGACCCCGTATGTCGAGAGAGGGCGCATACCTGATTTTTGGTGAGAAATGCCTGTTTTGACCAAAATCTGTGGATAAGTCACTTTTCTTATTTTTTCCTCTTGCGACTCTTTGTTGGTATCCGTAGAAGGCCCCTCACCGGCGGCGCTGAGGCGCGGTTGGGGCGGACGGGACGGTCGGAAGGCTG
>NZ_FOXY01000013.1 GCF_900115865.1 Donghicola eburneus | reverse complement strand
TTTTGCTGAGGCTTTTGGCTCAAGCGGTGCCTGTAACGGGAACCCAACCACCTCAGAAAGAGGCCGCGGGTACCAGCATTCGCCACAAGCGATTGATTTACCTCAGCTTTAACTCACGTTGGAGCTACCGTAGACCATGCCGGAGACCATCAGGCCACGGCGAGCATCCACTTAGCTAGCACTTCGAGGGGATAACCCTTGCCATAGCCCTGCCCCACGCCTTCGGTCTGCCATCCCCCTATCTGGTCAACGATGTCGGAGGGGCATTCCACGGCCCTAAGCCGGTCACGCATCGAGTGGCGGAAGCTATGCATGGTGCAGCGTTCGGGGACGTGCGGCTTCATCCACTTGTTCAGCGCTGCACTAGCAGAGTTGGCATTGGTGCGTTCAGCCTTGTTATATCTGGGGAAGGCGAGCTTGCTGCTGGCGTCATGCGCTAGCACGCTCTTCGCAGCCCACAGGGCCTCTCCGACCAGCGGCACCTTCCTAGCGCTGCTGGCCGTCTTCAACCGCCTCCACGGGTGTTCCTGCACGACCACATGGGGAACCGGCCCATCCAACACGATATCCGAACGCAGCAACCCTGCCGCCTCAGCAAGGCGCATTCCCGTGTCCGAGACCAACGCGATCAACCACCGCGCATCATCATCGGCAGCGCGGCACATGGCCTGTAGCTCTCGCAGCTTGTCCATCGGTACGGGTTCACGATTTTCGACACCAGCGGTGCGATCATAGTAAACGCCCGTGAAGGGGTTGTTGATGGTAACGCCCAACTCACTGGCTGCGAAGTTGATGACCGCCCTGACGGTTCCCATGATGCGGGTGATACTGCTTCCAACCAAGCCCCGCTCGATCAGCGCATCGCGGAACCTGTTCGCATCGGCGCGGGTGTAGGCGGTGATATCCTTGTCCTTCACAGCGTCGATGACGTAGCCACAGGACCGCTCTGTCGCCCTCAGGAACGTCTCTGACTTCCCTTGACCCTTGAGCCGTTGATAGATTCCCACGGCCTCAGAGAGCTTCACAGAGGCGCTCACGGGCTGCTGTGGCATGGCCTGCGGCACGACAGCCAGCGGATACAACCCAGCGCCCTCCCGCGCCTGACGAAGCATGTGTTGACCAGGCAAATCCTTCTGCCTTAGCCGCAGGTGATACCAATACTCATCAAGCTGCTGCGCCGCCCGTTGGGACCGTGACGCGGCCACTCGTGCCGTTTTGGTACGGAGTGAATACTGGATTCGGGGGGCAAGATAGTAATGCGACAGGTCGGACGGAATTCGGCGTGAGAAGTAGTAAACACCGTCTTTGGTGAACGAGTACGGGACTAAAATGGTCTCCGGCATGGTCTACGGTAGCTCCAACGTGAGTTAAAGCTGAGGTAAATCAATGGCTTGTGGCGAATGCTGGTACCCGCGGCCGGACTCGAACCGGCACGGCACAAAGGCCTAGGGATTTTAAGTCCCCTATGTCTACCATTCCATCACGCGGGCACGTGTCTGGGTGCGCGGACATTACCGTTCTGTGCGAGGAATGCAACGTGGAATAGGTGTTATAATTCCTCGCCTTGCGGCTCTTTTAACAACGCGCGCTCGGGCAGCCACGGGTTCAAGGCCAGCGCCTGTTTCAGGATGACTTGCGCCTCTGCGTCACGGCCGAGGGCGATCAGGGTCATGGCCTTGCCCGTCATGGCGCCCAAGTGCTGGGGCGTCAGGGCCAAAGCACGGTCAATATCGGGCAGCGCGGCCTCGTAGTCCTCTTGGACAAAGCGGATAATGGCGCGCTGGTTGTACCCTTCGGCATATTCTGGACAGTAGTCGGTCAGGGCATCAAATGCTTTGATCGCAGCCGGAAAATCGCCCATCCGGAACCGCTCCATCCCCGCATCCAGATAGTCCTGCGCGGTCTGGTCCGGCGCGTCGGTCAGAACCCGCCACATGCGATTGTGCAAATCCAGCGCGACATTGCGATCAGGCGCCTTGGCAAAACGGGACACAACTGCACTGAGCGCCTGTTCCTGTGCGGGGTCAGGCGGACATTCGGCCAGCGCGGCAGCGGGCCACAACGTCAAGAGCAGCAACCGTTTCATCATACCGATGATCTGTGCCGCACCCGGCTTGCGTCAAGTCAAATCCCCCGACACGGTTTCCTTGACCGCCTCCATCACTACAAAAGTCGAGGTATGCGAAACCCCCGGCAGGGTCGAAATCTTTTCCCCCAGAACCTGACGATAGGACGCCATGTCTCGCGTGCGGATTTTCAGAAGGTAGTCGAAATTCCCAGCAATCATATGGCATTGTTCGACCTCGGCGATCTTGGCCACCGCGCGGTTGAACGCGGTCAGGGCAGCCTCTCGGGTGTCCCCCAGCTTCACCTCGACAAAGGCCACGTGGTCCAGCCCCAGCTTCACCGGATCCAGCAGGGCGCGATACCCGATGATGATCCCCGACATTTCCAGCCGCCGCAAACGCGCTTGGGTGGGGGATTTTGACAAGCCGATCCGCTTGGCCAACTCGGTCACACTCAGCCGTGCCTCGCGGCCCAGCTCGGACAGAATCGCGTAATCGAACCGGTCAAGGTTCGCCTGATCATCTTGCATCGCAAAACCCCCTAAATAAAGTCGATGTGAATAGCCAAACTCCGCAACATCGGGAATATTGGCTGAAAATCCTTCTGTATTATGGCCCAAATGGGAAAGGAACACCATGATGCTAGATGAGAAGATGGCGTTGCCCCTGCGTATTGACGCAGCCACCTACGCCAATGAAGACGCTGTCCTGGCCGCTCTGGTAGAGGCCGCAGACCTATCCGCCGCAGATCGCGCCCAGATTTCCGCCAACGCCGCAAAACTGGTCACCGACATCCGCGGCCGTACCAATCCGGGCCTGATGGAGGTCTTTCTGGCCGAATACGGCCTGTCCACGGACGAAGGCATCGCCCTGATGTGCCTGGCCGAGGCCCTGCTGCGCGTGCCCGACGCCGACACCATCGACGCCCTGATCGAAGACAAGATCGCCCCCAGCGACTGGGGCAAGCATATGGGTCACTCGACCTCATCCCTAGTGAACGCCTCGACTTGGGCCCTGCTCCTGACCGGCAAAGTGCTGGAAGAGAAAAAGCCCGGCCCCGTTGGCCATCTGCGCAGCGCCATCCGCCGTTTGGGCGAGCCTGTCATTCGCACCGCCGTCGGCCGCGCGATGAAGGAAATGGGCCGCCAGTTCGTGCTGGGTGAGAACATCGAAGCCGCCATGAAACGCGCTGCCAAGATGGAAGAGCGCGGCTACACCTATTCCTACGACATGCTCGGCGAGGCTGCCCGCACCTACGAGGATGCAGAGCGGTATTTCACCGCCTATTCCAGTGCGATCAGTGCCATCGCGAACGCCTGCACCCATCAGGACATCCGCAAAAACCCCGGCATTTCGGTCAAACTCTCGGCCCTGCACCCGCGCTATACCGTGGCGCAGCGCGACGCGATGATGCCCCTGCTGGTAGAACGTCTGACCAAGCTGTGCCTCCAAGCCGCCGAAGCGGGCATGGGCCTGAACATCGACGCCGAAGAGGCCAACCGTCTGGCCCTGTCTTTGGAAGTCATCGAGGCCACCATGGCCGACCCTCGTCTGGCCGGATGGGAAGGTTTCGGCATCGTCGTCCAAGCCTATGGCAAACGCGCCGGTGCTGCGATCGACTGGCTCTATGAAACCGCGCAGCGTCTTGATCGCAAGATCATGGTCCGTCTGGTCAAGGGCGCCTATTGGGACACCGAAATCAAGCACGCGCAGGTCATGGGTGTCAGCGATTTCCCCGTTTTCACCGACAAGCACGCCACCGACATCAGCTACATCGCAAACGCCAAGAAGCTGCTGTCGATGACCGACCGCATCTACCCCCAGTTCGCCACCCACAACGCGCACACCGTTCAGGCCGTCCTGCACTATGCGGGCAGCGACCGCGACAGCTTCGAGTTCCAGCGCCTTCATGGCATGGGCGAGAGCCTGCATGACATCGTGCACACCGGCGAAAAGACCCGCTGTCGCATCTATGCGCCCGTTGGGGCCCACCGCGATCTGCTGGCTTATCTGGTGCGTCGTCTGCTGGAAAACGGCGCGAACAGTTCGTTCGTGAACCAGATCGTGAACGAGGCAGTCCCGCCTTCGGTCGTCGCCTCTGACCCGTTCGACGCCGTCATGGGTCGCCCCGATCACCTGCTGACTGGCCCCGAACTGTTTGGCGACCGCCCCAACTCTATGGGCTGGGATATTGAACACGCGCAAACCCTGTCGACAGTCGAACACGATCGCAACGTCTGGCGCGCGCACCAGTGGCACGCCGCGCCCCTGCTAGCGGGAGCGCCTGCACCAGAAACCGCGATTGACGTTGCGAACCCTGCTCTCCCTGGCGACATTCCGGGCACCGTCAGCTTTGCGTCGCCAGCCGACGTGGAAACCGCCCTGTCTGCCGCCACCCCTTGGGCCGCGGACCGTGCCACCCGCGCCGCCGTGCTAAACCGCGCCGCCGACCTGTTCGAAGCCAACTACGGCGAGCTTTTTGCCCTGACCAGCCGCGAGGCCGCCAAGTCCCTGCCCGACGCCATTGCCGAGCTGCGCGAGGCCGTGGATTTCCTGCGCTACTACGCGGCCAACGCGCCCGAGGCCGCTCCCGTGGGCACCTTCACCTGTATTTCGCCGTGGAACTTCCCCTTGGCGATCTTCACCGGTCAGGTGTCTGCGGCTCTGGCCAGCGGCAACGCCGTTCTGGCCAAACCCGCCGAGCAAACGCCCCTGATCGCCTTCCGCGCCGTGCAACTGATGCACGAGGCTGGCGTTCCCGCGACCGCTCTGCAGCTTCTGCCCGGTGCGGGGGACGTGGGTGCAGCGCTGACTTCGGACGCCCGCGTGGGCGGCGCGGCCTTTACCGGCTCGACCGAAACCGCGCTGAAAATCCGCAGCGCAATGGCGAAACACATGGCCCCCGGCGCCCCGCTGATCGCGGAAACCGGCGGTCTGAACGCCATGATCGTGGACAGCACCGCCCTGCCCGAACAGGCGGTCCAAGCCGTGATCGAAAGCGCCTTCCAATCTGCAGGCCAGCGCTGCTCGGCCCTGCGATGTCTGTATGTCCAAGAGGATATCGCCCCGAACCTGCAAAAGATGCTGATCGGCGCGATGAACACCCTGACCGTCGGCAACCCATGGGACATCAGCACCGACGTCGGTCCCGTCATCGACGAAGAGGCGCAGTCCGGCATCCAGACCTATATCGACGCCGCCCGAGCCGAGGGCCGCGTTCTGCACCAGCTGGACACCCCGAGCGAGGGCACCTTTGCCCAGCCCACCCTGCTGCGGGTTGGCTCGATCAAAGAGATGGAGCGCGAAATCTTTGGCCCCGTGCTGCATCTGGCGACCTTCAAATCAGGCGAGCTCGATCAGGTGATCGCGGACATCAACGCCACCGGGTATGGCCTGACTTTTGGCCTGCAAACACGGATCGACGACCGTGTGCAGCACGTGACCGAGGCTGTCCACGCGGGCAACATCTACGTAAACCGCAACCAGATCGGCGCGATTGTTGGCAGCCAACCCTTTGGCGGCGAAGGTCTGTCCGGCACTGGCCCCAAGGCGGGTGGCCCGAACTATCTAACACGCTTTACCGCGCGCCCCGCCCCTGCGCAGGCTGCACCATGGCAGGAGCAGATAACCGACGCCGAATTGCAACAGCTGGTGGATCAAGCCGGCGAGGCCCCAGCGCCATCGACCATCACCCTGCCCGGCCCGACCGGCGAATCGAACCGCTTGACCGCAATGGCCCGTCCGCCTGTCCTGTGCCTTGGCCCAACCAAGGCGCTCGCGGCGGAACAAGCGGCGGCGATCCGGTCCCTTGGCGGTGTGGCAGTGGTGGCTAACGGAGCCGTTGCGCCCGACGCTTTGCGCTCCCTGCGCGGTATTTCTGGCGCGATTTACTGGGGTGATGAGGCAACAGCGCGCGGCTACGGCGTGGCTTTGAGTGAACGCACTGGCCCGATCCTGCCTCTGATCGCCGGCCAACCCGACACCGGACATGCCCGTCACGAGCGCCATGTGTGCGTCGATACCACTGCAGCGGGCGGAAACGCCGCCCTGCTGGCTGCATCGTCCTAAGCGCAGTCGATACCTGGACGTAGGCGGCAGTTCGTATCGCGCTGCCGCCTTTTTCGTATGCGCAGGCGGGGGCCAGCCCCCGCACCCCCGGGGTATTTTGGCCAAGATGAAGAGATGAGTAAGGTTAATTCGGGGTGGGCCTTGACCGGAGGGGCTCCGCGCCCGATCTCATAAGATATGTTCCCGATCAGAGACCAGAATCCGTCGAGGCAGGTGCCTTATGTCACTTACGCCTTGATCACGGCGAATGTGCTGGCATTTTTCAGTCATTGGCCGCTTTTGGTCAGCGATGCAGAGCTGCAGCGTGTTTATGTAGAGTATGCGATGTTCCCAGTGCTGATTGTGCATGGCGAACATCTGTACACGCTGTTCACTTCGATGTTCATGCATGGCAGCTTCATGCATATCGCTGGGAATATGCTATTTCTCTATATCTTTGGCGACAACATGGAAGAGCAGTTCGGCAGGGGCCGGTATCTGCTGTTCTATCTGGCCTCGGGTCTGGTTGCAGCCGTGTTTCAGATTGCTGCTGAACCATTCAGCTCTGTCCCGATGGTCGGAGCCTCGGGCGCAATCGCAGGCGTAATGGGCGGCTACCTCCTGCTGTTTCCAAAGGCGCGCGTCGATATTCTGCTAATCCTGATCATCATCTGGCGCGTCGTCACTGTGCCCGCGTGGCTGATGCTGGGCTTGTGGTTTGCGTTCCAGCTGTTTGGCGGACTGGGAACGCCGACCGACGAAGGCGGGGTCGCCTATTGGGCCCACATCGGCGGGTTCGTCGCCGGGATTGCGCTGACGTGGCCGTTGTGGCGGCGCAAAGGCGGTCGCCGTTTCTGGGATCGGCAGATCGGGTTGCGCAGCATTCAGCGCGACTATACGTGGCACCGGACGCAGGTGCCTCGGGTCCGGCGTAGGTAGAAACGCAAAAGACCGCTCCAGCAAGGAGCGGCCTTTGAAAATCGGTGATGCGCGGCGATCAGACTTCGCGGATGATCTTGGCGAAGCGGTCGTAGACGTCGGGGTTCGCAACCAGAATTTCGCCGTCTTCCAGCGGATCGCGGCCTTCACGGATCGGGCCGACCATGCCGCCCGCTTCGGAGACCAGCAGCATGCCTGCCGCAAAATCCCACGAGTGCATCTCACGCTCCCAGTAGCCCTCGTAGCGGCCAGCGGCCACGTAAGCCAGATCGAGCGAGGCAGCGCCCCAACGGCGGACGCCAGCGCATTCGGGCATCAGGCGCGACAAGTCGCGGATGGTTGCGGGGAGAGTGCGCTTGGTGCCCCACGGAACGCCAGTCGCAAAGACCGAGTCGACGATCTGGTGGCGGCCCGATACACGCAAACGCTTCTGGTCGTTCAGCCAGCAGCCCGCGCCCTTTTCGGCAAAGAACATCTCGTCCTTGGCAGGGTCAAAGACCACGGCCGATACGATCTGGCCCTTGTGCTCCAGCGCGATCGACACAGCCCAGTGGGGCATGCCGTGAAGGTAGTTGGTGGTGCCGTCCAGCGGATCGACGATCCAGCGACGGGTGGGGTCTTCGCCCTTCACTTCGCCGGTTTCCTCGCCGAGGTACCCATAGGTCGGACGGGCACCCAGCAGCTCTTCGCGCAGGATGTGCTCTGCAGCCAGGTCGGCGCGGCTTACGAAGTCGCCCGCGCCCTTGCGCGAGACCTGAAGGTTTTCGACTTCGCGGAAGTCCTTGACCAGCGAACGGCCCGCCTTGCGTGCCGCCTTGATCATGATGTTCAGATTTGCGCTGCCCTGCATCCAACCGGCTCCTTTGTCTCAAGGCGCCCGTTTACGCATTCAAACCCCGTTTGCCAAGGGCTGTTTCCCGTTCAAACCGCTTGCAGCTTGTGCGCCTCTTCTTCGGCCAGACGCAGCAGATCAACCATATAGGGTTTCTGACGATCCTCTTCGCGCAGAGCGGCATAGAGGCGGCGCGTGATCCCGTTCTTGGTCAGTGGGCGCGTGACATAGTCACTATTATACTTCACCTCGCGAACCACCCAGTCAGGAAGAACAGCGACACCACGGTTCGAGGCGACCAAGAGCAGAATCACCGCGGTCAGTTCGGCCTGACGCACAGCAGCTGGCTCGACCTTGGCGGGGGTCAGCAACTGGTTGAAAATGTCCAAACGCGCGCGCTCCACCGGATAGGTGATCAGCGTCTCGCCACGGAAATCTGTTGCGTCGATATAGGGTTTCTTGGCCAGCGGGTTGTCTTTGGAAGCCACAAAGATCGGGTGATAGTCGAAAAGCGGCTCGAAAATCACATCACGCAGGTCTTCGGGGTCCGAAGATACAACCACATCCACCTCTTCCTTTTGCAAGGCGGGCAGCGCGTCAAAGGCCAGGCCGGGGCGGATATCGACGTCAACATCGGGCCAGAGCTTGCGGAACTGTTCCAGCACCGGAAAGAGCCACTCAAAACATGCATGGCATTCAATTGCGATGTGCAGACGCCCGGATTTACCGGACCGCAACCCCATAAACTCCTCTTGAATCGCTTCGACCTCGGGCAAGATGCGGTTTGCCGCGCGCAGCAGACGCATGCCAGCTGCCGACAATTTCATAGGCTTGGACTTGCGCACAAACAGCTCGACGCCGCACTGCTCTTCCAACCCCTTGATTTGGTGAGACAAAGCAGATTGCGTGATGTTCAGGATATCCGCCGCACGGGCCAAACCGCCCGCCTCGTGAATAGCTTTGATGCTGCGCAAATGGCGGAACTCTATGTGCATCTTGGAGTTTGGCTCATGTTGATGTTGAAGATAATGAGTTTGTCTCACACCGACGTTTGTGAGACAAGAGCGACATAACAAAGGAGCTTATCCATGACCGCACCGCGTATTTCGTTCGAATTCTTCCCGCCCCAGTCGCTGGAAGCATCGTTCCGTCTCTGGGATACTGTGCAGGTGCTGGCTCCCATGGAACCCCGTTTTGTTTCCGTGACTTATGGCGCTGGCGGCACCACCCGTGACCTGACCCACGAGGCTGTGACCACCCTGCACAAAACCACAGGTCTGCCCGTAGCGGCTCACCTCACTTGCGTCAACGCCACCCGCGAAGAGACTCTGAACATTGCCAACAGCTATGCAGAGGCCGGCATCAACCAGATCGTCGCCCTGCGCGGCGACCCGCCCAAGGGAACCGGCGGCTTCAAGGCACACCCCGAGGGCTTTGCCGACAGCTGCGAGCTGATCAGCGCGCTGGCCGACACCGGCAAGTTTACCCTTCGTGTGGGCGCCTACCCCGAGAAGCATCCCGAGGCGACCGACCACAAAGCGGACGTCGAGTGGCTGAAGCGTAAACTGGACGCCGGTGCGTCTGAAGCGCTGACCCAGTTCTTCTTCGAAGCAGAGACCTTCTTGCGCTTCCGTGACGCCTGCGCCGATGCGGGCATCACCGCACCGATCATCCCCGGCATCCTGCCAATCGAAAACTGGAAGGGCGTCAAGAAATTCTCGGCCGCGTGCGGCACCTCGATCCCCGCATGGTTGGACGAAGCGTTCGACAAGGCGATCCGCGACGACCGTCAGGACCTGCTGGCCACCGCGCTGTGCACCGAACTTTGTGACGAACTGCTCCAAGAGGGTGTCGAAGACCTGCACTTCTACACGCTGAACCGTCCTGAACTGACCCGCGACGTGTGCCATGCCATCGGCGTCACACCTCAGGTCAAACTGCAGAACGTTGCCTGATCCAAACAATCGGGGCATGTTGCACACGCAGCATGCCCCTTTTTCGTGACCAGCAGGAATTATGACCAAACACGCAATGCCCAATGATGTCCCGCTCAGCCCAGAGCGTTCGGGGCTCGAAAACCTTGTGCGGATTATCAATGGCGAGTCGCCTGCCCCAGCGATCTGGGCCGTGATGGGACACCGAATGATCCATGCAGCGCACGGCACGGTCACGCTCCGCGGCATCCCCGGTCCGGATCACACCAATCTGGTCGGCACCACACACGGCGGGTGGTACGCGACGCTGCTGGACAGCGCCCTTGGCGGCGCTGTGAACAGCACCGGCAAAGCCGGAGAGCATTCCCTGACATTGGAACTCAAGGTCAACATCATCCGCCCGATTCCCGTCGGAATGGAAGTCGAAGCCGTGGGCGAGGTTGATCACGCAGGCCGCCGCACCGGCGTTGCCCATGCGCGCATCACAGGGGTCGAGGATGGCAAGCTCTACGCCACCGCGTCGACCACGATGCTTACGATCAGCTAATCACGATATCCTTGGGCGGGATCGCTTCTGACGCCAAGGTCGGCGGGGGCACAACTGCCGACCGCGCGGCCTGATCGCTGGCCCAGACATGATCGTCATACCGGCCATGAACCGTCTCGTGCAGCGACTCAGAGATATCTGCGCCCACGGTCCGTGCCTTGCGCGCTAAAAACACTTTGCCCAGCCCGCGCCACGTTCCCATGTTCGGCGCCCTAGGGTCCGTGGGAAAGCGATAGCGCCAGTTCGGCGGTAATGTCAGGCCACAGTCTTCGGCCTTTTCCAGCATCCAGACGAGCGGAATATTCGACAAGGGCCGCGCCTCTAGGAAGCCGTCCAATTGCCCGCCCACATCCCCGTGGGTGCCGCGGAACCACACTTGCTCTACATGGGTGGGGCAATCATCCGTCGTCTCCCACATCACTGGCGAGAACCCGACGCGCGTCTCATCCAGCGCCAACGCCTGATAGCCGTGGCGGATCGACGGCCCCAGCAGATGGTTGTGGAATTTGTATTTCCGGTCCGCCGCCGCCGCGAAAAAGGGCAGACGATTCCCCAGCGCTTTGACCGTGTCCCAAACGCCGACCATGTCGATGGGGACCTCGTCGTGACACACGCGGCTCAGGAACGCGCGATCCGTATCATGCACGCCGCGCTGATACATGCGGTAGATGTTGCGCACATTGCGCACCGTGGCCTCTGGTCCGCGCAGCAGGCCGACACTGTCAATGACCCCCGCTAGTGAGCGGACTGCATAGGCCCCCCGCGAGTACCCAAACAAAAAGATCCGATCGCCGGGATGGTAGCGCGAGGCCAGATAACCATAAGCTCGCCGGATCTGGCGGTTCAGCCCCCGGCCCTGCATCACGTCGTTCCAACTGCGCCAATCCTGCAGCTGGATGCCCGCTTCGTAATACAGCGACACAGGCATCCCGACCTCGTGCAGCAGGCGGTAAGTCAGGCCAGCATTCGTCTCCATCCCCAAGGTGAGGCGGGACATGGTACCGTCGAGAATAATAACATGAGTGACCGGCTGGCGGGTGTATTGCCGCGCCGTGTGGATTTCCTTGGGGCGGGCGCGAAGCCAACCCAGAATCGTATCACTCAGCCGCCACTGCATGGCTCTTCAACAGCTCCCACATTTTCAGAGGGGTGAACGGCATGTCGACCCGCGTGATCCCTCTGCTCCAAACGGCGTCCTGCACCGCGTTCCCTACAGCAGCCAGTGCACCAACCGTGCCAGCTTCGCCGCAGCCCTTCATTCCCATCACATTTGCCGTGCTGGGAACGGGCTCTGACGTGAACGATACCCAAGGACAATCGACTGCCCGCGGCATCGCGTAATCCATAAAGGTCGCGGTCAAGAGCTGGCCCGTATCATCATACACCACATGCTCGGAAATGGCTTGGCCAATCCCTTGGGCGACCCCGCCATGGACCTGCCCCTCGGCCAGCAAGGGGTTGATGAGGTTGCCGAAATCATCAACCACGGTATAGCGGTCCACGGTCACGACGCCTGTGTCAGGGTCAATCTCGACCTCTGCAATATGCGCGCCGTTGGGATAGGACCGACCGGGCAGCTTGGCCCGCGCCTCGTGGGTCAGCAGATCGTCACGCCCCGCATCCCGCGCCATCTGCGCAGCCTCCAGCATGGTGGGGGCGGTGTTCGACCCCTCGATCCGGAAGCGTTCGTCGTCAAAGCTGACATCGTCCGCTGGCACACCCTCGGCATCCGCCAGAAATGCCGCGAAGGCTTCGATCATCTTGGCCGTCGTTGCCAAAGTCGCGGTGTTCTGGGTAGTCACAGAGCGGGACCCGCCCGTACCGCCGCCCCGCGCAATCAAGTCACTGTCGCCTTGGATCACAGAGATCTGCTCGACCGGAATGCCGGTCTGGTCGCTCAGGAACTGGGCATAGACGGTCTCGTGCCCCTGCCCGTTCGATTGCGTGCCCACATAGATCGACACGGTGCCATCGTTGTGGAATTCGACCTTAGCCCCTTCGGACGGATCGCCCAAAATGCTTTCGATGTAATAGCACAGGCCCATGCCACGCAGACGCCCCTGCGCCGCACTCGCGTCCTTACGAGCGGCAAAACCTTTTAGGTCCGCCTCGGCCTCTGCCCGATCCAGAACGCGATTGAAGTCCCCCACGTCGTACAACTCCCCGGTCGCCGATTTATAGGGAAAGGCATCCACGGGGATAAAGTTCCGCCGCCGCAGCTCGATCGGGTCCACGTCCAGCATCCGCGCTGCGTGATCCATGCAGCGTTCCAGCGCATAGATCGCCTCGGGGCGGCCTGCGCCGCGATAGGCGTCCACCTGCACCGTGTTGGTGTAATAGCCACGCGACCGCAGATACGTGGTCTGCACATCGTAAGTGCCGGTCAGCACCTTCGCGAACAAACCCGCCTGAATCGCCTGCCCATTCTCCGAATTATAGGCCCCAAGATTGCAGCGCGTGTCCACGCGGTAGCCCACCATTTTCAGGTCCGCGTCAAAGGCCATCTCGCAGCACGACACCAGATCGCGCCCGCCATTGTCCGACAGCATCGACTCCGTCCGCTCGGCGAACCATTTCACCGGCTGGCCCAGAACCCGCGCTGCCTGCGCCACCGCGAAATATTCGGGATAGCCCATGGCCTTCATGCCGAAACCGCCCCCCACATCGGGGTTGGTGACGCGAATCTGCTCGGGCTCCAAACCCATCGCCTTGGCTAGATCGCCCTTCATCGCCCACACGCCCTGCCCGTTAAAGGCAAAGTGCAAGCGGCTGCCGTCCCACTCGGCGAAACAGCCGCGCGGCTCCATCGAGTTTACGATGATCCGGTTGTCCTCGATCTCCAGCGACACCACATGAGCGGCTTCGGCGAACACTGCTTCCGTCGCAGCCTCGTCCCCCATGTCCCAATCAAAGGCACAGTTGTCCGGCGCTTCGGGATGCACGACAGGCCCGCCCGCGTCATAATCCAGCTTCGCGGGCAGCTCTTCGTAATCCAGTTCGATCAACTCGACCGCATCCTTGGCCGCTTGCGCTGTCTCAGCGACGACCAGCGCCACAGGCTCCCCGACGAATCGCAATACATCCCGCGCCAGCATGGGACGCTCTGGTGCCGCAGCCTTGCTGCCATCGTGGTTCGTCAGAACCATACCGCGCATGGCCACATTCATGCCCGCCGCGATCAGATCCTCGCAGGTCAACACACACAGCACGCCCTCCGCCTCGCGGGCTGCTGATACGTCCAGCGTTGTGATCCGCCCATGCGCCACCGGAGAGCGTAAAAACACCCCGACACCTGCGCCGTCGGGAACGATATCATCGACATAACGCCCCCCGCCGGTCAGAAAACGGATGTCCTCGCGGCGCGTCACCGGCTGGCTCTTGCCGAACTTCTCCATGCTGTCCTCCATAGCGGTCTTTCTTCCGACAGTAGTCGGCCTATCCAACAAGTCCAGCCACCATCATCCATTCGCGCCAGACTGTCAGGCATTCATCACCTTGCCGAAATGCAAAGTCATATCGTATGATTCGGCAAAGCAATTTGCCCAAGGACCGGTTCAGACCATGCAACTTGACGCAACAGACCTCGCCCTGATCGCAGCCCTGTCGGAAAATGCCCGCATGAGCGTATCGACCATCGCCCGCCGCATCGGCCTTGCGCGGACGACCGTTCAGGCCCGTCTCGAACGTCTGGAAAAATCCGGCGTGATCGAGGGCTACTCGATCCGCCTCGGCGCGGGCGCCCGCCCCGCCATCAGCGGCACGCTTTTGGTCTGCACAGATCCTCACGAAACCTCGGCCATCGTAGGACGCATCAAATCCCTGCCAGAGGTCAAGGCCATCCACAGCGCCTCGGGCCGCTATGATCTGGTGATCGAGGTTGCCACAGACGACACCGCCACTTTGGACCGCACCCTCGAATGGATCGGCAGCGCCCGCGGCGTCAAAGAGATCGAGAGCCTGATCCACCTCGCCACCAAGCTCGAACGCCGCACCTGACCCCTGCTGCTTCGGAGCCTGCCCTCGCACGCAGGACCAAGAGACGGGCAAAGGGCTCCGGCGCAAGGCAAATCGCGGAGGCTCCGCGCGGCACGCGGGGATACCGCTATTTTCCTTGAGACGGAGGCCGCCGCCTGTCACGCCAGTCCATGCGCGCGGGCAGGCTTCGTAGCTGCTTTGGTGAGGTCCCGAGCACCCCACAAACAAAAAAGCGCGCGGTCCAGCGGACCGCGCACCTTTGAATTCGCCAAACCTGAACCAGCTTACGCGGTCAGACCCTGAGGCTCCGCCAGACCGTTCGCACGGCAGCACGCGGTCACAGTGTTGGCCAACAGACACGCAATGGTCATGGGGCCGACACCACCCGGAACAGGGGTGATCGCGCCCGCAACGGCCGCAGCGCTCTCGAAATGCACGTCGCCCACCAGACGGGTCTTGCCCTCGCCCTTTTCGGGGGCGTCGATGCGGTTGATGCCCACGTCGATCACGGTCGCACCTTCTTTGATCCAGTCGCCAGGCACCATCTCGGGACGGCCAACAGCGGCAACCACAATATCCGCGCGGCGGACCACATCGGCCAGATCCTTCGTGCGGCTATGCGCGATGGTAACAGTGCAGCTATCGCCAAGCAGCAGTTGCGCCATCGGCTTGCCCACGATGTTCGAGCGGCCAATCACGACCGCGTCCATTCCCGACAGCGACCCGTGATGATCACGCAGCATCATGAGGCAGCCCAGCGGCGTGCAAGGCACCATCGCCTTCTGACCGGTGCCCAACAGACCCACGTTCGAGATATGGAAGCCGTCCACGTCTTTGGCCGGATCAATCGAGTTGATCACCAGATCGCTGTCCAGATGATCGGGCAGCGGCAGCTGCACCAGAATACCGTGAACCGCAGGATCATTGTTCAGCTGATCAATCAGCGCCAGCAGATCCGCCTCGGATGTGGCGGCATCAAGCTTGTGCTCGTAGCTGTTCATGCCCGCTTCGATGGTCTGCTTGCCCTTGGAGCGGACATAGACTTGCGACGCGGGGTCCTCACCCACCAGAACCACCGCCAGACCGGGGGTGATGCCGTGCTCTTCTTTCAGGCGGCTGACATGGCCTGCCACCTTTTCGCGTACCGTGGCCGCAAAGGCCTTGCCGTCGATGATCTTCGCGGTCATCTGGTTACTCCTTGTGGGTCCCGAGAACCCGTTCCTCGCGATCGATCGACCAGTCGATGATCTTGCGCCAGAGGCTCTCAGTCAAATCGGGGTCAAGCCCCTGCGAATCCGCCTTATTGCGCACGTTAGCGACAACTTGCTCGACTCGGTCGCGAATACGGGCGGGTAAACCTGCGTCCGGTTTCAACTGGATGGCACGGTCGATATAGGTCGCGCGCTCAACCAATAGCGTCACAAGCTGGGTGTCCAGATCATCTATCTGGGCACGCAAGGTAGGCATGTCGGGGCATTCGGTAGGGGCGCGGCGCGTCCTGTCCATCCTGTCATATCTCCTGCGGGCGAGTGTTGCGCCCGCAGGTAATCGGTTCTGCACCTCAGAACAAGTGCCGGATCGGCCCTAACCGCTTTATTCCGCCCGCGCGGCGTCCAGATGCTGCCAAACAGGCTGGTCGGGGATGTGCAGGCGCAAGGTATCGCCCACCTTCAGCGCGCCAGGACGTTCGACCCAAGCGGTCACACCGCGGCGGTTCAGAGCGGCAGCTTTGAAGGCTCTGCCTTTGCCGGGCGCCTCTTCTTCGATGACCTTGGCGGGTAGATGGCAGGGGCGGTTTTCCATGTCGATGACGATGGTTGCCCCGCTCTCGGCCTGCAGGCGCGACGACGGCGGCACATGAGTGAAATCGGGAATGCCCTCGATCACGATGCTGATGCCTGCCCACGCGGGGTTGAACGCATCAACGCCCATCTCGGCAGCGATTTCAGCCAATTCCTCGGCCGACAGAATCGTCAACTGCCGGACGTTGGCGATCTCGGTGCCCTTGGGGTGCTGGGATCGAACGCGCGTGCAAGAAGGCCGCGTTTCGCCCCCGTGAGATTCGGTTGCAACGCCAGCCCATGTCAGGTCCATCTGCTCTAGCGGCTCGGAGGCCAGCGATGCGTCGCGGTCTAGCACGTGCCCCAGCCAAGTGATCTTTGCGCTAAAGGATGTGGGCTTCAGGGCGGGCATGGTGTGTCCTTTCGTCCTTCGAGACTGTGTGCCCCTTCGGGATAGTGAGTATTTTCTGCAAAAAGAAGCGGGGAATTGTGTTCCGGCCACCAGAGGCCGGAAAAGCAAAACGCCCCGCGATTGGGCGGGGCGTTTGATATGGCGTTATGCCGAAGGTTCGGGTTCCGGTGTGTCCCCCGACGGCTTGTTCTTGCCGCGGGTTTTGGGGATCGCCGTGATGCTGCTGGAGCCCGCGTCATCCTCGTCATCCTGACCCGACGCTTGGGGCGGCTCGCCGCGCATGACGCGCTTGATCTCTTCGCCGGTCAAGGTCTCGTACTCGAGCAGACCCTTGGCCAGACGCTCCCACTCTTCGTTCTTTTCGGTGAGGATCTGGTAGGCGCGCTCGTATCCGCGTTGGATGATGCCGCGCACTTCCTCTTCGATCAGTTCTTTGGTGTGGGCCGAGACAGACAGGCCTGCGGTGTTACCAGAGTAGCCTTCGTGGGCTTCGGAATAGTCGATGTTGCCGACCTTGTCCGACATGCCCCAGCGCAGGACCATGGCACGGGCCAGAGCAGACGCCTGCTGGATGTCGCCAGCCGGACCGTTCGAGACCATGTCTTCGCCGTACTTGATGATCTCGGCGGCTTTGCCCGCCATGGTCATCGCCAGCTTTTCCTCGCATTCCGACTTGTGCCAGTTCAGGCGGTCGATTTCGGGCAGGCTCACCACCATACCCAAGGCACCACCGCGCGGGATGATCGTGGCTTTGTAGACCGGATCACACTGGGGCAGTTCCAGACCGACCACGGCGTGACCAGCCTCGTGGTAGGCGGTCTTTTCCTTTTGATCGGCGGTCAGGACCATGCTGCGGCGCTCTGCGCCCATCATGACCTTGTCCTTGGCGTTTTCGAAATCTTCCATTGTGATGAAACGACGCCCGATACGTGCAGCCATCAGCGCGGCCTCGTTCACGAGGTTCGCTAGATCCGCACCTGAGAAACCGGGCGTGCCGCGCGCGATGATGCGCAGGTCAACGTCGGGGCCCAGCGGGGTCTTGCGCGCGTGAACGCCCAGAATCTTTTCGCGGCCTTTGATGTCGGGGTTCGGCACGGTGACCTGACGGTCAAAGCGGCCCGGACGCAGCAGTGCGGGGTCCAGAACGTCGCGGCGGTTGGTGGCCGCGATGATGATCACGCCCTCGTTCGCCTCGAAGCCGTCCATTTCGACCAGCAGCTGGTTCAGGGTCTGCTCACGCTCGTCGTTGCCGCCGCCGATGCCAACACCACGGGCACGGCCCACAGCGTCGATTTCGTCGATGAACACGATACAGGGCGCGTTCTTTTTCGCCTGTTCGAACATGTCACGGACGCGGCTTGCGCCCACACCCACGAACATTTCCACAAAGTCAGAGCCCGAGATGGTGAAGAAGGGTACCCCCGCCTCACCCGCGATCGAGCGGGCCAGCAGCGTTTTACCAGTACCCGGAGGGCCCACCAGCAGCGCCCCTTTGGGGATCTTACCGCCAAGGCGGCTGAACTTCTGCGGGTTGCGCAGGAATTCCACGATCTCTTCCAGCTCTTCTTTGGCCTCGTCGATGCCTGCCACGTCGTCAAAGGTGACGCGGCCATGCTTCTCGGTCAGCAGCTTGGCCTTGGACTTGCCAAAGCCCATAGCGCCGCCACGGCCACCGCCGCCACCCTGCATCCGGTTCATAAAGAAAATCCAGACGCCGATCAGCAGCAGGAACGGCAGCAGGGACACGAGGAAGGTCTGAAGACCGCTCTGTTCCTGACTCCGTGCCTCGAACGGAATGTTGTTGTCGACCAGGGTCTGGGTGATCTGAGCGTCACCGGGTTTGATCGTCTGATAGTCCCGACCATCGCTGCCTTGGAAGCGGATGGTTTCCCCATCCAGCGTCACACGGGCGACATTGCCGTTGTCCACAGACTGCACAAACTCCGAATAGCTGACGGTCTGGCTCTGCATCGAGGTGCCACTGCCACTGAACAGATTGAACAGGGCAAGGACCAGCAGAAACAGCACGACCCAGAATGCGATGCTACGCGCGTTTTGCAAAAGTCATCTCCTTGAAGTCCAAAGCCAGAGACGCGCCCTGACCTTTTCACATCAAAATAGAGAGTCAGAAGCGAGGTTCAATGCGATAAGATGCTTTGAGTGAAATCATCTGCCCCGATTTCACGATGAATCTGCCATCCGCAGGGCCAACCGGCCATTGGCGCGGCGATCAATCGATCGTTTTTCCATACCGCTGGCTCTGCGATCAGGGCAGCGTAGGGGCGCGTGTCGGGGCGCCCGTCGGGCAGTTGGCGCATGCCCTCGGGGCCCAAAGCGCGGATTTCGGCGGGTTCCGTACCTTCCGGCGGGATGGCTTGCCACACCCCGTCCCACAAGGCTGGAGGCGTGGCTGTGATGTCGCGCACGGCGTTGTATTCACGGAAAATCGCGATAGTGCCCTTGCGCGGGCGCAGGGCACATCCGGCCAAGGTCGTGGGCTGATCGTCCCGCAGATTCGCGATCGCCCCTTCGACGGCATCGGAGCGCGGCGCATAGGGCGCGGGCGCGATCCAGCGCAACGCCGCCAATATCAGCCGACGCGAAATTTCTGTCGGGGCGGCCCACAGGGGCTCTGCCTGTAATTCCAGCACGCCGCCATCAACTGTGGCAATTTGCGCAGCCAAATCCGATGTAATTTCTTCTAAAGCGTCCCGCACTTGCTGCTGGTGCAGGGCCACCTGCGCCAAAACGTCGGCTCCGATCCCCAATTCTGTCAGCAGCGGCATCGCCTTGCGCATTTTCACACGGGTGAAGCGTTCGTTCTCGTTGGACGGATCATCGACCCAAGGCACTCCGCTATCCGTCAGCCAGTCACGGATCTCCTGACGTGGGCAATCCAGCATCGGACGCCACCAGTGGCCCCAATAAGATTCGCGCCACTCGGGCATCGCCGACAGACCATCCACGCCCGACGCCCGCGACAGCCGCATCAGCACCGTCTCGGCCTGATCGTCCTGTGTATGCCCCAAGGCAACCACGGGAATCTCGCGCTCCGCCGCCCACGCACCGATCAACCGCTGCCGCGCACGGCGGGCGGCGTCCTGCAAGTTCCCCTGCCCGCTCCAGTCGGTCCATTCCAGAATGTCGTGGGACAGCCCCAAGAGCCGAGCGGCCTCTGCCACGCCCTCGGCCTCGGCCCGCGACTCAGGGCGCAGGCCATGGTCGACGGTCACGATCTGCGGTTTCAGACCCGCCGCCACCGCAGCCCGCATCAACCCCACAGAATCAGAGCCCCCCGACACCGCAATGCCGAGGGGCTGTGGCGCGGCCCGAAGCCGCGCAATGACGTTACGAAGCGCCTCGCTCACGAGCAGCCCAGATCGCCCATCGCCGTGCTGGCATCGGACACCGCCGGATCACCGGGGAAACGGACACTGACCTCGGACAAGGTCACGCACGCCTCGTTCAACTGGCCAAGCTGCCCCAGAGCCGATCCCAGTCCGGTCAAGGCTTCGGCAGCGCCGGGCCCTTCGGGATCGGTGGAGAACGCCTGCAGATAAGCGCGCGCGCTTTCGCGGGTGTCAGCCTGCTGCTTCAGCGCCTTGGCGCGGCCCAGATGGGCCGTCGCGGTCAAAGGGCTCCCGGGATACGCCTCGATGAACGCAGCGAAATCCGCCGCCGCCTCGTCAAAGCGCCCTTCGGTCAGGGCCAGTTGCGCACGGTCGAAATCCGCTTGCTCGCTGACAGCCAGTTCGGTGCCAGCGGACTCGGACCCGCCCGTCGCAGGCTGGATCGGAGAGACCGGCATAGCCGCCCCCGTCTCTGCCCCGCCCAAACGCGGCATATCCTCAAGGGTCGAGATATCGCAGCTGGCTTCCAGCTCGCACAAACGGAAGTTCAGATCGTTCACGCGGTTGGTGCCCGCGGTGACGACAGTCTCGATCCGGTGGCCCAACTCCTCGATCCGGTTGGTCAGACGGGTCATTTCGGATTCGATGGCGTCCACACGGGTCAGCACCGATCCGCCCTGCACCGATCCACCGGGCGCGCCTGTGGTGGACAGCTCGCGCTTCAGGCGCTGGATATCCACATTCAGCACAGACAGCTGCTGGCGCAAATCCGCCAGTGTTGCCTCGTCCGCCTGCTGCGCCCAAACAGGCGCACCAGCCAGAACTGTCCCGATCATCAGCGCACCCAAGGTCTGCCGGATCATCCCAAACTCCTTTTAAACGCGGTCACAAATCAGCTGGAAAAGGCACTGCCCGAAATCACGGTCACAGCGCGGCGGTTCTGCGAATAGCAGTCCTCGCTCGAGCAGACAGCGATGGGGCGCTCCTTGCCATACGACACAGTTTCCAGACGGGTCGCGGGCACACCCTGCGAGATCAGGAAATCACGCACAGCGGTCGCACGGCGCGCACCCAGCGCGATGTTGTACTCGCGCGTGCCCTGCTCGTCCGCGTGACCTTCGATCACAGCCTTGTAATCGCTATTGGTCAGCAGCCACTGGGCCTGCTTGTACAGGGTTTCCTGCGCGGTTGCGGTCAGCGACGACTGGTCCACAAGGAACAGCACACGGTCACCAACGGCCTGCTGGAAATACGCGGGGCTCGACGGATCGCCATAGGCACCGTTTGCGCCTGCGCCATAGCCTGCGCCCGCACCAGCGCCCCCGTCCGCGCCAAAACGGTCCGCACCGGTTTTGGAACACGCCGAGAGGCCAAGGGCCGCAACGAGAACTGCGATTGTGCCAAGAGTTTTCATGATTTAGGTTCCTGCTCTTTCAATTTTTGAGCTTTATAACACAAGGCTTGCGCCCAAGATACGGTTACCGCTGTAACGGAGACCACGCGGGGTCCGATCCGCCTGCGGGAATGCTGACACGCTTCAGATTGCGGCCCGAGATATCGACCGAGTACAGCGCTGCGGCACCATTCTCGCCCTGCGTTTCGCGGGTGAACATGATCACGCGGCCATTGGGCGACCAAGTCGGGCCTTCGTCCAGGAACGACGCGGTCAGCAGACGCTCTTCGCTGCCATCCACGCGCATCACGCCGATGTGGAAGCGGCCTTTGTTCTGCTTGGTGAACGCGATCATATCCCCACGGGGCGACCACACGGGCGTGCCATAACGACCATCGCCAAAGCTGATGCGGGTCGGCTCGCCGCCGCTCGCGGACATAATGTACAGCTGCTGGCTGCCCGAGCGGTCACTCTCGAACACGATCTTGCTGCCATCGGGGCTAAAGCTCGGCGCAGTCTCGATCGAGGGCGCACTGGTCAAACGGCCCCGTTGGCCCGAAGCAAGGTTCAGCGAATACAGGTCGGTATTGCCGCCCTCGGTCACAGAATACACCACGGTGTTGCCATCAGGGCCGAAACGGGGGGCAAAGCTCATGGTGCCGGGCTGATCGGCCAGCGGGCGACGGGTCGCACTGCCCACGTCCATCACGTAGATGCGGGGGAAGCCGCTTTCGTAGCTGGTGTATAGCACGCGATCCCCCGTGGGCGAAAAGCGCGGCGCCAGCACGATGCTGCTGCTGTCGGTCAGGTAGTTCACGTTCGCGCCGTCGTAATCCATGATCGCCAGACGTTTCTGACGCTGGGCTTTGGGGCCCTGCTCGGACACGAACACAACGCGGCTGTCGAAATACGGGCCTTCGCCGGTGATACGGCTATAGACCTGATCGGCAACCTTGTGGGCCATGCGGCGCCAGCCATCGGTGGTGCCCGCGAATTGCAGGCCCTCGCCCATCTCGCCGTTGCTAAACACGTCATGCAGACGGAATTTCACGATCAGACGGCCGCTCGCATCCGTGGACACCGCCCCCGTCACCAGCGCCTGTGCGTTCACGGCCTTCCAGTCGGCATACTGCACGGGGGCCGAGAAATTGCTGATGGTGCTGATATGCGCCTCGCGGGGGATCTCGCGGAACAGGCCCGTGCCCACCAGATCGGCGGCGATCACGCGGGTCAGCTGCGCGGCCATATCCTGCGCACCAGCGGTTTCCGCCACGAATTGCGGGACCGCGATCGGCATCGGTTCGATCACACCCTGGGTAATATCAATCCGGAGCGGCCCGCCCTGCGCAAAAACAGGCGCAGCGGTGCCAGCGACCAGAGCAAGTGCCAGAGCGAGGGCGTGTGCAAAGGGTTTCATCATTACTCCATCCTCACGTTCGGTGAGTCTCTGTTCCTTGGTTGACCCTAACGCAATCTCATCTGCGAAGGGTCAAAAGTCATTTCGATCTGTTTCCACTGCTCGTATTTTTCCGAGGGCAGCGGATATCCTTGGCGTTGGCAGCGCAAAATGGCGCGGCGTGCGGCCTGATAGGCAGTCTCGACGGCGGGGCCTTCGCCCCCTGACGCGGACACAAGGTTGATACTGCCCTGATCCACCGTTCCGTCGGGGTTCATGTTCATGCCGACCACGACCGTCACGTTTGCCGCTTGCGATCCCACGTCCACAACCCAGCACTGCTGGACCGACACGCGCAGACCTTCACGCTCTCCGGCGCTCAGGGGCGGGGCGGCACTGCGACTTGGCGCAGGCTCGCTGGTCGCGCCACCCAAAGCTTCGGCCAACGCGCCCTCGAGCGCACCGGCCAGCGGATCGGCAGCCGGTTCCGGCTCTTCTGCCGGCGTCTCGGCGGGCGGCTCTTCCTCTGCCGGCGCCTCGGCCTCGGCGGTCTCGACCGGTGGCGGCGTCGGACGGTTCGGGCGCATCATCGGACGCAAGGACCGCTCCATCGACGAGGCAGGCTCCTCGGCTTCGGTCACGATCTCTGTCGTTGCGGCCTCCGGTGCGGCGGCTTGCTGTTCCTCTTGCACAGGGGCCTCTGCGGGCACCTCGGCATCTGCTGCCTCTTGGCGTTCGGGCGCAACCTCGACATCCTCGGGCGGGGCCTCGACCGGCTCGGGCGCCACGCGGGGCGCCTCTTCGGGCGTCGGCGTATCGCTCGGCGGCGCGTCGGGCGCCTCTGCCGCGACCTCGGGGATCACGGGCTCCGGCTCCGGCGCGGGGGCCGGTTCGGGTTCAGGCTCCGGTTCCGGCTCGGGCTGCGGCGGCGTCACAGGCAGTTCGGGCGGGCGCAGCGCCTGATCCAACTCCTGAGGCGTGTCGGCCTCTGTCGGCTGGGGCACGACCTCTTCGGCATCCTCGGCGGTCTGCGGCGCAGTCAGCGCGGCAAACTCCTCGGCCGAAATCAGCGAGACGTCGGTGGCGTTCTCAATGGGCAAAGGCTCCGAGTTGAAGGCCCCCCCAAAGATCGCCCACAGCAGCAGCACCGTGTGCCCTGCGCCAGAGATATAGGTGCCGGTCTTCACCGTTCGCCCCTAGTTCCCAGACCCTGTCAGGCGCGCCCCGCCAGTATCGGTCACCAGACCAATATCGGGGAAGCCCCCCGCACTCAGCGCACCCATCACTGTCATCACATCCGAATACGGGACGTTGCCATCGGCCCGCAAAAACACTTTGGTCGTCGCCCGCTCTGCGCCAATGGCCTGCAGACGGCTGACCAGATCTTCCATCGCCACATCGGTGGTCATAATCATCACGCGGCCATCGCCGGTCATGGTCACGGTCAGCGGCTCTTCCTGATCAGACGACAGCGCGCCCGCAGCCGATTTCGGCAGCTCCACGGGGACACCCACGGTCATCAGCGGCGCCGCGACCATAAAGATGATCAAGAGCACCAGCATCACGTCCACAAAAGGCGTGATGTTGATCTCGGCCATCGGCTGCGCCCGACTGCGGCGACGGCCGCCGGACGCTCTCTCTCGTTTCATGACACCCGCGCCCATGGATCAGCTATCCAGCTGGCGCGACAGGATGGTCGAGAATTCGTCGGCAAACGCCTCGTACCCGCCCAAAATCTTGTCCGAAATGGTGCTGAGCTGGTTGTAGAACACAACCGCCGGGATCGCGGCCAGCAGACCCAACGCGGTCGCCAGCAGCGCCTCGGCGATACCGGGTGCCACAACCGCAAGCGAGGTGTTCTGCTGCTCTGCAATCTCGATAAAAGAGTTCATGATGCCGACCACGGTGCCGAACAGACCCACGAACGGGGTCACCGACCCGATGGTCGCCAGATAGCCCAGCTGCCCCTGCAGATCATCCGCCTCGCGGGTGATGGCCACGTTCATGCTGCGTTCAATGCGCGCTTGGGCGTTGGGGATCAGATGACCTTCGGCGTCATGGCTGCGGCGCCACTCTGTCATCGCGGCCGCAAAAATCCGTTCCTGTCGTCCCTCGGGGTCCGGCCCCAGATTGTCGAACAATTCGTCCAAGGGCTCGCCCGACCAGAACGCATCGTCAAAGGCCGCGGATTCGCGCTTGGCCTTCCGGTACACGATGTACTTCTGGATGATAATCGACCACGCCCACACAGAGGCGGCGATCAATAGGATCATTACGATTTTAACGACGAATGTCGCGCGTGCAAAAAGGGCCCAGAAGGAGAAATCAATCTCCTGCGCCACTGCGAGGGTCGTTGCGTCCATATGCCTGCTCTTGCCTTCAGATCCGCACTTTTCAATGCGCGGTTAGTGTCGCAGCAAAATACAGCGTTTTGGAGAGGCTTGCCAACACAAGCGCGTCAACAAGCCGTAATAGTGCCTTTTTTAGTGCAGAAGCAGGCGAATACTCGCCGGAAGCCGCGCCGGATGGCCCGTTTCGGACAGCGCGACCACGGTCACCTGTGCGGCAAATAACACTTCCTCGCCGCGCTTGACCTCTTGGTGCAGAATAATGCGAGCGCCCGTGACCGCCTCAAGGGTCGTTTCGACCACCAAATCGTCATCGAAACGTGCAGGTGACAGGTAATCGGCCTCAACACGCCGCACCGCAAAAACGATTCCCTCTGATTCCTTCAGGGCCTTCTGGTCCACACCCAGCCCGCGCACCCACTCGGTCCGCGCCCGTTCAATGAATTTCAGATAGTTGGCATAGTAAACAATACCCGCCAGATCGGTGTCTTCGTAATAGACCCGCAAGGAAAACCGGTGCGTCATAAAAGTGCCTCTTGCTAAACACGGCCGACCCTAAGGCCGCCCCTCCGCACGAGCAACCCACAACACCCGCTTACACCCCGCGTCAGTCCGGCGCGTACATCGCCACCCGCGCCGACAAGCGCAGGGCGTGGCTTGGGTCCTGCGCCATCGCGGGCATCACAGGATCATAGGCCGCCTTGATCAGCCCCGCGAAATCGGGCCGCAGGATCGTATGATCCCCCGCCACAGCCAAGGGGCTGCGATCCCGAAACGCCTCGTCCGACCACAGCAGCATGGTCTGCACGATCTGGCTCAACGCCAAAGTCTCCGCAGGCACCTTGGACAGCTCCTTGTCCATCCGAAGGAACACAAAGGCCGCACGGATCGCCCCGTCCTTGTCAAACCGGAAGAACCGGTACTGGTTGGCATCCGCCGCTTCCAGCCGCCCGACCAGTGGCCCCAGATCCGGCACCAGCTGCTCCATGTGCGGCACCTCGGTCAGCTCTTTCCACTCGCGGAAAAAGAACACCATCAGGTTCGAGCCCAGCTCGGGATCGGTTTCCGCCAGCTGATGCCCCGCCAGCGCGACGACAGCCTCCAGAGCGCCCTTGACCACCTGCAATGTCGCCTCTTCGACCCCGAACACCACCGGTGCAATCGGGCGGCCCCAGCGGGCAAACAGATACTCACCACTGCTGCGGGTAAAAAGAGCTTCGACCTCTTCAGGCGCCATGGCATCCTCCAAACACATTCCTTCTTCAGCAATACGCGACCCCCACCCGAATTTCCAGCGACCCAGCACCCTCTTTCTTGGCCCAAATACCCATCGGGCCGCAGGCCCAGCGCGCGGCACGCGCGCAACACAGCCCCTCCAACCGGTCAGACAGCTTGACAAGTCGCTGCTCCCGCAGACAACCATAGGAAAACACGGATGAATTGATGCTGGTCTTTCTCAAACACAATCTGGTTTTCTTCGCCGTCCCAAAGACCGGCACAACCTCTTACCAAGCCGCCCTCAAGGGCAAGGCCGACATCATCATGCGCGGCGCCCCTGCGGTGAAACACCTGAACATGCGCAAGTACGAGCGCAGCTTCGGCCCCTTCCTGCAAAAGGCGTTCAACCTCGTGCCCGAACGGATGGCCGTCATGCGCGAACCGCTCGACCTGATGCGCAGCTGGTACAAATACCGCTCGCGGCTCAAAGCCGACGATAAAAACTCGACCGCCAATATGAGTTTCGAGCAGTTCATCGAACTCTCACTCCAGTTCAAACCGCCTTCGGTTGCCGCCGTCGGCACCCAGATGAACTTCCTCGCGGGTAAATCCGGCAAGAACGGCATGCATCATCTCTTTGCGATCGAGCACGCAGAACTCTTGGACGAATTTCTGGCCAACATCTTCGAAGAGCCGATGAAAATCCCGCGCAAGAACGTCTCGCCCAAGGCCCCCACCCCCATTTCGGACGAACTGGCCCTGCGCTTCCGCGAGGAACGCGCCGATGAATACGCGCTCTATGACGCGCTCATCGCATCGGGCGGTTATCTGAGCACCCCCCAAGAGGACACCGAATCGGCCGCCTGACCTGCGGCCCGAAACAGCCTCTACCCCCGGCAAAACAGGGGATTTTCCAGTATCTCCGGCCTGTTTTGCGCGCATACGCTCTTTCCCTATCCGGTAAATTCGACTATACGCCCGCGAACGGATCGTCCCGCAGCCCACCAGCGCGGGACGCTTCGTTTTTGGGCCGGCGCGAACCGGCATTGACCGGGCATACACCCTTGGAGGATGCCCACAATTTTTGGAGATTAAATCATGGCACGTGAAGTCCTTGATTTCGAAGCACAAGTGCGCACGGGGACAGGCAAGGGGGCCGCTCGTCAAGCTCGTCGCGAGAACCTCGTTCCTGGTATTGTTTACGGCGGTGGCGTTGACCCCCAGCCGATCAACATCCCCTACAACAAGCTGATCAAAGCGCTGAAGAACGGCCGCTTCCTGTCGCAGCTGTGGAACCTGAAGGTCGAAGGCCAAGAAGACGTGCGCGTCATCTGCCGCAACGTCCAGCGTGATGTTGTCAAAGACCTGCCGACCCACGTTGACTTCATGCGTCTGCGCCGCACTTCGCGTGTGAACCTCTTCATCCACGTTGAGTTCATCAACGACGAAGAGTGCCCCGGCCTGAAAAAAGGCGGCGTTCTGACCGTTGTACGTCCCGACGTAGAGCTGATGGTCACCGCAGGCGACATCCCCGAGAAGCTGGTTGTTGACCTGGCAGGCCGCCAGATCGGCGACGTGATCCACATCTCGGACATCACCCTGCCCGAGGGCACTCGCCCCACCATCACCGATCGTGATTTCGTGATCGCGAACATCTCGGCGCCCGCGGGCCTCGTTGGTGGCGATGACGACGAAGAAGAAGCAGAAGGCGGCGAAGAGTAATCTTCCCCCTCTGATCCTATCGGATACGGAAAACGGAGCCTTCGGGCTCCGTTTTTTGTTGTCTAGCGGTCCATGGTCTGGGGATCAGGCGACCGACTGGACGGTCTCGAAAATCTCCAGCTCGGGCGGCCCCATATACATGTCCTTGTTGCTGCCCGCCCCCTTGTGGGCCATGCGGAACGCCTCGGACTTGGTCCACGCCACGAACGACGCCTCATCTGCCCACGCGGTGTGCGAGGCATACAGGACATAGTCCTCGGCCTCTGGCCCCTTCATCAGGTGGAACGCTTTGAATCCGGGAACGGTGTTCAGATGGCTGTCGCGACTGCGCCAGACCTCTTCGAACGCCTCTTCGGATCCCTTTTTGACTTTGAACCGGTTCATCGTGAGGTACATCAGCCTCTCCTTTACGTCTTTGTCATTGCGGCAAGGGTGGCGAAGGCTGCCCTGAGTTGGCATATATGCCATCGCAGCCCATCAGCAAGGAAGGTTCCAGATGCTCCTCTTCGTCGGTCTTGGAAATCCCGGTGCGAAATACGCAGGCAACCGGCACAATATCGGCTTCATGGCACTGGAGCAGATCGCCGCCGACCACGGCTTCCCCCCGTGGAAGTCCCGCTTCAACGGCCAGATCACCGAGGGCCGCTTTGGCTCTGACCGCGCGATCCTGCTCAAGCCCGAGACCTTCATGAACCTGTCCGGCCAGTCCGTGGGCGAGGCGATGCGCTACTACAAGCTAGAGCCGCAGGACGTCATCGTCTTTCACGACGAGCTCGACCTTGCCCCCGGCAAACTGCGCGTCAAACAGGGCGGCGGCCACGCGGGCCACAACGGTCTGCGCTCGATCCACCAGCACATCGGGGCCGAGTATGGCCGCGTTCGCCTGGGCATCGGCCACCCCGGTCACAAGGACAAAGTTGCATCCTATGTGCTGAACGACTTCGCCAAGGCCGAACAGGGCTGGCTCGACGACATGATGCGCGGCATCTCGGACGGGGCGCCTGCCCTTGCCCGCGGCGATAACGCCAAATTCCAGAACGCGGTCGCCCTGCGCGTGAACCCGCCCCGCAATGGCAGCACCGGCGGCGATCCGTCGAAAAAGCCCAAGGCCAAGCCAGAACCCAAGCCCGCAGCTGCGCCCGAACCGCAGGCCCCAGCCGAAGACACGCGCACGCCCTTGCAAAAGCTGGCCGACAAGTTCCGCTAGGACTGGTCAGCCGCCCGCGCTGGGCTATCCTACCAAAGACATCCAGAAAGGCAGAGCAGATGGAAAAGGAACCTTCCCTCAACGTGAACGGCGGCCCCTTGCGCCCCTGCTCCACCGACCCGATGACCGGCTTTTTCCGCGACGGGTCGTGCAACACCTGCTGGCAGGACCAAGGCAGCCACACGGTCTGCGCCGTCATGACAGCCGAATTCCTCGCATTCTCGAAATATGTAGGGAACGACCTGTCGACCCCGCGGCTGGAGTTCGGCTTCCCCGGCCTCATGCCCGGCGACAAATGGTGCCTCTGCGCCAGCCGCTTCCTACAGGCCCATGACGAAGGCTGCGCCCCTCAGGTTGATCTCGAGGCCACACACCAGCGCGCCCTCGACATCATCCCGCTCGAAGTGCTCGAGACTTATTCCGCCGCCTGACGGAACGGACTGGGCTGGGTTTCGTCCATCAGCAGGTCTTCGATAATCACGCTCATCAACTGCGCACGGCCGGACACACTGGCCTTGCGATAAATGGCAGCGGTCTGCGCCTTGACCGTGCCTTCGGACGTGTTGCGCATCCCCGCGATCTCGGCGGTGGACAGCCCCTTGAAGGCAAACAGCGCCACATCCCGCTCGGCCGGTGTCAGGCCCCACTCCAGAAACCGCTCTTCCAGCAGTTCCATGAATTCACGGCTGGCCGCCCGCAACCGGGTCTCGGCTGCCTCGGCCCGCCGCGCGGTATTCCGCAGCACCATACCGCCCACGATAATCCCCAGCAGCAGGCCCACCGCCGCCCCGATCTCGACCAGCTCAAACAGGCTCCACGGCACCAGATTGAACGGCAGCCCCAGCACAGACACAACAATTTCCCAGATAAACACCAAGGCACAAAACGCCTGCAGCCCGATGACCGAGGCCATCCCAAGGCGCTGCAGGCGCATCTTCTTTTCTGCTTCTTTCATTGCGTTCCCTTGCGCCTCCTAGTCGTCATCGCGATCGTTGTCCCGATCGTCTTTGTCGTCATCGCGCCCGCCCCCGCGGTCATCGTCGCGATCATCCTTGTCGTCTTTGTCGTCGTCGCGATCATCATCACGGTCGTCATCGCGATCAGTGTCCCGATCATCATCACCGTCATCGTCGCGGTCACTATCCCGATCATCCCTGTCATCAGAACCACCGGACCAGTCGCGGTTCCGCTCGCCCGAACCGCCGCGCCGATCATCATCATCGTCGTCAGAGTGATCTCGTAAAATCGCGCCATTGCTGGGCTGCACCACCACTTCGCGAGAGCCGTTCTCTCCTGTCGCGACAAAGCGCAGCCGCCCCAGCAACGTCCGCGACACCGTGATCTTGGTGTATCCTTCAGCGGCCAGTTCCTGAATGATCGCTTCTTTGACCGTTTCCGCATGGCCTGCGACGGGGATCAAACCGACCCCAAAGACCAATCCTGCCAAAACTTTCTTCATGCGGTCTTCCCAGTTCCTAAGCGTACGCCCCGCGCATGGTACCATGCACAGGGCCAGCTTTCCTAATGTTGTACGTGCGGCTTAGTGGTTTCCGCCGCCGCGCCCCTCACGATCCCTGTCACGATCGCGGTCCCGATCGCGGTCGCGCCCCCCATGATCGTCGTCGGACTCATCGTCCTCGTCGTCATCCGAGCTGTCATCGGAACTGTCGTCCGCGTCCGAGCTGCTGTCATCATCAGACTCGTCGTCATCATCGCGATCATCGCGGCCATGCCCCTTGCGACCGCCGCGCGTGGCTTCGGTCGTGGTCGCCGCGCCCGAGTCGCTGTCATAGCTGACCTCGTACATCGCGTTGCCATCTGTGGCCAAAACCTCGACCCCGCTATCGGTCTCGCGCACCGCAACCACGGTCAGCCCCGACTCCTCGGCGGCGGCAATCGCGGCTGATGTGTCCTCGGTCGACAAGGTTTCAAAGCTGGCATCGCGCGGCGTCACTTCTGTGGTCGAGGTCGCGGCGCCGCTCTCGGTGTCGTAGTCGATCTCGTAGTAGCTGGACCCGTCCGTCGCCAGAACCGAAGTCACCGCCCCATCCCGAGAGGTCCGCACCGCGACCGCGCTGTAGCCCGCCTCTGTCGTGGCGCTGATCGCCTCGTCCACGGTCAGGGCAAATACCTGCGCGCCGCCCACACACAGCACCCCCACCAGCGCGACGCGCGCTGTCAGTTTGTTGATCATCGTGATCTCTCCCGTCTGCGCCAGAAATGTCTCTGGCCTCTGCCTCTGTCTTGGGCAGAGCCAGCCGCCAAGAAAATGCGCCAAGGGGTATAGAGCGGGTTATGGCGCGCCTGCAGACCGCCCCTAAACCCTAGGCCTAGAGCCAGCCGGAACGTCATGACGTAAACCATACGCCAGCCATACGTGAGCCGGCATCGCCAAACCCCTTGTTTTCATGGGCCAGACACGAAAAACCCCGCAGGCGAACCTGCGGGGCTGTTCATCAGTCATTAAGCTGTTCGGCGGGGTTTAGCCCAGATCGCGGCCTTCTTCGCCCGCGATGTTCACACCCAAATGGCGCGCCACGGTAAAGATGTCTTTGTCGCCACGGCCACACATGTTCATGACGATCAGGTGGTCTTTGGGCAAAGTCGGCGCGATCTTGGCAACGTGGGCCAGCGCGTGACAAGGCTCCAGCGCGGGGATGATGCCTTCGGTGCTGCACGACAGCTGGAACGCCTCAAGCGCCTCTTTGTCGGTGATCGAGACATATTCCGCGCGGCCGGTTTCATGCAGCCAGCTGTGCTCTGGGCCGATGCCCGGATAGTCGAGACCTGCAGAAATGCTATGCCCTTCAAGGATTTGGCCATCCTCGTCCTGCAGCAGATAGGTACGGTTGCCATGCAGCACGCCCGGACGACCGCCGGTCAACGAGGCACAGTGCTCCATCTTTTCGTTCACGCCCTTGCCGCCCGCTTCGACGCCGATGATGCCCACGTCCTTGTCATCAAGGAACGGGTAGAAGAGGCCCATCGCGTTCGAACCACCGCCGATCGCAGCGATCAGAGTGTCGGGCAGACGGCCTTCGGCTTCCATGATCTGCTCGCGGGTTTCCTTGCCGATGATGGCTTGGAAATCACGAACCATCGCAGGATAGGGGTGCGGACCAGCCACGGTGCCGATGCAGTAAAACGTCTCTTCCACGTTGGTCACCCAGTCCCGCAGGGCATCGTTCATCGCGTCCTTCAGGGTGCCACGACCGCTGGTCACAGGCACAACCTCAGCCCCCAGCAGGCGCATGCGGAACACGTTGGGCTTCTGACGCTCAACGTCGTGCGCGCCCATATAAACAACGCATTTCAGACCGAATTTCGCACAGACAGTCGCGGTCGCAACGCCATGCTGGCCTGCGCCAGTTTCCGCGATGATGCGGGTCTTGCCCATGCGGCGGGCCAGAATGATCTGACCCAACACGTTATTGATCTTGTGCGCGCCGGTGTGGTTCAGCTCGTCGCGCTTGAAGTACACCTTGGCCCCGCCAAGCTGCTCGGTCAGGCGCTCTGCGTAATACAGCGGCGACGGACGGCCTACGTAGTGTTTCCACAGGTAGTCCATCTCGGCCCAGAACTCGGGATCGGTCTTGGCATGCTCGTACTGCTCCTCAAGCTCGAGGATCAGCGGCATCAGCGTTTCCGACACGAACCGTCCGCCGAATTTGCCAAAGCGGCCTTTGTCATCGGGTCCGGTCATGAAGCTGTTGAAAAGATCATTCATCTCGGGCGCCTTTCAACTGAGATTTTGCACGTGGATATGCAACATAGAGCGGCATTTCCAGCGAAAAGCGGCAATCGGTCCCGCCATCGCGAAACCGCCGCCACAAAGGGGTGCATCAGGCCAGAGCGGCCTGCATGAATTCCTTGATTTTCTGGGGATCTTTGACGCCCGGCGCACTTTCGACACCAGAAGATAAATCAACCTGACGGGTGCCCGTCCGCGCGATCGCCTCGGCCACATTGCCTGCGTGCAGACCGCCCGCCAGCATCCACGGCACCGCCCACTCGCGCCCCTCCAGCAGACGCCAGTCAAAGGACAGCCCGTTGCCACCTGGCAAATCCGCGTCCTTGGGTGCCTTGGCATCCACGAGGATCTGGTCGGCAACCGTTTCGTATTCGGCAATACGCGACAGATCATCCGCGCCCGACAGACCCACGACCTTCATCACAGGCAGGCCATAGCGCTTTTTGACCTCGGTCACACGCTCTGGGCTTTCGGACCCGTGCAGCTGGATCATATCGAGCGGTACAGCCCCTGTGATCGCATCCAACAGGTCGTTATCCGCGTTCACAGTCAAAGCCACCTTGGCCACACCCAAAGGCACCTCAACGGCCAAATCACGGGCCTGTTCGATGGTCACGTTACGGGGGCTCTTGGGAAAGAACACAAAACCAACGTAGCGCGCCCCGGCCTCTGCCGCAGCGCGCACGTCTTCTGCGGTGCTCAGACCGCAGATTTTAACTCTGATTCCAGAGGACATGGGTTAGCCGTTGCTCTCCAACAGGGCCAGAACCTCGTCCTTACCCTTGTGCTTCTCGCCGCGCAGCTTTTCGACTTCGCGGTTCAGGCTCTGCGCCGCGTGCTTCTGACGGCGGGCTTCGGCGCGGTGCTTGTGCTCGCGCATCCACTCCCAGACGAACCCGATCAAAAGACCAGCGATCACGCTGGCAAAGATCACAAGGAACAAGGGCAGTTCGAGCATGAAGTTCCAGCCAGCGATGTCCGCCAGACCTTCGGGCAGCAATTGCAGGCTGACAGCTTCACGGTTGGCCGCGGCGATCGCGACCAAAACGACCGCAATCACGGCCAAAAATGCATAACGAATATAGCGGATCATTATTCTTCTTCAGACTCTTCCAAACCATTCAACCGGTCTCGCAGCAGCTTGCCGGTTTTGAAGAAAGGTACAAATTTCTCTTCGACTTCAACAGTCTCACCTGTTCGAGGATTGCGACCGATCCGCGCATCACGCTTCTTCACCGAAAAAGCGCCAAAGCCGCGCAACTCGACTCTGTCTCCCCGCGCCATTGCTTCGGTGATTTCTTCGAAGACCGTATTCACGATGCGCTCGACATCGCGTTGATACAGGTGCGGATTTTCGTCGGCAATGATCTGAATGAGTTCCGAACGGATCATCAGATGTCTCCCCCTCGCCAGCAATATATCTTGTAAATCTGATAATAGGGCCAAATGCCTGAAAACGAAACAAAATCGCAGGCAAGTCGTGAATTTTGGTATCTTTCTGCCCACGAACCCCGTTTTTGCAGGAATGCCGCAGCACAGAAACCATCCGTTTGGTCGGTTTTTCACCGAATCGGCCATAGAAAAAGCCCCGCAGAAAACCTGCGGGGCTAATGTAACTCTTTGATTTAAGGAACGAGGATTACTCGTTGCCCTTCAGCGCTGCGCCGAGGATATCGCCGAGCGATGCACCCGAGTCCGAGCTGCCGAACTGTTCGACGGCTTCTTTCTCTTCTGCAATCTCGCGTGCCTTGATCGACAGGCCCAGACGACGCGACTTGCTGTCGACGTTGGTGACGCGAACGTCGATCTTGTCGCCAACCTGGAAACGCTCGGGGCGCTGGTCCGCACGGTCACGCGACAGGTCCGAGCGACGGATGAAGGACTTCATGCCTTCGTAGTCGACTTCGATGCCGCCGTCTTCGATCGCGGTCACTTCAACAGTGATGATCGAGCCGCGCTTCACGCCGCCAATGGCTTCTGCGAAGGGATCGCCGCCAACAGCTTTGACGGACAGCGAGATACGCTCTTTCTCGACGTCGACTTCCGAGACAACCGCTTTGACAACGTCGCCTTTGGTGTAGTCGCCGATGACGTCTTCGCCGCGGCCTTCCCAAGTGAGGTCCGACAGGTGAACCATGCCGTCGATGTCGCCTTCGAGGCCGATGAACAGACCGAATTCGGTGATGTTCTTGACTTCGCCTTCAACAACGGTGCCCTCGGGGTGGGTCTCAGCAAAGACTTCCCAGGGGTTACGCATGCACTGCTTGAGACCCAGCGAAACGCGACGCTTGGCTTCGTCGATTTCCAGCACCATGACTTCGACTTCCTGCGAGGTCGAAACGATTTTGCCGGGGTGGACGTTTTTCTTGGTCCACGACATTTCCGAAACGTGCACCAGACCTTCGACGCCGGGCTCCAGCTCCACGAACGCACCGTAGTCGGTGATGTTGGTGACGCGGCCGGTGTGAACGGTTTCCAGCGGGTACTTCGCAGCAACCGAATCCCACGGATCGGCTTGCAGCTGCTTCATGCCCAAGCTGATGCGGTGGGTTTCTTTGTTGATCTTGATGACCTGAACCTTGACGGTTTCGCCGATCGACAGGATCTCGGAGGGGTGGTTTACACGGCGCCATGCCATGTCGGTGACGTGCAGCAGGCCGTCAACGCCGCCCAGGTCAACGAATGCACCGTACTCGGTGATGTTCTTGACAACACCCTCGACCGCCTGACCTTCGGACAGGTTGCCGATGACTTCTGCACGCTGCTCGGCGCGCGACTCTTCCAGGATGGCGCGGCGCGACACAACGATGTTGCCACGGCGACGGTCCATTTTCAGGATCTGGAAGGGCTGCTTCAGACCCATCAGCGGGCCTGCGTCGCGTACGGGGCGTACGTCAACCTGCGAGCCGGGCAGGAACGCAACTGCGCCACCCAGATCGACGGTGAAGCCACCTTTGACGCGGCCGAAGATCGCGCCTTCGACGCGTGCATCGTCTGCGTATGCTTTTTCCAGGCGGTCCCATGCTTCTTCACGGCGTGCCATCTCGCGCGAGATAACAGCTTCGCCGCGGGCGTTTTCAGCAGAGCGCAGGAACACTTCTACTTCGTCGCCGACTGCGATTTCAGGAGCTTCGCCGGGGTTTGCGAATTCTTTCAGATCAACGCGGCCTTCCATTTTGTAGCCTACGTCGATGATGGCTTGGCCCGCTTCGATTGCGATGACCTTACCTTTGACAACCGAACCTTCTTCGGGGGTGTCGATTTCGAAGCTTTCTTGCAGGAGGGCTTCGAATTCCTCCATCATTGCGTTCGCCATAGCGTCCGTTTTTCCTTTACTAACGTTTTTTCTGGCCGAGCGGTTGTCTCCGCCGGTCTTTGGGTTGGTCTTTCGGGCGATTTTCAAACAAAGCAGGGCCGGTTGGTGTATCCGACCCTTGGGTTCCGTCTGGTCATTGCCATGTTGACGAGGCGCGGAATAAGCGATTTTCGTCCCACTGGCAAGCACCAGACCCCGTGAAACCCAGCGAAACAGGCCCCGATGCAGGTTCAAATCGTTCAAATCAGCGCCAAGGACACCCTGCCCCTGCGCCATTCCGTGCTCTGGCCAGATCATCCGGTGGATTTCAGCCGCGTTGCTGGCGACGAGTCGGCCCTACATTTCGGCGCCCACGTAGGCGGCAAAATGGTCAGTGTCCTGTCGCTCTTCAAAAACGAGTCCGCGATGCAGTTACGTAAGTTTGCAACCCGTTCTGACTGTCAAGGACAAGGCGTCGGCACGCTCATGATGCGCCATGCGCTCAGCGTGGCAGAGGCATCTGGCGCGGATCGGGTTTGGCTCAGCGCCCGCGAAAGCGCCATGCCATTCTACGCGAAATTCGGGTTCCAGCCTTTCGGCGACGTCTTTTTCAAAGAGAGCCAACCCTACCGCAATATGCAGATCAGCCTGCCTGATCAGAGCTTGGCCAGTTCCGCCTGACGCGCCTCAATCCGTTTGACGGCAGACGCGACGGCCTCTTCGATTGACAAGCTGGTGGTGTCCAGTTGCAGAGCGTCATCCGCTGCTTTCATCGGGGCATCCGCACGGGTGCTGTCACGGCGATCCCGCTCGCGCAAATCTGCCAAAACCTCTTCGATCGAGACCTTGTGCCCTTTGAAGGTCAGCTCTTTCCAGCGCCGTTCCGCACGGACATCGTCGCTGGCAGTAACAAACAGCTTCACCTCGGCGTCGGGGCAAATGACAGTGCCAATATCGCGCCCGTCCAATACCGCCCCCCCTGCCCGCGCTGCAAAGGCCCGCTGAAAATCGACCAAAGCTTTGCGGACGTCCGGCATCGCAGCGACTTTACTGGCAGCTTGGGCCACGTCGGGCGCGCGTAAAGCGTCGCCCTGCAAATCCTCTGCCGTGAGGGTTTGTGCCGCTTCCAGCGCGGGCGTCCCGTCCAAAGTCTTGCGCCCCGTCGCGCGATACAGCAGGCCCGTATCCAAATGTGCAAACCCGAAATGCGCAGCAATTGCGCGGGAAATCGTGCCTTTGCCGGATGCGGCAGGTCCATCAATCGCGACTGTGAACATAGGGGCCTCCTGTCAATCGGATGTCTGTCCTAGCCCAGACCGCCATCGGGAACAAGCATCCCGCAATGAGCGGGCAGTTTCCTGCAACCGGACCCAAAGAAAAAGGCGACCCGCTGGGGCCGCCCTTTGATCAGGTTCGCTCGATCTTGCCACCGAGCCCCGAAATCAGCGTTTCGAAGATCGGGAAGCTGGTGGCAATCGCGCCGCCGTCATCCACGCTGATCGGCTTCTGGCTGCACAGACCGCCCACGAGGAAGGACATGGCGATGCGGTGATCCAGATGGGTCTCGCAGGTCGCGCCGCCGGGCACATTGCCAGCACCCAGACCTTTGACGATCCACCAATCATCGCCCTCTTCGACCTCGACCCCGTTGGCGCGTAGGCCCTTGGCCATCGCATCAATGCGGTCGCTTTCCTTGACCCGCAGCTCTTTGACGCCGCGCATCACGGTGTCGCCGGTCGCATTGGCCGCGACAACGGACAGCACAGGGTATTCGTCGATCATCGAGGCCGCACGCTCGGGCGGGACGGTGATGCCCTTCATGTTGGGCGAATACTTGGCGCGCAGGTCAGCCATGGGCTCGCCGCCCTCAACGCGCTCGTTTTCATAGGTCAGGTCCGCGCCCATTTCGCGCAGAGTAGTGAACAGGCCAGCGCGGGTCGGGTTCAGGCCGATATTCGGGATCAGCACGTCCGAGCCGGGCACCAGCAGCGCCGCACACACGGGGAACGCCGCCGACGACGGATCGCGCGGCACGGTGATGTCCTGCGGCTTCAGTTCGGGCTGGCCCTTCAGGGTGATCACGCGGCCCTCTTCGGTTTCCACCGTCGAAATCTCTGCCCCGAAACCGGCCAGCATCCGCTCGGTATGGTCGCGGGTGGCTTCTTTCTCGATCACCACAGTCTCACCCGGCACATTCAGACCGGCCAGCAGAACCGCCGACTTCACCTGAGCCGAGGGCATCGGCACGGTGTAGCGCACGGGGGTCGGCTCTGCTGCGCCGACGATGGTCATGGGCAAGCGGCCACCACTGCGACCAACCGACTGCGCGCCAAACAGCGCGATCGGATCGGTCACACGGGCCATCGGACGCTTGTTCAAGCTGGCATCACCGGTAAAGGTCACCGTGATCGGGCATGTCGCCATCGCGCCCATGATCAGGCGCACACCGGTGCCAGAGTTCCCGCAGTCGATCACGTTGTCAGGTTCGGCAAAACCACCAACGCCCACACCCTTGACCGACCAATTGCCGCCACCGTGGTTGGTGACTTCGGCACCGAACGCCTGCATCGCTTTCGCGGTGTCCAGAACGTCTTGCCCCTCGAGCAGGCCAGAAATCTTAGTCTCGCCCACGGCCATCGCGCCAAGGATCAGCGAACGGTGGCTAATCGACTTGTCCCCGGGGACATGAGCCTCTCCGGTCAGGGGACCAGAAGCATAGGCGGTCATCGGGATGGGCGTGCCATGTGCAGACATCGGGCGTTCCTCGTTCAATCAATCCGCCCTTCTGTTATCGCAAACAAAGGGCATGGTCTATCGCCCTCAGCGGCGACGGAAAGTCATGTAATGGGGCGTGCGCCCCTCGCGCAGAGCCTTCTGCTCGTAGCGCGTGGAAATCCAGTCGCCCCAAGGCTCACGCCAGTCGGACGGCCCTTCGGCCAGCCATTCAAAGCCCGCTTGCGGAACCTCTTGCATGGTCTGGCGAACGTAGTCGGGAATATCGGTGGCCACGCGAAACTCGGCCCCCTGCGCCATCACCTGAGCCAAGGGCTGCAAGTGCTCTTGGGTGACAAAGCGGCGACGATGGTGCCGCTTCTTAGGCCAAGGATCGGGGTAGTTCAGAAACGCCTTCTGGACGCAGCCATCGGGCAGCACGTCAAACAGATCGCGCGCGTCACCGGGGTGCACCTTCAGGTTGGTCACGCCAGCCTCGCGGATTTTCCCCAACAGCATGGCGACACCGTTGATGAACGGCTCACAGCCAATAATCCCCATATCGGGATAGGTCTTCGCCATGTGGACCAGATGCTCACCGCCGCCAAAGCCGATCTCCAGCCAGAGTGGACGTCCGTCAAACATGGCCTCCACATCCAGCTTCTCGCGGTCAGGGTTCACATCCCAACCGACCGGACCGGGGGACAAAGGCTCCAGATCCTCTTCCAGAAATTCCTTCTGGTTCGGCCGCAAGGTTTTGCCCTTGAACCGTCCATAGAAGTTACGCCAAGGCGCGCCAGAGGGGTGTGTTTTCGGTGTCTCGTCGCTCATGGCCTGCCCAATAAAGCCGCGCCCTGCCCAAAACAAGCCCCAGCTTCTTTTTGCCTTAAATACTCAAAAACGAAACAGGGCCCACAAGGGGCCCCGTCTACGAATCCCGATGTCGCCGGAAATCAGCGAATTTCGCGGGCCAGAGCCTCTGCCAGATCGGTGCGCTCCCAGCTGAATCCGCCATCCGCTTCGGGCGCGCGACCAAAGTGACCGTAGGCTGCGGTGCGCGAATAGATCGGCTTGTTCAAGTCCAGGTGCGTGCGGATGCCACGGGGCGACAGATCCATCACGCGGGGAATCGCTGCCTCGATTGCGGCCTCCTCGATTTTCCCTGTGCCGTGGCAATCCACGTAAATCGACAAGGGCTTCGCCACGCCAATCGCATAGCTCACCTGCAAGGTGCACTTGTCCGCCAGCCCTGCAGCCACGATGTTCTTGGCCAGATACCGCGCGGCGTAGGCAGCAGAGCGGTCCACCTTGGTCGGGTCTTTGCCGCTGAATGCACCGCCGCCGTGGGGCGCTGCGCCGCCGTAGGTGTCCACGATAATCTTGCGACCTGTCAGGCCCGCGTCCCCGTCGGGACCACCGATCACAAACGTCCCAGTGGGGTTCACCCACCATTCTGTCTTTGCGGTCAGCAATTCAGCCGGGATGATCTCGCGGATATAGGGCTCGACAATCGCGCGGATGTCGTCGCTGGTTTGCGCTTCGTCCGCATGCTGGTGCGACAGCACGATCGAGGTCACTTCCACCGGCTTGCCGTCCTCGTAGCGCAACGAAATCTGCGACTTCGCGTCAGGACGCAGGGTCGGCTCCGCGCCGGACTTGCGTGCGTCCGCCAGACGGCGCAACACCGCGTGTGCGTACTGGATCGGCGCGGGCATCAGTTCGGGGGTTTCGTTGGTCGCGAAACCGAACATGATCCCTTGGTCGCCCGCCCCATCACGGTCCACACCCTGCGCAATGTGCGCGGACTGCTCATGCAAGAAGTTCAGCACGTGGCAGGTGTTCCAGTGGAACTGCTCTTGCTCGTAACCGATGTCACGGATGCAATCACGGGCGATCTGGGTGATGCTGCCCATATAGTTGCGCAGCTGTTCCTGATCGGACAAGCCCACTTCGCCGCCGACAACCACCATCCCGCTGGTCGCAAAAGTTTCGCAAGCCACGCGCGCGTTTTCCTCGGCTGACAGCAGCGCGTCGAGCACCGCGTCCGAGATACGATCGCACACCTTATCAGGATGCCCCTCGGAGACAGATTCCGAGGTGAAGATGTAGTTCTGTCTGGTCATTGAAGTGCTCCATTAAATGTCGCTAGTCACGCCAGGAAGCCGTTGTGACAGGAATATGAAAAAGGCCCCTAAGCTTCTCCGGCATCCGCGTCAACGGAAATCGGACCGCGAAACTGGAAAGCTGATGCAACTATTCCTAAAATCAAGAGCATAGCGAGCCAATCACTCGTCCGGCTATACAGCGTCATCTTTCGAGAGGTTGGAACGGGCAGGTCCAGATAGCCTGCGCTGTTCAGTTCAACCTGCCCCAGCACGTTGCCGTAGGCGTCGATGACCGCCGAAATCCCGGTATTGGCCGAGCGGACAACTGGAATGCCGGACTCAATCGCCCGCATCCGCGCGATGGCCAGATGCTGATAAGGACCCGAGAAGTTGCCGAACCAAGCGTCGTTGGTCATATGCACCAACAGCGCGGGACGCTCGGGCGCGCCGAATACATTCTGAGGAAAGAGCGCCTCGTAACAAATCAGCGGCAGGATCGGTCCGACCCCCGGCACGTCGAACACGTGGGGCCCGTCCCCCGCCGAATAGCCGCCCACTCCGAACGCCGCGAGGCCCGTCAAACCAAAGCGGTCAAAGAACGCTTGGAATGGCAGATACTCCCCAAAGGGCACAAGGTGGTATTTGTCGTAGACCGCAACCGGCGCGCCCGCATCATCCAGCAGAATAGCAGAGTTGAACCAGCGCCCCGCCCCTTCTGTCCGCTGAATGCCGAGCAGCACTTCGCTGCCCGCAGCCTGCTCTGCCACATATCCCAAAGCAGGGCCTGCATATTCCAGAACAAAGGGGACAGCCGTTTCGGGCCAGATGACCAAATCGGGGCGCGGATCGGCAGGCGCAGCGGTAAATGCAACTTGGCGGTCAAAGAACTTGCGGACGTTGGCCTCGGTCCATTTTTGGCTCTGGACAGCGTTGGGTTGGATCACGCGCGCGATGGGCAGATCGCCAGACACATCGGATTTCGGAACGGGCCAGAACACCCCTGCCCCGATTAACAGCGCCAAAGGCACAGCAATCCATCGCCGACGCACGATCAAAGGCACCGCCGCACAGACCAACAAAAACGCCAGATTCACCCCATGCGGCCCGATCCAAGCAGCGGCCTGATAGGCGCCCCAATTGACCAAACCCTGCGAGGCAAGCGCCCACGGGAATCCCGTCAGCACGTAGGCCCGCAAAAGCTCGACCAGCGCCAGCGTTCCCGCATAGGCCAACGGATGCCCGCCAATCCTTTTCGCGATGTAACCCGCCAGCCCCCAGAACAAGGCCAGCCCACCCGCCATAAAGACCAGCGCAAAAGGGGCCATCCAGCCGAACACCTCTGGTTCGATCAAGAAGGGCTCAACAATCCAAGACAGCGTGACAGCGAAATAGCCGGTGCCAAAGAGCCAGCCGAACTTGGCAGCCTGTTTCGGCGAGGCGCATCGAGGCCACCACCACAAAGCTGCCACGAAACCCGCAAGAAGAGCGGGCAGAAAATCAAATGGCGCCTGACCCATCGCGGCCACGGCGCCAGATATCAAAGGGGCGCCCCACCCGATCATGAGGCGCCGCAAGCGTTGGGTCATTCAGCGGCCACTCCGCCTTCGGGTGTTGGCCGGACACGCATGCGCTTGATGCGTCGCGGATCGGCGTCAATCACCTCAAACTCGAAGCCCGCAGGGTGCTGGATCACCTCGCCGCGCGCTGGAACACGGCCCGCCAGCATAAAGATCAAACCGCCCAAGGTATCGATCTCTTCTTCGTCGACGTCTTCGTTGTCAGTCAGGGAGTGACCCAGCTCTTCTTCGAAGTCGTCCAGAGGGGTCTTGGCCAGTACGATGTAACGACCGTTCGGCTCTTTCGTCCAGAACTGGTCGTCATCAGTGTCGTGCTCATCCTCGATCTCGCCCACGACCTGTTCGATCAGGTCTTCAATGGTCAGCAGACCGTCCACACCACCATATTCATCAATCACGAGTGCCATGTGCCGACGCTCTGTCTGCATCTTTTGCAGCAGCACCCCGATCGTCATCGACGGCGGGACGAAAAGCAGCGGTCGGATCAGCCCGTTAATGTCAAATGTCTCGGTCTCGCCAAACCCGTGCTTCAGGGCAAAGTCCTTGAGGTGGATCATCCCAACGGGTGTGTCGAGCGTGCCCTCGTAAACCGGTAGACGCGACATCCCGCTCTCGCGGAACACATCGACCAGACCTTCGAGGGAAATGTCGTTGGGGACAGCTTCAATCTCGACTTTGGGAATCGCGACATCTTCGACCCGCATGCGGCGCAAGTTCGCCAGACCAACCGTGGGTGCGCCCCCGTCTGGGGTGTCCTCGCCGTCCTCTGCGCCTTCGCCAGAAGGGCCTATGATTGAAAAGAATTTCCGCAGGAATCCGCTGTTACTTGCTGCTTCATCCCCATCCACCGGAAGCGCGCCTGGCGCTGCGATAGAAGATCCGTCGTTGGTGTCGCCCATTAATCCTGTTCCAAAACCCGCAACCTGTCCGTTGCTTTATAAAGTATATGGGTCAGGAATACCCATTTTGCCAAGTATTTCCGTTTCGATCCCCTCCATGAGCGTTGCATCCATGTCATCGATATGGTCGTGCCCTAACAGGTGCAGGACCGCATGAACGGTCAGATGGATCACGTGGTTCTCGAACGGAATGCCGCCTGCCTCGGCCTCGGCCAGACAGGTGTCGTAGGAAATCGCGATATCTCCCAGTTCTTCGGGCGGGCCATCGGGATCGGGAAGGTCGGGATAAAACGGCGTCTCACCCGGTGCGTCAGGTGCACGCTCTTCGGATGGCCAAGACAACACGTTCGTGGCCTTGTCCTTTTCGCGAAAGTCGGCGTTCAGCTCTTTGATCCGCGCGTCATCACAGGCAAGGACGGCGATTTCCCAGCCGTCCGTGCCAAGTTCCAGATGCTCCAGGACTGCGGTTGCGGCCTTTTCGGCCAACTCTTCGAGACCGACCTCTTCCCAGCGGTCGTCCTCGATGACGCAATCGGTGATCATGCTGTGCCCTACTGTTGCTGCTGACGCTGCTGCTGGCGCTCGAACGCCTTCTGCGAGTCCTCGTCATACGCTTCGATGATCGCGCGCACCAGAGGATGTCGCACAACATCGCTGGCAGTAAAGTAGCTGAAGCTGATGTCCTTGATCCCATTTAGCAGTTGCTCAGCATGGGACAGCCCGGATTGGACACCACGCGGTAGATCGACCTGCGAACGGTCGCCGGTGATCACCATGCGGCTGCCTTCGCCAAGCCGAGTCAGGAACATCTTCATCTGCATGGTCGTGGCGTTTTGCGCCTCGTCCAGCACCACAAAGGCGTTCGACAGCGTCCGGCCACGCATAAAGGCCAGCGGCGCGATCTCGATCTTCTTTTCTTCTTTCAGCTTGGCAAGCTGCTTTCCGGGCAAGAAGTCGTTCAGAGCGTCATAAAGCGGCTGCATGTAGGGATCGACCTTGTCCTCCATCGCGCCGGGCAAAAAGCCCAAACGCTCCCCTGCCTCGACTGCGGGACGGGACAGGATGATGCGATCCACTTTGCCATCGATGAACATCGACACGCCGACCGCCACAGCCAAGTACGTTTTACCGGTGCCTGCGGGACCGATGCCAAAGGCGAGTTCATTCTCGAACAAGGACTTCACATAGGCCTTCTGCGCGTCGGTACGCGGTTCAATGACCTTCTTGCGCGTCTTGATCTCGTAATTGCCGCGCCCGAACATCTCGAGTTGATCGCCATTGGGTGTGGGCTCTGGCGGATGGGTGTCCATGCGCAATTCGCGGTCCACATCCGCAGGCTCGACCGGACGCCCTGTTTCCAGACGCTCGTACAAAGTCTCCAGCACATCTAGCGCGATGTCTGCGTTCTCTTGTTCGCCAATGATGGTGATCTGGTTCCCGCGGCGGACCAACTGAACGGTCAGCGCCTTCTCGATCTGGGTCAAGTGTCTGTCGTATTCGCCGCAAAGCGTTGACAGCAGACGGTTATCTTCGAATTCAATGAAGAGTTCAGCCATGGTCCAGCACACTTCTGCTGGCGGACGGGGCGCGTAATTTCAAGTTGCTCTCCGCTAAGTCTTTTCTTGATGCTGCCAACTTCAGAAGGCCTGCGCAAGTCTTGGTACGTAATTGTGACAGGCGCACAGAGAAAAACCCCGACAAAGCGCCGGGGTTCCTGTGAATTTTAAAGCATTTGCGATTTTTAAATCGGGTCGCCGATGATAGCGGTCGCGCCCTCTTTGAAGTCGCCGGTTGCATATGTCGGCGGGGCCGCACCGGAACACACGGGCTTGCCGTATTTGTCGAGACGCTGAGACAGATAGCCTTCGACACCGTCGTCGATGATCCAGTGGTCGCAGCCGTTCGGATCAACCCAGATGCCAGCCTGCAGTTGGCTCAGATCTTTGGAGTCGATGCCGCGGTCACGGGTCATGTCGCCGTTGTTGCCACCAAGAAAGCCGCCCTCCCAAGTACCGCCTTCGCAGGCTGCCAAGGTCAGAACGCAAGAACCGATAAGAAGGGATTTGATGAGTTTCATGTTTTCCTCACATTACCGGATGCAGAAGATTTCGACGCGGCGGTTTTGCGCCATACCCTCAACGGTGTCGTTCGGAGCCTTGGGGATCCGCTCTCCGTAACCGCGAATGTCGATGATCGGCGCGCCGACCGAATTGCCAACCTTGGCCACAGCATTCGCGCGGCGCAGGGACAGCTTCATGTTGTATTCGTCGCTTGCGCGGCTGTCGGTGTGACCCGCCACGATGTAAGCGCGGGCATCTGCACCCTGAAAGAACTCCTGCAGACGCTGGCGGCCCGGCGCGGTAATCCGCGAGCTATCGGTCGGGAAATACTGGTCGGTATTCAGAACGCCGCACAGGTTCCGCTCGTGGCAGACAGGAGTTCCGTCGCGGCGCACGTGGGGGCTCATGTAGCCCTCGGCACCATCATCCATCACCCAATGCTCGCAGCCATCGGGGTCAATCCAAATCGTGGGAATGTACTGCTCACCCTGAACAGTGACCGTGGCACCCTGCTGAACTTGCTGCACGCCGTAGTTCTCGTTGGTGACGTACCCTTGCTGTGCAAATGCAGTTCCGGCCGCCAGCGCAGTACAGGCCGCGACGATGGCGCCAGCAGTGCGTGTCAAACTTTTTTTCATATTTCCTTCCCCGATCCGAACAATTTCGCAAATAGGAACCTTAAACGAAACTTACCCGAAGGCTTATCTCTAATCCATTGGGGAAAATCGTTTATATCCGGCTAAGGGAATAGCTACACACGTCCGAATGAAAACAATAAGCCCGTTACCCCCATAATGATGAGAATAACGGGACAGTCAACACTTTGACAGGCGGCTCGCCCGAATCAGACGAGGCGACCTGCCAGCGAATTCGGGCCACTTTCGGTGATTTCCACCTGACGCAGATCACCGGCTGTCAATCCATCCGCCTGAACGTGAACCGCGTGCAGATATTCCGACTTACCGACCATCTGACCTTCTAGTCGACCGGGCTTTTCAAAAAGTACGTTTACCTTGCGGCCGACCATATCATCCTGCACCTCGCGTTGGTGACGGGTGATAACTGCTTGCAGGCGGGACAAGCGCTCGGATTTCACGTCCTCGGACAGCTGTTCACGCTCTGCCGCGGGGGTGCCGGGGCGCGTGGAATACTTGAAGGAATAGGCGTAGCCGTATTTCACCGCTTCGAGCAGATCCATGGTCGCCTGGAAATCCTCTTCGGTTTCTTCGGGGAAGCCGACGATGAAATCACCCGACATCAGAATATCAGGACGAGCTTCGCGAATACGCTCGATCAATTTCAGGTATTCTTCAGCAGTGTGGCTGCGGTTCATCCGTTTCAGGATCTTGTCAGAGCCAGACTGCACGGGCAGGTGCAGATAAGGCATCAATTTCTTGCAGGTGCCATGCGCCTCGATCAGATCATCGGACATGTCATTGGGGTGGCTCGTGGTGAAACGAATGCGCTCCAGCCCATCAACTTTGTCCAGTTCCCAGATCAGCTTGGCCAGGGACCACGTGCCGCCTTCACCTTCGCCGTGATAAGCATTCACATTCTGACCCAGCAAAGTTATTTCACGCACACCGCGCTCGACAAGATCATTTGCCTCGCGAATGATCTGCTGAACGGGACGCGAAACCTCGGCGCCGCGGGTATACGGCACCACACAGAACGCACAGAATTTGTCACAGCCTTCTTGGACGGACAGGAATGCGGTCGGGCCACGCGACGCTTTGGGGCGGCCTTTCAGCTTTTCGAACTTGTCTTCCTCGGGGAAGTCGATGTCCACGGGTTTCTGACCCGCACGCGATTTTGCCTCGAGTTCAGGCAGGCGGTGGTAGCTTTGGGGACCGACGACCAGATCGACCATCGGCTGGCGGCGCATGATCTCTTCGCCTTCGGCCTGAGCGACACAGCCCGCGACACCGATGCGCAGATCTGGCTTCTCGGCCTTGAGGTTTTTGAAACGGCCCAGTTCGGAATAGACCTTCTCGGCGGCCTTCTCACGAATGTGGCAGGTGTTCAGCAGGATCATGTCCGCGTCTTCGGGCGTCTCGGTTTTGACGTACCCGTCCATGACTTCGGCCATCCGCTCGCTGTCGTAGACGTTCATCTGACAGCCATAGGTTTTGATGTACAGCTTCTTAGGCTCGGCCATGACGCGCTTCCGGTTCTGTATGGGGAAAGTTTGAGCGCAGCTTTTATCCCCTTGGGGCTTATCTTGCAATGGCAGGCAGAATGACCCAATTTGGGCGGGATCGCATCATAGGATCAATTGATGAACTACGCGAATTTGAACGAATTTTTGAAACGTGGGACCGCAATTTTTGCCAAAGGTCCCATCGCCCTGATTTTTGCCGAAGATCCGGTAGAGCTCGACTCAACCATTTTGCACCACCTTTGCCTCGGGTTTCGGAATGTTGTGATTTTCGGCGGCCCAACCATCGAGATCGAACCCCACATCACCGAAGGGCCGGACGCAGAGAAAGTGCATTTCGTGATGTACGACCTCTTGCCTGACGGCGCCCTGCCCCACGCCGTGAATGCCGTGTCCGAACAGATGCAGGGCCAATGGGTCTTTTACTGCTATAACGCAGAGTATCTGTTTTTCCCCTTCTGCGAGACGCGCACCATTGGCGAAATGGTCACCTTCCACACCGAGGAGCGCCGCGATGCGATGCTGACCTATGTGGTTGATCTGTATGCCAAGGACCTGAACGAGCATCCCGATGCCGTGAACCTGGACGAAGCTTATTTGGACCGTTCAGGCTATTTCGCTTTGGGGCGTCCTGATGCCATGCGCCACCCCAAGGAACGGCAGCTCGATTTCTTTGGCGGATTACGCTGGCGGTTCGAGGAGTATGTCCCCGCACCGCGCCGCAAAATCGACCGAATCTCTATCTTCAAAGCCAAGCCCGGCGTGGCCCTGCTGAGCGACTACACGTTCACCGACGAGGAGTATAATACGTACTCTTGCCCGTGGCATCACAACCTGACAGCCGCAGTTGCCAGTTTTCGCGCCGCTAAGGCGCTGCGCCGCAACCCCGGCAGCGCCTTTAATATCCATAGTTTTATGTGGCACGCATCAACAAAATTCGAATGGGATTCCGCACAGTTGATGGACCTTGGCCTGATGGAACCGGGGCAATGGTTCTGACCCGAATACAACCTTTCGGAGGTACTGAATGCTCCATTGATCAGGTGCCCGCCCTTATGGTGGCGTGATAAGCCAACAACGAAGCCATTTTTTACGTAGGAGGCGTAGTCATGTCTTTCATGGATTTCATGGGGAAAACCTTCGCAATCGCGGCACTCGGGCTTGCCCCTGCCATGGCCAATGCGCTCGATGCCCCCACCGGCGAAGTTGTTCTGACCGTCACCGGCAACATCACAGAAACCAACAACGGCGATCAGGCGGATTTCGACATCGAAATGCTCGAAGCTCTGGGCACCGAAAGCTTTGAGACCACCACCCAGTGGACCGAAGGCACTCCGACCTTCAAAGGACCCAGCCTGAAGACCGTCCTAGATGCTGTTGGCGCTGGCTCGACCGAGTTGCGGGCCACCGCGCTGAATGACTACTCTATCGAAATGGACGCAGGCACCGACGGCTTCCCCGGGCCTGTTATCGCGACCAAGATGAACGGCGAACCAATGTCGGTCCGCAGCAAAGGCCCCCTGTGGCTGGTCTACCCTTACGATCTGGACCCCAAGTTTCAGAGCGAGGTCGTTTTCTCGAACAGCATCTGGCAGCTCCGCTCGATCAACGTCGCGGACTAATTCAGGACCCCTGACGTGTCGAACAAGCGCAAGACAGAGCAAATCCGCCTGAAAGGGCGCGGCCTTCGAATGGTCGCGCTCGTGCTCTTTATTGGCATTGCTTTGGCTTCTGTGACGGCACTGACCCTCAGCGTCTTTCAAAAACAAAAGGAGCTGCAAGTCGCGACGTCCGACAGTGTGATCTGGACGCTGTCGCAGCTCGAAGTCGAATACCTGAAGTTTTCTTCCGCACTTCAGGAAGCCCGCACAGACGGCGACAACCCTGCCAAGCTGCGTGACCTGCGCCAGAAGTTCGACATTTTTTACAGCCGGGTGGACACGGTTTCAAACCTACGCGGCCTGTACAAATACGAAGGCGGCGCAGAAACGCGCGCCATCTTTGGAGTGATCCGAAATGAATTGGATCAGTCCATTCCCCTGATCGACGGCAGCGATGAAATGCTGGCTGCGGGCCTCCCCACTCTGTCATTGCGCGACGCGCGGATCGGCGACTTGGTCCGCACCGCATCGCTGGAAAATCTACAGAACTACGTCGGGATTTCGAACGTCGCCCGCGAGACTGTGCTGCGCATGATGCAGATGCTGGGGGCTTTGACCATCGGCATGATGATTGCACTGGCCGTGACCATCCTAATCCTGTTCCGCTTGGCTGGCACCAATGAACGCCGCGCCATCGAGCAGCGCCAATTGGCTGCCCGCATGCAGACCATCTTGGACAGCTCTCTTGACGCAGTTCTGGTGGTGGACACTGACGGCTTTATCCACCAGTTCAACGGCGCCGCTGAAAAGGTCTTTGGCTACACAAGCGCCGAAGTGATTGGCGGCAACCTGACAGATCTGATCATTCCCGAAGAATACCGCCGCGCCCACGAGATCGGGATGCAGCGCATGCGCGACCGTGGGGAAACCCGTCTGGTCGGCCGAGGCCGGATCGAGATTGAGGCACAGCGCAAATCAGGAGCGATCTTTCCTGTAGAACTGTCCATCGAAGAAGTTGTCTCGGACGATGAAATCTATTTCGTCAGCTTTATCCGCGACATCTCTGATCGCAAACAAGCCGAGCGCGAATTGGTCGAAGCCCGTGACCGCGCACTGGCTGGCGAGCGGACAAAGTCCCGTTTCCTTGCGATCATGAGCCACGAGATGCGCACGCCGCTCAACGGGCTCTTGGGCATGCTCGACCTGCTGCGTCAGACCCGCACCGACAACAAACAGAACTTCTACATCGACAATATGGACTTCTCGGGTCGCGTCCTGCTCGACCTGATCAACAATGTTCTAGACCTGACCAAGCTCGACACCGAGGTTGATGGGCTGAACAATTCTAGCTTCGACCCCGAACGTCTGATCCAAGAGGTTCTGGCCTCGCAACTGGCGCTCGCTCGCAAGAACGACAACCAGCTGCACTACGAATGGGTTGGCGATCCGGTCAAAGGCGTGCTGTCTGATCGCGCCCGTCTGCGCCAGATCCTGCTGAACCTTGTGAACAATGCGATCAAGTTCACCGAAAACGGCGAGATCACCGTCGAGGCAGAGATTCTAGATCCTCTGACCATGGACGGCCGCCCCGAGTTGGAGTTGCGCATTCTGGACACCGGTTGCGGCATTCCGGAGAGCGACATCGACCGCGTGTTCGATGACTTTGAGACTGTGGATGCCAACTACGACCGCGCCGTCGAGGGCTCTGGCCTTGGCCTCGGGATCGTGCGCCGACTGGTGCAGATGATGGGCGGCAAAATCGGCGTCGAGAGCGAAGTCGACGAAGGCAGCCTGTTCTGGGTCCGCCTGCCCATCGTCAAGACTGAGACCAACGACGATACTGCTCAATTCGCGGCTCTGGCCAACACCGTCAAAGCTGGTGCGAACCTGTTGATGGTCGAGGATAACGAGATCAACCGCCGCGTTCTGCGCGAGATGTTAGAGGCGCAGGGGCACACGGTATCCGAAGCCCACAACGGTCTGGAAGCGGTAGAGAAGACCAGCATTGATCTATACGATGCAATCCTGATGGACATCTCCATGCCTGGTATGGATGGCGTCACCGCAACAAAGCACATCCGCGCCAGCGGCGGGCCGAATGCCCATTCGCCGATTATCGCGGTCACTGCCCACGCCATGCCCGAAGAGCTACAAAGCTTTATCGATGCGGGGGTGAACGCTGTTCTCAACAAACCTGTCGTTCGCAACGAGTTGACCAAGACGCTGAACCAGTGGATCGGTGAGGATGACAGCTTTGACCCTGACCACGTCGAAGAAGCAGAACCCGAAGAGAATGTGATCAAGTCGCTTGCTCGCGATCTGCCGCCAGAGGATTTGTCGGGACTGGTCGGGCGCTTTATCACCGAGACGGACGGCGTATTCGTAGAAATGGCCGCGATGCCACATGACGAAGAGCACCGCGCCGAGATCACCTCAATGGTGCACAAAACTGCAGGCTCGGCAGGCAGCTTTGGCCTCAGCGACTTCCACCACGATCTGGCCGCGGCTCAAACGGGGCTAAAGACTGACCCAGATTTCGACATCGGCGCGTCCGTCAGCCATCTGAACCGCAGCTGGCAAATCGCACGGGAAGAAGTCGTAAAAACTCTCGACGATCTACAGATTACTCTGGAGCATTAAAAAAGGGGCCCTCGCGGCCCCTTCGCTATATCCCCTGTTGTGCCGTCTTACTTGCGGCGCAAACGGATCACCACATCGACCTTGGCAATTTCCATCCCTGCAGGTGCGTTGGGCAGGCTGATGATTTCCAGATCCTCAGCAGGGGCGTCGGTCAGGCGCGCCTCGTCTTCCCAGTAGAAGTGCGGGTGGTCGTGGGTGTTCGTGTCGAAATAGCTCTTTGAGCCATCCACCGTCACCTCGTTGATCAGCCCCACGTCGCAAAATGCGCGCAAGGTATTATAAACTGTCGCCAGCGACACCTTGTGCCCCTGCTTCAGCGCGGCGGAATACAGGCTCTCTGCGGTGACGTGGCGATCTTCGCCGTCGCCAACCAGCAACTCGGCAAGTGCCAGACGTTGCCGCGTCGGACGCAGACCTGCTGTCGCAAGCCAGTCGGTTCCGCGTTCTGTCGCTGTGGTAGTCATGCTGCCTCGGGCTGTTCTGGGTTAAAAGGGAATATAGGACGTTTCCCTAGGGTTTTTCAACGCCCCGAATACGCTGTCCAATGGAACGTATAACGACGTGCCAACACGTCATGCCCTTGCCACCCTTTGTGCGCGGGTGCTAAGGGGTGCGAAACGCGAAATGACCGTAAAACCATCATAAGGAGCCGCCTCGATGGCCGATTATCCCACCAGCTTCGACAAAGAAGAGCTGCTGAAATGTGCACGAGGTGAATTGTTCGGACCCGGCAACGCACAGCTGCCTGCCCCGCCGATGCTGATGATGGACCGGATTACTGAAGTTTCTGCCGATGGCGGCGAGCATGGCAAAGGCCACATCATCGCCGAATTCGACATCACACCGGACCTGTGGTTCTTTGACTGCCACTTCCCCGGCAACCCGATCATGCCCGGTTGTCTGGGTCTGGATGGCCTGTGGCAGCTAACCGGCTTTAACCTAGGCTGGCGTGGCTGGCAGGGTCGCGGCTATGCTCTGGGTGTGGGAGAGGTTAAACTGACCGGTATGGTCCGCCCCGATCGCAAAATGCTGACCTACCGCGTGAACTTCACCAAAGCCGTTCAGACCCGCCGTCTGACCATGGGTGTGGCCGATGGCATCGTCGAAGCCGATGGCGAAGTCATCTATCAGGTCAAAGACATGAAGGTCGCTCTCTCCGAGAGCTAATCCATCACGATTTCCATCAGGGAAGAGGAGTGCGCCATGCGCCGCGTCGTCGTCACAGGTTTGGGCGTAGTATCGTCCATTGGTAACAATGCCGCCGAAGTTCTGGACAGCCTGAAGGCTGGCCGTTCGGGCATCACAGCCAACGAGGACATGAAGGAATACGGCTTTCGCAGCCAGATCGCAGGCGCGATCAACCTTGATGTCACCCAGCACGTAGACAAGCGCACCCTGCGCTTCATGGGCCCCGGTGCGGCCTATGCCCATATCGCCATGCAGCAGGCCATCGCCGATGCCGGTCTTGAAGAGTCGGACATCGTGAACGAGCGCACCGGCCTTGTGGCCGGTTCCGGTGGTCCCTCGACCAGCTCCATGCTCGCTGCCCACCAGACGGTTCTGAAGAACATGTCGCCCAAGCGGATCGGGCCCTTTGCGGTTCCGAAATGCATGAGCTCGACCATCTCGGCGAACCTGTCGACCGCGTTCAAGATCAAGGGCATCAACTACTCGATCACCTCGGCATGCTCGACTTCTCTGCACTGCATCGGCAACGCAGCCGAGCAGATCATGATGGGCAAGCAGGACGTGATGTTCGCAGGCGGCGGCGAAGAGCTAGACTGGACCCTGTCCTGCCTGTTCGACGCGATGGGCGCGATGTCCTCGAAATACAACGACACCCCCGAGAAGGCTTCGCGTGCGTTTGACGCGGACCGTGATGGTTTTGTCATCGGTGGCGGCGGCGGTATCGTCGTTCTGGAAGATCTAGAGCACGCTCTGGCCCGCGGCGCCAAAATCTACGCCGAAGTGACTGGCTACGCCGCGACCTCGGACGGTCACGACATGGTTGCCCCCAGCGGCGAAGGCGGCGAGCGCGCGATGCGTCTGGCCCTGCAGTCCCTGAACCCCGAGCGCAAAGTTGGTTACATCAACGCGCACGGCACCTCGACCCCCGTGGGCGATGTGGGCGAAGTCGAAGCGGTCCGCCGCGTCTTTGGCGAAGGCAACACACCGCTGATCTCCTCGACCAAATCGATGACTGGTCACAGCCAGGGCGCAACCGGCGCCCAAGAGGCCATCTACTGCCTCTTGATGCTGCAGAACGACTTCATCGCACCGTCGATCAACGTCGAAACGCTGGACCCCGCGCTGAAGCCCGAAGAGATCGCAACGGCGCGCGTGGATAACGCGGGTCTCGACACTGTAATGACCAACTCGTTTGGTTTCGGCGGGACCAACGGGTCCATGCTGCTCAGCAAGTATCTGGGGTGATTTTAGAACATGGCTGATTTGATGAAGGGCAAACGCGGTCTGGTGATGGGTGTCGCCAACAACCGCTCGATTGCTTGGGGCATTGCAAGCGCAATGGCCGCCGAGGGCGCGGAACTGGCGTTCTCTTACCAAGGCGAAGCGTTCGGTCAGCGGGTCAAACCGCTGGCAGAGAGCGTGGGCTCGGATTTCCTGGTTGATATGGACGTCACCGACGAGGCGTCCTTGGATGCCGGTTTCGCCGCGCTCAAAGAGCGTTGGGACAGCATCGACTTTGTCGTTCACGCGATCGCGTATTCGGACAAGAACGAGCTGACCGGACGCTTCATCAACACCAGCCGAGACAACTTCAAGCACTCGTTGGAAATCTCTTGCTTCAGCTTCATCGACGTGGCGCGCCGCGCGTCCAAGATGATGCCGAACGGCGGTACGCTGCTGACCCTGACCTATCAGGGCTCGAACCGCGTGACCCCCTACTACAACGTCATGGGCGTGGCCAAGGCGGCGCTGGAATCGGCCACCCGCTATCTGGCCAACGATCTGGGCCAACAGGGCATCCGCGTGAACGCGATCTCCCCTGGCCCGATGAAAACGCTGGCAGGCGCAGCGATCGGCGGCGCACGTAAAACCTTCAAGCACACCGCAGCGAACGCGCCCTTGGGCGACAACGCAACGCTCGAAGCCGTGGGCGGCACCGCTGTCTACTTGGCCTCGGACTACGGCGCGTGCACCAGCGGCGAGATCATCACCGTGGATGGAGGCTTCCACGTCCTAGGTATGCCGCAAGCAGACAACATTTGATCTTGTCTGCTTGCCGAATTCAAAACGCGCATCCACACGGGTGCGCGTTTTGAATTTGCGGCTAAGCTTGCGGAGGTCTGGGTCTAAATGAACGGGCGACACCAGTCCAGATCATCAAACATTGAGACCCGCACGTTCACTAGATCCGGCAGTATTCCGATGCATGTGAACAGCCAGCTATAACCATCCGGGCAATAATGATGGGTGAGATCAGAGGATTTCGCACCCCCGAGCACGGTCGCACCCCGCACAACCTCAAACCCAGAGTGGGCTACATTGCGGAGAGAGAGTGGGCGCTAGAACTCATCCGCTAGCATCCCTTGCAATGGCATGCCGATGTCATGACCGCAGGCACATTCACCGAAACGGCCGTTGCGCCGTAGCGGCAAGTTCCAGCCTAAGGCAGTGTTTGCGCGGGCATGGAGACCTCGTGATTGACAAAGGTCTTGGCTACCACTCTCTGCGCCCTGCCCCCAAAAACAAGGGCGACCCAAAGGCCGCCCCGTCAAACCGTTTTGAGCGAAGAGATCAGGCGATCTCGACCAGCTCCAGCGCGAAAGTCAGATCCTGACCGGCCAGCGGGTGGTTTGCGTCCAGAACCACCTGCTCTTCGGTGACTTCCTGAACGACGACGGGAACAACTTGACCCGAGGGGGTCTGCATCTGCAGCTGCAGGCCAACTTCCAGTGGGATGTCTGCGGGAATGTCTGCGCGCGGCACGGGCTGGCACGCTTCTTCCTGACGCTCGCCATAGGCTTCGGCTGCGGGGATGGTGATGTTTTTCTTCTCGCCAACGGTCATGCCGGTGACGCCCTTGTCAAAGCCAGCGATCACTTGGCCACTGCCCAGAGTGAATTCCAGTGGGTCACGACCCGCCGAGCTGTCGAACTGGCTGCCATCGTTCAGAGTGCCAGTGTAATGGATGCGTACTTTATCGCCCGATTTTGCTTCGGTCATGAGGGACTCGCTTTCTACATTTTCGGAGGGTGAGTTGGCGGAGGCCACGGTCCGTTGCGCGGGTTCTCCTTTGCGATCCTTACGAACTTAGGGATCGTGCCCGCAGATTGCAAACCGCTTTTATTTTATGGGGAATGCGTGCAGTCTATGCCCACAAGGGGAGGAGACCTTGATGACATCGACCTGTATTTTCGACGCCTATGGCACGCTCTTTGACGTGTCGGGCGCCGCCAAACAGGCTGCGTCCACGCCAGAGGGACAGGCATTGGCGGACCACTGGCCCGCCTTGGCTGCATCGTGGCGGGCAAAGCAGCTAGAATACACTTGGCTCAGAGCCATCACCGGGGCCCATACCGATTTCTGGCAGGTGACCCAAGACAGTCTAGACTGGTCGCTCGAGGCGATGGGACTGGATCAGGATGCCACCCTTCGGACGCAGCTTCTGGATCTCTATCGGGCACTACCTGCCTATCCTGAGGTACCTGAAATCCTGCGCTCCCTGAAGTCCATGGGCAAACGATGTGCAATCCTGTCAAATGGATCGCCGAAAATGCTGGAAGATGCGGTAGTGTCCGCCGGAATTGCGAATTTTCTTGACGGTTTGATCTCGGTCGAAGACGCAGGTGTCTACAAGCCGGATTACGCTGTCTATGATCTGGTTGGCGCACGCTTTGACACCAGCGCGGATGAAGTCCTGTTCGTGTCGTCCAATGGATGGGATGCCGCTGGTGCTGCGGGCTACGGTTTCAACACGCTCTGGGTCAATCGCATGGGTCAGCCGATAGACAGGATGCCGTGGCGGCCCCGTTTCGTCGCTGCAGACTTGACCGGAATTACAGACGTTTTGGAGGAAATCTAATGCCCCGTTTTGACACAAGTGATGGACTGAGCCTGCATTACACCGACCAAGGTGACGGACTGCCCGTGCTGTGCTTGCCAGGGCTGACCCGCAATGGCGACGATTTCCAGTTCGTGCTGCCCCATCTCAAGGGTGTGCGTGCGATCACACTCGACAGTCGTGGGCGCGGGCTGTCCGAGTGGGATGGCGACTACATGAACTATTCGATCCCGCGCGAGGCTGCGGATGTGGTCGAACTTTGTGCATTTCTAGGATTGGAACGGGTCGTCATCCTTGGGACATCTCGCGGCGGCCTGATCGCGATGGGGCTGGCGGTGACGCATCCGCAGCTCCTTCAGGGTGTTATTCTGAACGACATAGGCCCTGTCATAGACGAAGACGGACTGGACCGGATCAAGGATTACGTGGGCGTCACCCCGCGCTTTCCCGATCTGGAAACCGCTGCGCAAGCAATGGCCAAAGCAGAAGCCGGCGGAGAGTTTCCGAACGTCCCGTTGTCGCGCTGGCGCGCACATGCGGCAGCGATCTACCGTCAGGCCGACAACCACGTGGTGCTGCGCTACGATCCGCGGCTCGGGGATGCCATGCGCGAGCAGGCCAAGGCAGGCGACTTCCCCGATCTGTGGCCCTTCTTTGATGCGCTCAAAGGTAAACCGGTTGCTGTGATCCGCGGGGCAAACTCGGATCTCTTGTCTGAAGCGACGGTTGCTGAAATGTCGCGACGTCACGGGGACTTGGTGGTCGCGACCGTGCCGGATCGGGGCCATGTGCCTTTCCTCGATGAACCCGAAGCGTTAAAGGCAATCAACGCTGTTCTAGAGAGTATCCGAGTTCCTGCATGACCGACATCGCTGCGATCACCGCCGCCGCCGAACGCCTAAAGAGTCACGCCCGCCGCACCCCGCTGCTGGAGTCACCCTTTCTTAACGAGTTGGCAGGGCGGCGGGTTCTGGTCAAACCAGAGTGTTTGCAGCACACCGGATCTTTTAAATTCCGCGGGGCATGGTCTGCCCTCTCGGCGCTGGACCCAGAGGTCCGCGCCAAAGGCGTTTTAGCTTATTCCAGCGGAAACCATGCTCAAGGGATCGCCTATGCCGCTGCGCGCCATGGTGTGCCCTCGGTCATCGTGATGCCCGAAGATGCCCCTGCCCTGAAACTGGCCAACACCCGCGCCTTAGGTGCCGAGGTGGTGACCTATGATCGCGTGGGCGGCGAAAGCCGAGAAGCGATCGGCCAAGCCCTGAGCAAAGAGCGCGGTCTGACCCTGATCAAACCCTATGACGAGCCCATGGTGATCGCGGGCCAAGGCACCACGGGTCTTGAGATCGCAGAGCAAGCGGCGGAACTGGGTGTCACAACAGGCGACGTTCTAGTGTGCTGCGGGGGCGGCGGATTGACCGCTGGGGTCGCACTAGCGCTCGAGGCGCACGCACCCCAGATGCGGGCCCGTCCCGTTGAACCCGTCGGTTTCGACGACACGAAGCGTTCGCTGATCGCTGGGGAAATCCTTTCGAATGACCGGCCGTCCGGCAGCATCTGCGACGCGATCGTGACGCCTGCGCCGGGTCTATTGACCTTTCCGATCCAGCAGCGCCTTTGCGGACCGGGGATCGCTGTAACTGACAATGACGCCTTGCGCGCAATGGCCCAAGCGTTCCTGCGGCTCAAGATCGTTGCTGAACCGGGGGGGGCCGTTGCCTTGGCCGCAGCGCTCTACCATACGGACGACATCCAAGGTGACGCCGTCGTTGCGGTTGTCTCTGGCGGCAATGTTGATCCGGCACAATTCAGCAAAGCGCTTGCAACGCTGGAGTAATCGGCGGATTTGGACCGGCTCTGTGCGAAAGAGTTGCCCTGTGCACCTTCGCCGCGTAGGCTCTGCGCACCCAAAAATAAGAATAAAATATGCCTTTCGCTTTTCTCCCTGACTTGCGGCTCCACTACCGCGACGAAGGCCCCAAACATGCACCTGCGTTGGTTCTTGTCCATGCGCTGGGAACGGACCTTACGATCTGGGATCAGGTGTGCAACCTGTTGCCAGACGCGCTGCGCGTGATCCGCTTTGATCTGCGGGGCCACGGGAAATCCGACGTGCCTGCTGGCCCCTACAGTATGGGCGCACTCGTGCGCGACACAGAACGTCTGCTGGACCACCTGAATGCCAAGGATGTTGCCTTTTGCGGCTTATCCATCGGCGGCCTGATTGCCCAAGGGATTGCTGTCAAACGGCTTGATCTGGTGCGCTGCCTGATCCTGTCCAATACCGCTGCCCGCATCGGCCACGAAACGCTTTGGGCGAAACGGATTGAAGAGGCCCGTACCCAAGGGCACGGCGCCGTGGTTCAAGCGTCGCTCGCGCGCTGGTTCCCGCGTCAGGATTTGTCCACGCCGCATATCCAGCAGGTGAAAGAAATTCTCGAAGATACCTCACCCGAGGGCTACATCGCCGCCATGGAAGCGATCAAGGGCACTGACTTCTACACGCCGACGGCCAGCCTGCGCCTGCCCACACTGGGGATAGGGGCTGTCAACGATGCCTCAACCCCGCCCGATCTTGTGCGCGAAACCACCGAACTGATCCCCGGCTCCGAGTTTTCATTGATCCGCCGTGCAGGCCACCTGCCCTGTGTGGACCAACCCGAAACCTATGCCCGCGCGCTAACTGATTTCCTGAATGCGACAGGACACCTCTCATGAGTGATTTTCTCCTAATTCACGGCTCTTGCCATGGCGCTTGGTGCTGGCGCGATCTGATCCCTGCCCTGCGCACCCGTGGCCATTCGGCCCGCGCCATTGACCTGCCAAGCCACGGCTCGGACGGTACACCCTTGGCCGATGTCACGCTGGATATGTACGCAGAGGCGATTCTCAGGGCCATGAAGGGCCCCACCATCGTTGTGGGACACAGCATGGCGGGCTTTCCGATTTCACGCGCGGCAGAGTTGGACCCCACCAATTTCGAGCGCCTCGTCTACGTCTGCGCCTATGCACCCCGCAACGGCATGGGGCTGGCAGACATGCGCCGCGAAGCGCCCTATCAGCCGCTCATGCAGGCGGTGATCAAAGCCCCCGACGGGATCAGCTTTGGCATCGATCCAGCGCAGGCGCGGGATGTTTTCTATCACGACTGCCCGCCAGAGACGGTTGCATTCGCCCTGACGCGACTGGGGCAACAGCCGATCAAACCGCAGGAAACCCCGATAGAGATTGGCGAAAACTACGCGTCAGTGCCCAAAAGCTACATCCGCTGTGACGATGACCGCACAATCCCGCCGGAATATCAGCGAACGATGACAGACGGTTGGCCAGAGCGCGATGTATACGCTATGGACTGCTCGCACTCTCCGTTTTTTGCAGACCCTACCCGCTTGGCAGGTTTGCTAAACAAGATTGCTGCCGGAGAATAGCGCCCGAGAGTCTCGAATCCGGATTAACCCGCAGGTATAGTGTCGCGACGAAAAGCAGAATCATATGAACGCGCCCTTGGAAAAATTGCACGCCGAACCCTCCGAGATGTCGAGCAACGCTCAGGCAGCTGCGGCTTATCTTAAGACGTTGGCCCACGAAGGTCGACTGATGATCCTGTGCCATCTGGGCTCGGGGGAACGCAGTGTGGGCGAGTTGGAGCAGCTTTTGGACATTCGTCAGGCCGCTGTCAGTCAGATGCTGGCCCGCCTGCGAGAAGAGGGGCTGGTTTCGACCCGCCGCGACGGCAAAACCATCTATTACAGCCTCGCAGATGATCGCACCACGCAAGTGATCAACATGCTGTATTCGCTGTTCTGTGCCCCCAAAGACTGACCTGAGCCACTGCCCAATTATTCGGCGACTGCCCGCGATGCGGGCCTTTCCGATGCGCGGGGGCTTTCAATCGGGGACCTAGTGCTTAGTCTGGCCTAAAAAGAAGGCCCTTTTGATTATGCGCGACCCGTTTCTGATCCGCCTGCATGACCTGCTGACGCAGATTTACCCCGACCATGATCCAGCCGAGTTGAGCCAAGCGGTGCAGCACGCCTTCTGGCCCGAGGGGACAGCGCGCCGCAAGCGGCCTCGGACGCCGTCGAACAATCTGTGGTCCGAGCGGGACTGCATGGTTATCACCTACGGCAATTCGATCCGTGACGGGCAGCACAAGCCTTTGGACCTGCTGCGCGACTTCCTGACCCGCCACCTGAAGGGCGTGATCAACGGCGTGCATATCCTGCCGTTCTTTCCCTTTACTTCGGACGATGGTTTTGCGGTCACGGACTACCGCACCGTGAACCCTACCCTCGGCGACTGGCCGGACATCCAGCGCATCGCCAAGCAGTTCAAGCTGATGTCCGATCTGGTCCTGAACCACGTCAGCAGCCAATCCACTTGGTTCAACGAATACCGTCAGGGGCACGAGCCCTATGACAAGTTCTTCTTCGAAGCCTCGCCCGAGGATGATCTGTCAGAAGTCGTCCGCCCGCGCACGCACCCCTTGCTGCGCGAGGTGAATACGGCCAATGGCACGCGCCATGTTTGGTGCACCTTTAGCCATGATCAGGTCGATCTGGACTTCCGGAACCCAGAGGTTTTGCTGGAATTCCTGCGTGTCACGCGCCTGCACATCGACAATGGCGTGCGGATCGTGCGCCTGGATGCGGTCGCCTTTATCTGGAAGGAGATCGGCACCAAGTCGATCCACATGCCCCAGACCCACGCCATTGTGCGCCTGATGCGTCTGCTCGCTGACTTTGCCCAAGAGCCCGTGATCCTTCTCACCGAAACCAATGTGCCGAACGCGGAAAACCTGTCCTACTTCGGGAACCGGAACGAGGCGCACGCGGTCTACAACTTCTCTTTGCCGCCACTGCTCTTGCACGCCATGCTTTCGGGATCGGCGAAATATTTGAACCGCTGGCAAGCCACGATGCCCCCCGCGCAGCTCGGGTGTGCCTACCTGAACTTCTCTGCCAGCCACGACGGCATCGGAATGCGCCCCGCCGAAGGGATCCTGCCCCCTGCCGAAACCGAGCAGGTCATCGATTGCGTCAAAGCGCACGGCGGCCTTGTTTCGATGCGCAGCCTGCCCAATGGCGGGCAAAGCCCCTATGAACTGAACATCACCTTCTTTGACGCGCTCAAAGGGACGATGAAGGGGCAGGACGATCTACAGATTGACCGCTTCCTTGCGGCGCAGAGCATCGTCATGGCGTTGGAAGGTATTCCTGCGTTCTACATCCACGTGCTCTTGGCGACCTCAAACGATCTGGCGGGAGTCGAGAAGACCGGCCTGAACCGCGCGATCAACCGGCATCGGTGGGATTATCCCGCACTGAATGCTGAGCTGTCAGACCCGCAGAGTACTCAGAGCCGTGTCCTGACCGAAATGAAGCGTCGGATTTCGATCCGAGGCCGGCAGCCTGCGTTCCACCCCAATGCCACACAGTTCACCCTGCAACTGGACGACCGCATCTTTGGCATCTGGCGTCAGAGTCTGGAACGGGACCAATCCATCTTTGCCCTGCACAATGTCAGCGATGAAACAGTGGAGATTGATCCCGTTTCCATCAACTTGATCGACGGGCATGACTGGTACGATCTGCTGACTGGAGAGGCCATTCACACGCACGGCCAGAAAATCCAATTGGCCCCTTATCAATGCCGCTGGATCAGCAACCACCTTTAACGACAAAGGGGCCCTCCGGGGCCCCTTCTTTTATCCACACCATGCAACACAGACCTCAGGCGAGGTCTGCGTAGTCGTCTTTGACCGCGGTCAGCATATCCGCCATCAAAGTCGGGTCTGCCGCGTGCACGCGCGACCACGTGGGGATAAAGGGCGTCTCAAACGGGTTATCTAGGAACGCATGCCCCGCCGTCATGATGTTTTCGGCAAAGAGCTCTATGCTCTGCTCTTCTTTGTGGCGGTCGATAGTCAGGCCATTCATCTCCGCATCGTTGTAATAGCTTTCGAGCACATCTAGCGCAGTGCGGTAATAGACAGCCTTGAGCGTACGGAAGACGTTGGGCGTGAACACTGTGCCGTCCGCAGCCAACTTGCGGAAAATCGCCTTGCAGATGTCGGTGGACATCCGGTTTAGGCCGGTCGCGGCATCCTCGGGCGACAGCTCTTGGTGCTTGTGATCGTAGGCATCGCTGATCTCGACCTGACAGACCGACTTCGGCGCAAGGTTCCGCCATGCCTCGGACAGGACGCCAATCTCCAGCCCCCAGTCGCTGGGGATGCGCAGGTCCGGCAGCATCGCCGTGCGCATGGCGAACTCGCCAGACAGCGGGTAGCGGAAGCTGCGCAGGAAATCGATGTAGTCCTTGTCTCCCACGACCTTCTTGAGTGCGATCAGCAATGGGCTGACCAGCAGGCGCGTCACGCGTCCATTGATTTTGCCGTCCCCGATGCGGGGGTAGTAGCCCTTGGACAGCTGATAGGGGAATCGCGGGTTCGCAACAGGATACACCAGACGTGTCAGCATATCCTTCTTGTAGGTGGCGATGTCGCAGTCGTGGATCGCCATGACCGAGGTATCGCGACACGCCATCATGTAGCCCAGACAGCCCCAAACGTTTTTGCCTTTGCCCGGCTCAGCGGGATACAGGCCGTGGTATTGCAGCCGCTCACCAATCGCCAGATTGCGCGGACTGTCGTTCCAGATCACCACATGGTTCTGCGGTAGGCGGGAAAAGAATTTGACCGCGTGCCGATACTGTTCGGCATTAGCACGGTCGAGACCAATAATGATCCGGTGCAGATAGGGTACCTTGGACAGTTCGTCGACGATCTGTTCGATTGCGGGCAATTCAAGCTCTGAATAGAGACAGGGCAGGATCAGGGTGATCTTGCGGTCCTCGGCAAAGGTGGTCAGCTCGTGGCTCATTTCCTCGGCTGTTTTGGCGCGCAGGTTGTGGAGCGTTGCAATATGTCCATTCTGGTGAAAATCGGCCAAGGTTCTGATCCTTATTGTTTTATTTATACCGTCGCGAGATGTCCCGCACCGCGTGCGCCCAACCTTCGGGGCCTGCCAGTTGTTCCCGTATAACGCGCCCCTCGGCCTCGCCCTTCAAGGGGGACAAAGGTGCGCGGTGGGGGTTCGGAATGATCACGCCGTGGGTCGCGTTCTGGATCATTTCGATGTCATTGGGTGCGTCGCCCAAGGCGATGCAGGGGGGCTGACCGTACATGGCCAATACTTCGGCCATCGCGTCGGATTTCATCCGGCCCCACCCCAGCGTCAGAAACCGACCTCCATCCCGTGCTGTCACCCCAAGAGCAGCGAGCGCCGCGACAAAGGCCCCTCTGTCCTCGTCTGTGCCAGTCCACACCCCAGGCTCGGAGAAGGCCCTTAGCGCGGCTTTTTCAGCACTCTCAAGCGGCAGGCCGGTCGCCTCGGCCACACCCGACGCGTCCATGTCGCCGAAACCGCAATAGTGCTGTCGAAGCGCATCTGGCACTTGGTTCAATACTTCGCGTAATTGGAAATAAGGTGCGCGGTCGGGCAACGCGCCCGCCCCAGCTGGCATGACCCCTGCCCCGTTTTCACAGATCGCGGGCCATGCATCCAGCGCCATCGCGCTACGCAATTCTGCAATCTCTGGCGCTGTTTTGGAGCTGGTGAGGATCACCGGAATGCCCCTCTCTGCCAAGTCGTTCAGAACCGGCTTTGCGGGCGACCAATCATAGGTCTCGTGGTCCAACAAAGTGCCGTCCAAATCGGTAAAAACAATCAAAGGCGGGGTCGTCATTCGGTCCTCCTGGCAGGCACTATCCCGTGCGGACCGTGACACCACAATGAAGGGCCGCGCAATTATTACCCAAGATTCAGTATATCGCCTGATTTTTGAGCAAACCGTTTAGCCAAACCAACGAACCGCGCACCGCATTTTGCGACTGCCAAGCGGCGGCAAATAGTCTAGAGCATGTCCCAAGAAAACGCGCATTGCTGCGCCACCCAAGGAGACGCCAGATGAGCTTTGACCGGTCTATCAAGATTGCCCCTTCGATCCTGTCGGCAGATTTCGCCAACTTCGGACAAGAAATCCAAGCGATTGAAGCTCAGGGCGCAGACTGGGTCCACGTAGACGTCATGGACGGACACTTCGTTCCAAACCTGACCTTCGGCGCGCCCGCGGTCAAAGCCTTTCGCCCGCACGTGAAAACGGTGATGGATGTGCATCTGATGATCAGCCCAGTTGATGCTTACATCGACGCTTATGCGGACGCAGGCGCCGACTACCTGACCGCCCACATTGAGGCAGGCCCCCACATCCACCGCACCCTGCAGGCGATCCGCGGCGCGGGCATGAAGGCAGGCGTCGCACTGAACCCCGGCACTCCTGCGGACGCGATCGAGCATCTGCTGGACCTGACCGATCTGGTCTGCGTCATGACCGTAAACCCCGGCTTTGGCGGCCAGAAGTTCATCGACCTGACGACCAAAATCCGCAAGCTGCGCGAGATGATTGGGGATCGCCCCGTACATATCGAGATCGATGGCGGTGTTGACCCGACCACGGCGCCTTTGGTCGCTGCAGCGGGCGCGGACGTACTGGTCGCGGGCTCTGCCGTGTTCCGTGGCGGGTCGGTCAACAACCCCGAGGTCTATGGCGAAAACATTCGTACCATTCGTGCGGCTGCCGAAAGCGCTCAGTAAATGGCGCGCATCATCTTTGATCTGGACGGCACGCTGATTGACAGCGCGCCGGACATCCAAGCTGTTGCCAACGGCGTCCTAGGGGCCGAGGGGCATCAGCCCATCACATTGGAGCAGACGCGCAGCTTTATCGGCAACGGCGCACCGACGTTCGTGGCGCGCATGCGCGCAGCGCGGGACATTCCCGACAGCGAACAGGACCGACTGCTCACGGCGTTCAAAATCGGCTACGTCAGCGCAGTTGATCTGACCGTGGTGTTTGATGGCGCTGTGCCTGCGCTAGAGGCGCTGAAAGCCAAAGGGCATAGCTTGGGCATCTGTACCAACAAACCCTTCAAACCGACCGAAGCTATTCTAGCGCATCTCGATATGGCGCGCTTGTTCGACAGCGTGATTGGCGGCGACACGCTGCCCACCCACAAGCCCGACCCAGCAATGCTGCACGCAGCAGCAGACGCGCTTGGCGATGGACTGGTGATCTACGTCGGGGATAGCGAAGTAGACGCCGAAACTGCGCAACGCGGTGGTGTGCCTTTCCTGTTCTTTACCGAGGGCTACCACAAGACTGATCTAAACAGCATCCCAAAGACCGCAGCCTTTGGAAGCTACGCGGACTTCGTTGATCTAATTGAGAAAACGCTCGCGCTGGCTTAAGCCAGCGCGTCTTTCTGAGCTTCCTCGACAGCCTCGACCGCGCTTTGCAGGCGAGCAATCGCATCGTGGCACTTCAGACTGCACTCGTGCAGATATTGCGAGAGCTGCGCCACCTTCTCTGCGTCGGGTTCACGCGACAGAATACGCGAGGCACCGGCCGTCATGCTGACGATGTTATTCAGATTGTGCAGCGAATCCTTGTTCGCGGCGAGCAGCGATTGCATCGCCTCGATTGTCTCTGGCTGCGCGCCGACAGGATAAGGGTGCGCTGTTACGTCGTTCGAGATCACTAGCAACGAATCCACGACATTCTCTTGGTTATTCAGAGGGACAACCTCGACGACCCACGACCGCATAACACCGTCGCCAGTCTGAAAAGTACCCGAAAAGCTGTTCGCAATCCCACGGAAACCTTGGTTCACCGCAGAGATGGCACGCTGCTGGGACTCGCCATCCCAGAGAGAGGTCCAGACCTGACCGCAGAAATCCTCTTGGCATACGTGCAAAATCGCCAGCCCACGCTCGTTTACAGCGCGGACCACACCATGTTGATCGAGAACCTTTACACACATGTTGGCGCGCTGCGCGACTGTGCCAAGCACTGTCTCCAACGCTGACGCATCGATGCGCAAATCGCCGAGAAGGATACTCATTTCAGACCCCACCTTTCCTTCGGCACTAGCGTACACAGCGAACGCGCCAAACAGAAATCACTTTTTACTGGCATCCATGGCTTCGGCCACCGCAGCCTCGAGAGTTTCGTTCGAAAACGGCTTTCGAACAAAAGGACAATCGGGGTAGAGCCCCTTCAAGTCCTCGCGATCACCATACCCTGTTGCGACAACAAATGGGACCCCAATTTCTGCAAGCTTTTCGGCAACGGGCAGCGATTGCTCTGATCCCAAGTTCACATCAAGGATCGCGATCTGAAGGTCATGGGTCTCAATTTCCTTGAGGGCGTCGTTGACGTTAGAACAGATGCGTACGTCGGTCGCCCCGAGTTCCGTCATGATGTCTGCCGCATCCATGGCGATGATCATCGTATCTTCAAGCACAAGCGCAACGCCTGTCAGGTTGACTGCACCCGCGCTCTCTTCGGCGACGACTGACTCTGTCTTTTCGACGACGACAAATTCGACGTGGTTTGCAGGAATGACAAAGCGGGCTTCGACGCCGGACACTTTGTACTGAATGTCCGCCTCGCCTTGCAGTTCAAAAGGCACGAACCGTTCGATGATCGAAGAGCCAAAGCCTCGGCGCTTCGGCGGCGTTACCGCAGGACCACCGCGCTCGCGCCAATCGATGGTCAACCCGCCCACGCCATCTTTGCCCAGAGCAATGATCAGGCGGCCGCTCTCGTTGCTCAGGCACCCGTATTTCACCGAGTTGGTCACCAATTCATGGATGACCAGTGCCAGATTGGTAAAGGCACGCGGCGATATCTGAACGTCATCCCCCAGCAATTCTACGCGGCCAGACGACTCACCGCTTGTGTAGGCCGCCAATTCCAGATGGATCAGATCTTTGAGCGAGGAATAATCCCACTCGTCCTCGGTGAGTTGGTCATGCGCCCGGGCCAGCGACTGGATACGGCCATCCAAACGCTGTGCAAAAGCCTCTGCCGTGTCGCGCTCCTGCGAGCTTTGCTTCACCAGTCCGCGCATCAGGTTCAGGATGTTGCGAACACGGTGGTTCAACTCTGAAATCAGAAGCTCTTGGCGTTCTTGGGCGCGCTTGCGCTCATCGGCAGTGGCATCAGTAATCTTGAGGAAAATCTCAAGCAAAAGCACACGCAAGAGCTCTGCCGAGTGCTTGGCGTGTTCGTTCCACGGGACGCAATGCCCCGCGACGATCTCTCGCCATGCATCAAAGCTTTTGCGCGGTGTCAGACGCAGGCCGTTGGGTCCGGGCGTCACCGGCTTTTGCGGATTGCCCGCCCATGTGACCGAGGTCGCAATCTCGCGGCGGAAAAGAACCAGATAGTCCCGCGGACGGCGTGAAATGGGGATCGCCATCAGACCCGCAAAGCGATCCACACAGTCGACCGCAGGTTTGTACTGTTTGCCAATGCTATCGCTCGTGAAAACACCAGATGCTGCAGTGGTGTTCAGGAAACGGGCCAGACCGGCGAATTCCTCTTTGGTCGGGGTCGAGCCAATCTGGTGGAAATCACCATCGGCAAATAGGACCATTCCGTCATGAGGGATCACTTCACGCAGGTCACTCGAAACCTTGATCAGGCTCTCCGCCAGGTCTTCGCCCTGCGCCATCAAGGCCATGAGGCGGGTCTGTAGGCTCGACATTTCGGACTGCGCGCGGGACCGCTCCTGCTCTTCCAAATGGGTCAGCTCATAGGAAAAGAGGTGGGCGAACAGTTCCACCGCTGTGCGACGCTCGAATTCCAGATAGCGCGGAGAGTGATGGTGGCAGGCAAACAAGCCCCACAGCTCTCCGTTGCGCATGATCGACACGGACATCGACGCCTGAACGCCCATGTTCCGCAGGTACTCCAGATGAATCGGGGACACCGCACGCGTCACAGATAGCGACAAGTCCAGCGGGCTGCCTTCGGGCGAAACCTGAGGGTAGAGCGCGCTGCCCTCGTCATCGACATCCGCAATCAATCGCAACAGGCTGCGCTTATAAAGTTGGCGCGCCTGCACTGGGATGTCAGACGCCGGAAAGCGCAGCCCCAGATAGCTTGGCAAGTCACCGCGACGGTTCTCCGCCACAACAGAACCAGAGGCATCGCCCTGAAACTGGTAGACCATCACACTGTCAAAGCCGGTCAACAACCGCACGGCGCGCGCCGCCTCGGTCACCACCTGATTGATATCGCCAGCCGCGCGGATGCGCTGTATCAGGGGATAGACATCCGACAGAGTATCGGAATCCACATGATGGGTTTGCTTGGGCTCGCATTCGATGATCGTGTGTCGTCCGCTCTTGTGGATCGACACATCGTAGCGGGTCATCGGGTCCAGCAGCTTGATACCGAATAGGCGCGCGATCGTTTCGCGACCTTCCAGAACCTTGGCACGGATGCGCGACATTGCTTTGCGCGGCATCACCGCATCCAACGGCGTGCCAATCAGGTTCTCTGGTGTCTCGTGTAGGACAGGCTCAATATTCTCGGACACATGCTGAATGATCCAGTCAGAGGATACAGCAATCAGAACACCATAAGACTGCGTGCGGCCCAAAATATGAATGGGCTCACGATCGCAGGTCGTCAGGTCGACTTGGCCATCATACGGCTCACCTGAAGCTAAGGCATCGTTCACGAGAATTTCCCTGTCAAGTCACGGGTTCGGGCTTCGGCATCGTGGAATAAATGAAAACCCGCAATTACGCTAGCGCAAATATCGTCAGCCTCAGGTCCAGCGCCAGCCATGCCTTGCAAACGTGCACACAAATCTTGCCAAGCGTGCTTGTAATCTTGGGGTGTAAAATAAAGCGGGATACGCTCGATCCCGTGCTTGATCAGGTTGCGGCGCAGCACTTCGGTGCCCATGCGCGAGCCGATCACTAGATAAGCCACAGCCAACGGGTGCAGGTCCCGCTTGTGACGCAACACGGGGACAGACAATTCATAATATCGGCAGTCTTGCTCTAAACGGTCCAACGTTTCGGACAGAAGGATGAGCGTGTTCTCGTCGTGCGGTACGCGCGCAGCTGTCGACAGAGCGGTCAAACCGGCCATTTGGGCCGCCAAAAACGATCCCAGATGGTCAAGAGGCGCATCTTGGAAGGGGGTAAATAGGTGATCCAATTCCTCGTGGACCGCGTGGGTTTCCGCCCGCAATCGCTTGAGCAAATCTTGGTCAGGAAGTTGGGAGCCGAACTCGGATGTCCGGTCATAACCAATCGGTAGCTTCAAAATAAGTCCTCTTCGGCAGCCGAGTTGGCCCCGGCCATACCAACCAAAGCACTGAACACACAGGAGGTTCCAAAGAAAATAGTCGTACTCAAAGAAAAAGCTACAAAAGATGAGTCAGATCGGCATGTTTCCGCAGGCGGGTAATGTCGTCATCACACATGCCCGCATCCGTACATCTTTGTACACTCAGGTCCGCCAACGCGGTGGCTGCCGGTTCAAACACCTCTGCATTATTCTTTGCCAGAGCTTTCAATGCAATATGCAACCGTATTTGAACTTCGACAAAGGCCGCGCCATCGCGCGTGAGCGCATGAAACGCGTCATCAATCATGTTCTGGCCAGAGATCGGGGGCATATGGACCCGCTTGCAATCCGGCTCGTCCGGCGGTTCAGGCTTCCAAAGGCTCAGCACCCGTGCTTGCCGCGAAATCACGTCAATTGCGGTACCCGGATCATTCACCGCAGGAGATAGCGCACGCAGCGCAATCTCTGACAAAACAATCAGACCAAAGCGCGGATCTTGGTCAAAGTTGCGTTCGCGCCCGATGGTGACACCTTGGCGCACTGTCGCCATCTGCTCTTCGTCTAGCCGCGTGCCTGTCACATAGAGGATTGGAATGGAAGGATGCACAAACTTGCCCGCGGGTTCAGAGATCCAAACCTCGATATCCATCTCCTCGGCCAGCTTATCCAGCCCTGCCACATCCACATGCTGCACGTACCCAACCTGCGCCGGATAGACAGCCCGCGCATCCGGCGGGATTGCTCCAAGACGCGGGGTGGCGCCAAGAAAGGGCGCTGCGACACGGGTCTTGATCGCTTGGGTCGCGGCTTGCTCCACCCGGTCGAGCGTGTCGTTCATGCGGCCGAAGTTGATCAAGTGGGAGATCCAGCGCAGCAGCGCCAGAACGACCATCGCCACAACCAGTACGGTCGAGACGAACAGCAGGAATTTCCCGTCGTCGCTGTATAGGCCCGCCTCCAGTCCGATGATTGCCATCAAACTGAACAGAAACGCCCCAAGGAAGGTCGCCAGCACATTCTGCGTTGTCGTGTCCTGCTGCAGCAAAGCCGTGGATCTGGGGGTGGCCGAGGTTGCCGCAGCGGCATAGGCCTGCACCGCGATAGACAGCGAGAATGTCGTCACTGCCAACATAGATGAGGCGATGATCTGAAGCACCTCTTCAACCGCGCCATCACCTGGATCAAACCTCAGATTTTCGGGGACATACGGGGCCAAAGACGGGGACACCAAGGCAGCCAGCACGGCGATCGCGCCGTATCCCAGCACCCTCACCCAGATTTCCTTGAGCACCTGCCGCAGTTTCCACAGGTATTGTCCCAGCACGGCGGCACTCCTTTGCTTTGCGTCGAAGTGGAACGCGCCATCCGACATTGGGTTCCCCGCCCGCGATGCGCTTTTCGCGGTGAAGTCGGGCCTCACAATTGCAATTGTATGTCAGACTCTTGTACCCTTGAACCAAATCCTGCCAGTCCGCGCAACGCTTGGGCCGCGAAGCCCGTCCGAACCGCGCAACCAGCAGTTATCAGGAGCAAAACAATAACAACCTCGGCCCGCAAAACACTGGTGGCAACCCTACGAGATGACCTTCGGGCCATGATCCTGTCTGGGAAATATTGCCCCGGCGACAAACTTCCTAGCGAAGCGCAACTCACCCGCGATCACACCGTCAGCCGCACGGTTGTGCGAGAGGCGATTGCCGCTCTACGCGCCGATGGCTTGGTCGAGCCGCGCCAAGGGTCGGGCGTCTACGTGCTAGAGCCCGCCGCCGAGGTGCCTGCACCCTTTACCAACATCGACAGCGCGCGCCTGTCGTCCATGATCGAGCTGTTGGAATTGCGCACCGCAGTCGAGGTCGAGGCCGCCGGTCTGGCCGCACAGCGCCGCAGCCCCTCGCAAGAAGAGCGGATCATCGACGCCCTGCGCACAGTGACAGACGCGAACACCAGTGGCGCGCCCTCTGCCGATGCGGATTTCGATCTGCACCTCGCCATCGCCGAGGCGACAAACAATCCACGCTTCTGTGAATTTTTGCAGGTGGTCGGCCCGAACAGCATTCCGCGGCGCGCTTTGGACACGGCATCGTCCGAAGGCTCCCCGCATGCTTATGGGGCCATGATCAACACAGAGCACGACAACATTGTCACCGCCATTCTGAACGGCGACGAACAGGGCGCGCGGGATGCAATGCGCCAGCACCTGAAGGGCAGCCAACAGCGGTATCGCACGCTCCTTCGCGCAGCCACTTAACGGTCAGAGGTTCAGGAGTTCCCGCACAGGCGCTGCTAATGCACTGCCGATCGAAGCTGTGTCTTTTGCGGGCAAATGCACGCCATCAATGGCCGAGGTCGTGGCAACCGTACCCGCGTCGAAAAACGCAACGCCAAGGTCCAGCGCCAGCTGCTGATACATTGGCGCGAGGCGCTGAGTTTCCGCCACATCACGCCCACCACCCGTCACACCGTCTGGCCCGATCACGCAGGGGGGCGGCGAAACCAGCAGGACTTTGGGCACCTGACCGATGCCGTCATAGGGGTGCGCGCGAATGATCTGCGCGAGCCGCTTCATCCCCGCAGTCGCCCCCTCGGCGCGGCCGCAGATCGTGGGCTTCAAATCGTTGGTCCCAAGCATCACGATCACCAAATCCAGCGGGCTGTGGGAATGCAGTAGGATTGGCAGCACCTTGGCGCCGTTGCGACAACAGGGACCAGAATGGTCATCAAATACGGTGGTCCGGCCACCGAGCCCTTCGGAGATCACCTCGACCCCAAGCTCCTGCTGCAACACGTTCGGCCACAGGAACTCTGCGGGGTGGCGGGTGCCATCTTCGGGTTTGTGGCCCCATGTCAGGCTGTCACCAAAGGCAAGAATGCGGGTCATGCGGCGTCCTTTGCGATCTGATCCATGGGCATGAGCGCCCCCTTGTGGCCGATCACCTGCTTGGCGATCCCGTGGGCATAACGCGCCGCTTCGGGTGCGGGTAGGCCCTGTAAGCGGGCACTAAAATACGCACCATTGAAGCTGTCCCCCGCGCCGGTGGTATCCACGGGCTGTGCCTTGGGACCGGGTTCGATCAGATGAGTTTGGCCATCTGCTAGCACCAGCATGTCGCCACCGCCGTTCTTGACCACGATTTCGGTCGCGCCCGCATCCGCGTAACGTTTCAGCGTCGCCTCGGGGTCTGCGTCGCCAAAGAAATCCGCCTCGTCCTCGTAGCTCGGCAGGGCAATCTCACTGACATGCGCGGCCTGCATGATGGCCTCGCACATGGTCTCGGTATCGGGCCAAAGGCGCGGGCGCAGGTTGGGGTCAAAAGCGACTCGTTGCCCCTGCAGAGACTCCAGCAAAGCGACGCGGCGATCAGCGGTCAGAATGCCCAAGGTGATCCCCGAGAAATACACCAGATCGGCCCCGTTCACAGCAGCGGTCAAAGCCGCCGGATCGTCGGCCAGACAGCGCGCCGCTGCCTGATCGCGCCAGTAGGTAAAGCTACGCTCACCGTCCTTGAGCGTGATCATATAGAGGCCCGCCACGCGGGTCGGATGGCGCATCACATGATCGGTGCCAATGCCCCCTGCCCCCATGAAATCCACCATCTGCTGCGACACCGGATCGGTGCCCACGCAGGTCACGTAATCCACTGATCCAGCGGGCAAAGTCGCCCGCGCGTACCAAGCGGTGTTAAACGTGTCCCCTGCAAAACCCGAACGCCAGAGGTTCTCTCCGGCGCCCGACATTTCAATCATACATTCCCCGATAGAAACCAGTCTCATGCCTCACTCCCATTTGGGAAAACCGTAAAGCTCCTGAGGGTTTTCTACCAGTGCCAACTGCAAGGATTTGTCGTACGGCAGCCAAGACAGGACCGTGTCGGTCAGGTCGGCGTCATCGGGGTAATCTTCGGTCTTTTTCGCCAGATTGTGCGGCCAGTTGGTGCCCCAGATGATGCGTTCGGGGGCATAGGCAGCGATATCCCGAGCGAATTCGGCGATATCGGGGTAGTCGGGGCCACCGACCAGTGTCGCCTCATAGCAGCCCGCGAACTTGAACCAGACGTTGCCCGTGTCGATCAAGCGCTTGATGGTGTCCACATGGGTGGGTGTGACGCCGCCGAAAATCTTGCCGTGATGGTCCAGAACCCAGCGGGATTTCAGAGCCGTCAAGCGCGACTCCAGATCGGGCAAAGCGGTGCCGTCGAACTGCACGGCCGTCATCCAGCCCGCATCGGCAGCCTTGGCATCGACGGCCTCTAGCTGCTCCAAACCCACCGCCCCACCGGGCAGGTCCATGATCCGCGCGCCGACGATACCGGCATCCGTCAGGTGCTCCATTTCGGTGTCCGAGGTGTCCTTGCTGATCACCGCTATACCACGCGCCAGATCGCCCATCTCGGCCACGCATGCCAGAAGACATGCGTTGTCTGCCTGATGGGCGTTGCCTTGGGTGATCACCACGCGGTCGATCCCAAGCCACTCCATCGCGCAGCGATACATGTCGGGTGTCGGCAAGGGCGCAGGCGGCAGGCCCGGCCCGCCATCCACCGCCGGATAGCCCGGCACGTACATGTGCATCTGGGTGTCGATAGTTCCGCGCGGCAGGATGGTTTTCGGCGGCGCACCGGTGAGTTTGCGATCAATCATCACGCGTCCTTCATGGCAAATTCACGCAGCGCATCGCGGTTGATCTCGATCCCCAAACCGGGGGCGTTCGGAATCTGGACAACGCCATTTTCGTGCTCGATCGGGGTGGTCAGGACAGCCTGACGGAAGGGGTTGTGGGTCCGGTCGAATTCCATGATCGGGTCCACGGGACTAGGGCGCACGGGGCTGGGAATCTGCGCCGCCATCCACTGAAGCGCCGCCGCGATCTGAACGCCGGTCCCCCAGACATGGGGCACCAGACGGATGCCGCTGGTCGCCGCCATATCGGCCACGCGCCGCATCTCGGTAAAGCCGCCGACCCCGCACAGGTCAGGCTGCGCGATATCCACCAGACGCTTGGCGAAGGGCTCGGCAAAGCCCCAACGGGTGTGCCACGTCTCGCCCCCCGCGACAGGAATCGGCTGGCGCGCGCGCACATCGGCATAGGCCCCTAGTTGTTCGGGGACGACGGGCTCTTCGAACCAATCGATGTCATAGTCGGCAGCCTTGTTTCCCAGACGCACCGCATCCACCACGTCATAGCCGTGATTGGCGTCGATCATCAGGCGCATGTCGTCGCCCATCACGTCGCGCACGGCACGGATGACGCGCAGGTCTTCGTCCACGTCAAAGCCGATCTTGATCTTGGCGGCGTGGAAACCGGCGGCCTTGTGGGCCGCAATTTCGGCAGCGTTATCTTCAACCCGATCCACGCCATCCCGTTTAAAACTACCGGTGGCGTAGGCCTTCACGCTCTCGCGAAAACGCCCCCCCAGCAGCATGGACACGGACTGCCCCAGCACCTTGCCCTTTATATCCCACAGGGCAATATCGATGCCGGACAAGGCCGTGACCGCCAGCCCGCGCTGCCCCTGATCGCGCAGCGCGTTATAGCAGGTGGCCCAGATTTTCTCGGTCTCCATCGGGTTCTGGCCAATCAGCCAGCCCTTGTAGGCCGCGACCACCGACGCGTTGGGGCGCGCAGGCCCCAAACATTCGCCCCACCCGATGGTGCCATCGTCGCAGATGACCTCCACCAGCACATGGGCGCGGCGGTCGAACCGCATCGAGGCGCTCTCGAACGGCGTCTCGAGGCGGTGTTCCAACAGGTGGGTGCGAACGTCGGTGATCTTCATTTTGGGCCTCAGACGGGGTTGGCGTCGATGATCTGCTGCAGGATCTGCTCTTCTTCGGGGGTCAGATCCGACAAGGGCGACCGCACGGTGCCCGCGTCAAAGCCAACCAAACGGACGCCCGCCTTGATCGCCGAAACAGCATACCCCTTGCGGCGCGAACGCAGGTCCATGAACGGATAGAAGAAGCCTTTCAGGATGTCTTCGCAAGTGGCGCGATCCCCGGCCCGCAGCGCGTTGTAGAACTTGTTCGCCAGCGCGGGGATAAAGTTGAACACGGCCGAGGAATAGGTGGTGAACCCGGCCCCCAGATAGGCCTCGGCAAACAGCTCTGCGGTGGGCATGCCCCCCAGATAAGTCAGGCGGTCGCCCATCTTGGCCGTGATCTGGCGGACCAGACCGATATCGCCGGTGCCATCCTTGAAACCGATCAGATTGGGGCAATCATCACACAGGCGCGCCAGAGTATCGGGCTGCAGCACCGCGTTGTCTCGGTTGTAAACCATCACGCCGAAATCTACCGACTGGCAGACCTTTTTGACGTGCGCGAACAGGCCTTCTTGGGGGGCGTCGATCAGGTAGTGGGGCAGCAGCAGAATGCCATCAGCGCCAACTTTCTGCACGGACTGAGCAATCTCGACCGCCATTTCGGTGCCATAGCCGCAGCCCGACACGATGGCGGTTTTGCCCGCGCTTTCCTTGGCCGCTTGAACGATGGTCGGGATTTCCGACGGGGTCAGCGAAAAGAATTCGCCCGTGCCGCCTGCCGCGAACAGAACCGGTGCGTCAAAGCCCGCCAGCCAGTCGATGTGCTTCTGGTAGCTGTCCTGCTGGAACGCGCCGTTGCCGTCGAAATGGGTCACGGGGAACGATAGCAGTCCCGAACCAAGGGCTGCTTTGATCTCGTTGGGGGTCATTTTCTAGTCTCCTTGGATGGTCTTACCCCAAATCGTCCGGCAGGATCGACGCGGGGATGTTCTGGTAGCACACGGGGCGCAAGAAGCGGCGGATGGACAGGGTGCCCACGCTGGTC
>NZ_FOXY01000006.1 GCF_900115865.1 Donghicola eburneus | reverse complement strand
TGTCTAGGCTGGCGCACGCCCACCGAAGCCTTCAGAGAAGAAATGATGAAGCTAAGATAGGAGAAGTTGTCGCAACGACCCTTGAGCCAACATGCCTAGCTACCCGAGGTCGAACTTATCCTTATTCCTTAAAAGGCCTGCCTTTCGCACTGTGGTGTTTGGGTACTCCGGATCACTTATGAATTTCCCAATTTCAAAAGTCGGCTCAATCTTCTTCAACGCCTGCATCTGCTCAATGGCCTCCGCGACTTTGTCTTGGCTCGCATACAACGCCAAAAGTACACGCTTAGGCGCTCGGAAATCTGGCGCGGCCCGAGACGCTCTGAGGGCGTATTTTTCGGTCTGAGTCAGGTCTCCGTTACTGAGGCACGCCAAACTATGGCTAAGATCCCACCAATGGGCGTTGCCCGTGAACCGCGACAGGCGCGTGCCAATCAAAGAGCTCTTCGCCGCTTCTTTCGGACGACCTGCGAACATGTTCGCCGTGGCAAGCGCAGCCTGGACGTAGGGATCAAACTTGCTCAGGCCAGACGCCTGCTCTGCCAACAGAAAGCTCGCTTCGACATCGTCAAAATGGATCATGTGCACCAAAGAAGACATCGCGTTAGCAAAAGCACTGTGCGGCTCTGCCTCAAGGGCTTTGGCGCAGTAGAAACGCGCCATTTCAGTGGCAGCTTCTTTGTCATCCGTCGCCTCTTCAATGACTTGCGTGGTCTTCTGCCATGCCAGCCAAATGAGAATAGAAGGATTTCCGGTCCGCTCGTACGCACGAAGCAATTTCGTCTCGGCCATGTTCAGCCGCGAAATATCGTAGCTGAAAATATCTGTTATCCCGGCTCTGAGTTCGGTGAAAACTTTGTGCTCACTCGTCTCAGGCGCATAAAGGTCCGATATTTTGAAAATGACCTGCTCTGAAAACTCGGAGATTGCTCGCCGAAAGGGCTCTGCGGCCAACAACGCATTTGGTGGACACTCAAATTCGCCGAAACGGGAACATACCGGATAGCTATCAGAGAGCCGAACCGCTTGGAAATGAACCTGTGTGGAGGCGCCAAAGCAATTGACGTCACACCGGATGTCTAGCGTGGACTCTCGACTATCGGCCAGAGTGCTGTTCTGCTCTGTTCCAATCTTTGCAAGGGTTCGTTCGCAAACGTACTTTGCGATCTCTTGCGCCGCCACTCTCGTAACGAAAGGCGCCTCTGACGGTGCCGCTGGATCGGGCAGCAGCAAGCGAACGATCTGCTCCGTCCGAGGCATCTGCGGCCGGACATGCGTCGAAGGCTGCACCGGAACATCCGCAAAAGAACTGCGCATCTCGCGCAGCCAATCTTCAAATGCCTCATCACGTATATCGATCCCGCTCAGGAATTCTTCGCCCGCCGCATTCAAGGCGTCTGGATCACCGGGAAAAACGATCCGCACAGCCTCGGGGTCCAGCCAAACTTCCTTACGATCCGCATGTAGGAGGGTCGCCATCGGGCCCAATGTCTTGCGCAGTTCAGCAAGAGACTGACGCAAGCTGGCATTTGCTTGATCGTAACCCCGATCGCTCCAGAGTTTTGACTGTATCCAACGACGCGCCCGCTTTAATTTCGGTGCAGTTGCTAGCAAAGCGACGACTCCGCATGTCTTTTGACCACGCGGCGTGCGCGACGTTCCTTGCTGATCCACGAGGGTCAGACACCCGCTAAGGTCGATCTTCAGAACATCGGTCATTACAAAGTACACCAAAATCAATCGCTTGGCGAAGAGGAATCAAGTGTTTGGCGACGTCTTGCGTTAATTTAGCGTTAATTCTGCGTTAAATCGTGAATTGGGTCCACTAAAACATTCTCAGGTCATTTGCGCCGATGTAGCCTCAATATGAAATTTGATCGCGCCATTAAGTGTATTGAAGCCATTTTAGAGGAGAGAAGTTCGTGACGGGGAGAACAGGACGAACGGGACGCACAGGCAGAACAGGACGCACGGGCCGTACAGGTCGCAGTGGTCTAAGTGACCGCGGAGACCCCACATCTTTTGCAGATTTGGACCACGTTGGCGCATCCAGCACACCGCTATTGAGCGATGCTCTGATAGCCGCACGTGGAGGCGTCGTCGGCTATTGGTCCACCGATGACATCACCGACTACTCTCTTGCCATCAAAACGGGCAAAAGCTGGTCCGCCTTCCGCAAACTCGCGCCTGAAGTGCGGGCAGGCGTTCTGGACAGCGAAGTCATGGACGGATTTTCATTTGACCGCATGATGTCCAAGATCCCCGCGCCCGACCCCCTCACGCGCCAAGACTTTGAAAAGGTGCGTCGCGCGGCCGACCTGCGTGCCGATCGGCTTAATGAAATCTACGCGCAGCAAAAGGACATGATGTCGTTCTTCGGCGCTCTTTTTAATGCCAGCGGAGCCCGGTTTGACCGCACGATCGAGTTCATCGACGCTCTGCTTCGGTTATGCATTCCGGTCGAGATGCGCTGCAAATACGAGTTTGGGCGCGCACGTCCTGTCGAGATCGCGCCAGAGGTGATGCCGATCATTCAAACACCAGGTCACGGCTCGTATCCCAGTGGGCATGCAGTCGAATCCATGGCCATCGCAAGCGCTTTGGAGCACTTTAGCGAAGAAGGCAGCGGCCCGAAAATCGGCCCTGCAGCACGCGCTATGGCACGGCGCATCGCCTTCAATCGCGTCGTCGCCGGAGTTCACTACGAATCCGATAACGCCGGCGGCGAAATCTTGGGCGAGAAGCTTTTTAAATATGTACGCAAAAAGGCCAAATCGGCCGACGATACCCCCCTCGCGCTACTCTATGAAAAAGCGCTGGAGGAATGGCGCTAAGATTCGGGGTGGCGCGGACGCGCGCCCCCTGCCCCCACACGCACCTCACCGATCCGGTTGGTGCGCGCCGCGTCAGGCACTGCCTCAAGCGTTGGCGCAACATTGCTGAGATCGCGGGCGATTTTGGCGGCAGCGACGCTGGTACCGTCCACAATAACTGTTGTATCGCTAAACGTGCCTGAGGCAACGACACCATAGCTGCCATACCCGTCACTTCCAATCGTAGAATGGGTCGGGCCTGCACCAAGAGTGCGCTGCGACCAGTCAGCAGACCCTGCCGTTTCCAGCGTTGGCCGAACCGCATTGCGACTGCCCATCGGGTCAGGCTCAATCGCACCCGCCGTAACGATCCCAGCACCGCCCTTCGCCATGATCGCGGAATTGGTTCCATTTCGTGTTAACCCCGAAGCGCCCTCGGGCGCATCATAAGAGTACGTTCGTGGATCAAAGCCATAGGCATCCCGATGATCAAGAAAGGACTGCCGCCCGCCGCGCTCAAAGCCCGCCGCCGTATCATCACGCTGCACCTGAAGGACCAGCGACACACTCTGGGCCGATGATTTCTGAACTGTGACCTTCCATGTGCCACTTTCCGTCAGCAGACCAGAAGAGCCAGTGGTCGGAGCTAGCGCTATTGTCAGACGCGACGTGCCCTCCAGCCGATCATGGTAAATTCGGCCAATCACCTGACCGATGCCGGCGTCATCCGGCACTACCAAGTCCTCGAACTGATCTACTGGAGGGATTACTGTGAATACGGTGCCAGACGGGCTGGCTAAGCTCAGGCCAATCTCTGCGCTGAGGTCCGAGGATACCTGATCAATACGGTGGATTTGCAAGAAAGAGTGCGTTGGATCATCGGGCGGGATATTCCAGTCCATCGTGCCTTTGGCCAGCGCATAGTTCAAATCGAACTGCGCCGCCAGACGCTCTCGGTAACTGTTTCCGTAAGCGAAAACCAGACGTCCCGCGTGTGCATTATTCATCTCTTCGTTGAAACACGCGATCCGGCTGCGCAATTGCCGCTCTAGCAACGATTCACCTGTCTTGGTCCCTGCCGAAAAGCCGAGGCTGACATTAATAATAATCGAGCGCGCTTCGGTATAAGCCAAAGATAACAGCCAATCGACCGCCATTAGCAGAAAGACAGGCAGATGCGTGCCAGACGTGTCCTCAAGTGTTTCGGGCGGCAGTTGCACCGCCAGCAGATCAGCGCCCTCTGCGCCATCTTTGGGGTCCAGACCCGCCGCCAAATCCAGAATGGCTGTCCCATGACTGAAAGCCTGCTCAGTCGAGCGATGGGTGAAATCAGAAAAGATTTCCGCATTTCGGCTTCTGTAAACATCAAATTCCGTCTCGAGGCCGAGGCGGCATAGGTCTGCTTCAATGTCTTCAGCGCTCAAGACGCGACCGATCTTCACATAGGGACATTGATCTTGCACCGGCTGGATCGATTGCTGCCAAAGCCCCAGAAAACGCGTCTGCGTTCGGGTCCTCTCTTTGCCTGCCACGCGTTTCCGAAACCGAGCATTCAGATAGCCGATCCCATCATCGATCACGGCCACGATCGGCGTTTGCTTTGATGCGGCGCTCGCACTCCGAACTGACAAAGGCTTGGTCCGCTTGGTCGGGTCAAGGCAGACGGGCACCCCTGCCCCTTTTATGAGCGCGCGCAGGGCTGGAACCTCTGCCATTTGGTGCAAATGCTGGGGCTGAACAAAATAGAACCCAGCCACCTGCCCCTCTTCGGCAAAGCAGAACTCCAGCGTGCTGTCTTGATAGAGGGGCTGACGCCCTCCCTCGGCACAGGGCATGGTGCAGTCACCGCCAGAAGAGGCTGGCAGAAACACCGGAATGTCGTGCTGCACAAAGAGCGCGTTGATGGTGTCTCTGTCTCCTTCGAAGAATACAGGGATCCATTTTCGTTCCTCCTCAGGACTGGTCCGGCGCGCGGACTCTATGGTCATTGTCCAGTCAACAAACGGATCAATATGAGCAGTGTACGCCAAGGCCGCCTCCTGTGTTCCCTGACACCAATCGTACCAAGCGATTTTCACGCTCCATAGGCCCGCACACCTTGCTTGTGCATTTTTCACGGAAAACTCACGCAAGCCAAACGCCATTTTGATGCAAAGTCCCGCTAACCTCACGGAGCGATCACGCGGTTGGCGCATCCTGTGTGCAGTGACAGGAGCTTTTCTTCTTCACGAACAAGATGGAGGACTTGGAAATGCCGATTACCGAGAGTGACCGCCGCCCTGCACAGGATGGCTTCGCCGAATTCAAGAACTCGAAGTACAACCGCGATGAAGCAACAGACATGGCCTATAATACCGCAAAGCGCCCTGCTCTGAGTATTCGCGCAAACCCAGAAGAGTTCGACCTACAGCCGCATCCCATCGGGAATTTCAGCAAAGGGTTGCCTCACACGCTAGAGGGTAACGTTGCGCCGCAAGCCTACGAGATGTTCGTCAGATCCCTAAGACAATCTAACGACTTGTCGAAATCCGGCGGCTTCCCTGCACCCTTGGGACCTGATCCGGTGCATCACCCGGCAGGCTACAACATGTCTGCTGACGTCATAACGGATACCTTCGGCAATCCTGGGCCGGCGCCAATCACACACTATCACTTCAAGAATGCATCTAGCCCCGATCCGGTCGCGACGCGCAAATGGGAAAGTCCATTGGGCGGCTTGAATTCCGACATCACCGGACCTTGCATCGGCGGCGTTTCATTGCCCCCTGCCCCCGCGCTTGGCAGTTCTGAACTGTGCGCCGAAATAGCCGAGGTTTATGCCATGGCACTGACGCGCGACATTGCGTTTGCAGACCTACAGAACATCAATTGCGTCGTGCATTCGGGTGCTGAGGGCGAGGTCACCATCGGCGACATTGTTTCAGAGCTTGGTGCGTTGCCCTGGTTCGATCCAAACGGAATGCCGATTAGTTCTGAGCGGACAGACAACGGCACGTTTGCCCAGACGCTGACCAATCAAGAGACGCGTCGCCGCGCCGCACGCTGGGATGAACACGGCGAATTCTCGGTCAAATCGCTGTTCCGGGGTTCGACCGAGGGGGCAAAGAAAGGCGCCTACCTATCCCAATTCATGCTTCAGGGGGGTGGCGACGACCGCGCAGCTGGCCAAATTCCTTTTGGCACCCAGACCATTGACCAACGCACACAACCCGACAATGCACACCTTGACTACATGGTGACGTGGATGGAATGGCTGGATGTCCAGAACGGCGCACGTTTCACAGGCGTGGACCGGACAGAAGCCCCGCGCTTCCTGACCACACCGCGTGATCTGGCGGCCTACGTTCACATGGATCAACTCTATCAGGCATACTTTAACGCCGCGCTTCTCTTGCTCGGGTCAAAGCGGGCCGAAGGGGTGTCTGCCTTTGACCACGGTCTGCCAAACAACAGCATGGAACCCGACGCCACACGCGAAGGCTTTGCGACGTGGGGCGGCCCCCACCTGTTGGATCTGCTGGCCTCCGTATCTTCGCGAGGGCTTAAGATTATCCGACGTCAAAAGTTCCAGATCCACCGACGTGCCCGCCCCGAGGTTCTGGCAGCGCGGCTGGCACTGGCGAACAACGGGCAGCTGGATGCTCTTGGTTCTGGCGGGACGCGCGTTCAGAGCATGCTTCATGAGCTTTGGCAGCGTTGCCCAAAGCTGATGGGCGCAATTGCAGAGAGAAACAGCTCTGCCCCCGGTCCCGATGCTCGCGGCTTGACCATCGAGGCGGAACTCCCTGAAACGCCAATTGACGGTGGCGCCAACCTGCTGCTCCCCATGGCCTTCCCCGAAGGATCGCCCATGCACCCCGCTTACGGCGCAGGCCACGCGACCGTGGCAGGGGCCTGTGTCACAGTGCTCAAAGCGCTGCTGAACACCGTCAACAAGGACGGTGAGAAGGTTACGATGCAGGATTTCGGATTTGATGCATCGTACCAGAGCGTAAAATCCAAGTCCGGCGACTACTGCTTGCAGGACACCGGCGATCACCATTTGACCGTGACGGACGAGCTCGACAAGCTCGCCGCCAATATCTCGATCGGGCGCAATATGGCTGGTGTGCACTACTACACCGACTATTTCGAAAGCCTGCGGCTTGGCGAACGGGTCGCGATAGGCATCCTGCAAGAGCATCTGCAAACCTCGCCCGAGGATATCTCATTGCACCTGATCGACTTTGATGGTCGCAGCGTCCAGATCAAGAAAACGGGCGGCGCCAACTACGGCGCAGAGGCCGAGATCATCGTCAACGATGGCGCAATCTCCACCGCTGACTGGTGGACCGAAAACGTCGCTGAATACGAGATTGAACCTCCCATCATCCAACGTCTCGTCGGCTGACGAACAGGGGCCCGACGCGCTCCGCCGGGCCCCTCGTTTCCAGAATATCCACGCTTTTTACAATTGGAGTATCTTATGTTCGAAGCATCAACAGTCCCACAGCTCGTCATCCCGAGTGCCTATTTCGGGCTGGCGATTTTCATGGTTCACGGCGTGCCTCTTCTCCTATTATGCATGACCCTACTTGGAGGAGGGATCGCCCTGTTGCATCTGCTGCACGGCGCGTTTGACGCGATTGAGATTGATGAACCGCGCGGTAGTCACGTGGTGGCCAGCTACGGCTATGCGCCGGATGGTGCAGAAGCAGAAGATTTTACGTTTCCGAGCATCCTTCCCCTGCGCGGAATGATCGCGCGCGCCAAGCAGCGTATCAAAAAATTCCACAAGAAATACATCAAGTTTATCGCAGCTTCCTGAGCAGGCCGGAGACCATCAATGATCCTACAAGGTGAGTTTTCCGGACGGTCCGGTCACGAAATGACCGGCCGCTTTACTCTGCGCAGAGTGCGTGGTGGATATCGTTTGATTACCAGCAATGACTTCTTCTTCGATGCAGCTGCGCCGGCACCCGCGTGGGCGCTTGGTGATCCGGACCAAAGCCCTTATCCCGGTCTCGTCGCAGACTCGATCTGGCACAAGCTAGAGCCGTTTTCTCCTGTCAGCGGGATTCAGTACCTGCGTGTCCCTGATCACGACTGCTTCCGCGCGGCCCGCGCGGTCATCACATGGTGCACACTGACCAAGATTCCCCTTGGCGAAGGCCGCGTCACTTCGGCGACAGCATAAAACATATTGGCTAGCATCTAGCACTTGGCGGCATAGGTGCACGGGACCTCGCGGCTCGGGAAACTATAGTGCCAAACTTGGTACCCCGAGCTTTAGACAACCATCGGTCACCAACGCCAGATAACGCTACGGTCGCACTCTAAAGCCAGTCGCACGGCTGGGAATTGACCCCAGCCAGTGCCGCCCCTCAGATGGAAGGGATCGCCCAAAACTCGCCAGCTTCTAGTGCGCGAAAGCGGTTTTGAGCGACGTTATGTGCTCCCAAAGCTTCTTCCAATGCAAATCTGGGGTCGTTTCGTCCTTCGTTTGTCAGCTGGATGGTACCCCAGTGGTGCCCCACCGCGTAGGCCGCCTTGGACAAGAGAAATCCTTGGACCGCTTCGTCGGGGTTTTGGTGCTGATCGGCCATGAACCAACGTGGATCGTAGGCACCGATCGGCAAAAGCTCTGCACGGATCGGACCAAATTGCGCGGGCAGGTCGCGATAGGGGCGGCCTTGGTCAAAGCCTGTGTCCCCGATGAACACCACGGCCCCACCGGGACCGGTCAGCACAAAGGTCCCCCACAGTGCCATCGATCGATCCGATACGCCACGTGCGCCCCAGTGGTGACAGGGCGTGCAGTGTATTCCAAGTTGACCAAAGTTGGTTGACTGCCCCCAGTCCAGTACTTCGGTCCTTAGCCCAGTGCTTTGGATGATCGTGTCGTTACCGAGGGGCGTGATCACCAGTGGATCATGATCTGCCTTCAAGCGCGTGAGGGTCGCCAAATCCATATGGTCGTAGTGACAGTGGCTCAGCAGGATCAAATCGATCGGCGGCAAATCCTCGAAGGAAATGCCCGGCTTGGCTACGCGCTTGGGTCCCGCAAACGACACTGGCGACGCGCGCTCTGACCACCACGGGTCGGTCAATATATTCAGCCCGCGTGTCTGGATCAACATCGTGGCATGTCCAACCATCGTAACTGTCAGATCATCAACGCGGCGCTCTGGACGAACCGTCAGCACGGGCACCTCGGTCGGCCATTCCGTTGGATCCTCGCCCATGCGCCAGCGCAGCAGATCGCGGAAGCCCTTGGGTGGGCTGCCATCGGGGTTGAAGAACCGGACACCATCGAAATGGTCGGTCACAGGGCCCTCGTAATAACGGTTTTTGCCGGAGCGCACGGCAACGGTTGTGGTGCACCCAACTGTCGAAACCCCAAGAAACGCCGCTGCGGACTGAAGTAGGGTTCGACGGTTCATACACTGGCTCCAATCGGAAATGGCTCATGGCCTCTGGTCGCGCTGTTTCGCGCCAAGACCTAGAGCTTACACTAGGGCTGACCAGATGTGCGCGCAAACCACTGATGAGCGGGGTTCATCAATCACTGGGTTGCCAGCCGTCCTTAGACAGTCACACCAGAGCGCGCACTTTAGCGAGAAGATCGGCATCCACGGTAACGCCGTCGCTTTGGGCGCGCTCGCGGCAGGCTTTGCGGCCGTCACCGGGCAGGCGCGCGCCGTCCTGATCGTGGAAAGAGGCTAGCAAATGTGCCAGCTTCGCTTGGAAGTCCGCGCCCGCGGTCGCGCCCGGATCAATGGCGACAAAGAACTGACCCGTACGAGGTGGCCCCCCTGCCGTGCCCGAGAACGGGCTCGCCTGGGTCCCCAATGCAGCGCCAGTCAAGGCAGCGGCCATTATCTCGACCGTCAACGCGATGCCGACGCCCTTGTATCCGCCTGATGGCACCATGGAGCCCTTCAGGCCTGCATCCGGATCGGTTGTGGGATGGCCATCAGCATCCAGAACCCAGCCTTCTGGGACTGTTTTACCTTCGCGGGCATGTTTCATCACCTCGCTCTTGGCAATGGTGCTGGCGGATTGGTCGATCAGAATTGCGGCGTTGCCTTGCGCATCCGGTGCAGCAATCGAAAAGGGATTAGTGCCAAGCACCGGCTTTGCTCCACCCGACGGCGCAATCGAGGCGGGCGCGTTGGTGAACCCGAGGCCGACCAATCCCGCCTCGGCCAGACGGCGGGTGTGGACCCCAAGCACGCCGCAATTATAGGAGTTGTGGATCGCCAGCACCGCAACGCCCATTTCGCGGGCCAAGGGGATGAGGCGCGCAAAGCCCATGTCGATGGCCGAATGCGCAAAACCAGTGGCGGCATCGGCGATCAAGACGGCGGGACGGGGGTTGGCGATCACAGGGCGCGCGGAACCATCCACCTTACCGCATTTCACATGCTGCGCATAAATCGGGATGTACGCCAACCCGTGCGAAGATACGCCGTCTGCCTCTGTCATCGCGGTGGCAATCGCCAAAGGGCGCGCGTTACCTTCTGTCGTCCCGGCCTTGACCAGCGCGCGGAACGCGAGGTCTTCGATCTCTGTCAGCGAAAGGGTTTCTGTGGCGGTCATGGCGGTGTCTTTCTGTTGTCTCGAGATCACTTGACGCGGTCAGTCATTGTCATTCAGACCAGCGCCTGCGCCCTTTAGGCGGCTTTCATCCGTGGCGGGTGCAAAGGTCCGATGTGCGAATACGGCAAGACGGTCCCAACTCTGGGGGCTGACGCTGGCGCGCATGACCGGTTCTTTGGTGCCGGTCATCTTGGCAGGTGTGGAAAAGACCATTTCGGTGGTCATGCGAGTGTAGAGAATATCAGTTTCGCCGTGCAGACACAGATGGCGTCCGTCGGTAGCAACGCGCACCCCGCCCCATTCTACAGCGACAGGATGACCAAGGCGTAATGCGGCCCCGCCCATAAAAGGCACGGCCAAGAGCGGAACGCAGACGTTCTCCATGGTGATGGACCCGCGTTCCATCAGCCGTACAGCGCAATCACTAAGAGAGGCACCCGCGATCAGGGGGCTCATCCGCCGCGCCGGAGCGTGCCAGACGGCGGCGCGCAAGGACACCGGCGAGACATCAATCGCTGGAATGCGGTCATTCATCTCCAAAAGATCCGCCAAAAGGTCTGTTCCCTGGAAACCAAAGGCGGACAGCCAACGGGTGCCTTTGGCCGCCTCTTCAGCAAGCCCCCAAGCAAGGCCAGATCCCCGTGCCGCCCGTTTGCTGAGTGCTTCGATTTCGTTCAGGGAATAGGTCATGCATCTCCCTTTGGAAGGTCAGGATAGGGCCAGTATTCTGCGGTGTCAGACGTCAATTCCTGCGGCAGCGGCGCGTTGCCGTACATGCTAATCCGTAACCAGCGGTCGGAGCGAGGATCGAACTTGGTGGCACCAAAGAACGCTAGCTTGCAGCGCAGCATGTCTATGGGCATCACCCGCTCTGAAATCGTGTTATCTCGGATCTCGGCATAGGGTGCGCGGCCGACAATCTGTGCGCGGCGCAAAGCGTGGCGGTGTTCGGGGTGGCGAAGGATGAATTCGGCCACCTGCGCGTCATCGGGCCAATGGGACAAAGCCCTGTGCAGCGCGGCAGCATCTCGCCCCGGCGCTAGCGGCTGCTCGTATTCCTCGACCGGTTCTTCGAAACGCTCGCCAAGACGAGGCTCCAGCTTCTCTTCGGACACATACCACGCGCGGGCGCGATTGGCGGGCAGCGACCAGTCCGTCTCGATCGCCCAGTGATACACGCGCTCCAGCAGCGCACGCAGGTCCGCGATGGTCATGGACCCAGCGATCCGGAATGTCGCCGTATTGTCAGCAGCCATTGTCTCCGCCAAGTCATCCACCAGCGCGCCATAGGGCTCTAGCAGCAACGAAACGACCCACTCTTGCCCCTCGAGCGAAAGGTTCTGCTCGGCCCATTGATAGAGGCGATCCCAAGGGTGCGGGGCCGACAAATCAATGGTCTGAAGACACAGGCGCAGGGCAACGACGTCTGCCTGCAAAGCAGCCAACTTCTCTCGCTGGAGGGGATGTTCAGACTGCCAAGCGGCAAACAACAGAGTGCTGCGTTCAAAGAGCTCGTGAAACAGCGCGATGTCCGCACCCTTGGCGATATCAATCCCGCGCACACGGCTGAGTGCCGTTTCGCGCGCAGCGATCCAGTTATTGAACAGCACTGGGTGGTTCAGCAAAAACGGCGCCATCCCAAGTCCGGTCGAATTCCCGATCCCCAAAGACCGCGCGATCTGCGGCGCAAGCTTTGCCGCAGTCGTCCCGTTTTGTTGGGCGCGGCAGCAGGCCATATGTTGTACCAGATCCGTCACAAACCATCGTGTCAGGTAAACCGACAACATCTCGACCTGAAACGGGACGCGGAACTCGGGACGATCTGCAATCATCTCACGGTCTGCAGCGCCTAGTTTGCCAGAACCATAGACCGCGGTGGTCCGCATCAAATAGCCCACAGCCTCGATCTGAGCGGTTTCGGGCTGATCGCCAGCAGCTAGCGAGGCGACCACGTGTTCCCACAATCGCACCGAACGGTTCGCCCGCGAGACGGATAGTTCCCGACCCGTAACGCGTCCCGCCTCTTGGAGTGGAATGTTCTGCGCAAGACGCTGGATATCCGCATCCTCTGGCACGCCATCGAACAGGGTAAACGTGGCATCCCACGCCTCTGCAATCACGCGGTCGGATCGCTTTTCGGGTGGCAGATCATGCGCAAAGGCGATCAGCGAATAGGTGCGCTCCGGCGTGTTAGCGGTGTAGACCGCGTGCCCCTCGCCATTTCCGTCGATCTCGAACGCCGTACAGTCAAAGCGCCACGATTCTGCCGCCATCCGGCGAGTCAGGACACGTTTGAACGACAGGCGCGACTGATGAAAGGAGCCAAGCCGCGCGAGGCGCATCACCAGTTCGGGGTCGCGATTTGGCACTTCGGTCATAAGCACGGACCTTATCTTCAGACGGCAAATGATAGGTTCGGGCGTGGCACCACGCACGAACCGATCTTGGTTAACGGCCCTTGGCGAGTGTGATCCGAAGCGCGCCCCAAAGCGAGGACAGAAGCAACAGAGACGCGGACGCTACGGTAACAATAAAGAGCCCTGACAAATGAGAGGACGCCAAATCCGACCGCAGTCGGCAACGGGAAAACTACCCGAATTTGCAGCTTCTGTTGGTTTTCAGTAGCGCCTGACATTGTGCTCTCCCGTTCACTGCACGCTCTGGGTGCCATTAGTTGCCATTTCCAAACTCTTCTTGCTTTTTTGAAGGCGCGAAACTCTCGGAAAAGAAGCGGTACCAATTACCACCCATAATGCCGGCGACCTCCGTCTCGTTCAGACCTGTAGCGCGCAAACCAACCTCAATATTTCCGAAGTCACGGTTGTCTTGAAACCAAGATGGCATAGGGGGGAAACCGGGGTCGGATTTAGACCCTTCGCCGTAGTCAATCTGCTTGGTCCAGCGGCCCACACGCATCCATTCGACAACGCTGTCGGGCTGGTCCTGACAGAGATCCGTGCCGATCCCCAGATGCTCTGGGCCGTAACGTTCGGCGGCGCGGGCAATCATCTCGCAGAAGTCCTCCAGCGTGCAGCCTGACTTGCCCTTTAGGTGGTAAGGGTAGACCGAAAAGCCGAACATCCCGCCGTTTTCTGTGACCGCCCGAATGACCGCATCCCGCTTGTTCCGCAGGGCGGGTGCCCAGTCATGCGGGTTTGCGTGGGTGATCGCGATAGGGCGCTCGGACCATTCCGCCGCCTCGATCGTCGAGCGGTCGGCCGAATGGCTCATATCCACCACCAGACCCACGCGGTTCATTTCACGCACCACCTGCTTGCCCATGCGGGTTAGGCCGGCATCTTCGGCCTCGTAACAACCGGTCGCCAGCAGGGACTGGTTGTTGTAGGTCAGCTGCATGAACCGCGCGCCAAGGGAATGGACGATCTCGACCAGACCGATATCGTCCTCGATTGGGCTAGGGTTCTGAAAACCAAAGAAGACAGCCGTCCTTCCCGTGGCTCGGGCCGTGTCGATGTCGTCAACCCCCAGCCCCTTCATGATCAGGTCTGGATATTGTTCGAACCACCGGTTCCACTGTTCGAAGTTCAGTACCGTTTCGCGAAAGTTCTCGTGATATGCGATGGTGACATGAACCGCATCCACACCTCCTTCACGCAGCTGACGAAAAATCTTTTCCGACCAATTCGCGTATTGCAGACCGTCAATGCGCATCAGATTGGACCTGCGCTGATATAAGCGGTTTTCACCGTAGTGTAGAATTCGGCTGCGGCTTTGCCCTGCTCGCGCGGACCATACGAGCTGTCACCTCGCCCGCCAAACGGCACGTGGTAATCGGTGCCCGCTGTCGGCAAGTTCACGGTAACCACCCCTGTCCGCGCGTTGCGACGGAAATGCGTTGCCCGTGCCAAAGAGGTCGTAACAATCCCTGACGTTAGCCCAAAATGAGTATCATTCACGACCGCCAGCGCCTCTTCATAACTGCCAACCTTGATAACCGAGGTGAGCGGTGCAAACATTTCTTCGCGGTTAATCCGCATCGCGTTGGTGGTGTTCAGAAACACTCCGGGCGACATGTAAAAGCCGTCGGTCGGCATCTGCAATCGTTCGCCGCCGCAGGCAAGTTCGGCCCCCTCGGTCTGGCCCAAGGTCACGTATTCTAGGTTTTCGGCCAACTGCTGCGCGCTGACCACGGGCCCTATTTGGGTCCCTTCCTCTAGCGCATGACCGACCTTCAGCGCCTTGGTAGCAGCCACCAGTTTCTCGACAAAGGCGTCGTGGATCGCCTCGTGCACCACCAAGCGCGAGGACGCGGTGCACTTCTGCCCTGTCCCACCAAAAGCGCCGCCCAGTGCCAAGGTCACCGCCAAGTCCAGATCCGCATCGTCCATCACTGCCAGCGCATTCTTGGAGCCCATCTCCATCTGCACTTTGGTCAGGTTCTGGATCGCCGCCGCAGCGATACCTTTGCCCACGGGAACTGAACCAGTAAAGGATATTGCATCCACCTGAGGGCTCTCAACCAAACGCTGGCCAATGGTGCTCCCTGCCCCCATCACAAGACTAAAGAGACCTGTGGGAATATCCTGACGATTGATGATGTCGGTCAGCGCGACTGCGGATGCGGGTGTCAGGTTCGCAGGTTTCCAGATAACCGCGTTGCCATAGCAGAGCGCAGGCGCAATTTTCCAAGACGCGGTCGCGGTCGGGAAATTCCACGGGCTGATGATCGCGACTGTCCCGACGGGCTCGCGGCGTACGTCAATTTCCACCCCTGCGCGGACGGAATCCGCGTTCTCGCCCAACTGGCGCAGGCATTCCGCCGCGTAGTAGGTAAAGAATTGACCCGCGCGATAGACCTCGCCCCTGCCCTCGACTAGCGGCTTGCCTTCTTCGCGCGACAGAAGAACACCCAATTCTTCAGCTCGGGCCATAAGCTCTGTACCGATGGCCATGAGAACCGCTTGCTTCCGCTCTATGCCATAAGCCGCCCATTCTGCTTGAGCCACACGGGCCTGCGCCAAAGTCGCGTCAAGCTGATCCGCGCTCGCCTGCGCATAGAGGCCAATCAGATCCGTTGTGTCAGAAGGGTTCCGGTTCTCGATTTCGCTTTCACCAGTCTGCCATGCGCCAGCAATCAGGTTTCTGTGGATCTCGGTCATGACGGATTGCCTTGTGCAGTTGGGAAGCCCCTCTCGTATGGACTCGCCACGCACCTTCAGCCAAACTTAAACTTCTGAAGTACATTTCAGTTTTGTTGAAGTAGGGTTGGCTCGGATGCTGAAGATGGAAATGCTGCGGGGCTTTGCCACCGTGGCCCGCACTGGGAACCTAAGTGATGCGGCAGATGCACTCGGGCGCACACCCTCGGCGGTGTCCATGATGCTCAAGCAGTTCGAGACCCATTTGGGCGAGCCCTTGTTCGAAACCGACCGAAAAAACAGGCTGACCGCTTTAGGCACCTTTGTGCTGGAGCAAGCAGAGCGGGAACTTCAGCAGTTCGACAACACCGTCCGCGCAATCGAAGGGTACGCACGCGCCGCTCATGGCCGCGTCAGGATCGCAACGGTCCCTTCTGTCGCCAGTACGATCATTCCGCGTGTTTTGTCCCGCCACATGCCAGATTTTGAACAAGTGGATCTCGAGATGCGCGATATGGACTCCAGTTCCATACGGCACGAATTGGACCGCAGCCGGATTGACATCGGGATCGGCACGATCGGAGAGCATGTCGCCGGACTGGACAGTGCTCTGCTGATGACAGACGCTTTTGGCGTGATCTGCGCACGGGCCCACCCGCTGGCCGCGGAGCGCGGGCCCGTCACGTGGGAGGCGCTAGAGGGGCATCGCCTGATCGCAAACAGCCTGTCCGCCAACATCGCGGCAGAGCCCGCGCGTGCCCTACACAGAAACTCTCTTCTAACAGCGCAGAACGTAGCCTCGATCCTTGGTATGGTGCAGGCAAATATCGGTCTGACCATTTTGCCAGAGATGACAACATGGGCTGCAGCGCAGAGTGGTTTGGTCTTTCGCCCTTTGGCGGATAAGGCCGCTCGGCGCGAATTGCACTTGGTCAAAAAGCACGACGCTACGCTATCGCCAGCAGCCCGCCTGTTTGAGACACGTATTCTCGAGACGGTGGCCGATTGGAACAGAGGCGACGCCGTTCGCCCCTAAACGGGACTTACTGACCCTCGACCACAGTCAGTCCGAACAGCTGCCACATCTGCATGCCGCCGCGATAATAGTAGATCCGCTCTGCGGGGAAGCCCGCCTCGATCATCCGGCGCGCTGCGGTTGGCGACTGCCCACACCACGGGCCGTTGCAGAATAGGGCCACATCCTTCAGACCGTCCACATCGCAATCAAAGCCATCGAAATCCACTTCGCAGCCCAAAACGTCCAAACGATCTGCCGCTTCGGTGTAGGGCACAGAGATCGCACCCGGGATCGTCCCCTTCAGGTATTCAGGGCGCACACGACCATCGGCAACGACCGTGTTCGGGTCTTGCAGCATCTCAAGCAACTCAAGTTCACCAATCGCCGTAACGCCCTCGGCAGGCACCATGGGCTGGATGCAGAAATTCGGACAGGGCCGAGATGTCAGGTCCCAGTCGCCTTCGAGCCGGTGATCGTTGTCCTGAATGCGAGAGATGTCGACCGTCGCCCCACCTTCGAGCGGAACGGTGACCGACATCACATCGCGGGTGATATGGACCGGCTCTGCGGCCAGCGGCAACGCAGCCAGACAAATAGCGGCCGTCGTGAGATAGCGGATCATGTCTCCTCCTCTTGATCCCAACCTTCTTTGGCCGATCATATCACGTTTAATGAATAAGTCTGCGGAAATGTCCGCTTCCAGAAGAACGCGCAACGGCGTCGACCGATGGACCGAGCTGCGGGACAGGAGGATAAAAGTACATGTCCAAAAGTCCTTTTCGCCTCGTCTAATAGACGGCCTCAGAAACGTTCAAGAGGATGCTAGGGATAGAGTCTCTTTGAAAAAGCAGGATCCCCCATGCTGAAGACGATCAAATCCCGCCTTCTTTTTGTATTTGCGCTTCAGCTTCTGGTGATTGGCGCGCTCGGTCTCGGTGCCGCCTACCAGATGCGCGAAATGGAGCGTCGCAGCGCAGAGATTGTTGAGAACCACTTTGCGACGATCCTTCTGTTCGAAACGCTCGCCAAGAACCAAGCCTCGATCCAGAGCCTCGTTCGTGACTACATGCTGCTAGAGGACAAGTCGCGCAAATCGGCAATTCGCAAGGAGTTGAAAGCGCTGCGCAAGGAGCAAGAGACGCTCATCGACACCCGCCGCGAAACGGCTGGCCCGGAGCTGCTGGCCAATCTGGATCAGTACGACGAATTGCGCACCGATCTGGAAAAGGTGAATAAGAAAGCCGCGATGGTACTGCGCTTTGGAAGCCCATTCAAAGCGGCCGAGTTGCTGGACCAGCACAACGGCAAAATCCTGACTGATATGCAGGACTTGCTCACGCGCGTGCTGGACGCCGAGACTGCCGATATGGACAGCGCCGTGGCAAGCTCGGCAGCCGAAGCACAACAGGCGCAAATCGCAGCCCTGGGTGTGATGGCTCTGGCCGCGCTGGTGACGCTGCTCTCCGGTGCTCGGATTTTTAGATCCCTGAACCGTGGCCTGACCAAAGCGCATAACCTGAGTGCCCGCGTGGCCGAAGGCGATTTGACCCGCACAGAGGACGTTCGCGGGAAGTCAGAACTGAGTTTCTTGCTTGTTAACCTGAACACGATGGTCACAAGCCTGCGGGATATCGTATCCGAAGTCACCTCCGGCTCGGCCAACGTTGCGACCGGCGCGAACATGATGGCCAGCACAGCTGAAAACCTGAGTAACAACGCCGTCCAACAGAGCGCCGTCTCCCAGCGCGTGGCCTCTGCGGTCGAGCAGATGACCGCAAATATCGGACAGGCTGCCGAGAACGCTCAGAAGACTGAGACGGTCGCATCCAGCGCAGCCAGCAACGCCCGCGAGAGCGGCGCTGCCATGCGCGGTGCGATCGCCGCCATGCGCGATGTGGTCGAAAAGATCGCTATCATCCAAGAGATCGCCCGTCAAACCGACCTTCTGGCCCTGAACGCTGCGGTCGAGGCCGCCCGTGCCGGTGAACATGGTCGCGGCTTTGCCGTCGTCGCCTCCGAAGTTCGAAAGCTGGCAGAACGCAGCCAACAGGCCGCGACAGAGATCGGCGATATCTCTCAGGGGACTGTCATGGCTGCCGAAGGCGCAGATAAAATGATGATCGAACTGGTGTACGAGATCGAAGAAACATCCTTGCTGGTTTCAGAAATCTCGCGTGCCAATTCGGAGCTGTCCATTGGCGCCAGCCAAGTGCGCGACACCATGATCGAACTCGACACAAGCATTCAGGCCAACGACACCGCTTCGGTGCAGATCTCATCGACCGCCGAGGAATTGGCCGCTCAGGTCGGCAGTCTGCGCGATATCATCCTGCGTTTCCGTGTCGCCTATGGAGATGAGCCCTATTCACCAGATAACGTCGAGGCACCAGAAATCCTGGCCATTCCTGCGCCAGCCTAAGGTCACACCTGTTGGTCAGCTAATTATTGGCGCAGCTGCATCGGCTGCGCCAATTTTCATTTGCAGATCAGGTCCGCAGCGCAGGAAGCCCAACACCTGTGCTGTCAAATCCACCGTCAGACGCCACGACCTGCCCCGTGACATAGCTGGCACGCTCAGAGCACAAGAAAACGATCACCTCTGCGATTTCGCGTTCGGATCCATAGCGATTTAGCGGGATCGCGTCATGGTAGGCGTCGATAATCTCTTGCGAGTGAACGGCCATTGCCAGTTTGGTGCGGACGGGGCCAGGGCAGACGCAGTTCGCGCGAATGCCGTATTCCCCCAATTCCGCGGCCTGCTGTTTGGTCAGTTGGATCACAGCAGCCTTGGACGTGCCATAGGCGACACGCAGCGTGGACGCCCGCAAGCCAGAGATCGACGCGATGTTCAACAGAGCGCCCTTGGTTTCCTTGAGCGACGGTATCGCGGCTTGGGACACAAGAAACACGCCATCAAGGTTCGTTTCCATTACGCGGCGCCAGCGTGCAAAGTCGGTCTCTTCGATCGGACCAAAGTCCGCAACGCCCGCATTGTTGACCACCGCGTCGATCCGGCCAAAGGCCCCTTTTACAGCGGCGATCATCTCGGTCACCTGCTCGGGGATCGACACGTCGTAGACAAAGGGCTTGGCCTGATCCAAACCATCAGCCGCAATCGCGAGTTCATCGCCGTCACGGTCGACCATCGCGACCTGCCAGCCTTCTTCGATAAAGAGTTTGGTCGTTGCCAATCCGATGCCACGGGCCGCGCCCGTAACAAGAGCAATCTTTTGCGTCATACGTTCATCCTATCCTGCTGATGTTCCCATCAAAGTTCCCATACCGCCATCGACCCGTAGATCGACGCCGGTGATAAATCCAGCCGCATCCGACGCCAGAAAAAGCGCCGCCTCGGCAATGTCCCACGCCGTGCCCTGCCGTTTCAAAGGCACCTGCGCGGCCCGTGCGGCGCGTACTGCCTCCATGTCCTGACCAGGCGCGATCATCGCGGCCACATGGGGCGTATCGATCATGCCTGGCACAACTGTATTCGCCCTGATACCGCGCGGCGCATATTCAATCGCGATGCTTCGGGAAAATCGTTGGAGCGCAGCTTTTGACGCCTCGTATCCGATGTAGCGATAGGGCCCGTTGTTCATCCCTGCAAGGCTCGAAATATAGACGATCGCGCCCCCCTGCCCCATCAGTGGTACGCAGGCTTTGGTCGCGTGAAACGCCGCATCAAGATTGATCGCAAAGACCGTTTGCCAGTCGTCAAAGCTGGTGTCATCAAGCCCACCTTTGACACTGGTGCCGATATTGAAGTGCAAGACATCCAAACCACCCATGTTTCCTTGGGCGGTGTGGGCCATAGCATTGGCCGCGACTGGATCGGTGAGATCGGCCGCACACGTATATGCAACACCACCTTCGCCTATAATCAACGCGGCCGTTTCAGCAGCAGCGGCTTCGCTTCGGTCAACGCAAAGGACCTGAGCGCCCTCGCGGGCGTAGAGCACCGCAGCAGCTTTGCCGTTGCCCCACCCCGCCCCGACAGAGCCTGCGCCGATCACAGCGACCCGTTTGCCTGCCATCCGTCCGGTCATTGGAACACCTTGTTCGGCAGCCACATCGCGATGTCGGGGTAGGCGATGGTCAGCCCCAGCAGCACCAATTGTAGCAACACAAAGGGAATGATCCCGCGATAGATGTCGCTGATCGTCAGGTGCTGAGACGCCGCCCCACGCAGGTAAAACAGCGCAAAGCCAAACGGCGGGGTCAGGAACGAGGTCTGTAGGTTCAGAGAGACGAGAATGGCAAACCAGTAGATCATCTGGCTTTGCTCGACATGCCCCCCGAGGTCCATCAACTGAACCACGGGTGCAAAGATCGGCAGCATAATCAGTGTGATCTCGATCCAGTCAAAGAAGAACCCCATGACAAAGATCATGCCCATCATTGCGAACAGCAGACCCCAGTCGCCAAAGGGCAGCGCACGGGCGGTGTCGACGATGAAATGCTCGCCGCCCACTTTGCGGAAGATGTAAGAGAACGCTGTCGCGCCGACAAAAATGAAAAAGAGCATCCCCAGCTGCTTGACCGACCCGTCCATGCTGTCGCGCAGAACGGACATGTTCAGCCGACCTCGGAGCAGACCAAGTAGGAGCGCGGCGAACACCCCAACGCCAGAGGCTTCGGTCGGGGTTGCGACCCCGCCAAGGATCGAGCCAAGAACCGCAATGATCATGATCAAGGGAGCGAAAACGGATTTGAGTGTCTCGAGCCACAGCCCTTGGCGCTCATGCGGCGCAGGTGGGGGCGCTTTGGGTGCCATATGCGGCTGAAGCCAACTGCGTACAACAATATAAACCACGTACACCGCTGACAGCAGCAGGCCCGGCATCAAAGCAGCGACAAAGAGCCTGCCCAAAGAAATACTGAGCAGATCACCCATGAACACGAGCATCACCGAGGGCGGGATCAGAATGCCGAGCGTTCCGGCAGAGGCAACCGTGCCCGCCGCCAGCCCTTTGTCATAGCCTCGCTCCACCATGGTCGGGATCGCCAGCATGGCCAGCATCACAACGGACGCGCCAATAATCCCAGTTGCAGCCGCCAGGATAGTGCCCATCAGCACGACCGCCAGCGCCAGACCGCCCGGAATGACCCGCATGATCCGCTGGAGCGTGACCAGCAGATCCTCGGCGATGCGAGTTTTCTCCATGATGATGCCCATAAAGATGAACATTGGCGCAGCCACCAGCACCGCGTTTTCAATCGTGCCCGAGAAGATGCGGTTGGGCAGCAGCGTCGCCTGCGCCAGTCGCATATCGCCCGTCAGCAGCGCCAGCAGCCCAAAGACCAGCGAAATCCCCATGAGCATGATCGCCACGGGCGCACCGGAAAACAACGCAATCACCAGCGATAGGAACATCAGCCCCGGAAGGGACGAAGACAAGAGCTCGATCATACCAGCTCCTGCACCAGATCAGGGCGGCGCAAGGCCACAATGGCGCGCATCATCACCGACAGTCCCCCACTGATGGTCAGCAGAGCGCCGATAGGGATGGCGGATTTGATGATCCATCGGTTGGGCAGGCCAACGCCGCCTGGGCTGCCTTCGCCTCGGGTAAAGCTGCGCATGGTGAAGTCGTAGCCGTACCAAACGAGCAAAACCATAAACGGGATCAGGAACAAGGCGATCGCAAGGATCTCGATCCACAGGCGCGTTTTGCGGGTCATGCGCTGGGAAAACAGGTCAATCCGCACATGGGCGTTTTCGACATAGGCAAAGCCGAAACACAGCACCGCGATGGCGCCGTGGATGTGCCACTCCAACTCTTGCAGTTTGAAAGAGCCGGTCGAGAAAAAGCGCCGTCCGATCACGTCATACAGAATGACGGCCATCAGCACCAATAGCAGCCAGCCACACACCCGCGCGACGGCGCGGCACGGCGCGGCCAGACCGTCCGAAACAGCAAGCAATCGTTCCATTCCTGAAAACCTTCTGGAAAACGGGGGCGGCAGCGGACTGCCACCCCTTGTGCGGTTTACTTGATGTACGCGAGGTCCGCCCACTTCGCGAAACCGTCGCGGAAGTCGGACAGGCTCTGCCACGCACGGGCGAAATGGGGGTCAGCAGCGACCTGTTCTTCGACCACCTCATCCCATGCAGTCTGGAATGCACCCATCATCTCGTCATTCCAGCGATGCACCGTAACGCCCGCGGCTTCGAGGTTGGCCAACGGCTCCATCTGCTTGGCCTCACCTTGCGCCGAGGTGTAGGCCACATTCGCGGCACAGGCCGTTTCAATCGCAAAACGCTCCTGATCCTCAAGCCCGTCCCAGACATCCTGGTTCGCGATAAAGGTGATCAACGAGGTCTGCTGGTGCCAACCGGGGAAATAGTAGTGGCTGGCGTATTCATTCATGCCCACGGCTTCGTCAATCAGCGGGAACGACACCTCGGCGGCGTCAATCGTGCCAAGCCGCAAGCCTGTCAGGGTATCCGCGACGGGCATCGATTGCGCCTCTGCCCCTAGCTTCTGCATGACCTGTGCACCAAGCCCGAACACGCGCATCTTCAGCCCTTTCAGGTCGTCGGGCGTATTGATCTCTTTGGCGAACCAACCGGACGCTTCGGGCACCAGAATGGCACACAGCTCGGTGTGGATGTTATAGGGCTCGGTGATCTCGGCCCAGATTTCCTTGCCGCCGCCTTCGTACCACCACGCGGTGTAGGCGCGGATATCAGGGCCAAAGGGCACAGAGGTAAAGATCGCTGCCGAAGGGATGATCCCTTGGGCAAAGCCAGGGCTGTACCACCCCGCGTCCACCGCACCGGTCGAGATTGCGTCCCACATTTCATTGCCGCCAACAATGGCACCCGGTTCGTTGAACTCGATGCTCAGCTCGCCGCCTGTCAGCATTTCGACCTGTTTTGACAGGTTCACGCCGCTGTCCCCCAACAGGGGCAACGATGATGGATAGACGCTCTGCATGACCAGCGTCTCTGCGCTGGCGGCGCTCGCCATCAGGGCCGCGACAACCGCGACCTTACCAAAAGTCTTCATGTTTTTCCTCCCTCTCGATCCCATTTCAGCGGACCTCCCAATCCACTGCCTAGGCTGCACTATCCACAATATGGATGTTAGCGCTCATCTAAGATAAGGACGAATTCCACCGTGTGTAAATGATAAATCGAAAATTCTTGCCTTACAGCCAAGTATCGCTCAGCATGGCATAGGGAGACGACATTATATGTCCACAATATGGATACTAAAATGAAAACGGAACGGGTCGAATCGGGCGGCGCGCAGAGTGTGGATCGCGCGCTGTCGCTGCTGTCCCTCATTGCACGCGATGGTGGAAACGAGGTTCCAATGACCACCCTGACCGCCAAGTCGGGCCTGAGCCGTCCGACGGTGCGGCGGATGCTGCTGGCGTTGATGCGGTCGGGCTTGGTCGAACAGAACCCTGCCAGCCGGAACTACGCCTTGGGGCCAGAGAGTTATGTGGTCGGATTGATGGCGCAGCGCCGGTTTGATCTGCTGGAACTGGCGATGGACAGCCTGCGGGATCTGGCGGCCGAAAGCGGCGATAGCAGCTTCTTGTCCATGCGGCGGGGGCTCTATTCCGTGTGCCTTCACCGCGAAGAGGGCAGCTATCCGATCCGCACCCAAGCCTTGCAAGTCGGCTACCGCCATCCGCTGGCCGTAGGTGCGGGCGCGATGGCGATGCTTGCCGCGCTGCCCGACGACGAACAAGCACAAGTGCGCGGGGAAATCGGGCCGATTCTGGCCAAGGATTACGAACGCTATACGCCCGAGGTGCTGGATCAGGGCATCGCCCATGCCCGCCAGAACGGTTGGGCGCTGAATCCGGGTCTGTATCTGGCCAATTCGTGGGCCGTCGGCGTCGCGATCAAGGCGCCTACGGGGGACGTTCTTGGTGCGCTGACCATTGCTGCCATCGACTCTCGTATGGGCGAGGACAGACAACAGACTTTGGCCGCGCTGCTAAAACGCGAGGCCGACAAGATCGAAGCCAAACTGCGCCGCAGGCTTGGCTACACCTGACACCGGTTCGAGGGGAGGAAGAACCATGGATCATCCGCAAATCGTGGGGTGGGCCCACAGTAAATTCGGCAAAGCGCCAGAGGACAATCTGATCGACCTGATCGCCAGCGTCGTGCCCGATGCCTTGACCCACGCAGGGGTCGAGGCGGCGGACGTCGATGGCATCTATGTCGGCGTCTACAACAACGGCTTCTCGCCTCAGGCATTCGAGGGGTCATTGGTCGGGATGGCCGTTCCCGAGCTGGCCCACGTGCCCGCGATGCATCTGGAAAACGCCTGCGCCACGGGGTCGGCCGCGCTCTATGCGGCGATGGATTTCGTGGCCGCCGGACGGGGCAAGATCGCGCTGGTTGTCGGGGCGGAAAAGATGACCACCACGCCCACATCGCAGGCCGGTGACATCATGTTGACTGCCTCCTACCGCGCCGAAGAGTGCGAGTCCGAGAACGGCTTTGCCGGTGTCTTTGGCCAGATCGCCAGCAGCTATTTTCAGGCCAACGGGGACCACAGTCTGGAACTGGCGATGATCTCGTCCAAGAACCATGCTCACGGCATGCTGAACCCCTACGCCCACATGCACAAAGAGTTCAGCGTCGACTTTTGTAACACCGTCAGTGACAAGAACCCGCTGGTCGCGGGGCCCCTGCGACGCACGGATTGCTCGCTGATTTCGGACGGGGCGGCGGCGCTGGTCATCGCCCATCCCGATGTGGCCGCGGATCTGGAGCGGGCGATCTCCTTTCGCGCGCGCAATCAGGTGAATGACGTTCTGGCTCTGTCCCGTCGCGACCCCACGGAATTCGCAGGTGCACGGGGCGCATGGCAGAAGTCACTGGCCGAGGCGGGCGTGACCTTGGATGACCTGAGCCTTGTGGAAACCCACGACTGCTTCACTATTGCCGAGCTGTTGGAATACGAGGCGATGGGTCTGGCCCCGCGTGGCCAAGGTGGCCGTGTCATCCGCGAGGGCGTCACTCGCCGTGACGGCAAGCTGCCGGTGAACCCCTCGGGCGGGCTGAAATCGCGGGGGCATCCGCTGGGGGCGACGGGCGTGTCCCAGCACGTGATGGCGGCGATGCAATTGGCAGGCGACGCGGGCACCATGCAGATTGACGGCGCGACCATGGCGGGCGTCTTTAACATGGGCGGCGCGGCAGTGGCGAATTACGTCTCGATCATGGAGCGCGTGAAATGAGCGCAACATCGAACCGCGACCCTAAGCTGCCGTGGAGCACTCGCACCACCAACCTTGCGCATTTCCTGACCCGCAATGCCGCGCGTCTGGGGGACCGGCCCGCAATCATCTGGGATGACCTGACGATTACCTGGGGCCAACTCGATGCCCGTGTCAGCGCGCTGTCCGCCGCAATGCAGGATCGGTTTGGCGTGCAACACGGCGACCGCATTCTGGTGCAATCCCCGAACAACAACCAGATCACCGAAATCATGCTGGCCTGCTGGCGGGTGGGCGCGGTTTGGGTGCCGTCGAACTTTCGCCAACGCGCGGACGAGGTCGCCTATCTGGGCCAGAAGGCCGACGTGTCCCTGATGTTCTGCGAACAGGACTTTGCTGGCCACGCCACCGCCTGCACCGAGGCCGCCCCCAAGCTAGAGCATGTGGTCTGTATCGGCAGCGGCTTTGGCACCGAGTACGAAGCACTGATCGCTGACTACATGGGGCAGGACGTGATGAACGCTGATGTGGATCGGGATGACCCGTGCTGGCTGTTCTTCACCTCTGGCTCCACGGGGCGCCCCAAGGCAGTGGTTCTGACCCATGGCCAACTGGGCTTCGTGACCTTGAACCACCTGAACGACCTGATGCCCGCAACAACGCCTGACGACGTGAGCCTTGTGGTTGCGCCCCTGTCCCACGGGGCGGGGATGCACCAGTTGGTCCAGATCGCGGCTGGGGCGGCCAGCGTTTTGGTGCCTGCAGGCAAGTTCGACCCTGACGCCGCGTGGGAACTGGTCCAGCGCTACAAGGTGACCAACATGTTCACCGTGCCGACCATCGTCAAAATGCTGACCGAGCATTCTGCCGTGGACGCCTATGACCACAGTTCATTGCGCTACGTGATCTACGCGGGCGCGCCGATGTACCGAGAGGATCAGAAGCACGCCCTGCGCAAGCTGGGGCATGTGCTGGTGCAATACTTCGGCCTTGGCGAAGTGACGGGCGCGATCACCGTGCTGCCCCGCCATGACCATCACATCGAGGACGGCCCCGAGGCCCGCGTTGGCACCTGCGGGATCGAACGCACGGGCCTGCATGTCTCGATCCAAGGGGATGACGGCCAAATCCTTGGCCCCCATGAAACCGGTGAAATCTGCGTCGCCGGTCCCGCCGTCTGCGCGGGGTACTACATGGACGACGGCGCGAACGAAAAAGCCTTTCGCAATGGGTGGTTCCGCACGGGCGATCTGGGGCACTTGGACGAACAGCGGTATCTCTACATCACGGGGCGTGCCTCGGACATGTACATCTCGGGCGGGTCGAACGTGTACCCGCGCGAGATCGAAGAACTGCTGCTGACCCACCCCGCAGTGTCCGAAGTCGCGATCCTTGGCTGTCCGCACCGCACATGGGGCGAGGTCGGGCTGGCGGTTTGCGTCTTGGACGACGGTCATGACGTGAACGAGGCAGAACTAAATGCCCTGCTCGCGGCCAAGCTGGCCAAATACAAGCTGCCGAGCCAGTACATCTACCTGCCCGAGATGCCGAAAACCGGCTACGGCAAGGTCACCAAGAAACTCGTCCGAGAGGAACTGGAGGTCCAAGGCCTCTGGCCCGGTGAGTTGTCATGACCAGCCGCGACGCGATCCACCACCCCGGACCCCCATCGCCCGAGCCCTATTCCGTCGCGCGGGGAACCGCGCGGCAGGTCAGAGTCACCCTGCCCAAGGGCGCAGTGCTCATGCAGGCCGTATCCGACGCGATGGACGCGGCAGGCTGCGACAGCGGCGTGATGGTGGTAGACGGGCTAAAAATGGGTCCGTTCGATTTCGTCATGCCGGGGCCATCCAACGATGGGGTCCACGCGGCATGGTATAGTGCCACGCACAGCCGCAGGTCAGGTCACATCCAGGCGGGAACCGCTATTGTCGGCCGAAAAGACGGCGCATGGTGGCTGCATTGTCACGCGATCTGGACGTCGGAGACCGGGACCGAGATTGGACACCTGTTGCCTGACGCGGTGACACTCTCTGACGATTGCGATGTCACGCTCATCGCGTTCAAGGGCGGGGTCTTTGATGTGTCGATGAACGCGGAAACCCTATTTCCGATTTTCCATCCGACCGGCGGCGAGGCGAAAGGAAATGCGTTTATTGCCAAAGTCAGCCCCCACGCAGATATCCACGGGACGATCAGCGCAATGACCCAAGAGGCCGGTTTCGCACGCGCGACCGTCTACGGGATCGGTAGCCTGATCGGGGCTGTGTTTGAGGATAGCCCGCCCATGGCCTCTCCGATCTCAGAGGTACTGATTGACCCGCAAGCGCGCTGGAACCGGACCCTGTCTCTGCCGATGCGCTGCGTTGACCCTGCGGGAAACCAGTTCGGCGGCACGATCACACCCGGCCAGTCACCAGTTTGCGTGACGTTTGAGCTTCTGGTGATGGCAGACCCTGAGTGATGACGGGGAGGCGCGGTTTGGTTACCGCGCCAACCACCCGCCATCCACGTTCAGGATCGTCCCATGCACATAGTCCGAGGCTGGTGCAGACAAATACACCGCAGAATCCGCAATGTCTTGGGCATGCCCCCAGCGTCCTGCCGGAATCCTATCCAGAATGGCCTGGTTACGGTCAGGATCGGCGCGAAGCGCTGCAGTGTTGTTTGTCTCGATATATCCCGGCGCAATCGCGTTCACGTTAATGCCCTTGGCAGCCCATTCGTTCGCCAGCAGCTTGGTCAATCCTGCGACGCTATGCTTTGACGCGGTATAGGAAGGGACCCGAATGCCGCCCTGAAAAGACAAAAGCGAGGCAATGTTTACAATCTTACCCGTCGCCTGACGGGCGATGACCGCGCGGCCAAAGGCCTGACAGGTGAAAAACAGCGCCTTGGCGTTCACGTCCATCACGTCGTCCCAATCCGCCTCGGTGAAATCGACGGCATCGGCGCGGCGAATGATCCCGGCGTTATTGACGAGAATGTCGATGGGACGGCTTGCGAAGACGTCCTTGGCAGCCATCGGATCGGTGAAATCCAGCAGCATTTCCTCGCCACTGCCCACTGAGGCGACAGTATCGGCGCAGCTGCGGCGCCCCGCTGCGATCACATGCGCGCCCGCGCCTGATAGCGCCACCGCGATCGCGGCGCCGATCCCCGTATTTGCGCCCGTCACGAGCGCGGTTTTACCTGCTAGGGAAAAACGGTTCATCGCATACCTCTGTTCTGAAATAACCCTCAACCTCTGGCGCCACCGTGTCATCCACGCCCGTGAAAAGAAAGAGTGACAGACGAAAGCGCGCATCTGTAGAGATCACGAAAACGCCCCTCCGCGAGTGACACGAGGAGGGGCGCAGCGATCCTAGCCAGTGGGAAACGAGCCGGACGATCCGGCCCGCGTCGAAACGATTACTCGCCGCCCAAGCCGATGCGTTTCAAAAACGCCTTGTGGCTGTCGACCAGCTTCTGGGTCTCTGGGGTTTTCTTTGCCCACTCATCCCACCGTCCAATGGCCGCCTCACGGAAGGTCGCGCGATCTTCGGCAGACCAATCGTAGATCGTCACGCCTTGGTCAGGCAGGGTTGCCAGCGCCTCGCCGTTTTCGACCAGTGTCAAGGTCATTAATTTCAGAGCCATGGAGTCCATCGCGGTTCTGATGATCTCTTGCTGCTGTTCGGTCAGCCCCTCCCACACAGAGGTCGAGCATGCCAGATGGTCTGCAGACATCGAGTGGAAGCCGGGATAGGTGGTGTGTTTGGCGATGTCATAGATGCCAAGGCCCACGTTATTCGCCAGCGTCGAGGCATCCGCCCCGTCAATGATCCCTGTCTCCAACGCGGTAAAGATCTCAGTGAAGTCCATCACAATCGGTGTCGAGCCGAGCTCTGCGAAAATCTCGGACTCCATCCCGGGGGGCGAGCGGAATTTGAAGCCCTGCAAGTCTTCGATCCCGTTCAGAGGACGTGTCGAGTTCAACGACTCCTGCCCGCCAAGGTACCCGCCCACATAGTACATGCCCTGAGGCTCGTAGAGTTCGTTGATCGCTTCGATCCCGCCGCCGTTTTTCAGCCATGCGTGGTACTGCAGTGGCGTGTCATAGCCGCCCATCGTGTCCGCCACGAACTGGAACGCGGGGTTGAGACCGGTCTGATAACTCCCGTTGGTCATGTCGCAGTCCAGAATGCCGTTCGCCGCGGCAGAGAACGCCTCGGCCGATGCCACAACAGCCGAACTGTAGAACATCTCGATATCGAGCGAGCCGCCGGACATGGTTTCCACATCCTTGACAAAGCCCTGCACCATGCGGCCGGACGCGGACTCCGGCGCTTGGTGCGTTTGAATGCGCAAGGTGACTGTGTCGGCCGACGCAGTTCCTGCGGCAAGCACCGTACTACACAGGATCAACTTTAGCGTTTTGGTCATAGGTCTTCCTCCCTTTGCGGCCTCCCCTCTCCATGAGAGGCCAGTTTTTGCGATCTCCGCAGCTCTCCTCAGCCACGGGCTCGCGAATTCGAATGGTGTGTGACGCAAGGCTGATCCCTCCAACCCTGCCGATCCCGAAGCATCGACAGGGCGGGAGAGAACCCCTATTCGGCGGCCAGAAGCTGTTTGCTGAACGCCTGCTCCATGGTGCGGCGGACGGTGACGGCCTGACTGTCTGAGGCCTCGACATCGTCCCAACTGACCATCTGGCCTTCGGGCACCTCGCGGGTCAGCTTCATTCCATGGGCCAAACCGATGGGCAGCGCCTTGGCCGCCAGCGAGTCTTCGGCCCGCGCGATCCGTCCCCAGACGGTGTACCCACCTTCGCCGTCCAGCATATCGCCGGGTTTCAGGCCCTTTTTCGCGACGGCGACCACATCGGACACCAGTCCGTTGGTCCGCCCCGTGGGTTCCCCGCGCAAGGCTGCGCTGGCCACGCTGATCCCCAATTCCAGACCGATCAGGTGCGATGGGCGATAGAGCGTGGCATAACGACCAGACTTATCGGTGGTCACGCCGTATTCCTTGAAGCAGCGGCGCACATAGTCGGCCCCTTTGCCCTCTTCGTCGCTGGCCTCTAGCGTCACATAAACACCCCAACGCAGATCGCCGATCACCTGACGCCCGTCACGCTCAAGGCTCGAGACCACCTCGACCATCCCCGCCTGCTCTAGCATCCCGCCATGGGCCCGTGGCTTCAGCACTTCGGGCAGATCATGGACACCTGCGGGGGGAAACAGCAGACCATCGCGCGGCGCAAGCAACCCCGCCGCGTTCGAAATCGCCGCCATCTCCAGCGCGGATTTGGTCCCGTCGAGGAAAGAGTTGAACATTTGGGGGTTCATCCCGCCGGCCTCGGCCTCCTCCGGCGTCAAACCATAGTGGCCCCACACAGTGTCGGGGGTCGATTGCGCGAATTCAGGCAAGTATTCGGTGCCCTTGCCAGCCGCGACGACTTTGAAGCCGCAGGCGCGCGCCCAATCAATCTGCTCGCAAACCAGCGCGGGCTGGTCGCCATAGGCCATCGAATAGACTAGTCCGGCCTTGTCAAATTCCTGCACCAAATAGGCACCGGCCAGCACGTCAGCTTCGACGTTCACCATGATCATGTGACAGCCATTTTCTGCAGCCAGCAGCGCGTGGCGGATGCCTGCGGCGGGATTGCCTGTCGCGTCGATAATCACCTCCATACCGGGGGTCTTGATCAGTTCAGCGCTGTCTTCGGTCAGGCAAGTTTTGCCGCTGTTCATCGCATCTGACAGCGTCGAGGCAACAGCCGCGTCCGTGTCCCAACCGGTGTTGATCATGGCCTTTTTCGCGCGCTCGGCAGACAGGTCCGCAATCCCAACCAGATGCATGCCGGGGATATTGCGCACCTGGCTCAGGAACATCGACCCGAACTTGCCAGAGCCAATCAGACCGACGCGGATCGGATTGCCTTCCGCCTGACGGGCAGCCAACTTGGTGTATAGGTTCATTCTGCACTCCTCGGGAGGACAGGCGGTTCGCGGCACCAATCGGCCCCAGAGGCAGGCACACCCAGAGAGTGCGCAAACGCACCCCACGGCGGGTAACCTATTTAAATTCCTCTGGTAACCGGCGCAGCGTCGCGCAGGTGCCGCAGTCTGATCAATGCCCTCCTCCAACCTTGGCCAGTCCGCTTTCCTCAACTCTAGGCAGACATAATACCTAAGAACAAACGACTTTTCAGGGCTGACTCATTAGATTATCTAATCTTAATGAGTATTCCCTTTCGCGCCATCACCGCATTTCACGCCGCCGCCCGCACAGGCAGCATGCAGCAGGCTGCTGAAATCCTTGGGGTTACGCCGTCTGCGGTCAGCCAACAGATCCAGATTATCGAGACCCATATCGGCGTGCGGCTGTTTAGCCGCAAAGGACGCAAGTCCGTACTTACAGAAGCGGGCGAACGGTACTACGAGATGATCCGCGACGAGGTCGACCGGATCACAGCAGCGACCGAGCGGATGAGGGGTCTGAACTCCTATACCGCGCTCAACGTCCGGATCGCGCCGACCTTTGCGACGAAATGGGTGATGCCGCGACTGGATCAGTTTCTGGAACTGCATCCGGATATCGAGTTGCGCCTCGACGCGACGAATGAGCCGCCCGATTTTGCCCGCGAAAATATTGATCTGGAAATTCGCCATGGCGCAGGCCCATGGCGCGGGCTACACGTGGAATGCCTAGCGGTCGAGCCGATGGAGGTCCTGTGTTCGCCAGACTACGCGGCCGCAGGGTCGCTCAGGCCCGCCGATCTGGAGGGGCACCGCCTGATCCACTCGGTCAAGAATGTGGTGCAATGGTCCGACTGGTTCCAACATCAAGGCCACCCCATGCCGAGCCAACCTCGCCGCGTGCTGTTCGACCGCGCGCATATGTCGATTGATCTGGCCGCAAATGGACATGGGCTGGCGCTGGAGTCCTGCCTGACTGCCTCGGCCGAGATTGCCAGCGGCCACTTGGTGCGGGCTATCAGCGGTGCTAGCCCGATGACACAAAAATCCCTGTGGCTTGTGTGCCCGCAGTCCCACCTAAACCGTCGCAAGGTTCGGCGCTTTTGTGACTGGCTCAGATCTACTCTGACGGAGTTCGCCCCGATTAGCTCCTCTTGAATGGATTGATGCCCGCGGCAGACGAAACGCTTCTCTTCTGCACCCCAACAGAACAATTTCGTAAGCCCGCTATTTCGGGCGCCCGTCGACATTAAATGTAACCTGAAGTTGCAATTAGGTCTAAGGTCCTTAGGCTGCGCCCATCGGATCACACCTTGGTTCGATGTCCGACCTATGTGACCAATAGAAAGACCTTTCCCCTAAATGAAGATTGTAGCCGAAACCCCGACGTTTGACTTGTCGGGCGACTCACTATCCCCATTAACAACTGAAATTATGTCATTTTTCGATGATCCATCCTATCTTGTGGGGCTGATATCCGAAGATGCCCCAACGCTCGCCTACCTTCAGGCCGATGCATCTTGGGACTTTGATTACGATACATTTGTTGCCGATTTGGATGCCGGAGACACGTACCAAGTACAACTCACTGTTGCAGACCCAACTCACTTCGAAAGTAACGTCCAATTCAACGTCCGCGGGCCCGAGGGCGAATACCTCGGGCTGATCTTTAACAGTTTCGGTGACATTTTCGACGAGAACAACGCCTTGCGGACTGCCTCCTTTACGGCACTCACCAGCGCGCCGCATTTCCTGTTCTCAGGCATCCGGGCAACGGGAACACCCGGCGCACACCCCTATCGGCTCGATCTGATCAAAGTCACCGATGTCACGCCGTGGTCACTCGAACTGCGCCAAGAGGGAGCAAACGGTACGGCCACGCTCTCGACCGGCGATCAAACTGTCGTTGCTGGCAGCACTATTCGCGTCTCCGTAACCTTCTCTAGTCAGAATATGCGCCTTGAGGATGTCTCGCTTGTTGGGTCAGGCAGCATCTCGAGCTCTCAGTACTCAACAACTTCGGGGATCACGGTTTCGGCGACGATCTCTCCGGCCTTTGACAGCGTTTTAGATGACCTGCTCGTGTTCAACTTCACCGGAAACAGCGCAGCTGGTCAGGTCGAGGTCGCAGATCTGTCGGTCAACGTGAACTTTATCGACGCTCCGATCGAGACACTCGGCTCGTTGACCACGCCCGGTGATCTGATCTTGCAAGGGGATGGGAAGGACAACGCCATCTCGGGCGATATCGGGGACGATTTGATCGAAGGGCTGCGCGGTAACGATCTCCTCTCGGGTTTGAGCGGCGACGACACCCTGATGGGTGGCCAAGGGAACGATACCCTGCGCGGTGGAACTGGAAACGATCTGCTAAAAGGGCAAGCAGGCCATGACCGGCTGGTCGGCGAGGCAGGCAACGACACTCTGGTAGGGAATGGCGGCAACGACACACTACAGGGGGGCCGTGGTCATGACGTTCTGAACGGCGGCGGCGGGAATGACAGCCTTGTCGGAGGTGGTGGAAACGACACGCTTTCGGGTGGCGGTCGATCTGATGTCCTGAAGGGGGGCGGCGGACGTGACTTTTTGAATGGCAACGGGGGCAACGACGAGCTGTTCGGAGATGGCGGCCGCGACATCCTGAACGGTGGGGGCGGCAGCGACACCCTGCATGGCGGATCAGGCAATGATCGTCTGTCGGGTGGCAAGGGTCGGGATTGGCTCGAAGGGGGCGCTGGAAAAGACCGCTTTGAGTTTAGCAAAGGGGACAGCATCGACACGATCTTGGATTTCGAAGACAACATCGACACCATCGTTCTCGACACTGACCTTTGGGCAGGAGACTTCCGCAAGGCCCAACTGCTGTCAGAGTTCGCCGTCATCGGCGTCGACAGTGTCACGCTGGACTTCGGCAAAGACAAACTCGTGATCCAAGGGCTGACGGACAGCCAAGCTCTAATAGATGACATCGCGTTCTTCTGAATTGCGCGACCGCTCTTTCTACAACAGGGCGGTCGCACTTTCTAAATTCCTCTTTCGCCAAGAGGCCCGTCGCACGGTTGCGGCACATTCTGGCATCTCAAATGGGACACGCCAAATACCTTTTGATGCAGTGTCTCATCTGCGGCTAGGCCCCAACGGATTAACCGGATCGCACAGAGCTTCCGTTCTCAAGTTTCGCCAATTATGACCAGCTTAACTCACAGCAGTCTTTCGATAGACACAGGCCGCATAATTCATAGGGGGGCGTCCCCCCATGGGAGCCTGAACCCAATGGCTCCCCTTAGGTTACATTATGGCAATCGCATATTTGCCAAAATGAGAACCGCCCGTGAGTCATCGCATCAAACTCTTCGTCATTAGCACGCTGATTGCACTCGGCCTTGTGACCGCTGCGCGGGCAGAGGTTGTCACCGTCCCCTTTAACGAAGGTTTCGTAGGGCTGCGCGGATCCAATAATCAGGACGCAGACACAGTCGTCACTTTTGCTGACCTTGGCTTCGATGCGACCTTCTTTACGCAGGTCAGTGCAACCGGAGAATTCATCGGATCTGGCGCCCAAGGCAACGATGTGGCGGGTACGTTGCGCCTGCGCCGCGGTAGTATCATTTACGACATCGCGGGCCGGATTGGCTGGCAACTTAAGGAACAAGGCAACCTGAAGCTCTTCGGCTTCTTGCCGAATTCGAACGTGGCGACCATCGCGCTGACGACCCCCACCGGCACGACCCTTCCCGCTGGCATCATGATGGAGGACGTCGCCGATCTGGATCCGAACAGCTCTGTGTATACGACGACAGGCGGCGAAACGACCTACTACATCACAGGGGCATCGAACCTCGGTGTATCCAAGTTCGGGACATCTTTGTCGGACATCAAACCCCTGACCAGTGCCCCGCGCGGCATTGATACTGGCGATGATGTGGGTGGCTCAGCCGATGGCTCGGGCATTCTAGACGCGCTGAACGCCTATCTGTCGACAGCGTCCAGCCAGCGACCGCTTGGTCCGATAACGGTGAATTCCCAGACCACTGCGGACACGACCCCTGTAGTCACTGGCGCGGTAACCCTGCAATCCGGCGAATACCTCGTCATTCTGATCAACGGTCAAGTTTACATGACCTCAAACGGCGTGACGGGCCCTAGCGATGACGGCAACGCGGGCACCTGGAGCATCGAAATTCCCGCTGGCAACGAACTGACCGCAGGCAGCACTTACGATGTCTCGGCCATGATCTACAATGCGGCAGGATGGTTGCTCGAAGACAGCACCACCAATGAACTGATCATCACGAATGGCGTCACACCAGTGCCAACCCTGCAGGTTCTAAAAAGCGTTAACGACGCTGCCCTGAGCGACGGCGCCGACGTGGGCGACACGTTGGTCTACACTATTGTCGCAACCAACACCGGCAACGTCCCGCTCTACGACCTGAGTTGGTCCGACACCCTGACCAATGGCACTGGCACAAATGCGTCTTTGTCCTTGGGCACGCCCGTTAAATCCGGCAGCGGCAGCAGCACGACGGATGGCGCATTGCTTGAAGTTGGCGATAGCCTAACATTCACCGTGTCCTATGACTTGACCCAAGCCGACATCGACAGTGGTTCAATCTCCAACATTGCCAGCATCGACGCCCTCAGCACCGACGGCGTAGCAAACACGTCCTTCACAGTTGAAAGTGCCTCGACAGGAAACGCGACGGCGGGAACCGGGAACGGCTCCGCGACGATCCGCAATTTGACCCGCGCCCCTGCGATCACCGTGACCAAATCCGTCGCCCACACCGATAGCGACAACGACGGCGCAGTGAGCCTTGGGGATACGCTCACCTACACCGTCACCGCCGAGAACACCGGCAACGTCACGCTGCAGGGCCTGACGCTCACCGACGACTTCCAGCGTGCAGACAGCACGGCGCTGAACGCCACCCTGTCGGCCATCGCCTATAGCGCGGGCAGCAGCGACAGCGCGTTCCTGCCCGGCGGGACGGCGTCGGCGACCTTTGCCCACATCATCGATCAGAATGATGTGGACGCGGGCGGGCTCTCCAACGCGGCCTCGGGATCTGCGTGGATCGACCTGAATGGGGACAGCCAGCGGGCCTCGGACAGTTCCGAGGACGCGACAGACACCACCGACAGCCGTGTGACAACCGCCATCGGCACCACTGGTGCGATTGCGCTGACCAAGACCGCAACCCTCAACGATGGCGGCGACGGGGTCGATGCGGGCGACACCATCACCTACAGCTTCACCGTCGAGAATACCGGCGCCGTCAGCCTCTCGAATATCGAGATCACCGATCCCATGGTGACTGTCCAAGGCACCTTGGCCAGCCTCGCCGTTGGCGCGTCCGACAGCAGCACGTTTTCCGCGACCTACACAATCACACAAGCCGATATCGACGCAGGCGACGTCAGCAACACCGCCACCGTCACCGCTGACAGCCCCTCGGGCACCGACGACGTCACGGACACCTCTAGCGCAACCGGCACCGGTGACAGCGCGACCGTCACACCCCTGACCCGCGCCCCTGCGATCACTGTGAGCAAATCCGTCGCCCACACCGATAGCGACAACGACGGCGCAGTGAGCCTTGGGGATACGCTGACCTACACCGTCACCGCCGAGAACACCGGCAACGTCACGCTGCAGGGCGTCGCTGTAGAAGAGGACTTTGCACGTCAGGACGGCACGCCCCTCTCGCCTGCATTGCCTGCGCTGACCTTTACCAGCGGCTCGGATATGAACTCCCTGCTGCCCGGCGCAGTGGGCGTCTTGTCCTTTGCCCACGTGGTGACACAGGAAGATGTAGACGCGGGCGGCGTGACAAACAGCGCGACGGCGACCGCGTGGCACGACGCAGACCAAAATGGAAAGCGCCGCAAGAATGGCAGCGAAGATATTTCTGACACCGTGGACCAAGCCATCGACACCCCGATCTTGGGCACCCCTGCCATTGCGCTCCGCAAATCAGGCGTATTGAACGATGACGATGGCGTGCTTGGAACCTCTTTGGGCGACACAATCACCTATCTTCTAGAAGTGAAGAACACCGGCGACGTCACTCTGACCAATGTGCAGGTCAATGATCCGCTGTTTGGTGGGACTGTCCCTCAAACCATTGCGTCGCTCGCACCGGGTGCTGTCGATAGCGTCACATTCGAGCTGACCTACGACGTGTCGATCCCCGATCTGGACCGTGGCTATGTGTCCAACTTGGCTACCGCAAGTGGAACTGCAGCAGCAGCCGTGGTCAGCGATCAGTCCGGCCCGACCTTTGACACGGACAAAGAAATCATCACCTTCCTCGGGTCGATTTCAGGCCACGTGACGGATGGGCAGAATGCCAAAGCCGGTGTGACTGTGATCCTGATCGACTCGAATACGGGGCAAGAGGTTGCAACAACCGTGACCGGCAGTGACGGCGCCTATGCCTTTATCCAGCTTGAGCAAGGGACCTACGCGATTTGCTTTGTCCCGCCCGAAGGCGCGGCCGTCCACTCGCATTCAAGCAAAGGGGCCGCAAACGGCGACTTGGTCGAAGGCATTGAGGTCGCCGCTGGCGCAGACCGTGTTGTCAATGACGTGGACGCAATCGTGGTCGACCCCAGTGGGGTTATCTACGATGCGATCAGCCGCGCACCGATCCAAGGGGCCACCGTCACCCTGCTGCACAATGGCAGTGCCGTGCCTGACAGCTGGCTGAACACCGTGGCGGGCGACGCGAACAACGTCGTGACAGGCGCAGATGGCATGTATTCGTTCCTGTTGCAGTCACCCGCCCAAACCGGCACCTACTCGTTGGAGGTCAGCCACCCGAGCTACAGCTTCATCTCCCAGATCATTCCGCCTCAGGCAGGGTCCTTGACCACGTCGCTCGGCTTCGGAGTTGAAGAGATCGTTGCCTCGGTCGATGCACCGGACGCAGCAACCGGAGACGAAACCTACTATTTGGCCTTCGACTTCACCTTTGGCGACTGGACCGATCAGGCAACCCTGTCCAAGGGTGTGATCCACAACCACATCGCGATGGACCCAGCCAGTTTCTCGACCGGCCTGCGTGTCACCAAGGTGGCCGATGACAGCGCCCTGTCTGAGCGGCCCGCAGTTGGCGAAGTGATCAACTACACCATCACGGTCGAGAACACAGGCGATCTGGACTACGACACTGTGGTTCTGGACGATCCGCTGACCTCGAACGAGACGTTGACCGCTGTGGCAGGCGTCACCGATGATGCCGTGCTGAACGCTGGCGAGACATGGACCTATACGGCGAGTTATGCGCTCACCTCGTCGGATCTGCGGCGCGGCAAAGTCGAAAACCTTGCCACTCTGACGGCGGATCTGATTGCGGGATCGAACGCTGTCACCGGCGCGACCCCGACGGGCACGGACTTGGGCGGCACGTATGTATACGAGAGCGCACCAACGGGGAACACTAGCGAGGGCACAGGCAATGGCACCGCAACGGTCACGAAGCTGAGCGCGGGCCTGATCGACCAGATCAAGGACGACCTAATCGCCGTAATCGAGGACGACATCCGCGTGACGATGCAGCGCCAAACCGAAATGGTCTCTGGCTGGCGGGCAAGTGCGCTAGAGCGGATGAAAACGGCCATCGAAGATCGCTCGGCACTGCGGTCCTATGAGACCAAGGACCCACTCAGCGGAAGCATCGAAGCATCGGCTGGCGCCTTTGCCTTGGACGCCACGTACGAAAGCGATCGTTTCGATGCGGAAAGCCTGACGTGGACGATTAACGCAGCGGATCTGGTCTTTAGCCAAGACGAAGCGCTGGGAACGCAGCTGATGCTGACCTTCAACCACCGCCGTGAAAAGCTGCACGACAGCGATCGGCTATCGGGCCGCTACATCGGCGGCTATGTCACGCGCACCACCGTCGATACTCTGGCAGAGGGCGAAATCAACGGCTTTGGCCTGAATGCGGGTCTCTACGGCGCGAGCCGCCCTTATCAGCGGCTGTTCTTCGACTATCACCTTGGGGCGGTTGCGGGCAAACATAGCTACGATCTGGACTTCGCACGCGATCAGACCATCAACGCCACAGGAGACTTCACCTACTTTGGCGTGACCGGCGGTGTTGCCCTGTCGGGCGAAATGAAGGCCGGAGACACGATTATCGCCCCGCGTATTGGTCTGGACGGTTTCTATACGCCCGAAACAAGTACCGACGTGACGGCCACCAGCGGCCCCTTCACCGAAGATGCCAGCTTGGACATCGGCAGCGTTTCGAGCGGACGCCTCTTTGTCGAGGCACGGTTCAGTAATGACCTGACCCAAGCGCATGACGGCCAAGGCCTGTGGGATGGGTTGGATGCGGAAACGGCGTTTACCTTGCGGGCGTTCTGCGATGCTTTTGACGATATGGACACCCGCTGCGGAGCCGGCGCGGGCTTCGATTTTGTCAAAGAAAACGAGGACAAAACGCACCTGCAGAAGCTGATGCTGAACGTTGACAAGTCAGGCGATCATGTGACCGCTCGCATCGGATTTGGGCTCGAGCGCCAGTTTGCCAAAGGTGCTGGAACCAGCAGCCTGAACATGCGCGCCGACCACATGGGCAATCCAACAGTCGAATATGCGGTGAGCCTGGACTTCTAACGAGGTTTTAACCCTATTTTTCCGAGAATGGCCCGCCAATGCGCGGGCCATTTTGCGTTTAGGATCATGAGGCCACCTCATAACAAAGTCGAAAAGCATGAATTATGCTTTGGACTGCCCGCATGTTAGGCCCCTGCGTAGAAAGCAGGTGCCCTTATGAACTCTCTCTCGCTGCCGCGCAGCCCCTCCTATGATGCCCTCATCCAAGCCGCCGATGAGCGGATCTTGATCCTTGACGGAGCCATGGGAACGATGATCCAGACCCTGAATATGACCGAAGAGGATTTTACCGCGAACGGTCACATTCACGGACCCAAATGCAGGCACCATTCGGACCACCCGCAAAAGGGCAACAACGACCTGCTTGTCCTGACCCAGCCTCAGGCCGTCGAAGATCTGCAACTAGATTTTGCTCTGGCCGGCGCAGATATCCTTGAAACCAACACATTTTCTTCGACCACCATCGCGCAGGCTGACTATGGCTTGGAAGACGCGGTCCATGATCTGAACGTCGCGGGCGCACAGGTCGCCCGCCGCGCCGCAGACCGCGCAACAGCGCAGGACGGCAAACCCCGCTGGGTCGCAGGCGCTGTTGGACCGACCAACCGCACCGCATCCATCAGCCCCGATGTGAATGACCCCGGCTACCGCGCCGTGACTTTTGACGACCTGCGCGCGGCCTACGGCCAGCAGATCGACGGACTGATCGCGGGCGGCTCTGACCTGATCCTGATCGAGACGATTTTTGACACGCTGAACGCCAAAGCGGCCATTTTCGCGGCCCTTGAAAGCTTTGCCAAAGTGGGGCGGCAACTTCCCATCATGATCTCGGGCACCATCACCGATGCCTCAGGCCGGACCCTGTCGGGACAGACGCCCACGGCCTTCTGGCACTCGGTCCGCCATGCGAGGCCCTTCACCGTGGGTCTGAACTGCGCCCTTGGAGCGGACGCCATGCGGCCCCATTTGGCGGAACTGGCAGGTGTTGCGGACACCCGCATCTGTGCCTACCCCAACGCGGGCCTGCCCAACGCCTTTGGCCAATACGATGAAACGCCCGAGCAAACCGCCAAACTGGTCGAGGTCTTCGCCCGCGAAGGTCTGATCAACGTAGCAGGCGGCTGCTGCGGCACCACGCCTGACCACATCCGCGCCATCGCGGAACATGTCGCCCCCTACGCCCCGCGCCAGATCAAGGAGACCGCCGATGTCTAAACCTCTTCTGCGTCTTTCCGGTCTGGAACCCTTTGTCCTGACCGCGGACATCCCCTTTGTGAACGTGGGCGAGCGGACGAACGTCACTGGCTCGGCCAAGTTCCGCAAGCTAATCACCAACCGCGACTATGCCACCGCTTTGGACGTGGCCCGCGATCAGGTGGAAAATGGCGCACAGATCATCGACGTGAACATGGATGAAGGTCTGATCGACAGCAAACAGGCGATGATCGACTTTCTGAACCTGATCGCCGCCGAGCCCGACATCGCCCGCGTGCCAATTATGATCGACAGTTCCAAATGGGAGGTGATCGAGGCCGGCCTGAAATGCGTGCAGGGCAAACCGGTGGTGAACTCAATCTCGCTGAAAGAGGGCGAAGAGGCGTTCATCCACCACGCCAGCCTCTGCCTTGCCTATGGCGCGGCGGTCGTGGTCATGGCGTTTGACGAGGCAGGACAGGCCGACACCCTTCAGCGCAAGATCGAGATTTGCGAACGCGCCTATAGGGTGCTGACCGAAAAGGTCGGCTTCCCGCCCGAAGACATCATCTTTGACCCCAACGTCTTTGCGGTCGCCACCGGCATCGAAGAACACAACAACTATGGCGTCGATTTCATCGAGGCCACCCGCTGGATCCGCCAGAACCTGCCCCACGCCCATGTGTCGGGCGGAGTGTCGAACCTGTCGTTCAGCTTCCGCGGCAACGAGCCTGTGCGCGAGGCAATGCACGCAGTTTTCCTCTATCACGCCATTCAGGCAGGCATGGATATGGGCATCGTCAATGCCGGTCAGCTGGCGGTCTATGACCAGATCGATGCCGACCTGCGCGACGCCTGCGAGGATGTGGTTCTGAACCGCACCCCAGACGCGACAGAAAACTTGCTGGAGATCGCAGAACGCTATCGCGGCGCGGGCGGTGGCAAAACCCGCGAAAAGGACATGTCCTGGCGCGAATGGCCCATCGACAAGCGGTTGGAACATGCCTTGGTCAATGGCATCACAGAATTCATTGATGCCGACACAGAAGAGGCGCGACAACAGGCAGAGCGCCCCTTGCATGTGATCGAAGGCCCTTTGATGGCGGGCATGAACGTGGTCGGGGATCTGTTTGGCGCAGGCAAAATGTTTCTGCCGCAGGTGGTGAAATCCGCCCGGGTTATGAAGCAGGCCGTGGCCGTGCTCCTGCCCTACATGGAAGAAGAGAAGCGCCAAAACGGCGGCGATGGCCGCGAGGCTGCGGGCAAAGTCCTGATGGCCACGGTCAAGGGAGACGTTCACGATATCGGTAAGAACATCGTCGGCGTGGTTCTGGCCTGTAATAACTACGAAATCATCGACCTTGGCGTCATGGTCCCACCCCAGAAAATTCTGGAAGAGGCCCGCAAGCATAACGTCGATATCATCGGGCTTTCGGGTCTGATCACGCCGTCCTTGGACGAAATGGTGCATCTGGCGACCGAGCTCGAAAAAGAAGGCTTCGACGTGCCCCTTCTGATCGGCGGCGCAACTACGTCAAAGGTGCATACGGCAGTAAAAATCGCCCCGCAGTACCAATGCAATCAAGCGATCTATGTAACCGACGCGAGCCGTGCGGTTGGCGTGGTGTCTGCCTTGCTGAGTGACACGCAGCGGGATGAATACGTCGCGGGCATCCGCTCGGAATACACCGAGGTCACCGAACGTCATGAACGGGCGGAATTGGCCAAGCAGCGATTGCCCCTGGCTGCGGCTCGCGCGAACGCCATGCAAATCGATTGGACTGATTACACTGTTCAGGCTCCGAAGTTCACTGGCCAGAAGGTGATCAAAGACTGGGATCTGGCGGAGATCGCACGCTACATCGACTGGACGCCGTTTTTCCAGACTTGGGAGCTCAAGGGCGTCTACCCCCGCATACTAGAGCATGAGAAATACGGCGAGGCGGCGCGCAACCTTTTTGCCGACGCGCAGGCGATGCTTCAGCGGATTATCGGAGAGACGTGGTTCAAGCCCCGCGCCGTGGTCGGCTTCTGGCCCGCGAACCGTACGGGTGATGACATTCAGCTGTTTGCCGACGACGCTCGGACCCAGCCGCTTGATGTGCTGCACACCCTGCGTCAGCAGACCTCAAAGCGGAAAGACAGCCCCAATCTCGCGCTCGCCGATTTCGTCGCGCCCGAAGGCACGCCTGACTATGTGGGCGGTTTCGTGGTCACTGCGGGCCCCGAAGAGGATACGATTGCCAAGAAATTCGAAGACGCAGGTGACGATTACAGCGCGATCATGGTCAAGGCATTGGCCGACCGCTTTGCTGAAGCCATGGCCGAGATGCTGCATCAGCGTGTACGCCGCGATTACTGGGGCTACGCGAAGGACGAAGCCTTCACGCCAGACGAGCTGATCAAAGAGCCCTATCGCGGCATCCGCCCCGCACCTGGCTATCCTGCTCAGCCCGATCACACTGAAAAGGTCACACTTTTCAAAATGCTGGATGCAGAGGCCAACACCGGCATCGCGCTAACAGAAAGCATGGCCATGTGGCCCGGCGCGTCGGTCAGCGGCCTCTATATCGGGCATCCGGACGCTTATTATTTTGGCGTGGCCAAGGTAGAGCGCGATCAGGTCGAAGATTACGCCGCCCGCAAAGGCATGGAAGTGGCCGAAGCCGAGCGTTGGCTCGCCCCAATCCTGAATTATCGGAGCCGCCCCGTAGCGTCCCAAGTCGCGGCAGAGTAACGGCGCATTTCGGCCCATAGTCCCGCACGGCGGCCCACACGTCCGGACGGGGCTGACCGCCATCAGACCATGGTCTAATTTCGTCCCTGATCGAGTCTCCATAGCCTGCGATCAGGGAGGAAAATTCATGCGTTTCAGAACCGTCGCGGCTGTGTGGCTTGCGGGGCTCATCCCGTTGTCGGGGCACGCCCAAGGCTTGGACATCAATGTCCACTTTCTGCGCGAGCAGATCGAAGAGATCGCGACGCTCTCGAATCTCGACCCTCGCCCCGAAGACCTGAGCATTCAGGGCGCCGAACTTGCGATCAAAGACAACGCGACCACCGGAAAATTCCTGAAACACGGGTATAGCTTGACCCTGCACGACGTGCCCGTGGGCGATGATGTCGTCGCTGCCGCCAAGACTGCCTTGCAGACCTCTGACCTGTTGGTCACTGATGTGTCGTCGGATCTTTTGCTAAAGATTGCAGACCTACCCGAGGCTGAAAACGCCTTGATCCTGAACGCCACAGCCGAAGATAGCGCTTTGCGCGACGAGGCCTGCCGCGCCAACGTGCTGCATACCGCGCCATCGCTGGCCATGCGGACCGATGCGCTGATGCAGTACTTTCTGTTCAAGCGCTGGGGAAAACTGGCGATGATCGAAGGCACCTACCCTCAGGACACCGCCTATGCCGAGGCTTTGCGATATTCGGCCACCAAATTCGGTCTCAAGTTCGGCGAAACCAAAACCTGGGCCTTTGATGCGGATATGCGCCGGAACGCGGCGGCCGAAGTGCCGCTCTTTACCCAAGACTTGCGCGACTATGACGTCCTTCTGATTGCGGACGAGGCCGAGGATTTCGGGCGTTATGTGGCCTATAACACGTGGCTCCCCCGTCCGGTGGCGGGCAGCGAAGGAATCTCTCCCCAAGTTTGGGCACCTGTGGTCGAACAGTGGGGCGCCGCGCAGCTGCATTCCCGCTTCGGAGAGCTTGCGGGCCGCAGCATGGAGCCCGAAGATTACGGCGCATGGGCTGCCATCCGCAGCATCGGAGAAGCCGTGACCCGCACCAACGCCGCCGATGCGGCGACCCTGCGCAGTTATATGCTATCGCCTGATTTCGCGCTGGCGGGATTCAAAGGAACGCCGCAAACCTTTCGCGATTGGAACGGCCAGATGCGCCAACCCGTGCCGCTGGTCACCAGCCGCGCCATGGTGATGCAAGCCCCCCTGCCCGGCTTCATGCACCAAACCAACGAACTCGACACCTTGGGCGTGGACGCGCCCGAAAGCTCCTGCACCGCTTTCAAGGAATAATCATGCGTATCTCGACACTCGCTGTGATGGCCGCGATGGCCGCACATCCTGCCTTGGCCGATGAAATCTGGGTTACGAACGAAAAAGACGATACCGTCAGCGTGATTGACATCGAAACGATGGAGGTCAGCCACACCTACGAAACCGGCGAGCGCCCGCGCGGGATTACCTTTAGTCACGACTACAAATACGTCTACATCTGTGCATCCGACAGCGACGCGGTACAGGTGATGGACCCCGCTACTGGCGAAATTCTGCATGACCTGCCATCGGGCGAAGACCCCGAGCAATTCGTCCTGCATCCTGATAACAAGCACCTCTATATTGCCAACGAAGACGACGCGATCACCACGGTAGTCGATGTCGAGAGCCGCAAGGTGATCGCCCAGATTGACGTTGGCATCGAACCCGAAGGCATGGCTGTCTCGCCAGACGGTAAGATCGCGATCACGACCTCTGAAACCACGAATATGGCGCATTGGATCGATACAGAAACGCAGGAACTGTTTGCCAATACGCTGGTGGACTCGCGCCCGCGCCACGCCGAATTCGTGAAAGACGGCGCCGAGATGTGGGTCAGTGCAGAGATCGGCGGCAGCATTTCGGTCTTTGACACCGCGACACAGACGGAAAAAGCCAAGATCCGCTTCGAACTGCCGAACATCCACCCCGATCGCATCCAGCCCGTGGGCTTTGAACTCGGCGAAGGGGACAAGTTCGCCTATGTCGCGCTGGGGCCATCGAACCATTTGGCCGTCGTAAATGCCGAGACCTACGAGGTCGAAGACTACATTCTGGTCGGCCGCCGCGTTTGGCACATGGCGTTCAACGCAGACAAGTCGCGCCTGTTCACCACGAACGGGATTTCTGGCGATGTTACGGTCGTAGACGTAGCCAAGCGCAAAGCGCTGAAAACAATCAAGGTGGGCCGCTTCCCGTGGGGTGCCGCCTTCCGCCCGACCGACTAAGGGACCAGACCCATGAGAAAATTCATCACGATGCTAGCGATCGCGGCCACCTTGCCCATGGCTGCGATGGCGGATGACGACGACGATGATGACATGAAGTTCGGCATGGCCGGTCTGTTGTCCGCCAAAAACAAGCATGACCTCGAACCCATCCAACTCAGCGCGGGCATGCCGCTGACTTCGGAACCTTGGGTGCTGAAATCCGGCAGCTATTACGAGTTCGAAATTCAGGGCGACGGCAGTCAGGAACTGGCGCTGGTCGGCCCCGAATTCTTTCGCGCGATCTGGATCGACGAGATCGTGGTCGAAGGTCTGGAAATCCGCCCCCTCGGACTTGACTCCATCGAGTTTGACGAGGCCGGCGAGATGGAGATCGGCTTTATCGCGCTGAAGCCCGGCTCATACTACATCAAGATTCCCGGCAGCACGGGCGAGACCCAGCGTCTCGCCATCACCATCGAATAAATCGTGTCCAAAGTGCGGAATTTTTAGCTGGGTGCATCACAGTTGCACCCGCCTAAATTGCCTGTCCAAAGGTGCCGACCGACACTTGCTGCGTCAAAGACGGCACCCCATGACTTGCGCGCAATATCTACGTCCGAAGGGACAATCTTGGCAATTGACTCAAGGGGTCCAATTGCCCATTACAAACGTGTGAACGGTTCTGCAACGCGCGACACGGCGCAGCAGAAGTAAAAGGGAACACGGTGCGGCGTACCCATCAGGGACCAAAACCGTGGCTGCCCCCGCAACTGTAAGCGGAGAGTGCGTCCAAGGGGCCACTGGGGATCATCCTCGGGAAGGCATGACAGCACATCGACCCGCGAGCCAGGAGACCTGCCGTCACAGGGTCGGGAAACCGGCCTTACCCAACCGGACGCCGGGGTGAGCGTCTGGCTCGGCAGGTTTAAACATCTACCGTGTCCAGCTTCCCTTCTGTCCTTTCATCCGTGGGCTTTGCCCGCACGCCTGAAAGGTATGATATGACTTTGAAACTTATAGCGGCAGCGATGACGGCATTGCTCCCCTACACCGCGCAGGCGCACTTCGTCCTGCCCTACGCAGATGACACCCAGATCGCCCGTCCCGGCGACGTGCCACTGGCACTGGTCTTCTGGCACCCTTTTGACAACGGTCACGTCATGGACATGGAGACGCCGCAAGCGTTCTATATGATCCATCACGGCGAAAAAACCGACCTGATGAACCGTCTCAAGCCCACCAATTTCCAAGGCGCCGAGAACACAGGTGCGGCCTTCAGAGCCTCTGTCCCCGTCAAGCGCTCTGGCGACTATGTGCTGGTGACCGAGCCGGTCCCCTATTACGAACCCAGCGAAGACAAATATATTCAGCAGTTGACCAAGGTGGTGTTCAACCGCAACCAACTGCCTACTGACTGGATGGCACCGGTTGGCCTACCTACCGAGATCCTGCCTCTGGTCAAACCCTATAACGTGATCGCAGGTTCATCATTCACCGGTCAGGTCCTGTCCGAAGGCCAGCCCGCGGCAGGGATCGAGATCGAGATCGAATACGTCGCCGCAGCGCCTGATATTGACAGCTTTGCCGCGTCGGCACCGACTGTGCAGCCCATGTCGGGTGGCTCTTTGGTCGCGATTTCGGACGAAAACGGATACTTCACCTTTGGTGTGCCCAAGGCAGGCTGGTGGGGCTTTGCCGCACTCGGCTCTGGCCCCGCAACCGAACATGATGGCAAAGAGCTCAGCCAAGATGCCGTGCTCTGGATCAACGCCTACGATATGGAGTGAACCATGCATATCGTTGACGGAGCGCTGTCGAACCCTGTTGTTATCGCCGGAACGGCCATGGCCATTGGCGGTATCGCGATGGGGCTCAAGCAATTGACCCTAGAGCGTATCCCCGCGACTGGCATCCTGTCGGCCAGCTTCTTTGTCGCCGCGCTCATCCATGTGCCGATCGGCCCTTCCTCGGTCCATTTGGTGCTGAACGGGCTGGCGGGACTGATCCTAGGATGGGCGGCGTTTCCGGCGCTGTTCGTCGGGCTCTTGCTTCAAACGGTTTTCTTTGGCTTTGGCGGGGTGACGGTCATCGGCGTCAATCTGTTGAACATTGCAGCGCCCGCGGTGCTGGCTTGGCTGCTGTTTGGGCGACTGGTGGAGCGCGGAACCCCGATGTCAGGCGCGATTTGGGCCGGTGTCGGCGGTGCTTTTTCCATCGCTGCGACTACGATCTGTGTCGCGTTTTCGTTGGCTTTGACGGGGGACGAGTTCATTCCTGCGGCCAAGTTGGTGCTGCTGGCCCACATCCCCGTCATGGTGATCGAGGCCCTGCTAACCGGCGCAGCGGTCTATCTGGTGCGTCAAGTGCGGCCCGATCTCTTTACCGCGGTCAAGGGAGTCGCCCCATGATCCGCGGGCTCGCTCTGATCTTTGCTCTCCTTGCGATGCCCCTGCCCGCGGCCGCGCACAAGGTGATCTTTGCGATCTTCAAATCCGGCGATGTTGTCGAAGGGGAACTCGGGTTTTCCAACGGCGACATGTCATCTGGCGCTGTGATTGAGGCATTCGACAGCGCAGGCAACAAAATCGGCGAGGCCATCACGGACGCAGACGGGTTCTTTGTTTACGCTCCGACACAAGCGATCACCCATATCTTCAAGGCTGATATGGGCGCAGGTCATGTGGCCGAGGCCGAAATGACCGCAGATGACATCGCAGATATCCTCGGCGTGGCCGCTGCAGAAGAAACCGTAGCCAAAAGCACCACCCCCGCATCGCCAACCGCAACAGGCGGGGTCACCGTTGCGTCCTTGTCCAGCGAAGAGCGTTTGGCGATTGCCGAGGCCGTGCGCGACGAGATGCGCCCACTGCGCCGCGAACTAGCGGCCTACCGCGAAAAGAATGACCTTCAAACAATTCTAGGCGGACTAGGCTACATCTTTGGTCTGTTCGGCCTGTATTTCTACATCGCGGCGCGCCGCCGCATGGAGGGTTAAGGGATGAGCGATCGGTTGACCAACCCCGAGAAAACACTTCGGATAGGCCCCATGATGACAATGGGGCACATTCCGGATCTCGACCCGCGCATGCGGATCGTCTTGGCCGCCCTCTTCGCTGTGGTTGTTATATCCCTGTCCGACCTGATCGCCTTGTGTCTAGCCGTGTTGGTCGCAGTCACACTACTGCCCTTGTCTGGTTTGCCTGCAAAACGCACGTTCAAGCGCATGGCAGCTATGGACGGTTTCATTATCTTTACCCTGATCCTACTGCCGTTTTCCGTAGCGGGAACACCGATGTTCACCTTTCTCGGCTTTGATGCCTCGTGGGAGGGGCTGCGCCAAGCGGTCGAAATCGCGCTGACCGCGAATGCTGTCATCCTCGCACTCATGTGTCTGGTCGGCTCGATGGAGCCTGTCACTATGGGGCATGCCTTGCACGCCCTGCGGATGCCTGAACAACTGGTGCAACTGTTAATGTTCACCACACGCTACATCGAGACCCTGCGCGAAGAGTACATGCGCCTGCGCGCCGCGATGAAGATGCGCGGATTCCGCCCTGGCACCAATTGGCACACCTACCGCAGCTTTGGCTATCTGGTCGGGATGATGCTGGTCCGCGCGCTAGAGCGGTCCGAGCGCGTTCTTGGTGCCATGAAATGCAGGGGCTTTATGGGGCGGTTCGTGCTGCTAGAACAATTCCGGATGACGGATCGGGATTGGCTGTTTGCTGCGCTGATGACGGCCGCATCCGTCTTTCTGCTTGTGGTCCAATTCCGCCATGCCTTTGCTTGAACTTCGCGACATCTCCTTTGCCTATCCGGCCCACGCGCCTGTGCTCGAGGGCGCAAACCTGACCATTCACGCAGGCGAACGGCTGTCCATCGTTGGACCAAACGGCGTGGGAAAATCCACACTTCTGAAGATTGCGGTCGGCCTGCTGCGACCTAGCAGTGGTCAGGTTCTGGCCTTTGGCCAAGAGCGCCGGACAGAAACCGAATTCGCCGAAGTGCGCCGCCGCATCGGCTACGTGTTCCAAGATCCGGACGATCAACTCTTTTGTCCAACGGTGGCCGAGGATATCGCCTTTGGCCCGTTGAATTTGGGCAAATCGCGCGACGAAGCTTTGGCCATCGTCGATGATATCCTGCAACAACTGCATCTGACACACCTGCGCGACCGGATCACCCATCGCCTGTCAGGCGGGGAAAAGCGCTTGGTAACGCTGGCCACCGTCCTTGCGATGGAGCCCGAAATGCTGCTGCTGGACGAACCGACAAATGCGCTGGACGTGGAGAACGAGGCGCGCTTGATCGAGATCTTGCAGAACCTGCCCCAGGCTATTCTGCTGATCAGCCACAACCCCGAATTCAGCGCCAAGATCGCGCCCCGAGGCTATGGACTGAGAGCGGGCAAGTTGGAACGGCTGGCTGGCTAAGGTTAGAACGCCGCAGAAGCGCGGCGTGTCTGGATCGACTTGCGTACGAACGCCACGATGAACAGCGCCGTGAGCACCAAGATGATGGTCGGTGCAGGAGCGCTGTCGATAAAGAAGCTCAGGTAGACCCCGCTGACCATCGACACCGCGCATACCACCACCGAGACGATCAGCATGTGCTTGAGGCTGCGCACAAGCAAGAATGCGATCGCGCCCGGCGCGACCAGAAGTCCGATGGCCAAGATCAGCCCTGTTGCGGACAGCGTGGACACCACGGTCAGCGATAGGATCGCCAGCAAGCCATGGTGCAGCCAGCCAACGGGCAACCCCGACACCCGCGCCTGCGCCGGATCAAAGGCATGCAGCATAAAGTCCTTCCATTTCAGGATGAGCACAGCGGCTACAGGCACCGATATCGCGCCTGCCGTCCACAGGTCCTGAGCCCCGACCCCCAGCATATTGCCAAAGAGGATGTGATCGAGATGTACGTTGGTGTTGATCGCGACATACATCACGATACCCAGCGCAAACATACCAGAGAAAACGACGCCGAGCACGGTGTCCTGCTTGATCCGGCTGTTTTCGGTCAGGTAGCCCGTCGCAAGCGCGGTAACCATACCCGCCGCAAAGGCGCCGATGATCAGCGGAAGCCCCAAGATATAAGCCAGAACGATCCCAGGTAAGGTCGCGTGACTGACCGCGTCGCCCATCAAAGCCCAGCCCTTGAGCACCAGAAAGCAGGACAGAAGCGCTGTCGGCACCGACACAATCAAAGCAATCCAGAATGCATTTTGCATGAACGGAAAGATAAAGGGCATAAGCAGCGTATCGAACATCAAGATTGCTCCTGCTGCAGGGCAGCGGCGGCCTGACGTCGCGCGGCCAAGACGCCATGTTTTGGGGCCCAAACAAAGACCGCAAGGAAGATCAGTGTTTGGAGCACCACGATCACTCCACCCGTCGCACCGTTCAGGAAATAGCTGATGTAGGCACCCGCGAAACTGGTGATCGCGCCAATCAGCACAGACGTCACAATCAGACGCGGGAAGCGATCACAGAGCAGGTACGCCGTCGCGCCCGGCGTCACCACCATCGCGATCACGAGGAACGCGCCGACGGTCTGCATCGCTGCCACCACGCACGCCGACAGCAAGGTAAAAAAGACCCCTTTGAGCAGTCCGGGCCGCAGGCCGATTGACCGCGCGTGGCTTTCGTCAAAAAACGTGACCATCAAGTCTTTCCACTTGGCCAGCAACACCGCCAGCGAGATGAACCCGATCAACGCCAATTGAAGCGTATCTTCGGGCGTGATCGCCAGTATATTGCCCATCGTGATCGTCTGGATCGACACCGAGATCGGACTGACAGAGGCCATGAACAGGCCCAGCCCGAAGAAGGAGGTAAAGATAATGCCGATGATCACATCAGCCTTGAGCCCCGAACGATCTGCCAAGAACAGCATCGCCGCTGCCGCCAAACCGCCGGAAAAGAACGCGCCCAAAGCAAATGGCAGTCCCAGCATGTAGGCTCCAGCAACGCCAGGCACGACCGAGTGAGACAGGGCGTCACCGATCAGCGACCAACCCTTGAGCATCAAGTAGGACGACAGGAAAGCGCAGACCCCGCCAACCAGCGCCGACACCCACATGGCATTCATCATATATCCGTAGCTGAATGGTTCTAGCAGGACACTCATGACTTACGTTTCGCCTTTCGGGTCCGGTCGCCGTATTGCACAAGCGGGCGTTCGTCATCGCTAAAGATCGAAACATGCCGCGCGTCTTCGTCATCGTGCAGGTCAGTGCCGCCCAGAGTGAAGTGCCGTAGGACGCCGCCAAACGCCGCCTCAAGGTTCTTGCGATTGAAGGTGGTGTCTGTGGGGCCGTATGCCAACACCGTGCCCTTGACCAGCACTGTGCGGTCACAGAACTCGGGCACAGATCCCAGATTGTGGGTCGAGACCAACATCACCCGCCCCTCTTCGCGCAATTCACGCAAAAGAGCGATGATCTGATCTTCGGTCTTTACGTCCACACCGGTAAAGGGTTCGTCCAGCAAAATCACCTGACCATCCTGCGCCAAAGCGCGGGCAAGGAAGACACGCTTCTTCTGACCGCCCGAAAGCTCACCGATCTGGCGATGGCGATAGTCCTGCATGTTCACCCGAGTCAGCGCCGCATCGACGGCCTCGTGATCCGCTTTGGAGGGTCGGCGCAGGAACCCCATGTGGCCGTAGCGGCCCATCATAACTACATCCTCAACCAACACGGGAAAGGTCCAGTCGACCTCCTCGGACTGGGGAACATACGACACCAGATTGCGCTTGAGGGCCTCCTTGACGCTAAGCCCGAGCAACCGGATATCGCCGCGCGCCACAGGGACGAAGCCCATGATCGCCTTGAACAAGGTCGATTTGCCCGCGCCATTGACGCCGACCAGCGCGGTGACAGTCCCGCGCGGAATCTGGAAACTGGCGTCCCGCAAGGCCGTATGTCCGTTGCGGTAGGTGACAGTCAGATCCTGAGCTTCAATCCCGTCTCCGAGATGCGTCTCGCCGGACATTTGAATGTCGTGTTTCATTCGGACCATTCCATCAAAACTCGTGTCGCCCATGCGGGCAATGCTCATGCCGCATCATCAGTTGGTCTCCGCGGTCAGCCCGTCAACAACCGTTTGCGCTGTCACCTTCAACAGGTCGAGATAAGTGGGCACCGGCCCGCCTTCTGGCGATAAACTATCCACGTAAAGCACGCCGCCGTAGGCCGCACCGGTCTCTCTGGCCACTTGTTCCGCGGGCGAGGTGTTCACGGTGCTCTCGCAGAACACCACAGGGATGTTGTTCGACGTCACGCCGTCGATCACCGAGCGCACCTGTTGAGGCGTGCCCATCTGGTCCGCGTTCATCGGCCAGAGGTACAGCTCCTTCATCCCGAAATCGCGAGCCAGGTAACTAAATGCCCCTTCACAGGTCACCAGCCAGCGCTGCTGCTCGGGGACCAAGGCAATCGCTTGCCTTAGGGGCTCTAGCGTCTCGCGCAGTTCAGTTTTGTAGGCATCAGCATTGGCAGCATAGGTCTCCGCGTGTTCGGGGTCATGCTCGGCAAAGGCCCGCGTGATGTTATCGATGTAGATCAAAGCATTCTCTAGGCCCATCCACGCATGGGGGTTGGGCTGCCCTTCGTAGGCGCCTGCCGCAATCGGGATCGGGTCAATACCTTCGCTCAACGTCGCCGAGGGGATATCGCCAAGGTTGCTGAGAAACTGTTCGAACCAAAGCTCCAGATTCAGGCCATTCCACAAGATCAGGTCCGCGTCGTAGGCTCGGACAATATCGCGCGGGGTGGGCGCATAGCCGTGAATCTCTGCACCCGGTTTCGTGACGGACACGACCTCGGCCGTGTCGCCCGCCACGCGGCTCGCCATATCCGCAAGGACGGTAAAGGTCGTGACCACCTTCATCTGATCGGCCTGTGCGGCGCCACCTGCAAGTGCCCCGATCGCAGCGGCACACATCAGGCTCTTCAGTTTCATCATGCTCATTTACCCTACTTTCCATCAGCACGCTTGGACGGGGGCCCACAGCCGCGCTTCATTCTCTTGGCAAAGAGATAACGCAGCGCGTTAGCATTGCAATTGCAAATCACTCGCAAAAACATCTTCAGTGTTAATGCATCCGCAAGTTTCTGCGCATTGCATAGACATTCGCCCGATTTCGCATCGCACGACCGGTTGCGTTATGTTATCTTATCACATAACACCTCTGTTAGTTGAATCACGCGAAGCGCGCGGTCATAACCCTATTGCGCGACAAGGACGACATACCCATGAAATCAATTTCCGCAGCCCTTCTGGCATCCACGCTTGCGACACCCATGGCCGCACAAGTCACACGTGACATGGACGCCCACGAACACGGCGTCAGCACGCTAGAGATCGCAATCGAAGGGCAATCTGTCTCCATTTCTCTGACAGCCCCGGGAATGGATCTGGTTGGTTTCGAATACGAAGCCGAAACAAATGCGGACAAGGCTGCCATCGACAGCGCGTTAAAGCTGCTGGCAGAGCCTGCGAACGTGGTTCAGATGCCCGAAACCTCTGAGTGCACGATGACCGAAGCCAAGGCGCATCTCGCGGATGACCACGACGAAGAGCATGGGGGCGAAGAGCACGCGCATGAAGACGAACACAGCCACGAGAATGAGCACGATGATGGCGACGGACATACCGAGTTCCACGCGCACTACGGCTTTACCTGCGTGGCGCCAGAGGCTGTAACCGAGGTGACCTTCCCCTACTTCGACCAGTTCGAAAACGCCCAAGAAATCGAGGTCGTCTATGTCACTGACCAAGGCGCAGGCACAGCCGAAGCCACGCGCGCAACCCCGAGCGTCCGCCTGAAATGACCCAGACACCCGCTTTGGCTCTGACAAACGTACAGTTCGGCTGGCAAAGCCGAGGTGGGTTTACTTTGTCGTGCCCATCTTTCGAGGTCGCCCAAGGAGAGAGTGTGCTCTTGTTGGGCGAGAGCGGATCTGGGAAATCGACACTGCTGTCGCTGATTTGCGGGATCATCACCGCGCGTTCCGGCACCGTCGCCGTGGCAGGCCATGATCTAGGCCCCTTGCGTGCAGGGCAGCGCGATCGGTTCAGAGCCGAGCAGATTGGCGTAATCTTCCAACAATTCAATCTGCTGCCTTATGCCAGCGTCGCCGATAATATCGCGCTCCCTCTGCGGTTCGCACCAAGCAGGCGCAAGCGTGCAGGGGATATCCCCGCGACCACTACGACCCTTTGCCGTGATCTAGGACTGCCAGAGGACGCACCGCATCTCAAAGCAGGGCAGCTTAGTGTGGGCCAACAGCAACGGGTTGCCGTAGCGCGGGCGCTGATTGGGCACCCGCCCCTGATTGTTGCGGACGAGCCCACATCGGCGCTGGACGCAGCGACCCAAGAGAGCTTTTTGAAACTCATGTTCAATCAGGCGAGGCAGTCCCACGCGTCAGTCTTGATGGTGAGCCACGACGCCCGCCTCGCGACCCATTTTGATCGTGTAATTGACCTGAGCGATATCGTGACAACCCAGAGGAGCGCGGCATGATCCTGCGATTGGCTTTTGGCTCTCTGCTGGCGCGCGCATTGACCGTCGGGATGACGATCCTTGCGATTGCGCTCTCTGTTACGCTGTTTATGGGGGTGGAAAAGGTTCGCACAGGCGCGCGCGCCAGTTTTGCTGATACGATATCGGGGACCGATTTAATCGTTGGCGCGCGATCCGGATCAGTACAACTGCTGCTGTATTCTGTCTTTAGGATCGGAAACGCCACGAACAATGTCAGTTGGCAGAGCTATCAGGACATCGCTGCACGGCCCGAGGTGGACTGGATCGTGCCCATCTCTTTGGGTGACAGTCATCGCCAGTTTCGGGTCATGGGCACGACGCCAGAATTCTTTGACCGCTACCAGTATCGCGGCGGCCGTGCGCTGGATTTCGCGTCAGGCCATGGCCTGAGTGACCTGTATGACGCTGTCATCGGCGCGGATGTGGCGGCAACGCTCGGCTATCGGGTCGGGGACCCGATTGTCGTTTCGCACGGCATCGCATCGTTTACCCAGCACGAAGATCAGCCCTTTCGCGTTGCGGGCATCATTGCCAAGACCGGCACCCCCGTGGACCGCACCGTCATTGTCGGTCTGAACGCAATCGAGGCGATCCATGTGGACTGGCAGAGTGGCGCGATGACGCGCAACACCACACCGGTCGAGGCGATCCGAGAGATGGACCTGACCCCAACCGCGATCACCGCCGCGCTGGTTGGCACGAAATCCCGTCTGCAAATCTTTGGCCTGCAACGCTGGGTGAACGAATACGCCGAAGAGCCACTGCTCGCAGTAATGCCCGGCGTTGCCCTACAGGAGTTGTGGCAAATCGTTGGCGTTGCCGAGTCGGCGCTTATCGCCGTGTCAGGTATGGTTGTCGTGACCGCGCTGCTGGGAATGACGGCGATGATCTTTGCCTCCCTCAACGAACGCAGGCGCGAGATGGCGATCTGGCGCGCGATGGGGGCAAGCCCTGTGACGATCCTAAGCATGTTAGTGCTGGAAGCGATGCTTATGGCGGCAATCGGGGCCTGCTTGGGGATTGTGCTGCTCTATGGCGGGCTTGCGCTCGCGCGGCCCTATATCGATGCCGCATTCGGGCTCTGGTTGCCGATTGAGCCCCCCACCACCCAAGAAGCGTTGGTGTTGTTCGGGGTTGTTGTCGCGGCGGCAGTAGCCAGCCTGCTGCCAGCATTGCGGGCCTATCGTTTGTCTTTGGCTGATGGCATGGTTGTGCGGATATAATCGGTCCACCATATAGGGGTAACCGACACGCAATCTTTGGATGGCACGATGCTCCTGACACGCAGAAACTTATGCACAAGTCTTGCCGCTACGTTGCTAACCGCGACGGCACTTCGAGCAGACGCAGTGTTTGACTTGGAGTGGACCGATCTCGTCCCCGCAGATGATGCCACCGCTCGAAACCCGTTGCGCGGAGTGATGCCCCATGACGAGGCTGGCCCCGCCGCCAGCCAACCGGTGTCTTCTGGCGTGAAAACCGACTGGAACGGTCAAATCGTGCGGATGTCCGGCTTTGTAGTGCCGATCGACTATTCTGGAACAGGTGTGACGGCTTTTCTTTTGGTCCCCTATGTCGGGGCCTGTGTGCACGTTCCGCCTCCGCCCGCGAACCAGCTGGTGTTGGTTTCAACCGAAACCCCATACGAAAGCAAAGGCTTGTTCGAGCCGGTCACAGTCACCGGCATGTTTGGGACCGCCTCTGTCGCGACCCAATTGGCGGATGTGGGATACGCTTTGTCTGCCGACGCGATCGAACCCTACGAAGGCTAAGGCGCTCAGATGCGTCCCAATCGGTTCTCGTCATCAACAACAGACAGTCCATTCTCCCACTTCCACAGCACTAGGTTCAGGTTCGCATCGGTTGCACCTAACGCGTAACTGCGCACCAACAGAGCGACAAAGCCATCGGCCATGAGAGCGCGTGCAAAATCTTGCGTCGGAACGGCCCGCCCGTCCAACATCGCACTGCGCCACCCGCGGTCCGCGAGCCCATCCTCCGTCATCCCATAGCCGTGCAGAGCGGCTGTCTCCCGTGTGTCGAAAACTGGCCCCAGATCGGCGCGATACTGGACAAGGGTCGTCGGCTGCAGATCGCCAACCTGATTGGCCTCTCGCAAGGCTGTGGCCGGATCCATTGCGGTGTAAAGAGTCTCGCAACCCTTGGGGTTGAACCGCCCGCCATAGAGCCCCGCGCCCCGACCGGACAATGGATCGCGCGCATAGACAGGGTTAAGAGCCCGATACAGCGGCCCCTCATACCGCCCATTTTCCAAGGGCATCAGGCGTAGACACCCGCGTCGACTGCATCGATATACTCAAGAACCTGCTGCGCTTTGCCCTCTTGGACCAGCTGCATCGCCGTGCGCCCATCGAAACCCGCCAAAGGCTCTGACCGATACCATGCGTATGCCATCAAGTCCGACCCAAAACGCGGCTGCACCTTACTCAAAACCTCAACGAGTTCACGCAGCCGGCGCTGGGTTCTGTCTGACTGGATGCGAGCACGGCGCTGAAGCGCATCTTTGCCCAGCCCAACAGTTTGCGCGACCTCCTCGCTCGAGGTGCGCAGGACAGAGGCGATTTTCTTGGGCTCAAACAGCCCGCCCTCGGCATATTGCAGGATCGTCATAACAGCCACCCAATATCGGAGATTATGACACTATATAGCGTCACTATGGCCGAATGTCAAAGTCTTCACCCAAGGCGCACCTATGCGGAGCCCCACACGAGCCGCACGTTGCTCTGAACCCGTGGCATTTCCGACAATAGTCTCAGAACAAACACATACGTGAACGTATAGGCTCTTCCTGATTGTGAAACTCATGGTAATTGGCAGCGCATGGATATTGTTATCATTACCACGATCATAGCATCTCTTTTTCTGATAATCGGCGCGGCTGAACCACTGGCCGCGCGGCTCCGACTGCCGTTCAGCGTTATTCTGGCGGTCGTCGGGACGCTTATCGGTGTCGGCGCGATCTTTTTTCTACAGACGGAACTGACAGACGCGCTGAATCCAGTGGCAGAGGCGATCCTTGGCCTGCCGATCCGGTCCAATGTCTTTCTTTATGTTTTCCTGCCGACCCTGCTGTTCCAAGCGACCTTGGGAATGAACCTACGGCGCATGCTCGACGACTGGGTGCCAATCCTCTTGCTGGCCGTGGTCGCTGTCGTTGTCGCCACGCTCAGCGTCGGCTATGCCCTGTCCTATGTCAGCGGCCTGCCGTTGGCGGCGTGTCTGCTGATCGGCTCGATCGTCTCGACCACCGACCCGTCGGCGGTTGTCTCGATCTTTCGCTCGATTTCAGCACCCCAACGCCTGGCCCGCATCATCGAAGGCGAAAGCCTACTGAATGACGCCGCCGCCATTGCCTTGTTCGGTCTATTCATGGGCTTTGTCATGCTCGGCGTGCCCGACCCCCAACTTGGCGAAGCCGTGGCCCGCTTCCCCGTGTTGATCGCGGGCGGGGCCTTTACCGGATGGGTACTGGCACGGCTCGCGGTGCGTGTGATGGCCCTGTTCAACCAGCATGAGTTGGCGCAATTGTCGATCTCTGTCGCTCTGCCCTATCTGGCCTACATCGGCGCAGAGCAATCGGTTGGAGCCTCGGGTGTGATTGCGGTCGTGGCGGCAGGTCTGACCCTGAACCTGACCGCACCAGGGCGCCTGCAGCCTCAGACATGGACCAACATGCGAGAGCTTTGGGACGTGCTCGCCCATTGGGCCGGCGCGCTCATCTTTATCCTTGCCGCCTTGTTAATCCCGCGGCTTCTTGGCGGGATACATCTGACCGATGTTGCACTGATCGGAGTTGTCGTGCTCGCGGCGATTGCGGCGCGCGCTGTGATCCTGTTCGGCCTGCTTCCCCTGCTGACTTTAATGCGCGCGTCGCCCGCGGTCGAGCGGCCCTACCGCGTCGCCATCCTGTGGGGCGGTCTGCGCGGAGCAGTCACGCTGGCACTGGCTCTGGCCGTAACCGAAAGTTTCCGCGTTCCCGACGAGACCAAGCGCCTTGTCGGCATTCTTGCGACGGGGTTCGCGCTGTTTACCTTGATCGCGCAGGGTACAACGCTGCGCTGGATCATCGGTCGGCTCGGTCTCGACCGTCTTTCCCCGATTGACGAAGCGCTGTCCCGTCAGGTGGTCGCGGTCGCGCTACAGACCGTCCGCGAAGAGGTCTCTCGCACGACCGAGAACTACGAACTCAGCCGCGACATCGTCCGGTCCGAGGCCAAGCATTTCGGTTCGCGTCTCGACAACGCAGTCAAAAATGCCGAGGCCAGCGCCAATATTCTGGACCGCGACCGCATTACGCTGGGTCTGATTTCGCTGGCAGGCCACGAGCGCGACACTATTCTGGCCCGTGTCCACGAACGCACCATTTCTGCGCGGATGGCAGAACAAGTCCTGTTTCTGGCCGACCGCCTGCTCGAAGGCGCACGCGCCCAAGGTCGCAGTGGCTATCAACGCGCCGCCCGCCGCAGTGTCGCCTATGGCGCGTCCTTCCGCCTGAGCGTGATGATGAACAACAGGCTCGGCATGTCCGGTTTCCTAGCGCGAATGACGGCGGACCGGTTCGAATTCCTATTGTCCCAACAGCTGATCCTGCGCGATTTGGGCAAGTTCATCGACGGACGCATCCGCCGCATTCACGGGCGGCGCGTGGCCGATCTGCTGCAAGAAATGTTGAACCGCCGGATTGATCTGGTCGAAACCGCGCTCGACGGCTTGCGCCTGCAATATCCCGGCTATGCCGAAGAGCTAGAGCGCCGCTTTATCCGCCGCACTGCCTTGCGCCTCGAAGAACGGGAATACACCGCGATGCGCGATGACGGGCTGATTGGTGCCGAAGTCTTTACCACGCTGATGCAAGACCTCGCGGCCCGCCGCGCTGCCGAAGAAAAGCGTCCAAAGCTCGACATCGCTCTGCGCCGCACTGATCTGGTGCGCCGGCTGCCTTTGTTTGCCGATCTCGATGCAGCAACGCTCAAACGCCTCGGTCGCGCGCTGCGCACCACCTACGTGGACGCTGGCGAGACCCTGACGCGAAAGAACCGGCCAGCAAAGACCGTCTACTTCATTGAATCTGGCGCCGTCGAAGTCGAGGTTGGCGGCCAGACCCGCCGGCTTGGCCGTGGCGAGATGTTCGGCCAGATGGCGCTGTTGGCCAACAAAGCCACCCGCGCCGAGGTCAAGGCGATCGCCCCTTCGACCCTGCTCGCGCTGGACGAAATGCCATTCCGCAGACTCCTGAAACGCAGCAAAGCGATCCAAGCTGCCGTACGGGACATCGCCGTCAAACGCGGGATTGATCCGGAAACGCTCTTGCCGGCGCCAAACAAGAAAAAGGCCTCCTGACGCGGAGCGCCGGAGGCCTGGAGCCGTCGTTTGGGCTTTCTTTAGTTTCCAAAAGCGCGGCTGGTGCCACGGTCCAGGTATTCGCCATCGGTCGGCGCCCCTAAGACGTCACCCTCTTGGGCAATTGTCTCGCCTCGCAAAATAGTGCGGACAGGCCAACCTTTGACCGCAAGCCCTTCGTACGGCGTGTAATCACAGTCGTGGTGCATCAGGGATTGGGAAATCGTGACTTCGCGCTCCGGGTCCCAGAAGGTAAGGTCTGCATCCGCGCCCACGGCGATAGTTCCCTTTCTCGGGTAAAGGCCAAAGAGTTTCGCGGGATTGGTCGCAGTCAGTTCGACAAACCGCTCAATCGAAATGCGGCCCTTGCTGACGCCTTCGGAGAACAGGATCGGCAAGCGCGTTTCGACGCCCGGAATACCATTCGGCACCCATTTGAAATTGGTGCGCGCGCCGGGGACATCCTTGCCCTTTTCGTCTTCGAACCGGAACGGGCAGTGGTCGGAGGAAAAGATGTCGAACGTCCCGTCGCGCAGGCCTTCCCAGATCGCTTTCTGGCTGTCCAGATCGCGGGGCGGCGGCGAACAAACGTATTTCGCGCCCTCGAAGTCCATGTTCAGACCCTTCAGGTCATCGGCGGTCAGGGCGATATATTGCGGGCAGGTTTCCGCATAGACATTCATTCCGCGCTTCTTGGCCCACTGGATCTGTTCCATCGGGTCGCGGCCCGACACGTGAACGATGGTGATCGGCACGTCGGTCAGTTCTGCATGGGAAATGGCGCGGTGGGTGGCTTCGCGCTCAACACTCTGGGGACGGCTTTCGGCGTGGTAGTAGGGCGCAGTTTTACCGGCCTCTTCCAGACGGCGGGCCATGTATTTGATCGCGTCGTAACCTTCGGCATGGACCATGACCATCGCCTTTTCACGGCGGGCCACATCGAAAACATCGAGTAGTTCACGGTCGTTCAACACCATGTCGTCATAGGTCATAAAGACCTTGAAAGACGTATATCCCGCCTTGACCATAGCGGGCAGCTCTTGCCCCAGCACCTGCGGGGTCGGGTCGGTGATGATCAGGTGGAAAGAGGTATCCACATAGCACTTGTCCTTGGCTGCAGCATGATAGGCATCAACTGCCTCGCGGAGGGACTGTCCCTTTTGCTGCAGGGCAAAGGGCATGACGGTGGTATTCCCGCCCGCCGCGGCAGAGCGCGTGCCACTCTCGAATCCGTCGGCCATGACCACGCCGCCGCCCTGAGGCTGTTCAAGGTGTACATGCGCGTCGATCCCGCCCGGCAAAACCAGCAGGCCCTTGGCGTCGATATCCTGCCGCGCCAGCCCGACATTTTCGGCGATCGCGACGATGCGCCCTTGGCGGATGCCGATCTCGGCGTGGATGCGGTCACCGGCGGTAACAATTTCGGCGTTGCGGATAGCGATATCGAGCATTGGGTAATCTTTCAAAAAACGTCGGGGCCTGCGGACGAACGGAAGGGGGTGCAGGCCCCGACAGGGGGGTAACTTAGTTGGTCAGCGCTTCGAACAGCGCCTTCTGGCCATCGGTGGTCAGCTCGGTTGCATAGAGGGGCTTCGACGCCTCGATGAACGGAGCGGTATCGGGTTCGGTGATGTTCACGCCCTTTTCGCGGAAGCTGTCCAAGAGGGGCTGTTCCTGATCAACAACGTACTGGCGCTGCCAAGTCGCAGCCTCGGAGCCTGCTTCCAGAAGCGCGGTCTGGATATCCTCGGGCAGTGCGTCGAACTTGGACTTTTGCATGGTGATCGGGGCAGTCATGTTCAGCCAACCGACCAGCGCGAAGTTGGGCGCAACTTCGTAGAACTTCATGCCATCGTAACCGGTCGAGGCACCTTCGGCGCCGTCAACAACGCCCGACTGCAGCGCGCCGTAAAGCTCTGAATAGGACATCGGGGTGGGGTTCGCGTCATACTCGCGGAAGGCGCTGACGTGCACGGGGTTCTGCATGGTGCGGATTTTCATGCCCTCGAGATCTTCGATCGAGTTTACGGGGTTCGCGGTCATCAGGTGACGGATGCCCGACGAAAAGACTGCCAGCAATTCGAAACCAGACTCGTTCGCCGATTCTTCCATCATGCCCCAGTTGGCGTCAACCTTCTCACCCAGCGCAGGGATCGAGGGGAACAGGAAGGGCAGATCGAACACTTTGTAGTCTTCGACGTAGTTCGACAGCATCGCGTTCGAAGTCATGGCGATATCGACGGTGCCCATCATTACACCTTCGACGGTTTGCTGTTCGTCACCCAGCTGGCCACCTGCGTAGATTTCGATGGTCGCAGCGCCGTCAGTTTTCTCTTCGAGCAGGTCTTTCATCTTTTGCAGGCCCATGTCCTGCACTTCGTTCGCAGCGTTGGTGTGCGCGGCCTTGAAGGTGTAGTCGGCAGCGAAGGCAGGCACGGCAGCTGCCAGAGCGGCGACAGCGGCAAAAGTGGTGAATACGGTTTTCATGGTAGTTCCCTGTTGATGTTTTGGTTGGAGGAGGAGGAGTTGGCGTCCGCCGATCACATCAGGACCGACGGCAACCAGAGAGAAACAGCAGGCACAAAGGTCACCAGCATCAGCGCGGCCAGCATGCAAAGAAGGGGCAGCCACACCTTGCGAGAGACCTGTTCGATCCGGCGGCCAGCAACGGTCGCGGCGACGTACAGACAGATGCCATAGGGCGGTGTGATCAGGCCGATGGACAGGTTCAGCGCGGTGATGACGCCGAACTGAACGGGGTCGATACCGTAACTGCGCGCAATGGGCAGCAGGATCGGGAGCAAGATCAGGACAGCAGAGATGCTTTCCATGAACATGCCGACAATCAGCAACAGGACGTTCACGATCAGCAAGAAAACGAAGGGGCTGTCAGTGATGCCAGTCAACCAATCACGCAGCATCGCCGGTAGACCTTGGGTCGCGATGAACCACGTAAAGACCGAGGCTGTGGCAACGATGATCAGAACAGTAGCGGACAGGCTGATCGCCTTGAGGCAGATGCGCGGCAGGTCTTTGAAAGTGATCTCGCGGTAAATGCCCATGGTCACAAGCAGTGTGGTAAACAGCGCCACACAAGCCGCTTCGGTCGCGGTGAACACGCCGCCGATGATACCACCAATGATCACGATCGGAACGATCATCCCGGGCAGCGCCGCAACGAAGGCTTTGACCAGCTTGTCGAAGCTGAAATCCTCGCGGTCGGTTTGAACAGCTTCGTCCTGACGGGCGTGCAACCAGCAGCCCCCCATAAGTCCCGCGACAACGAGCAAGCCGGGAACGATACCACCAAGGAACATAGCGCCAATTGACTGGTTCGCGGTAATCGCGATCACGATCATAACGATCGACGGCGGGATGATCGACGCCAACGAGCCTGACGCTGCAATCACGGCCGAAGCCAGATCAATGTTGTACCGACGCTTGCGCATCTCGGGAGTCATAACCGCGCTGATGGCCGCGGTATCCGCCGAGCCAGAGCCGGAAATCGCCGCCAGACCTGTGCCCGTCACGATCGACACCAGATAGAGCGAGCCAGTGATCCAGCCCACCAATGCGCTCGCAAGGTTCACAAACCGGCGCGCGATACCGCCAGCCTCCATCAGCAGACCCGAGGCGACAAAGAACGGGATGGCCATCAAGGTAAACGAACTGATCCCGCCATAGACCCGTTGCGCCACGATTGAAAGGGGCACTGTGGTGGTCAGTTCGATCGCAACCAGAGCCGCGATCCCAAGGGCCAGAACAATCGGAACACCCGACACAAGAAGAAGAAGGAAACCTCCGCCGGCGAAAATCATGCGAGCACCTCAGAATTGTCAGTTTCAGGGCGCAGAACCTTGGGCGCGAAGGTCACGGCAAATTCGATCAGAAAGTAGCCAAAGCCGACCGGCAGAGCCATGTAAGGCCAGGCCATCGGAATACGCAGAGCGGGTGATTTGACGATCAAGCCAATCGCCACCATCGAGAACGACCCGACGACTACAACCGCCAAAAACCAGACCCCCAAGGCCAAACCAGCCGCATTACAAACCCGCTGAACAGGCAGCGGCGCCTTGCGGATCAGCACGTCAACCCCGACGTGCTGGTTGTACCGCATGGCAATCCCAGCACCGAGCAAGGTCAGCCAGACTTGGGCAAATGTGGCGGTCTCTTCGCTCCATGCGATCGAATAGTTAAAGAAGTAGCGACCGATGATCTGGATCAGGATGGCTCCCGCCATGTACGCCAAGAGCAAGAGCGCAACGCTGTCCACGACACGGCGCAAGACCATGAGGGCGCCAGCACCCAATCTGATCACATTTTGAAACGCGCCAGATTGCGCTTGGCCGGACCTATCCGTCGTCGGGGTTTCAGGGGATGGCATAGCGGACCTCTCGTTCACTCGGCACAATCCAATGGCGCAAAACCTTGGATCAACTGGTATTTTGTTGCCTTTTCTCGATGCTGCGCAGTGCGCACCGCGCAGTAAAGGCCATCGACTATTAATATCGCGAGCCAGAGTATTTAATGCCATCGAAAGTGTGATTTACTTGAATTTTGTGATCCAGAGTGATCAGTATTTAGGCATATTCAGATCAGAAAAGATGCTCAAAATGAAAATTGGATCATCAAATTTGCCAGATTCACCTCAGGGTAGATCACATTTTGGGCTCGCTCTCTGCTTGGCCGCGCGCGCAGAATCGATCCTGCTCGCGCGCGGGGCAGGCTTTGACTTCGTTGTTGTCGATATGGAGCACGGCCCACTCGGATTGAGCGATCTGGGACAGGTCGCCGGCACGGGTATCGCAGCGGGACTGCCTGTCTACGGGCGTGTGACGGGTCCAAATTCTGGGGATATCGCGCGGGTTCTGGACTGCGGGGCCACCGGCGTGATCGTCCCACATGTGGACACGCCCGAACAGGCACAAAACATCGCGGCGCTCTGCCGCTTTGCACCCAACGGGCGCCGCGCCCTACCCGGCCCTTTGCCCGCATTGGACTACGGGATCGTCCCCGCCGCAGAGCTTTGCGCGCGTGCAGAAGCTGGCACGCAGGTCATCGCAATGATCGAAAGTGCGCTCGCACTGGAAAATGTCGATCAGATCGCCGCGACACCAGGCATCGACATGCTGATGATAGGCTCAAACGATCTGGCAGACGGGATTGGACGGCGCGGCGACCTAAACCACGAGGATGTCAGGCAGGCCTTTGGACGGATCGCCAAAGCGGCGCAAAAGAACAACTGTGATTTCGGTGTGATGGGCCTACCGCCCGAATTGGTTGCGCCTTATGCGCTCGACCTTGGCGCGGCGGCAATCGTGGTGACCAACGACACAAACCTGATTGTTGAAGGCGGCGCAGCGGCTCTAGCCAAAGTCAGGCGATAGGCCGCTGGCTTTCAGCCCGCACCTCTTCGAGCCGCAAGGCGACCCGTTCGCGGAACACCTCGATAAAGCGGCGGGTCTGGCGCGAGGGGACTTTGGTTTTCTGCATGGCGGCGCACAGATCGAAGCTCTGCTCTGACCCGTAGGGCCGGATCACTAGACCGGGGCGTAATTCGGTATGGGCTGACAGCTCGTCGACCAAGGCCACGCCCCAGCCATCGCGGACAATACGTACTGCGGCGTTCATAAAGCGCGTCTCAATCGAAGGGCGATACTCCAGCCCCTGCGCGCGGAAACTGTCGGCCAACATCAGGCCGATCCGCGTCGAAACTTGGGGTCCGATCAGTGCTGCGCCCATCAGATCCTTGGCCGTGATCACGTCGAGTTTGGCCAGCGGATCGCTGTCTTGTAGCAAACACACGGGACGCAGATCCGCGATTTGCTCGTAGTTCATCGCCTGCCGCTCATAGGGCGACATAGCAAAAGCCACATCCGCTACGCCATTCTCCACCACCTGCAACACGCTGTCCAAGGGGCGCGTTTCAAGAGACAATTGAATGCGAGGATAATCACGAGCGTAGTCGGCAATCACGCGGGGTAGAACGGACTCACTCAGCTCCGCCGTTGCCGCGATACGGATGCGTCCAATTTTTCCGCCCCGCAGATCGCCAGCCCTTTGGTTCACTGCGTCGCGCAGGTGGAACAGGGGCTCGGCTTCTTCGAGTAGGATCAGAGCCTCTTCGGTCGGGGACAGCCGATTGCTGACCCGCTCGAAAAGGGGGAAACCCAGAACCGTTTCAATATGCCGGATCGTGTTAGAGATCGAGGGCTGGGACATCCCCAGCCGCTCGGCCGCGCCGACCGTGGTGCGATAGGTCACAACGGCGCGCAGGATTTCCAACTGGCGAAGGTTCAGGATATCGGGAATGGCTCTGATCCTCGTGTTTTCAAGACTTTGTCATGCGGATACGCTTGAAGTTCTTTACCTTGTCCGTGAACGGACCAAAGCCTTTGATAGCCTCGAATTCGGGGGTTTCATAGGCTTCGGGGCCAGTAATCGTGTAAATCGCCACGTGACGTGGCCCGCCCTCCAGGCATTTTTCACGGCGAGCATCCAGCCAACCGGGGCAGGCCAGAATGTCGGGCAGATGCGTGTTTTCGTACCAGTCGTCAAAGGCGGCTTCGTCCTCGGGGGCGACATCAACGAACACGATATGGGTTTGCAGGGCGGTCATTCGGAAAGCTCCAGACAGGGGCGCAGAGCGACCATAAGGGCGTCAAGCTCTGCGTCAGAAATTCGAGGGGTGGGGGCGCGACAGGCGGGGCTGTCGATCCGGCCCATCGCAGCAAGGCAGGCCTTGAGCCGTGCGGCGGCCAGATGGCCGGGACGGGCATAGACAAGACGCGCCAGATCATAGAGCGCGGTGTGGATTTTCAGGGCATCCGCGATGCGGTCAGCGCGGACATAGGTATCCAGTGCCGTGATCAGGTCAGGCACCAGCGCGGAGAGGCTAACGGCAGAGCCATCACTTCCCAGCATATAGCAGCCGAACAGATGCTCGTCGCCCGACGCCATGACCGCCACATCGGGGCGCACCTCGCGGGCGGTCCGCAGGGTGGTCTCATAGGCTTTGACCTCCCAACTGCCTTCTTTGATGCCTGCGACGGCATCTATTTCGAGCAGCTGTTTCAGGAGGTCCGTGTCGTAGTGCAGACCGCCAGAGGCGACAGAGCCCTGAAACAGGTAGATCGGTGCGCCGGTGGCTTCGGCAATACCGCGGTGGTGGGCGACGACCGCCCGCGGGTCAACTCCCAAGCCCCACGAAAACGGAGCGAACACCATAATCGCATCGGCGCCAGCCTTCAGCGCGGCCTGTGCATCGGCCGCGGCGAATTCGGTATTTTCGGCGCTGACGGCGGCAAGGATACGGCGTTTGCCGGCAACCTCGCGGGCGATCCGAACGACATCGGCTTGCTCTGAGCGGGACATGTGGATGCCTTCGCCCGCGTGACCGTTCAGAAGAAGGCCCGCCTGACCGGGATCGGACAGAACCTGAGCGAAGTGATGCTCTAAGCCGGTGAAATCCAGCCCGCCCGTGTCATGCATCGGGCAGATAGTCGCCGCATAAAGGCCGCCGTTCAGCGCCGCGCTCATCACATCACCTCTGCGGCGATCAGCGCCTGACGGACACCGTCGCGGACCGCCTCGGTCTGGGGCAGCAAGGGCAGACGGGGGGCCGCGTTCTTGATCACGCCCATCATCTGAAGGCCGTCTTTCATGCGGGTGTGCATATCGACCACAGGCGCAGGGCCATAGATCGCGCGGACCACGGGATACAGGCGATCATTCGCCGCGCGCATCGCCGCCAGATCCATGTTTTCCGACGCATCCCACAGGTCCTTGAGCAGACCGGGAACAAGGCTGGCCAGTCCCGACAGGATGCCGTCGCCACCCAACGCCACTTGGCTAAAGAACCAATGGAAGTTAGAGGGCAGGATCGCGGTGTTGTCGTCCGCCGCTTTGATCGCGCGGCGGTTTTCGTCATAGGCCAGCAGCGTGGCAGAGCCCTCTTTCACCGCGATAACCTCGGGGATCTTGGCGATCTCGGCCAGCACATTGGTCGCCAGACCAAAGCCAGAGGCAATCGGGAACTGGAAGTGCGACAGGGGCATTTGCAGCTCTTTGGCAAGATGCTCGTACATCTTGACCGCCGCCATGGTGTTGGCATTGCCGCCGCCCAAAGCTTCGGGCGGGAAGATCACGGCCACATCGGCGCCCGCTTCGCACACCATTTCCGCCTGACGCAGAGCATCGGGAATGCCGGTGGGCACAACGCCAGCCAGCAGGGGCTGTTTGGGTGAAATCTGTGCGCGGGTCCGCTTGATCACAGCCATCTTCTCGGCATCGGTCAGGGCGGTCGCTTCGCCCGCATGGCCGTTTACAAAGACGCAATCGGTGGTTTCGGGCTTGGCGCAGTGGTCCAGAACGGCGCTGTAGCCATCCCAGTCAATCGCACCGGCTTCGTCAAAGGGCAGAACGGTCGCGACGGTGATGCCACGCAGGTCTTTGGCGGAAATGGTCATTGGGTCACTCGTTTTCTCGGGAATTTCAGGGTGGCATCAGCCTTGAGGACTTCGACGCCCTCTTCGTTTCGGGCGCTGGCCTGCCAATCGACGCTGCGGTTTTCCTCGTCCTTCGAGGAAATCCAGATGTCGAAGGTGATCGTGTCTCCGTAGCGGACCGCGCCGGTGAACCAGAAGCTGTCGCGGATCGACACGCCCACAGTGCCCACCAGTTCAGCGGTCAAGACGGACGTGCAGATGCCCGCGACCAGAATGCCCGGGGCAAGGCGTTCGCCGAACCGTGTGGTGCTTGCATAGCCTTCGTCCACGTGGACAGGGCCGAAATCGCCGGTCGCGGCGATGTACATGGCGCCGTCCGCCTCGGTCACGGTTTTCGAGACGGTCACGCGGTCGCCCACGGTCAGCTCATCGATGTTGCGGATGTCATACATGGCTTAGCCCTTCAGCGGGACCATGCGGGCGGTGCCGGTGATCGTCTCTGTGCCCTCGACCGCGATGGTCAGGGTGCAGTCGACCGCCTGATCGGTGGCCTCTGTCACGGTCGCGGTGGCGGCCAATGACGAACCAACGGGGAACGACGCGCCAAACGCAACGTTGAAGCTACCGATCCGCCAGTCAGCGCCGCAGAGGCGCCCCAAAGCGGTGGTCAGCAGACCGGCAGCCGCCAATTCGAACACCGACATGTCGGGCAGGTCCACGGATTTGGCAAAGGCGCGATCCACGTGGGATTTGGTCATGTTGCCAGTGATGCCGGTAAAGAACCCCTGCTCGGCCACGGTCATGGTCTTGCGAAAGGTGATGCTGTCGCCGGTGGCGGGAGGCGTAGTCATGGGAAATCCTTTCGATTACAGGGTCAGGCCGCGCTTGATCACCGAGCGGGCGATCAGCATGCGGTGCACTTCGGAGGTCCCGTCGTAGATGCGAGTGACGCGGGCATCACGGTAGATGCGTTCCAGCGGCAGTTCTTTGGTGAAGCCGTAGCCGCCGAACACCTGAATGCCCCGATCCGCCACGCGACCCAGCATTTCCGAGGCCTGAACCTTGACCATTGAAACCTTGTCCCGCGGGTCCATGCCGTTATCTTCTTCCCAAGCGGTGTTCAGCACCATCATGCGGGTTGCAAAGATTTCCATCGCGCTGTCGGCGATCATCTGCTGCACCATCTGGAAGTCACCGATGGGCTGGCCGAACTGTTTGCGGGTGGCTGCATGTTCGCGCATCATTTCCAGCACGCGGGAAGCCATACCAACAGCACGGGCACCAATGTGGCCCAAACGAATGCCGCCCACGTTGGCCATCATCACCTTGAAGCCTTTGCCGACCTCTCCCAGCACGTTGTCTTTGGGGATACGCACGTTGTCAAAATACAGCTCCGCGTGGCCATAGCCGCGGTGCCCCATCATGGGCTGGTTGCGGGTGACCTGAAAACCGGGCGTTCCCTTGTCGACGATCAGCAGGGTGATGCCGCCCCGAGCACCCTTTTCGGCATCGGTCACGGCCATGACGATCACGTAGTCCGCAATGTCACCGTCCGAGATAAAGTGTTTGGTCCCGTTCAGAACCCACTCGTCACCATCCAGACGCGCGTTGGTCTTGATCGCCGCTGCGTCAGAACCCGCGCCCGGCTCGGTGATCGCCATCGCGCAGATTTTGTCACCTTTGACAGTGGGATAGAGGTACTTCTGACGAAGCGCCTCGTCCTCGAACTGTTCCAGCATCGGGTAAACCTGCCCAAAAATCCGGCGGATCAGCGCGTCAGAGGTCTGGCCCAATTGCTCTTCGACCAGACACATATCCATCACGCTAAGGCCAGCGCCGCCGACCCCCTCGGACATATTCATGGCGTAAAAGCCCAGTTCCTGCGCCTCTGCGCGGACAGCGGCCAGTTTATCGGCGGGAATTTCCGCGTTCTCTTCGGTCTCGCACTCCAACGGCTGAACCTTTTCGCGGACGAACTTGCCCACCGCTTCGGTGACCATTTTCATCTCGTCGGAAATCGTAAAATCCATAACTTACTCCAGTTTCGGGGCGCAGGCTTAGCTGCGCATCTTGTTGGTTTGCACGACGACGCCAGCTTCGATCAGGCGATCGATCTCGGCAGCATCCACGCCAGCCTCGGCCAACACCTCTCGGGTTTGCTCGCCCAAGGCGGGGGGCATCGTGCGGATGGGGGGAACCTCTCCGTCGTAGCGGACAGGGTGGGAAAGCATTTTAAAGGTCGAGCCCTGCGATCCCGTCATGTCGGTAAAGGCCTGCAGGTGATCGACCTGCGGGTTGTCGAGCAGACCATCATAGTCGCGGACAACTTCATGCCAGACGCCTGCTTCGGTCAGCTTTTCTACGGCCTCTTCAATGGTCAGCGTGGCCATGCCCGCCGCCACGAGGCGCGAGATTTCACCACGCTTGCTAAAGCCTTCGTCAGCGCTCAGTTCCGCCAGTTGCGGCAGGTTCAACGCACCGGACAGCTGCGACGGCGTGGACATCGAGATCATGACGTGTCCGTCTTTTGCCGCATAAATCCCGTAGGGCGCGGGGCTGAACCAGTTGGCCATGCCGTCCTGACCACGCGGACCCGCCTTTTCGGCGCCGTTCATCCATGCGGTGATGGATTCACCCTGCAAGTCCATTGCGGCCTGCAACATGTTCACGTCCACGCGGCGGGCAACACCAGTGCGCTCGCGCTCGAACAGCGCCGCGATGATCCCCGCAACAGTCAGCGCCGCTGCGTGATGGTCAATCGGGACAGAGCCAACCGCGACCGGCCCGCTCTCCATGCTGCCGGTGTGGGCGGCCAGACCGCACATCGCCTGCAGCAGAACGTCCTGACCGGGGCGTTTGGCGTAGGGGCCATCGATGCCGTATCCGGTGGTGGTCGCGATGATAATGCGCGGGTTGACTGCGCGCATTTCGGCTTCGGACAGACCCAGTTTGTCCAGCGTGCCGGGGCGGAAATTCTCCATCACCACATCAGCAGTTTCGATCAGTTTCTTGACCGTCGCGATGCCTTCGGGGGACTTCAAATCCACCGCGATCGAGCGTTTGTTACGCCCCGTCGTGATATGGTTGACCGAGGTATCGTCCACGAACCGATTGGCCACGGCCCAGTTGCGCTGGAACGCGCCGGTCAAGGGTTCGACCGTGATGACATCCGCACCGATATCGCCCAAATGCTGCGCCGCAGCGGGGCCGGACAAGAAGTGGTTAAAGCTGAGTACCCGGATTCCGTCGAGTGCGCCCATGATGATCCCTTTGTGTTGTCTGAGATCAGGCTAGAGCAATCAAAAGCGGCTGTTAATATAGCCTGCGATAATCATTCATACGCCTGATATTTGTTTTTCAAATAGTATAAGCCGAAGAAGGTTTCCTATTCATATCAATGGCTTCACTGGATTTCCCTGATATCTACCGCGCTGTTCAGGCGTCGGTCCGTGTCTCTGCCCATTCTGCGGCGCAGGCCTTGCGCCGGATCTTGCCAAACCCGTCGCGAGGCAGCGCATCCAGCACAGAAATGTCTTTGGGCACCTCTTGCGGGCTCAGCTTTTCAGCGCAAAATTTCCGCAGCGCCGCATGATCGATTTCTGCACCCGCTTTGGGCTCTAGGCAGGCCACGATGCGCTGCCCCCATTCGCGATCTGTGGCGCCAAACACCACCGCATCCGCCACGTCGGGGAACTGCAGCAGCACAGCCTCGATGGTTTCGGGGTGCACCTTGACGCCGCCCGTGTTGATCACGTCATCGCGCCGACCGCCAAGGTACAGGTAGCCGTCCTGATCCAGCCAACCGACATCACCGATGCTTTGATAGCCATCGGCATCTCGCTCGGGCTGGGGGGCATTCGGGCCAGCATAGTGGCTGCGCCCACCGAGGTCATCGGGACGCATGAAAATCTCTCCGGCCTCACCTGCGGGCAGCAATGCGCCATCGGGGCCATAGATGCGGATATCGGTCTCGAACCCGCGCCCTACCGACCCGCGATGAGCCAGCCATTCGGCCCCTGTGATCGTGGTCTGGCCGGTGTTTTCACCCGACCCGTACATCTCGGTCACGCGGTCGGGGCCAAGAACTTCGATCCACGCCTCTTTCAGCCACGCGGCGCAGGGCGCGCCGGTGTGATACATGGCGTGCAGAGTTTTGAGACTTGCGCCGCTGGCCGCCAAGCGGTCGTACATCCGCACCATCATGGTGGGGACGACCATCGCGAAACCAACCTGATATTCATCGATGACTTGCAGGGCGCGGACGGCATCGAACCGCTCCATCAGGACCAGCGTGTTGCCCTCGAAGAGCCCGTTCTGCGCCCAAGTGAACGGCGCGTTGTGGGACATCGCCCCGCACACCAGTTGCACCTGATCACAGCGGAAGCCCAAACGCGGGGCCACGCGGCCCCAGCTGGCCCCCGGCACACGGACGAGCGGACGCTCGTCGCACATCATCTTGGGCAGACCTGTCGATCCGCCGGACAAGACAATCTTGCCCGGTGTCGAGATGCGGTCCTCGACCTCTGTTTCAGGCAGGCTCTTAGCCAGAGCTTCGAAATCACACTGGGTCAGATCACCGACGCCCGTGCGCTGGGACACGACCAGCGCGGCGCCGCTACGCTCTTTCATGGCGGCGGCGGTTTCGGGCTTGATGCCGGGGTCCAGCACCATCGTCGTCGCACCGACTCGCCAGATCGCAACGGCCAGCGCGATATGGGCAGGCACGTTGCCCAAGGCAAAGCCCACCACATCCCCCTGCCCCACGCCGCGCGCCATCAGCGCACGGGCAAAGCGGTCAGCCATCGCGTTCAACTCGCGCCATGAATAGGTTTGCGCGTCCCCCACACCCGACAAAAACACCAAGGCGGTCTGGTCGCCACGCTCTGCGGCCAACTGGCGCAGACGGGCGCCAAAGCTGATGGGGGATGCGGTCATGGCGTACCTTTCTGTCGCTTAAACTTCTTCGAACAGGATGTCCTGCGCGCCTTCCCACAGAACCTTGGGGCCGATCTCTTTCAGCTTGTCGAGGTTCGAGGTCAGTGTGATGAAGTGGTTGCCCGCCAGCTGCCCCATCTTGGAGGCAAAGTTCACGCCGCCATAGGCCAGCAGAATCTCGGTCTCGGAAATGCCCCCGGGATACAGCACGAACTGACCGGGCGCGGGATAGGTGGTGTGGTTCTCGTAATCGACGCCGAAATCGGTATCGCCAAGGGGGATCCACACGCCCTCGCCCGACCAGCGCACGTGAACGACTTTGCTTTTATAGGGCAGCTGCGCTTTGAATGCGGCGACGGTTTTGGGCGCGTCTTCTTCGAACTTGGCGTCGAATTCGATACCGGCGATGGTGACTTTGAGTTTGGTCATGAGTGGTGGTCTTTCTGGTTAATCAATCAGGCCGAACATGCGGGGCAGGAACAGCGTAAGTTCAGGGATAAAGGTCACGGCGATCAGCATGGAGAACAGGCCCGCCAGCGGCCACGCGAGGCGGCGGGACACCTGCATCACGGACCGTCCGGCGACGGACGAAGCCACGAACAGGGACACGCCATAGGGCGGGGTCACCGTGCCAATCGCGCAGTTCAGGATCACGAGCAGCGAGAAGTGCAGCGGGTCGACGCCCATGGTCACTGCGATCGGGGCCAGTACGGGCACCATGATCAGGATCGCCGCGATGGTTTCGAGGAACATGCCCACGAACAGGAACAAGAGGTTCGCGATGATCAGAAACACGACTTGGCTCGACGAAACGCTTTTGATCCACTCGCCAAGGATTTGAGGGACGTTCGCGTTGGCGATGAGCCAAGAGAAGACGCTCGCGGTGCCGATGATCAGCATGACGGCGGCGGACAGGGACGCGGTTTTCAGGATCAGGCTTGGCAGTGCGCTGAGTTTCAGGTCACGATAAACGAACGCACCCACCAGCAGACCATAGAAGCCAGAGACAGCCGCCGCTTCGGTCGGGGTGAAAACCCCGCCAAGAATACCGCCAAGGATCAGGAAGGGCATACCAGCGGCGGGCAGCGCGGCCCACGCGGCGCGGCCAAGGCGCGGCAGGGTAAAGGGTTCACTATCGCGGTAGACGTCGCCCCCACTGCGGGCCTTGAAGTAAGAAATGACCATCAGCATCAGGATGCACATCGCGCCGGGCAGGATGCCCGAGATGAACAGCGCACCAATAGACACGTTGGACACAACAGCAAGGATGACCATGGTCAGGCTTGGCGGGATGACCTGCGCGATAGAGCCTGCGCAGGCGATCAGGGCCGCGCCGAAGTCGACGTCATACCCTTTGCGTCGCAGTTGCGGCTGCATGATCGCCGAGATCGCAGCGGTATCCGCCGAGCCGGAGCCCGAGATCGCCGCCAGACCAGCCGCCGCAACGCAGCTGACTTGGTAAAGGCTGCCGACGACCCAGCCGATCAAAGCCGAGGCGAACTGGACGATCCGGCGAGAGATGCCGCCAGCGTCCATGATCACGCCAGCAAAGACAAAGAACGGGATCGCCATCAGGGTAAAGGAGTTCAGTCCGGCAAAGACACGCTGGCTGACGATAGCAACAGGCACGTCGGTCGTGGAGATCAGCGCCAGCACCGCCGAGGCGCCAAGGACGAAGACAACAGGGACGCCGAGAGCAAGCAGGAACAGGAAGGCAAGAGCGATAACCAGCATCAGATGGCCTCCTCGGGGTCTGGGTCAGCTTCGGGCGGGGGGAAGGGGTTGTCCCAGCGCTGGATCACGGCGAGCAGCAGCTCGAGCGTCATGTAACCGGCGCCGATGGGCAGGCAGAGGTAGATATACTTCATCGGGACGCGCAGGGCTGGCGAGAGCTGGAACGCGCCCATCTTGATCAGGGGCTGGGTGCCATAGGCCAAAACCCACAGGAAACTCGCGACAACCACGGCGATCAAAACCAGCGCAACGCGGGCGTAGGGCAGCGGCAGCTTGGCAGGGAGCATGTCGATTGCGACGTGCTGGCCGCGAGCCAAAGCAACGCCGGAGCCTAGAAGCACCAGCCATATCTGGCTAAAGGTCGCGATCTCGGACGCTGCGGCGATGGAGTAGTTAAAGACGTATCGCCCGCCGATCTGCACCAGAACCGAGACCATCATCACGGTGAACAGGATGATCACCGCAGCAGAGGCGACAGCACGCAAAATCAGACAAAGGCGTTCGAGAAGGGCGAACATGGGCGAAACTTTCCGGTCGTAAAGCCCCGGCCGCACGGGAAGCGGCACGGCCGGGTGAGTTGGGTCTAGTAAGGAAGGGTTACTCGACCGATTTCAGAAGTTCGAAGATTTTCTTCTGGCCCTCGGTTTCCAGATACTTCTGCTGGACGGGAGCTGCGGCTTCGCGGAACTCGGTGGTGTCGGGGCGGGTCATTTTCACGCCAACCTCTTCCAGATCCGCAAAGCGTGCGTTGTCGCTGGCCAGATAAGTGGCACGCTCGAACTTGCCGGCTTCGAGGCCCGCTTCGTCCAGAGCCGCCTGAACATCTTCGGGCAGAGCGTCATAGGCAGCTTTGCCCATGATCACGGGCGCGACCAGTTCCAGCCAACCAACAACGGCCCAGTCGGGCGCAACTTCGTAGAACTTCTGCGAGAAGAAGTTGGTGTTCGCCGCCTCTGCGCCATCCACAACGCCGGTTTCCAGCGCGCCGTAAAGTTCGGTGTAGGCAATCGGGGTCGCGTTCGCGCCAAATGCGTTGAAGGTATCCACGTGCGCAGGGTTCTGCATGGTGCGGATCTTCAGGCCTTCCATGTCAGCCAGCGATTCAATCGGCTTCTTGGTCATGATGTGGCGGGTGCCTGCCGAGAAGACGGCCAGCAGGTGGAAGCCTTGCTTTTCCAGCTCTGCCTGAATGGCGTCACGGACGGCGGGATCGCTCAGGGCGCGGTCCATCTGCTCTGCGTTTTCAAAGATGAAGGGCAGCGAGAAGACCGACAGATCGGGGACAAAGTTCGACAGGGTCGAGTTTGCGGTTACCGCGATGTCCACGGTGCCCATCTGGGTGCCCTGAATGCTCTCCATCTCGTCGCCGAGGGTCGCATTGTCGAACACTTGAATGGTGGCCGCACCGTCTGTTTTTGCTTCCAGAACTTCGGCCATCTTGCGCAGACCGACGCCATAGGGCTCTTCGGCGTTCGCGTTGTGGCTGGCTTTCAGGGTGATGTCCTGAGCAAAGGCAGGTGCGGCGACAGCGGTGATCGCCATAGCGGCGCAAAGTGCAATGTTGGTCAGTTTCATCATGCGTATCCTTGTTAAACTCACTGTTGGGAGGGGGTCTTTATTGTTGTGGCGCGTGGCGCCGTTCGCTCAGGCGATGAACCCGAGTGTTCTTAGAGTTCCTTCAAGCTCCGCGCGCTTATCCTCGGGCAAGGGCAGGCGCGGCGGGCGGGGATCGCCCATCGAGCGACCGATCATTTTCATCGCGGCCTTGGTGGCCGACACATACAGGTCGCCAGCCAGCGCGTTGATCAGAGGCAGGCTTTTGACATAGAGGTCACGCCCCTGCCCCGATCCATCTACGGTCTTGTCGAACATCTCAGCCGACAGTTTCGGTGCGATGTTCGACATGACAGAGCTATAGCCCTCGGCGCCTGCCAGATAGCTTTCCCACGGGTAGTAGCCGGCGAAAACGGTCATCCGGCCTTGGCACGCCTCGAGCAGTTCGGTCACGCGGTGTACGTTCTTTGACGTGTCCTTGATGTAAGAGATATTGTCCACTTCGGACAGACGCCCGACCAGATCTGCCGACAGGTCCACATTCGCGGTGAACGGGTTGTTATACAGCATCACAGGGATCGAAATCGCTTCGGCCACGCGGGTGAAGTGGACCACCAGTTCCGCGTCGGTGGGCGACGAGTAATATGGCGGCACCAACATCACCCCATCCGCGCCAAGGGTCTCTGCCTTTTTACTCAGATCGACAGCTTCGTCGGTCCATTCGGCGGCGGTGCCGATCAGGACAGGCACGCGGCCATCGGCCTGACGGATGACGGTTTCGGCGACAGCGGTGCGCTCATCGCGGGTCAGCGACAGGAATTCGCCCGTGCTGCCAAGGGGGATCAGGCCGTGCACGCCCTCTTCGATCTGCCAGTCGACATAGGACTTCAGCGCTTGCAAATCGACCGCGCCCTCGGCGGTGAAGGGGGTCACACAAACAGTATAGCTGCCCTTGAACGTCATCGTGGTCTTTTCCTTCTGCGGCCCGGTTTGGGCCTGTTCGTAAATCTGTTGCACTCAGCCTTCTTCTGATCAGATAATAAGTCAATGCCCGCTATTCGTATCGAATGCCGCGCACGCACAACCAACAGGAGAAGACCCGTGCCCTTTATCGAAATCATCGACAACGACTGTTCCCAAGAAATACGGGAGGTTGCGACGGAAACCATGACCAAAGGGCTCTGCGATGCCTACGGGATCAGCGCAGATATCGTGACCTGCTATTATTTTTCGGCACCCGCAAATTCCTACGGACATGCCGGAAAATTTGGCACATGTGCTGAAATTTACCGCTTTTTTATAAAGGTTCACGCCTTTCCGAGACCCCAAAAGGCGAAAGCAGAGGCCGCCCGCGCAATCACAGCGGCAGCGGTAAAGGCTTATAACGCTGATCCAAAACACGTGATCGTCTACTTTTGCGACCGAGAGCCCTCGGATGCCTTCCACGCGGGCGTTGCCTCGACTTGACCGGATCGAGTCGCGGCGATAGCTCTTGATCAGATCGCATCAGTTTTCGGAATTTGGAGATCACATTGGATCAGTTCTACAGCGAAGAGCAGCGCATGGTGCGGGACACCGCGCGCAAGCTTTCGGAAAACGTGGTCGCCCCTGCGGCCGCCACCATCGACCGCGAGGATGAATTTCCCCGCGAAATCTACAACGCGCTGGCTGAACAGGGGCTGTTCGGCGTTGCACTCAGCGAAGACGCGGGCGGCGTGGGCCTTGATGCCATGGCCGCCTGCATCGTGATGGAAGAGATCGCGCGCGGCTCTGGAGCGGTCGGCAACGCATTCGCCATTCCGGTCGAGGCCGCGATTTTCTTGGATCACCACGGGTCGGAGACCACCAAGGGCTGGATTCCCGGCATCCTAGACGGCTCCGTCATTCCTGCCACCGCGGTCACTGAACCGGACACCGGATCGGACGTTGCGGCCATGAAAACAACGGCGATCCGCGACGGCGACGAGTATGTGATCAAGGGCACCAAAGCGTGGGTGACCTTTGGCCAGATCGCCGACGTGATCATGGTTTTCGCGAAAACCGACCCCGAGGCGGGCCACAAAGGCATCTCTTGTATTCTTGTCGAAACCGACCGCGCCGGCGTCATCAAAGGTAAGTCTGAAGACCTACTCGGGATGCACGGTCTGGCCGAATGCATGGTCACCTTTGACGAAGTCCGCGTGCCAGTCGCAAACCTGATCGGCCCTGAAGGTGGCGCGTTCAAAATGGCCATGGGCAACTTCAACTTTGCCCGCCTGATGATGTCTTCGATGGCGCTTGGCATGGCGCAAGCCGCGATGGAAGACGCCATCACATACGCCAATGACCGCAAGCAGTTCGGCAAGCCGATCTTTGAACACCAAGCGATCCAGTTCATGATCGCCGACATGGCCAAGGATATCTCGGCCGCACGCCTGCTGATCCACAACGCGGCCAAGCTTTATGACGCAGGCCATTCCATCGCGATGGAGGCCGCGCAGGCCAAGCTGTTCACTACCGATATGGCGCAGGTTCACATCTCGAACGCGCTGCAAATCCACGGCGGCAACGGTTATTCCCGCGAGTTCCGCATCGAGCGCCTTTTCCGCGATGTGCGACTCAGCCAGATCTACGAAGGCACCAACCAGATCCAGCGGATGATCATCGCGCGGCAGGTGCAGAAGGCCTATTCATGAACCTGTTTTACGAAGATGTGGTCGTCGGCACGACTTACACGACCGGAACGCACAAAATTTCAGCACAGGATATTGCGGATTTTTGTCGCCTGACACGGGATCACCACCCCCTGCACACCGACGATGACTACGCCAAGAAGGCAGGATTCCCCGGAATCATCGCCCACGGCCTTTACGGTCTGTCCCTAATGGAAGGGCTCAAGACCGAGCTGAAGCTCTACGAGGACACCTCGATTGCATCCCTTGGCTGGAACGATGTGCGGTTCAAGACACACATTCTGGCGGGGGACGAAGTCTATGTGGAAATGGACTTCACCAGCAAACGCGAGAGCAGTTCGCGACCTGCGGGGATCATTACCGAAGCCGTGCGCCTTTGCCGCAAGGACGGAACAGTCCTGATCGACGCCGAACATATCTCCTTGATCCGCAAGGCGGGTTGATCAACATTCTGTGCATGGAAGATGAAGCAACTTTGCCAGCCGATAGTGCCGTAAATTCAGTGGATCAGGTGACCAACCTGATCCGAGAAGACATCCTTGCCGGTCGTGTCACCCCCGGCGAGCGCCTGAAAACCAGCGAACTGGCCAAGCGGCTGGGGTTCTCGACCATGCCCCTGCGCGAAGCCCTGCGAAAGCTGGAGGGCGAAGGGCTGGTCAGCATCGAGCCCAACCGCGGCGCGACGGTGCGCCAACTCGATCGCAGCTACGTCACCGATCTGTTCGAGCTGAACACCGAGCTTCGGATTTTTGCCGTGCGCAGCGGGATGCGGAAGCTGACGCTGGAACGCATCCGGACTCTCGAAGCGCTGGCTGCGGACTATCGGACACAGCTCGAAACCGGTAATGACACAGAGGCGATTGAGAGCAATCGCCGCTTTAACGCCAAGCTAATGGAGTTTGGCGGCAACAAAGAGGCGTTGCGTGTCTTCTTACGTGGCTGGGATACGATCTTTGCCTTCCGTCGCAACTATGGCTACGGCTCGGGCCGCCGCAGCGTGATGGCCGAAGAGATGACGCTACTCATTGATGCCATGCGCCGCCAAGATATGTCCGCAGCCGAAGCGATCCTGCGCATGCAGAACGCCGCCGTCATGGACGACCTGATCTCGCGCATCGAGACCTGACCTTAGATCGGGGCCCCGCCAAGGTGCCCCGTCTGACGTCTGCCGGACCACACCAAGGACGTGGATTCGCCTACTCTGCCCCTATTTCCCGCTCAGAAGCCCCCGCAAAGAGTGACCCAAGGTCAGGCATAATGCCTCAGGCCGCTGAAAAACGTCGCTTTTGCTCGACACAGAGGCGTTCGGGCCGTAATCCCGTCGCCAACCTCTTGCCACGTAAATACGTTTGGTATACATCCGCATACAATTAAGCTTGCCGCCGCTCGCCAACTCATATTTTGCCGCTCGGCACCCAAGCTTGCCCCACCACTGAACCGCAGGGATCGCCATGAGCTTGTACACTGCCTATCTTGAAGAAATCGAAACCCGCAAAGGCGAGGGCCTGCACCCCAAGCCGATCGACGACGGCGCGCTGGTTGCTGAACTGATCGCGCAGATCGAGGACACAGCGAACGAGCACCGTGAAGACTCGCTGAACTTCTTCATCTACAACACCCTGCCCGGCACCACGAGCGCCGCAGGTGTGAAGGCAGCGTTCCTGAAAAAGATCATCCTTGGCGAAGCAACCGTCGCAGAAATCACCCCCGATTTCGCGTTCGAACTGCTGTCGCACATGAAGGGCGGCCCTTCGATCGAAGTTCTGCTGGATCTGGCGCTGGGTGACGACGAAGAGATCGCAGGCAAAGCTGCTGACGTGCTGAAAACTCAGGTCTTCCTCTATGAAGCAGACATGGAGCGTCTGGCCGCTGCCTATAAAGACGGCAACGCGATCGCCAAAGACATTCTGGACAGCTACGCGAAGGCCGAGTTCTTCACCAAGCTTCCCGAAGTGGACGAAGAAGTTAAAGTTGTGACCTACATCGCTGCCGAAGGCGATATCTCGACCGACCTTCTGTCGCCCGGCAACCAGGCGCACTCTCGTTCGGACCGCGAACTGCACGGCAAGTGCATGATCAGCCCCGAAGCGCAAAAAGAAATTCAGGACCTGCAAGAACAGCACCCTGACGCACGCGTCATGCTGATCGCTGAAAAAGGCACCATGGGCGTTGGTTCGTCGCGTATGTCCGGCGTCAACAACGTCGCGCTGTGGACCGGTAAGAAAGCCAGCCCCTATGTGCCTTTCGTGAACTTTGCCCCTGTTGTGGCGGGCACCAACGGCATTTCGCCGATCTTCCTGACCACTGTTGGCGTGACCGGCGGCATCGGCTTGGACCTGAAGAACTGGGTCAAAAAGCTGGACGAAAACGGCAAGCCCGTGCTGGACGCCGAAGGCAACCCTGTTCTCGAACAGAAATACTCGGTCGAGACCGGCAAGGTCCTGACCATCAACACCAAAGAAAAGAAACTCTACGACGAAACCGGCGCAGAGCTGGTCGACGTCTCCTCTGCCTTCACCCCGCAGAAGGTCGAGTTCATGAAGGCTGGCAGCTCCTATGCTGTGGTCTTTGGCAAGAAGCTGCAAACATTTGCCGCTGAAACTCTGGGTGTCGAAGCCCCCGCCGTCTACGCACCTTCGAAAGAAGTGACCGTTGCCGATCAGGGCCTGACCGCCGTCGAAAAGATCTTCAACGCAAACGCTGTTGGCGTCGAAAAGGGCAAAGTCCTGCACGCTGGCTCGGACGTGCGCGTCAAAGTGAACATCGTTGGCTCGCAGGACACCACCGGCCTGATGACCAGCCAAGAACTGGAAGCCATGGCGGCGACCACCATTTCGCCCACCGTTGACGCGGCCTACCAGTCGGGCTGTCACACCGCTTCGGTTTGGGACAAGAAGGCTCAGGCCAACATCCCTCGCCTGATGAAGTTCATGAATGACTTCGGTCTGATCACCGCGCGCGACCCCAAGGGCGAATACCAGGCGATGACCGACGTGATCCACAAAGTGCTGAACGACATCACCGTCAGCGACTGGGACATCATCATCGGCGGCGACAGCCACACCCGTATGTCCAAGGGCGTTGCCTTTGGCGCGGACTCGGGCACCGTTGCTCTGGCACTGGCCACCGGCGAAGCCACCATGCCCATCCCCGAGTCGGTCAAAGTGACCTTCAAGGGCCAGATGGCGGACCACATGGACTTCCGCGACGTGGTACACGCAACTCAGGCGCAGATGCTCAAGCAGTGCGGCGACAACGTGTTCCAAGGCCGCATCATCGAAGTGCACATCGGCACCCTGCTGGCAGACCAAGCGTTCACCTTCACCGACTGGACCGCAGAGATGAAGGCGAAAGCCTCGATCTGTATTTCCAACGATGAAACCCTGATCGGTTCGCTGGAACTGGCCAAAGGCCGCATCCAGACCATGATCGACAAGGGCATGGATAACGAAGCCAAGACTCTGCAGGGTCTGATCGACAAAGCCGACGCGCGCATCGCGGAAATCAAGTCGGGCGAGAAGCCTGCCCTGACCCCCGATGACAACGCCAAGTACTTTGCCGAAGTCGTCGTTGATCTGGACCTGATCGACGAGCCCATGATCGCCGACCCCGACGTGAACAACGCCGATCCGTCGCGCCGTTACACCCACGACACCATCCGCCCCGTGTCCTACTACGGCGGCGACAAGAAGGTGGATCTGGGCTTTGTCGGCTCGTGCATGGTGCACAAGGGTGACATCAAGATCGTCGCGCAGATGCTCAAGAACCTCGAAGAAGCCAACGGCAAGGTCGAGTTCAAGGCACCGCTGGTTGTGGCCGCACCGACCTACAACATCATCGACGAGCTGAAAGAAGAAGGCGACTGGGACATCCTGCAGAAATACTCGGGCTTTGAGTTCGACGATCTGTTCCCCAAAGCCAACGCCCGCACCGAGTACGAAAACATTCTGTACCTCGAGCGTCCCGGCTGTAACCTCTGCATGGGCAACCAAGAAAAGGCCGCCAAAGGCGATACCGTTCTGGCGACCTCGACCCGCCTGTTCCAAGGCCGCGTCGTTGAAGACAGCGCCGAGAAGAAGGGTGAATCGCTGCTGGCTTCGACCCCCGTGGTTGTTCTGTCGGCGATCCTTGGCCGCACGCCCAACTCGGACGAGTATAAGGCAGCGGTCAAAGGCATCAACCTGACCAAGTTTGCACCGCCGCAGGAAGTTCCCGGAACCTCGCGTTCGGTCCACTTCTAAGACTGAAGCTTGATTGCTAAAATTCAGTGGGCCGCTCGTTGTCAGAGCGGCCCTTTTCTTTTGCATAGGAGCACCGCTTCTGGCTTGCGCATTACGCGCGGGTGAGGTTGCCTAACCAAAGCCTGAGAGGAGCGCGCCCTAATGAAAATTGCTGTTCTGGATGACTATGCCCGCGTGGCGAAAGACTATGCGGACTGGGACCGGCTGGACGCCGAGATCGTATTTTTTCACGAGGCGCTGCCCGATCCTGCCGCAGAGTTGCAGGGCTTTGACATCATTTGTTTGATGCGCGAACGCACCCCCTTCCCTGCGGCACTGATCGACGCGCTGCCTGACCTAAAGCTTATTGTCACCACGGGCCCCAGAAACCTGTCCATTGACGTGGCCGCTGCCAAGGCAAAGGGTGTCCCTGTTTGCGGTACCCGCTCGCGGAAAACCACGACATCTGAGCTGACCATGGCGCTGATGCTGTCGCTCAGCCGCCGCATCCTGCCTGAAACCACGCGCCTCAGCTCTGGTGGTTGGCAAGGCGCACCCGGTCGCGATCTGGCGGGGCTTTCGCTCGGGATTGTGGGCCTTGGCAAAATTGGCCAGCAAGTCGCGACAATTGGCACGGCTTTCGGGATGCAGGTCAGTGCTTGGTCCCCGAACCTGACCCCTGAGCGCGCAGCAGCGGCAGGGGTTACCTTTGCTGCGACACTCCCCGAACTGGCGCAGACGTCTGACGTACTAACTGTGCATATGGTTCTGTCCAAGACGACCCAAGGCCTGATCGGCCCCGACGCGTTCGAAGCCTTGCCCGACGGCGCAATATTCTTGAACACTTCGCGCGCAGGGCTCGTCGATCGCGCGTCCCTTTTCGAAGGACTTCGCCAAGGCAAACCTGCGATGGCGGGCATAGACGTCTTTGAAGACGAACCGCTGAGCGCGGACGACCCGTGGCGCAAAGCGAGTGCAGAGTTCGGCCAACGACTGCTGCTAACCCCGCATCTTGGCTACGTCACCGAAGCCACGTGGCGCCTCTTCTACGAAGACACTGTCGACGCGATCGCGCACTTCATGGCAGGCACCCCGATCCGAACGCTTTGATTTCAGCGGTTGCTGCACAAGGGATCAGTCCACTATACTATCACGATGCAGCAAGATGACCTGGATCAGAAAATTGGCGCGCGGATCAAGACCGAGCGCGAAAGCCGCAACTGGTCGCTGACCGATCTGGCGGAGCGGGCCGGTGTCTCTCGGGCGATGATCCACAAAATCGAACGGGGTGACAGCAGCCCAACCGCCAAGCTTCTCAGCAAACTCTCGGGCGCGTTTCAGATGACCATGTCCACCCTGATGGCTCGCGCCGAGGCTGATGGTGGCCAGCTCTTACGGCGGCAGGACCAGTCCGTTTGGACCGACCCCGAGACCGGATATTTACGCCGGCATGTCTCGCCGCAGACCAAGCTGCCACTGGACCTCGTCGAAGTGACCTTGCCTGCTGGCGCTCGCGTGCCGATACCCGCTGCGGCCTATGCTTTTTCAGAGCATCTCATCTGGGTCATTGAGGGCAGCCTTGTGTTCCACGAAGGCGATGTACGTCACGCCCTAGAATTCGGCGATTGCCTGCACCTTGGACCGCCCACTGACTGCATTTTTGAGAATGCGGGTGAAGCGCCCTGCACCTACGCCGTGATCGTTTTGCGCCGCCCACCGCCATTGACGCAAAATCCACAATAGTGAACAATCTTCTCATCTCAGCAGGAGTCGGGCCATGCAGATCAGAGACGCTTTGGAAAGTGACCTCCAAGGGATTACGGACATCTACAATCATGCCGTCGCCCACACGACCGCCATTTGGAACGAGCGCGAAGTCGATCTGGAAAACCGCCGTAGATGGTTCAATGACCGTGCCGCTGCAGGCTATCCTATCCTCGTCGCTATGAATGGCACTGACGTTTTGGGCTACGCGTCCTTCGGGGATTGGCGCGCATTTGACGGGTTTCGCCACACAGTCGAGCATTCGATTTATGTCCGTGCGGACCAGCACGGCCAAGGCATTGGCCGGGCCCTGATGGAAGCTCTAATCACCCGCGCTCGATTGATTGGAAAACACGTGATGGTCGCGGGAATAGAAGCGGGCAACGCAGGCTCGATCCACCTGCACGAAAAGCTTGGGTTCAAGCAAGTCGCCCACATGCCACAGGTCGGCACCAAGTTCGGACGCTGGCTGGATCTGGCGTTCCTGCAACTCACCCTCGACACGCGCGATGATCCAGACGGTATAGGGCAGCGCCAATGAACACCTACATGCTACTATTGATCGCTGCGGGTGCGGGTTTGGTGCTGCAGAATATCCTGATGGCGCGGATTACCGATCTGACCTCGACGATCCTGTTTGCCCTTGTGCTCAATTCAGCGGTGGGTCTGGTTTTGCTCTCTACATTGCTCTTGCGAAAGGTTGGGCTTGGCGGGCTGGCAGAGGTCTTGCACGTCCTAAAACCATGGGCGCTTGTGCCCGGAATTTTGGGGTCATTCTTCGTTTTCGCCAGCATTACAGGGTATGCGCAGCTCGGGGCGGCCGCGACCATCTCGATCCTGGTGGCCAGTCAGCTCATCTTTGGTTTGGGGTGGGACATTCTGAAAGCAGAGCGGTTTGACCTGCACCAGATTGGCAGCGCGGCCTTTGGCGCGCTTCTGTTGCTGAGCGGAGCCTATCTGATCATCACCCGAAGCCCCTAAAGCCGCCTATCCTCTGGGCAGTAGGGCCAGACCTGCCCGCTATGGCGGCGCGCAGCGGCCCTGCCCTTCTTGCAAGTCGGACCGCGCCCTAACACTCTGGCCGAAATTACAGACAGCAGGACACCCTCCGATGAGCTACTCTCACACATTCGGCGCAACCCGCTGGACGTTCGACGACCTCCGCCGTCTGATGGCCTGCGCTACGCCGCACCGCTCTGGCGATGTTCTGGCAGGGATCGCCGCCCAAAGCGCCGAGGAGCGCATCGCGGCGCAGTATTGCTTGGCAGACCTGCCGCTCAAGGCATTTTTGGACGAGGCATTGATCCCCGAGATTCAGGACGACGTCTCCGATCTGATAGTGAAACAACATGATCCAGCGGCCTATGCCCCAATCGCGCACCTGACCGTAGGGGAGTTTCGGGAATGGCTGTTGGGCGCTGACGGGGCTCAGATCAGTTCTATTGCATGGGGGCTGACACCCGAAATGGCGGCAGCCGTGTCCAAGCTAATGCGGAATGCCGATCTGATCTCGGTCGCGCGAAAAATTCAGGTGGTGCGAGCGTTCCGCACCACAGTCGGCCTGCCGGGCACGATCGCGGGCCGGAACCAGCCGAACCACCCGACGGACGATCCTTTGGGGATCGCGATCAGTGCGGTAGACGGGCTGGTCTATGGCTCTGGTGACGCAGTCATCGGAGTGAACCCTGCCACCGACGGCATCACCGAATACATTCGAACCGCGCGCATGCTGGACGAACTGCGGCTTGCCTTTGATATGCCGGTTCAATCCTGTGTGCTGGGACACGTGACAACCGCGATTGAGGCGATGAACCTTGGTGCGCCAGTGGATCTGGTGTTCCAATCCATCGCTGGCAGCGAAGCCGCAAATGCCGGATTTGGGGTCACCCTCGCTCATCTGACCGAAGCGCAAGAGGCCGCGCGCGCCCTGAACCGTGGAACGGTAGGGCAGGACGTCATGTATTTTGAAACAGGCCAAGGGGCGGCGCTGTCTTCGAACGGGCATCACGGTGTGGATCAGCAAACCATGGAAACCCGCGCCTATGCAGTCGCAAGGGCCTATGACTGTCTGCTGGTGAATACTGTGGTCGGGTTTATCGGGCCAGAGTACCTGTACGACGGCAAGCAGATCATTCGAGCAGGGCTCGAAGACCACTTTTGCGGTAAATTGCTAGGTGTACCGATGGGCGTTGACGTCTGCTACACCAACCATGCCGAAGCGGATCAAAACGACATGGATATACTGCTACACGCGCTGGCGAATGCGGGTGTGAACTTTGTGATCACCGTGCCGGGCGCGGACGACATCATGCTGAATTATCAGAGTCTGTCTCATCACGATCTGGCGCAACTACGCGAAACTCTGGGCCTGACCGTGGCGCCAGAGTTCGCGAAATGGCTGGCTGAGAAAGATATTATCGACGCCCAAGGTCGCACGACCGGAGCGCAAACTTGGCTACAGGGCAGCGCTGGTCATTTACTGGAGATGGCGCAATGAGCACTCCCTCTGATCTGCCCCGCCGTATCTTCAGCCCAGACACGCTGGAGCGTCTGAAGCGATTCACGGACGCGCGCATCGGACTCGGCCAAGCTGGGGCGGCACAGCCCACCAAGACCGTTTTGCGGTTCGCCTTGGATCACGCCAAAGCCCGCGATGCGATCTCGTCTGAGTTCGATATCGATGGCCTGACCCAAGCATTCGCCAATGGTCCATGGCCCCTTATCGCGGAGTCGGCGGTCACGTCGCGCGAGGAATATCTCACACGTCCGGACCTTGGCCGTGTCCTATCCGAAGCCTCGCAAGATGCTTTGGAGCAAGCAGGCACGGAATGTGACCTGTGTATTGTTGTGGCCGACGGGCTGTCATCGCTTGCCGTGAACCAAAATGCCGCTCCCTTGATCAAGGCGCTCACAGAGCGGCTACCGAATGACCTAAAGCTCGGCACCGTCTTGCTGAGGAATGGACGTGTCGCAACTGGTGACAAGATCGCCTTGGCCCTCAAGGCCAAGGCTGTGCTCACACTGATCGGCGAACGGCCAGGACTGTCTGCAGCAGACTCTTTGGGCGCCTATCTGACTTGGAAGCCCCGAGTAGACACGCGGGATTCGGAGCGCTACTGCGTGTCCAACATTCGCAAGGGCGGGATGGAAACAGGCGCTGCAGCCGATTTGATCAGGACCTTGTTCGACCAAAGCCGCGTGGCAGGTCGCAGCGGTGTCGCCCTGCCAAGTCCCGATTGATCAAACGGCTTCGCGGGTCACGCGACACAATACAGCGTCGTGATCGGATAGAGCTTGGCCAGTTGCATCAGACGCTATCAAGACACTCTCAGTAGTTTGCAGGCCACGCGTTGCGAACCAATCGAGTTTCATCCGGCGCTCGGGATGGCGCGTGATCAGGCTGGGACGCGTGGTCATGCCTTCTGGCGTACCGGACCACGAGTAGCCGCGCGCCTCTGCCCCCGCAAACAGAGTCTCAGACTGCCAGCTATAGTCGGGCGGGACGTGGTTTCCAGTATTTAGGTCGCCGCCAATGATTACCGGCATATCAGGCGCAAAACGGTCAATCGCATCGAGCAATCGGTCGAACTGTTCCTTTCGATGTTCAGGGCCCGCATTACTTTCCAGATGAGTTGAGACAACGCAGAGCGACCCTGTCTCTGTGTCAACCACCGCCATGAGCGCCATCCGGCCACCAACGCGCGGCTGTCCAGGGTCCGCGCCGAAATCAGGGCAAAACCAATGGCCATGATCATCGAGGCGAAGCATCTCTACACGCTTGAAAGGCGTGCGTGACAGGATCGCGTTACCATGCCAACCCCGCGCATTATGATCATCTTCACAGAACTCAAGTTCCGTGGGGCTGCCAAGCCCAAGCTCAAGGAATTCCACCCCGAAAGCGTAGTGCATCCCCAACGCGTCAGCCATATCGGCGGTGGTGTGGCGCTGCTGGGTGCGTGCCATGCCGCAGTCAACTTCGGACAACAGGGCGATATCGGCCCCGTGCGCAGCCACTTGGGCCGCTGTTTCTTTGGGAAAGAGGCAACGCTCTACATTCCACGCGATGATGCGCGGATCGGCAGGCAAAGGGGTCGAAGGCCCCTGCCCGCCCACCTGAACCGCGTGCATACAGTCCAGATCAGCGAGTAAGGCGCGATGCGCCGTAGCGGTACGCGGGGCGATCCGGATTGCATCAATCTGCGCCTCCGTCGCCGGGGGCAAAACATCAACAACGCGGGTCACAGGCGGCGCCCCGTCGCTGTGTCAAAGAGCGAGACAGCATCGGGTTTGATCGACGCAGTCATCGGGCCGATAGCGGCGGGGTAGTCTTTGGCAACGTGAATGGTGACGGGCTGCTCTGCCGTGTGCCCATGCAGCAAACGATGGGCGCCTAGCTCTTCGATGATGTTGACGTGGATCGCCAAGGGACCGGTGACATCGGGTACAATGTCTTCGGGGCGAATGCCGACGGTGACTTTGCCCTGATGGGCATGACGATGCAGCGGGGTACTGCCCACATGGACCTCGGAGCCATTTGCGTGGCCATCGAACAGGTTCATCGGAGGTGCCCCCATGAAACTGGCGACAAAGGTCGATGCTGGGCTGTGGTACACCTCTGACGGGGTACCAATTTGCTCGATTACGCCGCCGTTCATCACGATGATGCGGTCGGCCATGGTCATCGCCTCGACCTGATCGTGGGTCACATAGACGGCGGTGACACCGAGGCGACGTTGCAGGGCCTTGATTTCGATCCGCATCTGGTTGCGCAGTTTGGCATCTAGGTTCGACAGAGGTTCGTCGAACAGGAACAGTGCAGGGTCGCGGACAATGGCGCGACCCATCGCGACGCGCTGGCGCTGGCCACCCGACAACTGACTGGCCTTGCGGTCCAGATAGTCGTTCAGGTTCAGCATGTTGGCGGCCTCTGCCACCTTGGCGTCAATCTCGGCGCTGGGGATTTTACGGTTCTTCAGCCCGTAGCCGATGTTCTTGCGGACCGTCATGTGCGGGTACAGCGCGTAGTTCTGGAACACCATCGCGATGTCCCGGTCGGCGGGGTCCACGTGGTTCACCACGCTGTCCCCAATCGAAAGCTCGCCTGCGCTGATGTCTTCGAGACCCGCGATCATCCGTAGCATCGTGGACTTGCCGCAGCCAGAGGGGCCGACCAGCACCACGAACTCGCCGTCCGCGATGTCAAAGCTGGCGGGTTTCACCGCTTCGAACCCGTTGGGATAGGTTTTGCGGACAGCGTTCAGTTTGACCTGTGCCATGGGAAAATTCCTTACTTGTCGGATTCCGTGAGGCCCTTGACGAACCAGCTCTGGAAGAAAATGACGATTAGAACGGGGGGCAGGATCGCGATCAGAGCCAAGAGGTTGGACCGGCCATATTCCGGCAGGTTTGTCCCCTCGAGCGCTTGGGTGATCTGCTTGATGCCGCGGACCAGTGTGTACATGCCCTCGTCCGTGGTGATCATGGTGGGCCACAGGTATTGGTTCCAGCCGTAGACGAACATGATGATGAACATCGCTGCGACCATTGTGCGGGAGAGTGGCACCAGAATATCAACGAAGAACTTGATTGGCCCCGCGCCATCAATGCGGGCGGCTTCGACCAATTCTTCGGGGACGGAACGGAAGAACTGCCGAAAGAAGAAAGTCGCCGTGGCCGAGGCGATGAGCGGAATGATCAGCCCTTGGTAGGTGTTCAGCATCCCCAGCTTCTGCACGATCTCGTAGGAGGGCAGAATGCGGACCTCGAGCGGCAGGAGCAGCGTGGTAAAGATCACCCAGAAGGCCAGCGTGGCGAACTTGAGCCGGAAGTAGACGATGGCGTAGGCGGCCATCATGCCGATGACAATCTTGCCGATGGCAAACCCGAAGCCAAGGATCATCGAGTTATACAGCATCCTGAGGCCGGTATTTTCGCCCGAAAAGCCGTCGGCCTTGAACATGGCCTTATCGAAGTTCACGGGCAACTGGTCGCCGAAACCCAGACCCGGACCGTTCTTCATGGTGTGGACGTCCGTGGTCGAGGCCATTTGCAGCAGCATCACCACGGGCAGGATCATGATCAGCGATCCGATGATCAGGATGGAGTGGTCCAATACCGCGGACCAGCGGAAACGACGTGTTGAAACAGACATCTGGGGGTCCTCAGGTATAGTGGATGCGGCGTTCAACCATGCGGAACTGGAAGATGGTCAGAGCCAGAACCAGCACCATCAGGATCACCGATTGCGCGGACGAGCCGCCAAGGTCATTGCCGCGGAAACCGTCCAGATAGACCTTGTACACAAGGGTCATTGGGTTGTTTCCGGGCTCGCCTTTGAACGTGGTGTCAAAGATGCCAAAGGTGTCGAACAGCGCGTAGGTGATGTTGATGATCAACAAAAAGAAGCCAGTCGGCGCAAGGAGCGGGAAGGTCACATCCCAGAACCGGCCAGCGGCAGAGCGGTTGTCGATCAGCGCGGCCTCGCGCACCGAACGCGGAATGGACTGCAAGCCCGACAGGAAGAAGATGAAGTTCACCGGCAGCTGCTTCCATACCGACATGACGACCAGCGTGAAGGCGGTGTCGAAATAGTTCACCCCGAGGCGAAAATCCCAGCCGAACTGCGCGACGAAATCCTTGATCGGGCCCCACGACTGGTCAAACAGCACCAGACCGATCACACCGGCGACGGGGGGCGCAACCGCGTAGACCCACATGAGCAGCGTGCGATAGGTCTTGGCCCCGCGAATGACTTTGTCCGCTTTGACCGCCAGCAAGAGCGCGATGGCCAGGGACAGGAACGTCACCAAAGTCACAAAGATCACCGTAAACCATGCCGCCCGTAGGTACGACGCGGAGTCCAGCAGCATGGTGTAGTTCTTGATCCCCACAAAGGTTTCGCCAAACCCGAAGGGGTCCTGCAGGAAGAACGAGGATCGGACCGCATGGGCGGCAGGCCAGTAGAAGAAAATAACGATGATGGTCAGCTGGGGCAGCAGGAACAGAACCGGCAGCCAACGGTCGGAAAATCCGGCGCGTTTCATGAGCCCTCCGTACGTATGAACAAAAGAGGCGGCCGCATACTCGCGGCCACCTCTGGAGCTGTCAGGTTGATTAATTCTGGGTCATCGCAAAGCGAGAGAGCAGCTCGTTCGCTTCGGTTTCGATGGTTTCGAACGCCGCCTCTACCGAGGTTTCGTCGGTCAGGATGCGGCCGAACTCGCGGTTCATCACGTCGCGGATCTGGGGGTAAAAGCCCATGCGGTAGCCTTTGGTGTTCTCGCCCGACGCCAGCGACAGCTGCTGGATGCCAACTTCGGCAGCGGGGAAGCGGTCGTAGTGGCCGTCTTCTTTTGCCAACTCGTAGGCTGCGGTGGTGATCGGAACATAGCCGGTTTCACGGTGCCACATATACTGAACCTCGGGCGAGGTCAGGAATTCAAAGAACGCAGCGGTTGCGGCATTCTCTTCGTCCGACTTGCCAGCCATCGCGAACAGCGACGCGCCTCCGATAAAGGTCTGGGTCGGCTCGGTGGTGATTTCTTCCCAGTAGGGCAGATAGGTGGCCGAGAATTCGAAGGGCAGATCTTTCTGCATCAGACCGCCGAACGAGCCCGAAGAGCCCATCCAGATAGCCACTTTGCCTTCTTCGAAGGGGGCTTGGTTATCGTCCCACGACGCGCCGTACCAAGCGTATTTACCCTCATCCAGCCACTCTTTGACGTTGGTCCAGTGCATCTTCATCTCGTCGCTGTTGACGAGGATCTGAGTGTCGCTGCCGGTGTAGCCGTTGTCGTTCGTCGCAAACGGCAGATTGTGACGCGACATGAAGTTTTCGACGAAAATCCAAGGCGAGTGCGACTGTGCCAGCGGGATGTAACCTGCTTCGATCAGAGCGGGCGCGGTGGTGGTTTCGAACTCTTCCCAAGTTTTGGGGGCTTCGACGCCAGACGCTGCCAGAGCGTCTACGTTGAAGTACATGATGGGCGAGGACGAGTTGAAGGGCATGCCGATCATCTTGCCGTCCGCATCGGCATAGAAATAGCGCACGCCCGAGATGTAGTCGTTGATGTCGAACGCGACGCCATTCTGGGTCAGCAGGTCCTGAACGGGAATGGTCGCGCCCTTGGCACCAATGACAGTCGCGGCGCCCGCGTCGAACACCTGCATAATATTGGGCTGCTCGCCGGCGCGGAACGCAGCGATACCAGCGGTCAGGGTCTCTTCGTATGAACCCTTGAAGACGGGGGTAATGGTGTACTCGTCCTGGCTGTTGTTAAAGTCGGTCGCGATCTGGTTAACGGTTTCTCCCAGTGCACCGCCCATGGCGTGCCACCAAGTGATTTGGGTTTCCGCGAAAGCCGCGTTCGAGGCCAGCATCAGCGCGAGGCTGGAGACGATGGAAAGACGCTTCATTGAACTCATCCGGTTTTTATGCCCCGCAGGGCGGTCAAAAGGGCTGCGTCCCAATGGGCGCAACGGTTTTGCCCACACGGTGTGCTGGCCTTTTGCGACCTTGCCCCCGATGTGCACACGTGTTCACATAATCGCCACATGTAACGGCTAGATGTCGGAACGACGAAGTTTTTCCAAAAGGCCAAAAATGGACAGTGATGCGAAACGCAGGGTAACCGCTGCCGATGTCGCCAAACGGGCTGGGGTGTCCCGCTCTGCGGTATCGCGCGCCTTTACGGAAGGCGCCTATCTTGCGCCCGCCAAGCGCGCGCTGATAGAGGCCGCGGCCCAAGAGCTTGGATATCGCCCAAATGCCATGGCCGCAGGCTTACAAGGGCGCCGCTCTAATCTGATCGCGATTTTCGTGGGGGAAATGGCCAATGAGTACGACAAAGAGGTCGCGGCCAAGCTGATCAGCGGCCTGAATGAAGCAGGAAAATGGCCGATCGTGATCGGTGGCAGCGGGGACGCAGCGCGCGATGCCGTCAACAATGTCCTTAGGTATCCGCTGGAAGCAATGATCTTGCGGTCCGGCAGCCTGTCCACCGACATCTCCGAAGCCTGCGGCAAACTGGGGATCCCCGTGATCGCCAGCGGGCGCGTTCTGGACGCCGCAGGAGTCGATAATGTCTGTTGCCGTAATCAGGAAGCCATGGCGAAGGGCACAGAGCTTCTGATCCAGCGCGGTCGCACACGGTTCGGATACATCAGCGGGCCTGCAGGTTTTGGTGCTTCGGCTGAACGCAAGTCAGGCGTGATCGAAACTTTGGACATGTCGGGCCTCGCGCTGCACGCCGATGCGACTGGCGCGTTTACCGTCCAAAGCGGCTACGATGCGGTAATGTCTCTGCCAAATTGCGCAGCTCTCGACGCGCTGATCTGCGCGAATGACGCCATGGCTATCGGCGCGTTGGGCGCGCTTCGCGAGCGCGGGCGAACTGTCCCCGAGGATATCTCTGTCATCGGCTTTGACGACATTAGCATGGCAAAATGGCCATCGATCCAACTCACAACCCTGCGCAACCCGATCAACGGCCTGGTTTCATCGATTCTCGACCTGTTAGACCGACGACAGAGCGATCCCGCCAAGGCTTCAGAAATGATCTGGCTCGACGCGGAGGTCATCCTCCGCGCCACACATTGACCAAATCAAACAGGTATCACAGGTCCTCAGGCTCCATCACGGTCATCACCCGCACATCAACGCCGGGCAAAGCGTCGATCAGCGGCTGCGCAGATTGCTCCAAAATCGGGAAGGTGCCGTAATGGCAGGGGATCACAGTCTTGAAGTCAAAGAACCGTTTTGCTGCGTAGGCCGCGCCTTCCATATCCATGGTAAAATGGCCGCCCGCACACAAGATCCCCACGTCCGGTTTGTAGCGGTCAGCGATGATATCCATCTCCATCGTCACATCGGTATCGCCGGAGAAGTAGATGCTGTGCCCCTCTCCCTTGATAACGAAGCCAGCTTCGCCACCCGCGTATAGTGGCGTATCGGTGAAATCGATGGACGAAGAGTGAACCGCCGTCACCATAGAGACTGAGACATCGCCGATCTTCACCGTGCCCCCTTTGCCAAATCCGGTGACCTCGACCTCTTGACCCGCGAGCCAATTCGACAGTTCGTGAATGCAGTAGACCGGCACCCCGAGCTCTTTGGAAATAGCGATGACATTCGAAGCATGATCCCCATGGCCATGAGACAACAAAATGCCCGTCACACCATTGAGCGCGTCAGCCCGACGCTCTTCGGGGAAACTCGGGTTGCCAGCAAGCCACGGATCAATCAGCAGGGACTGCCCCGCGATATCCAATCGAAAACCAGAATGCCCTAACCACGTGATCTTCATATCATCCTCCGAAACAGGTTCATGCCGAGGCTAGCGCACTGCCACAAGCAAGCAAGTCCGATCTGATGGAGAACAACCCAGAGGCGATTGCAGGCTTCGTAATCCCATCAGAAACAGCCGTCCGCGCCCAATAAAAAACCGGCCACCAACTAAGTTGGCGACCGGTCAACGTCATGAAATAAATTGTCCGAAACTGTATAGGACGAGACAGTATGACGACGGACTGACAAACAAGAGACACTAAAAAACGTTGCGTGCCGAAACCTGAATTAACTTTTTGGTAATAACTTGGTATCATTTAGGATAGTAAGGTATTCCATACCATACCTACAAAAATTACACTTAACACACTGTATTTATTTTATTATTTAAAATAATCGCAACTATTTCATCAAAAAAGCTGAAGCACCCGATACATTTTCCGGCGAGAAATTCAGCGGAATCCGTTTACTTTTCGCGGCAAAAGTTGGCGTAAGGGCATTGCGCGTCAACTTCTCCGCAGCCGAGCCAGAACGCAACTGCATCCGAACGAATCAAATTTCGCAAAAGTGATGTTACAGATACACGATAAAGGTGTGCCGAACTCAACAAACGCCGAAACACTGCGCGCCTTAAACGGGAGCACGCTTGCGCTGAGACGGCCGGCATGAGACGGTCCGCGCTATGCTGACCTACGACGTTGCCCTGACTTTCATCGGTATTGCCACGCTTCTGGCTTGGGTACCCGGACCGGACAATCTGTTTGTTCTGACGCAATCGGCGCTTTGCGGGTCGCGGGATGGCATCCTCGTGACAGTGGGGCTTTGCCTCGGGTTAGTGGGCCACACGGTAGCCGTCGCGATGGGCGTCGCGGTAATCTTTCAACAGTCCGAGATGGCCTTTAGTCTGCTAAAGTACGCGGGCGCCGCGTATCTGGTCTATCTCGCCTACCAAGCCCTGCGCGCGAAACCCGAACGGCTGGCGAACATGGGGATCGCCAAACGTTCAGCCAAGGCGATGATTTTGCGCGGTGTGGTTATGAATTTGACCAATCCCAAGGTTGCGATCTTTTTTCTTGCGTTCCTACCGCAATTTACTGCTCAGTCTCGCGGCAGCGTCGCCGGACAAATAATGCTGTTGGGCGGCCTGTTCATCCTTTGCGCGTTTGCATCTTTTGCAACCATTTCTCTCGTGGCTGGCGGTCTCAGCCGCTGGCTTCGGGGATCGCCGTGGGGGCAAACCCTATTGAACCGCGCTGCGGGCGTCGTTTTTCTGAGCCTAGCGGTCAAATTGGCGACATCGCAGCGCTAGCATATCACAGCATCGTTTTCTCGCGCCAAACGTCTCCGGTCGCATGCATCAAGGCCCCGTGGTCGAGCACCTCGATCTTTGTCGGGCTGAACAATGCTATAATCCCCAACTTCGCGAATGCTCTGATCTGGCGCGACACAGTCTCCATCTTGAGCCCCAACAGGGTGCCGATCCGATCGCGTGTCAGACGCAAATCAATCACAGGGCTGTCCGGATGATCGGAATGACGCGACAGCTTTAGGATCAGAGTGGCTACGCGTTCTGGCGCGGTCTTGCGCCCGAGCAAGGTGTACCACTCGCGGGTGGCCTGCAATTCTGACGCAACAAGATCCAGATAATTCAGCTGCAGCTTGGGAAACCGCCGCAACAAGGCGTCAAATTCTGGCGCAGAGCATCCCAAGATCTCTGTCAGGCCCACAGCCTCTGGGTGGATCGCTGCTGTGCGCGGACCCTCAAGGATTAACAAGTCATTCGGCAGTAGTAGCCCGACCGTGCTGACCTGATCCCACTGCTTTGCAATCCGCGCTACAGCGCCGGCTAGAATGATCCCGACCAAAGGCACATCATCTGCAGCGATCAGAGCATCGTCCTTAAAGCGATAGCATGACATCACGCTTGCAATCTCTGCGATGTCAGAAAGAGGAAGACCCGCGAACAGGGGATGATCGAATGGCAAAAGCCCAGCGCACGTCAACGGGAGAGCTGTCGCTTCGGACAGCGGTGTCAGAGCATTCATAGGAATATCCTGAAAATAGAATGAAGGTGCGCCCTACACGGCGCGAAAATATGGAAAATTCTGGTCTCTCTAAGACCCGAACGCAGCAGCGCTGGCGCGGCCTAGGAGTAGCACGTGCTCTAGGCGCGCGGCGGTGCCCTTGTTTGGGGTAGCGCATAGCCCCCCATAAGCGCGGCGCGCTCTAGTCGCGGCAGGTAGACTTGCCGCTCGTACCGCAGGGTCGTTGCAATTGGCGAAGGAATGGGTTCAGCCAAAATAAAAGCTGACACCAAGCGGCAGGCATTACATTTGGCCTTGCCCGACAGCAGATCGTCCCCACACAAAGAGTCTTCTGCTCCGATAGATTGGTAGAAGCTTGCGAGCGCCTGATCATCGGCGGACGCGAAGTGATGGCCAAACGCAGTGCTCACCAGCCCGAAGGCCAGCAGCGCTGTCAGCGCGAAAGCGCGGAATCGTATAAAGCAAAACACCATACGTTGAATTAACACCGCCATTTCAACGAGGTAATCGGATAACATGACGCAGAGCGACACCCTGCCGCATGATGGGTCAGCCGCCGGACGGAACACCGGTGTCACGATCGTTGCGGATCGAAACCTTTGCGGCGTTACAAATTTCCTGCAATGCGGGCTTTAGCCCCTCTTCCAGAGTCGGATGATAAATGGGCATCGACAGCAGGTCGTGAGCCGTCATTTCCTTGGTCACCGCCCAAGCGATTAGATGGCCCAAATGCTCGGCGCCCGGACAGCACAAATCGGCGCCCACAAGACACCCGTCAGGAGCAGATGCATAGAGCACCGCCAGACCTTGGTTCTCGCCCTCGACCGTCGCACGACCTTGGCTCGAGTAGTCGGCAATCGCGCTGAAATCCACGTCGTCCGGTCCTGTCCCAACGGATACAAGCGCTGGTTCGGTAAATGTCATCGTCAAGACGACAGACCGCGCGGACTGGATCACAGCAGGATGCGCCGCCGCGTTTAAGCCCGCAATGCCGCCCTCGTCAGACGCTTCGTGCAAGACGGGCCGCGCGGCATTCGCGTCACCCGCAACAAAGATCGCGCTGTGCTCGCACTGCATGGTGTCCGGGTTAATTTTGGGCATGCCTTGGTCGTCTAGCGTCAGACCCGTCACTTCTAGATTCAATCCATCCATGCTCGGCGGTCGGCCTGTCGCAACCAGCACACGGTCAAACACTTCGGACTGGTTGTTCCAACTGAGCCGGATGCCTTCGTCCGCCTCTTCTGGCGATGGTGTCACGCCGAGGTGGAGGTCCAAATCCTCCATCAGAGCGCTTTTGAGAGCGTCGTGGACCCCATCATGACGCACCTGAGCCAGCCGCGTCTCTGCATCAAACAGGCTCACACGCACCCCCAGACGCGCCATTGCTTGCGCCAACTCCACACCAATGACGCCGCCACCGATGACGGCAAGGCTTTCTGGCAAATCCTCTAACTCAAAGATCGTGTGATTGGTCAGAACACGGTCCCCAAGACCCTGATAAGGCTCCGGCACCGAGGGCGCCGATCCGGTTGCAATAACGATTGCCTTGGCTTCAATCCGGTCGCCATTGTCCAAGGACAGCGTTGACGGCCCAGTGAATGTTGCCCGCCCTTCGATGCAGGTCCCATCGGGCAAATCGGCAAAGCTCTTGCGGGTCGCACGCGCGAACCGGTCGCGATGGTAGCGCAGACGCTGCATCACAGCGGGCCCGTCAATCTGCACCTCACCGACCATGACGCCAAACTCATCCGCTTGGCGCGCACCTTCGGCGCTGCGGGCCGCCGCAATCAAAAGCTTTGAAGGCATGCACCCAACCGTCGCGCAAACGGTCCCCGCGAAATAGGGGTCAATCAGCATCGTGTGCGCACCGTGGCGCCGTGCATTCCGTTCAGCCGCGAGTCCAGCTGTGCCAGCACCGATGATGGCAACATCACATTCTAGAACACTCATTGGGAACCTTTCCGGTCGCTCGCGCGGCCCATGTATCTCGGTAGGTCAACGGGTGCGGCATGGGACAAGTTCCCTGTGATACATGATTCAGTTTCGCCTTTTCCTTCGCTTGGGTTTCGCGTTTTATCGACGGGTCAGCCGCAGGAGCCCGTAATGACTGCCACCCCCGCGACCAAGACCTTGGACAAAGCTAAAATCATCTATGACGTGCATCTTTATGATTATGAGGGCGGTCATCAGATCGGCGAGCACGCCGCAGATGCGATCGGCGCCGATCCAGCGCGGGTGTTCAAAACCTTGATGGTCGAAGTGGATGGCAAACCCGGATGCGTGGTGATCCCCGTCGCCGCGTCAGTCAAGATGAAGCGTGCAGCGAGCGCATTGGGCGGCAAGTCTGCGCAGATGATGGAGGTCCCGAAGGCCGAGCGCCTGACAGGCTTCCGAGTGGGCGGCATCAGCCCTTTTGGCCAGAAAAAGCGCGTGCCGACCGCCTTCGACTCAAGTGCACTGGATCACGAGCGTATCATTCTGAACGGAGGCCAACGTGGAGTCATGGTCGAGCTGACGCCCCAGACGGCGATCGATCAGCTGAACGCAAAGTACGCGGACCTGATCGGATAGGGTTAATCAATTCGCGCGGGTGACGAGTTTCACAGTCTGAAACCCAGTCTCACCGATTTGCCCCATCAGCTTGGCCAGCGCAGCGCCGTCCGCGGCGCCATCAACCCGTAAAAGCAGCACGGGGCCCGTCTCATCGCAGGCAACCTCTTGGCAATGGCTTTCACGCGCCGCCGCCAAAGCCTTTAGCGCGCTGTCGCCTTCGGCATCAGCATACCCGAGCGTGCCCTCAGGACTGATATGCAGCGTAAAGGTGCCCTCGGCCGGGGTCTCGTTCTCTGCCTCGGGCGGGGTCACCTCAAAGGGGGCGGGGGGTGCGATCTGCGCCGTCATGAGAAAGAAGATCAGCAAAAGAAAGACAATGTTGATCATGGGCACGACACTCTCGGAGCGCGGCCGTTGCGCAGGCATTTCGAACTGCATCTGACTACTCCACCAACACGAGCCGAGAAAAACCTGCCTCGGACAAGGATTGCATCACCGCCACCACCGCCTGCACGTCCGCGCCATCCTTGGACCGCAGCACAATCGTGTCCTCGGGGCTTTCCGTCAGCGCTTCAATCTGGCTGGCCAAACGCTCTGGGTCTGTTGTCTGACCGTTCAAGCGAACGCCCTCAGGAGTGATGTCCACCAGACGCGGCGGACCAGAATACGCACGCTCCGCCCCCTGCCCCGCCAAGTTCAGCGGGATTTCCATGTCGATGCCAAAGCGGGAGGCCAGCATGAAGAACACCAACAGCAAGAACACCACATCGATCATTGGCGTCAGACTGGGGGTCCGCTTGCGGCGGGGTTGGGCAAAGTCGAACATCTTAATGCGCGGCTAGGAAGACACGCGTTGCACCGTCCTCGAGCTGCAACCGCAGGCGATCAGCCACAGACTCGAACCATGTCAAAGCAACGGAGGCAGGAATCGCAACTGCCATGCCCGCAGCTGTGGTCAACAGCGCCTCCCAAATACCGCCGGCCAACATGGCGGGGTCCGCGCGGCTGCCCGCTTCTTGCAACGCCTGAAAGGCCGAGATCATCCCGAGAACCGTCCCCAGCAGTCCGAGCAGCGGTGCAATCGTCGCTACCAATTCCAGTGGTCGCAACCCAGACCGCAGATCGGACAACAGCAAGCGCGCCACACGCTCAGTTTCTTCGCGGGCATCGGTTTCTGCATCAGGCCCCTGTTTCATCGATAGCATGGCGGTTCGCACCAATTTCGCACGGACGCCCTTGCGGCCAGTCAGCAGATCAATCGCTTCGGCCTCTGCACCACTTTGCCACAGGTTTAGCGCCCGCTCGGTCCGGCTGCCACCGCTCCATGCGCCGCTCACAATCAGTCGCCAAACCTTCCATAAGATGAGCGCCAAGGTCAGCACAGACAGCAACGCCAACGCCCAGATAGAAGGCCCACCAAGGCGAATAAATTCAGTCAGTTCGGCCAGTCGCTCGGTCGAAAGAGTTGCAGACATGTCCATCACGCGCACCTTCTTAATCATATTTTGGGCAGGCGTAATAGAGACCGACTAATTCTGTCAAGTTTAAACCCGAGTGAAAAAATCAACTATCCGAAAATGCAAGATGATCGCCTGCGGCAAGCAAGCGATGATCTGTACACGTTTCCAATTTCTGGGTTTCGACGCTTAATGTGCGTGGAAGGACCCACGACTTCCTCTGGTCTGCGGGTTTGCCGCTGGTTGGAACAAATTCCGCTCCGTTTCGCCGACCTTGCCCAGCGCAAGGAGCAGCTTCATCCGGCGGTCTTTACCGTTTACCGATTTCAGGTTGTCCGCGAGCGTGTCACAGAACCGTTTCCACTGCTCGTCGGAGTTCAAAAGTCTGTTGATTGGCACTTTCTCCACCTCCCACTGATGTTTGCTATAATCAGAATAGTTGGCGCTGAATGAACGGCAATTCTATCTTTGGACCACAGACCCCGACAAAGCGTCACCCCCTCAATCTTTGGGTATTTCGTCAACTTTTCTTATATATTCCAACGACTTTCGCCATCGTCGAGGCGGAATTTGGAATATCTCGATAATTTTGAATGAAACCAAAGGTTTTACGGAGGCACATGAATGCGCCACGATGGCACCAGCCTATAAAAGCACTCCAGACCGGCAGGTATCTGTGGTGGTGGAAGTGCAGATAAAAATTTTACCTGATGAGAAAATTTTTTCACGACGCTGCGTAAAAACGCAGCGAAACCGATGATCGCTGCACATGTCAGCCGATCATTCGTCGAAAAATTCGATCTGAGTCGCCGTCAGCTCGTACCCAATTTCGGCAAGTTCGGTTGACTGCTGCTTGATCGCCATCGCCCCTTCGACCCAGACAACGTCCCACATGCTGTCGGCGCGCCACGGGGTCTCTGTTGTCACATAGACCACCTGATTGGGCGGCGGCGGCGGTGTGTGCACGCATGCCCCCGCATAAGGGACAAGGATGAAACCATGAACGCCTTCGGCATCAATTTCGACGGGTAAAATGTAGCCAGGAATACGGATGTCCGTGCCATCCAAGGCAGGGTTCATCTGGTTTGCGTTTTCGTCGAACTCCGGCTTCCACCTATCATTCTCGAAATCGATTACCCCATCGCCGACGATTTCCGAATACGGCGCACCGGGCGCGATCAGATCATCCCAAGTGACCTGTTTTGGCGCGGCGCTGAGCGCACTCGTGGACGCAAGAGAAAGGACGAGCGCCCGCATGAAAGTTCGAAGCATGTCAATTTCCCCTGTTCGGCAGCGCAGTCTCGGGACTATTCTTATCGCCTTTGACAAAGGCTTGGAACATCTCGCGCTTCACATTTCAGAAAGCCCTTAGTCCACAATCAGATATGGTCACGCGACGCGGGCCGGCGGCCGTTCTCGACGCAACGCGGATTGCTCTGCTCGGTTCAGTCTCTGCAAAGCTTGCTCTAGCGAGGCACCCTCGCGCAAGGCGCGGCGCCAAATTCCGAGGCATGACTTTGGCGACCAAGGCAGTGCAGCCCCCGCCATCCATGCTCGCAATTCTGGGGGTAAGCGGTCATACGCCAGCATCGGATCTGTTGATCGGGAGCGCAGCTTCTGTTGGGTCGCTCCCAGATTTCCTGCTCTTTTGGGCTTCGTAACGGCGGCCATAGGCTCTCCTACATTATGCAGGAAAGTTATGTTATAATATTACACAATCTTCAAGCCAGAGATAGTCGACGCGCTTAGTCGCAAACAACGCAGCCCATCTCTCTGGTCGGTTTCACCGCGCGGTAGCCTTCGCGCAGCACGCGGGTCATGCCGCCCGCAACGTCGATGACGTCACCCTCCACCATCTCTGCGATCTGGCGCGCCGCCTTAGACGAACGACTTCCAGAACGGCAAATCAGCGTGATCTTTTGCTGCGGCAGTTTGCGCGCATTCACAGCTTCAATAAAGGCTTCTGGTCCCGTGTACGTGACGAGCAGAGCATCACGAACCACGCCCGTTTGCTTCCATTCGTCCGGCGTCCGAATGTCGACGACAAGCAGATCTGGATCATTCTCCAACTCGGCACCCGAAAGCTGCGCAAGACTCACATTCTCGGGCATGCTTCTCGCGCGCATGGACATCATGGCATAAGTCGCCCCCCCAAGGAAAAGTACGGCGATGAACAACATCTTCGTCATGGCCTGATCCATTTCATCTTAAATTTCGGCATTCGTATTCCATTATTTGAATTTATTCAAGCCTTCAGTCACTCGGACCTTTCCGACACTCCAGTTTTCTGAAATGTCTGGGCCATCAGCAAAGCCGAAAGGACCCACAAGCCGATGCACCTAACTGCTGCCATACCCAAGGCACCTCCTTTGGCAGGAGCGTTCCGGTTCTTTGCGCTGGACGTCGAGACAGCCAACCGCCAGCGCAGCAGCATATGTCAGATCGGCATCGCGGGTGTCCGCCCTGACAACAGCATCGAGACGTGGTCGACCTATATTGATCCGTTGACGGAGGATTGGTCTTGCACGCGCATCCATGGTATCACGGCGCGCACAGTTGTCGGAGCACCAGTTTTCCCTGACGTACTGCCGTTACTGAGCGGCATGCTGAACGGATTTACAGTGTATCAACACAGCCACTTCGACAAAGGCGCAGTAAACTCCGCTTGCGGGTTGGCGGGCATTACACCGCCCGATTGGAAGTGGATGGATAGCCTGATTGTGGCCCGCCGCGCCTGGCCGGAACTGCGGGGCAATGGCGGGCATGGGCTCGGTAATCTGAAGACTTATCTCGGGCTCAATTTCGCGCACCATGATGCCGAAGAAGACGCCCGCGCCGCCGCCGAAGTCGTCTTGCACGCAGAGCGTCGCCGCGCGGACTAATCATAAAAAAGCGCCCCCGACAGGATCGGAGGCGCGACGCTTGATGAAAATGGCTTAGGCCGCGCGAACGTCGTCTAGCAGCTTGGTAATATGGGCCGGCCCAGTGGGCCGGATGCGCTTGGGATTCAGCGCCTTGATCGAGTAATATCCGCGCGTGATGTGATCCATGTTCACGGTGTCGATCACTCCGGGCAGGCGCAAAATCCGCTCGAGATAAGCCGACAGGCGCGGGTATGCTGCGATCTGGCGACGGTTGGTTTTGAACAATCCGTGGTAGGCCGCATCGAACCGGATCAGGGTCACGAACGTCCGCAAGTCGGTCTCGGTCAGGCGATCGCCGAACAGGAAGTCGCCAATCAGACGCTCTTCTAACTCGTCTAGCATCTCGAACACGCCCTCGTCCGCCTCGGTATAGGCCTCTTGGCTGCTGGCAAAGCCTGCTTTGTAGACGCCGTTGTTCAGCTTGTCGTAGATGCGGGCGTTCAGATCGTCGATCTCTCCGGCCAGATCTTCGGGATACAGGCGCAGATCAGACGGGACCATGTGCTCGAACGCGGTATCGAACATGCGGACGATGTCGGCGCTTTCGTTGTTCACGATCACATTGCGCTGGGTGTCCCACAGTACAGGCACTGTGGCGCGACCTGTGTAGTGCGGATCGGCGCGGGTGTAGATCTGGTGGATATACTCCGACCCGAACAGGGGGTCTTCGTCTGCGCCCTCGTAGCCACCGAACGACCAGCCCTGATCAGTCATTGTCGGGTTCACGACCGTGACGGGGATGATGTCCTCTAGTCCCTTGAGCTTGCGCGCCATCAGGGTCCGCGATGCCCAAGGGCAGATGAACGCAACGTACAGGCGATAGCGGCCAGCTTCGGCCGGAAACCCGCCTTCGCCAGTCGGGCCTGCGCTGCCATCAGGGGTGATCCAGTTACGAAAACCCGAGACCTGACGGACAAAGCGTCCCTTTTCATCGGCCTTCTGGACCGGTTGCCAGTCCGCGCTCCATTTTCCATCTACAAGCATGTCAGCCTCCGAAATTATGCGTGAAATACAAAGGACCGCATCGACACGGACCCCAGATCAATCGAGTCCGTCATCCATGTGAGTTGGTCACGGGAGTCGGACGCGCCCGCTATGGTCAGCGCAGGCAAGTAATGGTCGACGGTCGGGTGCGCCATCCGCAGCAGGGTGCCCAGACCCTTGCGGTCGGCCAGCGCGTTGAAATCCCGATCCTCCAGCTTTTCGGCAAAGAGTTTATCGAACGCGATGGCAAAGTCCTGTGGTTTGCCGCCCCAATCGAGGGCACGCAGGTTGTGCACCACATTGCCCGACCCAAGGATCAGCACACCGCGGTCCCGCAGATCGGACAGGATTTGCCCAATTTCCAGCTGGTAGGACAGGTCCTGTGTCATGTCGATCGAGACCTGAAAGACCGGAACGTCGGCATCGGGATACAAGAACTTCAGCACGCTCCAGGCGCCGTGGTCCAGACCCCAGGTGTCATCCTCTTGGGCGTGGTGACTGCTGAGCAGAGCGGTCACTTCGCGTGCCAAGGCCGGATCGCCGTGGGCGTTATATTGCTGGTTAAACAGCTCCTGCGGGAAGCCATAGAAATCGTGGATCGTGCGCGGCATGGCCGAGACGTCGACCAGCGTCGTGCCCTTGGTCATCCAGTGGGCCGAGACGACGAGGATCGCTTTGGGACGCGGCAAGTTCTGCCCCAGCGCAGTCCAGGCGCGGCTATACTCGGTGTCTTCGATCGCGTTCATCGGGCTGCCGTGCCCCAGAAAGACCAGAGGCATCCGGTCCGAAGGGCTCAGTCGGTCGCGCAGGGCGCTCAGTGTTTGGACGGTACTCATGTTCAGTCTCCTGTGGCGGGGCGGATCGCCTATTGGGGCGACCCGTTTCACATTAGATAATCGATTAGGCGAACTGGCCTAAGGTTCGGTTCAGTGCGGGGATGCGCAGAGCATATGCACCCGCGCCTTTGATCAGGATCACCACCTGAGCCACGGCCCAGAATACGGGGAATTCCCAACCGCCGCCTTCGTTCGAGAAGGTCCAGCCGTTGCTGCTATGGACCCATGCGGCCCCCAGAAGGACAGGGATCAGAGCCAGCGACACAAGGCGTGTTGCAACGCCAAGGATCAGCGCCAGACCACCGCCCAGTTCGGCCAGAATGGTCAGGTAGGCGACAAAGCCGGGCAGGCCGAGGCTCTCGAAATAGCCGACGGTGCCGGGGATGGTGAAAACGCTGACCTTCATCCAGCCGTGGGCCAGAAACAGCGCGCCGCTGGCAAGGCGCAGGATCAGAGCGGAAAGGTCGTTTTGTGCTTGGGGTGTCATGGTCTGTCTCCAAATTTCGGGGCCACCGTGCTGTGGCGTGTTCTGTTGTCTGACACCGAACTTAGCGATTGACCCTATTCAACAAAATGGAGACTTTATGGAATGACTTTCCACATTTTGTTCTGAATTTATCATGGATATCGTCGACGAATTGCGCGCCTTTGTGGCCACCGCGCAGACAGGATCTTTCACTGGCGCAGCCGAGCAATTGGGCGTGTCCAACCGACTGACCTCGAAATACGTAGCTGAACTTGAAGCGCGGCTTGGCATCCGGCTGTTCCAGCGCACCACGCGCAAAGTCGGCCTGACCCCCGCGGGCGCAGATTTACTGGCCCGCGCCCCTGCCCTGCTGGACGATCTGGACACGCTGCTGGCAGAGGTATCCGAGGGATCCAAAGGGTTCTCTGGCGTCATCCGCTTGTCCGCGCCCGTGACCTTTGGCGAACTCTATGTGGTCGGGATGCTAGAGCGCCTCGGGCGAGAAAACCCTGATCTGATGTTTGATCTGCGTTTGTCCGACCAATTCTCTGATCTGGCGAGCGAAGGGATTGATCTGGCCTTCCGCTTGGGACGCAGCGCCATGCAATCCATGAAGACGCGCAAGTTGGGCACCTTCAGGTCCACGCTCGTGGCCAGTCCGGCATTTCTGGAGCGTTACGGCACCCCGCAGCATCCGTCGGACCTGAACCAGCTGCCCTGCATCATCGACACCAACCGCCTGACGCCCAGGCGATGGACATTCACCAAAGGCACAGAAACGTTCGAAGCCTCTGTACAAGGCCGGTTTCAGGTCAATTCTGCGCGGGCGGGCGTCGAACTCGCGCTTCAGGGCGTTGGCATTGCCTATCCGCCGCGCTTTGCCATCGGGTCTGCAATCGAGAGCGGCGGGCTCGTCCCCTTGCTAGAGGACTACGATGTAGAGAGCGGACCGATCAGTGCCGTCTACCTCGAAGGGCGCACCCTGCCCCGCAAGGTGCGTGCCCTGATTGATTTCGCCGTCGAAGACATCAAGAACGCGGGCGTATTATAGCCCGCGTCTGATCACTCAGGCGTCGAGCGACGGATTGACCGGAACAACGATGCGACCACGCACCTCGCCGGACAGGAACTTTGGAGCGGTCTCGATCACGTCTTCCCAGGCCAATTCCGTGGCAATCGCGTCCAGCTTGGACAGATCAAGGTCGCTGACCAGACGATCATAGGCCGCAATGCGCTTGGCCTTGGACGCCATAACGCTGTCCACGCCCGCCAAAGTGACCCCGCGCAGAATGAACGGCGCAACGCTTGTGGGCAGGTCCATGCCCGCCGCCAAACCGCAGGCCGCGACACATCCACCGTACTTCATCGACGCGATGACGTTGGCCAGAACCACACTGCCCGCCACATCGACGGCGCCCGCCCAACGTTCTTTGGCCAAGGGGCGAGGCTTGCCGGACAATTCCTCGCGGTCGATGATCGAACTCGCGCCAAGGCTCTTTAGGTAGTCCGCCTCGGACGCGCGACCCGTTACGGCTGCGACCTGAAAGCCTTTGGCCGCCAGAAGCATGGTCGCGACGCTGCCAACACCGCCCGCTGCGCCAGTGACAATGATCTCTCCGCTGTCGGGCGTGACCCCACGCTCTTCCAACGCCAGCACACAGAGCATCGCCGTATAGCCCGCGGTGCCGATCACCATCGCCTGCCGCGCAGTCATGCCTGCGGGCTGCGGGATCAGCCAGTCACCGGAAACGCGCGCTTGGCCGGACAGCCCGCCCCAATGCTTCTCGCCCACGCCCCAGCCATTCAGGATGACTTTGTCGCCAGCCTTGAAGTCCGCATGGCTGCTGTCTCGCACCACTCCGGCAAAGTCGATGCCCGGCACCATGGGAAAGCTGCGCACGACAGGGGACGCGCCCGTGATCGCCAGCGCGTCTTTGTAATTCAACGTGGAATAGGCCACGTCGACCAGCACGTCCCCCTCGGGCAAGTCAGCGGCGCTGACATCGCGCAGGGTGACGGTTTGTTGGTCCTCGGTCTTATCAATGACAACGGCTTGGGTCATCGGTTTGGCTCCCCCTCTTTGAGCATGGAAAAGAATAGATCGGCGAACAGGCGGATCGGTTCCGGTCCCTGTTCCAGCTTGGCGCGCAAGATCGCGCCCTCCCATCCGATCCAGAAAAACTGGGCCAAGGCCTGCGGATCCGCCGCCTGTGGAATTTCGCCGGCAGCCCGTGCTTGCGACAGACACCGAGCGGTGCGTTGTTGCCAATCCTCAAAGACGGCAATCAACTCGGCGCGAAAACTCTCTGGCAACGCGGCCATCTCTTGGCCCAAGTTGCCCACCAGACACCCGCGGCGAAAGTCGTGTCGTGCCATCCCGTCCGTCGCGCGGCGCACAAACAATCGCAACCGGTCGACGTGACCAAGGCTCTCGTCATCCAAAGCGCTGTCCAGCAGATCGACAAAATAGGTCTGGTACGCCTCGATCAGGGCCAGACCAAACGCCTCTTTATCTCGAAAATAGTGGTAAAAGCTGCCTTTCGGGACACCCGCATGGCGCAGGATCTGGTCGATGCCGATCGCCGAATATCCACTCTCGGTCAGGTGTTCCAGCCCACTGCGGAGCAGTCGGTTGCGCGCCTCGGCCTGCGCCGGATCACGGCGCGGACGCCCCCTACGGCGCTCAGTCTGGTTCGATCTGGAATCGGGTGTTTCGGTCGTCATGCATAATTTATTAGACCGATGCGTCTATAAATCAATTATAAAGTCCGAAGGCCTTGAATTTCGCATCTACGAGCCCGCCACGCGGCACCCTTAATCTCGACCGAAAGTTGCACCACAGTTGTGCGCTCAAAAGACTTCCGGACCTTGACAGACTCAGCGCAGGCAAAGATTTATGCAATATTATTTCTTTCTATTTGATACTTAGGGCGCATTGATGACAACTGAACTCATATTATTGCAAAGCGAAGATCAATCAGGTGACGTAGCTGTCGAAGAGAGCACCACCGCTCCGGAAGTTGTGTTCTTCCTCCCCCTCGGAGAGACCACGCTGATCGTCACTTCGGACATGCTGGTCAGTGTTGAAGACGCGGGCATCGACGATACGGACGCCTTGTATTTCGTCTATGCGGATGAGGCCTATGTCCCGATTTACGAAGATACGGCGCTAATCTATCCCTCCGTTGTGACCGCCTACGACGACGGCGATGTGGCCCCCTCGCCTGCGATCTATCTGTTCGAAGGGCTCAGCAGCGACGACCGGCTGACGGGAACTGAGACGTCCGACAGCTTTTTCAACTTCCACGCCGCCGACCACATGTACGGCCGCGGCGGAAACGACACGATCAAGGCACTCTCTGGGGACGACTCTCTGTTCGGCAACCAAGGCAACGATCTTTTGCTCGCTGGCAAAGGCGACGACACCCTGAACGGCGGCCAAGGACGCGACACGCTGATCGGTGCGCAGGGCGCAGACTCGCTGAAGGGCGGCGCTGGCGAAGATTCTCTGAACGGTGGCCGCGGAGCTGACAATCTGAATGGCGGCTCTCAGGCCGACGAGTTGGACGGCAGGCTCGGCAATGACACTCTGACCGGTGGAGGCGGCGCGGATACGTTCCACTTCCAGAGCGGCCACGACGTGATCACGGACTACGAGGCGGGCGATGTCATTTTCTATGGGGACGGTACGATCACTTCAGGCTTTGCGTTCAGCGAAACCGCCACGCAGGTCGGCGCGGATGTCGTCATCAGCTTGGCGGGCGATCCTAGTAACAGCCTGACCTTGCTGGACACGGATGTGAACATCCTGCTGTGGAGTTTCGACTCCGACTAATACGCTTTTGCCTGATCGTCCAAAATATCAAGCGTCGGGCCCAAGCCAAGGGCCCAACCACACCGCACGCGAAGCCGGTGATCGGGCGGCAGAAAATTTAAAACGGCCCTCAGGCGGCGGGCCGCTCGGTCACCATGATGCAGTCCAGCAAAAGGCTCAGAACCTCTGTTCTATTGCGCACGCCCGCCTTGCGGTAAATCGAATTGAGGTGGGTTTTGATCGTCCCCTCCGCACTTCCCCGCAGATCTGCGATTTCCGATGTGCTGAAGCCCTTGATCAGAAAGGTGGCAATATCCTGCTCCGACGGGGTTAGCCCCCATTCGCCAAAGCGATCTTCCATGATCTCTTGCACCGCAGAGCGCGCGTTGCTCAGGCTCTCTTCCAAGTGTGCTTGCCGCCGCAGCATTGCGAGCAGAAATTTACCCTCGAACACGATCGCAAAGACCAGACTGAAGGTCGCCAGTGTTTCCACGTAAAGATGCAGGTGATAGGCCGCCTCGGTTCCCGCTTCGCGGTAGTCCGCAATCACATCCAATACAAAGAAGACTGCGCAGAAGATCTGCGCAATCATCAGTCCGAATAGAGCTGCAGCCTTGCTTTGCGACGTTCGCATGGAAAACAGCACGATCAGCCTCCTTTGGCGTCGGGAACGGTTTTGACGCCTGTCATCATGGCCCGCGGTAAGTTCACTTTGGTCCGGCGGGATTCAAAGATAACAGCGGCAATATGCAACACGACCGAAAATTCGGCCCAAGCAACGGACAACTCGTGAACTTCTTCGGGCCATTCAACGCCCCAGAACATGTCGGTTGTCATCAAATAGCCCGAAGCGCCGATGATCGCCAGCGTTGCCAGCAAGTTATAGATCATCAAGGCGCCAAGGGGCGTGTGGCCAACGTGAATTTTGGTCCGGCCGGTGGCCATATCGGACAATTGCTCGGTCGCGCCCGCAACGCTTGGTGGGAAACTGTTAAACCGCGCGTACCGTGACCCGACAAAGCCCCAGAGCACACGAAAGGCAACAAGGCCAACGACAACATACCCGACATACTGGTGCAGCTTGCTATCGTCATCGAGGATCAGAGCATTCGCCGTGAACGCGATCACAAGGCTCCAATGAAACAGGCGGACCGCTGGGTCCCAGACTTTTATATTCTGCATGAGGTCCTCCTATGGCAGGTGGGGCGGGGGCACGTGGCCCCCGCGGCGCCAGATTAGTCTTCTTTGACTTTGACGACCTCGAAGGCGCCGTTCATGAACACCTCGTATTTCATGCCATCCTTGCGGGCGTAGGCTTCGTACAGGCCGTCTTCGAGTTTGATCTTGCCGACCTCGTAGCCTTGCTCGGTCAGCATGGTGCGGATTTTGGCGGCGTTCTCGTCATTTAGAATGACATCAGACGCAAAGGCAGCAGTGGCTACGGTAGAGACAAGAGCGAGGGCGGTCAGGGTTTTCTTGAACATTTCGAAGATCCTTTTCAGGCAGGTAAGCAGTGAAGTTGAAACGGCCGTGAAAGGGTGTGTGACGTGCCGTTGGCTTAGACACTGCGCCGCCTGACCTACCCAAATCCATCACCGCTAAGTTGCACCAGAACGCCCTAAATCGCAGGTTGCAGGGCCATCATCCTGAGGTTTACGTCTGTTTTTAAAAGGTTTTCCGCGGGCACCCTTGAAAACACTCTGGAAACAACGCTTCTGCAAGGCGGCACAAGCACAGCCCAAGGGAGATCAGGAAATCCGGTTGCAGAAGGTCCGATTGCGGGCCACTCTCCATTTAGATCATGAGACATATATGAAGATCCTGCACACCGCCGACATCCACCTCGACTCGCCCCTCAAATCGCTGGCCTTGCGGGACGAATCTCTGCAAGCGCGCATTCAGGCTGCGACGCGTATGGCGTTGACCCGTATCGTGGACGCAGCGCTGGAACACGAGGTCTCTGCCCTGTTGATCAGCGGCGATCTGTATGACGGGGCCGAGCGCAGCGCCAAGACTGCAGCCTTTTTGTCCGGCCAGATGGAGCGGTTGCAGAAGGCCGAGATCCCAGTCTTCTACATCAAGGGCAATCATGACGCCGAGAACCCGATCACTGGCGAAGTCGCACTGCCCGCGAACGTCCATATTTTTGGGGCCCGCGCGGGTAGAGTGCAGATCGCAGACAGTCCAGTTTGGGTGCACGGGGTCAGCTTCAGCGGGAAACATGCACCCGAAAGCCTGCTGCCAAAGTTTGCCGCGCCCGTGCCGGATGCTGTGAACATTGCCATGCTTCACACCTCTTTGGCGGGGGCTGCGGGGCACGACCCCTATGCGCCGTGTTCGATGACCGACCTTGGGGCCATGGAGTTCGACTATTGGGCGCTCGGGCATGTGCACAAGCGGCAGGTCCACAGCCAAGCCCCTTGGATTGTCATGCCCGGCATCCCCCAAGGACGCGATATCGGCGAAGCGGGACCACAGTCCGCGACGCTCATCCAAATCGACGATGGCGCCCTGTCCATCGATACCATCCCGACCTCTGTCGTTGAGTTTGCGGCGGTGTCGGTCGATTGCGCCGGATGCCCTACGGACGATGATCTGCGCAGCCGCCTGCGCCAAAGCCTGTCGCAATTTGCTGACCAACTCACCTCTGACACAGCTATTCTGCGCGTGACTTTGACCGGTTCTACGCCGCGCCACTGGCAAATCCGGCGCGACGCGGAAACTTGGACACAGACCGTGCAGGACATTGCATCGGAAACGGGCACTGTCTGGGTTGAAAAGGTCAGCCTTGATATCACCGGCGAAACCGACGCCACCGACACGTCAGCCACAGGCGAACTGCAAACTCTGATGACCCAGATCGCCCGAGAGGCAGGCTTCGCCGCCACCCTTGAGGCCGAGGTAGTGTCGATGCTGAATGATCTGCCCCCAGCCTTACGGCCCGACTTCGCTCCGGACGAAGAGTCGGTGAAATCCCTCGCCCGTGTGCTCACAGAAACAGGCACCGCAGATATCCTCGCACGGATGAAGGGAGCGTCTGACTGATGCGTCTACGCAATCTCTCGCTCGACCGGTTTGGCCGCTTCGCGGGCAAAACCTATGACTTTGGCCCCGCCTCAGCGTCAGGCGACTTCCACGTGATCTACGGCCCGAACGAAGCCGGAAAAACCACCACGATGGAAGGTTTCCTGCGCCTACTCTACGGGTTCCCGCACCAAGACAGCTACGGCTTTCAGCACCAACGCAAGAACCTGAGCATTTCTGGCACTCTGGAGATTGGTGATCAAACGCGCCATTTCACGCGGCTGCCCCAACGCGACGGAGCGCTGACGGACGAAAACGGCGTTGCCCTGCCTGAAAACGCAATGGCAGGCATCCTTGGTGGATTGGACGAGACCGAGTATCGCAAACTTCTTTGCCTTGATGATGAGACGATCGAAAAGGGCGGAGAAGAGATTGCCAGCAGCAAAGGTGATATCGGTCGGCTGCTGTTTTCAGCCGCCGCAGGGATTAGCGACCTGACCGCCGTGCTGGACCAAGTCCAGTCCGAAGCGGATGACCTGCACCGCGCCCGCGCCTCTAAAACGCGTTTCGCAATTCTGAAGAAAGAACGCGAGGCGCTCGACAAGCAGATCAAAGAGCTCGACGTTCCTGCGAGTGCCTATCGAAAGCTAAAACAGGCGTTGGAAGCGGCTCAGAGCGAAGAGCAGGATCTGGTTGGGAAACGCGCCAAACTGCGCAGTGCACGGGCCGACGCCGAAACCTTGGCAAACGCCCTTCCGATGCTTTCAGAGGTCGATAGGCTCTCGGCCTTGCTGGCTGGGACGGATGACTACCCCGAACAACTCGATATTAACCCCGAAGAGCTGGTCGGCCTGATCGAAGAGCAAAGCAAGCATACCTCTCGGATCGACACAGCAGAACAGGCTCTGGCCAAAGCTCGCGTCGATCTGGAAGCGATTGAACGCCACCCCGAATATCTCCCTCTGATCGACGCGCTTCAAGCGCTCGAAGAGTTGCGGTCGCGGCATCTGGGGGCTCTGCGCGATCTGGACCGCCGCCGGAGCGAAAACGCAGATATCACAGCGGAAATGACGTCCATCGCGCGGCAGTTGGGCGCCACTCCTGATGGGTTGGATGCCCTGTTGATTGACGAAGGCACGATGACCACGATCGAAGGTGCTCGGACCGCTTTGCGCGATGCGCGGCGACAGGCCGAGGGGACCACGGGGGACTTGCAAGCGCTCCAAGACCGTCAAAGAGCCCTGCACTCACAGGCCCCGGTAACATCCGATGAAGCGACCGACTGGACCGCATTGCTAGAGCAATATGGGGCGGATCGTTTGCTTACGGCGCATGCAACAGCGCGCCACAGCGTCGCTCAGGCCCAGCGCACGTATTCTGACAGTCTGGCTGCGTTGACCATTGCGGATCAACAGTTCGACACGACACCGACTGTCCCGATCGCCTCTGACGCCGCCGAAGCGTTGGCTGACCGGGTTCGCGACCTGCGCCATGACTTGTCGGAGCTACAGAAAACCGCCGCGGACCAAGACAGCGACATCGTCGCGAAAACTGCAAAAATTAACCACTTGAAGGACGGGGGCGGTGTCATCGGCGACGATGCAGCAAGCGCGTTGAAGCAAGAGCGTGACACCCTGTGGTCCATGCACCTACAGGTCTTGAACGCGCAAAGCGCACAGGATTTCGCAGCTGCGATGCAAGCGGTTGACGATGCTGCAGACAAGCGCCTAAGCCACGCGCGAGATCTGGGGGAATTGCGACAAGTAGAGGCCGACCTCGCCGAGGCCAAAGCGCGACGCACTGGAACGGGCAATGCTTTGGTGCAAGCGCAGACAGACCACGATGCCGCGATCGCAGAGGCCGAGACGGTTTGCCAACACGCTGGATTACGAGAGGCCCTAGATCCGGCTTCGCTGCCCAAATGGATCAAAGCGGCAGAAGCTGCCCGCGCAGCCCAGCACTCTTTGGAATTGGTGCGCGCAGAACAAGCAGACACTTTGAACCGCACAGAGACGCTGACTCAAGTTATTGCGCAGGCAGCCGCCTTGGTTTCACCAACCCTAGACGACGCGGTTGACACAGCACGGCGCAAGGCAGCAAGCCAACAGAAAGACCGAGAAGCCAAGCAGAACCACGCTGCGGAAATGCGATCCATCACGGCTGAGATACGCCACCGCGAGGCCACGGTGCAAGCTGCGCAAGACGCCCTCAGCGCAGCGGAAGCGCGGTGGCGTGACCTGATCGCAAGTTCTTTTTCAGGTCATATCGCACCAGAGGCGCTGGAAAACGGGCTCACGCCCCTACAGTCGCTGCGCGAGGACGACATCAAGCGTCAGCAGTTCTCCCGCCAAATCAATGGGATGACAGAGGATCAGGCGCTCTATCTGGCAAAATTGCAGGACTTAGCGACGCAGCATGCGCTGCCTGAAGAAAGAAATGCAGATGCCTTGCACCAGTCTCTTTCAGCTCTCGCGGCCCAAGCCCAAGCAGCCGAGGAGCGCTTCGCACAATTGAGCGAACAAATGCGGCAGCTCGAAGAAAACAAGGCGGCTGCACGGGCCGAACTCACACAGATTGAGCGCCGCGTCGCAGATCTGGCGGCGATTTTCCCAGCATCAATCGAAACACAGACTCTCGCGGACCTGCGCCGCGCCGTGGCGACCACAGAGAAGGTCTTGGAGCAGCGCGAGACCCTCTCACGAAGCAAACACGCGCTGACGGATAAACTCAGTGTAGAGAATCTCGCGCAAGTCCGCGATTGCCTAAAGGGGCATACCGCTGAAACATTGGCAGATCAGATTGACCAGCTTGGGCGCGATATTGATGAAGCGGACACAGCGCTCAGTACGGCGAGCGCAGAGCGGGGGCGGGCCGAACACGCCCTAAAGGCTGTCACGGGCGATAGCGACATTGCGCTTCTGACCGAACAAAAGGCAATCATAGAGCTAGAGATTCAAGAGGTTGCACGGCGCCATCTGGAATTGCGGCTCGGGCATCGCTTGGCCGAAGAAGCCATCCGCCGCTACCGCGACACCCATCGCAGCGGGATGATGCAGGCTGCCGAAGCCACCTTTGCCACCCTTACAAATGGTGCCTATGTACGGCTCGACACGGTGCCATCTGGCCAGTCAGAAACACTGATCGCCTATGACGCTGCAGGGCAGGCAAAACAGGCCAAAGACATGTCCAAGGGCACGCGATTCCAGCTCTATCTGGCGCTGCGCGCTGCGGCCTTTGACCAACTAGCGGCCCAAGGCCAGACCCTGCCATTCTTCTGCGATGATATCTTTGAAACCTTTGACGAGGATCGTACGCGATCCGCCTGTCAGGTGATGGCACGTATCGGACAGACCGGACAGGCCATTTACCTGACCCATCACAAACATGTGGTCGACTTGGCCCAAGAGGTGTGCGGCGGCGCTGTGACAGTTCACAGCATCTGACCGACCAAGAAGAAGGGGCGACCGTGGCCGCCCCATTGCCGTCAGAAATAGGCACAGTCGTCGATCAGATCATCGACCAAGATATTGCGCACCGTCAGCGTATCCCCCGTGGAGAAGGTGAAGACGACGTTATTGCCGACCTGTGCGGCGTAGTCCTCTAAAGCGCTTTGCGAATAGTCCCCGATCAGCGTCTGTTCGATTGCCATGCGGTCGATGTCATCCTCGAAATCGACAACAATGTCGTGGTTCGTGCTGTCCTCTCCGGCGACAAAGTAGAAGGTATCTGCGCCACTGCCGCCGCGCAATTTATCATCGCCCTGACCGCCGCTAACCAAATCGTCGCCATTGCCACCAAAGAGCGTGTCGTCGCCGTCGTTGCCGATCACGCTGTCATTGCCCGCGCCGCCGTAAACCTTGTCATTGTCAGAACCGCCATCGACCACGTCGTTGCCGGCATTGCCATAGATGACATCATCGCCCGACGACCCCAATAGATCATCGTTCCCGCGCTGTCCGTAGACTGTATCGTCGTCGCCGCCGCCAATGAGGGTATCGTTGCCGCTGCCCCCTTTGATCAGGTCATCGCCGAAATCGCCATTCACCGTGTCGTCGCCGTTCCCGCCAAAGATCGTATCGTGGCCAGACCCGCCGCCAATGGTGTCGTTACCACCGTTGCCATAAATCAGGTCGTCGCCATTGCCGCCAGTCAGGGAGTCACCGCCAGCTCTGCCGCGAATGAAGTCCTCGCCCTCGCCGCCGCCGATGGTGTCGGAACCGCCGCCGCCTTTGATCGTGTCGTCGCCAGCTTCTCCGACGATGTAGTCGTCGCCGCTGCGCCCGACGAGGGAGTCATCTTCGCTGCCACCATTCAGAGTGTCATCCCCATCGCCACCGATTAGAGTGTCGGTGCCGTAAGAACCCACAAAGGACACCCCCCAATCGCCGGCTTTCATCTCGTCTGCGTAGATCGTGCCGCGCACTTCGGCGACCTCGCCGAACAGCGTGTCGGTATCGCCGAAGCCGTCGGTGATCGTGCCGTTCGCCAAGTCCACATCAATGCCAGTACGACCGTCGACCTGCGAATAGTCGCGGTAATAGTTCAGTGTCACAAGACCGTTGCCCGCGCGAATGGTGTCGTCGCCATCGGCGCTCCAGATCGTGACTTCGTCGCCGCCGCTTAGCAGAAAGATGTCGCCAAGCGCGGTGCCGTAAATCGTCTCGAACCGCGTGAAGCTATCGGTGTCGCCGTAAGTGTCGGTGGCCGATCCTGTCGAAGTGTTGACATTGACAGCGCCCTCGCCGCCCTCGTCGTAGTAATCCAGCACATCGTTGGTGTCGTCGAACGTCCCGCCATCCAGGACGTCGTTACCCGACCCACCAATGATTGTATCGCTGCCGCCTCGGCCCCGAAGGGTATCCGCGCCAGCATATCCGATCATTGTGTCATCGGTGCTGCCGCCATTGATGCTGTCCGCATCGCCTGTGCCAATGTATGAATCCGTCGCCACGTTCTATCTCACTTTGAATATGGAATGTCGGGGAAATTTTTGCCTCACTCTAGGCAAGTGCCTGATCCGTGCCAATCAGTCACGAAAAAACATGGTAGGCGACCAAGAAGAGAGAGTCGTAAACCCTGATATCAAAACGGATTATCTTCGTTGAAATACCGCTGCACTAAAGCAGAAATATTTCATATCAATTAACTGTTTTTATTGAGCAAAACGGAAAATACTTATCCGCGCTCAAAACCAATTCTTACAAACGGCTGATACCGGTCAACCTTTGCGCCAGCACAAGTAACAATTCCCTAAGCTGTGGCGTGAAAAATATATCGCAAAGGATGACGGTTATTTCTAAATCCTGAACGGTTGGCGCGATTTTGCCCCTAGGGCTGTGCGCGACACAGGAGAATCGGGCTAGTACCAGCCCAGATCATCCAGAATTTGATCGGGGTCCAAATCCCCTACGATGAGCAAATCCCTCGCTTTGCCCCAGTCGAACAGATAACCCGTTTTCGTCTCCGATATCTCTAGGCTTTTGTGCGCAGGCTGGAGCCCGCGATCCAACATCAACTCATCGAAATTTGGGTCAAAGTCCTCGATCCGGTCGTGCCCTCCGACGAAGACAAAGGTGTCACGACCGGCGCCTCCGATCAGAGTGTCCCGTCCCTTGCCACCGCTCAGGGTGTCATTGCCTGCGCCCCCATCAAGCGCATCATTCCCACCGCCGCCCTCTAAGACATCACCACCTTCGGCACCGAGCAGGGTATCGCGCCCTCCACCACCAAGTAGGCGATCAGGATAGGTCCCACCATCCAGCAAGTCATGTCCCGCACCACCGGACAGCAAGTCCTTGCCGCCTCCGCCAGCCAAATTATCTGACCCGCCATTGCCATAGAGCCTGTCATTGCCCGCGCTGCCCTCCAGCGTATCTGATCCGGCCCCACCATACAGGCGATCGCGCCCGCCCCCGCCGGAAATTTGGTCCACACCACCGCCGCCTTTGACAAGATCGGCGCCGCCGCCCGCAATGATGGTATCGTTTCCGCCTCCCCCGATCAGCACATCCTTGCCATTCTGGCCGGAAACATGGTCGGAACCGCCGCCAGATCGGATGGTGTCGTTCCCGCCACCGCCGTTCACAACATCCGCGTCCGCACCACCAAGGATCCTGTCCGCGCCGCCTCCGCCGTCCAATGTATCTTCGCCTTTGGCGCCAACCAATAGGTCCTTGCCCGCGCCGCCGGACAACACATCATCGCCGCCGTGACCACGCAAAACGTCATTGTTTGCGCCACCGTTTAATGCGTCATTCCCGCTGCCACCGAGCAATGTATCGTCACCAGCACCGCCAAACAGACGATCATGTCCACCCAACCCGCTCAGCCAGTCATCACCGTCCAAGCCATTCAGCCAGTCGCCAAAATCCCTCCCCTTGATACGGTCGCTTTTGTCTGTTGGCTCGTCTACAGCGTAGAATTCCACCAGCGGCTCGACCCAACTTTGCAGTGTACGAGTTGGGCCGGTCACCAAACTGGCCATGATCCGAGACCAAGGGATCGACCCGCCATGGGTGCTGTACAGGATCAACGTCTCGGTCCGGTCCAACAAGCTGTATGAGATTGTCGCACCCGTCTCTGTCACCGTGATGTCCAGCTGGTCGGGGCTTCTGTAGAACGCCCAACCAGACAGATCGAGGCGGTCATTCTTCATGTCAAAATCGCGGATTTCGTCTCTGGCACCGTCCGAAACGAGCGAAAAGACATCCACCCCTCGCCCGCCATACATGGTATCTTCGCCGGCGCCATCGCGCAGGATATCCCCCGAAGAACCAGCTCTCAGACGATCGTTCGCCGAGCTCCCCATAAGAACTGCAGGGGTATCGTCGCCTTCAGCGCTTGCCCCTACTGCATAAATCGTCTGACGATCGAGCGAGTTGGAACTCTGATACTGGCTGATGCCCTGCTCCGATGCACTGCCTGCGATAACGCCGATCTGCCCATCGTCAGTTCGGTATGCCGACAGCGCCGTCAGACCTGTCAAAGCGCTCTCGAGGGTATCCTCCACTTCCCCCTCGTGCAGGAGCGTGCCATCCGGCAAGAGACGAAAGAAGCTGAGGCCCGCATCCCTACCACCAACGATCACCATAGCCTGATCGCCCACATCGACCACTTCTAGCACCTGAGCAGATGCCAGACGCGATGTATTGGTATCGTTCAGATGATCCGTGACCTGCAAAGTTCCCGTACCGTCCAGCTTGAACACGCTCACCGAATTGCTCTGAGCGCCCGTAGCGATCACAAAACGGGTTCCCCCGACAACTGTCGTCGCGAGCTGCACCAAGCCTGCGATACCAGGATTGTCCTCGGCCACGAGATTGGACACTGGGTTCAAGCTGCCATCAGCTTGAGCTTTGTACACCGCCAGAACCGTATCACCGACGCCGCCCATGATCACCGTTCCCCCGAACGAGGCCAGCGAAGTCGGCGCCAAGCCATCAGTGTGTGTTAGATCGCCGAGCAATTCCAAACCAGAGTCGGACGCGGAATAGACACCTGCATCTGACGCGCCGGACAACGCGACATAGAGAGACCCACTGTTAATCAGGGTCAGGTCTGAAAGATCGGCGGAAACACCCGTAACGCTGATCGAGGTCGGCGCGGTCAAAGAGACAGCATGGCTGCCCATCCCCATTAGCAGGATTTGATCACCACTATTGACCCAGATCTCTGGGTCGACACCCGCCATACCGCTGCCAGAAAGTTCGATTTTTTGCAGTAGCGGAACGTCGGCGCTCAAATCCCACGCCGCCAGCCATCCGCCGGGGTTAGGACCCGTCAAGGATATCGCGATAGGTGCGCCGTCCACCAGAACCACTGCGACGTCTCGCAGAGCCTCTAGGACAGTAAAATCGTCGTCATCCGCCTCGTCAAAGGCAGAGCCGACGTGCACGAGGAAGTCCCCCATGACGCACCCAATCTTTCCACATTCCACCACAGATCAGGCTGAGGTGTGTCCGCGGCAAAATGGGTGCCGATTTGCGGCAGGAACGTGCAGTTCCTACCGCTTTTCTTTTAAAGCCAGTACGTTAAGGTTACCTACGACTGGTTAGGCTCAGAAGATAAAGTTATCCGCGTCATTCAGATCAGACAGGCTGGAGCCACGAACCAGAATGTCCACGTCTTCGAACTCCACCAAAACGAATTTCCCGCTCTGTTCAAAGCTCAGTTCGTCAAAGGCGATGTCCGCTTCGGTCAGGTCAAACACATCGCTGCCAGTCTTGAAGCCCAGAACCTTGTCGCGGCCGGAATCCAGATCAAAGATAAAAACGTCATTTCCGCCTTGGCCCTTGAGCTTGTCGTTGCCCGCGCCACCCTCAATGGTATCAGCGCCTGAGCCCCCAAGGATTACATCGCGCCCGTCCAAACCGCTCAGGGTGTTGTTGCCCTTATTGCCGATCAGCTTGTCGTTGTAGTCACTGCCCAAGACGCGTTCGATTGAGACCAGCTTGTCGCGATCCCCAAAGCCATCAATCGCAAATCCCTTGGCCAGATTGACTGTTACGCCATCTTCGCCGCCATAGCGCGCGTCGCGGTCGTAACGCACTTGGTCAGAGCCGTTCCCACCATTGATGGTGTCATCGCCTTCTAGACCGCGGAAAAAGTTATTTTGTTTGTTCCCGATCAGCGTGTCGTCGAGCGAAGAGCCGCGAACCGCCTCGACTTGTTTGACGGTGTCGCGATCGCCCCAGTTATCGATCGCAAACCCTTTGGCGAGGTTCACTTTCACACCTTGCGTGACGCCGTCACTTTCATTGTAGCTGACCTGATCGAAGCCCGCGCCGCCGAGAATTTTGTCACGCCCTTGGCCCGGAACCAAATAGTCGTCACCCGCACCGCTTTTGATCGTGTCATTGCCCGACAGGCCATAGATTTCGTCATCGCCATCACCGCTGACGATATAGTCGTATCCGGGGAAGTCTGCGATATAGTCATCCTGCGACACCGCGATTTCGGGCAGATCGAGCAGGCTAAAGGTTGCGCCCTCGGCGAATGTGCCAGAGAAGAGATAGTCTTCGAAGTCTACCAGAGACCTCACATTTTCAAGTGCGTCTAGGTCGAAGTTTTCATTGAAATAAGTACTGTAATCGCCCGCCAAAGGGATCAGGAACACATAGCTTTCGCCTTCGTAATCGCCGTAACGGACAGTCGCGAAATCGATGGTATCGCCGTTTTCCAAAGAAACTGTGGCGAAGCTCGAATACGCTTCGAGCAGCGAATAGATTTCACCGTCGATCACCACATTGTAAAGCTGGCCTTGCTCGATGCTGATCTCCACGAAAGGCCACTCTTCATCTTCGTACGTGTATTCGTAGGAAATCTGCAGGTCGTTTGTCCCGACAAAGCCAACCTCGTAAATCTGCGCTTCAGAGATGTCCGTCGGATCAACGCTCTCGTTCTCGAACCAACCGTAAGCCGTCGTTGTAAAAGTCGTCATGCAATGTTCCTGCGTTTTCACTGTGATCGTCTGGGCCGAGCGGGCCCTATTAACCTTCGGTCAGAAAACTATCACAGGGATGTGAAAACCCAGAGTATCGTAAATCTTACTTTTTCGTTGATCTTACTAATTGTGGCAGCTCTGCCACCACTCTTTCTGGTTCAGTGCAAGGCATGCTTCAGCGCACGTAAACTTTCGCCTTCGCCCGGAATGCTGTCCTCTGACATCATCTCGGACAGATAACGCCGAACAGTTTTCAGATCCTCTCGGTATTCATCGAGCATTTCCTTGACCTTATAAAGCTCCGCCTTGATTGAGCAGCGGTCTCGCGCCGCGCGGTCGCTCGCTGGCCTTTGCTCTAGCCGATAGAGACCCGTTGTGGTGACGACGACCCTTTCGTCGATGTCCACCTGCACCACTCGACCCGTTATGACGAAATCATCGCAGTGCCCAACATGTTGGCCTGCTGTACCGCAAACTTCGACATGTACGTTCGGCTTGTGCACAAAGGTCCAGTTGTGCAGCACACGCGCTTTGGCGGCATCCTGCGATGACACTTCGCGAACAAGCGCAAACGTCGTCAACTCCTGCTGTAAGCGGGAGACAAGCGCGTCTCTGTGCGGAGGGACTGTCATGACTAATACGCCTTGGTCGTTCATTTTATGAAACGAAACTAACAAGTCAGTGTCACCAGTTCATCTGCGCATAAGGTCAATTGCAGAGCAATTTTCGGCACATCCGCCGTCCAATCCGAGCGTCTGGCATCCAAAGGTGTGCCGCAAAGATGACCCCAAACTCTCGGTTCGGATCACAACGTCTACCTAAGATGATAGCAACACCTACCTGACCGTCAGGGCAGATGCTCTTGAAGGATCGTCTTCAGTTTTTCGATAGAGAGTGGTTTCGGCAGATAAGCGGTTGCCCCGACCTCCTCAAAACGGCGTGTATCATCCCCGACAACCGCCGCAGTTAGTCCGATCATAGGCAAATCAGGATACTCTGTCCGAACCGCTTGGATCAGCTCATCACCTAGCATTTCCGGCATAAAGAGGTCAGTCAACAACAGGTCCGGCGGATCGGCTTGGATCCGCGCCAGTGCAAGGGCGCCGTTTTCAAAGTGCTCAATGCTGCCGAAAATGCGTCCCAACTGTTTGAGAGTAATCTTGGCGACAAGCATGTTGTCCTCGGCCAACACAACGCGCAGGGTTTTAAGCCGTTCGTCGAAATCCTTGTCAGCAGCTACGACAGATTTTGATCGGCCTGCAGGCGTCACGACCTCTGGCATAACGATACGGTAGCCTGCACCCCCCATTGGCGAAGGGAAATAACTCAGCTGCCCCCCAAGCAGTTCGATCATTTGCTTGGCAATGAACAGCCCAAGACCGCTACCATCCGCCTGATTGCGCGCGTCCGCGCTGCCCCGCTCGAAGGGTTGGAACAAGCGCGCAACATCGTTGGGCGGAATACCAACGCCATCGTCAGTGATTGTCCAACAGACTTGGGTTAGGTTGGTCCCCTGAGGGCCGTCATCAGTACGGCGCTCGTAACCAATGCAAATCTCGGAGCCTTTGGAATGGATAATTGCGTTGCGCACCAGATTGCCAAGAACCTGTTTAAGGCGCGACACATCCCCCATAATCGACCGATCCGCGCCCTCGCCGAGACAGATATTGATCCGGAAGTTTTTGGTCTGCGCCATCATCCGGTAGGTTGATGACACCTGCTCGGCCAGTTCGGCTGGGACGTAGGGGCTGATCTTGATCTTCTGATTTTTCTCAGGATTCACTGCCTGGCGCATATCGTCCAGCACAGTTAGCAGCTGATTTGATGCCTCGCGCATTTGCGGGCGCAGCTCTTCGACATCCTCACCGCGTTCAAGCTCTGAGATGAGCATCGAGAGGACGGAGGCCGGCGTGCGCACCTCGTGAGACACGATCGAAAAGAGCTGGTTCTGACGCTCTTGGCGCAAAGACAACTCCTTCAGCGCATTCGAAAGAGCCTTTTCACGGCGGTACTCGTCGGTGACTTCGATCAGCAGGCCGTAGACGATCCGTTCTTTCCAGATGCTGTTTTCGCCCCACAAATGCAGACGGACAAGGCGCTCTTGCCCCTCGGAAAACGTTCGAAGCAGCGGCACAACCATAGTGCTCGTCTCGCCGCTTCCGGCAACAAACGCATCACGAACAGCACGGCGATGATCCATCGCGATCGTTTCGATAAAGGCATCCAACGTGGTTTCGCTGGGAATCCCGAGCAGGGTCTGGCCCGAAACCTCGATCCGGAAGCTATTACGAGGGATGTTTACCGCAAAGAGCCCGACACCCGCGAATTCCCGCACCAGGGACAGACGCCGCAAGCTGGCGGAGCGTTGCTCTCTTTCATGACGGCCCCGCCCGCGCAACGCCATCGTGGCCACAATCAAGAAGAGCGAGCCGATCGAATAAATCTCGAGCAAGGCTGACTCCACATCGCCCGGCGGCGTATCTGTCAGGTATTGGCCGGTCAGCGCCGAATAAATGGTAATGCCGCCAATCACGATGACGGGCGCCGCGCCCGCTGGCAGGATCATCGCGTAGACCAGACCGACAATCGCCGTATCCAGCATCGGATAGCCCAAATACCCCGCGCGGTGCAGAATAGCGAGGAGCGGGAAGATTAGCATCGCAGGGAGGTAACGCACCACTGCGCTCAAACGATCCGTGTACAGCACCGCAACAAAAAACCCGACCACCACTGACGCACCGCGCAGGACACGGTTCATCGAGAAATCGACGAAATTCTCGTCAAAGCCCAAGGCCTTCAGGTCTTGGGCGGGCAAAAGTTGCGCATAGGCTTGGGCAATGTGGACTTGTATAAAACAGATTGCCGCAAAACTGATGGTGATGACCCAACCAATCAGCAAATCCGTGTCATTGGGCCGGAACATACGTCCAATCCGCCGATAGACAGAGCGTGCGATCACCCCAATGACCAAGCCCGCAATCAGGTTGGTGATCAGGAAGAAAAGGATCAAACTTGGGGTGACCTCTGGCATGATCAACCAGATCGGCTTGCCCGTAAAGGGCAGCACAAAGGGCACGAAGTACATAAAGCACAGCGCCGCAACAGGAACCCAGAGCAGGTGCCTTGGGTACAGCAACAGTCCCACGCAGATCGTAAAGAGGCAGACCTGGGGGCTAAGGTTCACTGCAATGGTATTGGGTCCATGCAACGCGGACCCGTAGGACATGAAGACCGTCCAAAACAAGATCACAGCAAGATAGACCAGTGTCATCCGGACCGGATATGCACGGATGCTCTCGGTAATCATCCGGATCTTGGAAATTTCGAAATCGCGAAAGACGAAGCCTTGGTCACGGGACAGTTCGGCAGCGCGCGCGGGACTCATGACCTGCGCGCTGGCGCTGAATTGTTCGGGTGCTCCGCTTCTCACAATTGACCCCACGACCTTCACGTAACTCAAGCGGGCTCAGATCGGAGGTTCCCCTTCGACCCGACACGCTCAAGCGCATCGCCCTAACACTAGCCCACACAAACGAGAAAACCGTTGACCGCTCAATTTATCTTCGGGCTGAAAAACCAGTCCGAATGGGTATTCATACACCCGAAAGAGTAGACTTGATGCTACTTAACACCGCGAAAATCGCAAGATACAGTTAAACGCCTTGATCAAATGGCGCGAAGCTCGCGCTGGCAGCGCGGCGCCATCGCTGCAGGTAACCAAACCGATCGTCGTCCTCGCGCAGCAGAAAACCCTCTGGCATATAGGGATAGATTTCCTCGCCAGTGACCATGTTGCGCTCTTTCTCACGCATCATCAGGTGATGCGGCAAGAAAGACGAGGGGTGATCCAAGCCCGCAGCGCCAGCCATGTCGCCCAACGCCTTGAGCGTGTTTTTGTGGAAGTAGTAGACGCGCTCTGCCTTGTCCGGCACGACAAGCGCGCGTTGACGCCGGGGATCTTGGGTCGCAACGCCCGTCGGACAGTGGTTGGTGTGGCAAGCCTGCGCCTGAATACATCCGACAGCAAACATAAACCCACGCGCTGAATTCACCCAGTCCGCTCCAAGCGCAAGCGCCTTCGCGATGTCAAAAGCGTGGATCAACTTGCCCGAAGCGCCGATCGCGATCCGGTCACGCAGGTTCACACCACGCAGAGTATTGTGGGCAAAGGTCAGCCCTTCGACCAAGGGCATGCCCATGTGGTTCGCAAACTCCAGCGGAGCCGCCCCGGTGCCGCCCTCTTTGCCATCGATGACAATGAAATCCGGCGTGATATCCGTTTCGAGCATAGCACGCACGATACACATGAACTCGCGGCGGTGACCAATACACAGTTTGAAGCCGACAGGTTTGCCGCCCGACAGTTCGCGCAACTGCTGGATAAAGGCCATCATCTCAAGCGGCGTACTAAAAGCGCTGTGCGACGCGGGCGATATGCAGTCTTTGTCCATCGGAACGCCGCGCGCCTCAGCGATCTCAGGAGAGATTTTTGAGGCAGGCAGCATCCCGCCCTGCCCCGGCTTGGCACCTTGGCTGAGTTTAATCTCGATCATCTTGACCTGATCATCGGCCGCGACTTTGGCGAACTTCTCAGGATCGAAGTTGCCCTCGTCGTCACGCACGCCAAAATAGCCCGTGCCGATCTCGAAGATCAGATCGCCTCCGCCCTCGCGGTGGTAGCGGCTAATCCCGCCTTCGCCAGTGTCGTGGGCGAACCCACCCTTCTTTGCACCTTTGTTCAGCGCGGAGATCGCGTTGGCGGACAATGCACCAAAGCTCATCGCAGATATGTTGTATAATGACGCATTATAGGGCTGGGTGCATGCAGGTCCCCCAATTTTAACACGGAAATCCTTGTTCTCGATTCTGCGCGGCTGGATCGAGTGAGTCAGCCACTGATAGCCTGCGGCGTTTACGCGCTGTTTAGTGCCGAAGGGGCGCTTGTCCTCAACGTTCTTGGCTCGCTGATACACGATCGCGCGACCTTCGCGGGAAAAGGGCACTTCGTCCTCGTCGCTCTCGACAAAATACTGGCGAATTTCGGGACGAATGTCCTCAAGCATAAAGCGGATATGGCCGATGACTGGGTAGTTGCGCAGAATGGCATGCTTGGTCTGGAGCATGTCCCTAACACCAACCAGCGTCAGACCTGCGAAGACCAGCGCAAGCAATCCAAGCCAACTCACCCAGACCGCAGCGATTGCGAAAATCAACGTAAACGCGACGCACAGGGCGAAGGTCAGGAATCGGATCCACTGGGACATCTTCTGGCACCTTTCAGCTGCTCTGTTGATGCCAACAGTTGATCAACTGCTCTGAGTCTTCAACCACCTGTTTGCCCGCGATCACGCCATGCTGCGTGCTGCACCCATCCTGACAGGTCGTGCACGCGTTGGCCTTTTCTTGCGGCGCACAAGTATTTCTTGCCGCCTGAGCAGCCCCATTGCCAGACCTGCATGGGCAAAGAATACCACGTCAAGGTTCGGATAAGGTGCTGACATCATCGCTTGGATCAGGAACCCAATGCACGACGCTTGCAAGCCCGCGATCACAGCGGCTGTATGCGTGTCTCGCTCTGACTTTGGCGGCCGGGCGAGCAAAAACTGCGCGATAAATACCAGATACAACGCAGTCCCAACGATCCCGATGTTTCCTAAACATGCATACAGGAAGCTGGAGGCGCGGACACTCCCGATACCCGCCCCTAGCCCGTAGGTGTCGATCATCGCCGTCAGAGCCTGCGTGTTCCACATCATACGCTCAACGCCGGAATCGCTGGACATTTTGGTCAACAAAATCTCGTCCAGCATCCCAGAAAGGATCGGATTCAATGTAAACAGCATGATGAAAACGATCATCATCATGGGCACCGCGACAATCGTGGAGATGTAGATCAGGAGCGCTCGGCGCGCCTTGAACATCGTGCGGAAGTGCCAGAGGAAGTACAGCCCCAGAAAGGCAATCAGCGCGAGATAGGTCGAACTTGAGGTGGAACGAATGATTAGGGCAAACATCAAGAGCGCTATGAGCCCGCTCTTCCAAGAGGTTTTGTCCGAGAACCAATAACGCATCCAGTAAGCGAAGAGCCCCATCGTGTAGAAGCCAAAGGCTGACGCCTCGGCAAAGCCGCCTGCGATCCGCTTGATCCCCATGATCCGCTGATCATCCAGCATCGCCATGTTCGAGGTCCGCACCACATCAAGCAGGTCGTTGAAGCCGACCGCGTGCGAAGCAACGTCTAAAAACGCGAGCAGCACGTTGACCCAAGTCGCCAGGATCATGCCCTTGTGAATCTGCATCGCACTGCCATGCTTGCGAAAGAGCGTGGTAAGGATGACAAAGGCCGACATGGAGATCATGAAGCGGATCGGCTGACTGATGTTCTGCGTCGTTGGCTCGAGGGGGCGAAGCCGGAAGGCCATGCCCCAATCGGGCACTTTGACCAGCATGAACACCTCCGTGTCACCACGAAAGAAGCGCGGCATGAAAAACGCGCTCAAGAGCGACACAATCAACAAAAGCAGCAGGATAAAACCTGGACGGCCCGGCTTCAGTGTGGCGAAAAGTTCGGAAAAACCGGTAGGGAACAGCAGGAGCGACGCCCACATCGCCATGATGACGAAGTCTGCCATGTAGATCGACCCAAGGCCAGAGACGTTCATCGCCGCCGCCGCACCCATCGGCAGGACCAAAAACAGACACCACAAACCTTTAACCGGTCCGCGCACCATGATGTAGAGCAACATAAACAGCGCCAGAGGCGTTGTGGCGAATACCTGCATAGCAAACTAGCCGTCGATAAAATGACGCGCCGCAGCGACACGAAAATTACTAAATCAATGCCTTGTATCTAACCGAATTCACCAAATTCGCAACACACATTCATACGATTTATCGCTTCAGCCCCACAGTCACCCTATGTCGAGCGCTTAACGATACCACCTCTTTATGATATTTTTTCTTTGCTTGATCGAGGACCCAAACACCAACACTATAAGACAAGTATTTTAACTTCTTTTATAGTAGAGTTTTCCAATGCATTTTTTCAAAAACATTACCGCCGCCCTTGCATCGACGGTATGTTTTACCGCGAACAGCCTGTATGCACAGGAAAATACAGCGCCCCTTCTTGGCATAGACGCAGGTTTATTCTTGGTTCCCAGCACACGCGTGATCGAAAGATTGCAATCGCTTGGCATCAACGATTTGCGAGATAACACCGTTTGGGCTCATATCGAAACCGAGAAAGGTAAGTACAATTTCGGTGTCGACCAACAGAAGGGTGTGGATGAGTTAAACCGCGCGGGTCTCGCGGGATCGCTTATCATTTGGGCAGACAATGCCAATTACGAAGACGGAAATACCGTTTTGAAGTCCGAGGGAATCGACGCGCTCGCTGAGTTTGTGTCTGCCTACCTCGAACATTATCCTGACGTGCGGTCTATCGAGATTGGGAACGAGTTCAATTCTCCGAGCTTCATTTACGGCCCGATCAAAGAGAAATCCGCGCAGGAACTGGCCGCAGTGCAGGTCGATTACCTAAAGGCGCTGAACGAGCACGAAAACGTACGGAATACGCGGATCATCGGGGCCTCGGCTCACTCGATCGCAAGCGCCTATATCTGGGAAATGTTGGATCTAGGGGCAGCCGATTACATGGATGCCGTCTCAATCCACACATATACAACAGAGCCGGAGCACATCCCAGCTGAGCTTTCTGTCCTACGCCGCCACCCCAAGATGAAGGATATGGACATCGAAATTACCGAATTCGGGCAGCGCGATTTGGCCAGTGCGCCAGACTTTTTCTGGCGGAACTACTGCACAATGGCAGCCTCGGGTGTAAAGCGTGCAGTCTGGTATCCCCTGACGCAGCGCGGGGACAACTATCCACCGGTGCTACAATCGGACATGTCGCTGACTCCGCTTGGACAAGCCTTGACCTACGCGCATACGAAACTTCAGGGCAAGCCAGTAGAGTTTTACCAGCCTGATCCTTTTACCTTTGCCTGTGTTTTCGGCGGCAGTGACGCGGTAATTTGGGGCGCCCCGCGCGATGTGGCGATCCGACGTCATGACATGGAGCCGCGCCGCGGCGATATGCGTGAATATGATCGTGAGCTAGAACTGATGCGGGATCGTGTGATCTTCTTTCACACTGACGGCGCACCGATTGATCTGGAACTGGACATTGATCTAGGAGCGCAACCGATCGTCGCCGACAGCTACTATCAGTTTTTCCGACCTGCAGAAGGAGAAAACGCACGGACCGCCGACGGTGTCGAAGGTTTCCGCCGCTATCTGCTGGTTGGATCTGATGACCGGATCGTGGACTTGGAAACCTGTCCTGGCCAACAACGCGGCGGCGTACCGTGGCGTCCGTACCTCTGCACGACAAAAGAGCCGAACCTCTGGAACTTTGCGTGGATTCCAACGGGCTTCAACATCGTCGGCGGCGAAGATGAGAACATGCGTGTCGTCTTGGAGCACATCTCGGAGAAAGAGCAGATGATCAACATCGAGACCGACGTAAAGCTGAATATGTTGTCATCGAGCGGAGTCACTCTGGACATCATTGTCGCGGGCGAAACCAAGGTATCGACGGTTGTTTCTGGCAGTGATCAAAGCAGCTTTGGCCCCTACGCCGTCCCCGAAGGCAAGGAGGTGAAGGTGATCTTTGGTCCGTCAGAAATGCCGCAACTCTACAACGGTGATTTCCGAGTCAAGCTCGTGAACCCGCTTTGCGCATGCGATCAAGAATGAAAAAGGGGCGCTGGCGGTTTCTCCGCCGGCGCCCCTCTTGTGAATAATGCGTTCTTAGCCCCTGCGGGCACCTAGCTCGAAAATACGCTCTGGATCGTGGCGCCCCCGAAGGACATCGAAGAAAGCCAGCCAATTGCCTTTCGCCCGTTCCTTGCGATTGATCCAAGGCTCTGGAAACAGTATCTTTCCGTGATTTGCCAAAACGTTTTTACTCATCAAAGTCAGGCCGAATTGCAGCGGCAAAGACCTCTTTCGCATCAAGTACACTGGGTTGGCGATCTGACTATACCCCAGTAAGACGCCGCTCGTTTCACGGCCCGACTTCGTTCCACAATGCACGCCAGCTAGGTTGCCGAGACGGATTTTCTCGCCGGCCAAACGGTAAGAAAAGTCCGTGTCCTCTTGCCAGCCATACAACGGCAACCGAGGATCGAAACGCACCGCGCCAATCGCGCTGCAGCGATAGGCCATGTTGCACCCATAGAGCCCAACAAGCTTGCGCTGAGCGGCTATGGCAGTCGTATTTCGCGGCTTCGCTTCGTACGCCTCTATCAGTTTACGCGCTTCGGATACGGAGACCCCTGCGGTATTGATCCCGTCGGCCAAGGGCGTACCCGTCAAACCCGCGGCGTCCTTGAACCTGCTAAAGCCACTCTCAAGCACTTCCAGCGCATCCTGAGCGGGCAGATAATCGTCATCAATAAAGAAGACCGCATCACACTCGTTCTGAATCGCGTCCAAACCGGTGTTGCGCTGTTTGGTCAGCCCCTTGGGAGAATACAGAACCTGAATCGGAAGATTGTATTGCAACGCGCTTTCGGGCGGCAAATCTTCGGGTTTCGTCACAACGATCAGAACATGACTGGGTTGTTTGGTTTGACGGGCGATAAAGGGCAGCACCGACTCGATGGCCTCTGGACGACCGACGGAGCAAATGATGACTGAAATTCGCATATTTAATCGCACTCGTGTTCATACAAAAACGGCGCGAGCGTAAGGGGATGGACGCCCGCGCCTTGGGTGTGGTCGAAGGAGATTTAGGACTTAAACACCAGTGCGTTTTGTAATCGCACCAATCGTATTGAACAGGATGATCGCATCTTGGACCGCAGACACCTCGCGGCAGTAACGCGTATCCAACGCCACACGTTCGTCATAGCTAATGTCGTTCCGGCCCGAGACTTGCCACAGGCCAGTTACGCCTGGACGCATCATCAGATAGGCCCACTGATGAGCGCCGTAGCGCGACAATTCATCAGAGGTCACGGGACGCGGGCCAACCAAGCTCATTTCGCCGCGCAGAACATTCCAGATCTGGGGCAGCTCATCGAGGCTTGTTTTACGGATGAATGCCCCCAAACGCGTGATCCTCGGGTCGTCACGCAGTTTGAAATCCCGTTCCCATTCGGCGGCTGCCGCAGGATTATTGGCAAGATGCTCACGCAGGCGCTCTTCGGCATCCGGCACCATGCTACGCAGCTTCCAGCATTTGAAGATTTTGCCTTCACGGCCCACACGCTTGTGGCCAAAGAAGCCAGGTCCGCCGTCAGAGCGGATAATAAGATACAGCAAACCGATGATCGGAAGCAGCATAGGGAGGAGTAGGATTGCCAGAATAATGTCGGCGACGCGTTTCAACGCACCTTCATATCTCAGGAGATAGGCGACACCGGACCCGGCAGGTCCCCCGCGATTTCCAGCTGAAGTAGAGGTATTTGTCACAATGGCCCCCGGTTAAAGTCTTGTTTTATAAAATCTGGCGAAACGTTGCCGCGACTCGCGACCTAAGTCTTTGATGGCCAAGGAAATGATGGCCTGAAAAATATAACTTGCTAACTAAATTACATATTAATTGAAACTTTTCCATGAAATTTGTCAAAATTAGCACATAAATTCACAGAGCAGACTCAAATCAAACACAATCAAAATAATAGCAATGGGCACTATATAAATTCAAATTTTGCAAATTACCATATAGCTTATGCGTAATCATATTTCTGGGCATAGCTATCGGGATCTTCCCTAACATCGACCATGGTCATCACAAGGCCAATATTGTTCACACCCACGTTTTCGAGCGTATCGAGCCCATATTTAACCGATTTCTCAGAGGTATGGCGCCAGCGTACGAGGTACAGCACCCAATCAACCACAGTGGCAATCTGCAGCCCGTCAGACACAGCTAGGATGGGCGGTGCGTCAATTACCACCACATCGTAGCGCTCTTTCAACTCTGCCACCATATCACGAAGCTGCTCTCCATTCACGCCATCAGCCATAAGAGACTGGTGTTTGCCCGCGCCGGTGATATCAAATAGAGTTTTCTGCCCCTTGATGATTGCCTCATCAATTGTGATTTCACCTTTAAAGTAATTCGATAGATCGACCATTTGGCCTTCGGTGAATTCTGCCTGCAACGTGCCTCGGCGATTGTCCAAGTCGACAAGGATTGTCGAGACACCTGCCATTGCGCTGGCGTGCGCGAGCGCAACAGCGGTAGAGGTCTTCCCCTCGTCCGGTGCCGACGACAAGAGAAGGTAGCAATTCTTGCGCTGCCGTGTGGCGATCGGCAAAATTGCCCTCAACTGCCTGATCCGTTCATTCAAAAGGTGATAGCCACGGCTATTCAATAGACCTACGACGTCTTTAGGAGAAGTGACCTCTGCGCGGGGCAGCGCGCTCATGACAGGCAGACCTGTCGCGCTTTCTAACTGACGCGCAGTTGCAAAGCCCCCACGGGTCATCTCGATGATCAACACTGCGACCAATCCTACTGTCATTCCGATCGCTGCGCCAAACACGGTCAACAGCTTCACGCGCGGGGACGAGGGCACCAGTGGGAAAGAGGCTGGGTTGATGACCTTTGCGTCAGCTCTCTGAATTTCGACCTGCGCTTGTGTCATCCCGAGGCGGGTGAGCATTTCATCAAATCGCAGCCGCGCTGCCTCTGCCTCCCGCTCAACTTGACGAAGGCGCAGAGACGAGTTCGATAAGTTAGAGAGCTTGTCTTGCAGGTCCGATACGTCTTCGCTCAGCGACAGCTCGCGCGACGCCAGTACATTGATGCGTGTCTCATAGCCTCGCATAATGTTGTCGACTTCTTGGGCTATGCTCGCGTCAATCTCTGCGATTTCTTTGGCGATGTTCCGACGCGTTGGGTGGTTTTCACCGAGAGCCGAAGAAAGCGAGGCATCTTCGCGCAGAAGCTCCTGACGTGCTTCTCGCATCGCCTTTACGTAGGGCACATCCAGCGAATCCGCGACCGCGACTGCGCCTTGCGCGTCTTTGAGCAGTTGGGTCTGTCGCAAATTTGCAGATTCGGTCGCGCGTTCAGAGCGCGCGAGCGCGAGTTGCTGGTTCAACTCACCCAACTGCTGCTCAAGAACATCTTCAGACGCACCGCTAGACTGGAGGACTTCGCGTTTGAATTCCTCGACACGCGCCTCGGCGGCCAACACTTCTTGGCGTGCGACTTCAACCTGATCAGACAACCAGCGCGTCGCGTTGCTTGCCACCGCCTGACGATCATTCAGCTGATCAGCAATGTAGACCTCTACAAGTGTATCAGCGACAACAGTTGAAAGCTGCGGATCAATTGTCGTCACAGAGACTTCGATCACATAAGATTCACCAACACGGTAAACATTGATCCCGTTCTGTAGCTCTTCGGCGACGAATTTAAGGCGCTGCTGATCACGCGACACGATACTGTCGTCAAAGTACTCATATCCATCTTCGCCAGCTAGTATATCAAAGCGATCCAGCCCTATGCGCTCCACTGCTGCACTCAGTAGCGCCATCGACCGCAGGACCGTCACTTCGCTTTCTAGCAGCGCGTCATCCAGCTTCAGATCGCCAACGACCTGTTCTTGCATAGACACAAACTGCTGGCCCCGTGTGTCCAACATGATGGTTGTGTGCGCCGTATATTTCTTGGGCTGCATATAAGCAGACAGGAAAAACACAACAGCAAAGCCAAAGATACAACCAAGGATAATATTCTTACGAACCCAAACCGACCGCAACATGCGGCTCAAATCTGCCCGATCATCTTCTTCCGGGCGAATGAAATCTGAGTCGCCCATGGCTCGTCCAGCAACCTGCGCCGAAAAATGTGGGCTTTGGGTGCCAAAATCAGTCATAAATAGAAACTCCAAAAATGCACGATTGTGCACTTATCCGAACAAATACACCTTCGGGTTACGGTTAAAGAACATGGTTGCGCCACGGCTGACAAGAGCGCTATCTCTTAATTATCACAATTTTTCCTCTTTGGGCGCCTTTCCTCCTCCGCCCTCTTTTGTTTCCGTAAGATATATTATCGGAGTGATATTTTGCTCTTTAGTAAGCTAAAGTCATCTTTTGCAAAAACAGGTGGCACAGCCGCGATATCCGTTTTTGGCCTCGCATCCCAACAAATTGCATCGTTTGTTATTACCCTATTAGCTGCAGGATTTCTGACAGCGGCCGATTACGGCACCTACACCATTGCTATTATCGCAGTTGAGTTTGTAATTATGCTGACTCACTGCGGATATTTTCATTTCCTCGTCAATTCTGAGAAGGACGAGACTGCAGTTTTGTCGACTGTCTTTTGGATCATGTTGGCAATCGGCTTAGTGGGTGGCGCTGCCATGTATCTAGGCAGTGAGTGGCTGGCCCGACTCTTTGATGCGCCCGATCTCGCAGAGGTTCTACGCTATTTCGGGATATTTCAACCGTTTGTTTCAATCATAGGTTGGGCTTCAGCGGTGCTTACGCGCATGGGATTAATGAAGCGGTACTTTCTCATTTTGATTGCAGGAAATTTGGGCGGACTTTTGGTCGGTTGCATTATTCTAGTCGTCTGGAAGTCGCTTTTTGCACTGGTCGCCTATCGCGGTATCCGCACCCTGTTAGAGCTTGTCCTATTTGTCGCAGCATGTCCCAAGCGCCCTACACTCCGATTCGATCGTAAGATTGCTTACGAAGGTCTGCGATTCTCTAGCGGTCTCTATGGCTCTAGATTCCTGTCTTTTTTGGCCAATTTCGGCACGGACCTGATCCTTGCCTACGCGCTTTCCACAACTGAGGCTGGCCTTTACCGCTTTGCCAACAGGCTGGCGACCGGCACCGTGGACATCATCGCGCAGCCTTTGCGCAGCTTCGCCATCAAGCTCTTTGGCGCCGCGTCCCGCTTTTCTCAACCTCTGGATCCGATCTTCAAAATCATGCTCGCTGGCTCTGTTTTCCTGACGGGCGGTTTTGCGATCGCAATTTCAGCGTTGGGCGGTGGATTGATTGAGACATTCTTCCGCCCCGAATATGCAGCGGCGCTTGGAACCCTCTATGCCTTTGCCCTTCGGGCAGTCGCGCGCTCTGGCAATGACCTGATCGAGCCGGTTTTCGCAGCCCGACGTTCGACCCAAGTGACACTGCACACCAACCTCGTCTGGACCACGTTAATGCTGGGGACGATTGTCGTCTTTGCCCCCATGGGGTTTGAGACCATCGCGTGGGCGCAGGCGGGTGTCCAGATCCTCTCCTTCATCGGGTCCTTGCTGGTGTTCAAATACTGGGGTCGGATTGATCTGAGCAGCGCAATGCCGCCGCTTTTCATGGGCTTAGGGCTTCTTGGGGTCTACGGGATCGCCGTCATCACTGGGATTTTCGCGATTGGCGCGTTTGAATTTAGCCAAGAAATTCGCTTTGTTCTGATCACGTTGGTCACGTTGATCCTCGCAGCGCCGACAATTTACATCGGCATCCGCTCAAGTGTTCTTGAAATGAGCATTTTTGAGTCGCGCTAAAGGCTATCGGCCATCAGCTGACGCTGGTGGCCTACTCTGCCAAGCCCCACGCCTCTAGGTGTGCAAAGGCCTTTTCAGCGGCGATTTCCCACGTGAAAGCCCGAGCACGCGCAAGCCCTTTCGCTCGCAGGTCCTCGGCATACGCCGGATCGGTGTTGATCCGAGAGATATTGGATACGATCTGGTCGGGCTGTCCGACTTTGGCAAAGAGGCCAGCCTCCCCGACCACTTCTGGCAGCGCGCCGCAGGGCGAAACAACAGCAATCGCCCCACGCGCCATGCCCTCTAGCGCGGGCATACCGAACCCCTCTTCCAAGGAAGGGACACAAACCGCGAGCGCCTTGTCGTAAAGTGCGGCAAGTTCTTCGTCTGACACAAAACCAGGGAAATGCACATTTTCAGGAACGTCATGGCCCGCTGCGACAAAGTCCGCGCGAGACGCCTTGCCGAAAAGAACCAACTGAATGTTCGCCAACTCTGGCCGCGCGAACGCGCGTAAAAGATCACCGATATTCTTGTGTGGCAGCAGGCTACTGAGGCCGACGCAAAATGGGGTTTCCTCGTTGAACGACAACCGCTCGAAGATTGCGCGATTCCCCTGGACGCGACCAACATTCCCAGGGCCGTTGGGTACAATGCCATAGTGCTCAGCTCGTCCGATCCCATGCTTCAATAGACTGACCTTGGAGTGTTCTGAAGGGGTCAGCACGTAGTTGCCCTTGGCCCCCGCTCTTCGAGAAAGAAACTCTCTCCATATCCGCGTCAGACGGCTATAAGAGTTCGGAGACGTCATGACATGCGCATCGTGAAGCATTGTCACGTAGCCGCGCCCAAATACCGGCACCGTATTGAAAAGGCTTAGGATTACGCCATCGGACCGCAAACTCGGAAGTTCGGTTTGCTCCCAAATGATACCTGATCGACGACCATGAGCACGCGATGGAATGCCGGTCGCCTCTGCCTTTGACAAAAGAGCCTGAGGCACCACGAGCTCGACCTGCCAACCATTCGGGTGCGCGATACTGTGCCGATGCAACGCAGCGCTCAACTCTCTGGCAACAGCATTAACGGCCGTTTCGCCGCCGGACAGGAAACGTCCGTTGATTAACAGCTTCCGCATTGGCCTGCTCGCAATAAAATGTACTGGAAAACAAAACGGTTCAGGGGCACCCCAAGGGCGCCCCAGTGCACTAAGCAAAAATCGACTTAACCCTTGGCGCCCTGTCCACGGGAATACACATCGTCGTAGCGCACGATATCATCTTCGCCGACGTAAGAGCCGGTCTGGACTTCGATCAGGACCATCGGCACCTTGCCGGGGTTCTCCATCCGGTGGACAGAGCCAAGAGGCACATAGATCGACTCGTTCTCGGTCACCAGACGCACTTCGTCATCGACGGTCACCTTGGCGGTTCCTTCAACCACGATCCAATGCTCGGAGCGATGGAAGTGGCTTTGGAGAGAAAGAGATGCACCGGGATGCACTTGAATCCGCTTCACCTGGAAACGCGAGCCGACGACGAGGCTCTCGAACCAACCCCACGGACGGTGATCTTTGGGGAAAGCTTCTGCCTGCAGTGCAGACTTTTTCTTCAGTTCGGAAACCGCTTTCTTCACGTCCTGCGCACGATCTTTGTGCGCAACCAGGACCGCGTCATTCATTGCGACAGCTACGATATCTTCAACCCCGATGCCAACCAGTTCGACCTGAGGAGACTCTGACCGCAGCACGGAGTTCTTACAGTCGATTGCTGTCACACCGTCAGTGGTCGCAACGCCATCGTCGTTCCGGTCCATTGCGCGCCAAACAGCGTCCCAACCGCCAAGATCCGACCAAAGCGCGTCATAAGGTACAACTGCCAGATCCGAAGCCTTCTCCATGATGGCATAGTCGATCGAGACATCTTCGGCCTGCTCCCACGCCTCTGGCGCCAAGCGCAGGAAACCGAGGTCAGGTACGGCGTCTGCGACAGCCTTTTCGACCGGAGCGATCAGATTCGGTGCGTGCTCGTTAAAGGCTGCAATGATGTCCGCCGCACGGAACAAAAAGATGCCCGCGTTCCACAAGAACCCACCAGCATCCACCATCCGTTGCGCATTTTCTGCGTCAGGCTTTTCGACAAAGCACTTGAGCGAGGTCACACCGTCCTCGGTCTGGCCGTTCAGCTCCAGATAGCCATAACCGGTCTCGGGACGGTCAGGGCGGATTCCAAACAGAACCAGTTTGCCTTTCTCTGCTGCTTTGACACCCTTCGCAACAGCACTGCGGAACGCATCGGAATCAGGCATCATGTGATCAGACGGAGCCACCAGCATGATCGCATCAGGGTTTGACGCATACAAATGCATCGCGGCGGCTAGCACGGCAGGCGCAGTATTACGCGCCGACGGCTCAATCAGAACAGGGCCGGGATCGACTCCCATCTCAGACAATTGCTCGACCACAATGAACCGGAAGTCAGAGTTGGTCACAACCAGCGGCTTGTCATAAGCGATCCCGTCGCCCACGCCACTCAGCCGTTTTGCTGTTTGTTGGAACAGGGTGCTCCCACCCACAAGCGGTACAAACTGCTTCGGGTAACTCTTTCGAGACAGCGGCCAGAGCCGTGTACCTGAGCCGCCGCACAAGATAACCGGAGTAACAGAATTCATCAGAAGAACGCCTTCAGTGTTTTTTAAATACTACAATAGAAATACTAAAATTCTACGAGGCCAAGCACGGTGTTTCGCCCGGCACTCTCAGACCTCTCTCACCTTGTACACAACATATTTTCAGCATGCCACAGTTAGCGAAGTCTTGGGCCATTAAAATAGGACCTGCACAACAAATGACCGCACAAATATTGGCGTTTGCTTTTGCAAATAGTTTCCCTCTGGATCATTTTTTCTGATCTGGGATTTTTGCCTTGCAACAGCTTCGCTGAACAAAGAAGTTCGGTCTAAATCTCGATATCCGTAGTCTCATTTTTGGTCCAAAAGCGTTAGGTAGAGATAGCAGGATCTGGTTATTCTCAGTCACGGTATTTCTTTATGAATAGTTATGTATTGAACGCGCGTTTCTTGATGCGCCCGCTCACTGGCGTCGATCGCGTCGCAACCGAACTTATCTCTGCATCGCTGGACGCAGGCATTCCCTCTCGCTTCAAAGATATTTTGGCCGTCCGCCCTAAGGGCGCCGTCGTCGCGGCGAGTGAACGCCCCAAAGATTTGCTATCAATCACCAGCACCTCTTCATCAAAATTGACTGGCCACCCGTGGGAGCAACTGGCGCTTGCCAAAGAAAGCCCTGAGTCTTGGCTGATCAGCTTATGCAACATGGGACCTGTTTTGAGGAAAAAGCAGGTTGTTATGATGCACGACGCGCAAGCGTTTCGGCAGCCAGAGACCTATTCTCGCGCTTTCCGCAGTTTTTACCACTTCGTTCAACCCCGTCTGGGGCATCGCGCGCAGACTATTCTGACCGTCTCCGAGCATTCAAAAAGGGAACTTGAGCACTTTGGCGTGGTTCCGAAAGACAAAGCTATCGTCATCCCGAATGGTGCCGATCACATCCTTCGGCTTGCCGCCGACGCTCGTATCCTTGACCGGCACAGCCTAAGCACTGGCGGATATTTTCTGGCGATCGGCAGTCTCGCCCCCCACAAGAATTTGAAAATGCTCGTCGACGCATCCAACGCGCGTTCAGACAAGCAACGACCACTGGTGATTGCAGGCGGTGGAAATGCAGCCGTTTTTGGCGCCAATGGCCTGAGGGAATCCGAGCACATCAAAATGCTCGGGCGCGTTACCGATGAAGAACTTCGTGCGCTCTATGAAAACGCTTTTGCGCTCGTATTCCCTTCGAAAACAGAGGGTTTCGGCCTCCCCCCCGCAGAAGCTATGACGCTAGGATGTCCTGTGATTGCCTCCACGGGCGGAGCGATCCCCGAAGTGACTGAAGGTGCAGCCATCAGCGTGTCCCCTTCCGATCAAGGTGCTTGGACAAAAGCCATGGAGAATCTGGAGCAATGCACCACTCTCTCAGACGAATTGAGGGAGCAAGGACGAGAGCGCGCGAAAATGTTCACTTGGGCTCGTGCATCTGACAAGTTCCTCAGCGTTCTAGACGATTTGCCGTCGGACTAACTCCGCTAGATCGGACCTCTTAGCAAATCACTCGTACAACATGCGTCAGAAACCTTATCTCTTCTAAAGGGATGAGATAACGCTCCGCGCGCAGCAGCGGGCGAGCCCGGCTCGCAACTTTATAAAAATGCAATCTCTTTCACTCACGAGTTGCAAAATCGGGTTTGCGGATTGTCGAAAAATAACTTATACTTACATAAAGCATTGTAAATTAGTTACCCGTGAGATTACAGCACCCAAGTTTGCCGCCTCGTACATTGCGATTTTAATCAATCCGAACAACGGATTGTGAACACTGCTCTATCAATTTGCGCCAAACAGTTAAACGTCGGCAACATTTGGCCGTATTTCAAAAGAGTGAATGCGGATTTCCACCGGCAAAAAGTCTATATCAAATTTAGGAGTTGAACCGCATTTGATACACCTATATTTCTGCAATAGACAGCGATGGTAGATGAGATGTTCAGCGCAAATATAATAAGAAAAAAGCAGACGGCTTCGAGAGCCAAGGTGCAACACGATCAGCGTGATGTGTCAGGTGAGAAGCCGCGCGCTGTTTTACCTGGCGCTGCGTTCTTTGCGATTCCGGTATCGCTTGTTTTCACCGCTTGGGTGATTGCAGAGCTCGGCATCTCACTTTGGTGGGCCTTGCCGATTTACAGCCTGATCGGAGCGTCGGTCATCTTCTTGTTCGCAGTTCTACCGCGGACTTGATCACATAATTTTGGCGAGCGAAGCGTAAACGCCCTCACGGAACGCGTTTTCGTCAAACAGACGGGCGCGGTTGACACAAATCTGAGGATCAACGGCATCAAGACCGGCATTCTCGAACCGTTCAACCGCGTCCACCAACTCCTCAACGGTCTGATTTTTAAAGAACAGACCAGTCTCGTTTTCCACCACAGAGTCCAAAATGCCTCCGCGCCCGTAAGCGATTACGGGCCGACCAGATGCCATTGCCTCAACCGGTACGATTCCAAAATCCTCTTCTCCCGGAAAGATGAGTGCTTTGCACCGCGCCATATGGTCTTTCAAAACATCGAAGGGGGCTTTGCCTAGGAACTTGGTTTTAGGACCGGCGATGGCTTGCAACTTTTTCACCGTCTCGTCTGGACCACCAATGACGACGAACGGCTTGTCCAATTTCTTGAATGCTTCAACCGCAAGATCGGGCCGCTTGTAAGGCGCCAATTCTCCGACCCACAGATAAAAATTCCCAAGCTCGGACGATGCAACAGGCTTGAAATCGTCCACCGCAACGGGGGGCGCAACAACATCGGCGTCACGGCGCCAGTACTTTTTAATCCGGTTTGCCACGTGTCCCGAATTGGCAGCGAAACCATCAACACGTGCGGCACTCGTTACGTCCCATTGCCGCAATGAATGCGCAAGCAAAGGCATTGCCATCCGTGTGATAAACCCTGCTCCATTTCGGTACACATGGTACTGGTCCCACAGATATCTCATGGGCGAATGACAATAGCACAAATGAGGCGTATCCGGCGGCGCGATCACGCCCTTCGCGGGGCCAGATTCCGAAGAGATAACAAGGTCGTACCCAGTTAAGTCCAACTCTTCCAACGCCCGAGGCATCAGAGGCAGGTATTTCTGGTACATCTTGGTAGCCATCGGCAAACGGCCCACCCGGGTCTCAATAATCTTGTGCTTGGTAAGCGTAGCACTCAACTTTGCGGGATCGGCCACGTGCGTGAAAATGTCGGCTTGTGGAAACATACGGCAGAGGGCCTCAATGACCTTTTCGCCGCCGCGCATTCCCACAAGCCAGTAGTGAATAATCGCTACACGGCCAAACTCGTTACCACTCACGTCCTTGTCCTTATTCTGCCGTCGCTACGACCGGAGAGAGATCCATCCCCTCTAGGTACACAACGAGCGTATCGCCAGGCAGCAGTGTAGTCGCGTCGCTGATATCCTCAGGGGCAACACGGTCTGCACGCGGTCCCTGCAGCACATACGTCAGGTTAACAGTGTCAGAATTGAGCAGCGCGCTGATACTACCGCTGGTTAGCAACGCCAACTGCTCGAGGATATTCGAGTACTGCAAGGACAGAGAATCCACGCGAACCTGATCCTCCTTGAGGAAGGTCAACGCTTCAGTCCGGCGAGCGCTCTGGTACTGGCTACGCTCGGCTTTGGCATCAGCCACCGATTGAGTCGCAAGGACGCGTGCCGACTCCAACTCAATCTCGCGCGACCGCGCGTCGGCGTCCCGCTGCTCGGCGGCGGCCAAGCCAACGTTGGTCTGCAAGCCCCGCGCCTGCAGATCCCGTGCCTTGGCCAGATCATCGGCAGCGCTGGCAACAATGTCTTGCTGGACCTGAATGCGTTCACCAAAAAGCTGGATCTGCTTTTCAATCGAGGCGATCTCTTCAGCCCAAACGGACATCAACTCTTTCTCCTGCGCGGCCTCTGCTTGCAGGATCAGGTTTGATTTGCTCATAATTTCGCCCAGATCGACGGCGTCTTTCGCAGGAATGAGGGCCAGAAGCTCAGGGCTCAATTCAACGACATCCGTGCCATCTAGCACGGCTTGATATCGCGCAATGTCCGCCACTGTTGTCGCAATTTCCAAGTTAGCGGTTTTGATCCGTGCCTCTAAGTCACTACGCGTGGTTTGGAGTTCGTATCGCGAAATCCCCGCCAGTTCACTGCCGCCCGACAACGCCAGCGCCGATGCGACCGTCATGCCAGGAGTAAACTCGAAACGACCTGGTCGCGCCACATCCCCTGCCACGACAACAGGCGCATACTCTGTCAACTGAAGGCTCACAATCGGCTCAATGAACATGCCAGAGTTAATGATGTCCGCCTCGAGCTTTTCTTCAGCCTCATCGAGCGTCAGACCAGCAACGGTCACACCGCCAACGTTCACGACGCGCATCTGGCCATTGATATCAATCTTGACCTCGGCCGGCTCGCCCAAACCCGAGTACATGAACTCTAGCGTGTCCCCCGCAACCAAGCGGTACGAGTCAGCCACAGCGCCAGAGACTAACAGAGAGAACGAAGCGATCGAAAAGCCCGCAACGCGCAGGAACTTTGAACCGGTTGAGTATCGCAAAAGACACCTCGGAATACTTAAATTTTCACTTACAAAAAGGCAGTAGAGAAATGTAAGCCGATAAAAATTCTAAATTTACATGTCCAAGAAGACATTTCATTAATCGTGTATAGACATACTCTCTCACCACCAGCGTTTAAAGCGAAAAAGGCAAAATTGTGCCGAGTGACTCTATTTTACCCAAAACGCCCCCAAAGTTTGCGCAACGTCGATTAATGCAATGCATATCCTTTCATTTACTCAATCACTCATCGTGTCATTTTTTTACCTTTTTGATATTTTTAAAAACTCTAAAGTTTCGAAAATGATCTCCAGAAATAATATTCATCAACTCTCATCGCAATTCCTTCCCTAGCCGGCTTCTTTACTATAAAGTTTAATCTCAGATCATCGTATCCTCGGTTTTAAATGTTTTCCTTCAATCGCCTTTTCGGCCGCGAGGTCGAACCTGCAAACTCCAAACTATCGAGCCCGCAGCTCTCAGAACCACTGTTCGTCATTGGCGACATTCACGGATGCCACGATCAACTGGAGACTTTGCTCGAGAAAATTTGGCAGGCCGAAGGGTATGATGCGCGTATCATCACGGTGGGCGACATGATCGATCGCGGGGCGGACTCCTCTGCCGTGCTTCAGCGCCTCATCGCGCTCCAACGTGTGGCAGGGTCCCGCCTGACCTGCCTCAAGGGGAACCACGAGCAAATGATGCTCGACTTTCTCGCAAAGCCTGAGTCGGCGGGTCTTCGCTGGATTCAGGCAGGTGGCCTTAACACACTCGAGTCGTTTAACGTTACTTGGGGCGGGCAGTTAAATAGCCTGACAGCCATCGCTGAACAGTTGTCCCAGGCGCTAGGCCCGGATCTACTTGCCTGGCTTCAGGGGCTGCCAACCTTCTGGGAAGAAAGCAATGTTGGCGTTGTCCACGCGGGTGCAGATCCCACTGCGCCCCTCTCGGATCAAAAGGACGATAACCTGATTTGGGGGCACAGTGATTTTCGCAAAGTGCGACGCCCCGACGGACAATGGATCGTTCACGGGCATAACATCGTCAAAGAGCCGCGGATCAAGAATGGGCGCATTTCGATCGACACAGGCGCCTACACCGGCCGACCGCTCACTGCCGTCGAAATTAACGACGGGCAAATCATGTTCTTGCAAAGTTAATCAGATTTGGTCGCGCCTGTGCTGAACAGGGCTCCGAGTGTAGGGTGTTGGCGCGATCTCGCGACGGTAAATGGACCCTTGCCGATCCTCCTGCGTTCTCCACTCCACAGGTTCATCTTCTTTTTCCGGCGATACACTTAGAAACCAAGCCCCGGCACCGAACAAAAACGCGATGTAGGAATAGCTCCCTGCCCACACATGGACTGTGGTCAAGGTCACGCACAGCCCGCAAATCGTGAACACCCAAGCACGCCGTTTATCCGCCAGCGACGAGCCCTCTGGTAGCGGTCGGAACGCCACGCGCAGTACCAAGTACAGCACGCCGGCAGCCAAGGTCATGAACCCGGGGATCCCCCAGCGCATCGTCGTTAAAAGCCAAAAGTTATCGACACTTGCTCCCATATAGGCTGGACGCACCCAGTCATTCAGACCAATCCCAAACAGCGGGCTCGTCCACACGTTCACCATACCCCAATCAAAGATGTAGAGCCGTGTGTAAGCCGAATGCGCTGAGAAGGTTGCATATGTCAAAAACACGCGCATCGGAGAACGACTAGAGGCGATGTCTACCACGATATAAGACAACACCAGCAACCCAAGGAAAATCAGCCAGCGGGCTCGGACGGTACGGAAAACCCATTGCCATCCTATCAACATAAACTGCAACGCGGCTGCCAGCAGCGCTCCGCTGGATAGCGACAGAAACGTGGCGAAAGACACAAGCCCTGCATTTCGGAGCCGGTGGGTCGGCGCGATATCCTGCTTGAGACCAACCCACACCAACGAGATCGCGGTCGAGCAAACGAGTCCGTATAAAATGGGGTGCGGGAACACGACCAGCACACGGTGCAGCCCCATCCTCGGGTCCATCTCAAAAGGGAGCGAAGCAGTAAAAAACGGAAGCCGGTCAATCAGTTCTGGCACCAAGGCACGCCCCGTGAGCGCCTCGATCAGAGCAGGCACGAGGCTGAGGACAACAATGGCAGCAAAGAACCGACAGAATGCGCCAAAGCTCTTCTGGTCTCGGATGGACGCGCGCGCGATCAGATAGCCGCCTAGAAACTCAACGGATGCGGACCCCGTCGCGGAAACGAGGGAGGCCGGATTATTGACCGCCAGCGACAGGCTCACCCAGCATAAGTGCATCACAAACAAAACGTCGGTCACGATCACGCGTCCAAAATGCCCGATCACCAACCGGACAAAGAGCGGCCCCGTCACTAACAAGAGGTAAAACCTCAGTGCATTCATCGCCAACGGCCCGAGTTGAAAGTCGACCGGCAGAAACAAAGCAATCAAATACAGTCGCATCAGCCATATCGCGCCCGTTCCGGTCTCGGGGACTGCAGGTGCAAAAGAGCGCGTGGTTTCAGGATTTAGACTTACCATTGCGTCCAGTTATTCCCCCCAGCGAAATATAGACAACGGTGCACCCAGCTCTGAGCGATCCAACAGCGCCCCAGAGACAGGCTTAAAATTCTCAGGTCGATAGGGTTTTCCAGCGAAGGGGTTTGCAAAAACGCGGGGATAGTAGCCGCCCTCAAACGCCTCGAGGTCTTGTACAATTGCGTTTCCCACCTGTTTCCAGCCGGCCTGAACCTTTGGAACGCGCGACGCAATGTTGGCTGTGACAGTCACATTCCGAGACGAGTCGGCGACTTGAATTCCAGGCATATTGGCAAAAGTGCCCCGAATCCCCGGCTCAGAGCGACGAGGCACACGAATCAAGGTATTCCGTCGGATGGTCAGGCCATCGGTCTCCCCCACGGTGATTCCATGAAAATGGTTATTCAGGATGAGATTCTCTTCGATTAAGATATCGCGGTAGTACATCGACAGATCGCCACCCTGCATATCGACCGCTTCGTTCCGCATGAAGATCGACTGCGTATGATCCCCATTTCCGACCGTCAAAAAGTTCCGCCGAATGACAACATCGGTGGTCGGATAATCAGCATTCATTGACCAAAACTGGATCATGTCAGCATGGTCGCGCGATGCAAAACTGCGGCGGAAATCACGGATGACGTTGCCCTCAACCCGCAAACCGGTGGCTTTGACAAAATTCATGCCGTCCGACCGCAGGTCATGGAGGTCGTTCTCGGCAATCAAGACATCTGTCCCTTCACCCACAACCAAACCTCGGTAGAACGACCGGATTTCGCTGCGCTGAAGAGTGAAACGTGTCACGTGCCGAGCGCTTAGGCCTATGCCAGCGGCATAACCGTTATCCTCGGGGCCGCGCCCTGACGCGACATCGCCGTCGAAAATCACATCGGTAAATCGGATATTCGTCGAGTCTTTGATATGAAAGGGACGGGTCTGACCCGGCGCGTCTCCGGCAGCAAAGATGTAGTCAAACAGCACGCCCTCAAATGCCAGATTGCGGGCGCCGGTAAGTTTCAACCGCGTAAAGATCGGCGGCGAGGCGGCTGCAGCTCGCAAAATCACGGGCTCTGCATAGACTGGCGGCACCGGCCCGTCAGCCCAAAGATCAAGCTCGCCGTAATCACCCGCTGCCAGCAATAAGACTTCGCCGCCTTTCGCCTGCTTCAACGCCTTGAACAAAGAAGCACGATCTTGCACGGAAATCTCCAGCGCCCAGAGGTTCATGGGCAAGCAGAACATTACAAAGAGTAAAAGCCATCGCATCTAGAACTGCCCCGCAATGCGCTGTGCGACATAGGCTGCGCCTTCGGAAGTGTAATGGTTTGAGTCGAACAGAAACGGCACGCCGTCAACCTCGGCAAGGCATTCTCCCATCGGACACGCGACATCCAAGAGCGATACATAGGTGGCGCCAGCCTGCTCAACCAGCTCATGCAATGCTCTGTCCCGGGACCACAAATCGGGTTGAAGATGAACAGCCTGCTGCGCCTGAATGGGAGCCCCCGACATCGCGGCTCTGGCCAATATTTTCGGGAGCGTAGCAGTGTATGTCACCGTGTCTCCCAGAACGACGACCTGCTCAACACCACTGGCGCGCAGATGGTGAATTCCCTTTACCAAAGAGTTTAGTTCTGACGGTCGCCAGACACCGCTGAGGGCAACAATTTTGGGCCGGTGGTTGGGCACCCAGTCATGGTAGATGAATCTACTCAGATCAGTGCAAAAATCTGTCGCATTGGGATCCGGCAGGGGACGACAATTGGTTGAGGACGCCTGCATGACGTTCAAATCGGGCCGCGCAGCCGCCAAAGCCTGCCACAAATGCGCGGCGTGGCTGTCTCCAAAGAGCAGAAGCGCGGGGCGCTCGTCTTTTTTGAGACAAGCGGCTTTGTCATAAGCCTCAAATCCCCCACTGTGCGGATCAAGATGACACGTATCGTATCGCCAACTTGCTTTGAACGACGGGGCATCGAAGTAGCTGTCGTACCTGTCCAACTCAGCGACCTGAGGCACATAGCCTCGGAGCATTGTCGGGGACACACTCAACCCCCAACCGACGCCAATCCCCGCGATTATGGCCAGCGCTGCTGGCCCAAGAACTGCCCCGTTCGTCACGCTCGACGGCATGGAGCGGAACGGCCGCTCGACATAGCGCGCGGAGACCACAGCAAGTGCAATGGACACCGCTCCCAGCGCGATCATTTCGGACAAATCAAGAACCGGATCGGTGCGCAGCTTCCACAGAACGATCACGGGCCAGTGCCAGAGATACAGAGAATACGAAATCCGTCCGAGCCAAACTGGTACTGGCCAAGATAGAACCCGAGAGACCGAGCCCCCATGCCCCGCAATAACGAAAACCGCACCGACGACTGGCAGAAGCGCCGCCGCGCCGGGGAACACTGTGTCTTCACTCAAGCCAAAGATTGCGACTGCGAGTAGCGCAAAACCTGCCAGACCGCTGATTTCTGCCACGCCTTTTGGCAAGCGCGGCGCAAAGAGTGCCAGTAGTGCACCCGCACCCAACTCCCAATAGCGCGTTGGCAAAAGATAGAAGCTGGCGCGGGGCATCTGATCACTTGCGTAGAACGATAGCCCAAGGCTGATCGCCACGCTTAGCCCAACCAGTTGTAAAAGCCATGGCCGTGCGTAGCGCCACATCAGCCAAAGTATAAGCGGCAAGATGATGTAGAACTGCTCTTCAATGCCCAAGGACCAAGTGTGCAGCAACGGGTTCTCTTTGGCGTCCGGCGTGAAATAATCGACTTGAGACCAGAAATGGAGGTTTGAGATAAAAAGCAGCGCCGCGATAATGGACTGACCCATCTCGCGCATTTCAGACGGCAACATGACACGTGAGCCGACGAGGGTCGTTACGGCCAAGACGACGCAGAGCGCAGGCAATATCCGAAGCGCACGTTTTCGGTAAAACCCGACAAGGCTGAACTGCCCTGCCTTAAGGTCGCGCATCAGAATTCGGGTGATCAAGTAGCCCGAAATGACAAAGAAAATGTCGACGCCAACAAAGCCACCCGGCACCCATGACACCCCGAGGTGGAACAGTAGCACCGACAGCACCGCAATAGCGCGCAAGCCATCGATATCAGCGCGATAGCCCATCTCAACAAAGCCCAAACAAAACACCCATAAACATGGATCAAAATGGTAAAATCATTAATAATCTGTGACTTAACTTAACAAATCAGCCGAGGATTGTCGCCAAGCTTTCTGCGGCCTAAGCGGACTCAAGCCTTCTTTCGCCGACGACTTTGGCAGGTACTCCGGCGGCGATGGCAAAGGCGGGAATGTCCTTGGTCACAACCGCACCCGCCGCAATGATCGCGCCATCCCCGATTGTGACGCCTGGCATGACCATAACGCGCGCGCCGAGCCAGACGTCATCGCCAATGACCACATCGGCTTCGTCCATCGCTTGCGAGGTTACGGGCTGCCCATCATTAAAGCGGTAATTCGCTGCCGTGACCAACACGCTTGGTCCCATCAGGACGTCGTTTCCGATATGGATCGCCCCAAAGGCAGGGCCCGCCCATAGCGTGCTCTCTGCGCCCAAATGCAGCCCCCGTCCCGCAGTTATGCGCTCGGGATTGGCAAAGCTTGTCGTCGGACTGATTTGCGACCCTGCCCCAAGTGTCAATTGCCGCCGCGGCGCCACATGCGTGTGATTGTAATGATTCACGATCCGCAACAGATGCAACCATGCTCTGGGGTCGAGTACGCCTGACAGCAAACGCCAGAACCTTTGGCCTTTGCTCAACCGAATTTTATGCGCAGGGCCGGAGAAAGGGGCAGAAGAATTCAAAGTATTCTCCACAATAAAGAAACAATACCTCGGGCACCCTACCCCATTCCGCACAAAGCAAAGACACTTTTTGCATCCTCGCGCGGGCGTTACGACATGTCAGGCACATTTGCTTGACCCTCAGGACAAAACAGACTTTGAGTGGCCCCATATTTTCAGCGTTTTTGGGGCTATTTTGTTAACCCGTCGTAAAATTCTTGTCGCTTTTCTGCTCGGACTGATTCCTTTGGCATCGTGCGCCGCACCCCGTATTATTGAGGGCGGCCTGACGCCTTATAATCCTGTAGGGTCCGCATTACTGGAACCGGCGGGCCGTGTCTGGATCCCCATAGAGGCGCCGATTACAGGCGGGCAATCAGGAATCCTCCCGATCAACAATGGCGACGGGTTCTGGATGGTCAGTGATCGCGGCACATTGACGGAGCTACAAGCTGACCGCGCCGACGATGGGCAGCTCGAACAACTCAAATTGGTGCGCAATTATGATCTCCGCATAGGTCATCCCGATGCCAATGTGGCACAGATGACAAATGACGCCGAGGATTTAGCCTATGGACCTGACGGGGCGATATATGTCTCGTTCGAGGGATACGGTCAGGTTGCGCGTCTAGGGGCAGATCACGTCACACGCGAAAATTTGGTAAACCCTGATGCGTTTGTCCGTGCCCAAGGAAACCGTCTTTTCGAAGCGCTGGCGCGGTTGCCTGACGGCAGTTTTATTGCCATCCCAGAAGAGCGCCCGCAGCATCTCAAACTCTTTGCATTCGGTTCAGCGCCGCGTGATGACAGCTCAATCCCCGTTGTCCACATCCATCCTGACCGGCGCCTAGAAAGCGGTTATGCGACACTGACCAGCGGCGGCTGGATTCCGATGTCGGACGGGTGGGCGATCTCTGCGGCAGATACTGCGGATGACGGCTCGGTTTGGGTTTTGGAGCGCGCAATCGGTTTCACAGGTTTTTCCAGTCGCATCCGGCGATTTTCCTTAACCGCCGATGGCCTACCGGACTGGGAAAACGGGCAGGTCATGCTAGAGACCCGCCCGGGAGATTTGGGAAATATGGAGGGTATGGCGCTGTGGAGACCCGCCCCTGATGCCCCTCTGCACATCACGCTGGTGTCCGACAACGACAACTCTAGCTTTCGCACCACGCTGGTGGCAGAGTACATCTGGCCGGACGCCCCCTGACTACCACATCGCTAGGATCGCGCTCGCTTCGGTCCCTGTCGCCCAAACACGCGCGGCACGGACGGGCAGCAGCGTTCCTGCAGGGACTGCCGCATAGGTCACTTCTTGCCCGCCAGCCATCGTCACATGCAGATCACCGCCCGCCCCTACGTATAAGGCGCGTGGCAACACTGTCAGGTCCGCTGCGTCATTGGGTGTAACGCTCTGTGCCGAACGAATGGGCGAAGTCAGGCTATCGCTGTAGTCTTTGAAAGGATCCATGGTCTCTTGCTCTGATTGTTTGCAAATGCGCAACATTTCTGGTCAACCATTCTTCCCAGCGGGTTTTTTCACCGCACGGTGGTAAAACATCGTTAATTTTTAAGTGCTGTTAATATTTTGACCCTCTTCGGACCTTGGTCCGAGACACCTGATTTATCGAGTTTTTCGTTTCATGCCCTCTTCGCCCGCGTCGTTTGAGCCAAAGTCCCGTCGTGTCTTGATTGTTGTCGAAAACCTACCCGTTCCGCTGGACCGCCGTGTCTGGCTCGAAGCGACGGCGCTGACAGCCGCGGGGTACCAAGTATCCGTGATCTGCCCGACAGGACGTGGATGGGATGCCGAGTTCGAAGTGATCGACGACGTACATATCTACCGCTACCCAGCCCCGCCAGAGGCGCACAGCGGCGCCAAAGCCTATGCTGTCGAGTATACTCTGGCGCTTTGGCATATGTTCCGATTGGCGCGAAAGATCTGGAAAGAGCGTGGCTTTGACGTGATCCATGGCTGTAATCCACCCGATTTGGTCTGGCTTTTGGCACTAGCGTACCGTCCGCGCGGGGTGCGCTACCTCTTCGATCATCACGATGTTTGCCCAGAACTCTTTGTGGCTAAGTTCGGCAAAAAGGGTCTCTTGTACAATGTGATGCTTCTGTGGGAACGGCTTACTTTTGCGTGCGCCAAGACCTCAATCGCGACCAACGAGAGCTTCCGACAAATTGCGATCAGGCGTGGGAAGATGAAGGCACAGGATGTCTTCGTCGTCCGATCTGCTCCCAAGGTCGAGAAATTCGAGATCCGGCCCGCCGACCCTGCCCTGCGCCAAGGATTCGGCACCGTGCTGGGTTATGTTGGCGTGATCGGCCAGCAAGAAGGCATGGACCTGCTGGTTGAGGCCGTTGATCACCTTGTGAACCGTGCGCAGCGCCCCGACGTACATGCCATCATCGTGGGTTTCGGCCCAGAACTGGACACCATCAAAACCGATGTGCAGCAGCGCCGGCTGACAGAGCACTTCACTTTCACCGGCGCGCTCTACGGGGATGATTTGCTCCGGGCGCTCAACAGCTGCGATATCGGGGTCGCGCCAGACCCGAAGAATGCGATGAACGACATCTCAACCATGAACAAGGTCATGGAGTACATGACGCTGGAGAAGCCCGTTGTTCAGTTCGATCTGACCGAAGGTCGCGTTTCGGCTGGGACCGCCTCGCGCTATGCCAAGGCAAACGATGCCACCGATTTCGCTGCCCAGATCGCTTGGCTCATGGATCACCCCGACCAGGCCCGCGAGATGGGCAGACGCGGGCGCGAACGGGTGTTCGAGGCCCTGTCGTGGGATCATTCTGTGCCGCAGCTGTTGGCCGCCTATGACCGTCTCTTCAGCTAAACCGCGCGGCACGGCCCCGCGCCCAGCCGTGCAAGACGGGCAGACGGCTCAGCACGAGGTGAGCCCAAAGCCGTGGGTTGCGCGGCGTGATGCAGCGCGCCGCCTCAAAGTATCGACGTGCCAAGGCCGGACGCCCGATCCGCATCAGGTAACTACCCGCCGCAGCGTAGTGACCAGCCATTTCTGGGCCCTTGTGCCCAGCACGGCGCAACTTGCCCGTAATGTAGGAATAGCTCAGCACCGAGTACCTTGGGTTGTGACTTATGTGGTCGTTTCCATGGCTCACGCGCGGGACATAGCTAAAGACGTAAAGTGGCTGTGGCACAAAGCCAAACTTGCCCTGTTGGGTCAGCCGCAAGGTAAAGTCCCAGTCCACGTTATTCCTGAGCCGCTCGTCAAAGCGCCCCGCTGCCAGAACTGCATCCTTTTTCAACAGCATGGTTGGCATGTCGATGAAATTACCACGCAGCGTTTCGGCAAACAGATCACCACTCAGCATCCGGCGATGGGGCGGCGGCAACACCCGCGCAGCCGCCATGCTGCGCATTTGTTCCGTCGTGTCCGTGTGGGCGATCGCCGCGCTGTAGACGCCGATATAGTCCTCTGGCAGCGTGCAAAGCAGGCGCATCTCTTGCTCGAACCGGTCGTGCAGACTGACGTCATCGCTGTCCATAAACGCGATCAGATCGTGAGTAGCAGAAGCGACACCAGTGTTGCGCGCCGCCGCTGCGCCCCCGTTCTGCGTACGTGTGACCAGCCGAACACGCGGGTCGTTCAGCGCAGCAACCGCCCCTTCGATATTGTCGGTCGAACAGTCGTCGATGACCAGAATTTCAAGATTGGGATAGGTCTGCCGGCAGATGCTGCCAACCGAGCGCGCCAAGGTTGCCGCACGATTGTAGACCGGGATGATGACACTGATAAAATCACCGTACTGCAAAGGATTGCCCCGCGGTAAAACTAATTAAAACAATACAATTCAACATGGCTCGCATACAGCGATCCTTGGTCAAAATTACTGTGAAAGCGTTTACGGTGCTACAAATTTATCGAGATATCTGGGGAATTCTGACCCAATCCGAGCGGAGGCAGTTCCTGCTTCTCTTGGGCATGACGCTCTGTATGGCACTGTTCGAAATCGCGGGCGTCGCCCTGATTATGCCGCTTTTGTCCTTGATCAACGATCCTTCTTTGGCTCAGACCGACCCCCTGATTTCCGCTTTCGCGAACCTGACCGGGTCAGAGGATCCGCGGCAAGTGACTCTGACCTTCGGAATGACCGTACTCATCTTGTTACTTTCAGGGATGGTCGTTAGGGGGGCAGGCACCTACGCGCAGACGCGGTTCTGCATCATGCGCGCCTACGGGCTGTCTTTGCGCTTGCTAGAACTGATCCTGTCACAGCCTTATGTCTGGTTTTTGCAGCGAAACACGGCAGAGTTCGGCCAGTCGCTGCTTTCTGAAATCGATCAAGTTGTTCGTCGCACGTTTTTACCCGCCGTGCTGCTCATATCAAACGTGACTGTCGTCGCGCTGATCAGCCTGACGCTGTTTCTGGCCAATCCCTATGTTGCTTTGGGCGCGGCGGGTTTGCTGACCGCGCTCTATCTGGGCCTTTACGCGGGCCTGCGCGGGCAGCTTGACGAAATGGGCCGCGCCCGAGTTCAACACAACCGCGCCCGCTTTCAAACGGTCAGCGAAATCGGTCAAAGCCTAAAGGAAATCAAGGTCATGGGCCTTGAGGATTTTAGCATCACGCGCTTTGATAAACCTGCCCTTGGAATGGCGCAAAGCCAAAGCACCGCCGCGATCCTGACGCGCCTGCCGCGCTTTGCGATCGAGGCGGCGATCTATGGCGGCTTTGTCGGAATTGTACTGCTCATGATTGTCTTTTCCGAACGGGATCTATCGCAACTGGTTCCGCTGTTCGGTTTGATCGGCGTGGCCAGCATGAAATTGTTCCCCGCCTTGCAGCAGATCTACGGAAACCTTGCCTACATCAAGTTCTCCAATGCCGCTTTTCAGGACCTTTGTCAGACCGCACGGACGCTGAAACTACGAACAAATCAAGACGATGGCGGCAGGCTGGAGGTGAAAAAAGGTATTCGGATTGATCACGTATCCTTTAAGTACCCAGATGCCGATGGGCCTGCGCTGCAGACCCTGTCCCTTGATATTCAAGCGGGCAGTTCCGTAGGATTTGTTGGCGGGACGGGAGCGGGCAAAACCACGCTGATCGACATCCTTCTGGGGTTGCTGCATCCCGATCAAGGCGATGTCAAAGTGGATGGCGTCCCAATAAACGGCAAGACGCTCGCAGCTTGGCAGCGCTGTGTCGGATACGTACCCCAATCCATCTTTCTGAGTGACACGAGCATTGCGGCAAACATCGCTTTTGGTGCAGAGCAGATCGACATGGACAGAGTTGTCCGCGCGGCCAAGATAGCGCAAATCCATGATTTTGTAATGGACACCCTGCCATCGGGCTATGACACGCAGGCAGGTGAGCGTGGGTCCAGTTTATCCGGGGGGCAACGCCAACGGATCGGGCTCGCCCGCGCGCTCTATAATACGCCAGAAGTTCTGATCCTCGACGAGGCGACCTCTGCCCTCGACAACATTACCGAGCGCGCGGTTATCGACGCCATTCACGCGTTGGACGGAGTGACTGTCATCATGATCGCGCACCGCCTTACAACCTTACGCGACTGCGATCAGATCATGATTCTTGAGCAGGGTACGATTGCAGAGTGCGGGACATATTCCCACCTGATGACCAATAGCGCGCGCTTTCGGCATATGGCGCAGCCCCAATCGGCCACTTCTTAAAAACCATTTCAACTATGGATCAAAGGAAGCGCGTCTCCCGCGCCGATGCCGCTTGTCTGCCACATTTCAGGTCTGATTTCTCCGGTCAATGAGCCTGTCTGCGTGGGGCAGGTGCAAGACGGGTGGGACCGGATATGACTGACCTTTATGTGTCCTCGGCCGAGGACCTTTATGCGGCGTTGGCACACGCCAAAGCGGGACAACACATCTACCTAGTGGCCGGAGAATACGATGATATCGCGATATGGTACGGTCTCGGAATCGATTTAGACCTGCACGGCGTCACACTCGCATCCGCAGACCCGAGCGCCCCCGCAGTCATTCATAATTTTGAGGCGAAGGGTGTCTCCAATCTCACCATCTCCGATGTCGTTTTCGACTACGACTATAGAGTCGGACAGCCCACCTACAAAAGACCGTTCGAGTTTATTGACTGCACTAATATCAAGCTGGATCAGGTAACATTCAACGGAGACGTGGCGACGGATCTCTCGCCCGAGGCAGACGGGTTTGGCACTGGAATTGGCCTTTCGGTCAGAGGCAACGACGGCTTCACCCTCACAGACAGCGCCTTGCACGGCTTCATGATCGGCGCGAGTTTCGGAAACAGCACGAATGTCAGTGTCACCGGAAACGACATCAGCGAAATGCGCATCGACGGCCTGACATTCACCAAGATGCAGAACGTTACGATCGCGGGCAACACGATCCACGATTTTCTCCGCAGCCCCACGGCTGGTGACCATGCCGACATGATCCAGTTTTGGACGAACGGAAACGTGACGCCGACCACAGACATCCGCATCCTGAACAACACACTAATGATTGCAGATGGCGACCCGACCCAAGGCATTTTCATCGGAAACGAAGCTCTGGCCCAAGGCTTTGGCGAAGAGATGTTCTATGATGGCCTCGAGATTTCTGGAAACACCCTACTCCTTGAGCACCTGAATGGCATATACGTGGGTGGCGCGCGCGATCTTGTTGTTTCGGAGAACACCGTGCTCAATCCCGCTTCTCAGGCAGAAGACAGTGCGCTTCCGCGCATTCGGGTCGATCCCGTTTCAAGCGATGTGACGATTGCAGGGAACCTCGTGACCGACATTTGGGGCGACAAAGGTCAATCAGACTGGCAGGTTTACGACAATATTGAACCCCGCGACGCAACCCCCGCAACTCTGGAACTGGTTAGTTCAGACACGACCATCTGCCGGCTTTTGCCACCAACCCCAGTGAGCGATAGTTTTCGCTTTGCACCTCATCAGGACGATCTAGAGCGGGCCGCGCCACAAGATGACATCCCGATCACCTGGGACCAAATCTCCGAGGCCGCCCAAATCACCGGGCAAATCGAAATGGCGATTACGCAAGCCGATGACACAAATGTTCACCTATATCTCAGTGAGCCTGAATTTATGTAACTCTGTTAACCAAATATATACTGCTCTATTGTGATAAATTAATCGAAAGGCCCAATCCAGCATCACTCTGCAACCCCAACGAAATCTCGCAAACTTTCGGCTCTGATTTTCTTGTTTTCCAAAAAGTTCGCGGATAACGTGTGCTCTATATAGAAATCCCATTGTTTTTATTTCGTAATTTTTGATTAAGGGATGCATCACGTGGAAGCGCAGCACGCAGCTGAGCGACGTCTCAAAGTACTGGTGATTGCCCCCTCCTTGGACGGCAATGATCTGAGCGAGCCCGAATGGGCCTATCGCTGGGTCGAGGCGTTGTCGCGCAAAGCAGATGTGACGGTTCTGGCATCCTCGCGCGAGGGCGCGGTGCCACTGGAAAAACAGCTGCCCTTGGCGCGCGTGATCACATGGCCAGAAATCCGCTGGCTCTACCAGAAATTCGAACGGTTCAACGCGATGGCCAAACCTGGCCTGCCTTTCTTCGTGCGCCAATGCCGCCGTTGGATCAAAGCGGCGCTTGCCAATGGCGAACGCTTCGATGTGGGCCATCAAATCCTGCCCCAAGGCATGCGCCACGCCTCAGCTTTTGCGGATTTTGATATCCCCTATGTTATCGGACCTTTGGGGGGCGGTCTAAAAACGCCCACAGGCTTCGAGGCCGAGGTGAATGCCTCGCGTGGATTGGCGAGCCGGCTACGCGATCTCGATGACTTCCGGCTCAGACACGACCCTGCCCTCCGCAGGACCTATCAGAAAGCCGCTCTGGTTTTAGGCGTCGCACCATATGTCCAAGATCGCTTGGCCGAGGTTGGCTTACAGCGGTTCCATGCGTTGCCGGAGCGTGGATACGGCAACTTTGCACCAGAGATTACCCGCCAATCCGCTGTGGGCCAGCTCACCCTTTTTCACGCCGGCAGGGTCATCCGCACTAAAGCACTGCGCGACACGATCCGCGCCCTGGCGCATCTGCGTGATTTGCCTGGCGTGCGCTTGGTGACGGCAGGCGACGGAGAGGACTTGCCCCTCTGCCGCGCCGAAGCAAAAAGCCTTGGCGTTGCGGACCGGATCAAGTTTTTGGGCCGCATCCCCAGAGGCGCGGTCGAGCAGCATTATGCCGCCGCCGACGTCTTTTGCTTTCCCAGCTTTCGTGAACCCATGGGCGGCGTCTTTTTCGAGGCGATGGCCCACAGTCTACCCATTATCACCGCCGCGAACGGCGGGCCCGATTTCTTGATTGATGACAGTTGCGGGATCAAGGTTCCAGTCACGAACCCCGATCAATTTTCGCGGGGAATTGCGGATGCTGTCCGCAAGCTTGCGATGAACCCTGACCTACGCCAACAGCTCGGCGCCGGAGCTCGCGCACGCCTGCAGTCTTTTGGCAGCTGGGACGACAAAGCTGATCTGATGTTAACCTTTTACACACAAATCATAGCGCAAGCTCACCCTAGACCTCTGCCCGAGCTGGAAAGAGCCACCTCATGAACACACCAGATTTGTCGATCGTGATCGTCGAATGGAATACCATTGATCTGCTGCGGGATTGTTTGCGGTCCGTATATGACAACGCCGCCGGTCTGGACCTGGAAGTGATCGTCGTGGACAACGCCTCAACCGACGGTTCTCCCGCTATGGTCGAGACCGAATTCCCGCAAGTTATCCAGCTCAAGAACACCGACAACCGCGGTTTTGCTGCTGCGAACAACCAAGGGTTTGAGCACTGTTCAGGGCGGCATGTGCTGCTGCTGAATTCCGACACCTATGTTCTGTCTGACGTTCTACTGCAATCGGTCCAATATCTGGATACCCACCCCAAGGTCGGCGCGATGGGTTGCCGCGTCCTGAACCCGGACAAAACCATGCAGCGCACCTGTTCGATGTGGCCGCGTCTCTTGGATCTCGTGTTCATGTCTTCTGGGCTTTGGAAACTCAAAAAGCCACAGCTCTTCGGCCGTTACCAGATGACCGACTGGAAGCGGGACACTGAACGAGATGTTGAAGTTATATCTGGATGCTACCTGATGGTGCGCCGAGAGGTTTTGCAAAGCGTCGGCCCGCTGGATGAGGATTTCTTCTTCTTTGGCGAGGAAACCGATTGGTGCCGCCGCATGCGCGATGCTGGATGGCAGCTCAAGTTCGCGCCAGTCGGAGAGATCGTGCATTACGGCAGTGCCTCGGCGCGTAAGCTTAACCACCGCCGTGATCTTATGCTGACGGATGCAACGATCCGCTTACACAGGAAACACGGCGGCGCTGGGTCTGCGGCAGCAGCATGGGCGATACTCTTTGGTTTCAACCTGTCGCGCGCCGCATTCTGGAGCCTGCGCTCGGCCTTGCACGCCCAAGGGGCATCGGATCGCGCCCGCCACTTCCGCAACGTCGTCTTTGGAATGGTCAAAGCTGAAATATGAAATCTCCCAGATTGCACATCGTCGGATCGTCCCCTCGATCCGGCACCACTCTGCTGTTTGAACTGATCTCTGCCTGCTTCGACATTCAGAAGATCGGAGACCACGAAGTCAGCCTTTTCAGCGCGCCGCGCACGATCACCGGACCCTATGCGTCGAAAAAGCCGACCGATTTAATCCACGCCGCACGTGTCCTGCGCTGGGACCCACAGCTGCACGTGATTTACATGCAGCGCGATCCTCGGGACGTGATCGTGTCAGAACACGGAAGCCGGCCCGGAGAATATTGGTGCGACTTTGATGTCTGGCGTCGGAATCAAGCGCTGCGTCACAAGATTGGGAATCATCCGAGGGTTTACGAGTGTCGCTATGAAGCGCTCGTTCGAGATCCGGATGCAGAGCAAGAGCGGATTGCTGAAGCTTTCTCTTTTCTCAACCCGCTTCACAGCTTTTCTGAATTCGAGCGAGTGTGCCATACCACCGACAGCGCAAACCTCGCCCTGAAGGGGGTGCGATCCGTCTGCGACAGCAGCGTCGGTACATGGCGCCGCGATCTGCCACGGATCGCCGCCCAACTTCAAAGCCATCCGGACATGGTAAGTGCGCTCGTCGACGCGGGCTACGAAGCAGATCTGTCTTGGACAGGGGAGCTACGGAATGTGGCGCCAGATCACCGCGAAAGCGTACGCAGTCTGCATAATGTGTTGCGGGACAAATCACGTCTGGCCACGGCGACCGCTCGGCTGATACGCCGCGGCCGAACCCTACGCGACGAAACTTTGTACGCATTTGGCTATCGCCGTGCGCTCTAATATTAGGCCGATGCAAGCTTTCCAAAGTCTGCGTTCGTCTCCAAAAGCTCATCATATGAGCCGCGAGCGACAATACGGCCTTTGTCCAACATAATGATTTGATCGCAAGCACGAACGGTCGGCAGCCTATGGGCGATCATGATCACCGTTTTCACGCCTGATAGTCCGCGAACAGAGTTCATCACGGCCTGTTCCGTCGGCCCATCCAAAGCAGATGTCGCCTCGTCCAGTACCAGAACGTCTGGATCGTGATACAGCGCCCGTGCCAGGCCGATCCGCTGCCGTTGACCACCTGACAGGAGCGCGCCCCCTTCGCCGACTTGGCTAGCATAGCCTTTGGGTAAATTCGTCACGATATGCTCGTGAATTTGCGCAAGCTGAGCGACGCGTCGCACACGGTTCGGGTCAATGTCCTGTTCAGGCACGCCAAACGCAATGTTCGCCGCGATGGTATCATCGCTCAGGAAGATGGCCTGAGGAACATAACCGATGTTCTGTTGCCAAGCACCGAGCTTTCCTTCGCTCAAGGGAACTCCGTCAACCAACACACGCCCTTGAGTTGGCAAAAGCCCAAGCAAGATATCGAGCAATGTGCTCTTTCCAGCGCCTGTCCCCCCCACGATGCCCAAAGAAGACCCCGCAGGAATGGAAATTGACACGTCAGACACTGCAGGCCGTATTGCGCCAGTGAACCGATAGCCAACGCCCTCTGCACGTAGGTCACGCTTTAGTCGAAGCCGTTGATTGGCCAGATGACGCGACGGCGTGTCGTCGTTCAATTGGCGATGGACGCGCTTGAGCGCATCGTGTGAAAATCGGAGGAGACTGATATCAGCGAAAATCTGTTGGAGGGCCGGGAAAAGCTTCAGGCTCGCGACCCCGAACAACCCAAAGAGCGGCATGAGCTGTGCTAAAGCGGCGTTGCCAGTGGCGTAACTGGTCATAACGAGCGTCACGAAGCCGCCATAGATCACCGCTTCCAAGGCGAATTTTGGCAGCTGCCCTAGAACGATAGCACTGGTGTGTGCCTCGGCCATACCCTTAGCAGGGCCGCGAAATCCCTCCAGCGCTTCCTTTTCTCTCCCGCTTGCTTTGAGCTCTTTGATCCCTTCGCCGATCTCCGACACATGTCGAAAGCGCGCCTGATTATGCTCTACTCTTTTTGCGCCTGCCTCTTTCAGGGGTCGGCGCAAAATGAGGATGACCAAACCGTAAACAAATGCGAGCAGTGCGGTGGCAGTCGCGGCGACAGTTGGGTTTGCGACAAACAAGACTGCCGCGATCAAGAGCGCGACGACCACGTTTGTCAGCAGCATAATGGCAGGCAGAATGGACTGCTGCACCACCAGATCGACCTCGGACAGCAAAGACTGGCTTAGATCCACCGATGTCCGGCCTAGATGCCAATCATATGGCCGGTGCAAATGCAGTGCGAGAAGGCGCCGCGCAATAGAGCGCCCGCGCATCATCGCAAATTTGGTTTGAGCATAAGACCCAAGGGCGCGAAACCCCATGCCTAGCAAGAGGACGCAAAGAACACCCAACCCGATCATAGCTGTGAAACGTTTCGCGTCCTCGATCCCAGTCATCTCTGCCAAACGGGCAAATTCGCCGCGCTCTGCGATCAAACTCGGGTCACCGACAAGCGCCAGAAAAGGGAAGATCGCGGCAAAGCTACCCATTTCGAACGCAGCCATCAGGACCGACAGAGCGATCAGGGTTAGGAAACGCTTTCGTTCTGCGCCCTGCAGCACGCCCCAGATCAGTCGGTAGTTTTGAAACATCGAACTGGACACCCGTCCGACGCGGGAAAATACCCGCCGGAAAATGAGAAACAATGGGCTGAGCTTATGCCTTAAAATCAATGGGGTCCAAACAATTGTGCAGCGTTCTCTGCCTTGCGGACGGACGACAGGACCGCAATCGGTGGCGACTGTGGCTGAGACGCTGGCAAAGCGTTCATCAAAGCAGGCAAGACAAGCTGCCGCGCACCTTCTGGGCTCAGGTGGTCATCATCCGCATACAGTAATGGAAGGCTGGTGAGGTCTTGTGCTGTTTCATCCGGCGCGCGGAGGCTCATGAATTCAGCTCCGTGCTTTCTTGCGATTCTTGCCAGAGCGGCATCGGCTGAAGCCAAGCGAGGCATCGGATTATGGGGCAAGTCTACCTCACTCCAACTTCCTAGCGTCCTGCTGTGCGCCAGATAGGCTTGCGGCAGATCCAGCCCAAGCTCGGGCACAGAACCGATTAGGACAACGCGCCTGCCCATCATACGGAGGTTCGAGACAGTGGCAGAGAGCGCCGATGCAGCCTCGATACGCTGACCATCAGACGATGCGAGGCGGAACTCTCCGCCCGCCTCTCCGGGCGCGCGTCCACCGGTAAGCATCAGCGGCCATCTCGCATGTATGATGATGGTTTCTACAGACCGGTTCTGGCGCAGCCAAGCCATGAGCGCGGCGTTTTTCGCAGCACACCCATGCTCAGAAGCACGGTCACTCCGGTTCACGCCAAGGATGGGAGGGCACCCTGCTTTGGTCGCTGCAACGGTCGGGCGCCCCGTGACGATTGCCCACTCCGAGAATGCAGGCAGCGCAGCGCCCGCGTGGGAGTCGCCCCAGACCAAAACCCGGGGCACTCGCTGCGGAAAATTCAGAGTGCATGGCGCGTCCATCGCGCCGCGTGACATGCAATCGGCGTGCAGCGCGGGCGCTTGTGTCGCTGCTTCGTAAACCGCCAACACGTCTGAAGGGATCCGAGCGGGCGCGCCACCACTGCGCAATGCAGCCACAGAAAGACACACTAGCGAAACGCAAATTGGGGCCAAAACAGCCGCTGTCACGGGCAAACTGCGGTGCCTCCGCATAGGTTCTTCGACCCAGCGGCGGGTCAGGTATGCTAGGGCAAAAGAGATAGCGATCGACACTAGCCCTAGCACGATGGGAAGATGGTAGATACCTGTGAGCAGCCGGAGCCCAACTTGCACCGGCCAGTGCCAGAGATATAGGCTATACGATAGCAGGCCGATCGCCACAAAAGCGGTGCTTCCCAGCACCTTGGATACGCTGTTTTCGCGCACCCCGCCTGCAATCACCAATGCAGCTCCAAAGACCGGCAAGAGTGCGTGATAGCCGGGCACCTCTGTGCCTGCGTCAAAAGCAATGACCGCACCAAAGATCATCGCCAAACCGGTGCCAACCGCGACAGCGGCAACCCGGTGTCCCAGTCGTGCCGGGGCTATGGCAAGCAGAGCGCCCACGCCGAATTCCCAAGCCCTAGCGGGCATCAGGTAGAAGGCCGCTGTGGGATGCTTCCCAGTGACTTCCCAAGCCCCCAAGAAGCCGGCCCCGGTCAGGAATAGAAGCAGAAAAGCGGCTGTCTTGGTTGAGAAACGGAGCAGCCCAATGAGCAGAATGGGGAAGAAAAGATAGAACTGCTCTTCGACCGCAAGCGACCATGTGTGAAGCAGCGGGGTGATCTCTGCAGCCGCGCCGAAATAGTTGCCGGTGTTTTGCCAAAGCCAGACGTTGGACCCCAGCATCAGGACGGAAAGAACAGACTGCCCGAGGGCTTCTAGCCCTTTGGGTGGCAACAAGAGCCAGCCCATCAAAACCGTCGCGACCAGTACAGTGAATAGTGCGGGCAAGAGCCGTCGCATGCGCCGAAGATAGAATTCTGCGAGGGAAAATCGCCCTTCGCGCAACTCATCACGGAGCAGCGCGGTAATGAGAAAGCCTGAAATGACAAAGAAAACGTCCACACCGACGAATCCACCCGCGAAACCCGGCAGACCGGCATGTCCCAAAACAACGGGCACCACAGCGACTGCTCGAAGCCCATCAATGTCTGGTCTGTAGGAAATCGCCAAGGGTGCAGCCTCCGACTGGGAACTCCGGTCAAAGACTGCGTTGCCTTGGTTAAAAAAAGGCTAAAACGTCAGGATGTGATCGGAACGCCAATCACCCCGCATCCATGGCTCGGTATTCTCTGTGGTGTGATTGTCACGGTGCCAACGGCAGCCACCAGACCCGCCGCAAAAGAGGTTGCGTAGACGTTTCCCGCACCTTCAACCGAAACGTGATCCAGACCCGAAAACCCCAATTCGCCCGCGGTATCAACACCATATGCCAATGCTGCCACGACTCCTCCGCTCGCACCCTCCAGAGTCAAAGAACCCGTACCAATATCTAACTGCGGCAGTCCGATTTCACGCCCCCGAATGCGCCAAATCGAAATTGCACCGCCTAACGGCTGCTTTTCCCAACTGCATTGTAAGGAAACCAGAGGCGTTTCTGGCGTCTCGAAAAGCGTCACCACTGACGCAGAGAGCGCCACACGGGTCGTGACCTCTTGAACACCGCGATAGAGCACCTGCGTCGTTTGACCGTTCAACGAAACACTGTCGGGATAGGCATTGCCACTTGATCGGTGCGCCGCTGTCAGAACGAGAAGCTGGTCACCCGACTGGATGTCATACGCGGCAACGTCAAAGCTGTTCCAATCGGGGATGCCCGCACTTTGCCAAACCAAAGCGACAGCCGCATGCGACACCGCACCAGACAGCTTTGAAAGCGCTTCAAAATACATTTGACCTAACGCTTCTTGCCCCGCGCGGTCAAAGTGCATGCCATCGCCGATGTCCGTCAAACTGTCATACTGCGCCCCATCCTGCGCTCGCGCTGTCGACAGGGCAGGCACACAGTAGGGCAGCGCTCTGATCTGCGCGCGCACTCGGTCAAAATCAGAGCTGGACGTGCCACTAAAGTTCCCTGGTTCACCCCAAACGAATGGCAACTCCGCTCCATAGCGCTCCCTAAGCCGTGCAATCAATTCCACCGCATTCCACTGATAACACGCATTCTTCTGGCCCGCGTCCCGCTCTCCGTTTTGCATGATGCCGGCAATGATTTCAGCTTTTGGGTGCCGAGCAAGGAGCACATCCAACAGTCGCGTTGTTTCATTGTAGAGCGGCCCGGTACCATCCGCGTACCACTCGTCCTTGAAACCCGTACCGCCTCGCGCAACTGGCAAAATGTAGAGCGGACGATCCGGATGAGCCTGACACCAGTGTGTTGCAAAGACGCGCACCGCATGGCCCGGTCCCCTGTCAAAATCCGTGGTCGCACCGGGGACACTTGGCAACCAAGTCAGATTCTTGGTCGGCGGCACCAAGGCGCCTGACGAAGGATCAAAAACCTGGACCTGACTTGGCCAAACCGCTGTTGTATCTGCCCCTGAGCGGTCCACCATGTTGGATTGCCCCATCGCCAATAACACGGCGGGCCGAACGGCGGCCTGAACGTGGCGGTGAGTTGAAACGCTAGCGCCTACTGAAATCTGCATGCCGCACCTCTTTGTTGCCGCAAGGGCATTGGAAATCCAGCAGAGTGTTTGTGAAGAATTCTTAAGCGGCAAAAAAGGCGCCGCGCGCTACGGCTGCGCGCCAGTGATTTGCCCAATCATCCAGAGCCCACGCACCGCACGCAGGCGAAGCAGCGTTAGAGCCGTGAGAACTTTTTCAGACACACAGAGTTTGTCAGTGCTCACAACTCGGGGTAGATGCGCGATCCCTGAAATCATGACCAACGCGGAGCGCACTGCCCATCGGAGTTTTCCGTAGGGCTTTCGCCTTTGATCTGACCATGCTTCTTGCGTCAAACGCCGCCATTTCCGCCGCAACGCCGTCCAATCCGACCGCGAAGGATGCCCCACGCGCAAACGCGGCTCGTAGACAATGTTCGCGCCCGCCTGAATGGCGCGATAGCACCATTCTTTGTCCTCTGGCACGCCATCGATGAAAGGCCCCGCGCGCTCGAAAAGTTCTCGCGTTGTCAGTAAGTTCGCTGTCACAGCGAAGCCCATCTGTTCGACATATGCCTGGCAATCAAAGGCAAAGAGCGCTTCGAACCCCTGCGCGCCGCTTCTGCGGCCCACGCTTTCATCAAAAACCTCGACCTCGCCTCCGACAATACTCGCGCGATCACACACCACACGCGCTTGATCCAGCCAGTCCGGCGCGGGAACGCAATCAGCATCCAAGAACCACAGGCGCGGTGCGGTCGTCTCTGCGACGCCGCGATTGCGGGCGTTTGCGGCACCTTTGAGCGGCTCTACCACCAATCGAAGCCCCGGAAATTCACCTGAAACCACAACGGCAGGTGACGAACCATTGTCCACGACCATCACCTCGATGTCCTCTGGGACGCCAGCATGCCAAAGTGCCCCAAGGCACCGCTGCAACCGTTCATGATCATTGAAATGGGGAATGATTACAGCGGCGAAGGGTCGCCTAGTAATAGTCATGGTAAGAGCCGGTGTACTCGTCGGAATAGTTACATTTATTCAAGACGATCCCCGCCACGTTGGTCAGATCTGCCACCTGACGCTCCAAGATATCTATCTGCTTAAGAGGTGTTTTTTCTGCCTCAATCACGATCAGAGCCGCATCAACCAAGCGCAGAAAACCGTGGGCGTCGTCTGCCACCATCATCGGCGGCATGTCGAACAGGATCAGATCGGCAGAGTATTTTTCCTCAATGTGACCGATCAATTCCGCCGTCCTTGCGCTCTGCAGTAGTTCCGCGGGTTGGTGGACCGGCAGGTCGTTCATCGCAAAGCCCATATTTGTCCCGAGCCGACGGACATGCTGCTCGAACGCCACTTCTCCGCGGATCACTTGCCCCATGTTGGTCTGCAGATGCTGGCCCAGCAGACGCGCCATCGAAGGCCGCCGCAGATCGAAATCGACAGCAAAAGTCCGCAGGTCTTTTTGACGGGAAAAGGACAGCGCCAGATTTGCGACCGTTGTCGATTTTCCCGCGTCCGCGTTCGCGGAAATGATCGCGACTCGTTTCCAGCCATGTTGACGCACAAGCCGCAGCAACTTCGTTCGAAGCAGGTCAAACGGAGCTGCGTCCGCCCCGCCCTTGAAGGCGAAAAGTCGGTGAAGCTGCCACACGTCAGTATTCACCTCTAGCTCTGGCAGAGTCTGCCAAACGTCGTCGATCACCGAGGAACGGCGACGGCGAGTTGGTATCACACTCCCGCGCGCTTTGCGGCGGGGCGCTTCTGCCGCTCCGCCTTCGCGCTGTGCTCGCGCCTTCTGCAAGGCGGCCTGTAGTCGTTCCATCGCCGTCTCCTCAGCCTCTGAGATGCAGTTTGTCCATGACCCGCGCCGCAATCAGGTCGAGCGGAAGGTAATGAACATGCAGTAAGTAGATCATCGCCGGAATCACCGTGACCCCAACCAAAACCGCAGCCCCAAAGGACAGCCGCCGGATCATCCTCTGGCGGCGTGTGCGCAAATAGGGAATGGTCGCAATGGGTGTGACCCCCAAGCGCCGAACGAGGTCAGCCGGGCGACGCACCGTACGGTTCAGCATCTCTAGCGCAAAGATAAGCCCGAGGCCGACCGCGATGCCCAAGAAGGTGCCACCGCCCGCGATCAACGGCCTATTCGGCTTGGTCGGAGCTGAGGGAGCCGTTGGTTGTTCGACCACCGTGATCCGACGCCCGCGCGACAGCGCCTCAATCCGCTCGCCGGTCGAGGCACGCGCCAAACGATCCACCGCTTGATTATACTGTTCTTGAATGTTCCTGTGATCGCGCTCCAATGCATCTAGCGCGATCGCATTCGCTGGAGTGACAGCGATGCTCTCGGTCAAAGTCTGCATCTGTGCCTCCAACTGCGCCTTTTGCTCTTCCAAGAAGGCAAGGCGTGTGTCCGCTTCTTCCATCTGCAAGCTAAACATGGCACGCGCCGGATCCTGATCCGCCGCATCGTCCTGATCGATGCCAGCACTCACCAACTTTTGCGCTTGGGCGACTTGAGCCTTCAGCGCCAGCACACGCGGGTGGTTGTCGGAATATATCGACGAAAGGCCGCTCAGCTCCGCTTCTAGCGTTCTAAGACGCATTTCTTCAGGCGTTTGCGCCGCCCCCGTCTCCACCCGGCCTGTTGAGTTAAAGACCTGTACCAACCGTTCTTTCTGCTCACTCAGACTGGTAATCTCGTGCTGAATTTGCAGCAGCCGTTCTTGCTGGTTCAGCAATACTGTTCGGCGATACTCCAGACTTTCCGGCAAGGCATCGGCGTGTTCGTTCTTAAAGCTCAAGATTTTCGCGCTCTGAGCGCTCAGTTCAGATCCTAGTCTCTTCACCTCTTGGTCGAAAAACTCTTGGGTCTGCCCCGCACGCGTTGTGCGGTACTGCGCCTCTTCGCGCAAAATCAGAGTCAGATACTCGTTCAGAACACCTGCTGCCTTCTGCGCATCAGTTGCCTCAAAACTGATGAGCATCAGCGTCGCCTCCTGGCGCCCGCCTGAGATGCGAATACTCGTCCGCGCGCGCATGGCATCGACAATCTGATCCGGCGACATTTCACCAACATTTTCAGGCACTTGAATCCTGCGCGATATCTCGAGCAAGTTTGCCCGTGTCAGCAATCGCGTCTCAAAAATCTGCAATTGCTCCTGTGCCGAGGTTTGAACCGTCGATTCGGCCAGATCTCCTGGGATTTGCGAACTTTCGACCAGAAGTCGCACCTGGCTCACATAGGCCGGCGGCAAACTGATTGCAGTGAGAATAGCGAGGGTGGAAATCCCCCCTGCCACCACCAAAAACCATGGCAATCGTCTGAGAAAGATCGCAAACGCGTACTTCACTTCGTGCATCAAGCTTGTTGCTCCTTCTGAGCCCCACCCAAAAGTTGCGCGCCAAAGAACACCTTGTCCTGAAGCACCGCCTCGACCGTCTCGGCCGACACAACTTCTTCGTCATCCGTCCAAGCGTACATCAGGGACAAATCGCATAACTGATTGACTAAGCGCGGAATTCCGTCGGTATTTTTGTGGATCAGTACCAGCGCGCCGTCCGAAAATTCATCGCCAGATCCGCCAGCTGACTGCAGCCGGTGACGCACGTAATCCTGCACTTCCTCGCCGCGCATAGGCCCCAAGTGGAAACTCGCGGCAATCCGCTGCGCGACCTGCTTGAGCTTGGGGCGCAGGATGCGATCACGCAGTTCGGCTTGACCCACGAGGATCAGCTGAAACACCTCATCCTGAACCGAGTTCACGTTGGTCAACATGCGCAACTCCTCAAGCGCGTCGACGGACAAATTCTGCGCTTCGTCGATAATCAGAATGACACGTCGTCCGCTCGCATACTCCTGCACTAGAAAATCCACAAAAACCTGATACCGATGCACATCGTCCGGATGATCTTCAGGCACCTGAAGGCCAAAGGCATTCAGCACCCAGCGCATCAGGTCCTCCCGCGCACCGGCAAAATTCGAAATGAGACCAACCGACAGATCCTCTTCCATGCGGTTCATCAACTGTCGCAGCAAAGTGGTCTTTCCCGACCCAATTTCACCCGTGACCAGCGTGATCGGCGCGCGTGACAAAATTCCGATTTCGAGAACCGAATACGCACGGCGATGCTCAGGGGACCAGAACAAAAAGTCGGGATCAGGAAGCAGGGTGAACGGGCGCTGCTTCAACCCGAAATGGGCAGCGTACATGGCACCGGAAGACATACACAAAAACCTTTTGGAAAAATCAGCTAACACGTCACCTCGCCCGAGAATACGGAAGGCGATAGTCGGTCGCAGTCCTGCAGGCGTAGCCGCCCCACCCAATGCGGAATGGCAGCGCCAGATCAGGCGCAGCATTCAAATCCCTATGGCGAAGAAACAAAACAACCACGACACTGACCCGCGAAACACACACGAATAACAAGGCAATATTGTGCTTAACTTACAATTAATGCAACAGAGCAAATAAATATCAATTTCATAGTGTCTCTGATTGATAACTCAAAGAAAACAGTCGCTCTGAAATCACGCCATTAACCAAATCTAAATACGCCGCGATTTATCTTGACCGGTTGGACCCAAACTCGCTGGACCACAGCGCACCAAAAATCCAACAAACATCTGATTTAATTTAAATTTTCTGGCCTCACGCAGCCCGAAAACTCAACACAGAAACGCGTTCATCCGAAAATTTCTTGAAAAATCAGACGTAAAATCAGAGGATTTAAATGCGGCCATACCCGCAAATACTATTTTAGTACATTTATGGTTCATTGTTAACCAAATTTGCATGTTTCTCGGCACGAATTGTGTCGGCTCCGTATCGATTTCTATCGGGCGAGCATCGTCGCTGGTCCTGTTTTGTGTTTAATGAGTTGGGTGTCATGATCTTATCAGACAGTTTTTCGGCCTCCCAAGATCAGCCTCTGGGCTACGTAAGCAGTCCTCCACCAGCCTACTTAAGGCCGGATCAAACGTATGCCCTATATTACAAACGCGCCTTCGACATTTGGCTCACAGGAATGCTCCTGTTGCTGGCTGCGCCTTTCTTGCTTCCCATCGCGCTGGGACTGAGCGCGCTCATCTCCTTTGACGGATACAATCCGATTTACACTCAACGCCGGGTCGGGCGGCACGGGCGGATCTTTCGCATGTTCAAGTTCCGCACCATGGTGCACGACGCAGATAAGCGGCTCGAAGACTATTTGGCGCGCAATCCGGATGCGCGCGAAGAGTGGGAAACCCATCAGAAACTGCGCTACGATCCTCGCATTACGATGGTTGGCCGGTTTCTTCGCAAAACCTCGCTCGACGAGTTGCCTCAACTGCTAAATGTCCTGCGTGGTGAAATGAGCCTTGTCGGTCCGCGCCCAATGATGGTGGAACAGTCCGCCTTTTATCCCGGTCGCGCGTATTATCTGACTCGTCCCGGGCTCACTGGTCCATGGCAAGTGTCCGACAGGCACAGCACCAGCTTTATCGATCGGGCTGCGTATGACGACGCCTACCTGCACAAACTCAGCTTTCGTACCGATCTTCGCCTTCTTTTCAGTACTATTTTCGTCGTGCTGAGAGGGACCGGGGTCTGACCCCCAATAGACATTCTTCAGGGACGCTTTTCAGTGATCAGACTTTTCCTTGCCCTTTCTCTCATCCTGACTTTGACCGCTTGTGACTCGTCCGAGGAACGCGCTGAAGAGCATTACCAAAACGCCCTCTCCCTATTGGCCGATGGCGATTCACCAAGAGCGCTGATTGAGCTTCGCAATGTACTCAAGCTGAAGAACACTCATTTGGAAGCACGGCGGCTCTACGCGGACACTGTAATCGCGGCAGGCGAAGTGGCCGAGGGTCTGGCGCAGTACATGCGCTTGGTCGAGCAGCAGCCGGAGGATGGCGCAGCGCAACTTGTAACTGCGCGTCTGCTGATGGAAAGCTTTTCATACGAAGAAGCCGAGCCGTACGCGTCCAATGCGGCCACGTTGCTGCCCGACACCCCAGAAGCGCGAGCGATCGACGCGGCTGTCGACTACCAACTTGCCCTCCGCGCGAAAGATGCGCAGACACAGCAGAGCGCGATCACGCGTGCCGATCAAATTCTTCAAGATCACCCAGACCAGTTTTATGCCGCCCAAACAGTGATGGCAGGCCTGATCGAGGGGGGACACTGGTCCAGATTGCTTGATCAAGCAAATGCGACCCTAGAGTTTCATTCAAAAAGCTTACCGATCCATCGCGCGCGCCTCATGGCGCTCGAACGACTCGGGGATCTGAGAGGGATGGAAGACGCCTTACTCCAAATGGCGGAGAACTTTCCCGAAGATCCCAGCCTAGGTGTGAAGCTCGTGAATTGGTATACGCGCCAAGGTCGCTTGGCCGACGCAGAACGCTGGCTAAGAGAGCAAACGGGGACCGAGCCGGAAGCACGCGAATTACTGATTGCGTACATCAAGGAAACCCGCGGACCAGAGGCCGCATTGACCGACTTGAACCAATCACTTTCCTCCGAACCTGAGGCCTTCGACATCGCTGCGCATCGCGCGCGTTTTCAGGCGCTTCGTGCGGCTCTGCGCTATGAATTGGGTGAGACAGACCAGGCGACCTTGGAATTAAAGGCTTTGCTCAAAGACGCCCCCGAAAGCGAAGCTACCGACCGCACACGCATCGCCCTTGCCGCTATCCTGAGTGAAACGGGGCAGCATAGCGCGGCCCAAAAGCTTGTGACCCAAGTCTTGAAGCACGACCCAGCACAGGTTGATGCGCTGCGCATGCAGGGCGATTGGTTGATTGATGAGGACAAGACAGGCGACGCGGTAATCACGCTGCGCAAAGCGTTGGATCAAGAACCCGATAACGCGCTGGTTCTGGCGACCCTTGCGCGCGCATACGAGCGCGAAGGCAGCCAAGACCTAATGTCAGACGTACTCATGCGGGCGGTTGAGTCTGCAAGTTACGATCCCGCCTTAACCCTAAAGATGGTGGAGGTGCTGCGGACCCAAGGCCAATTGCCCGCCGCCGAAAACCTGACGCTGGAAGCGTTGCGCCGTCAAAATACCAATCTCCAACTCCTTGGCACACTCACGGAAATCCACATCGCGATGGAGGATTGGGGCCGCGTCACGCAAGATATTCACCGCATGCGACAACTTCGGAGCGACGCGGCGGCACACCTTGCAGACCAGCTCGAAGGGCAGCAGTTGATCCAGCGCCGCAAGACCAAAGAGCTGATGCAGTTTGTCGAGAACCAATTGGACAACGACACGACCGGTGCCGCTATGGTGATCCGGAGCATGATCCTAGACAATCAGATGGCCGAAGCTGCGAACTACGCCAAGGCGGCTTACACCGCACAGCCAGAGGATCCGGTTGCCTCTTTCCTTTATGCAACCACATTAGGGCACATCCATCAGGACGCGGAGGCCATCGCGCTCTTTCGCTCGTTGGTCACAGATGACCCAACACTCAGAGACGCATGGATGGCCATGTACAATCTGCACCAGCGCGCTGGTGAGATGAAAACTGCCCTTTCGGTGATCGAAGAGGCACTAGATCATCTGCCCCAAGACGCGGGTCTGAAATGGATACACGCAAGCCATATGCAGGCGATCGGCGAGACGGATCAGGCAATCGCCATTTACGAAGACCTATACGCCCAAGACAGCGGCCAAGAGATGATCGCAAACAACTTGGCAAGCCTTCTTTCCACCGAACGCGATGATACGGACAGCCTGAATCGTGCCTATTTGATCGCGCGTCGACTGCAGGGCTCGACCTACCCCCCCTATCAGGACACGTATGGCTGGATCGCTCTGAAACGGGGCGAAGTCGCGCAGGCTCTGGAGCATCTGGAGCCGGCGGCTTCTGCGCTGAACGGCGATCCAACCGTTCAATACCATTTGGGCATGGCGTATGTCGCGGCGGGTCAGGCACAAAGCGCTCAAAGCACCTTGGTATATGCCTCCGAATTGCTGATGGATCATCAGGACGAAATGCCAGAACTACAGGCACTGGTGACAGCCGCGCTGGCCTCTTTGGCAGCCGCCCCGACAGAGATCGTCACCGAGTAAGCAAATATCATCGCAGATTTGCAGAAAAGCGGCGAGGCTTGCGTCTAAGTTGTTTATTCGAAAGCTGATATAACGTATACTTGCAAAGGCTTTTGTTTAGGTAAAGCGGCGACTTTGCAGCGATCTGCCACAGCGCTCTTCTCATCCCCGCCGTGTTTAACGAGGAAAAAAGATGGCATTTCTCCGGACCCTGCGCAGTGTCCTGCGCCTCGCGTTTTTGGCTTTTGTACTGGCGTTCTCCGCCATCGGGTCAGGCGCGACTGCTGATAACTACCGGATCAAAGCCGGCGACACCCTCCAGATCGAAGTCCTCGAAGATACAAACCTGAGCCGTCCGGTTCTGGTTCTACCTGACGGCAACATAACCTTTCCGTTTGCGGGAACGATCCGTGCTGCAGGACGAACCGTCGGCGCCGTGCAATCTGCGATCGTATCGCAACTAGCGCCGAACTTTAATGTCTCGCCTAACGTTTTTGTCAGTGTCGCGTCGTTAGCTCCACCCCGCGCACCAACCGTCCCGATCATCCGGACCTACGGTGTTTACGCTATGGGGGAAATCAACACACCTGGCCGTTTGGACATCGACACCAAAGAAGGCGTTACCATCCTGCAGGCTATCGCGACCGCCGGCGGCTTTAGCCGTTTCGCAGCGACAAACCGTATCGAACTGCGCCGCGTTAATCCCAAAACGGGCCTCGAGACGACGTATATCTTCGACTACAAACGGGGGCGGGGTATCTCTGGGGCAACACCTCTCCAAGAAGGAGATGTAATTGTGGTTCCCGAACGGCGGCTTTTCGAATAAAGTTGCTTCAAACCCGCAAAATAGCGGGAGCTCTGGAAATTAGGGCGTTTGAGGCAGCATAGTAGGTCGATCCAGTGCGATCACCTGCGCATAGGAAAGTTCAGGCGATGAGGTCGAGTCAGCGGCTCTATCAAGTATTCTCGTTTTCAACAGTTACACTTCTGGCCTGTACGGCGTCTGCTCAAGAGGACGGCTCGTTGGGCAATGAGACGAGATTTGGCATCTCCTCTGAACTAAGCAGCGAAAGCAATGCCGCGATGGACCGCCCGTCCGAGGGCGACACCAACACCTTTGCCACGACCCTAAGCGCGGGCATCAGCCGCCGGACCAGCATCGAACAGTTGGACATCGACGGCTCTGCCGCTCTGACCTTTTCCGAAGAGCCAAACGACTCCGTTGAAGATGTCACAGATCCGAGCTTGCGTCTGTTCTACCAGCGCGAGGGCGCTGGCAGTACTCTACGCGCCGTTAGCCGTGCCGAAGAGCAGGACGTCACCTCGGTCTCATCGATTTACGACCCCGAAACAGGCGAAGTCACGATCACGCCGGACGACGGGCGGCAGCGTCTCCTGAATCAGTCGGTCACGCTGGAATTGCTCAAGGACATGCCGATTGAGCTCGACATCTCTGCCGAGCGCGGGGATGTGCGCTACTACGACACAACCGCGCCGACCTATTACGACAGCAGCACCGCTGGCGGAAGCTTGGCCACGCGACTTCGGCTGTCTCCGGTCACTACGATGAACGCGCGGCTTCGGTACAAGTACCACGAGGCCGACAACCTGCAAAACACCGAACGCGAGACCCGCAGCGGCGAAGCTGGGATCAGCTATGCCATCGACCCGACGAGCACACTCAACTTTGCCACGGGATACACCACGGTCTCGACCACGGCCTCTGGCCTAGAAGAGGAGGAAGCGGGCGCGACCTTCAACCTTGGCTACGACAAGGAACTGATCCGCGGCAAAATTGGTATCGATCTCGATCGTGAGATCGCCGCCACGGGCGCGCGCGATGCCCTGACTTTTACGCGCACCTTCGAAATGCCGAGCGCTGCATTGGCAGGCGAATTCGGCCTGAGCCAAAATGAATCCGGTGATAGCACTTGGATCGGGCAGATGACCTACAGCCGCGAGTTCAAGCGCGGCACCTTCGGGATGAACCTGATGCGTGACGTCAGTGCCACGGACACTGGCGGCGACCGCGTCGTGTCGACCCTTGGCTCCGCGTGGACCCACGAAATCAACAGCTTGTCACAACTGTCGCTAAACGGAAACTATGGAGAGGTTGATTACCTGAACGGCAGCAACCCAACATCGTGGCAGGCCGATCTGTCGCTGGATTACGACCACCAGTTGACACGCGACTGGGTTCTGACAACGGGCGTCAGCCAGCGACGCAACATGCAAGAAGGCCTTGATGACGCAATTTCAAACAAGGTCTACATGCAGATCAGCCGCGATTTCACGTTCAGCCACTGATCCTACATTAACCGAATATTAGGAACAATCTTGCCTGATGGGGCAACATTGGTTCCGGTTTCATTAGGCGCAGTCAGTCTACTCTGTTAGGGTGACTGCGTTTTTTATGAGTTTTTTCGGGTAGGCACGATGGCATTTTCATCGACAGAAGCACGCGCTATGCGCGGCGGGCAGAGCCGCTTTTCGGGCGGGTTTTGGGGAATTCTCCTGCTCTCGCTCAGTTCGCTGCCAATCTTCTGGCTTGGATTTGCGGATCTATTGGACGCCTGGAGCCGACCTGAATACAGCCACGGGCCACTGATCCCGATCATCTCGCTCTATCTGTTCCTGCGCGAACTGCGAGAGCTGCCTCCTGCTGACCCTGCACCAAAAGACCGCGCGCTCGGGATCGGCGTGACGCTCGCTGCGCTATTGGTCGCCCTTCTTGGAAATGTGACCCGAATTCCCGATATCGTCACCTATGGGTTCATCCTGTGGATGGCGGGACTCGTATTGACCTATTTCGGCGCAAGACGTGGGCGTTTGCACATGCTGCCCGTGTTTCATCTGATCTTTATGCTGCCCCTACCGCAGTTCCTATACTGGAACCTAACGACATTCTTGCAGGGCGTTAGCTCTGAAATGGGCGTTTGGATTGTGCGTGCGTTTGGTGTCCCTGTTTACTTAGAGGGCAACATCATCGACCTTGGGGTCTACAAACTGCAGGTTGCCGAAGCCTGCTCTGGCCTGCGTTATCTGTTCCCAATTCTGAGCTTTTCGTACCTCTTTTCAATCCTGTACAAAGGGCCGCTCTGGCACAAAGCCATACTCTTGCTGTCTGCTGCACCGCTGACGGTCGCTATGAATTCCGTGCGGATCGGGATCATTGGGTTGTTGGTCAATAGCTATGGCATCGAGCAAGCCGAAGGCTTTTTGCACTTTTTCGAAGGCTGGGTCATTTTTCTGACCTGTATCGCTATCCTCTTCGCGATGGCGTGGCTTTTGCAGAGGACGGAACATACACCCCGCCCCCTTCTTGATGCGCTTGATCTAGATTTCGACGGACTGCTGCCAATTGCCAGTCGCGTCACCCAGATTGCAGCATCGCGCGCAGTCTACGGGATCACGGCGGTGACGATCGGGCTAGCCGCGACTTGGGTCCTTTGGCCAAGCACGGCGACGACAACGATCCACCGCGAGCCATTCGTCCTCTTTCCAAGAGAGATCGGACCTTGGCATGGGAGCACTTCGACGCTCGAGCCCGAAATTGAGCGTGTGCTTGCAGCAGACGACTATCTGAACGCGCATTTCGTTACCTCGGACACAGGACGCGCAGCGAACATGTTCGTGGCATACTATGCTCGCCAGACCGAAGGCCAAGGCATCCATTCCCCCGAGGTTTGTCTGCCTTCGTCAGGTTGGGAAATCTACGAGATTGCGCCCTTTACGCTACAAACTACGGGAATGTATGGGGCATTCTCAGTCAACCGCGCGATCATCCAGAACGGGACCGCACGGCAACTCGTTTACTACTGGTTCGAACAGCGTGGCAAACGGCTCACCAACGATTTTAAGGCAAAGCTGTCTGTCCTGAGCGATAGCCTCATCCAAGGCCGCACCGATGGCGCTTTGGTCCGCTATGTGACACCGATCTATCCGCAAGAAGTCATCGCGCAAGCAGATGCCAGACTACAGGATTTAATAGAACGAAGCCTGACCCGCTTGCCAAACTTCGTTCCGTTTTAGGGTAGCTTAGTCAGAACCGAACAGATCGCGGCTAAAGACCTTATCCGCAACATCGGAAATATCGTCCGTAATACGGTTCGCCACGATCACGTCTGCCTCGGCCTTAAAGGCATCCAGATCATTGACCACGCGCGAGTGGAAGAATGTATCTTCCTCCAGCACAGGCTCGTAAACAATGACCTCAATCCCCTTGGCCTTCACCCGCTTCATGATGCCTTGAATCGAGCTTTGGCGGAAGTTGTCTGATCCAGCCTTCATAACCAGTCGGTAAATACCCACGATTTTGGGGCCTTTGGCGACGATGCTATCGGATAGGAAATCCTTACGGGTCCGGTTTGCATCTACAATCGCGCGAATGATGTTCTGCGGCACTTCCGAATAGTTTGCGAGCAACTGCTTGGTGTCTTTGGGCAGGCAATAGCCGCCATACCCAAAGCTTGGGTTGTTGTAATGGCTGCCGATTCGAGGGTCTAGGCCGACGCCCTCAATGATTTGACGGCTGTCGAGGCCAAGCGCCATCGCATAGCTGTCAAGCTCGTTGAAATACGCAACGCGCATCGCGAGGTACGTGTTCGCGAAAAGCTTGATCGCTTCAGCTTCGGTCGAACCGGTGAACAAGACATCGACATCTTTCTCGATCGCGCCCTCGAGCAGAGCGTCCGCGAATTTCTTTGCCCGTTCGCTTTGCTCACCCACAACGATCCGGCTGGGGTGTAGGTTATCATACAGCGCCTTGCCCTCGCGCAGGAATTCAGGGCTGAAGATGACCTGATCCGTGCCGAGTTCCGCAGAAAGACGATCGGTGTAACCCACTGGAATCGTTGACTTAATGATGATTGCGGCTTTGGTATTGACGGCAAGAACGGTCTTGATCACTGCCTCGACACTACTTGTATCGAAGTAATTGTTGACGGGATCGTAGTTGGTCGGCGTCGCCACGATGACGAAATCCGCATCCGCTGCTACGCCCGACAGGTCTGTGGTCGCCGTGAGATCGAGGTCTTTGCTGGCCAGATATTCTTCGAGCTCTGCGTCGACGATCGGGCTTTTGCGGGCGTTCACATCTGCCACCCGCTGTTCCGAGATATCGACTGCAACGACCGGGTTGTTCTGAGCCAACAGAACAGCGTTCGACAAGCCCACATACCCAATGCCAGCGACAACAAATTTCATCTCTTGTATCCCGTCTTCAAATCTGGACCCGTCTTTCATGTTCACGGGCATCGGGAACGGTCTATCAGCATCGACTACTATTGGAAAAGAGCGGGTTTTCAGAACCCTGCCAGAAAGTACCGGAGAGCCCGGCGCAAGCGCCAAGCCCTCCGGCGAGCGGCTAACTGAAAGGCATAATTCCGCTCCTGCGCATCACAGTATGCGCGGGCAACTGACTGTTTCTGATTCTGCGGAGGAAGGGCGCCGCCTTGGCAGCAATGACACGATCACAAAGACCGCGCCGCCAAAGACGCTCGCGATCAGACCGGTGGTGCCGAACGCAATTCCCAAGCACCACAGAAGCAGCGCAGAAGAATACACGGCAATAATTCCAGAAACCAATCCGCCTAACATGGCCAACCTACACAAAAACACCGAAACGGTATGGAACAATCCCTTGTAGATCGCCTCAATGTTTCGGCGCGTTCAGGGCGAAAATACGGCAAAAATTAGGCCGGAGTACTTTATTCTAATCAGACTTACAAAAAGCCCTGCACCCGACCTTCATGCAAAACCCCCGTGCAAGCGCATCCATCCGAAGCATCAGCACGCGGCCTTTGAAAAGGCCGGATTCATTATGATATTTTAGATAGTTACATTCAAAATACAGTATTTCTGTCGCGTAAACGGAATTTAAAAACTGTCAGTATTTTTGTTGAGTTATGCTGTTGAAAGGTGGAAGCTTTTTTCGACAAGCTGACCTGAGTGAGAAGACAGGCCTTTTTTATGACTGATTTTGAGCGGACACCTTTGTCCGACGTGATCCTTGTGACTCCTCGTCGATTTGGGGACCACCGCGGTTTTTTCTCGGAGAGCTGGAGCGCGCGGGCGTTTGCGGAGCAGGGTCTGGACTACGCCTTTGTGCAGGACAATCATTCGCTGTCGTCGCAGGTCGGGACCGTGCGGGGGCTGCATTACCAAAGCCCGCCCCATGCGCAGGCCAAACTGGTGCGCTGCGGGCGTGGGCGGATTTTTGATGTGGCGGTCGATGTGCGATCGGGCAGTGCGACTTACGGGCAGTGGTTCGGGGTCGAGCTGAGCTTCGAGAATGGCAAACAGCTTATGATCCCCGCAGGGTTTCTGCACGGGTTCATGACCCTCGAGCCGGACAGCGAGATTATATACAAATGCACAGATTTCTACGCCCCCGAATGTGACGGCGCCGTGCGCTGGGACAGCTGCGGGATCGAGTGGCCCGATGTGGGGATCGACCCTGTCTTGTCCGAGAAAGACGCGGCCGCCGTGCCGCTCTCCGAGTTCAAAACCCCTTTTTAAGACCAAGGAATTCCCATGAAGCTTCTCGTCACAGGCGGTGCAGGATTTATCGGCTCTGCCGTGGTGCGCTTGGCCATGTCCCGTGGCCATCAAGTCGTGAATGTGGACACGCTGACCTATGCTGCGTGCCTCGATAATGTGGCGATGGTGGCGGACAGCCCCGATTATGCCTTCGAGCAGGTGGATATCCGTGACCGCGCCGCGCTGGATGCGGTGTTTGCCAAGCACCAGCCAGATGCGGTGATGCATCTGGCGGCGGAGAGTCATGTAGACCGATCCATCGACGGCCCGGCGGACTTCATCGAGACGAACGTCACCGGCACCTTCAACATGCTGGAGGCCGCGCGCACCTATTGGACTGCTCAGGGCAAGCCCGAAAGCTTCCGCTTCCACCATATCTCGACCGATGAGGTCTTTGGATCGCTCCCCAATGATCCCAGCGTGCAGTTCACCGAAGACACGCCCTATGATCCGCGCAGCCCCTATTCTGCCTCCAAAGCCAGCAGCGATCATCTGGTTCGCGCCTGGCACGAGACCTATGGCCTGCCGGTGGTGTTAACCAACTGCTCGAACAACTACGGCCCCTATCACTTCCCCGAGAAGCTGATCCCCGTGATCATCCTGAACGCCCTCGCGGGCAAAGCCCTGCCGATCTATGGCGACGGCTCAAACATCCGCGACTGGCTCTATGTCGAGGATCACGCGGATGCCCTGCTGCTGGTCGTGGAAAAGGGCGCCGAGGGCCGCAGCTACAACATCGGCGGCGAGAACGAGCGCACCAATCTGGAGCTGGTCAAAACCCTCTGCGCCATTCTCGACCAGAAGCGCCCCAAAGAGGCGGGCAGCTACGCGGACCAGATCACTTTTGTCACTGATCGTCCGGGCCATGATGCGCGCTATGCCATCGACCCCTCGCGCATCCGCGAGGAACTCGGCTGGCGCCCCAGTGTCACCGTCGAAGAGGGTCTGGGGCAGACCGTCGACTGGTATTTGAACAACGAGAGCTGGTGGCGTGCCCTACAGGACCGCCACGGGGTGGGCGAGCGTTTGGGGGTCAAGGCATGATCCTTGTCTTCGGCCAATCGGGACAGGTGGCGCGCGAATTGGGGCGGCTGATCCCCGACGCGACCTTTCTGGACCGCGCGGCCTGCGACCTGAGCGCGCCGACCAATTGCATCGACGCGATCCTCTACAACCGCCCCCGTGCGGTGATCAACGCGGCGGCCTACACCGCCGTCGACAAGGCCGAGAGCGAAGAAGAGCTGGCCACGGTCATCAACGGCCACGCCCCCGCTGCCATGGCCCGCACCTGCGACGAGCTGCACATCCCGCTGGTCCATATCTCGACCGACTATGTATTCGACGGCAGCGGCACCGACCCGCGCGGTCCGGACGATGCTACCGCTCCGGCAAACGCTTACGGCCGCAGCAAACTGGTCGGCGAAGAGGGCATCCGCGCCAGTGGCTGTGCCCACGCGATCATGCGGACCTCTTGGGTGTTTTCCTCGCACGGGAACAACTTCGTCAAAACCATGCTGCGCCTGTCGGATACGCGGGACATGCTGAACGTGGTCTCGGACCAGATCGGCGGCCCGACGCCCGCCCGCGACATCGCCTATGCCGCCATGGCCATGGCCGAGGCACTCATGGTCGACCCAACCCGCACCGGCACCTACCACTTCTCGGGCACCCCTGATATATCTTGGGCCGACTTCGCCCGCGAGATTTTCCGTCAGGCGGGCCGGAATGTTGCGATCAACGATATTCCAACCTCTAATTTCCCGACCCCTGCCAAGCGCCCTCTGAATTCGCGGATGGACTGCGATAGCCTGCGGAATTTCACCCTGCGCCGCCCCGACTGGAAAGCGGCTCTGAACACCGTTTTAGAAGAATTGGACGTCATCGAATGACCCAGCGCAAAGGCATTATCCTCGCCGGCGGTTCCGGCACGCGGCTCTACCCATTGACCCTCGCTGTGTCAAAACAGCTGATGCCCGTCTACGACAAGCCGATGATCTATTACCCTCTGTCAGTGCTGATGCTCGCGGGCATTCGCGAAATCTGCATCATCACCACCCCCGCAGACCAATCCCAGTTCCAGCGCCTGCTCGGCGACGGGAGTCAGTGGGGACTAAGCCTCGAATACATCAAGCAACCCTCACCCGACGGGCTCGCTCAGGCGTATATTCTTGCCGAGGATTTTCTGGACGGCGCGCCCTCGGCTATGGTCCTTGGGGATAACATCTTCTTTGGCCACGGGCTGCCGGAAGTCTTGCAAAGCGCAGACGCTCAATCAAAGGGTGGCACGGTGTTCGGGTATCACGTCGCCGATCCCGAGCGCTACGGTGTGGTCGACTTCGACGCCGATGGCACTGCCCGTGAAATCATCGAGAAACCCGCGGTCCCGCCCTCGAACTACGCGGTCACCGGACTCTACTTCCTCGACGGCGAAGCCCCTGCCCGCGCCCGCCAAGTCGCGCCCTCTGCTCGCGGTGAGTTGGAAATCGTCACCCTGCTTGAAAGCTATCTCAAAGAGGGAATTCTAACGGTCGAAAAGATGGGCCGGGGTTACGCGTGGCTCGATACTGGAACACATGGCTCCCTGCTCGATGCAGGCAACTTTGTCCGGACCCTATCGGTCCGCCAAGGCATGCAATCCGGCTGCCCCGAAGAAATCGCCTACCTGCAGGGTTGGATCACCGACGACCACATGCGCCAGCACGCCGAAACCTACAAAAAAACCGAGTACGGAAAATACCTCCAAGGCCTGATCAAAAACTGACGCCAGCGAAGACGCGAGTTTTGTCCACGGTGGCGAAACGGTCCTGTCAGTCAAACTCAGAGATTCGCACGCGTTCGATTTGGGCATATCTCACCCGTGGCGATCACATGGAGGTAGAACGGATGGACTGCCTTGGTGCTTAGAAGCCACCTTAACCGCAGGGCCTGAGCACAAGGCGTCTCTGGAAGCATTCCTTTGGGACCAAAGCAGCGCGGACTTCGGCCGCGCACCTAGCTTTGAGCCGGATCGCAAATTCCAGCCAATCTCTGCCTGCATACTCTCGAAGAACCGCGAAACTTCAAAACACGCATAAGCTGTACTAACGGTCAGAAACCAATCCGGCGCCTTTGCCGCCTCGAGTTCGGAATCGTCAATAAAATAAAGTAGATTTTTTGCGTCTAGTCTTCATGACTTGCCTTCGCAAACCTCTGTATGAGACGATTGTGCAAAAGGTGGGGAGCGAAAGGTAAGAACATGCTCAGAGGAATTCTTCTCTTGTTGGGATTGATGATCCCTCTGACCGCCTTGGCCGAAGCGTTGCCCGAGCGCCGCCTGAACGTCGCGCGAAACGTCGATTACTATGGCGGTGATTTGCAGGCTGTCTTCGATACGGATTTCGACTCCTGCCAAAGGGCCTGTTTGTCCAATCCACAATGTATCGCTTTGACATTTAATACGCGCACGGGATCGTGCTTTCCAAAGACCGGAGTGACCCAGGAGTCTCCCTATGACGGGGCGCTTTCGGCCAAGGTCATTGTTACCCCAGCCGCGACATTAATTGCTGCTGAAACGGCGCGCGCTGATCTAGCCTTTCTGGACGAGACGATGCTGAATCGCGCGACGGAACTCGCGTTAGACATTGGGGTACGCTACGCGCCTGGCAACTTCACGGTCGAGGATTACACGCGCTCAGCCGCGCAGCGCGAGCAAAATGGAGAGATCGCCGTTGCGATGTCGTTTATCGGTTCCGCGATCGCCCTCACGGACCGCGCGGGCCTTTGGACCGAGTACGCGCGCCTCACGCTGATCGCCGCAGAGAAAGAGCGCAGCCGCGGCGCGAGCTTGCGCAGTGACGCGCTGAGCGCTGCGATCAACGGATACCTCTATGCGTCAGACGCGGGCACGCGCGCCAGCGCCCTGTATCAAATGGCGCTTGCGCTCGAGGGTATGTATGAAGGTCGCCGCATGATCCCTGCCCTGCGACTGGCCCAAGACGCACAGCCCCGAGACGAAGCCGCCGATCTACTGGAACATGCGATCAACCGGTACGGATTCCGGATCACGGGCAACACGGTCGAGAGCGATCTTGCTGAACCACGCATATGTGCCGAATTTTCCGAGCCACTGGTTGAGGGCGGTGTCGATTACGCCAATTTTGTCAGAAGCGCGACGCAGGGCCTTGCCGCCGAAGCGGATGCCAATCGCCTTTGCGTCACAGGCGTGACCCACGGCGCGCGCTACCGGATCACCCTGCGCGAAGGCCTGCCAGCCGCGAGCGGCGAAACACTACAGCGCGATGTTGATCTGACAATGTACGTACGCGATCGCAGCCCGTCTTTGGCCTTTACCGGTCGTGCCTATGTACTGCCACGCGGCGCAGATCCAGCCATTCCGATCACAACGGTTAACACCCAGTCTATTGACCTGACACTCTATCACGTGAGCGATCGCAATCTGATGCCCGCCATTCAGGACCGGATTTTCGGGCGCCCGCTGAACGGATACGAAGAACGCCGCCTTTCCAACGGCGTCGGCGCTAAGATTTGGGAGGGCAGCGCAGAGGTTGGGATGGAACTGAACCAGAGCGTCCTCACGCGCCTGCCAATGAAGTCGGCTCTGGCGGGTCAGCCCACGGGTATCTACGCCCTGCAAGCCAGTATCCAAGGCGATCCCGAAGCTGCCGCAACCCAGTGGTTTGTCCTGTCCGACATGGGACTGACAACACTGAGCGGTGTCGACGGCCTGCATGTCTTTACCCGTAGCCTGACCGATGGCACGGCGCGGCGCGGAGTCAGGTTAACGCTCATCTCGCGGTCAAACGCCATTCTTGGCACCGCTCAAACGGACGAGGACGGCTACGCGCGGTTTGCCAGTGGTTTGCTCCGAGGCACGTCAGGCGCCGAACCTGCGCTTGTCATGGCGCGTAGCAACAGCGACATCGCTTTCTTGTCTTTGCTCGATCCAGAGTTTGACCTGTCAGACAGGGGGGTCGCGGGGCGGCCACCTGCGGGCCCAGTTGACCTTTTCCTAGCGACCGATCGTGGTGCGTATCGTGCGGGCGACCGAATTCGCGCGACCGCCCTAGCCCGTGACGAAGAAGCCAAAGTGATCTGGAACCTGCCGCTGACCGCGCTTCTGCGCCGTCCTGACGGGGTCGAATACAGCCGGACTCTGTCAGGGGTAGGTGCAGCGGGCGGGCATGTTTTTGACCTGCCAATAAGTCAAACTGCGCCGCGCGGAACATGGGAACTGCAAATTTTTGGCGATCCAGATGCTCCAGCCTTGGCCAGCACCAAGGTTCTGGTCGAGGATTTTCTACCCGAACGCTTCGACTTCGGCCTTAGTCTGCCGCCGCTCTTGCGGGCGGGTGAGATGGCCAATCTGGATGTCGATGCAATGTATCTCTTCGGCGCGCCAGCGAGCGGCTTGCCAATCAGCGGAACGCTTCGTGTGACTGCCCGCGACGGTCTGGCAGACTATCCAGGTTATTTCTTTGGCCGCCATGACGAACCCCTGCCCCCCGCCTATGCCGCCCTGCCAAACGGAACGAGCACCGACACCGAGGGAATGGCCTCTTTGCCAATAACGCTCCCGTCGGTTGAGGCCGCAGATCGCCCGTTGAAACTGACAGTCACCGCGCAGATGACCGAAGGGTCAGGCCGACCGGTCGAGCGCGAGATCGTACGTGATCTGGCCCCTGCCACGCCTTTGATCGGCGTGAAGCCCCTCTTTGACGGCACTCTGTCCGAGGGCAGCGAAGCGGCTTTTGACGTGATCGCGCTCAATCCCAGCGGTCAGCCTATGCCCATGCCGGTCACGTGGACCCTGAACCGGATCGAGACGACGTATCAGTGGTACCAGCTCTATGGTGACTGGAACTGGGAGCCGATCACCACGCGCCCCCGCATCGCCGCAGGGACAGCCGAACTGGGGCTAGAGCCAGTTGAGATTACAAACCCCATCACATGGGGCGAATACGAATTGGTGGTCTCCCGAAATGATGGCGCGGGCTATCTAGAGACCTCGGTTGCCTTTGACGCCGGATGGTACGCCGCCGCCGATGCCGCCAGCACGCCCGACACGCTCGAACTGTCCTTGGACGCAGAGCGCTACGCCGCAGGCGACACGGCGAAGCTACGGCTCGTGCCACGCTACGCAGGCACCGCATTGATTACCGTCCTTGGCGAAGGGCTGATCGACATGAAGGCGGTCAAAGTCAAAAAGGGCGAAAATATAGTTTCGTTGCCAGTGACATCTGGTTGGGGGGCGGGCGCCTATGTGACCGCCAGCGTCGTCCGCCCGATGGACTCAGAGCAAAGCTTGATGCCCACTCGCGCTCTAGGACTGGCCCATGCAGGAGTCGATCCAGAAGATCGCGATCTCGAAGTGTCCCTGAGCGTGCCCGACACCGCCCGCCCCAGAGCCCCTCTGACCGTTGACTTGCAAGTCGAGAATGCGGGCGACAAGCCGCTTTATGCGACAATCGCTGCGGTTGATGTGGGTATTCTGAACCTGACCCGATACGACGCGCCAAATCCAGAAGCGCATTACTTTGGCCAGCGCCGCCTTGGCGTTGGAATCCGTGATATCTACGGCCGCTTGATCGACAGTCTGAACGGCGCGAGCGGAACGGTCCGTAGCGGCGGCGACGCCGCTGGCGCGATGTCGATGCAAAGCCCGCCCCCGACCGAAGATCTTGTGACCTTTTTCACAGGAATTGTCGAATTGGACGAGACGGGCAAAGCGCAGGTGACCTTCGACATCCCTGCATTTGACGGACAACTGCGCTTCATGGCGATTGCGTGGGGGGCCCAAGGCGTGGGCAGCGCCCAAGCCGATGTCACGCTGAGCGATCCCGTGGTGGTCAGTGCGAGCCTGCCGCGCTTCTTGGCCCCGAACGACACCAGCACCATGCTGCTGGAATTGACCCATACCGATGGCACATCAGGCGAGATGGCGCTAGAGGTCACCGCCCCCGAAGGTATTCTGCTGGGGGATTACCCTGCGACCATCACGCTCGGCGAGGGAGACAGCAAGTCGATCAGTATCCTGCTGAGCGCCTCTGCCGTCGGCGATCCCGAAATAAAGGTTGCTTTGACCACGCCGGATGGAGTGCGGCTGGAACGTTTGCTTCGGATGCCCGTGCGTGCAAACGACCCAGAGGTTGCGACAACGCGCCGGTTTGAACTGGCCGCTGGGGACACCTTCACCTTTAGCGATGACGTCTTTGCGGGGCTTCGCAAGGGCACGGGCCGCGCGGTGCTTTCGGCTGGTCCTCTGGCAACCTTTGACGCGCCAGGCCTGCTCGCCACCCTCGACCGCTATCCCTATGGGTGCACTGAACAAATCACCTCTGCCGCGCTGCCACTGCTTTATTTCGATCAAGTGGCGAACGCTCTTGAGATGACCGAGGCCGAGGATTTATCCGCCAAAGTGAACCACGCGATCACCGAGATTCTGACGCGCCAGTCCAGCAATGGTGGCTTTGGCTTGTGGTATGCCGATAGCGGGGATTTCTGGCTCGATGCCTACGTGACCGACTTCCTGACTCGCGCGGATATGGCGGGCCACGACGTGCCACAACGCGCTCTGCGCTCCGCCTTGGATAACCTACGTAATCAGGTGAACTACGCTACCGACTTTGACGAGGGCGGTCAGGATATTGCCTACGCCCTTATGGTGTTGGCCCGCGCAGGGGCCGCGAATATGGGTGATTTGCGCTATTATGCGGACGTGAAGGCCGAGGATTTCGCCACCCCGCTGGCGGCAGCGCAGCTGGGTGCCGCTTTGGCCGCCTACGGCGATCAAACCCGCGCGGACCAGATGTTCCGGCAGTCGGCCCAGATGATTGGCACGGCCGCAGTCACCACCGCCATGCGGAGCGACTACGGCACCACATTGCGGGATACAGCGGCCCTCCTCGCGCTCGCGACCGAAGCGGGCAGCACCGTCATCGACAAAGAGGCGCTGACCATGGCTGTCACCCGCGCCTCGGACCCACGCTCGACCCAAGAGGCGGCTTGGACCTTGCTCGCGGCCCATGCTTTGGTCGATGACCCCGAAACAAATGCGCTTCAGATCGATGGTGCGCCCGTCAGTGGCCCCCTCGTGCAATTAGCAGAGGGCGACGAAGAAACCGATCCAGTCGAGATCACGAACACAGGCGCGGACACGCCCCTGACGCTGACTACATTCGGGGTGCCAGAAGTTCCCTTCCCTGCCGGGGGCTATGGCTACCAAATCACACGGCACATCTTTGATCTGGACGGGAACGAGGTCACAACGGGCAGCTTTGTATCCGGTAATCGTTACGCAGTCGTGTTAGAGGTCACACCAACCGAGCCCCACGAGGCCCGCCTGATCGTCGATGATCCGTTGCCCGCTGGATTCGAGATCGACAATCCAAGCCTGATCCGCAGCGGGGATGTCAGTAGCCTGTCTTGGATCGAGCCAATTGACACACGCATGACACAGTTCCGCAGCGATCGCTTTGTCGCGGCAGTTGACTGGACACGCCCCGAACGATTTAGGCTGGCCTATATCGTGCGCGCCGTCACCCCAGGGGGCTATCACGCCCCGGCCGCGAGCGTGCAGGACATGTACCGTCCACGCTATCGCGCAGTCTCTGAAACCGCCCGGATCACTGTCACACCATGAGATACGCGCTGCTGGGATTAGCCGTCGTGCTAACCCTGCTCGCAGGGGTGCGCGACCGCTTTGACCAATGGATTGCAGACACAGTTTTGCCCCCCTTAGTGCAGCAAACCTCTGTAGAGGTACTGGACGAAAGCGGGCAATTGCTACGCGCCTATACCGTGGATGACGGACGTTGGCGGCTTGAGGCCAGCGTGGCCGGGGTCGACCCAGATTTTCTAAAGATGCTCGTTGCTTACGAGGATGGCCGTTTCTATCAGCACAAGGGGGTCGACCTGTGGGCCATGGCGCGCGCACTCGGCCAAGCCATCTGGCATCGCGACGTGGTCTCTGGTGGCTCTACCCTAACGATGCAGGTCGCGAGGCTCATTGAGAACAGCGGGACAGGCCATTTGCAGGGCAAACTGCGGCAAATGCGTGTGGCGTGGGCGTTGGAACGCAGGATGACGAAGGATGACATCCTAAACCTGTATCTGACCCGCGCGCCTTACGGAGGGAACATCGAAGGGATCGCCGCCGCAACGCGCCTTTATTTCGGGAAACCGCCCAAACGCCTGACTCCATCCGAAGCCGCCTTGCTCGTTGCTCTGCCCCAATCGCCAGAGACGCGGCGCCCCGACCGCAACTACGATGCGGCCTTCGCGGCTCGATCCCGCGTCCTCGACCGGATGCTCGCTGAAGGAAGACTGCGGCCCGAACAGGTCGCCTCCGCCCGCGCGGCACCTTTGCCGCAGCGGCGGGCGGCCATGCCTATGCTGGCGCCCCATCTCGCGGACCGCGCCGTTTTGGAACGACCGGACGCTGCGATCCACCGCACTACGCTGCGTGCTGACCTGCAGGCGCAACTCCAACAACTCGCCAAAGAGGCTGTCAAAAACCAACATTCTGGTGTGTCCTTGGCAATCGTGGTCGCCGATCACCGCACAGGCGCAGTCTTGGCCTCTGTTGGCTCTGCGGGATACGAAGAGGCAATCGGCGGCGCAGCTTATCTGGATATGACGCGGGCGGTTCGATCCCCCGGATCGACCCTGAAGCCCTTGATTTTCGGGTTATCCTTCGACCAAGGCATCGCCCATCCCGAGACGATGTTTGACGATCGGCCCATGCGTTTCGGCCAGTATGCCCCTCAGAATTTCGACGGGTCTTTCCGTGGACCTCTGCCACTCCGCAAGGCTCTGCAGCTCTCACTGAACATCCCCGCGGTTGCCCTGACCGAGTCGATTGGCCCCGCCCGCCTGATGTCTGCATTGCGCACCGCGGGGACCGATCCGAAACTTCCGTCAGGGCAGGCTGGACTGGCGATCGCCCTCGGCGGCATCGGCCTGACGCTCGAGGATCTGGTAACCTTGTATGGCGGGCTCGCACGGTTGGGGCGGCCCATGCCCCTCCATTGGCGGCAAGCCGATGTTCCGGCGTCGGCTCACAGACTGATGGCACCGCGTGCGGCATGGCAGGTGGCAGATATTCTGGCGGATTTGCCCCCGCCCGCCGGAGCGCCGCGCAGAACGCTCGCTTATAAAACAGGGACGAGCTACGGACACAGGGATGCGTGGGCCATCGGCTTTGACGGGGCACTCGTGGTCGGAGTTTGGATGGGACGACCAGACGGTACCCCCGTGCCCGGCGCTTTTGGCGGTGATCTCGCGGCACCATTGCTGTTTTCGGCCTACCAACGCGCGACGAACCGGCCCACGCCTTTGCGCCCTGCACCGCCGGACACGCTGCGACTGTCGGGTGCAGCACTGCCGCCGAACCTGCGCGAATTTGTTCCGCGCAACGGCAGTGTTCTGCCGGATTTCGACGCCCCAAAGCTTATCTTCCCACCCGAAGGCGCAAAGCTCACCGCTCTTCCCGAAGGGCTCTTTGCCAAACTTCAGGACGGAGCACCGCCGTTTACGTGGCTCGCCAATGGCGCGCCGGTAGACGTGAATCCGCGTGCACGGCAAATTACGGTGCCTCAAATTGGTGCGGGCTTCAGCAGGCTGACTGTGATTGACGCCAAAGGGCGCAGCGCCAGCACGTCCTTCCAGATCACCGAAGGTCCATAAACCTGAATATTATCTGCAGGTTAAGCAGACATTTCCGCGCGATACGCGACGGAAAGTCCAGTTTTGCGCGTTTCATCAAAACAACCTGATTTTTGGCGGTAGCCAGCAATTCCCGCACCCAAGAAGGATCGTTTTTATGAAATCGACACTGATGCGCTATGCCACGCCGTTTATTACCGGCCTCTTCCTTGTTTCCCTGATTTCAGGGGTTGCTCTGTTCTTTCACATCGGGCCGTCCGGCTTTCACGGGATGCATGAATGGCTGAGCATGGTTTTGATCATACCCTTTGTGCTGCACATGTGGAAAAACTGGCGCCCCATGACCGCCTATTTCAAGCGCGCGGCCTTTGGCATCGCGATGGGCGTATCGATCGTGGCAGCAGCAATCTTTATGGTTCCCGTCGGCGGCGAAGGCGGAGGCGGGCGCCCCGCCGCGTTTACCCTGTCTGCAATGGTGATGAAGGGCTCTGTCGCTGAAGTTGCATCTGTTCTGCACCAAGACTCGGCAGATCTGACCGCCGCATTGGAAAGCGCAGGATACTCCGTAAACTCCGAAGATGAAACTTTGAGCGCAATTGCAGCAGCAGCAGGCAAATCCGAAATGGACATCGCAGCAACGCTCGTGGCAAGCGCACGCTGACATCTCCCAAGAGAAACTGTATATATCACAGCGCCTTAATCTTGATCCAGACGCGTTATACCTTACGAGCCATCGCGTCTGGCCTCGCGCTACAGTTCCGATGTGATCTCATCAAAGCGAGTAAAGCGCTGTACTAAACACCTTGTCCCCGAGTTTGAAATTGCAATAGATCGACGCACCACCTAAGGTTGACTGGCTTATTCTTGTCTGCTTCGCGTTTTTCAGGAGCGATTTTATGAAATTTATTAGTGTTCAGGACATGTCGGCTGCGATTTTAGCAAACCGACGCAAACTGCCTGACAAAATTGATCTGGTCGTCGGGATTCCCCGCTCAGGCATGTTGCCTGCGACAATGCTCGCGACACAGCTGAACCTGCCCCTTACCGATCTGGACGGACTCGTGTCAGGCAAAGTCTTTGGCTATGGCGCGACCAAAGACGCACCAGACGTGGACAAAGCCATGTCAGAGCAGCGGACAGTGCTGGTGATTGACGATACTGTTGGCTCGGGCCGCGCTTTCAAAAAGGCGCGGGTCGCGCTCGAAGGAGTCCCTGGCAATATCGTGTTCTGCTCGGTCTACTCGCAGGTCGCTAAACACCCCGATGTGGATGTGGTTTTGGAAACCAATTCACTGTCTCCGGTGTGCCAGTGGAACATGATGCACCACGCCGTGCTTCAGAACGCCTGCGTCGACATTGACGGCGTGCTCTGCCGCAACCCCGAGGCGCACGAGGACGATGACGGCAAAGCCTATCGCAAGTTCTTGCAGACCTCTGAGAAGTTGCATGCCACCTCCGGCGAGATTGCGTGGCTGGTGACAAGCCGCCACGAAAAATACCGCGCAGAAACCGAGGCGTGGATGCGTGACAACGGTGTGCGTTACGGCAAGCTGATCATGACCCAGACCGACGAAGAGAAAGCGAACTCGCCTGCGTTCAAGGCACGAATCTACGTCGAAACCGGCGCTGACCTCTTCATCGAAAGCGAGGCGTACGACGCAGCCGAGATTCAGAAAATCTCGCAGCGTCCTGTCTTGTGCGTGGCAACGCAAAGCATGATCCACGACGGCAGCCCGATCCGGATGCGCAGCGCAAGCGGCTCCAAAGGATCGGCAGCGCTTCTGGCCAAAGTCAAACTTCAGGCGCGCCGCATGGCAGGCGACAAGTTTTACTATGCGATGAAAACGCTCGCCGGTCGCGGCTAAAGAACTCGATTTCCGGCCAATCCGCACTTGGGTTGGCCGAATCTCGTGCCATTTCCCCCAAGCTTAGCCCATGAACACAGTTCACGATCCCGCGGGGTCGGGGATTCTGTGCATTATCGCCCCTTGCAACTGATTGCGCCTGCGTTCGTTCTGCCGCATTCTGTTCAAACCCACTAACATCCCGCTAGATTTTAGGCTAGGACGCCGCAAACCCGCAGCACCAGAGGCCCCGATGTCTGTTTCCATGCTCTCGACCTTTGTCAAACCGATGCACCCCGAGGGGCGCAAATTCGTGGCGATTGCCGCCGCGATCACGGTAATCCTCTTTCTGATCTGGGAGCCGCTTGGCTGGATCGGCGTCGGTCTGACCGTTTGGGTCTACTACTTTTTCCGCGATCCGGTGCGCGTCACCCCATCGCAGCCTGGCCTGATGATTTCGCCTGCGGACGGGATCATTTCGCTGCTAGAACCCGCTGTGCCGCCCGCTGAATTGGGTTTGGGCGACCAGCCGATGACCCGCATTTCGGTCTTTATGTCGGTGTTCAACTGCCACGTGAACCGTCTGCCCGCAGCAGGAACCTTGGAAAAGGTCGCGTACCGTCCCGGCAAGTTTCTGAACGCTTCGCTCGACAAAGCGTCCGAGGACAACGAACGGAACGGCCTGACAGTCGCACTCGAAGACGGTCGCCGCTACGGTGTCGTACAGATCGCGGGCCTCGTGGCACGCCGCATCCTGTGCTGGTCCAAAGAGGGGCAGACGCTGGCGACCGGCGAGCGTTTTGGCCTGATCCGCTTTGGATCGCGTCTGGACATCTACCTGCCCGACGGCGTCGAGCCCAAGGTGCAAATCGGCCAGACTATGATCGCCGGTGAGACCGTTCTCGCGGATTTGAACGCAAAGTCCTGATCCCATGACAGATCACAGCCCACGCCCCCCGGTTCAGTCCGAAAAAGTCCCCTTCCTGCTGCTGCTGCCGAACATGGTCACGCTGGCAGGGATGGCCTTTGGCTTGACCTCGATCCGGTTTTCTATGGACGAAAACTACATCGGGGCTGTGGGCCTGATCTTGCTCGCGTCCTTGATGGACGGGCTGGATGGCCTGCTGGCGCGGCGCTTGAATGCGACGTCCAAGATGGGCGCCGAGTTGGATTCTCTCTCTGACTTCCTGTGTTTTGGCGTTGCGCCCGGTGTCCTGCTGTATCAATCCATCCTGAACCAGCTTGGCACAATTGGCTGGGTTTTCGTTCTGATCTTTGCAGCCGCGACCTGCCTGCGATTGGCCCGTTTTAACGTGATGAAGGGGCAGGCGCTGGACGACGAAAAGACCAGCACCCACTTCATCGGGGTCCCCGCACCCGGCGGTGCGTACTTGGCTCTGCTGCCCCTCTTCCTCTGGCTTGGCGAAGTCGTCGACACCAACGCGGTGCCGATCCTTGTGGCGCTTTGGACAGCGTTTTCGGCGCTGCTGATGATCTCGACACTCAAGACCCTGTCACCCAAGGGACTCCGCGTCCCGCGGCCGTTGATTGTTCTGTTCATGTTCGCGGTCGTGGTCGGGATCGGTGTATTGTTCACTCGCCCCTTCTTGCTGCTGATCGCAGTGGATACGGCCTATGTCGTCATCCTGATCAAATGTGTGATCGACGCCAGAGGCCGCTTCTTTAGCTAAACCGTCAGAAGAAGATGTATTTGCGGGCATTCTTGCAGTCCGCGATTAAGGTCAACTTTTCTTGAGCCGGAAACTCTGTGCCAAAGAACTCGACGTCGTCGTATTTGGGGTCGAACTCAAGCCGCACGCGATTTCGTTCTTTGGTCTTCAGGATCGCGACACCCCCGTAGAACTTGGCAAAAGCATCGGTGTCCTGGTCGCGCACGATCATCACGGAGTCGCGGAATTCACAGCGATTATCTAACGTGATCTCTGCCGAAATCTCGCGCCGTTCAAAATGTAGAAGATCCCCGATCTCGTATCGGAAATTATAGGCCGTTAGGCCAGCAATCGTCGCACCAAATACCCAAACAACAACCTTGCCAGCATCCATTCGCCTGTTCCGCCGTCATGTCAGTCGCGCCAAAATCACTGGCGCAGGGGTCTCTTCATCTTTGACGGAACGGCGACCAAGGTCAATCGGGGGCGCTGTGACGCGCGCCCCCTAGCGCTTAGGCAGAGCGCTCTAGGATTTCTAGATAATCGCGCTGGGTTGCGTTGCGTGGGTTCGTGGCGTGACAGTGATCCTTGAGCGCATCCTGAGAGACTTTTTCCATCATCGCCGGAGTCACGCCCATTTCAGATAGTCCCGACGGCATGCCAAGCCGCTGGTTCAGCGCTGCGCACTGTTCAGCGGGATCGCCGCCCATCCGTTTTGTCAGTTCGTCCCACTTGTCACCGATGGCGGGGCGATTAAAGCGCAAGACTTCTGGCATCAGAACTGCGTTAAGCGTGCCGTGGTGCAGGTTTAGTTCGCGGATGGCGCCGAGCGGGTGGGTCAGAGCATGCACCGCCCCGAGCCCCTTTTGAAAGGCCATTGCCCCCTCCAACGCACAAACCATCATGTCACGGCGCGCCTCACGGTCCAGCCCATTGGTGGTGGCCGCCTCGATCGAGCGCAAACCGCAGTCCAGACCATGCAGGGCAATCGCCTCGGCCGGAGGGTTGAAGGCAGGTGCCATATACGTCTCGAGGCAGTGCGAAATCGCGTCCATGCCTGTTGCGGCCGTCAACATTGGCGGCAGCCCGTAGGTCAGCTCTGGATCGCACAGCGCGATCGAAGGCAGATTGTACGGCGACAAAATCCCCAATTTCCGGCCATCTGCGGTAATAATCACAGCCCCTCGCCCCACTTCGGAGCCTGTGCCCGCGGTTGTGGGCACGGCGATCAGCGGTCGGATTTTGCCGTGAATACGGGTGACGCCACCATTGATCGCTGCGTATTGCCCCAAAGGCGGCGGATGGCCTGTCAGGATACGAACGCCCTTGGCCAAGTCCAAAGAGGACCCGCCGCCAATTCCGACGATCCCGTCACATCCATTGGTTCGGTACACGTCCCAAGCATCCAACACGGCCTCTTCGGTTGGGTTGGCGGGCGTACCATCATAGACAGCGTGGTGCTTCAGCTCTGCAGTGGCGCGCGCAATCAAGCCAGTGGCCACCAGCCCCTTGTCCGTGCAGATGAGCGGCTTGGTCACACCCAGTTCGTTCAAGAGCGAGGGCAGTTTCGCAAGAGCGCCCTCGCCGAATTCGATGCGTGTCAGGTAAGAAATAACGCCGGCCACAGACTCTTGGTCTTTCCCGATCGTGGCTTGAATATTCATTAAAAATCCTCCAATCCCAAAATTGGCTACAAGGGGCCCCTCCTCGTTGAGACCCGTTGCATCCTTTGGCTATGAGATTGGTCTGTGGGCGAGCATCCGTCAACGAAAGATGGCGTCATCTGCCCGTATTTATTGCCTTTCAGACACTGTCTTTGTTTCATACAGAAACAAAAAGCCAGCACGTGTAATGCTGGCTTTCGTGGTCAGGTATGGGGCCAACCTTAGAACGTCTTGGTCAGTGTAAGCTTCAGATTGCGACCGGGGGCAGACCGCGTCGCGAGGTAAGGCGTGTAGTCCAGATCCCCCGCATTTTCGAGCCCCACACGCACTTCGTAGCCCTCCATTGCGCCGCTTTGCGGGCGATAGGTGGCGCGCAGATTGTGGACGACGCTTTGGTCGGTGGTCACGTCGTTAAATTCGCGCTCAGCGTTTGCGACCACTTCCCAGCTTAGGTCGAACTCCTGCCCCCAACGCTTGCCAACAGCGACGCTGAGCGTGTTTGCGGGCGTGTATTGCCAATCATTCTCGGCACCGTCAGTGGTGTCACGGCCAAAGCTCCACGTGCTGTTCACGTCAGTGTAGAACCCACTGTCCGTGCTGTAAGAGCCCTCCAGCTCGTAGCCCTGCAGAGCGATGTTGGTCACGCCCGAGTAGCTGGTCACATCCCACACCTCGGTCCGATAGTGGGTCAGCTTGATCGCCGCACTATCCCCACCAGAAAACAGGCTGCTCCGCTCATAAGCCGCACCGAGTTCAAAGGTGTGCGCCTTTTCGCTGCGCTCCATGTAATCGGCATTGGTCAGATCGTCGAGGATCGGAAGGTTCTCGGAATAGGACGCGCTGCCAAACACCGTCATCCCATTGTCAAAGGCATACCGCGCAGACAGCCCGCCCATCAGCGCCTCGTTCGCGTAGTCGCCGTAATCGCTGCGGATCGCCTGTTTTTCATAGCGGATCGCGGGCGTCAGGGTCAGGCCGCCCCACTGAATGTCATCGACCACAAAGAACGCATCGCGCAGATCGTTACCCCCCGGCGCAGACGAGGCATCCAGACGGTCTTTCTGGATGTGCTCGTAGCCGTAGCGCAGATCGTGGCTCAGCACGCCAGTCTGGAACAGCGACTGGTTCTTCACCGTAGTTTTGGCGGTGACGTAGTGCTGGTCTGCATTCACCAGCGGCTGCAAGTTCGGCCACACGAAGGGGTTCGCCTCGAGCACAGAACTGCCCGACACGTAGCTGGACTCAATCTGCTGTTCGGCCCGCGAATGCTCAACCGTCAGGTTCAGCCAGTCATTGCCTGGCGCATCATAGGTGTAGCGCAGAGTGCGGGTTTCCGAGAATACGCTTCGGTCCACATTGCCGAAATTGTCTGTTGCACTGGCAAAGCTGTTGTAGGGCACGTCTGTCTCTTCGGACGTGGTTTCCGCCATCGAGAACATTAAGGCGTGGGCGCGATCCTGACCAAAGCGATAGCGCGCTTTGACCGCCCAAGAAGGCAATTCGTAGCCGTCATCGCTGACATTGTCGCCATTCCCGTCCTTCTGCGCTTCTTGGCTGCGATAGGTGTAGTTCCCAAGCAGCTCCAGATCCTCGGACGGCTGCCACGCCAGCACGCTGGAACTCGCAAACTGCCCGCCGTTCAATCCGAATTGCAGGGTCTGGCGCAGTTTGAAGCCCGGCTCGCCGCCGGTAAAGTCCGAGGCGTCCTTAGTCTCTAGACGCACCAAACCACCAATGGCGCCCGAACCGTACTCAAAGGTTCCCGCCATGCCGCGCACAACCGTAACCTCTTTGTACAACGATGGATCAGTGTAGAGCTGTGTACCGATGCGGTAGAGTTCTTCGGACCCGACATTCGCGCCGTCCACCTGAATCAGAACTTTTTGGTCACTGCCATAGGTGCCGTTCGCGCCAAAGCCACGAATATTGATACCCGACCCTTGGGGGCTAGAGCCGTTGACCAGAGTCACGCCCGGCACAGTATCCACCAGTTCAGCGATCGTGCCGGCCTGCCGGTCCTCGACCTCTTCTTCGGTCACAACGGTTTCGGAAATGGCGGTGTCGGTTTGCACCTCGCGTTTGGATTTGGCCAGAACGACAGGGTCCAGAGTGATGTCTTGGGCCAAGGCGCCAGTCGAAAAACACATCGCGCAGCTGGCCAGCAATGCCACACGTACAGAGAGAGAAGTCCGCATAGAGCAGTCCCCTTTGATCAGAAGGTTACAGCGCTGGCACGGGGCTGGCAGTGAAAGATATCATGGATGTGATCCGCATCATTTGCGGATCAGACTTGCGCCGGATATTTTTTCTTACTATTATTGTCAACTATTGATTTACCCCGCATTGCCCGTGTTCCCTCATGCACAGCGGCGAAGCTAGGCACTTAATCCAATCTACCGTTCTACGGGGTGCCTTCTCATGCCTAAAGACATTCACCTGACCGCCGCAGACATCCGATCCCTGCGCACGGAAAACCCGAACCAGCGTATCCGCGACTTCGCCACCACCCATGGACTGTCAGAGGCCGCTGTGCTCGACGCCCATATCGGCGAGGGTGTAACGCCAATCACCGCCGATCTGACAGCCGCGCTAGCCCAAGTGCCGCGTTTCGGACAGGTCATGGCTTTGACCCGCAATGAGCATGTCGTCAGCGAAGTGCACGGCGAGTATGGCGAATACCGCGCCGGAGAACGCGCTGGCATGATCCTGAACCGCCCGATCGACATGCGCTATTTCCCCCGCCATTTTGTGCGCGGTTTTGCGGTCGAGCGTCACACCGACGATGGGCCGCGTCATTCGCTGCAATTCTTTGATGCGGCGGGCGATGCAATGCACAAGGTCCATCTGACCGCCGCCTCGGACGCCGAGCCATGGGCCGACGTAGTCGAACAGCTGCGTGTTGCGGCCCCCGTGGGGGATTTTGAGCCGCGTCGCGCGATTGAGCCTGCCAAAGAGAACCACGACAAAGCCAACCGTCTGCGCGAGCAATGGGCAGCCATGACTGACACCCATCAGTTTCTGGGCCTCGTTGACCGGCTAAAGATGAACCGCCTTGGGGCATATCGTGTCGCGGGTGCGCCCTTTGTCCGGCAATTGGACGCCGGTGCCGTTCTGACCGCGCTAGAACAAAGTGCCGTCCAAGAAGTGCCAGTGATGACCTTTGTCGGGAACCACGGCTGTATCCAGATCCACACAGGCACCCCGCAAACCACCAAGGTCATGGGCCCGTGGTTCAACATCCTTGATCCCGGCTTTAACCTGCACCTCAAGACCGACCCCATCGCCGAGGTGTACGCTGTCGAAAAGCCCACCCGTCGCGGCACTGCCCTGTCGGTCGAGGCTTTTGATGCCATGGGAGGGCTGATCCTGCAAATTTTCGGGGTCCGAACCCGTGATGAGGATTTCTACGAGGGCTGGAACCACATCGTCCGTGACCTGCCCACAGCGGCGGAGGGTCTGTGATGCGCTGGCTTGCCCTCATTGCCCTGCTGCCAACCACTCTAGTGGCCGAAGAAACCCCGCGCGTCTTGTCTCTTGGCGGGGCGGTAACCGAAATCGTCTATGCGTTGGGGGCAGGTGATCTGCTGGTTGGACGGGATCAAACCTCGACCCATCCCGCGCAGGCCGAGGCGTTGCCTGACGTTGGATACGTCCGCCGCTTGGCCCCCGAAGGTATCCTTTCCGTTGATCCCACCCTCATTCTGGCCGAATCCGGCGCGGGTCCAGCGGAAACAGTTGATCTGATGACTGGCGCAGGTGTCCCGTGGGTGACGGTTCCCAGCGGCTACGACGCAGCAGCGATTCCTGCAAAGGTCCACGTGATCGCAGACGCCTTGGGGCTAGAGGATCAGGGCGATGCACTTGCGGACCGTATCGAGACACAACTGGCCGCAGCCCAAGCGGACGCTGCAAATCATGATGTATCCGTCATGTTCGTGATGTCCCTGCAAGGGGGCCGTGTGATGGCAGCGGGCCGCGAAACCGCAGCCGACGGCATCATCACCCTCGCCGGTGCGCAAAACGCGATTACGGCGTTTGACGGCTACAAGCAGCTCACCGACGAGGCAGTCCTGACCGCCGCCCCAGACGTGATCCTGATGATGGCCCGCGCTGGGGAGCACGCGATCAACGACGCTGCGATCCAGTCCCACCCAGCTCTGGGTGCGACTCCAGCGGCGCAGAATGGGGCGATCATCCGCATGGACGGCGTATACTTGCTGGGGTTTGGCCCACGCACCCCCGACGCCATCCGTGATCTGTCGCGTCAACTGGCACACTCGGTCAAAGAGGCAGGCTGATGGTTGCTTTCCCTGACAATATTGCCCCACGCCGCGCCATCGCGGTTCGCGTGCGCAGTGTGCTGTGGGTCGCACTACTGGCCTGCTGCGTCCTAAGCCTGACGACGGGCGCGACAGGCGTCACCTTGTGGGACGCACTCGTCGCAGCTGTCACCCCCGCAGAGCTGCCCTTGGCGGCCAAGGTGGTTCTATGGGACATCCGCCTGCCGCGTATGCTGATGGCGATTGTCGTCGGGGCTGCGCTCGCTGTGTCCGGCGCAGTGATGCAGGGTCTGTTCCGCAACCCTCTTGCCGACCCTGGAATTGTCGGGGTCAGCGCAGGTGCAGGGACGGGCGCTGTCATCGCGATCGTGCTGGGGTCGGCTCTGCCTTTTGGGCTTGCGAGCGCGCTCGGCCCTTGGCTCGTCCCGCTTGCTGCCGCACTCGGAGCATGGGGGACCATCATGGTGCTGTACGCGATCGCGACGCGGCGTGGGGTGACGACAATCGCCACACTGCTGTTGGCGGGGATCGCGATTTCCGCCCTCGCCGGAGCGCTCTCTGGCGTGCTGATTTATGCTGCCGACGACACCCAACTGCGCGACCTGACCTTCTGGGGCCTCGGATCGCTGGCCGGTGCGACATGGACCAAGCTGATGGCTGCCGCGCCCCTGATGATCGCGGGTCTTCTCTGCGCGCGGCCTTTGGCGCGCGGGCTGAACGGCCTCGCTCTGGGAGAGGCAGCCGCCTATCACATCGGCCTGCCCGTCCAACGTCTGAAGCGTCTGGCGATCCTATCGACCGCCGCTGCCACCGGAGCTGCCGTGGCGGTGAGCGGCGGGATCGGCTTCGTCGGGATCGTCGTGCCCCATCTGCTGCGCCTGATTTCAGGCCCCGACCACGAAGAGCTGTTGCCCAATGCCGCGCTTCTGGGGGCGAGCCTGCTGTTGTTGGCGGACTTGATCAGCCGCGTGATCGTGGCCCCAGCAGAGCTGCCCATCGGCATCATTACCGCAACTTTGGGCGGGCCCTTCTTCCTCTGGCTGCTGCTGCGCGGCCGCGCCCTGATGGGAGGATAAGATGCTGATCGCCCGAAACATTCACGTCACACTAGGGTCCAAAGAAATTCTGCACGGCGTCTCCGCCAGCTTTGCCCCCGCTCAGCTATCGGTGATTGTCGGGCCAAACGGGTCAGGTAAAACGACATTGCTTCGTGCCCTGACAGCAGAGACTGCGTTCGATGGCCAGATAACACTGAACGGGCATGATATCACCCAGACCCCCGCGTGGAAGTTGGCCTCGATGCGGGCAGTTCTGCCGCAGTCCACTGTCCTCGCTTTTCCGTTCACGGTGGCCGAAGTGGTCCGCCTTGGGCAGATGGGTGGGATCGGCGCGGGTGGTCCAGACCGCACCTTTGATGCGCTGCACCGCGTTGGCCTGCAGGGCTACGCCAGCCGCTTTTACAGTGACCTGTCGGGCGGAGAGCAGCAGCGCGTTCAATTGGCGCGCGTTCTTTTGCAGGTTTGGCAGCCGATCAGCACCAACGGTGCCCCGCGTTGGCTGATCCTTGACGAACCGGTCAGCAGTCTGGACATCGGGCACCAACTCTTGGTCATGCAAATCGCGCGGGACTTTGCGGACCAAGGCGGCGGCGTGGTTGCGGTTATGCACGACCTCAACCTCTCGGCCATGTTCGCGGATCACATGATCCTGATGCGCAACGGTCAGATCACAGCCCAAGGGCTGGTGCGGGAGGTTTTGGTCGATGACCACCTCAGTCACGCTTATGGCTGCCCATTGCGGGTCGGGGTCGCGCCGCCAGACCAATCCACATTCATTCTTCCTCAAATGGCAGGAGCAAGGGCTTAATCCATGCGACGACTGGCAGAGTTTACGGCATTCTTTTCGATTGCGGTGGGGGCCCATGCCCTTGCTTTTGTGTTTCAAATGCCCGAGGGCGCGCCGCAAGCGGCGGGCAACCAAGGCACCGAATTGCTGTACCTGACCGCCAGTTCCGAAGCCGTCGCGATGCTGATCGAGGAATGGGAAACACCGCCCGACGTCACTGTGCCTGAACTCACCATTGCCGCCCCTGTTGCGCCCCCTGCCCCTTCGCTGCCAGAGACGAGCCTGCCAGAGATACCGCAGGTGCAGACACCGGGGATTGCCCTGCCGCAGATGACAGAATCGCCAGCCACACCCGATTTGCCCAAGGTCGAGAAAACTGCGCCGCCTCCGCCAGAGGCCGAGCCCGCGATTACCGAAGCGTTGCGCCCCATCACGCGCCCAAAGCCGCCTGCACCCAAACCGCCCGCTCCGAAGCAAGCGTCAAAGCCTGACCCAAAGCCGCAGTCAGAGCGCAAAACCGCCAGCGTGTCATCGCGGGCTTCGAATGCGGCCAAGGCAGCGGGCCAAGGGGGCGGAACAGCAGCAGGACAGGCGAAGACGTCAGAGCAAGCTGGCCTGTCTAAATCCAAGAAAACAAGCCTGATGCGGGAATGGGGTGCAGCGATCCATTCGCGGATTGCGCGGAATGTACCGCGGGGCGCGGGGCGCGGCGCCGCCACTGTGCGTGTGACGATCGGGGCCGATGGCCGCCTACAGGGCGCCGCGCTGGCAAACTCGTCCGGAAGTCAAAAGATCGACCGCCTCGCTTTGCTAGCGGTCGAGAGGGCGGGTCGTTTCCCGCCCGCCCCAAAAGGCTTGGGTGTCGGCGCGCAGTCCTTCAGGCTCGAGGTGCAGTCGCGCTAAAGCCGCCTAGCGCGCGGCCATCATCCGCTGGATCTGCGCCATCATTTCGGGCGTCAGTTGCGACAAGTCCGGCATCGCCGCACCTGCAGTGGCCGTGCTGCGGGTCGGGCGCAGGCTGAAGTGCTCGACCTTGTCCAACATGTTACGGGTTGCGCCCTGCATCTGAATCGCCGCGGCATTCAACTCGTCCGCCTGATTGGTAATCCGCGATCCGGCAATGGATAGCTCACCCAGCGCCTGCGCGATCTGCTGTGTACCGCGCGCCTGATCCATGCTGCCATCCTGCACACGGCGTGCCTCGCTCTCGATCTCCTGAATGTTGGTCGAAATCTCGGTAAAGGCAGAACGCGTGTCATTGGCCAGTTCGACGCCCGAGTTTACCTTGGATGTCGAATCCTCAATGAGTTCGGCGGTCTCTTTGGCCGCTTTGGCTGACCGCCCCGCAAGGTTCCGAACCTCTTGGGCCACGACTGCAAAGCCACGACCATGTGTGCCCGCTCGCGCAGCCTCGACCGCTGCGTTCAGCGCCAGCAGGTTGGTCTGGAAGGCGATATCGTCGATAACCTTGATGATACGGCTGATGTCATCCGAAGATTTCTGGATGTCTTCCATGGCGGTGACCATTTCAGTCACGCGGCCCTCGCCTGACGTGATGATCGACAAAGTCGACCCGACAGAGGTCACGGTTTTCTTGGACGCCTCGGCGTTGGAGCGCACCATGTTATCGGTCTGCTCAACAGTGGCCGAAATCTCTTCGAGTGCGGCAGCCTGTGCCTGCGCGTTGTCGTTCAAGCTACCAGCCGAACGGGTGACCTGCGTGATCGCCTCGGACACTTGCGCGACTTGCTCTTTGACCGAATAGATGGTGGCGTTCAGCGCATCGAAGGACCGCTCGAAATTCGTAATGATCTGGCGGTAAGCCCCTTCGTAGGCACTCGCATCGGCGCGGCGAGTCAAATCACCGCTGACCAGTGCATTCGAGAGGGTGTCAATTTCAGAGATCACGCGCCGGAAGGAGCCGCGAACGCGCTCGATCGCCGTGGTGATCGCCCCACCTTCGCCAGGAAGTGAGGGGAAGGGATGATCGAAATCGCCTTGGCCAAAGGCCTCGATCGTTTCGATGATCGACTGCTTGATCTGGCCGTGGCCGTCCAGCATGAGGTTTGTTGCAGCCGCAAGGTCCGCATACTCACCTTCTAGGGCATTCAGCTCGATGCGCTTGCTGTGCTGACCTGCAGCGTGGGCTTCGGTCAGGGTCTTTACACCATTCAACAAGGCTTGGGTCTGGGACTGCGCACGCTCAATCTCTGTGCGGTCGGACCACTCCACGTAAAACCCGCGCGTTTTGCCATTTTCATCAAACTGTGGCGTCGCCTTGAATGCCAGAGCCTTGCCACCAACCTTGAATGCGCCGCTGTGGGTTTTGCGCAGACCCGCAAGCATTTTCCGCTGGTTGGCGGGGGCGCGGTGGAACAGATCGATCGAGCGCCCAATGATGTCGCTTGTGTCAAAAGCCGGAAGCGCCGCACGCAAGTCAGCCTCGATCAGACCGAACATCTCGTAGGCGGCCTTGTTCACAAAGCGGATGATCAAGTCCGCATCAGAGATCATCACAGGGTAGGACAGAAGGTCCAGCGCTGCAGATACGTCTTTGGTCACGAGGGCATCATTTGCCGTGGACATTATTGTTCTTCCTTCGTCTTTCAATCGGCGCCATCACGCGAGGCTTAGTTGGGCAAACGGCGCGAGGCGTAGAGTTTTAGAAACCTAGCCGAATGGGTCGCGGGTATCTTGCAAGCCGCATGCCAGTCGGCGCCTGAGGCCGCGCGGGCCGGCGCTGCGCCTGCACCCGCGCGGCCCATGTGACAGTCGTGTGAACGCCAATCGTCATATTCCCGATACAACGCAGGGGGATAAGAGCGCTAGCAGACCCGATCCTTTCCCTGACCGAGCTCGCGAAACACGATGCTACCGTTCAAAGAAATCCAGCCCGACACTCATATTCGCTGCCGCAGCATTTTCCTGTCTGACTGGCATTTGGGGGCGCGCGCCGCCAATCCGGCGACTATTCTTGCCGCCCTGCGAAACCTGACGACTGAACGGATTTATCTGGTCGGCGACATTCTGGACATCTGGCATGGCGGCCGCATCCACTGGTGCGACACGGCCGACGCTATTTTGGCCGAACTGCGCCGCAAAGCACGCACCGGCACGCAGATCACCTATCTGCCCGGTAATCACGATGCCCCGATGCGAGCGGGCGCAGATGCGCCAGATGGCGGGTGGGACATAAAAAACGAGTTGGTACACGAGGCCGCCGATGGCCGCACCTATCTGGTTCTGCATGGCGACCAGTGTGACAACCGACTCTTGCGGCAGCACTTCATGACCCGGCTCGGCAGCCGATTGGACAGCTGGCTGCGCTGGCTCGACAGCGGGTACCGGCAGGTTTGGTCGATTGGCCCTGACCAAAGCACGCCCGTAGAGTGGATCATCGCGACCTCGAACAAGCTGATGAGCACAGGCTATGTCTTTGATCACAAGGCGCTGGCGCTGGCAGCAGAGGCAGGCACCGATGGCGTTGTCTGCGGCCACTCGCACAAACCAGCACTACGCGATTGGGAGGGCAAGACTTTTGCCAATTGTGGAGACTGGGTGGATGGCATGACCGCCGTCATCGAAACCTTCGACGGCACACTCGAACTGCTGGACTATTCGCCCATCGCCCACGCGCTATGGGCACAAACCTTTGAACCCGAAGACGTACTGGCCGAGGTGGCAGGATGACACTTTTTCTCATGATTTCATTCGGTGCGTTGTTGGCACTGCACTTGGCCACCGTGGTTCTGGCCGGATTGCGTTACACCCGCCCGCCAAGGCGGACTGACTCGGATACCGACCTGCCCCCGATAACTCTGCTGCGCCCCGTCTGCGGGCTTGATGCCTTTGACGAAGTGACGCTGCGCAGTTCGTTCCTGCTAGATTACCCCGACTACAACATCATTTTCTGCGCCGCGCGGGCCGATGACCCCGCCTGTGCTCTGGTCACAAAGCTGATCGCCAACTTCCCCCACGTGCCCGCTAAACTAATGGTCGGAGAGGCCCACATCACCGGCAACCCCAAGATTAACAACATGCAAAAGGGCTATCTGGCGGCCTATACCGACCACATCGTGATGACAGACAGCAACCTACTGCTACCGCGCGATTACCTGCGACAGCTGGTTGCCCGCTGGCAGGATGATCGGGTGGGGCTCATTACGTCGCCTGCAGCAGGGAGCCATGCCGAAAACCTGTGGTCTGCTGTCGAATGCGCGTTTCTGAACACGCATCAAGGCCGCTGGCAACTGGCCGCAGACTCAATCGGTTTGGGGTATGCGCAGGGTAAAACACTGTACGGGAAGCGCTCGATCATCAATGCGGGCGGTGGCTTGCAGGCCTTGGGCCGCGACCTGGCCGAGGATGTCGCGATGACCAAACTGATCCGTGATCAGGGCAAGCGCGTTCGCGTTGCTCAGCGGCTTTATGTGCAGCCGATCGGGACAAAAAGTTTCGGGCAAGTGTGGGCGCGGCAGTTGCGCTGGTCCCTGATCCGGCGACAAGGTTTCTTGCCTCTGTTTCTCTTGGAGATGGTCCAAGGCCCCCTGCTTCCTACGCTGATCTGCGCAGGTTTGGTGGAGTCTGGCGCCCTGCCCGCTTGGGCGCTGCTGGCGACTCTGACCGTCTGGTATGGCGCAGAATGGGCGCTCGCATGGCTGGCGCGTTGGCCTGCCTCGTTTCGCGATGTTGCGGCGTTTGTTCTGCGAGACGTTTTGATCCCAGTGATTTGGGCCGCAACGTGGACGCAAAGGGAACTGATCTGGCGCGGAAACCGCGTCAGTCATCCGGCAAAACCGAGCCGCGCATGATCGACCTGACCACGATCCAGATCCTGATCGCGACCCACGGCCTGTGGGTGGTCGCGCCGATCGCGGTGCTCGAAGGGCCAATTGTCTCGGTAATTTCGGCATGGCTGGCGCAGCGCGGGCTGTTCGATTTAACTCAGTTGATCCTAGTCCTCGTACTGGCAGATTTAGCGGGTGACGCGCTGCTCTATGCATTGGGGCGCTGGGGCCTGCACCTGCTGCCTGCGACGTGGCTGCGCCGCGTCGGTCTGCGCGAAGGCCGCCTGCGGCTTATGTCCCGCAAGTTCGGCCATCAGGGGGGTCGCATTTTGACCCTAGGCAAGTTGACCCACGTGGCAGGCGCGGCGGTGCTGGTAGCCGCCGGACTGGCCCGAATGCCTTTTGCAGCCTTTATGCTTTATAATACCTTGGCAACGATCCCGAAAACCTTGGCCTTTGTCGCACTAGGGTATTTGATCGGGCACACCTATCGCCTGATCTATCTGTGGCTTTCAAATGCCTCTCTCGCGGTGCTGGCTGCTATGGCCATCGCGCTGGCGGCATGGATGCTCCGGCTGAGGGCCTGCAAATGAGCATTTCATGCATCATCCCTGCCTATAACGAAGCGGACCGGATCACGCACGTTTTGCGCGCTGTCCTGCCACATCCCGACATCACAGAGGTCATCGTGATTGATGATGGCTCGACAGATGGCACCTCCGAAATTGCGGAGCAGGCGGCAAAAGGGCATCCGGCATTTCGCTTGGTCCGACAGCCCCAGAATGGCGGCAAATCTCGCGCAGTCGCTGCGGGTGTCGCAATTGCGCAGGGCGCGCACCTGCTGTTTCTGGACAGCGATCTGGTTGGGCTCAGTGAAACAGAGCTGAGCGCACTGATCGCTCCCGTGCGCGAGGGGCAGTCAGATGTCGCCCTGTCCCTGCGCCGAAATGCTCCGCGCCTGTGGCATTGGATCGGTCTTGATTACATCTCGGGTGAGCGGATCATGCCGCGTGCACTGCTGGTGGATCACATAGACCGGATCGCCAATTTGCGCAGCTTCGGACTCGAGGTGTTCCTGAATCGCCTATGGATTGCCAAGGGACTCTCGGTCGCTGTGGTGCGTTGGCCAAATGTCGCAAGCCCGTTCAAGGCACAGAAATACGGCCCATTTGCGGGCATCCGCGCCGATCTCCGAATGCTTTCGGATATGTTCCGAACCGTGTCACCCGCCAGCGCTGTCGGCCAGATCGTTGCTCTACGGGGCCAGCGCGTATCGCAATAAGGTCTGCCATCGGGCGCTGATCCGTGCCATAAGCCGCCCATCCGGAGGGCGCCATGGGTCACGATCTAAACCTAAATGCCATGAACTATTTCGAGGCCGTCGCCCGCTTGGGCGGGGTGTCGAAGGCTGCCGAAGAGCTAGGCGTTTCGGCCTCGGCGGTCAGTCAGCAGATCCGGCAGTTAGAACAACAATTCGGCGTGCGTCTCTTTCGCCGCGAGAAACGCCGGTTGATCCTGACACTGGATGGCGAGCGTCTGTTTCAAACCACGACCCAAGCCTTTCGCATGATGCGCGACGTGCGCAGCGCCATCGTGCGCCAGCGTGAAAACCGACACTTTATCATGCGCGTCAGCCCCAGTTTCGGCGTGCGCTGGTTGGCCCCAAGGCTCAAGGGGTTTCTGGATGCAAATCCGGGTTGGGACCTGCGCGTCGATGGCGCGCCAGACTTTTCGGATTTCGAGACAGAGATTGTAGACTTGGACTTGCGCTACGGCGCGGGCGACTGGTCCGGCCTGCACCAAGAGGCCGTGGTCCACGACTTCGTCCTGCCGATGTGCTCACCCTCTTATCTGGCGGAACTCAAGGAGCAGTCAGGCGACCCGATTGGCCAGCTCTTAAAAGCCCGTCTGATCGACTCGGTCAAAACCCATTTCCGGTGGGATTTCTGGCTGGCCCGGCACGGTGCGATGGGGGGACGCATGGTTTACCCGCTGCGCTTCGACCGGTCTAATATGGCGATTCAGGTCGCAGCAGACGGCGCAGGCGTGGTTCTGGAAAGCGCAACGTTGGCGATCAACGAGCTCGAGCGCGGCGATCTGGTGCCCCTGTCCCGCGCCTTTGCAGTGATTAAGGTGCCGACCTACTGGCTGGTTTGCCCTTCGCGCCACACGAACCGACGTATTGTCAGGCTCTTCTCTGAATGGATGCGCAAAGAGGGCAGCGCCCATGACGACAAAACAGCTGACATGCTGCGCAGCCTTGGCTGCACCATTCAGGAAGAAGAAAGCACGATCCTGAACCGCGATATCGATGACGCCCGCCAATAAACGCGGCAGCCGCGTGGATCGTCACCTATTCTTCACAAAAGCTTAACGCCAGCGATACGCCCCGCAGCCAAGGACTTTGCGATTACAAGTCCAAACGGGGATACTCCAATGCACCGCACACGCGTTTGCCTGACGGCGGCCATCGCACTCTTTGCGCACGAAGCTGCCGCTGAAATGAACTTCAATCGCATTGCCAGTTTTGCCACACCGCTGAACATGGCCGAAGGCGAAGATCAGAGCCGCGAAACCTCGGCCGAGATTATTTCGGCAACCGAAGACGGCATGACTCTGGTCTACACCGACAGCCCCTTGGGCGTCGTAGGCCGGATCGACATCACTGACCCCAAAGCGCCCAAGCCCCTTGGCAACGTCGAAATGAACGGCGAGCCAACCTCTGTCGTCGTTGCAGGACAAACCGCACTGATCGGCGTGAACACCTCCGAAAGCTACACACAGCCCTCGGGCAAACTGGTGACGATGGATGTCGCCTCGGGCGAGATCATCTCGGAATGTGATCTGGGTGGCCAGCCGGACTCGATCGCAAAATCGGCGGACAACTCCTTTGTGACCCTCGCCATCGAAAACGAGCGCGACGAAGATCTAGGCGACGGCCGCGTGGGTCAGGAACCTGCGGGCTTCATGGTCAAGCTGCCTCTTAAGAACAACGCAGCTGTTTGTGATGGCCTGCAAAAGATTGAGGTCACCGGCCTGACCGAGATTGCGCCGAACGACCCAGAGCCTGAATTTGCGGACGTGAACGGTCTGGGTGAGATCGCTGTAACCCTGCAAGAAAACAACGCCATTGTCATCATTGGTGCTGATGGCACGGTCGTGAACCACTTCTCGGCGGGCGCAGTAGACCTGACCGACATCGACGCCACTGACGAGCGCGGCGCTCTGATCTTCACCGAAGAGCAGATGGGCCGCCTGCGCGAACCCGATGGCCTTGGGTGGATCGACGATGACCATTTCATTATCGCGAACGAAGGCGACATGGATGGCGGCGCACGCGGCGTGACCGTATTCCACAAGAACGGCACCGTCGTCTGGGAAAGCGGCAACACAATGGAGCACGCCGTGATCCAGACCGGCCACTACCCTGACAAACGCTCTGACTCCAAAGGCGCAGAGCCCGAGGGCATGGAAGTCGCGACCTTTGGCGACACCACCTACGCCTTTGTCTTGATCGAGCGGGCATCGCTGGCTGCGGTTTATGACGTTACCGATCCTGCGAACCCTGTGATGAAGCAAATGCTGCCCTCGGGCATCAGCCCCGAAGGTGCGGTCGCGATCCCCGAGCGGGGCATCTTGGCCACCGCGAACGAGGCGGACCTGATCGAGGACGGGGGCGCCCGCGCCCACGTGACCATCTTTGAATACCAAGATGCCCCTGCAGCCTATCCGACCATCACATCGGCGGGCGCAGACGAGCTGATCGGCTGGGGCGCGCTGTCCGGCATGACCTACGCCGATGGCAAGGTTTACGCGGTCAACGATAGCTTCTATGGCTACCAGCCCACCATCTTTCAGATCGACGCGACCCAATCCCCCGCAAAGATCGAGAAAGCCATCCGCGTGACCCGCGCGGGCAAGCCCGCCCAGAAGCTGGACATGGAAGGCATCACCACTGACGGCGAAGGTGGTTTCTGGATCGCAAGCGAAGGCCGCACCGACCGCGTCATCCCTCATGCCCTGTATCACGTGAACGCCGAAGGCGAGATCGAGGACGAAATTGGCCTGCCCGCAGAACTGATGGCAGTCGAGAAGCGCTTTGGCTTCGAAGGACTGACGCTGATTGGCGACACTCTGTGGATGGCGGTTCAGCGCGAGTGGAAAGATGATCCCGAAAACATGACCAAGCTGGTGTCCTATAACCTCGAGACCGAGGAATGGGGCGCAGTCCACTACCCCAAAGAAGCCGCTGAAACCGGCTGGGTTGGTCTGTCGGAAATCACGTTGCATGGCGACGCCGTCTACCTGATCGAGCGTGATAACCAGATCGGTGCCGAAGCCAAGATCAAGCAAGTCACCCGCGTGGCGGTCGCTGACCTGCAGCCCGCGCTGCTCGGTGGCGAATTGCCGGTCGTCAGCAAAGAGGTTGTGCGCGATCTGATCCCCGACTTGCAGGCTCCTGCTGGGTACGTGGTCGATAAAGTCGAGGGCCTGACCTTTGACGGCCAAGGAAACATGCTGATCGTGACCGATAATGATGGCGTAGATGACAGCTCGGGCGAGACGTTTTTCATGAACCTAGGTCCGGTCACACCGCTGAACTAAGCTCTCACCGTCACCAACATCGATTAAACGGCGCGCGAGCCCTGCGCGCCGTTTTCTTACGACCAAAAAACCACCGCCTTATTAGATAGCTCAACTTTCATTTTGCGACCCAACCCACCCCGAAGAGAGCGCTATATTTTTGCATTTACGTAAAACCAAAAATGCACAACAAGAAAATTTTCCTTTTGGACCTTTCAAGTTCGATTTTTGCAATCGACTCCATTTCAACCTTAGGTCAAGTTACTTTAAGTGATGACATACACTTTTCCCATCAAAATCAGATATATGGAAATATAATCGTTATAACATTGGACTAGGCACGAACCTAAAGCTCACCATAAAGTTGCACCTGTAACTTGAAATTCTGACGCCCTGAGCGGCAGCATCAATCTTTTGATCTACAAAAACGCAAAGATACTGAAACTATCTAAAGCAGGCACCCGTTAGACCGTTATAACAAATCAAATGATGGGTCTGGCGTATGGCACAGTATCTTCTGAGTGGTTTGTACGAGTTTGATGGTTCTGTTGCAGCTTTGGGCGTTGGAGGGATTACTTCTCTCAACGTACTTAGCAATCTTACGTTCGCCGGCGACGCGTCGCTCTCTAGCGGAGACAACACCGCTTCTTCGACTGATACCGATCTCACGATCCAATTCGAGGGTGATACCGAAGCCACCGCCGCGAATTACATCGGCGGCGGGATCATCGCGACTTCGATCGTCTCGTTCCCTATTCGCGTTGTTCTTGATGGCCGTGAACTCTACGTTCTAGAGGTCGCCAGCGGCGCAAACGCTGGCGTGTATTTCTACGTCCCAGAGGATCTTCCCCTCGCGAGTGGCTTGCTCAACTCAATCGAGCTAGACGCGAACATTAGCCTTAACCTTGGCACGGCTTCGGACGGGATCGTAAACGGTGACAACACCGGCGAAGACATGGAAGTTGGCTACATTGACGGCGATGGCGATGTCATCACGAACGATGCAGACACGATCAATGGCAACGACGGCGACGACACGATCACTGCAGGTGGCGGAAATGATGTCGTTGACGGCGGCAACGATAACGATGTTATCAACGGCGGTACGGGCGATGACTCCATCGACGGTGGTGCTGGCGATGATGCTCTGACAGGCGGCGATGGCGACGACACTTTTGTCTACACATCGGGCCAAGGCGCAGACACCATCACAGACTTCGGCAACGATACCGGTGACGCGCTGGATAGTGACGCGACCAATAATGACTTCGTCGACCTAACCGATTTCTATAATGCCTCTACTCTGGCAGCCGTGAATGCAGTCGGGACCGACAGCTTTACCACCGAACTCGGAATGCTGAAGGCGGACCAAGCAGACGGCACCCTGGACGGTAATATCAACGGCACCGACTACAGCGCCATCATCGCCGGCATTAACCTGCGCCTTGAACTGGGGGGAGCGGCGGTTGCCTCGACCGAGCTGACGGTTGAAACCACCGGAGTCATCTGCTTTGGCGCGGGAACTCTGATCACCACCAAGCGTGGCGCCATCCCGATCGAGCTGCTGCTGCCTGATGATCGCATCCTGACCATGGACAATGGCTACAAGCCAGTGCGCTGGCTGGGAAACCGTACCGTGCGTGCAACGGGCAAGAACGCACCGATCCATATCCCCGCGGGTGCTTTGGGCAATGAGCGCGAGCTTGTTGTCTCCCCAAACCACCGGATGTGGATCCGTTCGGCCGAGGCAGAGCTGATGCTGGGGGATCACGAAGTGCTGGTGCCCGCCAAGTTTCTGGTCGGCCACAATGGCATCACCCAGCAGCGCGGCGGTCTGATCGGCTATCACCACATGCTGTTCGACCAACACGAGATCGTCTTTGCAGAAGGTTGCCCTAGCGAGAGCTTCCACCCCGGCATGCAGGCGATGGACACCCTGTCCCAAGCGTCGAAAGACGAAATTCTGGAACTGTTCCCCGAACTGGCCCATGTGGACGGCGAAGGCATGCAGATGTCCGCGCTGGCTCGCCAGTCGGTCAAAGCGCACGAAGCGCCCCTGCTTCTGATGTGAGCCAACTCCAACCTCCCCAACGGACGACCCCAACTTGCCCTGCCCTCGCGGCAGGGTCTTTTTGTGACAACTCAGCTTAACAGACCTTTTAGGAATTCTTAAAACAAGGCCCGTTCCCCCCGTTCCGCCCACGCGATAACACTCTGCGACGACGAAAGCGCGGCATTTTCCCGTGCGACGAGGAGGAGAGTACCAATGAAATTGGGTTTGGGCAGCTATGCCTATCGCTGGTCTATCGGAATCAAGGACCAACAGCCTGCCGCGCCGCTGAACGCATTCGATCTCTTGGATCGTGCCGAGGCACTAGGGCTCGAGGTCGTGCAATATGCCGACAATATGCCGCTGGATAAATACTCCGAAGCGGATCATCACAAACTGTACGAGGTCGCGCAGTCCAAAGGGATCGCGCTCGAGCTCGGCACACAGTGTTTCGACGCAGATGAAGTCGAGCGCTACCTGACAATCGGCCAGCGTTTGCACGCAAAGATCATGCGCGTCGCGCTGGACGAAGCCGATGGCCACATGTCTGTGCCCGATCTGGCGGAACAGCTGCGCCCCCTGCTGGACAAGGCCCGCAATGCTGGCATGCGCATCGCGATCGAGAACCACTTCAACTACCCCTCGCCGCGGATGGTCGAACTGCTCGACACCATCCACGACGAGACGCTGGGGGTGTGTCTGGACGTTGCGAACTCGATCTGTGCGAACGAATGGCCTGAAGAGACCATCAAGATGCTTGCGCCCTACACGATCAACCTGCACCTCAAGGATTATGAGATCACACCTGATCCCTATGGCGTTGGTTTCCGCATCCACGGCACCCCGCTGGGTCAGGGCCGCGCGCCGATCCCGTGGATTCTGGACCAGCTGACCCACTGCCCCGCAGACATGAGCGTTCTCCTAGAACATTGGCTGCCCATCGGCGCCGGTCTGGAAGAGGCACGCGCACAAGAGCAGCCTTGGATCGAGCAAACCGTTGCTGCTGCAAAAGAATTCGTCAAAGGCCGCTAAGAGGAGAACGACCAATGACCGAAGATATCCGTACCAAAAAACTGATTAACGCCCCCGAGAACATCATCTCGGAGATGGTCGCAGGCATGGTTTCCGCGCACCCCGATATCCTGACTGTCGAAGGCCCCACGGGCCGCGCGGTCGTGGCTGTGGACGGCCCTCGGGACGGCAAAGTCGGCATCGTGATCGGCGGCGGCTCGGGCCACGAGCCTGCATTCGCTGGCTACGTCGGCCGCGGCTTGGCGGACGCAGCGGCTGTGGGCAACGTGTTTGCCTCGCCCTCGCCCGAGCAGATCATGGATGCGGCACGCGCCGTCGATGGCGGCGCTGGCGTGATGTTCCTGTATGGCAACTACACCGGCGACGTGCTGAACTTCGACATGGCTGCCGAAGAGTGCGAAGGCATGGGCATCCCCACCAAGTCGGTTCAGGTCATCGACGATGTGGCCTCTGCCCCCAAAGAGCGCCAGAACGAGCGTCGCGGCATCGCGGGTGACTTCTTTGTGTTCAAGATCGCAGGCGCAGCTGCTGAACATGGCCGTGACCTAGAGGCGTGCTATGCCGCCGCTCAGGCTGCGAATGCCAACACCCGCAGCATGGGCGTTGCCTTGACCGCCTGCTCCATGCCCCAGACCGGCAAGCTGAACTTCGAGATCGGCCATGACGAGATGGAAATCGGCATGGGCGTGCATGGCGAACCAGGTATCCGCCGCGGCAAGCTGGAAAACGCAGACTCGGTGACGGACGAGCTAATGCAGCCGATCTTGGACGATATGGGTCTGAAATCGGGTGATAAAGTTGCTGTTCTGGTCAACGGTCTCGGCGCGACTGGCCAACTGGAACTCTACATCATCCACCGCCGCGTGGCCGAAATCCTTGGCGAAAAGGGTATCGACATCCACCACAGTTGGGTTGGCGAATACGTAAGCTCTCTGGAGATGGCAGGCGCATCGATTACTCTGATAAAGCTGGACGATGACCTGCAGACCCTTCTGGACACCCCGTGCCGCACCCCCGGCCTGACCGTCGCCGGCTCGCTAGAGCCCAAGGGCACCCGCACCCGCCGCCACGCGGATGTCGCCAAAGAAGAAGAGACGATCGACACCAGCAAACTGAACGCGGACGGGCCGATCACCCCCGCAATGTTCAAGGACATGATGCTGGCTGCTGGGGCCGCCATCCACGAAAAGCGCGACTGGCTGTCCGAGCTGGATGGCGTGATCGGGGACGGCGACCACGGCGTGACCATGGACATCGGCTGGACCGCCGTTCGCGGCAAACTGGTGACCGACGACAACGAGAAAACCATCAGCCAGACCTGCGAGATCATGGCCAAGGCTTTCCTTGATGCCGTCGGCGCGTCGTCGGGCCCGCTCTACGCTTCGGCATTCCGCAAAGCGGGTGAAAGTGTGTCAGATCGCCTGAACCTTGATGCTGGCGCGATGGTCGCTTGGGTAGACGGCCTGTGCGCAGGTATTCTGGCCCGTGGCGGCGCTCAGGTCGGTGACAAAACCATGATCGACGCGTGGGTTCCTGCTGTTGCCAAGGCAAAAGAGGCTCTGGCCGACAACGCGGACGCGATCGGCTGTCTGGCCGCCGCAACCGAAGGCGCCAAGTCCGGCCGTGACTACACCGCTGAAATCGAAAGCCGCCGTGGCCGTTCGGCCAAACTTGGCGAACGCTCGATCGGTCACGTCGATCCCGGTGCGGCCTCGGCCCACGTCATGCTCGAAGCAATCACCGCAGCCGCCAAAAAGGCGCTCGGCTAAAGGCTCCCCTCCGTCCTGCCGGTTATCTCCACCGATCGGCAGGACACATTATGTATTGGCGCTTAAACGCTGTCCGACAGCTGTTGATAGACCAGATCCGCCGCGCGGCTTTCATGGATCACAGCCCGCCCGTTGGGCAGATCGTTTCCATCCAGCTTATGCGCGATGTCGTCTTCACTCAGACCAAAATGCTCCCACCGCGCACGCAAACGGCGACGTAGTTCGTCTTCGGGGACATCAATCATCACTGTCAGATCGAATGACTTCTCCAGCGCGTTCCAAGGGGCGCGATTGAGTAGAATGTAATTCCCCTCGACCAAGATCAGTTTCACATCGTCCGGAATGATCCGCGCACTCCCGCGCGAAATCTCCAGATCCCGATCAAACACAGGGACAGCTACGCGGGTCTCATTCGGGTCGCGCAGACGCTTTAGCACCGAGACGAAGCCGCCCACATCAAAAGTATCCGGCGCGCCCTTCCATGGACGGCGGCCCATGTCATGCAGCACAGCATCATCGTAATGAAAACCGTCCATCGGCAGGATCGCCACAGCATCGGGCTGCTTTGTGATCAACGCATCGTAAAGCCGTTCGACGGTTGTGCTCTTGCCCGACCCCGGAGCGCCCGCAATACCAATGAACTGGCGTCCAGGCAGCGTGAGCCGCTCTGATGCCGCCGAAACGAGCCCGTCAAAATCTACCGACTGCTGTGCCATGGTGACCTCCTCCGAAAATTCTGGCGCAGGTTATCTAAACGGCGCCCAAGGTCCAGCCAGAGATTGCGGTAATGGAATCCTTACCTCCCCTCCGCTCTGGGAACTTTGCCAAGCAGCAGCTGCGGGCTTAAAAGTTTAACAAGTAGTTTACATTGTTTTTTGTTTGGAGAGTTCATTTTATGTCCATTATCAACGTCCTCGACGTCGCCGATACCGCTATTCTAACCATTGGTGCTAGCATTACAGACAGGCACCTTGTTCCCTTTCCCCGCGGATGGGATGACAGCGCCTCTCCTCAAGTTTGGGAGGGTGGGACGATTGACGAAACCTACGAAGTTGGGCGCGATACATATCGTGTAACATTCTCTTATGACGAAGAAATCGGCTTCGTCGCTGGAAACGAGTCCCTGTACATCACGGGCAGTGCGCTTTCGGATGATGAAGATGACAATGGGTCCATGACATCGTTCGCAGCATACAATGGCGACTACTCCATGCTCTTTGTGTCCAAAGATCCTGTCAGCGAGCAAACTTTGCTTGGCCATCTGGACGCGGGAGAGGAAATCACGCCTGAGGTCCTGTCGGGCGACGACCTAATCTTGATCGCAGGACCGGGCGTGACAGTTCTGGCGCAGGACGGAAACGATACCGTAATTGGCGGCGCAGGCGCCGATGGGATTTGGGGTGACGCCGGGCACGATGTCATCAGCGGCAACAAGGGGAACGACACGGTTGTTGCTGGTGCGGGTAATGACACCCTCAGCGGTGGCGCAGGGAACGACAGCATTTGGGGGATGGGAGGCAAAGACAACATCTCAGGCGGTCGCGGCGCTGACCTGCTCGTTGGCAATGCAGGCAAGGACCGCGTTTTAGGCCAAGGCGGGAATGACACGCTCTACGGCAGCGCTGGTCGCGACGCTCTGATAGGCGGCAAAGGGGACGACTTCCTGACCGGCGGCAAGCATGCAGACAAATTCATTTTCACAGGCCGCGCTGGAAACGACACCATCACAGACTTCACAGACGACGATATTCTGGTGTTCAGGAAGAATGCAGAAGGCGCATCAGACATTTCCGTTCAACAGCAGGGGACAGACGTCCTGATCGACTATGGCAAAGGCACCATTCTGCTGTGGGACATCGCGGTGGACGACATCTCTCTCGACAATCACATGAGCTTCCTCTGACTGGCGGATGGCCATTTCATTGGCCTGCTATCACCGCCAACCCCCAAAAAGCGTGATTTGCGTGGTGGGTCTTTACAATTTATAGACGAAAAACTCAGCGCATTTTACGCTTCTCAAGGGGGCAATTTTGGCCACAATCAAAGTATTCGACGTCTTCTCATCTGTCGTCACGGTCTATGGCATGGACATTACCTCAGATGCGCTTGTCCCTCCGTCCACGTCATGGGTTGGCGACACCGCGCCGTCTGTTTTGCCTGGGGGGACCGACGTGGAAACCCTGGAGTTCGGCGGTATCACTTACGAAATCGAACTCTCAGCAGATGAAGTTCTGGCGTACCAGAGCGATGATGAGGTGCTTGGTCTGATCGGCAACGGCTTGTCTGACAACCAGAGCAACAACGGGGTAGTGACTTCGATCCTTTATGTTTGGGAACCTTTGGACACTTGGGACGAAGCCGGACTGATTTATGCGTCGCAATCCGGCCTCTCCGAAGCGTCGGTGCAGGCTCATATGGACGGGATTAGCTCTATCGTTCCTCTGGCATTGGCGGGCAACGATTTGCTGTTTAACGAAGGTTATTCCGGCCAGACTTTAGATGGTTTTGCAGGCAATGATCTGATCATCGGCAACGGCGGCAACGACACGCTGATTGGCAACGCCGGCAATGACTCGCTGCTCGGTGAAGGTGGCTATGATCGCCTGATCGGCGGTGCTGGTGACGACGAGCTTTACGGGTTGAACGGAAACGACAAGCTATTCGGCGGCGCGGGGCACGACACTCTGGTTGGAGACGAAGGGAAAGACCGCCTTTTTGGTGGGAAACAGAACGACTGGCTCGATGGCGGCGCCGAACGCGACATTCTGAAGGGAAATGCAGGACGAGACACGCTGACCGGCGGCACCGGCAACGACAAATTGTTTGGCGGCGCAGGTCGCGATACCTTTGTCTTCAACGCCTATGACGGGCGCGACAGGGTCGTAGATTTCGAAGCAGGGCTCGACCGCATTCTGCTGCAGAATATTTCGACAGACGGCCTCGACGACCTGACCTTCCGCCAAAAGGGCGATCATGCAATCCTGAATTACGGCGAGGGTAAAGTCATCTTCGTGGAGACGGATGTCGACGATCTGGCCAACTCCGACTTCATTTTCGGATAAAGAAAAGGGGCCGCTTGATCGGCCCCTTGTCGGTTATGCGGCGTTGCGGTCGGCGTCTGGCAGCCCGCGTTTAACTCGCGACATCTGGCGACCGAACTCTTCGCCCCACTCGGCGATGTCGTACTTATCAACCACGCGGCGAAGTTCTTTCATGCGAATTCGGCGTTCTTCTTCGGGCATCTGAAGAGCCATATAGATCGCCTCGTCCATTGCACGGTTCGAGAACGGATTGACCAGCACCGCGCTGCTGAGCTCTACTGCAGCGCCGGCAAATTCCGACAGGACCAGAGCGCCATCGCCATCAAGGCGGGATGCCGCGAACTCTTTGGCAACGAGGTTCATGCCGTCCGCGAGCGGTGTGATCCACGCCACGTCCGCCGCTTGGTAATAGCCAATCAGGCGGTCAAACGGGATCGCACGTGACACCAAGGTCACCGGTGTCCAGTCGAAAGTTCCGAACCGGCCATTGATGCGACCTACAGTTTCCTCGATCTCAGACTGGATTTCTTGGTAAACGGTCATTGCACGGTTCGCCATGACCGACACATGCAGCAGGCGCACTTCACCCCGCAACTCTGGGTGCTGCTCCAACAACCGCTCAAAGCTGTTCAATTGCTGGACACCGCCCTTGGTGTAATCTGTACGACCCACCGAGAGAACCAACTTGCAGTCGCCCAATTCCTCGCGAATTTCAGCTTTCTTCTTGGCTGCATCTTCGGACCCAGCAACCTGTTGGATATAGTCCATATCGATACCCACAGGCGCCACACCCACGATGACCTCGCGGTCGTCGATGGAAAGCTTAGTCGCCACAGCGCGTTCGGTCAGGGCAGTACCTTCGGAGATCAGGTCATCTTCGACGCGGACACGCTCAGTTACGTCAGCATCGGTGAGGCTCTGCACCACAGAAACGAAGTTTGCGGCATAACGCGGGATGTGGAAGCCGACGACGTCACAGTGCAGTAGGCTTTCGACGATCTCTTTGCGCCACGGCAAAATGTTGAACACGTCCGCGCTGGGGAAGGGCGTGTGATGGAAGAAGGCGATTTTCACGTCCGGACGCATCTGACGCAAGTAGCCGGGCACGAGCCACAGATTGTAGTCGTGCACCCAAACCAGGGCACCGGGCGCGGCTTCGGCGGCGGCCGCTTCAGCAAAGCGCCAGTTCACTTCGCGGAAGTTAGGCCAGTCCACAGGGTCATAGTCATAGCGCTCTTTGAAAGAGTGCAGGATCGGCCAAAACGCCTCTTTCGAGGTGACGTGGTAGAACTGGCGCACCTGCTCTGCGGACAACGGCAGACGCGTGACGTTGTACTTGCCGTATTTATCCTCAATCTCGACCACGGGTTCGAAATCAGGGTTCGAAGTGTCTTCGGCAAGTTTCCAAGCGACCCAAGAGCCCTTGTCCACGTTGCCAAAGAAACTCTTCAGCGTGGGGACAATGCCATTGGGGCTTTTATTTTCCTTGAAGACGATTTCACCGTTTTCCTCGACTTCTTCGTAGGGTTGGCGGTGATAAACGATCACGAGATCGGATTGCATTTGGGCGTCCTTTCCTCTGTTCCGTAAGGTCGGCGGGTCTTAGGCCGCGGGGTGCATATTCATTTCGCGAATGGCTTCGCGGATGCCAGCCGCGCCAATTGCGGTGGCTTGGTAAACGCTCTCGATGTCTTTGACGGCCTCGAGCAGACCCTTTTCAGAGCCACCAACAGCTACGGCGGGCAAGCCAGTCTGAAGCATCGACAGGTCGTTAAAGGTATCGCCAGCCACGAGTGTCTTGCGCTGTTCGATCCCAAGATGCTCCAGCAGGCGAAGGATCGACGGCCCCTTGCTGACGCCCTTCGGCAGCACGTCAAAGAACTGCTCGGCGCTGATCAGGTGATCCAATCCCAGTTGGTCGACAATCTCGAACGCGAGCGGATCGAATTTCAGCGGGTCGTAGTCAAAGCTCATCCGATAGCGAAATTTCGTTGGCTGCAGCTTGAGCCCCATGATCGGGTCAAGACCCATGCGCACGCGTGTCGCGGTGTTTTCGCCCCAGGCAGCGGCGATTTCTTCTTCCAACTCGGGGATCGGTGCAATCCGGCCGTCGTCGGTCACTTCTGCAATTGTGGTGCCGACATCGCCCACGACGTATTCGGGGCGCGGCACACCTTGGGTTTCGCAGAGTTCAAAGATGAACTCGGGATCGCGGCCAGTGACAAAGATCAAACCCACGGTGTCGCGGTTGTCCTCGATCCAGTCATACAGGGCAGAGCGATCCGACTGCTCACCCCCCAGAAACGTTCCATCCAGATCGGTTGCCAGAACAAAGTCTTTCTCTGCGATCTTCGGGCGGTCCAGTGTCAGGGTGTCAGTCATGAAATCCTCTCGGCTAAGTTGGCAATTGCGGCGGGGTTGGCGGGATGGTCGAACAAGACGTCCATCGCACGCGGCTCCGCCTCGATCGGACGCGACCACAATTCGGCAAAAGTCTGCCCCAGCGGGGCGCCCTCGTGCAGAATGGCGTTCACAGCCCTGCAGATTGGCAGGTCCAGACCCAGCTTGTCCGCCAGTTGGGCGACAGAGCGGGCATTAACCTCGCCTTCGACCACCACGGGGCGGCCTTCGAAACATTCCCCGCGGGGAATCCCCTGCCCCAATTGCGTCCCCAGCGACATGTTGCGCGAGGTCGGGCTAGAGCAGGTCAAGGTTAAGTCGCCCGCGCCGGACAGACCGGTCACGGTCTCGCGGCGGCCACCAAGGGCATCGGCGATCGTTTTCATTTCATCCATGCCGCGCGTGATCAAAGCTGCGCGGGTGTTCTCAGCGAAACCTGCGCCAGTCATCATACCGCAAGCGACGGCAACGACGTTCTTAACCGCGCCGCCAATTTCGACGCCAACCACATCGTCGCTCACGTAGGCGCGGAAAGCCTCGGTCGACAGGGAGACAGCAAAGCGCGCAGCGACGCTTTCATTCGGATTTTCGCGGTCTGCCTTTGTAAAGGGGAAGGCGACTGTTGCTGCGGTCGGATTGTTCAGTGCGGTTTCATGCGCGAACGTTGGGCCCGAAATGACACCAACGGGGCGATCTCCCAGTTCTTGGGCCGCGACCTGAGTCATGAGGAGCCCGGTCTCGGCCTCAATCCCTTTGGCGCAGACAGCGACTGGCACGCCGGGTGCGATGTGTTCTGCCACTTGCGCGCAGACGCTGCGAAGCACGCGCGAGGGCACAACGATCATCACGGCCTCGGCTCCTGCAAGAGCAGAACCCATGTCGGCGTCAGCCTGTAGTGAATTCGGAAGAGGGATGTCGGGCAAGTAGCGGGTGTTCATCCCCTGCTCTCGGATCGCATTTAATACCTGCGGATCTCTTCCCCAAATCGTGGTGTGGGCTCTTGCCCGAGCGGCTACGGCGGCTAGGGCTGTTCCCCAGGCGCCACATCCAATAACGGTGATGGCCTCGTAACGGCGGGCCATAAGAGGTGTTGACGGGTCTTCACTCGATGATTGCGGCATGTTCCTTAATCAATTTGGTGCGGTTAAAAAGCGACGGGTTGTCGGCGTTTTGCGCCAGACCTCACCATCCTAACCGACGAAACCGTGAAAGGTTCCGCTGCAGGTGCAAAATGTTTCATTTTTCTTCGCACCTGCGGAAATCGCCCGATTTCGGGTCACTTTCGGTAAACAATCAGCAACAAGAACTAGCCAAGTGAGAGAAAAATTGGTCTGTTAATGAAACGTTAACGCTCCGAAAAACGTCTCACAGCAATGAAGATGCCTTTTTTGCAAACTTTTTGGTTCGTTGCGGCAACAAATTGTTCTGAAAGCTGCGCTGTATGAAAAAGCGGAGTTGCGTTACGGTGATGTGCTGCCTAAACGCATAGGCGTTACCAGTTAAGAACCCAAGTCGGGAAACTTTTTAAAATGTTGATGCAAGAGTCTGACGACGTCGACTTTGATATTCGCGAGTTTACACCTTACATGCTGAACGTGGCCGCCGAAGCCACCAGCGATGGATTCTCTCGCTACTACCGTGAAAATTACGGCATGACCCGCACCGAGTGGCGCGTCCTGTTTCACTTGGGCCGCTATGGCAACATGAGTGCGAAGGAACTGGGTCAGCAATCCAAATTGCATAAAACCAAAATTTCGCGCGCGGTCGCCGGATTGGAAGAGAAAGACTTCCTGACCCGTGAACAACGCCCCGAGGATCGCCGCAGCGAGACGCTGATCCTGAAGCCGGACGGTATCGCCGCCTACTCATCTCTGATCAATTACGCTGAAGAGTTCGAGAACCAGCTCGCCCGCGCTTTGGGTGTCCGAGATGCGCGTGCGCTGAAGCGCGCTCTGGCCAAACTTGTGGCATCTGGCCGCCGTTAAGGCGCACCAGCATCGAAGATGCAAGTGAGGCAAATTTTGCCTCGCTCTTAGGGCAGCGTTTTCAGTAGGTTTGAAAGACTTGGCTCGTCTACGGCCTTGGCCGCGCGGCTCGCAGACATCCACTTGCGCTTGCGCTCGCCGTCTTCTGGATACTTGCGAACAAGCTTCGCCAAACGCGCTTGGAACACCTCCACGCGCAGGGGCAGAACCTCGCCCTTATCCAGACGCTTCATGTAATTGTAGTGACCGATCAGGATCGGCGCCTTGGTCGCAGTCACGATCCCCGCTTCTTCCCAACCTTCTTCCAAAGCCGAAACCTCGGGCGATTTTCCGTCTTTAATCCAGCCTTTCGGCAGCACCCAGCGCCCCGAGTCCCGTGAAGTCACGAGCAAGTACTCGCGATCCTTCTCCTTGCCCCGATAGCACAGTAGAGCGACTTGGGATGCGGACGTGCTCTTTGACATATGATTAAGGTCTTTCGACACTAAACCTGCCGCACCGAACCGCGCAGGCCTGTTGCAATTTGGAACTGATAAGGACGCAATTCCAGAGCACGCACAAGTCACGAATGCCGTGATCCATCAAGCACTAATGAACCGGCGGCAGGACGTACCTAGCACCGGTTCACGACGGATGTGTAACAGCGTCTTAGATAGAGCCGCCCTCGACCATGTAACTGCTGGCCGAGCACATCGCTGCATCATCAGACGCTAGGAAAAGTACCATTCTCGCCACATAAACAGGATCAATTGGATCCGGCAGACACTGGCGCGTCAGGTGGGCATCCAGCGCCTCTGGTGTGACCCACAGCTCCTTTTGCCGTTCGGTCATGATCCAGCCAGGGATGACTGCGTTCACGCGAATGCGGTGCTGCCCCAAATCTCGCGCCATTGTCCGCGTCAGGCCCTGTACGGCGGCTTTGGCAGTCGTATAGGCAGGGAACCCGCCACCCGCCTCGAACCAACTGTTTGAGCCCATATTGATGATGGCACCGCCCCCTGCGGCGATCATATCCGGAGCTACTGCTTGGATTGAAAAGAACATGTGCCGGATGTTCGTGGCTTGGCGTTCGTCCCAGTATTCGGGCGTGACGTCCTGCCAATTGTGGCGATCATCACGGGCGGCGTTGTTCACCAGCACTTCCGCTGCACCGATCCGTGCCTTCAGGTTCGCCATGGCATCGCGCAGCGCGTTGATGTCTCTTAGGTCGCAAATCTCGTAGGTGACATTGTCATACTCGGCGCTGAGGCGTTCTGCGGCCTGAGCATCCAAATCCAGAAAACCCACCTTCGCCCCCTGCTCTGCAAAGCCTTTGACAATACGTGCGCCGATACCGGACGCACCGCCGCTCACATAGACCACGCGCCCCTTGAGGCTTGGGTAAATCGCAAAATCTGACATGGTTTCTCCTCTTCCAAGCACTTGATAGCGCTAAACTTGCCTCGTCGAAACCGTTTCATGCGCAACATCGTACGTGCTGACGACGAAGGCGCTGCTCTTCACCCGACAGTGAAACCCAAAATTCCGGCAGGCCTGTGACAATCGGATCGAGATGACCTAAGGAAAGCTCAGAAGCCGAAGTCGAGTCCGATATGCCTCACAGAACCGCAAAACAGACAGAAAGTGACCGCCTAAATCAGCGCGCCGGACTGGCCTCCGTCGCGGTGGCAACTACGTTAGTGCTGGCGAAACTCTGGGCTCTGGCTGCGACGGGCGCACTCTCGGTCGGCGCGTCCTTGGTGGACAGCGGACTCGATCTGATGGTGTCACTCGCTGGCTTGGCCGCGATCACCTACGCCGCCCGCCCACCGGACGAAGACCACGCACACGGCCACACGTCGGCCGAAGATTTAGCAGCTCTGGCGCAATCGACCTTCATCCTAGGGTCTGGCGCGGCGATCCTCTGGGCTGCCACGCGCCGGATGCTCTCACCTGATCACACGAAGCTAACGTCTGAAACTGCGGGTGTTGCTGTGATGGTGCTCTCGATCGTGCTGACCCTCGCTCTCGTGGCATACCAACGCCGCGTTGCATCCACGACTGGCAACAAGGTCGTGTCTGCGGATAGTTTGCACTACATCGGCGATCTGGTCCCAAATATGGGCGCAATCGCTTCTTTATTGGCGGCGCGGCAGCTTGGCCTGACACTCATCGACAGTTTGGTGGCAATCGGCGCGGCACTCTTTATGATGTTTGGCGCGTTCAAGATTGGGAAAACCGCGATTGACGCCCTAATGGATCGACAAGCTCCGGACACCGAAATCGAGGGCATCTCGGCAATTGCGGGCGCCTACCCCGGCGTGTTGGGATTTCACGATCTTAAAACGCGCATGGCTGGTTCGCGGACTTTTGTGACATTGCATATTGAATTGGACGGGGATCAATCCCTGTACGACGCGCACGAGATCAGCGCTGGCTTGCGGTCTAAAATCCTAGAGGCCTATCCCCACACAGACGTCATGATCCACAAAGACGTCTGGTTTCCGCCAAAAGACTAGCTCGCCATCGCGAGCCCGCTCGCAACATCTCGCAATGCCCGAGCCTCTGCAGCGGTCAGACACATGCGCGCGGCGGAGCCATATGAATTCCAACCTTGCCGAAGCGTAGGAAAAGTCTGGAACAAGCGCGCCAAATCTTTGGGTGCGATGGTCTGCATCGCCTGCGGGCCAGGCAAGAGTGTCTCGGAGAGCATTCCCTCGGCGCAGACAATCTCGTGTTCATCGCAAGCAAAATGTACATAAGTGACATTCGGTTGCGGTGCGCGCACGATCGTCGAGCTATTCACAAGTTGAGCCGCCGAAACCAACACCTCGGGCACGCCAAAGAGCAACTCAACGTCTACCCCAGTCACAAGCACCCGATGCTGCGGTGACAGATATACATCGCGTACGTTGCCCATGGCCCCTGCCCGAAACAAAACTGGGGCGTTCTTTCCTTGTCCGCTGATGGTTCGGCGCGATGTCCATCGCACCGTAGACGGACCATGGTCCAAAGTGAGAACCATGTCCCCGTTCTGCAGATCTTCGACAGCCCGCGGACCGCCGGCGGTGTCAATCAAAGTGCCTTGGCCAAAGCAGATGAACATCTCGTCCACGCCCGACGTGTAAATCCCGCCATACTCGACACCGTTCCACGTTCCCAAGGTGACTTCGGTCACATGCTTGTGGTGAAAATCGGGAATATCATAGTCCATGATGCGCACCCCGTAGGTGCCATTCGTGAACAAAGTAACTTCGATATCTACCGTGTACGCAACGCCCTTGGCGACAATCGTTGAGTCCGTGTAGAGGGCGATTTCTTGAGGGGTGAGTGTGACATTCGGCCCAATGACGACCTCGCCGGGTGCGGTCGAGCTGCCATCGAAACCATCATTATCGTGTATGACGCCATCGTTGTTGGCATCACGCATAATGAACTCGACATAGCCTGCCGGATCAACGGATAACCCGTTTCCGATTGCATCCAAGTTGTCGGGATCTGAGGCACTATAGCCGGGCCACAAGCTGGGGACGTACCATCCCCATGTCTGAATATCTGCCATCTGCCACTCTCTACGCCCATTCGACTAGCGTAGATTTTTACAGAGGCCCTCGGCGAAATCCGAGCCCGCCTGTGGGATAGCGAACAGCTCTTTAGGTCAGAATGATATGCGTTGGTATTACCTTCCCCGCGGGGAAGATTACACGCAAGGAAGGATCAACCGGACACGCGTGCCGACGTCCTCGGTGCTTTCGATTTCGACCCGACCACCGCAGTCGTTGGCCAACTCGATAACCGACGCAAGACCAAGACCAGAACCTTTGCCCTTGCCCTTCGTGGTGAAATAGCGCTGACCCACTTTCTTAAGTGTATCCTTGTCCATACCGCAGCCACTGTCGGCAACAGTCAAAACCTGACACATAGGCTCGGATCCGACGCTTGGCACGACGTACTGACGAACAGCAATCTCACCCGCACCAGAGATTGAATCCCGAGCATTGGCGATCAGGTTGAACAACGCAGAACGGACACGCACAGGATCGGCGAACACGCGCGTGCTGCTTTCCTCGGTCTCGATTTTAAGGGAAATCTGACGGGATACGATGTGATCAAGAAGTTCAACCTCGTTCTCTACGATTTCGGCCAGATCAACCTCGGCCATACCGTTGCCATCGTCGTGCACGAAATCAAGCAGGCGACGGGTCATACCGCGTCCCGTATGCGCGGACCGCGATAGGCGCCGCACCAACGCACTCAGGTTGTCATCCTCGACATTCATGTCCAGCAAACGCGAAATCGCCTCGACCGCCGCAAGCAGATTGTTGATGTCGTGCACAACGTCAGCCGCAAGTTCACCCATGACACGCTGACGCTCTGCGCGCTGCTCTAGCTCTGCCACGTCGGGAGTCCGACCAGCACCAGAGTCAGGCAAAGCGCACTTGATCGCTGTTGCGGTCTTGATCTGTCTTTCCATCGTCATCCGGCTGCTCGTTTCCTCTAAGAGGCTGGGTTGTGCGTTTGTTTCAATCTGCAACCAGTAATACGCAAAACAAGGGGATCAACAAACGACGATTACTGCAAAGGCAACTATTCATATATCGAAGGTATGCTATTGGCGCGTTTGGCCGTACCCACGCATCTCTGTCAAACAAGGATATAAGGACTATCCGATTTTGCCTTGGACTAATCCCTTAGCATAGCGGGTGAAAAAAAACTACCGACGCAAGTTGGTTGGCACGCTTTTGGCTATCTGATCAACATGACCGATATACACCACAACTTCGACCAAGCGATTCCCTGCCCTCGGGCCTTCCTGCGTTCAGAACCTCAGTCGCTTGAGGTTGCGTTGGATTTCGGAGCGGGAAGAACGCCACGTCCCGTCGGATCTGTTGAATGGGACGACACCCGCCGTCAGGCGGTTCTACAGTGGGACGCACGCTTCGTGGCCGACCCTCTGCCACTTTCGCCGATCCTCGTGAGGCGCCATGCGGGAAGTTTGAGACCGCGCAAAGGATGGGCATTCGAAGGAGCCCCTGCCCTTCTCGGCGATAGCATGCCCGACGGTTGGGGCCGCCTTTTGGCGGACCATGAAATTCGCGCCAGCGGAGGCAGTCCGGCGCAGACCGGGCCGCTCACACGTCTGTCCTTGGTGGGACTACATGGAATCGGCGCGCTCACTTTCCGCCCCGCCTACCCTCTGTCAGAACCGGGTGCGGTTTCACTCGACTGGTTCGCGGCCTTGGCGGCCGATGTGGGCGATTGCACAAACATTGAGGAAGTCACGCGCCTGAGGAATGCAACCGGTGGCACTCATGGGCAAAAGCCCAAGCTGTTGGCCCAATTGTCCCCCGATGGAGAAGACCTGCGAAATCACCGCGCACCCTTGCGCGAAGGTTGGCGACACGTCCTAATCAAGCGCCGCGGTCGAGAGGATCGCAACGGCACGATCGAGGCCGAGGTCGCCTACGGCATGATGGCCCGCGAGGCAGGTCTGACGACCACGTGGATGGGTATGCTCCGTTCTAGTGCCCGAGAACATTACTTCGCGACCGAACGTTTCGACCGCGTCGGAAATGCGCGGGTGCATGTGCAAACCGTCGCGGCCCTCTTCGGACTCGATTTCCGGACCGCAAACCTAGACTACATTGAATTGCTCAAGCTGACGCACGCCCTCACTCGGGATGAACGACAGGTACACGAGATGATGCGCCGCATGATTTTTAATGTGCGCGCTGTGAACCGCGATGACCATCTCAAGAACCACGCATTCATGATGGACCACACAGGCCGATGGTCTTTGGCGCCTGCCTATGACCTATCCTATAGTTATGGCCGCGGCGGTCTCCACTCACTGTCCGTGGCGGGCAACCGGCACCAGCCCGGTCGTATCCACTTCCACGACGTGGCCCGTGCTATAGGAATCGAGCGTGAGACTGTTTGGGACATGATCGCCAAAGTCGATGACGCCCTAAGCCGCTGGCCCGAATTTGCCGAAGCCTGCGCCGTCCCAAAACTCCTGCGCCGCAGCATCCAAGATGCCATCGAATGTGCGCGCAGTTGGACATGACGATTTGATCAGCCCTCGCGCCCGTTGGCGTAGGGGCTGATCCTTCCTATATCGAACCCAGACTGGCATCTGTCGCTTCAGAGGGTTCCGATGGGTTATTTTAAAACTGCACTTCTCATGGCTGCCATGACGGCCCTGTTTATGGGGCTAGGCTATCTGCTGGCGGGTGCCGGCGGGATGCTCATCGCGCTTGTCATTGCCGGTGCGATGAACATCTTCACATGGTGGAATTCTGACCAGATGGTCCTGCGCATGCACAACGCGCAGCTCTTATCGCCCGGCGATCGATCTGGCATTCAGCAGATGGTAGCTGACTTGGCGCGCAATGCAGACATGCCTGTGCCCGCAGTCTACCTGATCGACACGCCGCAGCCCAACGCCTTTGCCACAGGCCGGAACCCACAAAATGCAGCCGTCGCTGTAACCAGCGGCATCCTCCGTGTCTTGAGCCGCGAGGAACTGGCGGGCGTGATCGCCCATGAGCTTGCGCATATCAGAAACCACGACACCGCCATCATGACGGTTACGGCGACCTTCGCGGGTGCGATTTCCATGCTCGCAAACTTTGCACTATTCTTTGGCGGCGGGAACCGTGACGAAGAAGGCAATGGCGGGCTGGGTCTGATTGGCACACTTGCTATGATGTTCCTTGCTCCCATTGCCGCCGCACTGGTTCAGATGGCGATCAGCAGAAGCCGTGAGTACGAAGCAGACCGGATCGGTGCAGAGATCTGCGGCCATCCTTTGTGGCTTGCATCGGCGCTTGAGAATATTCAGCACGGCGCGGCGCAGGTCGACAACATTGCGGCAGAGCGCAATCCAGCGACCGCACATATGTTTATTATTAACCCGCTCCACGGGCGCAAAATGGACAATCTGTTCGCTACACACCCCGCCACAGAAAATCGGGTTGCTGCCTTGCGCGCGATGGCGAACGGCTCAGAACCGCATGCACCCCGACAAACGACTGTTTCGGCGTCCAGCATTCCGAACACTCGAAGAAAGCGCCACAAAAACGGCCCTTGGACCTAAATCCCCGCTGCAATCTTCCCCACGGGGAAGAAAAGCGAACTTTCCTCTAATACACATTTGAAAATCTGAAATCCGCCTTGCGACATGAGCGCAAGGCGGGTCATACTTCTGTGAGTAACTTCTAATACGTGCGGCTGTTTCCGAGTGCACCTGTCCCAGTTGTCCGCCAACGGATACGGTATGGTACATAGGCTAGCGAACTACAGAAACGCTCCAAAGATCGCCATGGCGCTGGCTCTCCTCGTCTTGGCCACCTCCATCTCTGTGCTGCTCGGATGGGCGTTTGAGATACAAGCTCTGATCAAGCCACTTCAAACAGCCTCTCCAACACAATTCTCCACAGCGCTCTGCCTAGGGCTAGCGACGCTTCCAACCGTACTCCGAACGCGTTACAAACAGGCTTGGCATGCCTTGCTCCCGTTTGCGGTAATCGCGGTGATCGCGGGGCTTTCATTAGCCTCTCACTGGTTTGATGGGCTGACCTTCATCAACCACATCTTTCGACCGACGAACCAAGAACAGGGCGCGCTTCCAGGACAAATGTCCGTAAATTCCGCACTGCTGTTCTTGTCGGTCGCAACATACGGCAGCCTGATCCGTGTCGCACGCCCATCGGCGGCGCTTTCGGTGCTAGGGCAGGCGGCAATTGTCGCTCTGCTCGGCGTCACAATATCAATGCTAGGGCTAATCTTCAGCAACCTGCCGACACCCGTCCGCTGGAGCAGCAACCCGACAGATACTGGGCCAATCACTGCGCTAGGTGTCATGCTGCTCTTTCTGGTGCAGCTTGCAGAGAGTACAGATGAAAACGGGTTACCACTGCGGCTCTTGGATATCGCCGAAGTCGTCGCCACAGCCGTGATCGCTGGCGCCATGCTGTTCTTTGGCATTTTGACTTTGGCGGCACCAAACGCTTTAAATCAAACCAATGCAGATCGCATGGCGCGGTATTTTGAGCATGAAGTCGCCAAAGCGTCAGCCACGTTTTATGTCGCAAGTCACGCGCTTACCACCGAACCGCATGAGGGCAGGGACCACGACCATGCCAGTACACGCGCGTGTCGTAGCAGTCGGATAACCCTGATCTTTACCTTTGAGCTCCAACCCAACGAAATTCACCAAGTGGATTGCACATACGGCGTGACACGTCCCAGCCCAGGAGGGAGCGTCTACAAGTACTTCGACAGTTGGCAACAGGGGTGGCAAGACACCAATCCAACAACGACCGGAACAGTCATCACGTATTGCATTGCTGATACCAGATGTAGTGTCTACGTAAGCTCGGCAACGAGCATTCATCCCTCTGATAGTAATATCTACGTCATGACCGTGAACCTCGGCCTAATCCTTCAGGACTATCTCAAGACCCAAGTCATCGACGCAGCCAAGATAGAATTCATCGATCTGAAGCGATGGATTGAGTCACTGCCACAGGGCATCTCACAAGATGAAGCACTGCAAAGTTTTGACGCGTTTCTTTGGTCCTCTGGCTTGGAGCCATTTGATCTGCGGAGCGAACGGATCAAGTTCGCCACGATCTTGATGTCGATACTCTTGCTCGGCGCCATACTCGGGGTATTTATCCTGACGCAGATCAGCCAACGCACGCACACACAGTTCCAAGAGGCCTCAAGGCAGCTGTCGATCCGGCAATTCTACACGCGCCGCTTTGTTTACGCAGCGGCTCATGACCTGCGTGCGCCACTGCGAGGCATTGAGCAGCTATCCGCGTGGGCGCGCGACGATCTGGAGAACGGGGAAACGGAGTCTCCCAATCGCTACATGGCTCTGATCAATTCGCGCATCCAGCATCTGAGCCGGCTCATCGAGGGCATTCTAGACCTCGCACGCTTGGACAATCGCGAAAACAAAACAGACCAGCTTCCCGTGAACAACGCGATTGAGGCGGCCGCAAACCTGTATCGCTCGCCTAAGATCACCGTTGAGACGACTTATGGCTCCCCGAACATGGTCATTCATTACGAATATGAAGGGTTGGTCCGCGTCCTCAACAATCTACTGGCAAACGCTGTTAGTCATCACGATCAAGAAGAGATCACAATCGCGGTGAAGACATCTTATCAGGCCGACAATCTGCGGATCGAGGTCGAAGATGATGGTCCCGGCGTTCCAGAAGGCCGGCACGAGATGATTTTTGAGCTTTTCCGTACCTATTCCGGAAACAAGGAGCACACAGGTGTCGGAATGGGCCTCGCCATGGTGCGCCGGCTGATCGAAGAGTGGGGCGGAACAATTGTCGTGGAGTCGCCCGCCAAAGAGGGCAGGGGGGCCAGGTTCGTCATCCTGATCCCGCTTGATTTGGTCTGGAAGCGCGCTCCTTAAGCCTCGTAATTTTTGAGCTTCATCCGTGCCTTCGCACCCAAATCTTCCAGCAACACGCTCGCCAAACTGCTCTTGTTCTCTAGGTGATCAATGATCTTCTTCAGCGCGGCGGAGAAGTCTTCCATATAAAACAGTGCTGAAATGCCGTGTAGCTTATAAGCGACAAAGCTCGCGCGCTGGAAATCTTTGTTACTAAGTAGATCAATCATCGCGTCAACATCTTGGACCATGCGCGCAAGTGCGAGTGGGTAAAGCTCAACAAGATCCGGATCCGAAAGACCTTGGGGAAAAGAGGAATTTTCTAAATCGTCCATGGCAATAATTCACACAATTTTTAGTTGTTTTGCCATACAAGCGAATTCGCACAAACATGTTTCTATAATTGTAAGTCGATAACTGTCAGATATTCCGGTCTAACCCTTCCTCTCGCCTTTGTTTTTGCCTGAGAAATTCGGCTAATTTTGCATTTTCACACAGCAGTGGCTGATTGAATGGTTGCAGACTGTGACATTGAAACAACGCACCCTGCGGCAGTGCAGCAAGTAACTCGCAGATGTGAAATTCTACTACATATAGACATTATGATCCGACTCTGCAGATTTCGACACAACATTCGGCTTCCAAAAACCCTTCCCCGCAGGGAAATCATTTTTCTGCTGGTGCGATTGCAAAGCAGCCTTTGCATAAAGAGAACCGATTAGCTCTGCTTCCTTAGGATAGGTTCAGTATAGTCGACTCAACCACTCCCTCTAGCGCGAACGGCCGTCCCACGATGAAACTCTTTGCCAAGATCCTTGATATTCTGGGTCAGCGTCGCGCCGTCTTGCAGCCCACAACGCTCTTCGCCTCAGCAATCGTCTTACTAGCAAGTGTTCTGTCTGTCGCGCTCCCAGACATGTCGCACTTAATTCCTATCGCTGCCAGACCGATAGACGCGGTCGCTGTTGTCACTCTTTCAGGGCTTCTGTGCGCATCAAATCTCGGGTTCATGAGCGTCCAGACAAAGCGGGCAGCGGCCAGCGGCGTCATTTTTCTGTGTACAGCGTCATTAGCGGCTCTGTTTGGCATCAATCTTGACCGAACTGCGGACCTTGCGCGTTTCAACGCATGGGTTCTAGATCCCGAGATCGCGTTGGCAGTTGCCATAGGCGCGCGCGCCATCCTTCGATCAGACAGAGAGCCGGCGTTCATGAATCTGTCTCGGCACGCACTCTATGTCATCATCCCAGCCTTCGGCATCTTGTCGACACTCACAGGCATGGCCGCCGAGCTCCAAGCAAGCAGTTGGCAACCGGTCGTAGGCATCAATCTCCCCCTCGCAGCCCTGATGCTGATCATTGCGCTCGTTGAGTTCGCGAAGCTCCCTCAAAGTCGCAATCCGAACATGCTTGGGATCGCGCTACCTCTGCCTGCCATTTCCTACTTCATCTTCGCTGGCATGTTTCGTCATGTAGCAACAGGAGATACGGCCGGACTCCTCCTAGATTTCGTCATCATCACGATCCTGATCACAGGCGCTCGTTTCCTGACAGGCGCGGTCGACGTCTTTTTCTCGATGGTCGATAGCGCGGATAAGCGAAACGCGATGCTTACTCGGCAAAATAACGTCATCCAAGACCTGCTCTATGCTTTGGCGCATGACCTCCGCTCACCCGCTCGAGGCATTGTTCAGACCTCGGAATGGCTGCGCGAGGACCTAAAGGCCAAAGACTACGAACAGCTCCAACAGCGCACCGATATTATCAGCGATCGCGCCGAAGCTCTGTACGAACGACTTGATGCGTTTGTGGAATACGTGCGTCTCGGGCGCTTTGTCGCGAAGCGTCAGACCGTCGCGTTAAACTTATTAGCTGAGAACCTCGTTGACGCCATGCCGCACGACGCCAAGAAGATCATTACTCTTCATGGCCATGAGCTCACGATCCAAACGGACGAAAGCGCTCTTGCATCCATCCTCTCGAACCTTCTCGAGAACGCGGCCATCTATGCAGATCAAGACGCGCCAGAAATCCACCTGACTTGGAATACTCAAGGCGACGATCTTATGATCAGCGTCTACAACAACGGCCCCAGCATTCGTCAGGGCGCCATTCCCAAGATTTTCCAACCGTTCCGTGGCGCGGTCAGTAACACCGTACAAAATGGGATGGCTCTAGCGATCACAGCGCGACTGGTCGAGGCTTTGGGCGGCAAGATCGCGGTTCATACGGACCCTGCCTCGACGAAGGGCACCGAATTTCGCTGTGCGATCCCGCTCCGCAACGCTTCTGCACAACACATCGCATAAAAAAGCCCCCCGAAAACGGGGGGCGAGTGAGGCAGTTTTCCCTTAAGGGGAACCGTTAATCCAAAGTCTCAAGGAACTGACGGATGGCTTGCTCCAAGCGCTCCTGATCCATGGATGAAAAATCGCGATCTAATTTGATCTCTAATTTACCCTGAGCTGCGGTGCATTTCGCCGACCGGTCGCCAACCGCCAAAGCGAAACTAGTCTTCGATGGGGCAGGGCGCTTTGCACCAGACTTGCCAGCTGCCATCTTGGTAGGCTGAGCCTCTTTGGCGAAGCTGCGCAGAATTTCTAGCTCTTCTTCAGCAGTTCGGGAGGGCAGGGCATCCAACGATTTGACGATTTTTTGGCCAAAAGCGCCGTCCGCCTCTATCAGAGACGCCAACGACAACCCCAAAGCACGCGGAATTTGCGGCAGATAGAGCAGATGCCCATCTAGTTCACGCACCAACCGAATGAAATTCCGGATATAGCTGCGCTTTTGATATCCGGCTGACTTATATAGTGTCGCAACCGCCTTATCAGGTTCTGTTTCGTCGGTTTCAGGGTCATTTGCGTATTCAAGCGCAAGCTTGGCCATCTCACCGAACGAGATATCTTTGCGCACCAAGTTCTCATCGACCATACGGCGGTAGAGGTCTTCGAGTGTGTCGCCCGCTTCTGTCACAACAGCCGGAATGGCAGCGAACTGCTCATCACCTGTCGCATCAAAAAGTTCGCGGTAGGCCGAGAGGCGACGAAACCCTTGGACCAGCTCATACAGCCCATCGGTCCGTGTTTCGAGACGGATCGGGTTCGAAAGCCCGATCTCCGCGATCGATCCTTTTAGCTCTGCGAGCTCCAGATCCAATCCTTTGGCGCGGTCACGGGTCAGTTTGCTGGTCGAAATCGCATTCAGCGGGACCAATTCCATAACAAGGCCCAAGCCTTTGAGCCGAACATGCTCATGGGCCAGCGCGTCATTCTCGGCGCGGATTTTTTCCTCGATCTCTTGACGCTGGCGGGTGCTGTTCGCCGCCTCAGAGATCGCGGTGGCCATAGGTCCACGACGCGGGGCAGGGGCGCTGGTGGGAACGGCCGCTTCCGGCGCATCCGTTGGCATCTCTGTGGGCATGTTGATGTCGAACATCCGGCGTTTCTTTGCCATGGTCGTTCTCCTCAGATCTTGTCCCAAGCGGTGATGATGTTGCCGCGGAATTCTTCGTAAGCACGGTCAAAGCTTGCTCGGGCACGGCGCCATGTTTCGCGGGTCATATCGCGGTAATCGATTTCGTAGACCGATGCGAGAAACCGACCAGATTGCTCGACTGCGCGTGTCATCTCGACCGGATTGGTTGTGACGTGTTCGCCAAAAACCTTCTGAAAGGCTTCGTACATCGCGCGATGTAACTCATTCCCTGGCTCGTAACGGGTCATCAGGAATTTGATATCGGCAAAGGCCTTGGGCAGGGTCATATGACATCCCGGAACACTGCCCTGATAGCCAGCAGACAGGTCCTCCAACGCTTCGGCAAGCTGACCGATAAAGCTCGTGGTCGAGTCGTATTCCCAGTATCCGGGTCCCGAGGGAATGTAGAGCATGTCCGCCGCGAAAACCGCGTTCATAGACTGATAGCCAATGGCGGGCGGGCAATCGAAGATTATTAGATCGTAGGCGTCGTGCGGAATGCTATCGAGATAGCGCGAAACACAGGCAAAGAAGCTCCATTCCGGGTTCAAATGACGATACTGCGCGCTGGCAAATTCGACAAATGCCGCGTTGGCGCAGCTTGGAACCACATCAATTGTGCTCCATGCGCTCGCCTTGATGAAATCCGCAGGGCGGAGAGCATCAAGACCCATCTCACGGATAGAAGCTGGAATTTGCCGCTGGGGCAGGGCGGTCCCACTTGCCGCGCCAACGACCGCTGCATTCATCCGATCAGTTTCGCGGATCAGGTCGCGCGCCATGATGCCCCAAACAGTGTACTCTTCGGCCACATCAGTTAGACCCATCGAGTGGGATAGCGTCGCCTGCGGATCGAAATCTACGAGGAGAACCCGATACCCATCCAACGCAGCCGCATGAGCGAAGTGTAGCGCAACCGTCGATTTACCCGCACCACCTTTGAAGTTGGCAATCGCCGCACGGAAAGCGCGCTTACCCTCAGGGCGCGGCGGCAAGAGGGACTTCTTGTTCACCTTGATCCGGCGGCGCAGTTCGTTGATCTCGTCCAATGTGAACCAACGCTGACGGCCATCAGGTTCAACCTCGCCGCTCGGCAAATTCGGGTCCGAAGCCAAACGCCCACGGAAGGTCGACTGATTAATCCCAAGGATCAACTCAGCCACCTCCCAGCTCGAAAACCGGCGAAGATACTTGATGTTCTCTGGACTGAATGTCTGCTGACGGATCCAGCTCTGCAATTTCAGAGATTGGGCCTGAAGGTGGCTCAGTTCCTCGTAGGTGTACACAGCCTGTCTCACAACGTTATTTTCTGCTCATCTACAATTTACGCCGAAACAGCATTCAACGCAAAACAAAAATCCTGTGGAATTAACGTCTTGCCGAGAAAGCGATCGCGACATTTATCCCACATATAGTCTCTCAGAGCGCACAAGCATCACGAATAAGACTAGATGCGCTCTGGACGCTTTTTCGCCAAAAGCCTTGAATTGGCAAGGTATTAGCGCGCCTTCATGACACATGGAGCAAAACGCTAATACCGAACCTCTCACTAAAAAACCACGAAACCTCAGCAGGTTGACAGCTGTCAACTCTGACAACTGCCATTTCCTGCACATCACATCGCCCTTTGATTTTCGGTCGCAAGTAACGCCATAATCATCGGCCCAGGAGAGAAGGCGCCAGATTCAGCCTTCGAGGTCAGCGCGCGCAGATATCCACCCGGGCTGCGAATTTCACTCGCCCTTTGCAATATGCCGACGACAGTGATTGCAGCAGCCTCGCTTCCCATCGCAGCTTCTGCACGTCTCCACGCATCATCCGAAATCCCAAGCATGGGCCGGATGAAATTGGCAGCTGTCACAAGTTCGGGCCAAGAATGGATACCAGTTGGAATGTAATCGTTCAGATCCGGGCAAGCTTTTACCACGAGATAGAGTGGAAGCTTCGGCTTCGCCTGAGGGGAGGGCTCAACCTCGGCCGCCCATTCCTTTTTTAAGGAAGGTTCAGAATCTGAATGTTTTATGTTTGAATATTGTAAGTGCCGCTCATTTACATCGTCATTGCCGCTCATATTGTCAGATTTATTATGAGAAAGAATGACATTGACGTCGGTGAGCAGCTGATCAGCGATCAGATTTAACTCATTCAGCTCATCTGCATAGAGCTTACGGCGAAGCGAACGCTGCACCAGCTTTAGTCGATCCTCAACCTGATCCCAGTTACCTTCAGCCTCTTCTTTACCAAAAGCAATCAGCTTCGCGGCGTCGCGTAAACGGAGCACCACAGCCTCGCGCAAGCGCTTTAGACGTAATGCCGCCGCCCGTGCCTCTCTGGCCGCCTGCCCAATTTCTGGCAGCCGTACAAGAAGAGGACGCAAATCGAAACCAAATGCCCGATCAATCCCCCCATCAACACCTCGCGCTGCATAACGCTTGCCGTTCGGGCTGTCGTGTCGGATGATGAGTTGCGCATTGACCAAAGCTGCGAGATGCCGCCTAAGCGTGCTCTCTGCCATACCGTGGGCGCGTTCAGACAAAGCCGCGTTGGATGGAAAGACAATAGTCCCCTCGCCATCGGCCAAGCTATCATGGGGATGGAAACTAACAAGCGCATGCAGCACCGCGAGGTCACGATCTGTCACACCAAAGGCCAGGCGCGCCGCCGTGAGCTCTTTGATGATTGTCCACTTGTCAGGCACAGTGTCAGGGATCGGCGCCTCGAGCATTTGCTGAGCTGCCAATTGTCCTGCCGAAACCGGCCGCCGCCCAAAAGGCGTCGTTGAGATGTGTTCCATAATTTGTCACGACGACACAAAAAACCATCCATCGGACTCAACGATGGTTGACAGCTGTCAACTCCCAAGGGTAGGTTCGAAGTGCTAAGACGAATTGGCCTCTCGGGATGTATGTCCTGGGGGGTCTTTTCTTTTCTGGTGTCGGGGTCGTGCCTCCTTTTCCTGTTTCAAACTGCTCTTGTTTATTCGCCCGAGTTCTTCAGAAACTCTGAGTGAATGCGATCAAGGTTCTGGATCAACCAGTCGTCAAACCCATCCTTGTCTTTTAACGTCAGGACAGTTTTGTCGCCTTTGCGGCTGACTTCCCCCAACGGTTTTCCGGCACCCGTGCGCAGCTCCTTGCGTGTGTTGCGCTTGGGTAGTTTCTCTGGCGCCAACCCGTCGAAGACCGCCTGAAAGCGATCGTCCGAGGTTTGCCCCTGCGCCATGTCAATGATTTGCTCAAGGGGGCGCCCCTGCATCCGCGCAGCGAGCGCGAGCCAGCGGTCTCGTCCCACGCTGGGGGCCGCACCAATCGCCATAATAATGGGATAGGGCACCGCGTCCGTCACAGAGAGCATGCGGCTGATAACGGTCTTGTCGATATGCAGCGCGTCGCAAATGACTTTGCGCTCAAAACCGTTCTCGACCATCTGCCGCGCGAAATTCGCCTTCTCGATAAACGTCAGGTCTTTGCGCGCTGCGTTCTCTTGGCCTTGGGCGACAATCAGGTCCCGATCGTTGAGCACCCGAACCATTGCACGGACCGGCATGCCCAATTCACGCAGAGCTGCAACTCGACGTCGGCCATAGACGATCTCGTAGCGGTTGCCATCTGTTGGCGACTGCCTCAACAAGACGGGCACCTGCTGGCCATATTCCTTTATAGACGAGACGAGCGCCGCCAAACCGTCTGGATCGTCGTCAAGCCGGTCCTTGAGGCCAGCGTCGTCAATCAGCTCCGGAGGAATTTCGGCAAGAGCGCGCGTTTTCAGGTCAGCGATCTGCTGGCTCACAGCTCCAATCGCACCAGTCGTCCGACGCGGTTTAGCCGGAGCAGGCGCATCCTCTCCGGCGGGGTTTGAGAGATTTCCGAGAAGGTTCTTGCGTGCCATCAGCGCCCCCAAGCCTTCTGGATCAGATCCTCAATCTCACCATTCACATTGTTCAGGCTCTCCATAGCCCGTTCATAGGTGGCGCGATGAAACTGGTTCTTTTCGACTTCATACAGGGTCTGTTTGGTGATGCCGGCATCACTAATCGCAGTAGACTTCAGCGCGGTGTGGTTCAGCACATGCTCGCCAAACATGGACCGCATAAAGCTGACCATTTGGTTCTGCGGACCATCACCAGGTTCGTAACGCGTCACAAGGTACCGCAACCAGTCGTAAGACATGTCCCCGCCGGCCTCTGCAACGACCCCAAGCAGATTGGAGGTCATCAGTAGGAACTGACACATGGACATGACATCAAGCATTTGGGGATGAACCGTCACCAGTACCGCGGTCGCCGCGGAGAGCGCGGACATGGTCAGAAACCCCAGCTGAGGCGGGCAGTCTATCACAACAACGTCGTAGCTGGCCTCCACTTCGGCAAGTTTCTCGCCAACGCGGGTAAAGAACAAATCGCCAGACCGCTCTGCCAGAGCTTTGGGGGTGTCGTGTTCGAACTCCATCAAGTCCAGATTACCCGGAATGATGTCGAGATTGGTAAAATAGGTGCTCTGGATCACATCCGCTAACGGAACAGGATCATCATAGCGGATCGCATCATACAGCGTGCCGCCGTCCAACAAGTCGAACTCCGGCTGAAACCCGTGCAAAGCCGAAAGGCTCGCCTGCGGGTCCAAATCCACCGCTAGAACGCGATAGCCGTCAAGCGCGAGCTTCTGCGCCAGATGTGCAGAAGTCGTCGTCTTGCCTGAGCCGCCCTTGAAGTTGATGACCGTAATCACCTGCAGGTGGTCGCCCTCAGTCCGGCCGGGCAGGTAGGTCCCAGGCACCTTGGCGCCCTTTTCGAGCATATCGCGCAGTGCTTGGACATCTTCGGTCGAGTAATAGCGGCGGCCACCAGTGCGAATTTCGGGCTCTGGTCCGCGACCATCCAGATGAAGTTTGCGCAGATACGCGTCTTTGACACCGAGTAGGTTTGCGACTTCGCCGCTCGTGAACTTTCGCAGGGCACGTTTCGCATCTGGTGGGAACAGCTGCGTGCGGTGGGCTTGCAGGCGTTCCGACAAGCTTGCAGCATGCTGCCCAACCAATAGATCTATGCGGCCCTGTTGTGCCATTCGTTCAGTCTGCCCTCGGTGTGACGCCGTTTGTTACGGTTATAGGCGTCATATTCTCTAGTTAGCGTAATTAATGGCCTACGCATCCCGAGTCTGACAAGCACTTTTTGTAAATGACACCAGAGTAATGGGGATTCCTAGCCCTTTGGGACCAAGTTGGAAGGTCTCTCTGGGTGATTGCGGCCCCGTCCAGGACCCACGTAACCGCAAAAACAGAATCGCAAACAGCAAAACGCCCCACACGATGGCGGGGCGTTTAACACGAGGTTCGGAGCTCTGTTAGATGCGTTAAGCCGCGGCTCGCGCCGCCGTCTTGGCTTCAATCGCGTCCGCGTTCAGGTTCATTACGGCGACCGCGTCAAACACGTTGACACGGAACAAGAATGACTTCTTCATCGTCTCGATCATCTCGGCGAAAAAGGAGTCCGCTTTTTTGAGGGTCTTGGCATCCTCGAAACCAGCGGATACCACGAGTTCACCCGCCTTCCCGATGATGACTTTGAGATCGATGATCTGCAACTCATCAAGTTGGGTCGCGAGTCCCTCGACCATGAACGGGGCCGCCATCTGTGCACCTTGAAGGTCGGGAAAACGCAGAATGAGTGATTTGTTCAGCATTTCGGTCTCACGGGTTAAATGTTAATTGGCGCGTCCCTTTTAAGAACGACCGCCTACATACAAATTTAAAGCCGAACCCCGAATTTTAGAATGATCTCGTTAGGGGAGGGGGCATACCCGTAAGTATGGGAATGTATAATTCGCCTAAACGCACGTTTCGCGACAGGCGCGGGAACCTTGAAATTAAAGGGTTTTCTGACACGTCTATCACAGCCTATAGGTGCTGACTTGTAATCAAGCACAACATTTGGAACGAAAAAAATACAGAAAAAGTTTCAGAAGCGATGAAATTTTATGAGTCGCGGACCTTTTGACGGTACGCGACAGCTTCAAATCAGGCCCATTCCCCCTTGCGGAAGACGGGGACCCGGGTGCCGTCATGCAAGATTCCGTCGATATCCATCTCAGCACTACCGATCATCCAGTCCACGTGGATCATACTGCTGTTGCCTCCGCGTGCTGCGATTTCCTCTGAGCTCAGATCGCCGCCATTGATGAAACACTTCGAATAGCACTGGCCCAAGGCGATGTGGCAGGCGGCGTTTTCATCATACAAAGTATTATAGAATAGGACGCCGGACTGCGAAATCGGCGATGAATGCGGCACCAGCGCAACCTCGCCCAAGCGCCGCGCGCCTTCATCGCTGTCCAAAAGCTTTTGCAGCACCGCTTCGCCTTTCGATGCTTTTGCCTCGACAATCTTACCAGCTTCAAAGCGAACCTGGATGTCATCGATCAGGCTACCTTGATGCGAAAGGGGCTTTGTCGACCGAGCCACGCCGTCCACGCGCGCTGAATGAGGGGTGGTGAAAACTTCTTCGGTGGGAATATTCGGATTGCAGGTGATCCCGTTCGTCGCGGTGGAGGCGCCACCATGCCATTCATGATCTTCGGCCAACCCGACCGTCAGATCCGTACCCGGGCCAGAGAAATGCAGGGCATCGAAGCGCTGTTCATTCAGCCACGCAGTGCGCTTGCGCAAGTTAGCATTGTGATCGGTCCAATTCGCAACCGAGTCTGCATCCAGTACGCGCGAAGAAGAGAAGAGCGCGTTCGCCAGTTTTTCGACCGCCTCGGCCTCTGGCAGGTCAGGAAACACCCGCGAGGCCCATGCCACGGTGGGGTAGCTGACAATCGTCCAGTTGATGTCAAAATTCGCGATTTTCTCAAGCGCAGGCTTGTAGGCAATCGAATTTGCCTTTCCAGCGCGCGAGACCTTTTCGGGGTCTTGCTCGGCGAGCAACATCGGATCTTCGCCAACGATCGCCAATCGCGCAGCGTTGCCTTTGAACGCTTCGGCCATGCCAGCGTAAAGCCAGTCCGCCGCCTTATCGAACGACGCGTCCTGTGCATTTTCGAACCGCGCCAGCGTAATGCCAGCGTCCGATAGAATCGGTGTCACGACACCTGCACCGGCGCGGTAAGCGGCAGCGGTGATCCGACGAACCAGTGGCAGAGCCTCAACCGGGGCGGTGATAACCAGATCCTGCCCCTCTTGCAGGTTCAGCCCAACCTTCACGGCCACATCAGCCAGTTTATCGAGCGCTTCGGGGGAAATGGGATCAGTCGTCATAGTGCCTCCGTGATGTCTTGCGAGGCTCAAGGTGTGATCGCGCCGCACGAAGGTCAAGGTATCGGCCAGCACTGAAATCGGGGCCAAGATTGGTATTTATGATCCTGAATCTTGAGCAAGCCTTTAACGTGATCGCAAGAACCTGCGCAGATCGGCTCAAATTCCCCAAAAATTCGGACGAAACGCGCAGGACCTGCCACCATTTCAAGAGAACTTCCCGACGCAGAGTCGATAGTTTCCAACAAATCCATTGATGGCAAACATAACAAAATCTGGAGAAACCGATGACAGAGAAAATCGTCGTCGCGTACGATGGAAGCGAAAACGCCCACAATGCGGTGAACTTCGCGCTGGACGTCGCCAAAGCCAAAGGCGCCACATTGATCGTGGCCCACGTGCTGGAGTGGTCGCCCTATTCGTTCCTTACAAAGACAGAAATCGAAGAACGGCACATGCGCCGCAAAGAAGAACTGGAACGGGCAGACAAGGCGATAGTCAGCCCTTTGCTCAAAGAGCTGCAAACCAGCGGCGTTGAGGTCGAGGTTCTGGTCAAATACGGCCACACTGCAGAAACCTTGCTGGCCATCGTCAAAGAAAGCGGTGCCAAACAGCTAGTGATTGGCCGCACCGGCCAGTCTTCCATTTCGACACGTCTCTTCGGCTCGGTTGCGGGTACGCTGGCGCAGGCTGCGCCAGTTGCTGTGACGATCGTCCCTTAACAATAAGCCCAACAGGGATTTGCCATGAAAACGCAATTCAAAGCGCCCCTGCTCGGGGCGGCGGCGGCCTCATTGCTGACAGCCCCCGCACAAGCGAGCACAGTCGACGAAACCGTGAACGCGATCTTTGCCAACTCGACAGGTTGGTTTGTGAGCTTCATCTTCAGCCCTTTTCCAGGCACCAGCTTTCCTTGGATTGTGGCTTGGCTGGTCATCGCGGCGACCATCTTTACTTTTTACTTCGGGCTGATCCAGGCTCGTGGGTTCAAACATGCGATCCAGCTGGTCAAGGGCGACTACTCTGATCCCGATGACGCTGGCGAGGTTAGCCACTTCCAAGCACTGGCAACCGCGCTATCCGGCACCGTGGGTCTGGGGAATATCGCAGGGGTGGCTGTTGCGGTCGGCATTGGCGGCCCCGGCGCAACCTTCTGGATGATTCTGGCCGGTCTGATGGGCATGGCTTCGAAATTCACTGAATGTACGCTGGGTGTGAAGTACCGGAACGAATTTCCGAACGGCACCGTCTCTGGCGGCCCGATGTACTACATTACCAAAGGCTTCGAAGAACGCGGGCTGAAGGGCGGCAAGCCGTTGGCCATCTTGTTTGCGATCTTCTGTATCTTTGGCGCGTTCGGCGGTGGCAACATGTTCCAAGCGAACCAAGCCCACGCGCAGCTGACCAACGTTCTCGGGGACTACCCCGGCTACATTACGGGCATCATTTTCGCGGCTATCGTGTTCGCGGTGATCGCGGGCGGCCTGAAGTCCATTGCCAAAGTGACAGAAAAAGTCGTCCCGTTCATGGGCGTTCTTTATGTCATCACAGCGCTCATCATCCTGTTGATCAACTTTGATCAGATCGGGTGGGCTTTTGGCCAGATTTTCGAAGGGGCCTTTACCGGCCTAGGTGTCGCCGGCGGCCTTGCTGGCGCGCTGATCCAAGGCTTCAAACGCGCAGCTTTCTCGAACGAAGCGGGCGTCGGCTCTGCGGCAATCGCGCACTCTGCTGTGAAAACCAAAGAACCGGTGACGGAGGGATACGTATCGTTGCTCGAACCCTTCATCGACACTGTTGTGATCTGCACAATGACCGCGCTTGTGATCATCATCACGGGCCAGTTGATGGTCGATCCCGAAACCGGACTGTATATGGTTGGCGAAAATGGAGCGATCCAAACCGCCAGCGGAAACACGGGCGTGGCCCTAACATCTGCTGCGTTCTCCGCGACCTTTGGCTGGTTCCGCTACGTGCTGGCTTTGGCGGTCATCCTCTTTGCCTTCTCGACCATGCTCAGCTGGAGCTATTACGGGCTGAAGGCTTGGACCTTCCTGTTTGGCGAAGGCAAGGCAAAGGAACTGACGTTCAAGGTGATCTTCTGCCTGTTTGTCATTGTCGGCGCGGCCGCGAGCCTAGGTCCGGTCATCGACTTCTCCGATGCGTCGATCTTTGCCATGGCTGTGGTGAACATCATCGGTCTCTATTTCTTGATGCCGATCGTGAAACGCGAGCTCGACAGCTACGTCAGCCGCTTGAAATCTGGCGAGATCAAGAAATTTAAATAAGCCAGTAGATCAAGGTATAGAACTATCCAGGCCCTGCAACACGCGGGGCCTGTTGCAATTCGGGGGCGACCAATCACTTTCCCAACATGGTCCACTGTTTTCTCGTGCAAAACGCGAGCGTGTGCCTTACCTGTTCTCCAAAGACTTTGAAGACACGCTTGGCATGTGCTGTCACATGAACCAGCGCAGACAGGCAACCAAGGAGAATTTTCGTGGCTGACGGTACTTTTGCTGTTCTCACCCTAGCGCTGGGACTGCTGGATATGGGCTCGAATTACTGCCCGACAGGCAGCTGTCTTGGCCCGAACGAAGTCGACAGCCGAATGTCTTTTTCCTTGGGCGAGACCTATTTCCAAGATGACCCATTCGGTACCGAATTTTACGTGCGCCGTGACACCTCGCTGGCCTATGGCCCGTTTCAAGTAATCTATGGCCTGTCGTTGACAGACGATAACGATGGCTGGATCGGCGTTGGTCAGTCTTGGGACACAACCTTCGGCGCGGGCTATCTGGAATTCCACGCGATGCCGGGTCTCTACGTCCAAGGCGACGGCGTGGACCTAGGTGGCCCCATCGAGTTCCGTTCGGGTGTTGAGCTTGGCTATGAAGCCCGCAATGGAATGCGAATTGGTTTGGGTTACGACCACCGATCAAACGCGGGAATCTATGACAGCAACATGGGCTTGGAAACGGTCCACCTACGCGTGTCGATTCCGACCAACTGAACTGCCGGGGCACCGATATTCACTGTGGCTGACTTCCCCCTGAGGTGAATTGATTGACACCATCGGCGGATTATGTGTTTTCGCCGATAAGACGCTATTGAGATCCGAGCCTTTGACACGCACCGTTTCCGACCCTATCGGCGAAGCTTTGACGCCCGCTTTGAACAGACGGCTCGTGGCTGTCGTGGTAACGTATAATCGCTTGGAAAAGTTAAAGGTGACGCTAGAACGCCTGCTTGAAAGCAGCACTGACGAGTTGTCAGCGGTGGTCGTGGTGAACAATGCCTCGACAGATGGCACCAAAGATTGGCTCGATGATTATGAGAGCGAGTTGGTCTCGGACGGGGATACACGACTCGACATCATCCACAGCGGCGAGAATACGGGTGGGGCAGGGGGCTTTGCCACCGGCATGCGCCGCGCGATGGGCGCGCACACCCCTGACTGGCTGGTTGTAATGGACGACGATGGACGCCCTGCCCAAGGCGCTCTGACACGGTTTCATGCCATCCCCGAAGACAAATGGGACGCCATCGCAGCCGCGGTTTATTTTCCGACCGGCGAAATTTGTGAGATGAACCGGCCCTCTCGTAATCCATTCTGGCACCGCAAAGAATTCGTTCGCACGCTATTTGGAGGGGGGCGTTCAGGCTTTCACGTACAGCCTTCAGATTATGATGGTCCGAGCATGCAGATCGACGTCACGTCTTTTGTGGGCTTTTTCATTTCCGCTCGCGCCATACGCAAGATTGGTTACCCCGACCCAGATCTCTTTATTTACGGAGACGACGGGATTTATACGCTCGAGCTCACAAAGTCGGGACAGAAGATTGGTTTCGAACCCACCGTTCTTTTCGAACATGACATGGGGACGTTTACAGCCGGCGACAACGCGAGCGCCCAACGGGGCAGGTTCGTTCCTTTGTGGAAGGCCTACTACTACCACAGAAACTTGCTTATCCTCTACAAGATGGCGGCGGGACTGATGTTCTGGCCCACGATGCTCGTGATTTTACCCAAATGGCTCTTGAAAACGCGCAGCCACGAGGGTGAGCGCCTCGATTTCCTCAAACTACTGTCCTTGGCCATGCTTGATGGGATTTTCGGGCGTAGGAAACGCGTCCATCAGCAAGTTTTACGGATCGCAAAATCCTGACCATCACCGATTCAGAATGTCCTGATGGTACCGTCCCATCAAAATCAATCCGAGCGTCAGAAGAGCAAGAGATACACCTAGTATATATGAAACGCTCGCATAGGACGCGTCGTAGGTGGAGTAGAAAGCAGCCCGCATCATGCCAGTAATCTGCATGATTGGATTGAACCAAAGAATCTGCTGCGCCCCTTCAGGAAGGTCGCGATAGAGAAATAACACGCCAGAAGCAATGAAAAGTGGACGGGTGATGATTGACCAGGCAAGTTCCCACAGTGGGAACAGGCCGAGCAATACGCAGTTTACAGTCCCAACCGCGAAACCAACGAAAATTGACAGCGCGACAGCCAAAAGGGCCAAAGGCACGTCGACAGTTGATCGCGCATCAACAATAAAATACACGCTGCCGATGAGCAGCACCATAATCAGCACGTTCGTAAGACTGTTCAACAATAACCGCGCAAAAATCGCATCCAACCAAGTCACTGCTGGGAATTTTAAAAGCGCTTTTGAATAGTTAATCGCCCGAGCCGTCGTGTTCGAGATGTTGTTGTACATATTGAACGGCAAAAAGCCTGTCGTGTAAAACAGCAAGAAGCTCGTTCCGAGTGGGGGGGTCCGGATTACGAGCGAAAAGCCTAACGACAAAAACAAAATTGCTGCGATCGGCTCAAGTAGGCTCCAGATGTAGCCGCCCGGCGTTCTTCCATATCGGGTCGACATCTCTCGCAGGACAAGCGCAGAGATAGTCCGCATAGAGGCAAAAGAGCGCTTCGTGCTCTGTGCCCGGCGCTTTGCGACAAGTCCTGCTGCGTTTTGGTCAACCAATGTGAGCATCCTTCGCCTAATGCGGAACTGACTGGTGAGCGTTTCGCAAGTCCTTCACTCGGACTGCAGCACGCTGCAGTCTTCACTCAATTACAAATCGTAGTTCGTCGCACAAGGGGCAAAACCTGTACAAAGAAGTGTTCAAGACAAAACGCGAACGCGTTGCATTTCAAGAGCCATAGGTCTAACTGTCGAAGAGAGCAGACAGGCCACATGGCTGCAACATGATTGCCCCTGAGGACAACAAAAGCCTATGACGGAAACCAAGTCCCCTTCACTTTCCGTGGAAAACGAGACATCGGCGCAACCTCGGAACCAAGTCCGAAAGCATGCAAAGAACACCGCCTCAGGACAACGAGGGAATACCAATCGTTCTGGCAAGAACAAGGGGAACGGCGGCAACAACAAGAAACTCAAGGGCAAGCTTCGAGCGAAGATCACGGCGCTCGAACAAGAACTTGATGACGCACGCGCAAGCGCGGCGGAATTTCCTCTGGCGCGCCCTGCACGAATGAAGCGCCGCCATTGGGGGGTCATTCTTAGCTTTTTCCTGTTCGTCCTTGTGCCGGTTGTCGCTGTCAATACCTATCTATGGACGGTTGCCGAGGACCAGTACGTATCTACCACCGGCTTTACGGTCCGCAGCCAAGAAAACTCTGGTGCCAGTGATTTGCTCGGAGGATTGGCGAGCTTCGCGTCCGCCAGTACGGCGTCTGATAGCGACATTCTATTTGAGTTTATTCAGAGCCAAGAGATGGTGCGCGTCGTAGATCAGCAACTCGATTTACGAGAGCATTATAGCCAGCATTGGCCCACTGACTGGGCTTTTGCGATTTGGCCTGATGCTTCGATAGAGCAACTGGTTTGGTACTGGAGCCGCGTGGTCAAAATTTCTTACGACAGTGGCTCTGGTCTTATCGAAGTTCAAGCCAGCGCGTACGACGCGGAATACTCGCAGGCAATAACTCAGGCCATTCTCGGCGCAAGCCAGACGCGCATCAATACGCTGAACGAGCAGGCACGATCTGATGCAATGGGCTATGCGGAGGCCGATTTGGCCGAAGCTTTGGAACGACTTAAGGACGCACGTGAAGCCCTAACGCAGTTCCGGACACGCACCCAGATCGTCGATCCCACAGCGGACATTCAGGGGCGCATGGGCGTGATGAATAACCTGCAACAGCAGCTGGCCCAGGCTCTGATTGACTACGACGTCTTGCTCGGTTCGGTCGGCGCAAACGATCCCCGTGTTCAAAAGTCCGAACAGCGCATTGCCGTGATCAAAGAGCGGATCCAGTTGGAGCGGGCAAACCTAACCTCCTCAGGCGAAGATGTCGCATCTTCGCAAGATTATCCTGCGCTCTTGTCGGAATACGAACGGCTTAACGTCGACCTGCAGTTTGCCGAAGAGACGTATCGTGCCGCTCTCACCGCTCTTGATGCGGCGCGCGACAATGCCTCGCGCCAAAGCCGATATCTTGCCACTTACATCAGCCCAAGCTTGGCACAAGAAGCAGAGGCCCCCCAGAGAGTGATGATTGGTGGACTCGCTTCCTTGTTCCTGCTGTTCATTTGGTCGATCGGTGTCCTCATCTACTATTCGATCAGAGACCGAAGCTAAGCAGGTGTATAGAGCATGATACGGCTCGAAAATCTAACCAAGAGCTTCAGACTAAAGGGCGAGAAGAAGGTCGTGATCAACAATCTCAACCTCACCATTCCCTCGGACCGCTCATTGGCACTTCTGGGTCGGAACGGTGCCGGTAAATCCACCCTGCTCGAGATTATTGCTGGGATTTTACGCCCCGACAGTGGCCGCATTGTCAGTGACGGGTCCATTTCGTGGCCCGTTGGACTCGGTGGATCGTTCCACCGAGACCTGACCGGCGCTGAGAACGTCCGCTTTGTGGCTCGTATCTATGGCGTGGATACAGATGATCTTGTCGCATTTGTTGAAGATTTCGCTGAGCTCGGAAAATCCTACCACATGCCCATGCGCAGTTATTCAAGCGGAATGCGTTCGCGACTGACTTTCGGCTGCTCGATGGGCATTAAGTTCGATACCTACCTCGTCGATGAGGTCACCGCTGTCGGCGACCGCGCGTTTAAGAAAAAAAGCAAACGTATTTTTGCGGAGCGTATGCAAACATCCAGCGCCATCATGGTGAATCACAACATGAAAGACGTCAGAAATTTCTGTAACGCTGGCGTCGTGCTGGAGCATGGTCGTGCAAGGTACTTTGACGATCTGGACGAGGCGATTGCTGTCCACGAAGCGATGCTTGATTGAAAACGAAGCAAAAGATAAATTTCACCTAAAGGCTCCGCTACACGAAGGTACGCAGCGCTCATTATAAAGCGGCACACGTACCGCCCTGATCTCTAACCTGGAGTTCTGATCGGCGCTAAAAGGCGCCAACCCGCCTCCACATTGATGGCGGGTGTTAAAATTTTGATTGTTTTTCCGACTCTCAAGCTCGTGAATTGGTGCATTAGTCGACCCAGAGAGCGCTTTTCCCAACGTCGGCTATTCCTGACGAACGCAATCCGCAAAATATTGCATTTTGCCGTCTGCATCCCGTTCTTGTACAAGGCCGTGGATATCCGTTTCAAACCCTGGACATTCACGCGCAAACTCACGGTTGAACTTTAAATATTCGACAATTTTGCGGTTGAAGACTTCCCCCGGGATCAGCAATGGGATGCCCGGCGGGTAGGGGGTTACCAGTGAAGTGGTAATGCGCCCTTCGAGATCATCAATCGACACGCGCTCGGTTGTTCGGCGCGCAATATGAGAATAAGCATCCGACGGCTTCATCGCTGGCTGCAGATCGCTTAGGTACATTTCAGTCGACAGCCTCGCGACATCGTATTTCGAGTACATTGCGTGTACGTGTTGGCACATATCGCGTAGACCCATCTGCTCCCACCGCGGTTGTTTGGCAGAGAATTCAGGCATGACGCGCCACATGGGCTGGTTCTTGTCGAAATCGTCCTTGAACTGCTGCAGCGCCGCAACCAGCGTGTTCCAGCGACCTTTGGTTATGCCGATCGTGAACATGATAAAGAAGCTATAAAGCCCTGTTTTCTCAACAACGACTCCGTGCTCAGCCAGATATTTCGACACAATGGATGCGGGAATTCCGGTCTCTTCGAAACGGCCGTCAATGTTCAGGCCGGGGGTAATAATGGTCGCTTTGATCGGGTCGAGCATGTTGAACCCTGGCGCCATGTCCCCAAAGCCATGCCAGCTGTCCTCGCCATCAGATGCGTTCACGCCCTCGGCATCGGTCTTTTTCAGTTCCCAATCCTTAGCGCGGCCCATGCCTTCGTCGGCCAGTTCCTCGGGGCCCCAAACCTCGAACCACCATTCGTCCGCACCGAATTCCTCGTCCACTTTGCGCATCGCACGGCGGAAATCGAGCGCTTCGTCGATGCTTTCTTCGACCAGCGCGGTTCCACCCGGAGGCTCCATCATCGCGGCGGCCACATCGCAACTTGCGATGATCGAGTACTGGGGCGAGGTCGACGTGTGCATCAAGTAGGCTTCGTTAAAGAGATGCCGATCAAGCTTTGTTTCTTCGGCATCCTGAACAAGCACGTGGCTTGCTTGACTGATACCAGCCAGCAGCTTGTGAACCGACTGGGTCGCATACGTCACCGATTTCTTGGTGCGACCACGCTTGCGGCCCATCGCATGGTACGTCCCATAAAACGGATGGAAAGCCGCGTGGGGCAGCCATGCCTCGTCGAAGTGTAGGTTCTCGACGTATCCATCAAGCATGCTTTTGATCGTTTCGGTGTTATATAGGACGCCGTCATAGGTCGACTGGGTCAATGTCATCACGCGCGGTTTCACGCTCTCGGGGTCTACCCCCTCAAGCAATGGGTTCGCACGGATTTTGGCTTTGATCGTGTCCGGATGGAACTCGGATTTCTGGATGGGTCCAATAATACCCCAATGGTTCCGTGTCGGCTTCATGAAGACCGGGATAGCGCCAGTCATGATAATCGAATGCAGGATAGACTTGTGGCAGTTGCGGTCTACTACGACAACATCGCCTGGCGCGACGGTGTGGTGCCAGACCATTTTGTTGCTCGTCGAGGTCCCGTTTGTCACAAAAAAGCAGTGATCCGCATTGAAAATCCGCGCAGCATTGCGCTCTGATGCGCCAATAGCGCCGTTGTGATCCAAAAGCTGCCCAAGTTCTTCGACCGCGTTGCAGACATCAGCCCGCAGCATATTTTCGCCGTAGAACTGATGATACATTTGACCGATCGGTGACTTGAGGAAGGCCACACCGCCAGAGTGTCCCGGACAATGCCAAGAGTACGATCCGTCTTCTGCATAGTCGAGCAATTCGCGGAAGAATGGTGGTTGGATCCCTTCGAGGTAGCTTTTGGCCTCTCGGATGATGTGGCGCGCCACGAATTCAGGCGTGTCTTCGTACATGTGGATGAAGCCATGCAATTCGCGCAGGATGTCGTTCGGCAGATGGCGCGACGTCTTTGTCTCGCCATAGATATAGATCGGCACGTCCGCGTTTTTCCAACGCACCTCTTCAATGAAGGTTCGGATATTCAGAACGGCTGGATCCAGATCGGGGCCGGGCGTGAATTCCTCGTCATCGATTGACAGAACAAAAGCGCTCGCACGGGACTGTTGCTGCGCGAACTGCGACAGGTCGCCATAGCTGGTAGCCCCAAGAACTTCGAAACCCTCTTCCTCTATCGCATTGGCTAAGGCGCGGATCGCAGATCCGGACGAATTCTCTGACCGGAAATCTTCGTCAATGATAACAATGGGAAAACGGAATTTCATGGAAGTCTCCTACCGGCGCACTTTGTGCCTTGCATAGGGTGGGGGCGGGGCCCGCTGAATCGATAGCCTTGGAAAAGACTTCTCTCGTTGTTTCGCGTTGCACAGGCCCCGTCAAGGGGCTGCTCGCGCACAAAGGGCGGGCCAATCATCTGGCCCGCCCTTTGCGAATTACATTGATCTGAGGCTTAGGCGTTCTCGCTCAGGAAAGCATCCGCTTCCTGCTCGGCCTTCTCTTTGGTCCAGCCGTACTTCTCCTGAAGCTTGCCCACGACTTTGTCGCGCTTGCCTTCCATCTCGGTGACGTCATCATCGGTCATGTCGCCCCACTTCTCTTTGGCGCTACCTTTGAATTGGTCCCATTTACCTTCGACAATATCCCAGTTCATCTCTCAAACTCCTTAAATAACTGATGTTTAGAGAACGCTCTGGACGTGATTTGGTTCCGCCTATTTTTAAATCGGAGCAACGCCAAGAGCGCGAAGTTGCGCATCAACGAAATCGGTCTCTTGGGGGCTTAGAACTCTATGTCGCGGATACTCGGGCGTGTCGCGATCATCCTTGATCGGGGCATCCCAACCATCGGTGGTCTCGAAAAACCGAAGTGCACCAGCCTCGCCGAACTCGCGTAGGTAGCCCTGAATAACCACATCCAGATAGCTCAGCAGAATGGGATGCCGCAGGTCAGGTATCTCGAGTTTCTCAGGAACCGAATAGATTGCCACTTCAATGTTGCGCTCAACGGGGTGGGTGACCTGATGGGTCGCAGGCAAACGGTCATAGCCAGTTTCGCGCGCATCCAGAGCCGCCCAATCGCCCCCAGGCACATGAGCAATAAGTCCATCAATTTCCGTTTTCTCGCAGGGGATCGCGGTTAGAAATGGGGCCGGATGCAATGCCGTGTGCCGCCAAGTCCGACGCCAGCCAGAGGCTTTGGCGCGGTGGGCGTCCTCGTAGACGTGGGTGGTTCGGTTCACTAGGCTGCCGTAGCCGAAAAAGAATGGATCTGCCATGGCCCGAGAAGTGGGGCTTTGGCACAGAAACGTCAACTCCCGATGCGGCCTTGGTTGCGATGGCGGCCGTTCTCACGCAAGAGGGGTTGAAGCTAATCAGTGCGAAATACATATCATTACATGAATGTATATATCGGAGGATGGCATGGCACAGAACGATAGACTGACCTGCCTGGATTGCGGAACGCCCAACCGCGTCCCGCCAGAAAAATTGGGTGACAACCCGAAATGCGGAAAGTGCGGCGGCTGGCTGATTACCGGCAAGGTCGCCGAAATCTCCCCGTCTACCTTGCAAAAAGCGGCTCAGGACACTGCGCTACCCTTGGTCGTCGACTTTTGGGCACCGTGGTGCGGTCCCTGCCGCGCGATGGCGCCCCAATTTAGCATGGCGGCAGAACGCCTCAAGGGATCGGTGCGCTTGGCCAAGCTGAATACGGAGCAGCATCAGACCGTCAACGGACGCTACAACATCCGCGGCATTCCCGCGATGATCGGATTTCGAAACGGACGCGAGGTGGGGCGACATGTCGGCGCCCTTCAAATGGCCGGCATTGTTCAATTCGCAAGCGGCCTCACCTCGGTCAAGGCGCGCTGACTTTAGTCGCGCGCCCTCAGAACGCCTGCGGGGCGCGCGGCCAATGGCCGCCACGCAAAGGCAAGCCCCGCAATAAGGTTCGCACCGATCCCACCAGCGATAATAATTACGGCAGAGGACCAAATTACCGAGAAATCGGTTTCCATTACGAAATGGCTAACGCTCCAACCAGCTGCGATCCCAGCAATCAGGCCGACCACGCCCGCGGCAGCGCCCATCAGCATGGCGCGCAAGGCAAAGCTATTAAGAATTTGCCCACGGGTCGCGCCAATCGTTTTCAGGATTGCCGCCTCATAGGTTCGACCCCGCTCACCCGCTGCGGACGCGCCAATGAGCACCAAGAAACCCGTGAGCAGGGTCATGCCGGCGCCGTACGACGTGGCCGCAGCAATGCCAGACATGACCTCTGCAACCCGGTTGATCGCGTCCCTGACGCCGATGGCAGTCACATTCGGATAGGCGGTCGAAACATCGCGCAGAATCGCGCCCTCGGCTTCTTGGGTCGCATAGACCGTCGCAATGTGGGTATGCGGCGCGCCTGAAAGCGCTGCCGGGTTCATCGTTAGGACAAAGCCGATTCCCGCCGTCGAAAAGTCGACGTCGCGAAAACTGGTGATCGTGCCTGCGATGTCACGACCAAGAACGTTCACAGTCAGGGTATCGCCAAGGGATAGCCCCAATTCCTCGGCCTCTTCGGCTGCGAACGAAATTTGTGGATCGCCGGTGTAATCTTCGGGCCAAAAGCTGCCTTGGGTGACTGTCGTGCGGCTGTCCGGCTTCGCTGCATATGTGATCCCGCGATCCCCACGCACCACCCAGTGGTCAGGGGCGACTTCGCGGGCAGGGATGCCATTGATTTGCGTAATCACGCCGCGCAGCATCGGCGCAGTATCCACACGGCTTACAGCCGGATCATTCGTGACGCGCTCCATGAACCCATCAAGCTGATCGGGCTGGATATCGACGAAAAAGTAGCTCGGGGCCACATCCGGTAGATCTCGTGAAATCGCGTTACGCAGGTTTCCGTCGATTTGCCCAACGGCAGCCAGCACTGACAATCCCAAACCCAAAGACAGAATGACAGCTCCGGTCTCTTGCTGTGGGCCACCAACCGCAGCGAGAGCCCAGCGTAATGGACCAGTTTGACGTCGGCGGTGGCTGGCCCCACGTGCTAATTTTCGCGTTCCAGCCGCAGCCAAAGCCAGCACAAACAGAGCGCCCGCGATACCGGCAGCGGTCCACAAAGTAAGTGCCGCCGCTGCAGAAAAGGCGACCGCTGCGCCAACCAATGCGGCCAGAAGAAGTGCAGCAGCAATGACATATGGGAGGCGCGGCAATAATTTCGCACTCGCCATCGCGTCACGGAAAAGGGTTGCGGGTCGGACCTCTTCGGTTCGGGCGAGGGGCCAGAGCGTAAACAGAAGCGCAGCGAGGGTGCCGTAAAGAGCAGCCTCAATCAAAGGTAGCCAATAGATTGAGAAAACGGCCGGAATAGGAAGGCTCTCTGCAATCAGCGGCGCGAGCAAAAGTGGCAAGCCCGCCCCTAGAATTAGGCCAAGCGTAATGCCAACTGCGCTCAGGATCGCAATTTGCAGAAAGTAGGTTAGGAAGATCGTCCGGCGGCTCGCCCCGAGAGTCCTGAGCGTGGCTATGACACCGGTTTTCCCCGCCAAGTAGGCCCTGACCGCAGCCGAGACACCGACCCCACCAACCGCGAGCCCCGACAGGCCGACGATTACCAAAAATGAACTGAGTCGGTCTACAAATCGCGAGACGCCGGGCGCACCATCGCGGGAGTCTCGCCAACGAATGCCTGCGCCAGAAAATGTATCTTCGGCCATTTCGCGTGTGGCGTCCAAATCGGTGCCCTCTGGGAGCAGCAGCCGGTAGTCGGTTTCGTAAATCGAACCGGGGGTCAGTAGCCCCGACGCAGCCAAATCCTGTGTCCTGACGATGGTGCGCGGGCCAAGGCCAAAGCCAGCCCCCGCGTCATCAGGCTCTCTGACCAATTCTGCCATCAAGACAAATTCTTGATCGCCCAATAAAAAATTGTCTCCGACCTGCAGGCCAAGTCGATCAACCAGAGCAGGCGCCATGATTCCGCCTGGTAGAGAGCCATTGCCAGCCAAGGCAACTTCAAGCGGCATGGAGGGTGAGAGCTGGACCGCACCAACCAGCGGATAAGCGCTGTCGACGGCCTTCACCTGCGTCAGGCCGCGTTCTTCGCCCGCAACAGCCATCGATCTGAAATCGACGATCGCGGATAGGGCTTCAGACACACTCTCCATCCACGCCAGTTCATCTGCACTGGCAGAGCGGTAGGTCAGTTCAATCTCAGCGTCACCGCCCAAAAGTGCCGCGCCTTCGGAGGAAATCCCTTGGTCGATGGCACTGCGAACGGTGCCAACCGCAGAGATTGCTGCGACCCCAAGCGCCAAACATGCTAGAAAAATGTAAAAACCGCGCAAGCCGCCGCGCAGTTCTCGAAACGCGAAACGAAGAGGTAAGGGGAGGCTCATGCAGCCTGCTCCGTACGAACAATTTTGCCATCGGTGAGGCGAAGCTGACGGTCACACCGCCCTGCCAATTCCGGCGCATGGGTCACAAGGATCAGGGTCGCGCCATGACGATCGCGCAAGTCGAAGAGCAGTTTGATCACGGCATCACCGTTGGCGCCATCCAGATTGCCTGTTGGCTCATCGGCCAATAGAATTTTCGGGCGGGTTGCGACAGCGCGGGCAAGCGCGACACGCTGCTGCTCTCCGCCTGACATTTGACCAGGATAGTGGCCAGAGCGGTGGCCAAGTCCGACGGCCTCGAGTTCTGCAGCGGCGCGAGCCATTGCGTCAGCAACCCCAGCCAACTCTAGCGGGGTCGCAACATTCTCTAGCGCTGTCATGGTTGGGATGAGGTGAAAGGATTGGAACACAACGCCCATGTGATCGCGCCGAAACCGTGCAAGGCGATCTTCATTCACAGCGGTCAGATCTTCGCCCAAACAGGTTATCTTGCCCTCCGTTGCCCGCTCCAGACCACCAAGAAGCATCAGCAACGACGACTTGCCCGAGCCCGATGGTCCGACCAACGCTAGAGACTCACCTTTTTCGACCTCAAGAGAGATGTCTTGCAGGATTGTGACCGGACCAGCATTGCCATCCAGCGTCAAACTCACATCTTTGAGGGAAAGAACGGAGGTACTCATGTCAGCGCAAATCCTTTCAGGCATATCGGTTGGATATGGGGCCTTTCGCAACGGCAGCAAGAGTTTGGTCGCAGCTTTAGCTGTTTGCGTCTGCACAACCACGTCCGCGCTTGCCGCCGAAGTCACTATTGCCGCTCTGGGTGACAGCCTAACCCAAGGCTATGGTCTGCCGCAGGGCGAGGGCTTTGTCCCACAATTGCAGGACTGGCTGACCGCGCGCGGCGAGGACGTCGAGGTTTTGAACGCTGGAGTGTCGGGCGACACCACTGCAGGAGGGCTCTCGCGCGTGGACTGGACGCTGACCGATAACGTCGACGCAATGATCGTGGCATTGGGCGGCAACGATCTGCTGCGCGGGATCGACCCTGCGGTCAGTCGCGCAAACCTAGAGGGAATTCTATTGGCCGCCGAGGAAAGGGGCGTGGACGTCCTGCTGGTCGGCATGACAGCCACTTCTAATTACGGCACTGCCTACAAAGAGGCTTTCGAGTCCATGTACCCAGAGCTGGCCGAAGCGCACGACACCCTCTATTATCATAGTTTTTTCGACGCGCTGACCGAAGATGGCATCACCGAAGAAAACATCCGCACCTATATGCAGCCAGACGGCATCCACCCCAATGCCGAAGGCGTGGCCAAGATCGTCGCCGATCTTGGTCCCTATGTGGTTGAATTAGCGAACAAATCCCGTTAATTAATCCTTGGCTTTAGCGGCGATTGGACCCCGCGCTTTGCCCACCGCAATGCCGTGCGCTGACCACGATACGCCAGCACGCGCGATCCGCGTGTTGTCCCATGTGTCAAACAGAAGGGTGAAGCCTTCGGCGGTAATCTCGGTGCAGCGGATATTAAATCGCAGGTTTTCTGACTGGGAACTGTCCATCCCAGACAGGCCCGCCGACACAACCGGTGGCGCGGCGAAGGGCTGATCAAACGTAAAATCCCAACGCACCTGACGGGCGCCTTCACCGCTCCACATATATTCATTGGTGTCGCAGTGGTTAAATAACTCATCTTGGGCAGAGATGGCCTGGAACGCGCCAGGAATCATCGTGATTTGCTGAACAAATCTGGACGACGCAAGCATCGCAAACTCCGGAAAACTGATAACAATACAGAAACAGATTGCTTCAGACGGGCGCTCTGTTCAACCCATGCAAAACCGGAGATACTTCGCAGCACCTCCGGTTCGCATGATTTCGCCGAAATTGTCGCGGATTAGCGCGAGAACTTCTTGTGCTTGATGCGCTTGGGCTCCAGCGCGTCGGGACCGAGACGGCGCTTCTTGTCCTCTTCGTAATCTTCGAAGTTGCCTTCGAACCATTCAACGTGCGCCTCACCCTCGAATGCGAGGATGTGGGTACAAATACGGTCGAGGAAGAAACGGTCGTGCGAGATGACAACCGCGCAGCCCGCGAAATCCACCAGAGCGTCTTCCAGAGCACGCAGGGTTTCCACGTCCAAGTCGTTGGTAGGTTCGTCAAGCAACAGCACGTTGCCGCCTTCTTTCAACAGGCGAGCCATGTGGACACGGTTGCGTTCACCACCCGACAGCAGGCCAACTTTCTTCTGCTGATCACCGCCCTTGAAGTTGAAGGAGGAGCAGTACGCGCGGCTGTTCACCGAGGCATCCCCCAGTTCGATCAGCTCTGCGCCACCCGAGATAGCTTCCCACACGGTGTCATCGGCGTTCAGATCGTCGCGCGACTGGTCTACGTAGGACAGTTTGACCGTGTCACCATAGCTCACCGAACCGCTGTCGGGCTGTTCCTGACCGGTCAGCATCTTGAACAGGGTCGATTTACCGGCGCCGTTGGGACCAATCACGCCGACGATACCGCCCGGCGGCAGCGAGAAGTTCAGACCTTCGACCAGCAGCTTATCGCCGTAGGCCTTCTGGATGTTCTCGACCTCGATAACCTTGGAACCCAGACGAGGACCGTTCGGGATAACGATCTGTGCTTTGCCGACCTTTTCACGCTCGGACTGGCTGGCCATTTCGTTATAGGCCGCGATACGCGCTTTGGACTTCGCCTGACGGGCTTTTTGGCCCTGACGCATCCACTCAAGTTCGCGCTCAAGGGTTTTCTGCTTGGCTTTGTCTTCGCGCGCTTCGTGCTCGAGACGCTTGGCTTTCTGCTCCAGCCATGCCGAGTAGTTGCCCTCGTAGGGGATGCCACGACCACGGTCTAGTTCCAGAATCCAGCCTGTGATGTCATCTAGGAAGTAACGGTCGTGAGTGACGCAGAGGATGGTGCCTTTGTAGTCGATCAAGTGCTGCTGCAGCCACGCGATGGTTTCCGCATCAAGGTGGTTGGTCGGTTCGTCGAGCAGCAGCATGTCGGGCGCTTCGAGCAGCAGTTTGCACAGGGCAACGCGGCGCTTTTCACCGCCGGACAGTTTCGACACGTCCGCATCATCAGGCGGGCAGCGCAGCGCTTCCATCGCGACGTCAATCTGGCTGTCCAGTTCCCACAGGTTTTCTGCGTCGATCTGGTCCTGCAAGACGGTCATCTCTTCCATCAGCTCGTCGGTGTAATCCTCGGCGATCTGCATGGCGATTTCGTTGAAGCGGTCGATCTTGCCCTTCTTCTCAGCGACGGCGAGCATAACGTTCTCGCGAACCGTCAGCGACTCGTCTAGCTGTGGCTCCTGCGGCAGGTAGCCAACGCGCGCGCCTTCGGCCGCCCATGCCTCGCCGGAGAAATCCTTGTCGATGCCAGCCATAATGCGCAGCAGCGTCGATTTACCGGCACCGTTGACGCCGACAACACCGATTTTCACGCCGGGCAGGAACGAGAGGCGGATGTTTTCAAAGCACTTCTTGCCACCGGGATAGGACTTGGACACGCCGTCCATGTGGTAGACGTATTGATAGGATGCCATGGGCTTCCGCTCCTTGCAGGTAATCTGGGTTTGGGGCGGAGTCATATCCAAGGGGCCGCGCAGGGGCAATCAAAGAAAGCTATTCAACAGCATTTCTACAGCGCCAATCTGTGATGGTTGAACACGGTGGCCCAGCTTGGCTTGACACTCGGAGCTATGCTCGGGTTTATGACCCGGTTTTTTACGGAAGCCTGCATGCCTTACAAATTGCCTTATGTTGCACCCGGTCAGGTGATCGGATTGCTTGGCGGGTCCTTTGACCCCCCGCATCAGGGGCATGCACAAATCACCAGAGAGGCCCTGAAACGCTTCGGGCTGGATCAGGTCTGGTGGCTGGTGAGTCCAGGCAACCCGTTGAAAGCAAAAGGGCCTGCGCCCATAGCGGACCGCGTTGCAGCGGCCCGGAGCCTAATGGACCACCCACGGGTCCAGATATCGGACTTCGAGGCGCAGATCGGCACCCGTTATACCGCCGAAACTTTGAAGCGCCTGCAAATGCTGCTGCCCCAAGCGCGGTTTGTCTGGCTCATGGGTGCAGATAATCTGGCGGGCTTCCATCGTTGGGATCGCTGGCAAGACATCGTGAAGATGGTTCCTGTCGGCGTTCTGGCCCGTCCCGGCGATCGTATGTCCGCCCGTTTCAGCAAAACGGCACGGGTGTTCGAAAAGGCAAGGCTCGACATGAGCGACAGCCGTCTACTGGGGCAGGGGCCCGCGCCGCGTTGGTGTTTTGTGAACATCCCGATGCGCGGCGAATCCTCGACCGAGCTACGCAAATCCGGCAGGTGGCCGCACTAGGCCGCTTCACTTTTTCGTCGGTGTCCGCAAAACTGGCCGGCAAGTGTCACTTTCAGCTTGTCGCCGCAAAACCCTGCGTTTTTAGTGTGCGCATGGTACAGACAATTTCCCGTCGCTTCTTTGTTGGTGCCCTTGGGGCTACCGCGCTTCAGACCGGAACGGCAAATGCCGCAGGGCTGGTCCAGTCTTTGCGCCCGCAAATGCGTCCGGCCGGCGGAACCAAAGTGGCGATGCCCGCAGCCGACGCTCTGCTGACAGAGTCTGGTGTTTCGGGGCAGGTGATTTACGCCGTCGCGGATGCCAAGACCGGTCAGATCCTAGAAGCGCGCGATGTGGCTGGCGGTTTACCCCCTGCTAGCGTGGCGAAATCTGTGACCGCGATCTACGCACTCGAAACATTGGGCGCGGGTTATCGCTTTCATACGCGCGTCATTGCCGTAGGCGCGGTATCGGGCGGCGTTGTCCAAGGCGATCTGGTTCTGGCAGGAGGCGGCGATCCAACATTGGATACCGACGGGTTGGCGGATCTTGCCCAACAGCTGAAGGCCGCAGGTATCCGAGAGGTCACTGGCCGTTTTCTGGTTTACGGAGGCGCGCTCCCCTTCGAGTTGCAGATCGACGACGATCAACCGGATCACGCGGGATACAACCCGACCGTATCGGGGCTAAACCTGAATTATAACCGCGTCCATTTCGAGTGGCGTCGTGGAAAAAGTGGCTACGCGTTGACGATGGATGCCCGGTCAAACGCGTATCGCCCTGATGTGAGCATGGCGAAAATCAGTGTCGTCCAACGCGACCTTCCTGTTTTTGGCTACACGGATTTGGGCGGCGCGGATGCTTGGACGGTCGCGAGCGGTGCCTTAGGTAACGGTGGGGCGCGCTGGCTGCCTGTGCGCAAGCCAGAACTCTACGCAGGCGAAGTCTTCCAGACGTTTGCCCGCAGTCAGGGGATCAAACTGCCCGCACCGAAGATCGCACGTAGTGCACCAAGTGGCAGCGTTCTGGCGCAGCTCAGCAGTGCCCCACTGCGCGACGTGGTGAAGGATTGCCTAAAATACTCAACGAACATCACCGCAGAGGTGGTGGGTCTGACGGCTAGCCTAAAGCGCAATGGCCAAGTGAGAAGTTTGCGCGCATCGGCACGGTTGATGTCAGCTTGGGCCGAAGCGCGTCTAGGGATGAAGGGCTGCAAGTTTGTGGATCACTCCGGGCTCGGCGACGCTTCGCGAGTGACGGCATCAAGCCTCGCACAGGCTTATGCGGGGCCCGTTCAGCAAGGGTTGCTGCCGGATTTGATGAAGCCGGTCGCGATCCCGGACAAGAACGGAAAACCAATTCCAACCCATCTACTGAAAGTCCATGCCAAGACAGGCACCCTGAACTTTGCAAGTGGTCTTGGTGGTTACATAACAACGGCCAGCGGACGCGATCTGACCTTTGCGATATTTGCCGCCGATCTGCCACGCCGCAACAGCCTGGCCGAATACCAAAAAGAAAACCCGCCGGGTGGTAGAGCTTGGAACCGGCGGGCGCGAGCATTGCAAAAGAGCCTGATCCGCCGCTGGGGCGTCGTCTACGACAGCTGACTACTCGGTCATGTGGCGCGCACGCGCGCCGCGCTCAATCGCTGCGGCATGAAGGCGGTCAATGTTCAACTCGTAGCGCATTTCCTCTAGCAGGCGAAGTTCCGTCTCATACAGATGGCCGTCCGCAGCAGCCACATCACAGGCCAGAGCATAAGCTGTTTCGTTCAACTTATTCGGCAACGCCTCGCGGATCAGACCAAAGAGTGCATCCAGTCCGTCCTCCTGCTCAAAAAGCTCGAATACCAACTGAGTGATGCGCGGAATGCGATCAGTGTCGTATTCCGCGAACACAGGTAACATGTTGACCGCATTTTGAATTTCCACCAACTCAGCGGTGCGCATATTCTCGTCCGAGGCCGAAATCGCAACCATCGTCGCCACGAGGGCGTCCTGAGGGCTGATAATGTGTTGCACGTCTTCGGTCACGGTCTGTCCTTTCAAATTCGGCCTTGTCACCAGAGAATATTGACGCATGATCCACCTCGCAATAGGGAGGGCACAATTGCGCGCGACAATGACGCGCTATTGATGGAGTAATGGAAAATGTCTGATCTGCGCGAAGCCGCGATGCGTTCGAAAGCCTGGCCCTTTGAAGAAGCGCGCCGGCTGCTGAAACGCTATGAAAAGGCGCCGCCGGAAAAGGGCTATGTTCTATTCGAAACCGGCTACGGCCCGTCGGGTCTGCCGCACATCGGCACTTTTGGCGAGGTCGCACGTACCACGATGATCCGCCGCGCGTTTGAGCTCATCAGCGATATCCCGACCCGTCTGATCTGTTTCTCTGACGACATGGACGGCATGCGCAAAGTGCCAGAGAACGTTCCGAACCAAGAGCTACTGCACGCGAACATCCAGAAGCCGTTAACTGCCGTCCCCGACCCGTTCGAGGAATTCGATAGCTTTGGCGCACACAACAACGCGATGCTACGCCGTTTCCTCGACACGTTTGGTTTTGACTACGAATTCTATTCGGCGACCGAGTTTTACAGGTCTGGCCAGTTCGACGAGATCCTACTGCGCGCCGCTGAGAAGTACGATGACCTGATGAAGATCATGCTGAAGTCTCTGCGCGAAGAGCGTGCGGCGACATACTCGATCTTCTTGCCGATCCACCCTGAAACCGGCCGCGTGCTGTACGTGCCGATGAAGAACGTTGACGCCGCAAATGGCACCGTGACGTTCGATGACGAAGATGGGAAAGAGTGGACCCTGCCAGTGACTGGCGGCAACGTGAAGCTGCAGTGGAAGCCCGACTTCGGCGCCCGTTGGGCGGCTCTATCCGTTGACTTCGAGATGTACGGCAAGGACCACAGCACCAATACGCCGATCTATGACGGCATCTGCCGGACCCTTGGCGTGCGTCCGCCCGAGCACTTCACCTACGAACTGTTTCTTGACCAGAACGGCGAAAAAATTTCGAAGTCCAAAGGCAACGGTCTGTCGATCGACGAATGGCTGACCTATGCCTCGACCGAGAGCCTGTCGTACTTCATGTACCAGAAGCCCAAAACCGCGAAGCGTATGCACTTCGACGTGATCCCCAAGGCGATGGACGAGTATCACCAGCAGCTGCGCGCCTATGTCGATCAGGACGCAGACAAGCGAGTGAACAACCCTGTTTTCCATATTCACGGCGGAAATGTTCCCGAGTCCAAAATGGTCGTTCCGTTCTCGATGCTGTTGAATCTCGCGTCGGCAGCTGGTGCCCAAGACAAAGAGACCATGTGGGGCTTTATCCGCCGCTATGCGCCTGAAGCGACTGCGAAAACCCACCCTGATCTGGACGCCGCTGCCGGTTTTGCCGTGCGCTACTACAATGATTTCGTGAAGCCCACGAAGACCTTCCGCGCGCCCGACGATCAGGAACGTGCAGCGCTTGAGGATCTGCTGGGTCGTCTGAAGTCCTATGAAGGTGCGAACGACGCTGAAGAGCTGCAAAGCCTTGTGTTCGCGGTTGGCAAAGACCACAACTTCGAGAACCTGCGCGACTGGTTCAAAGCGATCTACGAAGTGCTGCTGGGTCAAAGCCAAGGCCCCCGTTTCGGCGGCTTTATCGCTCTGTATGGCCTGAACGAGACCGCTTCTTTGATCGAACAGGGCCTCGCGGGCAACCTCGGCTAGTACTGGCTGAAACCAAATGGCGCGCTACCTCGTCTATTAGAGGAGAGGAGGCGTGCCATGAAAACACTCACGCTTGCGGCAGCACTCTGGCTAGGACTGGCCATGGGTGCGGTCGCGCAATCAGACGACATCCGTCAAACCATCCGCAGCCAGTTGGACGCGTTCAAGTCTGACGATTTTGCGACGGCGTATGATTATGCCAGCCCCACCATCAAGAATGTGTTCCGCAATCCCGAGATGTTCGGGCACATGGTGCAGCATGGCTATCCCATGGTTTGGCGCCCCGGAGCCGTTGTTTTCCTGGATATCGAAGAGCGGGACGGCCGCATTTTCCAACCCGTCATGATCGAAGACAAGTCTGGTAAGGTGCACGTGCTGGAATACAAGATGATCCAGATTGAAAACGAATGGCAAATCGACGGCGTTCGCCTGCTGGACTCTGACGGCGCGATCGCCTGAACCGCTAAGCGTACGCTGCCGCAAGTTCCGGTTAAAGCGCTGTTGATACTTCCCTTTGACCAAAGCGCGCGAGTTGCGCGCCCTGCGGAAAAAGGGAAAATACATGACGATTGCTTACATGACGCCCGACGAGTTGAAGCCCGTTGCTTTTTCGGACGGTCTTTTCAACTGGTCTTCTGGTGATGGCCTAAGCAGCAATGATACGCTCGAAAGCGTCGGAGGCATCGCACTTGTGCCCGGTGATGGGGACTTCGGCAGCTGTCTCGAAATTGTGAAGACTTCAAGCACGCAGCGTGTTCGTTGTCTGGTTCCTACCGACATGGCCGCTGGCCGGTATCTGCGCATCCGCATCCGGGTCAAAGCGATTTCTGGCACCTTGCCCGAAGTGCGTGTAGCGGGCACTCCTGTGGACAGCGCTGGCACCGCCATTGCAGGGCTCACCGCTATCGGCCCTTCGAAAGCACTGAGCGAGTACGGCCAAATCACAGAGATCAGTGGGATTGTCGGAACGGGCAGCCGCGCTGGAGTCGACATGGTTTGGGGCATGGGGGCTGTCAAAGGTCACTTTGGCTTCGACCTAACTGGCGGGAACGGTGGTGTTGTACGGATTGACGACGTTATCATAGAAGACGCGACGGCTCTGTTCCTCCCACAGCTTGTCGGCGCAGTTGATGTCCGTGATTTTGGTGCTGTCGGCGATGGCACGACAGACGATAGCCCCGCGTTTCTGGCGGCTGATGATGCAGCCGAGGGCCGAGCGGTTTACGTTTCACCGGGTACATATTGGCTCGGCGATAGCGTGACGATCAAAAGCCCTGTCCGCATTGCGGGCCAGATCGCTATGCCCACCGACGCAATTCTGATCCTACAGCGCGATCTGGACCTTCCGACCTACGCTGACGCTTTTGGTTCCGAAGCACAGGGCTTTGCCAAAGCTTTTCAAGCACTTCTGAACAGTGGCTCTCACGACAGCTTGGACCTTGGCGGCCGAAGCGTTCAATTGACAGAGCCGCTCGATATGCAAGCAGCCGTGCCCAATCGCGACAGCTATGCGACGCGCCGAGTTATCAAGAACGGACAGATTGAAGCCGCCAATTCCCCGGATTGGGACGATGAGGTTCTGACCTCAATCGCCACCTATGATCCTGATAACGCATATTTTCTAGAAAGCGTTGAGAATGTTGCGAATATTCCCGTCGGGGCGTTGGTCGAAGGTGTCGGTGTCGGACGCGAGGTCTATGTCCGCTCGGTTGATGTGGCGACAAACACCGTTCGGCTCAACTGCCCGCTCTACGATGCTGAGGGCACACAGAATTTCACATTCCGGCGGTATAAATACCTGCTCGACTTCAGCGGTTTTGGCAATCTGGCAAAGTTCAGCCTGTCGGATATTGAGTTTCGCTGTAACGGGCGTGCGAGCGGATTGATGATCGCGCCTGCGGGCATTGGATTGCACATAAGGGATTGTGTGTTTACCCGTCCGAAGAACCGCGCGTTAACCTCGCCCGGCGAGGGATGTCAGGGCATGATGGTGGACCGTTGCCAATTTCTGTCGGACGAAAGCCCTCTGACCGTGCCTGAACGCATCAGCATCGCGATGAACGCAACTGGCAACGATGTGAAGGTTCGCGACAATCGCTTCGTGCATTTCAAGCACAGCATTGTATTGGCGGGCGCTGGCAACATGATCTCTGGTAATCACTGGTTCCAAGGGGACAGCGCGTCGAACGGCATCCGCTCTGCCGGACTGATCCTGAGTAAGACCAACTGCAAAACCACGATCACAGGCAACTATATCGACAACAACTACATCCTATGGGCCAACGAGCACGATCAAGCGCCTGAACAAAGCGACGAGTTTTCCTTTGGTGGCCTGACCATCAACGGCAACATCTTTACCGTCAATGACGTGTCCTCTGCGTTCCGTTTTCTGATCCTGCGGCCACATGGGATCGGGCATTTCCTGAATGGTCTGACCATGGGCAACAACGTCTTTCGCGCGCTGAATGGCAACATTGACCGGGTCGAGGAAATTGACACGACCTTTTCCACGCTTGAACTCGACCGCACCTACAACGTGATGGTCCAAGGAAACGCCTTCAACGCTGTGACCGCGCAGATCCGCAACCCACTCGTTATCAAGGCCGATCAAAATACGGCTGCAGAAACGTGGACCGTCGACTGCGGGGAGAACCTGCCGTTCAAAGGGCGTGCGCGTTCTGTCGAAGGAGTGATCGCTGAGGGACCCCTAAAGACTTCGGAAGGTACGGTGTCGTGGGCCACGCCCTACAGCCAAACCGAGCAAGGTGCCGACGGAGACAAGATCAAGCTGGTCTGGCCCACAGCGCTGAAAGGGCGCGTGACATTGACCACGCGCGTCGATGCGCCGATCTAATCAACTCGAAAATTGCTTAACCCTGTCCTGCCACTTGCGGGGCAGGGTGCCCATTTTCTCGCGGACGGCCTCGTATTGCGGGCGCAGGATTTCAAACGCAGCGCGTTCCTGTTCCGCTGTCATTCTCAGAGACTTGCCTTCATGGTGCTTGACCGACAGATCAGCTGGCACAAAGTCCAGACCAGCGAACGCACAAATCCGCTCCAGCCCCTCCTTCTCAAAAATGTCCTCATAGAACACCGCCAGAAATTTACCCTCGGGCAAGGTGCTCGCGCGCTCTAGGGCCGTGGCATAGTCACCCCGCGCTCGCATTTCGGGCAAATCTCCAGCCAAAGCCGACTGCAGCATCTCTGCGCAGTGCACATCAAACGGCTTCTTTTTCTTTGCCTTTTCGGCGTTCATTCGCACGTGACTCCATAGCCGCGCCACCGGATCCCGCATTAGGTAGAGAAAGCGGACATCGTCAGTCAGGCCGATCATCCGGCGATACACTTCTTCGGACTGAATTCCGTAGGACGGGGTGATGTCAGCCACAACCGGCTTACCCTGACGGCCAGCCTTGAGAAAACACAGATAGGCGTAGTCGCGATCTTCGTCGTCTTCGTTTAGAACCAGCAACCAATCCAACGCATCATCGAAACGCTCGCGGACCCGCGCTCGCATCCCGCCTTTGGCTGTCTCCGCACGGCGCCCAAGCTCTTCGGCTTTGCGGGCGACCTTTTGGCGCTCTTTCTCCAAGCCTTCGGGGTCAAGATTGTCAAAGTAATGCAACTCTTTTCGCGACCGCACATGGCATTGAGGATGATCAGCAAGATAATGGTAGAGCCACGTCGTGCCCGACTTGGTGGCCCCCAGACCGATCAAAACCGTAGGTTGTTTGCGCATGCGGTGCCCGTTCTGCTTTTGCTTCTACTCTATTGCAAAACGGCATTAGGTCAAAGCAGCTTACCGTCGCTGTGCCGCTAACATTCAAAAGGTTTGCCATAGTTGCAAACCGATCCTAGTCTCGCCCTCTCCGAACGGGGCGTTAAAGCTAAGTAAAAATTCGTGAGAATCCGAGATTTTTAACCCTGCGACGGTCTCCGCGCGCCAAATCTGCCCCCAAGTGTTTTGGGTGCCCTGCAGTTGTCCGTAGACTTTGGACCACTTCGACGGCGAGACGCCGAGGGTTAGCTCAAACTTCTGGCTCTGGACATCCCCAAAGGTCATCGAGGACGCCGCCGTCGCCCATCCGCCCGACATGATATCAATCCCGCGCCCCAATGACGCGCCAATCCGTAAATCGGGACCTGAAACATCCAAACCATAGTTTTGCCCCCATGGATCCAAAGGAACCATCCCGTCAGAGCGCATAACCACAGCGGCTTCGGTGGCAAATTGCAGGCCGCGCGGCAGGGCAAAGGAGCGGCTGGCAAAGGCCGCAGCATGGCCCGTGTAGCTCCAGGTGCCATAGGCGTCGACACCGACCGTCCAGTCGTTGCCCAAACCGTATTCCAGATACAGCGATGCAGCAGGCTCAGAGTTCAGTCCAGTCGACAGGAAGAATGTGCCGGCCTCGCGCGGCCAAGGGCCCGCGAGACACGGGCCTGTCCAAAGAGCAAATAAGAAAACCGCACACCGCCACATAAGGGCAGGGTGCGCGCTCTTGGTTAACAGACGCCTAATGGCGGGGGCACGCTATCACAAGATCACATTGAACCGCGACTTTTCTGCTGCCAGTGTGCGGCAAACTCACAAGAAAAGGCAGGCATCATGCAAAAACTAATTTTGATCGCGGGACTTTTGGCCTTGGCGGGGTGCGGCGTCCCATTTGTCCCGCTGATCTGAGGTAGGAACCAAAGTCCCTATCTTTTGCGGCGCTTCACGTTGCCACCTCGTTGACCCGGTCGGCCTGCGGTGCTGCGCCCGCGGGCTTTTACTGCTTCGTCTTGCGCAGCGTCGATCGCAGATTGGCGCGCCATCGGATCGTCCGCAATTACCAGATCGACAGCTTCCAATCGCTTCAGCTCATCGCGCAGACGGGCAGCTTCTTCGAATTCGAGATTTTCGGCTGCCTTGCGCATGTCGTTCCGCAAGCCTTCCATGACAGCCTGCATGTTGCTGCCCTGCTGCTTTTTGTCGATGGTCGCCGTCACGCGCGACATATCGGTGTCGCCTTGGTATAGGCCAGCAAGCACGTCATCGACGTTCTTCTTGACCGTCTCGGGTGTAATCCCATGCTCTTCGTTATAAGCAATTTGCTTTTCACGGCGTCGGTTGGTTTCCGCGAGTGCACGCTCCATGCTGCCGGTCATCCGGTCAGCGTACATGATCACCTTGCCTTCGGCGTTTCGCGCGGCACGACCGATGGTCTGGATCAATGAGGTTTCGGATCGCAAGAAGCCCTCTTTGTCGGCATCCAAGATCGCGACCAATCCACATTCTGGGATATCGAGACCCTCTCGCAACAGGTTGATCCCGACCAGCACATCAAACGCCCCAAGACGCAGATCTCGCAGAATTTCGATCCGCTCGATCGTGTCGATATCGCTGTGCATATAGCGTACACGAATGCCCTGCTCGTGAAGATACTCGGTCAAGTCTTCGGCCATGCGCTTGGTTAGAACGGTCGCGAGCGTCCGATACCCCTCCTGCGAGACTCTCCGAATTTCATCCAGCAAATCATCAACTTGCGTGTCGACAGGACGGATTTCGACCAGCGGGTCCAGCAGGCCCGTCGGACGGATCACCTGCTCAGCAAAGACGCCGCCGGATTGCTCCATCTCCCACGCGGCGGGGGTCGCGCTGACGAACACGGACTGCGGACGCATGGCGTCCCATTCCTCGAACTTCAGTGGGCGGTTATCCATGCAGGAGGGCAAGCGGAACCCGTGTTCCGCGAGCGTCATTTTGCGCCTAAAGTCACCTTTGTACATCGCGCCGATCTGGGGCACAGAGACGTGACTTTCGTCCGCGAAAACAATTGCGTTGTCGGGGATGAATTCGAACAGGGTCGGCGGCGGCTCGCCTGGTGCACGGCCGGTGAGATAGCGAGAATAGTTTTCGATCCCGTTGCAGACCCCAGTGGCTTCCAGCATCTCCAAATCAAAATTGGTGCGTTGCTCCAGACGCTGTGCCTCAAGCAGCTTGCCGTCACCAACCAATTGATCGAGCCGTTTGCGCAGCTCGTCCTTAATCCCGATGATCGCCTGCTTCATCGTCGGACGCGGGGTCACATAGTGAGAGTTCGCGTAAATCCTGATACGCTCGAACGTGTCCGTCTTTTCACCAGTCAGCGGGTCAAATTCCGTCAAAGCTTCAAGCTCTTCACCAAAAAAGCTCATGCGCCATGCGCGGTCCTCAAGGTGTGCTGGCCAAACTTCCAGTACGTCGCCACGCACGCGAAAGCTTCCGCGTTGGAACCCGTGGTCATTCCGGCGGTACTGCTGCGCCACCAGATCGGAAATCACCTGCCTTTGATCATATTCTTGACCAACATGCATGTCTTGCGTCATCGCGTTATAGGTTTCGACCGAACCGATACCGTAAATACAAGAGACCGAGGCCACGATGATCACATCGTCCCGCTCTAGCAGAGCCCGCGTGGCCGAGTGGCGCATCCGGTCGATCTGCTCGTTAATCTGGCTCTCTTTTTCGATATAGGTGTCCGAGCGCGGCACATAGGCCTCGGGCTGGTAATAGTCGTAGTAGGACACGAAATACTCGACTGCGTTCTCGGGAAAAAATCCTTTGAACTCGCCATAGAGCTGCGCGGCCAGTGTTTTGTTCGGAGCCAAGATAATGGCAGGGCGCTGGGTCTCCTCGATCACCTTAGCCATGGTAAAGGTCTTACCCGTACCAGTGGCCCCCAGCAGAACCTGATCCCGTTCGCCATCCAGCACGCCGCCCGCCAACTCCTTGATCGCTGTGGGCTGGTCCCCTGCTGGCGCAAATTCCGTATGCATCTCGAAACGCTTACCCCCTTCCAGCTTCTCGCGGCGCTGTGGAGCAGCATTCTGCATCGAGAAAGTATCGGGGCGATTGTTGTGCATGGAGGTCTCCGTTTGGTCAGGGCATATCTTGTCCTCTTTTTGTTCCCTTTCAAGGGCAGAGGCCGAATTGATCGCGATTTCTGCCCTCTCTTGCAACGGCTCCGGTCGGTTTTCAGAGGCACCGGTACAGAAAAGCCAAGAAGACGGTCAATGCGCGCGCTGAATCGCCGTTCAGGACTTGCGCAAGGCGCCCGATTTCTGGATAAGAAACCGAACTCTAAGGAGGCATCCCATGCGCGCACGCATCTATCGTCCGGCCAAAACGGCCATGTCCTCGGGCACCGCGAAAAGCAAAGAATGGATTCTGGAATTCGTTCAGGCCAGCGCTCGCGAAGTCGACCCTTTGATGGGCTGGACCTCTTCGGCAGACACCCAGAGCCAGGTCAAGCTGCGCTTCTCGACCAAAGAAGCCGCGATGGAATACGCCGAAGAGCATGGCATCGACGCCCAAGTGATCGAGCCCAAGCCCCGCAAAGCAAACATCCGCAAGGGCGGCTATGGAGAAAACTTCGCCACCAACCGCCGCGGTGCGTGGACCCACTAACTTTGTAAATCGGGGTAAAGTTGTCGCGAAATCGGGGCAAAGATCTCGCGAAGTATCGTTTGAACTGAGTGGAATCCCCAGATTTAGGCGAAACCGCCCGCCGGCCACAATATCTTGATTTTAGTTTTGACGCCGTTGAAACACCCCAGAACATGACTTCCTCAGGGCGACCCCACCGGTCGCCCCTTGCATTTCCTGACCTGTCAGAGTGACCCAGATGACCATTACCCACCTCGTAACCCACAGTGGCGGCTTTCACGCGGACGAACTGCTGTCCTCGGTCATCCTGACCCGCCTCTTCCCCGAGGCCGAACTGGTCCGCACCCGCGACACCGCATGGATCACCCCGGGCGAGGGCAAGATCATCTATGACGTGGGCCGTGACTACGACGCGGAGGCGCGCATCTTCGACCACCACCAGCGCCCCGTGCCCACCCGCGAAGATGAGCAGCCCTACAGCTCCTTCGGTCTGATCTGGAAGCATTACGGGCTCGACTATCTCCGTGCGCTCGACATCCCCGAGGCGCATCTGGAAGACATCCACGCCAGCTTCGAGAAGAGCTTTGTGCTGCCCATCGACCTGATGGACAACGGCGCCATGAACCCGTCGGTGGCGGGCCCTCTGACCTCGCTGACGATTTCTGTTCTGCTCGAAAGCCTGAAGCCGGTGTTCGACAACCGCAGCCCCGATGCGGACGATCAGGCCTTTGCCAAGGCGCTGCCGATCGCAGGGGCCTTCGTCGAAGCCTCGATCGCCAAGAAAGCCGCCAAGCGCCGCGCAGAGGCCATTGTTGCCAAAGCGATCGCAGACGCAGGCGCCTCGCGCATTCTGGAGCTGCCCATGGGCATGCCATTCCGCTCGGCCATCGACGCAGCGGGCGCCGACCACTTGCTGTTCGTGATCAATCCCCGTGATAACGATTGGTCCATCGGCGGCATCCGCATCAGCGGCGACAGCTTTGAGCAGCGCGCGGATCTACCTGCGGCGTGGGCCGGCCTGACCGACGAAGCGCTCGAAGAAGCCAGCGGCGTCAAAGGCGCCAAGTTCTGCCACAACGGCCTGTTCATCGCTGTCGCCAGCAGCCGCGAGGCGGCCCTGAAGATGGCGGAACTGGCTGTCAAAGAAGCCGAGCGCGCCACCAGCGCTGCCTAACCTGCCTGGAGGGCGCCATGGAGTTCCTGCTGAACGGGGATGAGGAGGGGAGGACGACAATCCTCCTCGCCCACGGCTCCGGCGCCCCGATGGACACCCCTTGGATGAGCATGATTGCCGAGGGGCTGGCCGACCAAGGCTTCCGAGTCGCCCGTTTCGAATTCAGCTACATGGCGGCTCGTCGCACGGGCGGCTCCAAGCGTCCGCCCGCAAAAGCCGACACCTATGCCCCTGAATTCCTGTCTGCCATAGACGCGCTCTCCTGCGACGGCCCCTTGATCATTGGCGGCAAAAGCATGGGCGGCCGCGTAGCAAGCCTGATCGCCGAAGACCTCTACGACGCGGGGCGGATCAACGGCCTGCTGTGCCTCGGCTTTCCTTTCCATCTACCGAAGAAGCCCGACAATCGCCGCGGCGAAAACCTATCGGACATCACCTGTCCCACCCTCATCTGCCAAGGAACCCGAGATCCCTTCGGCACGCGGGAAGTCGTCGAGACCTACGCCCTGTCAGATGCGGTCACACTGCACTGGCTCGAAGATGGAGATCACGACCTCAAGCCTCGTAAGCGCGTCACGGGCAAAAGCTTGGAGGACCATCTCCAAGCCCTTGCGAGCCGAACCAAGGCTTGGGCAAGCGCCCGCGTCTGAGCTGCGTCAAATATATCGGAAGAAGGTTGCCAAGGTGATTTCGGCCCTAAACCGACATTGTGCTGATCGCACAACGACGCAGTGCAACTTCACCAAACCGGACTTTCGAGGCATCCCGCAGCACTTTTTACAGGCCTAAGTCTGCAATGCGCAGGAAGTCGACGATTGTCACGTGTCTGCGCGGTGCCCGAACAAAGTCGCACAGCGCATTGTTTAGACCAGAACTGGTCGAGCGGATACACCAGCGCGCGCTGGACATCCTTCGTCAGGCTGTCCTACTCGGCGAGCCCATGGGTACGCACAATGCAGGATGCCATCACGGTCTTGTTGATGCGCTTTGTTTTCAAAAGTAGCTCGAGCGTCGGGAACCGCCGCCCATCGGCAGAGATCGTGTACATACCAGTCTCGGCGTTGCTCTAGTCAAGTACGGGCCGCACGGTAGTGAAGCTGAGCAGCGTCGGCCGAGCGATGTCATCCGCCAGTACTTCGATTGACACGCCCGCCTTGACTTGGAACACGTGCGACTGGCTCAAAATCAGCTTGTCGAAGGAAATGTCACGCGAGGCGCTGAGGGTGAATTTTATTGCTTGGTCATCAGGATATCTCGGCGTCAGGCCAGCTGGGAACCTCTCTCTCGATTTCCAACCCCGCAACGGAAAACGCGTTGCACATCTTGCTTTGGCGGTCAAAGTGCTTTGAATGTAAAAATGCTAAGAGTTCGCTTACATTCATTTTCGACGCGGTGTCTTGCTGTTATCCATGCTCGGCTTTTTTCTACGCTGATGTTTTGCGCTGGCCGAGTGCCTCTTCCAATACGTCTAGTGGTATTCCCGGCTTTTTAATTCCCATTCCAATTGCCAAGTGAGTCTTAACATTGATGACGTTGTCAATTCTTGAAATCCTATCAATTATATTTTGACCATCCTCCTCGTCGAAGACCATACATTTCAGCAAAAAATCGATCTCACCGTTAAGCAGGCTGCAGGCACGCACTTGCTCAATTCTTGCAGAACTAGCTTCAAAGTCTGACAGCGCTTTTTCCGATGTGTCTTTCAAAGTCACCATTGCAAAGAGTATCGATGAAATGCCAACTCTCTCCGCATCTACATCTGCCCAATAACCTTTTATCAAGCCGTGATCTTCAAGAAGCTTCACCCTCTGAGTCACGAAAGATGACGAAACACCCATTGATTTAGACATTTCTTGCGCTGTTAGCCGACCATCTTCTTGCAGAAGACGTAAAATTACCCTGTCAATTGGGTCTAGCTTCTCTTTCAACGACCTTTCTTCGGTAATCCCATCAGTCGTCGCGCTCAAAGGGGGCGGCCGACTAAATATCTTCAGATTTTTTACTGACTTTGGGTTTGTATCAAGGACAGTCTGAAGTTGATCTTCATAAAGATATACACCGTCAAGAATGGCACCAAGAAAGGAAACATTTGACAAATCGCTTTTTCGAAAATCCATATCGGACCAATCAAATCCCTCGAAGAATTCCTGCGGATTTAATCCAACTCGTTCTACTGCAGCAACTGGGTCCGTCATGTCTCCGTTGACAATCTCAATGGCGGCATTGGAGCCTTCTTTGTCAAAGCTTACCTTTCTCCTCATGCGATTGCCTCACCAATGCTTAGCTCGATGAAGTCATCGCCGCCCTTTAACCGATCGTGAACCATTTTAGCGATTATGCGCTTCCTGGCGCGGGATTGCTGTATCGGATCCAATTCATTATTAAAATTTGGGTGGAAACTCACATCCATGTCGTCCTGAAATGCTCCGATCGAAATTCTTATGTTCGCACCTTTTCTACAGTCAATCATTGCAAGTTTCGCATTGGCGATCAATCCAATCAAGTATCCCGCATCCAACGGCTGCACCACCCATTGCCTCTGCTCACCTGGCAGTTCCTGAAGAAAAACACCATCAACCGAGCCGTTTTCAGGAGGACTGCTTGGCACTAAATTGGTGAGAGACTGGACAACTTGTCCGTCTGTTTGCAGAGTAATACGTGCTTCTCGAAATCCAACTTTTGCTCTGCCAAGAGTAAACTTCTCAGTTCCTCGGCGACCAGTCATCTCTGTATCTACTTCGATGGTTTCGCTCAGTCTAAAATGGATACTTGTTGCTGAAACCTCGTAGCGCTCCATTCCGTCGAATGGGGCGTTGGAAAGTATTTTTAATGCTAGGGATCGAAAATGAATAGCTTGAGTTGTATTCCTGGTCTGATCCTTGAATAAGCCATCTTCCGTAGGATCACAGCCTGTCATTTCATGAATTGCTGAACAAACTTCAATGCTAAGACTTTTTGTTGTCTTTATCTTCCCAGTTCGCCAGTCACTCCAAGTCTTGCGAGATCTCGGCAAACCCAAGCCTGATCTTTTTGAACCAAAAGCACGAGACACAATTTGATCATAGAACGCCTTCGCGGCGTCGTTCTCGATCTGCCTATGACGCTGTTTCCATTTATCGAATGCTTCGGCCGCGCGGATAGGGTTTACAGATACAAGCTTCTGATTTCCAGTCATTGTCTCATAGCCCTCGCGCATGAACTTCGGACGCTGCCTTCGCACATCCGGACCGTTATTAAGCAATCCAGACGCTCAGAGCCTCGATGCCGGACGCCTCAATAGCGAGATTTAACCTACAGTGAAACAAGGTTGAAGGCTAACGATTATGACCCCGTATGAATGGACAATGCTGATCCTGTCGCTAGCGATGTTGATAGTTTCGATATTGAGCGCCTTAGCGGGATGCTGAAATCCCGGGAGCCGCGATTTCGACTTCAAGAATCGTCGTTTTTCGGGCCCTCTCATCGAACTGCCGAGAACCTTCTCCTTGGGTCCCGACGATCAAGGTAAAAGGTGAGGTCTTCAGACCTAATTCAGCGCCGTGTTGGGAAGGTGAGCAAACTAAGTTGGCGGCCGTGGCACCGTGGTCGCCAACGCAAACTGGCTCCAAACGGGCGCAGAGACATGATCGAGGTGATGTGATCAAGGCTAATAACACGCCAGCAACGCCTTTGCCTTCCTCACTATTACCAGCCGCGCATCCTGCTGCGGCTTCGACCGAGCATCTGCCGTGATGCGCGGCACGAAGTCACAGACGCTCTCTGACAGGCGGCCTTGCTTGGTCTGCACCGTCTACACAATCCGCCCGTCTCGACCTTCGAATTCCCGCGCTTGCTGAGAAAGGCCTGACGGTCCTGATCCGACCGCGCTGGACGAATGCCCTCGATGAAGCGCACGGGCGACGACTCGACTAAGCGGGCGAGCACCGGGGCGGTCGTATGAGTGGAGCGGGAGGAGTCCGTTTGTGGCTGAGAGCGGACTTGCGGCGGCGCAGCACCAGAAGCTTGTGCTCACAGTCGGCAGATGTCACTCTCGGCCCAAAGGAGACATCTATTCGTGGCGTCGGATGCTGCAGTGCATACCGTCAGACCTGACATTCGTTACAAGCGCGATATCCGGGCACATTTCCGGGTCATCCTCAGGAGAAGGGCGGGGACTGCGCCGCTCCCTATGATGATGTTGGTCATCAATATAGCAAACACAGTCAGTGCAACTGCCCCATCTGCGCTCAATTGCAAGCCCGAGAAGGCGACGAATATAGTGTCCCCAAGCTTCCGTCATGAGAGCGTTCTGTGCAGGTTAGCAGATGGTCAGTCCCATCGAGCGAACGTCACGATGATATGCTCCAGCATGCTCGCAGAGATTGTGAAGTAGCCAGAATCCGTCTCCACGAATCCAACCTTAGAATAAGAGTTGCCAGCGACAATTTCAGACACGCCAAAAGCTCTGAAATTTGTTTGTTCGCCAACAGCCGTTTGATCGAACGCTTTTTTCACAACTGCTTCAACATCCGCGAAAGACCAACCAAACTCGTTGCCTCCTAAAAAGTCTAACTCGTTTTGGTGCAGTACGATTGTTTTTGTATCAAACGCCATGCTTCTTCTCCATTGTACGTTATGAGTGACCGGCTGTCCGCCAAATAGCTCGCTCTCCAATCATTCAGCTGAGGCTTTCACATTCTTCCGTCTTGGAAAAGCTGTTTGTCGCAGTCAGGCGGCTGCAATTTCCGGCTCTGAGCTGCCAATTGCTCGGCGGCTCGTCGCCGCGGTGCAGCTTCACCAGACCGGGTTTCGATGCCGTACGCAGCATTTTTGACAAGCCAAAGTCGACAATGCTCAGGAAAGACAACTTAATATGTGATAAGCTCCGTCTGCGGTATTTTTTTGCATCGTGCGATTACATATTTACCTCAGCAACAATCTTGTAATCTCCGTTCTCGCGCTCAAGTGTATACCCGCGATACCCCATTTGGCAACGAAGGACTTTGCGAAGCGGGTTGTCGTGACCATGACCAGCGCGACAGTCGCGAAGGCCAAGCTAAATCCGATCTCGGAATAGCCGGCTTGGCCTATGAGAACACGGGGGGCTGTCGAGAAGAAAACGAAGAATGTGCCCATGCCGGCACTAAATCCGACCGTGTAAACCCAAAAGGCCGGACTCGCGAAGATCGGCAAAACAGATCGTTGCGTTCTGGCCTGATCCAACGGTCGGGTTTCATGCCACCTGAAACTGGCGTTTAAGAGTGCGAGCGAAGCCAGTGCAGCCAGTGTGATGAAGATCGCCTGCCATCCCCAAAACTCGCCGATCAGCGCACCGGCTATAGGGCCGAGCGCAGGCACGAACGCCAGCATCGAACTGAAAAGGCCGTAGATGACGGCACCTTCGGGACGATTGGCATATACGTCGCGCACGGTCGCGAAGGTGGCCACCAGCATGGCCGATGCTCCAACAGCCTGAACCAGACGAAACGCAACAAAGGCTAATGCAG
>NZ_FOXY01000003.1 GCF_900115865.1 Donghicola eburneus | reverse complement strand
CTGCATTAGCCTTTGTTGCGTTTCGTCTGGTTCAGGCTGTTGGAGCATCGGCCATGCTGGTGGCCACCTTCGCGACCGTGCGCGACGTATATGCCTGAAGCTCATCATAAGTTGGAGAGGCCCGGATTTATCTTTTGGATCAAGAGCGATGATTTGTTGGACGATATCATCCAGAACTCGCTCCAATTCAGGCAAGTTGTAGTTTGCGGATAAGGCGACTTCGACGACGCCTACTTTCGAGAAGATATCGCCATGGTCTCTCACCCATTCAGCCAAGTTTATCAGCTTTTGTTCGTCGATACCTGAACTTGCAATTACGTTGCTTATCGAAGGATGGCTGCACAGCAGCAGAGCCATTCGAGGACCAACTTCATCATCCCAAGCTAAATAGTCTGTAACCAACCCTGAGACGACCTCGCTCACCAAATCTGGTAGAGTGTCTTGCTCGCCCTTACCACTCAATTTTTCAAAGTACTCGATGTCCTTAGGCACCATGTCTTCAGCGCTTACGTTCGTCTCTTCGATCTTCCGCCGGAACACCTTAAGGAAAGCAAAGGGCGTCTTCATGATGTCTTGAGAGAATTCTTCAAATTCGTCAGCCGTCAAGGTTCGTTCGGCCAAGAGGCCGCGCCAATCACTTAAGCCAGTCAGAGGAAAGCCGTGTTCGGTTATAGCTACATCGAATTCCCTTTGTCTTTCGCACGCATCTGGTAGGAAAACGAAGAACTCTGTGGCGAAAAAGCTCTCGCTATCGCTCGCGATTTTCAAGGCGACCCTACCGTTGGAAATCTGTTCACGTGACAGAATCCACCATTTGCCCGCCTGATCTTCGATCTCAGATTGGCCACCGTCGACACTAAGCGCTTCACTCGCTCTTTCGAAGAACAATGATCGGGAGAACACGATGTCTTCTCCGTAAGTAACAAGCTCCTCGGCCTCAAAGCCTATCTTCTGTCGAAAGCTGCGTTCGTCGACCAGTTTTCGACGTAGGAACATCGGGAGAATTCCGAGTAAAACGGAGCTCTCTGCCGGCTCTGTGAATTCCAAACTTGCGCCTTTATCCATCGTATTCTCCTCCGGAACCCACTCTGGATAAAAGCATCTGCCCAAGCGATTTGATAAGCCATTCATAAACTTCTGGATCCGAAGTTTGAAGGAAGTCGAACACCTCTTCCTTTAACCAATCCGAATATCTGTTCGAAGCATCTGCGTCATCAATATCGAGGTGTCGAAGAGCCAAACTGTTACACACGATTCCCCAACCACTTTGAGCGAGCCCAGAGCCATCATTCTCAGTGATGGAACCCGCCCAATTTCGGATATCAAGAAGTCGCAAAATCCAACGAGAACGGGTGCGGGCGACGTCATCGGCTATTCCTGGCTTCCATTGCATGACCAAAACCGAAACCAAGTCATTCCGGAGTTTATCAAACCAGGCCATTTCTTTGGTCAGCACCAGCCAACCGCGCATTTGCGTGAGAAGGACATTTTCTCGGAACGCTTTCAAGTTAGCGGTTTCGACCAAAGTCGCGTTTTTGACTTGAGCGCCCCCCAAAAAACGAGCCAGTTCGTCCGGACAAGAGGGGCAAAGCACATACCCTGCTCGTCGTAGAACGGTTCGACAATGATCCAGCTTATCGTCTGCAAGAACACCCGCCTGGTTCAAGCTCGCAAGGATGTCGAGGGATGTTAGTGTCGGCGTCTGAGCGTCATTTTCACCCGCATGTTGGAATTGATTTAGGTAACGGTCGTCGCTCACAAGCGCTTCAACTTGCCCAGCAAGCTGTAGCGCAGCGACGTTTGGGTGCGACTTCAGATCGTCATCGTTAAATATCTTGTCGACGCGCACTTTCCCCGAGGACATCCATACGCTTAGGGCATTTCTTATACCCTCAATAATCCGCTTGAAATCATCCGAATGCTCATCCAGTTCAACCAGTGTATTCGCCTCTTGTATTACACTTTTGGAAACAAAAACCTTAAACCCAGCATCAGCGAGATTGGTTAGAAGTTTAGTTTTTTGAAAATACGAAACCGATAGGTCATCCAATAAAAGGTTCGCCTCGTCTTCAATCTGAATTTCATCAGGCCAGCGTTGCTCATTTCGTTCAAGGAAGATGCGTGCCTGTTGTTCGTCTTCGGGCATCAACTGACCAAGGTCAGCCAGCTTATCAATCACAGCCTGACAGCTGCATAGGCAGGTATCAAAATCACTGAGGTCGACGGTCTCATCCATAAGAGACCCAATTTTATGAACTGGCGCGCTTCTGACCACGATTGTTTTGGCTTCGCGGTCCTCCGCCTTAGCGGAAGTGAGCATTTCGGCCAGCTCCATATCGACAAGAGTGGCCAACTCAGCTTCGGGAGCCAATGATGGGGTGTATTCATGCACCTTCCCGGTTGTGAGCGCGGTCAACAATGCTCTGGCGGCCTTGACTCGACTCGGTTGATGGAAAGCCAGTTTACGGCGTTCGCTGAAAAGCCAACCGAGCGTTGAATGCGGTATGTGTATCTCGTCATAGTGCCGCACCACGTCTTCAAGGACATTCAGACTGGCGAGTGTCACAAGAGCGGTGCTTTCAAGGCCGATGCGTTTCAAGTCTGCCTCAACTTCGCCACGCACCCCGCTAAACGCAGAAACGACGCTGCGCTTTCGAGGGTCAGATTGCTTTTGGTTCAAGACAATAGAAGATACCTGCATTTCCAGCGACGATCTTCGTAGTTGCGCTGCCACCATCGAAAGTGGCATTTCACCCTGCCGGTAACTCTCCCAAACGACGTCTACATGCTCATTCCAATCTGGCATCTCATTTGCAATGTCCTCTATGGACTTTTTTTGCACAGGACCGTCTTCGCCAGACAACTTAAAAGCTCTATCAAACCAACCAAAAACTTCCGGGCCGTCTTCCATCCCGCTTTCAGTAGCTGTCATATAGCACCCCAGCAAAATAGCTGGATCATCCTCCCCAGCTTTTGCGGTTGCTTCAAGCAGTCCACCAAGTCGAGGGCTGTCTATCGCTCCAGATAGCTGTGCGAGCACATGAAGCTCGTCAGGGGTGCGATGCTCTCGTTTTTTCCATTCTTCTTCCACAAAAGCTGACAGTTCCTCCCAACGCCCTGAAGCAATTAAAAGGTTCTGATGCAAGTTGCGGTCATTTTGATCATCCCTCTCATTGCGAAGCTGAACAACGGCCTTTAGAGCTTCTTCAAAATTCCCATTTCGAAACTGCGTCCAGGCGGCAGCAAAGCGAAGCTCAAGGGACGATTGAACCAATTCCGAAGCTTCTAAGAGGACAACTTCCACCTCTTCATACCTGCCGTTTGCGAAAAGAAACCTAACAACACGCTCGGTCTCAGTCTTTGATCTTGTATCTACAACAAGTTTTCGGGCGAGTTCGAAGAAGCGATCCGAGTATCCTTGCTGACCAAGTTGCTCGACAAGATGTTCTAAGTTTGCTGTTGAAGGCACCTTTGAATATGTTTCTTCCAATTCACCTATGCCCGGGCCTTCTTTCCCTTGTGCAATGATCAACTCGAAACGGTCTTTTTGTCTCGCACTTAGTTTTTCGGAATTTTTCTCTATTGCGTACTTGGCAGATTCAATACGTCCAGCTTGGACGCAGGCCTGCACTTCAAATTCCAAATATGCCTCTGGATTTATGTGCGTCTCAATCACCTTTCGGTGAGTTTGATAATACGTCAATGCCTCTGCGGGATCACCGATGGAGGTGGCCATGACAAACCGAGCGAGCGCAACTGCAAAATTTCCTCCAGGGTTTCTTGCTTCCTGGCGTGAGAGAACGTGCTCAATTCTTTCGCGGTCAACTTTTAGATTAAAGCCAAGACCAAGTGGGATGTAGTGGATCGCAGTTTCTGCGTCGCCAAGTAACGAGGTCAGACGCGCGTGCGCAGCCTCATCGTCGTCCGGATCGTGAAGCTCCAACCAGAGTGCATAGTTTTCGTATGTATGCTTAGCGTCCAACCCAAATTCTGCTGCAGCTTCTTTCGCACGATTGAAGAAACCTGATGCGGTTTTTCGCCTCTTCATCGACTCCGGATCATCCCAAAGCGGGAACTGTTGTCGAACGAAAGGAACATTGGATCTGAAGGCATCCCGAAACTCCTCTGGTAAGACGGTCAAAAGACGCGCCATACCCGTAAAGTGGAGCAGAACCGGAGCTTCAACAAAATCTTCTTGCTTCAGTGAGATCGCTAAGGAATAAGCCTCGTCCCAGTTCTGGGTTTCTAACTGGCAGCTCAGAAGAACAACTTTGCCGTCTGCATCAAGATCAGTTGAGGCAAAATCTGCGTCACGAAACCATTGCAACGCTTGCTCAGAGTCAGTGCTGTGTTTGACTGACAGAAGGGCGGCAGTTACTTTTTCAGGATTATCAAGCGGAGCAAGTGCCTTCAGGCATTCCGTATAATCCGTGTGCTCAGGCAAGAACGCCCTGGCAATGACAGCGTCATCACATTCTCCAAGTGCTTCGGAGAGTTCGATAGCTTCCTTCGCAGCTATTTTTTCCTCTGACCGAGACAACCACCGAGCACATGCTCCAAAAGCATTTGATCGAACGCTTTCAGAAGCCTGACAGTATTCACCGGCTTTCAACTGCTTGCACATTCGTAACGCAGCCTTGGCGACATCACTACCAGGGAAAAAACGCGAACGACGTAGATCGTTGATCTTTGTTTGCACTTCCTCGTCCAGTAGTTGTCGAGCCTTGTCGCTAATTTCTCGATTTAGCCCGTGTTCGTCTACTTTGCGATCAAACAACTCTTCAAAAGCATCCTCGCTTTGAACAAGGCGAACTTGGAAAAACTGCTCTCGAACTCTCGGCAGACCAAACAATAAGGTATCAATATTTGCGGGGCGAATTAACTCGTATGAGAAAGATCCAAGTTTCTGCTTTACGCGATCGAGTATTTTCGCGCCCGAAAAGTCCTTAAAACTCTCATAGCCGCCAATTACAGTGTTAAGTAAAGCAAGAATTTCTCCGTTGTTTTCTTCCAGCCATTGAGTTGGCGAGGTAAAAAAATCGACTGTCGTTTTTGCAGGGTCAGTTGACACCGCGAGGGAATACTTGAACGGCAGCCCATCCTTGAGGAGACTTGAATCCAGTTCAGCGAACAAAATGAACTTAATAATTTCCCTAAGTGCCTCTGGAAGGCTAAACGCCGATTTGAGCCGTTTGCACTGAATCAGTCCAACAGCGTCACCATTCTTCGTCAGCCAGACATCCCGCCCTCGGTCAGCACCCGCGACCATAACCGTTGCTTTGTCGTAGTACGCTTCTGGATCCGATTGCTGTTCAAAAACTCTCCACAGCAACAGCTCAAAATCGGAATCTGACAGACTGTTCAATGGAGCCTTGTGCGCACCTGCTTCCACATCCAGTGCCCTTGAGACACTTTGAAGCTCTTGCTCCAGCGCCTTTGACTCAATGAATTCTGTCATCAAACACCTGTTTCCTCTTTAGAGGCTTATTTGGGGAGCGGAAATCGATACCTTTCATGCACTTCGATCCTAATATTTCGATGTCTAAAAAATACGCTCCAACAACCCCTTTTTACTCTCAGAAAGCATAGTTACCAGGTCTCCGAACCGCAATCAGCGATTGGATTGTGTGCGCTGCGATTGCTCCATTCTTTTGTATCTGGCGGCGCACGACAGCCCTCATTGCTTTCTTCGTTTGCTTAGTCGGCTTTGAACAACGCGCTCAGGCGGTTTGAGGGGCTGGATTATGCGGTTCTGTCCCGAAGAGTTCCGCCATTACCCAGGTGATGAGGGCGTGCCAAAGCGCTCTGAGGTGGGCGAGGACCTTGCGGATGTTGTGACCGCAGCCGCACAGCACGGCGAAGATCGCGTCACCAGAGGTTCCTTTCAGGGGGCAACGGGCGAGACGACCATCGGCTTTCATGTGGCCGATTTCCGGCTCGATTGCGCTGCGCCGTCGCAGCAGAGCCTTGAGAGATGGCGTCAGACCTCGACGCTGGCCAGAGATCAGTACCATGGTTTTCTCGATGCCATGCCCGCGATAGCCGCGGTCGACCACGGCCAAAGCCGGATGCTGATCGGTGAGCGTTTCGACCTGTTCAAGCGCCTCGGCCAAGGTGTGCCCGTCATAGGGGTTGCCCGGCATTGCACGCATGCCGACCACGAAGCCCTCAGCGATGGTCGTCGCAATGCTGACCTTGGTTCCGAATTCGTAGCGGACCCGTGTCTTGCCCTTGGAGATGCAGTCCACCTTAGGCTCGTGCAGAGCGTAGATCTTACCCTTGGATTTCGGCGTCTGGTGCAACAGCTGAGAGACCAGAACCAGCATATCAAGGACCCGCTCCCGATAGGCCCCTTGTGGGATGACGTCGATCTGCCGATCGCATGTCACGCAACACGCGTCCCGTGTATCCTTTCAATGTTCTCAGTGCTTTGCGCATGCGTTTGAACTGGCGCGCATGGGCGTAGCGCCCGACCTGCTGCGCCAACCGAGGGGATTTCCGTGCATAAGACTGGCGCAGGCTTAGACCGCCCTCACGCGCCAAAGCGACCAGTTTCTGGCGTGCCTTCTCGTAGAGCTTCGCGTCCGTTGGATGGCTGATGGCCTTTTCCATGACCGTCGTATCCACGGCCACACGTTTGAGGCTGGCGTCATCCACCGTGCCAGCGGCCCGCCCCGCCTCGATCGTTTTGGTCAGCAGCCATTCCGCGCCGTCTTCACCGATCCGATCCCGCCACCGGCTCAACGAAGATGGGTGGATCGGTGGCTTATGCTGAAAGAATGTCTCGCCAGTGAAGTGTTGAAAGTACGGGTTTTCGACCCACCGCGCGACAACGGCATCATCGGCCAAGCGATATACGTGCTGTAGGTACATCAGCCCGGCGACCAGCCTTGGATGCGTTGCCGGTCGCCCCTCCTGCGAGGGGAAGAACCCCGACCATTCCCGCTCAAACCATTCCCAGTCGATCAGTTCGGACAATTTTACCAACTCGTGGCGCATGTCGATCATCTCGACCAGACGAGGTCGCAAGAGATCGTCTTGTTCCGTGGCGCGGGAGCGGTGCTTCATGGCGGCAGTCCCAAATTGCAGGCTTTCTGAAGGAATCCTATGAAACCCTGCAGCACAAAGCCAATATAATCACCGCTTTCTCACACAAATTCAGAGCCTTGGAGGTTATTCAAAGCCGACTGCTTAGGGTGAGTTGTGCGGTTCTATCAGTTATGCGCACGCAGCGAATGTCTCCTTCGACGTTCCGCATCACAGCGACGACGACCACGAACGGATGTCGGCTGTGGGCCGGGAGTGACGGCCAGCGCTGCGCCAAGTGCAGCACGCGCTACGCCGCCGCATGGCCGCTTCGAGCCCTTTGTGCATGATGCTGCGGTATGCCTAGTAGCCCGTGAACCGCAAGAAAGCCGCCATTGGCGCGGGTTGCGGTCACCCAAAGTTGCCTGTCCGAATAGGCTAGGGGTCTGTCTGGCCGACAGCCAATTCTTCAGCATTTTTAATTGACCCGAGTGGGTTTGAGCGACTTTGCTCTTCGTATGGATTACTGCTTGTTTATAAGCTGGTATCAAGTCTCCACTTGACATAGCGCTCGGCATTTCTGACACAAATGGTGATGGTTCCCGGGACACTTACACTGGGATGAAAAGGGAATTTGGTGCGAGCGTGAGCTCTATTCCAAGACTGCCCCCGCAACTGTAAACGGTGAGCAACCTGTCAACACCACTGGGCCACATTGGCTTGGGAAGGGACAGGACGCGAAGATCCGCAAGTCAGGAGACCTGCCATCATGGAACGTAACCAACCGGGCGGAGGGCTCGTGGAGGACATGATGTCAAATACATTTGGGCCTGATCCAATGCGTTGCCTGCCTCCGTTTGTGGGGCAGATATGGACGCATTTATCTACATAGTTTCGGCAAGCTACGTCAGCGAAGGGAAATTCCGTTCGCTCGCAAATAAGCTGGTTGCATCTGCGCCTTGCCGCGCCATCGCTGTGCGTCTGGAAGCAACAGGCGATGGATTTTGGCATGCGCTGGATCACTTATCCGCCGAAGGTGCGAGCCGGATTGAGCTAAGGCCAATTGGCTTGCCGTTTTCACAAATCCTAGAGACCTGGATACCCAAAGCCGCTGGAAGCTGGCTGGATACCTATGAAGGTCAACCGCCTGACATCTTTTTCGCCGAACCGCTTCAATCCGATGGAGAATTCATCAAACACGCGGCTTGTGCGACTGTCAGGCGCAGGCAGATATCTCCACTTACCGATGGTGAACTCGGCAAAGGTTGGAATGAACCGCCTGCTTTTAAACACCACCTGCTCGTCTGCACTGGCCCCAGATGCCATCTGAAAGACGCGCCTAACTTGCTGGCGGCATTGAAGGCAGAGCTGGGCCAGGCGCGTCTCACCTCTGACTGTCTCGTCACCTCAACGGGGTGCCTATTCCCCTGCAACAATGGCCCTGTGCTTGTCCACTACCCATCGGGGAATTGGTACAAGGTCACCAATTTGACAGACCTTCGGACATTTGTGTCTCAGGCACTGCGCGCTGGAAAAATTCCCCAAAACTTACTCATTCATCAAACAGGAGGCATCCATGAAACTGCTTAAATTCCTAATACCGTTGGCCGCAATGGCAGGCGTCGCGCATGCGGACCCCGTGACCATTCAAGGCTGTAACGGTGATGTCATATTCGACAAAACCCCATCGCGCGCCATCACGTTGAACCAGCAGGCCACAGAGGTCATGTTGGCTCTAGGGCTTGAGGGGGCCATGGTTGGGACTGCCTATCTGGACGATAAAATCCCAGCACAATGGCAAGACGCCTTTAACTCGGTGCCTGTTTTGGCCGATAAATATCCGGCTGCCGAAGTTGTTATGGCCAATGAGCCAGATTTCCTATTTGCGGGCTTTGGCTCTGCTTTCTCCGAGGACAATCTCGGCGAAGCACAGAAGTGGCATGATCTCGGCATCGGTACCTATCTTGTGGATGCGTCATGTAAGGCGAAACACCCGAAGAATGTGCCACTGACCATTGACCCGATCCTCAAGGACATCGCAACCATCGGCGCTATCTTTGACGTCAAAGACAGGGCTTCGGCGCTCATCGCGGACACCGAAGCACGCATCGAAGCCGTCAAGGAAGATCCTGCAGGCGCGGGACGGACGGCGTTTATCTATGACAGCGGGACCGATACGCCCTACTCCATCGGTTGCTGTGGCGGCCCGGCTCTGGTGGCCAAAACCGCTGGCCTGAAAAGCATCAGCGCAGATGTGGAAGGCACATGGGTTGACCTCGCTTGGGAACGCGTGGTTGCCGCCGATCCAGAGATCATCGTGTTGATTGAAGCTGACTGGTCTACCGCGCAGGAGAAACGCGAGTACATGGAAAACGATCCGGTTCTGTCTCAACTGACTGCAGTGAAAGAAGGGCGTTTTGTCATCGTTCCTTTTTCTGAAACCCTGCTTGGCATGCGCTTTGCCGATGGTGTTGAAAGTGTCAACTCACAGCTTGCGGCGATGAAGTAAATGCAAACCCGGTTCCCGATCCTGTTTCCCACAGTCCTTGTGATAATGTGCGCTGCCGCGATCGCAGGGGTGCTTTGGGGAACGGCTGACATTAGCTGGTCAGATCGGTTCGCGATCCTGATGCAACGCGATGACGCGCCCCGAGGTTTGTCGTTGATCGTGTGGCAATGGCGCGTGCCAAGGGTCCTTGCCGTCGCGCTGATTGGGGCCGGACTGGCACTCGCGGGGGCGTTGATGCAAACGGCCCTGCGCAACCCTATGGCAGATCCATATTTGATGGGTTTGTCCTCTGGGGCATCTGCAGCAGCGGTTGCTGCCATCATTTGGTTACCAAGTTATTTGACAGACTTCTTTGGCGTCCCATTGATCGCCTTCTTAGGCGCGGCGCTTGCCTTTTTGATGACGCTCGGATTGTCGCAACACCGTGGGCAAGCCATGGACCCGCTTGTAGTCATTCTGGCAGGCGTTGCGGTTTCATTAATGTTCCAATCTCTAACGGCCTTTTTCTTGTATGTCGGAGACCCACATGCCACGCGTAGTGCGATTGGATGGCTTATGGGCACAGCCGCCGGGACTGAATGGAATGAAGTTCCGCTTCTCGCAATCGCTGTGGTCGTGATCGCCTTTCTTTTCATGGCCAAGTCCAACGCACTTGACGCTACCCTGCTGGGTGAAGAACGCGCACAAGCCTTGGGTATTCGCACAAATCGCCTCCGGATGATGATCTTTTTCGCGACGGTCCTGCTCACGGGTCTCGCCGTGTCTGTCGCTGGGATCGTCGGTTTTGTGGGCCTTATAGTGCCGCACATGGCGCGGCTCTTGATTGGCGCGCGGCATCGCGTGTTGCTTCCCATGACAATGGTTTTGGGTGCGACTGTTCTGATTGCTGTCGATCTTCTCTGTCGCACTCTGCTCGCCCCCGAAGAGCTGCCGCTCGGTGTCTTGCTTGCGCTCTTTGCCGCACCTCCTTTCATCTTCATTCTAAGGGGGCTCCGTCGTGCCGGTTGAACCAGCTCTCAGCCTAGATAATGTTGCTGTAAATGTCGCAGGCAAAGCCTATGTGCGTAATGTGTCCCTGACCGTGCCAAAAGGCGAAGTCCACGGTCTCCTTGGGCCAAATGGTGCGGGCAAAACCACGCTCTTACGCTGTCTCTATCGCGCTGCGGATGTGACCTCGGGACGTGTCCATGCGCAGGGCAAAGAGATCACGGATTATACCCATCAGGAATGGGCCAAGACCGTTGGCGCGCTCGTGCAAAGTTCGGGGTTGCTCGCGGGGCTGACACCGCGCGACATTGTGGAAATCGGGCTTTCGGTGCTCGATCTGCCGGCACACGAATACGCCACCCGCTGCGATGAGGCGCTGAGTTTGGTCGGTCTTGCCGACAAACAACACCAATCTGCGGGCGCCTTGTCAGGTGGTGAACTACAACGTTGCTACTTTGCGCAATTGTTGGCCTGCGATCCAGATATCTACGTTTTGGATGAGCCGACCAACCACCTTGATCTCCATTATCAGCTTGTTCTGCTGGATGAGGTGAAACGCCGTGGCCGCACGGTTCTCATGACAATCCACGACCTCAATCTCGCGGCGCGGTATTGCGACCGGGTCTATCTGATGTCGGAAGGTGAGATTTTGGCACAAGGTGCGGCGCTGGACGTGCTGACGCGGGACAATCTGATCAAACACTATGCCGTGGATGGGCAATTTGTTGGCAAAGCATTGGAGTTGGCAGGCCCCATCCTGGGCCAACTCGATCAGTTGGAAACCGACTGAACGGGAAAGCGGAGCGCCAATTGCACGCTCCGCCTTTCATGGATTAGAAATCCCAGTCTTCGTCTTCCGTCGCAACCGCTTTGCCGATCACATAGGACGAGCCAGAGCCTGAGAAGAAATCGTGGTTTTCGCTGTCGGGGCTAAGGGCTGCGAGGATTGCCGGGTTCACCTCTGACACCTCTGGTGGAAAGAGCGCCTCAAACCCAAGGTTTTGTAACGCCTTATTGGCGTTATAGTGCAGGAACACTTTCACATCCTCGGTCAGGCCAATCCCGTCATAGAGTTCTTCGGTATAATTGTTTTCGATGTCGTAAAGCTCGAACATCAACGAGAACGCGTAGTCCTTCAGCTCTTGCTGACCTGCCTCGTCCAATTGCTCGTAGCCACGCTGGAACTTGTAACCGATGTAATAGCCATGCACGGCTTCATCCCGGATGATCAGGCGGATCAGATCGGCCGTATTGGTCAGCTTGGCGCGGCTGGACCAATACATCGGTAGATAGAACCCCGAATAGAATAGAAAACTTTCCAGAAACACAGACGCAATCTTGCGTTTCAGCGGATCATTGCCCGGCGCGTAGGTATCCAAAATGGCCTTGGCTTTGGCCTGCAAATGCGGGTTTTCATCGGCCCAGCGAAAAGCTTCGTCGATTTCCTTGGTCGAGCAAAGTGTTGAAAAGATAGAAGAATAGCTACGCGCATGCACCGCCTCCATGAAGGCAATGTTCGTTAGTACGGCCTCTTCGTGTTGCGTGATCGCATCTGGCATCAAGGCTGGCGCGCCGACGCAATTTTGGATGGTATCGAGCAGCGTCAAACCGGTGAAAACACGGATTGTTAGCTCTTTCTCATGATCTGTAAACGTGCCCCAACTTGGGATATCATTAGACAGCGGTACCTTTTCAGGCAGCCAGAAATTCACCGTCAGACGGTTCCAGACTTCGAGGTCTTTCACGTCTTCAAGACGATTCCAGTTGATAGCGCAGGGGACGCGGGTTTCGATCGTATCTTTCATGGTCTCTCTCCGCTTACAAGCTACAGGATACGCAGCCCTGAACCTCGGTGCCCTCTAGGGCTTCCTGGCGCAGACGTACGTAGTAGATGGTTTTGATGCCCTTCTTCCAGGCGTAGATCTGGGCTTTGTTGATATCCCTCGTGGTGGCCTCAGCTGGGAAGAACAACGTCAGAGACAACCCCTGATCCACGTGCTCCGTTGCCGCCGCATAGGTGTCGATCAGGGCCTCTGGTCCGATTTCATAAGCGTCTCGGTAATATTCGAGGTTTTCATTGTTCATGAAGGCCGCCGGGTAGTAGACGCGGCCGATCTTGCCCTCTTTGCGGATCTCGATTTTCGACACGATCGGGTGGATCGAGGAGGTGGAGTTGTTGATGTAGGAAATCGACCCGGTTGGGGGCACGGCTTGCAGGTTGCGGTTAAACAAACCGTGTCTCATGACGTCTTCTTTCAACGCCGTCCAATCATCGCGGCTTGGCAATTCCACACCGTCAAAGACAACCTTGATCTTATCGTTTTCCGGCAACCAATCGCGGTCAGTGTATTTGTCAAAGAACGTGCCCGATGCGTAATCAGACTTTTCGAAATCCTTGAACGACCTGCCTTTTTCCTGCGCCAGATCGCAAGACGTACGGATCGCATGATAGGCCACGGCGGCGAAATAAACCGACGTAAATTCAATGCCTTCCGGGCTACCATAGTGAATGTGTTCCCGCGCGAGGAACCCATGCAGGTTCATCTGGCCAAGGCCAATCGCGTGGCTTTCATCATTGCCTTTGCGCACGGATGGCACAGAGTCGATCGCGGACATTTCCGACACAGCTGTCAACGCCCGGATTGCGGCACCAACGGTGCGGCCAATGTCTTTTCCATCCATGGTTTTTGCAATATTCAACGACCCAAGGTTACAGGAAATATCTGTCCCCATGTCCGCATAACTCAGATCGTCATTGAATTTAGAGGCCGTGTTCACCTGCAGGATTTCAGAACACAGGTTGGACATATTGATGCGCCCATCTACCGGGTTCATGCGGTTCACCGTGTCTTCAAACATTACGTATGGGTAGCCAGATTCAAACTGGATTTCTGCAATGGTCTGGAAGAACGCACGCGCACTGACCTTGGACTTGCGGATGCGTTTGTCTTCAACCATTTCGTCGTATTTCTCGGAAACGGAAATCTCCGAGAACGGCACACCATAGACGCGCTCCACATCATGTGGCGAGAAAAGGTACATATCCGCATTTTTCTTGGCGAGTTCGAAGGTGATATCGGGGATCACCACACCGAGGCTCAGGGTTTTGATGCGGATTTTCTCGTCCGCGTTCTCGCGCTTGGTGTCGAGGAACCGCATAATATCTGGGTGGTGCGCATTGAGGTAGACGGCCCCCGCGCCCTGACGCGCACCCAGTTGGTTGGCGTAGGAAAAACTGTCTTCGAGCAGCTTCATCACAGGGATAACGCCCGAAGACTGGTTCTCGATGCCTTTGATCGGCGCGCCGTGTTCGCGGACATTGGTAAGCAACAGTGCCACGCCCCCTCCACGCTTGGACAGTTGCAGCGCAGAGTTGATGCCGCGGCCAATGCTTTCCATGTTGTCTTCCAAGCGAAGCAGGAAACACGAGATCAACTCGCCACGTGACGCTTTGCCGGCATTCAGGAAAGTTGGGGTCGCGGGCTGGAAACGCCCAGCCAAAATTTCCTCCATGAAGGACATCGCCAGGTCTTCATCCCCACGCGCCAGCGCCAATGATGTCATCACAACACGGTCTTCGTAGCGCTCCAAATAACGCTGCCCATCTCGGGTCTTTAACGTGTAGGAGGTGTAATACTTGAACGCCCCCAGAAAGGTCGGGAAACGGAATTTCTTGGCGAAGGCCGCGTCCCAGATCCGGCGCATAAAATTCTTGGAGTACTGATCAAGAACCCCGGCCTCGTAATAGCCCTCGTCAACCAGATACCGCAGTTTTTCATCCAGCGAATGAAAGAACACCGTGTTCTGGTTCACATGCTTCAGGAAATACTGCCGCGCCGCCATACGGTCCGCATCAAAGCGAATGTTGCCCTTGGAATCATAGAGGTTCAGCATGGCGTTCAGCGCATGATAGTCTTGCTCGTTTATGCTGCTGTCGAGCATAGTTGTCTCCCCAGTTTTTTCAGTCCCGCACGCACGCGGGCAATGTCTGTTTCGGTGCCGGCCAGTTCGAATGTATAGAGCAACGGCACCTTGCATTTGTCTGCGATGATGCGGCCCGCTAAGGCATAGGTCTCACCGAAGTTGCGATTGCCAGTGCCAATCACACCAATGATCTGAGCGCGATTGGTCGGATTATTGAGAAACCTGATCACCGGTTTGGGCACCGCGCCGCGCCCCTCACCATCCGCATAGGTCGGACAGATCAGCACGAAAGGGCCATCCGGCTTGGGCATGGGCGCATCTGAATCAATCGAAAATCGGGCAGCTGGCCACGCCAGCCGTGCGACGAAGCGTTCGGTATTGCCCGATTTCGAGGAAAAATAGATCAGCGCCGGGATCGACGCGCTCATATCAGGACAATTGGTTGATCATATCCGGACGAAAACCCGACCAATGATCTGAGCCTGCGATGACGACGGGTGCCTGACGATATCCCAACTCAGTCACTCGGGTCATGGCGTCGGAATCCTCGGAAAGATCGACCACATCGTAATGGATGCCTTTGGCATCCAATGCGCGAGTGGTGGCAGTGCATTGTACGCAAGCTGGTTTGGAATAGACTGTGATGCTCATGTGTCCTCTGTCCTTTTTGTCAAAGCCGAGGACGCATTGGGAGACGTTTCCCAAAACACGCCCCCGAACCCTCCGTTCGTGGTTGTTTCATACGCTTCTGGCAGGTCTCCTGACTTCGCGGATCTTCGCTCGGCTGGCCTTCCCAGAAGCGCACTTCCAGTGGCATGATCAACCTTGCTCACCACTTACAGTTGCGGGGGCAGCGCCGGAATTTCACCGACTTCCCTCTTAGCCTTTGAATGGAATCAAAGGAACCGAAGCATCATGATATTGATGTTGGTGCAGGGAAGGTGTCAATATGTAGTTGGCACGTCTGCAATACATGAGCTCCTAAATGAGGGCCCATTCGGTTAGCTGAGCGTCGCGCTCGCACGGCTACGAGAAAAAATTATGGATGTTCAAGCACGCCGCCGCGAATGTTAGCAACCCGTTCGATATGTTTTCACAACAGTCGCAATGCGCACAGAGCAGACCTTGTATCAACCTCATGGAACGGCAGAAAAGTCCGCACTGGGGACCTTCGGACACCCCGCCGGGGTTCGCAAGTGCGGCGAACGACAGCTTTGACGGGCTGCGTTGCGGCATTCTCATCCAGGGCTGAAGGTCGGCTCCGGGCCGGAATTACCGATGCGGCACCCCGCGGCTTCCACAGACACATATCTGACAAACGCGCAAACCTGATTGTTTTCGAAGCACCAACCGCCCTTGCCATCGTAAATAACCACAAAACACGCGTGGTTTTCTCTTGACAGGCTTTGCGCACGCTTTTGGTTTCGTTTGCGCATTCATCTGGTTTTTCTGACTTGAGAATCGGATATGGCGACCCCAGAAGGACTCGAACCCTCAACCTGCCGATTAGAAGTCGGCTGCTCTATCCAGTTGAGCTATGGGGCCACACCGCTGACCTATTCCGGCCACAATCGATACGATCTGCGCGCCGTGTTATGGCCAAACCCCCTGCATTTCAAGCTTTCTTCTACGTACGACGCGCATTCCCTGAAATTCCCTTTTCCGGCCCAAATCGTCCCCACGAAAGCCAGATTCGTTAACCATAGTTACAAAAAAGCGGCGAAGACCGCGTGTTAGTTTTGGAGAGCGATAATGAGTTTCCTTGCCCACGGGCGCACCTTTGGTGCTGCGTCCGGGCCGGTAAAGGCCGTACGAGTCCCCGAGTCCCCACGTCTGCGTCGCGGCATTTCCACTGGTTTTGCCCCCCGCCACCCGCGAATTCACCGTATTTATAACGCGTCTGTTGTCTCGGTTGTCATTCTGGCCCTCATGCCAATGATGGCCTTGATTGCTGTTGCGCTGCTTCTGACGCAGGGCCCGCGGATCATCTATTCGGGCCCACGGATCGGTAAGGATCAGGTCTCTTTCAACATCCTCAAGTTCCGCACGCTGGACAACAAGAAAGCAGCCGCGCTCACCGCCTCTCAGGTTCTGCCTGCTGACAGCAATATCGAGACGCCACTGGGGCGCTTTTTGCGCGCCTCGCGTTTGGACGAGCTTCCGCAGCTCTTTAACGTGCTGCGCGGGGATATGAACCTTGTCGGGCCGCGCCCCGTTCGCGAAGCGATCGCCGAAATCGAGCGCCAGCGCGTGCCGAACTACGACCATAAGTTCGCGGTAAAGCCCGGCCTCGTGGGACATTCGCAAGCGTACATGACTCACGGCACAACCAAGCGAATCCGAGCCCGTTACAACAACATGCTGATCGACGCCCCCGTGAATTACGGTGCCGAGATCGGGTTGTTCGGCAAAGTCGGCTTCAACGTCCTGCGTCGCGCTATTCAAGAGGGTCTGAAGCGTCTGCGCGGCCAGCAAGCGGACCAGCTTGCCGTTTTGCGTGCCAAGCAGATGGGCTTGCGCCTTCATGATCGGCGCACTGGAATCTCGCAGATGGTGGCGGCCCTCGATGCAGAAACAATCGTGTTGGAACGCCCCATCGCGCTGCCGTTCACTCACGATCTTCAAGTCCGTATCCAACTTGGTCAAGGCCGCAGCCGCATGGCGCGCGTTTCTCTGATCCCGCTGGACGAGATCGGCGCGCGTTTTGCCTATGAGTGCAAGACTGATGCGGGCCGCTATACTATCGAACGCTACGTACTCGACCTTGCCGTTGTGGGCCCTGCCCGCCCCATCAAGAGTCCCGCCAGCGCGCCTGCCGATGTGGCTGCGCCGATCCACGCGATCGCTTGACTGAGGTGTCGGTATGGTACAGCGCATCGCATTCATTCTGCCCCACTTCCGCATGGGCGGCGCCGAACAGGTCGTCCTTCGCCTTCTCACCTCTTTGGACCGCACCAGGTTTCAACCCATCCTGATCCTCCAGTCGAGCCAGGGCGCGCTTCTGGACCAAATCCCAGCCGACGTCGAATGCCACGACCTTGGCAATGCCCGTGCAAGCCGTGCCGTTCTGCGGCTTGCCAAGATCCTGCGCAAAGAGCGGTTTGACCTGACCTACACCGCAACCAACGCAGGGAACTTGATGGTTCTGGCCGCGCTGCGTCTATCCGGAGCGACCACTCGGGCGATCATTTCAGAGCACACACCACTGAGCGGATTTCTGGGCCAGGCCAAAGCCCGCCAGATCCGGATCGGCCTTATGCGTGCCCTGTATCCGACCGCATCGGCACTGGTGGCCCCTCTGCCCCAGATCGGCGAAGAGCATCTGTCGATTTTGGGCAAGCGCGTGCCTCAGTTTACGTGTCTACCCAATCCTGTGGTGGATCGCATTGCCGATCTGCCCACCAAGCAACGCCGCCTAACCCGTTTGGTGAGTGTTGGTCGTCTGGCCGAGGAAAAGCGCTTTGATCTGATGATTGATGCCTTTGCCCACGCCTACGCCCAAAACGCGGATCTGCGCCTGACCATCCACGGCGAAGGCCCCTGCCGCATGCAACTCGAAACACAGATCAAGGTTTACGGCTTGGAGGACGCGATCAAACTGCCCGGCCTGAATCGCGACATCCCGCAGGCCTTGGCCGATGCAGACATGTTCCTGTGCACTTCGCGAGTCGAAGGGCTTGGCAATGCGATTATCGAAGCGATGGCTGCTGGACTTCCCGTCCTGAGCGTGGACTGCCCCTTTGGCCCCCCGCATTTGCTGGAGAATGGCGCAAGCGGCGCCCTTGTTCGATCCGACCGTCCCGAAGACATCGCGAGCGAAATTCTTGCGATGACCACCGACACAGCACGCAGCCAGACCTATCGCACACGCGGGCAGGCCATGGCCCAACGCTACCACTCGGGCGCATCCATTCGCGCGCACGAAACCCTGTTCACCTTAGCTTGCCAGTAACCGAAGGAGCCGCCCGTATGTCCCGCCCTGCAATGTTCGAGTTTGACAACACCCGCCGCGACGACTTCGTGACCCTGATGCGCAATGTCTTTTGCGCCGAAAGCGCCGCCCGCAAAGCAGTCGCTTGGGACTGGCTATTCAAGAAGCCAGACCCGACCGGTGCCCGTACCTTTGGCCGCGGCACACAGAAAGATGGGTCAATGGTCGGGGCCTGCCTGATCCTGCCCCACACTCTGTGGATCGAAGGCAAAGAGTCCCAATCGTGGTGGCCTGTGGCTGTTGGTGTGGACCCCCGCCATCGCGGCGCTGGCCTGCCAATCGTTCGTAGCTTCTTTAACCAAGGTCCCTACTACGGCGGCATGCCTGCAAACGACGAGATCGCTAATCTTTATCGCAAGCTCGGTATGACCGGCGAAGTGATGCTCCGGAACTACTTTGCCCCTCTGCGCCCGGGTAAAATGCTATCCCGCCGCAAGGGCCTGCCTTCGCCCGTCGCAGGGGCAGTCGATGCGGGCTACCGGATGGCCAGTGCCATGGCCTTCCGCAACACGCCTTCCCTACGCGAAGATGAGCGGATCACGAACGTGCTCCACTTTGGCACGGCGTTCAACGATCTGTGGAACCGTGCACGCTATGGCTATCGCATGACGCTAGCCCGCGATTCCGACTACCTGAATTGGCGTTTCCACGAGTTTCCGCTGCACAGCTATGACACGCTGGCCCTGTGGCAAGGCGAAACCCTGCGCGGCTACGCAGTCACCCGACTGGAAGAAAAAGACGACCGCACCAATGGTCTGATCGTCGACATCTTTACCGAAAGCGGGGACGAGCGGTCCTTTGCCCTGCTGGTGCGCGCAGCCAAAGGAATGCTGGAACGCCAAGGCGCAGAACAAGCAATCTTGCAGCTGCCTGAATGTGCGTGGCCGGTGCAAGGGCTGAAATCGCTTGGTTTCGTGCATAATAAGCCGATGACCTTGCTACAGCTTCATGCTGCGGACAATCAGATGAATGCGAAAATGCCGTGCTTGCACAAGCACTGGTACTTCACCCGCGCAGACAGCGATCAGGACTACTGATCGCCTGACGCCCCGACTTGATACAGGTCGGGGTGATATCCCGTACGTTTCCAGCACCAATCGGGCCAATCGATCCCCCGCATTGCAGCGCGCACGCGGTGCGCCAAAACGAGCAACGACAACGGCACGGCATGGGCCAGTATCTCTGCCGTGACCATGACCGTCAGATCCATCCGGCTCAGAGGCCGACGCGGCGCACGGTCAAAACTGGTGTTGGCCTGATACTGGCTTTCCATATCCTCGGCCTGTCCTTTGACCCCAAGAAAACCCAAGAGAGCCGTTCGCAGTGCCCCATCGTCGGTATGCAACTCCTCATACCGCAGGAAAAAGCAGTTCTTCTTGCGCGACAGCCGCTTCAGATATCGGCCGTAGAGTGTATTCACGACTGCAGCTCGCGCTATATCAGCGGCCCGCTTGATGCCGGTCGAGGGCGTGCGCCCAAACCCTGACAAGCGCGATAGGATCATGCCCTCGGTCCGCCGATGCACCAACACGAACTTTGCATCCGGAAAATTCCGCGCCAGACGGCCATACATCAGCGTGTGATGGGGTGATTTCTCGACCCAAGCCGTTGCACCTTGGGCCCGTGCATGCCGGTCCATGACGATCCGGAACAGATCGGCGTACCCCTTGGCATTATGGATATCGACTGCCAACAATTCCGGCGTCAGCCCCAGCAGCTGTCCATAATCTGACAGCACGAAGGCCTGCGCGAATTTCACACGGCTTTCCAGCCGCGACCACGGCCCGAACGCCCGCGCGAAATGGGAGAAGTAGATGCTTTCATGGACACCGCGATGATCCGACGCTTCGACTGCCGCGACGGACGGCAGCGCAGACAGCTGGTTCGCCATCCACGTTGTGCCAGATCGTTGCAAGCCCAGAACAAAGATCGGTATCACCCCGTTATCCCTCTCTAACCGGTGTCCAGAGCGAGCTTTCTCGCCCCTGCCAATACTGCAGCAGCCCCAAGAGCATCGCCAGATTGCCCATCACAAAGAACATCGCCGCGCCGACCAAAGGCAGTTTGCGCACCGCAGGCACTGCCCATGCGAATGCAACCAGCGCATAACCGGCGATCTGCAACAGACCACTCAGAGCATAGAACCATCCCTCGGGGATCAAGGAAAGGTTCGAGATAAAGATCACGATCAAAGCAAAGGGCGCCATGCGTCGCAGCCCCTTGTGCGAGAGCAGTTGCCAGCCGTACCAACCAGTCCGAAACGGGTTCATCAGGGCACGATACCGCATCAGCGCCCGCCAACCCATTTCAGTCGAGCGTACACGGCGGCCCATCTCTTGGCCCGCCCTCTCGGTGACAACTTCTTGGGTCAGCGCCTCTGGCGCGAATTCCAGCCGGAACCCCGCCTCAACCGCGGCGACCGAGATATAGAAATCATCCGCTGCGCCTGGCGGGACGTCAGGCACCAATGCCCGCCGCATGGCATAGATCGATCCTTGGGCAGAGCACACGCCGCCCAAGCGCGCCTCGGCGGCTTTCATGGCTTGGTCATAGCGCCAGAATAGTGCTTCGGCCTTTCCGATCTGACCGGCTTTCTTCGCATCCACGCTAATCTGGCCACACACACCGCCCACCTCGGGATCGGCAAACGGCCGGACCAACGCCATCAAACTGTTAGGCGCCAGCATCGCATTCGCATCGGTAAAGACGACGATCTCTCCGGTCAGCTGCGGCACCACAAGGTTCATCGCAGCCAATTTGCCCAACCGTCCCGGAGTCTCGATCAAACGCACCTCGGGCAGACCCAGAGCCCGCGCAATATCAGCCGTGCCGTCAGTCGAGCCGTCATCCACAACGGTGATCTGAACCGCGTGACCATCCGGATTGCGCAGGGCCAGCGTGTTGCGGATCTTGTCCGCGATACAGGCGGATTCGTTATAGGCAGGGATCAAGATATCGACGCGCTGCGCCTCGCAGATCGCAGTCAAAGGGCGCGCAGGCACCAGTTTCGCAAGTACCTGCAAAACCAGTCCATAGCCGAAAATGACATAGGCCAGAAACGCAACAGCGGCCCAAAACACAAATTCCATACGCGGTCAGGCTCCTTTGATCAGCGCCAGCAACTCGGCAGCGTTTTGGTCGATATTATAGTGGCTGCGCACACGTGCCTGACCTGCGGCGGCCATCCGCAACGCGGCCTCATAATTGGACAGCACATGCTCGATCCGCGTGGCCAAGGCCTGCACGTCCCCCGGCGGGACCAAGCGCCCTGTATGCCCATCCTCGACCAACTCGGGAATGCCCGACAGGCGCGAGGCGATCACCGGGCGGCCCTGCGCCATTGCCTCCATCAGAACCACGGGGATGCCTTCGGACCGCCCCTCAGCCCCCTCGACCGACGGGACGACCACCAGATGGGCAACAGACATAGCTTGCCGGACCTTGTCAGACGGCTGTGGCCCATCAAAGGTCACGCGTCCCTCGGGCAAACTTTGCGCCAGCTGTCGCAATGCTGCGTCCTGCGAACCGCCACCAATGATCTGAAGCGTCCAAGTCAGGGATTTCGGCAAATGAGCAAGCGCGCGCAGCAACACATCCACACCCTTGCGCGGCAAGAGCGCGCCAACGAACAGGATACGAAAGGGCTCCGCCCCACTCGGCGGCTCTGGCAAGTCACAGTCTGCGCGGTCTGGCGACACCCCACAGCGGATCACATGCACCTTGTCTTGGGGCACGCCCGCCTTCTGAACTAGAAACCGGCGATTGAACTCCGAAATTGTCCGAACAAAGGCCGCCCTTCGCGCTTTTACGTCCAGCAGCCCTTGGGTGATGAAGATGTCGTGGGCATGGGCGGAAAAGCCAAAAGGAATCCCGCTGGTCCGCGACGCAATCCACGCCACGGTCGCAGGGTACCCCGCGAACTCTGCATATAGCCGTTCTACGCCCGCGCGTCGTGCCATCTGCCCCATCGCCAGCGCCTGCGGCACCAGGATCAAGGAAATCCCCAAATGCTTTGGCTGCGTGCGAAACGCCCCAAAAATCCGCCGGATCACGCGCATCGTCTGCACGGGGCTCCGCAGACACCCCAGCATCGCCAAGGAAAAAGTCCGAGGTGTCACGTAGCCCAAATGTTTGGCTGCATCGACGATGTCTTGGGCCTCTGGGTGGACAATCTCGCCGCTGCGAAAGGGTTTGATATGAAACACGTCGGCTTGATGCCCCGCCCGTCGGAACGCTTGCACATTGGCGAGAGCAAAGGTCTCGGTCACCTTGGGGAAATCACTGACGATGGCCCAGATCTTCATAGGACCTCCTTGCGGTTCACGCGGGGCAAGGCCGCGCCAAGCCCCAGCATGATCCACGTGTATTTGTTGTACTCATTCGGGACAAACACGCTGACCAGCATATAGGCCAAAAGCCCATAGAAATACGCGGTCGCAAGAAATCCGATGTTGCTGTCGGCCGGGCTGCGCATCACTTGGCGTGCGCCCCGAAACGCCGAGATCATCATCCCGTAAAAGAACGTCGCCCCCACCAAACCGTATTCAACCATGATTGACAGGTGCATGTTGTGCAGCTGCCGCCCATACATCGTCCGGCCAGGCAAGTAGCGATAGGCGGAATCTACGAAGTGTTTTTTGAAGTTGCCGGGCCCGACGCCAAACAGGGGATTTTCGGTCAACAGGTTTAGCCCGATCACGTTGTAGGTCATCCGGCGCCCGAGCGTCCAATCCCCGCCCCCGCCAAAAATCGAAGCGATCCGCTCGAAATAGCTGGCGGGCAAGAAGGGCATCATGATCAGCATAACCATGCCACCGATCACCATCGCGGGCACAATCAAATGGTGCTGCCGATAGCGATAGGCCAGCGCCAATCCGGTGATGGTGTATACAATGAAAGAGGATCGCGCGAAACTGAAAATCAGCGCCAAGGTCCCGATGCCCGCCGCTGCCAGATAGAAGCGTTTGTACTTGTCCTGCTCAATATACATGACCAGCGCGATAATCACGCCCGTCAGCATCATCGTCGCCGCTGTGGTTGGATTGTACTGGGACGCGCCAGAGGACCGCTCGACCCCTTCGGAGGTTCTGGCCGTGGTCGCTGCGTCAGAAGTCGAAATCATCGTCATCCCCAACTTCACATCAAGGATCAGGATCACACCCGAGATCAAGGATGTCAGCGCAAGGATCATCAGCGCCTTCTCAAAGCGCGCACGTGTGTTCACCAGAATGATGATCAGGTACATAAATATGATCATCGCCAACAAGCGCCGTAGACTGTTCGCGGCCATAGCCTTGGATTCCGCCCCAAAGGCACTGACGATCATCGCCAGCCCCAGTAGCATGCCCATGATTGCGATGGGCTGCATCAGGGCGTCTTTGACCATACCGCGATGACGGAACGCCGTGACGATCACGCCGATGATTGTTCCCAGAGTCATCAGCTTGAACCCGTCACCGGGGAAAATCTTGTCCTGAATACCGTCGAGTTGCGCAAAAAAGAGCAAAGCGCAAACTCCCACAAATGGGTTGGACGCAAAGCCAAGACCAATCACAGCGGCCACCGGCAAAATCAAAGCCAGTTCGGGGTGCTCTAGGATCGCAAAGGCCAGAGCAATCAACGCAGCAAAACATCCGGCAAGCGCACCGATCCCCAGATCGCTCCAGAGCGATTTTGTCCGGCTATTCATGCGCCCGGCCCCTGCGGCGCGGGCAGATGTTTGGCCCTGCGGCGGCGCGCCCATGCTGTCACAGGCATCCACCAATAGTGGCCCGCAGCAACGCCCAATTTGGCTCGAAAAACCAAATCCTCGACCCAGTCAGAGGCAGGCCCTGCCGCAAAGTCATTGATGTGCGTGCGGGACAAAAGCCATGGGTCCTCGCCCTCGCGGTTTTCGCCGCGCCCTCCGGTCAGGGTCTGGAAGCCGACTTCACGGGCGATCGACGCGGCCTTGTTCGTAACGCGATCATAAGGCCAGCAGAGAAAATCGATCTCTCGTCCCAGCAGATCGCGCAGCGCATGGCGCGCGCGGATCAGGTTCGCGCGAACGCGCGCGTCGCAGTCCGTTTGGCTTTCGGTGCCTTCAGCGCTCCACATCGTCGAAGTCAGCGCAGAGTCGCTCTGGTAAATTCGCGTTCCAAGCGCTGCCGGCGGTTGCTTCGCCTCGAACCAGCGGGATTTATTTTCAGCGTCACGCCAGAAAAGCGGGGCGTGATAACGCCAGTTCTCTGCCGTCAGCCGGTCCACTTCATGGTCAGAGACAGGCACCCGAGCGTGATCCGCCCCGTGGCACGCAATCTCGATCAACGGATCAGCCTCGAGCGCACGCAATTCTGCCACGTTCATATAGCCGCGCCATTCGGTTGCGCCGTCCACTACCGTCGGCCTCGGCGTCTGTGAGGGGTCTATGAAATCAGCAGAGACAAAGATCGTCGCAGGCACGCCATACCGGCGCAGAATTGGAACCGCCGCGACCCAGTTGTCCAGATAGCCATCGTCGAAATGAACCATGACACTCTTGTCTGGTAACGTCAGACCGCGGGCCCGTGCCGATTGAAAGGCCTCGGTCGAATAGACGGTCCAACCCCGACGCACTAGAATCTGCACGTGCCGCTCAAACACGTCAGGCCGTACAGAGGTATTCTTGCCCCAAGGCAGCCAGTCCGGTTGCTCTGAGATACTATGGTATACGATCACCGGAACGGGCCCGCGCTGGTGAAGGCGACTACCGGCAAACAGAACAGCGGCCGCGATTGGTAAAGCCGCAAACCACCCGCCCCCAAACAGTGCCAAACCCAGAGACACCAGAGCACCAAGCAGCACTGCAAGACTTGCGTGCTGCCAGGCCTGTTTGCGTCGGGTCTGCCGGTCGATCACGGGATCAGTTCCAAATCAGCATAAAGGGTTTGCGCGGATTATCCTGCCCCACGCGCTGCAATTCGCGGATCTCCAGCGCATCGACCTGCGCTGGCGGCACACCCAGCACAATTGCCCCATCCGGCAACTCGTCCCAGTCCTGAACCGAAGCAACAGGCGCAATCGCAGTGATGACATAAGGCGCTTCGCCCATGCGGCGCGGGTTCGAATGCTCGACCGCCATGGCGACCACATCTCGCAGGCGCTTGATCTCCTCGTACGGCAAGAAGCCGGTGACAAAGATGTGCTCTTTGGTCCACAGATCTTCAGTGCTCATCCGCCGCCCGAATTGTTCAGAGAAGTTGCGGAACTCTCGGCTTAGGCCAGACATCCGCCCCCTGCGCCAACGGGCAATGCCCGGCCGTTCCATCCCCTTTCGGGCCGAGGGCAAAGCATGCCCGCCCAAAATCGCCTGCAAGTCCGAATAGGTTCGCACTCGCATGCCGACCACGTCGATCAGAATGATCGGCATGATCATCGCCAGCGCTCCAACGATGGTCGCCAGAATGGTGTTCACGAACACCTTGGGGAACGATGGATACAGCGCGGGCGTCGCCGGATTGATCAACTGGACCTGAGACAGGATCGTGGCCTCGCTCATTTCCAGATTGACCAGGCGGTCCCGCAGTTCATCCAAATCCAGTTGGACCGCCTGATACCGCGCCTCTAGCTGTTTCAGGCTGCGCTCTTTCTCAGCCTGCTCAGACAGCTGACGGTCCGTGCGGGCCAAGGCCTGACGACGCAGCTTCAGGCGCGCTTCACGCTGGCGGATTTCTTCCTCCAAACGAGCGACCGGTTGAGAGGCGCGCCCACCATCCAGTTGCTCTTTCAGATTAGCCAGCTCGCTCTTGCGAAGCTCTAACTCAATGACATCTTCGTCGATATCCTGCTGCGTAGCGCTGCGGGACAAGAGCAGCACGTCCGCTTCCTGCCAGAGGTCGTTGATGTTCAACTCCTCTCGCACGCGCTCCCGCTCGATCAGCAGTTCGCGCAGTTCTTCTTCGCGCTCTTCCTTCAGGTTCCGCACCAGATCGGCCAGCTTGGTCGCCCCGCTCGAAAACTCCTGACGCGTCAGATCCACATAGGCCTGCGCATAGGCGTTGGCGATACGCGCGGCCAGATTTGGGAACTCCGATTTCGCGGTTAGGTTCAGGATGTAAGACCCTTCGACAAACTCGACTTCGACGGACTCGCGCACCAGATTGATCATCTGCATCCGCTCCGTCGCTTCGACGAATTTGCCGTAGTTCAAGCGTGCATAAGTCCGCCACAGGAACCCTTTGAATTTATCAAAGAGGCCTGGCTCCGGCAGGCCTGCATCCGCGTCAGCTTCGGCCAGCAGAATGTCCAGCGTGCGTTCTGCCACAGGACGACTGAGCAGCACCTCAATGTGGGTCTGGGTAATGATGGTCGCCGGATTAAACTGACTGACCCCCATAAAGGTGCGGTTGAATGCCAGTTCCTCTTCGGACGGCTGCATGTTCAGCGTCACCGTCGACTTGTACGCAGGCGAGGTTTTCAGCAGCAAAGTGCTGCCACCCCACGCCAGCATCGCCGCGCAGATCATGCTCACAATAATGGCCCGCTTGTATAAGCGGAGTAGGTCCCGGTAGTGGTCCAGCATTGGCTGCTCTCCAGCTGGTAAGTGGGCTTTGCCCTTTATTCGTTCAGAATATCTCTACCCAGATCGCCTTTGAAAACAAGAATACTGTTAGCACAGTTAACATTATTCGTTGCCTTCAGGACACGATCCAGCCGCACCTCTGGCACGCAATGGGTGATTTCACTGTCCGCAGCACCACCCTTGCGAAAAATCTGCACCTGCTCGCCCTCTGGTCCGTCAATCTGCCAGCCACCTGCGATCTGCCGTACACTTGCACCCTTTGGCAGTAGTCGGGACAGAAGCCGATAGGCATAGACGCCCGGTTTTGGCTGCCGGTCCATGTCATAAAGCGGTACGCGGGCATTGCCGGTGGTCGTCACCATTTCTTCGCCCAAACCGAACCACAAACACGCCGACCCGCCCTCGGCCAAGACATTCAGGTTACGTTCAATCACCGCCATGAAGTGGGCTTGGGGCGAATAGCTGTCGCCATAATCAAGATTGGGCCCCCCGCATTCAGACGACAGGAAAGGCTTGCCACCGGACCAAGCCGTTAGCGCCGCGATCCGGTCCCCGTCCCTCTCTTCGGGTCCATAGAGATGAATGTCCGCGATATCGTAACGCGCATTTTCCAGAATGAATTTCAGGCGGTCTTCGACCAAAGCAGTGACTTCAGCCCCTCTGGACTTGTCTGGTGCATAAACCAGTTCGGAGCCGTCCTGCCAGAATTGCCGAACGGTCCAGTCCGCGTAACCCTGATTGACCAAAGCGACGTCCATGACAAACGCCGCTGTTCCCCCAAGCACAAACTGCGCCGCTGGGTCGGCGGCTTTGACCGCGTCGTGGGCCGCATTCACATAGATCAACAGGTCCGCGTTGCTGCCTGCCCAACCGCCAGAGGCGTTGGTGTCGCTGACATACTCATTCGCCGCCTGCCACATCCGCACAGGTGCGCGCAGACCGGGCATATCGGCGTGGCCGTCCCCGTCGTAGCGCTCGACCACAGCCGTGATGAACGCAGCCCACGCCGTCATGTCAGTCGGTGTTGCGTTTTTCACCCTATGGGTTGCCGGATCGGTCGCCCAATCCGCGTCACTCTCAAAGGTGACAAAGGGGTGCACGCCCACAGCCTGAAGTCCCGCCACACGCCGATCCAAATCGGCAAAAGACAAGCTGCCATCCTCGCGCCCGATCCGGCGCCAAGACGCGCTGATCCGCGCCCAAGACATGCCAGCATCGCGCAGAAGATCATAAAACTGCGGCTGATTGCCTGGAAAAGCCAGCCCAAGCGCAGGTGCTTGCAAGGGCGCAGGTTCGCTCAAGTCCAGCCCGTCTGCGCAAACCGGCCCCGCAAGCCACGCCGCCAAGCACACAGATATCCCGCGCATCCACATCCTTTGCACCCCTTAAAACCTGAACACCCAAACAAGACCGCGCCAACGGACCCACATCGTGAACACGCCCAAGGCAGCGACGCCGCTCAGGCTCGCCAATGCGAGGGTCGAAACGATAGACTGCTCTGCAAACCATGGGAGAACCAACGGAGCGGTCCACATCACTACGACACCCGCCGCCAGTCCCATCATACCGCCAAGGACAGGCAGCAACCCGACGCCTTCGCCACGCAGATCCCGCCAAGACAACGCACCAAGAACAGCGGCCGATGCCAGTGGCCCGAGAACCATTCCCAACGCGACCGCTTGCACGCCAATCGTCGGCAACAACGTCAGCCCAAGGATGGAACGCACGCACAGATCCACCACAACGGCCAAGCCAACCTGTCCCAGATGCCCACCCGCGCCTGTGATCCGCCAGACCACTAAAAGTCGCGAGAGCAGCGTCGCAAAGGGCGCAAGGGCAAGGATCCAGATCACCGGCAACAAGGCCTCTTGGCCCTCTGCCCCCAATGCGCCTTGGCCCAACACATTCGCCACAATGCGTGGTGCTAGGATCATGAGCAGGCCCTGCGCCAAAACCAGAAGCGCCGTGCCTGCCGCCGCCAATTTCCAGAAGTGTCGACCGGTGCGTTCATCAGGCCGCGCGGTCCACTTGGCGAATGCCGGCATCACAAGCGCGAGGGCCAGTGTATTTCCCAGCAGTGCCACCACGCGTTGCCCCATCTCCAATAGTGTAATGCCACCAACACCCGCGCGCGCGGCAAGCGCCGTCTCCAGCCACAGTGCACCCTGCGCGCCTGCCACCAGCAAAAGTGCAGCGCCGACATGGGGCGTGACCTGCGATGTCGGGGCCTCTAGCGGTCGCACCAAGGGCAGCATCAACAAGAGCGCCACGGCATTTCCGGCCACAAACCCTGCAGCTGCCCACATGACGCTTTGGGACGCGCCAAGCCCAGCGAGAAAAACCCCAAGGACCATGGCCCGCGGCGCCAGCCGCGCCAAGGCGGGCCAGCCGAAACGTCCGCTCAGGTTCAACGCCGCCCCCATCAAAACGCCGACCAAGGCGAGGGGCAGAGAACCGGACAAAACAACAATCACGCGGCGGGCCATGGCAGCGGTCTCGCCCTGCATCTCTGGTGCGATGGCGACGACGATCGGGCCAGACAGTGCGGCGAACGCCAAAGCAATCAGCAGACCAGCAGCCGCTACCCAAAAGCCCAAACGCAGCAAAGCCGCTTTGCCCGCGCGCATTGCAACCATCGGCAGAAACACCAGTGTCAGAACTTGAACCAAGACCTCTTGCAGCCCCGTGACCAGTCGGCGGCCAAGTAAAAAGGCGTCCGCCTCTGCCGACGCGCCAAGCCCGTGGCTGATCGCCACCGAGATCGCGACTGCCAGCCCCAGCCCAATGAGCTGCACCAGAAACTGAGAGGCCCCTGCCCGCATAAATTAGCCCCTGCTGCGCAGGACTGCGGATGCAGTTGACTTGTAAAACGCGCTCGACACCGACAGCTCCACAAAACGACACTTAAGATTACACGTTAACCATTTCCTAAATACGGAAATTGGGCCGATTTTGTGGCGATTGTTCAGAAATCGAGACTGAGCTCGTAGCCGTAGACAGGCTTCGCTTGATCGTCCAACGCCAAGAATGCCCGTGCCTCGCCCGCGTTTTCGCCAAGTCCTTGGACTTGGGCCAACGCAATCGACCGACGGCGCGTTTTACGATCGGCTTCTGCATCTACAGTCACACTATAAGAGGTCCCGCTGACGCTGTGGGCCACCTCGTAGGTCACACTTAGGCCACTGCCGCAGTCCAGATCGCCTTGCAGCACATCGGACAGGCACTGCGCCTTGGGTGCGAGCCAAAGCGACCGGTCCCACCCGTTTCCATGGGGCGCTGGCCGCGCATACTCGACCCCAAGCTCGAGCGCGCTGCGCAGACCTTTGTAGTCGGGGATGTCAACGGTACCAGAGACATCGAGCCCAGCACGATCGGCCTGAACATCCGTGTCGCCGACCTGCCCGTAAGCCATGTGCATGCCCGCTTTGGGGTGCAAAATCGTTGGGCCCGCTGCACGCTGACCAGACAGGGCAATCCCTGCTAGACCTGCGCCATAGGTGTAGGCACCACGGGTACCAATCTCTCCGCCGGTTTGGGCAAACTCCAGATCATAGCTGTGACGCCCCGTCGCAGCAGCCGCGTAGTAGCTGAGCATCAGCACCTTGCGGAACCGCTCTGCGCCGTAGAAGCCGCCTTGTGCCCCAGCGCCAGTGATCGTGCCCGTCCCCAGCTTTTCAACCGCTGTCTCGCTGCCGTACCCGCCCAGAAAGAACCCGCGCAGCGTCCTGCTGGATTGCTGCTCTCGCTGGTGCCGATAGCTGAGCATCGACTGGCGGCCCAAAGTATCAGATGTGGACAAAGCAAAGCGTCCAGAACTGATCCGGCGTTGGGACGTGCGGCAATGATAGACCGCATCACCAAAGGTCCCGCTCACTCCGCGCTTGGTCTCTTTGACCTCGACCTGACCTGCCAGATCGAAAGGCGACGTCTCACCGCAGCGCAACCCGTACCGCCCGCGCTTCAGGCGGTTTAGCGCGGCGGTCAGCATGCCGTCCAGCGCGGACTGCTGCACCACAAGCGTCGTTGAAAAATCCTTCCGCAGGATTGCAGCCAAACGGTCAGCGACTCGGTCAACCAGATCATCGTGGACAGCCACCTTTGGCAGCGCAGCCGCTGCGGCCTTGAACTTCCGATCTCGGGTCTCCAACCGGACGGTCGGCTGGCAGCTGTGTGGCCCCTCTGGCGCGGCATCGGGAATGGCGGTGACGGTCAAAGTCTGTGGTCGCGACCAATTGCGCGGCCGCAAAACCAGCTTGGTCGGCGTGACGCGGCATTCGGCATCCCCGTAGGCCAGTAAAGTGACTTCGGACCGTGGGCGCTCGGACAACGACACTTGCAGCCGCGCGGGATCGCCACGTTCAGCGGCGGTCAGATCATCGGCCTCCACGCGCAGCTCTGGCAGGGTTTCCAGCGCTTCGGCCACCTTGGCACCGGACACAGTCATCATCATGGCAGCACATACTGCCGCCATGATCCCCCGTCCCTGCCGTGCCTGCCGCCCAAGCGATGCCATGCCTTGAAACCCCGAGTTGTGTTCAACGACTCAAGATTACCTGACGCAGAGCGCGGCGCTCAGCTATCCATGGGGCCAATTGGAGACAGCCATTGGACTACCTGTTCAGGGCATAGGATCATTGTGAGACACGAAAAAGGCCCCGACCGGAAACGATCGGGGCTTTTGGTGTTCTTTGTTTCGCGCGTCTTATTCCGCAGGCTGAGAGGCCGCATCGCCGACTGTCGGCTCTGCCCCATAGAGTTCACCGGGGAGCTCGGGTGGCATGGCGTGATCTGCCTCCTCGTCGTTCCGGTAAACTTGGTTGTGGCGATACATGATCAGCGTGTCCCAGCGCAGGGCTTTGACCAGACCGATCAGGATCAGCATACACACCACCGCAAAGGGGAAGCCTGCCACGACCGCTGCCGCCTGCAGGGCGTTCAGACCGCCTGCGACCAGCAGAACCGATGCGACGGCACCTTCGGTTACGGCCCAGAAGATGCGCTGAACCTTGGGCGGGTTCGGATCACCACCGGCAGTCAGCATATCGATCACAAAGGAACCTGAGTCCGACGACGTCACGAACCAAAGCACGATCAGGATGATGGTCAGACCCGACAGGATCTCGGTCCCCGGCAGGTACTGCAGCAGAGCGAACATCGCATCGCCATAGCTGTTACGGGTTGCGTCCACCAGCGCCGGATCACCACCCAGCGAGATGTTCAATGCCGTGCCGCCAAAGGCCGAAAACCAGAAGAACATGATCGAGGTCGGCAGCAGCATCACCCCCAGCAGGAACTCACGGATGGTACGGCCACGCGAAATACGGGCAACGAACACACCGACAAAGGGGCTCCAGCTGATCCACCACGCCCAGTAGAAGATAGTCCAGCCGTTCTGCCAGGTGCCGTCTGCGGTATACGCCTCGGTCCATGTCGCCCACGAGACGAAGTTCGCCAGATAGTCCCCGTAGCTTTGAACAAACAGATCAAAGATGAATACGGTCGGGCCAACGATCAGCAGGAACAACAGGAACAGCAGGCTGAAGCTGACATTCAAGTTCGACAGACGTTTGATGCCGCCATCCAGACCCGCCACGACCGAGATGGTCGCGGCCAGAGTAATCAGCGCAATGATGATGATCTGCACAGTCACCGACTGACCGATGCCAAAGACTTCACCCAAACCAGAGTTGATCTGCATCGCGCCCAGTCCCAGCGACGTCACGATACCGAACATGGTACCGAAGACCGCCAGAATATCGACCGCGTCCCCCCAAGGACCGTAAATCTTGTCACCCAGCAGCGGGTACAGCGCAGAGCGGATGGTCAGCGGCAGCCCCTTGCGGAAGTGGAAATAGGCTAGCGCCAGCGCAACGATCGCGTAGATCGCCCAACCGTGGAAACCCCAGTGCAGGAAAGAAATGACCATGGCCTGCTTGGCTGCGGCCTCGGTTTCGGGGTCCCCCATCGGTGGCGCGAAATAATGATAGAGCGGCTCGGCCACACCCCAATAAATCAGACCAATCCCGATGCCCGCCGAAAACAGCATAGCCGTCCAGCTGAACAGATCGTAGGCCGGTTTCTCGGTCATCCGCCCAAGGCGGATATCCCCGAACTTGCCGAACGCCAAATAGATCGTCGCGATGACAAAGATGTTCACCTCGATGATCATCGCCCACCCGAGGGTGTCTGCGAACCATGTCTGGATGCCACCGAACAGTGCATTCGCCTGCTCATTAAAAAATGCGCCAAAAATAATGAAACCAACGATCAGCAAAGCCGAGATCGGGAACACGCGTTTATGGACTTTGGGAAAGAAAAGCAGCTGGTGTTGCTGCATCTTGCTACTCATTGGGTTGGACCCTCCGTTTGCACGGTTACTTTTTAGTTCTAGCCCCACTAACGAGTATCAAAGGCGTTGGTTCCCGCCTTTCGGACAGCAGGTTCCCGCTGATCACGATTTCCTGATTGATAACAGTCCGCTAACCGCCAAGAAAAATATGAGTTTTTCCGGCAGCAAAAGAAAACCCCTGCCTTTTTAGGCAGGGGCTGGCTCAATACCACTAGCCGCGACCGCGGTACGGGGGAACGCCTTGGTCGGGGATCCAGACGCCCTCGGGGATGGGTCCGGTTTGGTAATGCACATCGATCGGAATGCCGCCGCGCGGGTACCAGTAGCCGCCGATCCGCAGCCATTTCGGGTCTAGGAAATCCGCCAGACGGCGCGCGATGCTGATCGTGCAATCCTCGTGGAACGCACCGTGATTGCGGAACGAGCCAAGGAACAGCTTCAATGATTTGCTTTCGACCAGCCACTCACCGGGAACGTAGTCGATCATCAGGTGCGCGAAGTCGGGCTGGCCCGTCATCGGGCACAGCGAGGTGAATTCGGGCGCGGTGAAGCGCACGTTGTACAGAACGTCGGCTTGGGGGTTCTGCACACGCTCCAGCTCTGCCTCTTCGGGGGACTGGGGCATGACGGTCGCGCCGCCAAGCTGCTTGAGGTTGCTATAGATGCTGTCGATCATGTCAGTCGATCCTGTTCAAACGCCGCGCTTGTTGCCCCAGATCAGGACATGCAGTTGCGGCAGAATGCGGGGGGCGAACCAGCGGTCCGCCATGGTTGTCTCGGTCAGCCAAAGCAAACGGTCGGCCAGCGCCTGCGGGTCCACAGGCAGATCGGGGTCCACATCGGGATTACCCGGTTGGAGATAGAGCGGCAGGTCGGGATGCCTAGCGTGCGCGTCCTTGGCCCAAGCGTAGTCCACATCGTCAAAGATGACGATCTTCATCACGGTCTGCCCTGCGCCCTGCCCTGCCTGCACACAGGCGTCAAAGGCGTCCCAGTCCACCGTTTCACCGCTGCTTGGGGGTTTGGGCGACAGAACCAGCGTGTCCAGATCGCCAAACCAAGGGCGGCTGATCGACCCTTGGGTCTCGCAGGCAAAGCGATAGCCCTTGGCTTTGCCCATCGCGATGACGGCGGCAAAGTCCTGAATCGCGGGATTGCCGCCACTGATGCTGATGGTCAGAGGCTGGCCGCCCGACAGCTCCTCGACCTGCGCGAACACCTGTTCCGCGGACATCGGTTTCCACGTGTCGCGATAGGCGCTGTCCACCGCGTGCAGACTGTCACACCAGCTACACCGGTAATCACACCCGCCCGCGCGAACGAATACCGTCGGCTCCCCGATCAAGGCGCCTTCGCCTTGGATCGTTGGGCCGAAAATTTCGACAATGCGCAGGGTCATGGCCGGTATTCAGCCCAAGTCTTCGGAGTCTCGCTGACCTTGACGGCGGTCACTTCGGGCCAGCGGGCCTTACACCAGTCGTAGAAATGCTTGGACATGTTCTCTGCGGTCGAGGCCACATCCATCACATCGTTCAGGTGACGGTGGTCGAACACATCATCGATGTATGTCTTGAGCGGCTTGAGTTCGTGGTAATCCCGCACGAAGCCATCGCTGTTCAGCTCTGCCGCCGACAGTTCGACAACCACGATGTAGTTGTGACCGTGCAGACGCGCGCACTGGTGATCATCAGGTAGATGCGCCAACTGGTGCGAGGCCGAGAAGTGGAATTCTTTGCTGATACGGAACATCACTTGCCCTCGTGCGCTGAAATGGCAGCCTGCCAGAAATCGGGATCGTCATAGACCGTGGGGTCAGCGACACCCGCCAGATGGAAGGCCTCGCGACGTTCCACACAGGTGCCGCAGCGGCCGCAGTGGTGCGCGCCGCCCTTGTAGCAAGACCATGTCTCGGCAAAGGGGGTGTTGTGCTTGGCGCCTTCGGTCACGATATCAGCTTTGGTCCGGTGAACGAACGGCGTGTACAGGGACACATCCGCATACCCGTCCAGAGCGGCCTTTTGCATGGTATTGAACGCCTCGGCAAAGGCAGGGCGGCAATCGGGGTAGATAAAGTGGTCCCCGCCATGCACCGCTGTGGCCACGGCCTGATCCCCATTCGCCGCCGCCACGCCAAAGGCGATGGTCAGCATGATCGCGTTGCGGTTCGGGACCACGGTGATCTTCATGGTTTCTTCAGCGTAGTGACCATCGGGCACATCGATATCATCGGTCAGGGCCGATCCTGTCAGCGCCGCGCCAATGGTCCGCATGTCGATGATGTCATGGGGCACCCCAAGCCGTGTCGCGGCCAGAGCGGCATAGTCCAGTTCTTTGCGGTGGCGTTGACCATAGTCGAACGACACCAGTCGCGTCAGCTCGTGCTGATCAGCGACCATGTGGGCGAGGGATACGGAATCCAGTCCGCCCGAGCAGATTACAATCGTTTTCATCAGTGTCCCTTGTTTTGATGTACCGGGTAGGCTGCGACCGGTTGGGCGTGCGTCTACGACTGATCACCCGTTTTGGCAAGCCTTACGCCCCGACAGGGATCATTGTGCCCTGTAGGATCGCCACATGCTTGCGTTTACCATTGTCCACGGACCAGACATCCGCCGCCACGACCACCAGCCTCCGGCCCGGTTTGATCACACGTCCAGTGGCCTCGAGCTGGCCCGATCCGGGGGCAAGGAAGTTGATCTTTACCTCAACCGACATGACCTCGGCCTCCTCTGGCAACACGGTCAAAGCCGCATAGCCCGCCGCGCTGTCCGCAATGCTGAACAGCATCCCGCCATGGGCAAAACCCTGTTGCTGCTGAACCCCGTCTGACACAGGGGCCGTGATCGTGACACTGCCCTCGGTGATCTCGGCCAGTTCCGCGCCAATGGTGTGCATCATTGACTGCTGCGCAAAGCTGGCCCTGATGCGTGCCTCGTTTTTTGTGAAATCCATGTCGCTCTCCCCTCTGCCCGATTACGCAATCGAGTGCAGCGCTTCGCAACTGTGACGTCCCGTTCATTCCGTTGGTAATAAGACCTGCGCGGCAGCCGCGCGCACGGCGGCTGTCATCGGGGCCAAAGCCTCTGCTGTCAGCCGGTTGAACTGCCAATAGAGCGGGGCATCATGGGGCGCATCGACATTCAGATGCACCAGCCGGCCCGCCACCAAATGATCGGCGACCAAATATTCTGGGTTCAGCGCCCACCCCAAGCCCAAAATACACGCCTCGACAAAGGCTTGGCTGGAGCCGATGCGGTGACAGGGCAGTCCACGCGGGCGCACCGCATTGCCAAAGTTTCGCGCCACCCACCTTTCCTGCAGCTTGTCCTTGTCCGAAAACATCAGCGCCGGCGCTTTGGCCAAGGCTTGGGCCGTGACGCCATCGGGCATCCAGCGGCGCATGTAGTCGGGGCTGGCCGTCGCGACATACCGCAGATGGCCCAGAGGCACACTCTCGCAGCCCTGCAAAGGTTTGGCGTGCGCCGTCACAACCGCGGCAACTTCGCCCCGCTTCAGCCAGTCTTGCGAAACATCCTCGTCGTCAATGACGATGTCGAACAGAACACCACCAACCGCTTGCAAGGCAGGCAAGAACCAAGTCGCGAGACTGTCCGCGTTGACGGCGATCCGAAGGGTGCTTGGCCCCTGTGAGCCCTGCCCCAAATCCCGCTGTACGGCTGTTTCCATCAACATCAGCCGATCGAAATGCCCGATCAAGGTTTGCCCCGCCTGCGTGGCAACACATGGGGTCCCGCGCACCAGAAGCACGCTTCCAATCTGGTCCTCAAGCGCCTTGATCCGCTGGGACACCGCCGATTGGGTCAGATGCAGTTCCGCCGCCGCTCCACCAAAGGAACCGCGCCGATGGACGGCCGCAAGCGCCTGAAGGTGCAGTGGATCAATCATAAGAAACTCTAATCAAGATGAAATTCTTTGAATTAGACTAATGCGGCAGCAATCCATAAGCAACGGGCGAACCAAAGGAGAGCCCATGACCGCCCTGATCCACGGATACCTCGTGTCCCTCAGTCTGATTGCCGCCATCGGCTCGCAAAATGCATTTGTCCTGCGCCAAGGGTTGCGGCGCGAACACGTCGCCGCTGTTGTCGCGGTCTGCGCGCTGTCGGATGCGATACTGATCACGGCGGGCATCGCGGGGATGGGCACGCTGATCGCCTCGATCCCGTGGCTGGGGCCTGCAATGCGCTGGTTCGGCGCGGCGTTTCTGCTGGTCTACGGCGCGCTCCGGTTTCGCGCGGCACTCCAAGGCGGCGAAGCCCTCTTGCCCGCGAACAAACCCTCTGTCCCGCTGATCAAAGTCCTGCTGATCTGCCTGACCCTGACATGGGCAAATCCCCACGTCTACTTGGACACAGTGCTGCTGATCGGATCAATCGGGAGCCAATACGCGCCCGATCACTGGAGCTTTGCCGTCGGCGCCATCTTTGGCTCGCTGTCCTTTTTCGTGGCCTTAGGGTTCGGCGCGCGCCTGTTGTCCGGCCTGTTTGAAAATCCCAAAGCGTGGGTCATGCTAGAAATCATTGTCGGCTGCACCATGTGGGCGATTGCCGCGTCCCTGCTGCTAGGATGACATCGCAGCCTCGGCCAACAGCGCATCAATAATCGCGCCAAGATCGTCGAAATGGCTGAACTGGGCTGCATGGGGGATCAACGCGCTGGCTGTTTTTCGGTAGCCCTCGGTGAACAGAACAAACGGGACCAAGGCGCGCTGCGCCGTTTCGGCGTCAACCTCGCTATCGCCCACGTATATCTCTGGACCGCGCCCCAGTTCGGCAAAGGCTTTGTCCAAGGGACGCGGGTCCGGCTTGTGCACCGGCAGGCTGTCTCCACCGATGACGACGTCAAAGTATCCATCCAGTCCGGTCGCGCGTAGCACGGCCTGTGTGGCCGCAAAGGGCTTGTTCGTGCACACACCCAAACTGTGACCCGCTGCCTTCAACTGCCCCAGCACCGGTTCAACCGCAGGATAAGGATGCGTCAGATCGGTGGCTGTCAGATAGCGGCCCGTGAAGTCAGCCAGCAAACGCTCTTGCTCACTATCCGCGATGCCCCGCGCCGCGCGCATTTTCGCGACAAAGACACCGGCACCGTTCCCGATGAACTCGCGGGCTTGGGCCAAGGTGATAGGCTCTGCCCCTTCGCCCGCCAGCACCGCGTTGGCAATTCCGTGAATGTCGGGCGCGCTGTCGATCAGCGTCCCGTCCAGATCAAAAACAATCCGCGCCATTATCCTGTTTTCCACTTGATCGAACACCCCATCGAAGGGATCTGGTCCGCAGGCCCCTGCCCCGTTTCGGCGACCTGCTTCATCGCCTCGAACAGATCGCGGCGCAGGTCCGCTGGCCCAGCAGCCTTGGTCGAGGCATCAAGCCGTCCGCGATATTGCAGCCCGCCATCAGCATCAAAGCCATAGAAATCCGGCGTGCAGGCCGCATCATAGGCCCGCGCCACCGCTTGGGTTTCGTCATACAGATAGGGGAATGGAAAGCCCCGCGCCTCGGCCATCAGGCGCATGTTGTCAAAGCTGTCCTTGGGATAGGCCTCGGCGTCATTGGCGCTGATCGCGACAACGCCGATTCCCATTTCCATCAACTCGGACGCATCACGGATGATCCGGTCCAGAACCGCCAGCACATAGGGGCAGTGGTTGCAGATAAACATGACCAGAGTGCCCTTGGTACCCGCCACATCGGCAAGGCTGACCTGACGACCATCTGTGCTTGGCAAAGTGAAATCAGGTGCTTTCCATCCAAAATCGCAAACGGGGGGTGTGACGGCCATGACAAGTCTCCTTCAGGAACAGGCGTTGCGGATTGCCGCGATATTAGCGCCGTAAACCTCTGGGTTGTCCACCGACCCGCCGCGAAACACCGCACTTCCGGCCACCAGCACATCCGCCCCCGCCGCTGCAACCAAGGGCGCCGTGGTCGGGTCCACCCCGCCGTCAATCTCGATATGGATGGGACGGTCGCCGATCATCTCGCGCAGCCTGCGGATTTTGGCGGTCATATCGATGAACTTCTGGCCACCAAAGCCGGGGTTCACCGTCATCACACAGACCACGTCCGTCAGGTCCAGCAGATGCCCGACCGCTTCGGCAGGCGTGCCAGGGTTTAGTGCGATCCCCGCCTTCATCCCCGCCCCGCGGATGGCCTGAAGCGTTCGGTGACTGTGCGGCCCCGCTTCGATATGGGCGGTCAGAACATCGGCCCCCGCATCGGCATAGGCCTCGATATACGGGTCCACTGGCGCGATCATCAAATGCACGTCCATGACGGTTTTCACATGGGGCCGGAACGCCTTCACCGCAGGCGGCCCAAAGGTCAGGTTCGGCACGAAATGCCCGTCCATCACATCCACATGGACCCAATCGGCACCCTGCGCTTCAATCGCCTGAATCTCCTGACCGAAATTCGCAAAATCCGCCGACAAAATGGACGGAGCAATCTTCACCGACCGATCAAAACTCATTCCGCAGCCTCCCGCATCCGGTCCACATCCAGACCGCCCTGAAACACGCGGCTCGCCCGCACATCCGCCGCAGTAATAGTCGACAACGCCATCGCATCCAGCGGCCCCTTACTCTCTGAAAACAACCGGTTCGCCTGCCGCAAACGCACACGGTCCAATGCATTCCGGATCGACCGCGCGTTGGCAAAATGCGGCTGCATCCGCCGCATCGCGATATACTCGGCCATCGCCGCCTCGGCCTCGGGGTCAAAGACATAGCTCTGCCCTTCCAGCATGGATTGGGAAATCCGCAGCAGTTCATCGTCCGAATAATCGGGGAAATCTATGTGATGGGCGATGCGCGACCGGAAACCGGGATTGGCGGCAAAGAACCGATCCATCCGGTCCGCATACCCCGCCATGATCACCACCAGATCGTCGCGATTGTTCTCCATCACCTGCAGCAGGATCTCGATCGCCTCCTGGCCGTAATCCCGCTCGTTATCAGGCTTATACAGATAGTAGGCCTCGTCGATGAACAGAACCCCGCCCATGGCCCGCTTCAAGACCTCTTTGGTCTTGGGCGCCGTGTGGCCGATGTACTGACCTACCAGATCATCCCGCGTCACCGACACCAGATGCCCCTTGCGCACATAACCCAAGCGGTGCAGCAGCCCCGCCATCATCCGCGCGACCGTGGTCTTGCCCGTTCCTGGGTTGCCGGTAAACGACATGTGCAGGGTTGGCGTCTCCTGCGACAGCCCCATCTCGCGCCGCGCCTTGTCGACCAGCAACAAAGCCGCCGTCTCGCGAATGCGCTGCTTCACCGGCGCCAAGCCGATGAGCTCACGATCCAGTTCCTCCAGAACCTCTCGCACGCCAGAGGCTTCATATTCCGCCGCCAGATCGACAGTCTGTACAGTGCCCTCAACCATCACCCTGCTTCTTTCATCTTTGCCAAAATACTCCAGGGGTCCGGGGGCAGCGCCCCCGGCCTCTCAAACCAGCCCGAAGGCCAGCCAATTCAGCGCCGCGCATCCCACGCATAGCGCTGAGACCGTCCGTCCACGTCGGTGCGCTGCATGTGGAAGGTCGGCTCGACCTCGGGACGATTGACGATAAAGCTCATCATCACGGTCTCGAAGCCGCGGGTGTTGTCGAACGCCTGAATGCGGATGTAGCTTTCGGGGTGCGCTTTGCGGCACTCGTCCAGTTCCATCATCACGCCCTTGGCGTCGCGCAGGTCGAACATGGGATGACCCCACATCTCCCAATAAGTATTCCGGGGGTGCGGATCGTCTGTGTATTCCAGACTGACCGCCCACTCTTTGCCCAGAATGTATTCGACCTGTTTGTTGATCTGCTCGTCATTCAGATCGGGAAGAAAGCTGAAGCAGCCCTGTGTGATACGCATGGTAAAATCTCCTGAGTTTCGGGGCCGCGCACGCATCTGGCGCGCGACCAAATGGCTTACATCGCGGGAACAGCCGTCGGCACAAAGTCCGAGGTATCCGTCGAGGTGTAGTTGAAGGTGATGTTGCCCCAAGTATCGAGCGCCGCTTCCAGCGGTTTGCACCACTTGGCCGCTTCACGCAGGATTTCAGGACCTTCGACAGCGATCTCGCGGCCTTCGTTGCGGGCTAGGATCATCGCTTCCAGCGCCACACGGTTCGCTGTTGCGCCCGCCTGAATGCCCATCGGGTGACCGATGGTGCCGCCACCGAACTGCAGCACCACATCATCGCCGAACAAATCGATCAACTGGTGCATCTGCCCTGCGTGTATACCGCCCGAGGCCACAGGCATCACCTTCTTGATGTCGCCCCAATCCTGCTCAAAGAAGATCCCGCGCTGCAGATCGACCTCGTTATGGGTCTCGCGGCAGACGTTGTAATAGCCCTGAACGGTCATGGGATCGCCTTCCAGCTTACCCACTGCGGTGCCGCAGTGCAGGTGGTCAACGCCAGCCAGACGCAGCCACTTGGCGATCACGCGGAAGCTGATGCCGTGGTTCTTCTGGCGGGTGTATGTCCCGTGACCAGCGCGGTGCATGTGCAGGATCATATCGTTCGCGCGGCACCATTCGCTGATCGACTGAATCGCGGTCCAACCGACGATCAGGTCGACCATGACAATGACGGACCCGAGCTGTTTGGCGAACTCGGCGCGGGCGTACATCTCTTCCATCGTGCCCGCAGTGATGTTCAGGTAGTGGCCCTTGACCTCGCCGGTTTCGGCGGTCGCTTTGTTCACGGCCTCCATGCAGTATAGAAAACGGTCACGCCAGTGCATGAAGGGCTGCGAGTTGATGTTCTCATCGTCCTTCATGAAGTCGAGGCCACCCTTCAGACCTTCATAAACCACGCGGCCATAGTTCTTGCCCGACAGACCCAGCTTGGGCTTGGTGGTCGCGCCCAGAAGGGGCTTGCCGAACTTGTCCAGACGCTCACGCTCGACCACCAGGCCAGTGGGCGGGCCTTTGAAGGTTTTGACGTAAGCCACGGGGAAGCGCATGTCCTCCAGACGTGCGGCCATCAACGGCTTGAAGCTGAACACGTTGCCGATGATCGAAGCGGTCAGGTTCGCGATCGAACCTTCTTCGAACAGGATCAGGTCATAGGCCACATAGGCAAAGTACTGGCCGGGCTGGCCGGGCACGGGGTCAACGCGGTAGGCTTTGGCGCGGTACTGGTCCGCAGCGGTCAAACGGTCGGTCCAGACCACGGTCCACGTAGCGGTGGAAGATTCCCCCGCCACAGCGGCCGCGGCCTCGATAGGGTCCACACCCTCCTGCGGGGTGATGCGGAACAGGGCCAGCACATCGGTGTCTTTGGGCTGGTAGTCACCGTCCCAATACCCCATCTGCGCGTATTTCAGGACCCCTGCGGCATATCGCTTTTTCTTGTCCTTGATTTCGGTGGGATTGCTCATGTCGTTCATGTCGTGGCCTCCTCCTGCCGTGACGGGTTCACGCTGCACGCGCAGCTGCGATTTGGGGATCAAGCGCGCCGCTCTCGTAGCGACGGGCCATGTCATCCATGGAAATGGGTTTGATGCGGTCTGCCTGACCGGCGGTGCCAAAGCGTTCGAAGCGGTCGCGGCACAGATCCTCGAGCTCTTTCATCGCTGGGATCAGGAACTTGCGCGGGTCGAATTCGGCGGGCTTGTCCGTCGCGATCTTGCGGAACTGGCCGGTCATCGCCATGCGGCAGTCGGTATCGATGTTGACCTTGCGCACACCCATCTTGATGCCGCGCTCGATCTCCTCGACCGGAACGCCATAGGTCTGGGGCATCTCGCCGCCATTAGCGTTGATCAGGTCTTGCAGCGCCTGCGGGACCGAGCTGGACCCGTGCATCACCAAATGGGTGTTGGGCAGCTTTTCGTTGATCCGGCGGATGGTCTCCATCGACAGGATGTCGCCATCGGGCTTGCGGCTAAACTTGTAGGCCCCGTGAGACGTGCCGCAGGCAATCGCCAGCGCATCACAGCGGGTGGCCATCACGAACTCGACCGCCTGATCCGGGTCAGTCAGCAGCTGGTCGTGGGACAGTTTGCCCACCGCGCCAGAGCCATCCTCTTCGCCCGCCTCGCCGGTTTCGAGCGAGCCCAGAACACCCAGTTCCCCCTCGACCGAGGCACCAACTGCATGGGCAGCCTTGGTGACACGCGCGGTGATCTCGACGTTGTAGTCGAAGTCGGCAGGGGTCTTCATGTCCTCGTGCAGCGAGCCGTCCATCATCACCGATGTGAACCCATGACGGATCGCGGACAGACAGGTGGCATCGTTGTTGCCGTGGTCCTGATGCAGCACGATGTGGTTGTCGGGGTACATCTCGGACAGCGCCACGACCATGTGACGCAGCATGATGTCACCGGCATAGGACCGCGCCCCACGGCTGGCCTGCAGGATCACGGGCGAGCCTGTCGCCTTAGCGGCCTGCATGATCGCCAGACCCTGCTCCATGTTGTTGATGTTAAAGGCTGGAACGCCGTAGCCATGCTCGGCCGCGTGATCCAGCAATTGTCTCAAGGTAATCAGTGCCATGTTGGTCTCCTCCCCCTCAGGCTGCCTTGGCTGCCCCTTGCAGGGCCGCGATACCGGGAAGGGTCTTCCCCTCCAGCCATTCCAGAAATGCGCCACCGGCGGTGGACACATAGGTAAAGTCTTGGGTCACAGCGGCGCCGTTCAGGGCGGCCACCGTATCGCCCCCGCCTGCCACGCTGGTCGCACGGCCCTGCCGCGTTACAGCGGCGGCGGTGCGGGCCAGTTGGTTCGTGGCGTGGTCAAAGGGCGGGATTTCGAACGCACCCAAAGGCCCGTTCCACAGGATCGTGCGGCACTCGGTCAGAACCCGTTGGAAGTTCGAGAGCGACCTCGGCCCCGCATCAAGGATCATCGCCCCTGCGGTGCATTCATGCGCCCCGACCACGCGGTTCTCGGCCCCCGCCGCGAACTCGGTCGCGATGACCACATCCTCAGGCAGGTGGATCTGGCAGCCCGCTTTGTCCGCCAGCTTGCGGATTTCCTGCACGGTCTCGACCTGATCCGCCTCGTGCAAGGACCGCCCCATCGGCGCCCCATCTGCATAGAGGAAGGTGTTCGCCATGCCCCCGCCGATGATCACGTGGTCCAGCTTCATCACCAGGTTCTTCAACACAGCGATCTTGCTCGACACTTTGGCGCCGCCGACGATGGCCACAGCAGGCTGTTGCGGCGCTTCCAACGCGGATGTCAGCGCCTCCATTTCCTCGATCAGCAGCGGACCTGCATAAGCGGGCAACATCCTGGCCAACGCCTCGGTCGAGGCATGGCTGCGGTGCGCGCAGCTAAAGGCGTCATTCACATAGACATCCCCCAGCTGCGCCAGCGCCGCAGCGAACGCAGGGTCATTCGCCGTCTCGCCCGGATTGTAGCGCAGGTTCTCGCAGAGCAGGACCTCGCCGTCTTTCAACCGCTTGCTCAGGATCACGGCAGACTCTTCGCCGCAGACATCCGAAAATACGACCGAAGTCCCAAGCGCCTGCGCCAAAGCCGGACGCAGCTTGTCCACCGAATAGGCCGGGTTCATCTCGTTCACTTTGGGGCGACCAAAGTGGGTCAGGATCACCAGCCGCGCGCCGCGCTCCAGCAGAGGCTTCATCCCCGCCGCAAAGCGGTTGATGCGGGTGGCATCAGTCACAACACCTTCGTCCACCGGCACGTTCAGGTCAGCGCGGACCAGCACCCGTTTGCCGCGCACATCCACATCCATGATTGAGGGCAGCATCAGATCAGCCTCCCCATGGCGCAGGCGGTGTCCGCCATCCTGTTCGAGAAGCCCCATTCGTTGTCGTACCAGCTCAGGATGCGGACCATGCGGCCGTCCATGACTTTGGTCTGGTCCATGTGGAAGATCGACGAATGCGGATCGTGGTTGAAATCCATCGAGACGTTGGCGGTGTCGGTGTAGCCAAGGATGCCCTTTAGATCGCTGTCAGCGGCGGCACGGATGGCGGCGTTTACCTCGTCTACCGTGGTGTCGCGGCTGGCCATAAAGGTCAGGTCGACGACCGACACATTCGGGGTCGGTACGCGGATTGCCACACCGTCTAGCTTGCCGTTCAGCTCGGGCAGAACCAGACCCACGGCCTTAGCGGCGCCGGTGGATGTCGGGATCATCGACAGGGCGGCCGCACGAGCGCGGTACATGTCCTTGTGCATCGTATCCAGCGTGGGCTGATCGCCCGTGTAGCTGTGGATGGTGGTCATAAAGCCCTTTTCGATCCCGACCGCCTCGTGCAGCACCTTTGCCACAGGGGAGAGACAGTTCGTCGTGCACGAGGCGTTCGAGACAATGATATCGCTGCCGGTCAGATCGCGGTGGTTCACACCGAACACCACGGTCCGGTCCACACCAGTCGCAGGGGCCGAAACCAGCACGCGCTTGGACCCGTTCTCCAGATGCAGCGCGGCCTTGTCGCGGTCGGTAAAGATGCCGGTGCATTCCAACGCCACGTCCACCCCGCCCCAAGGCAGGTCTTTGGGATCGCGGATCGCAGTGACTTCGATAGGACCACGACCGATATCGATGGCGTTTCCAGCGGTTTTGACTTCACCGGGATAACGGCCATGCACGCTGTCGAATTGCAGCAAATGAGCGTTCATTTCCACGGGGCCCAGATCGTTGATCGCGACCACTTCGATGTCATTGCGGCCCGACTCTGCGATCGCGCGAAGCACATTTCTCCCGATACGGCCGAAGCCGTTGATGGCAACCTTGGTTGTCATGACACTGTTATCCCTTGTTGATTTGCTTCTTGGCCGAAGCGGCGATGGCCTCGGCAGTGATATTAAAGTGGCGGTACAGCTCGTCCGCAGGCGCGCTGGCGCCAAAGCCGGTCATCCCGACAAAGCCGTCGCTGCGTTCCAGAAACAGCTCCCATCCCTGACGGATCGCAGCCTCGACCCCGACGCGCGGGGCGGTGCCACGGACCAGAACGCGGTAGGCGGCGGGTTGGGCCGCGAACAGCTCGAAGCTGGGGGCAGAGACCACGGCGGCGCGGATGCCATCAGCGGCCAGCATGTCAGCAGCCTGAAGGGCTATCTCGACTTCGGATCCTGTGGCGATCAGCGTCACATCCCTTGCCCCCGCCGTTTCCCGCAGCACATAGGCCCCGCGGGCGGTCAGGTTGGCATCGGTGTGCGTGGTGCGCAGGGTCGGCAGGTTCTGACGCGACAAGCACAGCAGGGTCGGCGTGGCCTCGGATGTGGCGCACAGCTCCCATGCCTCTGCGGTTTCCACGGCGTCGGCGGGGCGGAACACGGTCAGGTTCGGCATGGCCCGCAGGGATGCGATGGTTTCTACCGGCTGGTGGGTCGGGCCGTCCTCTCCCAGACCAATCGAGTCGTGGGTCATCACATAGGCGACCGGCACCCCTATCAGCGCAGACAGGCGGATCGATGGGCGGCAGTAGTCGGCAAAGGCCAGGAACGTCCCGCCATAGGTAAAGAAGCCCCCATGCAGCGCGATCCCGTTCATCGCGGCGGCCATGCCGTGCTCGCGGATACCATAGTGGATGTAGTCGCCACTGTAGTCGTTGCGGCTCACAGGCTTCATCGCGCTGGTGCGGGTGTTGTTCGATCCGGTGAGGTCAGCGGACCCACCCACGGAATTGGGCAGCGTGGCATTCACCACCTCCAGCGCCATTTCCGAGGCTTTGCGCGCGGCGACCTTGGGCTGGTCCTTGGACAGGCGGCGCTTGTAGGCGGTGATCGCGGCATTCAGACCCTGCGCGTCCGGAGCGGCTAGCGAACGGTCAAAGTCTGCGGCCTTCGGGCTGGCCTCTTTGCGGGCGGACCAATTGGCGCGGGCATTGGCGCCGCGGGTGGCGATGGCCTCCCACGCGGCTTTGACTTCGGTCGGCACCACGAACGGATCGTGGGGCCAGTTCAGCGCATCTCGGGTTGCGGCGATCTCGTCTGCTCCAAGGGGCGAGCCATGCACCTTGTGGCTGCCCTGCATATTCGGCGCGCCCTTACCGATAGTGGTCCGGCAAGCAATCAGGGATGGGCGCAGGTCTTTGCGGGCGTTCTCGATAACGCGGGCGATGGCTTCGGGGTTGTGTCCGTCCACGGCCTGCACGTGCCAGCCTGCAGCTTCAAATCGAGCGCGTTGGTCCATGCTGGTGGATAGGTCGGTCGGCCCGTCGATGGTGATGCGGTTGTCGTCCCAGAAAACGACCAATCGCCCCAAGCCCAGATGGCCAGCCAGGTCGATGGCCTCGTGGCTGATCCCTTCCATGAGGCAGCCGTCACCGGCCAGCACATAGGTAAAGTGATCGACCAACTCATCGCCGAAGCGCGCATTGTGCATCCGCTCGGCCAAAGCCATGCCCACGGCGGTCGAAATCCCTTGCCCCAGCGGGCCTGTGGTGGTCTCGATCCCCATGGCGTGGCCGTATTCGGGGTGGCCCGCGGTGCGCGAGCCCATCTGGCGGAAGTTCCGCAACTGGTCCGCGTCCATATCCGCGTAGCCCAGCAGATGGTTGATCGCATAGACCAGCATCGATCCATGCCCCGCGCTCATGACGAAGCGGTCACGGTCGGGCCACTTGTGATCGGCGGGGTCTACTTTGACAAAGCGGTTGAACAGAACCGTCGCCACATCCGCTAGTCCCATGGGCGCGCCGGGGTGGCCTGAGTTTGCCGCCTGCACCGCGTCCATGGTCAGGGCGCGGATGGCGTTGGCCATTGTGGTTTCGTCAACTTGAACAGGTGTTTGCACAGTCATGGCAGCCTCCTCAGCTCCGCTTGGATTCTTGGACAAGGCGCAGGATCATCGGGGTAAAGATCAGCTGCATTGCCAGATCCATCTTGCCCCCCGGGATCACGAGCGAATTCGCGCGGGTCATCCAGCTGTCGTGGATCATCGACATCAGGTAGGGGAAATCGATGCCTCGCGGGTTCTTGAACCGGATCACCACCAGGCTCTCGTCCGCCGTGGGAATCCACCGCGCGATGAACGGGTTCGAGGTATCGACCACGGGTACCCGCTGGAAGTTGATGTCGGTCTCTGAAAACTGCGGGCAGATGCAGTGCACATAGGCGTGCATCCGGCGCAGGATGGTGTCGGTCACGGCCTCGGTGGTGTAGCCACGCTTAGAGCTGTCGCGGTGGATCTTCTGTATCCACTCAAGGTTAATCACGGGCACCACGCCGACCTTCAGGTCCGCCAAGGCAGCGAGGTTCACCTCGTCATTGACCACAGCGCCGTGCAGACCCTCGTAGAACAGCAGATCGCTGCCATCCTCGAACGGAGCCCAGTCGGTAAAGGTGCCGGGCGCGCTGCCATACCGTGCGGCCTCATCATCGTCGTGGACGTAATGGCGGGTTTCACCAGTGCCGGTCTCGCCATAGCTGCGGAACACGCTTTCCAGTTTCGCCAGTTCGTTCGCGTCATAGGAAAAGTGGCTAAAGCCCTGATCCCCGCCTTCGGTCCGACGTGCCAGCTCGGCCTTCATTGCGGCGCGGTCGTAGCGGTGGAACGCATCGCCCTCGATCGAGACGGTGCTGACACCTTCGCGGCGGAAAATCTGGTCAAAGGTACTTTTGACAGTGGTGGTTCCAGCACCAGAGGAGCCGGTCACCGAAATAATCGGATGCTTTTTGGACATAGTATTTTCCAGTCAGGGTCAGGCGCGGAACAGGCCGCGGTTGCCGAACAGAGCAGAGACTTCGGTCTCGGGCAGATCGTGATAGGTGCTGACGCGGTCGACCTTGTCTGCGGTGCCAAAGACCATAGGCGTTCGGGCATGCAGGCTCGTCGGGATCTGGCTCAGAACACGAGCGGTGCCGGTGGTCGCTTTACCGCCCGCTTGCTCGACCAAAAAGGCGATGGGCGCGCATTCGTAGACCAGACGCAGGCGGCCATTCTCGTAGCCTTTGCGTTCGTCACCGGGGTACAAGAAGATCCCGCCGCGGCACATGATCCGGTGGGTTTCAGCCACCAAAGACGCCACCCAACGCATGTTGAAATTCTTGCCGCGCGGGCCTTCGGACCCAGCCAGACAATCATCGATATAGGCCCGAACCGGCTTGGCCCAATGGCGGTAGTTCGACGCGTTGATCGCGAACTCGCTCGCCTCTGGCGGGATCATCGTGGTCTCGGTCTCAACAAAGGCGCCCTCAACCCGATCCAGAATGTACTGACGCACACCATCGCCAAATGTCACAACCAGCGCGGTATGGGGCCCGTAGATAAAGTAGCCCGACGCCAGCAGGTGGCTGCCATCCCGCAGAAACGTCTCGGTCCCGTCGTCCAGCGCCGGCTGGATCGAAAAGATGGTCCCGATCGACACGTTGCAGTTGATGTTCGACGAACCATCCAGCGGATCAATCGCCAGCGCCAAGGCACCGTTTACGTCGATCTCGTTGACCGTCTCGCGCTCTTCCGAGGCGTACCAGCGGACACCGGTGCCTTGCATGGCATGGGCGAATGCGTCGTCGGCCAGCACATCCAGCGCCTTTTGCTGATCGCCATCGGTGTTGTGGCCGATGTTGGCGGCCAGTTGTCCCGCCAGCGGTCCGCGCCCCACAGCGTCCGACAAACCGACCGCCACATCGCACAGAGCATTCATAACCTGCCAAAGCGGGGCTGGAACGCCCCCTCTGGGAATTCGTATCTCTTGCATCACGTTTAGGGCCTCCCCTCCCTGAACCGAAGCTGAGATTGATAATCCTCAGGTTGAATGATAATAAAATTTCAAATTTCTGTACGAAGTGTCAGGAAAATTGAATGCCGCGTTTGGACCAGATCACACTCAAGCAACTCCGCGCTCTGACTGCGGTGGTCGAAGAAAGCACCATTCTCGCAGCTGCAGAAAGGCTGAATTTGACCGGCCCAGCCGTCCATAACCAATTGAAAACCCTAGAGGCGATTGTCGGCTCACCACTGCTGTCCCGTGCAGGTGCAGAACGCAACATACCAACCGCCCAAGGGCGCGCCCTGCTGCGCGCTGCGGCAGAGATCGAAACCTCATTGGATCGGGCAGTGCGACAAATTGGTGCGCTGGGTCAGGGGCTGTCGGGACGCGTAGTTCTGGGGGTTGTGAGTACGGGCAAGTATTTCGCTCCTCGAATCGTGGCTCTTTTGCAGCGGGAGATGCCGGATGTTCAGGTGGCCTTGCGCGTCGGCAACCGAGAGGAAATCGTCGAAGCGATGGAGCGGGCAGAGCTGGACCTGTGCATCATGGGTCGCCCGCCCCGCACCTTTCTGACCGAGGCGATGCCCCTGTTCGATCATCCCCACATCATCATTGCCAATCAGGACCACCCGCTCGCGCGCGACCCCATGGTCCCGCGCGAGGCGCTACTGCGCGAACGCTTTGTCATGCGCGAGGCCGGCTCTGGCACCCGCATTCTGGCCACCCGCTTTCTGGACGAGATCGGTCATGACCAAGTTGCTGGCATCACCGAGATGTCCTCGAACGAGACGATCAAGCAGGCCGTGATCCACGGGCTGGGGATCGCCATGATCTCGGCCCATACAGTGGCGGATGAACTGGCGTCGGGGCGATTGGTGCGTTTGCGCGTCCAAGGTCTGCCCATCTATCGCAAATGGTATCTGCTGCCCCAGCCGCGCGCGGACAAAGCCGCTGCTGTCACTGCGGTCGAACGCTGGATTCTGGACCACGCCGACGTCATAGAGCCCAGTCTTGACCTGAGCTAATCCTGACTTGGTGCGCGCGGTGGAAGCTGCCACACTCCGCGCATGAGCATCTACATCGCCTTTCTACGATCCGTGAACGTTGGCGGCACGGGCAAGCTGCCCATGTCTGACTTGGCGCGGATGTGTCGGGATATCGGTTTTGAGGACGTGCAAACCTATATCGCCAGCGGAAACGTCATCTTTTCCACGGACATGACGCCCGAGGGCGCACGCGTTTCGCTCGAAGCGCGCCTCTATGAATACTGCGGCAAGACAATCCGAGTGCATATTCGCACCCCGAAAGAAATCTCGCAGATCGTCCAGACAAACCCCTTCCCCAAAGCCGCAGGAAATCAGATAGGGGTACTCTTGCTTGACGGTCCACCTGATCTGAGCGCTCCCTTGAACGGGCAACAAGATGAACAGGTCGTGGCCGGTGCACGAGAGATTTACGCCCATTACCCCTCGGGCATAGGGCGATCCAAGCTTGTCTTGCCGGGCACTTCCACGGGCACGACAAGAAATATGAATACGCTGGTTAAGATGCTGGGTCTGGCGCACAAACTGGCCTGACCACGCAAAAAAGGGGCGCTGAACGCGCCCCCAATGTCAGAGTATTTTTCAGTCGGCTTAGGCCTTGAACCCGCGTGCCTTGACGACCTGAAGCAAGGGCATGACATCCGACATATCGGGGCCACGGTCCTGACCGGTTACAGCGCGGCGCAAAGGCATAAACAGGCCCTTGCCTTTGCGACCAGTCGCCTCTTTCACCGCAGAAGTCCAATTGCCCCACGTGTCACCGTCAAACGGACCCTCAGGCAGCAGGGTCATCGCCTGCTCGATCATCTCGCGGTCTTCGTCGGCAACTTTGGGCTCTGCGCCATCGTGGAACAGCTCCCACCACCCCTTGAGGTCATCCAGCACGGTGATGTTCTCGCGGCTGACAGTCCAGAACTGCTCTGCCAGCTCAGCAGGAACACCCAGGTCTGCGATCAGAGGTGCGACTTCCGAATAAGGTTTCGCCGCGTTGATGCGCGCGGTCAGCGGGTACAGGTCATTGCTGTCGAACTTCGTCGGGGCCGAGCCGAACTGGCCGATGTCGAAGCCTTCGATCAGCTCTTCCATCGACGTGCGCAGTTCCACAGGCTGCGACGAGCCAAGACGTGCCATAAGCGACAGCAGAGCCATCGGCTGCACGCCAGCAGCACGCAGATCGCGCAGGGACAGGGTACCCAGACGTTTTGACAGTGCCTCGCCCTGCGGGCCGGTCAGTAGCGAATGGTGGGCGAACGCAGGGTGATCATGGCCCAAGGCGCGCATGATCTGGATCTGGGTCGCGGTGTTGGTCACGTGGTCAGAGCCGCGCACAACGTGGGTCACGCCCATATCGGTGTCGTCAACAACCGAAGCCAGCGTGTACAGCATCTGGCCGTCCGCACGGATCAGCACGGGGTCAGAGACCGAGGCCGCGTCGATCGACAGGTCGCCAAGGATGCCGTCGGTCCACTCGATCCGCTCGTGATCCAATTTGAAGCGCCAGACGCCAGCGCCACGCTCTGCGCGCAGCTTTTCCTTTTCCTCGTCCGACAGAGCCAAGGCGGCGCGGTCGTAGACGGGGGGCTTGCCCATGTTCAGCTGCTTCTTGCGCTTCAGGTCCAGCTCGGTCGGGGTCTCGAAGCATTCGTAGAAACGGCCCATCTCACGCAGTTTGTTCGCCGCATCCTCGTAGCGATCCAGACGCTCAGACTGACGCTCGACCTGATCCCACTGGATGCCGAGCCATTCCAGATCCTGCTTGATGGCATCGACGTATTCTTCCTTGGACCGTTCGGGGTCGGTGTCGTCGATGCGCAGGATGAATTTGCCGCCCTCTTTGCGGGCGATCAGGTAGTTCATCAGCGCGGTGCGCAGGTTACCAACGTGGATATAACCGGTCGGCGAAGGGGCAAAGCGGGTGGTCGTCATAGCGTTCTCCTGTTGGGCGTTCATGTCCCACACAGTCAGGGAAATGTCCACAATCGGCTGCGGCGGGGCGGCTGTGCACCCACCGCATGGCATCAGGGCCTAGCGCAGTTTCGGCGGATTGTTCGGGTCGCGGCCGGGGGCTTTGGGGCCCTCTTTCTCTTCGGGTTGGGGCAGATCGAACCGCAGACCGACCTTGGCTAGCGCCGCAGACATCGGATCGGACGCGCGGAAGAAGGACACGTCGATGCTTCCCGCCTCAATCCCCGAAAAGGTCAGCGCCGCGTGCACAGCCCGCGCGATCGACGGCTCTGCCCCCGCAACAGGGTCCACAACCCCCAACATGTGGCCCATCGCGCCGCCTTCGTAGCGGACACCCACCAGATAGGCGAACCGCGCCAAACCGGCGGCCGATGCCAGTCGGCTGTCCAACGACACCAACAGGGAGTCCGGCAATCCGCGTGGGGAGAGGAATTCTTCGATATTCGCCTCGCCCTCTTCGGGGGAGGACGACAGGGTATCGGTGATCCAACTGATAGCTTCGGGGGGCAGCAACATCTCTGACGGTGCGACTGTTAGATTAACGCCAAGGCCAATCCCCTGCCCGTTCAGCATCTCTGCCAACACACGGCCCGGGATCGCGGCATAGGGCGCTTCGCCCTCGGCGAACCGAGCGAGTCGCGCTTCGGTGTCGAACACCACGGCGAACTCAGTGCCATCGACGGGAAAGAGCCGCGGCTTGATCGTCTCGCCTTCGGACTCTTCTTCGAGCAGCAGGAAGAGTTCCGATCCGGACAGCACATCATAGAACCGTAGGCGCGCGGCCTCGTTTTCAGGAGCGGCGTCCATGGCGGCGTGGGCTTGATCCAGGAGTGTCTCAGTCATCTAGCACCTCTTTGACCTTGGCCCGCAGCACCGGCAGCAGCTCTGCCTCGAACCACGGGTTTTTCTTGAGCCATGCGGTATTGCGCCACGACGGATGAGGCAAGGGCAGGACACCGTTTTCCAGATGATCGCGCCATTCCGTCACTGTCTGAGTGACAGATGTGCGCGCGCCGATGTGCCATTTCTGGGCATATCCCCCCACCGCGAGCGTTAGCCGGACCGTCCCGAGCGCCTCAATCAATGGGACGCGCCACGTCTGTGCACAGATTGGCGGCGGCGGCAGATCCGCGCCTTTGGCATCGTAGCCCGGAAAGCAGAAGGCCATGGGCAGGATCGCCACGCGCGATCGGTCATAGAATTGCTCTGGCGTCACACCCATCCAGTCGCGCAGACGGTCGCCCGAGGGGTCTGTGAACGGCTGACCACTGTGGTGCACCCGCATCCCCGGCGCTTGCCCCGCGATCAGCAACCGCGCACCAGAGCCGACCCAGACCACCGGACGCGGGCTATGACCCGTCGCCGTCTGCGCAAATCGTTGCGCACAGATACCGCATATCGATAGTTCCGCTTTGAGAGCTTCTAACGCGGGTTGTCCTACATCGCGTTTTTTTGACATAGTTCCTGCAAAGTTTGCGCTTAGTTAACCGTTAATCTACCTAAGAATAAGAACCGCCAAACATGGCACCGAGGCAAGGCATGCTGGAATTCAGAAATGTCAGCAAGTCGTTCTGGACCGGAACGCAGCACAAAGTGATCTTGGATCGCGCGTCTTTTCGTGTCGATTTGGGAGAGTCTATGGGTATCCTCGCGCCGAACGGCACGGGCAAGACCACAGTCGTTAACATGATGGCCGGTCTGGAAAAACCCGACGAAGGCGAGATTATCCGCGGGTGCAAAATCTCTTTCCCGCTGGGGTTCATGGGCGGCGTCATCTCGAAGCTGTCGGCGATGGAAAACGCCCGCTACATCGCGCGCCTATACGGTTTGGACCCCGACTACGTCGAGGCGTTCTGTCGCTGGCTGTGTGGACTCGAGGAATATTTCGACCAACCGCTCGGCACATATTCGGCGGGCATGAAATCCAGATTTACGTTTGCCCTCATGCTGGCCTTGGACTTCGACATCTACCTGATCGACGAAGGGATGCCGTCTACAACGGATGTAGAATTTAACAAAAAGGCGGCCGACCTCTTGCGGGAACGGTTGCGCACAACGACGATCGTGATCGTGTCACACCAGCCGGAGACGCTGGAAAAATACTGTCGCAAAGCTGCTGTCCTGATGCACGGGCAACTGCACATGTTCGACAGCCTTGAGGAAGCGAAGCAGCTGTATGACTACGAAACCAAAAGCTAGAAAATTCCGCATCAGCCGAGAGCCGCTTGCCAAACCGGTCGCCGCACCGCAGCCCCCTGCTCCGGAAGAGACGCCCGAAACCGAAGAGCGTCAGACCATGGCTGGCGCTGTTTCCTCGCGTGCAGAAGTCGATTCTGAGAACGACATTGATGCCATCCGCAAAGAAGGTCTAACAGGTCGCCAGCTGCGCCTCGCCCGCCGTTTGGCCCAGAAGCATGATATTCCGGCCACCTCCGATTTCGACGCTGTACGCCAGCTGCGCAAGCGTGGGATTGACCCGTTCCAGCGGTCTGCCTCGCTCGACCTGGTCGTCTCGGACCCCGAAGAAACCAAGCTGACCAAGCTGCCGCAAACCGTGCCAGAGCGCCGTCAGGAGACCCTGCCCAGCACCGAAGTCAGCGATGGCGAAAGCCCAGCCGAACGCCGCGCGCGTGAAATCGGGCGCATCCAAGCCGAGATCAGCAAGCGCCGCCGCAAGAAAACCGGCTTGCTGGCTCTACGCCTGCTGTTCTTTGTTTTCTTGCCGACCGCGATTTGCGGCTGGTTCTTCTATTTCGAGGCAACACCGCAATATGCGACCACCTCGGACTTCATCATTCAAACCTCGGACCAGTCGAGCGGTGCGGGCGGCCTAGGAGGTCTGCTCCCGTCACAGATGAACACCAACCAAGAGGCCGTCGCAATCCAGCGCTATCTGCAATCGCGCGAGGCAATGCTACGCTTGAATGAGGAACTCGGCTTCAAGGCTCATTTCCAGCAGGACTGGATCGATCCGATCCTTCGTCTTGATGAGGACGCCACCAACGAAGAGGCCTACAAGCTCTATAAACGCAAAGTCCTAATTGGCTACGACCCGACTGAAGGCGTCATGGGCCTAGAGGTGATCGCCGTGAATCCCGAAGCCAGCAAAGCCTTTTCCGACGCGCTGATCCGCTACGCCGAAGAGCGCGTGGACAGCCAGACCCTGCGCAAACGCGAAGACCAACTGAGCGAATCTCGCAAGTCGCTGGCCGAAGCCGAACGTCTACGCCGCGAAGCCCAAGAGGCCTTGGTTGCGCTGCAACAGGAAGCCGCGATCGTGGATCCCGAAGGTGTGATTGGCGCACTGCGTCAACAAATCACACAGCGCCAGATCGAATTGCAGGAAAAGCAGCTGCAACTGCAGGCTTTGCTAGACAACGCACGTCCCAACCAAAGCCGCGTCGACGGCGTCGAGGGAGACATCCGCCGCCTGCAAGCAGCCATTGCCGAACTTGAGACTCGCATGAACGAAGCGACCCAAGGCGAGGACTCTCTGGCTGCGATTTCTGCCAAGATATCACTGGCCCAAGCGGATGTCGCGACTCGGGACTTGCTCTTACAATCCGCACTACAGAATCTGGAGTCTGCCCAAATCGAAGCCAGCCGCCAGACACGCTATCTGTCCCGCGGCGTAGAGCCTGTCGTGCCCGATCAGGCAACTTACCCCAAGGCGTTCGAGAATACCGTGGTCAGTTTTTTGATTTTTGCCGGAATTTACCTCATGATTTCGCTCACAGCGTCGATCCTTCGTGAACAAGTCACAAGCTGAGGGTAAAAGGGTGTTGCAGTTCGGGTCCGAGCGCTAATTACTAGCGAGAGTAACGTGTGCGTACCTGCCGTTTTTTAAAATACAGAAAGAGTGATTTCTAATATGACCAAGCCGATTGCCGACGTAACACCCAACACTTGGGACTTCCTGCTGCGTCCGATGATCAAGCCCACCGGCTTCCGCGAATACGATGCCCGCTGGAAATACCCCGAGGAAATTAACCTACCCGGTATGACCGCTCTGGGTCTGGGCCTTGGCACCCAGATGCGCAAGCGTGGCATTGAGCCCGTGATCGCCGTCGGCAACGATTATCGCGACTATTCTCTGGCCATCAAAAACGCGCTGATCCTCGGCCTGATGCAGGCGGGTATTCAGGTCAAGGACATCGGCCCTGCCCTGTCCCCCATGGCCTATTTCAGCCAGTTCCATCTGGACGTCCCCGCTGTGGCCATGGTCACCGCATCGCACAACCCCAACGGCTGGACCGGCGTGAAGATGGGCTTTGACCGCCCGCTGACGCACGGCCCCGACGAGATGGGCGAACTGCGCGACATCGTTCTGGGTGGTCTGGGTGAAGCCCACGAAGGCGGTTCGTACGAACTGGTCGAGGGCGTCAAGGAAGCCTACATTCAAGACCTGATCGGCGACTTCAAAATGTCTCGCCCGCTCAAAGTCGTCTGCGCGACCGGCAACGGCACCGCGTCGGCTCTGGCACCCGAAATTCTGGAGCGCATTGGCGTAGAGGTTGTCCCCTCGCACAATGAGCTGGACTACACCTTCCCGAATTACAACCCGAACCCCGAAGCTATGGAAATGCTGCACGACATGTCCGACACGCTGAAAGCGTCGGGCGCAGACATCGCGCTAGGTTTCGACGGTGACGGCGACCGCTGCGGCGTTGTTGACGACGAAGGCGAAGAGATTTTCGCAGACAAAGTCGGCGTCATCATGGCCCGCGACCTGTCGAAGCTGTACCCCGGCTCGACCTTCGTGGCGGACGTGAAATCGACCGGCCTGTTTGCCTCGGACCCCGAGTTGCAGGCACGCGGCGTGAAAGCCGACTACTGGAAGACAGGCCACAGCCACATGAAGCGCCGCGTCAAGGAAATCGGTGCGCTGGCAGGCTTTGAAAAGTCGGGCCACTACTTCTTGGCCGAGCCTGTGGGTCGCGGCTACGATTGCGGCATGCGCGTCGCAGTTGAGATCTGCAAACTGATGGACCGCAACCCCGACATGTCCATGTCGGACCTGCGCAAGGCTCTGCCCAAGACCTACTCGACCCCGACTATGTCACCCTACTGCGCCGATACTGAAAAGTACGACGTACTGGATCGCATCGTCGAGAAGCTGGTTGCCAAGGCTGACGCTGGCGAGACCTTTGCCGGCAAGGCGATCAAAGAGGTTGTCACCGTGAACGGCGCCCGCGTCATTCTGGAAAACGGCAGCTGGGGTCTGGTGCGCGCATCGTCGAACACCCCGAACCTGGTTGTGGTTTGCGAAAGCTCGGAAAGCGACGAGGAACTGCGCGCGATCTTCAAAGAGATCGACGACGTGATCCGCACCGAGCCTGCGGTCGGCGAGTACGACCAGAAAATCTAAGTCCGGTTCCTTCGGACAAACGAAAGCCCCCGCGATTTGCGGGGGCTTTTTTGTTTCAGCGGATCAGGCGACCAGCCCGCGTCCGCGCAGCAGAGCATCGACGCCGGGCATGCGGCCACGGAATGCGGTGTAGAGATCTTCGGCCGGTTTCGATCCACCCATGGATAGGATGTTGGACTGCAGGCTGTCTGCGGTTTTCTGGTCGAATGCGCCGCCTGCCTCTTTGAACGCATCGAACGCATCGGCGTCCATGACCTCGGACCACATGTAGCTGTAGTAGCCGCTGGAATAGCCGTCGCCCGAGAAGACGTGGGCGAATTGGGGCGTCGCATGGCGCATCCCGATGGCTTGCGGCATGTCTATGCCCGCCAGAACTTCTGCCTGTTTGGCCATCGCATCTTTGGGCGCCGCCCCGCGATGGAAGGCCAGATCGACCAGAGCCGAGCCCAGATATTCGACGGTCTGGAACCCCATGTCATAGGTCGCAGCACCAAGAACCGCATCAGCCATCGCCTGCGACATCGGCTCTCCGGTTTCCGCATGGACTGCGAATTTCGCCAGCACTTCGGGAACCTCAAGCCAGTGCTCGTATAGCTGGCTTGGCAGTTCGACAAAGTCCCGCGCGACCGAGGTACCGGACATGGAACTATAACGCACATCCGACAGCATTTGGTGCAGGGCGTGGCCGAATTCATGGAACAGGGTGCGCGCGTCGTCGTACGAGAGCAGCGCAGGCTGCCCTTCGTCTGGTTGCGCGAAATTGCAGACGTTGACCACGATCGGGGCCTGCGCTTCGGGCCAGCCAGCTTGGGATTGGAACGCGCTGCACCATGCGCCGGACCGCTTGGAAGGACGGGCGAAGTAGTCACCGATGAACACCGCCACGTGCTGACCATCGCGGGTGACGCGCCATGCGCGGGCATCGGCGTGATAGAGCGGAACGTCCAGAGGCTCAAACTGCAGGCCAAACAGGCGGGTCGAGCAGTCAAAGGCCGCTTCGATCATTTTATCCAGTTGGAAGTAGGGCTTCAGCTTGGCTTCATCGAGATCATGCTCGGCTTGGCGGCGCTTTTCTGAATAGTAGCGCCAATCCCATGCCTGCAGCTCCCCGTTGATGCCGTCCTCGCGCATCATCTCGGTCAGCTTGGCAGCATCCGCATCGGCCTGCGCCTTAGCCGGGGTCCAGACCTGCATCAACAACTCCTCGACCCGCTCGGGCGAACCCGCCATCTCGGTCTCTAGCTTGAAGGCCGCGAAGTTGTCATAACCCAGCAGTTTGGCCCGTTCCTCACGCAGTTTCAGGGTCTCGGTCGCGATCCCGCGGTTGTCGGTCTCGCCGCCGTTTGCACCGCGGGCGGCCCACGCGGTGTAGGCTTTTTCACGCAGGGCGCGGTCAGGGCAGAACTGCAGGAACGGCACGATCAAGGAGCGCGACAGGGTGATCACCGGCTTGCCATTGCCAGCGCGGCGCGCCGCAGAAATCAGGAAGTCCGGCAGACCGTCCAGCTGATCCTCGGCCAGCTCCATCTGCCAGCTGGATTCGTCCTTCAGTAGGTTCTGGGTGAACTGGGTGCCCAAGGACGACAGGCGCGACATGACCTCGCGCATGCGGTCAGCCTCGGCGCCGGTCAGCGCCGCGCCAGAACGGACAAACCCGCGACGGGTCAGATACAAAAGCCGCGCGTCCTGCTCGTCCAGACCCAATTCGTCGCGCTGTGCCCACAGGGTTTCGACACGATCAAACAGGGCACGGTTGTTGTTGATATCACTGTAATGGGCCGACAATTGGGGCGCGAAATCCCGCTGCAGCGCTTGACGCGCATCGTTCGAGTCGCTGCCCGCCAAGTTGTAAAACACCGACAGAACCCGATCGAGCGCAAAGCCCGAGCCTTCGAGCGCAAGTACAGTGTTGGCAAAGGTTGGCGCTTCGGGGTTGTCCGCAATGGCGTCGATCTCTGCCTTGTGCTCGGCCAGAGCGGCCGCGAAGGCGGGGGCAAAATCGTCGTCGGAAATGGCCTCAAATCGGGGCAGACCGTAGGGGCCATCCCAAGGCTGCATCAATGCATCAGTCATAGTTCAATCCTTGTGCTGTCCGCAGACAGGGCAATCGGCCCGTGGCTGCAGGGTAATGCTGCGGGTCTCGGCGTACAGGGCGTCATGGATCACCATACGTCCGCGCAGAGTCTGGCCCGCGCCGGTGATCGCTTTGACAGCCTCATTCGCCATCATCGTCCCAATAATCCCCGGCAATGGTCCAGCCACACCGGCCAGCGCACAGGGCGGCGCCAGATGGGGCGCGGGCGCCTCGGGGAAGATACACTGATAACATGGGGTCCCATTCGCCGGATCAAAGAGGCTGAGCTGCCCTTCCCACTGGGTCAGAGCGCCGGACACCAAAGGTTTACCAAGCTTCACGCAGATCCGGTTCACCAAATAGCGGGTTTCGAAATTGTCTGTCCCGTCGAGCACCAGATCGTATTCACCGATCAACTCTTCAGCCTCGTCCTCGGTCAGGCGGCGGTTGTACGGCTTGACCGTCAAGAAGGGGTTCAGAGCCAGCATGTGGTCCTGCGCACTGAACACCTTGGGCCGGCCAATGTCCGCATCCGCATGGATCACCTGCCGCTGCAGGTTGCCATTATCCACCACATCCTCGTCGATGACGCCGATAGTCCCAACTCCAGAGGCCGCCAAGTAGATCAGCACCGGACTGCCCAAACCCCCTGCCCCAACGACCAGAACCTTGGACTGTTTCAACGCCTTTTGCCCCGGTCCGCCGATTTCGCGCAGGACGATGTGGCGGGCGTAACGCTCCAACTCGACAGGTTCAAACGTCTGCTTCGGGGTGTCATCCCCTGCAGGTGCATCTCTCTCGGCGACCTTGGCGCGGATGGCGCGCAATCCGAAACGGTAGCCCAGCGCCAGACCCAGCAGCGCGCCAACGATCAACCAAGGCTCAATGCTGCCGCCGAGCGACAATCGTAGGGGCGCGCCGTCAGGCAAGACCAGATGGGCGCCCAAGACAGCCACATATAGGATTAGGATCATCACCCAGCGCGCAGATTTCGGAGTCCTCATCAGCGCTCCGATCCCCCAGAGCGCGCCCGCCATCGCTAAAAACAGTAGCATGTCAGCCCCTTACTTCGTTCCGGTCGAGCCGAAACCGCCGCCGCCCCGCGCCGTCTCGCCCGAGAATTCCTCGACCACCGACAAGTTAGGGCGAATGACTGGCAAGAACATCATCTGCGCAATCCGCTCGCCAGGATTAATCGTGATCGGATCGCCCGAGGGGTTCCGGTTCCAGACGCTGACAAAAATCTGCGCGGTGTAATCAGGGTCAATCAGACCAGTGCCATTTCCCAGCACCAAGCCATGCTTGTGCCCCATGCCGGAGCGCGGCAAGATCACCGCCGCCACATGCGGATTGTTCATATACAGCGCCAGGCCAGAGGGTATCAAAACGGCCTTTTCCTGCGGCGCAATATCCATCGAAGAACCTATACATGCGTGTAGGTCGATCGCGGCGGCCATGTCGCTCTGGTATGTGGGCAGTCCCCATTCATTTAACCGCGCATCCAGTACTTTGACCTCGATTTCGGGGGTGAAAGACGGGCTGCTCATGGGCTCTCCTTGGGTGCGAAACATGTTGCGCTATCTAAGGCCCCAAGGGCGACAGGATGCAAGTCGATGAGGAAGCAGGATTGCCGTGAAAGCCGCCGGCTCCAAGAGTGTTTTTAAATTAGAAACCAAGAATGTTTACAGAGCACCCGCGCCTGAACTAACCTAATGCATACCATACGTGTACTTTTGATGAGTTTTGTTTTCGACGCAGGCAAGCGGTGCTCTGTGTCCGGCTTACCAAAATAACGAAGCTCCGCGAGAAATGATCGGACCTCATGCACAACTGGGATGACCTCAAATACTGCCTCGCTCTTAAGCGGTACGGCACCATGTCTGGTGCGGCGCAAGCCCTGAAGACCAATGTCGCGACGGTTTCGCGACGCATCCATGGTCTGTCAGACGAACTCGGCCTGCAGCTGTTTGTTAAAGACGGTCAGAAGTGGAAGCCTACGCCCTACGCCGAAAACCTCGCATCCTTGGCTGAAATCACGGATGCCGAGCTATCTCGGATACAGCTCGAAGGTGACGCTGAAACGGGCCCAAAAGAGGTCCGGATCAATTATGATGAGATGATTCGCCAATCTCGGTTGATGAACTCGGTGTCGAACCTGTTTGAAACGGTCCCGAGCATCACATTCAAACTGCGCTTCGGGTCCGCCAGCCTTGGCTTCGGCGAAACCGATATCTTCCTCACCACGATCCCCTTGGAAGAAGGCAATTTAATCCAGAAGCGTGTCGGCACCCTGCGTTCTGCCGTTTGGTGCGGGTCAGCGTTTCAGGACAAGTTGCAATCGTGGATTCGATTGGAAAGCATTTTGTCATTGGAAGAGCATCACGCGAGCCTGCAAGAAGAGATGGGTCAAGAGCACATGATGCTGAACGACGGCCTCCTGTGCGCCGACGTGATCCAGCGCGCTCCTTTCGCAGCGGCTTTGGTCGAGGACTATGCAATCCGCCAGCGCGGGCTGCGCTTCCTGCCGCAGTTTCCAAAGAAAGAGCATCCCGTTTGGGCGTATTTCCATGCCACGCGCAAGCAGGACAAGATAATCCATATTGCTCTGGATTGGATCACTGAGGCCTTCAAAGCCCCGCAAGAAGCTCTGGCTATCCCGGCCAAGACGACAAAATTCGGAGAACAGTCGCTTAACGCCTGAGCCGTTGCCACAAGGGGCCTAGCGCCCCTTGAGCTCGGACAGTTCCTGACGCCTGTGCGAAGATTGGACAGCCAACCCAGCCACCATCGTCAGTCGCTCGCGCGACAGATCATCTTTGAGCAGGAAACCGTCAACATCCAGACCCTCGAGGATCTCGGAAAACTCTACAATATCTACGCCGGAGAAAAGAACGATCCCGATGTCGGAGCGGGCGTCTGTCATACCACGAATTTTGGTCACGAACTCGGCGCCCGTAGACTCGCCCAAATGGTAATCGACAAAGACGACATCGGGCAAATCAGAGTCATTCGATGTCAGAGAATCCAAAAACTCGGTAGCGGAATGAAAGCGCTTGAACACCACTCGTGATTCGCGGGCCATCCACCGCCCCACAACTTCTGCATGCAGGTCATCATCTTCGATGAGTGCTACGCGCATCCGACTTTTCCCTCTATTGGCGTATTTCAGCGCACTGAATAGGCGGCGATTTTCTGCAAACTAGAACTGGGGACCGGAAAACCAAATAATTTTGTTAGCGGCGCATGAGCATTTATCTGCACCTCACACAGACATAGTGGCACAGAAAAAAGGTGATAAGCAAAGGATTTACGTCCCACGACCAATTTAGTGACCTGAGGTCAAGAAGAAAGGCAGGATATCCTTGCTTTGTTGCAAAGCCATGTCTTACAAATCGCTCGGACCTGCATGTTGATGCACATTCTGTTTTCGCGATAAACTGGTTAGCATGCTAAAGTAGCCACACCTCGTACGCTCAACTACAGGGCCCCGCCTATTGTTGGGACATTTAGGGCGAGGTGGCGCGACGTTTAGACGATCCTTCGGGGGGAGCCGGAGGCGCTGTGGAGAACCAGTAATGACTGCGATCAATGCCGATGACAGGTCTCCGTCTGGGAAAGAGACGGTAACCCTGCTGGTGGTAGAAGATGATGTCGTCGATCAGGAGATCGTGAAACGCTCTTTCAAACGGGCTGATCTGGCGCATCCGTTGGTTTTCGCAAACAATGGCCTTGAGGCTCTCAAAATCATGCGTGGCGAAAAGCCGGACGTGTCGTTGCAAGAACCGTATATGGTACTTCTGGATCTCAACATGCCCGTCATGGACGGTTTCGAGATGCTGGACGAAATGCGAAAAGACGAGAAACTGCAGGACAAAGTTGTGTTCGTCCTATCGACGTCGGACGATGATCGGGATGTAAAGCGCGCCTATGCTTCTGGCATTTCAGGCTACATTCAGAAGGGCAACATCGCCGAAGGCTTCTCTGCCGCGACCAAAATGCTTTCCTCCTACGGCGATGTGGTGATTTTTCCGTAAAGCCTATCGCGTCAGCGTATCTGCAATTTTTGCGGCTAGCTGAACCGACACCTCTGCCTTAGTCATTCGAGGCCAATCCATGGCGCCCTCCTCTGTCACGACTGTGACTTTGTTTTCCGAACCGCCCATAATGCCGGTCTCAGGACGCACATCATTCGCTACAATCCAATCACAGCCTTTGCGCAGCCGTTTTGCGGTCGCATTTTCAATCACATCGTGAGTCTCAGCTGCAAAACCGACGACCAGACGGGGCCGCCCTGCACCCATCTGAGATATCCGCGCCAGTATGTCGGGGTTTTCTGCGAATTCCAGAACCGGCAAAGCGCCATCCTGCTTCTTGATCTTCTTGCCAGAGGCGCTGGCGACGCGCCAATCTGCGACCGCAGCTGCGAATACCGCAGCGTCTACGGGCAACGCGGCTTCGACTGCAGCCAACATCTCTGCAGCGGTTTCGACAGCGACGACATTTGCCCCGACTGGCGGCGCGACACTCGCTGGTCCCGTGACAAAGGTCACTTGAGCGCCCAAGTCCATTAACGCTGTGGCCAAGGCAGTGCCCTGCGCACCGGAGGACCGGTTCGCGATGTAGCGCACCGGATCAATCGGTTCATGGGTCGGCCCGGACGTCACAAGGATATGCTTGCCAGCCAAGGGCCCTGCGCTCAGGGCGCTGCGGACAGCGTCCAAAATGTCTGCAGGCTCAGACATCCGCCCCGGTCCGTGCTCTCCGCATGCCATATCACCTACGTTCGGGCCAACAACGCGCACGCCGTCGGCAACCAAGGCTTTAAGATTGCGCTGGGTCGCTGGGTGATCCCACATGCGGACATTCATCGCCGGAGCGATCATCACAGGCGTGTCCGTCGCCATCAGCAGTGTGGTCGCCATATCATCCGCATGACCGCCCGCCATCTTGGCCATCAAATCAGCGGTTGCGGGGGCGACAACAACCAAGTCAGCAACGCGGCTGAGCTGGATATGCCCCATCTCTGCCTCTTCGGTCAGGTCAAACAGGTCGGTGTAAACCTTTTCTCCGGCCAGCGCGGATACCGACAACGGCGTCACGAATTCTGCCGCAGAGCGGGTCATCACAGGCGTCACAGCAGCGCCCTGCCTCTTGAGCAACCGAATGAGTTCGAGCGTCTTGTAGGCCGCTATCCCTCCGGCGATGATCAGCAGAATGCGTTTTCCGGCCAGCATGGCGCCCTCCTCTTGGCTTTGGCCACAGAGGTAAGCTGCCCGCGCGCAAAGCGCAATCACTGGGTCTGGCCAAAACCTTCGCAAGGATCGCCGCGATCAGTCGGTGCGGTCACGAGCCAGAGATCATAGGGCGGCTGCCCTTCTGGCGCGCTTTCCAGTTGCCCAATTGACAGCACATCCACTTCTGGCGCGGCGCGTGTCACATAGACTGGCATGCCCCAATCGGTGCGGGCATGGCCATTGCCTGTAATGACCGCGACGGGTGCGCCATGCTCTTGCAGTGCGTCCAGAGTAACCTTTGCCAGCTGCGCGTCCCGCAATCTTTGGGACGCCACCATCCCGCCCATCATTTCTAAGGGCATCGCGCCGCAATGAGCTTCGAATTGCTGTTGCTCTCGCTCTGACTGTTCGCTCTCTGGCAGAGGGGATGTGAGACCGTAGCGCATGGCCTCGGGGCCAAATACCTCTGCCGCACCATTGGAAAAGGCCTCGCGCAAAGCATCCCGCTGCACCCACGCACCATAGATTGGCGCGGTCGGCGCAGCCTCGAAAATCGGCCAGTATAACGACAGGTCGGGCCAGCCGCTGGACGACCAGCTCGTAGCTGCATCGAAAAGTGTTTGATCCAATCGATCTGCGGGAGTGATCTTTTCGATTTGCTCGGGCGAGAGCATTTCAAACACCAGCGCCTTTGGCGCCAATGCTTCGACAGCTATGGCTTGGTTCTGATGCTGGATGGCGGAGTCGTGAAACTCACCCAAAACGTAGACCTGCGCATCGGGCAGATGGCGCAGGTCTGTCTGGGTTATTTGCTCTGCGTCGGCCGAAGCCGCGAATGCAGTCGCAGATATGATCAGTGAATACAGCCTCATCACAAGAAGGCATGCACCTCTTTCCGGCCACCTTCAAGCGTCTTGCGCATTTTGACATAGGCTGCTGCCTCAAGCTGACGCACGCGCTCTTTTGACAAACCAAGTTCATTGCCAAGACTTTCAAGTGTCCTCGCGTCGTCACGCAGTTTGCGCTCGCGGATAATGAACCGTTCGCGCTCGTTTAGCGCGCCCATTGCCTCGACCAGCCAATCGCGCAGACGGTCTGTGTCGTGCTGGTTTTCGACCATCATGGACGATTGCGCGTTGTCATCCTCGATCGTGTCGATCCACTCGCGTCCTTCGTCCTCGGTACTCTGCGAGGCATTCAGGGAGAAATCATTGCCGGACAGGCGCCCTTCCATCATCTGGACATCCGCCAAAGGCACGCCAACTTCGGTCGAAATCAGCTGGTGCAACTGTGCGCGGTCCAAATGTTCGCCCCGCGACGCAGCCTCGCGTTCCAAACGGGCTTGCACACGGCGCATGTTAAAGAACAGGGATTTCTGGCTGCTGGTTGACCCAGTCCGAACCATGGACCAGTTGCGCATCACATAGTCTTGGATGGACGCTTTGATCCACCAAACCGCGTAGGTCGAAAAACGTACACCACGGTCAGGATCGAATTTGTCGGCGGCCTTCATCAGGCCCAGACCTGCCTCTTGGATCAGGTCGTTCATCGGTGCGCCATAGCGTTTGAACTTCGCCGCCATCGAAATCGCAAGGCGCATGTATGCGGTAATCAGTCGGTGTAGTGCTTCCTCGTCTCGGTGATCACGCCAAGCGTAGGCTAGGGCCAATTCCGTTTCCGCGTCCAGCAACTCGGCCTTCATTGCGGTGCGCGAAAGAGAAAGATCACTCTGGCTATCCAATACTGCCATCTTCACCCCCTGTGCGATGGTACGCTTGACGCGTTCCTAAATTCGGTTTCTGCATAACCTACGCACAGGCCCCCACTTTGGTTCACAATTAGGAGCAAAAAAATGTTGCCACATCTCACCGTGGTTTTAGGCGGGGCCGCTTCCGGCAAATCCGACTATGCCGAAAGCATTGTGCGCCAGAGCTCGGGGCGGCGACTTTATATTGCTACAGCGCAGGCATGGGATGACGAAATGCGCGCCAAGATCGCTGCACACCAACAGGCCCGCGCAGAGGATGGCTGGCGGACGGTCGAAGCTCCGCTCGCGCCCGAAGAATGTCTAGACACAATGGCGGTGGACGAGATTGCTCTGTTAGATTGTGCCACGATGTGGCTCACGAACTACCTGCTTGGCCAGAGCGATTTGCCAGCCGCCAAAGACAGGCTTTTCGCAGGATTGGCCACCGCGCCGGGCCGTGTGGTGATCGTAACAAATGAAGTCGGCGCGGGGATCGTCCCCGAAAATGCCCTCGCCCGCCAATTCAGAGAGGCTCAGGGCCGCCTTAATCGCGACTTAGCCGCCCGCGCAGATTTAGTTGTGACCGTGATGGCGGGCCTACCGCTGGCGTTGAAAGGGGACCTCCCATGAGCCGGCTCTACCTCGTTCGTCATGGTCCGACTCACGTTAAACGCTTGATTGGCTGGACGGATGTGCCTGCAGATCTATCAGACACAGCCGCCCTGACGCGTCTATCAAATGCGCTGCCCGAAGGTGCCGTCGTGGTCTCTTCAGACCTGCTTCGCGCCCGATCCACTGGTGATGCGATTGCGGCGGCCCGAGAACGCTTGCCCCATCGCCACGAACTCCGAGAGATCCATATGGGGGATTGGGAAGACCGGACATGGCAGGACGTGGATGCGGCATATGGCTCCGCATTACGCCAATACTACGAGCAGCCAGGCGACGCGGCCCCGCCGAACGGAGAAAGCTGGAATGCCCTATCGACCCGCGTTTGGGAAACTATACTAGAGCTGTCCTCACAGCATCCGGCACTGGTAATCGTAGCGCACATGGGGCCCATCCTGTCACTTGTGCAGCGCGCCAAAGGCATTGACGCCTACGCAGCCCTTGGGCACCAGATTGACCCCTTGTCTCTAACCACGTTCGACCTGTCACAGGGCGGGCTCGCGCTCGAGGGTCTCAATCAACTCCCCTGACATTAACAATCTGGCAACCATGGGCGCGCTATCCCAATCGGGACGAGGGGCGTTCACTTGGTTACCAAAACATACACAGTCGCATTCGAGGGCGTCACCGCCCGTCAGGTCGAGGTGCAGTGCACACTCGCGGCCGGTCTGCCCGCCTTTTCCGTCGTGGGATTGCCCGACAAAGCCGTGTCAGAGGCCAAAGAGCGCGTTCGCGCGACACTGGAGACGCTGGCCATCGCCCTCCCCTCCAAAAAAATCACGATCAACCTCTCACCTGCCGACCTGCCCAAAGAGGGATCGCACTTTGATTTACCCATCGCGATTGCGCTGCTTGCCGCGATTGGCGCGATCCCCCCAGACACGGCAGAAGACATTGCTTCTTTGGGTGAGCTGTCGTTGGACGGACGCATCGTCGAGGTTTCGGGCGCCCTGCCCGCAGCGATGACCGCAGCCGAAGAGGGTCGTACGCTGCTTTGTGCCGCTGCTTCTGGCCCCGAAGCCGCTTGGGTCGGCGATTGCCCCGTGATCGCGGCAAAGGACGTGGCCGCGATCTTGCGCCACTTCAGCGGCCAGGCCCCCATTGAACCCTCTCGCGCAGGCGAAGTGACACAATCCGCACAGCACAAATGCTTACGGGACGTGCGTGGCCAAGAGCGCGCAAAACGCGCCCTAGAAATCGCTGCAGCGGGCGGGCATCACCTGTTTCTTGTCGGCACGCCAGGCTCAGGCAAATCTATGCTGGCAGAGCGATTACCCGGAATTCTGCCGCCGATGACACCATCGGAAGCTTTGGAAACCAGCATGATCCATTCCGTTGCTGGGCAGATCAAAGAAGGCGGCATCTCGCGAGAACGCCCTTTCCAAACGCCTCATCACACGGCCTCGATGGCTGCGATCGCTGGCGGTGGCAAAGGCGCAAAACCCGGGCAGATGAGCCTTGCCCATAACGGGGTACTTTTTTTGGATGAACTGCCTGAGTTTCCCCGCAATGTGCTGGAAACCCTTCGGCAGCCGATCGAAACGGGGCACATCATGGTGTCTCGCGCGAATGCGCATGTGAGCTACCCCTGCCGCTTCATGCTTGTGGCCGCTGCCAATCCGTGTCGCTGCGGCTATCTAACGGATCCAGAGCAGGCCTGCGCCCGTGTGCCGAAGTGTGGGCAAGACTATCTTGGCAAAGTGAGCGGCCCTTTGATGGACCGCTTCGACATGCGGCTCGAAGTGCCACCAGTTGGGTATCAGGACCTCGACCTCCCCGCCACGGGCGATACGAGCGCAACTATTGCTGAACGAGTTGCGGCCGTCCGTGCCGTACAAACAGTGCGATACGAAAACCAAGGGACCGTCAGAACCAATGCAGAATGTAGCGGCGAAATCCTCGCACAGTGTGCAACTCCGGACGCCGAGGGACGTGACCTTTTGCACCGCTTCGCTGAAAAGATGGGGCTCAGCGCCAGAGGTTACCATCGAGTGTTACGTGTAGCGCGGACGATCGCTGACCTAGACCACAGCGATTGCGTCCGTCGACCGCACATCGCCGAGGCGGTGAGCTACCGCCTCAGCCTGACGCGAGAGATGTCTTAGGTTTGAGCCGCGCGCTTGCCTTCGATCACTTCCCAAATCTTTCCGGCGACGTTGATACCATCAAAGCGCTCGAGCTCTTGAATACCGGTGGGCGAGGTCACGTTAATCTCGGTCAGCCAGTCGCCGATCACATCGATACCAACAAAAATTAGGCCCTTTTCTTTCAAGGTGGGTCCAATCTTGGCGCAGATTTCCAAATCGCGCTCTGTCAAAGCAACCTTCTCGGGCTTGCCTCCCACGTGCATGTTGCTCCGCGTCTCGCCCGCTGCAGGAACACGGTTAATGGCGCCGACCGGCTCGCCATCAACCAAGATCACGCGCTTGTCTCCTGCAGACACGGCAGGCAGGAATTTCTGTGCGATGAGCGGTTCACGCGAGAACCCCGTGAAGGTCTCGAACAACGACGAAAGGTTTCGATCGTCCTTGGTTAGCTTGAAAACGCCCGCACCACCATTGCCGTAAAGAGGTTTCACGATGATGTCCCCATGGTCCTCTTTGAATGCTTTCAAAGTTGCAAGGTTACGGGCGATTGCGGTTGGCGGCGTGAGATCAGGGAAATCGAGCACCATCAGTTTCTCGGGGCAGTTCCTCACCCAAAACGGATCGTTCACGACCAAAGTCTTGTCACTAATGCGGTCAAGGAGGTGCGTCGTCGTGATGTAGTGCATGTCAAACGGCGGATCCTGACGGAGCCATACGACGTCCATTTCGGTCAACGGACGCACAACCGCTTCGCCTAGCTCAAAATGGTCACCTTTGACACGCCGCACCGTCAGGGGTGACACCTCGGCGTAAACCTCGCCTTCGCGATAAAACATCTGGTCTGGCAGATAATAAAATATCTCGTGGCCGCGCGCCAAAGCCTCTTCTGCCAGACGAAATGTGCTGTCCGCCTCGATATTGACCGGACCGATGGGGTCCATCTGAAATGCAACTTTGAGTGCCATGGCGCTTCTCCTTCACTGTCGCGAGAATACATGGCGTCAGCGCCGCGCTACTGCAATGGCTCAAGCTGCCATCAGCGCATTTTCCAGAATTTGTATGTCGCCAAAGTTATCCATCAGCGCGACATCCACACGCATATCGACGTCCAAACGCCCCATGTGAATAGCCGCATATTCTTGCGCTGCACGCATTAACCGTTGCTGCTGTCGATAGCCCAAAGCTTCGGCCGCTCGACCATGCGTTTTCGACGCCTTGACCTCAATGAAAACCAAGCCTGATGCGTTCTCGGCCACAATATCGATTTCGCCAGATTTACCGCGCCAACGACGTGCCAGAATTTTATGGCCTTCTGATTGGTATTTGAGTGCCACGCTTTTTTCGGCAGCATGACCGGCGAGATAAGATACCATGCCACTCATTCAGCGTCCTTCCCGATTTTCAGTGCCATTTGATAGACCTTGCGGCGCGGAAGAGCGTTCGCTTGGGCAATCGCATCACTCGCGTCTTTTACAGACATACGTGAAAGTGCGTCCCTTAGCTGCTCCTCAATGGTTTCTTGGTTAACAGCCTCTGAAGTTTGTCGCCCGATGACCGCGACAATTTCACCTTTGAGCTGCCTACTGGACAAAATTTCGGACACTTCACTCAACGAGCCGCGTATGACCTCTTCGAATTTTTTCGTCAGCTCCCGACAGATCGCAACCTCGCGATCACCGCCCAGCGTTTCGGCTGCATCCGCGACCATGGCCGAGATCCGCTTTGGGGATTCGTAGAAAACAAGTGTTGCCGGAATTTGGCCGAGTTCGACGAGCGCCGATTTCCTTTGGGACTTGGAGTTTGGGAGGAAACCAGCAAACAGAAACCTGTCGGTAGGCAGCCCGGCAATAGTCAGTGCCGTCAAAACAGCCGAAGCGCCCGGCGCGGCATGCACCGGATGCCCGGCCGCAATAGCATCCTTCGATAACTGGAACCCTGGATCGGCCACCAGCGGCGTGCCCGCTTCAGACGCGTAGGCTACAGATTTTCCAGCAGCCAAGGCATCCATCAAGCGAGGCCGCGCCTGCGGCCCATTATGATCGTGATAGGCCACGATTTGGCGGTCCCCGATAGCAATCCCGTGGATTTCCATCAAGTGACGCAGGGTCCGCGTGTCTTCGGCTGCCAGCACGTCCGCCGAAGCCAAAACATCTAGTGCCCGCAATGTGATATCCCGCGCACTACCAATCGGGGTTGCTACAAAATACAACCCTGAAGAGAGTTTTTCGATTTTTTGAATACCCACTGGACCCATGCCCCTTGTCCTCTATGATCCGCCTCAGCAACCTGCTCTGTGGTCATTGTGTGTCAGGGGGAAACCGAAGTGGCAATCATCAAGTTTTTAGCGCGAGCCTTTAAAGCCGCGAAATGGGCCGCCATTCCGGCAGCAGCTCTGGCTCTGGCCGCGTGCGAGCCGGTAGGCCCTCGGTCAGCTGGCGGATCGGGACCGCGCACCGGATCGGGTGAAACGGTCAAGGTGGCGCTACTGGTGCCCCGCGGCACCGGACAGGCCGGTGACGAGGTTCTGGCGACGGCACTCGAAAACGCTGCACGCTTGGCGATCGCAGACCTGAATGGTGCGAACATTGACATGACCGTGTACGGCACAGCAGGCAGCGCAGCAGGCGCGACGACTGCGGCCAGCACAGCGATCAATGATGGTGCAGATATTATCCTCGGGCCGGTCTACGCCGATGCCGCGAATGCCGCAGGCGTTGTCGCCGCACAGCGCGGCGTGAACGTGCTCGCCTTCTCTAATAACCGCACGATCGCGGGCAACAACGTGTTCGTCCTTGGCCCACTCTTTGAAACGTCGGCCATGCGGCTGATGAACTACGCCAAGTCCCAAGGCAAACAGTCTGTCGCAGGCATCTACGCGGACAATCTGGCGGGACAATTGGCGCAACACGCCGTGAATGGAGCCGCTAGCCGTGCAGGCGTGACGGTAACGGGCAGCGTCGTGCACCCCTTCTCTCAGCAAGGGATTATTGATGCGATGCCGCAGATCAAGTCTGCAGCGCTGGCAGCAGATAGCGTCTTTCTCACGTCGACCACCGACGGTGCGCTGCCGCTCCTGACCCAGCTGATGCCAGAGAATGGCATCAACCCCGAAGAGCACCAGTACATCAGCCTGACCCGTCTCGATATCCCGCCCCAGACACTCGAGCTGCCTGGCGTGCAGAACGCTTGGTTCGCGCTGCCTGATCCGGGACGCACCGCGCAGTTCAACGCCCGCTATCAGGGCGCCTACGGCACCTCGGCGCATTCGATCGCCGGTCTGGCCTATGACGGGATCGCGGCCATCGGCGCGTTGATGGCATCTGGCCGCCAGAACGCGCTCAGCCGTCAGAGCCTGACCCAATCTCAGGGTTTCGAGGGCGTTACGGGCATTTTCCGCCTGAATTCGGATGGAACCAACGATCGTGGCCTTGCTGTTGCAACAATCCGCGATAAGCAGGTGGTCGTAATTGACGGCGCACCGCGCAGCTTCAGCGGTGTCGGGTTCTGATCCGACACCGGTTAAGGGAAAGAAATGACGAAAGACCTGATTTGTCCGGCCGAAGAGATCTTCGACCGGGCAGCCATTGACCAGGCCATCGCAGCGGCTTTCGAGGCTGCAGATGGCAACTCTTCCGACTTCCGCAAATCGTCGTTCAAGCTGCTGATGGAGGCCCAGAAGGCTGGCCGCGCAGCGATCGCCGAGGGCCTAGCCAAGGCCCCGTTCAAAGCGCGCGAAACGACCCATGCCTATACCTATCTGACCGACAGCATCGTTATTGCTGTTTTGAAGATCGCGGCGGAATATATCCATCCTCTTTCCACCCCGACCGAAGGCGAAAAGCTGTCGGTTCTGGCGGTCGGCGGATACGGACGCGGGGATATGGCACCGTTTTCGGACGTCGATCTGCTGTTCCTGACCCCGTATAAAATCACCCCTTGGGCCGAGAGCGTGATCGAAACCATGCTCTACCTGCTCTGGGACCTGCGCATGAAAGTCGGGCACGCCAGCCGAACGATTGCGGATTGTCTGCGTCTGGGCAAAGAGGATTTCACCATCCGCACCTCGCTGCTAGAGCAGCGCTATCTAGCGGGTGACGAGCCACTGTCCAACAAGCTGCACGACCGCCTGCGCGATGACCTGTTCAAATCCACGGGCCGCGAATTTATTGCTGCCAAGCTCGAAGAGCGGGACCTGCGCCATGAAAAGCAAGGCGGCCAACGCTACGTTGTTGAACCCAACGTAAAAGAAGGCAAAGGCGGCCTGCGCGACCTGCAGTCGATGTTCTGGATCGCAAAATACGTGCACGGCGTCGATGATGCTGCGGATCTGGTCCCCCTTGGCGTTTTTACTCGCGAAGAGTACGAAATGCTGGTGCGGGCCGAGGATTTCCTCTGGGCCACGCGTTGCCATCTGCATTTGGTCACGAACCGTCCCACCGAACAGCTGACCTTTGACCTGCAAGTCGAGGTTGCCAGCCGCATGGGCTATGTTGACACCGGCGGACGCCGCGGGGTCGAACACTTCATGCAGGATTACTTCCGGCACGCGACCTCGGTCGGCGATTTGACCCGCATTTTCTTGACCTCGCTCGAGGCGAGCCACAACAAGCCTGGCCCCTCGCTCGCGACCCTGTTCCGCCGCCGCAAAAAACTGCGCGACGGCTACAAAGAAATCAACAATCGTCTCGCCATTCTGGACGAAGACGCGTTCTTGTCCGATCCCCTGAACTTTCTACGTCTCTTTGACGAAGCCTTGCGCACCGGTTTGCTCATCCACCCCGACGCCATGCGCTTGGTCGTGGGCAATCTGGACCGGATCGACGATAATTTGCGCAATAGCAAAGAGGCGAACAAAATCTTCCTCGGGCTGCTGCTGAAACGCGGCAATCCAGAGCGTGCGCTGCGCCGGATGAACGAACTTGGCGTCCTTGGGGCATTCATGCCTGAGTTCGCGCCCATCGTCGCGATGATGCAGTTCAACATGTACCACAGCTACACTGTGGACGAGCACACCATCCAGTGCATCAGCCAGATGGCCCAGATCGAACGCCAAGAGCTGACAGAACCCCTGCCCCTCGCCTCTTCGATTTTCGAAGGGGATGTGAATCGCAAAGTGCTCTACGTTGCGATGCTGCTGCACGACATCGGCAAAGGCCGTCCAGAAGATCACTCGATCCTTGGCGCGCAGATCGCCCGCCGTGTGGCCCCCCGCCTTGGCCTGAAGAAAGAGGAATGCGAGACGGTTGAGTGGCTGGTCCGTTACCACCTGCTCATGTCCGACGTGGCGCAAAAGCGGGACATTTCTGATCCGCGCACGGTCCGCGATTTCGCCAAGGTCGTGAAGAACCGCAAACGTTTGGACCTGCTGACCATTTTGACTGTCTGCGATATTCGCGGCGTGGGCCCCGACACTTGGAACAACTGGAAAGCCATGCTGCTGCGCCAGCTCCACGCGGAAACTGCCCGCGCACTGGAACACGGTCTAGAAGAGATCAACCGCGAAACCCGTGGCAACGAGGCCCGCAAAGCCCTTCGCGCCGCCCTGCCGGACTGGAGCGAGGCCGCCTTCAAGCGAGAGACCAAGCGTCATTATCCGCCCTACTGGACCGGGCTGCCGCTTCAGGCCCACGCGATCTTTGCCGAACTGCTCAAAGATATTCCAAACGACGAAATCCGTATCGATCTGAAGCTGGATGCAGACCGCGACGCGACCCGCGCGTGCTTTGCTATGGCGGACCACCCGGGCATCTTTGCCCGCCTTGCAGGCGCGTTGGCGCTGGTGGGTGCGAACGTTGTGGATGCGCGTACATATACGTCCAAGGACGGCTACGCGACCGCCGTTTTCTGGGTACAGGATGCCGAAGGTCACCCCTACGAGGAATCGCGCCTGCCCCGCCTTCGCTCGATGATCGGCAAAACGCTAAAGGGCGAAGTTCTGGCTGGCCAAGCGCTGAAAGACAAAGACAAGTTCAAAAAGCGCGAAAAAGCGTTCCGTGTGCCGACCCATATCACCTTCGACAACGAAGGGTCCGAGATCTACACCATCATCGAAGTCGATACCCGCGACCGCCCCGGCTTGCTCTATGATCTGTCTCGGACGCTCTCGAACGCGAACGTTTATATCAGCAGCGCGGTTATCGCCACCTATGGCGAACAGGTCGTCGACTCGTTCTACGTCAAGGACATGTTCGGCCTGAAATTCCACTCGGCCAGCAAACGCGAGGGTCTGGAAAAGAAGCTGCGCGAAGCCATCGACAAGGGCGTTGAAAGGGCGATTGCGTGAAACCAATTCGGTTGATGTCAGGGTTCCTGACGGTGGGCGGCTGGACCTTTGCCAGCCGCATCCTTGGCTTTTTGCGCGATATGGCTATTGCGTCGATGCTCGGCGCGGGTCCCGTGGCAGAGGCGTTTCTGGTCGCGTTTTCGCTGCCCAACATGTTCCGCCGCTTCTTTGCCGAAGGGGCGTTCAACATGGCCTTCGTGCCCATGTTCTCCAAAAAACTAGAGGGCGATGAAAGCCAAGAAAAAGCGCGTGTCTTTGCACAGGATGCGTTTGCCGCGCTCGGCTCGACCCTGATTGTATTTACGGTCATTGCGCAGGTATTTATGCCCGCCCTTGTTCTGGCCATGGCCAGCGGCTTTGCGGGGGACGAGCGGTTCGATCTGGCGGTGCTGTATGGGCGGATCGCCTTTCCCTACATTCTGCTGATCTCGCTGGCGGCGCTGCTTTCGGGTCTCTTGAATGCGACTGGCAAATTCTTTGCTGCCGCAGCAGCCCCCGTGGCCCTGAATATCATCTTCCTCGGAGCCTTGGGTCTTGGCTACCTTCTAGGTTGGGATCCCGGTCTTACCCTGTCCTGGTCCGTCCCAATCGCGGGCCTGATCCAGATGGGCATCGTTTGGCGCGCGGCGGCAGCCGAGGGTTTTCGGCTTTATCCGCGCCTGCCCCGCATCACCCCAGAGGTTAAGCGGCTGGCGATCATCGCAGGTCCCGCAGCCTTGGCTGGCGGCGTCGTGCAAGTGAACCTACTGATCGGCCGACAAGTCGCGAGCTACTTCGAAGGGGCAGTTGCGTGGCTGAACTATGCCGATCGCCTGTACCAACTGCCGCTCGGCGTGGTCGGGGTGGCGATCGGCGTTGTGTTGCTACCTGATTTGTCCCGCCGCCTGCGTGCGGGAGACACGAGCGGTGGGCGTGATGCCCTGAACCGCGCTGCCGAGGTCTCTTTGGCACTGACCGTTCCAGCCGCCGTTGCGCTGGTTGCAATCCCTGACGCGCTGGTGACAGTCCTGTTTCAACGCGGCGCTTTCGAGGTCAGCGATACCAGTGCAACCGCGCTCGCCGTGGCCGTCTATGGCCTAGGTCTGCCTGCATTCGTCCTGCAAAAAGTCCTGCAACCCCTGTTCTTTGCCCGCGAAGACACCAAGCGGCCCTTCTACATCGCGCTTGCCTCTCTCGCGATAAACTTTGGAATGGCGGTTGGGCTGTCTCCGATCATCGGCTTCATCGCAGCCGCATGGGGGACGACCCTAGCTGGGTGGGGAACTGTCCTGCTGCTCTGGTTCATGTCTCGCAAAATGGGCGAAGCGGCCCAGATGGACGCACGCTTTCAGAACCGGATTGTCCGTATCGTTCTCGCCTCGCTCGCGATGGGTGCCATTCTGTATGGACTGAACGCAATCTTGCTGCCGCTGCTTGCCAATCCGGCATGGAAACTGCCAGTGCTTCTGGCCCTCGTAGGGACAGGTATGGTCAGCTATTTCGGGATCGGACAGCAGATCGGTGCGTTCCGATTGTCGGAATTCAAGCGTAACTTAAAAAGGTAATGGAACTCTACACCTCGGCTTAAGAGTTCCGCGTCTAAGCTCCCACCATGCAGCCGAGTGGTGGGAGATGAGGCATGCCTAACAAAAGCGCCCTGCGGATCGTAGGGCTACTATTCTGTTCGTCGGGGATCGTGGCATTGGCCGCGCCTCTGCTGGTCTCGATAGCGGTCGAAGTGATTGCGGGCTGGCTCTTTATCTTTATCGGCACGATCCAGATCATCGCCGCGGCGCAATCCATGCATGCCCCCGTGGTCCGTGGAACGCTTGGGCTGGGACTAGTCGCGCTGCTCTTGGGTGTGGTGCTGATTGCAGCGCCCGCAGCGGGAGCGCAGACCGTCACGTTACTGGTGGCACTGCTGTTTCTGCTATCAGGCACACTGAAGCTGGCGATCGGGCGTGCATTACCCGACCCTCAGGCGGGCCGCGCCTTGTTTATAGCGGGGCTCGTCTCTGCGATGCTGGGGGGATTGCTTGCCCTGATCTTGCCGCCTAACGCAAGCTTGATGCTCGGGCTTATGATTGGAACAGAGCTAATCTCAAACGGGATCGTTGTGCTAACAATCGCCAGTTCGGCCCAGATCAATCAGAGCGCTGGCGCAGCTTATTCAGGATCTTGGTCCAACCCCCGGGGCTGACCGCGAAGGACAGCAGGAAACCAGCCACAAAGCCCCCAATATCCGCAACCCAGTCCTTGGGGCCACTGAACAGCACAGCAAACACCAGCTGAATCCCCAACAGCATCCCGATCAGGGAAAACGCCCGCACCTGCGCTTCGCCCATCTGACCGAGCCGGAGCCACAGCACATACGTGAAGGCCCCGATCAAGCCATAAGCGCCTGGATATGCGCCAAACAGCAACCGGTCACCGCCGACGAAAACGGCGTAAATCACGGCGCCGCAGACCGTCGCCACCAAGAAAACTGCGAGCGTTGCGATCGCCCCGAAAGCTTCGCCGACCATCTTGCCCAGCGCCAGCACAAAGACACCGGCGAACAACGCGTGGGTAAAGGTGCCATGGACAAAGGCGTAGGAGACAAAGCGTTTCAGATGTTCTGGCGGGAATATCCCGTTCTCGAACATCCACCAGAAGACGCGGGGCGAGAAGCCGTATTCCTCGAGCGCGGACATACGCCAGCCGACCCCCATGGCCCCGCCGATGATCCCGCGATCAGCCAGCGACAGCACGGCCTCGATGCCGACGAGGACCAGAAACAGCGCCACAATGTAGGGCGGCATCGGGTTGATAGGACCATTATGCGGGGGGGTGTTCATGGTGCGATCCTTGACGTTGCCTTTGAGCAGGGGGTAAGCGATGCAGGCCTTAAAATCCAGACGGAGAATTCCGATGACTGCAGCCACCCATACCCCCCGTGTGTTTTCGGGGATCAAACCTTCGGGCGGTTTGACACTGGGGAACTACCTCGGTGCGATCAAACGCTTTGTGGACATGCAGGGACAGGACTACGAGACCATCTATTGTGTCGTGGACCTGCATGCGATCACCGTCTGGCAAGATCCCGCAGAACTCAAGCACGCAACGCGCGAAGTCGCCGCCGGTTTCATTGCCTCTGGCATCGACCCATCGAAATCGATCCTTTTCAATCAGGCGTCGGTCCCGCAGCATGCGGAGCTTGGCTGGATCTTTAACTGTGTCGCGCGTGTGGGCTGGATGAACCGCATGACTCAGTTCAAGGACAAAGCTGGCAAGAATGCCGAGAAAGTGTCCTTGGGCCTGTACGCCTATCCTTCGCTGATGGCAGCGGACATTCTGCTGTACCACGCGACCCACGTCCCGGTGGGCGAGGATCAGAAGCAGCACGTCGAACTGACCCGCGACATCGCCTCGAAGTTCAATAAAGACTTCAAGGCCGAGGACTTCTTCCCAATGTGCGAGCCTATCATCGAAGGTCCCGCTACCCGCGTCATGAACCTGCGTGACGGGTCCAAGAAGATGTCCAAGTCCGGCGAGTCGGATATGGAGCGCATCAACATGACCGATGACGCGGACACCATCGCCAAGAAGTTCAAGAAGGCCAAAACCGACCCCGAGCCCCTGCCCGAGTCGCTGGACGGCCTGAGCGAACGTCCCGAGGCGCGCAATCTGGTGAACATCTATGCAGCGCTGGCAGACATGACCAACGAGGCCGTTATTGCCGAGTTCGGCGGAGAAGGCTGGGGCAAGTTCAAGCCTGCGCTGGCTGATCTGGCAGTGGAGAAGCTGGCTCCGATCTCGACCGAGATGAAGCGCCTGATGGACGATCCCGCAGAGATCGACCGCCTGCTGCTCAAGGGTTCGGACCGCGCCAAAGAGATCGCGGAACCCATCCTGCAAAAAACCTATGACATCGTCGGTCTACTACGTCCCGGCATGTGATCGGGCAAAGGTGAACGAATTCGTTACGATCTGCCTTTGAGGATAGAGACGAATTTAATTACCTGCCCCTTGCCGATCGGGCGTTTCTCTTAAAACAGAGCCCTCGCGATTTGCGGGGGCTTTTTCCGTTGGACCCCAGGCAGTTGGCATTCTGGATGGCACCCGGTGCAACGGGGTATTTACACCAAGAAAGAGGCTGCGCGCTTGCCAGCGAACACAGGGCAGTGCAAAGTTCCCCCTTAGTCGGGAGGACTATGATGCGCAAATTCCTTGTTGTTCTGGATGATACTCGCGAATGCTTGAACGCGATGCGCTTTGCGGCGATGCGCGCGGCTCACACGGGCGGCGGCGTGACAATTCTGTCGATTATTCCACCAGACGAATTCAATCACTGGATTGGTGTCGGAGACATCATGCGTGAGGAAACCCGCGAACGCATTCAGGCGCACTATGAGGTATTCGCCAAGTGGATGCGCGACAAACAGAATGTCGACCCAGAGCTTGTGATCCGCGAAGGCGAGGCAGTGCCCGAGATTTTGGCACATGTTCGCGAGGATGAAGAGATTGGTGTGCTGGTGTTGGGTGCAGGATCTGGCAAAGGCGGACCGGGCCCACTGGTCACGCAACTGACCCGATCTGCAGGGGAACTGCCCATTCCGTTCACCATCGTGCCCGGTGACATGAGCAAAGAGCGGCTTGAAGCGATCACCTGATCTGCGCCATTTAGAATGTTTCTAAACCTTGACAGTCGGGCGGCGCGCCCGCATATCCATTGCTGAGTTAACCGGAGGCCCCCTGATGTTCATCCAGACTGAATCGACACCGAACCCGGCGACGTTGAAATTCCTGCCCGGGCAGGCGGTTTTGGAAGTTGGCACTGCAGATTTTCCGAGCGCGGACACTGCTGCCAAATCGCCTCTGGCCACCCGTTTGTTCGCTGTCTCTGGCGTTTCGGGCGTATTTTTGGGCAATGACTTTGTCACTGTAACCAAGTCTGACGATGTCGAATGGGACCACATCAAGCCCAACCTGCTGGGTGCGATCATGGAGCACTTCCAGTCTGGCGCCCCTGTGATGGACGAAGGCGAGACTGCGTCGTCCGGTCACGCGGAGCACACCGGTGAGGACGGCGAAATCGTCACCCAGATCAAAGAGCTGTTGGACACCCGCGTGCGTCCCGCTGTGGCTCAGGACGGTGGGGACATCACTTTCCACGGGTTTGACCGCGGCGTCGTCTATCTGCACATGCAGGGCGCCTGTGCCGGCTGCCCCAGCAGCACTCTGACCCTGAAAATGGGGATCGAGAACCTGCTACGCCATTACATTCCCGAAGTGACCGAAGTTCGTCCCGTCGCTGTTTAACGATGGTTTGGACTCTGGCGTTTGACACATCGGCCGCGCATTGCGCGGCCGCTTTGCTGAACGGGGATCAGTTGGTCGCCGCGCGTGCTACGGAAATGTCGCGCGGACAGGCAGAGCATCTGGTGCCCTTGGTTGAAGAGGTTCTGGCAGAGGGCGGATGCGCCTGGTCGGACCTCGGCGTGATCGGCGTGGGCATCGGGCCCGGCAATTTCACAGGCATCCGGATATCGGTCTCTGCAGCGCGCGGAATGGCCATGGCCTTGGGCATTCCGGCAGTGGGCGTATCGACGCTGGACGCGACAGCTTTGGATGCCCCGCGCCCTGTGCGAGTGCACGTCCCTGCCCCGCGCGACCAGATCTACGAGCAAGGATATGGCTGCGCGCCCGAGGCGCCGTTGATGAGGGCCAAGACCACGGACGGCGAACTGCCCGCGCTCTTGCCCCCTGCCCCTGCGGAACTGGCGGAACGGATTGCAAGGGTCGCCCTGACCCGCGCGGCATTCGAGACAGAGGCGCCTGCGCCGCTCTACCTACGCGCAGCAGATGCGGCACCTGCCAAGGACGCGCCGCCTGTCATCCTGCCGTGACACCGGACGCGCTCGCCACCACCCACGGACGCGCTATGACCGAGACCAAGGCATGGAGCGCTAAAGATTTCGCTGACCTCTTGGGACAGAACGGCGTTTTCGTTGTTGGAGAGGCCAACAGCTTCGCCTTGGGCCGCGTGATGTTTGATGAAGCCGAGCTGCTAACTATCGTGACTGATCCCGCCCATCAAAAGCGCGGCTCGGGGATGCGTACGCTCGCAGCATTTCACGAAAAAGCGCAGCGGCTTGGCGCGGCGACAGCCTTTCTCGAAGTGTCCGTCGAAAACAGCGCGGCGACAGCGCTTTACCGACGCGCGGGCTGGCAAGAGACGGGCAAACGCAAGGCCTATTACCATTTGCAGGACGGCAGCGTGGTCGACGCACTGGTGATGTCGCGATCACTCGCCGATTGAACGCAGGGTCAACTGACCAAACAATCAAAAATTCTATTGACCCTTCTGGATGGGTCGGCACTAAATTGGGCAGAGCCGGACCAGACGAGTCCGCAGCCGAAAGGTGCGCCAAGCTGTAGGGCAGCACCTCGTCCAACAGGAGACTATCATGACCATGATGCACAAATTTTTTGGCGCCGCTGCCGCGCTGGCCCTGACCGCAGGCGCCGCCGCAGCCGAACCCGCGCTGATCTATGATCTTGGCGGCAAGTTTGACAAAAGCTTTAACGAGGCTGCGCACACTGGCGCGCAGAAGTGGGCCGAAGAAACCGGCGAAACCTACCGCGAGATCGAGCTTCAGTCCGAAGCCCAGCGCGAGCAGGCCCTGCGCCGCTTTGCCGAGGCTGGCGCAAACCCGATCGTCATGGCTGGCTTTGCCTTTGGCAGCGCGCTAGACGAAGTGGCAGACGATTACCCCGACACCAAATTCGCGATCATCGACATGGTGACTGACAAGCCGAACGTGCGCTCGGTCGTATTTAACGAGCACGAGGGTTCGTATCTGGTCGGCATGCTGGCGGCGATGAAGTCCGAGTCCGGCACCGTTGGGTTTGTCGGCGGCATGGACATCCCGCTGATCCGCAAATTCGCCTGTGGCTACGTTCAGGGCGCCAAAGCGGCGAACCCCGATGCGACGGTCATCCAGAACATGACCGGCACCACCCCTGCCGCGTGGGGTGACCCTGTGAAGGGCGCAGAGCTGACCAAAGCCCAGATTTCGCAGGGCGCGGACGTTGTGTACCACGCAGCAGGCGGCACCGGTGTTGGTGTTCTGCAGGCGGCAGCAGACGAGGGCATTCTGGGTATCGGTGTGGACAGCAACCAGAACTACATGCACCCCGGCAAAGTTCTGACCTCGATGCTGAAGCGCGTGGACAACGCGGTCTACGAGGCATTCTCGGCGGGTACCGATCTGGAAACCGGCATTCAGGTCATGGGCATCGCGAACGGCGGCATTGGCTATGCAATTGATGAAAACAACGAAGCGCTGATCACCGCGGAAATGAAAGCCGCTGTCGACGAGGCAGCCGCAAAAATCGCAAGCGGTGAGCTGGTCGTGCACGACTACATGGCCGACAGCACCTGCCCGGTCGAGTAAGGCGCACATGGTTTCCAACCAACATACGGGGCGGCCAGACATGGCCGCCCCTGATGCTGCCAAAGCTCCGGCGATCGAGCTGCGCGGTATCTCGAAATCCTTTGGCCCTGTCCAAGCAAACAAGGACATCTCGATCCGTGTGATGCCCGGCACGATCCACGGGATCATCGGGGAAAACGGCGCGGGTAAGTCGACCCTGATGTCGATCCTCTATGGCTTTTACAAAGCGGACTCGGGCGAAGTTTTTATCAACGGCACCAAGACCAACATCACCGACAGTCAGGCCGCCATTGCGGCGGGCATCGGCATGGTGTTCCAGCACTTCAAGCTGGTTCCGAATTTTACCGTCCTCGAGAATGTGATCCTCGGGGCAGAAGATGGCGCGCTCTTGCGTCCTTCACTGGCCAAGGCGCGCAAAGAACTGACCGCTCTGGCCAAAGAATACGAGCTGAACGTGGACCCTGACTCGGTCGTCGAGGATCTGAGCGTCGGGCACCAGCAGCGGGTCGAAATCCTGAAGGCGCTGTACCGCCGAGCCGAAATTCTGATCTTGGACGAACCAACTGGCGTCCTGACCCCCGCCGAGGCGGATCACCTGTTCCGCATTCTGGAAAACCTGCGCCGCGAAGGCAAAACGATCATCCTGATCACGCACAAACTGCGCGAGATCATGGAAATCACCGACACCGTCAGCGTCATGCGCCGCGGCGAGATGACAGCAACGGTCAAAACGGCCGAGACCAGCCCAGAGCATCTGGCCGAACTGATGGTCGGCCGCAAAGTTCTACTGCGTGTCGACAAAGTTCCTGCTGCGCCGGGCGCACAGATTCTAGAGGTTGAGAACCTGCAAGTGGTCGATAGCTCCGGCGTCCAGCGGCTGAAGGGCATCGATTTGGACATTCGTGCAGGCGAAATCCTTGGGATCGCGGGCGTCGCGGGCAATGGTCAGTCAGAACTTCTCGAAGTCCTTGGCGGGATGCGCGAGGCCAAGGGCTCCATCCGTCTGAACGGCCAGCCCCTGCCCCTGTCGGGCGCAGGAGCCGACGCCAGCGCGCGCCGTCAATTGGGCATCGCCCACGTACCTGAGGACCGCCACCGCGAAGGTCTGATTCTGGACTTTCACGCATGGGAAAACGTTGCCTTCGGCTATCACCGCGATGAAAAATACCAGCGCGGGCTATTCATGGACAACGATGCCCTGCGTCAGGACACGCAGGCAAAGATGGCCAAATTCGATGTGCGTCCGCCTGATTGCTGGCTCTCGGCCAAGAGCTTCTCTGGTGGCAACCAGCAAAAGATCGTGGTCGCCCGCGAGATCGAGCGAAATCCTGATCTGCTGCTAATTGGCCAACCCACCCGCGGCGTAGACATTGGCGCGATCGAATTCATCCATGAACAGATCATCGCTCTGCGCGACCAAGGCAAAGCAATCCTGCTGGTCTCTGTTGAGTTGGACGAAATTTTCGCCCTGTCCGACCGGATTGCGGTGATGTTCGACGGACAGATCATGGGCTTCCGCGATCCAGCAACCACTGATGAAAAAGAATTGGGTCTGATGATGGCCGGTATCACCGACACCCGTGACCCCGTTAGCCAAGAGGCGTCCCAACATGGATAAGATGCCCCGTTGGGCGGATGTTTTCCTGATCCCGCTCATTTCTCTTTTGCTGGCGGCGGGCCTGTCCGCGCTGGTCATTCTGGCCATCGGTGAAAACCCGTGGGCCGCAGTCAAGATGATGGTGTCTGGCGCCTTGGGCTCGACCTATGGCTGGGGGTACACCCTGTACTACACCACCAACTTTATCTTTACCGGTCTGGCGGTTGCGGTGGCCTACCACGCGCGCCTGTTCAACATCGGTGGCGAAGGTCAGGCGATGCTTGGCGGCCTTGGCGTGGCGCTGGCGTGTTTGTACCTGCCTCTGCCCCACTGGCTGCTCGCCCTGCCTGTTGCAGCCATTGGTGCAGCGCTGTTTGGCGCGGCGTGGGCTCTGATCCCAGCCTACCTACAGGCCAAACGCGGCAGCCACATTGTGATCACCACGATCATGTTCAACTTCATCGCAGCAGGCCTGCTAAACTACTTGCTGGTGAACTTGCTGAGGCCGGTTGGCTCTATGGACCCCGCCACCGACAAATTCCCCGAAGGCACGCACCTGCCGACCCTGCACGACTTGCTGGCCCCGATCGGTATCGAGTTTTCCAAAGCCGCGCCTGCTAACGTGACATTCGTTGTAGCGCTGCTGGCTTGTCTTGCGGTTTGGCTGCTGCTGTGGCGCACTCGTCTGGGCTATGAAATCCGCGCCTTTGGACATTCGGAGCCTGCGGCAGTCTACGCAGGCATCAACCCTGTCAAAATCACCATGATCGCGATGCTGATCTCGGGTGGCCTTGCCGGATTGATGGCCGTGAACAACGTCATGGGCGAAGCGGAACGTCTGGTCCTGAACGCCGTCGAAGGCGCTGGCTTCATTGGGATCGCAGTGGCACTGATGGGCCGCAATCACCCGTTCGGCGTTCTGATCGCAGCATTGCTGTTCGGCTTTTTGTATCAAGGCGGCGCGGAACTGGCACTATGGACCAGCATACCGCGAGAATTGATCGTGGTGATCCAAGCGCTGGTGATCCTATTCACAGGCGCGTTGGATCACATGGTCCGAATGCCGCTGGAACGCATCTTCCTGTCCCTGCGCAAAGGAGCCTGAGAATGGATTTTCTGACACTTATCCAGATACTCGACTCCACGATCCGTCTGGCAACCCCGCTGCTGTTAGCCTGTCTCGCTGGTTTGTACAGCGAGCGTGCGGGCGTGTTCGACATCGGGCTAGAGGGCAAGATGCTGGCTGCGGCCTTCCTTTCAGCCGCTGTGGCTTATGTGACCGGTTCTGTCTGGCTGGGGCTGCTGGCAGGCATCGGCGCATCGATGCTGCTCGCTTTGGTGCACGGGCTGGCATCAATCACCTTTCGCGGCAATCAGTTGATCTCGGGGGTTGCGATTAACTTCCTTGCTGCCGGTCTGACTGTCCTTGTGGCGCAGAGCTGGTTTCAACAGGGGGGCCGCACCCCAAGCCTCATGGGCGGAGCGCGGTTCGAGCCGATCACCCTGCCCTTTGCAGATGCCTTGTCTGGCGTGCCCTTCCTCGGGCCGATCTACGGCGACTTGGTCTCCGGCCATTCGGTGCTGGTTTACATGGCATTCGCGCTGGTGCCGATCACGTGGTGGATTCTGTTCCGCACCCGCTTTGGTTTGCGCCTGCGCGCTGTGGGCGAAAACCCTGCGGCAGTCGACACAGCGGGCGTTTCGGTGACTCGCTTGCGCTACGCAGCAGTATTGATCTGTGGCGTGCTTTGCGGGGTGGCTGGGGCCTATCTGGCAACAGGCCTGCAAGCAGGCTTTGTCAAAGATATGACAGCGGGCCGTGGCTTTATCGCTTTGGCGGCACTGATCTTTGCCAAGTGGCGTCCTTGGAATGCGCTCTGGGCCTGTCTGCTGTTCGGACTGCTCCAAGCGGTGGCGCTGCGCTACCAGAACCTTGACCTCGGCGGGATCGTCATTCCGGTTCAGGTGATGGACGTCCTGCCCTACATCCTGACGGTCATCTTCCTTGCTGGGTTCGTGGGCAAGGCAATCCCGCCCCGCGCAGGCGGCGAGCCCTACGTCAAAGAGCGTTGAGATGAACGGGGCCCGCGCGGCCCCGTTTCTGCAGTGCAACACGTCCGACACGAAGCTATTGGGCGCGTTGCGATTTTCTTGTGCTCTGCACAGGACACACGCTACGGTGAACCATGCAGATCTACCTCCCGATTGCCGAAGTTTCAGTCAACGCGTTCCTCCTGCTTGGGCTTGGGGGAATCGTGGGTCTTTTATCTGGCATGTTTGGTGTTGGTGGCGGCTTTCTGATCACCCCACTCCTATTCTTTATCGGCGTTCCACCCGCCGTAGCCGTGGCCACAGGCGCGAACCAGATTGTCGCTTCGTCCTTTTCGGCGTTGATGGCGCACCTCAAACGCAAGACCGTTGATTTCAAGATGGGCTTGGTCCTCATGGCAGGCGGCCTCGTTGGCTCGGCGCTTGGGGTTTACGTATTCACCTTGCTCAAACAGCTTGGGCAAGTGGACCTGTTGGTGAACCTCTTTTACGTAGTTTTTCTCGGCATCGTCGGTGGCCTGATGATGATCGAGAGCTTGAACGCTCTGCGCAAATCCAAACGCCAAGGCCCGACCAAGAGCAAAAAGCGTGGCCGCGGTATCGCGCAGACCCTCCCGCTCAAGATGCGGTTCCGCGCATCGGGGCTCTACATCTCGGCTATTCCGCCTTTTCTCGTCGGACTGTCGGTGGGCATCCTGTCCGCGATCATGGGCGTGGGCGGCGGCTTTATCATGGTCCCCGCGATGATCTATATCCTCGGCATGCCCACCAAGGTGGTGATCGGCACCTCGCTGTTCCAGATCATCTTTGTGACCGCATTTACCACTTTGCTACATGCAACCACGAACTACACCGTCGATATCGTACTCGCCCTGCTCTTGCTGGTGGGCGGCGTCATTGGTGCGCAATTCGGCACGCAGATCGGCGCAAAGCTCAAGGCGGAGCAGCTGCGCATTGCGCTTGCCGCTCTCGTTCTGCTGGTCTGCGGCAAGCTGGGGCTTGATCTGTTGCTGACTCCGTCCGACCTGTATTCAATCGGGACGTCGTGATGCGACTTCTAGCTTCCCTCATCGCATTTTGCCTCCTCGCCCTCCCCTTGCAGGCCGAAGAACTGGTACTTGGCCTGAGCCAAGAAGAGGTGCGGATCACCACCCGGTTTGATGGCTCCGACATCCTGATCTACGGTGCGATCAAACGCGACCTCAGCGCTGTCGATCCCGAAGAAGAGCCCCTGCACGTCATCATCACCGTTGCCGGACCCTCTGGCCCTACGACTGTTTGGCGCAAAGAGCGTGTAGCCGGAATCTGGATGAACACCGACTCCGTTGAAATCGACCGTGCCCCAAGTTTCTACGCCGTTGCCACCACGGGACCTTTGCCTGACATCCTGTCCGAGACCGAAGATCTGCGGCACAAAATATCGATCCCCCGCGCCATACGATCTGTCGGCGCCCCACAAGGGATCGAAGACGCAGGTAGCTTTACCGACGCGCTAATCCGTATCCGCGAACGCAATGGCTCTTACCTGATCAACGAGAACTCTGCCGAACTCCGGGAAAGCACCTTGTTCGATACACGGATCACACTGCCTGCGAACCTGACCGAAGGTGAATACACCACCCGTATTTTTGTGACACGAGAGGGCGCTGTCCTGACCCACGAAGAGGCTCCAATCCTTGTCCGCAAAGTCGGCTTGGAACGCTGGCTGTTCACCTTGTCCCGTCAGCAGCCCCTGCTCTACGGCCTACTCAGCCTCGCTCTTGCGGTTGCCGCTGGCTGGGGTGCATCCACCTTTTTCCAGCTGATCCGCCGCTGACTTCTTTTTGCTGGAAATACTCCGGGGAGTGAATTGCGCAACACGCAAGAGAGGGGCAGCGCCTCTCTTAATCCGTAAAGTCCATCTGCAAGGGTGCGGGCGTACCGCCCAAGTCCACGACGCTGAGTGGCCCACTTGGCTTGGACAAACGCGGGCGCACAACCCAATATAGCCGCTCTGACGCGCGTGTTACGGCCACATAGGCCAACCGCTTCCACAGGGGTTGGCCCGCTTCGGTTCGTCCCATTCGCGCTGCGGCATAGATATCGGGTGCAAAAACCTGAACGTCTGTCCACTGCGATCCCTGCGCCTTGTGGATCGTCACCGCCGCGCCGTGCAAGAACGCAGCCCCCATCCGCGCTGCAAAGGGGATAAACGGCTCTTCCTCATCTGGCTTCTCGATTTTCACGATCGACGCCGCCGAGACCTGAGGCTCCTCAGCCCCCAAAACGTGCAGTCGCGAGAAACCCGGCTTGCGGCCAGGCCCCAGATAGACAACCTGCGCACCCTTGATCAGGCCACGCGCCTCTAGATCAATACGCTTTTTGCGGTGCTTCAGAGGCAACTCGATACCATCGCAGATTAACGGCTCGCCCTCCAAGAGCTCGGTCTCGGGCGCGCCGTACACACTACGGAAGGCATTGATCAGGCGGATACGTGTCGCGTTGCGCCACACCAGAACAGGACTACGAGCCATCAGGTCAACCTCGACCCTCTGCCCCCAGACCACGCGATCATCCTCGCGGGCTTTTTGTTCGATCAGGCGCTCGAAATCTTCAAATCCCAAGTCCGGATCGGCGAGCGCATGCGCAATGTCGAGAATTGGGCTGTCGTTCTGCTGCCGGTGAATGCGGTTCAAATGCATGACAGCAGGCTCGGGCAGCTTATCGAACACCATCTTGCCCGACTGGTTCACTGGCGCGAGCTGCGCCGGATCGCCAAACAGCATCAGCGTCGGAAAGATATCGCGCAGATCGTCAAACTGCCGGTCATCCAGCATCGACGCTTCGTCCACCAGACCGATGTCCAGCGGATGCTCGCGGCGCTTCCATCCGGTGATAAAGTCCGAGCCGCGCAATCCAGCAGCCGCCAAGGCCCCCGGCACAGACTTGTGCAGCTCGTAGCTCGCCTTGGCGCGCTCGAGTGCTTCATCAGTCAGCGCTTCGATCTCTGGCCGCTCGGCATTGCCCGCCAGCCATTCGGCCACGCGTTCAAATTCTGGATCATAAACGGGGCTATAGAGAATGCGATGGATCGTGGTCGCAGGTACCCCCCGCATACGCAGAACGCTGGCAGCTTTGTTCGTTGGCGCAAGGATCGCGAGCGTCCGACGCTCCTTTTTCTTGCGACCCTCATAGTCGCCAGAAACGATCTCGACGCCGGCTTCTTCGAGCGCTTTGACGACTGCGGCCAAAAGCATGGTCTTACCCGACCCCGCCTTACCCGTAATGCCAAGAATAGATTGCTTTTCCTCGACCAAAGGCGTGAGGATACCGTTGTCCAGATCCACCCCAACCCCGCGCATCAGTTGCGTGATGCGGTCATGGGCCTCGGCCTGATCTTCTGAGAATGTAATGCTGGGAACGCTCATGGCGCGGACACTACACAGGGCTACGCGCCAACGGAACTGACAAAACGCCTAGACCAGAATGAACCCGTGGGAAATCGCCTTGGCCACAGCGTGGGTGGTGTTGGCCGCGTCCAGTTTACGGCGGGCGGATTCGATGTAAGCCCGCAAAGTATGCTCAGAGATATTTAATGTTTCGGCAATCTGTGCTCGACTGAAACCCCGCGCCAAGAATGACATGGCATCTACCTCTCGCGGCGATAACACCTTGTAAGGGTCATTCTGAGTCTTCGGACAGATCTCTAGGACACGTGCGTTCAGAAAATGGCAGACTGTCAGAATATCTACGCGCAAGCGCTTCCACTTCTTGCGCCATTCCTCTCCGTTTTCACGACCACACAGGCTGAAGGCAGCATATTGGCCACGAGGTCCGCGAATTGGCACCGTATATCCTTGGGGGCCGAGCCCGTGCGCCAAAGCGACCTGATAGATAATCTGCGCCTGTCGGCCTGACCAATCCAGATCTTGCCAATCGACGGGGAGAAAGTTCTTGTAACAGGCCAAAATAATGGGGTCGTGCCGATCATAGCCCTTTGCAAAGAAGGTGTTGCTCCATTCCTTAGGGTAGGTACCAAAAAAACTGATGCCGCCGCAGGGTTTCATGACAAAGAAAGCACTGTGCGTTGTCTCAAAATGGTCTCTTAGGCTGCAGACAAAGGCATCCAGCTCGTCTTCATCTTGAATATTCTGAATTTGATCCAGCAAAGACGCGATGGAAGTGTCCAACACAACAAAACTCCTAGTAATAAAACAGCGGAGCCGCGTGAAAAAATGTGCGCCGCTTAACAATATAAATAAACAATCGCAGATTGCTGTGACGCGTCCACGACTTCAAGACTTTAATTGCCACTAACATATAAATTTACAAAAGCAGGACAAAAAAAGCCGCGCATCCAGTGAGAATGCGCGGCTACGAGCTTAATTTCCGTGAGCGGGAAGATTACTTGGCTTCAAGTGCCTCTTCAAAAGTGCGCAGGCCGGTCTTGGGGGCCTGAACCAGCACGGCCATGTTGCCGGGCTTGTGTTCGTTGCGCAGCATTTTAGTGTGCGCCTGCGGGATCTGCTCCCACTCGAACACTTCGGACATGCAGGGGTCCAGACGACGCTCGCACATCAGACGGTTCGCCGAGGCAGCCTGTTTCAGGTTCGCAAAGTGCGAGCCCTGCAGACGCTTCTGGTGCATCCACATGTAGCGCACGTCGAAGGTACAGTTGAAGCCAGAGGTGCCCGCGCAGATCACAACGATACCACCCTTTTTCACGATCAGGGTCGAAACCGGGAAGGTCGACTCGCCGGGGTGTTCGAAGACCATGTCAACGTTCACGCCCTTGCCGGTGATGTCCCAGATCGCCTTGCCGAACTTGCGCGCCTCTTTCAGCCACGCATTGTATTCGGGCGAGTTCACGGTGGGCAGCTGACCCCAGCAGTCAAATTCCTTGCGGTTGATGACGCCTTTGGCACCCTGATCCAGAACGAACTGACGCTTGCTCTCGTCCGAGATGACGCCGATTGCGTTCGCACCTGCAGTATTTGCCAGCTGGATAGCGTACGAACCCAGACCGCCCGACGCGCCCCAAACCAGAACGTTCTGGCCGGGCTTCAGCTCGTGCGGGTGGTGACCGAACAGCATCCGGTATGCGGTCGCCAGAGTCAGGGTGTAGCAGGCGCTCTCTTCCCAAGTCAGGTGCTTGGGACGGGGCATCAGCTGCTGGGCCTGCACGCGGGTGAACTGAGAGAACGAGCCGTCACCGGTTTCGTAGCCCCAGATGCGCTGAGTCGGAGAGAACATCGGATCGCCGCCGTTGCACTCTTCGTCGTCGCCGTCATCCTGGTTACAATGGATGACAACTTCATCACCCACCTTCCAATTTTTCACTTTATCGCCAACGGCCCACACAATCCCCGAGGCGTCAGAGCCTGCGATGTGGTAATCTTGCTTGTGAACGTCAAAGGGCGAGATCGGCTGGCCGAGACCTGCCCAAACGCCATTATAGTTAACACCGGCAGCCATCACGAGGACCAGCACTTCGTGGCTGTCGATTTGCCAAGTGTCTACGACCTCTTTCTGGAACGAAGTTTCCGGTTCGCCGTGACGCTCGCGGCGGATCGCCCAAGCATACATTTTCGGGGGAACATAGCCGAGGGGCGGCATTTCGCCCACTTCGTACAGTTCCTTTTCCGGCGCATCGTAGGGGGCAATCCCAGTGTTTGTATCAAGTGCCATCGTCGTGCCTCCATGCTCCCGAAGTTTCGGGGGTAAACTCTCTTCTGCGGCGCAGAATCGCGCTGCCTCTGCAGCATGGATATAATCGGCCACGCAACATCGCAACAGTTTTCACGCATCATTTTGAAATTTTATGTCGCGACCAAAGTCGAATGCTGCGCGAGCATCTTGAAAAATAGGGGTTTGTGCCGCATCGCGGCGAATTGACAGCGCCATATAATTCCAAGTACTAAGACACGAACGCAAGAAAATTGCTGAACCGTATTCATTGCGAGGCACCGATGACCGAGACTCAGAAAGACCGCCCCTGGCTGATCCGCACCTATGCTGGCCACTCGACCGCAGCCGCGTCGAACGCCCTTTATCGTGGTAACCTGGCCAAGGGTCAGACCGGTCTCTCGGTCGCATTCGACCTGCCCACCCAGACCGGCTACGACAGTGACCACGTCCTGGCCAAAGGCGAGGTTGGCAAGGTTGGCGTGCCCGTTTGCCATCTGGGGGATATGCGCACCCTGTTCGACCAGATCCCGCTGGAACAGATGAACACCTCTATGACCATCAACGCGACGGCGCCTTGGCTGCTGTCTCTTTATATTGCGGTGGCAGAGGAACAGGGCGCGGACGTCTCCAAGCTGCAGGGCACTGTCCAGAACGACTTGATCAAGGAATACCTGTCGCGCGGGACTTATATCTGCCCGCCCAAGCCTTCGCTCAAGCTGATCGCGGACGTGGCCGAGTACTGCTACCAGAACGTGCCCAAGTGGAACCCAATGAACGTGTGTTCCTATCACCTGCAAGAGGCCGGTGCGACGCCCGAACAGGAACTCGCCTTCGCTTTGGCCACCGCGACCGCCGTGCTGGACGAATTGCGCCCGCGCGTCCCCGCCGAGGATTTCCCGACGCTGGTCGGCCGCATCAGCTTCTTCGTGAACGCTGGGATTCGCTTTGTCACCGAGATGTGCAAAATGCGCGCGTTTGTGGACCTATGGGACGAAATCTGCCTAGAGCGCTATGGTGTTGAAGAGGCGAAGTACCGTCGTTTCCGCTATGGCGTTCAGGTCAACAGCCTTGGCCTGACCGAACAGCAGCCTGAAAACAATGTGTACCGTATCTTGATCGAGATGCTGGCCGTGACCCTGTCGAAAAAGGCCCGCGCCCGCGCTGTGCAGCTGCCCGCATGGAACGAAGCGCTTGGCCTGCCCCGACCGTGGGACCAACAGTGGTCCATGCGCATGCAGCAGATTTTGGCCTACGAGACTGACCTTCTGGAATACGAAGACCTATTTGACGGCAACCCCGCTGTGGACGCCAAGGTTGAAGCCCTGAAAGAAGGCGCACGCCAAGAGCTGGCGCAGCTGGACGGCATGGGCGGTGCCGTCAGCTCGATCGAATACATGAAGGGCCGACTGGTCGAATCGAACGCGGATCGCCTGAACCGTATCGAAAAGAACGAGACCATCGTCGTTGGCGTGAACAAGTTCCAGCAGGGCGAACCCAGCCCGCTGATGGGCGAGGACGGTGGCATCATGGTCGTCGATCCCGCCGTCGAGCAGGAACAGATCGCACGCCTGAATGAATGGCGCGCCGAGCGGGACGAAGCCGCCGTACAGGCCGCTCTGGCCGAGCTACGCGAGACCACCAAAGCTGGCGGCAACGTCATGCCCGCATCGATCAAAGCGGCCAAGGCTGGCGCGACCACCGGTGAATGGGCCGCAGAGATGCGCGCCGCCTTTGGCGAATACCGCGGTCCGACGGGCGTCGCGCGCGGCATCTCGAACAAGACCGAGGGGCTGGACGACATCCGCGAGGCAGTGGACGCAGTCAGCGACAAGCTGGGGCGCCGCCTGAAGTTCCTAGTGGGCAAGCCCGGCCTTGACGGTCACTCGAACGGAGCAGAGCAGATTGCCTTCCGCGCGCGCGACTGCGGGATGGATATCGAGTACGAGGGCATCCGCCTGACACCCGAAGAGATCGTAAAAGCTGCCCAAGAGGATGACGTCCATGTGGTCGGGTTGTCGATTCTGTCCGGCAGTCATATTCCCCTTGTTGAAGATGTGATGAATCGGATGCGGTCAGCGGGGTTGGGGGACATCCCTGTGGTCGTCGGCGGAATCATCCCTGACGAAGACGCACAGCGTCTGCTTGGGTTCGGTGTGGCCAAGGTTTACACCCCCAAGGACTTTGAATTGAACCGGATCATGATGGATATCGTGACGCTGGTCGATCCAACACCGGTTGCCGCTGAATAACCATCGTTTGCGACGGCTGGAGCGTCCGTGACGTTGAGTATTTATGCAAAGCAGAAAGACGAGGGCTTGCCATTCGGCGGGCCCCGTTCTTTTTTGACCGTCAGGTAAATGCGGGAGACTTAACGATGACGGTACATATTGGTGCAAAGCCGGGGCAGATCGCCGAGACCGTGCTGATGCCGGGTGATCCCTATCGGGCCAAGTGGGCAGCCGAGACGTTTCTGGACGGGGCCGAACTTGTGAATGAAGTACGCGGGATGCTGGGGTTCACTGGCACGTGGCGCGGGCATCGCGTGACCATTCAGGGCAGTGGGATGGGTATGCCTTCGCTGTCCATCTACGCAAACGAATTGATCAAGGACTATGGCGCGCAGACCTTGATCCGGATCGGATCGGCCGGGGGCATGCAGCCGCAGGTCAAGATTCGCGATCTGGTGATCGCGATGACCAGTTCGACTCTGTCGACACCATCGTCGGGGATTTTCCGCGAGTTGAACTATGCGCCCTGTGCTGATTTCGGATTGCTGCGGGCCGCTGTGGCTGCGGCCGAAGCGCGGGGGTCGGTGCCTCATGTGGGCGGGATCTATAGCTCGGACGTGTTCTATGACGAGCGTCCTGATCTGAACGAGCAGATGACCCGTCACGGCATTCTCGCGGTCGAGATGGAAGCGGCCGAGCTGTACACATTGGCGGCGCGATATGGTCGCCGGGCGTTGGCGATTCTGACAATCTCTGACCATTTGCAGACCGGTGAGGCGCTGCCGTCGGAAGATCGCGAACGCAGCTTTGGCGAGATGGTCGAGATCGCTTTGGAAGCGGCGTTTGCTTGACGGCTACCGCCCGTGGCTGCGGTCATAGCCGTTCACTGCGGGCGCATGCCAACGATCCAGCGTCCCTGCTGCGGGGCGCAGGATGTCGATTTGTAGCGGATAGCAGGCGGCGGAGTCGCTGGAATGTTCGCTGCTACAATCGCCCCCTGGACAAGCGCTGAGCGCTCCGAGCAGGTCGATCTCCGCGAAGAATTCGATGTAATCGCCGGGGCGCACGGGGCTGGCCTTCATAAAGTACTGGCCGGTATCGCGGGTGAAGCCTGTGCACATAAAGACATTCAGCACATCGTGGACGTGGGGCTCTGCCTCGGCCAAAGACAGGCCAGAGTGATCCGATAACGCCCGTGTAAGGTTCGAATGGCAGCAGTGGTGATACTGCCCGCCGGACAACAGGTTATGGGTGTAAGGATCGCAGCGTGTGCCGATCACGTCGTGGACAGAGCCACCGTACTGGTCAATTCCGTACCAGCCTAAGGTGTCGTGGGTGACCGTCGCCATGGGCCGCATATGCGGCAGGTTAGACCACAAACGGTCGTCGGTCGTGACATGGGTGCCGTGCAGGGCGCGGGTTTTGCCACTGAAAAACCGCTCTGACAGATCGTTCGCATGCCACAGGTTCAGGTCGCCGACCTGAGGCCCTTCGACCGAGGTGATGCGAAAAAATTGCCCGGCGGGCGCTGTGAAACTCGCCGCCTCGCGCGGGGGGACGATCACTGTATCTACGACCTCTGCCCCAATGCGGGCCGCTTCATAAACCGCCATGTCGGGTTCAGGCAGAGTGTCCGTCGGATAGCAGATCACCGGCTTGATCGCGCGGCGGGCCTCAGCGTCGGAGGGGGCATTGCACATGGGCGTCTCCTGTCTTGCAACAGAAAGAAGGCCACAGGATGCGCGCCAGAAAAAGCCCAAATGCGACATAGCACGTTAGGGCGAGGTCAGACCTCGCTGTCTGTGTCGGGCTTTAGACAGACTTTCGGGGGGTGCTTGGGATCGCCCCACGTCTCTGCCCCGCAACTGACGCAGTGATAGTAGCGCTGGCCGTCCCGATCGTTGCGACGGTTCTCGCGCCAACGGCAGTTGCGCGTTTGGCGGTTCGAGAAGATCAGCACCAGCACAAAGGCAATGATCAATCCAACAGCGACAATCATACGGAGGCTCCTCTGGGGATCATGCGCTCAGACCTAAAAGCTTGCGCTGGAAAAGCAAACCCCATGCAAGGAGGAGGGTCCTGCACGGGGCTGCGAGGTCGCAAATTACGCGGCCTCGAAATATTCCGCGTAGTCGGTGTTCGCGGCTTCTTCCTCGAACGCAGTCGGGGCCGGAGCAGCCAACTCGGCTTCGGGAGTGTAGTAACCGAACATTTGCTCGAGAGCTTCGTCGGCAGGGGAAAGTTTAACTTCCAACATGTGAGCACCTTTTGAACTAGGTAGCTCCTCCCTGCCCGTTGATATGATCCTCTTTTTTCCGAAGAACACCCCTACACCTTTGCAGGTGCAGCATGTCCTTTAGAACTGTGTCGCAAACGCAACGCGCCGCTCCCCAGTATTGGGTAGCGGCGCGCTAACATTGCTAGATCTGGTATGATCAGTAGGCCCGATCAACCATCATTTTCTTGATCGACGCGATCGCCTTGGCGGGGTTCAGACCCTTGGGGCAAGTTTTCGCGCAGTTCATGATGGTGTGGCAGCGGTACAGCTTGAAGGGGTCTTCAAGGTTGTCCAGACGCTCACCAGTCGCCTCGTCGCGGCTGTCGATCAGCCAGCGGTAGGCGTGCAGAAGCGCTGCTGGCCCGAGGTAGCGGTCGCCGTTCCACCAGTAGCTGGGGCAGCTGGTCGAGCAGCAGGCGCACATCACACACTCATACAGGCCGTCCAGCTTCTCGCGGTCTTCAATCGACTGCTTCCACTCTTTGGCGGGGGTGTTTGTCTTGGTTTCGAGCCAAGGCATAATGCTGGCGTGCTGCGCGTAGAAGTGCGTCAGGTCGGGGATCAGGTCGCGGACCACGGGCATGTGGGGCAGCGGGTAGATCTTGATGTCGCCTTTGACTTCGTCGGTGCCATAGATACAGGCCAGCGTGTTAATGCCGTCGATGTTCATGGCGCACGAACCACAGATGCCTTCGCGGCACGAGCGGCGGAAGGCCAGCGTGGGGTCCATCTCGTTCTTGATCTTGATCAGAACGTCCAGAATCATCGGACCACAGGTGTCCATATCGACAAAGTAGGTATCGACGCTGGGGTTTTTGCCGTCATCAGGGTTCCAGCGATAAATCTGCACGGTACGCAGGTTCGTCGCGCCCTCGGGCTTGGGCCAGGTTTTGCCTGTGGTGATACGGCTATTCTTGGGCAGAGCCAATTCAACCATGGGTCTCTCCTCTCAGAGAAGCTGTTTCGCGATACAATCGTTGGCGCGAGGCGCCTTGATCAGGTCCAGAATGCGGAGCGTCTGCTGTTCGCCGATCGCCCCACCCGTCTGGGCAAAGTTCGAAATATCCGCGGCGGGGGCTGTCTGGATCACACAAGAGGTGACCACATCAACCTGCGCCGCAGGAATATAGTTTGCAACCACCGGACGGACAGCCTGATAGGCATCCATCCGGTCAGCCGGTGCAAGAGCCTGCGAGACAGGCGCTTGCGATCCGCAAGCTGCCAGCCCCAGCAGCAATCCGGCAGGAAGACCCGCCCGATATGCCCCCGCAAGACCCATCAGAAGGTACGTGCCTTGGGCGCGATCTTCTTGATCTCGATGCCGCCTTGGTCCTCGGTGGTAAGAGGATCGGTGATGATCGGACGGTAGGACAGATCGACCTTGTTGCCATCGACGCGGCTGACGGTGTGCACACGCCAGTTTTCATCGTCACGCTCCGAGTAATCCTCGTGCGCGTGGGCGCCGCGGGATTCATGACGGGCTTCGGCACCGTAGATGGTGGCCAGCGCGTTCGGCATCAGGTTGGTCAGTTCCAGCGATTCCATCAGGTCGGTGTTCCAGACAAGGCTGCGGTCGGTGACCTTCAGGTCGCCCATCTTGCCCGCGATGGCGGTCATGTCCTCGACACCCTGCTTCATGGTCTCGGCGGTACGGAAGACGGCGGCGTCACGCTGCATGGTCTTCTGCATTTCCAGACGCAGTTCTGCGGTTGGGGTGCCACCTTGTGCGTTGCGGATACCGTCGAAGCGATCGAAGCACTTCTCGACCTGAGCCACGTTGGTCGCGGGGATCGATGTGTCCTTGTCCACCACAGCACCCGCACGGATCGCGGCGGCACGGCCAAAGACCACGAGGTCGATCAGCGAGTTCGAGCCCAGACGGTTCGCACCGTGTACCGAAGCACAGCCAGCTTCGCCCACAGCCATCAGGCCGGGAACAACCGCAGTCGGGTCTTCGGAGGTCGGGTTCAGCACTTCGCCCCAGTAGTTGGTGGGAATGCCGCCCATGTTGTAGTGCACGGTCGGGATAACGGGGATCGGCTCTTTGGTGACGTCGACGCCAGCAAAGATACGTGCCGATTCCGAAATACCGGGCAGACGCAGGTGCAGCGCTTCTGCAGGCAGGTGCGACAGGTTCAGGTGGATGTGGTCGCCTTCGGCGCCAACACCGCGACCTTCGCGGATTTCCATGGTCATACAGCGGGACACGTAGTCACGCGGGGCAAGGTCTTTGTAGTTCGGAGCATAGCGCTCCATGAACCGCTCGCCTTCGCTGTTGGTCAGGTAGCCGCCTTCGCCGCGGGCACCCTCGGTGATCAGACAGCCTGCGCCGTAGATACCGGTGGGGTGGAACTGAACGAATTCCATATCCTGCAGCGCCAGACCCGCACGGGCCACCATGCCGCCACCGTCGCCGGTGCAGGTGTGGGCCGAGGTGGCGCTGAAGTAGGCACGGCCGTAACCGCCGGTCGCCAGAACAACCATCTTCGCGTTGAAGACGTGCATGGTGCCGTCGTCCAGCTTCCAGCAGACGACGCCAGTGCAGACGCCATCGTCGGACATGATCAGGTCCAGCGCGAAGTATTCGATGTAGAATTCCGCGTTGTTCTTGACCGACTGGCCATACAGGGTGTGCAGGATCGCGTGACCGGTCCGGTCAGCTGCCGCACAGGTACGCTGTACGGGCGGGCCTTCGCCGAACTCGGTGGTGTGACCACCAAAGGGACGCTGGTAGATTTTGCCTTCTTCGGTACGGCTGAAGGGCACACCATAGTGCTCCAGTTCGTACACAGCGGCGGGGGCTTCACGCGCGAGATATTCCATCGCGTCGGTGTCACCGAGCCAGTCCGAGCCTTTTACAGTATCGTACATGTGCCACTGCCAGCTGTCGGGCCCCATGTTCCCCAGCGAAGCAGCAATACCACCCTGCGCCGCAACAGTGTGCGAGCGGGTCGGAAAAACCTTGGTCACACAAGCGGTGCGCAGGCCCTGTTCGGCCATGCCAAGGGTTGCACGCAGGCCAGCGCCACCAGCGCCAACCACCACCACGTCATAATCGTGGGTTTCGTATTCGTATGCAGCCATCTGCGCCTCTCTGACTTAAAGTGCGATGCGGATGATCGAGAAGATGCCGGTTGCCGCAGCGGCGTAGCACAGGCAGTTCATAGCGATGATCGAGTACTGGCCGGCAGCACCGTGAACGTAGTCTTCGATCAGGACCTGAAAACCGTTCTTAAAGTGCATGAAACCAACACCAAGGGTCAGGATCGCAATGATCGCGGGGAACGGATGCTGGTAATACGCAACCATTTCCTCGTAGCTGCTGCCCAGTGCCGGACCAAATGTGAAAACAAACAGGGGCACAAGGATCAGAAGACCGATCGAGCTGACCTTCATGTTCCAGAAATGTGCCACGCCCGACTTTGCCGAGCCCATGCCAGTCGCGCGCTTGCGGGGGGTAAGATATGCCATCTGACGCTCTCCTCTTATGCGATCAACATGATGATCCAAGTCAGCACGGTCAGTGCGACGGATCCGATGATGACCAGCCAGCTCAGGCTTTCGGCAGTTTTGATGTCCAGAGCGATGACCTGATCCCAGATCAGGTGACGGACGCCTGCCAGCGTGTGGTACCACAGACCCAGTACGGACAGCGCCATAACCAGATCGCCAAACCAGCTGGTGATCACAGCGTTGGCAAAGTCGTAATATTCAGGGCCCGACGCGGCCGCCAGAAACCACCAAACGGTCATAAGTGCTGCAACCAGCAGGGCGTTTCCGGTGATACGGGTCAGGATCGACGTAATCGCAGTAATCGGCAAGCGATAGATCGTCAGGTGCGGTGAGAGCGGGCGGTTGCCCCGATTCACATCAGCCATAAGTCTTCCTTTCGGTTGCGCAGCCGACTCCCAGGTGGCCGCGGTGCCTCGGGCAGATTGATAGCCGATTTTCGCGATCTGTCACGGCTCCAACGTGCCGCAGGGCAGCATTTTATCGTGTTTCCGACATATTTTTTTCAAACGTGATCACACCGTTAATAAGTGTGATCACGTTTTAGCGTTAACAGGGAATCAGAACCCAGTAGTCCAGATCCAAGAGTACTTCACTCAGGTATTTGCCGTTCTCACCCTTCAGGTTGAACGGTTCGCCGCCCTTTGTCGCGACCAGACGCAGACGCAATGCGCCAACGCCGGGGGCACTGGTTTCGGCCTTATCCAAGACCTCGGTCCAGCACTTCACAGTGTCCCCCGCAAAGCAGGGGTTAGCGTGGGCGCCGCCGTTGATGCCGGCGATCATCTGTGCATTGGCTAGGCCGTTAAACGACAGTGCACGCGCCATCGAGATCACATGACCGCCGTAGATCAGACGCTTGCCATCTTCGCGGAAGGTGGCATCGAAGTGAACCTTCGCGGTGTTCTGCCACAGGCGGGTCGCCAGCATATGCTCGGCTTCTTCGATGGTCACGCCGTCCACGTGGTCGATTTTCTCCCCGACCTCGTAATCGGCCCAGCGATGCTCCTCACCTGCCAAGGTGAAGTCATAATTAGTGAAATCCAACCCCTCGGGGATCACCAGATCCTCGACCGCCAGAACCTTTTTCAGATCGGGCACAACTGCATCCGGCGCAGGCGCGGTGACGTCGCGTTTGCGGACCATCACCCAACGGACATATTCCATGACCACTTCGTCGTTCTGGTTCAGGCCTTGGGTGCGCACATAGACCACACCGGTCTTGCCGTTCGAGTTCTCTTTGACACCGATCACTTCGCTGCGCGAACGCAGGGTGTCGCCCTCATACACAGGTTTCAGGAACCGGCCCTCGGCATAGCCAAGGTTCGCAACGGCGTTCAGCGATACGTCAGGGACGGTTTTACCGAACACGGTGTGGAATGCGATCAGATCATCCATCGGCGACTTGGGCAGACCGCTGGCCTGCGCAAAGGCGTCCGACGAATACAGCGCATGTCGGGCAGGATAGAGCGCGTGGTACAGCGCCCGCTCCCCGCCCGAGACCGTCCGCGGAACCGCGTGGTCAATCACTTGGCCCACTGCATAATCTTCAAAGAAACGTCCCGCGTTGGTCTTGCTCATGTCATTGCTCTCCGAGTTTCATGCCGGGGGTGTACTCACCCTCGATCTCTTTGGTGACCGCCTGACCGCAGCGCATTTTTCCTGCCGCATGATCAAACGAATAAGTCGGGTTGCCATGCAGCTCCCAGCCGTTGGACAGGGCCAGAGTCACCTTGTGGCAAAAGTCCGAGGTGTCGTCCTCGGTCAAAAAACGATAGATTTTGCTCATCAGTCTTATCCTTGTGGGAAGGGCGAGACGCCCAAGGCCATGTGAATGCCAGTGATCGCGCCGAACGCAACCAAGGTGATGACCACCAGAAGGATGTCCTTTTTGGCAGAGCCCTTTTCGGGGCGTTCCCACTCGGGCTCAGCACGGTTGATCAGCATGACCTGCATGCCCGCCCACAGCAGCATTCCGCCAAACAGGATGATCGAGGCCAGATCCCCATTCACAAGCAAATGCGCCACCGCCCAGATTTTGACCGAGATCAGCATCGGGTGGCGGGTCCAGCCACGCAGGCGGCCCGTGGTATGCGCGGTTCCGAACACGAACACCGCAACCAGCATAAGCAGGTTATTCAGGTGGACGGTCCACATGGGCGGATACCAAACATTGATAAACGCGGCATTCCGGTAGCCAACAATCATCATCGCAAGGCCCAACACGATCAGCAGGGTCGACAGGCCCTTGGCCTTCTGCCCCATCTGCTCATGGATGACGGGTAAAATTCGCTTGTAATAGTGGCCCCCTGCCCAGAGCAGGAGACCGAGGATAAGGATAAGCATTCTGGCTTACTCCGCGGCTAGAGCTTCAATTGCCTCCGCTTGTGCCAGAATTTTCTTTGCAGTGACAATGTGAAGGTTCTCGACGATCTTGCCATCGACCACCGCGACCCCCTGCCCTTCGGCTTCTGCCTGTTCAAACGCCGCAATCTGGCGTTTGGCCAGATCAACCTCGGCCTCTGACGGGGCAAACGCTTCGTTGCAGACCGCGACCTGTGCGGGGTGGATCAGTGTCTTGCCGTCAAAGCCCATGTCACGGCCTTGCTCGCATTCAGCCTTCAGACCTTCGTCGTCTTTGAACGCGTTATAGACACCATCCACGACGATTACGCCATTCGCTTTGGCCGCCAGCAGACACAGCTGCAGGCTGGTGATCAGCGGCAGACGGTCCGCGCGGAACCGCATATTCAACTCTTTGGCCAGATCGTTGGTGCCCATGATGAAGCCCTTGAGCTGCGGATGCGCCGCAATTGCATTGGCGTTCAACATGCCAGCGCACGTCTCCATCATCGCCCACAAAGGCTTGTCACCGACCAGAGCCGCCAGTGCATCCAGCTGAGCGGGGCCATCGACCTTGGGGAGCAGCACCGCATCGCAGTTCATGTCTGCCACCGCCCGAGCGTCATCTTCGCCCCATTCAGTGTCCAGACCGTTGATGCGAACAATCTTCAAACGGTTGCCGTAATCGCCCTCGGCCAGAGCCGTTTTCAGAGTGTCACGGGCGCCGACCTTCTCGTCGATCGCGACCGCGTCTTCGAGATCAAAGATGATCGCGTCGACTGGCAAAGTCTTTGCCTTCTCCAGAGCGCGCTCTTTGGAGCCGGGGATGTATAGTACCGAGCGGGTGGGCCGTGTGGTCGCGTCCATCGCTAATCTCCTCGCAATAAAGTTGCGCGGATGAATGCATTTCCGACCGACTATTTCAAGCCCAATCTTGCCGCAACGCAGAATACTTTAGGACAATGCATCAAAGATCAGTTTGGCGCCGGTCAGGGTAAGCGCAACATATGTGAAAATGAAAAAGGGCTTCTCGGGCACGAGCTTGTGTGCCTTCACCCCCAAGTAGACGCCGAGCACCGCAAATGGCGCAAGCATCAAATCAGCTAGAAAGGTCTGCTTGGTAAAGATTCCCAAAGCTGCGTAGGGAATGAACTTCATCAAATTGATGGCCCAAAATACGATGATCGTCGTTGCTTGGAATGTGGTCTTGTCCATGCCCTGACGCAGCAAATAGACGGCCACCGGCGGGCCGCCTGCATGGCTGACAAAGCTTGTGAACCCTGCCATCACACCCGAAAAAGCGCCCCATCCTGCCCCCAAAGGCGCGCCTGAAACCGTAAGCCAACCCCGCGCCCGCGCAATCGCCCATACAACGAATGCGGTAGAGATCCCGCCGATCAGCAGTCGAAAGACATCCGGATTCGCAAGGTCATACAGAAAGGCCCCCAGCGCTACACCGGGCACTGCGCCGATAATGATCCGCAACGCATCACGGCTGTTCCAACGCTTCCAATAGGGGCGCAGCGAAAACACATCCATCAGCATCAAGAGCGGCAGCATAATTCCCAGCGCGATGCCCGGTTCCAGCAGCAAAGCCAGAATCGAAGCAGAGGCAAAAGACGCCCCCGATCCGAAGCCCGCCTTTGTTATTCCAGCAAAAATCACGGCCGGGATCGTGATCGCAAAGAAGACGAGGCTAAAATCGATCACGAAAGTTCCTTTCAAAAAAGCGCATACAAATAGGGCTTTAGCATAGGGTTAGCGTTCACATAAGCCGCTGATTTCCCTGTGCCGCGTCGCAGCACACTTGCGCGGACGCAAACAAAGCACTACCCAAAAGCCCAATTTCAACCGACCCGGAGATGAAATCCATGGCTCGACCCAAGATTGCCCTTATCGGCGCAGGTCAGATCGGCGGCACCCTTGCACACCTGGCAGCAATGAAAGAACTCGGCGACGTCGTTCTGTTCGACATCGCTGAAGGCACCCCCCAGGGCAAGGCGCTCGACCTCGCAGAATCCGGCCCCGTTGCTGGCTTTGACGCCGCACTGAAGGGCACTCAGGACTACGCCGACATCGCTGGCGCAGACGTTTGCATCGTAACCGCAGGTGTCCCCCGCAAGCCCGGCATGAGCCGCGACGACCTGCTGGGAATCAACCTGAAGGTGATGAAATCGGTTGGCGAAGGCATCAAAGCCCACGCGCCCGACGCATTCGTCATCTGCATCACCAACCCGCTTGACGCGATGGTTTGGGCCCTGCAGCAGTTCTCGGGTCTGCCCGCGAACAAAGTTTGCGGCATGGCTGGCGTTCTGGACTCCGCACGCTTCCGTCACTTCCTGTCGCTGGAGTTCAATGTCTCCATGCGCGACGTGACCGCGTTCGTTCTGGGTGGCCACGGCGACACCATGGTTCCGCTGACCCGCTACTCGACCGTAGCCGGTATTCCTCTGCCCGATCTGGTCGACATGGGCTGGACCACTGCAGAGAAGCTGGAAGCCATCGTTCAGCGCACCCGTGATGGCGGCGCAGAAATCGTGAAGTACCTGGGCAACGGTTCGGCGTTCTACGCACCTGCGACCTCGGCGATCGAAATGGCCGAAGCCTACCTGAAAGACCAGAAGCGTCTGCTGCCCTGCGCGGCCTACGTTGATGGCGCGTTCGGCCTCGAAGGTTTCTACGTTGGCGTTCCCACCATCATCGGTGAAAACGGCATCGAGAAAGTCGTCGACATCAAGCTGTCCAAAGACGAGCAGGCCATGTTCGACAAGTCGGTCGACGCGGTCAAAGGCCTCGTTGCTGCATGCAAAGAGATCGACCCCTCGCTGGCATAATCGCCACAACGGTCTGAGTTTTTGGAACGCGCGCCCTCACCGGCGCGCGTTTTTCATTTTAGTCTGTCCAGCAAATCGCTCGCGCGTTCTCGGAGCAGCGCGTCGAATCCATCGACCGACAAATCTGGCGTGTAACCCAGGTGCGCAGCGATTTGCTCGGCCGGTTCAAAAGGCGCATCCACAAACATATCCCGCGCTTCAAGCCGAGCGCGTAGGCCGCCATCTGTAACTTTGAGCCGGTTATGGAATTGCAAAAGGCGCGCGTGTGATTGGGAGCGCCGCAGCGCCATCAAGACCTGTTCACGCCGATGACCCCCAAGCATGCCCTCGACCACCTCTCGCGGCAGGTGAGCATACCGCAGCACCTTCAGCATCCAATGCAGCGGCGTCATGCCATCGAAGTGCAGCAAAGCAATCTCGGGAACATAATCCCCGAGCAGCCGCCGCTCGCCCTCGCGCGGGGAATGGATGCCAATCCGCCAATCCTTCCCAGTGGGGACCAAAGCCTTGCCTACCGAGTGGCCTGTCAGCCCTTTGGTCAGAAAGGGGGTGGCGCGCCAGAACGTGTTCTGGTCATCCTTCAGTTTACCGACATACGGGAGCCGAAACCCACCCTCGAACAAACTTTGCGGGGCGCTAGACGTCAGATATGTGCGTTCCCACGGAGGAATCCGCAGAAACCGGCCCTTCCTTGCGTATTCGGCGACCAATTGGCCGATCGGGCGCTCTGGCATCAGGAACTCGTCGGCATCCAGATGGATCATCCAATCGGTTTTCGTCCGGCGATAGGCATCGGTCGCGTTCACACCTTGGCGACGGGTCTGACGTGTGCCCGTCGGGCTGACAGTCATTCGGTCCCAATGGGCGTCGTCACATCGGATCACGTTGACCCGGTCAACTACCTCCAGTTGATCGGCCACTGAATCCTCTGGGTCGTCCAGGTAGACATGCACCTCTGTCGCCCCAAGGGACAGATGCCACCCCACATTGGCCATAACCAACGGTGCAGGCTCCTTGACCGTCATCACAACGGACCAACTTATGTTAGCGCCGGACCTCATGCGAATCTTTGTGCAACACCGCAAAGACTTGTGATCACACCCCCAAAAGCTGTGATCACAAAAGGCAGAAATATGCCGATTTTCAAGCCTGTCACGCAAAAACTCCTTAATACGCTCATCGCATAGGCGTATATGTACACCGAATTTCAGCAAGATGGGACAGGTCCATGAACATTCACGAATATCAGGCCAAAGCACTGCTGCGCGAATACGGCGCACCGGTCAGCGACGGCCGCGTCGTGCTCAAGGCCGAAGACGCTAAAACCGCTGCTGGTGAGCTTGACGGCCCCCTTTGGGTTGTAAAAGCACAGATCCACGCTGGTGGTCGCGGCAAAGGCACTTTCAAAGAAGCTGACGCTGGTGAAAAGGGCGGTGTTCGCCTGGCCAAGTCGGTTGAAGAAGCAGCCGAAGAAGCCAAAAAGATGCTCGGCCGCACGCTGGTGACCCACCAGACCGGCCCCGCCGGCAAGCAGGTGAACCGCATCTACATCGAAGATGGCTCGGACATCAGCCGCGAACTGTACCTCGCGCTGCTGGTTGACCGCGTCTCCAGCCGCATCTCGTTCGTTTGCTCGACCGAAGGCGGCATGGACATCGAGGAAGTCGCCGCGTCGACCCCCGAAAAGATCCTGTCCTTCTCTGTTGATCCCGCAACCGGCTACCAGCCTTACCACGGCCGCCGCATCGCGTTCTCGTTGGGTCTGGAAGGCGCACAGGTCAAGCAGTGCGTTAAGCTGATGGGCCAGCTCTACACCGCCTTCGTCGAGAAGGACATGGAGATGCTGGAAATCAACCCGCTGATCGTCATGGAAGACGGCAACCTCAAGGTTCTGGACGCCAAGCTGGGCTTTGACGGCAACGCTGTCTACCGCCACGCGGACGTTGCAGCCCTGCGCGACGAAACCGAAGAAGACCCCAAAGAGCTGGCAGCGTCGAAGTACGACCTGAACTACATCGCTCTGGACGGTGAAATCGGCTGCATGGTGAACGGTGCGGGTCTGGCGATGGCCACCATGGACATCATCAAACTTTACGGCGCAGAGCCTGCAAACTTCCTCGACGTTGGGGGCGGCGCCACCAAAGAGAAAGTGACCGAAGCGTTCAAGATCATCACCTCGGATCCCAATGTAAAAGGTATCCTCGTGAACATCTTTGGCGGAATTATGCGCTGCGACGTCATCGCAGAAGGCGTAATTGCAGCTGTTAAAGAGGTCGGCCTGCAAGTTCCGCTGGTCGTTCGCCTCGAAGGTACTAACGTCGAAAAGGGTAAAGAGATTATTAATACCTCTGGTCTCGACGTGATTGCCGCTGACAACCTTAGCGATGGCGCGGAGAAGATCGTTAAAGCAGTGAAAGGTTAAGTATGCGTTTTTTGGTTCTGGTTGGCTGTGTTTTTGTTTCGGCCTGTGTGAATTTCAATGCCCCGGAGCATCCGGCAAATGAAACTCAACGGAAAGATTTCATCGGGTATGACTTGGGCGATCGCCCAGCGCCTCTGGCAGGCATCCCCGCTGACGCAGCCCCAGGACCAATCGCAGGACAGATGGTCAGCTATGGATGCCCTCAGGGTGCAACGCTGGTCATCACTCCGGAAGGAAGCCGGTCCTGCGCGCATACTTCGGCCAGTAACCTCACTGTAGGTAGCAGCGCCAATTCAGGTTTCGATCCGTCCGTCATGGACGAGTTGCAGGCAGAGGTGAACCGAACAGGTCAGCCCGCCGCCTACACGAACGGAACCTACACCGTGACGCTGACACCGCCGCCTAGATAACAAGGTTTCGGGGAAACCCGGACCCGCTCGTAGAAAAATTTAGGAGCCAAGAACATGGCAGTCCTCATCGACGAAAACACCAAGGTAATCTGTCAGGGCCTCACCGGGTCGCAGGGTACCTTCCACACTGAACAGGCCATCGCCTACGGCACCAAGATGGTCGGCGGTGTGACCCCCGGCAAAGGCGGCCAGACCCATCTGGACCTGCCCGTTTTCAACTCGGTTCACGAAGCCAAGCACGTCACCGAAGCGAACGCGACCGTAATCTACGTTCCTCCGCCGTTCGCAGCGGACTCGATCCTCGAGGCCATCGACGCGGAAATGGAACTGATCGTCTGCATCACCGAGGGCATCCCTGTCCTCGACATGATGAAGGTGAAGCGCGCGCTGATCGACAGCAAGTCGCGTCTGATCGGCCCCAACTGCCCCGGCGTCATCACTCCCGACGCATGTAAGATCGGCATTATGCCCGGCCACATCCACAAGCGTGGCTCGGTCGGCGTTGTGTCGCGTTCGGGCACCCTGACCTACGAAGCGGTCAAGCAGACTGCAGACATCGGTCTGGGCCAGTCGACCGCAGTCGGCATCGGCGGCGACCCGATCAAAGGCACCGAGCACATCGACGTGCTGGACATGTTCCTGGACGATCCCGAAACCCAGTCGATCATCATGATCGGTGAGATCGGTGGTTCGGCAGAAGAAGAAGCTGCTGAATTCCTGGCCGAGCAGAAGAAGAAAGGCCGTTGGAAGCCCGTTGCTGGCTTCATCGCAGGCCGCACTGCTCCTCCGGGCCGCCGCATGGGTCACGCCGGCGCGATCGTCGCGGGCGGCAAAGGTGGCGCAGAAGACAAGATCGAAGCCATGAAGTCGGCAGGCATCGTCGTTGCGGACAGCCCCGCAACCCTCGGCGAAGCTGTGCTCAAGGCAATCGGCTAACCCATTTGCTGACCCTGCCCTGATGGGGCTAGGGTCGGACCGAACACATCAGCCCGCCCGAGGGACGCCTCGGGCGGGTCCAACCTAAATCAGGTGCAGCGATGACCGATCAATCCCCGAACGACCAGTTCCATGCCTCAAGCTTCTTGCAGGGACACAACGCCGAATACATCGAACAACTATATGCGCGTTACGCCACAGACCCGAACTCGGTAGACGAAGCGTGGCAAGCGTTCTTTGCCGCCCTCGGTGATGGGGAAGTTGAAGTCAAACAAGAAGCCGCAGGTCCATCTTGGGGCCGCAGCGACTGGCCGATGATGCCCGCAGGCGACGACGTCTGGGCTCTGACCGGCGAATGGCCCGAAGCGGCCAAAGAAGTCAAAGGCGCTGGCGACAAGATCAAAGCCAAAGCTGCCGAAAAGGGCGTCGAAGTCTCGGAAGAGCAAATCAAGCGTGCTGTTCTCGACTCCGTCCGCGCACTGATGCTGATCCGCGCCTACCGTATTCGTGGCCACCTGGCTGCCGATCTGGACCCGCTGGGTCTGCACGGCCGTGAGCCCCACCCGGAACTGGACCCCAAGGCGTATGGCTTCACCGAAGCCGACATGGACCGTCCGATCTTTATCGACAACGTACTGGGCCTGCAGGTCGCGTCGATGCGCCAGATCGTTGACATCGTCAAACGCACCTACTGTGGCACCTTTGCCCTGCAGTACATGCACATCTCGGATCCCGAGCAGTCCGCTTGGCTGAAAGAGCGCATCGAAGGCTTCGGCAAGGAAATCACCTTTACCCGTGAAGGCCGCCGCGCGATCCTGAACAAACTGGTCGAGGCCGAAGGCTTCGAAAAGTTCCTGCACGTAAAATACATGGGCACCAAGCGTTTCGGCCTCGACGGTGGCGAAGCGCTGATCCCCGCGATGGAGCAGATCATCAAGCGCGGTGGCGCGCTGGGTGTCAAAGAGATCGTCATCGGCATGCCTCACCGCGGTCGTCTGTCGGTTCTGGCCAACGTGATGAACAAGCCCTACCGCGCGATCTTCAACGAATTCCAAGGCGGTAGCTTCAAGCCCGAGGACGTTGATGGTTCGGGCGACGTGAAATACCACCTCGGCGCATCCAGCGACCGCGAGTTCGACGGCAACAGCGTCCACCTGTCGCTGACTGCGAACCCCTCGCACCTCGAGGCGGTGAACCCCGTTGTTCTGGGCAAGGCACGCGCCAAACAGTACCAGCTAGACGACTCGGAACGCACACAGGTTCTGCCCGTTCTGCTGCACGGTGACGCGGCATTTGCCGGTCAGGGTGTTGTGGCAGAATGCTTTGGTCTGTCGGGTCTGACCGGTCACCGCACCGGCGGCACCATGCACATCGTGGTGAACAACCAGATCGGCTTTACCACCGCGCCGCACTTCTCGCGGTCGTCTCCCTACCCCACAGACATCGCTCTGATGGTTGAGGCGCCGATCTTCCACGTGAACGGCGACGACCCCGAAGCTGTTGTGCACGCGGCCAAGGTTGCGACCGAGTTCCGTCAGAAGTTCCACAAAGATGTTGTTCTGGACATCTTCTGCTACCGCCGCTTCGGTCACAACGAAGGCGACGAGCCGATGTTCACCAACCCGCAGATGTACAAGCAGATCAAGTCGCACAAGACCACTCTGTCCCTATACACCGAGCGTCTGGTTAAGGACGGCCTGATCCCCGAAGGCGAAATCGAGGATATGAAGGCGCAGTTCCAAGCGCATCTGAACGACGAGTTCGAAACCGGTAAAACCTTTAAGCCGAACAAGGCTGACTGGTTGGACGGTCGCTGGTCGCACCTGAACAAGCAGGGCGAAAAGTACCAGCGCGGCAAAACTGCGATCGCGCCCGAAACCATGGAAGAAGTCGGTAAATCGCTGACCCACGCACCGGACTCGGTCGACATCCACAAGACCGTCAAGCGTCAGCTCGAAGCCAAGGCGAAGATGTTCGAAAACGGCGAAGGCTTTGACTGGGCCACCGGCGAAGCACTGGCATTTGGCTCGCTTCTGACCGAAGGCTACCCCGTGCGTCTGGCAGGTCAGGACTCGACACGCGGCACCTTCTCGCAGCGTCACTCGGCGTTCATCGACCAATCGACCGAAGAGCGGTACTACCCGCTGAACAACATCCGCGAAGGTCAGGCCCGCTACGAAGTCATCGACTCGATGCTGTCGGAATACGCGGTTCTTGGCTTCGAATACGGTTACTCGCTGGCAGAGCCCAACGCTCTGGTCCTATGGGAAGCCCAGTTCGGCGACTTCGCCAACGGCGCGCAGATCATGTTCGACCAGTTCATTAGTTCGGGCGAAAGCAAGTGGCTGCGTATGTCCGGTCTGGTCATGTTGCTGCCCCACGGCTTCGAAGGTCAGGGCCCAGAGCACAGTTCGGCACGTCTGGAACGCTTCCTGCAGATGTGTGGTCAGGACAACTGGATCGTTGCGAACTGCTCGACTCCGGCGAACTACTTCCACATCCTGCGCCGCCAGATGCACCGCAGCTACCGCAAGCCGCTGGTTCTAATGACCCCGAAATCCCTGCTGCGCCACAAGCTGGCCATCAGCAAGGCCGAGGACTTCACCACCGGCTCCAGCTTCCACCGTGTCCTTTGGGACGACGCGGAACGCGGCAACTCGGACAACTCGCTGGCACCCGACGCAGAGATCAAGCGCGTCGTCATGTGCTCGGGCAAAGTCTACTACGACCTGCTCGAAGAGCGTGACGCCCGCGGCATCAACGATGTTTACCTGCTGCGGATCGAGCAGTTCTATCCCTTCCCAGCGATCTCGCTGGTCAAGGAACTGGAACGCTTCCCGAACGCAGAGATGATCTGGTGTCAGGAAGAGCCCAAAAACCAGGGTGCTTGGACCTTTATCGAGCCCAACATCGAGTGGGTTCTGGGCCGCATCAAAGCAAAACACAGCCGCCCCCGTTACGTTGGCCGCGCTCCCAGCGCATCGCCCGCAACCGGTCTGGCATCGCAGCACAAAGCACAACAACAGGCGCTCGTCGACGAGGCGCTGACCATCGAAGGAAACTGAGCAAATGACTGAAGTCCGCGTTCCCACCCTGGGCGAATCCGTGACCGAAGCAACCGTCGCCACCTGGTTCAAAAAGCCCGGCGACCGTGTTGAAGCAGATGAAATGCTGTGTGAGCTGGAAACCGACAAGGTCACCGTCGAAGTCCCCAGCCCCGCCGCAGGCACTCTGGCCGAAATCGTTGCAAACGAGGGCGACACCGTGGGCGTCGACGCCCTGCTCGCCAACATTTCGGAATCCGGCGAAGCGGCAGCACCTGCTGCACCAGCCGCCAAGTCCGAAGCTCCTGCCGAAGCCCCCGCAGCGTCGGGCGGATCCTCGGTTGACGTGATGGTCCCAACCTTGGGCGAGTCGGTCACCGAAGCCACCGTGTCGACATGGTTCAAAAAGGTTGGCGATACCGTCGCTCAGGACGAAATGCTGTGCGAACTGGAAACCGACAAGGTGTCGGTCGAGGTCCCCTCGCCTGCAGCTGGCACTCTGACCGAGATCCTGTTTGACGAAGGCTCCACCGTCGAGGCCGGCGGCAAGCTCGGTGTCATCGCATCGGGTGACGGCGCTGCCGCTGCTGCCCCCGCGTCGGCCCCTGCCGCAGCGCCCGCAGCATCCTCGTCGACAGGCAAAGATGTCGAGCACGCACCCGCTGCCAAAAAAGCCATGGCCGAGGCTGGTCTGTCCGCAGATCAAGTTCAGGGCTCGGGCCGCGACGGTCGCATCATGAAAGAAGACGTGGCCAAAGCCGCTGCCGCCGCAGCTGCTGCAACCTCGGCGGCTCCGGCACCTGCTGCTGCGCCCCGTGGCCCCGTCAACGCTGACGATGCATCACGTGAAGAACGCGTCAAGATGACTCGCCTGCGCCAGACCATTGCGCGCCGCCTGAAGGACGCACAAAACACCGCAGCCATGCTCACCACCTACAACGAGGTGGACATGACCGAGGTGATGGCGATCCGGAACCAGTACAAAGACGCGTTCGAGAAGAAGCACGGCGTACGCATGGGCTTCATGTCGTTCTTCACCAAAGCCTGTGTGCACGCTTTGAAAGAAGTGCCCGAGGTGAATGCCGAGATCGACGGCAACGAGGTGGTCTACAAAAACTACGTCCACATGGGCATCGCGGCTGGCACCCCTCAGGGTCTGGTCGTTCCCGTCCTGCGTGACGTCGACCAGAAGTCCTTTGCCGAGATCGAAAAAGAGATCGGTGAAAAAGGTCGCCGTGCCCGTGACGGCAAGCTGTCCATGGCAGAGATGCAGGGCGGTTCGTTCACCATCTCGAACGGCGGCGTCTACGGCTCGCTGATGTCCTCGCCGATCCTGAACCCCCCGCAGTCGGGTATCCTCGGCATGCACAAGATCCAGGATCGTCCCATGGCCATCAACGGCAAGGTCGAAATCCGTCCGATGATGTACCTCGCGCTGTCCTACGACCACCGTATCGTCGACGGCAAAGGCGCTGTGACCTTCCTCGTGCGCGTCAAAGAAGCGCTCGAAGATCCCCGTCGCCTGCTGATGGACATCTAATCCAAACCCGTCCCCACCACCCGCTGGTGGGGGCGCCCCTTCTCCTTGCCGCATAGGCGCCCGAAAATGACGACCGAACTCACAGTCCTCACCCTCGCCGCCTTGCTCCAGGTCGTTCAATTCTTCCTGATGTCCGTCCCTGCCAACTTGGAGTTGGGACAAGGCAAGACCCTCGGCCCCCGCGACCCTGACCGCCTCGGCAAACCGCTGATCGAACAGGTTTCCGTCCGCACCGGCCGCCTCTTTCGCGCATTGAACAACCATTTCGAGGGGCTGATCCTGTTCTCGATCGCCTGCCTCGTGATCACTGTCTCCGGCCAGTCCACAGGGCTGACCGGCACCTGCGCATGGATCTACCTGATCGCCCGCGTCCTCTACGTGCCCGCCTACGCCTTCGGCTGGGTCCCGTGGCGCTCTCTCATCTGGGCCGTGGGCTTTCTCGCAACAACCATCATGCTGGTCGCCGCCCTGCTCTGACCAGCCTTCGCTCATAACGCCAAGCCCTTCATCTTGGCACAAATACCCCGGGGGTCCGGGGGCAGCGCCCCCGCCCTAGACCACCAGAAAGGAACTTCGAAAATGGCATCCTACGACGTGATCGTGATCGGCTCTGGCCCCGGCGGCTATGTCTCCGCCATTCGTGCCGCACAGCTCGGCCTGAAAACCGCCTGTGTAGAGGGTCGTGAAACCCTGGGCGGCACATGCCTGAACGTGGGCTGTATCCCGTCCAAGGCTCTCCTGCACGCCACCCACCAGCTGCACGAAGCAGAGCACAACTTCGCCAAGATGGGCCTCAAGGGCAAATCTCCCAGCGTCGACTGGAAACAGATGCAGGCCTACAAAGACGACGTGATCGGCCAGAACACCAAGGGCATCGAGTTCCTGTTCAAGAAGAACAAAGTCGACTGGATCAAGGGTTGGGCGACCATCCCCGAGGCCGGCAAAGTCAAAGTCGGTGACGAAGTCCACGAGGCCAAGAACATCATCATCGCTTCCGGCTCCGAAGTTGCGACCCTGCCAGGCGTCGAGATCGACGAAGAGATCGTCGTGTCCTCGACCGGCGCGCTGTCCCTGCCCAAGACCCCCAAGAAAATGGTCGTCATCGGCGCAGGCGTCATCGGTCTGGAACTAGGCTCGGTCTACAAGCGCCTCGGCGCCGAAGTGACAGTGGTCGAATACATGGACGCGATCACCCCCGGTCAGGACGCCGAAGTGGCCCGCACCTTCCAGAAGCTGCTTCAAAAGCAGGGCCTCGAATTTGTTCTGGGTGCCGCTGTGCAGGGCGTCGAAACCTCGAAGTCCAAAGCCAAAGTCACGTACAAGCTCAAGAAGGACGACAGCGAGCACACGCTCGACGCGGATGTCGTTTTGGTCGCCACCGGGCGCAAACCCTTCACCGATGGCCTCGGCCTTGCTGACCTTGGCGTTGAGATGACCGAGCGCGGCCAGATCAAGACCAATGCCCAATGGCAGACAAACGTCCCCGGCATCTACGCCATCGGCGACGTCATCACCGGCCCGATGCTGGCGCACAAAGCCGAAGACGAAGGCATGGCCGCCGCCGAAGTGATCGCGGGCAAGCATGGCCACGTGAACTACGGCGTCATCCCCGGCGTGATCTACACCCACCCCGAGGTTGGCAGCGTTGGCGCCACCGAAGAGCAGCTGAAATCCGAAGGCCGCGCCTACAAGGTCGGCAAGTTCAGCTTCATGGGCAATGGCCGCGCCAAGGCGAACTTCGCCGCCGATGGCTTCGTCAAGATCATCGCGGACAAGGAAACCGACCGCATCCTCGGCGCACACATCATCGGCCCGATGGCCGGTGACCTGATCCACGAGGTCTGCGTTGCGATGGAGTTCGGCGCCTCTTCCGAAGATCTGGCCCTGACCTGCCACGCGCACCCGACCTACTCCGAAGCCGTGCGCGAAGCCGCTCTGGCTTGCGGCGATGGCGCGATCCACGCCTAAGGCGCCAAATCGACAAAACCTGCAAAACCCCCGCCCCGCGCGGGGGTTTTTCCTTTGGATCAGAGGGGCCCTGCCACCCGCGACGCCCCCCCCCCTTGCGCTCCCAATTTACCTGACTTAAGTCAGACAAATGACCCACGATCCGATCTCCCGCTTCCGCCGCTTTGCCCGCTCCGTCACGACAGAGGTGGGTGCGCTTGATGAATCCTTCCTCGGGCGCGGTCGATCTCTTGGTGCAGCCCGCGTCCTGAATGCCATCGGCCACGGGCATGCCGACGTGGCAGACCTGCGCACCTACCTGAACCTCGACTCAGGGCTCCTCAGCCGCCTCTTGCGCCAGCTTGAGGGCGAAGACCTGATCACCCTATCCCCAAGCCCCACTGACGCCCGCGCGCGCATTGCCGCGCTCACCCTAGCAGGAAAGGCCGAATTCACCGCCTACGAAGAGATCAGCAATACCCGCGCCGCTAACCTTCTGGACCGTCACCCGCACCCCGAAGCGTTGCTCGCTGCGATGGATTTGATCGCCAGCGCCCTCGGCCAGGACCGGACCGTGATCGAGGAACGCGACCCGCGTGACCCTCAATCGCTGTTCTGCTTGAATGAATATTACGCCGAACTCGGACGCCGCCTGCGCACAGGTTTTGACGTCAACCTGAGCTGTGATCCGCAGGCGACCGACATGATCCCGCCACGCGGCGCCTTCTTGGTTGCGCTTTCGGACGGCATGCCGATCGGGTGTGTCGGCGTCAAAGGATCGGGGGCTCCCATCGCCGAAATCAAGCGCCTGTGGATTGCGCCGTCGGCACGTGGGCTTGGGATGGCCAAACGCCTGATGACCGCCGCGGAAACGCGGGCCAAAGCGCTGGGGATCCAAACCCTGCGGCTCGACACCAATAGCGCCCTGCCCGAAGCGATCCGGCTCTACCAAACCACCGGCTGGACCGAGATTGATCGCTTCAACGACGATCCCTACCCCGACTTCTTTTTCGAAAAGACCCTCTGACGCGCCCCGCCACACAAAAAAAGCCGGATGAGCGAGGATCAGGCTCATCCGGCTAGTCGTTCCACAAGCAAGCTTGTGAGCGGTGCGACTACTGCGAAGGGTCAAAACGCGGTAGACATGGAGTTAAACGCAAGGTCCAAACCCTTCCGTCGCTGCACCTGCAAAAAAGTTAGAGAATTTTTCAGGAGTCGGTTTTCCGGAAACCAGCCTCGGCCATCAGGGCATCAGAACGGGTTTCGACCGACTCTTTAAGCACTTTCATCATGCTATCCACACTCGCCCCCGGCGGGATCGGGTCTAGAAATTCGACCACAGCCAAACCCGGCTTGCGGTAGATGCCATGACGCGGCCAGAACACGCCCACGTTGGTGGCTGCGGGCACACAAGGCTGCCCCGTCTCGCGGTAGAGTACCCCCGCCCCAACCTTATAGGGCGCATCTACACCCGGAGCGACCCGCGTGCCTTGGGGGTAAATGACCAACTGGCCTGCAGGGGCGTCGCCATGCTTGACCTCTTGGATCATCTTGCGCATCGCTTCGGCCCGCCTGCCCCGCTCGACCGGAACGCACCCGATCCGGCTGGCATACCAGCCCAGAACAGGGGTGAACCGCAGGCTCGCCTTCATGATGTACTTTGGGCGCGGGATCACGCTGGCGATCATGATAATGTCGAGAAAGCTCTGGTGCTTGGACGCGATGATCACCTCGTCCACCGGCACTGGGCCGCGAATTTCGGTTTTCAAACCGACCATCCAGCCCGCCGTCCAGCGGACCCATTTGCAATAGGCATGGATCGCCGCATACGCCCCTCGCCGATCAAACAGCGCCCATGGCAGATAGAGCAGCCCAAGGATCGGCATCATCAGGTACATCTGGATGATGAACAGAAGGGATCTGACCCAGCGAAACGCCTTTGTCATTTATCGCAGTCCTCTCAACGTCCGCATCGCGGCCGCACGGGTCGCGAAATAGGCCACCACGGCCCCCAAAGGCGGGATAACCAGCGGCAGGACCCATTGCCAGCCCTGAAATCCGAGACCGGTTAGAAATCCCCCCTCGGTCTGAGCACCGGGCAGCAGCAAAATCGCCACCATCCCCGCCAAGGTTCCGATCACCCCGCCAGCCAGCGCCCGCAGGGTAAAGCGCCGGACAAAGGCACCGGCGATATACACGTCAGTCGCCCCCACCAAACGCAGCACACGAATGACTTGCGCGTTGGCCGCCAGCGCGGCGGTCGCCGCCAGCGTGATCATCGCGGCCATTGTTCCGCCAATCAGCAGCAGCGACAGCGTCCCTAGTCGCCGCAAGCTGATCGCGGCGCGGATCAGGGGCTTGCGCCACTGGGAGTGGTCATCCAGCGTCGCGCCCGGCACTTCGGCCTGCAGGCGTAGACGTAAGCCATTGGGATCATAGCCATCGCCCTCTTCGACCACTTCGATCAACTGCGGCACGGGCAAGGCGGCCAAGGACACGCCATTCCCGAACCAAGGGGCCAGCAGCTCTTGCTGCTCTTCGTCTGTCAGGGCACGGGCGCTTTTGATGCCCGGCGTTGTGGACAAAACCCGCAGGGCTGCTTCGGTCTGCGCGTCCATTTGGGCCGCTGGCGCAGAAATCCGGATGGTCGAGGACCGCGCCAATTCGTCGCCCCAGCGGACAGCCAAACGGCCTGTCGCCATAGACAGCGCCAAAGCAAATACTGCCAAAAACGCCATGGCCGCCGCGCTGAACAGGGTCAGGCGAACCGTATGGCCTGTGGGCGGCACCACGCGATCAGCCTGCGTGTCGGCCTGAAGAATCGACAAAATCCAGCGGAAGGGGCTCATAGATCAGCCCCCGCGAATTGCAGCTTGCGGTTCGCGATACGCAGCACACGCGCTTGGACTTGAGACTTGGCCGCGCGGATCAGCGCCAGATCATGGGTCGCGATGAGCACAGTTTTGCCCAGACGGTTCAATTCGATCAGCAGGGTCAGCAGGCGTTGCGACATCTCCCAATCCACGTTGCCCGTCGGCTCATCGGCAAGGATCACATCCGGCGACATGATGATCGCCCGCGCCAAAGCGGCCCTCTGCCGCTCGCCGCCAGACAGCTCGGGGGGCAAGGCCCGCGCCCGATGGGACAAGCCAACCCATTGGATCAATTCACGCAAATTCGAGTCGTCAAAGCTGGCTTGGCCCGACACCGTCAGCGGAAGTGCGATATTTTCGTGCAGCGGCAGATGGTCCAAAAACTGGCAATCCTGATGCACTACCCCGATCCGACGACGCATTACCGCCAGATCATCGCGGCTCAGGTCGCGCACATCCTGACCGAACAACCGAACGGCCCCTGCGGTCGCGGTCAGATCCCCGTAACACAAGCGCAGGAAAGTGGTTTTCCCCGCCCCCGAAGGCCCCGTCAAAAAGTGGAATGCGCCAGGCTGCAAGTGCAACGAGACCCCGCTCAGCAGCTCTCCACCGCCATAGCTGTAAGCCATGTTGTCCAGCTCGATCACCGTGTGCCCCTCGCTTTATCTGCCTCATATGCTTTTGCCGTAAGCCACACAGTGTTGCAATGCACGGCAAACATTGACTTTGCCTTCGTTTCAACAAGGATTACAACGGACTGGAAATGATAACTCACCTATGACGCCTTTGTCGTCGAAACGGGGGCTTGATGCGGCTAACCTGTCCGAATTGCGGCGCGATTTACGAAGTTCCGGATAACGTGATTCCGGAGGACGGGCGGGACGTGCAATGCTCGAATTGCGCGCATACGTGGTTTCAGGGGCCCGCAACGCCAGCTGATCCCGCCGAAGAGGCGCCCGCGCCCGTAGAAGAGCCGGAAGAAGAGTTCTTTGAGCCGCAAGAACAGGTGACAGAACCCGAGGCATCCGAGGACGACGAAGTTTCGCCTGAAGAGATGCTGGATCGTCTGGCCGCCGAAGAAGAGGCCGAATCCGAGCTTCCGACCGAGCCCGACGACGAGTTCGAAGACAAAGAGGGCGCGCCTGCACCCACTGCAATTCCCATGCGCCGCGAATTGGACCCGATGGTGCGCGAAGTCCTGCGCCAAGAAGCCCAGTTCGAAGCCGACCGCCGCGCCAAAGACGACGGGGAGGCGCTGGAAAGCCAGCCCGAGCTTGGGCTCGACCAACCTGTCCGCAAACGCATTATTCCCGCCGACATTCCGTCCCTGCGCGAGAAAGAAGCCCAAGAGGCCTCCGAGGCCGAAACAGAGGGCGAAGAGACACCTGAGATGGACGTTGAACAGGACACCGCCCATCGGTCGCGTCGTGACCTTTTGCCAGATGTCGAGGATATCAACTCGACCCTCCGCACGCGCGAGGCGCCCAAGGTCCGGTCTGTCCGCACCCCCGGTGAATTGATGGAAGACCCCGAAGAAGTCCGCCAACGCGGCTTCCGTTCGGGCTTTTTCCTGACGCTGATTTTCGCACTGCTGCTGGCGATGTTCTATGTCAAAGCGGGTGCACTCTCTGCGTCCATGCCTGCAACCGCCCCCGTCTTGCGCACCTATGTCGAGGCCGTGGATGGCGCTCGCAACTGGCTCGACACCAAGGCCCGCGGCGTCGCAGGCTGGCTCGACAGCTTCAGCTCTGAAAACCAGTCTGAGGGCTAAGCCCTCAGAACCGGTCCAGCAATCTGTTCAGGTAATCCCGCTCTTCTTCGGGACGCTCCGTTTCGGCAGAGCGGCGACGGATTTCGTCGGTCAGTTCTTCGGCGCGGCGGTACACGTCCTCGCCTTGCAAGAGCTCATCTTCGGTGCCCATCGGTGCGCCGTTGCCCTCGCGGCGGCCCAACGGATCCTCGCGGCCCTCGCCGGACGGACGGCCCTGACCTTGCTGGCCACCGGCCTGCTGCTGGCCCTGCTGTTCACCTTCGAGCGCGTCGTTCAGGCTTCGCAGCCCTTCGCGCATGCTCTCGATCGCATCGGCCTGACGGTCAATCGCCTCGCCCAAATCATTGTCGCGCAGGGCATCCTCGGCCTGATCCATAGACCGCCCCGCATCTTCAAGGCTCCGGCGCGCAGCTTCGCCCTCTTCGGTGCCCGCGCCGGGCAGGTTGCGCCGCTGGCGCTCTAGCTCATTGCGCAGGGACCGCTGGCGCTGCGCCAGCTGATCGGCAAGCCCTGGGCCCTGCCCCTGACCGTTCTGGGCCTGATCGCCCTGTTGGCCTTCGCCTTGCTGACCTTGTTGACCCTGACCCTGCTGCTGGCCTTCTTGCCCTTGCTGACCCTGCTGACCTTGGTTCAACTGGTCAAAGGCATCATCCGACAGCTCTTGCTGTTCGCGCAGGGTGTTGCCCAGATCGTCCATAGCTTGCTGGCCCTGACCGCCCTGCCCTTGTTGGACGGTCATGTTTTCCATCATCTGCATCAACTGATCCAGCAATTGCTGCGCCTCGGCCATGCGGCCTTCGTTCATCAGCTCTTGGATGCGGTCCATCATTTCCTGCAGATCGTTCTGCGTCAGCTCCATGGTGTTTTCAGAGTTGCTTTGCGCATCGTTGTCCATCTGCTCGCCGTTGCGCTCGGCCAATTCCTGCATGAACTCGCGAGTCGCCTCGCGCAGCTCCTGCATCAGACGCTCGATCTCTTCGGGGCTCGCGCCGTTGCGCATCGCCTCCGTCAGACGTTCCTGCGCCTCGCGCATCCGCTCGCGCGCATCCTCCAGATCACCATCCTCGAGCTCCAGCGCATAGGCCCAAAGCTCTTCGGCAAAGGCATCACGCGCCGCACTGTCCATCTCGGGCCCAGCCGTCTCCAGCCGCACCATAATGCCCTGCAATGTCTCGTACCGCTCCATGTTGCGGAAGATGTCTTGCGGGCGATAGGTCACAGCGCGCATCAACTGTGTAATCCGGCCCGTATTCTCGCGGTTCCACAAGAGGTCGCGCCGCGCCTCGATCACGGCCCGCGCCATCGGGTCAAAGAACCGCCGCCCCGGCAAGCTAAAGGCCAGCACATCGGAATGGCCGGTCTGCCCCACGGCATCCTCGACCTCTAGCATCACGTGCACGGGTAAATTCGCCCATGGATGCTTGGAAAAATCCTCACGCAGAAATTCGGAAAACGCCTGACGGCTACCAGAATAGCTCAGTGGCAGATCAAGCCGCACCGCCTCGCGCGGCTCTGGCGCGACCTCCAGCCCGTAGCGCCGGTCCACAGAGGCCAGATCAAGCCGCAGCTCTGCACTGCCCGCGACAATCCCGTAGTCATCCTCGGCATAGAACGGCAGGCTCATCTCGCCCTCGGGCGTCACCTCGACCTCGCCATTTTGCGACACCGTGGGCGCCGCATCGGGCCGCAGGGCAATGGTCCAGAGCCGACCGCCATCGCCGGTGATCTCAAGCGTCCCGCTCTGCTGCACCATGACCTCTCGGGTCCGCACAGGCGCATCGGTGACGGTCATCAACTGCTCGGGCGGTGCGCCGCTGATCGTCTCTTCGACCGACAGCCCGTCACCCCCATACAGGCGGACGGTGATCCGGCTCCCCTGCATCAGATCCAAAGACCCAGCGGCCAAATCATTCAAATACAGCGCTGGCTGCCGCGTATGTGCGGGCGGCTCGACCCATCCTTCCCAAGACGGCCCCGCCGCTTGGGCAGCCCCGCTGCCCGCGCCATCGGACAACGCGCCCATCTGGCCAAACGACCCGAACAAAAGGCCCATCGCCACAGCCACAATCGCCACATAGCGCAGGGCATAGGGATCACGCTTGGTCTGGCTCAGCGCAGGGCCCACGGCTTTTGCCGCCTGAACCCGCTCTGCCATGCGCGCCAAATGGGCATGCCACAGCGCCTCGGATGCGGGGTCCCCGTTGCCAACAGCGGGACGGTCCCGCAGCGCTGCGATCGGTCGGCCCGGCAAAGTCGCATCCAGCCGACGCAGCGCATCCTCGCGCGACGGCATATGGAATGACCGCAGCCCCCGCACCAAATAAACAGCCACCGCCAGACCGAACAGACCAACCGTCAGCGCCAGCCCCCAAAACGGAAGCGGCCCGAACAGGCCGAACATCATCAGTCCCGCAAACACAAACAGCACCGACCAGACAGGCCAAAAGGCATGCGTCACACGCTCTGCCCACAGGCCCGCCCACGTCAGTGCCAGCGGTTTACGAATGGATTTCGGAAGCTGTTCTTGCGCTGCCATGCACCTCGCCCGGAATAGCTTGCTCCGGGCGACATTGCCTCAGAGCCATTCGGGGATGGTATCGCGGTTTATGATTTCGTCAAAGCTTGGGCGCGGACGGATGACAGCGAATTGATCATCCTTCACCAGAACCTCGGGGATCAGAGGCCGCGTGTTGTATTCACTCGACATCACAGCGCCATAGGCCCCCGCACTGCGGAAGGCGACCAGATCCCCCTCGGACAGCTTCGGCATCATGCGCCCCTTGGCAAAGGTATCGCCCGATTCGCAAACCGGCCCCACGATGTCATAGGGCTGCTGCTCAGCACCCGGCTCGGCCTCTTGCACTGGCACGATATCGTGGTGCGCGCTGTACATCGCCGGACGGATCAGATCGTTCATCGCCGCATCAATGATCATGAACTCGCGGCCTTCGCCCTCTTTGAGGTAGATGATCCGGCTGGCCAGAATGCCCGCATTTCCCGCGATCAGACGACCGGGCTCGATCTCGATCTCGCAGCCCAGATGGCCCAATTCTTCCTTGATCATGCTGCCGTATTCCACGGGCAGCGGCGGCGCCGAATTCCCACGCTCGTAGGGGATCCCCAGACCGCCGCCCAGATCCAGACGCGAAATCTCATGCCCATCCGCGCGCAGCGTCTCGGTCAGTTCTGCGACCTTGCGATAGGCCAGACGGAAAGGTTCCAGATCGGTCAACTGGCTGCCGATATGCACGTCGATGCCAATGACCTTCAGGCCCTTCATCGACGCCGCCTCGGCATAGACCTCACGGGCCTTGGCGATCGGAATGCCAAACTTGTTCTCTGACTTGCCGGTCGCAATCTTCTCGTGGGTCTTGGCGTCCACATCCGGATTCACCCGCACGGTGATCGGCGCCACAACGCCCAAAGTCTGCGCCACACGGTCAATCGCCCGCATCTCGGGCTCTGATTCCACGTTGAACTGGCGAATGCCACCGGTCAGCGCAGCGCGGATTTCCTCGTCGGTCTTGCCCACACCGGAAAACACGATGCGATCGCCGGGCACGCCCGCCGCCTTGGCACGCGCATATTCCCCGCCCGAGACCACGTCCATGCCCGCGCCCAGCGCCGCCAACGTTTTCAGGATCGCCTGATTGCTGGCCGCCTTCATCGCGTAGCACACCAGATGATCCATGCCGGCCAGAGCCTCGTCGAACAACTTGAAGTGACGCTCCAGTGTCGCAGTCGAGTAAATATAAACAGGCGAGCCAACCGCCGCGACGATTTCGGAAACCGGCACGTCCTCGGCAAAAAGTGCGCCATCGCGGTACAGGAAATGATCCATGGGCCAGCCTCCTTTGCGGCGTTTCATTGCGCCGCCTTTTAGGCACAGCCGCCGGACGAAGCAATCACAGCCGCGCAAAAGCCCCTAGATATTTGCTTTATTTCCGGTCTTTTCCTGATAGGCCCGCCAATCAGCCATCAGCTTTTCCCGCCGGATCGGGTAGCGGGCATCCAGCACGTCAATCGCCTCGATCTGCGAAATGGCAAAATGGCGAAAGCCGTCGCGCAACTCGCACCAAGCGACCAGAACCCGCACCTCTTCGGCATGGGCCATAACCAGCGGCCAGATCATCCGCGACGTCACCTTGCCCTTGTTGTCGCGGTATTTCATGCGGACAATGTTGCGCCCCCGCAGGGCCTGCCGCAACACCGCGCTGTCAAAGACGGGCAGCTTTGCCGGAGCTTTCCCGCCGTCCATGATCACAGGACGCAACTCCGCTGGCATCTGCTGGCTCAGCTTCACAAGCAGGGACCGTGCCGCGGCAGCGACCGAAGCGTCCCCATTGTCCACAGCCCAAGCCGCCCCCATCAGCGCGGCCTCCAACTCGTCTTCAGTCAGATGCAAGCCATGCGCCGCACGCTCTCGCACCAACTGAAACCCGTGTTCAGCATCCCCCTCGACCGGAAAATTCCGCCGCATCAAAACGCGCAGGTCCTCGGACACCACAGACGTGGGCAACCCCACGGCCTCTGCCAAAGCCTCAATGCCCACAGGTTGGTTCTGCGCCTGCAGCACTTTCATGGTCCGGACCAAACGGTCTTTCTGCAACATGGTGAATTCCCCTTGTGCGCAACAGTGCCACGGCCAAAGGCCCGAGAACATTCAGCCATTCGACGGCCACCCCCTGCCCATCCGGCACCGAACCATCCCCACCGGATACACCAAAAGCAAAAGAGCGGGCCGCCATTCCGCGCGCCCGCTCCTTCATCTTGGCATAAATACCCAAAAAATCCGACGGCTCAGTCGATCGGCCGGCTCCTGAAATAGAGGTACAGCGGCAACCCGCAGCTGACCCCGATGCAGAACGTCGCCGGAATCGCGATCAGCGAAATCCAGTTCCGTCGCACCCAAACCTCGGCCAAAATCCAGACGGTCAGGGCAATCGCCGCGATCGTCAGATCCCAAACGAGCCCGCTGGATGCCGCATTCGCATGCCACGCGTCGATCATCGGCCCCATCGCAAACCCGTTCTGCCAGAACCAAGTCAGGAAATAGGCCATGGGGTGCACAGCCCCCCACAGCGCCAAAGCCAGATAGATCACGCGCAGCGGTGTCATCCCGAAATCCCCATCTCTGCGGTTCCGGACAGAGTCACGCCAAACGCAGGTTCACCCTTTTCGGGGCGCTCAGGCTCGCCATCCGCGCCGCACGCGGCCAGCAAAGCCACCAGCCCAAGGGCAAAAATCCGTGTCATCCCAGAACCTCTTTCCAACGCGCCACCTGCGCGCGGACCTGTTCCGGCGCGGTGCCCCCATAGGACATGCGCGACGCAACCGAGTTGTCCACCCCGAGCACACCGAAAACTTCGTCCGTGATCGCGTCGTGCACCGATTTCATGTCCTCGAGCGTCAGGTCGGGCAAATCGCAATTCTTCGACTCGGCCAGCGCCACCAGCGAGCCGGTCACGTGGTGGGCATCGCGGAACGGCATATCCAGAACCCGCACCAGCCAGTCCGCCAGATCGGTCGCGGTCGAGAATCCACTGCCCGCCGCCGCCGCCAATTGCGGACGGTTCGCGCTCATGTCCTTGACCATGCCTTCCATCGCGGCCAACGCCAGCATCAGGTTGTCGGCAGCGTCAAAGACCTGCTCTTTGTCTTCCTGCATGTCTTTGGAGTAGGCCAGCGGCAGACCCTTCATCACCATCATCAACGCAACGTTGGCGCCGAAAATGCGGCCAATCTTGGCGCGGATCAGCTCTGCGGCGTCAGGGTTCTTCTTCTGCGGCATGATCGACGAACCGGTCGAGAAACGATCCGACAGGGTCACAAACCGGAACTGGGCCGAGGACCAGATCACCAACTCTTCGGCAAAGCGGCTCAGGTGCATCGCGCAAATGCTGGCGTTGCTCAGGAATTCCAGCGCAAAGTCACGCGCTGACACCGCATCGAGCGAGTTCGCCATCGGGCGATCAAAACCCAGCGCCTCGGCGGTCATGTGACGGTCAATCGGGAAGGACGTGCCCGCCAGCGCCGCCGCCCCCAAGGGGCTTTCGTTCATGCGCGCGCGCGCATCCTTAAAACGGCTCAGATCGCGGCTGAACATCTCGACATAGGCCATCATATGGTGGCCCCACGTCACCGGCTGCGCGGTCTGCAGGTGCGTGAAGCCGGGCATCACCCAGTCCGCGCCCGCCTCGGCCTGCACCAGCAGCGCACGGATCAGCGCCTCGACCCCGCCAATCGCGGCGTCGATCTGATCACGGGTCCACAGACGGAAATCGGTCGCCACCTGATCATTGCGCGACCGCGCGGTGTGCAGACGACCTGCGGGTTCGCCCACGATCTCCTTGAGCCGCGATTCCACGTTCATGTGGATATCCTCAAGGGCAGTCGAAAACTCGAAAGATCCGCTTTCGATCTCTGACAACACCGTGAGCAGGCCTTCACGAATAGCCTCTGCGTCGCTATCCCTCAGGATGCCTTGTGCAGCCAACATGGCCGCGTGGGCCCGAGAGCCAGCGATGTCCTGTGCGGCCAACCGCTTGTCGAACCCGATCGAGGCATTAATTGCCTCCATGATCGCGTCCGGTCCAGCGGCGAAACGGCCGCCCCACATTGCGTTCGAGGAAGAGTCTGACATGTCGTGCCCCCGGAGGTCTTGATGCGCCTTATAAAGTCCCTGTTGCTCTATACTGCCATGTGTCTGGTTGCAAATGGCCCTGCACTTGCCGCTGACACCGCCACGTTAGAGGCCCTACGACATGGCGACATGAAAAAGCTGTCTTTTCACGCAGAGCCCAAAAGCGTGTCCGATCTGGAATTCAGCGGTCCCGACGGCGCCATGCGTCTGACCGACTTTGACGACCAGATCGTTCTGGTGAATTTCTGGGCCACATGGTGCGCGCCCTGCCGCAAAGAGATGCCCATGCTGTCGGACCTGCAAACCCAGCTTGGCGGCGACGATTTTCAGGTTGTCACGCTGGCCACTGGCCGCAATTCGCCCGAAGGCATCGCCAAATTCTTTGGCGAAATCGGGGTCGAGAACCTGCCCCACTACATGGACCACCGCCAAGCTATCGCCCGCGATATGGGTGTCCTTGGCCTGCCGGTCACGATCATTCTGAACCGCGAAGGTCAGGAAATCGCGCGTCTCATGGGCGATGCGGACTGGTCCAGCGACAGCGCCAAAGACATCTTGCAAACCCTGATCGACGAACCGGCTAGTTAACGCGCCCAGTCGCAGGCCGCCTCGTGGTCATCGACCATGCCGACAGCCTGCATGAACGCATAGACCGTGGTCGGCCCGACAAAGCGAAAGCCCTTTTTCTTTAGGGCTTTTGACAGCTTGACCGAAACCTCGGTCTGGGCCGGCACATCGGCCAAAGTCGCGGGCTGCGGCCTCATCGGAACGCCGCCGACAAACGACCAGACAAACTCTGAAAACCCCTCTTCCTGTTCGACGGCAATCCACGCGCGGGCATTCCCGATCGTCGCCTCGATCTTGCCCCTGTGCCGGACAATCCCCGCATCGCCCAGCAGCCGCGCCACATCCTCTTCGCCCCAGCCCGCGATCTCATAGGGATCAAAGCCCGCAAAGGCCGCGCGAAACCCCTCGCGCTTTTTCAGGATCGTCAGCCAGTTCAGCCCTGCCTGAAACCCCTCAAGACACAGGCATTCGAACAGCTTTCGCCCGTCCCTCTCGGGCACGCCCCATTCGGTGTCGTGATACTCTTGGTACAGCGCATTCTCCGTGACCCATCCACATCGTGTGACCATTATCGCGACTCCTGACTAGCGGCCTGAATGCAAACAAAACATGAACACGCGCCGAAACCAATCTCCAATTTTCAGCGCATTTGCCCGTTTACACGTCGTTAAAACAGAATCGCCCAGCCTGCCTTCGTGGTGGGAGTATTGGAATGTTTGAAAAACATAAGGGCCGGAAACGGTCAAAGGGGCTGAACCCCCTAGAAACAGCCGTGCGCTCGCGCGATTCGGATATCCTTGCGATGGTCGAGCGTGCCCTGCGGCACAAAGAGGTGATGCTGGCCTATCAGCCCGTGGTTGTCACCGATGATCCCAGACGGATCGCCTTTTACGAGGGGCTGATCCGCGTTCTGGATGAGACTGGACGGGTCATTCCAGCACGCGACTTTATGCCCGTGGCAGAGGCAACGGACATGGGCCGCATCATAGATCGTATCGCTTTGGAATTCGGCCTGCTAGAGCTGTGCCGCAACCCCCAATTGCGTCTGTCGATCAACCTGTCGGCCAAATCGCTGCACGACCCCAAATGGCACAAAGTTCTGCATCACGGCCTGGCGCGCGACGGCACTGTGGGCGAGCGGCTCATCCTCGAGATCACCGAGGAATCCGTGATGACCCGCCCAGAGCAGGTGCTTGATATCATGGACGATATTCAGCTCAAGGGCGTCGCCTTTGCCTTGGACGATTTCGGCGCAGGCCGCACCGCCATCCGCTATTTCAAGGACTTCGCCTTCGACATTCTCAAGATCGACGGCAGCCTGATCCGCGGCATCGACACATCGCCTGATAATCAGGCAATCGTGCGTGCGCTCATGTCCATCGGTCGGCACTTCGATATGTTCACCATCGCAGAACATGTTGAAACCAAAGAGCAAGCGGACTGTTTGCGTGCCCTCGGGGTCGATTGTCTCCAAGGTTATTTCTTTGGCGCTCCCAGTTTGAGACCCGCATGGCACCAAAGTCGGACTAGGAAACGACTTGCCTAGCGCTAACAGCGACGAACGAACTGTTGTGGCACCGCAGAATCCTGCTACCAATACCCCGTCGGTGGAGGGAGGACGAGGCCGACAATAGCGGCCTCTGACGGCCCTCTGCCCCGAAATTTGGTAGAGGACACCGCATATGACGAACGTAGTTATCGTATCCGCCGCGCGCACAGCAGTTGGCAGCTTCCTTGGGTCATTCGCAAACACCCCCGCCCACGATCTGGGCTCCACTATGCTGCAAGCCCTGGTAGAGCGCGCAGGCATCGATAAGAGCGAAGTCTCGGAGACGATTCTCGGTCAGGTGCTGACAGCAGGCCAGGGTCAGAACCCCGCCCGTCAGGCACATATCAACGCCGGCCTCCCCATCGAAGCAGCCGCTTGGGGCATCAACCAGGTCTGTGGTTCGGGCCTCCGCGCAGTCGCTCTGGGCGCCCAGCACATCATGCTTGGTGATGCGGCGATCGTGTGCGCCGGTGGTCAGGAAAACATGTCGATGTCGCCCCACTGCGCAGCGCTGCGTCAGGGCCAGAAAATGGGCGACCTGAAGTACATCGACACCATGATCAAAGACGGCCTGTGGGACGCGTTCAACGGCTACCACATGGGCCAGACCGCTGAAAACGTGGCGGACCAGTGGCAGATCACCCGCGAAATGCAGGACGAATTCGCTGTCGCCTCGCAGAACAAAGCCGAAGCCGCTCAAAAGGCTGGCAAGTTCGCGGACGAGATCGTTCCCTTCACCATCAAAACCCGCAAGGGCGAGATCGTGGTTGATGCGGACGAATACATCCGTCACGGCGCCACCATGGAAGCCATGCAGAAACTGCGCCCCGCCTTCACCAAGGACGGCTCGGTCACTGCGGCAAACGCGTCGGGCCTGAACGACGGCGCAGCAGGCGTCATGCTGATGACTGCAGAAGAAGCTGAAAAGCGCGGGCTGGAGCCTCTGGCACGCATCGCATCCTACGCGACCGCTGGCCTCGACCCCTCGATCATGGGCACCGGCCCGATCCCTGCGTCGCGCAAAGCGCTCGAGAAGGCAGGCTGGAAAGCCGAAGATCTGGATCTGGTCGAAGCGAACGAAGCCTTTGCCGCGCAGGCCTGCGCCGTGAACAAAGACATGGGCTGGAACCCCGACGTGGTGAACGTGAACGGCGGCGCAATCGCCATCGGTCACCCCATCGGCGCGTCCGGTGCCCGCATCCTGAACACCTTGCTGTTCGAAATGAAGCGCCGCGACGCCAAGAAAGGTCTCGCGACACTGTGTATCGGGGGCGGCATGGGTGTTGCCATGTGCTTCGAACGGCCGTAAGACAAATGGGCGCGCAAGAAAATTACGCGCCCTAATTCCTTTAGGACAAAAAATTACTAACGCACGGAGAAAACATGGGACGCGTTGCATTGGTCACCGGAGGCTCGCGCGGTATTGGCGCGGCGATTTCGAAAGCACTCAAAGAGGCCGGTTACACCGTTGCCGCCACCTACGCCGGGAACGACGAGAAAGCAGCCGCTTTCACCGAAGAGACTGGGATCAAGACCTATAAGTGGAACGTCGGCAGCTACGAAGACTCCAAAGCGGGTCTGGCCAAAGTCGAAGAAGACCTGGGCCCCATCGACGTTGTCGTCGCAAACGCGGGCATCACCCGTGACGCGCCTTTCCACAAGATGACCCCCGAACAGTGGCAGGAAGTCATCGACACCAACCTGACCGGCGTGTTCAACACCGTTCACCCCCTGTGGAATGGCATGCGTGACCGTGGCTTTGGCCGCGTTGTGGTCATCAGCTCGATCAACGGCCAGAAGGGCCAGTTCGGTCAGGTGAACTACGCTGCGACCAAAGCGGGCGATCTGGGCATCATCAAGTCGCTGGCCCAAGAAGGCGCGGCCAAGGGCATCACCGCCAACGCGATCTGCCCCGGCTACATCGCAACCGAAATGGTTATGGCTGTCCCCGAGAAAGTCCGCGAGAAAATCATCTCGGGCATTCCCGCAGGCCGTCTGGGCGAGCCCGAAGAAATCGCGCGCTGCGTGGTCTTCCTCGCGTCGGACGATGCGTCTTTCATCAACGGCTCGACCATCTCGGCGAACGGCGCACAGTTCTTCGTCTAATTGGGCGGGATGTGGCAAACGTCAGTACGTTTGCCATACGCAAACCATATCGAAACCAGACGTGGTTTTGGCATAAAACAGGGGCCGGTCCGCGCGATCGGCCCCTATATTTTTGCAAACTGAGTTAGAGCGGCGCAAGTTCAGACGCGGCTTTTCGTGCCGCACCTTCAGGGAGCGATGAAGACATGGGGCCTACCGGCCGCAGCTTACGCCGCTCTGTAAACCGGCCCCGCAAAAGCGAGGCCGGCGTCACGATTTGGAAGAGGGATGTCCATGAGGACGGCGGTGGGTCGTGCGCGCCATATCGGCAGTGTTCATAGATTGAGAGGGGTGCATGTATCGTCCCCTAGAGATGTACTGACCACTGTCGCGCACGTCTCCGGGTCTGGCCGGAGGGTCCGCCATGAATGGGCGTTTACCACGCGCCCATTCAAACTTTGTTCAAGTAAATCGGTGCCTTACTCCCGATCCACGTCGATAATCCTTAGTGGGTCGACAGGCGTTCGATTTGCTCTTTCAGAGCGAGCTTCTTCTTCTTCAATTCAGAGACACGCAGCATGTCCGCACCCGGAGATCGGACTTCGTATTCCACCTCCTGCGACAGCGCTTGATGTTTACGACGCAGTTCCTGAACGTGTGAAGTCAAGTTCATTGAGAAAAACTCCTCTCTGCTGATGTAACAGATTTATTGCAGCACAGATTCGTTCGTTTGTCACGCCGCAACGCAACAAACATATCTCCATGGCATCTTTTTGCGCATTAAATGGAAAAACCAAAGCGACATTAACGCAAAGGGAGTGGATGCCCGTTCCTCAGAACGTCCACGGCCCATGTCTGATAGTCTTCGGCATCGTTCAAGTGTACCGCACCCTCGTGCATTATCAACGGCGGATGCATACACAAGGGTGCACGACCATCTTTGCGCCCCCTCAGAATCACCAGGTGTGATTCCCTGCCCGCGCGCGGCGCGAGGGGCTGTATTTCAAGGGATCCCAGATGCTCGGCCATGGGTCCCAGCATGTCGGCCAGCCGGTCCGTACGCTGGATAAAGGTTGCGTAACCTTTGGGCGCTAGCCTTTTCGCAGCGACCTCGATCCATTTTCGCATCGGTGTCGCCTCGCCCAACGCGGTCTCACGGCCCGTATCTTTTGCAAGCTGGCGCGACCCAGCCGCGTAATAAGGAGGATTGGCCAAGACGTGATCAAACTGCTGCTGACGCAAATCAGCAGGCAGGGCCATTAAATCTGATGCGTAAACGCGCATTTCTGCGCCTGCAGCAGTGGCATTCTGACGCGCTAGCTCTGCATAATTTTCCTGCAGTTCAACGCCTGTCAGGTGCAAACCGCCGACGCGGGCATTCAGACACAGGCTTGCCACACCGACTCCGCAGCCCAATTCCAACACCCGCTGCCCCGGCCGCGCCGGAACCGCGGCGGCCAAAAGCACCGCATCCACGCCGGATCGAAAGCCTTTTTTCGGCTGAAGCGCCATCACCTGCCCGCTCAAAAAAGCATCGCGGGTCACATCTTCGTCAGCACTCAATGTCGTTGTCCCGTAGAATCGCTCTAGCCATAAATAGGTCTTCGCGGCGCACAAGCAGCCTGCGCGGCAGAATTCCAATGCCGCCTTCGATCACGCTCATATTTACGTCTAGGGTGTAGCAGTCTATATCCTCGCCAGACAGGAGAGCCTGTGCGAATGCGATCACGGTTGGGTCGTTGGTACGGAGCAGCTCTTGCATGTACGACACTTAAGAGGTCGCATGACGCTTTGTCGAGACTGCGCGATGGGGATGGTATGAGCCTGGACGAAACGACCGAAAAACCGCACGAGGCGCTCTCGCGTCATCTGTCAGATGGTATGGCCGCCGTGGACGCACTGATCCGCGAGCGTATGGTGTCCGAAAGCGCGCCGCGCATTGCCGATCTGACCGCTCATTTGATCGGGGCTGGCGGCAAACGCCTTCGCCCTCTGATGACGTTGGCCGCCGCTGACCTGTGTGGCTACGAGGGGCCCTATGCGGTCCATCTGGCCGCCACTGTCGAATTCATTCACACCGCGACCCTGCTGCACGACGACGTTGTCGACGAGAGCGAACAGCGGCGCGGACGCCCCACTGCGAATCTGCTCTGGGACAACAAGTCCAGCATTCTGGTCGGTGACTATCTCTTTGCCCGCAGCTTCCAGCTGATGGTCGACACAGGCCGCCTGCGCGTGCTGGCGATCCTAGCGAACGCTTCCGCCACCATCTCCGAAGGCGAAGTGCTGCAGCTGACCGCGGCCAAGGACCTGCGCACCGGCGAAGACACCTATCTGAAGATTGTACGCGGCAAGACGGCTGCTCTCTTCTCGGCAGCGACACAAGTGGGCGGCGTGATTGCCGACGCGCCCGAGGCGCACGAACAAGCCCTATTCGATTACGGTGACGCGCTGGGGATTGCCTTCCAGATTGTGGATGACCTGCTGGACTACGGCGGAAACAGCGATGCCACAGGCAAAAACATCGGCGACGATTTCCGCGAGCAGAAGCTGACCCTGCCCGTGATCAAGGCCGTGGCCGCTGCTGATGAGGCCGAGCGCGCCTTCTGGAAGCGCACCATCGAAGACGGCGATCAGCAAGACGGCGATCTGGACGAGGCTCTGCGTCTGCTGGCCAAGCACGGCGCGATGGAAGCCACCCGTCAGGACGCGCTAGCATGGGCGGACAAAGCAAAAGAGGCGCTGTCGGTCCTACCCGACCGCCCCGTGCGTCAGATGCTGATGGATCTGGCAGATTACGTGGTCGAACGCGTCCGCTAATCCCAGTTCAGGAAAACGAACCAAGCGCCCCGTGGTCCACCCACCACGCGGGCGCTTTTTCTTTGATCTGCGCGGCAGCACAGGCCGCACTCTCTGCATCAGCATAAAGCCCGAAACAGGTTGCACCCGATCCCGACATCCGGGCAAGCAACGCTCCAGCGCCCGCAATCGCATCAAGTACATCGGTGATCACAGGAGCTACAGCGCGCGCCGGAGGCTCCAGATCATTGCGCTGGGTGGACAGCCACTCGGCGAACGCGGGTGCGTCCAATCCAGCGGGCACCGGCGCCATCGGTGGGTTATCCTTGCGCGCTAGGCCCTTGAACACGGCGGGGGTCGGCACCTCGCCCCCGGGGTTCACAAGGACCATCCACAGAGGCGGCAAGACCGGAACCTCGGTCAGCACCTCTCCGACGCCGGACATCAGGCATGGCGCCGCCCGCAGACAGACCGGCACATCTGCGCCCAAGCTCAGCCCATTGTCCGCAGGCAAATCCAAATTCCAAAGCTGCGAAAGCGCCCGCAGTGTAGCGGCTGCGTCAGACGATCCCCCGCCGATGCCCGCAGCGGCCGGTAGATGCTTGTCCAGCACAATCTGGGCACCCACGCCGCCCAAGAGCGAAGCCGCCTTGAGCACCAAATTCTCGGGGCCTGTGGGCACGCCTTCAGCACGTGGGCCAGTGACAGCCAACCGCAGGTCAGCCGCCTCAGAGACCGTGATCCGGTCCCCCACGCCCACAAAAACCACCAGTGATTCCAGCAAATGATACCCGTCCGCCCGTTGACCGGTGACATGCAGTGTCAGATTGACCTTGGCGGGCGCAAAAGCCTCAATCGCCATTCGCCACCTTGATTGGGTCCGCACCTTCGTCGGCCAGAACCTGATCCAGTCCGACCTCAAGCTTGCGGCGGATACGTTCCGCATCCTCTTCTTCGGGGTCAAAGGACAGGGCACGGTGCCATTGGAAACGAGCCTCGATCTTGCGGCCCACAGCCCAGTACCCGTCCCCGAGGTGGTCGTTCACAATGGGATCCACTGGCATCAACTCAGCGGCGCGCTCTAGCTGCGCGGCAGCCTCCTCGTAGCGGCCCAGCTGGAACAGAACCCAGCCCAGACTATCGACGATGTGCCCGCTGTTGGGCGAGGTCGCAACAGCCTGCTCGATCATCCCAAGGGCTTCGTCCAGCTTGGTGCCCATCTCGACCAGCGAATAGCCCAAATAGTTCAGCACCTGCGGCTGACCGGGGCTCAGCTCCAATGCCTTGCGGAAGTCCGCCTCTGCGTTGTCCCATTCCCCCAGACGCTCATAGGCGATGCCCCGTGTGTAGTAGGCAAACCAGCGGGCATCCTGCGGATCTTCATAAAGCGAGATCGCCTTGTCATAGGCTTTAACGGCCTCGGCATAGCGTTCATCCGCGCGGTAGAAATCCCCCAGTGTCAGATGCACGACCGGCAGTTCACTGTGGGTCTTGGACAAGGATTGCAACACTTCGATCGCCGCATCTTCCTTGCCCGCGCTGCGCAGCGCATCGGCGCGGCCCAGTTCGGCGGCATGATAGGACGGATCGGTTTCAGGAACTTCGCGATAGGTCGCTTCGGCCAGATCATAGCGGCCCATCACATCCAGCAAATCGGCGGACAACAAGGTCGCATCCACATGGTCGGGGCGCAGATATTCGGCGATACGGGAATACAGCAGCGTGTAATCAGGACCCGCCTCGCCCTCTAGCGCGCTCGCCACAGCGAAATACACCTCGGCCAAACCATCCGTGGCGTTGCCCACATGGGTAAAGGGCAGACGCTCGCCCGCTGCCATCTGTTCTTTCATCCGGCGCAAGGCAGGATCGAGTTCGGGCCCAAAGGTCGCGTCTATCATTTCGATCGCTTCGTCGTTGCGATCCAGCTGGCTCAGCACTTCGATATTGGCCATAGCCCCGCGACGTGTGATCTGCAGACGCCCCGCAAAGATGTCCTGAGAGCCCTCGAAATCACCGACCAACGCAAGGGCCAGTGCCTTGTGATAGAGGCCAAAGCTGTTCAGCCCCTCCTCTTGGGAGACGGCGTCGAACGCCTCTAGCGCGGCGCCCATTTCACCTTGGCCAACCAACGCCCATGCACGGCTCAGACCATCGACCAACGGACCAACACCGCGCTCGTCCTCGATCATGGTGACGACCGTGCCCCAGTCCTCGGTCTTGGCGGCATGGGCGATCAGGGCCATATGCGCCAGCTGGCTGCCAACCCCCAGATTGGCCATATCCTGCGCGACAGGCGCAATCAGGTCGACCTCACCCAGCGCGATATTCGCACCGACGAGGCCCTGCATGATCTGCGGGTTCTCCTTGTCCATCACCAGCGCTTCGGCAAAGCGGTTCGCCGCCTCAGAGAAGTTGCGGTCCGTTTCCGCCACGCGGCCGGCCAGATAGGCGCCAGAGACCCCTTGGGCCAGTGCTGGCAATCCTGCGCAGGCAAAAGCTGCAGCCAATACGAACGGGCGGAGTGGTGACAAGGGCGCCTCCTGTTGTCTTGATTGGCGCCAAGCCTACGGGTGCATGCAGGCTGTTGCAATAAAGGGCGACCAAATGGCCGCCCCTTTTTGATCACAACACTGCAATCGACATCACATGTTGGGGTAGTTGGGCCCGTCGCCGCCCTGAGGCGTGGTCCAGTTGATGTTCTGGCTGGGGTCCTTGATGTCACAGGTCTTGCAGTGCACGCAGTTCTGGAAGTTCACGACAAAGCGGGTGTCCTTGCCCTCTTCCTCGACGAATTCATAGACGCCTGCGGGGCAATACCGCGCCGAGGGGCCCGCGTATTCGGGCAGGTTCACGTTCACGGGGATGCTCGGGTCTTTCAGCTGCAGGTGCGCAGGCTGGCTTTCCTCGTGGTTGGTGAAGCTGAAGCTAACGTTAGTCAGACGGTCGAACGACAAAACACCATCGGGACGCGGGTAGTCGATGGGCTTGTGATCCGCCGCTTTGCCGGTCGCTGCCGCGTCGGTTTTGCCGTGACGCAGAGTGCCAAGGAAAGACTTGCCGAACTTTTCGTTCATATGCATGTCCAAGCCACCCAGAGCGAGGCTCGCAGTCAGGCCGAACTTAGACCACAGCGGCTTCACGTTGCGGACCTTCTTCAGGTCCTGGCCAATCGCACCTTCGCGCAGTTCAGCTTCGTAGCTGGTCAGCTCATCCGACTGACGGCCCGCTTTGATCGCGTCAAACGCTGCTTCGGCAGCCGCTTTGCCAGAGAGCATCGCGTTGTGGTTGCCCTTGATGCGGGGCACGTTCACCAGACCCGCCGAACAACCCAGCAGCGCACCACCGGGGAAGGTCACTTTGGGGATCGACTGGTAGCCACCTTCGGAGATCGCACGGGCGCCATAGGCCACGCGCTTGCCGCCTTTCAGCAGCTCGGCGACCATCGGATGGTGCTTGAAACGCTGGAATTCCATGTAGGGGAACAGGTGCGGGTTTTCGTAGTTCAGGTGCACCACGAAGCCGACATACACTTGGTTATTGTCGAGGTGGTAGATGAACGAGCCGCCGCCCGCGTTCGAGCCCAGAGGCCAGCCCATGGTGTGGGTCACGGTGCCTTCGCGGTGCTTCTCGGGGTCGATTTCCCAGATTTCCTTCATGCCGATGCCGAACTTCTGCGGGCAATGGCCCTTGGACAGGTCGTATTTCGCCATGACTTCTTTGGACAGCGAACCGCGCACGCCCTCGGACAGGAACACGTATTTGCCGTGCAGCTCCATGCCGGGCTCGTAACCGGGGCCTTGGGTGCCGTCGGCGTTCTTGCCGAATTCGCCTGCAACGACGCCTTTGACTTCGCCATTCTCGCCGTAGACCAGTTCGGAACAAGCCATGCCGGGGAAAATCTCGACACCCAGTTCTTCGGCTTGCTCGGCCATCCAGCGGCAGACATTCGCCATCGAGACGATATAGTTGCCGTGGTTGTTCATCAGTCTCGGCATGGGGAAGTTCGGCACACGGATTTTGCCCGCCTCACCCAGCACGTAAAAGTTGTCTTCTTTGACGGGCACGTTGATCGGCGCGCCCTTCTCTTTCCAGTCAGGGATCAGGGCATCCAAACCGCAGGGGTCCAGCACCGCGCCCGACAGGATGTGGGCACCCACTTCTGAGCCCTTTTCCAGAACGACGACGTCTAGATCGGCGTCCAGCTGCTTGAGACGGATCGCCGCCGACAGACCGGCAGGTCCGGCCCCAACGATGACGACGTCATATTCCATGGCTTCGCGCACAATCTCGGTCATGCTGCTGGCTCCTCTGTCTCGTTCGCGCAATAATATTTCAAACTTGGCGCAGTGTTACGCAGGATCAGCCCTGCCGGTCAATCGCGACACGACGTTAAAATGGCTGAATGCGGCATTGCGGCACAAGCCCTGCTAGAGCACAAACACTCAAAGCACAGCCTATTTTTTGCCCCCCGAGTATAGGCAGAGCAAATAGGTACCCTAGACACAGCATTCCTATCAAAATGTAGGCCCGCTTTCATGTGCGCGCAGAAACGCCGGCCCTTTTGCGCCGGAATCGCAGGAATCCCGTCCCATATTCATATGGCTCTTGAAATTACCGCTCGCCTCAGTTCAGGTAGCGGAACCCTAAAAACCGGCCATCCCTGACAGGGGCAAGGCCGATAACGGATTCTGAGGCCATGGAAAAAGTACCTATGACCCGCGCGGGCGCAACCGCGCTCGAGAGCGAATTGAAGCACCTGAAGTCGGTGGAACGCCCTGCGATCATCAAAGCGATCGCCGAAGCGCGTGAACACGGCGACCTGTCGGAAAACGCCGAATACCATTCGGCGCGCGAAAAGCAGTCCTTCATCGAAGGCCGCATCAAGGAACTCGAAGGCATCATTTCGCTGGCAGATGTCATCGATCCGGCCAAGCTATCGGGCTCGATCAAGTTCGGCGCGACCGTGACTGTCGTAGACGAGGATACCGATGCCGAGAAAACTTGGCAGATCGTTGGCGAATACGAAGCCGACATCGAAAAGGGTCTACTGAACATCAAATCGCCCATCGCCCGCGCCCTGATCGGCAAAGAAGAGGGTGACAGCGTCGAGGTTCGCACCCCCGGCGGCGAAAAGTCCTACGAAGTCCTGAAGATTTCCTACGTCTAAGGACACGACTATGTCCAACAGTACGCAGGGCAGCACACCGCCGGGTCTTTACGACCGCAGCGATGCAGAGCCCAAATTCGACGTCAGCCCCGGCGAGTGGATTGCCGTGGCGCTGACGATTGTCTGGCTCGCCCTGTGCGCACTCTTTTTCTTTGGGATCGAGACGGAAAACGACGGCGACAGCCTGCGCATTGTGATCGAAGTGCTGGCCGTCTTCATGCCCATCGGCATGATGTGGGTCGGCGCAACCGCGGCCCGTTCCGCGCGCATCATGCGCCAAGAGGCGGCGCGCCTTCAGATTGCCATCGATGGTATTCGTCAGACCTATCTGGCCAGCCAGCAGCATGCCCCGCGCAACACAGGCGTAGACCCCGCCTTGATCAAGAAGCTCGAGGATCTGGTCGCCACCCAACAGCAAACCGAGAGCGCGTTGGCGATGTTCTCGTCCTCGCGCCGGATGGATGCGATCCGTGCCTTGCCTGCCACCCCGAGTGTCTCCGAGTCCGAAGATCAGCCCACCCTAGCGCTTGGGATTTCAGATCAGGACGATGCGCAGCCGCTGTCTAACACAGATTTCATCCGTGCCCTCCACTTCCCCGAGACCCCCGATGACAAAGAGGGCTTCGCTGCACTGCGCCGCGGGCTCGCGGATCATCGGGCCTCGCAACTCATCCAAGCAGCCCAAGATGTTCTGACCCTGCTCAGCCAAGACGGCATCTACATGGATGACCTACGCCCTGACCGCGCCCGCCCCGAGTTGTGGCGTAAATTTGCGGCAGGAGAGAGAGGCGGAGCGGTTTCGACCCTTGGCGGCATTCGGGACCGGTCCTCGCTGGCGCTGACCGCAGGACGCATGCGTCAGGACCCTATTTTTCGTGATGCAGCGCACCACTTCCTGCGCCGGTTCGACAAGGTGTTCGCCAGCTTTGCGGACAAAGCAAGCGACGAGGAAATCAACCTTTTCGCCGACACCCGGTCTGCCAGGGCTTTCATGCTAGTAGGCCGCGCAGCGGGCACATTCGACTAAATTGTAAGCCCGTCCCGCCCATTGGTGCGAGATCACAAGCAAGCATTGTGACGATCAACCCAACAAAACTTTATCATCGCGCCTAATTGCATCAGCGCGAATGATGGACTAGCGATTCTCAGGCAAAATAGCCGCAGGATCCCTCATGCAAGCCGTCTCTGACCGCAGCCAGTTCTTCCAAGGTATGAAAGCTGGCGCACCGTTCATTTTGGTGATCGTTCCCTTTGGCCTGCTGTTCGGTGTTGTTGCGACCGAAGCGGGCCTAAACGTGTTCGAGGCGCTGGCCTTCTCGGTTGTCGTGATCGCAGGAGCGGCTCAGTTTACTGCGCTCCAATTGCTATCGGACAACCTGCCCGCCGCGATTGCGCTCATCTCTGCGCTGGCCGTGAACTTGCGGATGGCGATGTATTCCGCGTCGATCACGCCCCATTTGGGCCACATGCCCCTGTGGAAGCGCGCTTTTGCCGCCTATCTCTTGGTGGACCAGACCTACGCGACCTCTGTGCTAGAGTTTGAAAAGAACCCCGACCGGACGCCATCACAGAAGTTTGCCTACTTTGTTGGCACCGCCAGTTCGGTTGTCCCCCTGTGGTACGCCTCGACCATTGCAGGAGCACTTCTCGGCAGTTCGATTCCCGACGGGCTTGCCTTGGATTTTGCCGTACCGATTACGTTCCTCGCGATCATTGCGCCCGCTCTGCGCACGCTGGCACATATCGCGGCCGCATTTACGTCGATCGTACTAGCGCTCGTGTTCATGGGCCTGCCCTATAACCTTGGCCTTCTGATCGCCGCCATCACAGCGATGGCCGTCGGCGCAGAAGTCGAACGTCGCATGACCGCAAAGGCAGCATGATCATGACCGATATCCCCACACTCAAACTCTGGATCGTGATCTTTGGCCTTGGCGCAGGCAGCTATTTCCTGCGCTTTGTGTTTCTTGGCCTGATTGGAGACCGCGAACTCCCTGAATGGGTGCTGCGCCATCTGCGTTACACCGCCGTAGCCGTTCTGCCCGGATTGGTCGCGCCCGCGATCCTGTTCCCCGCCGCAACGGGCGGAGTGCCGGACCCCGCACGTCTGGGTGCAGCATTCGTAACCGCAGCCTTGGGCTACGTCACACGCAACGTCATCCTCGCCATCGTAGGCGGAGCGGTGACGCTGTACTCATTGCTCTACATCTTGGGTTAATTGGCGGCTTTGGTCGCCTGACGGGCGTTGAACTCTGCCTCGGCGTTAAATGCCTTGAGCGCCAGATCCTTGTTATCCTCATCGGTTTCAAAGATCAGGCGCTCTTTGACACCAGGAATATCCTCAAAATCGCGCATGAGCGTTTTGGGGAACCACGTCACACGCACATTCTCGAACGGTGGCAAGTCCTGCAGCACCGTGCTGACCGCACGGGTGCAGTTCGCTTTTTGCACCGCACCGAAATTCAGAGCGCGGTTGTAGATGGTCTGCGCGACCTCGGGGGTGACGATGACCTCTTGCGCGACGACGCGGAAGGTCACGCGCGAATGGTACCGCTCGTAGAAATCGCGAATCCGCTCTGTGATGCCAAAGAAGACATCGTTGCGTTCGGGCGTTTCGGCAAAATGGTAGCTGCCTGCGGGATCAAACAGGATCCGCTCGCTGGCATTGATCATCAGCCCCGAGTGCGCGCCGGCATCCGTGTCATTGCTGATCATCGTATAAAGGGTAATCGCGGGCGGACCGTCATGTCGGTACCGCCAGCGGTTCACTTCATTATCGGGGGCCCAAATCGGTTCTGCGGCACAACCAGCCAACACTGCTGGTGCACCCAGCAGGAAAAAACGACGTTTCATAAAACCCCCGGTGGGAAACTTAGGCGCCGGTCAGGGCCAAGAAGATCAGGAACAGGATGATGAGGATCGTCGCGTTCTTGGTGAACTTGATGAACCCATCAAAGGTGTTCTGCTGGTCGGTGATGTCCATGCTGCCGTGCTTGTGTTCAGCCATCTCGGGCGTCCTTTCCTGTTCGTCGCTGCCGCGTTTATTCGATTTTAGCGGCCCTGTCACCACTTCGTCGAAGGGGTGTGTTGCCGCAGAGTTTTAGCCAGCCTTGCGCCAAAGCCAAGCGCCATCCGCCCCCAAATCGCGTGTAATAAGACCTTGGTGGTGCAAATGGTTCAAGTGAGCAACGGCTTCAACCAGTGCAAGGCCGTATTCCCCCTCCCCGATCTTGCGACGGAACAAGACGGGAAAGCAGTCGGTCGCCTTTTTGGGTTCGTCCAACCAGTCTACCAGACGCGGCAGCGCATTGTGGTGATTCTCTTTCATTTGACGCATGCGGGTCGGCAAACCGGTAAAGGGCAGCTTGTGCCCCGCCAGCACCAAATGGTCCTCTCGGGCCATCGCACCAAGCCGCTCGCAGGCCTCGATCCAGTCGGCGAGCGGGTCCGCCTCTGGCTCGGTGGCGTAGACGCCAACGTTGGGGCTGATCGAGCTGATGATCTGATCGCCGGAAATCACCAGATGGTCGTCGTTGGACCAAAAAGTCAGATGCTCAGGCGCGTGACCGCCGCCGGTGTGCACGGTCCAGTCGCGCCCGCCCATGCGGATCGTGTCGTCCTGCTGCAGGCGGGTGTACCCCAGCGGCATCGGGTGGACCATATCGCAAAAGTTAAAGGGACGTTCATTCCGGCGATGCTCCAGAATGGCATCGTCCATGCCAGCGCGCTGCCAGTGGGTGACGGCTTCTTCTGTCGGCCGCTCTTGCTCGTCCAGCTGCAGCATCCGCGCCATCAGCCAGCCTGTGCGGGCCATCAAGAGCTCTGCGCCATTGGCTTGAAACCAACCGGCCAAACCGATGTGGTCGGGGTGGTGATGAGTGCCGATCACGCGCTGCACGGGCAGGCCTTGCAGCGGGCCAGCCATCAAATGCTCCCAGATCGCACGGGTGCGGCGGCTGTTCATGCCGGTGTCGATGATGGTCCAGCCGCCCGCGTCGCGCAGGGCGTAGACGTTCACATGGTCCAGCGCCATGGGAAGCGGAAGGCGGATCCAGAGGACGCCTTCTGCGATTTCAATAGCCTCGCCTTCGGCGGGCGGGTCGGGGAATGGATAACGGATGCCTGTCTTTGCGCTCATGCCACGAGGTCATCGTGGGTGATCGCATAAAGGTCAACCGCCCCCTGACGTGCATGTGTCAGCAGACCAATATGCTCTGGCAGCAGGCGGTCAATGTAGAACTTGGCCAGACGGCTGCGGGTGCCCTCGCCCCCTTCGGCCAGCGCGGCCTTCAAGTGGTAGTAGCCCCCCAACACACGGGCAAAGCCCATCAGGAACGGCACCGCGCCAGCGAAACGGTCCTGCAAGTCCCCCTGAGAAACCAGCCATTCGGTCGCCTCGCGCAGAGTCTCCGTCGCCTGCCAGACGGGCTCGGCCAATTCGGGCAGGGTCGCGCGGGCCTTTTCTGCATCAGCCTCAATCTCGTCCAGCAGGGCATACGCCGCCTCGCCGCCATCCATCAGTTTCCGCGCCACAAGGTCCATGGCCTGAATGCCGTTGGTGCCCTCGTAAATCGCGGTCACGCGGACGTCGCGGTAGTATTGCGCTGCGCCAGTTTCCTCGACAAAGCCCATGCCTCCAAAGATCTGCACACCGGTTTCGGACACGCGCATGCCCGTCTCGGTGCCGAATGCCTTGGCAATAGGGGTCAGGAAAGCTGCGCGGGCCTTCCACGCCGCATCACCGGTCGCGTTGCCCATATCGATCGCCGCCGCACAGGCCAGCGCAATACAGCGCGCCGCAAAGATGTCGCACTTCGATTCGGCCAGCATCCGGCGCACATCGGCGTGGTCGACGATGGTGCCGGGCCCCTCGACCGGAGTGCGGCCCTGTTTGCGTTCCATCGCGTAGGCCAGCGCGTGCTGATAGGCGCCTTCAGCCGCCGAAACACCCTGCACGCCCACGCCAAGACGCGCGTTGTTCATCATGGTGAACATCGCCGCCATACCGCCGCCCTCGGGGCCAACCAGCCAGCCTTTGGCACCGGAATATTCCATCACACAGGTTGGGCTGCCGTGCAGGCCCATCTTGCCCTCGATGCTGACGACACGCAGGTCGTTACGCTCACCCGGATTGCCGTCTGCGTCGGGCAGGAACTTGGGCACCATGAACAGACTGATGCCTTTGGTCCCCTTGGGCGCGTCGGGCAGGCGGGCCAGAACCAGATGGCAGATGTTTTCCGCGAAATCTGCATCGCCCCAGCTGATCCAGATCTTCTGACCAGTGATCGAGAATGTGCCGTCACCATTGGGCTCTGCTTTGGTCGCCAGCGCGCCTACATCCGAGCCAGCCTGCGGTTCGGACAGGTTCATCGTGCCGGTCCATTCGCCACTGGTCAGCTTGGGCAGATAGAGTTCCTTGATGGCGTCCGGGGCGTGATGCTCCAGCGCCTCGATCTGCCCCATGGATAGCAGTGGCACCAGTTGCAGCGACAGACAGGCTGCGCCCATCATATCGTTCACCGCGCTCGCCACGGTCATGGGCAGACCCATGCCACCGGACTCGGGACGCGCGGCGATGCCGACCCAACCACCCTCTGCAATCGCCTGATAGGCCTCGCCATATCCGGGGGCTGCGCGCATGACGCCATTCTCAAGAACCGTGTGATGCTCGTCGCCCGAACGGTTCACGGGGGCCAGCTTTTCATCGCTCAGCTTGGCGGCTTCGGCCAGAATGGCGGTCACCACATCGTGCGAAGCATCCTCGAATAGAGGCGTGCTGGTGACGTCGCCGAGACCGACGATCTTGTCAAAAATAAAGCTGAATTCGTTTATCGGCGCGCGATAGGGCATGGCGTGCTCCTCTCAAGCGGGCTTGGCCTTGGGCTTCGGCCCCGTTATGGGTCTGGTCACTGGGAACCCTATCTGTTGCCCTCTTTGCATCAACTGAAACGCCGCGTCACAGAAACTATGGTCGTAGAAAATACCCTGATTTTACCGGACACCGACGCAGGCGTGCACCACGCTAGCGAGCTTTTGCGCAGTGGCCATTTGGTCGCGCTGCCCACTGAAACGGTCTACGGATTGGCCGGTGACGCGCGAAACGATGCCGCCGTCGCCGCAATCTACGAAGCCAAAGGGCGCCCCAGTTTCAACCCCCTGATCGTGCACCTGCCGAGCGTCGAGGCTGCGCACCGCTATGTCGTCTGGAACGAGATGGCAGAGGCGCTGGCCCACGCCTTCTGGCCTGGCCCGATGACTTTGGTGCTACCCTTGAAAGAGGGACACGGGTTGTCACCGCTGGTCACCGCTGGATTGGAGACCGTGGCGATCCGCCTGCCCGCCCACGACTTGGCACGCAAAGTGCTGACCGTGAGCGAATGCCCCCTCGCCGCGCCCTCGGCCAATCCGTCAGGAAAAATCAGCCCCACGACGGCTGGCCACGTCATGGCCGGTCTGAACGGACGCATTGCTGCAATTCTGGATGGCGGCCCCTGCCCCGTCGGCGTCGAGTCCACGATCATCGGCGTATATGACGGCACCCCGCGCCTGCTACGTCCAGGCGGGCTGTCGATGGAAGATGCCGAGGGCGCTCTTGGCCGGCCCTTGGCTGGCGCAGGCGCAGGCATCACCGCCCCCGGTCAGCTCGTCTCTCATTACGCGCCCGGAGCCAAAGTCCGCCTGAACGCCACAACCCGCGAAGGCGACGAACTGCTGTTGGGTTTCGGAGAGATGGACTGCGATCTGAACCTGTCAGAGACTGGGGACGTGACCGAAGCGGCAACCAACCTGTTCCCTGCGCTCCACACACTAGATGCGCTCGCCCCCCACGGCATAGCGGTCGCACCGATTCCGAATCACGGATTGGGTTTGGCCATCAATGACCGCTTGAATCGCGCGGCTGCCCCTCGCGATTAAGCGCGGCCTTGGCTCGCGGACAGGTTCAGCGCGTCGATGCCCATAGAGTGCAACGCGCTCATCCATTTATCGGTGTCGCTTGTCCCGAATACGAGTTCCAACTCAGCATCACAGACGAGCCAGCCGTTCTCTTGCAGCTCTTCTTCCAGCTGGTTTGGTCCCCAGCCCGCATAGCCCAACGCCATAAGCGCGCTGGACGGTCCTTCGCCGCGCGCCAACTCTTGCAAGATGTCCACTGTGGCCGTCATCCCAAAGCGGGAATCGACCTGCAACGTGGCTGTGTCCGACTGGTAATCGCTTGAATGTAGGACAAAACCGCGGCCATGCTCGACCGGTCCACCGTAATGCACGATGATATTGCGTGTCGACGGCCCTTGCGGGATATCCAACTGCTCGAGCAGGTCGCCGAGGACAACATCGTCAGTCGGTTTATTAACGATCAAGCCCATCGCGCCTTCGTCAGAGTGGGCACACAAATAAACGACGCTCCGCTCAAAGCGGGGGTCGCCCATTTCTGGCATCGCGATCAGAAGTTTGCCGGTCAGGTCTGTGGTGTTGCTGCTCATACTGAACAGCATGTGCTGCATTTCTGTCACTGGCAAGGCGTTGTAACACACTCTCTCGCTGCAATGTGACTTGGAAAAACCAAGGACACATCGCATTTGTAAGAGATGAAACACAGCCGCGCCCTTTCTCTGACCCTCGCTTTGTGTGCTGCCGCGCCCGCTATGGCCGGTAGTTACGATGACACAATCCACCACCAGATCCTGTCTGGGTGGAAAGAATCTGATGGATCTCACATCGCGGCGCTGGATGTGGCTTTGGCGCCGGGCTGGAAAACCTACTGGCGTGCGCCGGGCGAGGCCGGGATCCCCCCCTACTTCGACTGGAGTGGGTCCGAGAATCTGAAGTCCGTCGGCTTCATCTGGCCTGCGCCAGAGGTCTTCGAGAGCAGTGGTTACAAGACGATTGGCTACAAAGACGGGCTCGTGTTGCCCATGCGCCTCGTCCCCCAAGACCCGAGCAAACCGATCATTTTACGCGGCCAAGTGGATATGGGCGTCTGCGAGGAAATCTGCATGCCGGTCACGCTGCCTTTTTCAGCAGACCTCCCGCTCCAAGGTCACCGTGACCCCAAAATCGCTGCGGCCATGGCCTCTCGCCCGTTTAGCCGGTCCGAAGCAGGCGTGCGCGACGTCGACTGTGATCTGGACCCCACCAGCGCTGGACTGACCCTGAACGCAACATTGGCCATGCCGCCCTCGGGAACGCGCGAGAGCTCTGTAGTCGAGGTAAACAACCCGCGCATTTGGGTCGATCCAGCTGAAACGCGCCGCGCGGGGAACACCCTGCACATTTCTGCGGATTTGAGCGCGATCTCCGGCAGCAGCATGATGATCGACCGTTCGGCGATCACCTTTACTGTGCTTGGCAGCGACTACGCGGTCGAAGTGCACGGCTGCGATTAAGCCGCGCGGCGGCCCATCATTGATGCCGTCAGCCCAAACCCGATCAGGGTCAGCACCATCGTTCCGACTGCAAAAACCAAAAACGCGCCACCCATGCTTTGAACCATCGGCAGCACAGCTGCTACCTGCGGCAGCGCAGCGCCGGTGACAGCCACCCAACCGATCGTCAAAGCCCCCCACAGGAAAATCGCCAAAGCCGTCAACTGTGTGCCCCGCTGCACGACTGGCGCACGAGACGCTTTGCTCGCAGTGCGCGCTGCCCCCATCAGACGACCGATATCAGTCTGGATTGCTATCAGCGCTGGCACGACCAGCAGCACGAGGAACATCCCGAAGCCAAGCCCGTAGGCCAACGTGATCACCGTAGGCTTCAGGAACTGCGCATCGGCTGAGGTCTCGTAAAGCAACGGCGCAAGTCCGAGAACCGTGGTGAGCGTGGTGAGCAGAACGGGCCTGAACCGGTCGGTAGCCCCGTCGATGATCGAAGGAATGATCCCACGCTCCTTGGCGTATTCATCGATTGTGGTCACTAGAACGATCGAGTCGTTAATCACGATCCCCGTCATCCCAAGCAGGCCGACAACAGTGAACATCGACAGCGGCACATCCCAGATGAAGTGCCCCCAGATCGCCCCGACAAGACCAAAGGGAATCACGCTCATCACCACCAAGGGGCGCGACCAGCTGGCAAAGACCCAAGCGAGAATCAGGTAGATCGTCAGTAGAACCAGAATCAGACCCGTCCGCGCATCGGACAAAAATTCGTCCTCTTGCTCTGACAGGCCGGCGATTCGGAACTCCACCTGATACTCAGATGCGATTTGCGGCAGGATATCTTGCTCCATGATGCTCTGGATTTCGGCAGCACGGGCGGGGTCATCCTCGGAAATATCACCTGTGATCGAAATGAGTCGGATCCCGTTTTCGCGGCGGACTGTCGAAAATCCATCGCGGCGGGTGACAGAAACGATGTCCGATAAGGGCACATATTCACCCTGCGCCGTCCGCATCATCATCCGGTCTAGAAAATCAGCAGCTGTTTCACCTTCGGGCAATTCTACGCGAATGGTCGCGCTACGCGGCCCCAAGGGGTAGCTCGCCGCCTCAATTCCGTTCAGACGGTTGCGGATCACGGTGCCAAGGCTGTCGATATCAAACCCAAGCGCCTGCCCTTGGGCAGTCAGTTCCAGCACCAGTTCTTGCTTGTCGTAAGCCAGATTGTCCTCGACCGCTGAGACTTCGGGGAACTGGATCAGCGCATCCTTCAGCGCCTCGGACGCGGCTTTTAGAGTTTCGGCGGTGGCACCGTAGAACTGGACGTCCAGCGCATCGCCCCCCGGCCCCGAGCGGAACCCGCGGAAGCTAACAATCTCGGCCAAGGGGTGCTGGTTGACCTCTTCTTGCAGCGCGACCACGAATTCAAAACTGGAATAGGGGCGGGCGTCGGCCTCCACGAGTTCAATCGCGATAGAGCCGAGCAGATCGCTGTCCTTGTCCCCGCTGCCAGAAATCGGTCGGCCCGTATTGCCCCCGATTTCCGCAACTGCATATGTCACGGGGTTCACGCCATGTTCGCCCTCGAATCGGCTCGCGACAGCCTCGGTGGCACGTTGCAATTCGCGCATCATCTCGATGCTATCGCTGCGATCCGCACCGTTGATCATGACAAAGTTGCCCGACACGCTCGACCGCTCTGGCGCGTTAAAGAACCGCCATGTCACCTGGCCAGAGATAAACAGCGCCGCCTGCGACGCCAGAAGCAGGATCGCCAGGGCCAGAACCGGATAGCGCAAGGTCACCACTACCTGCATCACCCTGCGAAAGACCACATCGCGCACCCAGCGGAAGCCTTTGTTCACTTGACGCGAGGGCCAGTCGTACCAGTGGTTTTGGGCCGTATGCGCCAGCGCATGGGACAAGTGGTTGGGCAGAATCAGGAAGCATTCCACGATCGAAGCGATCAGCACCACAATCACCGTAAACGGGATGTCTGCGATCAACTCGCCAAACCGGCCACCAATCGTGACCAGTCCAAAAAACGCCGTGACGGTCGTAATTGTCGCCGCAAACACCGGCAAAATCATCCGCCGTGCCGCGTTTTCTGCTGCTGTGACGGCGTCCTCTCCCAGCCTCCGGGCACGGAAATCCGCGTGTTCACCAACCACGATGGCGTCATCCACCACGATGCCCAATGTGATGATCAGAGCAAAGAGAGAGATCATGTTGATCGTGATCCCAAAGGCATACATCAGCGCGATCCCGGCCAGCATCGCCACCGGAATGCCCGCCGCGACCCACAACGCAATGCGCGCGTTCAGGAACAGGAACAGCAACAGAACAACCAAGCCCAAACCCATGAGTCCGTTCTCTTGGAGAATGTTCAGACGTCCCGTGATCGCTTCGGCCCGCGTGCGGATCAGATCAATCGTCGTGCCCTCGGGCAAGGTGGCCTGCATCTGCGCCGCCACCTCTTCGACGCTGCGCTGGATGCCGATGGCGTCGCCCGTAGGCGATCGGTCCACACGGATTGTGATCGCCGGATCAGAGCCTACGAAATAGGTGCGCGCTCGGTCGACGCCTTCGACTCGTATGTCAGCCACATCGCCGACGGTCAGCGACGTTCCATCCTGATTGGATTTCAGCACGATCGCGGCGATCTGGTCTGCGCCGCGTTTTTCGACCCCAGTCCGAACCCGTGCGTTCGCCGAATCCACGTCGCCCGCGGGGTTTGCGCTGACTTCTGCTGCGATGGCAGAGGCGATTTCGGCCATGCTAAGGTCATGGGCAATCAGCTGATAAGACGGCACCTCGATCAAGGTTTGCGGGGCAGCGACGCCACGGATCGTTGTGCGGGTGACACCTGAATCGAATAGGCGGACCACGAATTCATCGGCAAAGCGAGCCAACTGATCCACCCCAATCGGACCGGTGACTACCACATCGGTCACGCGATCTCGCCAGCCGCCGCGCACCACTTGCGGGTCCTCGGCGTCTTCGGGGAGGTCGTTCACTTGGTCGAGTGCGGACTGCACTTCGTCTACAGCACGGTCGATGTCGTAATCCGGTTCGAATTCGAGCGTGATCGTCGCCCCGCCCTCGCGGCTGGACGATGACGCGTCAGTCACTCCTTCAACCGCCAGCAAAACCGGCTCCAAAAGCTGGACGATGGCGCCGTCTACATCCTCGGCCCCAGCGCCATCCCACGTGATCGAGACATCCAGATCATCGACCACCACATCGGGAAAGAATTGCGCCCGCATCTGCGGGATTGCGAGCAAACCAGAGGCCAGCAGGATCACCAAGAGCAGGTTCGCTGCCGTCCCGTGACGGGTGAAATACGATAGGATCCCGCGCCCTGCCCCCTGCATTTGTTAGCTCCCCATCCGGCTTTCCAGCCGATCGACAGTTTCCTTAGATACGGTTTCTTCCTGTAATTCCGCTTTTATCCGTTCCTTGGCTGCGGCAGGCATTCGCGTGTTCGCATCGACATAGGCCACAAGCGCGGCGCGGCGTTCCTCGGACAGTTCAATCATTTCGGGCGGTGCTTCGGGCTGCCCCAGAGCGCGGACCTTGATGCCTGTCCCGAGTAAAGGCGTCCGTTCTGCCACCACGCGCTGACCCGCCAGTCCATCGCCGCGGACCAGCACGGTATCGCCCTGCCGGCGGAGCAAGGTTACGGGCAGCGCTGTCAGACGATCATCCTCGTTCATCACCAGCACGGTCGGCAACGAATCCACCGAGGTCGCAGGCAAGCGCACCACATTCTCAAGCGCGGGTTCCATCGTCTCGACCCGCACAAAATCACCCGGTTTCAAACCGCGTGGATCGTCGATGCGGGCAAAAAGTTGTCGACCACTCTGCCCTTCGGCCACGGAGGCACTGGCGCGGGTCAGTGTCGCCGGGCGCTCGATATTTCCGCCAGCCACATCCAGCACTACGTTGGCTGGCGCGGGCCGCAATGCGCCTGTTTCATCCAGCAAACGCGCGAACTGTTCCGTTGAAACGCGAAAACTGACCTCCAACAGCATCGGGTCCACCACGGTCGCCATAGCTTCGTTCTGGGAAACAAGACCGCCCTCGACCACATTGACCGCTGACAATGCGCCATCAAATCCGGCGCGGATCACAGTGTCATTCAAGTCGCGCTCGGCCTCATCCCGCGCTATTTGAGCCCGAGACAGAGCGGTTTTAGCCAGATCGATTCGCGCCTCGGCATTCGCAAGTGCCTGACGGGATGACAAAACGTTCGCGCTGGCCTGTGCAACCGCCAATTCCGCCGTCTCAACTGCGGACGCGCTACCGACCCCGCGATTTTGCAAGTCGAGCTGGCGCTGCAACGCCTTCTCTTGCAGTTCCGCCTGACCTCTGGTCGCTGTCAGATCATCTCTGGCCAAGAGCAGCGCCCGGTCGGCGTCGCGCACCTCGGCCTCAGCATCCAACAAATCCGCCTCAGCGCTTCGCAAGGCAGCTTCGGCTTGCGCCGGATCAATACGGGCCAAAACTTCGCCCGCCTTTACCAAGCCGCCTTCAACAAAATTCTCGGCAACTTCGACCACTGTGCCTGCGGCGGACGCGCGGATTTCCAACGTGCGGCGGCTTTGAACCTGACCAAAAGCCTGCAAAACGGGCTGGATCGTATCGGGCTGCGCCTCGACGATATTTACGGCAAAAACGCGTTCTTGGGCGGGGCGCCCGCGCGGAGAATCCGCTAATCTCTCTTGAACCGCATCGCGCACCAAGGCGCCAGCCCAGACCAGCAAGGCAGCCGTCAACGCCGCAAGAAAGAGTCCTGTCATAGCCTGACGCAAAAAGCGCATGGCACGTCCCCGCTCACAAAATGGTGTCCGCGAAAAGAATAGGTGCGGCAGGGCATATGCCAAGCCACAACACTGTTACGAAGCGAGACCGTCTTTCCGTCGCAGAAAAAAGTCAAACGCAGAGTTGGGCTAACATCTGTTGCATCTGAGGGATCACGTCGAACCGTGCCACTTGGCCTCGGGTCAGAAAACCGAAGCCAGCGCCTTCGCCCAATGAAATCTCTGACGGATCAATGAGGCGGGTACAGCGGTGGATAAACAAAGCGCCATCCGCCCGCTTGGTCGCGGGCAGTACGGCCCACGGAATCAGCTCATGCACAGCGAGGGAAATGCCGGTCTCTTCGCGGAATTCGCGACGCGCGGCGGTCAGCAGGTCTTCGCCTTCTTCGACCGCGCCGCCAAACATGCTCCACCGACCTGCGCCCGCCACATGGGGCATGTCATCGCGCAACTGCATCAGCACGCGGCCCTGCACGTCAAAGGCCGCGACAACGGCAGCACGCCATCCGATCACCTCGGGGACGTTACCAACTTTGACAAATCCGGTCATTTGCGGCGCTTGTGCTCTTCGAGACGGGGCATGATTTCAACGAAGTTACAGGGGCGATGACGGTAATCGAGTTGCCATTTCAGGATTTCGTCCCATGCGTCCTTGCACGCGCCGGGACTGCCCGGCAGGGCGAACATGTAGGTGCCATTGGCCACACCGCCGGTCGCACGACTTTGTACCGCCGAGGTCCCGATTTTTTGCATCGAGATCATGGTGAACACGGTGCCAAAAGCGTCGATCTCTTTCTCATAGACATCGCGGTGCGCCTCGACAGTGACATCGCGCCCCGTCAAACCCGTTCCGCCGGTTGAGATGACGACGTCGATCACGGGCGTCTCGCTCCACATCCGTAGCCGCGAGGCGATTTCATCGCGCTCGTCGCGTACAATCATGCGATCGACCACCACGTGGCCCGCCTCTTGGATACGTTGGACCAGCACGTCACCGCTGCGGTCCTCGTCCATCGAGCGGCTGTCGCTGATGGTTAGGACGGCGATACGAACAGGAATGAATTCCTTGGTCTCGTCGATTCGGCTCATGATTTGGCCCTTTCATTAAGGTGCGCGCGCAGGGTCAAAAGATCCGTCCATGCCTCACGCTTGGCGGCAGGGTTGCGCAGCAGGAAAGCGGGGTGAAACATCGGAAGTGCAGGCCGATCAAAAGCCTGCGTGAACTGACCGCGCAAACGGGTGATCCCGCGTTTTCCCAGCGCTGCCTGACACGAGATGTTTCCCATCAACACAATCACATCCGGCGCCGCCAACTGCACATGACGCTGCACAAAGGGCATCATCATCGCGATTTCCTGCGTGTTCGGGTCACGATTCTGGGGCGGGCGCCACGGCAGAACATTGGTGATATAGCACCCGTCCGCGCCTTCCACCTGACGGTCCAGTCCAATCGCAGCCAGCATCCGGTCCAAGAGTTGCCCCGCGCGCCCGACAAAGGGACGCCCTTCGCGGTCCTCGTCCCGACCTGGCGCTTCGCCGAGAATCATCACGCGAGCAGAGGGATGCCCGTCGCAAAAGACCAACTGTTTGGCCCCTCGCTTCAAGTGACATAGATCGAAACGCTCCATCGCGCTGCGCAAGGACACCAGATCATGGCAGGCGTTCGCTGCTTCTTGTGCCTCGACCACAGGATCTTTTTCAGCGATCTTCGGGGGCGGCGCAGCTTTCTTTTGGGGCATCTGCACACCGGTGGGCGCTGCGGCTTCGGCGGCTTTCGCAACCTCTTCTGCGGCTGCGAACCGGTCCACAGGGTCATCGCATACAGCATCGGTCACGCCAGCCTCGAGCTGCCATGCCAGCGCCGCTAATGCGGCATGAGAATCCCAGTGTTCTTCCATACCGCGCAAGCTAGGGGCGGTTTCGTGCGGCGTAAAGGGACCCTATGCCTTGCCGCAGGCCAAAGCCCTGCTATACCGTGCCCAACGACTACGGAGGTTCCATGAGTTTCGCGCACGCCCATCTGCTGGGGATCGAACAACTCAACCCGTTCGACATCACCACATTGCTTGATCTGGCCGAGGTCTACGTTGACCTGAACCGGCGCGACATCAAGCATTCGGATGCTCTGACCGGCCTGACCCAGATTAACATGTTCTTCGAGAACTCGACCCGCACGCAGGCCAGTTTCGAACTGGCGGGCAAGCGTTTGGGCGCCGACGTGATGAACATGGCGATGCAGGCCAGCTCGATCAAAAAGGGCGAGACCCTGATCGACACCGCGATGACCCTGAACGCGATGCACCCCGACCTGCTTGTGGTGCGGCACCCCCATTCCGGCGCCGTAGACCTGCTGGCGCAAAAGGTGAACTGCGCGGTCCTGAATGCGGGTGACGGCAAGCACGAGCACCCTACACAGGCTCTGCTGGACGCGCTGACCATTCGCCGCGCCAAGGGCGGTCGCCTCCAGCGCCTGAACATCGCCATCTGCGGGGACATCGCCCACAGCCGCGTGGCACGCTCTAACATCCTGCTCTTGGGCAAGATGGAAAACCGTATCCGCCTGATCGGCCCGCCGACCCTGCTGCCCGCCCCCTTCAAGGAATTTGGCGTCGAGGTTTACGACGACATGCGCGACGGCCTGAAGGATGTGGACGTGGTCATGATGCTCCGCCTTCAAAAAGAACGCATGGACGGCGGCTTTATCCCGTCTGAACGCGAGTACTACCACCGCTATGGTTTGGACGCGGAAAAGCTGGCCTATGCCAAGCCCGACGCGATCGTCATGCACCCTGGCCCAATGAACCGCGGCGTCGAGATTGATGGGGAAATCGCCGACGACATCAATCGCAGCGTCATTCAAGAACAGGTCGAAATGGGTGTCGCCGTCCGTATGGCCGCGATGGACCTGTTGGCCCGCAACCTGCGCGCTCGCCGCACAGACGCGGGTGTGATGGCATGATCCAGACCCTGCACATCAAAGAGAACGAGGCCGGCGCAATCCGCGTCTTTGCCCTCTCGATGGATGCGTTCGAGGTCCAGCCCTACCTCGAAGTGAACACCAAGGTTTCTGAACTGCTCGGGATCGATCTGATCGACCCCCAGTATGTCGAGGTGTTCCCCATCAGCGATCTCGAAGGGCTCGGCCTTGTTGGCTACCTGATCGAAGGCCAAGGCATCGCCGAGGATGTGCTCGCCCCCGACCGCGCCCGCCTGAATGCGCTGGACGGACATGTGATGATCCTGATGTCCGCTGCCTTTGCGGGCCGCGAGCACGATCTAACCCTTGATCCGCGTCTAACCTTGATTGGCGAATACCCCGAGGACGTCCCCCCTGTGGTCTTCGAAAGCCTGCCGCAGGAATCGTCCCAAGGTGTGCTGACCGGCGTGGACTCTGACCCAGTCGCCCCGCGCAAGAAATTCCCGACCCTTCTCGCCATCTTTCTGATTGCGCTGCTGATCGCGCTAGCCCTTTGGCTGGCCGCCTGATCGCACGCCCCAAACGAACGGACCCAGCGGCATGACCACTCTGCTCACCAACGCCCGCCTGATCGACCCCGAAGCAGGCACTGAATACCGCGGCTGGCTGGCCTATGACGTCGGTCACATCCTTGCCACCGGCAAAGAGGGCGCAGCGCCTGCCCCGCGTGTGGATCAGACCTATGACTGCGACGGGATGTGCGTCGCCCCCGGCATCGTCGATATCGGCGTCAAAGTCTGCGAACCCGGCGAGCGCCACAAGGAAAGCTTCAAAACCGCAGGTCTGGCAGCCGCGGCGGGCGGTGTGACCACCATCGCGACCCGCCCCGACACCAACCCGGTCATCGACACGCCCGAAACGCTGGAGTTCGTGACGCGACGCGCCCGCGAAGTCACGCCCGTCCGCATGCACTCCATGGCCGCCCTGACCAAGGGCCTCCGCGGCGAGGAAATGACCGAAATCGGGTTCTTGCTGGACGCTGGCGCAGTCGCCTTCACCGACACCACCCGCGTGATCCAGAACACCAAAGTCCTGAGCCGCGCACTGACCTATGCCCGCAGCCTTGATGCGCTGGTCATCGGTCACCCCCAAGAGCCTGGCCTGTCCTCGGGCGCTTGCATCACGGGCGGTAAATTCGCCACCCTGCGTGGCTTGCCTTCGGTCAGCCCGATGGCCGAACGCATGGGACTGGACCGCGACATCGCCCTTCTGGAAATGACCGGAGCGAAATACCACGCTGACCAGATCACGACTGCCCGCGCTCTGCCCGCGTTGGAACGCGCCAAGCGCAACGGTCTGGATATCACCGCAGGCATCTCAATCCACCACCTGACTTTGAACGTGCTGGACGTGGCGGACTACCGGACGTTCTTCAAAGTCACCCCGCCCCTACGCGACGAAGAGGATCGCCAAGCCGCGATCGAAGCCGTCGCTTCGGGATTGATCGACATCGTCTGCTCCATGCACACCCCTCAGGACGAAGAGAGCAAACGCCTGCCCTTCGAAGAAGCGGCAAGCGGTGCTGTCGGACTGGAAACGCTACTGCCCGCAGCGATGCGCCTGTATCACGCGGGCCAATTGGACCTGCCGACCCTGTTCCGCGCCATGTCACTGAACCCATCCAAACGCCTCGGCCTGCCCTCAGGCCGCCTGTCACCAGATGCGCCTGCCGATCTGGTCGTCTTTGATCCCAACGCGCCCTTTGTGTTGGACCGTTGGCGCCTGAATTCAAAGTCCAAGAACACCCCCTTCGACGGCGCCCGCATGGAAGGCCGTGTCCGCGCCACGATCGTCGGCGGCAATTTCGTCTACGGAGCGCTCTGATATGTTCCCCGACTTCACCTCTGCCCCGACCCTTCTGGCTGCTGCGGCGGTGCTCGGGTATCTCTTTGGCTCTATCCCGTTCGGTCTGGTCATTGCGCGTATCTGCGGCCTTGGCGACCTACGCCAAATCGGATCAGGAAACATCGGCGCCACCAACGTCTTGCGCACCGGCAACAAGCCAGCCGCCGCTGCGACTTTGGTTCTGGACAGCGGCAAAGGCGCAATCGCCGTCCTGATCGCGCGCTTTGCCATTGGCCCAGACGCCGCGCAGATTGCAGGCCTTGCCGCGTTTTTCGGACACTGCTTCCCAATCTGGCTGAAGTTCAAAGGCGGCAAGGGCGTTGCGACTTACCTCGGTACCATGCTCGCGCTGTTCTGGCCCGCAGGAGTTGCGTGCTGCCTCACGTGGCTGGTGACCGCAAAGACTCTGAAGATATCGTCATTGTCCGCACTTGTCGCGGCAGCACTGGGACCAATTTGGGCTTATGTGCTGGGGGCACCGCAGCTGGTCGGATTGGCAATCGCGCTGGCGGTGCTGATCTACTACCGCCACGCTGCGAACATTTCGCGCCTGATGGCAGGCACAGAACCCAAGATCGGGCAGAAGTGACATTGGCTGGCCGCGCGCTGCGAGTATTAAAGCAAAAAGAAGTCTACCTTTCTGCTTTGTCTAAATACTCAAGGTACGCGGCGGGCCAAAATCTTAGTAGCTGAAGTCTTGGTAAATGCGGGTTAAGTCCCCGCCCCATTCGCCGTTATAGCGATCCAGAAGTTCGTCGGCGGGCGTTTTACCACTTTCGATGCTCTCTTTCAGAGCGTTTAAGAAGTGCGTCTCATCTGGCACCAGACCACCCGCACCTTCTTTGCCGCGGGCTTTCAAGCCGCCCTCGGCGATATCGACCACGTTGCGGGCCAGATCCAACATGTTGATACCATCGACCTGAGCTTGGAGACCCTGTTCAGATGCCGCGATGCGCAGAGCCTCGCGCTGCGGAGCGGTAAAGTCCTTGCACAGGTCCCACGCCGCATCGAGCGCGGACTGGTCGTACATCAGACCAACCCAGAACGCCGGCAGCGCGCACAGGCGGCGCCATGGTCCGCCGTCAGCACCACGCATCTCGATAAATTTCTTCACGCGCGCTTCGGGAAAGATGGTGGTCAGGTGGTCTGCCCAATCCGACAGCGTCGGTTTCTCGCCGGGCAGCGCGGGCAGCTCGCCCTTTAGGAAGTCGCGGAAAGACTGGCCGAGCGCGTCGATGTATTTCCCGTCGCGGTAGACGAAGTACATCGGCACATCGAGTGCGTAGTCGACCCAGCGCTCGAACCCGAAGCCCTCTTCAAACACGAAAGGAAGCATACCGGTCCGGCTGCTGTCCAGATCGCGCCACACGCGGCTGCGCCAGCTCTTGTGGCCATTCGGCTGACCGTCAAAGAAAGGAGAGTTTGCAAAGAGCGCGGTTGCGACCGGCTGCAGGGCCAGCGCCACGCGCATCTTTTGCACCATGTCCGCTTCGGTATCGAAATCGAGATTCACCTGAACCGTACAGGTCCGGTACATCATGGACTTGCCCATGGTGCCCACGCGGTCCATGTAATCGGTCATCAGGCGATACCGGCCCTTGGGCATGCGGGGCATGTCCTCGAACGACCAGATTGGTGCAGCGCCAAGTCCGATGAAACCAACGCCCACTTCATCCGCGATATCTTTGACGTCGCGCAGGTGTTGGTTCACCTCGTCGCAAGTCTGGTGAATCGTCTCAAGCGGTGCGCCCGACAATTCCAGCTGGCCACCGGGCTCGAGGCTGACATTCGCGCCGTCTTTGGTCAGGCCGATCAGCTTGTCCCCTTCTAGGACGGGGTCCCAGCCGTGGCGATCGCGCAGGCCTTCGAGAACGGCCAGAATGGAGCGCGGGCCCTCATAGGGCAGCGGGCGCAAGCTGTCTTTGCAGTAGCCGAACTTTTCATGCTCGGTCCCGATCCGCCAATCTTCACGCGGCTTGCACCCCGAGGCGAGGTATTCGGCCAGCTGGCTTTGATCTTCGATTAGGCCGCCACCGGACTGGGGGATGGACATCGGCGCACTCCGCTTTTGTCAGAAATTGAGGTCAACACCTGTGCCCGTTTTGTAGCCCAAGTCAATGCAGCCGCAAGTCGTCCTTGCGCCAAATCACAACAGGCTGCTGTGCATTTCCGCGCAACTCGTCCAGCATACGGCCCGTGTCGATGCCCGGAAGCCTTGCAAATATATCGAACAGCTGTTCCGAGCCCTCGGCATTCACAGGTATGTGAACCGGATTTTGGCCGCCTTGGAAAAACCGCCAGCACGCGGGCTGGCAGGTCGGATCCAACTCAATCCGGTTCATTTCTGTCAGCGAGACAATGCCGCCATCAAGTGGCCCGAAATAAGAGAGTTGCCCCTCAACGACCTGAACGACACCGGGTCCGTCACGCCCCGAGAAAAATCGCATGCGTTGGAGACTGGCGAAAAGCATTACAACTGACAGCGCCACCAAAAGCCCGCCAATCCAGGGCATGATTCCGAACGTCGCCAGCAGAAGGCGTAGGCCAAACGCCCCGATCAGGGCCGCTAAGATCACGCCGCGCCAGCGCATCAGGGCGTCTTTGGCTTCTTTGCGTATCATGGGGCCTCGAGGGTTAATTAATTCCATCTGTAAAGCATGTATGAGAGCGGCAGGAAATTCCAAGCCCGCGCCTCTATTCCCGCAAATCTTGCAGATAATGTTGCGCGCGGACTTTGGCGTTTTCGCGACCTTTCCCTTTGAAACTGTCAAAGAGAAGCCGCCGAAGAATCGCATGCCCCACAAAGAACCGAATCGCCAAGGTGTCGACAGCTATTTGCCTCTCGAATTCTTGCAAGAAATCCCGAGTGGTCTGAGCATCAAGGCCCCACTGCAGAGGCTGTGTAATCGCGCGCTTGAAGTCGCGAGCCACGAGGAAGTGGGCTGCGACCTTGATCAGAGGTAAAGTTGGTACACCCTGCACGTCGAACGCGATCAAGCAACGCCCGTCATCCACCAAGTTCACCGGAGCAAAATCGCCATGAGTTGGGCCCCAAATCAGAGGATGGCCACGCAAAGCGGGACACTGGCTTTTGAGCGATTTCAAGAGGTCCGTACATTCGGCCGCAAGTGCATCGTGGCCCCGAATGTAATCCTCGAGCGGGCGCAAAGACTTGTTTGGAGCAAAGCCGCGCTCAACGGTATCTGAGCCAGCGCACTGGGTGAGCCAGCGTGCTGCGCGTCGCATGTGAGCGGCTTGGTCAACATCCAAACGGTCTGGCAGGCGGCTGGCTTGCGTGCCCTGTGCCTCTTCCATCACCAAAAGGCCGCTCGCAGGAGAAGATGCCAACACTTGGACCACTGCACTCCCTAAGCCGTCGAGTCGGGCCCCGTATCGCATCAGCGCTGCAACGGAATTTTCGACGAGCTTTGCCGCGTCTTCCGATCGATAGGCTTTGAAGACCGCACTCCGACCGTCGAAATGACCAAGCGCCACAAGCGCATCTTTGCCGTCCTTCAGGATCGCCTTCACATCCGAGCGGTGGGACAACCCCGCACGTTCCAAGAGCTCTCCGAGTTCAGCGATCAATCCGGTCTCTTGGGACGGATCCAGCCACGCTGCCACCGCTTCACCAATCCCCAAGTTGCTGTTGCCACAGGGTCATTGCCGCGACAGCCGCCGTGTCTGCGCGCAGGATACGGGGACCTAGACTGACCACGCGGGCCTGCGCCAAAGCGGACAGACGATTGCGTTCCGCGTCGGAAAAGCCGCCCTCGGGACCAATCAGGATGGCCCACGGGCCACGAGACACATCGCCTAGCCCCAACGCTTCGCCAACGCGCGCCTCATCGCAAAACATAAGCTGTCGGTCCTCGGGCCACTCAGCGAGCAGGCGGTCCAGCTTTTGCAGGTCCGTCACTTCGGGGACAAAAGTACCACCGCATTGCTCGGCTGCCTCGACCGCATGGGCTTGCAATCGGTCCTGACGGATGCGCTCCGAGTTTGTGAAGTCGGTCTGAACAGGCATGATCCGCGCTGCACCCATCTCTGCCGCCTTTTCGACGATAAAATCAGTGCGCGCCTTTTTAATCGGGGCGAACATCAGCCAGAGATCAGGGGGCATTTGCAGTGGTTTGGTCTGTTCAACACAGCTCAGCGTGCCGCCACGTTTGCCTGCCTCGACCACCTCGGCCAACCATTCTCCGGTCTGGCCGTCAAACAGCAGAACATGGGCACCAACACTCAGCCGCATTACCCCGAACAGGTAGTGGGCCTGATCCCGCGACAAGGGAATGGATTGCCCCTGACCCAAGGGCTGCTCTACATAGAGGCGAATTTTTGCGTTCGTCGACATGGAGGCCACCATATGCCCGCTCAGAACCAAGCGCCAGAGGGCGCAGGCACCGTTGCGGATTCGGTCGGCAACTGGGTCGATAGACTAGCACCACCGGTCACCCGCCCTTATCTGCGCCTGAGCCGTGCAGACCGACCTGCGGGCACGTGGCTGTTGCTCTTACCGTGCTGGTGGTCCGTGCTGCTGGCGAGCTTGCATCTGGGGTCGTTCTCTTGGACCGCACTGTGGGTTATGATCGTTTGCGCTATTGGCGCGTTCCTGATGCGTGCGGCAGGCTGCACATGGAATGACATCACTGACCGCAAGATTGATGGCGAAGTGGCGCGCACCCGCTCTCGGCCCATCCCCTCGGGTCAGGTTACCGTCAAACAAGCGGCCGTCTGGATGGTGGCCCAAGCTCTGGTCGCCTTTGGCCTGTTGCTGACATTGCACCCCACCGCTATTCTGCTGGGAATTCTGTCCTTGGCGCCCGTCTGCATTTACCCCTTTGCCAAACGCTTTACATGGTGGCCTCAGGTTTTCCTCGGGATTGCATTCAACTGGGGCGCCCTCTTGGGGTGGGCGGCGGTCACCGGCACGCTGGGATGGCCACCGATCCTGTTGTACCTTGCAGGCATGGCATGGACGATCTTTTACGACACGATCTATGCCCACCAAGACGCTGAGGACGATGCGCTCATCGGGGTCAAGTCAACCGCGCGCCTGTTCGGAGAGAACAGCCCCCGCATCCTTCGTCTGTTTATGGTTCTGACTATCCTCCTGATGACCGCCGCTATCGTCACTGCTCTACCCGCCGCCAATGTGCTGCGGTTCGTGATTGCACTTGGTGCGGCTTGGGCCATGGCGTGGCACATGATTTGGCAACTGCGCCAATTGGACATCAACGATCCGGATATCTGCTTGCGGCTCTTCCGTGCAAATCGGAATGCGGGGCTCTTGCCTGTGCTGTTTTTCGCCGTTGCACTGTTCGTTTGATTGATCCTTCAGCAGCAACAGCCTAGACCCTATCGGAGGTTGGGCTACCAAAGGACGTGTCTATGCGCCTCAAGTCGTTTGCGATCATCATTGTTTTCCTCAGCGTGGCCGCGGGACTGGCGTACTTTGGGGCTGGCATGGCCGCGACCGTGATGGAAGAAAACTCCGAACTGTCGATCCGAGAAGCCTTGGATGACGCGGGCTTGGACTGGGCCGAAGTCGAAGCTGATGGCCTACAAGTCAATCTGTTCGGCGAAGCCCCGAGTGAAGCGCAGCGCTTTACTGCGGTCAACGTGGCATCCAAGGTTGTGGACGGCGCACGCGTTGCAGACAAAATGAGCGTCAAACGCACCTCACGGGTTCTGGCACCTCGGTTCTCTATCGAACTTTTGCGCAACGACAGCGGAACCTCTTTGATCGGGCTGATCCCTGCGAAAACCGACCGCGAATTAATTGTCGAGACTGTGGCGAATGTCACGAATGGCGAAGTCACTGACCTGCTTCAGACCGCAAACTATCCTGTGCCCAAAGGCTGGGATCGCGCATTGCGCTTTGCCGAGAATGCTCTGGCCGGTTTGCCACGCTCGAAAATCTCGATCTCTGCGGACGAAGTGGTGGTCAAGGCCATCACCGACAGCATCCAAGCCAAACGCCGCGCCGAAGCTGAGCTGCGCCGTGCCACGCCGACAGGCCTGAAGGTCGTCCTCGACATCACCGCGCCCCGCCCTGTCATCACGCCATTTACCCTGCGTATGGTGCGCGACGAAAGCGGCGCGCGCTTCGATGCTTGCACCGCCGACACCGAAGAAGCCCGCACCGAAATCATGCGCACCGCGATTGCCGTAGGTGCCCCCGCCAACTCAAACTGCGTGGTGGGCCTTGGCTCGCCCTCGACGCAATGGGGCGACGCGGCGGTTCTGGCGATCAATGGTCTGGCGCAGCTTGGCCAAGGCTCGGTCACCATTTCTGACGCAGATATCAGTTTGCTGGCCGCAGAGGGCACCGATCAGGCTGTCTTTGACCGCGTTGTCGGCAAGCTAGAGAACGACCTGCCCGACGTCTTCTCACTGCACGCTGTGCTGCCCGAAACGCCCGATGCCGAAGAAGGTCCCGTCGATTTCACCGCGACACTTGGCGAAGATGGCGAGGTACTACTCGCCGGCCGGATCGGTGACGAACTCAGCCGCCGCACCAGCGAGAGTTATGCCCGTGCGCGCTTCGGTGCGGACGTGGTCGAAATGACCGCCCGCATCGACGAGGATCTGCCGATGGGCTGGGGGTTGCGTGTGCTCGCCGCGCTCGAGGCGCTGGACCAACTGCATGACGGCAGCGCGCGCGTCACAGCCTCTGACATCGTTGTGACGGGCAATACCGGCATTGAAACCGCCAGCGCCGATATCGCGCGTATCCTGTCCTCGAAACTTGGCGACGCTGCGGATTTCTCGATCAACGTAACCTACGACGAAATGCTGGATCCGCTCGCAAATATTCCCACGCCGGAAGAGTGCATTGCATCGATCCAAGCTATCAATGCAGAAAACAAGATCACCTTCGAGCCGGGCTCGGCCACCATTTCTGCAGACTCCCTGAGCAGCATGGACCGGATTGCCGAGGTTCTGCAGGAGTGCCCGCAGTTCCAAATGGAAATCGCAGGTTATACCGACAGCCAAGGCCGCGAAGAAATGAACCAAGCCCTGTCCGAGAGTCGCGCCTCGTCGGTTCTGACAGAACTGATGAATCGCCGCGTGCTGGTTTCGGGCTTCCTGTCAAAAGGTTATGGCGAAGAAGACCCCATTGCCGACAACGGCACCGAAGAGGGCCGAGAAGCCAACCGACGCATCGAATTCCGCATGTTGACAAGCGAAACACCCGCTGAAGCTGAAGAAGGTCTTGAAACCGAGGCCGATAACAGCGCAGAAGAGACAACAACCGAAGTGACCGAGGACGCCCCGACGGATGAACCGGACTGAGTTTATTTTTGCCACCGCAATTATTCTGTTTGTGTCCTACATGATCGGATGGTTTTCACATTGGCTGTTGCACACATTCTCTCGCGTTTCAAAAAATGACATCGACGAACTAGAGCGACTCGCCCGAGAGTTGCATGAAGCCGAGGAAACCCGCGATCAAGCGATCACCTATTTGCAGCAGCGCGAAGCCGAACTGACCAACCAGTTGACCCAATCGGAGGCAGAACTCTCGGCTGCTATGGACGGCCTGCGCGATGCCCGCGCCGAGGCTGAAGAGCTGCGTAGCTATATGCGGAAAATTCAGCAGCAGGCCAAGTGAACTGCCCCGCCGCTTCAACTAAGATTTAAGAGCCCTGCTGCCACTGGCGCAGGGCTTCTTCGTCTTCGTCCTTTGCGGCGACCCAGTCGGAACCGTCCGCCGTGACCTCTTTCTTCCAGAAAGGGGCGCGGGATTTCAGGTAATCCATCAGGAAGTCGGCCGCAGCAAAGGCATCCTTGCGGTGCGGACTGGCGGTCGCGACCATCATGATCTGATCGCCAGGCGCCATCTGACCGTAGCGGTGGATCACCAGCACATCGCCAAGCGACCACCGCGCGCAGGCGTCTTCGGCGATCTTGGTCAGAGCGCGTTCCGTCATGCCCGGGTAGTGTTCAATAAGCATATGGCGCAGGGGCGCTTCGGGCAGATCACGGACCAATCCCGAAAAGGTCACAACCGCGCCCATATCTGTCTTATCCGCTTGAAACGCGTTCAGTTCCGCGCCTACGTCGAACGGGGCCTCTTGGACAAGAATGCGCATCAGCCGCCCGTCATCGGGGGGAAAAATGCGACTTCGCGGGCTCCGGTGATCGAGGCGTCGAAGTCTGTCAGGTCTTGGTCAACCGCCACGCGCAGTGCCTCTAAATCGCTGAAGGCTAGTTCGTAACGACCCTCGCGAGCCGACAGCTCGCGCACCAGATCGGCCACAGTTGCCGCTTCGGTCTCGACGGTTTCACGCGGCACGCCGATCCGTTCACGGACCCACGCGAAATACATTACATCCAACTTCATGCCCCCTCCTTCAGATAGGGCATCGCTTTGCGGAAGTAGTCGAAGCCCGTCACCACTGTCAGTACGGCTGCCAACCACAGCAGCGCGATGCCAGCGTAGCCAGACCAGACCATGCCTTGGTAAAGGTTGGCAAGACCGCCGTGGTCAGGCACCGCCCCCTGAAGGATGTCAGCAACCATTACGTTGTCCATCCCCATTGAGCCCATGACGAAATAGTGCTCGAAAATGCCTTGGGCAAATAGGACCGAAATGGCGACCATCTGAACGGTGGTTTTCCACTTTGCCAGTTTGGTGACCTTGAGCAGACCCGCCGTATCCCCGAGGAACTCGCGCAGGCCGGACACAAACACTTCGCGGAACATGATCAGTACGGCTGGCAGCAGAATGAACAGCTTCACCTGCGAGACACACACCAGCACCAGCAGCGCGATGCTCACCATGGCCTTGTCGGCGATCGGGTCCAGCATCGCGCCCATCTTGCTGACCTGCTTCCAAGCGCGGGCCAGATAGCCATCAAACCAGTCAGTCACCGACGCCCCAACGAACAGGGCCAGTGCGAACCAATCCGCATAGGGCCGCGTAAAGTACAAAAACATCACCCCAAGCGCAGGCGCAGCCAGCAGGCGAAGAACGGTCAGAATATTGGGCACAGTCCAGATCATGGCGCTTGTTTACCTGCGAAAATCGACTTGTGAAAGCGCGACCTAGTGCCCGCGTCATTTGTCGTGAAAGAAGTTGTAAATCGACTCGGCCAGCGCTTCGGAAATACCGTCTACAGCCTTGAGATCGGCCAGATTTGCACGGCTCACGGCCTTGGCGCTACCAAAATGCGCAAGCAGCGCACGTTTCCGTGTGGCGCCCACGCCGGGCACATCGTCCAAGGGGTTGGCCGCCATGGACTTCGCCCGTTTCGCTCGGTGAGTCCCGATCGCAAATCGGTGCGCCTCATCGCGCAGGCGTTGGATGAAGTAGAGCACCGGATCGTTGTGGCGCAGAGCAAAGGGCCGCTCGCCGGTCCGGTAGAATTCCTCTTTGCCGTGGTCGCGATCGACGCCTTTGGCCACACCCACCATGGGCACATCTTCGACCCCTTGTTCAATCATGATCTCGCGCACCGCACTCACCTGCCCCGCGCCACCGTCGATCAACAGCAGGTCCGGCCACAGGCCTTTGTCTCGATCAGGATCCTCCTTGAGCAAGCGTTGAAAGCGGCGGGTCAGCACCTCTTTCATCATGCCAAAGTCATCGCCAGGCGTCAGGTCATCGCCACGAATGTTGAACTTGCGGTAATGGTTTTTCATGAAGCCTTCGGGGCCGGACACAATCATCGCGCCAACCGCATTAGTGCCCTGGATATGCGAGTTATCGTAGACCTCAATCCGCTGGGGCGGTCCCTCTAGGCCAAACGCCTCGGCCACGCCGTCCAACAGCTTAGCCTGAGTCGCGCTCTCGGACATCTTGCGTGCCAGACTTTCGCGGGCATTGCGGGCAGCGCCTTCGATCAATTCGGCCTTTTCCCCACGCAGCGGCACTGCAATCTCGACCTTGCGCCCCACTTTTTCAGCCAGCGCTTCGGACAAGAGGTCGGGATCTTCGACTGGATGAGAGAGCAGCAGAAGGCGCGGCGGTTCTTTGTCATCGTAGAACTGACCGATAAACGCCTGAAGCACCTCCGCCTCGGACGCATCCGTCCCGCTCACACGGGGATAGAAATCGCGGTTGCCCCAGTTTTGGTTGGCACGAATAAAGAAGACCTGCACGCAGGCCTGCCCCTTTTCCATATGTAGCGCGATCACGTCGGCCTCGACCACGCCGCGGGGGTTGATGCCCTGAGCCGTCTGTACCTGCGTCAAAGCGCGAATGCGGTCCCGCAGCGCGGCGGCACGTTCGAACTCCATCGCTTCGGCAGCTTCCGCCATCTGGGTGGCCAACTCTTCCTGCACCTTGGTCGAGCGACCAGACAGGAACCGTTCGGCATCAGCCACCAGCGCGCCATACTCCTCTTCCGTCACCTTCCCCACACAGGGGGCCGCACATCGTTTGATCTGATAGAGCAAGCAAGGCCGCGTGCGCGTGTTGAACACCGAGTCCGTGCAATTGCGCAGCAAGAAGACCTTCTGAAGCTGATTCAGGGTCCGGTTCACAGCACCCGCGCTGGCAAAAGGACCATAGTAGCTGCCCTTCTGCACCTTTTTCCCTCGGTGCTTTTTGATCTGAGGAAAATCGTGGTCTTTGGTCACCAGAATATTTGGAAAGGACTTATCGTCGCGCAACAGCACGTTGTATCGTGGCTTAAGTTGCTTGATCAGATTCTGTTCCAGCAAAAGCGCTTCTGTCTCTGTCCGCGTGGTCAGAAACATCATCGACGCGGTTTCCGAAATCATCCGCGCAATGCGCCCGCTGTGCCCCGAGGGGCGGGCATAATTCGAGACTCTCGCTTTGAGACTTCGCGCCTTCCCCACGTACAAAACACGCGATTCAGCATCCAGCATCCGATAGACGCCGGGAGAGCTATCCAGCGTCTTCAAATAGCCTTGGATGACGCTGTGACCAGTTTCTGGTGGAGTAGTTTCGCTCATTTGTAACAGATCTGTGATTCCCGCCCTGCGCTGCAATGATACAGGGGGTAGTTCAAGAGAAAAGGTATCCACGGAAACTGTGGATAAGTTGGTGGGAAAGTTTTGGAGATCCCTAAATTTCCCTTGTTTTTACGTCACTTCATTAACAAGCCTAATTTTTAGGCGATTTCATAACTTACTGATTCTGCGTCGAAAAAATCTTTCACCGCGGCAATTTCCTGAAAAGCCTAACAAAATCACGACAGTTTCCTAATAGACACAGGACCAGTGTAAAACTTTGCGACAGTCGCATGTGCCAAAGGTTATTCCACCCCCACGACATCGGGTGTCTCCCATGCCAAATGCTGCCCTCCATCGATGCAAAGCAGCTGCCCTGTTACAGCACGTGAATGCAAAAAGTATCCCAACGCCCCGCGGATGTCGTCGGGATTCGCCCCACGATTCAAGAGGGTTGCCTCGCGTTGTCGGGCGAACTTGTCGGCGTCCTGCCGTCCGCCCTGCAGGGTTGGCCCAGGCCCAATCGCATTCACTCTGATATTCGGCGCGAGCGCCTGCGCGGCAGTCTGTGTGAGAGTCCACAACGCGGCCTTTGCAATTGTGTAGGTCGTGAACTCAGGCGTCAGCTTGCGGACCCGTTGGTCAATCATATTTACAACCAACCCGCGAGCGTAGATTTCTCCGTTTTCATCAGGCTCTGGTGCGGGGGCTTGCGCTGCGAAGTTCTGCATCAACACGAAAGGAGCCCGCAGATTGCTCTCTAGGTGCCTATCCCAAGTCTCTCGGTTGGCCGTGTCGATCGTGTCGTACTCAAAGATTGACGCGTTGTTCACCAAACACGTCAGCGGGGCGCCCAATCCTTTGGCCGCGCGATCCACGAGTGTTTGCGTTTCACTCTCGCTCAGCAGGTCTGCTTGCACGGTGATGGCCTTGCGCCCGAGCGCGCGGATGTCACTTGCGGTTTGCTCTGCAGCATCTTCGGAAGAGCTATAGTGTACCGCAACGTCGTGGCCTTGCTTTGCCAACTCCAGCGCGAGTTCTCGCCCCAGCCGCCGTGCGGCGCCTGTCACCAATGCTGCTGTCATCTGCTCTGATCCTTTGGAATTACGTCACGATTGATACGACGTAGAACCCATATAGAGCGCAGAACAAAATCCCCCAGACCTTGGTGATATTCATCTTCATGAAAACGAAGGGGATCAGGAGGAGCGACGCCCCAAGCATGACCCACAAGTCCACACGCAAGAACTCCGGATCGACCGGAATTGGGCCGACCAAAGACGCAACACCAATGATCGCGAGCAAGTTGAACAGGTTTGATCCAATCACGTTCCCCAAGGCCACATCAGCCTGTCGACGGATCGCGGCCATGGTCGTTGTGGCCAGCTCAGGTAGAGATGTCCCGAGCGCCACCAACGTCAGACCGATAACGGTGTCAGACACGCCGAACTCACGCGCAATGACCTGCGCGTTCTCGACAAGAATTTGCGCGCCAACAGGCAGGCCAATCAGGCCGATGCTCAGATAAAAGAGGATTCGCCACCATGGCAGACTCGGGTCTGCGCCCTCGACCTCCTCTTCGACTGGGATCGCGGCTTTGGCAGCCTTTCGGTGTAAATAGGAGTCTCGGATCGCATCGCCAAGCACGTGGGCCAGCGCCGCAAGCAGGATCAGACCGGTCCACCATGTGAGAATGCCGGTGAATGCCAGCGCGATAAACAACAAAGAGCCCGCGATCATCATCACAAAGCTCTTTCTAGAGTCGCATTCGGACGTGTGCATCGTCGCGAGCAACGCAGGGATACCTAGAACCATCAGGATGTTGGCCGTGTTCGAGCCGACCACGTTCCCCAGCGCAATCCCAGGCACATTATCAAGCACGGCGCGGATTGAGATGAGCAGCTCTGGCGCTGACGTACCGAACGCCACGACCGTCAAAGACACGATCATTGACGGGATACCGATCCGCAGGCTCAAGTTCACTGCGCCCTTGACCAGAAAATCCCCGGCAAGGATCAAAATCAGAAGGCCGACACCGGCCATCAACCATTCCATTGGAATTTACCCTTTATTTCGACTGCAGGGGCATGGCCCCGAGCCTATTTTGTATCGCCCGCACCGAGGACACTTGGCCTGACGCAACCGTCGACCGACGATCCCACGCCCGAACATGGCGAGCACGATGATCGCCACGAGAAAGAGGGTGACCGCTTTGATGATCACGTCAGAGGCCAAAGCGCGCGTAAGCGGCGCGCTCCTCGATCCCCGCCATCGCGTCGATCGCCATCGACGCACCAAGACGTCCGAACAAACCGCGACGTCGGCTATATGGGACCAACTTAACCTTCTCGCCATACAGCTCTTTGAGCTTTGGCTTCAGATGCCCGATACCATCGGCCAGCCCAACCTCGACCGCGCGCGATCCAATCCAGACTTCGCCGGTAAACAGATCATCATCGTTGGCCAGCTTGTCACCGCGGCGCGATTTGACCTGCTCGATGAACGAGCCGTGAATTTGGTTCAGGATCTTGTCCAGACGCTCAACATCCTCGGGGGTTTCGGGCTTGAAAGGATCCATCATGCTCTTGGATTTGCCCGCGGTGTGCACGCGGCGCTCGATCCCTTGGCGGGACAAGAACACGTGCGCCCCAAAACCCGACGAGATAACCCCGATCGATCCCACGACAGAGCAGTTATCGACGTAAATGTCGTCTGCGCTACTGGCCAGCCAATAGCCGCCGGATGCCGCAACATCTTCGACGAAGGCGTGCACGGGAATGCCTTTTTCTTCGGACAGGCGGCGGATTCGCGCGCCAATCAGCGAAGACTGCACCGGTGAGCCACCGGGCGAATTGATCACCAGCGCCACAGCAGCCGGCTTGCCTTTGGTGAATGCGGCCTCGATCAAGGGGCCGACATTTGCATCATTCAGGGCGCGACCGCTGTTTGCGATCATCCCAGACAGGCGCACCACCGACACGCGCGGAGGTGTTTTAATGAAAGGAATACGGTGCAACATGACATGGGATGTAATTTGCCCTGTACCTGCAAACAAGCGCTGGCACAGGGAAATCCCACAGGTTGCCACTTATTTCCGAATGCGCCAGCCGGTTTTAAAAATCCACCACACTGCAAAGAGGCAAAGCCCCTGAAATAACCCAATCGCCAGCAGGCTGGTCAGGATCGGCACGTCGGCCACCCCAAAGAAGGACCAGCGGAAGCCTGAAATCAGATAGACCACTGGATTGAACATGGTGATGGTCTGCCAAATCGGGGGCAACATGTTGATCGAATAGAAAGATCCCCCAAGGAACACGAGCGGTGTGATTACCAAGAGGGGAATCAGCTGCAACTGCTCAAAATTCTTGGCCCAAATGCCGATGATGAACCCGAAGAGTGCAAAGCTCACACAGGTCAGGATTAGAAAGAGGACCATGACCAGTGGGTGCTGGACCTCCATCTCAACAAACAGCGCCGACGTTCCCAAGATCACAGTCCCGATGAACAGAGCCTTGGTCGCTGCCGCGCCCGCGAAGCCGATGACCACCTCAAGGAAGTTGATCGGAGCGCTCAGCAGCTCGTAGATCGTGCCCGTAAATTTCGGGAAATAGATCCCAAAGCTGGCGTTGCTGATCCCTTGGGTCATCACGCTCAGCATGATCAGGCCGGGAACGATGAAAGAGCCGTAGCTCACCCCCTCCACTTCGTCGATCCTGCTGCCGATCGCGGCCCCAAACACTACGAAGTAAAGAGAGGTCGAGATCACAGGCGAGAGAAAGCTCTGCATAAAAGTGCGGAAAAAGCGTGCCATCTCACTGACGTACATGGCGCGAATTGCTGTCAGGTTCATGCCCGCTCCTCCTGTTCACTTTGCACAAGGCTCACGAAAATCTCTTCAAGCGAGCTTTGGCGCGTCGACAGGTCATTCATACAAAGTCCAGCGTCCCGAAGGTCTGCGAGCAACCGCGTGATGCCGGTCCGCGAGGCACCAGCCTCATACTCGTAAACAAGCGCAAAGCCATCATCAGCGCGCTTCAGATTATAGCTAGATAGCGTATCGGGGATCACATCTACCGGAGTTTCCAAATCGATCTTGAGGGATTTCCGGCCCAACCGAGACATCAGCGCATCTTTTTCTTCGATCAGGGCGAGTCGCCCGCCGTTGATCACACCAATCCGATCAGCCATCGCCTCGGCCTCTTCGATGTAGTGTGTCGTGAGCACAATGCTGACACCGCTGGCCTTCAGTTTCGCCACAACCTCCCACATCTCTTTGCGCAGATCGACGTCCACACCGGCCGTCGGTTCATCCAGAAACAGGATTCGAGGCTCGTGGCTCAGGGCTTTGGCGATCAGCACACGGCGCTTCATGCCGCCCGACAATTCGACCACACGCGAATCGCGCTTATCCCACAGAGACAGATCCTTCAGAACGCGCTCTAGATGAGCATCATCATGCTTCTTGCCGAAAAGGCCGCGCGTGTAGCGCACGGTGTCCCAAACGCGCGAAAACGGTTCCAGGTGAATTTCCTGCGGGACGAGGCCTACTAGGCTCCGCGCTTTGCGAAAATTGGTTAACGCATCGAATCCACCGACCGTGATCTTGCCGCCGGTGGGCATCACAGTTCCGCAAATACAAGAAATGAGAGTGGTTTTTCCGGCCCCGTTTGGACCCAGCAAGGCGAGGATTTCGCCCTCTTTCAGCGTCAGATCGACCCCATGCAACGCGATAAAGCCGCTGTCATAGGTCTTTTCCACGCCTTCGAGTGTTAGAATATCGGTCATATCAGGCTCCTTGGCCCCGTATGTAGGCCAATTTCCCGACTGTCACTAACAGGATTACCGCAGAGTCGCGCCTGCACCGGCGCACGAAGGCGGTTCTACATAAAAGTACGGGCAGGCACTGGTCGCCGCAGCGGTCAGTTGCCTGCCCTGTATTTTCACACGTTTCGACCCGAAGGCCGTTCCGGCTTAGACGTAGAAAACGTCGCGGAATACGTACTGAGCGATCTGGTCGCGCTTGATGCCCATCGCCTTCAGCTCGGCGTCCGATTTTGCTTCCAGTGCGCGGATCTCACCGATGCGCGAACGGCTGTTGGCATATGCGGTATATGCACCAGCCAGTGCCGAGAAGAAGCGGTCAAAGCGTGCGCGGATGGTGGGACGTTCAACGTGAAATTCTGTGGTCGAGATTGCCATAAGAAAACCCTCTGGTGTTTGGTGTGTGGGTTTCCCCCCTGTCATCCAACCTAAGGCATCGAGTTGGTCAGCAACACTTCCATTTCTGCATAGCCGCTTCACGTATGCCGCAATGCAGCGTTAACGCCAAAGATCTAGAAACGAAAAACGCCACCCGCGGTAGGGTGGCGTTCAAGAACCGAATTTACCGCAGTTTTATTTCTTGCTCGCTGCGGGCATCGACGGCGGCGCTGACGGAGCGCGTGTTTTCGTGGGTGCCGCGGCAGTCGTTGCGGGCTTGGATTGCGGTGCTGCAGGTTTCGCTGCCTGAGGCGCAGGTTTCGCCGCCTCTGCGGGCTTTGCAGGCTCTGCCGGCTTCGCGGGTGCTGGCTTTACTTCAGCCGGTTTCGGCGCCTCAGCGGGCTTAGCCGCCTCTGCCTTGGCAGCGGGCTTTGATATCTCGGCTTTCGGAGCAGGCTTGGGCGCTTCGGCTTTGGGTGCAGGCTTCTGCGCCTCCACCTTGGGAGCTTCAGCCTTTGGTGCGGGCTTCGGGGCCTCGGCCTTAGGGGCAGGCTTCGGAGCCTCGGCGACTTTGGGCGCAGCGGCCTCAACCGCGGCAGGCTTCGCTGCAGGCTTGCGAGTCGTTTTGCGCGCGGGGGCTCGGGTCGAGCGAGGCTTCAGCGCTGCTTTGGGCTTTTCTGCTGGCGTCGCCACGGCCTTCAGCGCGGGGGCTGCCGCTTCTTCGCTCGATAGCTTCAGGTTCAGAGAGGAGAACGGCGACCAGACCATCATCAGACGATAAGAGCAGCTCATCATTTCCTGCTGCATCCGCAGGCCCTTGGCCCAATAGGCCATTGATGCGGCTGTGATTTCTACGGGGTTTGTGATCGTCAGCATTAGTAAATTCCTTTACGATCAAAGTGTTGCGCACTCTCCCGTGACCGCCATCACTGAAAACCATACCAACACTGCGTTCTGGAGAGAGTTTTAGGACCCGCAGCGCCGCTTTGCCACGCGAGTCGCGCGACACGAAAATATGCCACCTGCCTGCCCTGCCGGTCATGTTGATCGCGAAACATGCGGCGAAGTCTGGAAAAGCGGCCGAACACACAGACAGTCACTTCTTGACCATGTTCAGAGTGCGTTTTTCTGCACCTGCATTCAAGCTTCGTTTCGCAATTGCAGCATAAATCGGCTGAATTGACGCATCGCTGATCTAATGGCCGGTATCTTAGGCCACCACAGGCAAAATACAGACCAATAAGGCAGGCATCGCTCGCCCACTGTGGCGGATTGCTGTGCTGGAATTTGTGGATAAGTTAAGTGGCGCACCGGGGAGGATTCGAACCCCCGACCCCCTGATTCGTAGTCAGATACTCTATCCAGCTGAGCTACCGGTGCGTCGTGGGGGCCTTCTACGGTTATCGACTGGGGGCCGCAAGAGCAAAAAACAAAAAATTAGAAATTAATTTCGGCATCGCCCTTGGGGAGCCAAATTTCAAAGGCCGTGCCCCCATCATAATCAGGCTCCAGCCGCAATTGGCCGCCATGTCCACGGATAAGCTCTTGAGAAATCGTCAACCCCAGACCGGTACCGCCCCTCTTGCTGCTGCTTGCGAAAGGTTGGAACAGATGCTCTCGCGCTTTGGCCGGCAGACCGGGGCCCGTGTCACGCACGTGGATGCGCCAGCATTCATCGTCTTCTTCGCTGTGAATGCAAATCTCCCCGCCCGTGCCTGCGCTTGCGATGGCCTGTCGTGCGTTCCGGACCAGATTAGAGAGCACCCGATGCAGTTGTTCGCTGTCCGCGCGGATCACAGTTCCTGCCATCACGTCGGCGGACAGACTGATATCCTCGTCCCCGATCGCGAGGCGTTCGCTTTCCAGCACATCGTTAACTAGATCCGCAAGCGGGACGCGCGACAAGCTGGGGGGCGGCTCTTGCGCCTTGCCAAAGGCCAAGGTGCTCTCGGTTAGGGTTACAGCCCGCGTAATAGACCGCACGAGCTTCGGCGCCATTCGAGCAACGGTCGGGTCATCGCTGCTTTCCAGGCGGTCAGCGAAAAGCTGCGCGCTCGTCAGGATATTGCGCAAATCATGGCTGACCCGCGCAACAGCCCCGCCAAGTTGAGCAAGCCGCTCTTTCTGGCGTAGGGCCGCGGTCAATTCAGTCTCTAAGGACTTCAGCGCTTCTTCGGCCTCTCGCAATTCAGTGATTCCATTCGAGGGCGTGATAATCCGGCGGGCGTCCTCTGGTGCCTCGGCATAGCGTGCCATCTGGCGCACCACACTGCGCATGGGCGAGACGATGACTTTGCGCACCGCAAAAAACAACAGAGCCGCCGCGATCAGCGAAATCGCTAATGAGAGCCATAGGATTCGCAGCCCGTAATCCAGAAGGGCTGCACGCAAGGGCGCAGACGGCAGCGTCACCTCGATCAGCATACCCGCATCCTGTGTCGGATAACCGATCACCCTCAGCACGGAGTCTTGCGGGTTCCACAGGGCAACCATGGCATCGCGGATAAGCTCCCAAGCGGGGGTGTCGCGCAGATCGTATGTGGCCGCGACTGGCGATGGGATGGGAGAGGACAAAACAAGTTGGCGTGCTTCGTTCCGGCGCAGCACGACGTTATAGACGCCAGCATTCAGCAGCAGTTCTTCTTCAAGATCGCGATCGACTGCGCCGTTCGCCAGCAAGGCCAGCGACGCAATCTGGGCCCGTTCGATGCGCGCCAGAAGAAAGTCCTCTCTATAACGCGCAATCGAGGGCACAAAGATCAGGATTTCGGCGAGCATCACGAAAATGATCGTGAGGATCAGGAACCGCCCTGAGAGCGACTTGAACATCTATATCCCTCGGTCTGGTCAGGGCAGCAGTGCCTGCACAGCCCGAACCACGTATTTCACTATTTCGTTATCAAACAGACGGGGCGAAAAATAGTTCCCTGCCGCGCGCTTACTTATTTCTCCCATCGTGGGATATGGCGAGACCATATTCGTGAGATGCGACATCTTTAAACCGTTCGCGAGCACCATAGCCCACAGGTTTATAATCTCGCCTGCGTCGGGCCCGACAATTGTCGCACCAACCGGCCGACCTTTGCGCACCATGACCTTGATCCAGCCTGTCGTACGGCCTGTCGCAATGGCGCGATCATTCCCGTCGTAGTCGAATCGCACTACCTCTATGTCATCACCATGAGCATGGCGTGCCTCATCTTCGGTCATCCCGATCTGGGCCAATTCGGGCGCGGTGTATGTCCCCCGTGGAATGTGGGATGTCTTCGCCTTGGCGGGCAAAGACAAAAGCGCAGAGCGAATGATAATTCCTGCGTGATAACCTGCGACGTGGGTAAATTGCATGCCGCCCGCGACATCCCCAATGGCATAAACCTTGCGATTCGATGTCCGCAGTCCCTCGTCCACCGTGATCCCTGTCTTGGAAAAGTCGATCCCAGCTTCACTCAGGTTAAGAGACTCGATATTCGGCTGACGCCCCGCAGCGATCAGCAGATGTGTGCCTTCGATCTTGCGCGCCGTATTCGTCTCGACCCAGAGCGCGCCCGCCTCGCCCCCGATCCGAAGAGCCGATGTGTATTCCTGAATATCAACACCTTCTTCGCGCAAGGTCTCGGCGACCAACGAAGCCGCATCGCGATCCTCTTTGGCGAGGACACCGCCCGCCTCGAGCACAGTGACCTGACACCCAAGACGCACATGGGCCTGAGCCATCTCTAAGCCGATCGGCCCGCCCCCGATGATAATTAAGTGCTCCGGCCTCTCTTGCAGATCGAAAAGCGTTTCATTGGTCAGGTAGGGCACGTCCTCAATCCCAGGAATTGGCGGGACAGCCGGGCGGGAACCCGTGGCCAACACAATCCGCCGCGCCTCAATCTCTGTCTCGCCCGCGACCATACGGTTCGCGCCGACGAAGCAGCCCTCTTCGCGGAGAACCGTTATGCCAAAGCCTTCAAACCGCTCTTGACTGTCATGGGGAGCGATGGTGGCAATGACTTCAGCGACGCGCTTCTTGACCGCAGCGTAGTCCACTTCGGGTTTGACCGCCTTGATCCCAAACGCGTCAGCTGTCGCCATCTGATGTGCGCGGGCCGCGCTGGCGATCAGCGCCTTGGACGGCACGCAGCCGTAGTTCAAACAATCGCCGCCCATTTTGCCCCGCTCCAACAGGACAACCTTCGCCCCCATCTGCGCGGCACCAGCTGCAACAGACAGTCCGCCAGAGCCTGCGCCAACGACCAGCAGGTCTGTTTTAATATGCTTCATTGTTTAGACCCCAGGTGTTTTGCGAAAGGCCCGCACCACAGCAGGCAAGGCCGCCAGTGCCGCCAACCCTAGCAAAGGCAGCAGCACAGACGGTGAAAAGATAATTCCAAGATCCGGCGTTTCACCGCGTTCGAAGATCGCGCCGAGTCCCGAGCCGACAGATGTATAGACCAGCGCTCCTGGCATAATCCCCAGGAAGGTCGTGACCAGAAACGGCAGGAAGGCGACCCCGACGAGCGCAGGCACCAGATTCGCGACAAAGAAGGGCACGACGGGAATTAATCGGATGAGGAACAGCATTTCCCATTGGTTCGCATCGATTCCTTCCTTGATTTTCCGGATTCGGCCTTCACTGGTCTGCATTTTTTCCGCCAGCCGATCCCCAAGCCCCCAGCGGGCTGCCAAGAACAACAGAACTGCGCCGATGGTGGCGCCACTGACATTGAACAGCACGCCAGGAAAGGTGGAAAACAAGAAGCCGCCGGTCAACGTGGCAACCGTCGCACCTGGCAAGGAAAACGCAACCAGCACAGCATAAGCAAGCACGAAGGCCGCCGCGACCCAGCCGTAATGGGCATCTCGCAGCGAAATGAGCCGCTCGCGATTCTCGGCTAATGTCTGAAAATCAAGGATATCTTTAAGAAAGATCGCTCCGATTATGCCGCCCGCCACGAGTAGAATCAACGGCACCTGCTTTTGGACAGCCCCTAGCACAGGCTTGGATTTGGTCGATGTCATTGCAGAGGCGTCCTTGCAGAGTCGTTGAGGTGCGCCCAAGATGCAGGAGTTAAACAGGGACTGATAGGGGCCTCACGGGTGCTTGATCAGGGGTGATGGGATACGTCGAGATTCCCGCGGGATGCGCGCGAATTGAAACATTTTCGCGAAATAAGGCCGAGAACCCGTTTGACTTATTTCAGCATCACCCCTAAGGACGGGCTTCGAATGTAACGGCTTGGGCGAATCCGCAAGCCTAGCCGCCATTAGTACGGAGACGTTGCGATGAAACGCACTTACCAACCCTCAAACCTGGTTCGCAAGCGCCGCCACGGGTTCCGCGCTCGTATGGCGACCAAAGCTGGCCGCAAGATTCTGAACGCACGCCGCGCGCGTGGCCGCAAGAGCCTTAGCGCCTAATCCGGGTCAGAGTTATGACTGATCGGGCACCGTCATCGCCCGCGCCGGCACCTACACAGGCTCCGGCTCGGGACGAGGCGGTGCCCTTTCGCATGGAAAATCTGAAAAATCGGTCGGATTTCCTGCGAGCTGCGCGCGCTAACAAGCAAGGCACTGCAGGGCTCATGCTGCAAGGCCGGAAACGTGCGCCCGACGAATGCGATCAAGACCTGATCCGCATCGGTTTTACCTGCTCTAAAAAGATCGGCAATGCTGTCGCCCGCAATCGCGCCAAGCGCCGGATGCGCGAAATTGCACGCGAGTTGGTCCCTGAACTCGGCCGTGCGGGTTGGGATTACGTGCTGATTGGCCGCCCCAAGGCGACCATTGATCGAGACTTTGACGCCCTGCGCGGCGACCTGCGCTATGCCTTGCGCAAGGTCCACAGCCCGAAGCCCCCGCAGAAATGAGCCCGCTCGCCCATATTGTTGCGCTGCCTGTGCGTTTGTATCGGCTGACATTGTCACCTTGGATCGGAACAAGTTGCCGGTTCCAGCCCACATGCTCTGTCTACTCGCTCGAGGCGCTGGAAAAGCATGGCGCGATCAAGGGCACATATCTGACCATTCACCGCATCATACGGTGCAATCCTTGGGGCGGATCGGGTTATGATCCCGTCCCGCCCTGCAAGCACGACCACCACTAACCAACCAGCGCCAACCGGTTCTTCAGGGCTGCAGGAATCGTTGCGCGCGTCGCCAAGGTCGATCGGTCGCTTATCCCAAGAATGGTCTCATAGGCATCCCGCATGAAAACGGGGTCATGATAATACCAAGTGTGCTGACCATACTCGATATCTGCGTAGTTTGCGCGATTGGCGTCGAAATACGCACCACAATCCACATTCACCGCATGATCCGGCGCCGTGTCCGGCAGACCCACGCGCCCCGCCCGAGACGCCACCCCGAGCCGTTTGATGTTCGACAGGGACAGCACCGAATCATGGGGGTTGTTGTAGTTGGTCAGGCGTGTGCAATGCCGATACAAAGAGCTGCTTTTTCCCGCATGCTGGCACATCCCCGCCGCAGAGACGTCCGCTGACATCAAAAGCACCTGACTGACATTCCAAGCATGACCCGCCACGTAGCGGCGGTCATCGGCATCGTCGAACGCCTCTCGCAACACAAACGCGCCCATCGAATGCGCGGCGATATGAAGGTTGATCGGGCAGTCAGGTGTCTGCCGCTGCGCAAAGCCTGTGATCCCAGAATCTACCAGTCGGATCGCGGTGATCTTGGCATCTGTCCGGTCCTCTAAATAGTTCAGGGCCTTGTCCGCCGAGGGCCAATCGTAACTGACCACGACACCTTCAAACCCTTGATCCCGCAAGCCTTTGGCCAGCAATCGGTGCCTGCGCAACATCTTCCTGGTCGAAACATTAAAGCCGTGGATATGCACCACGATGTCACCGCGATTGGGCTGACCTTCGGGCACGTGATCCAGCTTGGATTCGTGTAAAACCCGCCGCGCCCAACTGTCAGGCATCTTTTTCACAGCACCACCAATGCGGTGCGCGGGGCTGATATCTTCGGCCTCTGGCGGCACCACCAAGAAGCTATTTTGGCCGGGCTCGGGCTGAAATGTCCCGTTACGAATCCGGCGGACCGTAAAAATGTAATCCATGTTCCCTCTCAAATGCAAAACGAGGCAACAGCAAAAGGCTTTTCCTATCCAGTCGGGTTTGGCATACCCCGCGCCATGCTTGATGAACATGACGAGATTCACCCGCTCTTTGCCGGGGCCCCTTCGGGGACAGAGTTCAAGAAACTCCGCAAACGCATCGTGCGCCAGACGCGCGAGGCGATCGAACAGTTCGGTATGATCGAACGTGGCGCCCGTTGGCTCGTTTGTCTATCGGGCGGCAAGGACAGCTACACCCTGCTGGCCGTTCTGCACGAACTCCAGTGGCGCGGGCTTTTGCCTGTCGAAATCCTGGCGTGTAACCTGGATCAGGGTCAGCCCGGCTTTCCGGCGACGGTCCTGCCCGAGTTTCTGGAAAAGATGAAGGTGCCCCACCGGATCGAATATCAAGACACTTATAGTGTCGTGATGGACAAGGTCCCCCAAGGCCGTACCTACTGTGCCCTCTGCTCGCGCCTGCGCCGCGGCAACCTGTATCGCATTGCCCGAGAAGAAGGGTGCAGCGCAGTCGTGCTGGGGCACCATCGCGACGACATTCTGGAAACCTTTATGATGAACCTGTTCCACGGCGGGCGCCTTGCGACCATGCCGCCGAAACTGGTGAACGAAGAAGGTGACCTGTTTGTCTATCGCCCGCTGGCCTTTGTGGCCGAGGACGATTGTGAGAAGTTCGCCCGCGCGATGAACTATCCGATCATTCCGTGCGACCTCTGCGGCTCGCAGGACGGGCTCCAGCGCCAGCAGGTGAAGCAGATCCTTGACGGATGGGAAAAGAACAGCCCCGGTCGCCGCCAGGTCATGTTCCGCGCTCTAATGAATGCCCGCCCCAGCCATCTGCTGGATGCGGGGCTCTTTGATTTTGCCGGTTTGGAGCGTGGCGCACGCCCCGAAGACACCGACGGAATCCCGAAACTGCGCTGATTTGCGGCGCGACGGGGGCGGTCATCACGGGAAAACCGCTTGACCTTTGCCCCCTCGAATTGTTGAACCAGCCTGACTTTAAAGGACAAGGTGGCCCGATCTGATGGACGATCAGAATAAGAACCTCTTGCTCGCAACCGTACTGAGCGGTGTCGTGCTTGTGATTTGGTTTGTGCTTTTCCCGCCCGAGGAACCGGTACAAGACCCCAACGCCCCCGCAGTGACCGAACAGACCGTGGGTGACCAGCCCGCGATCGCCGACGGTGACTTGCCGACCGCAGACGGTGCAACAACCGCTGCTCCCGTACTCAGCCCCGAAGGCGACGCGCCCCGCATTCAGGTCCAGACTGACCGTATTGCAGGCTCGATCTCGCTGCTTGGCGGCCGTGTGGATGACATCCAACTCTTGGATTACGACGTCACCACAGACCCTGACTCGGAAAACGTGCAGGTCCTGTCGCGCGTCGGCTCGCCCAACGCTTACTACGCACTGTTCGGTTGGGCCCCTGTTGACGGTATCGACGCAGCGAACGTGCCCGGCCCAGAGACTCTTTGGTCCGCGCCCGCCGACGCGGTCCTGACCCAAGACACCCCCGTCACCCTGACGTGGGACAACGGGGCTGGCCAGATCTTTACCCGCGTGATGGAAATCGACGACAACTTCATGTTCCGCATGAACCAGACCGTCGAGAACACCAGCGGTAATCCGATCACTGTGCGCCCCTACGGTATCGTGCGTCGCCACGGCGAGCCTGACACGACCAAGTTCTTTATCCTGCACGAAGGCCTGATCCGCATGTCGGATGGCGAGCTGCAAGAACTGGACTACAAAGCGCTCAGCAAGATGGACATCGACGATCGCGAAGGCACCAATGCCGAGCGTCTCGAGGTCCAAGAAAACGGTTGGATCGGTTTCACTGACCACTACTGGCAGACTATCCTGATCCCCGATGGCGACGCGCCTTTCCGCTCAACTGCGAAATTCTTTGAATCGCGCGAGATTTATCAGGCCGAAGCCGTGCTGCCCGCCGTGACCGTTGCCGCTGGCGAAACCGCCGAAGCAGGCACCCGCCTGTTCACCGGCGCCAAGGAATGGGAAACGCTGAAGCACTACGAAGAGGACGAAGGCGTTACCGGCTTTGTCGACTCGATCGACTGGGGCTGGTTCTTCTATTTCACCAAGCCGATCTTCTGGATGCTGCACAACCTGAACAACCTGATTGGCAACATGGGCTGGTCGATCATCGCCCTGACCGTTGTGATCAAGGCGCTGGTGCTGCCGCTGGCCTACAAATCCTATGCCTCGATGGCACGCATGCGTGAACTTCAGCCCGAGATGGAAAAGCTGAAGGAATCCGCAGGCGATGACCGCATGAAAATGCAGCAGGGCATGATGGAGCTATACAAGAAGAACAAGGTGAACCCTGCATCCGGCTGTCTGCCGATGCTGATCCAGATCCCGATCTTCTTCTCGCTCTACAAGGTGATCTTTGTGACCATGGAACTGCGTCACGCACCTTGGTTCGGCTGGATCCAAGACCTTTCGGCACCTGATCCGAGCTCGATCCTGAACCTCTTTGGCCTGCTGCCCTTCGCGGCTCCCAGCCCCGAGTCGTTCCTTGCGATCATTTCGCTCGGCATCCTGCCGATCCTGCTGGGTATCTCGATGTTCCTGCAGCAAAAGCTGAACCCGGCGCCCACAGATCCCGCGCAGGCGATGATCTTTGCCTGGATGCCTTGGGTGTTCATGTTCATGCTCGGCAACTTTGCCAGCGGTCTGGTTCTGTACTGGATCACGAACAACACGATCACCTTTATCCAGCAGTACCTGATCATGCGCAGCCACGGGTACAAACCGGACGTCTTTGGCAACATCAAGAAGAGCTTTGCCAAAAAGAAGAAGAAAGAAGCCTGATATGGCACGGGTGACAGATCTCTTCCGTCACCCGATCAAAGGTCTCGGTGGTGAAGCCATTACCGAGACTGCTCTGCACAAAGATCGCCCGCTGCCGCACGACCGGCAGTGGGCGATTTTGCAAGAAGGACAGCGGGACACCGGCACATGGCAGCGCCGCGGCACCTTTGGTCACGTGGCCAGAGGACCGCGACTCGCCCCGACCCGCACTGCGGTTGACGGCAGCGCAATCACCGTCACGCACCCCGATCTTCCGCCGCTACGGTTCGAGCCAGGGTTGGATGACCAGCGCCTGCTAGAATGGTTGACTCCAATTTGGGGCGACGCCCTGCAGCCCCCTACAAGTCTGATCCCCGCCCCCGTCACAGGCATGACAGATGCCAATTATCCCTCTGTTTCGATCATGTCGCGCGCCTCTTTGGCCGCTTTGCAAGACGCCGCAGAGCAGCTCGTTGATCCTCGCCGGTTCCGCGGAAACATTTGGATCGAGGACTTGCCCCCGTGGGCAGAGAACAATTGGACAAACCGCACACTGCGTATCGGCACAGCCGAAGCGACGATCATTGAGCCGATCATCCGCTGCCGCGCCATCGAAGCGAACCCGGAGACCGGCGTCTTTGACGCAAATCTCATAAAAACTCTGAAAGGCCATTGGGATCACGTTTACTTCGGTGTAAACGCACGGGTCACGAAGCCGGGCGAGGTACGCCTTGGCGATACGCTAGAGGTCCTGTGATGCAACTGCCCTTCCCCTTGGTCGAGGAACCGGATGCCGAAACACTCGAAGCCGCGCGCAAGATGTTCGCGGGCGAGACGGACTTCCTCAAAGGTGTCGTCAAAATGGATGGCCTCCCGCCAGCCGAGCGCATCGAGGTCTGCTTTGCGGGTCGCTCGAATGTCGGGAAATCCAGCCTGATCAACGCGCTAACAGGGCGCAAAGCGCTCGCGCGCGCGTCGAACACGCCCGGGCGCACGCAGGAAATTAACTATTTCACCGTGGGCGAGGATCACTTCCTTGTCGACTTGCCCGGCTATGGCTACGCGAACGCACCTGTCGCTGTCGTGGAGAAATGGCAGCGCCTGCTGAAACAGTACCTGTCCGGCCGTCAAACCCTGCGCCGCGCCTTTGTCCTGATCGATTCGCGCCACGGTGTGAAAAAAGTCGACGAAGAGATCATGAAGCTGCTCGACACCTCGGCGGTTACCTTCCAGTGCGTTCTAACCAAAGAAGACAAGATCAAGGAAAAGGACCGCGAGCCTATGCTCAGGCAGGTCCGTGCAGCATTGTCCCGTCACCCTGCCGCTTTCCCAGAGATCATCAGCACTTCGTCGGAAAAGGGTTGGGGCATCGGCACTCTGCGCGCTGTGATCGCGAACCTCGAGTAATCCGCTCTGCAGGTCTCGTTCCGACACGTCATGGCCAGTGCCGTGAGTATTTCCGCAAAGCAGAAAAAGCAGGCGCGCCCTTGCTTTCATCTTGGTAAAAATACCCATGTCGGATCGGCAGACGCACTTCCCCTCGGTCGGGGGCTGGGATACCCATGAGGGACACCCAGAGGGACAGGACATGAAGAAGCAAATGGCAATGACGACGGACTGGATCGCCACCGCCCGGACACTCTCCGAGGCACTCCCCTATCTGCAGCGCTATGATGACGCGATTGTCGTGATCAAACTTGGTGGCCATGCGATGGGCAGCGAAGATGCGATGGACAGCTTTGCCCGAGATGTGGTCCTCATGCGTCAAGTGGGCCTGAACCCTGTTGTCGTCCACGGCGGCGGCCCCATGATCAATGAAATGCTTGGCAAACTCGGCGTTAAGTCAGAGTTCGTGAATGGCAAGCGCGTCACGGATCAGGCGACTGTCGACGTGGTCGAAATGGTGCTGTCTGGTCAGGTGAACAAACGTATTGTCCAAGCGATCAACCGTCAGGGTGGCCGCGCTGTTGGGTTGTCGGGCAAGGACGCGAACCTGATGATCTGCGAGCAGACCGACCCCGCGCTGGGTTTGGTGGGCACACCGTCCAAAGTCGATCCGAACGTTCTGAATGCTCTGTTCGAAGACGACACCATCCCAGTGATTGCGCCCTTGGGCGCGGGCGAGAATGGCGAGACATTCAACATCAACGGCGACACGGCCGCTGGTGCCATCGCCGCTGCGCTCAAGGCCGATCGCCTGCTGCTGCTGACAGACGTGTCGGGCGTAAAGAATGCAGATGGCGAGGTTGTCACCGAATTGATGGCGTCGCAGGTTCGCGAAATGACCGAGTCTGGCGTGATCGCAGGCGGGATGATCCCCAAAACCCAAACAGCGCTTGAGGCTGTCGAGGCCGGTGTTCGGGCAGTCGTTATTCTGGATGGCCGCCTGCCGAACGCCTGTTTGCTAGAGCTCTTCACAGATCACGGTGCTGGATCTTTGATTCGTATGCAGCCCAAGGGCAGCTGACGTGACCGCTCGTTTGAACGATATCGAGGCCCTGCTGGATCAGCAGGGCCTTTGTGTTTCCGGTGGGCTGGTTCCGGAAGCGGGCGACGATTTACCCCAGATAAAGAGCCTCTTGATGATCAGCCCCAATGGCGCTGATTTCTGGCCCTTGTTCACGCGCAGCTCTGAATACAACGATGGCGCCCCCGATCCGATCGACCGCTGGTCGCAACGGGTCCTAACAGACCTTGCACAGCGTCTCGGAGGCAAGGCGCTTTTCCCGTTTGGTGGACCGCCGTATCGTCCGTTTTTGCAGTGGGCCATACGGACAGGCCGCGCACACAGCTCTGCTGTTGGCATGCTCGTGCATAATGACGCGGGCCTTTGGATCAGCTACCGCGGCGCGATTGCCCTGCCCTACTCTGTGGCGTTGCCTGTCCCACTACAGAACCCATGCGAGACTTGTGTCCCGCGCTCCTGTCTCTCTGCCTGCCCTGTGGGCGCGCTGAGTGACGGGTACGACACTGCGGCCTGCCACAGTTGGCTGGAACGGCCCGAGGCAGACTGCATGAGCCAAGGCTGTGCTGTGCGCCGCGCTTGTCCAGTGGGCGCGGCCTTTGGCAGGCTGCCCGAGCAATCCGCCTTTCATATGAAGAGTTTTCACAAATGACCCTGCGCCTGATTTTGACTCGGCATGCCAAATCCAGCTGGGATGATCCTCTGCAAGAGGATCACGACCGAGTTCTGAACGAGCGTGGCCGCACCGCAGCGCCTGCAATTGGCGCATGGCTGCAGAAGCAAGGCTATTTGCCGGACGAGGTACTGTGTTCGACAGCGGCACGGACACGCGAAACTCTGGATCGTTTGGGACTGCCGCAGGCGGAGACCGAGTATGTCCAGCGTCTCTATCATGCGTCCAGCGACACGATGATGGATGTGCTGAAACGCGCGACCGGGCGAACTGTGATGATGATTGGCCACAATCCCGGTATCGCGGATTTCGCAACCCGCTTGCTGTCCAACACGCCTGCGCACCCTCAGTTCACCCGCTATCCGACTTGCGCCACACTTGTCGCTGAATTCCCCGAAAACGAATGGCGGGCGGTGCGTTTCCACACCGCCCGCGCCATAGATTTCATTGTGCCAAGAGACTTGACCGACTGAGCGATCAGTGCCCCAAGATCTGGCTGAGGAACAGCTTGGTCCGCTCGCTCTTGGGGTTGTTGAAGAACTCTTCAGGCTCGTTCTGCTCGACGATCTGACCTTGGTCCATAAAGATCACGCGGTTCGCCACCTGACGGGCAAAGCCCATCTCGTGGGTCACGCAGAGCATGGTCATGCCCTCTTCGGCCAGTTCGACCATGGTATCCAGAACCTCTTTGATCATCTCGGGATCAAGCGCAGACGTCGGTTCGTCGAACAGCATGATGCGCGGCTTCATACAGAGCGAACGGGCAATCGCCACACGCTGCTGCTGGCCACCCGACAGCTGACCGGGGTACTTGTTGGCCTGATCAGGGATCTTCACCTTTTCGAGGAAGTGCATCGCGGTCTCTTCGGCTTGCTTCTTGGGGATCTTGCGAACCCAGATCGGCGCCAGAGTGCAGTTCTCAAGAATGGTCAAGTGCGGGAAGAGGTTGAAGTGCTGGAAGCACATGCCAACTTCGGACCGGATCGCATCAATGTTCTTCAGGTCAGATGTCAGGTGAACACCGTCCACCACGATCTTGCCGGCCTGATGCTCTTCCAGAGCGTTGATGCAGCGGATCAACGTCGATTTACCAGAGCCCGAAGGGCCCGCGATAACGATACGCTCACCGCGGTAGACGCTCAGATCAATGTCCCGCAGCACGTGGAACTGACCGTACCATTTGTTCATCTTCTCGATCGAGATCGCGATCTCGTCGGAGACTTTCATTTGTGTGGTGTCAACCATAGTAGGGCACCTTTCTTAACGATGATCCGTGCGGAGCTGACGCTCCAGCCACTGGGAATATTGGGAAATGCTGTAGCAGGTGACAAAGAACAGAAGCGCGGCGAAGCCATACAGCTCCCAATACACGCCGTTCCATTCGGTCGAGGCCAAGATCGGGCCACGGATCATACCTACCAGATCGAACATCGAGATCACCGACACCAGCGTGGTGTCTTTGAACAGGCCAACGGCGACGTTCACGATACCGGGGATCGAGATTTTCAGCGCTTGTGGCAGGATGATCAGGCGCATGGCCTGCGCGTAGTCCAGACCAAGGCTGTCTGCGGCTTCGTACTGGCCCTTGGGCAGCGCGGCCAGACCACCACGGATCACCTCGGCGATGTAGGCCGACGAGAACATGGTGATCATGATAATCACGCGCAGGATCAGGTCCATGTTGGTTTCCGGCGGGAAGAAGTAGGCCAGAACCACACTCGCTACGAACAGCAGGGTAATCAGAGGCACACCGCGAATAAACTCGATGAAGACCACGCTGATGCCCTTGATGATCGGCATGTGCGACTGACGCCCCAGCGCCAGCATGATACCAATGGGCAGCGACAGCGAGATACAGACGACACCCAGCATCATGTTCAGCATAAAGCCACCCATGTCGCGGCTGGCGACAGGCTCTAGCACCATAATGCCATCAACCGCGGGCGTGATCGCTCCGCCGATCTTCCAGACGACAACCGCAGCAATCAGACCCGCAACAAGCCCAAGGACAAAGCCGAAACGCTCTGCCTTGGTGAAAACGAGGTAGCCGACAACCACACCGATCAGCACGAAAACCGAGGTCATGATGGTGCCACCCCACAGCAGCCAGTAGGCGACAAAGGGGAAGAGACCGGTGATGATCAGCATCGCACGCGGCAGTGCCACGAACAGCACTGGTGCTGCGGCGACCAGCATCAGCACAAACGCCAAGGTCGGGCGCCAGTATTGGTCGGACGGATAGGCAATGCCGAACAAGAGCTGCTGCCAGCGTTCGCTCAAGACCGAGAAACAGGCCCCGCGTGCGCCGTCCAGAATTTCACGGCATTGCGCCAGCGAGCTGGTGTCCCAGATCCCGTTTAGGAACCACGGACCCGCCGAGAAAATCAGACGCACAATGACGTAGAGCGCCACGATGGTCAGCACGCTGTTCACCCAGTTCGAAAACAGGTTAGAGCGCGCCCATTTAACGATGCCCTTTTCTTTGATGGGCGGTTCTTGTTGCGCAAGCATTTCAGTGCGCACGAAGGCGAGGTGGGAATGCATATCGCTCATCTCAACGCTCCTTCAACTTAACGCGGTTGTTGTAGGTGTTCATCACGGCCGAAATCCCGAGACTGATGACCAGGTAGAACAGCATCAGCAGTAGAACACATTCGATCGCGCGACCCGTCTGGTTCAGGGTGATCCCACCCAGAGTGCCGGTCAGATCCATGTAGCCCACGGCAATCGCGAGCGAGCTGTTCTTGGTCAGGTTCAGGAACTGCGAGATCACCGGCGGGATGATAACGCGCAGAGCTTGGGGCAGGACAACCAGGCTCATAATGCGGCCGGGGCGCAGACCCAGCGACGCAGCAGCCTCGGTCTGACCACGGTTGATCGCCTGAATGCCCGCGCGGACGTTCTCTGCGATAAAGGCGCCAGTATACACCGACAAAGCGAGCCAGAGCGCAATCAGCGGGCGCTGCATCGCAATGCCGCCAGAGAAGTTGAAGCCACCCAACTCAGGTATTTCGACACCAATGGGACGGCCCATGATGAAATACACAAGGATCGCGGGAACGAACAGGATGGCCAGCGTCGGCCAGCCCATGGGCAGAAGCTTACCCGTGGAGAACAGCAGCTTTTTGGCGTAGGCGCGATAGGCAAAGGCACCGATGACTGACAGCACAAAGACCGTTACCACAACCCACGACCCTTCGAGCCAAAGCGGCTTGGGAACGTAAATGCCACGGTTGGTAAAGGCGATGATCCCGAGGAACATCTCGGCATCCGGCGTCTCTCCGCGATAGGCGCGGGGCGCAGGCATCACTGTCACGATGGTCGAGATGATCAGAATCCAAATCAGAACGGGGACGTTCCGGAAGGATTCGACATAAACCGACATCAGTTTTGCAACGAGCCAGTTTTTGGACAGTCGGCCCACGCCGGCGAACACGCCGAGGATGGTCGCGGTAATACAGCCCAAGAAAGCCACGAGCAGGGTGTTCAGAACACCAACGATCGAGGCCCGCAAATGCGAGTCTTGGTTATTATATTCGATCAGAGACTGGTTGATATCGTATCCAGCAGGCTGACCCAGAAACCCGTAGGAGATACTCAGACCAGCCACACGCAGGTTGGTGATCAGGTTCATCGTCAAGTAGCCGAGACCGAACAGCAGCAGCACAAGCGCTATGAACTGAAAGGTATACGACCGGTAACGCGTATCATGGATCAGCTGGGACAGCTGGAACGACTCTTTCGGAGGGTCGGTATATGCCGTCATATTTGCTTCCCGGAAGGTAACAGAAGGTGGTTGCGAGGGCTGCAGCCTTCACATGTCCTGTCGTGTTTTGATTATCGTTATGGGGGTATAGAAGAAGGGGCGCGGATCAACCGCGCCCCGTAACCGTCTAGTCGGTCTTAGCGGAAGGGCGGTGCGTAGAGCAGGCCACCATCAGTCCACTGAGCGTTCAGGCCACGTGCCAGGCCAACGGGGGTCTCTTCGCCGATGTTCTTAGCAAAGATTTCACCGTAGTTGCCGCCAGCTGCGATTGCGCGCTTGGCCCACTCGGCGTCCAGACCGATCATCGCACCCAGTTCACCTTCGGTGCCCAGGATACGATTGATTTCGGGGTTGTTGGTGCCAGCCGACATCTCTTCGATGTTTGCCGAGGTGATGCCATACTCTTCGGCTGCGATCAGCGCCATCAGGGTCCAGCTTGCAATATCACCCCAGTCGTTGTCGCCGTGGCGGACAAGCGGGCCCAGAGGCTCTTTGGAGATGATTTCGGGCAGGATCACGTGATCACCGGGGTTTTCGAACGCGGCGCGAGTCGCGGCCAGGCCCGAAGCATCGGTGGTGTACACGTCACACGCGCCTTCGAGGTACAGAGGCTGTGCTTCTGCGTTGGTCTCGATCGGAACGGGGGTGTATTCGATGTTGTTGGTGCGGAAGAAGTCCGCCAGGTTCAGCTCGGTGGTGGTACCGGTCTGAATGCAGACAGTCGCGCCGTCCAGTTCCTTGGCCGAGGTGACACCCAACGCTTTGGGCACCATGAAGCCCTGACCGTCGTAGTAGTTCACGCCGACGAAATCGAACTTCAGGTCAGTGTCGCGCGAGAAGGTCCAAGTTGTGTTACGTGCCAGCAGGTCGATTTCGCCCGACGCAAGCGCGGTGAAACGGGTCTTACCTGTGGTGGGTACGAATTCAACAGCGGTGGGGTCACCCAGCACTGCAGCTGCAACTGCGCGGCAAACAGAGACGTCAAAGCCCTGCCATTCGCCGTTCGCATCGGGTGCTGCAAAGCCTACGAGACCGGTGGTCACGCCACAGTTCAGCGTGCCACGCGCCTTGACATCATCAAGGGTAGCTGCGGCTGCTGCGCCTGCGGTCAGACCAGCGACGGTCAGAGCACCCAGAAACACGGATTTTTTCATTTTTACCTCTTCCTGATTTCCCGCTGTTGATCAGCGGTTCTAGTGGGCCATCCCAGCCCATCGGTAAGTACCGAGCCTTTTTTGACCCGATGAACAAAGAGTGGCCGAGATCATCAGGAATCGTCAAGGGCGCAATCACGAAATCCCATGGGCTTTCGCACATTCCTTGATCATTTGCCCAACAGGGGCACTTTTATTTCGTCTGCCTTACACCATACGCAATAGTTTTTCAGCACGTAGGAATTCTTCGCGCTTCCGTGCAGCAAGGGCATCTGCTTCTTCGTCGCGGCCCCACTGCTGAATCTGCCATTCTTCGTCAATGCGCGACACGTCCCATGCCGTTTCAGAATCAATCCGGCCCTTGGCCACTGCCAAGCCCAGAACCAAAGATCCAGACATCGCCACCAGATCATGTAGCGCAGACAGCTGGAATGGGCTCATTTCGTCTACATGTGCGAAAAGCGTCTTAAGCGCTGCCTCGGGCTGGCTGCCAAACATCACACCCGAATGCACGGTCAGTTCTGCGGCAAGCTCGTCTTTTGACCATGCGAGCAGCGGATCCCAAGACGCGGCTTGGCGCTCAATCAATTCGTAAGGTTGTTCTGCCCGATAACATAGCAGATCGGTTTCACCATAGGCCGCAATGATCTCGACCACGGCATCGCGCTGGTTTGCCACGCGATCAATCGCAGCGTTCGCACAGCGGGTAAATGGCATGGTCAAAGGCTGGATAACCTCTTCCTGAGCATTCCATTCTGCGGCGATTTCGCGCGCCAGTTCCTCGGTCGGCACGACCAGAGCGATCTTGGCAGGCGTCTTGACCGGCCGACCATCCAAGCGGATCGTCCAGCCGCCTTCGGTGGCCTCGTGGGTGGTTTCTTTCCAGAAGCGTTTGGCTTTCCACTCGCTCATCAGTCTCTCCAGATCGTTTTCAGCGCGGCAGGCAGATCGGTCATTTGGGTCAGGGTCACGTCGGCGTTCAGCTTGTCTGGGCTGTGATAGCCCCAACTGACTCCGATGGTCCCGATGCCTGCGGCCCGCGCCATATCCATGTCAAAGGTCGTGTCCCCCACCATCACCGCATTCTCGGGCTCAACGCCTGTTTCGGACAGAGCTGCATGGATCATCGCCGGATGGGGTTTGGAAGGGTGAAAGTCCGCGACCTGTTCGGTCACAAAGCGTCCGGTCAGTCCGTGGCTGTCCAGCAAAGCCGTCAGGCCGCGGCGCGATTTGCCCGTGGCGACACCCACCAGATATTCAGGGACATTGAACAGGTGCTCCAACGTGTCGCGCACGCCGGGATAAAAGGGGCTGGACGCCGCGCCCTTTTCAGCACGCAGGCGTTGATAGGCGCTCTTGTAACCGTCCACGATGACCGCGTGGGTCGCCGCAGAGGCATCGGGGGCCAGCACGGGGATCGCCTTTTCCAGCGACATGCCCACAATCGAAAGGATCGCAGCGCGCTCTGGCACGGGCACATCACCCGCCGCAAAGCCTGCCGCCATGGACGCCAGAATATCAGCCTGACTGTCGACCAGCGTGCCGTCCACGTCAAAGATGATCAGGCGCAGGAGGCCTAGGGTCATTCCATATCCTCGAACGGGTCCTCGGGCACATCGCGGATGTCCCAACCGACGTAATCCCACGTGCGAGACATGTGGTCGGGCAGTTCGGCCATCAGGCTCAGTCGCTTGCCAGTGGCAGGGTGCGTCAGGGTCAAAGACCGCGCATGCAGGTGCAATTTGCGGCTGATCTCGCCGCCCAACTGCGCCCCCCAGCCGTCACCAAGGTTCTCTTGCCCCGAGCCGCCGTACTTGCCGTCGCCGATGATCGGATGGCCCATTTCGGCCATGTGCGCGCGCAACTGGTGGGTTCGGCCCGTCACTGGCACCAGAGCCACCCACGACGCCCGTTGACCCAGCGTGGTCATCACAGCGTAGTCGGTCAGAGCGCGCTTGGCGCCTTCGACGTTATCGATCTCTTTGGGGTGGACGCAGAGCATTTTTTCACCCTCACCGTCCTTGCCGTGGCCGGGGGCTTTGACCAGACCATAGCGGACCGAGCCCATCCGCGGGTGCGGCACGCCCGCGACAATGGCCCAGTAAATCTTGCGGGTTTCGCGGGCGCGGAACGCACTGGTCAGGCCCGCCGCGATCTGACGCGTGCGCGCCATGATCAGAACACCAGAGGTATCCTTGTCCAGACGGTGCACAAGACGAGGCTTTTCCTCGTATCCGAACTTCAGCGCCTCGGCCAATCCATCCACGTGGCGGGTTTGCTTGCTGCCGCCTTGGACGGGCAGACCGGCAGGCTTGTTCAGGGCAATGATGTGGTCGTCACGGTAGATCACGCAGGACTGGATCAGGTCCGTGTCCTTGTCCGAAACCTTGGGCTTGGGCGCGCTGCTCACTTCGCCCGGTTTGGGCAGAGGCGGCACACGCACTTGTTGCCCCTCTTCCAGACGGGTCGCAGGCTTGACGCGGCCACCATCGACGCGGATCTCTCCCTTGCGGCACATCTTTTCGATGCGGCCCTGCGCAATATGGGGGAACCGACGCTTGAACCAACGGTCCAGCCGCTGATCGCCCTCGCCCTTTTCGACCTGAACTGTTTGTACACCGCTCATGACACCATTCCCCGTGCAAATAGCAGCCCCATCGTCAGGGCAATGATCGACACCACAACTGTCACCAAGATATAGGATGCCGCCGGCAGGATTGCGCCGCGTTCAAACAACGTCACCGCATCCAGCGAAAAGGCCGAGAATGTGGTAAAGCCGCCAAGCAAGCCGGTCATCAGCACCGGCGCAAACTTGTTGTAGCCGGTGTTTGCCAGCAGCACGACAAGGACGCCCATGGCAAAACTACCGACCACGTTGGCCACCACCGTGCCCCATGGGAACCCAGGCCCCACCAGACGCATCACGCCCACATTCGTCAAATACCGGAGCGACGCCCCGATCGCGCCACCAAGGGCGACTTGAAGTACAGTTAGGATCATGGGCGCTGTCTTTCGCTTTGCCCCGCCGGAGTCAACCGCCCTGACGTTTCGCTCTGAGTTTTGCGAAGTAATCTTTACGCTTTTTCAGGTCGCGCTCAAAGCCGCGTTCGACAGGCTGGTAGAAATCAGGGCGCTCGACCCCGTCAGGGAAGTAATTTTGCCCTGAAAACCCGTCTTCGGCATCGTGGTCGTACTGGTAGCCGGCCCCGTATCCGATGTCCTCCATCAGGGATGTCGGGGCATTCAGAATGTGTTTCGGGGGTGGAGCACTGCCCGTGGACTTCGCCAGTTTGCGCGCAGTCTTGTAAGCCACGTAGCTGGCGTTCGATTTCGGGGCCAGAGCCAGATAGGCCACAGCCTCGGCCAAGGCAAGCTCGCCCTCGGGACTGCCAAGGCGTTCGTAGGCCTCCCATGCGTGAAGGCAGATGGTCATGGCCTGAGGGTCGGCCAAGGCAATATCCTCGACCGCCATGCGGGTCAGGCGACGCGCCAAATAACGGGGGTCTTCGCCCCCCTCTAGCATCCGCGCAAACCAGTACATTGCCGCATCTGGATCGCTGCCACGGATCGATTTGTGCAGCGCTGAAATCAGGTTGTAATGCTGGTCGCCGGACTTGTCGTATTGGGTCGCCCGCCGCATCAGACGCTTGCCCATCTGCTCGGCGGTTAGGGGGGTGTCGACCTTCCACGCAGCGACCTGTTCGATCAGGTTCAACATGGCGCGCCCGTCCCCGTCGGCCATGTCCATCAACTGCTGGCGGGCATCGGGATCAAGCGGCAGGTCCCGCCCCATTTCCTCTTCGGCGCGGGTGGCGAGCAGCTTCATGCTGTCGACCTCCAGCCGCTCCAGCACCAAAACCTGCGCGCGGCTCAGGACCGCGGCGTTCAGGGCAAAGCTAGGATTCTCGGTGGTTGCCCCCACCAGCAGGATCGTCCCGTCCTCCATATGGGGCAAGAAGCTGTCTTGCTGCGCTTTGTTAAAGCGGTGGATTTCGTCCACGAACAGCAACGTCCCATGCCCCGCACGGCGGCGCAATTTGGCGGCTTCGAACACCTTTTTCAGATCGGCCACGCCGCTGAAAATCGCACTGATTTGCACGAACTCCAGATCGGTTTCATCCGCCAGAAGGCGCGCGATCGTGGTCTTGCCCACCCCCGGCGGCCCCCACAGGATAAGCGAGCCCAAAGACCCCGCCGCCAGCATCGCGCCCAAAGGCCCATCCGGCCCCAGCAAATGGTCCTGCCCGATCACCTCGGACAGTTTCTGAGGGCGCAGGCGGTCGGCCAGCGGGCGGTGGGCCTTTTCTTCGGCCTGTGAAGACGAGTCGAATAAATCCATGGGTCAGACCCTGAACCGGAAGGCCATGCGGCGTCCAGCACGGAGCACCTCGATCACCCCAGAACGGCCAGCGTCCCGCAATGCCTCTTCGACCTCTGTGGACTGGGTGATCTGAGTGCCGTTGATCCCCAGCAAAATATCCCCAGTCTGCAAGCCAAGGCGCGGCGCAATCGGGCCTGCATCCATTATCACAACACCCGTGGCATCCAGCGGCAGACCCATTTCAGAGATCACCGCAGGGTTGACGTTGGCGACCGTCATGCCCGCCAACACCACGCGCCGCGATAGGGTCGCCTCGTCCCGTGCAGGGCGGTCCGGCGGAGTGATCATGGCGACCTCGAACGTTTCGCGCGTGCCATCGCGCAAACGGGTGACAGCGGCCTTTTGGCCAATGCCTGCGACCGACATGCGGAAAATCATCTCTTGAGGCGTATTCACGGGCTGCTCATCGACGGCGACCACGATGTCACCGGGCTCGAAGCCAACCTCGGCAAAGGGGCTCTCGCTGTGGATCGACGACAGGATCACACCCTCGGGGATCGACAGGCCGAGCCCGCCCGCCATGTCGAAATCGACCGCTTGACCCGTAACGCCCGCCCAAGGGCGTTGGAAGGTCGTCTCCCCTGCCCGCGCTTGCTCCACAAACCGCGCAACGAGGTTCGCAGGGATCGCGAAGCCGATGCCATTGGACCCACCCGAGCGCGTCAGGATCGAGGTATTCACTCCGATCAGATGCCCGTTGATATCCACCAATGCGCCACCAGAGTTGCCAGGGTTAATGGGCGCGTCGGTCTGCAGAAAATACCCCCGCCCGCCTTCGCCGCCAACACCGGATCGCGCAAGGCCAGAAACGATGCCGCTGCTCACCGTCTGTCCGACACCGAAGGGATTGCCGATGGCCAGCACCAATTCGCCCACAGCCACGCCATCGCTGTCCCGCAGGTTGAGGTGCGGTAGATTTTCGGCGTCATCCAACTGCAAAATCGCGAGGTCCGACTCTTCGTCAGCCAAGAGCACTGTTGCGTTGAATTCACGGCGATCGCGCAGGACCACGCGGATCTCGGTCGCATCCCCAACCACGTGGTAATTCGAGACAACAATGCCATCGCCCGACAGGATCACACCCGACCCAAGGCTGTTGGATACCCGTTGCCGCACCTGCCCCTGACCGCGAAAGATCGAGCCAAAGAAGGGGTCGTTCATGAAGGGGCTGACGCGCTCCGACACGATCCGCTTGGCGTAGATATTCACCACCGCGGGCGCGGATTGCTCGACCACAGGCGTGAAGCCCATGGAAATCTCGGCTTGCGACGCGGGCACCTGCATCTGGGCCAGCGCGGGCTGGGTCATGGGAAGAGCGAGAACGAGAGCGGCGAGAAGGGTCTTGCGCACTGGGGCACCTCTTAAGCTTGTCTGGCCCCTGATATGCGTAGCCACGCCCGATTGCGCAACCCATGCCCGCAAAAGCAAAGACCCCCGCCACTGGCGAGGGTCCTGCAATTCTTGGCGAAGCGCCGGAAGACTTAGTCTTCTACAGCAACTTCTTCGATGCGTGCTTTGTCAGCAGCGCCTTTGGCTGCGACGTCACGGTCGACGAATTCGATGATCGCCATGGGCGCCATGTCACCATAGCGGAAGCCGGCTTTCAGGATGCGAACGTAGCCGCCCTGACGCTCTGCGTAGCGGGGGCCCAGAACTGCGAACAGTTTCTCGACGTGCATGTCCTGCTTCAGGCGCGAAGCTGCCTGACGGCGTGCGTGCAGGTCACCGCGCTTTGCAAGGGTGATCATCTTTTCGATGATGGGGCGCAGTTCTTTTGCTTTCGGCAGAGTGGTCTTGATCTGCTCGTGCTCGATGAGCGAGCCAGCCATGTTTGCGAACAGCGCTTTACGGTGTTCGTGAGTACGGTTCAGGCGGCGGTAACCACGTGCGTGACGCATTTGAAGTCTCCTAAGATCTGGTTTTGCTTTGTCTGGCGATTGATGCGTGTCAACCGCGCTCCTTGGGGCGATTCTGCCCGAGTGTGCCGCCAATTACAGGTATGTTTCCCGTATGGCAAGCGTATGGCGGGCGTACATACGTAGCGCCCGCCATAAAACTGATTAGAACTGGTCTTCGAACTTCTTGGCCAGCTCTTCGATGTTGTCCGGCGGCCAGTCCTCGACGTCCATGCCAAGGTGCAGACCCATGCCCGACAGCACTTCTTTGATCTCGTTGAGAGACTTGCGGCCGAAGTTCGGCGTGCGCAGCATTTCTGCTTCGGTCTTCTGGATGAGATCGCCGATGTAGACGATGTTGTCGTTCTTGAGGCAGTTTGCCGAACGGACAGACAGTTCCAGCTCGTCCACTTTCTTGAGAAGAAGCGGGTTGAACTCGAGACCTTCGTCCTCGTCCTGACGGTTTGCCGACTCGGGCTCGTCGAAGTTGACGAAGATCGACAGCTGGTCCTGAACGATACGTGCTGCGTAAGCAACGGCATCTTCGGGCGTGATCGAACCGTCGGTTTCAATCTTCATGGTCAGCTTGTCGTAGTCCAGAACCTGGCCTTCACGAGTGGGCTGAACATCATAGCTGACGCGCTTGACCGGCGAGTAGATCGCGTCGATCGGGATCAGGCCGATGGGCGCATCTTCGGGACGGTTCTTGTCTGCTGCAACATAGCCTTTGCCGGTGTTGACGGTCAGTTCCATGAACAGATCGGCACCATCGTCGAGGTGGCAGATCACGTGGTCACGGTTCAGAACTTCGATACCTGCAGTCTCTGCGATGTCACCTGCGGTGACGACGCCTGGGCCTTTGGCATTGATCGACAGGCGCTTGGGCCCTTCGACTTCCATCTTCAGAGACACGCCCTTGAGGTTCAGAACGATGTCGGTGACGTCTTCGCGTACACCGGTGACGCTCGAGAACTCGTGCAGAACGTTGTCAATCTGAACGCTGGTGATCGCTGCGCCTTGCAGCGACGACAGCAGAACGCGGCGCAGCGCGTTACCGAGCGTCAGACCAAAGCCACGCTCCAGAGGTTCGGCAACGACAGTCGCCTTGCGCGCGGGATCGTTGCCCGGCTTTACCTCTAGCTGTGTCGGCTTGATCAGCTCGGCCCAATTCTTATGGATCATGCGGCCCTCCATTCTTGCCTAGTCCCCATGTCCAAAGGACCAGACTCCCGAGGTTTCAGATGGCGAAACGAAGGCCGCACAGTCTGCGCGGCCCTCGAAATAGTAATATAGATCAGACGCGACGACGCTTGGGCGGGCGGCAGCCGTTGTGGGCGATCGGGGTCACGTCACGGATCGAGGTGATGTTGAAGCCGATAGCCGCCAGAGCGCGCAGTGCGCTTTCACGACCAGAGCCGGGGCCCTGAACTTCAACTTCGAGCGATTTCATGCCGTGGTCCTGAGCCTTGCGGCCTGCATCTTCAGCAGCCATCTGAGCAGCATAGGGAGTCGACTTACGCGAACCCTTGAAGCCCATGGTGCCTGCCGACGACCATGCAATCGCGTTGCCCTGGACGTCCGAGATCAGGATCTTGGTGTTGTTGAACGAGCTGTTCACATGCGCAACGCCGGTGGCGATGTTCTTGGAAACCTTGCGCTTGGTTTGACGCTTATCACGTGCCATTGGTCAGTGCTCCCCTTACTTCTTCTTACCAGCGATGGCCTTTGCGGGGCCTTTGCGGGTGCGAGCGTTGGTGTGGGTACGCTGACCGCGAACGGGCAGGTTACGGCGGTGACGGAGGCCACGGTAGCAGCCGAGGTCCATCAGGCGCTTGATGTTCATCTGGGTCTCACGACGCAGGTCACCTTCAACGGTGTAGTTTGCGTCGATGTGCTCGCGGATCGCCAGAACTTCGGCATCCGAAAGTTCATTGACGCGACGCGAACGTTCGATGTTCACAGCTTCACAGATAGCTTCGGCCGAAGTCGAACCGATGCCAGTGATGTAGGTGAGTGCGATCGGCACTCGCTTGTTGGTCGGGATGTTTACGCCGGCAATACGAGCCACGTTAATCTTCCTTTTCGTTGCGGTTCCGTAGCACCAGAACCTTTTTTCACAACGGAAGCCCGAGGCATAGATGCCGCCGGGCGCACGCTGAATTCGATGTGCGGGAGGGAATCAACCAAAAGGCGCGATTCCCCATAGAGTGCGCGTATGTAGGAAAGTTTTGAGGAAAGGTCAATAGCGCCACGGACCATTCTACTGCCGGTATGCATTTTCTCTGTTTTTGGTGAACAGCCATGCACACGGAGTAAATGATCAAACAGGTTGGGCCTATTGAGGAAGACCATACCGTGCCCTGCCCCCAAATGCAATGCGACCTCCGAGCATTTGCTGCATCGGAGGTCGCATCAATCAGTTTGTCTGGCTGGAATTAGCCTAGGATTTTGGCGATCTCTGCCTGAACGGCGTCGATCTCACCCAGACCGTTGACGCTGCTCAGGTCGCCCTTGGCGTAGTAGTACCCGATCAGCGGCGAAGTCTTTTTGTAGTACTCCATCAGACGCTGGCGGAGGCTGTCCTCGTTGTCGTCGGCGCGGCGCTTGAACTCGGTGCCACCACAGTTGGAACACTTGCCATCAGCTGGGATCGGCTTGGTGATGTCGTTGTAGACCTCACCACAATCGCCACAGGTCGAACGGGCGGTGATGCGCTGCACCAGTGCTTCGTCGTCCACGCGCATCTCGATCACGGCATCCAACTTGGCGCCCATGGCGGTCAGCAGATCACCCAGAGCGTCCGCCTGCGCCAGCGTGCGGGGGAAGCCGTCAAAGATGAAACCACCTTCGCTCCCCTGCTCCAGCTTTTCGCGGATCAGGCCGATGACGATCTCGTCGGTGACGAGCTGGCCGGCGGCCATGACAGCAGCAACCTTCTTGCCCATCTCGCTGCCCGACGCCTGAGCTTCGCGCAGCATGTCGCCGGTGGAGAGTTGGACCATGCCGCGCTCTTCGACCAGTTTACGTGCCTGGGTGCCTTTGCCTGCGCCCGGAGGCCCGAGAAGGATAATGTTCGTAGTCATCGACGTGCGGGTCCTTTGCGTTTTGCGCGCTTGGAGCCGCGGCCGCGAAGCTGCGACTTCTCGATCAAGCCTTCATACTGGTGGGCCAGAAGGTGCGACTGCACTTGCTGGATGGTGTCCATGGTCACCGACACAACGATCAGAACCGAGGTACCACCGAAGTAGAACGGAATAGCCAGCTGGCTGCGGATGATTTCGGGCAGCAGACAGACGAACGCCAGATAAGCCGAGCCCAGAACCAGCACGCGGTTCACGACGTATTCGAAGTATTGCGCGGTCTTTTCGCCGGGGCGAATGCCGGGCACAAAGCCGTTCTGGTTCTTCAGGTTGTCGGCCACGTCATCGGTCTTGAACGCCACGTTGTGGGTGTAGAAGTACGCGAAGAACACGATCATGCCAGCGAAGAACAGCAGATACAGCGGTTGGCCGGGGCCAAAATACGCCAGAATAGTCGAGAGAACCGGACCGGTCGAGTTGCCCGAGAAGGTCGCGATGGTGGTCGGCAGCAGCAGCAGCGACGACGCAAAGATCGCGGGGATCACGCCAGCGGGGTTGACCTTGATCGGCAGGTGCGAGGTGCCACCGTCGTACACTTTCATGCCCACCTGACGGCGGGGGTACTGGATGTGAATCTTGCGCAGGCTGCGCTCGAGGAACACCACAAAGGCGATCAGGGCGATCATCATGACGATCACACCGATGATCACAGCGGGGCTGATCGCGCCCGAACGGCCTTGGCTCAGGAACTGGGCCAGTGCTGCGGGGATTTCCGCGATGATACCAACAAAGATGATCAGCGAGATGCCGTTGCCGATGCCGCGCGCGGTGATCTGTTCACCCAGCCACATCAGGAACATGGTGCCGCCGACCAGCGTAATCACGCAGGACGCGACAAAGAACATGCCGGGAGTGTGCACCAGATCGCCAGCCTCAAGGCTTTTGGCCAGACCAAAGGCCTGGAACGTGCCGATAAGCACGGTGGCGTAGCGGGTGTACTGGTTGATTTTCTTGCGACCCTGTTCGCCTTCTTTCTTCAGCTGCTCCAACGAGGGGACCAGCGCAGTCAGAAGCTGAACGATAATCGAGGCCGAGATGTAGGGCATAATGCCGAGGGCAAAGATACCCATGCGGCTGATTGCGCCACCCGTAAACATGTTCAGGATGCCGCCGAGACCGGCAGCCGCGCCGTCCATGAAGTTACGCAGTGCGTTGCCGTCGATACCGGGCACCGGAATATAGGTGCCGAGGCGGTAGACGATCAGAAGCCCGAGAGTAAAAAAGATGCGGCTACGAAGATCAGCGGCCTTGCCCAATGCGGCCCAACTGGTGTTCGCCGCCATTTGCTCTGCTGCAGATGCCATTTGCGGTCTCTTTCATGACAGCGCCGCCAAAGCAGTTCCCCTGCTTGGCGGCGCTTTGGAAAACTAGGTACGATGTAAGCGGCAGGGGCGCCGCTCACAACACCTTATTCAGCCGCCGCAGCAGCAACCTTCAGCGAGCCGCCTGCTTTTTCGACAGCTTCGATAGCCGACTTCGAAGCACCGGTGACTTCGATGTTCAGAGCGGAGGTGATTTCACCTTTCGCCAGAACACGAACACCGTCCAGCTTGCGGCGTACCAGACCCGAGGCGATCAGAGCGTCTTCGGTGACGGGCTGAGCTGCATCGATCTTGCCAGCTTCGACGAATTTCTGGATCAGGCCCAGGTTTACAACAGCGAATGCCTTGCGGTTGGGCTTGTTGAAGCCACGCTTGGGCAGGCGCTGGTACAGGGGCATCTGGCCGCCTTCGTAGCCGTTGATGGCCACACCCGAACGCGATTTCTGACCTTTGATACCACGGCCAGCCATCTTGCCTTTGCCCGAGCCGGGGCCACGGGCTACGCGTTTTTTCTTGGGCGCTGCGCCCGGATTGTCACGGAGTTCGTGCAGTTTCATGTCGCTTCTCCTTTGCCGGATGTGCCCCCCAGCGACGGATGGGACAAACGCGGCTTAGATAAAAATAAAGGTGGCCCTGAATCAGAGCCACCCGCGGCGTTTACACGCCTCATTGTATTTTGGCAAGGGCGCCGCTTAGGCGTGGTCAGCACCGCCGTACCAGTCGCCCATCCGGACCTCTGCGTTGTCCCCCACCAGCGACGCAAACTCTTCGAGATCCGAGTAGGTCTTGTCCTTGTTCCGGAAGTGATAGGGATAGACGACGGCGGGTTTGAAGGCCGCAACACCTTGCGCCGCTTGCTCGATCCCCATGGTAAAGGGCAGGTTCATGCAGACAAACGCAAGATCGATGTCGGTGAGCGCTTCCATCGCTGGGGTCACTTCGGTGTCGCCCGAGATATAAACTTTGAAATCACCCATGGTCAGCACGTATCCGTTATCGCGCCCCTCTGGATGAAAGTTCGCCCGCTCTTCGGTGGTGTTGTAGGCGGGGATCGCATCAATTGTGATCCCGTTGAAGTTTGCCGAGTCGCCGTTCGCGACCGAGGTCGCCTTGGCTTTCATGCCTTCGTCCAGCATCTCGTAGACTGCGGGGTTGGTGATCATGGTCGTTTTCTCGACCGCGAGCGCGGACAGGGTCTCGGCGTTGTAGTGGTCCCCGTGTTCGTGGGTGATCAAGATCAGGTCGGGCTCTGGGAAGTCTGCGTAGTGCGCGGCATCGCCCACCGGATCCACGTAAATCACGCCCATGGGCGTCTCCATCACGATCGACGCGTGCTCAATCGGGTGGATGGTCAGAGGCCCCTGCCCTGTCTCGAATGTGTTCATGCCGTGAGCGGCGGCTTGGGCGGTAAAGGGCATAACTGCAATCATCCCTGCGGCTGCGGTGGTCGCCATAAAGGCACGTCGTGAAATGGTCATAAAAGAAGCCTCCTGTTTGATCCAAAGGTATCGGCAGGACGCAGCGGGACCAATCACGAAGGCGTGACGTAGAAACGCCCCCTAGAACGGGTCCAGGAGGCGTTTGGATTGCACTTATTAAACAAGTCACGAGCACTAGGGAAATGTTCGGCCCTGCGCCCGTCACGCTCAGGGAGGAGGAGAAGCGTGACGTAGGGAGGAGGAGAAGCGCGGGGCCTAACCGAGAATTCTTTAGACCTTCGCTGCTTCCTGAGCGGCGATGGTGGGGATGTCCATGCGGCTGATACCGATGTCGTTCAGTTCACGATCCGACAGCAGGGCCAGTTCGTTGTAGCAGCGGTTATAGGCTGCGCGGCGAGCGCGGAACGATTTGATCGCTTCGATGGCGACATTGAAACGCTCGGCAGCGTGGAAACCGGTGCGGGAGGGTGCGTGTACAAATGCCATTTTCGATTTTCCTTCGTAACGGAGCGGGGCGTATTCCCCGAGGTCTGTGTTGTGTCTTTTCGTCTTTGGACAACCCTTAGATACGACACAGTGGTGGCGCTAACAATTTCCGGTTTGGTCTGCCCGTTATGCAGTTGCAGCATGACTTGCGTCTTGAAAGCTGAATCCGATGCGCATGGATCAGATCAGCCATGCGTGGGGCGCTCAAATCCCGTATTTTAGGGCAATTCGGCGTACCGCGGTATGCGAAGCGGGCGGAATCAGGGTTCGGCCCCCAGCGCCTACTTACAGATTCTCGGCGTCTGATTCCTGCGATTCCGCGAATCTATGCTGCAAGCGCGAAACGCAAAACGCCCCGCAGTTTCCTGCGGGGCGTTTGCTGTCATGTGAAGGGTGCGATTAGCCGCGCTCTTCGATGATCTCGACCAGGTGCGGGATCTTCCGAACCATGCCGCGGATCGAAGGAGTATCCTCGAGCTCACGGGTCTTGTGCATCTTGTTCAGACCCAGACCGATAAGGATCTGGCGCTGAACTGCAGGGCGGCGGATCGGGCTGCCGATCTGCTTAACAACGATGGTCTTTGCCATGTGTCCGTCTCCTTACGCTTCTGCCGATGCTTCTGCTTCCGCAGGAGCTTCGTCATACTTGTGCAGGATGTCTGCAACCTTCTTGCCACGGCGCTGTGCCACCTGACGGGGCGAAGCTTCGAGGCTCAGAGCGTCGAGAGTTGCGCGGATCATGTTATAGGGGTTCTGCGAGCCAATCGACTTCGCAACAACGTCCTGAACACCCAGCATCTCGAACACAGCGCGCATCGGACCACCTGCGATGATACCGGTACCCTGGGGGGCGGTACGCATCACAACGCGGCCTGCACCGTGACGACCTTCGATGTCGTGGTGAAGGGTACGACCTTCACGCAGCGGCACGCGGATCATCTTGCGCTTTGCTTGCTCAGTGGCTTTGCGGATCGCCTCGGGTACTTCTTTCGCTTTACCCTTGCCGAAGCCTACGCGGCCTTTTTGGTCGCCGACAACCACCAGAGCAGCGAAGCCAAAGCGCTTACCACCCTTAACGGTTTTCGACACACGGTTGATCGCCACCAGACGATCGGCGAATTCCGGGGTTTCTTCGCGCTCGTTGCGGCGATCCCGGCGGTTTTCACGTTCTGCCATATCGTCTTCTCCTTAGAACTTCAGTCCGCCCTCACGGGCGGCATCGGCCAGCGCCTTGATGGTGCCATGGAAGAGATAGCCACCACGATCGAAGTAGCATACTTCCACGCCAGCGGCCTTGGCACGCTCGGCGATGAGGGCACCAACCTTGGCGGCGGCTTCCTGGTTGTTCTTGCCTGCGAGACCCAGGTCTTTTTCCTGGCTCGAAGCGGCGGCGAGGGTGCGTCCCTGAAGGTCGTCGATCAGCTGAACGCTGATGTTCTTGTTCGAGCGATACACCGAGAGGCGGGCACGACCATCGGCCATTTTCCGCAGTTTGTTCCGAACGCGCTGGCGACGCTTCAGAAACAGGGTACGTTTGCTGTTTGCCATCTTTCGCGTCCTTACTTCTTCTTGCCTTCCTTCTGGAAGATGTACTCGCCACGGTACCGGATACCCTTGCCTTTGTAAGGCTCGGGGCGGCGCCATTCGCGAATCTTCGCAGCGGTTTCACCTACCAATTGAGCATCGATCCCTTCCAGGACGATCTCGGTGGGCTTGGGCGTGGTTGCGGTCACACCAGCAGGGATCGCGAAGTCAACATCGTGCGAGTAGCCGAGGTTAAGACGGATCGAGTTGCCCTGCACCTGAGCACGGTAACCAACACCGACGATTTCCAGCTCTTTTTTGAAGCCTTCAGTAACGCCGTTGACGAGGTTCGCGATCATGGTGCGGCTCATGCCCCACTGCTGACGCGCGCGCTTCGACGAACCGCGAGGATCAACAGAGACAGTGTTGCCGTCGATGGTGATGGTGACATCATCGGTAGCAGTGAAGGTCAGGGTACCCTTGGGGCCCTTTACTTCAATGGTCTGGCCCGAAAGCGACGCCGAAACGCCGGAGGGCAGCTCGACCGGTTTCTTACCAATACGAGACATTACGAGACCTCCTTAGAATACGGTGCAGAGCACTTCGCCGCCAACATTGGCGTGACGTGCAGCTGCATCCGACATTACACCCTTCGGAGTCGAAACGATCGAAACACCCAGGCCCTGACGGACTTCGGGGATTTCTTTCGCGCCCATGTAGACGCGACGACCGGGCTTCGACACACGCTTGATCTCACGGATCACGGGAGCGCCTTCGTAGTACTTCAGAGAGATTTCGATGGCCGGGTGGCCGCTCTCGTCAGTGGTTTTCTCGTAGCCACGGATGTAGCCCTCATCGAGGAGCACATCCAGAACCCAGCCGCGGAGCTTCGAAGCGGGGGTGGTCACAGTGGACTTGCCGCGCATCTGAGCGTTACGGATACGGGTGAGCATATCGCCGAGAGGATCGTTCATTCTATATCTCCTCTTACCAGCTCGATTTCACCAGGCCGGGGGCCTGACCGTTGGAGCCCAGTTCGCGCAGCGCGATACGGCTTACCTTCAGCTTACGGTAGTAAGCGTGGGGACGGCCGGTCAGCTGGCAGCGGTTGTGCAGGCGGGTCGCCGAGCTGTTGCGCGGCAGTTTCGCAAGCTGGAGGCGCGCTTTGAAACGCTCTTCCATCGACTTGCTTTCGTCATTCGCGATCTCTTTCAGAGCGGCGCGCTTGGCTGCGTATTTCGCGACCAGGCGTTCACGCTTCTTCTCGCGTTCGATCATTGCTTTCTTAGCCATGTCTTACCCTTTCGCGATTACGCGTTGAACGGCATGTTGAAGTGCTTGAGCAGCGCCTTCGCTTCACCGTCAGTTTTCGCAGTGGTACAGATGATGATGTCCATACCCCAAACTTCGTCTACTTTGTCGAAGTTGATTTCGGGGAAGACGATGTGTTCCTTCAGGCCCATGGCGAAGTTGCCACGACCATCAAAGGACGGCTTCACACCACGGAAGTCGCGGATACGGGGCATCGCGATGGTGATCAGACGATCAAGGAATTCATACATCCGGTCGCCACGCAGGGTGACTTTTGCGCCAAGAGGCATGCCTTCACGTACGCGGAAGCCAGCGATCGACTTCTTTGCTTTGGTGATGACGGCCTGCTGACCAGCGATTGCGGACAGGTCTTCCTGAGCCGATTTCGCCTTCTTGGAGTCGCGAACCGATTCAGCACCGGCACCAATGTTCAGAACGATTTTGTCCAGCTTAGGGAGCATCATCTCGTTCTTGTAGCCAAACTCTTCCATGAGAGCGGCTTTGATGGTTTCGCGGTACTGAGCCTTCAGACGCGGGGTGTAGTTTGCGGTATCAAGCATCGATCACTTCCCCCGATTTCTTGGCAAAACGGACCTTCTTGTCACCTTCCATGCGGAAGCCGACGCGGGTCGCACCACCCTCTTTGGGGTCGACGAGCGCGAGGTTCGACAGCTGGATCGGAAGCGCTTTGGGCAGACGGCCACCCTGAGCGTTCTGGGTCTGACGAGTGTGACGGATGGCCATGTTAACGCCTTCGACAACGGCTTTGCCCGACTTGGGGTCTACCGAAGTGATGGTGCCTTCTTTGCCCTTGTCCTTACCGGCAAGAACGATGACCTTGTCACCTTTACGGAGTTTCGCAGCCATTACAGCACCTCCGGGGCGAGCGAGATGATCTTCATGAAGTTTTTGGCGCGCAGTTCGCGAACGACCGGGCCAAAAATACGGGTGCCAACAGGCTCGCCGTTGTTGTTGAGGATCACCGCGGCATTGCGGTCAAAGCGGATGGCGGTGCCATCTTCGCGACGTACTTCCTTGGCGGTACGAACGACTACGGCCTTACGGACGTCGCCTTTCTTAACACGGCCGCGCGGAATAGCTTCTTTGACGGATACGACGATGATGTCGCCGACCGAAGCGTATTTGCGCTTGGAACCACCGAGGACCTTGATGCACTGAACTCGGCGTGCGCCCGAGTTATCAGCGACATCCAGATTGGTCTGCATCTGGATCATTTGGTTTCTCCGGACCTTTGGGGAGGCTTAGGGGCCTGAACCCCCAGGGTTTCTCTCAGCTGAGAGCTCAAGCTTTCGCCAGAACTTCCCAACGCTTGGTTTTCGAGTAAGGCGCGCATTCGATGATGCGGACGAGATCACCAACTTTGTAGGCGTTCTCTGCGTCGTGTGCGCGGTACTTCTTCGACTTCTTGATGGTCTTCTTAAGCACGGGGTGCTTAAAACGACGCTCTACGCGAACGGTGATGGTTTGCTCGTTCGCGTCGCTGGTCACGGTGCCTTGCAGGATACGTTTGGGCATTCTTCAGAGCTCCGCTTATTCAGCAGCCGCTTGCGCGGCCTTTTCGTTGAGGATGGTCAGGACACGAGCGGTGTCGCGCTTTACCTGACGCATACGTGCGGTGTTTTCGATTTGGCCCGTGGCCTGCTGGAAACGCAGGTTGAAGGCTTCTTTCTTAAGAGCCGTCAGGTCCTCGCGGAGCTGATCGGGCGTCTTGCCACGCAGTTCTTGGGCGTTCATTCGCCTTATCCTTTCAACATCACCGGCGGGCCCTTTGGGGGTAACCCGTGATCCGGTGGAGGTTCGTTTAGGGAACACAAATCCTACGCCGAAGCGCAGAGATGGGTTCCACTACATGTCATTCAGGTGAAAGGCAACCGATTCCTTCGAAAAACTTGGGGTTTCCGAAGAACTGCCGCGACTGGCGGGCAATCGTTGCGATGCGACGATGAAAGCATACTGCCCCCTCTTGCGCAATAGGACGAGAAAGCAGAAGTGTGGGGCAACGCGCACGTCCACGGCGCCCGCACTGATAAAAGGCGCCCACCAGCCCAAAGAGGACACCATGGCAGAGATCTCTTCGCTCTTCGTCACCCGCCTGTACCACGCCAAATTGTCCGAGCATGAGCCCGTGATTGATCCTCAAGAGCTGGAGGATTCCTGCGTCGCGATCGCCGAAGACGACGATGCTGGTCTCGAGTGGTGCGAGCAGAATGGCTATCCCGGTTACACCAGCTACGCCTCCCTGACCGACCTGCCGTGGCGGTCCCCGATCTTTGCTGATCTTGTGAAAGCACTGGACGCCCACGTGGCGGCCTTTGTCGAGGATCTGGAGTTCGACCTTGGCGACAAGAAACTGGTGCTCGAGGATATCTGGATCAACATCCTGCCCGAAGGTGGCATCCACACCTCGCACATCCACCCGCACTCGGTAATCTCTGGCACAACCTACGTGTACATGCCCGAAGGGTCCAAAGCGATTAAGTACGAAGACCCACGCCACATCATGATGATGGCCTCTCCGATCCGCAAGAAAGATTGCCGTGACGAGTTGAAGACCTTTGTCTACCGCGCACCCGAAGTGGGCGATGTGCTGCTATGGGAAAGCTGGCTTCGGCATGAGGTGCCCATGAACATGGCAGAGGATGACCGCATTTCAGTGAGCTTCAACTACAAGTGGGAATAAACCCCGCCCTTCCCCGCTAAGAGCCAAAGGCCGATGCACCCGCATTGGCCTTTTTCTTTGAACAGTTCCCCGTCCACGGGGGACGGGGCCAAAGAAAAACCCCCGCCGATGGCGGGGGCTTCTCAATTCTTGGAACGCAGCAATAACTGCGACCCGATTACCAGTCCTCGCGGACCACAACGCGGGTCTTGATCGGCAGCTTCATCGCAGCGAGGCGCAGTGCCTCTTGTGCGATCTCTTCGTCCACACCGTCGATCTCGAACATGATACGGCCAGGCTTGACCTTGGCGACCCAACGGTCAACCGAGCCCTTACCTTTACCCATACGAACTTCGATGGGCTTTGCGGTGACGGGCATATCCGGGAAGATACGGATCCAGACGCGACCCTGACGCTTCATGTGACGGGTCATCGCACGACGTGCAGCTTCGATCTGACGCGCAGTGATACGCTCGGGCTCAATGGCTTTCAGGCCATAGGTCCCGAAGTTCAGGTCAGAACCGCCTTTTGCTTGACCGTGGATACGGCCTTTGTGCATTTTGCGGAATTTAGTACGCTTTGGTTGAAGCATTTCTCATCCCTCCTTAGCGACGACCGCCAGCACCGCGAGGTGCAGGGCCATCCTGGAGTTCCTGGGCCTTACGGTCGCGTGCCGACGGATCGTGCTCCATGATGTCACCTTTGTAGATGAACACCTTGATGCCGATGATACCGTAGGGAGTCGACGCTTCGGCGTGTGCATAATCGATGTCAGCGCGCAGGGTGTGCAGGGGCACGCGGCCTTCGCGGTACCATTCGGTACGTGCGATTTCAGCGCCACCCAGACGGCCTGCGATGTTCACGCGGATACCACCGGCGCCCATGCGCATCGCGTTCTGAACCGCACGCTTCAGCGCACGACGGAACGAAACACGACGTTCCAGCTGCTGAGCAATCGACTCGGCAACCAGCATGGCGTCCAGCTCGGGCTTGCGAACTTCTACGATGTTCAGGTGCAGTTCGCTGTCGGTCATTGCCGCCAGTTTCTTGCGCAGAACCTCGATGTCAGCACCTTTCTTACCGATGATAACACCGGGGCGCGCGGTGTGAATGGTCACACGGCACTTCTTGTGCGGACGCTCGATGATCACGCGAGCGATGCCCGCCTGCTTGCACTCTTTTTTGATGAACTCGCGGATGCGGATGTCTTCCAGCAGAAGATCACCGTAGTCCTTCGACTCTGCGAACCAACGGCTATCCCAAGTGCGGTTCACCTGAACGCGCATACCGATGGGGTTTGTTTTGTTACCCATTAGGCTTGCTCCTCGACCTGGCGGACCTTGATGGTGATTTCCGAGAACGGCTTCATGATCTTGCCGAAGCGACCACGGGCACGGGGACGACCGCGCTTCATGACCAGGTTCTTACCAACGTAAGCTTCTGCGACGATCAGCTCGTCAACGTCCAGACCGTGGTTGTTCTCGGCGTTTGCGATGGCCGACTGAAGGCATTTCTTCACGTCGATCGCAACACGCTTGTTCGAAAAGGTCAGGTCTGTCAGAGCCTTTTCCACCTTCTTGCCGCGGATCAGCTGAGCAACAAGGTTGAGCTTCTGCGGGCTGGTGCGAAGCATGCGCAGTTTTGCCATTGCTTCGTTGTCCGCCACGCGACGGGGATTCTTTTCCTTACCCATGGCTTATTTCCGCTTCGCTTTTTTGTCAGCCGCGTGACCGTAGTAGGTACGGGTCGGCGAGTATTCACCGAACTTCTGGCCGATCATGTCTTCAGTGATCATCACTGGGATGTGCTTCTGGCCGTTGTAAACGCCGAAAGTCAGACCCACGAACTGGGGCAGAATCGTCGAGCGACGCGACCAGATCTTGATAACATCGTTGAGGCGGCCCGAGTCGCGAGCTGCCGCGGCCTTCTTGAGGACGTAAGCGTCGACAAAAGGCCCTTTCCATACAGAGCGTGTCATCGATTAGCGACCCTTCTTCTTGGCGTGACGCGAGCGCAGGATGAGCTTCTGCGATGCCTTATTAGTGTTGCGGGTACGCGCACCTTTGGTCGGTTTACCCCAAGGAGTAACGGGGTGACGACCACCAGAGGTACGGCCTTCACCACCACCGTGGGGGTGGTCGATCGGGTTCATAACGACACCACGAACCGAAGGACGGATGCCCTTGTGGCGGTTACGACCGGCTTTACCGATGTTCTGGTTGCTGTTGTCGGGGTTCGACACGGCGCCAACGGTTGCTAGGCATTCCTGACGGACCATGCGCAGTTCGCCCGACGACAGGCGGATCTGTGCGTAGCCGCCGTCACGACCAACGAACTGTGCATAAGCACCTGCAGCGCGGGCAATCTGACCGCCTTTGCCGGGCTTAAGTTCGATGTTGTGAACGATGGTACCGATGGGCAGACCCGAGAAGGGCATTGCGTTACCGGGCTTGATGTCTGCTTTCGCGGACGAAATCACGGTATCGCCAACGCTCAGACGCTGGGGTGCCAGGATGTATGCCTGTTCGCCGTCTTCATAGCGGATCAGCGCGATGAATGCGGTGCGGTTAGGGTCGTATTCAATGCGCTCTACAGTCGCGGCAACGTCGAACTTGCGACGCTTGAAGTCCACGATACGGTAGAGACGCTTTGCCCCGCCGCCTTTGCGGCGCATGGTGATCCGTCCGGTGTTGTTCCGGCCGCCTTTCTTGGTCAGACCCTCAGTGAGAGCCTTAACCGGGCGACCTTTCCAAAGCTCCGAACGGTCGATCAGAACCAGCCCGCGCTGGCCAGGCGTTGTCGGTTTGTACGACTTGAGTGCCATGGTTACTGTCTTCCGTTTGCTTTGTGGCCCCCACCATGAGGACCCTTTCACATAAATCACAGGCCCCAGAACGAATCTGGGGCCGTGAGATTACAGCGAGGTACCAGATAAAACTCGGGGCGTCCATACACAGCCTCGGGTTTTATGCCCTTTGGCCGATTGGCGGGCCCTACCCTCGCCCCATACAAAAAGGCCCCCGCAAGTGCGGAGGCCTTTCTGTGAACTAATTCAACCGATTAGAGACCGGTCGAGACGTCGATGGTGTTGCCCTCTTCGAGAGTGACATACGCCTTTTTTACGTCCTTGCGACGGCCCGCGATACCGCGGAAACGCTTGGTTTTACCCTTCGCAATGGTGGTGTTGACCGCTTTGACCTTCACACCAAAGAGAGCTTCGACAGCTTCTTTGATCTGGGGCTTATTCGAGTCGATTGCCACTTCGAAAACGACAGCGTTGTTTTCCGACGCCATGGTGGTTTTCTCGGTGATAACCGGCTTGCGGATCACGTCGTAGTATTCGGGTTTCGCGTTCATTTCAGGCGAGCCTCCAGTGCTTCGACACCTGCTTTGGTAAGAACCAGAGTGTCACGCTTCAGGATGTCATAAACGTTCGCGCCCATCGACGGCAGGATGTCCAGACCTTCGATGTTTGCTGCTGCCTTCTTGAAGCCCTCGTTCACCGATGCGCCATCGATGATCAAAGCGCGCTTCCAGCCCAGGTTCTTTACCTGCTTGGCCAGTGCTGCGGTCTTACCTTCGGTTTCGGCGTTCTCGATGATGACCAGTTCACCGGCTTTTGCTTTCGCGCTCAGCGCGTGCATCAGACCCAGCTTACGGACCTTCTTGGGCAGGTCGTGGCCGTGGCTACGCGGGGTCGGACCTTTGTAGATGCCACCCTTGCGGAAGATAGGCGCCTTGCGCGAACCGTGACGAGCACCACCGGTACCCTTCTGACGGTAGATCTTCTTGGTCGAGTACGACACTTCGGTGCGGGTCTTCACCTTGTGGGTGCCGGCCTGCGCGTTGTTGCGCTGCCAACGTACCACACGGTGCAGGATGTCCGCGCGAGGCTCCAGACCGAAGATTGCTTCGTCCAGATCCAGAGTGCCCGCAGCACCGGCGTCGAGGTTGATCACATCAATTTTCATGCTTCACCCCCTTCCGAAGCTTCAACAGCAGGAGCTGCTTCGGCTGCGGCGGATTTCAGAGCTGCCGGGAAAGGAACGCCTTCGGGCAGTTTCTTTTTCACGGCGTCTTTCACGGTGACCCAGCCACCTTTGGAGCCGGGAACAGCGCCCTTCACCATGATCAGACCACGGTCTGCATCGGTGCGGACAACTTCCAGGTTCTGAGTGGTAACGCGGACAGCACCCATGTGGCCTGCCATCTTCTTACCCTTGAAAACCTTGCCCGGGCCCTGACACTGACCGGTCGAACCGTGCGAACGGTGGCTGATCGAGACACCGTGCGACGCACGCAGACCGCCAAAGTTGTGACGCTTCATAGCACCCGCGAAGCCCTTACCGATCGAGGTACCCGACACGTCGACCTTCTGGCCTTCGAGGAAGTGCTCTGCCGAGATTTCGGCGCCGACTTCGATCAGGTTCTCTGCGGAAACGCGGAATTCGCAAACTTTGCGCTTGGGCGCAACGTTGGCAGCCGCGAAGTGGCCACGCATTGCTTGGCTGGTGCGCTTTGCTTTCGCGGCGCCAGCACCAAGCTGAACTGCGGTGTAACCGTCACGCTCGCTGGTGCGCTGAGCGACAACCTGCAGGCTTTCCAGCTGCAGTACGGTTACGGGGATCTGCTTGCCGTCTTCCATGAAGAGACGGGTCATGCCGACCTTTTTAGCGATGATACCAGAACGCATAATCGCCCCCTTATACCTTGATCTCGACGTCAACACCCGCCGCCAGGTCGAGCTTCATCAGCGCGTCCACGGTCTGCGGGGTAGGATCGACGATGTCGAGCATGCGCTTGTGGGTGCGGATCTCGAACTGGTCACGGGATTTTTTGTTCACGTGAGGGCCACGCAGAACGGTGAATTTTTCGATCTTGTTCGGCAGCGGAATCGGACCACGCACTTGGGCGCCGGTACGTTTCGCGGTGTTGACGATTTCCTGAGTGCTGGCGTCCAGCACGCGGTAGTCAAACGCCTTGAGCCGAATGCGAATGTTTTGGCCTTGCATAGGTAGAAGCCTTTCGCGGCGTTGGAGTTGATAGGAGGACTCGGAGGCTCATTCCGCCGGCCCTCTTCGAACCCGATAGTCTGGGTCTAGCGACTATACAGAGGCGCACCCTTTAGGGGGTGCGCCGCCGTTTGACAAGTCGAATTTTTTGCTTACGCGAGGATTTTCGAGACAACGCCCGAACCAACGGTGCGGCCACCTTCGCGGATCGCGAAGCGGAGGCCTTCTTCCATCGCGATCGGCGCGATCAGTTCTGCCGACAGCTTCAGGTTGTCGCCGGGCATAACCATCTCGGTGCCCTCGGGCAGGATGCAGGTACCGGTGACGTCAGTGGTACGGAAGTAGAACTGCGGACGGTAGTTCGCGAAGAACGGAGTGTGACGGCCGCCTTCTTCCTTGGTCAGAATGTAGACCTCGGCTTCGAACTTGGTGTGCGGGTTCACCGAACCGGGCTTACACAGAACCTGACCACGCTCAACAGCTTCACGGTCAACGCCGCGCAGCAGGGCGCCGATGTTGTCGCCTGCTTCACCGCGATCCAGCAGCTTGCGGAACATTTCAACACCGGTACAGGTGGTGGTCTGGGTGTCCTTGATACCAACGATCTCGATCGAGTCGCCAACGTTGATCACGCCACGCTCAACACGGCCGGTCACAACGGTACCACGACCCGAGATCGAGAACACGTCTTCGATCGGCATCAGGAAGGGCTGGTCAACAGCGCGCTCGGGCTCGGGGATGTAGTCATCCACAGCAGCCATCAGCTCTTTGATCTTGTCTTCGCCGATGTTCGCGTCACGGCCTTCCAGTGCGGCCAGAGCCGAACCTGCAACGATCGGAATATCGTCGCCGGGGAAGTCGTATTCGCTGAGCAGTTCGCGGATTTCCATTTCGACGAGCTCGAGAAGCTCTTCGTCGTCAACCTGGTCAACTTTGTTCATGAACACGACCAGCGCGGGAACGCCAACCTGACGCGCCAGCAGGATGTGCTCGCGGGTCTGGGGCATCGGGCCGTCTGCTGCGTTCACAACCAGAATGCCGCCGTCCATCTGCGCCGCACCGGTGATCATGTTCTTCACATAGTCAGCGTGGCCGGGGCAATCGACGTGCGCGTAGTGACGGTTTTCGGTCTCATACTCAACGTGTGCGGTCGAGATGGTGATGCCGCGTGCCTTTTCTTCGGGCGCGCCGTCGATCTGGTCGTACGCTTTGAAGTCACCGAAGTACTTGGTGATCGCTGCGGTCAGAGTGGTCTTACCGTGGTCAACGTGACCAATGGTGCCGATGTTGACGTGCGGTTTGCTACGCTCAAACTTTTCCTTTGCCATGATGGCCTCCTATCAGTTTCGGAGCGGCGTCAAGAACGCCGTGAATTTCCTGTGGGAAAGGCGGGCAATGCCCGCCAGTCCGTTATGCGTATTTCTTCTGGATCTCGTCCGAGAGGTTCTGCGGAACCGGATCGTAGTGGTCGAACAGCATGGTGAACTGTGCACGGCCGGAAGACATCGAACGCAGGTTGTTGATGTAGCCGAACATGTTCGCCAGAGGAACGAACGCGTTGATCGCAACAGCGTTACCGCGAGGCTCCTGGCCGGTCACCTGACCACGACGCGAGGTCAAGTCGCCGATGATGCCACCGGTGTAATCCTCGGGGGTGATGACTTCGACTTTCATCACAGGCTCGAGGAGTTTCGCACCAGCTTTACGGAGACCTTCACGCATTGCTGCGCGTGCCGCGATTTCGAACGCCAGAACGCTCGAGTCAACGTCGTGGTAAGCACCGTCGATCAGCTTCACTTTGAAGTCGATTACGGGGAAGCCTGCCAGCGGGCCGCTATCCATAACCGAGGTGATGCCTTTTTCAACGCCAGGGATGTATTCCTTGGGAACCGAACCACCAACGATCGCCGATTCGAAGCTGTAGCCTTCGCCTGCTTCGGTCGGAGTGATGACCATTTTAACACGTGCGAACTGACCCGAACCACCCGACTGTTTCTTGTGGGTGTAGTCGATTTCGGCTTCGTGCGAGATGGTTTCGCGATAGGCCACCTGAGGTGCACCAATGTTCGCTTCAACCTTGAATTCGCGCTTCAGACGATCGACCAGAATGTCGAGGTGGAGTTCGCCCATGCCCTTCATGATGGTCTGACCGGACTCGATGTCGGTCTCGACGCGGAACGAAGGATCCTCTGCTGCCAGACGCTGCAGACCCATGGACATCTTTTCCTGGTCGCCTTTGGTCTTCGGCTCGATCGCGATTTCGATAACCGGATCGGGGAAGGTCATGGTTTCCAGAACGACAGGGTCCTTGGGATCGCAAAGGGTATCACCAGTGGTGGTGTCCTTCAGGCCGCCAAGCGCGATGATGTCGCCGGCAAATGCCTCTTCGATCTCTTCGCGGTTGTTCGAGTGCATCATCATCATACGACCGACGCGCTCTTTCTTGCCTTTGGTCGAGTTCTGGATCGAGTCGCCCTTGGACAGAACACCCGAGTAGACACGAACAAAGGTCAGCGAGCCAACGAAGGGGTCGTTCATGATTTTGAACGCCAGACCCGAGAAAGCCATGTTGTCATCCGCACGACGTGCGATGTTACGAGTTTCTTCCTCGTCGCCGGGTTTGAAGCCCATGTAATCAACAACATCCAGTGGGCTGGGAAGGTAGTCGATCACAGCGTTGAGCAGAGGCTGAACGCCTTTGTTCTTGAACGCCGAGCCACCCAGAACAGGAACGAAGTCCAGAGCCAGAGTACCCTTGCGCAGCAGTTTACGCAGAGTTGCAACGTCGGGCTCTTCGCCTTCGAGGTAGGCTTCCATCGCGTCGTCGTCTTGCTCAACGGCCGCTTCGACCATCTTGCCACGCCACTCGTCAGCCTGATCCTTCAGTTCGTCACGAATGTCGACCTGAACCCAGGATGCGCCCAGGTCTTCACCCTTCCAGAGCCACTCTTTCATGGTGACCAGATCGATCAGACCTTCCAGTTCGTTCTCTGCACCGATGGGCAGACCAACGGGAACAGCGCGCGCGCCGGTACGGTCTTCGATCATGTTCACGCAGTTAAAGAAGTCTGCGCCGATCTTGTCCATCTTGTTGACAAACACGATACGCGGAACCTTGTAGCGGTCAGCCTGACGCCACACGGTTTCGGTCTGGGGCTCAACACCGGCGTTTGCGTCAAGAACACAAACGGCACCGTCGAGAACGGCGAGCGAACGCTCCACCTCGATGGTGAAGTCAACGTGACCGGGAGTGTCGATGATGTTCAGGCGGTGCTTGGGCGAGTCAGCATTTTCGCCATCTTCGGTGCGTTCCCAGAAAGTGGTGGTCGCCGCCGAGGTGATGGTGATGCCGCGCTCTTGCTCTTGCTCCATCCAGTCCATGGTCGCTGCGCCATCGTGCACTTCGCCGATGTTGTGCGACTTACCGGTGTAGAACAGGATACGCTCGGAACAGGTGGTCTTACCTGCGTCGATGTGCGCCATGATCCCGAAGTTACGATATAGGTCGAGGGGATATTCGCGTGCCATTGGGTAGGGTGTCCTAGGCTAGAGTTACCAGCGATAGTGGCTGAAGGCTTTGTTAGCTTCTGCCATCTTGTGGGTGTCTTCGCGCTTCTTAACAGCGGTACCGCGGCTGTTAACAGCGTCCAAAAGTTCGCCAGCCAGGCGCTCTTCCATGGTGTTCTCGTTACGAGCACGCGATGCAGTGATCAACCAGCGGATCGCCAGCGCTTCACGGCGCTCGGGGCGCACTTCAACGGGAACCTGGTAGGTTGCACCACCAACACGACGCGAGCGAACCTCGACCGACGGTTTGATGTTGTCGAGCGCTTCGTGGAACACTTCGACAGGTGCGCGCTTGGCTTTCGCCTCAACACGGTCGAGCGCGTTGTAGACGATTTTCTCGGCGGCAAATTTCTTGCCGTCGATCATCAGGTTGTTCATGAATTTGGTAAGAACGCGATCGCCAAATTTGGCGTCGGGCAGAACTTCGCGCTTCTCAGCGGCGTGACGACGAGACATTCTCTAATCCCCTTACTTCGGACGCTTCGCGCCGTACTTCGAGCGGCGCTGCTTACGGTCTTTAACGCCCTGGGTATCCAGAACACCGCGCAGGATGTGGTAACGCACACCGGGAAGGTCTTTTACACGACCGCCACGGATCAGGACCACCGAGTGTTCCTGCAGGTTGTGCTTTTCACCCGGAATGTAGCTGATCACCTCAAAGCCATTGGTAAGACGCACTTTGGCAACCTTACGCATAGCCGAGTTCGGCTTCTTCGGAGTGGTTGTATAGACGCGAGTGCAGACGCCGCGTTTTTGCGGACACGCCTGCAGGTGCATCGACTTCTGAGATCTGACTTTGGGCTGCCGCGGCTTGCGGATCAGCTGTTGGATCGTTGGCATTCCGGTTCTTTCCCCGTGTTGCAACACATGTTCATTTTCAAACGCGCCTCACGCCCTTCGCAAAACGCAAAAACCGCATACGCCCCCCGAAACGGGGAACGACGCGGTGGGTATCCAGAGGATCGGGCGAATTACCGCCGGATCTTGACCGCTACAGTTCTGATGGAGGCCGCGGGCGCACCCCGGCCATGAGTGCGCGCTAATTAGAGGGAGTCGGACAGGTTGTCAACATCCCAGCTTTTTGCGCGCAGGACATAGCCGCCATCGGGTTTCCAAGCGGTCTAAATCGAGGCCAAACCTCTCCTCTATCTTGGCGGGAATGTCAAATGGATCGATGCGGAATTTCTGCAATTTCCGATTTTCTACCGCACTGTCGTTATCATCATGCGCACCGCGGATAAACATGGGCTCGTCTACGTTCGATATTACCGGAAAGCGCTGCCATAGGCGTAAATGGCGGGTATCCAGCAGACTTTTGGGATGATCGGGGCGATTTACCATCACCAGCGCAGGCGTCCACAAACGCGCGAGCACTGGCGAAATGTCCAATCCGCTGCGCTGTGCCCGCAATACAAAGCCCTTGGCAAAGTCGAGTGCCGCCCGTTTTTCTGGGCTGGCATCCGCCAGAGCCGCGACAGCTGGAGCCAATTTACGGAGTCTTTCCACAAAATCACCCGCAACAGCATCATCGTCATCAAGCCTAAATTCGGCCACCCAATCCGCTGATTTATCCCGCGCCTCCAACATGAGTCGGCGGCACAGGTCAGAGTGATTCTGCCCCTCGGGTTCAAAGCGCAGATCGACTTGGGGGACATCATCGACCGCCGCTTCCAATCGCGCCCGCCATTTCGGGGGCATTTGATCCCCTGCCAAAACAACCACGCGAAATCCGGTATCCGTCTGACGCTTGAGCGACGGAATTACCAAATCTTCGAAGAAGTAGAAGCGCCCCTCGAGCCGGGTCTCGTCATAGAGATACGCGCGCTGCCCGTCGGCATCGGCATGATCCTTCTGAAAAGCCTCGAGGTTCGATGGATAGGAAAACCTGCTCAGCCCTAGGATCTGTAGCCGCATTAGCGCCCTCCTCTGGCAAGGTTGCGTGGGCTCAGCCTGCGCCCCACGATGGCCTCGCGATACAACATGTAAATTCCGCTAGCGACAACGATACCGCCTCCGATCAATGTCAGAGGATGGGGCCAGTCGCCAAAGACAACCCACCCGAGGATAAGCGCCCAAATCAGGCCCGTATACCGAAATGGTGCAATGAAAGAGATATCGCCTATCCGCATGACCATTACACTGAATGCGTAACCTCCGACGATGCTGGTCGTGGCGGCGAGTAAAAGGCCGATTTCGGTCAACGCCATTGGCTCCCACGTTGCGGGGAGCTGTAGTGCACCGAAAAACACCATGACCCCAGCCGCAGACGTGACAGTGACGGTTATTGACGGCACGGCCTGACTGACGAGCCGTGTCGATAGGTCCCTGAGGGTCACGCAGAGCACCGCCATGAGCGCATAGACCGAGTATTGGTTGAACCCCTCGGTTCCAGGCCGGACAATGAGCAGCACCCCGATAAAGCCGATCAAGATCGTGGACCCGCGCCGCCAGCCAAAAGGCATCCCCATAAAGAGCGCCGCCCCGAGCGTAACTGTCAGAGGTAAGGTCTGCAGGATCGCCGTCGCATTGGCGAGGGGCATGTGAAAGAGCGCAGTTAAGAAGAAGTAAGCTGCGCTCGCCTCGCCGATCGCGCGAAGACTGACCCACTTCATATCGCGGCGAGACATGCGGAAATCGAGTTGTCCCATGAAATGCGCCATGACCGCCAGCGCGGCTGTCGCCAGCACCCCGCGGATGAAGAGCAGCTGAAACAAGGGGACTTCGCCCGCCAGCGTCTTGAGCGCGGTATCGTTCAATGTGAAGCCAACCATCGCCAGCATCATCAAACCAGCGCCGCGCATGTTTTCGGAAATCATTACAGGCCCTGCCCTTTGTCGTACCGCAAATCAGTGCACCAAGGACCCAGCAAAGAAAAGACCCGGCAGGTGGGTATACCTGCCGGGTCCGTGATTACATTTTTGTGATCTCAGGCGATCAGTCGTCCGAACCTTCGGGTGTCGGTGCTGCCAGAGCCGCGGCCTTCTCGGCCTCGATCCGGCGCGCATCGATCACCACGTTGTCGCGGTCGTAAGCAATCTTGCGCACGCGCGAGGTTGCACCACCGGTACCGGCGGGGATCAGACGACCAACGATGACGTTCTCTTTCAGGCCGACCAGTGTATCGCGTTTGCCCTGTACCGATGCTTCGGTAAGGACGCGGGTGGTCTCCTGGAACGAGGCCGCCGAGATGAAGCTGCGGGTCTGCAGCGACGCCTTGGTGATACCCAGCAGGATCGGTTCGCCCTTGGCGGGGCGGCCGTTCTTGCTGATGGCCTTTTCGTTGGCTGCGTCGAACTCTGCCTTGTCCACATGCTCACCCTTGAGAAGGGTGGTGTCACCGCTGTCGAGGATTTCCCATTTCTGCAGCATCTGACGAACGACAACTTCGATATGTTTGTCGTTAATCTTCACACCCTGCAGACGGTAAACGTCCTGGACCTCGTTGATCATGTAGTTTGCCAGAGCCTCGATGCCCATGATCGACAGAATGTCGTGGGGCGCCGGGTTGCCGTCCATGATGTACTCACCCTTGGCAATGAAGTCACCTTCCTGAACAGGAATGTGCTTGCCCTTGGGCACCATGTATTCGACGGGCTCCTGACCATCGTTGGCAGGCTCGATCGTGATGCGACGCTTGTTCTTGTAGTCGCGGCCAAAGCGCACGTAACCATCGATTTCGGCGATGATCGCGTGGTCTTTGGGGCGACGTGCTTCGAACAGTTCCGCAACGCGGGGCAGACCACCGGTAATGTCCTTGGTTTTGGTGCCTTCGCGCGGGATACGCGCCACGACGTCACCAGCCGAGATGTCCTGACCTTCTTCGACCGACAGAATTGCGTCCACCGACATCGGGTAGGCAACGGGGTTGCCAGCATCGTTGCGGATGGGTTCGCCGCTTTCTGCGTCGACAATCAGGATTTCCGGCTTCAGCTCGTTGCCTTTGGGGGCAGCGCGCCAGTCGGACACGATCTTCTGGGTCATACCAGTCGCATCGTCGGTAACTTCGCGGACCGACACACCGTTGGTCAGGTCGACCAGACGTGCCTTACCCGAACGCTCTGCGATGATCGGCAGAGTGAAGGGGTCCCACTCGAACAGTTTCGCGCCACGTACGACATCGGTGCCTTCGGTCACGAACAGCTTGGTACCATACCCCAGCTTGTAGCTGGCCAGTTCCGCGCCGTCGCTGCTTTCAACGACCAACTGCATGTTCCGGCCCATCACGATCACCTCGTCCGAGGTGTTCTTGATGGTGTTCGGGTTGCGGAAGACGATCTTACCGTCATGGCCCGCTTCCTGGAACGACTGCTGACCACCCTGCGCAACGCCGCCAATGTGGAACGTACGCATGGTCAGCTGTGTACCGGGTTCACCGATCGACTGCGCCGCGATGATACCAACGGCTTCGCCTTGGTTCACCATGGTGCCGCGTGCAAGGTCACGGCCATAGCACATTGCACAAACGCCATCTTCGGCTTCACAGGTCAGCGGCGAACGGACGCGTGCGGACTGGACACCGGCTTCGCCGATACGATCCGCCAGACGTTCGTCGATCAGAGTACCGATCGCTGCGATCACGTCATCAGTGCCGGGTGCGCAGATGTCCTCTGCCGCGGTACGGCCCAGAATACGCTCGGGCAGCGACGACACGACTTCACCATCGTTCACGGCCGCTTCAACGGTCACGGCTTTGTCAGTGCCACAGTCATGCTCGCGCACGATGCAGTCCTGAGCCACGTCCACCAGACGACGGGTCAGGTAACCCGAGTTCGCCGTTTTCAGAGCAGTATCCGACAGACCCTTACGGGCACCGTGGGTCGAGTTGAAGTACTCGAGAACGGTCAGACCTTCTTTGAAGTTCGAGATAATGGGCGTCTCGATGATGTCGCCATTCGGCTTCGCCATCAGGCCGCGCATACCACCCAGCTGCTTCATCTGCGTAACCGAGCCACGCGCACCAGAGTGAGCCATCATGTAAACCGAGTTCGGTTCCATTTCGGCGCCATTCTCGTCCGTCTTAGAGGCCGAGATGGTGTTCATCATCGCGTCGGTGACGTTGTCGTTACAACGGGTCCAGGCGTCGATCACCTTGTTGTACTTTTCGCCCTGAGTGATCAGGCCGTCCATGTACTGCTGCTCGAAGCCTTTGGCCTGCTCGCGGGTAGCTTCCACGATGTCCCACTTGTTGTCGGGGATCACCATGTCGTCTTTGCCGAACGAGATGCCAGCCTTGAACGCCTGACGGAAGCCGAGGGTCATGATCTGGTCACAGAAAATAACCGACTCTTTCTGGCCGCAGTAACGGTAAACGGTGTCGATGACCTGCTGCACTTCTTTCTTACGCAGCAGACGGTTGACCAGCGCGAAAGGCGCCTTGGCGTTCTGGGGCAGAAGGTTGCCCAGAAGCACACGGCCGGGGGTGGTTTCGAAGCGCTGGTACACTTCCAGACCATCCTCGTCGATCTGCTTGACGCGGGCAGTGACTTTGGCGTGCAGGTGCACTTCGCCGGAGTCCAGAGCGTGCTGGACTTCGTCGAGCGACGAGAACGCCATGCCTTCGCCCTTCATGCCGTCGCGCTGCAGGGTCACGTAGTAGAGACCCAAGATCATATCCTGCGAAGGAACGATGATCGGCGCGCCGTTTGCGGGCGACAGAACGTTGTTGGTCGACATCATCAGGACGCGCGCTTCCAGCTGGGCCTCGAGGCTCAAGGGAACGTGCACAGCCATCTGGTCACCGTCGAAGTCAGCGTTGAACGCCGAACAAACCAGCGGGTGCAGCTGGATCGCCTTACCTTCGATCAGAGTGGGTTCGAATGCCTGAATACCAAGACGGTGCAGCGTAGGCGCACGGTTCAGCATGACAGGGTGTTCGCGGATCACTTCGTCGAGGATATCCCAAACTTCGGGACGCTCTTTTTCGACCAGCTTCTTCGCCTGCTTCACGGTGCTCGACAGGCCTTTGGCCTCGAGGCGCGAGTAGATGAAGGGCTTGAAGAGCTCGAGCGCCATCTTCTTGGGCAGACCACACTGGTGCAGCTTGAGCTCCGGACCGGTCACGATGACCGAACGGCCCGAGAAGTCCACCCGCTTACCCAGAAGGTTCTGACGGAAGCGGCCCTGCTTACCTTTCAGCATGTCGGACAGCGACTTCAGCGGACGCTTGTTCGCGCCGGTGATGACGCGGCCACGGCGACCGTTGTCGAACAGCGCGTCCACAGCTTCTTGCAGCATACGCTTTTCGTTGCGCACGATGATGTCGGGCGCACGCAGTTCGATCAGACGCTTCAGACGGTTGTTCCGGTTGATCACGCGGCGGTACAGATCGTTCAGATCCGAAGTCGCAAAGCGGCCACCATCCAGCGGAACCAGCGGACGCAGTTCCGGCGGGATCACGGGGATCACGGTCATGATCATCCACTCGGGGCGGTTGCCCGACTCGAGGAAGGATTCAACGACTTTCAGACGCTTGATGATCTTCTTGGGCTTCAGTTCACCAGTTGCCTCGGCCAGATCAGCGCGCAGCTGCTCTGCTTCGGATTCCAGATCGATCGCAGCCAGCATTTCGCGGATCGCTTCAGCACCGATGTTGGCGGTGAAGGCGTCCATGCCGTACTGGTCCTGAGCATCCATGAACTCTTCTTCGGTCATCATCTGGCCGTAGGTCAGGTCAGTCAGACCGGGCTCGATGACAACGTAGTTTTCGAAGTAGAGAACGCGTTCCAGATCACGCAGGGTCATATCCAGCATCAGGCCGATGCGCGAAGGCAGCGACTTGAGGAACCAGATGTGCGCGCAAGGTGCAGCCAGCTCGATGTGGCCCATACGCTCGCGGCGCACTTTCTGCAGGGTAACTTCAACGCCGCACTTTTCACAGACGACGCCGCGGTACTTCATGCGCTTATATTTGCCGCAAAGGCATTCGTAGTCTTTGATCGGGCCAAAGATACGCGCGCAGAACAGACCGTCACGCTCGGGCTTGAACGTACGGTAGTTGATGGTCTCGGGCTTTTTGATTTCGCCGTACGACCAAGACAGGATCCGCTCGGGCGATGCGAGCGAGACTTTGATCTCGTCGAATTGCTTCGCCGGGGTGAGCGGGTTGAACGGGTTGTTCGTCAGTTCCTGGTTCATGTCATATTCCTTGAATGAGGACGAAAGGGGTTAAGCAAGGGGCAGAGCCCCTTACTCGTCCTCCTCCGAGTCCAGGAGTTCCATGTTCAGGCCGAGGCCGCGGACTTCCTTCACCAGAACGTTGAAGGATTCGGGCACGCCGGCCTCGAAGTTGTCCTCGCCCTTGACGATGCTTTCGTAGACCTTGGTACGGCCTGCCACGTCGTCCGACTTGACGGTCAGCATTTCCTGCAGGGTGTATGCCGCGCCGTATGCTTCCAGCGCCCACACTTCCATCTCACCGAAGCGCTGACCACCGAACTGCGCCTTACCACCCAGCGGCTGCTGAGTAACGAGGCTGTACGGACCAGTCGAACGCGCGTGGATTTTGTCGTCCACGAGGTGGTGCAGTTTCAGCATGTACTTGATGCCAACAGTGACCTTGCGGGCAAACTGTTCACCAGTACGGCCGTCAAACAGAACCGACTGACCCGAAGTGTCAAAGCCGGCACGCTTGAGTGCGTCGTTCACGTCTGCTTCTTTGGCGCCGTCGAAGACCGGTGTTGCGATCGGAACACCGCGGGTGACGTTTTGCGCACGCTCAACGAGCATGCCTTCGTCCAGACCCTCGAGGCCCTCTTCGTACACTTCGTCGCCGTAAGCGATCCGGAGTGCTTCGCGAACCGGAGTCAGGTCGCCCGAACGACGGTACTCTTGCAGAGACTCATCGATCTGGACACCAAGGTTACGCGAGGCCCAACCCATGTGACACTCAAGAATCTGACCGACGTTCATGCGCGAAGGCACGCCGAGCGGGTTCAGACAGAGGTCAACGGGGGTACCATCAGCCAAGAAGGGCATGTCTTCGATCGGGATAACCTTCGAGACAACACCTTTGTTACCGTGACGACCGGCCATCTTGTCACCGGGCTGCAGCTTGCGCTTCACCGCGATGAACACTTTGACCATCTTCATGACGCCCGGGGGCAGATCGTCGCCGCGACGGACTTTCTCGACTTTGTCCTCGAAACGGGCATCCAGCGAACGCTTCTGAGCGTTGTACTGTTCATGCAGCGCCTCGACGATCTGTGCGTCGGCCTCGTCTTCCAGCGCCAGCTGCCACCACTGACCACGGCTCAGGCTGTCCAGCAGCTCCTCGGTGATTTCGCTGTTGGGGCGAACACCTTTGGGGCCTTTGACGGCAACTTTGCCCATGATCAGCTTGTGCAGACGGGCGTAGATGTTGCGGTCCAGAATGGCCAGCTCGTCGTCACGGTCACGTGCCAGACGCTCGACTTCTTCACGCTCGATTTGGAGGGCACGTTCGTCCTTCTCCACACCGTGGCGGTTGAAGACGCGCACTTCTACAACAGTACCGTAGTCACCCGGGGGCAGACGCAGCGAAGTATCACGAACGTCCGACGCCTTTTCACCAAAGATCGCGCGGAGCAGCTTTTCTTCGGGGGTCATCGGGCTTTCGCCCTTCGGAGTGATCTTGCCAACCAGAATGTCGCCCGGTCCAACCTCGGCGCCGATGTAAACGATGCCAGCCTCGTCGAGGTTACGCAGCGCTTCTTCACCGACGTTCGGGATGTCGCGAGTGATTTCTTCCGGCCCAAGCTTGGTGTCACGGGCAGCGACTTCGAATTCCTCGAGGTGAACCGAGGTGTAGACGTCATCACGGACGATACGCTCAGAGATCAGGATCGAGTCTTCGTAGTTGTAGCCATTCCAAGGCATGAAGGCCACGACGACGTTTTTGCCGACTGCCAGTTCGCCCATCTCGGTCGCAGGACCATCGGCAACCACTTCGCCCTTGCCAACAACGTCGCCCACCTTGACCAGCGGACGCTGGTTGATGCACGAGTTCTGGTTCGAGCGCTGGAACTTGCGCAGACGGTAGATATCTACGCCCGGATCGCCAACTTCCAGATCTTCGGTTGCGCGAACAACGATACGCTGCGCGTCCACTTGGTCAACGACACCTGCACGCTTGGCCATGATGGCCGCGCCGGAGTCTCGAGCAACGATCTCTTCGATACCGGTGCCGACCAGCGGAGCCTCTGCCTGAAGCAGCGGCAGCGCCTGACGCATCATGTTCGAGCCCATCAGTGCGCGGTTCGCGTCGTCGTTCTCGAGGAACGGGATCAGCGATGCCGCGACAGAGACCAGCTGCTTGGGCGAAACGTCGATCAGGTCAACGTTCTCGGTTGGCTGCAGGGTGTAGTCGCCCGACTGACGGGTCGAGACCATTTCCTGAACAAACTTCGCGTTCTCGTCGAGTTCCGCGTTCGCCTGCGCAACGGTGTGGCGCATCTCTTCGGTGGCCGACAGGTACACGACATCGTCGGTCACCTGACCCTCCACAACCTTGCGGTAGGGGGTTTCGATGAAGCCGTACTTGTTGACGCGCGCAAAGGTTGCCAGCGAGTTGATCAGACCAATGTTCGGACCTTCCGGCGTCTCAATCGGGCACATACGGCCGTAGTGAGTTGCGTGAACGTCGCGAACCTCGAAGCCTGCGCGCTCGCGGGTCAGACCGCCCGGTCCAAGCGCCGAAAGACGGCGCTTGTGCGTCACTTCGGACAGCGGGTTGGTTTGGTCCATGAACTGCGACAGCTGCGAAGAGCCGAAGAATTCACGAACAGCCGCCGCTGCGGGCTTCGCGTTGATCAGATCTTGAGGCATGACGGTGTCGATTTCGACCGACGACATACGCTCTTTGATCGCGCGCTCCATGCGGAGCAGACCCACACGGTACTGGTTTTCCATCAGTTCGCCAACCGAACGCACACGACGGTTGCCGAGGTGGTCGATATCGTCCACTTCGCCGCGTCCGTCACGCAGCTCGACTAGAGCCTTGATGCACGAGATGATGTCTTCCTTGCGGAGCGTGCGCTGGGTGTCCTCGGCATCGAGGTTCAGGCGCATGTTCATCTTCACGCGGCCAACAGCCGACAGGTCGTAACGCTCAGAATCGAAGAACAGCGTGTCGAACAGAGCCGACGCCGCTTCGACGGTCGGCGGTTCACCCGGACGCATGACGCGGTAGATATCCATCAGCGCGGTTTCGCGGTTCAGGTTCTTGTCGTTCGCCATGGTGTTGCGGATGTAAGCACCCACGTTCACGCCATCGATGTCCAGAACGGGGATCTCGGTGATGCCCGCTTCCAGCAGCTCTTTGATCGAACCACCGGTGACGTCGCCGTCTTTGTCGACTTCCCAAGTCAGCTCATCACCAGCTTCGACGTAAATCGCACCGGTTTCTTCGTTGATGATGTCCTTGGCGACAAACTTACCAACGATGTGATCGAACGGGATCAGAAGGTCGGTGATTTTGCCTTCGTCGATGATCTGCTTGACGGCGCGGGGCGTCATTTTCTTGCCCGCTTCGCAGATGATCTCGCCGGTGCCCGCGTCTACCAGATCGTATGCGGGACGGGTGCCACGCACGCGCTCGGGGAAGAACTTGGTGACCCAACCACGGTTCTTCTCGAGGGTGTAGGTTACGGTGTCGTAGTATGCGTCACAGATGCCTTCCTGATCCAGACCCAGTGCATACAGCAGGGTGGTCACGGGAAGTTTGCGGCGACGGTCGATACGGGCAAACACGATGTCCTTGGCGTCGAATTCGAAATCGAGCCACGAGCCGCGGTAGGGGATGATGCGGCAAGCAAACAGCAGTTTGCCGGACGAGTGGGTTTTACCCTTGTCGTGGTCAAAGAACACACCGGGCGAACGGTGCATCTGGCTGACGATCACGCGCTCGGTGCCGTTCACGATGAACGTGCCGTTGGGTGTCATCAGGGGCATATCGCCCATGAACACGTCTTGTTCTTTGATGTCTTTGACCGATTTTGCACCGGTATCTTCATCAATATCAAACACGATCAGACGCAGCTTCACCTTCAAAGGTGCGCTGTAGGTCATGTCGCGCTGCTGACATTCGTCTACGTCGTATTTCGGCTTTTCCAGCTCGTAATCGACGAATTCGAGAATCGCGGTTTCATTAAAGTCTTTGATCGGGAATACCGACTGGAAGACGCCTTTGATGCCTTCGCCGTCCAAAGGCTGCGGCTGGTCGCCGGACTTCAGGAACAGGTCGTAGGAGCTTTTCTGAACCTCAATGAGGTTCGGCATTTCCAGAACTTCGCGGATTTTGCCGTAATAACGACGCAGGCGTTTCTGGCCGAGGTAGGACTGAGCCATGGAGCGATCTCACCTTTCGTTTCTCATGCGGTTGCGCGCACCGTCGGGCCCCGGTCGCACACCCAAGAGACAGCGTGTTCTGGATCCATGCCTGGCCACCGTCCCACCGGCAGCCTCCCGATCCTTTGAACCTCGCCTTAGAAAAAGGTTTACCGAAAACCTTTTGCTGAGACAGGTTCAGCAGGGCTGAGAAAACCTCAACCCTGCTGCAAATCCAACCCGGAAGATCTCCGGGACAGGATTACTTGAGCTCGACTTCTGCGCCAGCTGCTTCCAGCTTGGCTTTGATGTCTTCTGCTTCTGCTTTGTCGACGCCTTCTTTGACGGCTTTTCCGCCAGCTTCGACCAGCTCTTTTGCTTCTTTCAGGCCCAGACCGGTGATGCCGCGAACTTCTTTGATCACGTTGATCTTCTTGTCGCCTGCCGACTTCAGGATGACGTCGAATTCGGTCTTTTCTTCAGCAGCTGCGCCGCCTGCATCGCCTGCGGGACCGGCCATCATGACTGCGCCGCCAGCTGCGGGCTCGATGCCGTACTCGTCCTTCAGGATGGTTTTCAGTTCTTGTGCTTCCAGCAGGGTCAGACCAACGATCTCTTCTGCGAGTTTCTTCAGATCAGCCATTTTTGACTCTTTCCGTATGTATATAAGATGTGTTCCAGCGTCAGGTATACAACCCTACGCGGCTCTCTTGATTGCGTTACGCGGCTTCTGCCTTGTCTTCGATGGTCGACAGGATACCGGCAATGTTCGAAGCAGGTGCGCCAATTGCACCGGCGATGTTCGAAGCGGGGGCGCCGATACAACCAACGATCGAGGCAATAAGCTCCTCGCGCGAAGGCATTTTCGACACGGCTTCAACACCGGCACGGTCCAGAGCGTTCTCACCCATCGCACCACCAAGGATCTGGAACTTGTCGTTCCCCTTGGCGAAGTCCTCGGCGACCTTGGCTGCTGCCACGGGGTCTTCCGAGAAGGTCAGAACGGTCATGCCCGAGAGGTATTCTGCCATGCTTGCGCAAGGCTTACCCTCCAGAGCGATCTTGGCGAGCCTGTTCTTGGCAACACGTACCGACGCATCCGCCTCACGTGCACGTGCACGCAGGTCTTGCATCTCCGCAACCGTGAGACCCTCGTAGTGTGCAACCACTACGACGCCAGAGCTTTCAAAGATCTGGCCGAGTTCCTCGACCACCTTCTCTTTTTGTGCTCTATCCACAGTTTTACTCCAAGTTTGGGGTTTCCCCCGGCTCATGTTTGCCCCGGCTTACACCAGAGCGTCGGGTCCGTTTCAGGGGTCCCGAAGCCAAGATCCTCTGAGGCTAGGCCCCATACGGAATTCTTAGTTCGTTCCCCATCTCAGAAAGGCGGATATTAAGCCCCGAAAGGCACCCTTCGTCTCGGACAGGACAGGGCCGTGATGGCCCCGCCATCCAGCTCGCGCTGGAATTCTTAGCTGGCTGCGACGTCCGAAACGTCAACAGATACGCCGCCGCCCATGGTCGAGCTGATCGATACCTTCTTGATGTAGGCACCTTTTGCACCGGCGGGCTTCGCTTTTGCGACAGCGTCGACGAATGCTTTGACGTTCTCGACGATCTTGGCTTCGTCGAACGACGCTTTGCCAACACCGGCGTGAATGACACCAGCTTTTTCAACTTTGAACTGAACCTGACCGCCCTTGGCATCAGCAACAGCTTGTGCAACGTCCATGGTCACGGTGCCGACTTTGGGGTTCGGCATCAGGTTACGGGGGCCCAGAACTTTACCCAGACGGCCAACGATGGGCATCATGTCGGGGGTCGCGATGCAGCGATCGAAATCGATGGTGCCGCCCTGAATGGTTTCCATCAGGTCCTCTGCGCCAACGATATCTGCGCCAGCTGCTTTTGCTTCGTCGGCCTTGGGGCCACGAGCGAATACAGCAACGCGAACGGTTTTGCCGGTGCCGTTGGGCAGGCTGACAACACCGCGAACCATCTGGTCAGCGTGACGGGGGTCAACGCCGAGGTTCATCGCGATTTCGATGGTTTCGTCGAATTTGGCGGTGGCGTTTGCCTTTACCAGTGCGACGGCTTCTGCGACTGCGAGGTCTTCTTTGCCAGCAAAGGCTTCGCGGACGGCGCGGGTACGTTTACCAAGCTTAGCCATTACTTTACCTCGATGCCCATCGAACGGGCCGAGCCCATGATGATTTTCATTGCCTGCTCAACGGTGTTCGCGTTCAGGTCTTTCATCTTCGCTTCTGCGATTTCACGAACCTGCTTCGCAGTTACCGAACCAGCAGTTGCGCGACCGGGGGTCTTGGAACCACCCTGAAGCTTTGCTGCCTTCTTCAGGTAATAAGACGCGGGGGGCGTCTTGATTTCCATGGTGAAGGACTTGTCCTGGTAGTACTGGATCACGGTCGGGCACGGCGCGCCGGGCTCCATTTCCTGCGTCTTGGCGTTGAACGCCTTGCAGAATTCCATGATATTGATGCCGCGCTGACCCAGTGCGGGGCCGACGGGCGGAGAGGGGTTCGCTTTGCCCGCAGGCACTTGCAGCTTGAGGCTGCCGATCAGTTTCTTAGCCATTTGGCTCTTCCTTTTTCCAACACCTTCAGGACGCGTCCGTCAGGCTGTCTGTTGTCGCGGTGTGGCTCAGGGCCGCGGCCCCTCCCCTCCCGCGGGGACACTCAGAGTTTGGTAACCTGAGTGAATTCCAGTTCGACCGGGGTCTCGCGACCAAAGATCGATACGGTGACCTTCAGACGCTGGTTGTCGTCGTCCACCTCTTCGACCATCCCGTCGAAATCCTCGAACGGGCCGTCGTTGACTTTGACCTTCTCACCAACCTCGAAGCGCAGCAGGGTGCGGGGAGCTTCTTCGGTTTCCTGAACGCGGTTCATGATCGTGTTGACTTCCGAATCACGCATGGGCAGCGGACGCCCCTGCGGACCCAGGAAACCGGTCACGCGGTTGATCGAGGATACCAGGTGGAACGTCGCGTCGGTCAGCTCCATACGCACCAGCACGTAGCCGGGCATGAAGCGGCGCTCGGTTGTCACCTTCTTGCCCCGGCGCACTTCGATCACCTCTTCGGTGGGCACCAGAACTTCTTCGACCAGGTCTTCCAAGCCCTTCTCGGCAGCCGACTGTCTGATTTGTTCGGCGATCTTTTTCTCGAAGTTCGAGAGAACGCTCACCGAATACCAACGCTTCGCCATTTGGGCCTCTGTCTCGTTTCCTCAGCGATTCACCACAAGGGCTTCACGCAAAATTCCGTTTAATTCCCGCGACTTAATCGCAGTCAGTCCAATAAAAACAGGCGCGGGCTTCGAATCGCCACACGCCACACATAGGACAGTGAAGCGCCTATTACTCCCCCGAGCGCAGAAATTCAAGGCTTAAGGGAGCGAAAGCGGTTTAGCTTACCGCAGCAAGCAGGCCCTGAAGGCCAAAGCGGATCACCAGATCCACCAGAAAGAAAAACACAGCAAAGAGCGACGCCATAATGAACACCATGACGGTGGTCAGCATGACTTCCTTGCGGGTCGGCCACACGACTTTCGCGATCTCGGCGCGGGTCTGTTGGACGAACTGGAGCGGATTGGTGTTGGCCATCGGGTCCTCACTTTACTGGCGGGTCACATACGCCCTAAGCCCACAGAGTTCAAGTCTGGTAGACGTCTGGTTCACGTATGGCTGACGTCATGACGTTCAGCGGCGCAAAAGGGTCACGTTTTCCAGATCCATGATCCGGTTAAGGTCCGCCTCATAGGCCGTACGGCTGGCGGCCAGCACAGATTTGGACCACGGCTGGAACTTGTCCTCTGGGCCGCGCACGGGAAATTTCGCCTTGGCCATGCGCGCGGATTTCTGCGGCTCTGGCCGGTCCGGGCCCTCTTGTTCGAGAATGGCGATCGCCGCCCCCGAAATCGAGGCATTCACACGGTTCTCGATCGGGTCAATCTCGGCGCCCTCTCCGAGCATCTCTTCGATGATCCGGGGAAAGAGGCCGGCGTATTCCTCTTGGGGCCAGACGACCACGCGATTCGTCTCTGCCAGCTCTGCCACCAGATCGGACCAGCGCAGCTTCTCGGGGGTCTTGGCACCGCAGAAGGCCGCGATGCCATCGCAGGCTTTGCCGTTGAACACCTCGTGGGCATAGAGCGAGGCGAGCCACGTCGCCGGATCGCGCACCGCCATGAACAGGGTCACATCCGCACCTTCGAGTGCCTCGGTGATCGCGGCGATCTTCTTGGCCCCTTGGGGATAGAGCGGTTTGCGCGCGGTCGCCTTGAACTGCGGCCCCATCAGGTTCTCTTCGGAGATGACAAGCTCGTCACAATCGCCCGCCATATCGGGGGCCGTCTGCCCCTTGGCGATGCGATTCTTCAGGGGGATGCCATCTTTGCGTAGGTCTTTGGGACCAAGGAAGCAAACCTCCCACTCCGCAAGCTGATCCGCAGCGGCCTCAAGAGACTTTTGCAGATGGGTCGAGGCTGTCTTGTGTGCGCCGATGTGCAGAGAAACTGGGATGGTTGTCATTTCGCGTTCCAATGTGGTGGCGAAATCGGCCTGGCAGGGGCATCAGGGTTCGAACCCGAGACCTACGGTTTTGGAGACCGTCGCTCTACCAGCTGAGCTATACCCCTTCAGGCCGTGACGCTGTCTAATTCGACGTCGAATGGTTTGCAAGACTGAATTCGCGATGAATTTCACGAAGAGCGGGAATATCCGGCCTCTCTAACGCGGGTCGGGCGGCGGTGATGGCTTCGGGTGGCCAATCCCACCACACCAAGTCCTGTAGCGCCTGCGTGGTTTCCGGATCAAAGCGATGGCGGACCACTTGCGCGGGGTTGCCTGTGACTATGGTAAAATCAGGGATCGTGCCGCGCACCACGGCCCCTGCCCCGATGATCACCCCATTCCCGATTCGCGCACCGGGGCAGATGATCGCCCCGTAGCCGATCCAAACATCATGGCCGATGATGGTGTCGCGGGTGTCGGGCGGGGTCATGCCGGACTTGTCCGCGTCAAAGGTGCCAAAGGGGTACGTGGTCAGCCCGTCCATCGCGTGATTGGCCGAGGCGGTGACAAAGGTCACGTTCAGGGCGATCTGGCAGAAACGGCCGATGCGCAGGGTCTCTAGCGAGAACGGAAAGAGATAGGGCGCCAGCGTCGCGGCCCAATCGTCCGGCGCATCAAAGCGGCTGGCATAGGTGTAGTCGCCCACGATGAAGCGCGGGTTGTCGATCACATTTTTGAGGAAAACGGTGCCATGATGGCGGGTGCCATCGGGCAGGATCACGGGGTGGGTGTCTGTGGACACAGCAAAGGGAACAGGCATGCGGCCCTCCTGAAAAGATCTGTTTTGAGAAACGGGTCAGTTCAGGTGCTTGGTCATGGCCCTCACTCCGGTTGGATGCGTGCAGGCTAGCACGCTGGGGGATGGCTGGCTAGGTCAGCGGCGGCGACCGATCCAGCGCAGCCACATCAGGCCGCCGATTTGCAGGATGACGATGCCGACGCAGGCGAGGCAGAGATAGAGAAAGGCGTTTGAGTTCTGGGTGCCCGGCATGCCCGCCACGTTCACCCCGAAAAGGCCGGTGATGAACCCCAGCGGCAGAAAGACCACAGAGGCCACGGACATAACGAACATGTTCTTGTTCAGACGGTCCGAGAGCTGGCCCGACAGCTCTTCGCGCAGGACCATAGTTTGATCGCGCAGCTCCTCCATATCCTCGACGATACGGGTCATCTTGATGGCTTCTTCCTCGATCTCGCGGCGGGTGTTGGCGTCAATAAAGGGGGTGTCGGCGCGGGTGATGTCGCCAAGGACGTCGCGCTGGGGGATCAGGAAGCGGAGCGCGGCGATCACCTGCAGGCGCATATCCACGACCGAGCGGCGCAGGGATTCGGAGCCTTCGAGGATCACGGCGTCCTCTAGGGTTTCTGCCTCTTGGTCGAGGGTGCGTTGGAAGTTCCCGATGCCGCCCACGAGGTATTCGATGAGTTGGAACAGAAAGGCACCGGCGGTTTCGGGGCCGCGGCCTGCGCGAATGTCGGCGTCCAGCTTCTCGATCGAGCGGACGCGCTTGCGCGAGATGGTCACGATGCGGTGGGCGTCAATGTACATCCGGACAGAGACCATGTCTTCGGGGTCTTCGCCCTCGTTCCAGTTCATGCCGCGCAGAATCACGATCATGCCGTCGCCCATGCGGCTCATGCGCGGGCGGGTATCGACGTCCAGCAGAGCCTCGGCGGCTTGGGGGTCCAGATAGTCGAGGTGGCGCATGATCCAGTCCTCGGCGGCGGCGTGGGTGCCGCTGAGATGCACCCAGCCCAAGGTCTCTTCGCGCAGGGTGTGGATCAGGGTGGCTTCGTCACAGATGCCCCGATCAGGGCCGTTCAGAATATGGGCAAGGAGGATCGGGCTCTGGTCGGTCATGGCAGTCCTGTGGTCATAACAAGTCAGGGATTAACGTTACTGGGCCGGTTTTCGATCCCTGAAAAGCAAAAAGGCCGCCCGAAGGCGGCCTTTCCATAATTCGGGGCGAGCCCAAATTACGCGAGGATTTTCGAGACAACGCCCGAACCAACGGTGCGGCCACCTTCGCGGATCGCGAAGCGGAGGCCTTCTTCCATCGCGATCGGCGCGATCAGTTCTGCCGACAGCTTCAGGTTGTCGCCGGGCATAACCATCTCGGTGCCCTCGGGCAGGATGCAGGTACCGGTGACGTCAGTGGTACGGAAGTAGAACTGCGGACGGTAGTTCGCGAAGAACGGAGTGTGACGGCCGCCTTCTTCCTTGGTCAGAATGTAGACCTCGGCTTCGAACTTGGTGTGCGGGTTCACCGAACCGGGCTTACACAGAACCTGACCACGCTCAACAGCTTCACGGTCAACGCCGCGCAGCAGGGCGCCGATGTTGTCGCCTGCTTCACCGCGATCCAGCAGCTTGCGGAACATTTCAACACCGGTACAGGTGGTGGTCTGGGTGTCCTTGATACCCACGATCTTGATCGATTCGCAAATGTTGATCACGCCACGCTCAACACGGCCGGTCACAACGGTACCACGACCCGAGATCGAGAACACGTCTTCGATCGGCATCAGGAAGGGCTGGTCAACAGCGCGCTCGGGCTCGGGGATGTAGTCATCCACAGCAGCCATCAGCTCTTTGATCTTGTCTTCGCCGATGTTCGCGTCACGGCCTTCCAGTGCGGCCAGAGCCGAACCTGCAACGATCGGAATATCGTCGCCGGGGAAGTCGTATTCGCTGATCAGTTCGCGGATTTGGTTTTCGACGAGCTCGAGAAGCTCTTCGTCGTCAACCTGGTCAACTTTGTTCATGAACACGACCAGCGCGGGAACGCCAACCTGACGCGCCAGCAGGATGTGCTCGCGGGTCTGGGGCATCGGGCCGTCTGCTGCGTTCACAACCAGAATGCCGCCGTCCATCTGCGCCGCACCGGTGATCATGTTCTTCACATAGTCAGCGTGGCCGGGGCAATCGACGTGCGCGTAGTGACGGTTTTCGGTCTCATACTCAACGTGTGCGGTCGAGATGGTGATGCCGCGTGCCTTTTCTTCGGGCGCGCCGTCGATCTGGTCGTACGCTTTGAAGTCACCGAAGTACTTGGTGATCGCTGCGGTCAGAGTGGTCTTACCGTGGTCAACGTGACCAATGGTGCCGATGTTGACGTGCGGTTTGCTACGCTCAAACTTTTCCTTTGCCATCGATGGCGCCTCGTAGTTGGGGGGGCAGCCTGCCCCGGTTCAGCATCGCGGGCGATGTATTGGACGCACAGAAGAAAATCAAGCGTCAGATGACATAGAGAACGCGAGAAGCGGGGTTGTGTCGTTGTCGCACCGGTCGCAGGGGGGGATTTTCGATGATCCGCCCTTGGGTTGGCCTATTCGGCGGCGATTTCCGCAGGCGCGATCTCTGGGTCTTCGATCACCGGAGTTTCAGCGGTGTCTTCGCCCTCTGCCTCTGGCGCTTCGGCGGTTTCGGCGCTCTCTTCGCGGTCATCGACATAGGGTTCGACCGGCGGGACATCGAGGCCGAACTCCTCGATGTTGTTTTTCAGCCAGTTCTCGATGCGCTTGGCCGCGTTGTAAGACAGATTTGCCATCTGCTCTTCGCGGGTCTGGGTCAGGCCGGACCCCACGATGTTTTTGCCGTTCAGCGATTCGAGCGCCATGATACGCTCTGGCGCGTCGTTAACCTTTTCGCCCTTTTCGTCGTCCCAGAGGGTGACGTTCAGGATGACGACCGATTTCGGCGCCAGCACCAGCGGGATGCCGGTCTGCGCGACCACGTAGCCATCGACGCTGATCCCGAGGTGGTAGAGCTTGTCGCCCTCGTAGCGTCCAAAGCGGTCAGAGATCGCAGCGCGCATGGTATCCACCCACTCTTCGGGGGCGACATCACGGGACAGCGGCCCCTGCACAGGATGGGGCGCCACGACCACATTATGCCCCAGGCGGAAATGCCCCAGAGGGACCGGCGGCTCTTCGAGATCGGATTTGCTGCCGCAAGCGGCAAGGATGCAAAGCATGGCGATGGCAAAGAAACGGGTCATATGGGCTCCGGTCGCGTGTTCGCAGAGGGGGATAGCCCGAATACCGCCACAGTAGCAACGCTTGATGCCCTGCTTACATCTATGGCGGCACCGGCGCGGGTCAGTGGCCCGCCGAATTCGAGAAGATGAAGATCGTCATCACCCCTGCCAGAATCATGCCGATCCCCAACAGGGCGGGCAGATCCAGACGGTCGTGGAACACCACCCAGCCCACAAGCGAGATGAGCACGACGCCAAGGCCGCTCCAGACGGCATAGACAATTCCGACGGGCAGCACGCGTAGGGCAATCGTCAACAGATAAAAGGCCATCAGGTAGGACACTGCGGTCAACAGGGTCGGGCCGAGCTTGGTAAATTCTTCGGTGCGTTTGAGCGCCGAGGTGCCGATGACCTCGCAGACAATCGCCGTGGCCAACGCCAGATAGGGCAGCATGAAAACACCTTTCGTCATTGCCAGAGGGACCGCCTCGGCTACATCCTAGCCGGAAGAGGAGAGGTTCAAAATGGTCCAGTCCGACTTTCCAGTTCGCGTCCCCTTGGTGACAGAACCCATGGGTGTGTTGAAGAGTTTGCAGACCGCGCGGCGCAATGTCTTGGAGATTCTGCCCGAAATCGCGACACGTCAGCCGATGGTGTCGGGTCGCACGGGCAAGCGTTGGCATATGGTCATGGACCCCGACGCGCTGAACACGATCCTGCGGGACAAGCTGGCGGACTATCCGAAATCCACGGTGACCAAGGACCTGCTGCGCCCCGCGATTGGCGAGAGCCTGTTTATCGCCGAGGGGCAGGAATGGCTGTGGCAGCGGCGGACGGCGGCACCTTCGTTTTCGCATCGGCATGTGATGGCTTTGGCCCCCGTGATGTCGGCTGCGGCCGAACGGGCTGTGCAGCGGCTCGAGGCTGCGGCAGGCAAGCGCGCGGTGAACATGTTCGACGAGATGGTGCAGACCACGTTCGAGGTGATCTCGGATGTGACCTTTTCGGGGGACGAAGGGTTCGACCGCGACGGCGTGCATCACGCGATTGAGGCATACATCCAGAGCACTGCCAAGATTTCGCTGGGGGATATGCTGGGGCTGCCCAGTTGGGTGCCACGCCTGAGCCGGATTCGCAGTGGCGGCGCGCTGACCGATATGCAGCGCGTGGCAGACGAGGCGATCCAGCGCCGCCGTGCCTCTGGGCAGCCGAATGCCGCGCCCGATCTGCTGGACCTGCTGCTGGCTGGGGCGGACCCCGAATCTGGCCGACAGATGTCGACCGAGGAACTGCGGGACAACCTGCTGACCTTTATCGTGGCCGGGCACGAGACGACGGCGCTGTCCCTGTCGTGGGCCCTGTATCTGGTGGCGGGCGATCCGCGGGTTCAGGACTTGGCCCGCGCCGAGGCGCAGTCGGTGCTGGAGGATCGTGTGGCAGGGGCCGAGGACGTGCCCAACCTGCCCTACATCCGGCAAATCGTGGACGAGGCGCTGCGGATGTATCCGCCGGCAGCGTTGGTATCGCGGACGGCGCGCAAGGCGGATCGGCTCTGTGGGCGCGAGGTGCGGCCCGGAGATACGGTAATGATCCCGATTTATGCTTTGCACCGTAACAACCTGCTCTGGGACGATCCGGATGCGTTCCGGCCCGAACGGTTTGCCGACCGCAAGGCGATTCGGCGCTACGCCTATCTGCCGTTCGGGGACGGTCCGAGGATCTGTATCGGCGCGAGCTTCGCTCAGACTGAGGCTGTGATCATTTTAGCGACGTTACTATCGCGCTATCGGTTTGATCCTGTACCCGGTCGCGACCCGAAACCAGTTATGATTCTCACCTTGCGTCCTGAAGGTGGAGTTTGGCTGCAACCAGATGTCGCAAAGGCGAATCAACCCTAGCGTGTTAGCCTATCAAATATGCATGATCGAGATGTGAGCAGGTCGGAAACACTGTGTCTAAAACTACCATCGAACTATCACTTCGGTATATGGCGCTGTTTTATAAACGAAAATTCTTAACCTCTTATTAAACATTTCGATCAATACTCGCGATTTATAGTTGCCAATAGACTTTCGATAGCGTATCGTCTTTCGTATAGTTGAAGTACTTTTTAGCATGTTTTGCTGGGGCTCCTCGGACTTCGTGAGTGGTGGTCGGATTTAGGAGCCCCAGTTATTACCTTCAACGCCCCTCCCCAATAGGTAGTGTAATCGTCAGCTCAACTTGCCTGATATCGCAAGCCATTTTAGTTGCAACCTGTTACTATTTGAGACTCTGTCGACCCAACGAAAAAGCGCCACCCTTTGCAGGGCGGCGCTTTTCGCTGTTCTGGGGACTGTCGCGTCCGGTTAGCCGCGCAGGGTGGCTCCGGTCGCCTTCTGAACCTTTTCCACGATCTTGGTGCTGATCGCCTCGAGGTCTTTTTCCTTGAGCGTTGTCTCAGTCGGTTGGATGCGCACGGTGATGGCGAGGCTCTTTTTGCCCTCACCCAGCGAGCCGCCGATGAATTCGTCGAACACGCGGACCTCTTCGATCAAGGCCTTGTCGGCACCTGCGGCGGCGTTCACCAGCGTCAGCGCCTCGACATTCGCGTCCACGACAAAGGCGAAGTCACGCTCGACCGCCTGCAGGTCGCTGACCTTGAGCGCGGCGCGAGTCGTCGCGGCCTTGCGCGGCAGCGGGATTTCGGCGGGCCAGATGGTAAAGGCCACGGCGGGCCCTTTGACGTCCATCGCGTCCAGCACTTTGGGGTGCAGTTCGCCGAACACTGCTAGGGTCTTTTTCGGACCAAGGCAGATGCGACCCGAGCGGCCCGGGTGGAACCACTCGGCGGTGTCGCGCATGATCTGGACCTTGGCGGGCGCGCCGATGGCCGACAGGATCGCCTCGACGTCCGCTTTGGCGTCGTAAACATCAACGGGGCGCGAGGCGCCGTGGGTGTCCTTGGGGCCCGTCCGACCGACGAGGATACCGCTGATCTGGGTGTGCTGCTCGCCCGGTTCACCGCCGTGGAAGGCAGGGCCGCATTCGAACAGGGCCAGATCGTTGAACCCGCGCGCTTGGTTCCGGCTGGCCGCAGCCAAGAGGCCGGGCAGCAGGTCGGGACGCATGTGGCTCATTTCCGAAGAGATCGGGTTTTCCAGACGGGTGGCATCGGTGCCGCCGCCGAACAGAGCCGCCTGCTTGCCGTCGATGAAGCTGTAGGTCACGCATTCGTTGTAGCCGAGGCTGGCAGCGGTGCGGCGACCGATGCTTTCGCGCTTCTGCATCGGGGTCAGGATCTGCTTGGGCACGTCGGTCGTCATGCGGGGCAACGGCTTGCCCACCAGCTTGGTGAGCGAGGCCATGCGAGCGACTTCTTCGACCAGATCGGCTTCGCCCAAGACGTCGGGACGCCAGCTGGGCACGTGGGCCATGTCGCCTTCCATGACGAAGCCAAGCGCCTCGAGGGTCGCGCGCTGGGTTTCAGCGGGGATTTCCATGCCAACAAGGCTCTGGCAGCGGTCGGTGTCGAGCTTGTAGGCGCGGGAATGGTCGGGCAGTTCGCCGGCCATGACCACTTCAGACGCCTCGCCGCCGCAGAGATCAAGGATCATCTGGGTCGCGGCCTCTAGGCCTTCGGGGGTCCAAGCGGGGTCGATGCCGCGCTCGAAACGGTAGCGCGCATCGGAGTTGATCTTGAGCGCGCGGCCCGTCAGCGCGGTGCGGACAGTGTCAAAGAACGCAGCTTCGAGGAAAACATTGGTCGTCTCGTCGGTGCAGCCAGAGGGCAGACCGCCCATGACACCCGCGATGGATTCAACGCCGTTGTCGTCGCTGATCACGGTCATGCCGGGCTGCAGCGTGTACTCTTTTTCATCCAGCGCAACCAGTGTTTCGCCGCCCTGAGCCGCGTGAACGCGCAGGTTGCCAGCAACTTTGTCCGCGTCAAACACGTGCAGCGGGCGGTTGCGGTCGTAGGTGAAGAAGTTGGTGATATCGACCAGAGCCGAGATCGGGCGCAGGCCGATGGCGCGCAGGTAGTCTTGCAGCCATGCAGGCGACGGGCCGTTTTTCACGCCTTTGATCACGCGGCCGTAGAACACGGGGCAGCCCGCCAGCGCGTCATCGTCGATGCTGACGCTGATCGGGCACGGGAAGGTGCCAGCCACGGGGCTCACGGGTGCGGGCTTTAGCGTGCCAAGACCGCGGGCGGCCAGATCCAGCGCGATGCCGCGCACGCCAAGGGCATCGGGACGGTTCGGGGTGATGGCGATCTCGATCACGGGATCAACCTTGGCCGGATCGTTTTCTGCCAGCCAGTCGGTGAACTTCTGACCGACATCGCCCGAGGGCAGTTCGATGATGCCGTTATGCTCGTCCGACAGCTCCATCTCGCGCTCGGAGCACATCATGCCATAGCTTTCGATGCCACGGATTTTGCCGACGTTGATGGTGATGTCGATGCCGGGAACATAGGTGCCGGGCTTGGCCACTACGACGGTGATGCCTGCGCGGGCGTTCGGCGCGCCGCAGATGATTTGCAGTTCGCCATCATCGGTGGCGACGGTGCAGACGTTCAGCTTGTCCGCATCGGGGTGCTTCTCGGCGGTCAGCACCTTGCCGATGGTAAAGGCACCCAGTTTCTCGGCAGGGTTTTCAACGCCTTCGACCTCGAGGCCCAGATCGGTCAGGGCATAGAGGATCTCGTCCAGAGTGGCCGAGGTATCGAGGTGTGACTTGAGCCAGGACAGGGTGAACTTCATCGCCGCGCGCCTTTATTTGTCAGGTTTCATTCGAGGCACGGCATAGCCCATAGGGCGGCAGGGGGAAAGAGGGGTTAGGCCTCGTATAGTTCGAGCGGCAGGCCATCTGGATCGGCAAAGAAGGTAAACTGCTTGCCGGTCAGGGAATCGGTGCGGATTTCTTCGACCTCTACGCCTTGGGCTTCAAGCTGCTGTTTGGTTTTGGCCACATCGGCAACGGTGAACGCCAGATGCCGCAGGCCCTGCGCTTCGGGGTAGCTGGGGCGCGCGGGGGCATCTGGAAAGCTGAAGAGTTCGATCTGCGCGCCTGCCAGCGCAATATCCAGTTTCCAGCTATCACGCGCCTCGCGGTAGGTTTCCGCGATGATCTGCCCGCCGAGGATGTCGGTGTAAAAGGTTTTAGACCGCGCGTAATCGCTGGCGATGATCGCCACGTGGTGGATGGACTGCAGCATCAGGTCTCCGTTTCGCCGAGGGCCAGCTTCTCGAACTTGCCCATACGATAGAGCTGGATTTCGCGGACCAACCGGATCGTCGGCTTGGCGCAAAAACAGAGCGATCCGAGGACGAAAAGCCAGATCGCCGCCGTCTCCAGCGATTTCCAGAAGAAAAGAACAGAGCCCACGAGAAACAGGATCGCCGCCGCGAAATCCACCAGCGTGTGCAGCAATTCATACCGCGCGTACAGGCGTTCGGACTCGGGGCTACGGGTGCGGTTCTGACTGTGAAAAAGAGGCATTGGCAATCCTTTGAAACGAAAACAGGGCAGAGCTTAGCGCCCTGCCCTGCTGTTTCAATCGCCTCAGCGGCTGAGGCCGCCGTGCAGTGTCGGCACATCCAGCGCCGAGAAACCATAATGGCGCAGCCAGCGCAGATCCGCGTCAAAGAAGGCCCGCAGATCGGGGATGCCGTATTTCAGCATGGCCAGACGGTCGATCCCGAGACCAAAGGCGAAGCCCTGCCACTGGGTCGAGTCGATGCCCGCGTTTTCCAGAACCTTGGGGTGAACCATGCCCGAGCCACCGGCTTCGAGCCAATCATCGCCCTCTCCCAGCTTCAACTGGCCATCAACCCACGAACACCGGAAGTCGATCTCGGCCGAAGGTTCGGTGAAGGGGAAGTGCGAGGCGCGGAAGCGAACTTCGACCTCGTCCACCTCGAAGAAGGCGGCGGCGAACTGCTCGAGCACCCACTTGAGGTTGGCCATCGAGATGTCCTTGTCGATCGCCAGACCTTCGATCTGGTGGAACATGGGGGTGTGGGTCTGGTCATAATCCGAGCGGTACACACGTCCGGGCGCGATGATGCGGCAGGGCGCGCCATGCTTTTCCATATGACGGATCTGCACGGGGCTGGTGTGAGTGCGCAGCACGTGGGGCGGACGATAATCGCCCTCGGCACGGTGGGTGTAGAAGGTGTCCATCTCGGCCCGCGCGGGGTGGTGGCCGGGGATGTTCAACGCATCGAAGTTGTACCAGTCGCTCTCGATCTGAGGCCCTTCGGCCACCGAGAAGCCCATGTCAGCGAAGATTGCGGTGACCTCTTCGGTGACCTGGCTGATCGGATGGATTGATCCCTGACGCTGTGGACGAACAGGCAAGGTCACGTCCAGCCACTCGGCTTTCAGACGGGCGTCCAGCGCGGCGTCGGCCAGAGCAGCCTTCTTCGCGGCCAGTGCTGCATTGATCTCGTCCTTCAAAGCATTCAAAGCGGGGCCCGCGACCTGACGCTCTTCGGGGGTCATTTTGCCAAGCTCGCGCATTTTCAGGCTGATCTCGCCCTTCTTGCCGACGGCAGCCAGACGCACCTCTTCGATGGTGGCTTCATCACCAGCGGCCGCGATGGCCTCGATATATTTCGCGCGCAGATCGTCCATGACACCCTCCTTGGCTTTGGGCGCTTGCTACCACAAGCGGGGCGGGACGCAAGAGTTTGGAGAGGATAGCGGCGGCTTCGCGGTTGGGAGACGTGAGTATTTTTACAAAGCAGAAAGGCAAGTCACGCTCTGCCCGCCAGCTCTTCCAAAGAAATCAGACAACAGGCAGAGCGCTTTCAGCTTTGACGGCCATCGGCTCTCCAGCCTGTACCGTAGCGTTATGATGCGCCTGAACACCTTAAAACTTCGTTGTCTTTCTGCTTTGCAAAAATACTCAAAAATCCAATGCGCGCCAAAAGAACCAACGGGGTCAATAACGCGGTTTCCCTCGACAAACGAAAACGCGGGCCCACTAGGACCCGCGTTTCAATTCTGGTGTCTCGTGGAACGAGATTAGGCTGCCAGAGCGCCTTTTGCCTGATCAACGATCGCGCCGAAGGCCGCGGGCTCGTGAACGGCCAGATCTGCCAAGACCTTACGGTCAACTGCGATGCCAGCTTTGTTCAGGCCGTTGATGAAGGCCGAGTAGGTCAGGCTCTCATCATGTGCACGGACGGCTGCGTTGATACGCTGGATCCACAGGGCGCGGAAATTACGCTTACGGGCCTTGCGGTCACGGGTTGCGTACTGGTTCGCCTTGTCGACGGCCTGTGCTGCAACCTTGAAGGTGTTCTTGCGGCGGCCGTAGTAACCTTTGGCCTGCTTGATGATCTTCTTGTGACGGGCGTGGGTGACGGTACCACCTTTTACTCGGGACATTCCGTTCTCTCCTTAGCGCGCGTAGGGCATGTATTTTTTCACGATCTTCTCGTCGGGAGCCGACAGAGTCGTGGTACCACGGGCGGTACGGATGAATTTGGTGGTACGCTTGATCATGCCGTGACGCTTGCCGGCCTGGCCAGCAATCACGCGACCATTCGCGGTCACTTTGAAGCGCTTCTTGGCGCTCGATTTTGTCTTCATCTTGGGCATTTCCGTCTCCTTCAATGCAGGTTCGGTCCGAACGCGACTCGGCATGCCACTGAGGCCGGTCGCGCGGTTAGAGCGCGCCCTATACAAGGGCATCATGTTTAGCACAAGGCTAAATCAGTGCAGGTATCGCCCGATCACAGAGGCGAACGCTGCGGGGACATCGCCGACGTCATATCCGTTTGGATGAGTCTTGAGCGCGTAGACCAAAGACACCCCCGAGAGCACGATGGCAATCATTGCCACCCGCGGGGTGCGCCCGTCGATATACGCGGAAACGATGCTCGGAACGGCGAAGGCCCCGATAACGAGGCCTACAACCAATGCCAGATCTGTGTCGATTCCCATTTACCCACTCGCAACTGTAACAGTTGCTAAATGGTTTATTCGGGATCGGTGTTAAAAATCAAACGCTCTTCGCAGGGAGCGACGCGCAAGATGTTCGTGGAACCCGTCACATTGAAGGGAACGCCCGCTGTAACGACGATATGGTCCTGCTCGGTCGCGTAGCCTTCGGAGCGGGCTGCGCGCACGGCAGAGACCACTGCCATCTTGAAGCGATCCACCTCTTTGGTGTTGATCGGCTGAACGCCCCAAGACAGCGCCAGACGGCGTGCGGTGCGCAAAAGCGGGGTGAGCGCGATGATCGGAACCATGGGGCGCTCGCGCGAGGTGAGCAGCGCGGTGGTGCCGGTCTGGGTGAAGCACGAAATCGCTTTGATCTGAGCGGTTTCCGCGATCTCACGCGCCGCAGCCACGATGCCGTGGGCGATACCGGTGCCGCGCATGGGGGCGGTGCCGCCACGCGATGCGGTGATGACTTCGCGCCATGTGTCGTCGCCTTCGACTTCGCGGGCCACGTTATCCATGGTTTTGACCGCTTGCTCGGGGTACTGGCCCGCTGCCGATTCGGCCGAGAGCATGATTGCGTCGGCGCCTTCGTAGATGGCGGTTGCCACGTCCGACACTTCGGCGCGGGTGGGCATGGGGCTGTCGATCATCGATTCCAGCATCTGCGTCGCAACAATCACGGGCTTGGCAGCAGCGCGGCACTTGCGAACCAGACGCTTCTGGATCGGGGGCACGTTCTGGACAGGCAGTTCGACGCCAAGGTCACCGCGGGCAACCATGATGCCATCCGACGCGTCGAGGATTTCCTCGAAGGACGAGACAGCCGAGGGCTTCTCGATCTTGGACAGGACGGCGGCACGGCCCTGCACAAGTTCGCGGGCTTCCCACACGTCTTTGGCACGCTGAACGAAGGACAGAGCGATCCAGTCCACACCCAGCGAACACGCGAGTTCCAGATCGCCGCGATCCTTGTCCGACAGAGCGGCCAGCGGCAGAACCACGTCAGGGACGTTCACGCCCTTGCGGTTCGAGATGGTGCCGCCGGTGATGACTTCGCAGTCTGCCGATTCGCGGTCGCAGCTTTCGACCTTCAGACGGATTTTGCCGTCATTGACCAAGAGGTGCGCGCCGGGCTCGAGCGCGGCGAAAATTTCGGGGTGCGGCAGGCACACGCGGTCGATGGTGCCTTCGGTCTCGTCCAGATCGAGGCGGAACTTTGCGCCTTCTTCCAGATCCTCGGACCCGTTCGCGAACACGCCCACACGCAGCTTCGGACCCTGAAGGTCAGCAAGGATGGCGATGGGGCTACCCAGATCTTCTTCGACTTGGCGAATGATCTTGTGGCGTTCTGCAATTTCTTCGTGGCTGCCGTGGCTCATGTTCAGACGGAATACGTCTGCACCAGCCTCGTGCAGTTTGCGGATCATGGCGTAATCGTTCGAAGCCGGCCCAAGGGTGGCCACGATTTTCACTTTGCGGTGGCGTCTCATAATACGGCCCTCCTCCTTCACGGTATAAACCGGCGCATCTCATGTTATCGCTAACGTCAGCCGCGTTATGCCCTAACATGGCCTCTGGGGCAACAGGTTGCTGCTTCAATATGCACAATCGCCGGTACAGATGCCCCTTGACGCTTTGGCGCAGGGGCCTCAGCTAAGACTGTAATTGCCGGAAGAGGAGCAAAGCAATGTCACAGATTGATGAACAGACGCGCACCGAACTCGAAGCTGCCGCCTTTCGCCGCCTGTTGGCGCATCTAAACGAGCGCACGGATGTGCAGAACATCGACATGATGAACCTGACAGGGTTTTGCCGGAATTGCCTGTCGCGGTGGTACCAAGAAGCCGCAACCGAGCGCGGGATCGAGATGACCAAGGACGAGGGCCGCGAGGCCGTTTATGGCATGCCCTATTCCGAGTGGAAGGACAAATACCAGACCGAAGCGAATGCCGAACAACTGGCATCGTTCGAGGTAAACAAACCTGCAGATGCAGGCTAAAAGTTCTTTGTGAATGTAAAAAAGGCGCCGCGGGGGTCCCTGCGGCGCCTTTTTCTTTTGGGGCTGTTTAGCCGTTGGCTTGCTTGGGCATATCGTCGGTACCGGTTGCAGCCTCGTAGGCGGCCACGAGTTCGCTCAGGCGTTCAATCTCGGCTTCGCGGGCGTCAGCCTCGACAATCATTTCTTCGAAGCGGGCTTCGATCTTGCTGGCATCGGTTTCCAGTTCGGCCCGCAAGTCTTCGAGATCGGCTTCGAGAAGAGCGATCCGTTCGTCCCGTTGCAGCATGAGTTGCGCAAATTCTTCGGGCATCTCTTCGGGGAGTTCTGCCAGCGTATCCTCGCCCGCGCCTGCCCCATCGGTCCCAAGACCGACACCAGAGGCCGCAGCAATTTGGCGCAGATCTGACAGTTCGGCCTCTTGGGCGAACATCTGTTCCTGCGCGGCATCCAACTGTTTGCGCAGGCTCAGCAGTTCACTCTTGGCCGCCGCCAGCGATTGATCGAGCGAGAAGTTGCCCTCGCCCTTGGATTTGCCACCAAAGAAAAAGAAGCCAGCGATCAGACCCACCAGCGCGGCCAGCGCCAGCAGCACCCACATCTCGGCAATCAGAAAATTCCAGTTCTGGAACATACTCAGTTCACTCCATCATCAGAGGGGGACCAGATCACAGTCGTCCGGCGGTTCGCCGCACGGCCCTCTTCGGTATCATTCGTTTCAATCGGGTCGCTTTCCCCGTAGCCGTTGGCCACCAGCGCACGCGACGCGACACCGCGCGCGATCAAGGCGGCACGCACGGCATTGGCGCGGGCTTCGCTCAGGGCGCGGTTGCTGGCGGGGTCACCGACAGAATCCGTGTGCCCGCCGATTTCCGCGCGCAGGTTGCCATCGGTCACGCATAGCGCAGCAACAGATGCCATTGCGTTAATAACCCGAGATGCCTTGGCATCGAGGCGGGCCGAGCCGGTCAGAAACTGGATCGGGTTCCGCTGCAGTTCGGTGTTCATGCGGTCCGCACAGGTGTCGATGTCGGGATTGAAATGCACGTGAGGCAGCCAATATCCGGCGCGCGCGACCTCGGTGGCACCCGTGGCTGCATTGGTACGCAGGCTGCCATCGGGCTGCTGCGCCGCCCCGACAGCGAGGTTCACCGGATTGCCCACAGCCTCTGTCAGGGCTTCGGCGACCAGTTCGGCGTCCACCCCTGCCCCGACGGTGCCCACGACGGACAGATCATCACCGGTCCGAACGATGGTCAGGCGCTCCAATTCGGGAAGCCACTCTGCAAGCGGTTTCAGCCGGTCGATGTGACCCGCCGGATCTCCCAAAAGGCCGGTCTGCGCATTCCCGCCATGGGCGACGAAATTCAGCGCGCCTGACACGTCATCTGCGGTCAATCCTGCTGGCAATTTCCCATCAATCCGCAGGCCGGTGCTCGCGTCATAGGTGATGCTGTATTCCGGCGGCGTGCCATCATCCAGATAGTCCAGCACCGATTCGCTCCGATACCCTTGGGGCAAGGAGGCAAGCGTGCGCTCGATCGCGGCACCTTCGGAAGGGGTGCGCGCGATGCCATTCAGGATCAGCGTTTGATCCTCGAGCCGCATCTCTCCCTCTTCGAGCAGGCGCGTCGCGGTCAAACCGACTTTGGCCGCCGCACTCCAATCCTTGGGGGCACCAGCGCCCAGAGCCAGCGATTGGGTAGAGCCGAGGATGGGTTCAAGTTCGGCACGTGCAGCTTGGGTCGGCACATGTCCTTCGGCAGCAAAGCTGTCTTCCTGCCAGCGCGCGGCCATCACATAAGGCGAAACCACGGGCAACACGGTCCAATCCGCCCGAACCTCGCGCTGACCAGGGACAGCGGCATAAGCTGCAAGCAAAGCTTCGGCTTCGTCGGGTCCATTGGCAATGCCAGTCAACGTGATGTCGCGCCCAGACACAGCAATATCCACACCGTGCACCGAGGGGACCTCGAGCGCCGTGGCGGCCTGCAAAATCTGCTGCTCAATCACGTCTGCCTGACGGACGGTGGCCCACCAGCCCAATCCGCCCAAACCTGCCAATACAATGACCGCACCTGCAATCGTGCGCATCATACCCTCCACAAATCAATTTACGCGCGCAGTAGTGGCCTCATGCGCACGCCAAGGCAACCCTACAAACGGCAAACGCCCGCACCACTAGGGCGCGGGCGGTAAACCAGCGGTATAGACGTGCAATTACAGCGCGGCTTTGCGGCTTTCTTCGATGTAGATTTCACGCAGGCGGCTGGCGATCGGGCCAACTTCGCCGGTGCCAATCGCTGCATCGTCGATTTTTACGACTGGCATGACAAAGGTGGTCGCCGAGGTTACAAACGCCTCATCCGCGGCTTTGGCTTCTTCGATGGTGAAGGGGCGCTCTTCGACCTGCATCTGCGCTTCTTGGGCGAAGCGCAGGACAGCGGCGCGGGTGATGCCGTGCAGAATGTCGTTGCTGAGGTTACGGGTGATGATCACGCCGTCCTTGACGATGTAAGCGTTGTTCGAGGTGCCCTCGGTCACGCTGCCATCCTCGACCATCCAAGCATCGTCCGCACCCGCAGCTTTCGCGGCCATCTTGCCCATCGAAGGGTACAGCAGCTGCACAGTTTTGATGTCGCGGCGGCCCCAACGGATATCGGGGATCGAAATGACGCTGATGCCGGTCTTGGCAACAGGGCTTTGGGCCAGAACCTTTTCCTGAGTGAACAGGACCAGAGTGGGCTCTGCATCCTTGGGGTAGGCGAAATCACGATCTGCTGCGCCGCGGGTCACCTGCAGGTACACCAGACCTTCAGTCACGTTGTTGGCTTCGACCAGCTTACGGTGGATTTCCAGCAGCTCGTCCTGCGTGCAGGGCTCTTTCATCTCCAGCTCGTTCAGCGAGCGGGACAGACGCTTGGCGTGACCGTCGAAATCGATCAGCTTGCCGTCCAGAACGGTGGTCACCTCGTACACGCCGTCCGCCATCAGGAAGCCGCGGTCAAAGATCGAAACCGTGGCTTCGGTTTCCGGCAGGTATTCGCCGTTTACATAGACGGTGCGGGTCATGTCGGGTCTTCTCCTAATCAGTCGCGGGGCCTCAGCCCCAAAGAGCGGCCACAGGCGGATGCACACCATCGGCATCGTAGTGCAGCGGGTTGTCACGGTCTTCGGCCAGAAGCAGCGGCGCGTCAAGGTCCACCACCTGTGCGCCCTTAGCGACAACTGTCGCAGGGGCCATCGCCAAAGAGCTACCGATCATGCAGCCAACCATGATGCCAAAGCCCATGTCCTCGGCCGCCTTGCGCAGGGCCAAAGCCTCAGTCAGGCCGCCGGTCTTATCCAGTTTGATGTTGATGATGTCGTACTTGCCCTTCAGCTTGTCTAAGCTCGCACGGTCATGGCAGCTCTCGTCTGCACAAAGGGGCACAGGGCGATCCATCCCGATCAACGCGTCGTCTTCACTCGCGGGCAAAGGCTGCTCGACCATCTCGACCCCTAGACGCACCAGATGCGGGGCGAGTTCGCCATAAACCTCAGCGCTCCAACCTTCATTGGCGTCGACGATGATCCGCGCCTCGGGGGCACCACGGCGGACAGCTTCCAGTCGCGGCATATCTTCGGGCGTTCCCAGCTTGATCTTCAGCAGTGGGCGAAACGCATTCTCGCGCGCCTGCGCTTCCATCTCCTCGGGGGACGCCAAGGACAAGGTATACGCCGTGATTTCAGCCACAGGCGCAGGGACCCCAGCCAGATCCCAAACACGGCGACGCGCCTTCTTTGCCTCCCAATCCCATAGGGCACAATCCACGGCATTCCGCGCCGCCCCTGCGGGCAAGGCATACTGCAGCGCCTTGCGGTCGATGTCCTGCGGAAGGCCAGCGATCTGCTCGGCCACGCTGTCCATACTCTCGTTATAACGGGCATAAGGGACGCACTCGCCGCGGCCCGTAACACCGTCGCGTGTGATGGACACCGACAGCACATGCGCCTCGGTCCGGCTCCCGCGTGAAATCGTAAACGCTTGGGCCAACCGGAAACTCTCGCGACGAACGATCAAGGACATGCCCGCTCCTTCTTTTTGCTGAAAATACTCAAAAGACCGGACGCACCCACAGGGCGCGCCCGTCAAAGGTCATCGCTTACAGCGCCGCTAGGGCGTCTGCCAGCTTGTCCGCACTATGGCGATAGGGGTCGACCGCGGGCAGACCCAGCTCTTCTTCGATCTTCGCCAGATAGGCATCCGCCTCGTCCGCGCCCATGTGCTGGGTATTCACCGACACGCCAACCACCTGACAAGCAGGGTTCGCGATGCGCGCCAGCGGCAGGGCGGTGTCCCACAACTCTTGCAGGGACGGGACCGAATACTCGGGAAGGCCGCGCAGATGGGTGCGGGTGGGCTCGTGACACAGGATCAGGGCGTCCGCCTGACCACCATGGACCAGCGCCATCGTCACACCGGAGTAGGACACGTGGAACAGGCTGCCCTGCCCTTCGATGATGTCCCAGTGGTCGTCATCGTTGTCGGGCGTCAGCCATTCAATCGAGCCCGCCATAAAGTCCGCGACGACCGCGTCCAGCGGCACACCGTTGCCAGTGATGAGAATGCCGGTCTGCCCGGTGGCGCGGAAGGTGCTTTTCAGGCCCTTCTTGCGCATGGATTCGTCCAGCGCCAGCGCGGTGTACATCTTGCCGACCGAGCAATCGGTACCGACGGCCAGCACGCGCTTGCCGCGGCGTTTTTTACCGTTCGCAATAGGGTATTCGACCTCGGGGACGCGCACATCGTGCAACTCGCGACCACAAGCTTCGGCAACGGCGACCAGATCGGGCTCTTCGCGCAGCAAGTTGTGCAGGCCAGACGCCAGATCAAAGCCTTCTTCCAAAGCAGCGACCAGAACTTTCTTCCACGCAGGGCTGATGACGCCACCACGGTTCGCCACGCCAACGACCAAGGTTTTGGCACCTGCGGCCTTGGCCTCTTCGAGAGTCATGTCGGTCAGGCCCAGATCGGCCTTGCAGCCTTCCATGCGGAACTGGCCTACGGCATTGTCGGGGCGCCAGTCTTTGATACCTTGTGCGACTTTAGCAGCAAGCTGGTCGGGCGCGTCGCCCAAAAACAGAAGATAGGGGGTCTTAATCATCACAGGTCATCCTTTTGCTTGAGATCAGGATGCGTCGTCTGCCATGAGATTTCATACGAAATTTGCCGTGTTTTCCGAGCGCTCTCGAAGTTCCTTCTTAAAACTTCGCCCTTTGCCGAATTTTTTCTCGTCAAGTGTCAGTCAGATAGGAGGAACCTATGCCGCAGCGCCGCGTCATGCCGCGACTGCGAAAAGAGGCTTGCGATGAGCCGAGTAATTTAATACCCATTCAGCCGAACAATTTGTAATATCATTACCGAAAGGCAGAGCCGATGAGCTTCCGCATTCAGCCCCAAGCGCCCGCCCGCCCGAACCGTTGCCAACTGTTCGGCCCCGGCTCGCGCCCTGCACTCTTCGAAAAGATGGCCGCCAGCGCGGCCGACGTGATCAACCTCGACCTCGAGGATTCAGTCGCCCCCACTGACAAGGACGCGGCGCGCGAAAACATCATCAAGGCGATCAGCGACGTCGATTGGGGCACCAAGACCCTGTCAGTTCGCATCAACGGCCTCGACACGCCTTTTTGGTACCGCGATGTGGTCGATCTGCTAGAGCAAGCAGGCGATCGTCTGGACCAAATCATGATCCCCAAAGTGGGCTGCGCCGCAGACATCTACGCCGTGGACGCGCTGGTCACTGCAATCGAAACCGCCAAGGGCCGCACCAAGAAGATCGACTTCGAGGTCATCATCGAATCGGCTGCAGGGATCGCCCATGTCGAAGAGATCGCAGCAGCGTCGCCCCGTCTGGTGGCCATGAGCTTGGGCGCTGCAGACTTTGCGGCCTCGATGGGGATGGCGACCACCGGCATCGGCGGCACGCAAGAGAACTACTACATGCTGCGCGAAGGTGCGAAGTACTGGTCCGATCCGTGGCACTGGGCTCAGGCAGCCATCGTCGCCGCGTGCCGCACCCACGGCGTTCTGCCCGTAGACGGTCCGTTTGGTGATTTCAGCGATGACGAGGGCTACCGTGCGCAGGCCCTGCGCTCCGCGACACTCGGCATGGTCGGCAAATGGGCGATCCACCCCAAGCAGATTGCACTGGCCAACGAGGTCTTCACCCCCTCTGAAGAGGCTGTCACCGAAGCCCGCGAAATTCTGGCTGCGATGGAAGAGGCCAAAGCCAAGGGCGAAGGCGCAACTGTCTACAAAGGCCGTCTGGTCGACATCGCATCGATCAAGCAGGCCGAAGTCATCGTACGCCAATCCGAAATGATTGCGGGCAGCTGAGGGACAACGGGGGCTCTGCCCCCGCACCCCCAGGGTATTTGGACCAAGATGAAAGGGCTGCGGGTAGCGCGGCCCTTTTCGTTTATGCGGCAAGAGGCGCGCAGATCAGTGTCTTGAGATCAGCTGGCGCAGTCGTTGTGGGATCATTCAGGTAAACTTCATAAGTGGGGGCGTCGGCATGCTGTCGGCCCGACTTGGGAAACCAGTCCCCCATCAAATATCCGTACACAGACCTCAGGCCCTCGTAAGGACCGATATGAAGCAGCTCCGCATGCTCTCCACCTTGGAGATGTAGGAGGTCCAACCCCTCCGGCGCATCGAAATCGTCCGCCACGTGAAACCCGGCGAAACTGCGCAGATCGGCCGCCGCCACCAGATCGGGGTTATCCCACGCCGCACCGATGGCGCCTTGGATCTGGGGCCAAAGGCCTTGCTCTGAAATAATCCCAGCCACTTTTTGATAGACCCCGCCCATTTCTGGATAGGGTCCGCGATGGTGCATCCCAACCAAGGTCATCGCGGGTTTTTCAGTAATCGTAACATCGCTCATAAAAATTCCTCCGCTCAAGGAAATACAGCTAGGGGCACGATACGCGGGATTTTCCGAATGCCGCGCCCTGAATGAGGGTCAAGGGCTTGTTTGTGTCATCCCGATTGCATCTGCGGCAGACTGACGCCATATAGCGGTCAAGCAAAGGAGCGTTGGATGACCCATTATCTCGACTTCGAAAAACCGCTAGCCGAAATCGAAGGCAAAGCCGAAGAGCTGCGCGCGATTGCCCGTCAAAGCGAAGAGATGGATGTCGAAGACGAAGCAAAGGCATTGGACCGCAAGGCCGATACCCTGCTGAAAGAGCTGTACTCGAGCCTGACGCCTTGGCGAAAATGCCAAGTGGCACGCCACCCCAACCGTCCGCATTGTCAGGACTATATCGACGCTCTGTTCACCGAATATACCCCGTTGGCGGGTGACCGGAACTTTGCCGATGATCACGCTGTTATGGGCGGCATGGCGCGTTTGAACGGCACGCCTGTGGTCGTCATTGGTCAAGAAAAGGGCCACGACACCAAGACCCGCATCGAACGCAATTTCGGCATGGCCCGCCCCGAGGGCTACCGTAAGGCGATTCGCCTGATGGAACTGGCCGATAAGTTCAACATGCCTGTCGTGACGCTGGTGGACACGCCCGGTGCCTACCCTGGCAAGGGCGCAGAAGAGCGCGGCCAGTCCGAGGCCATCGCCCGCTCGACCGAGAAGTGTCTGCAAATCGGTGTGCCGCTGGTTTCTGTTGTCATTGGCGAAGGTGGCTCGGGCGGCGCAGTGGCCTTTGCGACCGCAGATCGCGTCGCGATGCTTGAGCACTCGGTGTATTCGGTCATTTCGCCCGAGGGCTGCGCCTCGATCCTGTGGAAAGACGCCGAAAAGATGCGCGAAGCTGCCGAAGCGTTGCGCCTGACTGCGCAGGATCTGCACAAGCTGGGAATCTGCGACCGGATTATCTCCGAGCCGATGGGCGGCGCCCACCGCGACCGCGAGCACACTCTGGCCTCGGTCGGCCGCATGATCGAACAGATGCTGGCCGATGTCTCTGGCCTCAGCGCAAACGAGTTGGTCGCACAGCGCCGCAAGAAATTCCTGGACATGGGGTCCAAAGGGCTCGCAGCCTAAGCTTCTTTTTGCAAAAATACTCAAGCAAAAGCGGAGACATCGTCTCCGCTTTTCTCGTTTAGCTGGCCAACAGGCGCAGGCCGTGAGTCACATCGGACCGCACAGCCAAGCGCAGGCCCGGCTCGTCCCCTGCCTTGAGTGCAGCGATAATATGACGGTGGTGAATAGGCGGCTCGGTCCGGTTTAAACGCCCATAGAGCGCGCGCATGGTGGGCCCCAGCTGCAGCCAGACGGTCTCAGTCATCGCGAGCATCGCGGGGGCCTGAGCACGCAGATAGAGCGTGCGGTGGAATTCTAGGTTGGTCCGAATATAGCCGACCGCGTCATGCTTTTTGACGTTCATGCTGATGTTGGCGTGAATGCTCTCGAGCCGGTCAATCAGCGCCATGTGCGCGCGCGGCAGGGCACGGGACGCGAGCTCTACCTCCAAGAGCGCGCGCAGGGCGGCCAACTCCTCGATCCGGTCGTTTGACAGCTCTGGCGTGGCCACTCGGCCAGACGCGCTGAGTGTGAGGGCGCCCTCGGCCACCAGACGGCGCAACGCCTCTCGGGCCGGTGTCATCGATACTCCGAACTCTTTGCCGATGCCGCGCAATGTGAGCGCTTCGCCCGGTCGCAATTCGCCATGCATGATTCGGGTCCGCAACTGGCGATAGGTGCGATCGTGGGCCGCCATCGGTGTCCCCGACTCGGCCGCTTTCTGAGAGGACATCAACATGACTTAGGATGTGATCACAAACTGAGAGGAAATCAATCTTCAAAACGGAAAGCGTGTAGCTTTGCGCCATCGCGTCGCAGCCATTCGCGCTGTTTTGCGCAGGGACCATAGATTTGTTCGACCGCGCCCCAAAAGGCTGCAGAGTGATCCATATGCTGCAAATGAGCGACCTCGTGCGCGGCCACGTAGTCCAGCACATCCGGCGGCGCCATAATCAGGCGCCATGAAAACATGAGTTTACCGTCGTGGGTACAAGAGCCCCATCGCGACCGCGTATCCTTTAGCAAAATAGCGCTGTAGGCGCGATCAAGACGGCCCGCGTAGTGGTGCGCGGCCTCGGCAAAACGGGAGCGTGCCCGCTCACGGAAAAAGCCCTTGATACGTGCACCAGCGTTTTGGCCGCCACGGGGCAACGCGATCTCGTTATCTGTCAGAACCACCCTCGCGCCATCCGTGACTGAAATCCGTCTTGGACGTCCCTCGAACGGGACCACACCACCCACCGCCAAAGTCTGCGTAGGGACGTGCTGCTCTAACTGGTTTCGAATCCAGCCCTCTTTTTCACGGACAAAAGCGAGCCCCTCACGTTCGGACGCGGCCGTTGGCAAAGTCAGGGTGACACGTCCATCCAAACGCGACACACGCAAGGTGAATCGCCGTGCGCGCGCCGATCTTCGCAGAACGACGGGCACTGGGGGGTTGCCAGAAAGGATATGTTGTCCCATATGCGCGCTCCAAGTGGTGTCTTTATTAGCCTTTGACACCCGTCCGACCTTATGGCAGGGGTCTTCGACCGCCTGCAAGCACCAGAAAGCGAAAGGGATCACCCATGCCCAAAGAAGAATGGGGCGTCAAACGCGTATGCCCGACCACCGGCAAACGCTTCTACGACCTGAACAAGAATCCGATCGTTAGCCCCTACACCGGCGAGATCGTCAACATCGATACCGGCAAGCGTAATTCCTTTGTCGCAGAGGATACCGCCCGCAAACTGAAGCCCAAAGCGGCTGAAGAAGAGGATGATGTCATCCTGGATGATGACGATTCTTCGGACGTTGATCTGGACGATGATCTGCTGGACGACGATGACGATGATAACGTCTCGCTCGACGAGCTGGCTGACGTAGCAGCTGACGACGACGACAACTAAAAAAATTCGAACGGGGGATGTGTTTTGCGCTTGCACTCCCCCGTTCGCTTATCTAATTAGCGCGACACGCACCGACGGTGCACCTGATGGGGCCATAGCTCAGCTGGGAGAGCGCTTGCATGGCATGCAAGAGGTCAGGGGTTCGATCCCCCTTGGCTCCACCAAATTTCTCTAAAAACTGACAACAGCTTTATCGACTTAGGATCGGTTTATTTCGCTTTTTGTTTTCAGTTTTTGCACGTCCGCTTTTGCGCGCGCCCTTGAACCTCATTATTTTTGTTTTTTTGGCTTCACGCTTTGCGAATGCCAAAAGAAGATTTCTTTTGTTAACCCAGCGTCAATAAATTGCGCGGGGTTACTATCGCATTCAGCCTTTCAACTTATGAGAGAGTCACGTTTTTCTCACCTCCCTCATCCGTGAGCCAACAATTTTCTCAATCCATTAAGAGTGATCCGTCACAGGCGCAAACCCCAACAATTTCAATTGAATACCCTTTCAGATCGGCCAATTCGCTCCGACTTTCTTTGCGCCTTGAAAAAAATGTTTATTTACGCTGGAAAAATGTCATGATGGTTCTTATTACAAGTCAATCACTCACACGAAGAAGCGTTGGTAAACAACGGATGGGAATGGCAATGGATATCGACCTGGACTCACTCGACCTCACCGAGCTGAAGAAACTTCAGAAAGATGTTGATAAGGCAATCAACGAATATCAGGATCGCCGACTAAGCGAAGCACGCGCAAAAGTCGAAGCCGAGGCCCGCGCAATGGGCTTTTCGCTGGCGGAACTGCTAGACGGAAAGAAAAAGGCGACGGCTTCGAAATCTCCGCCGCGCTATCGTCACCCCGAAGATCCGACCGTCACTTGGACTGGCCGTGGCCGCAAACCCGCTTGGGTTCTCGAGCACATCGAAGCCGGAAAACCGATGGAAGATCTGGAAATCTAAGAAAAGGCGCCCTCGGGCGCCTTTTTTATTGCGCCAATTTTCGTAGCGGCAATGAAACGGTAAAAATCAGTGCCGCTGCAGAAACGATTGACGGCCCTGTTGGCGTGTCGAACCAATAAGAGCCCATCAGCCCCCCAAACACCGCCAGAACACCAATGAGCACAGCCCAGAGCGCCATAGCCTCTGGCGTGCGCGAGAGCGAGCGTGCGCTTGCAGAAGGCAGCAGCAGCATAGCCGAGATGAGCAGCGCACCCACGACCTTGATCGCAATTGCGACGGTCAGGGCCAACGCTAACGTCAAAAGCAACTGTTCTCGCTTTGGGGAAATTCCCGCCGCGACCGCAAGCTCCGGATTAAGTGTCGAAGTTAGCAAAGATTGCCAGCGCCAAACCAGCAATGCCAAAACCAGAGACGCACCAGTGTATATCACCGTCAAATCGCTGGATCCGACAGCAAGGATATCGCCGAACAATAAGCTGGAAACATCTATTCGAACGCCCTGAACGAAACTAATAGCCACCAAACCTATGGCCAATGCCGAATGGGCCAAAACTCCGAGAGTGGTGTCCATCGCATGACCCCGCGCAGACAAAGCGGAAACGGCAAGACCCATTGCAAGAGCAATGAGAAGCGTTCCGAAAGTCAAAGGCAGCCCTAAAATCAAGGCGAATGCGACCCCCAAAACCGCGGCGTGCGCTGTCGCATCACCAAAATACGCCATACGCCGCCAAACAACGAAACAGCCCAGAGGACCGGTCGCAATTGCCAAGCCGATGCCAGCCAGAAGGGCGCGCAAAAGAAAATCATCAATCATGGCAGCACCCGTTTTCGTCGTGGCTGTGGTCGTGGTGGTGTTCGTAAATTGCCAGAGTGCTCGAGTCGCTGATCCCGAATAATGCTTGATACTCGGGCGCGTTTTGCACAACGCTTGGTATGCCTTGGCAACAAATATGACCGTTCAAACAAATGACGCGGTCAGAGGCACGCATCACCACATGAAGATCATGACTCACCAATAAAACCGCACAACCGAGGTCTCGACGCACTTCTTCGATCAATTCATAGAATGCGACAATGCCCGGATGGTCCAATCCTTGGGTCGGTTCGTCCAAAATCAAAATATCTGGTTCAGACAAAAGTGCGCGGGCCAAGAGAACCCTTTGGAATTGTCCGCCCGAGAGGTCAGACATTTGCCGCTGTTCCAACCCTGCGACGCCTGTGCGCTCTAAGGCGCGCAAAGCAAGGTCATCACTGATCCAACGCGGCAGAGATAAAAACCGGCGAACCGTCATTGGAAAACTCGCATCGATCGCCAGCTTCTGTGGAATGTAGCCAATGCGAAGGCCTTTGGCCCGCGCGATATGCCCACTCGACGGCGTCAACACCCCCAAAAGAGCCCGGATCAGGGTCGATTTCCCAGACCCGTTGGGGCCGATCACCGTGACGATCTCGCCTTTCTCGATCTGGAAATCCACGTCCCGCAGGACGGGCGTCGATCCGTGGGTCACTGACATATTTGTAGCCGCAATCAGCATTACTCAGCTCCGGCACAGGTGGGACACGTGCCCAGAACCTCGATATTCACGCGCTCTACGGCGAAGTCGTGACCCCGCGCAGCGTCCTCGACGGCCGTCCGAACGGCGTCGGCAGGCGCTTCGGCGACGGCCTCGCAGCTCTGACAGATCAGGAACAGGGGGCTGTGCGCTTCGCCCGGGTGCATACAAGCGGCAAAGGCGTTCAGACGGTTGATCCGGTGGGCCAGCCCATGCTCGACCAGAAATTCCAACGCGCGATACGCCACTGGCGGCTGATTCCCGAAACCATCGGCGGCCAAGCGGTCCAGAACTTCATAAGCGCCCATCGCGCGGTGCTCTGACACCAAGATTTCCAAGGTGCGGCGCCGAACCGGCGTCAGGCGTAATCCTTCACGGCGGACCATATTTTCCGCATGTTCCAGCACATCATGCGTGCAGCTGTCATGGTTGTGGGCATGGAATGCTGGCGACGTCTCGGACATTTTCTAGCTGCCTATTGTTATATTATCACGTTACAGTATATGAGAACCTCCGAACGACCTCAAGGAGACCTCATGCGCAATACACTCACGACCCTCGCGCTTCTTATGGCGGGCACCGCAAATGCTGCACCGCTCAGCGTTGCGACCGACATCCCTCCGGTGCACTCTCTGGTCTCTATGGTGATGGGAGACCGCGGCGAAGCGGTTCTCTTGATGGACCAAGGCGCGGACGCGCACGATTTCCAACTCCGCCCAAGCCAAGCCCGCAGCGTGGCGAACGCGGATAGCGTGATCTGGATGGGGCCCGAACTGACCCTATGGCTGGATGATGCACTGGAATCGCTGCGCGGCGATGGCGCGACGATGGCTTTGCTGGATATCGAAGGGACCGTGCACCGAGGATACGCCGAGGATCACGAAGGCCACCTGCACGAAGAAGACGCGCATCACGACGATGACGATGACCATGCCCACGAAGAAGAAGCCCATGACGCCCATGATGACCATGCCGACGAGGCGCACGGCGATCATGACGGTCACGATCACTCGGGCGACGATCCCCATGCATGGCTTGACCCCGAGAATGCAAACATCTGGGTGTCGGCCATCGCCGCGCATCTGACTGCTCTCGACCCCGAAGGCTCCGAGATCTATGCGCAAAATGCGATGCGCGCTTCGATTGACCTGGAAAACCTGATCGCAAAGACCCGCGAGACGCTGGCGCAAAGCCACGATACGCCGATTGTTGTCTTCCACGAGGCCTACGGCCACTTCGCAGGCCGCTTCGATGTACATATTGCTGGGAGCATTGCTTTTGGGGATGCCGCAGCACCGGGTGCCGCGCATCTGTCCGAGCTCCGACACCAAGTCGAAGAAGAGGGCGCGAAGTGCATCTTTGCGGAGCCACAGCACAACGCAGCCATGGCGGAACAGATTGCAGAAGAACTTGGCCTTTCGGTCGGGATGCTCGACCCAATGGGGTCAGAGCTCGCGCTGGGGGCAGACCTTTACCCTGCTTTGATCAGCCAGATGGCGACCGCAATCGCCACCTGCCAAGAGGGTTAACCACTCGTCGCGGCCTCGTACCATTTCACGATGGCCGCGCGCTCTTCTTCCTCGATGTAGGACAGGTTGGCCGGAGGCATGGCGTGGCTCAGGCCCGCCTGCAAGTACACGGCGCGGGCGTTGCGGATGATCTCTGCCTCGGTATCCAGACGCACGCCTTTGGGGGCCCAGAGGATGCCCTCGTAAAAGGGCTCCTCGGCGTGGCACATGGAACAGCGCCCCATCACGATATCATGCACATCCTCCCAGCCGTCGGCCTGCGCGAACTGTACTAGGCCCGCCTGAACCTCTTGCTCGGCCTCATCGGCACGGAACATGGGCGCGGTGGACAGCCACATGATGATGATGAACAGAATCGCTGTCACGGCCCACGTCCAATAAGGCGTCCCTTTGCGGGCGTGCATCGTGTTGAAGAAGTGGCGGATCGTGACACCCATCAGGAACACAAGGCTGGCGATCAGCCACGTATATTCGGTGCCAAAGGCCAGTGGGTAGTGGTTAGACAGCATCAGGAACACCACCGGCAGGGTCAGGTAGTTGTTGTGGGTGCTGCGCTGCTTGGCGATCTTGCCGTATTTCGCGTCAGGGATGCGGCCTGCGATCAGGTCGGCGACCACGATCCGCTGGTTCGGCATGATGATAAAGAACACGTTCCCCGACATGATGGTCGCCGTGAACGCCCCCAAATGCAGCATGGCAGCGCGGCCGGTGAAGACTTGGGTATAGAACCACGCCATACCGACCAGAATGACGAACAGCAGCAGCATCAAGCGGGTGTTGTTGTCCCCGAACTTAGTCTTGCAGATACGGTCATAGGCTAGCCAACCAAAGCCCAAAGACCCCATGGAAATCAGGATCGCCTGCCAAGGGGCAAGGTCCGCGATGTTCGGGTCGATCAGGTAGAATTCCGCGCCCAGATAGTAGACCAGCGCCAGCATGGCGAAACCGGACAGCCATGTCGCGTAGCTTTCCCATTTGAACCAGATCAGGTCACCGGGCATCTGGTCAGGGGCCACAAGGTACTTCTGGATATGGTAAAATCCGCCGCCATGGACCTGCCATTCTTCGCCATCCGCGCCGCTGGCCAGATTGCGGTCGCGGTGCAGGCCAAGGTCCAGCGCGATAAAATAGAACGACGATCCGATCCACGCAATCGCAGTGATCACATGCAACCACCGAACAGCAAATTCCAACCACGCGCCCATTGCGGCGAGATCATACATAGGCAAACCTCCTGTTATCGAGGTGATCATAGCCAAGGGGCTATTCCCTTGATAATCAGGAAAGTCGGTGCAGGACTTTCAAATCAAGCCTGATAATCGCAGGAAGGCCCCATGAGCTATGTGAACAACATCCGGATGTTCGTGCGTGTCTACGAATTGGGCAGCATGTCCGCCGCGGCGCGGGACCAACGGGTTTCGGCCGCCGTGGCCTCGGCCCGTATTGCCGAGCTGGAGAAACACCTAGGGGTGCGCCTGTTCAACCGGACCACGCGGGCACTGCACGCAACCGAGCATGGGCAGGTATTTTACACCGGCGCCTGCGAGATCATTGAGGCAATCGACCGCGCCGAAGCCGCCGTGATGGAGCGCAGCCAATCCCCTCGCGGAACTGTCTTTGTTGCCGCACCCTTGGGCTTGGGGCGCAGGCTGATTGCACCACATGTCCCTGCATTCAAACGGGAATATCCAGAGATCGACGTCCGCCTTCGCCTGTCCGACCGCGTCATTGATGTCACGACCGAAGGACTGGATCTGGCCTTTCACATCGGGCCTCTGGCGGACAGCGACCTGAAAGTCCGCGTGATCGCCGAAATTCCCCGCGTGCTATGTGCCGCGCCGTCCTATATCGCCGAACGCGGGGTGCCAGAGGACGGCAAAGCACTCGTCGAGGATCGCCACGACTGTCTAAACCTGCGCTTTCCGGGGGCCAAGGAATTCCAGTGGACCCTGCAAACTGACAAGGGCCCGCGCCGGTTCGAGGTCACAGGCACGCTCGAATCCGACGATGGGGATGTGCTGACGAATTGGGCGCTTGATGGCTGCGGGATCATCATGAAACCGGTCTACGAGGTCGCCGAGCACCTGAACAGCGGCGCGCTGGTCCCCGTGGCCGAACGCACGCCGCCCATGGCGACTCAATTGGCCTGCCTGTCCCCCAGCCGCCGCTTCCGTGACCCCAAAGTGCAGCTTTTCCGTGACTTCATGGTCGTCCGCTGCAAAGAGGCGCTGGAGGCTCAACTGCCGCGATAGGTCGACATGCCAAAGGGCGAGATCAGCAGCGGAACATGATAGTGCGACTCCGCATCGCTGATGCCAAAGCGGATCGGCACAACGTCCAGAAAACGCGGCTCTTCTTGCGGCACACCGCTGACATCCAGATAGGCACCGGCCTGAAACACCAGTTCATAGACGCCAACCGCAAACTCGCCTGCAGGCAGGATCGGCCCATCGGTGCGGCCATCGTCGTTTGTCACTTTGGTCGCCAGATGCACCCGCGTTTCACCCTCGATCCGGTAGAGGTCGATGGTCAGTCCTTGGGCCGGAACGCCCTTTGCCGTGTCCAAAACGTGGGTGGTCAGATATCCGTCAGCCATAGTTTGCTCCTTTTGCTGGCAGTGATCCTAGGGCGTTGCCGTGAACATGGGCACTCTTTGCACACCAACCCGCCATAAAAACTGTTTCAAAAAAATTTTGATAATCAGTTGCCCATCGGCTGTCATACTGCTGTCGCAAAGAAAGGACTTCCCCAAAGATGACCCGCTACGCTCGTAATATGATCGGATACGGCCCCGATGCTCCAGACCCGCAATGGCCGGGTGGTGCAAAAATCGCCGTGCAGTTTGTGTTGAACTACGAAGAAGGCGGCGAAAACTGCGTGTTGCACGGGGATCAGGCATCCGAGGCATTCCTGTCCGACATCGCGGGCGCCGCCATGTGGCAGGGCAAACGCCACTGGAATATGGAGTCGATCTACGAATATGGCGCACGCGCTGGCTTCTGGCGCCTGCATCGCCTGTTCACCAGCGCGGCCATCCCCGTGACAATCTACGGCGTGGCCACCGCGTTGTCCCGCAGCCCCGAACAAGTCGAGGCGATGAAAGACGCGGGCTGGGAGATCGCTAGCCACGGCCTGAAATGGGTCGAACACAAAGACATGCCCGAAGAAGAAGAGCGCGCCGCCATCGCCGAAGCCATCCGCCTGCACACCGAAGTGGTCGGCGAACGTCCCCTCGGTTGGTACACAGGCCGTTGCAGCGAAAACACCGTGCGCTTGGTCGCCGAAGAGGGCGGGTTTGCCTATGTTAGCGACACCTATGACGACGACCTGCCCTACTGGCTCGAGGTCGGGGATCGCGACCAGCTGATCATCCCCTACACCTTGGAAGCCAACGACATGCGCTTCGCTACCGCGCCGGGCTACATCACGGGCGAACAGTTCTATCAGTACCTGAAGGATGCATTCGACACCCTGTACGCCGAGGGCTCCGAGGGACGCCCCGCCATGATGTCGATCGGCCTGCATTGCCGTCTGATCGGCCGACCGGGCAAATTGGCGGGCCTGAAGCGGTTCATCGACTACGTCCGCATGCACAAGGATGTCTGGACCCCGACCCGACTGGAAATCGCAGGGCATTGGGCGGAAACCCATCCCCACACCCGCAAACCGCGCCCCAGCCAGATGGATCGCGAGACCTTTGTCGGCACCTTTGGCGGCATCTTCGAGCATTCCCCGTGGATTGCCGACCGCGCCTATGATCTGGAACTTGGCCCCGCCCATGACCGCGCGGCTGGCGTCCACAGCGCCCTCGCCCGCATGTTCCGCAGCGCCAGCTACGACGAGCGTCTCGGCGTCCTGCGCGCCCACCCCGATCTGGCCGGCAAATTGGCAGCCGCCAAGCGTCTGACCGCCGAAAGCACCTCGGAACAGTCCAGCGCGGGCCTTGATGCCCTGACCGACGAAGAGCGGACACAGTTCACCAATCTGAACACGGCCTACACCGAAAAACACGGCTTCCCATTCATCATCGCCGTCCGCGACCATGACAAAGCCTCGATCCTGTCCGCGTTCGAACGCCGGATCGCCAACGACACCGAAACCGAATTCACAGAGGCCTGCAAACAGGTCGAACGCATCGCCCGTCTCCGCCTCGAGGATCTGCTATGACCCAATACGCCTTCCCCCCCGGTGGCCTGCCCGAACAAGATGGCGATCCCGTCGGCACTGCCATCTTCACCACCGCCTATGCCGTGCTGCCCGCTTGCACCCACCGCGACATCGTCACCAGCCTGCTGCCGGACTGGACCGACACCCGCGTGTGGATTCTGGCCCGCCCGCTCTCGGGATTTGCAGAAACCTTCGCCCAGTACGCGGTAGAAGTCGCTCCGAACGGCGGTTCCACCCGCCCGGAGCCGAACCCCGACGCGCAAGCAGTGCTGTTTGTCGCCAGCGGCACCATGACCCTGACGCTGGACGGCCAGACCCACACCCTGACAGCAGGCGGCTACGCCTACATCCCGCCCCACAGCGCATGGACCGTCCACAACCCCGCCGATGAGCCGCTGCAATTCCACTGGGTGCGCAAAAAATACCAAAGCGTCCCCGGCCTCTCGCGCCCCGACGCCTTCATCACCAGCGACCTAGAACGCACCCCGACCGCCATGCCCAACACAGACAAATGGGCGACCACGCGCTTTGCTGATCCCGATGACATCCGCCACGATATGCACGTCAATATCGTGACCTTCCAACCGGGTGGCCGCATCCCCTTTGCCGAAACCCACATCATGGAACACGGCCTCTACGTGTTAGAGGGCGAAGCCGACTACCTCCTGAACGACCAATGGGTCCGCGTTGGCGCCGGCGATTTCATGTGGCTCCGCGCCTTTTGCCCGCAGGCGTGCATCGCGCGCGGGCACAAACCGTTCCGCTACCTGCTCTACAAGGACGTGAACCGCCATCCGGCCCTCACCCTGTAATGCTTCATCTTTGCCAAAATACTCTCGGGGGGAGGCGCACATGCGCCGGGGGGGGCAGACAGCCCCCTCCCCCGCTCAAAGGCCCCAGTATGACTAAAATCACCGCGCTCCCCCTCACTGCCGAAGCTTTCGCCCCGTTCGGAGACGTCCTGACCACCGCAGGCGAACCGGACAAGATCATCAACGCAGGCTTCTGTGGCCGCTACCACGACCGCGCCAATATGGATTTCGGCCCCGAGGGACGCGCAGGCATTAGCCTGTTCAACGCTGTTCCACGTGAAATGCCCTACACTTGCGATCTGATCGAACGCCATCCCGAAGGATCACAGGCATTCATTCCGATGCATGAGAATGAATGGCTTATCATCGTGGCCGAAGGGCAGGACGATATCCCGGGCCCGATCCACGCCTTCATCGTGCCGCCCCACACCGCCGTCAATCTGCACCGCGGCACGTGGCACGGAGTGCTGACCCCGCTGCACGCTCCGGGCCTGTTTGCCGTCGTCGACCGCATCGGAACCACCGTGAACCTCGAAGAATTCGGGTTGGACGCACCCGTCACTGTCGATCGCGACTAAACGCGAAGCACCAAAACAAAAGAGCGGCCACAAGGCCGCCATCACCCCCATCAGGAAGGGAACAGAGTAATGTCTGACGCATCCATCGGCACTCCAGCCGAACTAAAAGACCCGAATTACACGCCCCCACTCGCCAAGGCCGTGCCGCTGGGAATTCAGCACGTTTTGGCGATGTTTGTCTCTAACGTGACACCTGCGATTATCATCGCTGGCGCTGCGGGTTTCGGGTTCGGCTCGAACTCGCCTGACTTTCCGCAGATGATCTACATGATCCAGATGTCGATGTTCTTTGCTGGCATCGCGACTCTGTTCCAGACGATTGGCATAGGTCCCGTGGGCGCCAAACTGCCCATCGTACAGTGCACCAGCTTTGCGTTTATCCCGATCATGATCCCGCTCGTCGCGGGCAAAGGCGTGGATGCTATGGCGGTCCTTATGGGCGGCGTATTCCTTGGCGGTATCTTCCACTTTATTCTGGGCCTCTTCATCGGGAAAATCCGGTTCGCCCTGCCGCCTCTGGTCACCGGCCTCGTGGTCACGATGATCGGTTTGGCGCTGGTCAAAGTCGGCATCCAATACGCCGCCGGCGGTGTACCCGCCATCGGCACCGAAGAATACGGCAGCGCGCAGAACTGGTTCGTCGCCTTTGTCGTGATCATCGTAACGCTGGCCCTCAAGTTTTTCACGCGTGGGATGCTGTCGGTATCTGCAGTGCTGGTCGGTTTGTTGGCGGGCTACGTCGTTGCCTACCTCATGGGCATGGTCAGCTATGGAAACGTAGGCAACGCGGCCACTTTGGCGCTGCCAAACCCGCTGCACTTTGGCCTCGAATTCACAGTCGCTGGTGTTGTCGGTTTCTGCCTGATGGCGTTCGTTTCGGCTGTTGAAACCGTGGGCGACGTGTCGGGCATTACCAAAGGTGGCGCAGGCCGCGAAGCCACCGACAAAGAGATCCAAGGCGCGACCTTTGCTGACGGCTTGGGCACTGCGGTTTCGGGCCTGTTCGGCGCCCTGCCCAACACATCTTTCAGCCAGAACGTCGGCCTGATCGCCATGACCGGCGTCATGAGCCGCCACGTGGTCACCATCGGCGCGATCTTCCTGATTGTTTGCGGCCTGATCCCCAAAGTCGGCGCGATCATTTCGACCTGCCCGATCGAAGTCCTTGGTGGCGGTGTCATTGTCATGTTCGGCATGGTCGTCGCCGCGGGTGTCTCGATGCTATCTGACGTGGACTGGAACCGCCGCAACATGGTGATCTTTGCGATTGCCCTAAGCCTTGGCTTGGGTCTGCAGTTGGAACCCGGTGCCCTGCAGCACCTTCCCCAGTCGATTAAGGTACTAGCAACGAGCGGCATCCTACCCGCAGCGCTGATCGCGATCGTGCTGAACCTGGTACTTCCCGAAGAACTGGCCGACGAATCGACCGAAGAAATCTCGGGCGGCATGAAGGGCCACCGCTAATTTATAGGGCAGAACTGCTGTCTTAGTCAGGGCGCGATCCATCCGGATCGCGCCCTCTTTCGTCTTCGAGCACACGCCAAAGTGCACAGGCCCGGGCTTAAACACACATTCCAGTCTTGTGTTATTCACAAAATTGAATATTTAGAGGTGACAGTTTTTCGGAGGAGTGCCCCATGGATCTGCGTCAGATCGACAAGACCGTTTCAGTCAGCCCACAGATTGAGTCCGCTGATCTGGCCGCCATCAAGGCCGCCGGCTTCCGCGCCATCATCTGCAACCGTCCCGATGGCGAAGGGGCTGACCAGCCCACGTTCGAGGAAATCGAACGCGCTGCCAAAGAGGTCGGGCTGGAGGCCTGCTACATGCCCGTCACATCGGGCATGGTGACCGACGAAGACGCTGCCAAGTTTGGCGAAGCGCTGGTTGAACTGCCCGGTCCCGTGCTGGCCTACTGCCGCACTGGCACCCGCTCGGCAACCCTGTGGTCACTTTCGCAAGCCGACAAGAAATCCTCCTCGGACATTCTGGCCGCCACCAAGGGCGCGGGCTACGACATGGCAGGTGTGGTGCGCCGCATCGTGAATGGCGGCAAAACCCCCACCAGCGAAGGCGACGCAAAGTTCGACGCGGTGATCGTGGGCGCTGGCGCTGCCGGCATCTCGGTTGCGTCAAGCCTGCGCGCGCGCCAACCCAATCTTGAAATCGCTCTGATCGATCCTGCGGACATCCACTACTATCAGCCCGGCTGGACGATGGTGGGCGGCGGCGTTTTCGACCCTGAAACCACCTCGAAAACCATGGGATCGCTCATCCCCCACGGCGTGCACTGGATCAAATCGGCCGTTGCAGCCTTCGAGCCTCAGAACAACGCTGTCGTGCTGGATGGCTGCCGCGTCGTGAAATACGACCGCCTGATCGTCTGCCCCGGACTGAAGCTGAACTGGAACGCGATCCCCGGTCTGGTCGACACCTTGGGCCGCAATGGCGTGACCTCGAACTACCGCTACGATCTGGCCCCCTACACCTACGAATTGGTGAAGGGCATGAAGAAGGGCCGCGCGATCTTTACCCAGCCGCCGATGCCGATCAAATGCGCGGGCGCCCCGCAAAAGGCGATGTACCTCTCCGGCGACAACTGGCAGCGCAACGGCGTTCTCGGCGATATCGACATCCAGTTTATGAACGCGGGCGGCGTTTTGTTCGGTGTCAAAGACTACGTCCCCGCACTTGAAGAATATGTGAAGCGTTACGACGCAACCCTGAACTTCTTCCACAACCTCGTGTCGATCGACGGTGACGCGAAAACCGCGACCTTCAAGGTGTCGAAGCCCGACACCGAACCGACCGAAGTCACCACCGAGTTCGACATGATCCACGTGGTCCCGCCCCAATGTGCACCGGACTTCATTCGCGTGTCGCCCTTGGCAGACGCAGCAGGCTGGGTCGACGTGGACCAAGCCACCCTGCGCCACAAGACCTATGAAAACGTCTGGTCGCTCGGGGACGTGATGAATGCGCCCAACGCAAAAACCGCTGCGGCGGCCCGCATCCAAGCGCCCATCGTTGCCGAAAACGTCAGCGCCGACATCGAAGGCAAGTCGCCCCGCGCCGTCTACAACGGCTACGGCTCCTGCCCGCTGACCGTCGAACGCGGCAAGATCGTTCTGGCCGAGTTCGGCTACGGCGGCAGCCTGCTGCCCAGCTTCCCCAAGTGGATTTTGGACGGCACCAAGCCGACCCGTCTGGCTTGGCTGCTCAAAGAGCAAATCCTGCCCCCCGTTTACTGGAAAGCCATGCTCCGCGGCAAAGAGTGGATGGCGACTCCTGAAAAAGTCAGCGCAAGCTGATCACGATGGGCGGGCGCTCCCTCCAGCGCCCGCCAATTCCTACCTTCCCGAGAGGCCAAGTTATGGCACGACGCACCACCTCGCTTAAACGCTACTTCCCGATCTTTGACTGGCTGACCAGCTATAACAAAGAGACCCTGACCAGCGACCTCGTGGCCGCCGTCATCGTTACGATCATGCTGATCCCCCAGTCGCTGGCCTATGCCCTGCTGGCGGGCCTCCCGGCAGAGGTCGGCCTCTATGCCTCTATCGCCCCCCTGGTGATCTATGCCGTGTTCGGCACCTCTCGTGCTCTGGCGGTGGGCCCTGTGGCTGTCGCCTCGCTGATGACTGCTGCCGCTGCGGGTCAGTTGGCCGCGAACGGCACTCCTGAATACTACACAGCTGCGATCCTGCTGGCGTTCTTGTCCGGCTTGATGCTGACCGTGATGGGCCTGTTGCGGCTCGGCTTTTTGGCGAACTTCCTCTCGCACCCCGTGATTTCCGGCTTCATCACTGCGTCCGGTGTGATCATTGCGGCCAGTCAGGTGCGCCACATCCTTGGCATCCAAGGCGGCGGCGACAACCTGATAGAAATCGTCCACCGCATTTTTGAAAACATCGGCGAGGCAAACCTGCCCACGATTGTCATTGGTGTGGCGACAACGGCCTTCCTGTTCTGGGTACGCGGCAATCTGAAGCCTCTGCTCGCCAAGATCGGCCTGACCGGACAGCTCGGCGCGGCTCTGGCGCGCACCGGCCCCGTCGCTGCCGTTGTCGCGACCACATTGGTCACCTACGGTCTCTCGCTGGATCAGGCAGGTGTCAAAGTTGTGGGTGACATCCCCACCGGCCTCCCTGGTCTCGCCGTTCCCAGCTTCGACCTTGGCCTCTGGAGCCAAATCGCCATCCCTGCCCTGCTGATCTCGATCGTGGGCTATGTAGAGACGATTTCGGTCGCGCAAACTCTGGCCGCCAAGCGCCGCCAGCGCATTGACCCGGACCAAGAGCTTATCGGTCTAGGCACGGCGAACCTCGGTTCGGCCCTGTCTGGTGGCTTCCCTGTTACAGGTGGCTTCTCGCGCTCGGTCGTGAACTTTGACGCAGGCGCGCAGACCCCCGCCGCAGGTGCGTTCACCGCAGTCGGCATTGGTCTTGCGACCCTGTTCCTGACCCCTGCCCTGTTCTTCCTGCCCAAAGCGACACTGGCCGCGACCATTATCGTAGCTGTGCTCAGCCTCGTAGATTTCTCCATCCTGAAAAAGACATGGGCCTACTCGCGCGTCGATTTCGCTGCTGTCTTTGTCACTATTGTGGTTACTCTGGCATTCGGAGTGGAAAAGGGCGTGTCGGCGGGCGTTCTGCTGTCCATCGGTCTGTTCCTCTACAAAACCTCGCGTCCGCACATTGCAGAGGTCGGCCTTGTTCCCGGCACCCAGCACTTCCGCAACATCCGTCGCCACGACGTGAAGACACACCCGAGCCTGCTGACCATCCGCATCGATGAAAGCCTGTACTTCGCGAATGCCCGCTACCTCGAGGACTACGTGATTGACCGCGTCGTCTGCGATCAGCCGATCAAGAACGTCGTCCTAATGTGCAGCGCCGTGAACGAGATCGACATGAGCGCCCTCGAAAGCCTCGAGACGATCAACACGCGGCTGTCGGAAATGGGCATCAAACTGCACCTGTCCGAGGTCAAGGGCCCGGTCATGGACCGCCTGCAGCGCAGTCACTTCCTGCACGAACTGACCGGCAAGGTCTTCCTCGCGCAGTACGATGCTGTGGTGGCCCTCTGGCCCGAAGCCTCGCGCCCTGCGGTCGCCTAAAAACATTGACCCGCGCGCCTCTTTTCAGCTAGGCGCGCGGGCATGACCTCTTCCGCGAAAAACTCCCCTTGGCACGGCGCCCTGATCGAAGGCGCAACCGCCACCCTCTGGACCTTTGACGCAGGCCGCGCCATGGGGCCCGCCCAGACAGAGACCCTCCCTGACAACGCGATCATCGCAGGCGACAGCAGCTACACCTTAGCTGTGCCCTGCCCCGTGATCCCGGATGCCCTGCCATCCAGCGGCCCTCAGCGCGTTCTGCCCACCGTGACCCAAGCCGCCCCGCGCGACCGCCTGACATGGGCGCGCGTCGCCGCCATCGGCTTTCAGAGCCTGAACCCCGAATGGGATGGCATCCTGTGCCTGCCCGGTCACGACACGACTTATTGGGTCCATCTCTCGGCCAAGGAAATCGTCAGCTTCCAAGGCTGCGCAACCCCGCAACTGGCCCGTACCCTGAACGCAAGTACGACCCCGGAAACCGAGGCGGCGGAGCAGACCATGTCTCGCCCTGCGAACCTTGCCGCGCAAATCCACACAGCGCAGGTCAGCCAGAACGCAAACGCTCTGCTCGGTCATCTCTTGGGTGCTGAAATCGCTGCGACCCGCCCCTACTGGCTGGGTCAAGAGGTCGCCCTGATCGGCACGACACCGATCACCGAGGCCTATGCCACCATCCTGAACGCGCAGCACGTTCCCCTGATCCGCGCTGACGGCACGAAAATGGTGGAAAAGGGCTTCCAGATCCTGAACGCCCTCTAATCTTCAACTTGGGATAAAATACCCCCGCCGGAGGCGGAATTGCAGCCTCCAGACGCGCCGCCTGATCAGGCTTCGGTGCCGACCTTGTCTGCGTGGTCCTTGTGAATGAACTTCGCGTCGCAATATCCGCATTCGACGTAGCCGTCGCTCTCTGGGATCATCAGCCACACGCGCGGATGGCCCAGAGCGCCCTCGCCGCCGTCACAGGCAACACGATAGGTATCTACGATCTTGGTTTCCGGTGCTTTGGTGGTCATATCTGTCCTCACAGTTGTCGCAGGGCGCTATGCGCGTTAGGTGCGATACTATCGGCACATTGGCAAGGGGCAAGAGCGGTGAGCAACGCGATCGAAATCGAAGGACTTCGGAAAATCTACAGCGGCAGCGGAAAATCCGCGCCCAAAGAGGCCCTGAAGGGCATCGACCTGTCCATTCCCCGTGGCTCAGTCTTTGGGCTGTTGGGCCCAAACGGCGCGGGTAAATCGACGCTGATCAATATTCTGGCGGGCCTCGTGGTGAAAACCGAAGGGGCCGTGCGCATCTGGGGGTGGGATCAGGACAAGAACCCGCGCCAGTCTCGTGCCTCGATCGGGATCATGCCGCAGGAGCTGAACCTAGACCCGTTCTTTACCCCGCGCGGATCGCTCGAAGTGCAGGCAGGCCTCTATGGCGTTCCTCGCAGCCAGCGCCGCAGCGATGAAATCCTGAAGTTTGTTGGCCTTGAAGACAAAGCAGAGGCCTATGCCCGCACGCTGTCGGGCGGGATGCGCCGCCGTCTGCTGCTCGGCAAAGCACTCGTCCACCGCCCCCATATTCTGGTGCTGGACGAACCGACCGCGGGCGTCGACATCCAACTGCGCCAGATGCTGTGGAACAACGTCCGCAAGCTTAATCAGGAAGAGGGCATGACCATCATCCTGACCACCCACTATTTGGAAGAGGCCGAGGAAATGTGTGACGAGATCGCCATCATCAACGAAGGCTCTCTGGTCGCCCGCGATACGACTGCCAATCTGCTGGGGCGCTTGGATGCCAAAGCGATGGTGATCCAGCCCGAGACCACTCCTGACCGCCTGCCCGAGGGCGAGGGCCTGGACGTGTCGACCCGCCACGACGGCGCTTTGGTCATCCGGTATCACAGCAAGCAGATCACCGCAGACCGTGTGCTGCACGCAGTTCATGACGCAGGGATCGTGATTCGCGATGTAAAGACCGAGCAGGCGGATCTCGAAGACGTCTTCCTGAAACTGACCCACCACGCCTGAGCGTTAGGAATAGATGCCTGACCAGATATCTGTGATCGCCTCCTGATCACCGGACAGAATGGGCTGCAAGAACTCTCCGACGGCGCCGATTGCGCCGTCCATGACCTCGCCGCCGACCTTGCCCGCGAAGCGCCCCGCCAGATCGGACATAGCTCGCTTCATCAACCCACGGAAGGATGGATCATCCAGTTTGCCCGCACGGTAGAGGCCGCGCTTCACCTCGGCTTGCTGAGCCTTAGTCAAGAATTCCTCGAGCACACTTGCCAGCCCAGACACCGGGAGCCGCACCAGACTGGGATTGAAACTGGCGTCCGTGACGACACGCGCACGGCGGCAGATTTCACGCAGATGCGCTTGAACGACAGGGTTCTCGACTTCGAGCACGAACCAGTTGGCGTCTCGAAAATAGCTGTCGTTCATGATGACCGACCGCACCTGATCGTCCAGCTGACCCGACTGAGTCTGCCGGATTTCCAGATCGAACATCAGGTTGCGCGCCTTGCTACGACTGACACGTAGGTCTGCCATCAACTGATAGAGCGGGGTATCCTGCGCAACGACGCCTGCATCCCTCAGAGTTCGGTAGATCATCAGGTCCACTTCGCGCTTTGGCAGCACCCCGAACGCAGGCTGTGCGTACTCTTCCAGCAATCGCCCCAGCAACGCTTGCAGCTCCGACGTCTCCAGCTTGTTTAGCGCACCTGCGATATCCATAGAAAAAGGCCCTCCGTTTCCAGAGAGCCTTTGGCAAATCGCGTGAATGGGCGGTGAACCGACCGCGCGTTACTCGGCCTTGGCAAGCATCCGGCCCAGATTGCGGCCGCCCAAGATGTGGAAATGCAGGTGCGGCACTTCTTGGATCGCGTTCTCGCCAGCGTTGGCGATCGTGCGGAAGCCGCCGTCCTTGACCCCCACCATTTCGCAAACCTTGCCAAAGGTCCGGTTGAAATCCAGGATCTCTGCGTCCGACGCCTCCTGACAGAAGTGATCGTAGCAGACGTAGGGGCCCTTGGGGATCACCAACACGTGGATCGGCGCCTGAGGATAAATGTCATGGAACGCCAGCGTATGATCGGTCTCCAGAACGGTTTTATTGGGGATTTCCCCGCGCAGGATTTTCGCGAAAATGTTCTGGTCGTCGTAGGTATAGGACATCGGAGGCCTCAGTCAGAGAACAAGTAATGGATTTGCATAATCTCTAGCGCTGTATCGCCGTCGACCTCAAGGAAACGCTCCAAGGCTTCGGCATTTTCCTCGGGGCTGGCCTCTTCGCTGATGCGTTCGTAGTTCTCGTATTCCTTGTCGCGAATGCGGTCGAGCTCGTGATGCAGGTCGTTCCGCAGGGTTGGCACCAGACGTTCCAACTGTTCGTCGGTCGTGTGATCGCCCGCCAGCCCCGTCCGTTTTGCATGACCGGCTAAATATTCATCACTGAAAGAGCAGTCGATCTCGAGAACGCGAGTCGTCGAGCGGTCCGACATGAAGTCCTGCAAGAGATCAAGGTTGGACGGGTCCATGCAGAGAATCATCTTGTCGGTCTCGTAGACCTCGTACAGCATCCGGACCAGCACGCGGCGGTGACGGGCACGCTTGTCCAGACTGCTCTGAATACCCCCCAGATCGGGGAGCGGCGTTCCCTCTTCCTCGAACAGGTATTCGACGCCCGCGATGTCCACGCGCTGCTTGATCTGGTCCAGCAAACGCTTGGCCACGTGCCACTTCTTGCAGACCATGATCAGCAGTTCACGGTGCCGACCCAAGGTGGCCTCAGCCTCCCAGAAACGGGGGGCAAAGCGGCGCCCAACACGGCCACGACCTGCAAGAAATTTGTACAAGTTGCGCCCCTCATCCGAGATGCGGAACTCCACATCCTCGGTCGCCCACAGCTCACCCAAACGGGCGCGCAACTCTTTGGCTTCGGGGCTGATTTTGCGCGCAAACAGGAAGTTCTGCGCCAGAAGCATGTCGTAGTGGTCGTTATAGAAATTCACCGGCATCCCGTAGTCGTTGAACATCAGGAATGTCAGCGTGCGGGTTTCGATTTCCTTGGCGGGCACCAGATGGCGGACCAGCGTCTGAAAGAACGTCTCGTCAGGGATCCACGTGGTCCGGAAAAAGCGCATGACATCCTTGCGCTGCTTGGTGAAGTCTAGGATCGCTTCGACAGTTTCGCGGCGTAGACACCACCACTGACTACCGATTTGCACATCGATATCATGCGGAATTTCGCGGGTCAGGCCCAGCCGCTGCTGCCACTCGAGACTCTTGTAGAAAAGCCACTTACTGTTTCGCTCATTGAACCAATGGCGGTAGATCAGGCGCTCTTCCTTGATCCCCGTTTTGATCCAATCGCTCGAGAAGAAATCGAAACTCTCGATGAAATCGCAATCGTTCGAATCCAGAAACTCGTGCGCATATTCGGCAGTTTTCACTGACATGCAGTCACCGGACAGCATGTAAAAATGAGTTGCACGTGGGAAAGCCTCGGTCGCGGCTTCGACCGCGTACAAGGATGCCTCAACGAGGCTCCATTCGCCCCAGCCACATTTGATGCGTTTTTTGGCAAAAGCAACGTTCGGGTTCGGCCCCAAAGCCTCTTTGATCATGGCAAAATGTTCGGGTTTCGCCCGCGCATCAAAGTGGATCGAGATGTAGTCACCTACCGCGGTCAGCCGCTCTGCCTGATCAATAATCGCTTTGGGGTCTTTATGGCAGAGAAGTATAAATGCAATGCGCGACATGTGCTCCACAATCCAGTAAAACGCGTCCATACCTTGTTAGGCGAGATGCGGAATTGAATAAACCGCAATTCTTTGCTTTGTATTAGTAATATTGAACGCGAGCCGCGTTTCGGAGGATTGTGTATGGGATTTCCAGGGACCTGGATGACCGAGAGCGAGAGCGTCGTTTACCGCGTCGTTCCCAAGTGTGCCTGCTCGACCATTGGGCAGATCATGTTCTATTCGGACCATGGTCGTTTCTTTGACGGAGACATTCACGACTCCAAGTCCGGCCTCCATAAGTGGTCACAAGACGACAGCCAGCCGCTGATCGAACGCAACGTGCTGTCGCACAAAAGTTATGCGTTCACCTGCGTGCGCAACCCCTACACCCGCGTGCTGTCGTCGTTCTTTGACAAGATCTGCGGCATCCAGCGGAACGGGCGCCGGTATCGCGGCAACCTCGTCCCCCTGCTCATCCAGAAATACGGGATTGAGGTCGGCGGCGAGGACGGCAAGCAAGAGTTCGACCAGATCAAATCGTTCCGCCGCTTCCTACTGTTCACCCGCGACACCATCCGTTGGCGCCGCCCTATGGAGCCGGACATCCACTGGTCGGCCATGGCAGGTCACGTCAGCACGTTCATTGTGAACGGCGGGCGCTACGACAACATTTTCTGGACCGAGAAGTTCAACGACGGCATGCAAAGCGTGCTAGACGCGATCGAGACGCCGAATACCGTCGATCTGGCGAACATCCCGCGCTTCAACGAATCCGAAGGCCACGGGCCCAAGCGCGCTCATCCGGTCGAGGATTACTTTGACGATCTGTCGATGCATCTGGTCAAAGAAATCTACCACCGCGATTTCGAGCTGTTCAAATACGACTTCGACAATCCGGGAAACAAGATGCCCATCGGCGAGATTGACCTAGACGAGGTTCACGCCAAACTCGGTGAGTAAATGTAGTAAACGCCCGATCCAGACCAGATCGGGCGTTTGCTTTTATTCGCCGTAGGGCACCCAGATGTTTTTGACGCGAGTCGCAGACTCAAGGAACTCTGTGCCCTCGCCGTCCTCGCCCATCCAATCGCGGCTCAGGGCGTTGTTCACCCAAGTCCGCTTGAGGTTCGTCGTGCTGGCAGCCTCGATCTGGCCGGACAGGTCCGAACTGCTAAAGCTCCAGACCGCGTCCATATCCATGTGCTGCGCCATCGTATTGGCCAAATCGCCGTGGCAGCCAGTCAGGATGTTCACCACGCCCGCAGGCACGTCAGAGGTTTCGAGCACCTGAATAAAATCCGTCGCCAGCAGCGGATAGGGTTCCGACGCCATCAAGACCGACGTATTCCCCATCGCCATCAGCGGCGCCATCACAGACACCAGCCCCAGCAAGGGCCGCTCATCAGGACAAATCGCGCCCACTACGCCAACAGGTTCGTTCATGGCCATCGCCACGCCCTTGATCGGGACACCGTGCACGCGGCCATCGTATTTGTCGGCCCACGCGGCATAGGTGAACAGGCGGTTAATGGCAGCCTTCACTTCGGCCGTGCCGTCGCCGCGTCCGGTCAGGGCATCAATGCGCTCTGCGAACTCATAAGCCCGCGCGGACAGGTTTTCGCCCAGATAGAACAATATTTGCGCGCGCAGGTGGCCGGTCGTCTTGGCCCAGCCTTTGGCACCATGCGCGGCCTCAACGGCGTTGCGGATGTCCTTGCGGCTGGCGATGCTGACCAGCCCCGCCAATGCGCCATCGGCCTGCCAGACGGGCTGGGAATAGCCGCCATCGGGCCGCGCTTGTTTGCCGCCGATGTACAGCTTGGCCGTCCGGTCGATGGCGTCCACGGGCAGGCCGTCACCCTCTTTGGGCTCGACCTTGGCCAGCTCACGGGGCTCGCGGTTCGGGCGGGTGTAGGCGCTCAGTCCCTCCCATCCGCCTTCGCGGCCAAAGCCACTCTCGCGCACACCGCCGAAACCGGCAGCTGCGTCGAAAAGGTTGGTCCCGTTCACCCAGACCACGCCAGCGGCCAGCTGCGGAGCCAAATCCAAAGCACGGTTGATATTCTCGGTCCACACACTGGCGGCAAGGCCATAGCGCGTGTTGTTCGCGATCTGCACTGCCTCTGACGGCAAGCGGAAGGTGGTCGAGACCAGCACCGGCCCAAAGATTTCCTCTTGCATCAGCGTGTCGGCGGGCGACAGGCCAGTGATCAGGGTCGGCGGATAATAGCAGCCCTCTGTGGGCATCTCGGCGGCGCTACGATAGAGATCACCCGAGGTGTTGCTACCAACCAGTTTCGTGATGGTTTCCACCTGCACGTGGTCCACGATCGCGCCCACGTCGATGCATTTGTCCAAGGGGTTCCCGACCCGCAGCCGATCCATCCGTGCCCTCAGCCGCGCATGGAAGTCATCGGCGATGCCCTCTTGCACGATCAGGCGCGAACCTGCGCAGCAGACCTGCCCTTGGTTAAACCAGATCGCATCGACGAGGCCCTCGACCGCGCTGTCCAGATCGGCGTCCTCGAACACGATGTAGGCGGACTTGCCCCCCAACTCGAGCGTCAGCCCTTTGCCAGCGCCAGCCGTCGCCTCGCGAATTTTGCGGCCAACAGAAGTTGAACCAGTGAACGCGACCTTATCAACGTCGGCATTCACCACCATTTCGCCGACCGCGCCGTCGCCTGTCACGATGTTCACCACACCCGCAGGCAGGCCGATCTGACGGCAGATGTCGGCAAAGCACAGGGCGGTCAGGCTGGTGTATTCGGCGGGCTTCAGAACCACGGTGTTGCCCATTGCGATGGCAGGCGCGACCTTCCACGCCAGCATCAGCAGCGGGAAATTCCACGGGATCACATGTCCGCACACACCCACGGGGGCACGGTCTGCCATGGTCTTGTCCATCAACTGCGCGTGGCCTGCGTGGTGGTAGAAGTGGCGCTGCACCAAGGGGATGTCGATGTCGCGCGACTCGCGGATCGGCTTGCCGTTGTCCAAAGTCTCCAGCACGGCAAGCAGCCGCCCGTGTTTCTGCAGCGCACGGGCGAGCGCGTACATGTACCGCGCACGGCCTGCCCCGCCCAAAGCCTCCCACTTCGGCTGGGCTGCGCGGGCGGCATCCACGGCGGCATCAACGTCGGCTTGGGTGGCTTGGGTCAGTTCGGCCAGAACCTCGCCCGTCGCAGGGTTGCGGGTTTCAAAGGTGTCGCCAACCTCGGTGAAGGCACCGTTGATAAAATGGCCAAAGCTGCTGCCATTATCGACCAGCCAAGCCAGCGCCTCGGCGGCGGATTCGGGGGCGGGACCGTAGCTCATGGTCTCAAAAATCTCTTTCACGGACATGTCGGATTACCCCATCGGGTGGCGGTAAGCGGCGGAATAAGCGCCGGTGATGTGGTGTTCGAGCTGGCGTTCAATGTCGCCGAGCAGGGACGACGCGCCAAAGCGGAACAGATCGGGGCGCAGCCAGCGGTCGCCGAGTTCCTCTTTGATCAGGGCCAGATAGTTGATCGCATCCTTGGCCTTGCTGATCCCGCCCGCGGGTTTGTAGCCGACAACATGGCCAGTCTGTGCGTAGTAATCGCGGATCGCCCGCAGCATCACCAGCGTCACAGGCAGGGTCGCGTTCACAGGCTCTTTGCCGGTCGAAGTTTTGATAAAGTCGGCACCCGCCATCATGCAAATCAGGCTGGCTTTGGCGACGTTGCGCAGAGTGCCAAGCTCGCCCGTGGCGAGGATCGCTTTGACATGGGCATGCCCGCAGGCATCGCGGAAGGCGCGCATTTCATCGTACAGCGCCTGCCAGTTGCCACTCAGCACGTGGCGGCGCGAAATCACGATATCGATTTCATGCGCACCCGATTTCACCGACTCTTCGATTTCAGCGATCCGCAGGTGCAAAGGCGACAGACCCGCAGGAAACCCCGTGGACACCGCTGCGACAGGAATGCCAGAGCCATCCAGCCCTTTGACCGCAGCTTCGATCATGTCGTGATACACACAGACGGCGCCAACGGTCAGCCCCTCCATGCCCAAGGCGCTCAGGATGTCGGCGCGGACGGGTTGGCGGGCCTTGGCGGTCAGGCGGGCGACGCGGCCCACAGTGTCATCACCCGACAAGGTGGTCAGGTCGATGCAACTGATCGCGCGGCACAGCCAAGCGGCTTGATAGTCTTTCTTCACGCTGCGGCGACCAGGCAAGGTCGCACATCGGCGTTGAATGGCGGGGGTGTTGGCTTGGGCGGCGTTCACCCATGCCATATCCAGCGGAACGCCCGGATTGCGGGCAAAGTCCGCGTCTGGCGCAAGATCGTAGGTCGAAGGCACGGTGCTTCCTGTGATCTGGAATTGACTCTTTGGTCAACTTGTCACGCCCGCGCCATCGGAACAAGAGCGGCGCAACGTCAGGCGGGCGGGTTAAACACCTGAGCCAACGCTTCGGCGGTTTCCCGATCCGGCTCCAGATCACTCTGTTGTTTGAGTTGGCGGTTGGATTTCCAGCCCGTGGTCGTCGACCGGCAATGCCAAAACTTGCCCTGCTTCGACTTGAACAGGCTCGGCAAAGGCAATCTTTCCAGCAGATGGGTGTCCCACTGAAAGCCACCTAGCGGCCCCGAAGGATTAATGCACCACTTGGTGGGACAGGGCTTCTCGCTCTTTTTCATGTGCGTGTGGCTGGAATGCAGCGAGGGATCGGATGCCTCTGGGTCGGGATAACGCCAGTATCCCGGCACTCGCACGAACCCGCCCCACGACTTCAAAGCCAGATCAAAGATCGTCGTCCCCGGCGTGTAGATCAGCTCGTCGACATCACAGCTTAGGACAGCGCGCGCCTGTCGCATCCAGCGCAGCCGGAGCACATTAAAGAGCGCAGTTTGCAGATACTTCTCCGTCCGCGCATAAGGTGCACGTCCCCGAGGACCATATTTCCAAGGGACCGACACCACCATGATCCGCTTCAAATCGGTCAAGGACAGCGCATCTTCGATGTCCTGAACGCTGTAACTCGTCGAGCCGTTGTCCAGCAGCACCAGCGCCTCGAGCCCGTGCATCTCGACATGGTAACGGGCGAAGTCGGTGATCCAACGCAACTCATTGTCCTTGGACAGACAGAGCGCAGTATTCAGTCCGGCAAATGGATCGGTTTCTTCGGCATGCACTGGGGACGTGATGGTTCCGCCGAAAGCCCTGAGACGCACCTCCGACGGACACGTGGTCGAGGGCAACTCGATGATATCGTGGCGATAAAACTGGCGGATACGCGCAATACGTACGGGCAAGCCATCCAGCGAAAAAGATCCCTTCTGAACCTCGGCCTTCAAGTTATTCAGCTTGGGACACACCAGATGCACGCGGCCCTTTCGATACACAGCGTCGTACCACAGGGTCGTATCGTCGAACGCTTCGGCATACCCTTCGCGGTGGTATTTTGCTGATAGCTTCGATGTGCGGCGTGCGCCATCGGGCAACGCTGCGTGTGCTAGTGTTCGGCCCTGAATTAAGCGCGCATTCAATACGTCTTTGGTCATAGCAGCGGTGTTTCCCGAGCGCCAAGAAAAGTCAAATCCTGATCTATGGCGCGCCTTCGTTTTTAAGACGCCAAACGCGCAGCGATGCCGTCCAGCATGTCCAGACACTCCGCCAGCTGCGAAAGTTCGACATATTCGTCCGGCTTGTGCGCCTGCGCGATGTAGCCGGGACCGCAGACCACAACATCCATGCCAATCGACTGGAACAGCCCACCTTCGGTCGCAAAGGCAACAACGTCCACATCATTCTCGCCGGTCAGCGCCAGCACCAGATCGCGCGCTTCATTGGTGTCCATGGGCTCCAGACCTGCGACCTCGCCAATGGTTTCGGTCACGATGTTCGCGTCGGGCCAATTCTTTTGCATTTCGGGCAGCAGAGTCTCTTGCACGTAGCGGCGCACTTCTCCGGTCACGTAGTCGTAGTCCGAGTTCTGCACCGGACGGAATTCCCATTCCACGTGAGCTTTGCCAGGGATCACGTTGTGGGCGACACCACCGTGCAATCCTCCGATATTCAGTGTCGTCCATGGCGGGTCAAACCTGCCATTTTCCGGTGCTCTGGCTTTCAGACCCTCGCGCACTTCAAGCAGGTGGCTCACGTATTTCACGGCATATTCCACCGCATTCAGGCCGGCATCCGGCGCACTTCCGTGCCCTTCGAGCCCGGTAAAGTGAGTGGTGTACTCGCAGCAGCCTTTGTGCCCTTCGATCACGCGCATGCCAGTTGGCTCGCCAATTACGCAAATCGCCGGTTTTAGTGGAAAACTCCGTAACTCCTCCACCAACGACTGCGCTCCAAGGCAGCCTGTCTCCTCGTCATAGGTGAACGCAAAGTGCAGAGGTCGTTGCAGCGTGTCTGCCTCGACCTTTTCCAATAGGGCCAGACAGCACGCAATAAAGCCCTTCATGTCGCAGGTGCCGCGACCATACAGCCGACCATCGCGCAGGGACATTTCGAAGGGGTCCTCGGTCCAGTCCTGATCTGCCACAGGCACCACGTCAGTGTGGCCAGACAGAACAATCCCGCCGTCCAGCTTGGGCCCTAGCGTTGCCCAAAGATTCGCCTTTGTCCCCGTCGGGTCCGACTGAATCATAACCTCGGCACCAGCATCGGTCAGGGTCTGTTTGAGATATTCGATCATCTGCAAATTGCTATCAACCGAGATCGTCGGAAAGCGTATCAGATCACCCAGAATGTCTTGTGCACGGGATAAGGTGCTCATGTTGCGTCACTTTTCGAATTGGTCTTTGCCCGCATACTGAAGGGCGCGGTTCAGGAATCAAGACACTTTGTGCAGCCCTGCCCACACACGCGCATGGACGGGACGTTAGCGGGCGAATCAATTGATTCGATTCGCCCAATCTGCAGGCAGCGGACCACGCCGCCGAGATTTCGGAAAGAGCGTCGCGAAAATTTTACCTTTCCGCGCTAAGGGCTTGTCGCGGGTATAATACGGCTTAGTTCCGGCCTCGGAGACATCCAGCCCGCAGCTATCTTCCAGTCGGAACCAGACCTCTGGCTGCGTCCTCATAGCCTTGTATGCCTAGGAAAAGTGCACCCTTGGTGCGCACCGGATTCACCGTATGGGTCGTTTTCGCAGTCCATTTGGTCGGCTTCCACGCAGCAAATTAAACGTTTGGACTGACTTGCTTGGCGAGTACCGAATTCACCAAAACCCACTGTTGCAAGACTCGACTGCACGGGTTTTAGTCGAGAGCGAAAAAGTGCAGCACAAAAGCTGCCGCATACACAGGGAGCCAGTTTTGGCGCAAACACATTCAAACGATGCGTTCGTTGCCTTCGAACGCGTGCAAAAAAGCTATGACGGCGAAACATTAGTCGTCAAAGACCTTAACCTGTCGCTGCCGAAGGGCGAGTTCCTCACGATGCTCGGGCCGTCGGGTTCTGGCAAAACCACCTGCCTGATGATGCTGGCAGGCTTTGAGACCGCCACCTACGGCGAGATCAAGCTAGATGGGAAGCCCATCAACAACATCCCGCCCCACAAGCGCGGCATCGGGATGGTCTTTCAGAACTACGCGCTTTTCCCCCACATGACCGTCGCCGAGAACCTCGCCTTCCCTCTGGAAGTGCGCAAGCTCGGCAAGTCCGAACGCGAAGCGAAAGTAAAGCGCGCTCTGGACATGGTTCAGATGGGTGCCTTTGGCGGTCGTCGCCCTGCGCAGCTCTCGGGTGGTCAGCAGCAGCGTATTGCTCTGGCCCGCGCTTTGGTGTTCGAACCCGAGCTGGTTCTGATGGACGAACCACTCGGTGCGCTCGACAAGCAGCTGCGCGAACACATGCAGTTCGAAATCACCCGCATCGCGCATGATCTGGGCATCACAACTGTGTATGTGACGCACGACCAGACCGAAGCGCTTACCATGTCGGACCGCGTCGCCGTATTTAACGACGGCCGCATTCAACAGTTGGCCCCACCGGACGAACTATACGAAGCGCCGCAAAACAGCTTCGTTGCGCAGTTCATCGGCGAGAATAACACACTGGACGGCACTGTGCAGGAGATCAGGGACGGCTATGCAATCGTCAAGCTGGACAGCGGTGAAACGATCGACTGCAAGCCTGTGAATGTCAGCAAGCCTGGCGAGCGCACGCTTGTTTCGATCCGCCCAGAGCGTGTCGAGATCGACAAATCCCGTCTGCACCCCGACGCACACACATTGCAGGCCGAAGTGCTGGAATTCGTCTACATGGGCGACATCTTCCGCACGCGCCTGCGTGTCGCGGGCCGCGAAGACTTTGTGATCAAAACCCGTAACGCTCCGGATCAGCGTCGCCTCAAGCCCGGCGAGATGATCGAAATCGGCTGGCTGGCAGATGACTGCCGCGCGCTGGACGCCTGATAATTAAGCGTTACACTCAGAGATACCGCAGCGAACAAAATCGCTGCGGCGCCTCGCAGACGAGGTCGGATGCGAGGGAAGGATTTCACGGCCTGTCCCGGGGCTGGGAATCATCAATATCAAAATCCGGGCGCCTATTAGGGAGTAAGAAATGAAACTCACCAAAATGATGCTGACCACCACGGCTCTGACCGTTGCCGCCGGTGCTGCATTCGCCGAAGGCCATGGCTCGATGGCTGACTCGATGACCGTTGTGTCGTGGGGCGGCGCCTATCAGAACAGCCAGGTGAAAGCATACGTCGAACCCTACGTCGAAATGAACGAAGGCCTCGAAGTTGTCACCGACGAAAGCTCGGCCGAAGCAGTGACCAAGCTGCGCGCGATGTCCGAAGCTGGCAACATCACTTGGGACGTCGTTGACGTTGTGGCCGCAGACGCGATGCGTCTTTGCGACGAAGGCCTGGCGCTGGAAATCGACCCTGACACCATGCTGGCAGACGCGCCTGACGGCACCAAAGCGTCCGAAGACTTTGGCGATCTGATCGTCAGCGAGTGCTTCATCCCGCAGATCGTCTATTCGACCACCTTCGGCTATCGCACCGACCTGCTGGACACCGCTCCGACCAGCGTTTGTGACATCTTCGACACCGAAACCTTCCCCGGCAAGCGCGCACTCGAAAAGCGCCCGATCGGCAACATGGAGTGGGCTCTGATCTGTGACGGCGTCGCAATCGAAGACGTCTACGACACTCTGGAAACCGAAGAAGGCGTCCAGCGCGCATTCGCCAAGCTCGACACCATCAAGGACGATGTTGTCTGGTGGTCGGCTGGCGCCGAAACACCCCAGCTGCTGGCTGACGGCGAAGTGACCATTGGTTCGACCTACAATGGTCGTCTGTTCTCGGCGATTGCCGAGCAGGGTCAGCCCATCGGCATGCTCTGGGACTGGCAGATGTTTGACCTCGACGGTTGGATCATCCCCGCTGGTCTGCCCGCAGACCGTGAAGCACGTGCGCTGGACTTCGTGAAGTTCGCGACCGACACTCAGCGTCTGGCAGATCAGGCCAAGTACATCTCGTACGGCCCTGCACGCGCATCGTCGGCACCGCTGGTTGGTCAGCACGCCGAACTGGGCATCGAAATGGCGCCTCACATGCCGACAGATCCCAACAACGCGCAGAACACCTTCCTGTTCAACTACGACTGGTGGGCAAGCTACCGCGATGACCTGGATGCACAGTACCAGGCATGGCTGCTGCAGTAATCTGCATTCGGAAGGGGGGCACCTGCCCCCTTTCCACCTCTCGCACTTTTCAGAGCATTCGGTTCTTGCGCCAAGCCGTCCGCGGCTTTGCCCAACAACCATTTAAGAGACGCCGGATAACTGGCGCTGACCTCAACAGGGATAACTATGGCTGATACCACGACCGATGGCCCGATGTTGGCCGCCGACGGCACCCCGCTAAAACAGAGCCTCGCTAGAGCTCTGCGGCGGCAAAAAATCCGAGCTTTGATGCTGACCGCACCGCTGCTGATTTTTGTTCTGGTGTCGTTCATCATGCCGATTGGCTCGATGCTGATGCGCTCGATCCAGAACACTGCAGGCACCGAATACGTGCCAGACATCCTGCCCAACGTTGTCGCCGAACTCGAAGAGTGGGATCCGACAACCGGAGAGTTGCCATCTGAAGCCGCGTTCAAGGCCATGATCATCGACTTTCAGGTGGCGTTCGAGAACAAGCAGCACACCCAGTTGGGACGCCGCTTTAACTACGAAACCCCGGGCATGTCCTCGCTCTTCCGTAAATCGGGCCGCAAAGTCTCTCGGATGGACGTAGCAGAGATCACCGATGCCAAGGCTGCGTTGCTCGACGTGGATGAAGACTGGGGGAATCTCCAGTATTGGGCCACAATCAAAGCGAACTCGGGCTACTACACGTCCAGCTACTACATGGCGGCCTTTGACGCGGAACGCACCATTGAGGGCGTTCAAATGAAGGACCCTGATCAGCGGATCTACCAAAAGCTGATGCTGCGAACCTTGTGGCTGAGCGGTTTGATTACCTTCTGCACTCTGGCGATTGGCTATCCTGTGGCTTGGCTTCTGGCAGACCTACCGCTCCGGACCTCGAACCTCCTGATGATCTTGGTTCTGCTGCCCTTCTGGACCTCACTGCTTGTTCGGACCTCTGCTTGGAAAATTCTACTGCAAGAACAAGGCGTGATTAACGACATCTGGATTGCCCTTGGCTTCTCGGACCGCCTGAGTTTGATCAACAATCAGCTTGGCGTGGTGATTGCGATGACCCACATCCTGCTGCCGTTTATGATCCTACCGCTCTACTCCGTGATGAAAACGATCCCGCCCTCGTACCTGCGTGCTGCCAAGTCGCTTGGCGCGACCAACACCACTGCCTTCCTGCGGGTCTACTTCCCGCAGACCACTCCGGGCATTGGTGCGGGCGCTCTGCTGGTCTTCATTCTGGCGGTTGGTTACTTCATTACCCCCGAACTCGTCGGTGGTGCTGATGGTACCTTCATCTCGAACCGGATTTACTTCCAGTTCTCGACCTTGGGCAACTGGGGTCTGGCCGCGGCACTTGGCACCATCATGCTCGCCGTCGTCCTTCTGCTCTACTACGTCTACGACAAGCTCGTTGGCATCGATAACGTGAAGCTGGGGTAATCTATCATGGCAACGACACTTCCTCCCTATGCGACAACGGGTCAGAAGATTTGGTACTACGGCTTCCGTGTCTTCTGCGGTCTGGTCTTCTTTTACCTGATCTTCCCAATCTTGATCGTGATCCCGCTCAGCTTCAACGCGCAGGACTTCTTTACCTTCACGCCGGAAATGCTGCGGCTTGATCCCGAAGGCTACTCGCTGAAACACTACAAGGACTTCCTCGGCGCGAATGGTGACTACAGCTGGCTGCAAGCTTTCAGCAACTCGCTGATCATCGCCCCGCTGGCGACCCTGCTCTCGGTGAGCCTTGGGACACTCGCTGCGATTGGCCTGAGCCAACCGCACGTGCCCTTCAAGCGTCAGATCATGGCTCTGCTGATTTCGCCGATGATTGTTCCGCTGATCATCACCTCGGCTGGTATGTTCTTCTTTTACTCCAGCGTCAGCCTGCAAGGCACTCTGTTCGGTGTTGTTTTGGCCCACGCTGCTCTGGGTATCCCGTTCGTCATCATCACGGTGACAGCGACCCTCAGCAGCTTTGACACCAGTTTGACCCGTGCAGCGGCGAACATGGGCGCCGATCCGGTGACCACGTTCTTCAAGATCCAGATGCCTTTGATCTTGCCCGGCGTCATCTCGGGTGGCCTCTTTGCCTTTATCACCTCGTTCGACGAAGTTGTGGTGGTGCTGCTCGTCGGCTCGGCTGGTCAGAAAACCCTGCCTTGGCAGATGTTCATTGGTCTGCGCGAACAGATCTCGCCCACAATTCTGGCCGTTGCGACAATCCTCGTGGTGATCTCGATCGCACTTCTGACAACCGTAGAACTACTCCGCCGCCGCAGCGAGCGTCTGCGCGGCATGAGCCCGGGCTAAAGTCCGGCGACATCCTGAAACACGCGAAAGGGCGCCCGTTTCGGAGCGCCCTTTTTGCTGCTGATAGGTTTGGTCTTACTTGGTCAGGATCAGCTTGCCCTGACGCGTGATGCGCAACGTGTAGATCTGATCCCCCAATTGGATCAGCGCCTGTGCGCCACCTGCGGTCAGCTCTTCGGCGATGTGCAGGGGCAGTTCGGGGGAATGCGGGCTGGCGGTGCGGAATGTCGAAGTCATGACGGTCATCGGAAAGTTCCTTGCGGTGCGCGCGGCATCAATGGTCGCGGGTTTCTATATGGTCCAGCAAACGTTCGGCACACAGGTCCACTGGCCATGTCAGCTCTGCAAGGATTGCGCGCAATTCTGATGCACGAGAGGTATTCTCCTGAATGCGGTCGGCCTTGGGCGGTTGGGTCATGGGATGTGTCCTGTTTGACAAAAACGCTGGCTGACCCGATTCAGGTTGGCTGACTTAAACCTGACTATTTTAGTCGCCTTCGTCAATCCCCTTCCTGATCCAAAAGAAAAGGCCCGCCAAAAACAGCGGGCCTTGCCTTAAGTCCATGCAGACAGGTCAGAGCTGTTCGAGGACAGTCTCCCCAGCCGACAGCTCGCAAACGCCCGGGTTCTCATCAACGTTCAGCTGCGTCACGACGCCATCTTCGGCAACCAGAGTAAAGCGCTTGGAGCGACCAAAGAATCCGACCGGGGGTGCGGTAAAGTCCATGCCGATCGCTTTGATCCACGCGCCCTCGGCATCACCCAGCATGGTCAGACCAGCCTCGTCCGCGCCGGTGTCTTTGGCCCACGCGGCCATCACAAAGGGGTCGTTCACGGAGACGCAGATCACCTCGTCCACGCCCTTTTCAGCCAAAGCGTCTTTGGTCCGCATGAAGCTGGGCACGTGCGCAGTGCTGCAAGTCCCAGTGTACGCGCCGGGTAGGCCAAAAAGAACGACTTTGCGCCCTTTGAACTTGTCAGCCAACTCCACGGTTTGCGGGCCTTCTGCCCCCAGCATCAACAAGGTGCCACCGGGCAGCGTATCCCCAATCGAAATAGTCATTTATTTTCCCTCTGAAGAATTGCGTTCGCAGTCAGGCTGCGTTTAATCAGATCCTGTGCAGACCCATTGAACTACATAGGAGCGCGCAGGGAAATGTCTCACATTGCTGTTATCGGGGCGGGCCAAGCCGCCGCGTCGTTGATTGCCGAGTTGCGCAAGCGTGGATTTGATGGGGACATCACTCTGTTCGGTGCCGAGCCCGTCCTGCCCTATCAGCGCCCCCCGCTGTCCAAGGCTTATCTCTTGGGGGAAATGCCGCTTGAGCGTCTCTATCTGCGTCCCGAACAATGGTATATCGACAACAACGTAACCCTGCGTCTGGGCACCCATGTGGATGCAATCGACGTGTCAGGCAAAACACTGACTGTCGAGAACGAACATATCGCGTGGGACCAACTGGTTTTGACCACTGGTTCGTCGCCGCGTCACCTCCCGGCCGCGATTGGTGGTGATCTAGAAGGCGTCTATGTCGTGCGCAACCTCGCAGACGTGGATGCGATGGGCCCCGAAGCAACAGAAGGCAAGCGCGTCTTGATTGTGGGGGGCGGCTACATCGGGCTAGAGGCTGCGGCTGTTTGCGCCAAACGCAAAATGGACGTCACCCTGATTGAAGCGGCTCCGCGCATCTTGGGCCGCGTCGCCTCGCCCGAAGCAGCAGACTATTTCCGCAATCTGCACCAATCAAACGGAGTCAAAATCCACGAAGGGCTTGGCCTCGCGCGCCTTAACGGTACTGATGGTCGCGTCACATCGGCCGAGTTGGCCGACGGCGCCACGTTGGACGTCGACCTTGTGATTGTTGGGGTCGGCATCACACCGGCAACTGGTCTGGCCGAAGCGGCTGGCATCGCTTTGGATAACGGGATTGCTGTTGATGAACAGGGCCGCACCAGCGCGCCGGACATCTGGGCCGCAGGCGACTGCGCCAGCTTCCCCCATGGCGAGGGGCGGATGCGGCTGGAAAGCGTGCCGAACGCCATCGACCAAGCCGAATGCGTTGCACGGAACATCTTGGGCGGCACAGAAACCTATGTACCGAAACCATGGTTCTGGTCTGATCAGTACGACACAAAACTGCAGATCGCGGGCCTGAACACTGGCTATGATCGGATCATCACCCGCGAGAGTGGCGATGGTGCGATGTCCTTCTGGTACTATGCGGGCGACACCCTGCTTGCGGTAGACGCCATGAACGATGCCAAAGCCTTTATGGTCGCCAAACGCCTGATCGAGGCAGGCCGCAGCCCCTCGGCCGAGGCTGTCGCTGACCCGAGCACAAACCTCAAGGCGCTGTTGAAATGAGAATTATCGCAGGACAATGGCGCGGGTTAAAACTGGCCGATGTGGGCGAAGGTGATGCCGCCGCTCACCTTCGCCCAACCTCCGACCGCGTCCGCGAAAGCTTATTCAATATTCTTGGCAATCAGGGTGGCGTTTCGCCACTTGTCGGGGCCCGCGTGCTGGATCTATTCGCCGGAACAGGAGCGCTGGGGCTAGAAGCGTTATCACGGGGCGCCAAGCATATCACTTTCGTTGACGACGGCACCAAGGCGCATTCGCTGCTTAAGCAAAACATTGACAAGTGCCGCGCCAAAGATGTCACGGAAATCTTGCGCGGAAATGCCTGCGATCTAGGCCCGAACAAAGGCGAGCCCTTCGATGTAGTCTTTCTCGACCCGCCCTATGGCAAAGGCATGGGAGATCGCGCCCTATCTTCAGCAATACGGAACGGATGGATTGCCCCAAACGCACTGATTGTTTGGGAAGAAAACAGCCCCCAGCTCCCACCAGCAGGTTTTTTCCTGAAAGAGCACCGCAAGTTCGGCGACACACATATCACCTTTGCGGTGCCCGCCTGATCAGAAGGCCAAGGTCACAACGCAGCCAGCTGTCGTCGCACCAACGTCCTGTGGATCAAACCGCGCACCTTGGTTTTTGTCATAAGCCTCTTTGGCAACCCCAAGGGCCAACGCTGTGCCGCATCCAGCAAGCCGTGATCCTGTGTAATGTGTGACTGCTGCTGAACTCGCGGCACCAACTGCGAAATGCGCAGCTTTATCGTCTGTACAAGCTGAAACCAAAACAATCGCTACCAGCAAAAAACACTTTTTCATGGAAATATCCGCCTATGTTTCAATCTCTGGCGCAGCCACACTCCCATTGATCGTAACTTTCTCCAAATGCTTTCTCAAAATTAGAGACCGCTTTGATGAAAAAGCAAAACGGGCAGGCAAAGTGCCCACCCGCTTTGAATCTTTTCAGAATACTTACAGCGCATCGATGGACGCGCTTGGGCGATCACCAAGTGGGATGGAATTTGTCCGCAGGAGACAGAGTGAAGATTTCGCAACCATCCGCTGTCACGCCGATTGAGTGCTCAAACTGCGCGCTCAGGGATTTATCACGCGTTACCGCAGTCCAATCGTCGGCCAGCACTTTGGTCTCTGGACGGCCCAAATTCACCATCGGCTCGATCGTAAAGAACATGCCCTCTTCCAGAACCGGACCCGTGCCCGCGCGACCATAGTGCAGGACGTTCGGCGGCGCGTGGAAGACAGTGCCAAGACCGTGACCACAGAAGTCGCGGACCACAGACATCCGCTGCGCTTCGACAAAGCTCTGAATCGCGTAGCCAATGTCACCGAATGTGTTGCCCGGCTTGACCACTTCGATCCCGCGCATGAGCGCCTCGTGGGTGACGTCCAGCAGACGCTCTGCCTTGCGGGACACTTTGCCCGCAACGTACATGCGGCTTGTGTCACCGAACCAGCCATCGACGATCACGGTCACGTCGATGTTCAGGATGTCGCCTTCCTTCAGCTTCTTGTCACCGGGGATGCCGTGGCAAACCACGTGGTTCACGCTGATGCAGCTGGCATGTTTGTACCCGCGATATCCGATCGTGGCCGAGGTCGCGCCAGACGCATTCACCTTGTCTTCGATGATCCGATCAATCTCGCCGGTGGTCTGACCAACAAACACATGCTCTGCGATTTCGTCCAGAATTTGGGCGGCCAGACGGCCCGCGGCATGCATTCCGGCAAAGTCGGCGGCCTCGTGTATACGGATCCCGTCTTTGGTCATCCGCCCTTGGTGTCGCTTTTCCAATGGGCTCTCCTTTGTATTCGCTGAGCCATATCTAAGAAAATTTGTGGCCATTTGCCAGAAGCTGCGCATCTTTGGCAATTCACAACGCCTGTGTATTTGGATCCACCGGCAACTCCTGACCGAAAAACACACCGTTCACGGTGATATCTGTACCATAGCAGATGGCTTCGACACCAGCCGCGCGGGCTGCGTCAAAGGCGCGTGCATAGGCCGGATCAAGGTCTGCTGCCAATTTGAACCGCCCACAATCGGTCCGCTGGATCAAGAACAGCATTACAGCGCGGTGCCCTTGGGCAACCATCTCGGTCAGTTCGGCCAGATGCTTTGCGCCACGCGCGGTGACGCAGTCGGGAAACTCGGCCCAGTCGCTTTCGCGGCGCAGGTGCACATTCTTGACCTCGACATAGGCGTCCGGCAGCCCCTCGCCCGTCAGTAGGAAATCCACGCGGCTGTTGGTGCCGTATTTCACCTCGGGGCGGATCGTTGTGTAGTGGCTCAGACTGGCGACCTTGCCCGCCCGCAGCCCTTCGCCCACCACACGGTTCGGGATGGATGTGTCGATGCCCGCCATGTGCCCATCCTCTAGCTCGGCCAGCCGCCAGCCATAGTCGAGTTTCTTTTTCGGGTCGTCATTCGGCTCGAGCCAGCAGCGCATTCCCGGATCTTTGAGGCCCAGCATCGCGCCGGGGTTCGGGCAGTGGGCGCGCACCTCTTGTCCGGTTTCCTCGATAATCATATCGGACAGAAATCGGTTATAGCGGCGCACCAGCCGCGCGGGGATCAAAGGGGTCGCAAATTCCATGGCTTTGGATTTAGGCGGATCAGCCAGTTTTGGCAAATCGATCCAGTCCCTATGGAAAAGACCCCATCGCTGCCCTAGCATCTGCGCGTAACATCGAAACGGAGCCGTCCATGCCCAATCCTACCGCAGCCATGCTCGTGATCGGAGACGAAATCCTGTCCGGTCGCACACGCGATTCCAACATGAATTATCTGGCTGGCGAACTAACCAAGATCGGGATCGACCTGAAGGAAGCCCGCGTGGTCAGCGACGACCGCGAGGCCATTATCGCAGCGGTTCAGGCGCTGTCGGTAGCCTATGACCATGTGTTTACATCGGGCGGGATTGGGCCGACCCACGATGATATCACCGCAGAGTGCATTGCCGCCGCGTTCAATACGCACATCGACGTGCGCGACGATGCCCGTGCGCTGCTACAGGCCCACTACGACGCGCGCGGACAAGAACTGAACGAAGCGCGCTTGCGCATGGCCCGCATTCCGGATGGTGCCGCCCTGATCGACAATCCGGTCAGCACCGCGCCTGGCTTCACCCTGCAGAACGTGAATGTCATGGCGGGTGTTCCCAGCGTGTTTCAGGCCATGGTCGCCAGCGTCCTACCCCATCTTGTCGGCGGCGCGCCTCTACTATCTCAAACCCTATGCCTGATGCGCGGCGAAGGTGATGTGGCAACGCCTCTGTCTGCGCTGGCAGCGGATTTTCCAGACCTGTCGATCGGCTCCTACCCGTTCCAGCGCGATGGTGCGTATGGCACCAATATCGTGGTGCGCGGAACAGACGGCGTAATGATCGACGCTGCAATGACCCGCCTCGCGGCAGAGGTCGGCACCTGATGGACCTGCGCTACTTCGACGTGGTGGACGCCACGTGGCCGCCCTATGCCATCACGCGGACCGGCCCTTGGCTGATCCGCGAGGGGCGCGGTGGTGGTAAACGAGTGAGCGCCGCCTCTGCGGCGGACATTGCCAAGGCCAACGACATTCCGCAGGCAATCGAAGCTATGCGCGCCTTGGGACAGCAAAACCTGTTCATGCTGCGCCCCGTGGACAACGAACTGGATCAAGCGCTCGCAGACCGAGGCTACGAAATCGTCGATCCCGTGCACATCTACACCTGCGATCCGACGCAAGTCGGCGCAGGGGACATCCCTGCAGTGACCTGCTTCGAGACCGAGACCCCCTTGGCGATCATGCAGGAAATCTGGGCCGAAGGCGGCATAGGACCCAACCGGCTTGCCGTGATGGCCCGCGCCAAGGGACCGAAGACCTATCTCTTGGGCCGGACACAGGACCGCGCGGCGGGCACAGCCTTAGTCGCCATCCATGACGGGGTCGCGATGCTCCACGCGCTAGAAGTGCTAGAGACGTTTCGTGGCAAAGGCTTGGGTCGATACCTGATGCGCGCTGCCGCACGCTGGGCCGCCCGTCACGGGGCGGCAGAACTGGCCCTTCTGGTCACGCGCAAGAATGCGCCTGCGAATGCGCTATACGCTTCCTTGGGCATGTCGGTTGTGGGAAGCTACCACTACCGCATTAAGGAAAACGCAGAATGACCGACCAGCCGACCGCCCTGAACCTGCCTCCGGTGAATCCCCTACCCGAGGACACGCAGAAGTATTTTGACATCTGCATGGAAAAGCTTGGCATGGTCCCGAACGTTCTGCGCGCTTATGCCTTTGACATCGACAAGCTGAACACCTTTACCGCGATGTATAACGACCTGATGCTGGCAGATAGTGGTCTGACCAAGCTGGAGCGCGAGATGATCGCGGTCGCCGTGTCCGCGCAGAATAAGTGCTTCTATTGCCTTGTTGCGCATGGGGCCGCTGTGCGCCAATTGTCCGGCGATCCGGCGTTGGGCGAGGCACTGGTGATGAACTACCGCGTGGCCCCCATCACAGCCCGACAGCGCGCAATGCTCGACTTTGCGGTCCAGATGACGATCGCCAGCAGCACCATCGAAGAAGCGGACAGGCAAGCCTTGCGCGATCATGACTTCACGGATCGCGACATCTGGGACATCGCCTCGGTCGCGTCGTTCTACAACATGACGAACCGCATGGCCTCTGCCGTGGATATGCGTCCAAACAGTGAATATCACGCCATCGCCCGATGAAACGTTTTTGTACGAGTGTCTTGGTTGGTCTGTTGGCGGCAGGTCAGGCCGCTGCGTTGGATTTAGCGGTCCCAGCTGGCGCGAATTTGGTGTTCTCTGAAACCTCTGACAATGACAGCTACAACATGCCAATCGGCCCCTATAACGACGGGCTGGTACCGACCAAGCCGGTGTCGGGCAGAACCAGCGTGCAGGTCTGGCAGGTCGAGAACCGCGATCTCACCAGCCGATCGCTGCTGGACATGCTCAAGGCCCAAGTGGCGCTGCAAGGGTTCGAGACAGTCTACAGCTGCACGACTTTGAAATGCGGGGGATTTGATTTCCGCTTTGGTACGCGCGTCGCGCCCGGTCCAGAGATGTACGTCAACCTGCGTGATTTCCGCTTTACCTCGGCTCAAAAGGACAGTGGTGAGGCTATCAGCCTCTTGGTCAGTCGTCAGGACTCGCACGGGTTCATTCAATTGATCCACGTCGCGCCCACTGCGGATGCAGACACCGAGACAGAGGGCACGGCAGCCGCACCAGCTGTATCGGTCAGCTATGCGACGCCGGTCCTGAAGGAATTGGTTGGCAAAGGGCACGCCGTCCTCAGCGATCTGACTTTTGAAAGTGGCAAGAGCCAACTGGCCACGGCAGACCATGCCAGCCTAAAAGCACTGGCGGAATATCTGTCCGAAAATCCCTCGCGCCGCATTCTGTTGGTCGGCCACACGGATGCGACTGGCAGTCTGGACGGCAACATCGCCGTATCGCGCAGCCGCGCGCAGTCAGTGCGAGACGCGTTGGTCCGCGACCTTGGTGTCCCAGCAGCCCAGATTGAGGCTCAGGGGGCCGGCTACGTGGCGCCTGTGGCCAGCAACGAGACAGAAGAGGGACGCACAGCCAACCGGCGGGTCGAAGCTGTGCTCTTGCCCGAGTAGCTCACCAGCTCTCGGGCCCTTTTTCCGAGAAAGCATCCACAAGGAAATCGATGAACGCACGGACCTTGGGCTGCGGGAAGCGGCCCGGTGGGTACACCGCGTAAATCCCCTGAGTGTCGACCGGCAAATCGGGGATCACATCTTCGATCTCGCCATTCTTCATCGCGTCGGCATAGAGGAACGACGGCAGATAGGCGATGCCAAGGCCCGACTTGGCCGCGTTCAACAGGGACTGGCCGTCATTGACGCTCAGCCAGCCAGCAGTGCGGATCTGACGTTTTTCGCCCGACGGCGCACTGACCTTCCAGACCGAGCCGTTCGCTTGGTTCGAGTAATGCAGCAGCTTGTGCTCGTTCAGATCATCCAGCCGCTTCGGCCTTCCGTATTTCTCAAGATACGCAGGAGAGGCGATCATCCGCATCTTGGTTTCGGTCAATTTGCGGGCCCGCAAAGAGCTGTCTTCCAGTTCGCCAATGCGCACAGCCAGATCGAACCCTTCAGAGATCAGTTCAACGTAGCGGTTATTCAGCACCATGTTGACGCTGATGTCCGGATAGGTCGCCAAGAAGTCCCCCAAGACGGGGCTCAGGTGGTTCACGCCAAAGTCAGTTGCCACCGAAATTCGCAATTGCCCCGAAGGCGCGGCTTGCATGGATGTGACCAGCGCATCCGCTTCTCCAGCGTCGGTCAGCACGCGACGGGCCCGGTCGTAATAGGCCAGTCCGATCTCTGTCGGGCTCACCCGTCTGGTTGTACGGTTCAACAATCTAGCGCCCAATCGCGCTTCGAGTGATGAGACGTGTTTCGAGACCGCCGACTTTGAAATCCCCATTTTCTTTGCCGCATCCGTAAACCCACCTTGGTCTACGACTGTTGCGAAAGCTTCCATTTCAGTGAGCCGATCCATGCCCCATCCTCGATACTCTTTGACCTGCCCTTGTCCTGCCCAGAGATTGGGGCAGGACTGTGTCCAAGGGCGGACAATTGCGGGGAATGATAGGGATCGTTCCTCAAACCGAAACAACAATTATGTAGGATTACCCCCTCCGAACGGGTCTATCTTTTGCATCTTTAACGCTCGGTCAAATTTCAGCTGCGACTCGCGTGCCTTGGTTAATTGCGCGCTTTGCATCCAGCTCGGATGCGACGTCCGCGCCGCCAATTACACGGCATGTAACACCCGCTAACTTGAGAGCATCCACCAGATCACGACGGCTTTCCTGTCCGGCACACAGAACGATGGTGTCCACCTCGATCAACTGCGGATTGTCCCGGTCTTCGCCGGTAGAGATGTGCAGCCCATTCGCATCAATACGCTCATAGTTCACGCCACCGATCATCTTCACCTGCTTCATCATCAAAGACATGCGATGGATCCAGCCGGTGGTCTTGCCTAGCCGTTTGCCGGGCTTCTCCGCCTTGCGCTGCAGCAGTGTGACCTGCCGCGCGGGCGGCGTCGGACGCGCGCCAACCTCGGCCAAGCCACCACGGGTCTGCTCGGGGTCGCCGACGCCCCATTCGGCACGCCATTCTTCGGGATGCTCGGTCGGGCTATCGTCCATCACCAAATATTCAGCCACGTCAAAGCCAATGCCCCCAGCGCCAACGACAGCAACACGCGCGCCAACATCGGCGCCCCCCGACAGCACGTCGACATAGGAAACGACATTCGGCCCGTCTTGACCCGGTATCTGCGGGTCACGCGGCAACACGCCAGTCGCAACGATCACTTCGTCAAATCCCTTCAGATCATCCGCCGAAACCTGCTGCCCAAGCTTCAGGTCAATGCCAGAGCGTGCGACGCTGGACTCAAACCAATCAACGAGACCGTGGAACTCCTCTTTGCCTGGGATCTGGCGGGCCATGTTCAGCTGACCGCCCACGCGATCCGCTGCATCAAACAGAATGACCCGATGACCCCGCTCCGCTGCCGTGAGCGCTGCTGACAGCCCTGCAGGCCCCGCGCCAACGACAGCGACAGACTTTGGAGTATCTGCGGGTGTGATGACCAACTCTGTCTCGTAGCAGGCGCGCGGGTTTACCAGGCAGCTGCTGATCTTGCCGCTAAACGTGTGATCCAGACAGGCCTGATTGCAGGCGATACAGGGCGCGATTTCATCCGCGCGTCCGCTAGCGGCCTTGGCCACGAACTGGCTGTCCGCCAAGAAAGGCCGCGCCATGCTGACCATATCCGCACAACCATCTGCGAGCACCTTCTCCGCCACGTCTGGCATATTGATCCGGTTGCTGGTGATCACGGGGATGCCGACTTTGCCCATCAGTTTCTTGGTCACCCAAGCAAAGCCTGCACGCGGGACGCTGGTTGCGATGGTCGGAATGCGTGCCTCGTGCCAGCCGATACCGGTATTCAGTATGGTGGCCCCTGCGGCCTCGATTTCTTGGGCCAGCTGCACCACCTCTTCGTGGGTAGAGCCATCTGGGATCAGGTCGATCATCGACAACCGGAAGATCACGATGAAGTCTTCGCCCACTGCTGCACGAACGCGCTTCATCACCTCGATGGCAAATCGCATCCTGTTCTCATAGCTGCCGCCCCAACGGTCGGTCCGTTTGTTGGTGTGTGCCACGAGGAATTGGTTGATCAGGTAACCCTCGGAGCCCATAACCTCTACCCCGTCGTAGCCCGCCTTGCGGGCGCGGGCTGCAGCGGTTGCAATGTCGGCGATCTGCTTTTCGATCCCGTCTTCGTCCAACTCATTGGGTGGGAAGGGCGAGATCGGGGACCGGATGCCCGAAGGGGCCACGCAGTCCTTGCCATACGCGTACCGGCCCGCATGCAAGATCTGCATCGCGATCTTGCCACCCGCCGCATGAACGCGGTCTGTCACAATGCGGTGGTTCGCAATGTCCTCGTCCGAGAACAGACCAGCTGCGCCGGGAAACACCCCGCCCTCGCGGTTCGGGGCCATGCCGCCGGTGACAATCAAACCGACATCGCCCTTAGCACGCTCTTCGTAGAACGTCGCCACGCGGTTCCAATCACGGGTTTCTTCGAGCCCCGTATGCATCGAGCCCATCAGCACGCGGTTTTTCAGCGTGGTGAATCCAAGATCGAGCGGTGCCAGCAGGTGCGGGTATTCTGTCATCGGTGCCTCCCTAGTGGACCGATGACACAGCATTCCTGCGGCGAAGTCATCACCTACGCCGCGTCAGAAAGGCGGCTGGTTACCCGCGGTCAGTTCCAGTCTCGACGCAATGGCGTCGGAAGGCACGTTTCAAGAGGTCCAGCTCCTCGCGCAAGAGGTCCACTTCGACGCGTATGTCGTGCGCCAAGGCCTGTCCCGCGATCAAGTTAAAGGCTCCAACCTCCTCGTGTGTCGCGGAGTCGACAATCAAATAGGTCTGAACGCCCTCGGAAATGGTGTGCGGCGGGATCGGGACGCGCAGCTGCCAGCCCCCATCCATGTCGTCCAATGCAACGCCCTCAATCGGTTCACCCAAGTGCGAAACCGAAATCGCCGGGGTTTCGCCATTACGGCCACCGTTCCTCAGGACCACGCCTTCCCAGACGCCCTCGATGATACGGGTTTTGGTGACGGACAAATCGGTCATCAAGAAATCCTTTTATTACAGATCGGCGCGGGGCAAACGGCAGAAGGTCAGATCGCGGATCGTGACCTGATTCATCTGGGCCCCTTCGAAAATCAGATCGACCCAAGCACTTTCGAGCCGGTTCTCCGCGATATCGCTGTAGCCAAGGTCGAACTCGACCATCATTTCGCCCCCTTGCTGCAAGGGCACCTCGCGCACAATCTGCTCTGTGTTCGGGCCGTGCTTGATATTCAGACGCGCAAAAATTTCCAGCGTTTTCTCAGCTTCAATCTGCGTATCCATGCGGATCAGGTGTTTGCGACGCAAACCATTCAGCGCGTCTTTTGGCAGATCGACCGCGATCGACAAGAAGCTGCCATCGAACCGAAAGACATCCATGCGTACGGCATAGGGCGCGAGGTCTGACTCTCGGGTATTCCGGATCTGGCGCAGGGTCAGTTCTGAGGCAGAGCAATCGTGGAAAATGGTCGATCCCGGCCCAAACTCCGTATTGCTGGGAACCGATGCAACGCCCTTGTGCGGGATGGGCTCACGCCACAAGGGCGGCCTCCATCCCCAGTCGGAATCGCGCGGCTGGCGAAAAATTTCGGTCCCAATGGCAGGCAGGGCAAGACGGCTGTCAGCAACAGCGATGATCCGGTCCAGATGGTGACGTAGCAACTTAGCCCGATTATTCTGCACCCGAAGGCGGCTCAGGTCCACCACATCGGCGCGCTGTGCCAGCGCAGCCCAGCGTGTCAAAATACGCCGAAACACAACCGCGTTCACCAGTTGTCTGGTCTTACCCATACTGTGCTGTCCCTTTCTTGGGTCTTTTCTGAACCTTATCAAGAAAACTGACAAAGAAACCTAGGGAAGAATAGCCAACGCACCCAGTTTTTTATTCTGTTTCGTCAACAATCGCCCAAGCGTCGTGCGCCCGCAGGATCAGACCGTCGGTCCTGGATCATACAGCCTATTGGCCAAAGATTTCAGAATGGCATTTCCGCGAGCCTGCGCCTCGTCCGCTCCGGCAGGCGCGTAGAGCGCCATCGAGACCAAGCGCCCCGACACAACGCGGATTGCGCGCCAGTAACGATCATCCCCACCAGGCAAAGTATCCTGCCCACCCGACGCGATGTGCAGCAGGGACACGGCACCTGCCTCCTCGCTTGCTAAGACCACGGGGTTACCCAAGGCATCGGCAAACGCAGCTGGCGACACTTGGGACGCGCCAACCTTTGGGCCAATGGAAATTGTGATAATCGCCGGTGACGCTGCGACCCCCAGCAAGGATCGGCAGCTGGAGACCAGAGCGAAACCGCCCTTGGCTCCGAAATCCGACGTGTTCCCCGTATCGATGCAGTAGCCCGCCGGCGCGGCAATCCCGACGTCGCCGCCAGCCAATGCAACGGTGCGAGGACTTGCCTCAAGCAAAGGCAGGCGATCACAGCTCGCAGCGACAATCACCCCGACCAAAATCAGCAATGCTCGAAAGGTACGTCTCATTCTGGGAAAAACCCTTCCTCCGTCGCGTTCAACCAAACAACAAATCACGCGAATCACCAAGCCTACATATCGGCATTACCCCAAGTAAAAAAGGCAAATTGGAGCATTTCGCTACGGATTCAACGGAACCCAGCGGCAACCAAATTCCATTTTTCGGTAACTGTGCACAAAGTCCGCGATTCCGAGTTTGAGATTACCACATTTGCGAACAATCCGATTTGTCCGGATTGTCGGCGCGGGTGTCCCTGCTACAGATAAAGATATGAAACGTCCCTCGCCCTACGCCCCCCACGACTCACTTGCCGCACCGTCCCACGCTCGACCAGAGCCTTGGCGGTTAGGACTGGGCATGGTGGTCCTGCTGGTTGCTGGCTACGGGATCATGTCGACCTATTGGGCCTTGGTCCAAGCTCTCGCCGGTGCGCAGGCCCCAGCCGTGATCAGCGATGCCGAGAACGGGTCGAGCCCAATCGGGCTGATCCTGCTTCTGATCAGTTTTGGCGCCCTTGGCCTAGGCCTCGCCTTATCTGTCCAGCAAGTGCACAAGCGATCCTTTCTTGGGCTCTTTGGCCCGCTCGATCTGGCTTGGGCCCAGTTCAAGACAGTGCTCTTGCCCGTCGCTGGCTTGACATTTTTCGTAGCAATACTGCCTAGTCCCGGCGACACGCCAACACTGCAAACAAACCTGCCATTTGGATACTGGCTGGTCCTCCTGCCTCTGTCCCTCTTTGCTTTGGCTGTGCAAATCGTCACCGAAGAGCTGCTTTTTCGCGGCTATTTGCAGCAACATTTGTCTGCTCTGACCAACGATCCGCGCATTTGGATCGGCGTTCCTTCTGCCCTCTTTGCACTAGGGCACTACGCGCCCGCCGAAGCAGGCGCAAATGCGGTCCCCTTGGCAATTTGGGCTGGCCTCTTTGGCCTTGCGATGGCGGATCTCACAGCGAGGTCAGGCACGTTGGGCCCTGCTATCGCAGTGCATTTCGTCAACAATGCCCTCGCCATCCTCTTTGTCTCGTTCAAAGGGGATCTTTCAGGTCTGGCCTTGTTTACCCTGCCCTCTGCGATGGACGATGTCGCGCCAGTGCGCGCGGCTTTACCCGTAGATCTGCTTATGCTGCTCGTCACTTGGCTTGCGGCACGCGTGGCACTGCGCCGATGAAGTCCTATGCCCCCCACGACCGCTATGTCGCCCCAGCCAAAGAGAGCGCGGACCTTGGACGACTGATCATCGGCTTTGCCCTGATCGAGGCCGCGTATTTCGTCTCGCAACGCGCATTTTCACTGCTGCTTATCCTGATCGGAGAGACCGTCGGGCCGTCAGATCTAAAGCCCAGTTATGAATTCGGGGACACCGCTCTCGGGCTTTTACTTCAGCTCTTCTCCTTTGGTTTCCTTGGACTGGCTGTCTTGGCCATTGTCTGGATCCAGCACAATCGCAGCGGCTGGACGATCTTTGGCGATCGTACTGGCTTTGGTCATACACTGTTCTGGTCTGCTTTGGCCTGCTTCGCAGTCTTTGCTGCGCTCGAGTTTCTGCCGCCGTTTTACAGTTACGACGGTGGGGAGTTGCAACTCGGTCGAATGATCCTGCTGCCACTATCGCTTGTTGCGATCCTTGTCCAAACGGGGGCCGAGGAAATGCTATACCGCGGGTACCTTCAGCAGCAATTCGCGGCACGCTTTCAAAGTCCCGTGATCTGGATGGTAGCACCGAACGTCTTGTTCGCGATCGCCCATCTGGACCTGAGCGGTGATCCCATTCTGAGCCTGCAATACGTCGCGTGGACCTTCGTATTCGGGCTGGCCTGCAGTGACCTGACTGCCCGCACGGGCAGTTTGGCGGCGGCCATGGGCTTTCACTTCGCCAATAATGCCTACGTATTCCTGTTCTGGGCCGAGGAATTCACGCCCGACTCAGGACTGGCGCTCCTGCTGTTTCCCGAATGGGATGGGGCCGCCGCGCCCGAAGCTGTGCCCCTGATTGACCTGATTTTCTTGAGCGACCTCGCCTTGCCTCTGGTTCTGTGGCTCGCCGTGCGGCTGGCTATTCGCCGCTGATTGCAATCCTGCGCCATGACGCTTATTTGTGCGCCAACGCGCCGCAGTAGGCCTCAGGGGTATGCAATGAACTGGATCACCAACTACGTCCGTCCGACAATCAACTCGTTCTTCTCGCGCCGTGAAGTTCCCGAGAACCTGTGGACCAAGTGTGAGTCGTGCGGAACCATGCTGTTCCACCGTGAACTCAGGGATAACCAGAACGTCTGCACCAACTGTGGTCACCACATGGCGATCACGCCGCGCGAGCGTTTCGAGCACCTGTTCGACGGCGGCGTCTTTACCGAGGTAGCCGTGCCAGAGCCGATCGCGGACCCCTTGCAGTTCCGCGACCAGAAGAAATACCCCGACCGCATGAAAGCGGCCCAGAAAAAGACCGGCGAGAAAGAAGCCATGCTGGTCGCCGAAGGCGAAATCGGCCGGACCCCCATTGTGGCGGCGGCGCAGGACTTCACCTTTATGGGTGGCTCCATGGGCATGTACGTGGGCAACGCGATCATCGCTGGTGCCGAGCGTGCAGTTGAAATGGGCCGTCCCTTTGTTCTGTTCTCGGCCGCTGGTGGCGCCCGCATGCAAGAGGGTATCCTGTCCCTGATGCAGATGCCCCGCACCACCGTCGCCGTGCAGATGCTCAAAGAAGCGAACCTTCCCTACATTGTCGTCCTGACCCACCCCACCACAGGTGGCGTGACCGCGTCCTATGCGATGCTCGGCGACATCCAGATTGCCGAACCCAATGCCCTGATCTGCTTTGCAGGTCCCCGCGTGATCGAGCAGACCATCCGTGAAAAGCTGCCCGAGGGGTTCCAGCGCGCCGAATACCTGCTGGACCATGGCATGCTGGACCGCGTGACCCCGCGCACCAAGCTGCGTGACGAGCTGATCACCATCACCCGTATGCTCATGGGACAACCACCAGCCGTGGCCGGTGACCTGCCTGCCCCTGACGAAGCCGCCGAGGCACCTGCCCTCGACGCACCTGCAGAAGAGCAGAAATGACTGAGGTGACATCGGACGTCATCCTTGACCGGATGATGGCGCTGCACCCCAAAGTCATCGACCTTACGCTAGACCGTGTCTGGCGTTTGCTCGAAGCTCTGGATAACCCGCAGAACGCGATGCCCCCCGTGATTCATCTGGCGGGCACAAATGGCAAGGGCAGCACCCAAGCCATGATCCGCGCAGGCCTCGAGGCGATGGGCAAGAAGGTCCACGCCTACACCTCGCCCCATTTGGCCCGTTTCCACGAGCGCATTCGTCTGGCGGGCGAGTTGATCAGCGAACCCGCTCTGACCGCCCTTCTCGACGAGTGCTACGAGAAGAATGGCGGCGAGAATATCACCTATTTCGAGATCACGACCTGCGCAGCCCTACTGGCCTTTGCGCGGGCACCGGCGGATTACACTCTGCTGGAAGTTGGGCTTGGCGGACGCCTCGACGCAACCAATGTGATCGACAAACCCGCGCTGACCATCATCACGCCCGTGGACATCGACCACCAGCAGTTCCTTGGCGAGACGCTGCCAGAGATCGCAGGCGAGAAAGCCGGCATCATCAAGCGTGGCGTACCAGTGATCGTCGGCCCTCAGAAGGACGAAGGCCTCGAAGTGATCGAAGCCCGCGCCGAGCGCCTTGGCGCTCCGGTTCTGGCCTACGGTCAGCACTGGCACGTCGGGACCGAGAATGGCCGCCTGGTTTATCAGGACGAACAGGGTCTGCTGGATCTGCCTCTGCCCAACCTGCCCGGTCCACACCAGATCATGAACGCAGGCGCCGCGCTGGCTGCCCTGCGCCATCTTGGCGCGGACGAAGCGGCCTGCGAAGCGGCCGTTACCCAAGCGTTCTGGCCTGCCCGCATGCAGCGCCTGCGCGAGGGCCCCCTGTTCGACATCGCCGGTGACGCAGAACTCTGGCTGGACGGCGGGCACAACCCCGCCGCCGGTGACGCGATTGCGGCGACCCTGTCGCAGATGCCCGAACGCGAGACGCACCTGATCTGCGGGATGCTGAACACCAAGGACATCACAGGCTACCTTCGCCCCATCGCACAGTATGCCAGCAGCCTGACTGCCGTTTCGATCCCAGGTGAACCGAACACTCTGCCTGCGGAAACCACAGCAGAGGCAGCTGCAAAGGTCGGGATGACTGCGTCGACTGCGCCTGATGTCGACACCGCCTTGCGCCAGCTAACCGAAGGCAACCAGAATATCCGCGTTCTGATTTGTGGATCGCTGTATCTAGCGGGTCAGATTCTACAGAAAAACGGCTGAACCCGTGGGGGTCCAGCCGCTTTCATTCCGATGTGAGCGGTCGGGTTATTAAGCTTTGCGGTTCGACACGCGGCGCTGCGCACGGCCCTGTGCGCGCATCACGGTCGCAACGACGTCTGCTTCAGACGCAGGCATAACGACCACATTTGCGGTCGGAACACGCTTGCGTGCGACGTTGCAGGCACCGCTTCCAGGGCGAACCATCATAACAACGGGGCTGTTGCCCTGTTCGATAATGCTCAGCAGTGCTTCGGCGTGCTCCTCGTCAGAGGCGCTGTCCTCTAGGCAAAGAATTACGGTGTGAAAGGTCATGCCGCTGTTGCGCATGATAGACACGGCCAACGTTGGATCGTCTGATCCGGCAACCTCGAGCCCTTCTTCGGACAGGAGCTGGGTCATCGCCCCAAGTGCTTCTGTCGAATCCGTGACCAGCAAGACAGGCAACGATGCAGGGCCAGCGGCGCTTTTCGCATCAGGCGCCCATGTCCGCACAGGCTCATTCGCTACCAGATGCATCGCGCGGCCGTACCGCTCGAAATGAATGCCACCATCCGCGCTGCACACGAATGTCAGGCCACGGGGCTCCTTGCGAGGAAGGTAGCCACATGTGCGAACGCTACGGCGCCCACCAGAGGGGGTGTTATCGTTTTCGAACATCGTATCGCGCCACCGTAGAAGGGTGTGTCAAATTCATGAAAACCCTACTCCACTTGAGGCGTACTCGACAGACATCCTTCGGTATCGAGTTATATCCTTTGGGGTGCTCCATACATCCGTAGGATTGTCCCGAGCGGAACGTCCGTGGTGGTTGAGCGCTGTATCGGCAGGAATTGTCTCGCGTTTTTGCCAATCAGAGCGGATATGCGCCGACTTTCATATCCGAAGCGCAGTCAACTGCCCATCTCGCAGACGGCGAGTCGCACCAGATCATCGTGTAGGTTTAACTATCACCTCGACCGTAGAAGATATCTCATATGGGTATTCGCGAGTCGCGCTCAGGCCGTCTGCGCTGCAACCGCGATTCGCCGACCGGCGTCGCAAACCCTTGGCCGGCGGGATCACTCCCGATCGTCACCCCAGCCTTCGGATTGCATCTCACGCAGGCGGCTGGCGGTACGGGTAAATTCAAACGCACCGTCCCCTTCGACATACAACATCTCGGGTTTATCAGCTGCGCTCGCAATCAGGCGAACCTTCGCTTCGTACAGGGCATCGATCAGAGTTACGAACCGTTTGGCCTCGTTGAAATTCGAGCGGCCCAAAGTCGGGATATTCTCGATCACCAGCACGCGTAGCGCATGGGCAATCGCCAAATAATCTGCAGGCCCCAGCGCCGCTCCGCAAAGTTCGTGGAAACCAGCGCGTCCGACACCGTTATGATGGCGCGGTATTTCAAGTTTCCGGCCTTTGACAGTCAAAACCAACGAGTCCTCTTGTCCGCCCGTCAGGTCCTTCCAAATTGCATTGATCTCTGTGCGAGCGGCTTCGTTGGCGGGCGAGAAATAGACAGGGCTCCCAGCCAGACGGTCCTGACGATAATCTCGGGGGCTTGCCATCTCCCACACGACCAGTTGCTCTTTGATCAAAGCAATAAATGGCAGGAAAAGCTGGCGGTTCAGACCATTCTTATACAGATCGTCCGGCACGCGGTTCGAAGTAGTCACCACGACCACCCCGGCATCGAAGAGCATCTGGAACAAGCGTCCGACTATCATCGCATCGGTAATGTCAGTGATCTGCATCTCGTCAAAAGCGAGCAGCTTCACATCATCGATGATCTTTTGTGCTGCGGGTTTCAGAGCATCCTCAACACCCTCGGCACGGGCTTTGTGCATCGCCTCGTGGATTTCCTGCATAAAGGCATGAAAGTGAACGCGGCGCGCCGGCACGTTCAACTCAGAGACGAACAGATCCATCACCATGGATTTACCGCGGCCCACCCCGCCCCATAGGTACAGACCCTTTGGAGGCGGTGGCGCCTTGCGAAAGAGCCCGCGTTTTACCGGAGTCGCCAACTCGGCGCGAATGCGCTCGAATTCGGGCAGAACAGCCTCTTGGGCAGGGTCGCTCTGGATGTCACCGGCAGCGACTCGGGCCGCATAAATATGTTGGATCGTCTGTGTCATAGGGCCTGATTAACTTGGCAGGCGAACTAGGCCAATAGGTCAAAAGACTTCACCTAGAACACATTCAAAAAAACATATTATACTTTTTGCTATTTTACTTTTGCCTTCCTCAGCGTTCCCCAGTAGACTTTGATAGTGTTTTGTTGTGCGTCGGTTATCATTTAGAACAACACTACAAACGTACGAGCGGGTAGAATGATTGCTGAGCAAGCATCCGAGAAGACTAAAGTCCTGATTGCAGACGACCACTCGATGGTCCTCGAGGTTCTCAGCCTATTCCTGGCCTCACAGCCCGATTTGGCAGTTGTTTCTGCGACAAATCTGGACGAAGCCCTTGATAAGCTAAAAGAAGAAGGCACGGTCGACGTGGTTCTTCTGGATTACAACATGCCTGGCATGAATGGTCTCGAGGGTCTGAAAAAGATGCTGGACAGCACCGCTGGCAAACCAGTTGGTATCATCACCGGCACGCCGACGCGGAAGTTGCTGGATGAGACTCTGGAAATGGGCGGCGCAGGCCTGATCCCCAAAACGATGCAGGCGCGCAGCTTGGCAAATGCCATCCGCTTTATCGCGTCGGGCGAGGTGTATACACCGCTCAGCCTCATGCACGAGGAACCGGCACAGGCTGCGAACCCTGACAGCCCGCTCAGCGACCGTGAAATGACCGTTCTGAATTTCCTTGGCGAAGGCAAACAGAACAAAGAGATCGCATACGAGCTCGACCTGTCCGAAGCGACGATCAAGATGCACGTTCGTTCGATCTGCACCAAGCTGTCTGCCAACAACCGCACCCATGCGGTGTTCATCGCGCGGAACTCTGGCCTGCTGTAATTTAAGTGGGGCGCTGTAGAAGCGCGCCCCGCTAGTTCACTTCGCCGATCAACCCACGGAGCCGCATGATCGCGGCTTTTTTGATTTGTGACACACGGCCTGTGGTCACACCAAGGATCGCCGCGACCTCGTAGACGTTCAGCTCCTCGACATAGTACAGGTGCAAGAGCAGCGCCTCGCGCTCTGGCAGCTTTTCCAGTGCATTGCGTAACAGCTGTTTGAGCTGCGACTGATGCGTCAGGTCTTCGGAGTTCTGGTTTCGATCTTCGAACAGCATAGACTGATCCGAGTATACCTCGTCCAGCGACTGCACGCGGTTTGCTTGGAACCGTGCTTGCCATTCCTCGTATTCCTCAATGGGAATTTCCAGTTTGGCCGCGACCTCTTCGGCCTCGGGCGTCCGCCCGAATTCGCCTTCGAGGGCCTGAATGGCTTTCTTGACCTCTTGCTGCATCGCAATTGTCTTGCGGCACAGGTTCGAATTTCGCCGCAGCAGATCGACGATTGATCCCCGAACACGGATCGCAGCATAGGCAGAGAAAGAGACCCCTTCGCGCACGCTGTAGCGCTGCGAGGCGTCGACGAGGCCGAGATACCCGGCCTGCATTAAGTCTTCGAGTTCTACGAACCGTCCGACTCGTCCCAAGAAATGCCAGGCCAATCGCTTGACCAGATGCATGTGATCTTTGACCAGTTTTTCGGGGCTCGGCGCCTGCTCGGCATAGGATTTTGGCGCAATCATTCCACACCTCCGGAACTTGAGGGCTTTTGTGCGTATAGGCTTTGGATGCCCGCAGGCAGGGTTTGGCTCAGGGCTGCGGATATCTGGTCGCGGTCAGCAGCTGTCAGCGCGCCCACCACGGATTTCATTGCGCTGATCCATGTCAGCGGCAGACCGGCATCGACCAGACCCGTAATGTCATCAGGGTCCAACTCTTCTCCGGGGTTGGTGGTCAAGGCGACCACAGGGTCCAGCGCGCGCCATTGGCTCGCACTGGTCAGGACAGCCTTGCGCCGCATCCCCAAAGGCAGCGTGAGAACTGCGACTGTGTCTTCTTGCGTCGCCATGGCGTCGATGACGTCCTCTGGCAGAGCGCTACGGCCCGACACGACCACGATGTGCAAATCGCAATCAGTCGGTGATTTCTTGAGCATATCGGCATTGGCGAAGTCCATCGGACAGCCCAAAAGCCGCGACTTGGACATCAGGTACGCACCATCCGCATGCGAGGCGCCGACGAAACTGACTTGGACGTCGCGGCCTGCTTGTGCCTGAGCTGCGGCAATTTGCAGAGACAGCAGGGACTTACCCGCGCCAACGCGGCCCACCAGCACCAAACGGCGTGCCCGCAGGACAGTAGCCGCAGGTGCGATCTGGGTGCGGCGCATCAGAGCAGCCACGCCATCTGTATCGGCGTTCGGGGCAGGAGTCGCCACGACCTTGGCTGTTTCACCGGGCACGGGGTTCATCCGCGACTTGAACAGTTTGGCGAACCCCGCTTTGGGCGCCTCTGCGCCAGAGGCCGTAGATACAGGCGACTTGGGCTGCTCGACCTGAGGCATCGGTACGATCTCCGCCGTGCTAGGAACCGCGGCCGGCGCTTCGGGGGCCGGCTGTGTGGCAATAGCGACGGCTTCTTTCGGTGGTACGGGGTCGGTGGTCGCCGTAATCTCGACCATCCCGTTCCGTTTAACCGTAGACAGGATCAGGGCATCGGGCCCCAGACGGGCGACGATCTCGTCCATCGCCTGTGCGCTATCTTCTGCTCGTACGACTGTTGTCGGCATCAGAGGGTCTCGTCACTTCAGTTCTGGGGGGCCTGACCGATTTGGCGATTTCCGCCCACGGTGGCCACGATTTCGATCTTGCGGTTGTCCGGCAGTTCATTCACCGCCAGCACAATGGCATCGCTGCCATGTCCACGCAGGAAGCCCGCAAAGGGTCTACGCAGCGCATTCGAGACGATCACCACGGGCTGCCGCCCCTGAGAGAGCATCTCTTCGTTTGCCTGGTTCAGCGCCTGCAGCATCTGCTGGGTCAGGCCCTGATCCACGATCAGCCCCGCCCCTTTCTGGTAGCTGCGAGTCAGCAGCTCTTCGAAGTCAGGCGACAGCGTGATCAAAGGCAGGTTTTGGTTCAGCGGCGCGATCTGTTGCAGCAAGAGCGGCGTCAGTGCGGGGCGCAGAGCCTCGGCCATGTCTTGGGGGTCTTGCAAACGGCTTGCCACATCGGCCAATCCTTCCAAGATTCTGCGCAAATCGCTGACAGGAATACGTTCGGACAGCAGATGACGCATGACAGAGGTGACGGTGTGCAGCGGCACGGGCTTGGGGACGACCGACTCGACCAGTGTGGGGCTGACCTCTGCCAGACGATCAAGCAGACCTTGGACATCGTCGGGGCCAATCAGGTTGGCCGCGTGCTGGTACAGCATCTGGCTCAGGTGGGTCGCAATGACAGAGTCGGGCTCGACCACCACATGATCGTCGGCTTCGGCCTCGGCGCGCTGATGGGGCATGATCCACGTCGCATCCATACCGAATGACGGATCTTTGACATCTACGCCCTTCAGTTTCTTGGTCGACATACCGCCCTGTAGGGCCAGAATACGGTCTGGGTAGACGGTATCCTCGGCCACAATCGCCTGACCAATGCGGATGCGATAGGTGTTCGAAGGCAGGTTCAGGTCGTCGCGGATACGCACGCCAGGCACCACGAAGCCCATGGATTTCGACACCTCGCGGCGAATGCCGGTAATGCGCGACAACAGCTCTCCGCCCGACGCGGTATCGATCATTCCGACCAGACCAAAGCCGATCTGGATTGAGATGGGTGCGTAGTCGGTGACCTCTTCTGCAGTAATGGTCCCGCTGTTTTGCGCCTCGCCTTCAGCGCCCGGAAGGGCGGGCAGATTGGCACCGCCAGATGCCTCGTCCTGTTTGGGATTGATCTCGTTTTGGCGAGAATACCAGTAGGCCGCACCCGCACCAGACGCCCCCAAGAGGAACAGGATATTGGGCATGCCAGGAACCATCCCCAGCAGGGCCATTACACCTGCAACGGGTAGCCATGCGCGGCTGATGTTGACCTGTTCGGTAATGTGCTCGGCCATGTCAGCCTCGCCCGAAACGCGCGTCACGATGATTGCAGTCGCGATCGAGAGAAGCAGCGACGGGATCTGAGCAACCAGACCGTCACCGATCGACAGCAGAACATAGGTCTCTGCCGCGGTTCCAGCCGACAATCCATATTGAGTGGTACCGATGATGATACCGCCCAAGATGTTGGCCGCGAGGATCATGATACCGGCAACGGCGTCACCTTTGACAAACTTCGATGCACCGTCCATGGCCCCGTAGAAATCAGCCTCTTCCGCGACCTCCTTGCGACGCGCGCGCGCATCTTCGGGGCTCATGATGCCAGCGTTCAGGTCGGCGTCGATTGCCATCTGCTTGCCTGGCATCGCGTCCAGAGTGAAGCGCGCCGAGACTTCGGACACGCGGCCCGCACCTTTGGTAATCACCACAAGGTTGATGATCATCAGGATGATAAAGACGACGATACCAACCGCAAAGTTACCGCCGATGACAAAGGCACCAAAGGCCTCGATCACCTTGCCCGCAGCGCCAGCGCCCGTGTGGCCGTCGGTCAGAACGATACGGGTCGAGGCCACGTTCAAGGCCAGTCGCAGGGTGGTCGCCATTAGCAAAAGGCTGGGGAAACTGCTGAAGTCCAGCGGCTTGTAGGTGTTGATCGCAACCATCAGCACGAGCAGCGACAGCAGGATGTTAAATACAAAGAAAACGTCGAGCAGGAATACCGGCAGCGGCAGGACCATCATGGCGATCATCGCCAGAATGCCTAAGGGCAGGAACATGCCGCCCATCTTCTCTGTCGCCGAAGGATTTGAAATGTCAGCCATGCTGGCGGTCTCTTTCGCAGTTGACGGTTTTTCGACGCTTTGCGCCGTTCGTCGGATAATCTGCAAAAGGCGTGCCAGTCGCCCCTATCCCATTGGTTTTAGGGAATAGCCGATCTGCGGGGCAGGATGGCACAGGGCTTGCAGACTCTCCGGCATCCACCGGCCCGCAACAGGAGAGCCTGATGCCCACGACCCCCTATTTCATGCGCCTTGCATGTGCCGCCAGCATCGGAATGGCGCTGGCAGGTTGCCAAATGCCCCATCGCGCCGTTCAGGATCTGCCCTCGGACCCTGACCCGCAGACCCGCGAACTGGCAGAACTGAAGGACGCGATTGACCAGAACACCCCCGCCATGATGGCCCGCGCCAAAAAGGCCGAAGAGATCGTGCCGCTCACCGGCATGGGCTTTTCGCAAGTGGCAGGCCAACCCGGCAAAACCACCAATGAAAAGCGCCTGATGGCCATTCGCGCTGCCCGCCTAGAGGCGATGCGCGATCTGACCGAACAGGTGCACGGTCTGCGTCTGGATTCGACCTCGACCGTGAACGACATGGTGCTGCGCAGCGACTACATTCGCGGCCTTGTCGACGGTGAAATCCGCGGCGCCCGCACGACCAGCATCAAGCCCAAGAGCAGCGACACTTTCGAAGTTGTCCTGACCCTCGACCCTGATGTTGTTCGTTACATCGTCAAAGCTGCTAAAACCGGGAACTAAGCCATGATCCCTTCGCCCCTCGCTCTGCTGATCCGTCTGGCCACCATTGCCACAGTTCTGCTGTCTCTTGCGCTGCCCGTATCGGCCGCGACCAAGAATGATCAGGCTGTCTGGATCGAGGCTTGGGGCCATGCAGCGCCCGCCCGCGGCGAAAGTCAGGACAGCGCCAAGCGCCGTGCCTTGATCGACGCGCTGGTGAATGCGGGCCTGCAAGGCGGCGCGACCATCCGCGGCTATACCTTTATGGACAAGAGCAACATCGTCGCCGACCGCGCGCTGATGCTGGCCAAGGGGCGTGTGATGCGCCACAAAATCCTGTCCTCGAATTTCGACGGCAATCTGTGGCAAGTTCGCGTACAAGCCTTGGTGGGCCCCGTGCCCGCAGGCTACTGCGGCAGCAAGCGGAGCCTCGTGATCAGCGCCCATGCGCCGACCTATCGCATGTCGCCCCACGTACCTGCCTTTACCCTGCCCATGGCGCAGGAAGTCTACAAAGACATGCTCTACACCATCGAGCGCAACCCCGCGACTAGGCTAGAGCGTGTGATGGCGAGCACCGGACGCGAGTCCAGCACCGTGCGCGCCAGCGGCATGGACTACAACAGCCTGACCCGTGGCACCGCGCCCTCTTCGGTACCTGGTGACCACGTGCTGCGCGTGACCTTCAACGGCGATGTCGCGCTGCAGAACGGAATGCAAACGGTTGTGCTGAACATCGACATCGACATGCGCGAGAGCAACGGCAACATCCGCACTCACCGCATCCAGCGCGCGGCGCCTGTGCCAAAGAATACCACCCTGCACGGTCTGACACTGCGCACCCGCACCACGACCGAAGCGCTTTTGCTGCGCGGCGTTGGTGACGAATTCAACCAAGTGCTCAGCGCCTTGGGATGTGAGCCACCAGCCGCACGCGTCGATTACGCAAGCAACACCCTGAGTGTGCCTGTCGGCGCCCGTCACGGGATCACACGCGGCGCGCTCGCCGTACTTGAAGACCCCAATGACAGCTTTGGTCTGCTCGAGATCACCAAATTGGAAAACAATCGTGCTGTTCTGCGCCCGCTCGACCCGACCCGCAGCGCCTCTAGCTTTGCCGGACGTCTGGTGTACTTCATGGAGGCTGGCCTGTGAAACTGCGCGCACTTCTTCTAGCTTTGATGCCGACGGTTGCGATGGCCTCCCCCTATGCGGATGGGATCAGCCCGACCGAAGTGACCGATCTGGTTAGTCAGGCGATGGTCGCTGCCGGTCAGAACGGGCAAATCCAAGTCAGCCAGATGCGCGGCTTTCCCGCCTGTTCAGATGCGCCAGCGGTGAGCCCCCGCAGCGGAGACTGGCGCACTGTCGAACTGCGCTGCGCCGCCCCCCGCAGTTGGAGCCGCTCTGTTCGGACCTCTGCATCGGCGGGCGCATTGCCCCAACGCACCACGCGCGCCGAACCCGCCGGTATTCCCGTGTTGACCCTGACCGAAAGTCTGGCTGCCGGAACGGTGATCGAACCTACACATTTGACTCTAAAACCTGTCCGAGATGGGTCGTTAGATGGCCTGATGACAGATCCAAACTCTGTGATTGGCCGCACTCTGACGGTCAATCTAGGCGAGGGTCGCCCTGTTCTGGCGCGTCATCTGGAACACAACTGGTTGGTTACCGAAGGGACACCCGTCGCAATTGTCTACAATGCTGCAGGAATGTTGATCTTAGCATCAGGAATTGCAGCCGAGAACGGCCAACGTGGCCAGATAATTGCAGTACGGAATGTAGGAAGCGACAGGCTCGTCAAAGCCATCGTAACCGAACGCAATAAAGTACGAGTGGCGGCTAAAATGAACTAGCCATCCGTCGTTGTACTGTCCGAGAGTATTTGTATGCCTGTTTCTGTCTAAACCCGAGGAGAACGTCATGGTAGACTCCATCAATCCGTCCCTCGCCCGCGCCCGAATTCAAAAGACGCAGGGTGATACGCCCGCCCAAAGCTCCAAAGGTGCCGAGGGTTCAACGAGCGTCAACGCGCCCGCTGCAACTGACAGCGTGTCGCTCAGTGCCGCTGTGGCCCAGATGCCTGCTGGCGTCGACGAAACGAGCCCGCCGTTCGACGTCGAAGCCGTGAAGCGCATCAAGGATGCCATTTCGCAGGGCAACTACCCTGTCGATCTGGACCGGATCACGGACAGCCTCTTCGAAGGCTACCGTGAGCTGATGCTCTAAGAACAAAAACTCGAAGCAATAAAACTGGAATCCCGAACGTGACCAGCGAACTGATCCTTTTGACCACCGCCGCAGCAGTTTCCACTCTTCTGGCGGGTGGTGCCTATGTCGCCCTGCGCCGTAAGCGTGCCCAGAAATCCGCGACCAAAGCCGAAAAGGCAGTCCTGGCCAACGTTGCCGAGGAACAGGCCAAGATCGGAGCAACGATCGAAGCAATTGCCACCGAGATCAAAGACATGCGCTCAGACATCCAGTGGCTGACCAGCGAACGCATGATTGATCAGGCCATCAACATGGCCCGTGAAGGGGAAAGCGGCTCCGAGATTGCGCGCCAGACCGGCATTTCAGCCGATGAACTGGTGGCAATGCAGGCTTTCCGCCGCCACTAATCAACTCTTGTTGCAGGTTGCCGGCAGCTTGTTTTCCGGCAACTTACCACACCATTCTGTAAACAACTGACGAGCGCGGGCCTGAATGGTCAGGCGCTCTTGTTTTGAGATCTCCTGGCTCACGCCTTCGCGGAAGAGCGCCGCATAAGGGGCCTCGAACGCAGCCGCGACCGTGAACCACAACAGGGCCTCTGCCTTTTGCGAGGGTTCGCTAACCTCGTTATAAACGCGGCCAAGAGCGGTGAGCGCTCCAAGGTCACCGCGCAGCGCCGTATCCGTCAAATCCTTGATCAGCCTCGCAGCTACGTCGGCGCGGCCTTCCTCGGTCAGGCGTTCACGCAGCAATTTGATCATGTCGATTGCCGCCTTCTCGCCCGAGAACCGCGATCGCCAAGCCCAGTAATAGGCATCTTGGTCATTCTGCGGAACGCCCTGCCCGATCGCGTAGAGCACGGCCAGATTGGCCTGTGCGGCACCATCGTTGTGATCGGCCAGGTCACGAAACAGAACTACCGCGCGGTCTAGGTCTCCCCCCTTGAAGGCCGCCATCGCTTCGTCGAACTGGTCCGCCGAAGCAGGCAGTGCCACTGCCAGAGCCAAGGCCGCTGCGCTGAGTGTTCTGGTCAAAGTTGCTTTCATCGTCCCGCCATCATCACGAGCTGTAGATACAAGAGCCGCCGCTTCCGGCCGCCAAGGCTGATCTGGTAGACCACAATCCGCGGGCGCTTTCCTGGCTCGGTCTCGACCTCGATCTCGACCGCGTCTGGCAGGTGCACATCATAAGTCGCCAGCATCCGCTTGGGGTCATCCATGAACGCCGATTGAAAAGGTTTGTCGATCCAGCCACGCGCTAGCGCGCGGCCCAGAATGTCAGGCAGGTGACGCTCAATCTCATCCAGCGTCATCAGGCGGGTGATCCGTTCGACCAGCACAAATTCTTCGGCAGGCAAGGTGCCCTGAGCTTCTGCCGCAGGGGGCGGCGTCCAGTCCGGATCCGCAGGCAACACCTCGGCCGTGGGCGTTCGTACGCCACGTCCAAACAAAAGCCTGAATGGGGCCAGCGCCCATTTCATAGCGAATGCCATCTACGTCCTCTCTTGCCCCGATGTGGGTCACGGGTGCAGTGCTCTTGTATTTATCTTTCGGTCATCTTCCGAAATTTTTTAGCCCTGCGTTAAAGTCTAACAGGTTTGGCACCTGCCTTGCACAACCTTTTGCAGATTTGAAAAGCCCAAGGAGGCACGCGCCTATGTCGGCCGAGCCGATTTCATCCAAAGCCAGCATCCTGCTCACCATCCTCCCCGCCATTGTTGTGGTCGGGGCCTTTGGGGGCGGTCTGTACTTTTCTCTGACAGCCAAACCCGATCTTCCCGAACCTGAAATTGTTGAGGAAGAGGTGTTGGAAGAAGAGACAGAGGACCTGCCGGATCGGACTTATATCGACATCATCAACCCGATCAAAGCGACCCTGCCCCAGCTTGGCGGGACCGTCCTGATCAACATAGGGCTCGCGATCCGCGAGGATGTCGGCAAAAAGGTCTACGATATGCTTAAGGATAATCCGGGCCCGCTTATGGCGCCCATGACGGACGCTGTTCAGGATCTGGTAGACCAGATGCCTCCGGACAGTGACTGGCAGGATTTGCGTGCTGAGCTGCCTGCGGTGATCCGCGACAAAATGAACGTCGAACTGACTTCTGAAGACCGCCCAAATCCGGTTTACGAGGTCCTGATCCTGAATTTCACCATAGGCGGCTAAATTGGCCCGCCTCTTGCAGGGTTTCTATCAAGAGACACAGGAGACCCTGCCATGAACATGATCTACGACCCCAAAACCGCACCCGCCACGCCCGCGCCTGTGATGATGGTGGAAACCGTTTTCTGCGATAAGAACGGTGCCCCTCGGAACCGCAAGCGTGTGTCGCTCACTTCGCTGGTCGAAGCGCTCAAGACACCTCTGCGGATCGGCTAACCCTCACACATCCGCGACAAGATCAAAGCCAGACCTGAGGATGTCCCTCAGCTCTGGCTTTTGTATTTTCTATATTTGACGATGAAGCTGATACTACCAACAACCATCATAGCGGTTGCAATCCAGCCCGCATCAGGCACCAAGCCAGCCAGACGGACCACGCCCTCGGGTCGCAGGCCGATCAGGATCACGATGGGTAGCGCACACATCATGAAAACGCGAATGCGCATGCAAGAACGGCAGGGTTTACCGAGCAATGCCATGGCTCAATCCTTGCGCTTGTAGGCCAGACGCAACCGGCGTGACTGGTCTATTTTATGTTTCAATTGTTTTTGCTGTAGCTTCACCGACGATATCGCAAGCTCGATTGCTTTGAGCGCATCTCTGACGGATTCCAGCTGCTCGACCAATGGGGCTTCGCCCTTTGGCACCGTGCCAACAACCGCCAGCGCCGCGCACCGCAGCTCGTGGTCCAGCCGCGCGACCTCGTCCAGAGCGCCCGCGTTTGCGGCCAACTCTAGGCGCTGCGCGATATCGGACAGTCGCTCGAGCGACTGGGCCGATGTCATATGCCGGACCAGATCACTGCTCACGACGGTTTACCCCCGACTTCGGGGCCAATCTGGCGCCATGCAGACATCACGTCCGAGATGCAATCGCGGGCCGCAACAATCTGTGCCTCGGGATCGCGGCGCATCAGTGCCAGGATCTGCTGGCGCGAATATTCGTACAGCTGGAACAGGCTTGTTGCGATGTCGCCGCCTTTTTCAAAGTCCAAAGAGGACTGCAGAATGTAGATCGCGGTTAGGGCGCGGCTGGTATGTTCGTCCGGCGCCTTCACTCCTTCGCCGAACGAGGTCGCCAAAACCGACAGGGACCGTTCGAGCTCTCGTAGGGTAACAAGGATAATCTCGTGCGGATTGTCGACCTCGGCCGCGTTCGCGGATTGGGCTTGGCGATAGCGCGATCGTGCTAGGGCAATGGACATTTTGATGCTCCTTCAGTTTCCCTGACGCTTCCATCGTCGTGTTAAATTCAACGACAATTCCTTTGCATCTTTTAGGCCAAATTGCCTGTTCTGGCCGAGTTAAGTGTTTGTCAAAAAATAAAAAAACCACGCCCCGAGGGGCGTGGCCAAAAAGAGTCCGATATCAAGCAGTTATGCCGAGGCAAAGCTGCTGACAGACAGAACCATGCCAACGTCACCGCCGGTCAGGATCGCAATTCCCGACAGATCGCGCATGCCAGACAGCACACCGCGCAGCGGACGAAGCAAGACCAACTGCTGCCCCAGCAGCTCGTCGACCGGGATTGCGCGACGGATGTCGCTATAGCGCACAATCACATAGAGGCCGTCTGGGCTGTCGCCGTTCTTGAATTTGCCGTTCGACAGGGGCTGGATCTTGATCAGGTCCCCGTCGTCCAACCGCAGCATCGCCATGTTACGAGCGGCAACGACAGGAACGACGTCTTTGCCCTGATGGATCCGCTGGATCGATTCAATCGGCAGCACGTAGCGCACATCCCCAACCCGAACGACCATGCCGTCCAGAACGATCATGTGCAGAGGCAAACTGAGGTGGAAACGCTGACCGCCCTTGGGAATGGACGTTGTTTTCAGCGCGCCGCCCTTGCTCTTCACGTCTTCGACCAGCTTTGCGAAATCAGCATTGCCTTCGATAAACGCGCCGTCGTCGCTCAGATCGACCACCACACGGTCGTCTTCGTTCGCCAGCGAAATGTGGAACTTGGCCGGTTTGGCGTCAGATTCCATACGCAGAGTCACCAGTGCCTTCAGGAAGTGGCGCAAATCGGTGATCATAGTCTGATCGAGCATCGCTTCGCCGCCCGCCGCCGACAAGCGCGCGCTTCCACCGTGCTTGCGCGCCATCGTTTCCACAAAGGACGCCAGCGGCTTGAGCAAGACGTTCGCAGGACGCGAACGCATCGCGACGCTTTCTTCCTGCAACTGCCCCAGCTGGCTGGCCAATTGCGTTTCCGCTTCGGCCAACTGCTGCAGACGACCCATGTGGTTGTCCATCACGTCCCGCAGGATGGTGCGGTGACGTGCATTCAACGGCGGAGCATCCGAATGCTGGATGCTCATCTCGATTTCCTGCATCAGGTCGGACATCGCCATCTGGCGAACCATTTCCTGAACCATCGCCTGACCAGAGCTAATCTCGCCAATGGTTTCCAACAGACGCAGCCCGTCACCGCCCGATCCCATCGCAACGTTAAAGTCGATCGGATCGTCGCTCGCTGCCTGTTGGGTTGCGCCCTCTTCTTCTTGGACTTCCAGACGCATGGTGCTGAACAACTTGGTCGACGAGGGGTCGATCTGGATCAGCGTTTCATGCAGGTGGTCATCCGGCAGCGTGGTCGCCACCAAGAAGTCAAACAGGGTGATGTCGTCTTGGAACACCGTCACGTTGGTGATCATGCGCGCTTGCTTGGACGACACCCAATCGAGAAACGCTTGCGCGATATCTTCGTCATCGTTCAAGTCGGCACGGATCACGTGGAAGTTCAGACCCGCTTCGATCGCCGACTGCGCCTTCTTTACGCTGTCTGGCGACAGAACGCGGTGGAACTCTTTGGGCAGGCCCAGACGCTGCTCGATGCTCTTGGCCGTCACCATGCCCGAGGCAAGGAAGCAGACGGTCGATGCTTCTTCGAACAGCTTTTCGATCTTACTCGTATCAGGGTTGTCCCCCTGATCCAGCGCGTCGAAAACCAGCTCCATCGTATCTACAAAGCCGCGGGCGATCTGGATCAGGATGACGTCCGGCTTGACCCCGTCCACGCGAACACGTGCGAACAAGTCGATCAGCGCCATGGTCAGCTGAGCCGCTGTCTCCATGCGGAAGTAGTTACAGGCGTGGAACGCACGGCGCATCAGCCCGTCGAAGCCGACAAACCAAGTCTCGCCTTGGCCGTTGTTTTCCTCGAGCCCTGTGCGCAGTTCAGTCAGGGTATCAAAGATGTTGTCTGCACCCCAGATGCGCAGCAACTTGGTCGGGGTCAGCAGATCTTCGGGCACCGCGCCTTGGGGCAGGACCGCCTCAACAGCAGCCAGTTCTTCGTAGAACTGAAGTTCGGCAGCGCGGAAGCTGGTTGCCGTGGTCGCCATTGCGATTAGTTCCGCAGCGCGGGTCACACGGACATAGCCCTGCTCTTCGACCATTTTGATGATCGATTGGCTCAGCTCGTCCAGTTCTTTGCCGGTAGGCTTGTTCGCCCCGCCAAAGCGCATGCCGGTTTCCGAAACACGCTTGAACATGTCCGACAGGTCGCTCAGCACCTTGGTGGTAGAGTCCTTGTCGGTTGCCGCCGCCGCTGCGGGCGCAACTGGTGCCGGAGCGGGTGCTGCAGGTGCCGGAGCCGCTGCTGGCGCAGGGATAGGCTCGGGTGCAGGAGCAGGCTCTGCAGGTGCCTCTGCCGCCGGGGCAGGCTCTGCGGGCGCGGGGGCCGCTGCGGGTGCGTCATCCTCGACATCGTCGCCGCCGATGCCCAGATCACGCTTGCGCAGTTGCTTGATCCGCTTGATCACCTGAGTGAGCACGTCCGTCGCGCTGCCCTCGCCAGCCTTCAGCTTGTCGATCTCGGCAACCCAATCATCCAGACCCAGCTGCTTTGCAGCATAGGCCAGACCGTCACCCTTTTTGATGGTGTCGGCGGGCATGTCGCCAGGCGCATCTGCAAGCGATTTCTCGAAATGCTCGAGCGTTTCGGCGACCATGTCGCTGTAGATCTTGTGATAAACCTTGTCCTCGAGCAAGCGCTTGGCCGCTTCGGAGGGCGACGCGTCATCGGCCGCAGCCTCTTCTGCCGGCGCTTCCTCAGCCGGGGCAGGTTCGGGCGCAGCTTCGACCACAGGCTCTGGCTCGGGGGCCGGTTCGGGCTCTGCCGGAGCTGCCGCTGCTTCGGGCTCTTCGTCCTCTGCAGGGGCGTCGGAACCGTCCTCCATCTCGCCGAACAGATCGTCGTCATCGCCGTAGTTCGTGGGCGCGTCACCCAAATCGTCCAGCGCAGCGAACATCGATGCCATCGGATCATCCGCTGCGGGTGCAGCAGGCGCAGCCGGAGCTTCTGCCTCGACTTCAGCCGGAGCAGGATCCTCTTCGTCAGTGGCAGCCTCGGTGGCTGCGTCTTCGGTGGAGGCCGCAGCCTCTTCCTCACCGCCTTCGCCAGAATACTTGGCTACCATGCGCTTCAGATCCTCATGCAGTTTTTCCGAAGGGCCGGGGTCAACGTCTGCGCGGGTGGCAGCTGTTTCGTCCAGCATGCCGCGGAGGGTGTCCCCCGTCAGCATCAAAATATCCAAAATCTCGGCATTCAGCGGCACACCCTGATCGCGGACCAGACCAATCAGGTCTTCGCCAACGTGGGCACGGCTCTCGACGGTCGCCAGACCCAGAACACGGGAGTTCCCCTTGAAGGTATGCACAGCGCGGAACAGAGCACCGATGTGATCCTTGGGGTCACCCTCGCCGTCCTGCAACGACTCGAGCGCCTCTTCCATAGCATCAAGGGCCTGCGCACCATCGTCTGCGTAGAGTTCCCAGATTTCGTCCATTTCGTCGTTCATGGTCTACTTCCTTGATGCAACGAGATTCATGGAAAGAGCGAGCGGGGCGGCCAGTTAGGCCGCTTCGACCAGCGAACGCATCACGCGGCGCAGTTCGTCGCCAACACGTTCTTCGAGGTCGTGAGACACGGTGCCCGAGGGTTTGGTCACAACACCATCAGCACCCAGTTCGCGAGCTTTGGCCGCCAGAGGAGAGCCGGACACGGTCACCGAGGACAGCATGCAAATCTTGGCTCGGGTCTTGAGCTTGGCGTGGCGCAGGAACTCGAGGCCGTCCATGACGGGCATTTCGATGTCCAAGAGGATCAGATCTAGATCTTCGTGGTCCGACAGCTTGTCCAGCGCGTCCTGACCGTTGGCCGCCTGAGCAACCATTTTGAAATCAGGGAGGGTCTTGAGGAAGCTGGAGATGTACAGGCGCATCATCGCCGCGTCATCTACGATCATTACTTTGTATGGCATGTGAGGTTCTCCAAAAATCGACGATTGGGGGAGAGCGCCGAGCCGGTCTTGGCTCGGCACAGTGTCAGTTTAGAAATTTCCGAAGCCACGCTCGTCGCGGTCTGCGTTCGATGCACCACCCGCACCGGCCATAGCCATGTTGCCACCCATCATCTTGGTGATCTGGGCCATCATTTCCGGCGAAAGGTTGCTGAGGTCAGGCATACCGCCCATGGTTTTCTGAGTTTCACGCAGCTTGAAGCGACCGATCTCGTTACGCATCTGTGTGGTGGCAGAGGTCATCTGAGAGCTGGTCGATGCCAGTTCCTCGGCCTGCTGGCTGGTGGCCAGTGCGGCTTTGGCGATCTCGCCGATTGCGTCGTTGATCTGCGCCACACCGCGGGACTGTTCGCCCGACGCTTGGTCGATCTCGGAAACGATGTCGCGGACTTTCTGGATGTCGCCTGCGATTTGGCTGAACGCTTCGCTGGTTTCGCTTGCGATCCGCACACCAGAGGTCACACGGTTTGCCGAGCTCTCGATCAGATCAGAGGTTTCGCGTGCAGCTTTGGCCGAGCGACCAGCCAGGTTGCGAACTTCCTGAGCTACCACCGCGAAGCCGCGGCCATGCTGTCCGGCGCGGGCCGCTTCAACAGCAGCGTTCAGCGCAAGCAGGTTGGTCTGGAAGGCGATCTCGTCGATGACCTTGATGATCTTGGCAATGTCCTGCGAAGAGGTATTGATACCTTCCATCGCTTCGACCATCTGCGTGATCTTCTGGTTGCCCACCTCGGCGACTTGTGCAGCTGCCTGCACCAGCTTCGACGCTTCTTGGGCGTTCGAGGCGTTGGCGCGGACCTGTGCGTCGGTTTCTTCGACCGATGCCGACACTTCGTCCACCGACGACGATGCGATCTGGCTATTGGTGGCCAGCTTCTGCGAGGCGTCGTTCATCTGGCTCGACGTCCCCGCGATCTGTTCGATCTGGTTCGAGAACATGCTGAACACATTGTCCAGATTGTTGAAGGCACGCTCGAAGCTGCGAACGATACGACCGTATTCGCCATTGAACTTCGACGGGTCCACGACGATGTCGAGGTTACCTGCTACAATTGCATCCGACATTCTCTCGATTTCGTCGGTCAGCGAACGGAAGGTCGCGCGCTGAAGCTCGACAGTCTCGTGCAGGAAGGCCTTCTTGCGAGGCTGCTTGGGATATTCGATGTCAAAGTCGCCCTTGCTGAACGCATCAAACACTTTCATGACTGTGGTCTTGGTGTTGATGTGCGCGCGCACCATTTCGTTGACCATCATCGCCGCATCGCGGAACTTGGTCACTGGGTTGGTCGAGCCATCCATGAATACATCAATGTCACCAGCGTCGTGTGCCATCGCCATGTTGTTCATCTCAGCGATGAACTGGCGGATGCCTTCTTCGTTAGCCACGTCTTTGGTCACGTCCTGAAACTCGACCATGTAGTAATCTTCGCCGCCCTCATTGTGCTTCGAGATTGTAGCGTCGATCGCAGACCCAGGCACACGGATCGGAACTTCCATGGCGCCATTCATCGAACGCATGGCGCCGCGCTGCTTTTCAGGAACCGCGTGGAAAATATCGATGTTCGCGCCAACCAAACCAGCGGCCGAGAAGGCAGGTACAGCGGTCTTTAGCTTTGCTTCGTGCGCAACCATCAATTCGCCGCAAGCGCCGTTGGCGTAGCGAATGATCATGTCGCCATCCACCAAGGCAACAGCTGTACGAAGCTGAGCAAGCACTCCGGACTCAGCTACTTTCTGCCAACCGGCTGTGGAGGTGTCTTTCTGACTGGCGTTCATTTCTTCGGTCCTTTGTGGAACTTCCGCCTCTTGGGGAGCGGGTACTGGTTCAATGGGGGTGGCGCTGAGGCCGGGTTCTGTCGATTTCGCCGCGGATTGAGTGGTCTTTGGCGACGTTCTGCGCGTCGGGGATTTGCGAACTGGTTTGTTGCCTTCGGTCATTCTTCCGTTCTCCTCCTTCCGAGCGTCTCAGACTGCTTGGGCCTCAGGGGGTTCCGCCCGCGGCTCGCATACGCAAACAGAGGGACGGTCCGGGCCTCTCTTGGGGCCGTCGCCCGTCGGAGCCGCTGTCGCAGCGCCTCGACGATCCGGCTTGCGTATGTGGACTCGCGGGCCATCAGATCAGGACTTCGCGAGCTTGGGTGCGATGACGTCCATGTCGGACACCAGCAGCGGCACATCCAGCAGGATGACGACGCGCTCATCGACACGGCCCAGGCCGCTCACGACGCTGCGGCCGTCGCCGGACCCAAAGCTGTTCGCGCTGTCGATATTGCCATCGGGGATATCGATCACTTCGCGCACGCGGTCCACGATCAGGCCCATAGGCGCATCGTTAACCTCGAGAACGATGACAACCGTACGGTCGTCATAGGGGCGCTCGTTCATGCCAAAACGCAGACGGACATCCATCAGCGGAATGACCTTGCCGCGCAGGTTGATCACGCCCTTGATGTAATCGGGCACATCGGGCACGACCATGATGCGCTGCATGCCGACGATCTCGGTCACCATGCCGATCGACATGCCGTAGTCTTCTTCGCCGACGGCAAAGGTCAGGTACATGCTGTCGATGCTTTCCGCTTCGACAACCCCTTCGTCCACTGCCATCCGTGCTTCGTTCACGGCGTCTGTTGCAACTTGTGCAGTCATCTTCAGATTCCTTTCCTGAGAGGCCTGGAAAAAATATTCTCTTCGGGTAGCGGAGGCGGTGCGATCCCGATCGAGGACATCATCACCCCAGCCATGTTATTCAGCGAAACCAGAGACTCGGCCGAACCTGCTTCCCAGGCTGCGGCGGGCATTCCCCACACAACACTACTGGCCTCGTCCTGCGCGAATGTCCGACCACCCACACGGCGGATCATCCCAAGGCTTTGTGCCCCATCGCGACCCATGCCCGTCAGCAACGCACCGGTCACATTGGGCGCCGCGTAGTTGGCAACCGAAGCAAACATCACGTCCACAGAGGGGCGCGAGTAACACACAGGCTCACCCTCGTTCAGGACCACGCACAGCCCATTCGGGCTTGGTCTCACGACCATGTGGCGTTCCCCTCCGGGGGCCAGAAGGACGAGTCCCTGGCGCAGCATATCTCCGTGCTGTGCCTCGCGGACTTCGACCTGACACATATCGTTCAAACGACGCGCAAACGCATTCGTAAAGCCCTCGGGCATATGTTGTACGACGACAGTTGGCGGCGCATCAGCAGGCAGCAGTGCCAAAAGCGTGCCAAGTGCCTGAACGCCCCCGGTCGAGGCACCGATTGCAAACACCCACCGCGCATTCTGCGAGGGGTTTGAAGAATACGCATTCGCAGGCGCCGTCGGACGGTTTGCCGTGGACATGGTGTGGCGCTGCGCAGGTTTAGGGTCGCCCACGCTCTGGATATGGGCGTGGCGCGCCGCCTTCAGGCTGACGCGGATCTGGCTGGTGATCCCCGCAATATCCTGTCCAGCCACCATCTGAGGCTTGGGCAGCACATCCACAGCACCGGCCTGCAACGCTTCGATGGTGGCGCGTGCACCATTCGAGGTCTGCGAAGACACGATGACCGTGGGGATCGGATCCTTGGAGATCTCTTCCTTGAGAAAGGTCAGTCCGTCCATCTGCGGCATCTCGATATCCAACGAGATCACATCAGGACGACGGATGCCGATAAACTGGCGCGCCTGCTCTGCGTTTGCAGCAGTGCCGACCAATTCGAATTCAGGGTCACTCTTGATGCCTTGGGCCAGAAACCGGCGGAACAGCGCGGAATCGTCGATGATCAAGACTCGGATAGGACGCTCAGTGATCATGCCGGCCTCCGATAGATGCCTGCACAAACAGGTTCCCAACGGGATCCCAGATCGCGAATGGACTCTGTGACAGAGGTGATCAACCAGCCACCAGGCTCGGTCGCGTCGTAGATTGCTTCGAGCGTTCCGATCTGATCCTCGCGGTCGAAATAATAGAGGATATTGCGGCAGAACACGACTTGGAACGGATGAATGAACGGATAGGGCCGCGCCTTCAGGTTCATGCGGCGGAAGGTGCAGCTTTCCCGCAATTCGGGACGGATCTGGAACTGATCCATGCCCGTCGGCTCGAAGTAGCGGCGCAGGATCATTGGATCGGTGTGCGCGAACTGGCGCTGCGGGAACACGCCCATCTCTGCGCGCTGCACGACGGGTTCACTGATGTCAGTACCCAGAATGCGCAGGCGCTTGAGCGCGCCCATACCAAGCGCCTCGGCGATCATAATCGCAACGGTATACGCCTCGTCACCGGTCGACGCGGCGGCGCTCCAGACGCGCATTTCGGGGCGCTCTGCAATGATCGGGATAATCATGCTCTTGAAGTTGTCCAGAACCTCTGGCTCGCGGAAGAAATAGGTATGGTTGGTCGAGGCCGCGCTCATGACAGCCAGTTCGACATCTTGGGGTGGGTTGTTCAGCAGGTCCCGCGCCAAGCCATTCAGATCCGAATATTCGAACCGGCGCGTCACACGCGCCAGACGCTGCCGCAACAGGTCTTGCTTGTTCTCGGCAAAATTGATGCCGCAGCGATGCGACAGCCAACTTCTGATTTGCTCATATCCGGTTTGATCGACTGCGGTCATCGCTCTTCCCCGGATGCAAGGCGCTCACAATCGAGCACAATTGCGACTTCACCCGATGCCAAAAGAGCGCAGCCCCAGCTCGCACGGACTTTGGCCAGTGACCCGACCAGCGGCTTCATAACGACTTGCTGGCGATCCAAGACCTCGTCTACGGGGACAGCAATCGTGCCGCGGGCGGTGTTGAAGACAATGCAGACCATGTCATTCAGCGGTGACATCTTATCGACGTTCTTGCCGTAAAACTTCTCGAGCCGCAGGACAGGGATGAAATTGCCACGCAGCTTCAGCATCTCGGTGCCCTTGCTGGCGGACACACCAACCAGATCGGACATGCCGGGTTTGACGATTTCAGCCACGTCATCGACAGGCACGGTGAACAACTGGTGCCCCAGTCGCAGCAGAATGCTGTCGAGAAAGGCCAAGGAAACCGGAATGTGCAGCGACACGGTGGTGCCGTTGTTCTCTTCGGAGTCCACAGCGATGCGGCCGCGCAAGTCGGACATCGTGGTGTTCAGAACATCCATGCCCACGCCACGCCCTGACAGGGTCGAGACTTTTTCTGCGGTCGAGAAGCCTGGCTCAAAAATGACTTTCCACAGACGCTCGGGCTCGGGCTCTTCGGTTTCGCCGAAAAATCCGCGTTTACGAGCGATCTTGAGGATTTTTTCACGGTTCAGGCCGCGACCATCGTCGATCACCTGAATGCGCACTTCGCTACCGACTTGCTGCGCAGCCAGACGGATCATGCCCTTTTTGGATTTCCCATTGGCCACACGCTCGTCCGGCGGCTCAAGACCGTGGTCGGCAGAGTTCCGGACAACGTGGAGCAGTGGGTCATAGAGTTTATCCGCAACCAGCTTGTCGATTGCAGTCTCGGCGCCAACGATATCAAGGTCGATAATCTTGCCGGTTTCGCGCTCGAGCTCGCGGATCATGCGCTTCAGACGGCGAAAGACCTCGCCAACAGGAACCAGACGCAGTTCGGTTGCGGCGTCCTGCACTTCGCGTACGATCATGGATAGACGGTGGGCGGCAGCATCGAACCCGACAAGGTCAAGCCCCGCGAGATCAGGTGAATTTACAGTCTCGGACACGCTCAGCGACAGCTCGCCAACGAGATCCATAAGACGACCGATCTTGTCCGACGAAACGCGCAGAAGCGCGCCGCCGCTGGACTTGTCTGCTGTAGGCTCAGGATTTGCGCTCATCGCGCCTCTCTCACTTCGCTTTGGTTATTTCTTTACGAGTGGCACCAACGATATTCCGCCAGCGCGCACTGCCTCGTCGTCACGTCTGCAAGCCCCGTGCCGAGTCCGGGGCAAAGCGGTTAAGCCGCGTCGCTTGAATCGAAATTAAAAATGCAGACCCCGTCGAAACCGGTCGATCGGAACAAGAAGGTCGACTTCATCGCATCGACAAAACCGCCGTGGTTTTTCTCGAAAGCTTTCAGCTCTACCGCCGACGGAAAGAAGACATTCACAGAAATGTCGCCCTCTTTACTAATCAGCACGGTCAGACCGGACATATTACAATTGGGAATCGCATTCCCCAGAGTCTCGGTCACGAACGGGGCTGCAATCTGCGCCGCATCCAGACTCGGGAACTTAAGATGATAGGTTTTCGACAACATGACAGCCCACGCCTTTTCAATAATGGCAACTGAGTCTGTTAACGGCCCTGCTTCAGATTCTTTCATAGGCCTTTTGAAGGTGGACTTTATATCCGAACGGGTAACCCTTTGACGGGCAAAGCGGTTCGGGTATGGTCGAAGGGTGCAAAGGATATGCGAAGGGCCGCCTCGATGCACCTAACGAGGTGTCGAGAATCCGTCGGGTGTCAGATATACCAACCCCAGTGACGGGGTTCTGACATCGCCTCTTGGGCTATCACTGTGAGTATCGGCTCGTTTGAGCTCCGTTTTAGGGCCGATCTGAAATTTTTTTGGTTTTTTTCGAGTTTGGCACGACTCCTGCCTTGTTTGTTTCCAACAGCAACACGAGGACCACCATGACCGACATTCTGATCAACGAGACTGCTTTCATCGCTGCCACCGGCCTGATCGAACTGCTCAAGCGTCGTCGTGCCAAAGTCAGCAACGCCGCGGATACCAAAGCCACAACTTACGTCGCATCGGCCGCCGCCGAAGCCGAAATGGGCGGCCAGCGCGGCATCGTCGAAGCCGCCAAGACTGCAGGCGCCAAGCGCGTCATTATTGTAGACGAGGCTGCAACCGAGCTGACCATCACCGAAGAACTAGGTGGCCGCATGATCCGGTTCGGTCTGCCCGCAGGTTCGACTGACCCGCTGCGCAACGGCCCCGTCCTGATGCTGTCGGACCTGATCGCTGCTCCTTATGGTGGCATGGTCGCGGCAGACGCGCAGACCGGTGCCCTGATTGACATGACCGCCCGCGTCGCTCGTACCGACGTCACCGTCTTTATCAACGGCCCCACCGGCAGCGGCAAAGAAGTGCTGGCTCGCACCGTGCACGATCACTCCAGCCGCGCGGACAAGCCCTTTGTCGCGATCAACTGCGCAGCGATCCCCGAGAACATGCTCGAAGCGATCCTGTTCGGTTACGAGAAGGGTTCGTTCACCGGCGCATCGACCGCAAACAAAGGCATCGTCCGCGCAGCTGACGGCGGCACCCTGCTGCTGGACGAAATTTCGGAAATGCCCTTGGGTCTGCAAGCCAAGCTGCTGCGCGTCCTGCAGGAAAAGAAAGTCACCCCGCTGGGTTCTCAGAACGAATGCGCCGTGGATATCCGCGTGATCGCCACCTCGAACCGTGACATGGCAGAGGCTGTGCAGGCCGGCACCTTCCGTGAAGACCTGTACTACCGCCTGAACGTCTTCCCCCTCGCGACCCAGTCGCTGGCCGAGCGCGCACAGGACATCCCTGCACTGGCTGCTGCCCTTCTGCGCCGTCACTGCGGTGAAAACCTGCCCGTTCTGACCGAAGAAGCCTGCGACGTGCTGATGGCCCACAGCTGGCCCGGCAATGTTCGCGAGCTGGAGAACGTGATCCAGCGCGCACTGGTTCTGCATGACGGCGTCCAGATCACTGGCGCAGACATCATGCTGAACGGCCGTCCGGGCCTGATGCCCGCACCCATGATGGCAGAGGCTGCGTAAGACAGCCCCGCCTCCCCGCCCCAAAAAAATAAAATCGAGCAGGCAACTTTAACCAGAGGATCAGAGACATGAGCATCTCCGGAGCGACATCAGCACTCGGCGCACTCCCTCTTTCTTCTACGACGTCGTCGACCAACCCGACGCAGAACCTCAAGCCTTCGGGTAATGAAGGTCCTTCGTTCGGGGATCGGGTCAACGACGCGATCAATAACGTCGCACAGGCGCAGAACAACGCGGCAGACGCTGCCAAGGCTTATGAAACCGGCAAGACCGACGACATCGCTTCGGTGATGGTTGAACAGCAGGTCGCTTCGCTGGGGTTCCAGATGACCCTCCAGGTCCGGAACAAGGCTCTGAGCGCCTATCGCGACATCATGAACATGCCGGTCTGATTTTAGACCAGAGCATCGTATTAGTTTTGAAGACAGGGACACACCATGGTTGACACATCGACAGCACCGGTACCCGTGAACGGCCAGAAAAACGAACTGGTCGCCAAGGGTGAAGCCGCGCTCGCGTGGACCAAAGGCGTCACAGATCAACCCGGCATCCGCCGTGCGATGCCCGCCATCGTGCTGGTCTCGGCCGCCGTGCTGGGTCTGATGGTTTACATGTTCCTGAATACTTCCGGTCAGGTCGCCCTGAACACCGGCCTTCCGGACTCTGAGAAAACCCAAGCAATCGAGCTGCTGAATGGTCAGGGCATTGCTGCCACGATCAACAGCGCCAATGGCCAGATCGAAGTTCCCAAGGGCGATCTGTACAAGGCCCGCATGGCGCTGGCCGCCGAAGGTCTGCCCGCAGGCACCCCTGACGGTCTGTCCACCATCACCGACATGCCCATGGGCACCAGCCGCAGCGTCGAAAGCGCGCGTCTGCGCCGTATGCACGAACTGGATCTGGCCCGCTCGATCTCGGAAATCAAATCGATCACCCAGTCGCGCGTGCACCTTGCCCTGCCAGAACGCACGGCGTTTGTCCGCGACAGCCAGCCGCCCCGCGCCTCGGTTTTCGTCCAGGTCGCGCCCGGCCACACTCTGGGCCAGAGCCAGGTTGACGCGATCGTCAGCCTTGTCAGCACGTCGATCCCCGGCATGCCCCGCAGCAACGTGTCTATCGTGGACCAGACCGGCCGCCTGCTAACCAACAATACCGAAGACGAATTCACCGCGCAGACCGACCAGCAGACCCGCCAGCGGATCGAGCAGGAAACTCTGTTCCGTCAGCGGATCGAAGCATTGATCATGCCCATCGTCGGCCTTGGTAACGCGGCTGTTCAGGTCACACTGGACATGGACTTCACCCGCTCCGAGGTGATGAACGAACAGTATAACCCGAACCAGACCGCCCTGCGCAGCGAGCAGAGCATGCTGGACGAGAGCAGCAACGGCAAAGCTGGCGGCATCCCCGGCGCGGTTTCGAACACCCCGCCCAAGGAAATGGATCTGGACGCCGAGCAGCCCGGTGCAGGCTCGAAATCGAACGAGACCCTGCAGAACCGCTCGTCCTCGTCGACCAAGAACTACGAAGTCAGCCGCCGTGTGGAAACCATCGTTCCGCAGTCCAGCCGCATCACTCGCGTGAACGCTGCCGTGCTGCTGCGCGCACCGACCAGCGCCGACCCAACCGAACCCGCCGTTCTGCCCGAGGCCGTCCTGCGCGAGATCGAGGCTCTGACCCGCACCGCAGTTGGATACGATGAATCGCGCGGCGACATCATCACCGTGTCGTCCAGCCCCTTCATCGACACCTTCGATGTCTACGAGGCCCCTTGGTACGAAGCCGAATGGCTGCCCCGCGTTGGCCGCATTCTGGCCCAGCTGGTTGCTCTGGCGATCGTCATCCTCGGCATTATCCGCCCGCTGATGTCTCGCCTGCTGCCCAAGCCCATGGAGTATGGCATCAGCCCCGCTCTAGCCGACACTGTCGAAGTTGGCGAAGGCGACACCCTGTCCACTCTGCGGGCCCGTCTCGCGGGACAGGATGCCCCCGAGGGCGCCGCCGAAGGCAAGAAGAACGGCAAGTCCGACAAAGCCAAAGGCGATGTTGTACCGCGCGGTCCCGAGAGCGAACTGCTCAAGAACGAAGCCGCGACCTACGAAGAAAAAGTTACCCTGCTGCGCCATCTGGCCGAAGTCGAAAGCGCCCGCGTTGCTGCTGTGTTCCAGCAGATGATCGAGCGTGACAAGGAGATCTCGAAATGAACGCTCTGGTCCCCGTGAATGAGGAAAACACCCAGCTGGCCGAATTGAATGGCACCCAGCGCGCCGCGGTTCTGATGCTCCTCTTCGGAGAAGCGGCCGCCGCGTCGGTCCTGCGGGAACTGACCCCCGGACAGGTTCAGGATTTGGGCGCCGCGATGTTCTCGGTCCGTCAGATCCACCACAAGACCATCGCAGCCGTCGTCGACGAATTCCTGGGGGAACTGAACGAACAGACCAACATCGGCATCGGCGCAGGCGCCTACGTGGACAGCGTCCTGCACGAGGCGCTGGGTCCGGACAAGGCGCAGTCGGTTCTGTCGCGCATTACCCGCTCTACCGCCGACCACCCGATCGAAATCTTCGACTGGATGGACGCCAAGGCGATCTCGGAACTCATCATGGACGAACACCCGCAGATCATGGCGCTGGTCATCGCGTCCATCGACGCACAGCTGGCAAACGAAGTGCTGCGCCTGCTGCCCGAGGACGTCCAGCCCGATATCATCTTCCGCATCGCGACACTGACCAACGTGCAGCCTGACGCATTGAAAGAGCTGGAGCAGGTCATGCAGCGCAAGTTCAAGGCCAACACCACCCTGCGCGCCAGCCAGATCGGCGGTATTCGTTCTGCTGCTCGTATCATGAACTTCGCAAAGCAGGACATGGAACAGCGCATCATGAAGGCGATCCGCACCGAGGACAAAGACCTCATGGAGACCCTGCAGGACAACATGTTCGTCTTCGACAATCTGGTTCAGTCGCAGGACCGCGCAATCCAGACGCTGCTGCGCGAGATCGACGCCGAAATCCTTACGGTCGCGCTCAAAGGCTCGGACGACTACGTCACCGACCGCCTGCTGTCGTGCATGTCCACCCGCGCCGCCGCCAACATCCGCGACGAGATGGAGGCCATGGGCCCGATCCGGCTTACCGCCGTCCAAGAAGCGCAGAAACAGGTTGTCGCCGTTGCGCGCCGCCTTGCCGACGCAGGCACAATCACGCTGGCCGGTCGCGGCGGTGAGGAGATGGTCTAATGTCCCAGCAGTCGCGCCCCAACCCTGCGCTCGACCGCGCACTCGACCACGAAGACATCATGCGCCTGATCCGCGAGGCCGATCAGTCCGGGTTCGTGCAGACCGGAGGCCTGCCGACCAAGGTGTCTGCCACCCCCGAGAACTTCCGCCCCAAGGGCTTCGTTGCGGTCTCCGAAGATGAACTGCCTGATCTGTCGGACGAACTCCCCGAAGATCAGGTCGAGCTATCAGCGAACGCCGCGCCCCAAGAGGCCCCCGCTACAGACGCACCTAGCGCGCAGCCCGCAGCCCAGCAGATCGACGTAGAGGCGATCCGCAAAGCCGCATGGGCTGAGGGCTATCAGGCCGGTCTCGCCGAGGCCGAAGCCAAAGCGGCCCTGACCGCGCCAGAGCCCGAGGCACAGCCGGAGCTTATGAACGACGAGGCCGCCATCGCCGCCGCCCGCGAAGAGGCCTATGCCGAGGCGCAAGCCCAATTCGCCGAGGCCCGCGATGCATTCATCGCGGCAACGGATCGCCTGATGACCCCTGACACAGACGCGCTGGCTGGTCTGCGCGAGCAACTGACCGAAGCCGTCCGCAAACTGGCGTCCGACCGCGCGGGCGTGCAGATCGACACCACCCCTGCCCGTTTTGTGAACAAGATCGAAGCGCTGGTCGAAACCGTGGCTGCCGGTGTCAGCGACGTCACGATCCGTCTGAGCCCCAAGGATCTGGACGCTGTCTCCCCCTTCCTGTCCGAAGCGCCAGTGGTGCAGCAAAGCCGCCTGATCGCGGACGCAAATCTGCGCCGCGGCGATGTTGGCATCAGCACGCCCGACATCTCTTTGACCGACAGCCTGACCAAGAAAGGCGCGAAATGAGCTCCTTGTTGACCTCTCTGACCGGCACTCTGGATGATTTAGCCGTCAAACCGACACCGGAAATGAGCGGCAAGGTCCTGCGCTATGATGGTCTGATCCTCGAATGCACAGGTTTTCCCGCCAGCCCCGGCGCGATCTGCGAAGTTGAAACCGAAGATGGCAGCCGCGTGCAGGGCGAAATCGTGGGCTTCCGCGACGGGCGCAACATGTTGTTTCTGGACACCCCCGGTGCGCGCATCGTCTCCGGTGCCCGCGTGCGTCGTCTGGACGGTGGCCACGACGCGCTGATGGGCGAAGCGCTGCTTGGCCGCGTCATTGATGCCGAAGGTCACGCACTGGATGATGGCCCGAACCCGCAGGGCGACATTCGTTGGCCGCTGGCTGGCAAGGTGCAGAACCCGCTGGCCCGTCAGCCTGTTGATCAGGTTCTGGACGTGGGCGTGCGCATCATCAACAGCGCTCTGACCGTGGGCCGCGGCCAGCGCGTCGGCATCATCGCAGGCTCTGGCGTCGGTAAGTCGGTCCTGATCGAGATGATGACCAAGAACACCAACGCAGACGTCGTTGTCGTCGGTCTGATCGGGGAACGTGCCCGAGAAGTCGGCGCCTTTGTCGGCCATATCATGCATGGCGAGAACGCGCACAAAACCTGCGTCGTGGCCGTGCCTGCCGACCGCTCGCCCCTGCTGCGCTTGCGGGCCGCGAACCGCGCCACCGCAATCGCCGAGTACTTCCGCAGCAAGGGCAAAGACGTCCTCTTGATCATGGACTCGCTCACCCGCTGTGCCCACGCCCGTCGTGAAATCGGTCTGGCCTTGGGTGAACAGCCCACTGCCAAGGGCTACACCCCCTCGGTCGTTTCGATGATCCCCACGCTGATCGAACGCGCAGGTCCGGGTTTGAAGGGCGAAGGGTCGATCACCGCCTTCTACACCATTCTGGCCGACGGCGATGACACCAACGATCCCGTGGTGGACACCGCCCGCGCCATTCTGGACGGTCACCTTGTTCTGTCGCGCAAGCAGGCGCAGATGGGCATTTATCCCGCTATCGACATTCCCCAGTCGGTCAGCCGCGTGATGAACGACATTGTGGACAAGGACCACCAACGCGGCGCCCTGAAACTGCGCCGGATGATCAGTCTATACATGGACAACCGCGACATGATGCTGATGGGCGCCTACACGCCCGGTCAGGACCCTGAACTGGACGAGGCCGTCCAGACATGGCCGCGCATCAAGACCCTGATCCAACAGCCCGTCGACGAAAAGTCGAACTTCGTCGACAGCCGCAAGTCCCTTCTTAATCTCGCCGGAGGCGCTCTCGGATGACCCGCAAGGAAAAGCTGATGGACCTGATGGTCCGCAAAGAAAAAGCGAAACTGGGGCAGGAAAGCAAAGAGTTGGGGCAAATTGCGCAGCAAGCCGCACGGGCCGAGGCGCAATCAAACCAACTGAAAAACCTGTTGGACGAGTCCGTTTCCCAGCGCCCCGCGATCCAGTCCAAGGCGCAGTTGGCTTCGACCATGTGGTTCGGCAACGCCATCGCGCAGCAGCTGACCAATGTCGAAGTTCAGCGCGAACAAAGCGCAGCCCGTCTGGCCGAAGCACGCGGCCGCGTGGCCCAAGCCGAACAGCGCGTTCGCATCTATGGCGAAAAGGCCGTGGAAACCCGCCGCGAAGCCCGTGCCGAAGCCGACGCCAAAGAAGATAGCCGTCTGGGAGAGCGCGGGCGCACACCGCGCTGACCCCGACTTGGCACTGCTCTTGCAATGTTTGTCCTGATTGAACTCCTCCGATTTGCCCCGAAAGGATCGCTATGACCCCGCTGACGATCGCAGAGCAAAGCTTTCTCAAGCTGGACACCCCGCAACAGGCCAAGCCTGCGGCGGCCAAAGCTGTGTCCGGTGCAGGGTTCGGCAATGTGATGGCGCAGGCCCAAGAAGATGCCCCTGCCAAGGCGCAGACCGCGATTGCCACGGACACCTCTGACCAGCAGAGCGGCGAAGGCCACACCCCCGCAAAGGCCGAGGCCGCGAATTCTGACGCGGCGCCTGCAGACGCGCAAACCAAAGCGAAAGTACCCGCAGAAGCAGCCTCGTCTACCGCGAAGGCCGTCACCGCAAATGTATCCGAAGACGTGTTGCCCATGATGGCGCGCCTGCCCGAAGGCGGCCTGACGACCAAAGCGGCCGCCAGCGACACAGCGATTGCCCGAATGACAGTGAAGAGCACGGCAGACGGCGGAAAAACCGTCGCTGCCGCTGCAAAGATTCAAGAGACGGTCTCGCTTGAAGTCGCGCAGCCCGCATCTCGGGCACAGGACGCCATCGAGGCGACCTCTCTGAATATCGAGGGATTGAGGCCTGCGGTAGAGGGCTCTGCCAAAGCGCCAGCAGCACCTGAACTGGTCGCGCTTGGCGCGGGCAAGGAAACCGCTGCCCTAACAGAACCGCAGGTGGACGGAGAGATTGCGCTCGTGCAGCCTCAGGCCAAGGAAAAACTGCAGGCGCTGAACACAACAACCAGTACTGCCGCGCTGACCCTGCAGCAGGCAGGCGAACCGACCTCGGCAGAGGGCGACGCGCCCGTGACGACCCACGCATCCTTGTCCCTGCGCGCTCAAGTCGGCGTGAAAGCTGCCAAGCCTCAGGCTGAGAGCCAGGCCGCGTCAGCAGCTGCTGAGCAGATCGTGGCAAAGGCCAACGATGGCACTGAGCCTGCGAAATCCGATAGTCTGGAGATTGCTTCGCCCGAGATTGCGGCCCTGCAACCCGAGGCAAGCCTGAAAGACGCCGTGTCTGAAGCCGCACAGCCCGAGGTCGCACAGGCTGAGGCCGTTGCTGATCCCGCCACCGATGCCGCGCTGAAAGTCGCGACCGTTGGGGCAGCTGTTGCCGCACCAGTTGCAGCGCGTCAGTCGGACAGCGCGCAACCTGCCGGACGCCAGTCCAAAGCAGCGCCCGTGATGACCGCTGACGCGTCCAAGGCACCAAAAGCACAGGCACAAGGCACCCCACAGCAGACCACTGCGCAGCCCATAGCACCGCAAGCGGGCAAGACCGCGCAAGCAGATGCCCCCCTGACCGAAGACACTCCCAAGTCCAAAGGCGTAGAGTCCAAGGTCGCCTCGGCGCCCTCAAGCTTTGAGCAGGCAATGCAACAGGCTGTGACCAAAGATGCGGGTCCAGAACTCAGCGAAGTCGCTGCCAAACCCGCAGAGCTGCCCCAACAGGCGGCCGCCCCGCAGCAACCCTTGGCCGCAGTTGCGCCTCAGGTTCAGGTGACGAACGCGCCCGAAGCGTTCCAGCAGCTTGAAACCGCCGCACGTGATGTCGCAACTACCGAGCTGGCTATGGATCAAGCCGAATGGCCCGAGAATATGATCGAGTCCATAGGCCTCGAAACGCTCGCTGATGGCGAGGCGATGGAAATCCAACTGACGCCGGAAAACATGGGCCGCGTACAGCTGCGCATGGAACTGCGGGATGGCGCCGCCTCGATCTCGATCGTGACTGAGACGTCCGAAGCAGCAAAGCAATTTAACGACAACCAGCAGAAGCTGGCCGAACTTCTGGCCAAGCAGGGTGTCGAACTGGCGAACCACAATGCCAGCACCGGTCGTGATCACGGCCGCAACGATCAGGGCGGCCAGAACGGCAGCGCCCAAGCAAATAATAACCAGAGTGACGCCACCAACGGTATCGAACAGACCGAGGCAATAACTGCCCGCAAAGATCCGAACCGGCTGGTCGATGTACAGGCATAAGGCATTGAAACATGAGTGACGCAAACACAGATGCGCCCAAAAAGAAGGGCAAGATCCTAAAGATCATTCTCATGATCCTTGGGTTCCTGCTGTTCCTTGGCGGCGGCTTTGCTGGCGGCATTTATTACGCCGGCATGCAGATGTCCCCTTCTGAAGAAGTTCTGCGACTGGTCGAACGGACCAACGGCGAAGGCGGCGGCAGCGGCGGCGAAGAGGGCGGCGAAGGCGAAGGTGAGGACGGCGAAGGTGGCCCCCAGAGAATGGTCAAGGACATCCCCGAAACACCCGTCTTCCAGACCAGCTACTATGAATTCCCGGACACCCTGACCACGAACCTCAAGGGCTCTCGCCGGTTCCTGCAGGTCGGGATCGGCATGTCGACCCAGTACGACGCCAGCGTCATCACCAACGTGGAGACACACGCAATGGCGATCCGCTCTGACTTTCTGGCTGTGATCAGCGGCTTTTCGGAAGAAGACGTCGCAGGCATGGAAGGCCGCGATCGTCTGGCCGCCGCGATGAAGAAGGCCGTGAACAACCGCCTCGAACAGCTCGAAGGCTTTGGCGGGATCGAGAACGTCTTCTTCCCCTCGTTCGTGTTGCAGTAAAGGACGCACTGCGATGGCAAAGGCAACAAAACTTTCCAGCTTCGAGGTCGCCGCGCTCGTCGACGGCCTCAAGAACCTGGACGATGACGCGGGCGACAGCAATGACGCCTCCAGTCAGGCCAAACCGTATAAGTTTGGCGAAGACAACGTTTCGGCGCTGGGGGATTACTACGGCCTGCGTATGGTGAACGAACGCTTCAACCGTCTGGCGCGCAGTGTTTTTCTGCCGTTCTTGCGCATGCAGCCGCGGATTTCATCCTTCCCCCCAGAGATCAAAGCCTATGATCACTACACCGACGAGTTGGACAACTTCAGCAGCCTGACCATCAGCCGCATCGACGAATTGCGCGGCACTCAGATGGTGGTACTGCAGCCCAGCTTCGTGTCGCTGCTGACCAATGTGTACTATGGCGGCGAGCTGAAAACACCCCCTCCGACGAACCGCAGCGAATTCACGGCGACAGAGCTTAGGGTCATCGAACTGGTCGTTGGCGGCCTGAACCGTGCGCTGGAGATGGCATGGCGCGATCTGTATCCGGTGCATTTCACGGGCTCTGCTCACGAGGAAAATCTGCAATTCGCCAGTTTCCTGGATGGTCAGGAACAGGTGGTGAAATGTTCCTTTATTGTGCAGCTGCCTGGCGGCGATCCGGCGGACGTTGATATCTTGTATCCGCTTCAAACGCTGAAACCGATCGCGGCGCAACTGCGCTCGCGCAGCCAGTCCGACATTGTCGGCGAAGACCTAAGCTGGCGCGCCCGCCTAGAGCGTGCCGTCATGAACGTACCGCTGACCATCACCGCCCACCTGGACGAACCGCAGGTCCAGTTGCGTGCGATCACCGACCCCACTCCGGGCAAAGTTGTGCCCGTCGATCTCAAACCTGCCCCGCGCCTGTTGGTCGAGGGTCAGCACTTCTTCAACGGCGACATTGGCGAAGTGAACGGCAAAGCCGCAATCAACATTACCGAATGCGTGGCCACCATCCCGCAGGCTGAAAAAGAAAGGATGACCGGATGAGCGATAACCCAGTTGCCGCTGCTGACAACGTCAACGCCAAGCTCGGAATGCTGGCCAACGTCAAAGTGCGCATGACGGTCGAAGTCGGCCGCACCGAAATCACCATTCAGGACCTGCTGCGCCTGAACGAAGGCTCAGTCATCGAACTGGACCGGATGGCGGGCGATCCGCTGGATATTCTGGTCAACGGCACCATCATCGCCCGAGGCGAAGTCGTCGTGGTCGGCGAACGGTTCGGCATCCGCTTTGGCGAGATTGTCGATCCCGAAACACGGATGGCCTCTGTCTAAGGGCGCCTCATGGCCCCAAATCCCGAAAACCTGACGCGGTGCATACTATTGCGCTGCGCCCCTCTATCGTTTGGATAGGGGGGCTTTGTCCCGTTTGGCATGAAACCTGCTCCCGTATTCCTGACAGATGCACGGGAATTGGAGCAGAGCCTTGGACATCCTGGAAATACAACAGATCATCACAGTCCTCGCATTTCTGGGGGTTTTGGGTCTGGCATGGCTGGTCGTTCAAATGAACAAGACCAAACTGGCCAGCAAAACCGCTGCGGGACGCCGCCTGATCGTGCGGGAAAGCACCGCACTGGGAAACGGTGAGCGCGCGCTGCTGATCGAAGCAGACGGTCATTCCGTTCTGGCGATTATGCCTCGCAAAGGACAGGCACAGATGCTGGCTCTGACCGCAACCGCTGGTGCGGAGGTGGCAGAATGATCCGCCGTTATGCTCTGCCTGCCACAGCTGCTCTGATTGCCCTATCGGGCGCCGCTCAGGCCCAAGGGCTGCCTGCCCTACAACTCGAGGGCGCGGATGGCGAAGTCACCTATTCGTTGACCCTGCAAATTCTGGCGCTGATGACGGCGCTGACCGTCCTGCCCTCGATCGTTTTCGGGATGAGCGCGTTCACCCGCATCATTATCGTACTGTCGATCCTGCGTCAGGCCTTGGGCACGCAGCAGACCCCACCAAACCAAGTGCTTGTGTCGATCGCTCTGTTCCTCAGCTTCTTTGTCATGCAGCCCATGCTGACCGAGCTCTACGACACCTCGATTGCACCCTATCTGGACGGCGAACTGGCTGCTCCGGTCGCGCTAGAACAAGGCCGCTCCATCGTCACCGGCTACATGCTGGGGAATACCCGCCAGAACGACCTGATGATGTTCGCCGAGCTCGCAAATGCCGCGCCGTTCGAGGCGAACGAAGATGTGCCCCTGTCAATCCTGCTGCCCGCTTACATCACGTCCGAACTGAAAACCGCGTTCCAGATCGGTTTCCTGATCTTCCTGCCGTTCCTTGTCATCGACATGGTGATCGCCTCGATCCTGATGGCGCTGGGTATGATGATGCTGTCGCCGATGCTGGTCTCGCTGCCGTTCAAACTTTTGCTCTTCGTTCTGGTGGACGGATGGGCCCTGATGATGGGGTCGCTGGCCTCTAGCTTTATGGGGAGCTAACCCAATGGATTTCGACGCAAATATCGAGCACCTGCAGATCGCTTACTGGAATATCCTGCTGACTGCGGGGCCTGTTCTGGGCATCGCATTGGCCGTCGGTCTGATGGTCGGGGTCCTGCAAGCCGCAACCTCGATCAACGAAGCGACGCTCAGCTTTGTCCCCAAACTGGCCATTGTCCTGATCTCGATGGCCCTGATGTCCGGCTTCATGCTGCGCGTGATGTCTGACTATTTCGCTCTGATCTTCGAAACCATCGCGACCATCAACTGATGCTGCAACCACCGGCCTTCAACTATGACTCGGGCATTCCCGGCCTCGAACTGGCAGAACTGCTGAGCTATGCTGTTCAGTATGCCTTTGGAATGCTGCGGATCGGCGCGTTCATCTTGTCCGCTCCATTTTTCGCTGCGCGTTACATCATGCTGCCTGTGCGGATCATGATGTCGGTGATCCTGACCCTGCCGGTGGTCAACAGCGTCCCAATGCCTCCGGTCGATCAGCTGGTCGCTCTCACCGCTGTTCCGATGATCCTGACAGAGTTGACCATCGGCCTTGCCGCTGGATTGGTTCTGTCGATCATCTTTGGCTCCGCGTCGGTGGCCGGTGACCGGATCGCAGCCACGGCGGGTCTGGGCTTTGCTGCGCAGATCGACCCCGCGTCTGGCACCAGCGTTCCTGTGGTCTCGCAACTTTTTAGCCTGTTCATGCTGGCGACCTTTGTCGCCGTGGATGGGCACCTGATTGCTCTGAATATCCTGATTGACAGCTACACCTTGCTGCCGCCCGGTGGCCCGATGAATGCTGGCCCGTTATTGGCGGCTGGCAAAGAAGCTGTTAGCTATATGTTCAACTTCAGTGTCCAACTGATGATGCCTGTGGTATCGGTCCTGCTCTTGGTGAACGTCCTGATCGGCGTGATCACCCGTTCGGCCCCGCAGATGAACATCTTTTCGTTCGGCTTTCCGATGACGCTGACTATGACTGTGGTTCTTCTGTTTTTCGGCGCCCCTGTTCTGGGCAAGGCATGCGAATGGGTCCTTGGATCCTCGCTCGAACTGATGGAACACATGTTCCGGGAGATGGCGAATGGCTGAAGGTGACGACGGTCAGGAAAAGACAGAAGACCCAACGCCGAAACGAAAAGAACAGGCGAAAGAAGACGGCAAAATTGTCACTTCCAAAGAGGTGTTCGTTCTCTTTAGCATCGTGTCCGCGATGGGCATTGTCATGGTTGCCGGCATTTTCGGCGAGACCCTGTCTGGCACCTGGGCCAGCTGGTTGCGCTGGGACAGCACAGAGCAATTAGACACGATCATCCTGTCGCGGCTCAAGGAATCCATTATCGCCCTGTTTCTGATCGGCATGGCCATCGGTATCCCAATGTTGGTGCTGACCATTGCAGTCCAGGGGGCCATGGGCGGACTAAACTGGGCCCCCAAAGCGATGGCATTCAAGCCTGACAAGATGGACCTCCTCAAGGGCCTAAAGCGCATGGTTTCGATGAAATCGCTGGTCGAACTGGGCAAGGCACTAATGAAGGTCGGCTTGCTTGGCGGGGCTGCTTACGGCGTCGTGATGTCTATGATCCCCGAGATGGATCTGATGTACACCATGCCGGTTGGCAGCTCGATCGGACTGTTCCAATCGGGCGTGATCAAACTTCTCAGCGCGCTCATCGTCGGATTGCTGATCATCGGCGCCGTCGATCTGGGTTACCAGATTTACAGCCTGAACAAGAGTCTGAAGATGTCCCGTCAAGAACTGAAGGACGAATTCAAGCAGACCGAAGGCTCGCCCGAACTCAAGGGCGCGATCCGCCGCCGTCAGATGGAAGCGTCACAAGGGGCGACACGGGCCAAAGCGTTGGACGACGTGCCAAACGCTACAGCCGTGATCACCAACCCGACGCACTTTGCGATTGCCCTGCGCTATGACCCTGAACAGGCCGACGCCCCGGTCGTTCTTGCGATGGGCAAAGGCGCAATGGCTCACCGGATCATGGAGCGTGCCGCCGCTGCCCGCATCACCACCGTGCAAGCGCCGCCTTTGGCCCGTGCGCTCTACTTTACCGGCCAGATTGGTCAAATGATCCCAGAGGCTCTGTTCGTGGCCGTGGCTGCGATTCTGGCGCACGTCTACCGACTGGACCACGACATGCCGACCGAAATGCCCGATCTGGAGATTCCCAAGGAACTGCGCCTCGACGAACATGGCCGACCAGAGGAGACCGCCTGAGATGCGTGTAAAAAAGCATAAACAGAGTGTTGGAACCCTGATATCGACCGTCAGCTTTGCAGGGGTATCAGTCGCTCTTGCGGATCAGGCAATGCAGGCCGAAGGCCTGCGCGCTGCGGCAATATGGGCCTCTGCTGCCATGTGTTTGGCGGCGGCCCTGCGCTTCCGCATCGCGGACTTGGTACAAAGATGGCGCGGTCAGTAACCTGCCGCGCCACGTGAAACAATTTCTTGCCGAGCGCCTCAGAGCACGGGCATGATCTGCGCACCCGCACCCAGACGTTCGGCCCAGCCAACCATATCTGCGGACACTTCCATCTCGAGATCGGGCGAAACTTTGACCAGCGCAGCCACTGCGCGGTCTTTCTCTTTCTCCATCGAGATTTCTTTGATCTTCACCGTAGTCCACGCACCAGAGCCAACACGGATCTCGACCAGGTTGAGATCGTCAGTCTCGCGGATGAGCCAAGCCACGTCCTCGAGTTTGTACTCAACCGCGCCATCGTCGCGATGTTCTTCGATCTTGACCACGTGCGTGCGCACGAAACGCTCTAGGGCATTGCTCTGGCTCAGGATGATGCCGCCACCGATGCGGGGCCAGCCCTCTTCGAGTTGCATGCCCAGCGAAGTCCATTCGCCGGAAAATCCCTCGGGGCGATAGGCCAAGGTCGCGCCGTCGCCGCAGCGGGCCACTTCGTGCGCGCCATCCCCGAAAACGATTTTGGCGAACGGCTGCAAGTTTTCCATAGAGACGAATGCGCCAGCTTCGTCAGCGTTTCCAGTCGTGCCTGCAGTTTGCGACATCTGTGCCTCTTTCGAATAAACGGTCAGGAAGACCCCATGAGTGACATCAGGGGCTAAGTTCTGAATCTGATAACGGCCCCGGACTGGAAAACTTTAGCGCGTGCGCCCGGCCGCGGATGGCATGGAACATGCATTCCTATGCTCCAAAGGGTCCCCTCAGCCGTCAGGAGCCACCATGAACAAGAAGACCGCCTCGGACGCGACCGAGACAGAAAACAGCGAAACCACTGAACTTCAGGAAGCCATCAAACTGGCGTTGGAGGCGGCCGAAGCTGCCAACGACGCCGCTTCCGAGGTCTCTCGGCTCCAGAGCGAAACCTCTGCCGCCGCAGCCCGTCTCGACCGCTTTGGCGCACGGTTGCGCCCCATGATGATCGGCCTTTTGGTCGGAGCAGGAGTATCTATCGCCTTGGGTGGACTGGTTTATTTCAAAACGCTCGCCGAAATGCGCCGCACCAGCGCCACGCAGATCGAGGCTCTGGCCATTTTTCAAGAGAGCGTCACAGAGTTGAACGGGCAGCTTGATGCCGTTGCGGGCCTGAGCGAGCGCATGGCCAAACTAGAAGGTCTGAGCAACGAAAACCGTGATTTGGTCATGGCTGAACTGACCCAGATGTCAGAACAAATGGCATCTCAGCTTGGCAACTATTCTGACACTGCCGGAAATCTGCAATCCCAAATTGCCACGACTCTGACCGAACGGGTAGATGCGGGCACACAAACGACAGTCGAAGCGATGAAGGCCGGAATCTCTGACCTGCAGCTTGCCCTGAGCAAGATGATCGCCGCTGCAGTGACCAGCACGCCACCGGCTGCAAACACCGCGTCCAAGCCAGCGACCACCGCAAAACCCACACCCAAGCCGCGGACCACCACGACCCGCAAGACGACGTCGAAACCCGCATCCAAAGCAGAACCTAATCCATTCTCATACCCATGACAGACGACACCACCGACACCGAGAATGACCGAAAAGGCAGGCATCTGGCTCTGGCCTCTCTCGAGGTGGGATCCATTGCACTGGGCCTAAAGGTCGGCGACGAATTGATCGCCGTGAACGGATTGCCCTTTGATGGCACCACTCAGGATCTGCGCGACCGGTTCGGGCGAGGCACGCCTACAATCGCGCTGACCTTTTTACGTGACGAGCGAAAGTTCGTGGTCCTATCAAACACCCCCAATCTGGGGCAATGGAAAGAGGGCCGCGAATACGATGCAGAAGAAGCCGAGAAAAAGGCGAAACGCATCCTGCCTGATGGACTGATCAACTGGGAAGTCTATCAGGATGCCAACGGCAACTACGACATCCAGACGCAGCGGCCTTCGACACTGGCTATCGCGCTAACCCCGTTATGGTATGCCCAGATGCGCCTGTGGACGCCACTGGCCATATGGATCGCGACGATCATCGTGACGCTGCCTATCGGCATCTGGGTGATGGTTCTGACGCAAGCGTTGGCGTGGTCCTACTTCTGGAATACGGCGCCAGAGTTCTTTCGCCGCGACCGGATTGAGCGCGGGATGACATTGCTTCAGGTGATCGCCGCAAAGAATGAACAGCGCGTTCATCAGTATATGAAGCGCGAGTTCCCCGAGATGCGGTTCGTTTACGAGCCTATCCAAGAAGAACCCGATATAACCGAGGCCGAGGGGCTCTAAGCTCCTCGGCCTGTCCGTTTCTACAGTCTGAGCCCCCAGACATCCCGAGCCCCCATATATCGCTATGCATATCGACCCTCCGGACACAAAAAAGACCGCCGGAGCGGTCTGATTTGCGTCGGACGAGGGATTAAACCGACTTAGTTGGCCAATTTTGCACGGCGCTTACGCTGGAAGGACGAGGGGATTTTCAGCATTTCGCGGTATTTCGCGACAGTGCGGCGCGCCAGATGGGTGCCCTCATCCGTGATAATTTTCGCGATCGCGTCGTCGCTCAGGGGCTTCGAAGGATCTTCGTCTTTGACCAGCTGCTGAACGCGGTGACGGATCGCAGCCGAGGACGACGCCTCGTCACCATCGGTCGACAGCGCGGTGCTGAAGAAAGTTTTCAAGCCAAAAGTGCCCTGAGGGGTCACGATCAGCATGCCGGTGGTTACGCGGCTCACGGTGCTTTCGTGAACGCCAACGGCCTCGGCCACGTCCTTGAGGGTCATGGGAACGATGTGCGCGGGACCATGCTCGAGGAAAGCGGCCTGACGGCGCACGATTTCTGCACCCACCAACAGGATAGTCTGGTTACGGTGTTCAACCGCGCGGCGAAGCCAGCGAGCAAGGCTCAGACGCTCGCCGACGAACTCGGTTGCCGTCTTGTCACGGGTGACAGTTTCCGCTTTGGCTTCGTCCACGACAACCGCAGGCAGGGTCGAGCGGTTCAGGTCAACCAGCCATCCCTCTTCGCCTTTGGACACGATCAGATCGGGCTCGCGCTGAGCGATATCACCGTAGATGAAATCGGCACCGGGCTTGGGGTTCAGGCGGCGCACTTCTTTCAGCTCGTTGCGCAGCTCTTCCATCGAGCAGCCACAAGCGCGGGACAGACCGTTCAGGTCCGCGGCCGCCAGCTTTGGCAGGTTCGACAGGATGCCCGACATGATCGGGGTCAGCATATTCTTGTCTGCAGCTTGCAGGGTCAGGCACTCGGCCAAGCTGCGGGCAAACAGACCGGCGGGGTCTACCTGCTGAACGCGGGCCAGCATGTCTTCGGCTTCTTCCATGGTGATGGCGGCACGGAATGCGATGTCTTCCAGGCTCTCACCCAGCCAACCGCTGGGCTCGATGGCTTCGAGGAAACATTCGGCAACAACGCGATCGCGAGGGGTGTCGAACATAAGATCGAACTGTGCAGCTACATGACCATAGAGGGAGGGAGCGTGGTCAGCGGCACGGGCAGTCACATCGTCGTAGTCAGAGGCAGACCGCTTCGACAGAGCAGGTTCACGCAGACGGTCGCTGGTAGGACGCGCAACTTCAACAAACGGATTCTCTTCCGCCTCGGATTCGATGTACGACTGTAAGTCAGTGTTGCTAAGCTGAAGCAGGCAGATCGCTTGCTGAAGCTGAGCGGTCATTACAAGTGACTGACGTTGGCCGAGTTGTTGAGTGTAGCTGAGTTGCATGTCGTTCCCTCCTGGAATGACCCAATTAGGGCCCCAGTGAGAGATTCTCGCAAGGCAGCTTATTTGACACCTAACGGTGATCCTTTCGGATATTTTAGCAAAAAAATGAAAAAATTGTTAATCCCTGATTTCAAACAAAAAAGTCCGGCGCGGGGGCGCCGGACTCTCTTTTGGCTGTCAATTTTACGTCAGCCGCGGAGCAGCGACAGGACGTTCTGGTTCGAAGCGTTGGCCTGAGCCAGCATCGAAGTTGCCGCCTGCGACAGGATTTTGCCGCGTGCCAGGTCAGACGATTCTTTCGCGAAATCGGCGTCCTGGATCTGGCTACGTGCTGCCTCGACGTTGGTGGTGATGTTGGTCAGGTTCGAGATGGTGCTGTCCAGACGGTTGGAAACCGCACCAAGGTCAGAGCGAGACTGCGAGACTTTGGACAGAGCAACGTCCAGAACCTTAATCGCCTTCGACGCGCCCTCGGCAGTGGTCAGATCGATGTCCGACACTTTTTCCAGAGTCGAGGTGTTCGAGTCAGAGTCAAGAAAGTCAACGTCTGCGCCAGCGTTCTCACCCGAGACGGAGAAAGTCTTCATCGAAGTGAACTCAACCTGACCTGCAACAGTCGCATCACCAGCGCTACCGTCGGCTGCCAGAGTCTGCGACGCGTTGTCCGAAGTACCGTCACGCTCCAGTGCGGTCACGGTCATGGCCGATGCAGGTGTGGTCTGCTGGTCTTCGAAGCCCGAGATCGAGATGTCCGCACCGGTTTTGTCGGTCAGGATGATCGAGCTATTGTCGTCGCCCATCTTTGCAGTCACGCCGGTGGTACCCGCTTTGTTGTTGATCGCGTCACGCAGACCGGTCAGGTCGGTGGCGTCGGTCACAGCGACGGTGCCGATGTCGGTGCCGTTCACTGCGAAGCTGACGTTACCAGCAGCAGACAGCGAGATTTCAGCGTTGGTTTCTGCCGAAGCGTCCACACCGGTCGAAGCCGACACTTTGTTCACTGCATCGGCCAGATCTTTTGCCGAAGAGTTTGCAGCAACCGAGATAGTCTCTGTGCCGGTGTGACCAGTGATCGAGATATCTTCTGCTGCGATGCCGTTGTCGGTTGCGTCAGCGTTGCTCTTGATCGAGGTGCTGAAGGTGTGTGCACCGATCTCGGTCGAGTGGACGCTGTCCACGTTAACTTCGATCGACTGGCCGGTGTCCGCACCGATCTGCAGCTGCTTGCCGGTGAACGAACCGTCGAGGATCTTCATACCGTTGAAGGTGGTGTCGGTTGCGACGCGGTTAACTTCGGTGATCAGCTGCGAACCTTCTGCAGCGATGTTACCACGGTCGCTTGCGGTGTTGGTGTCGTTCGACGATTGAACAGCAAGTTCGCGCAGACGCTGCAGCATGGAGGAGACTTCGACCTGGGCGCCTTCGGTGGTGTCCAGCAGGTTCTTACCATCGTTCGCGTTGCGGACCGCTTGGTTCAGACCCATGATCTGCGAGGTCATCTTTTCTGCGATGGCCATGCCCGCCGAGTCGTCCTTTGCAGAGTTGATCCGCATACCGGTCGACAGACGCTCCATCGAGGTTTCCATGGTGTTGTTTACGCGGCTCAAGCTAGCCTGAGCATTGATTGCGCCAATGTTCGTGTTGATGATGGCCATTGTGCCGTCTCCTGTGTTCGGTGTTTGTGTGCGCCCCTCGGCGTCTGGTTATTGGAACGGCGGCTCGGCCAAATTTGTTTAAGGTTTTTTTTCGGGGCTCCGCGATTTATCCACAAGGCGTTGAATCCATTGCGATTCACCAAAAGGGCCCCGATCGCCCTATTTGTCTCTAGTATATAACGCGCGCATGGCATGCCGTTTGCACATTACAGGACGACACTGTTTTGGAGCTACCGGACATGGATCTCGCAACTATTATCGGCTTCATCGGCGCCATTGGCATGATCGTGGGTGCTATGATCTCGGCGGGCGGCGTTGGGCCGTTCATCGACGTGCCCTCTATTCTGATCGTTTTCGGCGGCGCCTTCTTTGCTGTTATGTATACCGCGCCCATGGGCGTCTTTCTGGGCAGCTTTGGCGCAATGGCCAAAGCCTTCATGCCCAAGGCACCCAAGCCTGAAGAACTGATCGAAAAGATGGTCGAGCTGTCTAACATGGCCCGTAAAGACGGCATGATGGCGCTCGAAGGTCAGGAGGTCCCTGACAAGTTCTTTGAAAAGGGGCTGCAGATGCTGGTCGACGGTGCAGACGAGCACAAGATGGCCAAAATGCTGAACCAAGAGATTACCTCGATGAAGGCCCGCCATGAATCGGCACAGGGTGTTCTAAAGGCTTGGGTCGATATTGCGCCTGCAATGGGCATGATCGGCACACTGATCGGTCTGGTGCAGATGCTTGGGAACATGGCCGACCCCAAGGCGATTGGCCCCGCAATGGCGGTGGCCCTGTTGACCACTCTATATGGTGCGTTCATCGCGAACGTTCTGTTCGGGCCCATGAACACCAAGCTTGAGGGCTACACCTCGGACGAGATCGCCTACCGCGAGATGGTGATTGAAGGCCTGCGCAACATCGCGCGTGGTGAATCCGGCCGTAACGTGCAGGACAATCTGGTCTCGAACCTCGCGCCCAAAGCCCAAGCCAAATTCGAAGACGCCGCCTGATCCAATCTGGCGCAATAGAGAAACGGACCTATGGCAAAGAAACCCATCCCTCTCCCGATCCCGGTCGAAGAACCCAAATCCGAGGATTGCCCAAAGTGCCCCCCAGTGGGTGCTCCGGCGTGGATGGCGACATTTGCGGACATGGCGACGCTTCTTATGGCGTTCTTCGTTCTTATTCTGTCATTTGCTGAATTCAACCAGCCCAAGTTCAAAATGATCGCGGGCAGTCTGAAGAACAGCTTTGGTGTGCAGAAACAGGTCCCCGTGATCGAACAGCCCAAAGGCACAACCGTCCTTAAACTCGAATTTAGTCCGTCGCCTGACATGTCTGTAATCGACGAGATCAAACAAGAAACGACCGAAACCGAGAAGAAACAGCTTGAGACTAAACCCGATGAGACCGAGGGCGATGGCGCCAGCGGTCAGGGGGATGAACAGGCGCAGGCTCAGGAAAAAGCCATGCAGGAATTGGCCGAGGCCCTGTCCGAGGCGCTGCAATCCGGCGCAGTTCAAGCCGAAGTCGAAAACGGCGAGGTCAAACTGAACTTCAACGAACAGGCCCAGTCGTCCGAACAGTTGGCCCAGCAGTTGAACGAAGCCGCCGATGCCGTTGAACAGGCGGCCGCACAGACCGGCGCAAGCCCTGATGACGTCAGCCTTGGCGGTTTGGCCGATGATCTGCGGCAAATGGCCGACATGGCCAGCGGCACCGGACAGCAAGGCACCGATAGCGGTGACGGGACCGGCGGCGCCTCTGATGGTGAAACCCAGCGCAAAGCCGAACTGGCAGCGGCCGAACTGACCGTCGCGTTGCGTCAGGAAATTGGCGAAGGCCTCGTGACCGTCGAACAAGAAGACGGCAAGGTCAAAGTCACCGTGGGTGCAGGCGGGGCCTTCCCTTCTGGCACGGCGGATCTGACCGCGCAGGCCCAAGAGATCATGTCGCGCATCGCCTTTGAATCCATGGAAGACAGCAGCGAGATCGTGGTCACTGGCCACACCGATGATGTGCCTGTGGGCGCAGGGTCTGAATTCCGCGACAACCTTGGCCTTGCTTCGGCCCGTGCCTCGAGCGTCGTACGTGAAATTGCGAACTCCGGCCTGATTGATGCATCGCGCATGACAGCCGTGTCCAAAGGCGAAACCGACCCGATTGCGGACAACTCCACCGCCGAAGGCCGCGAACAAAACCGCCGTATCGAAATCGAAATCAAGTACTAGGCCTAATCCTTTTGGCCGTTGAGCCGTAAAGAAGGTCAGGAGGGTGCAGCATGGTCACCGACATCATAAGTACTCTGAACACCGGCGGGTCCGGGCTGAACATCACCCAGCTCGCCGAAGATCTGACGAACGCAGAATATTCTGTGAAGAAATCGATCGTGCAGGATCGCTCTGACTCTGCCGAGCTTTCGATGACTGCGATTGATCGACTCAAGTCGCAGTTCACCGCCCTGCAAGGGTCGGTGGAAAACGCTGCGTCGGCATCCGCCACGGCGATCAGCAGCGACAGCGCCGCCATCGTTCTGACAGCAGAGCAGGCCGATCAGCTTCGCCCTGGCACGACCACAATCGAGGTCGAGCAGATGGCGCAGCCGCAGGTTCTGGCTTTTGGTGGCTTTACGGGCCTGACCGAAGAGCTGAAAGCTGGCACGCTGACCATCGAGTTCGGTGCATGGGATGACGCAACGCCTTCAGCCTTTACCGCCGATGCCGCGCGCACCGCAGAGACCATCAATATCACCGAGGGCATGACCCTATCAGACTTGGCCGAACAACTGACCGCCCTAGAGGGGACTGCAGCCCAAGTCATTGATATCGGTGACGGAACCTTCTCATTGGGTGTGCTAGCTGACTATGGTCTGAACAACGCGATCCGCATTACAGCCGTCGACGACGCTGCAGCGACCACTGGTACATCTTTGGCCGCGCTCGACATGACGGATCAGGTCGAAGACGTACAGATGCAGGCCGCCTCAAACGCAAAATTCACGGTCAACGGCATCGCGATCACCCGCGCCTCGAACGAGGTCGACGACGTCATCCCTGGCGTCAGCTTTAATATCGCGGGGTACACTGGCGTGCCTGCAACGGTGACCGTGGCCGTCGATACCGAAGCTGCGAAATCCGCGATGCAGAATCTGGTGGATGCCTTCAACACTTCGATCAGACTCGTCGACGAGTTGGGCAGCCGCGGGTTCAATGGATCGGAAAAAGGTGATCTGGCAGGCGATCCTGCAATCAGCACACTGCAGCGTCAGATGGAATCCCTGATTGCCAATGGCATCGAGGGCTTTGGCGACCGACCGCTCTATCTGGCTGACATCGGTGTTCGGACGGAACGGGATGGATCGCTTTCGCTCGATATGAACGTGCTCGAAAAGGCGATGGAAGAGAACCCAGAGATTTTCGAAGCCATCATGCGAGACGGGGTCAAATCCAATACGGCGGGCGTGACTGTGTCGGGTGATCCGTCGGCCTCGGCGGCGGCGGGGCGTTATACCGTGACCCGCGATCCGATCACAGGCGAAGCCTCTATTGACGGCATCAACATGTCCAACAAGGGCACGGATGACGACGGCATGACGACCTACGTGATGAATATCGGTCCCCTCAAGGGCCTGACAATCACAATGGAGGCCGCAATCGAGACGGCGACGTTCGACTTCGGGCGCAGCTTTACTTCTGCTGCAGGCAAGCAGATCGAGGACTGGCTTTCGAACAACGGTACCCTCGCCCGCCGCGAAGACGTCTTTGCTGACCAGATCACAGATGCTTCCATCGAGCTCGAAGATCTGGACTCCGACGCCGATGCCCGCAAAAGCTACTATCTGACCCGCTTCACCCAGATGGAGATGATCGTCACGCAGTTGAACTCAACGGGCGACTATTTGACCAGTCTGGTCGATGCCTGGAACGCTCAGGACTAAAGCTTGCGCTTGCCTCAAAAAACAAGGCCGCCCGAAAGAGGCGGCCTTTGTCTTTGAGCGCAAAGGATGGACTTAATTCATCATCACCGCTTCACGGGTGATCGACAGTTTTTTCATCTTTTCGATCAAGGTGGTGCGCTGCAGACGCAGGGTACGTGCCGCTTGGCTGACGCACCCGCCATTTTTACGCAGCGCCGCGTCGATCAAGCGCTCTTCGATGTCACGCAGGTAGCTCCGCATGTCCACGCTGCCTTCGGCTTCTAGGATGGTGCGAATGGCATCCTGATCGTCGCCTGCAATGATGGTGGGCTGCATGGTCACGGGTTCTGCCGGAACGCTGGTCATCCCTTGCGAGGGCAGCAGAACATTTTGCACAGCCTCGGCGGTGACAACGCGGCCAGCAAACAGAACTGCGGCACGTTCGAACATGTTGCGCAGCTCGCGCACATTGCCCGGCCACGAGTGCGCAGACAGAGCACGCAAGGCACCTTGGTTAAAGTGCGGAGGCATCGCGTCGGGGTTGCGGTCCTGCTGGCGACCAATCATCGCCTCTAGGATCAGCGGGATATCATCGGTGCGCTGGGACAAAGACGGCACGCTGACGGGAAAGACGTTGATGCGGAAGTAAAGATCCGAACGGAAGCGGCCGGCCTCGGCATCCGACGCCAAAGCGCGGTGCGTCGCTGTCACCAGACGGAAATCAACATCAATCTCGCCTCGGCCACCAACACGCTGAATGCGGCGGGTTTCCAGAACACGCAACAATTTGGCCTGCAGCGCCAGCGGCATATCCCCGATTTCATCCAAGAACAGAGTGCCCCCCTGTGCCTGTTCAATCCGGCCAATGCGGCGCTGATCCGCACCTGTGAAGGCGCCCTTTTCATGGCCGAACAGCTCGGACTCCAGCAGGTCTGCAGGAATGGCCGCGCAGTTCACAGCGACCAGATCACCAGAGCGACCCGACGCTTTGTGCAGTGCCTCGCAGACCAGTTCTTTGCCCACGCCGGTTTCGCCCTGCACCATCACGGGCGCTTCGGTGGGTGCAACCACGGAAAGGACTTGCTTGAGTTGCTGCATCGCAGCGGAACGACCGATCAAGATACGATCCAGAACCGAGATTTTCTTGGTGTCCACATCACTGACTGCGGTTTGCCAAATCTGGGTCATGGTACGGGCCTTTGGTCTAAGTTCGACTTACACCCTGAACTTACCGACTCCTTCGGTGGGGCTCATAGCTGCTCATTGGTTTTTTTAGATCGCCAAAGGGATAGTTTTAAAAATCTATAGGTCCGGTGACTATTCTGCAAAGGTAGCGGATTTCTAGAAACCTATCCCATGGCTCGCCTTAAGAGAGGCAATTAGGGCCTGCGCATCCTCACGGCCGCTCACGGAGCGGTCGAAATCAAAAACCTTTGGGGGAATCGCTTTGGGGCGAGATTGTGGCATTTCCGGCAGATTGCCGGCTGGAAGATTTAGTTTGCCGACATATCCGGTTAAATCGCCCAATGCAGTTCGCATCCGGCGCGTTCCCGATTCTGTGATCGGAGCGGAGGCCAAAGTGACTTGCTCGGTTGGGAAGCCGTCTTTGCTAAAGGCGCTGAAGGCCGTCTGAACCTTCTTCAGGTACTTATTTCCAAGGCTATCGGTGGCCGAATGGTAATGTTTCACAGCCTCGTCCCAGCCGCCGTGCCTATCCTTTAGCGTCGTCAGAAAGCGCGCAGCATAGGCCGTATTTGAAGCTGGATCGAACATATCCTCAAGTGACGCAAATGCCTCTCCGTGCCAACGGTAGTTCACCTGCATGCAGCCGACATCGATACTGGTCAGTCCTTCGCTCATGGCCTGCCGCATTGCAGCAATCGCTTCGTCTTTAGTGTCGAAGTAATAGCCCTTGCCCTTGATATTCAGGGTCCACGGCCATGCGCCAAAGCCGCGTCCACGGCGGGTGTGGCCAGTTTCCGTGCGCGAGATCGATGCTAGAAGATAGGTGGGAATGCCTGCATCCTTTTCCGCGCGCAGCGCAAAAGCCTCGCAACTTGGCGTGCGGGCCACAGCAGAGCCCGCCCCAAAGGCCGCCAGAAAAGCAGCCAAGAGGACGGCACCTGTCTTGGGAAAAGAAATGCGCAGTGTCATACCGCCCCTTCTGCAAGGGGCGGGCCAGTTGCCTAGCGCAAGTAGTCGAAAAGCGACGACTGACTGATTTTCACGTAGCTCGACTGGGATGCACTGCGGGTCGTCATCAGGGACTGCACCTTAGTGATCGCTTCGGCGATGTCCAAATCCTGCAGGCCGCTGATCGCCTCGTCCATGATCACACGGCGGTCGATAACCAGCGCCTGATAGCGGTCGACAGATTGCCCCTGAGAACCAACAACCGCCCGCATGTTTGCGATGTGCGAAGACAGCGAGGTCACGTCATCAATCATGCCGGTCTTGGTACGCCCAGGCGCAACCATCCGCATCGTGTCGCCGTCCACAGTGACCTTGGCCAGTTCACCCACCTTTGCGGGGTCAACCTTGAGTGCGCTCAGGTTCACGCCGGATGGGCCGGACAAGACCATGCCTTTGCCGTCTTCGCTAAATGCGGCTGTAACGCCAGTCTGCGAGCTGACTTTGTTGATTGCCGCAATCGCAGGCGCAGGCTGACCGTTGACCAGCTCTGCATTGATCGTCACGGCTGCGGCACCCTCACCCAAAGTAAACGACCAGTTGGATTTGCCCTGTGTCGACGTCAGATGCATCTCCATTGAGGTATCGGTCTGGATGTTGTCATGCAGCGTTTCGTTGTTCTTGAGCGCGAAAATAAAGTCATCGACGATCTCGAACATACTGCGAATTTCGCCAGAGCGGGTGGGTACGGCCATAAAGGTCTCATTCCCGTCCACGCCGGTTGCGACGCTCGCGCTTTCGGACACGCGCAAGGTGTGCTTGCCGCCATCGCCGATGTATTTCACACCCTCGTCCGTATCTACGAACGGATCGCCCCGCCCCATGAAACCACCGAACAGTGGGCGGCCCGTGTCATCCCGCAGGTTCGCCTGAGAGATCAGCGCCTCGCGGTATTCGCGGACTTCCAGCACCAGCGCAGTACGCTCATCTGGGGTCACGTTGGCGTCCGCCGCGCGGACCGAGATGGTGCGCAGATATTGCAGGATGTCGATCGTATCGCCGAGCGTATCGTCGGTCAGTGACAGACGCTTTTCCGCGATGATCAGGTTGCCTTCGAACCGGTCCAGCATGTCTTTCTGCTCTTTGGCGACCGACAAGCGCTGTGCCCGTACCGCGTCCGCCGAAGACCGCGGGTCTTCGGTCCCCCGAGAAATGTCCTCTTGCAGACCTGCGATCTTGGTATCCAGACGATTGAACGCCCGCGCGTTCAGCACCTGAAAAAGAGAGGTTCCGAGTGTCATACTATCCTCACAGCGCGTTCAACAGGGTGTCAAACAGGGACCGAGCCACCGAGATCACCTGAGCGTTGGCCTGATAGGCCTGTTGTTGCGAAATCAGGTTTGCCGCCTCTGTATCTAGATCAACGGCACTGACTCGCGCTTCTGCAGCCATTGCGCTCTCCAAAAGCGAATTTGCTGTTTCTTTTCTGGATTCAGCGCCTGCGACTTTGCCGCCGACGTCTGTCACCATTTCGTTGAAGATGGCGGTAAAGCCACCCAGTCCGGTGTCCGTATTCCGCATCTGCAGGTCAGCCAGACGCTCGACCGTGCGCGAGTCCGCATAGTCGGGCTGGGACGGATCGATCGAGAACATGTCGCCGGTCTGGTAGCCCTTGGACAGGGTCACGCTGTAGCGGCCGATCTGCGCGTTTCCATTGGCGTCCAGCGTACGCTGCGCGATCTCGTCGCCGGTCTCTGCGTCATACAGCCCGATCAGGGCGTTATCGCCATCCAGAATACGGATTTCGACCGGACGGTCGGCCTGCGCGTCCAGACGCGGCGTCACATCTGCCGCAAGCTTGGTCGCCCCATTGGAACCCATCGCTACGATCAGCTGTTCATTCGGCAGATTGCTCAGCGTCAAACGACGACCAGAGGATTGCATCTGGCCCGTCACGTCCAGAATACGGTTGTCGGTCGCGTGCAGCTCTAGCGCGCCATCCGACGTCACCAGTAGCGAGGTGTTCGATGTCCGGAAACCCAGATCCTCGGCGCCTGCCTGCGGGAGAATTTCAATCTCTCCGGTGCCTGCGGGGGGCGTGATAGTGATCCGCTGAGTGGCCGCGTCATAGGTGACACCGCCCGGGAAACCGCCCGCGCTGACAGAGATCGCCCCTGCCCCGCCATTGGTCACGCTCATGGTATAGCTGGTGCCACCGTGGCGGAAGTTCAGGGAATGCCCGCCTGCAGCGAGGGTCTGGATGTTAATCTCGCCGCCGATAGCTTCGTTCGAAATCGTATTGGACGCGCCCATGCCAAAGGCCGCAACGTCGCCAGGGTTCGCCGCGACCTTGAGCATCGCGCCATTCAGCGCGCCATCTGCTGTCTCGATCACCAGCTGATTGGACCCATCGAAATAGGCATTCAGGCGGCCTTCTTCGGGGCCGGTGACTTTGGGTGCGCCGCCCGCCATCGAGATGGCGTAAGTCTGGTCGCCCAAGGACACGCGCATCATGGTGCCTTCGGCTGGGATGGTGCCGATCGCTTCGCCGGTCAGACGGCTGGAGGGCGACCCTTCGCGCAGCGCGGACGCCATACCGTAGGCCGCATCAATGTCATCCATCGCGCCAAATTCAGCGGGATCAAAGGTTGCACTGATCGTGCCTGCTACTGGATCATCGATGTTCAGCGTGTAGAACGCAGACGCCGCCGTCTGGGACAAACCGTCATCCGAGGGCCCGTCCAGCGCCGCATCATACGAGAAACGCATCACCTGCGTCGCACCTGCGTCCTGAATTTCACGGGTTGCTCGGCCACCGTTGAACGGATCCGCTTCGGCGCCGATCGACAGCGCCCCTTCGGACACGCTGAAGTCATCCTGCGCCGCAACCGAGACAGTGCCGACAGCCTTGAGGTTATCAAGACCCGATGCGCCCAGCGACACTGTGCCCAGACCAAGTGAGTTCCCGAACGCGTCCACCTTGTCCACCACCATTGAACCGCCGGTGCTGTGGGTGAAGAGCGAAAGGTTGATGTCTGCGCCAGTGTCGCTGGTCAGCACCAGTCGACCCGCGGACGGGTCGATCTGTGCCTTTACCCCTGTCGAGGGGCTGGCGAGGTTGATCGCTTGCGCGAGTTCGGTCACGTCGCCGCCATAGACGTCCGCGTCGATCTGGAAGGGCGTGACGTTGTCGCCCTGAATTTTGAACCGGACTTTGCCGTCATCGGGGAAATCCAGCGTGATGTCCGTGCGGGCTGTGACGGTCGCATCGACCTCTGCCGCAACAAGGCTGGCCATCTGCTGCGCACTCGTGCCTGCGGGCACGTCGATGAACCCACCCTGCAACGCGTTCACGTCCAGCGTCACCGCAGGCGTGATCGGTGCAGTGGTGTAGGTCGTCCATGCTTGCAGACCTTGGGTTTCACGCATGGTGGCGACGTAGTTTCCGATAGCGCTGGATTGCTCCATCGTGATGCCGCGATAACCTTCGGGGTTGTTCAGGTCGGCCATGCGGTATGTCGCACCGGGCAGGAAGCCGTTAGCCTCTGTTAGGAACGCTTCGGCCTCGGCTGGGTCCATCGGCGCGCCTGCGATCTGCAGGCCATCGCGGGTAAACACAGCCAGATCGGCGGCCTTTTCGGGATCGGACAGAATCGTGCCAGGCACGGCGCCTGCGCCTGTAGTCAAGGTCGCGGTCACGCTGGTCGAGGCGCCAGCCACGTCCAACATCACCTCGGTGCCATTTGTGGCCAGTCGGCCGCCCAAGTTGCTGAGTGCTTCGCCATCATCATTTAGGATGACGCCGTCATTGATTTGGCTGATGAAGTCCGCTTCCGTCAGCGGCCCGGACGCGGTGAAGTCATGGGGAACCCCGTCGATCACCACGTTCATCGCAGAAATGGTCGCGCCACCACTGGCAAAGCTTAGGCTGGCCTGACGGTCCAGCGAGGCCAGCGTAAAGGTATCGGTGCCCTCGGGGATCACACCGACGACGCCGGCGGACAGGAACTCTGCCGCATTCAGCGCGTCAGGCGCGGTCAGCGCAGACATCTGCCCCACGCTCGTGACTTCGGCCACAGAGCTGGCCACGACAATCTTGGCATCGCCCTGATTGGCAGAATTCGCAGTCACAGTCGAAGGCGCCGCGCTGGCGATGTGCGATGGCTTCTTGATCAGGAATGCGAGGTCAGCCGCATTGCCTTCGCGGCGGGTCAGATCAATCCGGTCACCGTTCTGAGGCTTGCCCGCAAAGCTGATGACCATGCCGGGCAGCGTGATCTGATTGTTACCATTGCCCAGCTCCGTTCCGCCGGAATCATAGGCTCGCCAGACGCCCGCCAGATGGTCGCGGACCAGATCCAGTGGCCCTTCGAGCATAACAGTCGGATCGGTCACGGTCACTTCGGCGGTGCCCGTGCCACGGTTTACGATCGAGTTCTGGACCTTCCAGCCTTCCATCGAGAACATGTCGCCACCGGGCGCACCGTCCAGATCGATGCCTTCGCTGTGGATCGAATTCATCTGGTCCGCGATTGCCTTGGCCCAGTCGTTCGTATCGGTCAGGGCAGAGTTGATGACGCCAACGGCCGTCGACATACCAAAGAGTGATCCACCCGACACCGCGCGGCTCTGAGAGGTCTCGTCAGGATCTTGGGGGATAATACGAACGCGGTCGATGTTGACCTGTTCCAGCTGCGAAACATAGTCGCCCTCAATTAGAACGACACCGCCCTTGGCCTTGCCCCAAGACAGGGTCATCATGTTGAAGTCGTCGATTTCGACGTGAATATCGTTGATCTTGGCCAGATCGGTCAGCAACTTGTCACGGCGATCAAACAGCGGGTTCAGCGCGGCGGTATCCTGCGTCACAGCAACCTTTTGCTGCAACTCGCCCAACTCCTTGAGCATCAGGTTTGCCTGATCGATCTGCAGCGCCGCGTCTTCGGTCGTGGTTGCGACCATGTTCTCCATGTCTTTGGCCAGCGATTTTACCCCTTCGACAAAGGAGTTCGCCGTGTCGATCATGATCTGGCGCAAACCTTCGTCAACGGGGTCACCAGCAACACTGGCAATCCCGTCAAAGAAGGTGTCCATCATTTCCAGAACGCCGCCATCCTGAGGGGTCAAACGTGCCTCGAGGAAGTTCATTGGGGTCAGCGCCGCCTCTTGCACTTCGACAGCACCAGACGCCGTGCGCACGCGCTCGGCCAGAATGCTGTTGAAGGCGCGCTTAATCTCGCTGATGTCCACACCTTGCGACTGCGTGCCCGAATGGATCGGACTCATTTTGCCGCCGCCGATTTCCTCGGAGACGGCAATGCGCCTGTGGTACCCTTCGGTATCTGCGTTCGCGATATTTTCACTGGTGACCTGCAGTTTCGCTTGCGCCGCGCGCAAGCCACTGCGGCCGATGTCCATGATGCCGCTCATTATTTATCGCCTCCGGGGACGAACTGCGCGAATTGTTTATAAAGGGCGGCGCCAATACCAAGGCCTGTATGGCTGGCGCCGATCTGGGTCATCTTTTCATCCAAGAGGCTCTGCATCGTATCGACCGATGAGCCCCCGAGTAGGTCTTCGCCTAAACTGGTTTCGCGAGCGGTCTTCATCACCTGCTGCATGAACAGCGCTTCGAAAGCTTGTGTCGCTTCCTTGAGCTGCTGATGCTTGGTGCTGGCCGACGTGACGTTCGTCGTCGCAGAGTACATGCGCAGATCGGATGCTTTGGTCGCGTCTATCATGGCTGTCTCCTTAGATGATGATCAGTTCGGCGCGCAGGGCGCCTGCGGTGTTCAGGGCCTCTAGGATGGCGACCAGATCGACGGGGCTTGCCCCGACTGCGTTGATCGCGTCCACCAGCGAGGACAAGGAAATACCGGGGTCAAAGAGGAAGGCACGCGCGGGGTCTTGTTCGATGTCGATCTCGCTGTCGGGGGTCACGACAGGATCACCTGCGGGAACCACAACCTCTCCGCCATCGGCCACCACGGTCGCGCCGCCCTGATCGACGTTGAAATCTTCGTTCACGCGGACAGTCAATGAACCATGGGTCACGGCTGCGGGCGAAACGCGCACGTCACCGCTGATCACAACCGTCCCCGTGCGGCTGTTCACGATAATCTTGGCGCGGGCTTCTGCGGGCTCGACGTCAATGCTTTCGAGCATTCCCATGAAGGACACGCGCTGACCGGGATCAGCAGGCGCGCGAACACGGACCGAGGTCCCGTCCAGAGGCAGCGCAACACCGCCACCGAACATGCCGTTGATTGCTTCGGCCATCCGGTTCGACGTGCTGAAGTCGCTGCGGTGTAGGTTCAGAACAAAGTATTCGGACTCGAGGAAAGGCGTTTCCACCAGACGCTCGACCGTCGCACCACCGGGGATGCGGCCCACGGTCGGGATATTGACCATCACGGAGGATCCATCACCGGCCTCGACACCCAGACCACCGACCACAAGGTTGCCTTGGGCGATCGCGTAGACTTCGCCATCTGCGCCCATTAGCGGGGTCATAAGCAGGGTACCACCCTGTAGCGATTTGGCTTTGCCCGCAGTAGACACAGTGATGTCCATCTTCTGGCCAGGCTTCAAGAAGGGGGACATCTCGGCGGTCACCATCACGGCCGCCGCGTTTTTGGCATCCAGATTATTGGCATCTGTTTCCAGGCCAAGGCGCGAGATGATCGACTGCATGGACTGCTGCGTCAGCGTCGAGCCACCGTCGCCGGTGCCCGCCAGACCGACAACCAGACCGTAGCCCACCAAAGGGTTCGACCGCACACCAGCGACAGAGGCCAGATCTTTGATCCGGTCGGCTTTGGCCATCATAGGGGCCAAGAGGCTAAGGATGATAATCAGGACAAGACGGCACATGGCGGCGACCCTTTCGGTTGCGCTTTAGAACGGCGAAGCGGTGTTGATGGCGCGGCTGAGCCAGCCACGTTTGCCGGCATCCGCAAGCTGACCGGCGCCGATGTATTTGATGTCGGCGTTGGCGATGCGGTCCGATTCGACGATGTTGTCGGGCGAGATATCCGAGGGACGCACGATGCCCGTCAGGCGGATGTACTCGTCGCCATTGTTCAGGGTCAGCTTCTTCTGGCCAACGATTTCCAGATTACCGCCGGGCAGAACACGCACGACGTTCACCGACATGCGGCCTGTCAGGCTGTTCGACTGGCTGGCGCTGCCACGGCCAGAGAAGCTGCTTTCTGACCCGCTGGCCAAGTCTGCACCAGTGAAATTCAGCGGCAGGATCGAGGGCAGGTTCACGCCATACTCGTCGCTGCGGCTGGTGCTGGCGTTCTGGCTTTTGGTGGCCGCGAAACGCTCGGACAATTTGACGGTCAGGATGTCGCCGACGCTGGCCGCTTTGCGGTCGGTCGCAAACAGACCCATCGAACCGTTGCCGTAGATGCCACCGGTGGGCATCAGAGATGCGGTTTCGGGAGCCTCGACAGGATACACGGGTGCATAGTTGGCAGAGGCGTTTTCTTCGATCTGCTGCGAGCAACCGGCGACGGTCAGGGCAGCACATCCAGCGATAAGAGCAAAGCGAAGGGTCATGAGGATCACAGCTTGTTAGAGAGGTACTGCATCATCTCGTCCGAAGCCGAGATGGATTTGGAGTTCAGTTCGTAGGCGCGTTGGGCTTCGATCATGTCGACCAATTCCTGCACCACGTTCACGTTCGAGCTTTCGAGTGTGCCTTGCATCAGGCTGCCCATTCCGTCCGCGACAGGGTTCGCTACGATGGGCGCACCGCTGGCAGGGGTTTCGACAAGGAAGTTCTCGCCTCGAGAATCAAGACCCGCTGGGTTCGAGAACGTCGCCAGAGTCAGCTGGCCAACTTCCTGATAGATGTTGTTACCGGGCGTGGTGACGCTGACGATACCGTCGGCCGAAATGTTGATCTCCATCGCATCCGCAGGGATCTGAATTTCTGGCTGAACCACGTAGCCCGAGCTGGTGGTCATGGTGCCTTCGGCGTTCCGAGAAAAGGTGCCGTCACGGGTGTAGCCAATCTGGCCGTCCGGCAGCAGCACCTGAAAGAAGCCTTGCCCGTTGATCGCGATATCAAGGTTATTGCCGGTATTAACGAGGCTACCCTGACTGTGCAGCTTCTGGGTGTTAACCATGCGCACACCGGTACCAACGGCCGATGCCGAGGTCAGCTGGGTCGCTTCCGAGGTCTGTGCCCCACCCGATTTCCAGGTTTGATAAAGTAGGGTCTCGAAGTTGGCGCGGTCGCGCTTGAAGCCGGTTGTGTTAACGTTCGCCAGGTTGTTCGAGATCACCTGGATCCGGGCTTGTTGGGCGTTCAGCCCCGTCTTTGCGACGTGCATGGATGCGCTGGACATCTTGGACGCTCCTTAAAGAGTGGCGGTTCACCAAGATGTCTGCAAAAGCTGTGCCAAGATGCTAAAACATCCGGGCACAGTGCCGTTATTATTCCATTGGAGCCTGCATCAGGCTGGCGCCGGCTTCGTCGATCTTCTGAGTTTCGGCGATCATTTTCATCCCGAACTCAAAACCACGTTGGTTTTCAATGGTTGCCAGCAGCTCGTCGATCGGGTTGACGTTGGACCGCTCCAGTGTCCCTTGCAGAACCTTGGCCTGCTGATCTACTGGAGGCATTGTGCCGTCCTTGTTACGGATATGTCCGTCTAAACCCTTTTGAAGCGTTCCTTCGGGCGGCATCGTTGTGGCCAGAGCGCCAATATTTAGCTGTTCGCCCGGGGCGCCATCAATTGGTTCGATGATAATCTCGCCGATTTCGTTGATAACGATCTGGCGGAAGGGCGGGATATTGATCGGCTGCATCTGCGCGTTCAACATCTCTTCGCCTGCGCCATTGCGCAGGATGCCGTCATTGCCCACCGCAAGGTCCCCGCGGCGGGTTAGGGCGGGCGGACCACCGTTGTCAGGCTTCATAAAGAAGTACCCCTGATCCGCGATGGCAACGTCCAGTAAGTTGTCAGTCTTATCCAGAAATCCGCTGTCTTCGGAGAAACCAGCTGGCCCTTTTTCCAGCTGGAATGCGCGAACGCTGGCCTGATCCAAGGCTGCTGCGAACCGTGTACCACCAGGGTTGTCCAAGTCAGCGCGATAGCCGGGGACATTCATGTTGGCCAAGTTCTGGGCTTGGGTCACGTTGCTGTCTCGGCGGTTATGCAGAGAGTTCAGCGCAGTATAAATCAAGCGGTCCATGGATCAGGTTCCTTTAGTCAGCGGAAAGAGCGCTTTAGCGCAGCTGGAGGATGGTCTGCGACAGCGAGTTCGAGGTCTCTAGCGCCTTGGCCGAGGCCTGATAGTTCCGCTGTGCAGCAATCAGTTCGACCAGTTCAGATGTCAGATCGACGTTCGCTTGCTCCAGCGAGCCTGCGCGGATGTTACCAAAGCCGCTGATACCGGACTGACCGTAATAGGGCTCGCCCGAGGTCGCGGTTGCTTTGTAGGATGAGTCACCGACCGGAGACAGACCATTCAGGTTCGTGAAGTTCGCCAACACCACCTGACCCAAAGCAATGGTTTCAGTGCCCGAGTAGTTCGCCCAGACGATGCCGTTGCCATCCACTTCCAAGTTCGACAGACCGCGCGGCGCCTCGCCGTCATGCTCCAGAGTGACGACAGCGAAATCGTCTGCCAGCATCGACGAGTCCGCGAAATCCAGATTGATGGTACGGCCGTCACTGGTGAACGCGATCGGATCTTCGCCTTCGATCTGTACACCCGATTCATCGAACGCAACAGTCAGAGGGCTTGCAGGCGTGAAGGGTACGCCATCCACCGACATGTGAACTTCGTAGCGGGTCTCAGTGTTGGTCGCATCGGGGATGTCGGTCATCACAAAGTACAGCTCGGCCTCTTGGGCGATGCCCTCGTCGTTAAAGATCGAGAAGGGCGAGGTGAAGGCGTAGCTGGTGTTGTCATCGGGGTCGAATGCATTGGTTGCAGGTACTGCGTCCTGCGTGCCCTGCGACTTCGATCCAGTTGGTACCGCCAATGTGACCGAAGTGTTTGAAGTGGCGGTGGGATTGCCGCGGAACGACGGTACGTTCAGGGGCTGAATGATTGATTTCGACAGCACGGTGCCATCTTCGGCGCTGGGATAGCTCAGCATGAAGCTACCGCCTGCGTTCACCACGTTGCCATCAGAGTTCAGACCAAAGGAACCAGCGCGGCTAAAGCTCATTTCGCCGTTATCCTTTTCAGGCTGCAGCGCAAAGAAGCCCTGACCCTGAATAGCAAGGTCCAGTGTATTACCGGTCTGCTCGAACGAGCCTTGGTTGAAGCTCTTGCCCACATGCGCCAGACGGGTACCTAGACCGGTCTGTTTCTTGGGGTCCGAGAACGGCGGGGTCGAGTAAAGGTCCGCAAATTCTGTGCGGCTCTTGTGGTAGCCGACGGTGTTTACGTTGGCGATGTTGTTCGACGTATTCGCGATGTCAGCCTGCGCTGCGTGCAGACCTGTCAGGGCGGTAAGTGCGGACATTGGGCTCTCCTATCTTAGGCGTTCGAGCGGGAATTGGGGGGCGTTCAGAGGGGTTGGAGATCAACGCAGCGCGCTGATTTCCAAGTAGTTGCGTTCACCATAGTCTTCGACATTCAGGGTCATATCGCTGCCATCGGTCGGCATCTGGACCCCCATCACGCGGGCGTAGACCGAGGGGCCTATCACCTGTGTTCCTTCATCGGTCGTCACCTCAACAGAGACGCGGACCGATCCGTGGCTGTTCACGATGTTATCCGGCACATCCGTCCAGTCGAAACCAACCAGACCCGGGCGCTGACCGCCAAGCTGCTCTTTGTGCAGGATGGTAGAGTTATTACTGTCGAGGAACGTCACCGTGACATTGTTTGCGGCTTCGGCCAGATCGACCACACCGTGAATTTCACCCTGCGCATCGGGGCGGGCGATGGTCCCCGGCACCAGAACGCTCTGACCCAGCAACGAGGATGCGGTCGCGATCCGGCCACTGTTCAACTCGCTGGACATATCGCCAAGGGTTTCGTTGATCCGATCCAGACCCGCGACCGAGCTGAACTGCGCCATCTGCGCCAAGAAGTCCCCATTTTCCATCGGGGCAAACGGGTCTTGGTTCTGCAGCTGGGTTGTCATCAGGGTCAGGAAATCCTCCTGCCCCAGATCCTTGTTATTCGGGGCGACATTCGTCTTGAGGCTCTCCGTGTCATATTCACGGACCCCCGAAATGTTTGCATATGCGCCGCTGACTGTGCTCATCTAGGTCTCTCCTGATTGCAGCGTTACTGGCCCATCTTGACCGTGCGCGACATCAGGGTGCGCAGGGTCGAGACGACCTCGAGGGTGTTCTGGTACTGACGGCTGGCTTCGGTCATTTCGACCATCTCTTCGTCGACGTTGACCGCAGCCTCGTAGACAAAGCCGTCTTCATTCGCGAGCGGATGGTCGGGACGGAAAACCTTGGCAGGTTCGCGGTCCAGCGAAACGATGTCGCTGACGCTGGTGGTCGACAGACCGCTCTCGCGGACATCGGCGGCGTAGTCGATTTCGAATACCGGGCGGATTGCGCGAAACGCGCCATCCTCTGTGGTTGAGACAGAGCCCGCGTTTGCGATGTTCGATGCAATCGTGTTCAGACGTGTCATCTGCGATGACATCGAACGGGCGGCTACATCATATACGTTGTTGATCGACGACATGATTATTCTCCACGGATCGCTTGGTTCAGGCCGGCGATCTTGCGGTTCAGCAAGGTCAGCGTAGCTTGGTACCGTTGGGTATTTTCCGAGAATTCCATTTGCTCAACCGCCAGTTCGACGGTGTTGCCATCCAGAGCGGGGTTCAGGTTCTGGCGATATCCCAGACCTTGGGCCAGCCCGCCCCCGACAGTGAAATGTTGATCATCACTGGCACGCAAATTGCCTACACCCTGCGCACGGTCCAGTGCGCTGGCGAAGTCGATGTCCCGTGCCTTGAACCCCGGCGTTGCGGCGTTCGCGATATTAGAGGCAAGGACATTATTGCGGCGCTCACGCAGCACCAACGCATCTGCGTGTAGGCTGATATGGTCGCGTATACCCGTCATTCCGGTCCTCGTTGACTTTCTTTCTAAAAAGTTCGGCGTTGCGGCCGTTCTGGTCTGGGAATTGCAAGTGCCATGCCAAATGGAAGCAAAGCGGCAGGAGCACCGAAAATGACCTCGGCCAAATCGGGAAGTTCAGACACCAAGAGCACCGGCACACGTAAAGTGAAGCCGATGACAAAGATTCTGAGCAAGATGCGCGGTGTCGAACCGCTCGTCGGAGCCGAGGCTCTGGCCGATCTCTATGAAGAAGAGAATGACCCAGCGCGCCGCAACCTGCTGATGCAGGCACGGCTAAAGCTGCTGCAGGACGCTCTAAAAGGAGAAAAGCCCGCGCCAAAGAAGCCCAAGCGCCGCAAAGCTGCGAAACCTGCGCCCGAGCCTGTGCCGGAACCCGAGCCTATCCCAGAGCCCGAACCCGCACCGCCGCCCCCGCCCAAGAAAGCGCCAAAGCTAGACATGATGGATCTGAGCGATCCCTCTGTCTTTGACGTGTTCGGCGATCTCGATGCCGAGGACGAGCCCGAAGATACCCCAGCTGCAGCCCCGACTGCCGCGCCCCCAGCACCAGCCGAAGAGGAGGCCCCAGACCCCTTTGCCGCCCTCGCGGGTCTCGGCGGGGATAGCCCAACCGCATCCGACGATCCTTTTGCGGCCTTCGGTGATGACGATGGCGACGACCCGTTTGCCGCGTTCTCGGATGACACCCCCAAAGCTGCCATCCCTGCTGCCGCCCCCGCAGCGAAAAAAGACGAAGACCCGTTTGCTGCATTTGCAGACGACGGAGACGATCCCTTCGCGGCATTCGGAGAGTTAGACGCCACATCCGCTGATGACACGCCAGCGGAAGCGGAAGCAGCCCCCAAAGAAAACGATCCATTCGCCGCATTTGCAGATGAGGGTGACGACCCGTTCGCGGCGTTCGAAAATGACGCCGACGCGCCTGCGGAGGCCGAGAGCAAGCCCGCCGAACCGGCAGCCGAAGACCCTTTCGCTGCATTTGCGGACGAGAGCGACGATCCGTTCGCAGCTTTTAAAGAAGACGATGCAGCACCGGCAGAACCAGAAAGCAGGCCAGCCAAACCGGAAGCAGAAGATCCATTCGCCGCATTTGCAGACGAGAGAGACGATCCGTTCACAGCTCTCAAAGAAGACGACGCTGCACCGGCTGAGCCAGTAGGCACACCAGGCGAACCGGAAGCTGAGGACCCTTTCGCCGCATTTGCGGACGAGAGCGACGATCCCTTCGCGGCCTTTAAAGAAGACGATGCAGCACCGGAAGAACCAGTAGGCACGCCAGCCAAACCGGAAGCAGAAGATCCGTTCGCTGCATTTGCGGACGAAAGCGACGATCCCTTCGCGGCCTTTGAAGAAGACGATGCAGCACTGGAAGAACCAGTAAGCACGCCAGCCGAACCGGAAGCAGAAGATCCGTTCGCTGCATTTGCGGACGAAAGCGACGATCCCTTCGCGGCCTTTGAAGAAGACGATGCAGCACTGGAAGAACCAGTAAGCACGCCAGCCGAACCGGAAGCAGAAGATCCGTTCGCTGCATTTGCGGACGAAAGCGACGATCCCTTCGCGGCCTTTGAAGAAGACGATGCAGCACTGGAAGAACCAGTAAGCACGCCAGCCAAACCGGAAGCAGAAGATCCGTTCGCAGCTTTTGCAGACGAGAGCGACGATCCCTTCACAGCTTTCAAAGAAGACGACGCAGCACCGTCAGAACCAGAAAGCACGCCAGACGAACCGGAAGCAGAAGATCCGTTCGCCGCATTTGCAGACGAGAGCGACGATCCCTTCGCAGCTTTTAAAGAAGACGACGCTGCACCGGATGCGCCAGAAGGCACATCAGGCGAACCGGCAGCTGAGGACCCTTTCGCCGCTTTTGCGGACGAGAGCGGCGACCCATTTTCTGAACTGGAAGAAGAGGACGAAACGACTTCAGAGACAGAAGCTGAAGATCCTCTTGCTGCGTTGGCTGCGTTCGAAAGCGATCCAGAGGCATTGGCACAAATTTCCGAAGATTTGGACGATGCCGAAAAAGAGGCCGTGGACTTGTCTCTGCAAGAAGAGGCCGAGGCGGCTTCGGAAGCGCCGGCTATTGTGCCTGAGGATGAGCCTGAAGCGGTTGCTGCTGAGTTTGCGGACGACAGCCAAGAGCTTGTGGAAAACGCAGAGGCGCTCGCCGAAAGTGATCCCTTTGAATTGGAAGAAGCGGATGATCCCTTTGCTGCTCTGGCGGAGATGGAGCAGACAGGCATCGGCGCGGAGAATCAGAACGAAGACATGTTCGAACCGTTCGAGGTGGCGAAGCCATCCAGTGAAGAGGAAAGCACCGCCCATCTGCAAAACATGGCCGCGAGCGGTTTTGCGGCACTGACAGAAGCGGACGACGATCTCGATACGCCGGAGACTGAGCAGGACGCTGACGACGCAGACGATGATCCGTTTGCTGCTTTCGCAGACCTAGAGGGAGAAGAGACCGCCCCAACGACCAACGAGGAAGAGTTGGCTGAACTTGCGCCTGCGGATGAGGTAGCAGACCGTCCCGAAGATATCGATGAGTCCGTCGTCTCTGACACCGCCGAGACTTCAGATCCCGAGGGGTTTGAAGAGCATCAGGAGGATAACGAGGAAGACGCGGATCCCTTTGCGGCTCTGGCTGGTCTAGACGATATGGAATTGGGGTCGGACAGCGACAATGACGAGATGTTCGAGCCATTTGAGATCGGGTCGACTGTGAATGACGCCGAAAGCAGTGCTCACCTGCAAGCCTTGGCGTCGAACGGGTTTGCCGCATTCGCGGATGATACAAATCCAGAAGAGACTGAGGCGGTTCACCTGAACGAAGAGCCAGAAGCTGCGGAGAACGTTGCCGATACTGACCTCACGTCGGCTGAGGAAGAGTCACTGTCAGACGGTCTGCCAGAGGCGCAAGACGCCGTAGACGACGTGCTGGCTGAGACGCCTATTGCTGCGGACACGTGGGCCGAGGAAAAATCCGTCGCCGAAGACCCCATGCCCGGTGATACCGGAGCAAGCGACGTTAGCGATCTGATGGCCCAATTCGATGACGCTGGATCAGAGCCGGCGGAGGTATCAGACACAGACCCTACTATCGCAGACGCTCTAGAGGAAAGCTCTGGCGCACTGTCTGATGAGGCTGAACCCTTTGCAGCATTCATCGACGAGCCTGCGACACGCGATGAAGAGACTGTGACGGCTCAGATTGACGCCTCCGCGGCTGCAGAGGATCTTGAAAAGAGCGAGACGTCTTCCACCAACAACGCAGCCGATCATCCGACCTCTGAAGAAATCGAGCCGAGTGCGGACCTGGCTGGTGGGATCGAAGACTCGCAGGAAATCTCCGAGGATATCCCGACTGTTGTTGACGAAGATGCGTTCGCATTGGTCGCAGACGACGTGCCTCAGCCACTTGGAGAGGCAGAAAATCAGAACTTCCCAGCCGACGCAGACTCGGTGGACCGGAACGTCAACGCGGCCAATGTTTCGCAGGAGGATGAAGGCGCCGTTTTCGCATCTTTACTTGGAGACGACGTTGGCGATTTCGATGATATCGAGAACGCTACGCCCGCCTCGGCCGACGAGCAGGACGAGCAGGACGAGCAGGACGAGCAGGACGAGCAGGACGAGCAGGACGAGCAGAACCTCGAGGAAGACGTTGATCAACCACTTTCTCAAGACCCCGCGCAGTTCGCGCAGTCAAAAGCAAGTGCCGAGACTGCACAGGACGATACCGCTCCGCACGACTGCGCCTTCGATACTCTAGACCCACTGTCGGAACTCTCTGACCAGCTCGAGGATACGAGGGGTCTTGAGCCGGAGAGCCATGATATCGTGGAAGCCGAAGGCGATGCTTCGATCGCTACGGAAGAGATAACCGTCGAGCCGCTCTCTTTGGGTGATGCTGGCGCCGCGGACGATGAGACCGAAAGCGAGACCGATTTGCACACCGCGCTCGTCGCGGATGAGGTGAATGAAGCAGAGGTGCTAGAGCAAGCTCTGGAAGCACTGGCGCCACTTGCTGCAGAGAAGTCTGAGCCTGAGCCTGAGCCTGAGCCTGAGCCTGAGCCTGAGCCTGAGCCTGAGCCTGAGCCTGAGCCTGAGCCTGAGCCTGAGCCTGAGCCTGAGAAAGCAGTCATACCTGCGACCTCAGCGCAAGAGCTTGGCCTTACAAAGTTGGAAATGTTGCTCCTCAGGAAGCTGTCTTCCGGGCAGAAGATTCCTGAGGGCATCAATCGTGATGCTCTAAAGGACATTCCAGCGCACGGGCATATGGAGGCGGTCAAACCAGAGGAGGCACTTGAGGAGGAGGTTTCCGAACCTGAGACTGTGCCTACCCCCGTGCCCCCGAGGGACGCGGCAATGGATGCACTGTTTTCAGAACTGGACTTTCCGGACAGCACGCCGTCCAGCACATACACGTGGAACGACGACATCTTTGATGACTAACCACGGGCTGGCCCATCACAATCCTTGATTTGACGACCGCCTGTCATCTTCTAATGTCGGGCGGTCGAAAAACAGGAGCGCGGAATGGAACGCAGCAGCCCTTTGGTGACACCTGTATTGATTGCGGGCTGTCTGGTGATCATGGTCGGATTTGCAATTCGTGCCAGCTTTGGGGTGTTCCAGATCCCCATCGCCGAAGAGTTTGGCTGGGTGCGTGCGGACTTCAGTTTGGCAATCGCGATCCAGAACTTGGCTTGGGGTATTGGACAGCCCTTATTCGGGGCCTTCGCGGAACGGCTAGGGGATCGCAAGGCGATCATCTTGGGTGCCGTGATGTATGCAGCGGGCCTTGTGGCCTCCAGCTTTGCGGTCACGCCCGCCGCACACCAGTTCTTGGAGATTTTGGTCGGCTTCGGCGTGGCAGGTACTGGCTTTGGCGTGATCCTCGCTGTGGTTGGGCGCGCGGCGAGTGACGAAAACCGCTCTATGGCTTTGGCGATTGCGACAGCTGCGGGCAGCGCGGGCCAAGTCTTTGGCGCACCACTGGCTGAGTGGTTGCTGGGGTTCATGACGTGGCAGCAGGTCTTCTTGCTGTTCGCGGTGTCGATCCTTGCGGTACTCATGGTTTTGCCGATGATGCGGGTCGAACCGCCAGCTTCTAAAAAAGAGCTAGAAGAAAGCATGGGCCAAATCCTTGGCCGTGCGTTCCGCGACCCAAGCTACACCATGATTTTCCTTGGGTTCTTTAGCTGCGGATATCAGCTGGCTTTTGTCACCGCGCACTTTCCGGCCTTTGTGACCGAGGTGTGCAGCCCTATCGCGGCAGGCGGCGTCTTGAGTTCGCTGGGGATCGAGACGACCTCCGCCCTTGGGGCGGTGTCGATCAGCCTGATCGGTCTGGCGAATATCGCGGGGACGCTCTTGGCCGGATATCTGGGCAAGCGCTATTCCAAGAAGTACTTGCTGGCAGGGGTTTATGCGATGCGGACCATCGTGGCTGCTGCGTTCATCATGTTCCCGATGACGCCTGCGACGGTGATCCTGTTCTCACTTGTGATGGGCTCGCTCTGGCTGGCGACCGTGCCGCTGACCTCTGGACTGGTCGCGCACCTCTACGGGCTGCGCTACATGGGCACGCTATATGGGATCGTATTCTTCAGCCATCAGCTTGGCAGCTTCATGGGCGTTTGGCTGGGGGGCAAGATGTACGACATCACCGGAGACTACACGGCGGTTTGGTGGGTCGGTGTTGGGGTTGGCGCTTTCTCGGCGCTAGTGCACTTGCCCATCAAAGAAAAGCGCATTCAGCTGGCAGCGTAACATCAGGGGCCTTCGGGCCCCTTTGTCATTGTGCTGCGCGCCACGCGTCCAGAATGTAACGGCTGACCATTAGGTCCAAATGCGCGCCGCCGCCGTTCTTGCAGATGGTGATCTCTTCGGGCGTTTGACGGGCAAAGGCATCGCCATCGTAGAAGTCCGCGATCACATGGTCAGGCGTGATTTCCTCCGCAGCGATGGGCAGCTTCAACTCGCCAATGTGGTCGATCGCCGTATCACGGCTGTCCACGAACAGCCGCGCCCGCGTCAGGGCCTCGGTATCAGCCTCGCGCATGTCGGGGCGGTAGGCGCCGATCAGGTCCACGTGCTGGCCAGGTTGCAGCCATGCGCCCTTTAGCACCGGCTCTGTGCTCATGGTGGCACAGCAGATGATGTCGGCCTCTGCAACCGCTTCGGGCAAGTCGGTCGCGACTTGCAGGCCCGGAATACCGGCGGCCATTTCAGTGGCACGGGCCGTGGTGCGGTTCCAGACGGTGAATTCAGCGTCGGGGAAGGCGCTGGCATAGGCGTCAATCATGTTCGTGCCTACAGTCCCTGCCCCGATGATCAGGATGTTCCGGCTGTCGGGCCGCGCCAGACGGCGGGCGGCCAGCAGGCTGTCGCCCGCAGTTTTCCACTTGGTCACCAGATGGAAGTCCACCACGGCCTCGAGCAGACCATGATCATCGCCGAACAGCGACACGCCGCCATTTACGCGGGGCAAGTCAGAGGCTGGGTTTTCGGGGAACACCGTCGCGGCCTTGACCGCCAATCCCAGTCCATTGATCCACGCGGAGCGCAGCAGCAGAGTGTCATCGCCCCGATACAGGAAGCTGTCCGAAATCTGTGCCTTTGGCAGGCTGTGCGCCTGCCACATAGCGTCGGTCAGGGCGACCCAGTCCAGATAGGCGTCGGCTTCGAACGGAACGATGGCAGGTGTCATACAGCTTCTTCCTCGGTCAAAAGGCCCTTGGCCACCAGACAGTCGGCCCAGCCTTGGGGGCCGGTGAACAAGTGCGTTTGCCACCCGCGCGACGCCGCCATCTCAATGTTATCCGTGCGGTCGTCTGCGAACAGCAAACCGGCAGGCGCAACACCGCAGTCATCTTCAACCATTTCGTAGATGCGGGCCTCGGGCTTGATCACCTGCATGTGGCCCGAGATGTAGCGTTTGTCGAATTCCGTCAGGAACGGGTAGACGGGCTCGGCGATTTCAAACGTCTGAACACCGAAATTGGTCAGCGCGAATACAGGCACACCTTTGGCTCGCAATGCGCGCAGAAGTCGGACGGAGTGTGGGATTTCGGGGCTGGCCATCTCGATCCACTGGTCGTGCCAGATACCCAATTCTTCGCGCCATTCAGGGTGCTGATCCGCCATAGAGGCCAGCAATTCGTGAAAGTTTGCGCCCCGGTCTACCTGATCGTTCATTGCGTGCAGATCCACGGCGGCGAACAGTTCTTTACGACGTTCCTCTCCGATCACCTTGTCGAAGTGGCGCTCTGGTTGCCATTCGATCAAGACGTTGCCGATGTCGAAAACCACAGCTTCGGGGGTCATGGATTATCCTTTGCGTTTCACGCGGCGCAGCGCGTCTTCCAGTGCATTCAGAAAGCGGGATCGGTCTGCCTTGGTGAACCCTTTGCCGCCCCCTTGTCGGAACGGGTCGGCGGCGCGCAGGTCGGTCATAAGATCGCGGGTTGCCAGCGCATTGCCCACATTCGCAGCCGTCAGAAATTCGCCGTTGGGCTTGATGACGATCGCCCCCGCAGGCACGCATTTCGCCGCCAACGGGATATCATTTGTGATGACCACGTCGCCCGTCTGCGCCCGATCTGCAATCCACATATCCGCGACGTCTGGCCCCTCGGGCACGATGACGAGTTGGATCAGTGGGTTTTGCGAGGGGCGGAGCCCCCCGTTGCAGACCATTGCCACCTCGGTCTTGTGCCGCGTGGCAATGCGCTCGACTTCGTCTTTCACCGGACAGGCGTCCGCGTCCACGTAGATCATAGGGCGTAAAGCGCCTCTGCGTGGAAGGCCACGTGCTCTTCCATAAAGGTCGAGACGAAGAAATAGCTGTGGTCATAGCCCTTTTGCATGCGGAATGCGCCATCCTGACGGCGCGCCGCCATGGCGTGCGCAAGAGCTTCGGGTTTCAAGAGCTCAAGAAATTGGTCGCTGGCGCCCTGATCAACCAGCACAGAGCCGTCAAAGCCACGATCCAGCATCAGCAGGCTGGAGTCATGTGCCTTCCACGCCTCTTCATCGGACCCCAAATAGGCTCCTAGCTGTTTGCGGCCCCAGTCGCTTTGGGTCGGGTTCGCGATAGGCGAGAACGCCGAAACAGACGCGTAACGGCCGGGCAAGGACATCGCGAGCGTCAGGGCACCGTGGCCGCCCATAGAATGGCCCGTGATCGACTGGCGGTCGGGATCGACGGCAAAGTTGTGGTCCACGACGCGCGGCAGTTCTTCGGCAATGTAGTCCCACATCTGGAAATGCGGCTTCCAAGGGTCTTGGGTCGCGTTCACATAGAACCCCGCGCCCTGCCCCAGATCATAGGCGTCATCATTCGCCACACCTTCGCCGCGGGGCGAAGTGTCGGGGAAACACAGAGCGATCCCGTGTTCAGCGGCCCAAGCCTGCGCGCCCGCTTTGGTCATGGCATTTTCATGGGTGCAAGTCAGACCCGACAGGTACCACAGAAGCGGCACGCTGCCATGCTCTGCCTCTTCGGGCAGGAACAGACCGAATGTCATCTTGCCGCCAGTCACCGCGCTATCGTGGGAATAGACCCCTTGCACGCCGCCAAAGCACCGGTTTTCCGAAATCGTTTCCATGAAATCTTCCTTTTTCTTTCCGCCCTTAGGGTAGCGTCAGAACACAGACACCCACGCGATCACTGCCGACACTGTAGCGATGCTGAGCGTCGTTGAAATCAAAATCGAGGTCGAAACACGCTGTGCCGCCACCCCGTAATGCACCGCCAACATGTAGACGTTTCCAGCCACTGGCAAGGACGCCGCTGCAATCATCACACTGGCCGCAAACGGTTCCACGTGGAACAACACGAGCGCCGCATAGGCGACAGCGGCAGGGTGCAGGATCAGCTTGCAAAAGGACAGCCAGCCCGCGATCTCAATCCGCTCGGCTGATTTTCCGGCCAGAGAAGCCCCGATTGCAAACAGCGCCCCGGGCGTGGCCGCGGCCCCGAGGATCGAGACAAAGTCCATCAGCGGCGCGGGCGTCGGCAATGACGCCGTAGACCAAAGCAGCCCCAAGGCAATCGAGACGATCATTGGGTTCTTGATCAGGCCAACAGCGACGGTTTTCAGCACGCTCAGCCTCATCCGTCCGTCGCGCGATCCGGTAATCAGAATGACGATCAGGCTCGAGAACACGATCAAGTCGATGGCCAGCACCATCATCACAGGGCCAATGGCTTGCGGGCCCATCAGCATGGTCAACATCGGGATGCCCAGAAAGCCCGTATTGCCGATCACTGCGCACTGTGCCTCAACGGCGGACTCGTCAACAGGCCTGCCACGAAAGATCGCAAACCCCATCGCAACCACATAGATCAACCCAGTCGCGCTCAGGTAGGCAAGGATGAACGGACCGTCAAAGACCTCTGACATGCTGAGATCTGCCGAGAACCGGAACAGCATGGCCGAGAGGGCAAAGTAGAACACAAACTTGGTGATGGCTGCGGTGGCTTCCTCGCTGAAAAAGCGGGTACGCGCTGCGCCGTAGCCAAGGCCGATCATCGCAAAGAAGGGTAATGTTCTAAAGAAAATCTCGATCATACCCAAAGCGATAGAGAGCGCCGCTGCCTAAGGCAACGACGCGTTTCTGCAATTTCCATTATACGGGAGGGCGCGGCAGCCCTGCATCAGCCCCCGCCGATCAAAACACCAGCCGCAAAGACCAGTGCCCCGCCAAGAACGACTTGGAATGTGGCCCGCATGAAGGGCGTATCCATGTAGCGGTTCTGGATCCAAACGATGGCCCAAAGCTCGATGAACACCACAAAGAACGCGGTGATCGTCGCAGTCCAGAAATGCGGGATCAGGTAGGGTAGCGCGTGCCCCAGCCCCCCTACGGCCGTCATGATCCCCGATGCAAAGCCGCGCTTGGCTGGTGATCCACGCCCCGACAGCTCGCCATCGTCAGAGGCCGCTTCGGTAAAGCCCATGCTGATGCCCGCGCCCACACTTGCGGCCAAACCGACCAGAAAAGTGGTATGCGTGTCTTGGGTCGCAAAGGCAGTCGCAAAGATCGGAGCCAGCGTGCTAACGGAACCGTCCATCAAACCCGCCAACCCGGGCTGCACGTAGGTCAGCACGAACTGACGATGGGCCGAGGCGTTCTCGTCCTCTTTCTCTGCGCCGCTGAGATGCGCCTTTTCCAACTCCGATGCGGTGGTCTGGTGCCCCGCCTCCGCCTGCGCCAATCGGCCCAACAAGTCCCGTGTGGCTGCGTCAGAAGTGCGTTGCGCGGCCATAGTATAGAACCGCTCGGCCTCGCGCTCCATGCCTTCGGCCTCTTCGCGGATACGGTCCAACCCAAGATTTTCTACCAGCCAAATGGGGCGGCGGGCATAGTACCCCGCCACATGCTCGCGGCGGATCAATGGGATTGTTTCGCCGAACCGCTCGCGGTGCAACGTAATCAGTTGCCCGCGGTGGCCGTCCTCTTCTTCGGCCATGCCGTCAAAGACGGCTGCCGTGGCAGGATAGTCATGACGCAGGCGCGAAGCATAGGTCCGGTAAATCTGCGCATCATCCTCTTCGGACGAGATGGCCAGAGCCAGAACCTCTTGCTCTGATAAATCCGAGAAACGTCGGCGCTGAGTGATAAAACGCATATCGATGCCTCATAATTTTAGAATTATTCTAAATTTATACATCTCCATTTTCGCATTCAAGCGCCAATTGCGCGCACCGCTTCGCCGTTTCCACAAACACGTGTGTGCGCCCACAAAGGCACCGGACTTCTTGCTGAACTGAACCGTGCGGTTTACTGTGATCGCCTAGCTTGGAGGTCTACATGACTGTCGCCACCGAAGTCCGCAGAGGCCGCAAATTTGATCAGGTGCTCGAAGGGGCCCGACAAATCTTTATGCGCGACGGGTTCGAAGGGGCGAGCGTCGACGATATCGCGCAAGCCGCAGGTGTCTCCAAGGCTACGCTCTACAGCTACTTCCCTGACAAGCGCCTGCTTTTCAGGGAGGTTGCCCGCTGTGAATGCGCCGAACAGGCAGATCAAACTTCTGTCGAGATCACGGCGGATGCCGGTGCCCGCAAGGTCATGACCTATGTGGCAGAGCGGATCATGAATTTCACCACGAGCCAGATGGGCTTGCAGATGTACCGAATCTGCGTCGCGGAGTCCGTCCGCTTTCCCGAGTTGGGCGAAGCTTTCTTTTCCTCTGGCCCCGAGGTGATGGTTGCGCGCCTGTCCGAGTATTTCGAACAGGCAGAGGCCTTGGGCGAGTTATCCATTCCAGACAAGCGGCTCGCCAGCTTCCAATTCGCCGAGATGTGCAAATCAGATATGTGGCTGCAAATGATTTTGGGTCTACGCACCGAGATCACGCCCGAGGAAAGGCAGCGCGTGATTGAAGGCGCCGTCGACATGTTTATCGCTCGTTACGGGACCTGAACAGCCTCTAGAATGCCTTCGGTTTGCAGACGCTCTTGCAGGCCCTCGTGGCCGGTGAAGACATGACCGCGCATTCCCGCGCGTTCGGCTCCAGCGACGTTCTCTGCCTTGTCGTCCACAAAAAATCCCTTTTGGGGCGCCACGCCTAGCAGCGACATGCAATTCAAGAAGCACGCCTTATCGGGCTTGGCCGCGCCGAATTTCGAAGACGGGAAAATCAGATCACCAAACAGAGGCCGCAACTCTGGGAACAGGTAGTCAATATTATCGCCGACTAGTTCCGAGTTATTGGTCAGTACCGCGATCTGGTAATCCTTCTTGATCTCTTCGACCAAAGACAGAACGCTCGGGTTCGGCGTCATTGAGGCCTTGCGCGCCTCGAGCCATTGTTCCGCCGAAAAAGGGGCACCTAGCTGCAAGGCCACTTCGCGTAGATAGGTTGAGGTGCTGATTATTCCCGCATCCGCCGCCGCATCAATGCCAGACCCCCAAATCGCGGCCCAAACACGGTCCGGCGAGGTATTCGTCAGCTTGGCCAAGTGGGCCGCACGGTACTTGCGATCCGAGTGGCACAGAACGTCATCCATATCAAAAAGGATCAAATCGAAATCGGGCATGGCAAAAGCTTTCTGAAAATGCGGCTATCCTTTGATGCTGTGTCCTGTACCCGCTCCAATCAAGTGCACAATGACGCAACACCGCCCGAACGGCTCGCTTTTGCCTATGAAAGTAGCTGATACATGATGTGCGCATCCACCAGACCCGCAGAGGGATGCCGGAATGCGCGAGTCAAGGTGCCGACGATCTCGAATCCATTGCGCTGCCAAAGAGCAATCGCCCCAGTGTTGGTCGCGACCACAAAGTTGAACTGCATCGCGCCGAAACCGGCGACCCGCGCCTCTGCCAGCACGTGATTGAGCAGCCCTTGGGCCACGCCACGCCCTCGCGCCGCAGGAGCCGTTACAAAGCCTGCGTTACAGATGTGGTCCGCATTACCCTGATGGTTGGGGCAGAGATATGCTGTACCGATCACCCCTATGTCAGCCTCCGCCACCCAAGCCCGGTGCGTGCCGCCCATCCAATATGCCACCGCATCATCACGCGAGATGTCCGGCGGGATCGCATAAGTCTCTCCGGCGCGGAAAACGGGCTCCAGCATGGCCCAGATCGCGTCGGCGTCTTGGGATGTCGCGGGGCGGATCAGCATCGGCGAAGCTCCTGAGTGGAGTGTTTTCCTGACCATCTGATCATCCAGAAGGCAATCAAGTGATTACCCCACGGGCATTCAGGTGACAATTCCTGTCAGTTTTGCTTCTCAAATTGGCAAAAGCTTGATTAATGTTCTGCAAGGGTGCCGCTGCCACGAGCGCCCACAGACTGGAGACGAACTGATGAGAACCGTAGCCATTTTGATCGCAGCCGCTTTTCTTAGCTCCTGCGCCCAAACCAAGGACGTCGCCGAAGAGATCGTGGGCGTCAGCACTCCGTGGGAAGAGACGAATGCCATCGCCGACACCTGCGGTTCGGAAAAGCTGCAGCATCTGTTGGGTCACAGCATCACCGAGTTTGACGCTGCAAGCTACGATGGCCCTGTGCGCGTTCTGGGTGTGAATGACATTTACACCGAAGATTACCGCCCCGAGCGTCTGAACATCTTTGTCGATGCAAACGGGACCGTCGTGAACCTGTACTGTCAGTAAAAGCGAGGACCCCGGTGCAACGGACCTTCGTGGGGGCTAGGGACCACCGCACCGGGTTAGCGCATCGCTAGGACCAAGATTGCCCATGGCTTGTGGAAACCGCTTGGCGGGATCAGGGCATTTTCAGGGCGAAACACTCCGATTTGCTTGATTTACGAAGATCGAAGCGCAAGTCTGAGAGAATGAATATACAAACGCCCCCTCACCTAAGCAGCGGGATGGATCGCGTCGCGTTCGACCGCCACGAGTTATCAGTGATTCTTTCCCTGTACGGGCGCATGGTGGCTGCCGGTGAATGGCGCGACTATGGTCTGTCGATGCTGCGCGATGTCGCCGTGTTTTCTGTCTTTCGCAGGACAGCGGAAAACCCGATCTATCGTATCGAAAAACGTCCCAAACTGAGAAATCGCCAAGGCATGTATGCTGTGATCGGGATCGACGGGCAGATCCTGAAACGTGGTCAGGATCTGCGCACGGTGCTCAGAGTGCTGGAACGCAAACTTATCCGGTCGGTCGAGTGATCCTGCGCATCGCGGTGACGGGACCGTCCCCCGCTGCGCCGATCCGGAAAATCGCGGCATCCAGCGGCTCGTAGGCCACAGACATCGTGTGTGCGTTGGCATGGATAAGAACCTGCTCATCCACCATCATTGCCACGTGGCCCTTCCAAAAGACCAGATCGCCCCGCTGCAAGTCACTCCCCTGCGGCAGCGCGTCGCCGAGTTCTAGAGCCTGCATATCGCTATCGCCCGGACAGTCGATCCCGCAAGCGCGGCACGCCGCTTGGATCAGCCCCGAACAGTCGATGCCCCAGATGCTGTTGCCGCCCCACAGATACGGAACGCCAAAATACAGCTGCGCAATCGTCGCCGGATCGCGCATAGGCGCATTGAACGCGCGCAGATGCTGGCGCGGCACGAACCAACCCTCGACGGTCTCGTAGAAATCGCCCTCGGCCCCGACAATGCGCAGATGGCTGCCGTGGGACAGTCCCATGATTTCGCGCGATTTCAGGTCGGCACGCGGATAAACGTGGGTCGCAGGAACACTCACGACCTGATTATGGGCGCTCAGAGGCCCAAGTGCATCACTACGGACATAGCCCACGTAGTCATCTTCCTTGGCCTGAACAAAGGACCAGCCGTCCCGCGGCTCTATCACTAGAACTTCTGCCCCATAGAGCACTTGCCGATCCCGAGGCCCCTCGGGTGCAGAGCAAACGTCAGCAACAGGGGTTACGATCTGCATAGCCGTGCCATCAACGAAGCGCTCGGCTTGAACGATCCCTTGAAGATGGGTCAGTGCCACGCGGCCATTGGCGGGGGTGCGTCGACGATCGGTCACAGCCCCAGCACCTGCGGCAAGGCCATAGACAAGGCGCGCGCGCCCTGTTGGACGCCGCCCTTGGGCCGCGCAGGTTGCGGTACAGGTGTCCAGCCATAGATGTCGAAGTGGGCGTAGCGTCCATCGCCTGCGAAGCGGCGGAGGAACAGTGCAGCGGTGATTGATCCGGCGAACCCGCCCGAAGGCGCATTATCCAGATCGGCGATACCAGGCTCGATCATCGCCTCATAAGGCGCATGGAAGGGCATCTGCCAAACGGGGTCTGCCATCTGCGGACCAGCGGAGATGAGGGCCTGCGCCAATGCGGCGTCATCAGTGTAGAACGGGGCAATATCAGGCCCAACGGCCACGCGTGCCGCGCCTGTCAGGGTCGCCATCGTCAGCATCAGATCAGGGTTTTCCTCAGCCCCGTAGGCCAGCGCATCGGCCAGCACCAGACGCCCCTCGGCGTCTGTATTGTTGATTTCGACCGTCAGGCCGTTGCGCGCGGTCAGGATATCGCCGGGGCGGAAGCTGTTGCCGGACACGTTGTTTTCCACCGCAGGGATCAGAACGCGCAGGCGGACTTTCCAACCGGACGCCATGATGATCTGAGCCAGCCCCAGCACAGTGGCCGAGCCGCCCATATCCTTTTTCATCAGCCCCATAGAGCCGCCAGGCTTTAGGTTCAGACCGCCAGTGTCAAAGCAAACGCCTTTACCGACCAGCGTCAGCGTTGGCCCTTCGTCACCCCAGCGCATTTCGATCAAGCGGGGCTCTTGCTCTGCGGCGCGGCCTACCGCGTGGATCATCGGAAAGTTCTGTTCCAGCAGCGCGTCGCCAACCGTCACGTCGATCGAGGCTCCGTGCGCATCTGCCAACCCGCGCGCAGATGCCTCCAACTCTGCGGGGCCCATATCCGCGGCTGGCGTATTGATCAGGGTGCGGGTCAGGGCTTCGGCATTGGCCAGAATTTCGACGCGGGTTTCGTCGACACCTTCGGGCGCGACCAACGCTGCGCCATCGGGAGCCTGCGATTTGTAGCGGTCAAAACGATATGCCGTCAGCAACCAGCCCAGACATTCCTGCTCTAGCTTGTCTGCTGGAACGCCCCCCGCGAGCGCAAAGGTCAATGCTGGCAAAGACGGCACAGCTGCGGCCAAAACGAAACGGGCCCGCGCCCGCGCGGTCTCTGTCCCATAGCCGATCAACGCAGCGGCGGGCGCGCCATCTTCGCCGGGCAGGACCAAAGACTGACCGATCGCGCCAGAAAAAACAGACGCCCGAACCCATGCGGCATGGGCGGGCGTCAATGTCTCGATAAAGCTATCCAGATCATCCGATCCGACCACATGAAGTGGCAGAGCATCGGGGGACTGTTGCGCGAATTGCAATGTCATTGCGGCCTCCTGACTGCGGTGTTGCCGCGCAGCCTAGCGTGCCGCGCGGTGACCGCAAGGCCGACTGGATCACAACTTTCGCTGGTTCGCCCAGAGCGCCGCTTGGGTGCGGTTATCCACGCCGATTTTCGAGTAAATCGAGCGCAGGTGCATCTTTACGGTGGTTTCGCTCAAGCCCAGTTCGTTGGCCACGTCCTTGTTCGAGCGCCCCTCTGCGACCAGCAAGAGAACGTCGCTCTCACGCGAGGACAGGTTTTCGATGCGGGGTTTCTTGGGCTCTGCCTTGCGGGTAAAAAACTCGGCGGGCAGGAAAGTTTCGCCCATCAGCAGGAACCGGATCGCGTTGGCGAACGCTTCGGCGCGGCTGGTTTTTGGGATGTAGCCTTTGGCACCCATCGCCATCGCATCGTAAATTGCCTCGCGGGGCAGGTCCGAAGAGATCAGCGCGGTGGGTGTGTTGTTCGAACGCTCCAGAACCTGCGACAGACCGCTCAGGCCAGAGATGCCTGGCAAATTGTAGTCCAGCAGGATCAGGTCATAGTCGTGCTCGTCAATCAGGTCCAGCGCCGCGTCCAGATCGGGTGCGGTGTCGACCTGTGCATCGAGCGCCGCATTGAAATAGCGCATCAGCACATCAAGGATAAGTTGATGATCATCGATCATCAGGATGCGTTTTGACCCGGAAACTTCAGCGATCATAGGCCTGTTACTCCACTTAGTTGAGCTTGACAGCCAAGCCCGTTCGTTCGTTTGACCGAACGCCCGAGCGTGCAGTCGTTGATCCACCCCGCCGCACACCAAAGGTGCACCTCATTGCGAAGCTCGGTTGACCAAAGAGCGTCTGACCCTGACCAATCTGTCACCGCGACCCAATGCGATTGATTCAAAAGGTCACTGTAACCAAGCATATGTCAGCCCAAGGTGTTCACGAGAGGTACCTGTCTGGGCCGCTTTGCCTGTTGAGAGGTGATCGTTGTGGTGCGCTCGATACCCAACGAGTGCGAGATTAAATCAAAGAATGGCCGCGTAAATCGCCCGCATACCATTTAAACGAAGGAGTATACCTTAGTGTCCCACAGTTAACGTTAGTATAAGCTGTGTTTACATTTTGATCCCCTGCGCGAGCCTTTTCTCACGCGCAAAACCGTTATTTCGCGGAAGAACAAATATTTAAATCCCCTCGCCATTTGGGATATAGAGCGCTAATTTTGCTCAAAATGCCTCGGAGGATGATGAATGAAGTTCGCGAAGCCGCTGCCGTCCTACCTGCTTCAGCGCTATCAGGGCTGGCACGCAACCACCTATACCGAGAACAAAGCGTGGTATCGCCGACTCGCTGACGAGGGCCAGCGCCCCCGTGCGATGGTAATTTCTTGCTGTGATTCTCGTGTGCACGTGACCTCCATCTTTGGTGCGGACACTGGTGAGTTCTTTATTCACAGAAACATTGCAAACCTCGTACCACCCTACGAGCCTGACGGGCTGCAGCACGGTACGTCTGCCACAGTCGAGTACGCCGTAACCGCGCTCAAGGTCGCGCACCTGATCGTGCTGGGTCACTCGAATTGTGGGGGTGTTGCAGGCTGCATGAGCATGTGCAGTGGGCATGCGCCCGAGCTGGATGAAAAAACCAGCTTTGTCGGTCGCTGGATGGACATTTTGCGCCCCGGCTATGCCGCCATCGAACACGTCGAAGGTGAGCAAGAGCGTCTTCGCGCGCTGGAAAAGAAAGCGGTCTGTGTGTCGCTGGAAAACTTGATGACCTTCCCCTTCATCGAAGAGGCTGTGAACAACGGCACTTTGTCGCTTCACGGTCTATGGACCGATATCGGCGAAGGGTCGCTGGAATACTACGAAGCCAAAGACGACAAGTTCCTACCCGTCTGATCGCGGCACATTAGGGGGCAGCGCGCTGCGCCATTATCTCTGATTTTGCCTGAAGGTCCGATTTGAACAGCCGCTCTATTTCAGAGCGGCTGACTTTTTTCCGGATGGGTGCATCGGACTGCTCTGCCACGTGATCCGCCGAAGCTGCAGCGAGTTTACGTGCAGCAATCAGGTGTCCGAATGTGAACATGGCGTGCCTCCATCCTTTGGTGAGTCCATCTTATTTTAGACTGTTCAGCGCGGCGGCACTTGCTGGCCCTTAGGATGATTCAGGGATGGATAAGAATAGTGACCCCGTCTTTCGGTGACGCGCGCCACCCAAAATGTCCGCGATCTACAGAGAAGCCGTTTGATCAACGGACAAGCGGCCAAAGAAAAAGGCGCAGCCGAAGCTGCGCCTGCACTCACGACACGTGAAATCGTTATTGGGTCATGGTGACGTTATCTTGGTCCGTCACACGGGCGACGATGAAGCACTCACCGTAGCCTTCGAGCAGGGCCGCGTTACAGATATCCAGTGCCACCTTGTCCGAGTCTTCAAAGCTCTGGAAATCGGTCGCGGTGCCGGTCACCACTTCGGCGTTTTGAACGCCACAGTTATCCGGTACATCGGCAGGCAATTGCGGTACGGCCAGCGAAGCGTAGCCTTCGGTTTCAGCGGCCCAATCAATAATGTCCGCTTTGTCGTTCTCGCAAACAGTCTCTGCGACGGTCAGGTGACGAGCTTCTGGGTACATGGTACCATCGTTCACAACGGGGACCATTGGCGAGTCAGGACCGTGATACTGTACCGAACCTTCGGTGTCCTCAATCAGTTCTACTTCAGATTCAGCAAAGCCCATCGCGGGCACAAGGGCAATAGTCGAAGTAAGTACGAAGGTCTTGAAAGTCATAACTAATTCCTCTCGATCATGTTCTGGACACCCAACGTAGCGGGGCGCAATACGTTCCGAGGAAAACTTACAAAACGGGGCAGCTCACGCGTCTGTTACAGCGCGTGATTGGGCATTTTTCTGGCAAAGCTGCGCGAAAATCTTTGCAAAGCCATGGCTTAAGTCCATTTTTCCGGTGGCTCAGCGACCGTCCGCAACCCGTGCCACAAGGATACATTTTTCGTACCCATCCAGCCGAGTCGCCTCGCATCTGGCCAAAGCTGTGCGCTCTGCCCCCTCTTGTGTCGCGAAACCATCGGCAAACCCGCCCCGCAGGTTTGGGTTCAGGATATTACAGTCGGGCTCTACTCCATCGGGCAGTTTTGGGCTGGCCACAGCACCGTATCCAGTCGTCTTAGCGGCCCAGTCCAGAATCCGCTCGCGGTCGTTGGTGCACATACCTTCGGGCACCACCACGTAGCGTCCTCCCGCCACAGTCACGCTGGGGGCATAGACAATCGATTTGAGTTCATAATGGCTGCGGTATTGGTAGGCATTTCCGGTCGACTGGATAAATTCCCGTTCACCGGCCATCAACGGCGAGACCCATAGGGTCAGCGCGCCGCACGCTGCTACACACAGTCTGCGCATCGGGCTTTCCAAACATAACTACAAGAAAAGATCCCCCACAGTATGCGTGAAAGTCGCACCCCCAAACAACCTCAGGAAGAATTACATATGGCAAAAGCCAATGAAAAAAGGCGCACTCTTGCCGAGCACGCCTCTAATTTCATGTCGCATTTGAGCGGATTTCAGCCCTTTTTCAGGACCCGCTTGCCCAGCGTCTCGGCGATCTGGACTGCGTTCAGGGCAGCGCCCTTGCGCAGGTTGTCCGAAACGCACCAAAGGTTGATGCCGTTCTCGATGGTCACGTCCTGACGGATGCGGCTGATGAAGGTCGCATAGTCACCAACGCATTCTACGGGGGTGACGTAGCCACCGTCTTCGCGCTTGTCGATGACCATGATACCGGGCGCTTCGCGCAGGATGTCACGAGCTTCGTCTTCGTCGAGGAAGTCTTCGAATTCGATGTTGATCGACTCCGCGTGGCCAACGAACACAGGAACGCGCACGCAGGTTGCAGTCACCTTGATCGAGGGATCCACGATCTTCTTGGTTTCGGTGACCATCTTCCACTCTTCTTTGGTGTCGCCGCTATCGAGGAACACGTCGATATGCGGGATCACGTTGAAGGCGATCTGCTTGGGGTACACCTTAGGCTCTTTTTCCTGACCGGGGACATACATGCCCTTGGTCTGGTCCCACAGCTCGTCAATCGCCTCTTTGCCGCTGCCCGACACCGACTGGTAGGTGCTGACGACGACGCGCTTGATCTTGGCGCGGTCATGCAAAGGCTTCAGCGCGACAACCATCTGCGCGGTCGAGCAGTTGGGGTTCGCGATGATGTTCTTCTTGCCGTAGTTGTCGACGGCTTCGGGGTTCACTTCGGGAACGACGAGCGGCACGTCGGGATCGTAGCGGTAGAGCGAGCTGTTATCGATGACAACACAGCCAGCCGCTGCTGCGATCGGCGCGTATTTTTTGGTCGCATCCGACCCGATGGCGAACAGAGCGATATCCCAACCCGAGAAATCGAACTGTTCGATATCCTGAGTCGTGAGTGTCTTGTCGCCAAAGCTTACTTCTGTGCCGAGGCTGCGGCGGCTTGCCAGCGCTGCCAACTCATCGACGGGGAACTGGCGTTCCGCCAGAATGTTCAGCATTTCGCGGCCCACATTGCCTGTGGCGCCGGCGACGACGACCTTATAGCCCATATTTGGGTCCTCCGTTACAGTACGGCGGGCGGTGTACTCTATCCTACGGCTGTCGAAAAGGGCTTCACCCTCGCGATTGCGTGTGAAACAGAGGGATGACGTCAGAAAGTTGCAGATATGACCCGCCGCAAGCCTTTTGAAATTGCCGGATGCTCTATTCCGGCTGGCCTTCGGGCCACGGTCGACCTTCCGGTTACGGTTCAGTCCGACCACACCCCCGTTAATCTATCGGTCCATGTGATTCATGGCGCCAAAGAGGGCCCGACCATGTTCGTCAGCGCTGGCGTTCACGGAGACGAGGTGATCGGCGTGGAAATCGTGCGCCGACTCTTGCGCGTGCCCTCGCTGAATCGCTTGGCGGGCACCCTGCTGGTAGTACCGATCGTGAACTCCTTTGGCTTTCTCAGCCACTCGCGATATCTGCCAGACCGACGCGACCTGAACCGCAGCTTTCCAGGGCATCCGACTGGATCACTGGCCAGCCGTCTCGCCCACATCTTCTTGAACGACGTAGTTTTGCGCGCGGATTTGGGCATCGACCTGCATTCGGCGGCCGTACACCGCACCAACCTGCCACAAATCCGCATCTCGCCCGGCAATGATCGCCTGATGGACTTGGCCAAAAGCTTTGGCGCGCCTGTGATCATGACCTCGAAACTGCGGGACGGATCGCTCCGTGGCGTCGCCAAAGAGCGCGGCGTCGACATTCTGCTGTACGAAGCGGGCGAAGGATTGCGCTTTGACGAGATGGCCGTGCGTACGGGCGTCGCCGGTATCCTGCGGGTGATGCGCGACCTTGGAATGATCGCGAAAAAGGGCGTGCCAACTGCGAAAACTGCTCCGTTGATGTCGCTAAACTCTGCTTGGACACGTGCCCCGATGGGCGGACTGATGCGGACTTTCAAGCGGCGCGGCGAAATGGTCAGCGAAGGCGATGTCATGGGCATGATCTCTGACCCCTTTGGTGAAAAAGAGACAGAGATCATCGCCGAAAGCAGCGGGATCATAGTGGGCCGAGCTGTCATGCCCGTCGTGAACGAAGGCGACGCGATCTACCACATCGCGCAGGTCAAACAGACCGCGGCCGCCGAGGACACTGTTGAGTTGATGCACGCCGAACTTCTGGCCGCACCCATGTTCGACGAAGACGAGATTATTTGAGCTCTAGCGTAGCCGCTGCAGGAGCCTGAGCGACGGATACCCATCAGGTATCAGGCCTGCGGACTGCTGATAAGACCGCACGGCGTCGATTGTGTTCGGCCCAATCCTTCCGTCGATCCCTTGGGTCGAGAAACCGGCACGGGTCAGGCGGTCCTGCAACTCTTTGCGCTCAGCAAAGGTCAGGGCCCGATCCCCGCGCGGCCAATCCGATTGGATTGGACCTGCCCCCTTGAGACGGTCACTCAAGTGCCCAACTCCGATCACATAAGCATCGGCGGTGTTGTACCGCTCAATGACCTCAAAATTCTTGAAGATCATAAACGCTGCGCCTTGCGCCCCCGCAGGCAGCAAGATCGAGGCAGACCCGAAATCTCGCACAGGCTTGCCCGACATGTCCGTGATCCCCAACCGCGCCCAATCTGAGGGCATGCGCAGGGTTTTGCGATCCGCGAGCGTGTAGTCGAACCCTTGGGGTATCTTCACCTCGACTCCCCAAGGCATTCCGCTGACCCAGCCAAACTGCGCCAAATAGGCCGCAGTCGAGGCCAGCGCATCTGTGGGATCGTCGCTCCAGATATCGCGGCGGCCATCACCGTTAAAATCGACCGCATAGTCCAGATAACTGGTCGGAATAAACTGCGTGTGTCCCATCGCTCCCGCCCATGATCCGGTCATATTCCGAGGTGCGACATCCCCTGACTGCAGGATTCCCAGCGCCGCCACGAGCTGCTGCTCGAAAAATGCGCCGCGCCGTCCATCGAAAGCCAGAGTCGACAATGCGCTGACAATATCAGTATCGCCGCGATAACTGCCGTATGCACTTTCCAACCCCCAAACAGCTGCCACCACTTCTTTGTCCACGCCATAGCGCTTTTCAATCGCGTTTAGGGTGCTCGCATACTTTTGCAGAGCGGCTTTGCCATTTCGGATCCGCGCGTCCGACGCTGCACTGTCCAGATAGTCCCAAAGTGTCTTGGTAAATTCTGATTGGTTGCGGTCACGCCGGATCACATCAGGCAGATATTGCGCACCAGAAAAGGCACGTTTCAGCGTGGCCTCGCTGATCCCGCCTGCCCGCGCCCGCCTATAAAAGGCACGAACCCAGTCATTATATCCTGGATTTGCGGATATCTCGGTCACAGGCGGCACCTCTGCAGTTCGGGCCAGCGCAGGGCGCGCTTGGGGGCGTATTACGTCTGCAGAATAACCAGCGCTTTGCGAAAGTGCCACCGGCGTTGCGGGCCGCACCACAGGACGCAACGCCAGATCTGTTGCCGCCACCTGCGTCGCAAAGAGCGCCAAAACTCCTGTCGAAACTCTCAACCAGAGGGACATTTTCGATACCTGCTCTTATTATTCAAGCGTGAAAGGCTAACGCACACACGGCAACTGGCAAACGGACCGCCCTGAATTCCCAAGGAAATGGCAGTGTTTTGCGCATTGCAAGGAAATAGCGCAGCAATCCGCCCACATACCCGACCGCGCACAACGGGATTTTCCAAACCCATGCTAGGCTGGCGCAACTCCGATTTTACCAACATTGCGCATGATCACCTTACTGACGTTCCCAGCGGGTCTGCACGAACCTTCGCTCAGTCCCTTTTGCTCGAAAACGATCCATCTTCTGAACATGTCGGGGCAACCTTGGCAGCGCAAAGACGTGTCCAACCCGTCCCGCATGCCCCATGGCAAACTGCCCGTCTTGCAATGGAACAACGAAACCATCGCCGACAGTCACCTGATCCAAGCCGCTCTCGAGCGGGCCGGCACAGATTTCTACGCGACCTGCGCCTTTGAAGATCGCGCAAAAGGTCAGGCAATCATGCGGTTGATCGAAGATTGGCCCTACCACGCGCTAGTCCACGACCGCTGGGTCCACGATGACGGATGGGCGATTTTCAGAGCGGCCTTTTTCGGGGAGATGCCCGCAGTGATGCGGGCGCCCGTGGGCGAAATGATCCGCAAAAGCGTGCGGCGCGGTCTGGAACGACACGGAATTGCCCGCTGCACCGAGGCCGAGCGCCTGGCTCTGGTCGAACGCGACCTGTCGGCGCTGGCCGAATTTCTGGGGGATCGGCCCTATGTACTGGGGGATACCCCCACCGCAGCTGACGCAGCCTGTCTGGCAGTCCTAGGGGCGATCCGCAATTTACCGATGGAAACGCCCCTGCGCCACCGCATCCGGTCCGACAAACGAATCATGCTCTATCTGGACCGGTGCGGTCAGGCGTTTACTTCCGCTTACGCTTGACCTTGCGCTCGATCCGGTCGCGCTTGCGCTTTTCCTTGACCATCTTGCGCTTGGCCGGACCCCTTGCAGGGCGCTGCTTGCCGCGGGGCAAGGCTTTGCCTTCGATCTCCAAGAGTTCCAGCGTCAGACCACCGGTCACGGCAACCGCTTCGGCAATGCGAACTGTCACGCGCTGCCCCAAGCCGATCAGAAGGCCGGTTTCCGAGCCCATCAGGGTCTGACTCTCTGCGTCGTGGTGGAAGAATTCACGCCCCAGCGTACGGATCGGCAAGAGCCCGTCTGCACCGGTTTCGTCCAGCTTCACAAAGGCCCCGAACCGCGCAATCCCGCTGATCCGGCCGGTCATCTCTGCACCCACCCGTTCTGACAGATAGGCCGCCAGATAGCGGTCAGTCGTGTCCCGCTCGGCCATCATGGACCGGCGCTCGGTGTCCGAGATATGCTTGGCTGTGGTTTCCAGACGCTCGATATCCTCGGGCGACAGGCCATCATCCCCCCACTTGTGCGCCGAGATCAGGCCGCGGTGCACGATCAGGTCCGCATAACGGCGAATGGGCGAGGTAAAGTGCGCGTATCGCATCAACGCCAAACCAAAATGCCCGAAGTTATCCGCGCAATAATACGCCTGTGTCATCGCACGCAGAGTGGAGAGGTTAATCAGTTCAGCCTCGTCACTACCCGCCGCATCGTTCAGCAGTTTATTCAGGTGACGAGTCTGCAGCACCTGCCCTTTGGCCAACGTGTAACCTGACTCGCTCGCGACCTCGCGCAGAGACTCCAGTTTGTCTGCCGGCGGCTCTTCGTGAACGCGGTACAGCAGCGGCGTGCGCTTCTTTTCCAGCGTTTCGGCGGCGCAGACGTTGGCCAGCACCATCATCTCTTCGATCAGCTTGTGAGCATCCAGACGCTCTTTCATCGTGATCGAGGCGACTTTGCCATCTTCCCCCAGCTCCACTCGACGCTCTGGCAGGTCCAGCTCCAACGGCTGACGATCCTTGCGAGCCTCGACCAGCGCGGCATAGGCATCAAACAAGGGATGAATCACATCATCCATCAACGGCGCGGTCTTGTCGTCCGGATTGCCATCGCGGCCAGCCTGCGCCTGCTCATATGTGAGAGAGGCCGCCGACTGCATCATCCCCCGTACGAAGCGATGACCGATCTTCTTGCCGTGGGCATCGATACGAATTTCGCAGGCAATCACAGCGCGCGGCACCCCTTCGTGCAGCGAACACAGGTCACCCGACAGACGGTCTGGTAGCATTGGCACCACGCGATCGGGGAAGTAGCTGGAATTGCCACGCTTGCGCGCTTCGTTATCCAGATAAGACCCGGGCTGCACGTAATGGGACACATCCGCAATCGCGACCCAAAGGACGAAACCGCCCTCGTTATTTGGGTCTTCGTCACGGTACGCCCAAACGGCGTCATCGTGGTCGCGTGCATCCGCAGGGTCGATCGTGACCAAGGGCATGTCGCGCATGTCCTCGCGACCCTTCATGCCAGCGGGCTTCATCGCGTCAGCTTCGGCGATCACCTTGTCAGGAAAGGCGTCGGGAATCCCGTGATGGTGGATCGCGATCAGGGACACGGCGCGCGGCGCGCTTGGGTCGCCAAGGCGTTCTACAATCCGCGCTTTGGGCAAGCCCATCCGGTGCTTGGGTCCAGCGGTTTCCGCCTCGACCAACTCGCCGTCTTTGGCGCCGCCAGTCAGACCTGCTGGCACGATCCATTCCTTGTCCGACCCCTTGTCGATCGGCACGATCCGGCCACCTTCGGAGCCCTCGCGGTAGACCCCTAGCATCCGCTGCGGGTTTGCACCAATCTTGCGGATCAGGCGCGCCTCATACTGGTAGTCCTGATCCTTGACAGCCTGCAGCTTGCCCAGAATGCGATCCCCTTCGCCAAGCGCCGGATCGGTCTGACGTTTGATATACAGGATGCGCGGCTCCACCCCTTCGCCATGCCATTCCAAAGGCTTGGCAAACTGATCACCATCAATATCGGGCGCGTGCATCATCAACACGCTGACGGGCGGCAGGGTGTCAGGGTCACGATAAGATTTCTTGCGCTTTTCCAGATGCCCCTCGTCCTCAAGTTCTCGCAAGAGAAGCTTTAATTCAATGCGCGCAGCCCCTTTGATGCCAAAGGCTTTGGCAATGTCACGCTTGTTGGCTTGGGTCGGGTTCGCTTCGATCCAGTTCAGGATGTCAGCTTTTGTGGGCAACTGCTTCATACCTTCGCCCCTATCACAGGCAAAAGGCGCCGTCATTCACAAAGCGAGAGCCCTTATCGAAGGGGCCTGCGCATCAAGAGGTGCGGAATTCCTGCGTCCTCGAATTCATCGCCTTCGGCAACATAGCCCAGTTTTTCGTAGAACCCGAGCGCACTGGTCTGCGCGGTCAGGATGGTTTCCTTGACCTCGGGCAGCTTCTTCATTTCCTTCTCGCATGCCCGAACAAGCGCCGCGCCAAGGCCTTTGCCCCGAGCCTCTTTCAGCACTGCAACACGCCCGATTTTACCCGCGCTCCCCTGCATAACGATACGCGCAGTGCCGACGGGACGGCCGTTCTTGGTCGCCAGAAGGTGCCGCGCGACCATGTCATAATCGTCATGCTCAATCTCGGCGGGGACGCCCTGTTCGTCAACGAACACGGTGAACCGGATAGCCATGCAGGCATCCAGATCATCGGTCGGGGTAATCTTGTAACTCATGCAAAATAGTCCGTCAGGATACGGGTGTAGATGTCCTTGAGCTGGCGGATTTGCTCGACCACAACGTATTCATCCACTTGGTGCATCGAGGTGCCCACCAGCCCGCATTCCACCACAGGGCAGTGGTTTTTGACAAACCGCGCGTCCGATGTTCCGCCAGAGGTCGACAGCTCCGGTGTTTTGCCTGTTACGGCCTGCACCGCGCTGACGATCATCTGGCTGAACGCACCGGGCTCAGTGACAAAGCTGTCGCCCGAGATGTTGGTGGTCATTTGGACCTCGACCCCAAATTCCTTGGCAACTTTGTCCGCTTCGGCGCGCATCCATGCAATCAGACTGTCGCCTGTGTGTGCGTCGTTAAAGCGGATGTTGACCGTGGATTTCACCTGATTTGGGATCACGTTCGTCGCAGCATTGCCCGTGTCGATCGTCGTGATCTGCAGGGTCGAAGGATCGAAGTGATCGGTCCCCTCGTCCAGCGTGTGACTGGCAAGGCGATCCATCAGACGCACCATAGGCGCCATCGGCGTTTTCGCGCGGTGGGGATAGGCGACGTGCCCCTGCTGGCCAATGATGGTGAACTTGGCGGTCAGCGACCCACGGCGACCGATCTTGATCATCTCGCCCATTTCATTCGGGCAAGTCGGCTCGCCTACCAGACAGTCGGTCATGCGTTCGCCCTGCGCATCCATCCAGTCCAGCAAGGCGACGGTGCCGTCCCGCGCCGGACCTTCTTCGTCTCCGGTGATTGTCAGGATCACTGCGCCGTCGGGCTTTTGCGTCTGAACGAAATCCACTGCAGCAGCGGCAAAGGCCGCCACGCCCGATTTCATGTCGCAAGCGCCGCGGCCGTACATGTTCGGGCCTTTGATTTCGGCACCAAAAGGATCGACGGTCCAGTCGGCCACATCGCCCACGGGCACCACATCCGTGTGCCCGTTGAACCCCAGCGACTTCGCCGCGCCTTTGGCCCCCCAACGGGCAAAGAGGTTCGGCGTACCGTTCCGGTCCACCCGCGTGCACTCAAAGCCCGCATCTCCCAGAACACCAGCCAGCAGTTCCAGCGCACCACCTTCTTCTGGGGTAACCGAGGGGCAGCGGATCAGGTTGGCGGTGAGATCGACAGGGCAGGTGTCAGTCATGGGTGGCTCCTTTGCTTCGGGGCCACTTTTATCGAAATCCGGACGGGATGACAGGGGTCAGTCGTAATAGGGGTCCATCTGCGCGATGATCACAGAGTTCTCTGCCAACGCGCGTTCCATCAACTCGCGCTCTTCGTCGCCAATCTCGTGGCCCTGCTTCTCTCGCTCTTCCAGCGTGCCGTATCCCGTCACATCCAGCGGGGCCATATCGGCCTGCTTCAGGATGGCAACGGTTTCACGAACCGCCTCAGCCTCGTCTACGCCGCTGGCATAGCACATAAGGCCCGCGCCGGTGGCGTTCTTGGGCAGGCCGTCGCCCTTCTTGCGGCCAAGCTCGATCACCAGCGTGTAGACCTGCTGTTTCTTGCGGGGTTTTTCGCTTTTCTCGGACATATTGGCCTCTGGATAACTGGACGGCCTGTCGATGGGGCGCAGCGGGCGCGAAGTCAAGCCTTAGCGGGCTGTGACCTCGACCGCGACGGCGGTGGCGTAGACCGCCATCATGAGCACACTCTCGATCCCGATCTTGGCGGGACCCTTGCGCTGACGCAGGATCAGCCCCCCGAGCAGAACCGCAGTCATCAGCATGCCTGTGGCCAACCAGTACAGATCGCTCATCCCCACCGCGTGGTAAAGCGAACCGTCGCGATAGGCCACGTCGGAGAACACAAGGAACAGCGTATCGAATGTGTTGCCGCCGATGATCCCACCCACCGCAAGCTGGAGCGCCCCGCGGCGCACGGCGACCAACGTCGTCACAAATTCGGGCAGAGACGTCACGACTGCCGTCACAAGTGAACCAACCAAGGATGACGACAGGCCAAAGCGTTCGATGAATTCACCGCCCACCTGCGAAATCACGAAGCCGCACGCGCCCATGATCGCCACCAGCACAACGAATACAGCGATGGGTTTAGATGCGGACTTGCCTGCCTCGTGGTCATCTTCAGGCTCGTCATGGCGGGTCTCGCGGGTTTCTACAGGTTTCCACATCGGGTTGTCGCTGACATCCCCTGCGATACGGACACCCCACACATACGCTAGGAACAGCGCGATAGAAGCCGGATGCACGCCGAAATAAGCGATGTCCGGTCCCGACATGGCCGCGATGGGCAGGGACAGCAGGATCAGAAGCAGCACAGCTTGGAACAGGTTCGCGGGCTCTGCGGCAGCGTGCTCTAGATTGGCGCGCTTGTGTAGTAGGTCCGCGATCGCCAAGAAGAGCGTCTGCGCCGCGATTCCCCCAACCGCGTTCGAAAACGCGAAACTGGCATCCCCGCTATAAGCCCCTGTTACGGAAACAACGACTCCCGATAGGGACGTCGCCCCGCCAAGGATCAGCGCACCTACCATCGCCTCGCCCAAGGCGGTGCGGTCGGCAATAATATCGGCCAATTCGGTGGCTTTGATCGAGACGACCACAACGACAAACGCAGCAATCGCAAAGACAGTAAACAATAGCGGGGTGGACAGGTCTGCGAACATGGATCCTCAACGCAAGCAAAAGGCCGGCAGTTCCACGTGGAACAACCGGCCCTTGGTTATCCGGTAAAAGGTCCAGAATTATGCAGGTTTACGAACCGCACGAGCGATGGCGATTAGAATACACGCACCAATAATACCAACGATCAGCTGACCGATCACACCACCCAGAGTGCCACCGAACACAACCATCAGAACCGCGTTCAGAACGATCGCACCTAGAATACCCAGAACAATATTCAGCAACAAACCCATGCGTGCGTGCATCAGCTTTTCAGCAATCCAACCCGCTAGGGCACCAACGATAATAGCAAGAAGCCAACCAAGACCGGCCATAATTATTCTCCTCAAAGACGAAACAGTTACTGTCCACTCAAGTCCGAACGTCCGAGGATTGTTCCCAATAAAAAAGGGCGCCCCGCGATGGGACGCCCACAATCCGTTCACAAAACTGAACAGAATTCCTGATCAGTCACGCAGCAGTTCGTTGATGCCGGTCTTGCTGCGGGTCTTTTCGTCCACACGCTTCACGATGACCGCGCAGTACAGGTTGATGCCGTTCTTCGAAGGCATCGAACCCGAAACGACGACCGAGTACGGGGGAACTTCGCCGTACATGACTTCGCCTGTTTCGCGGTCAACGATCTTGGTCGATTTGCCGATGTAGACGCCCATACCCAGAACCGAACCTTCGCGGATGATGCAGCCTTCGACGACCTCGGAACGCGCGCCGATAAAGCAGTTGTCCTCAATGATGGTCGGGCCAGCCTGCATGGGCTCCAGCACGCCGCCGATGCCGACGCCGCCGGACAGGTGCACGCCCTTGCCGATCTGAGCACAAGACCCGACGGTCGCCCAAGTGTCGACCATGGTGCCTTCGTCAACATAGGCGCCAAGGTTCACAAACGACGGCATCAGAACAACGCCGGGCGCGATGTAGGCCGACTTGCGCACGACGCAGTTGGGCACGGCGCGGAAGCCAGCGGCCTTCCACTGGTTCTCGCCCCAGCCTTTGAACTTGCTGTCGACTTTGTCCCACCAGCCACTGTCCTGCGGACCACCGGTCTGGATTTCCATGTCCTTGATGCGGAAGCCAAGCAGAACGGCCTTTTTCGCCCACTGGTTCACGTGCCAATCGCCGCTCTCCAGCTTTTCGGCGACGCGCAAGCTACCGCTGTCCAGAGCGTTCAGCGTGTCTTCGATCGCTTCGCGGGTCTCGCCAGTGGTGGCGGGGGTGATCTGGTCGCGGTTTTCCCACGCTGCCTCGATGGCGGCTTCCAGCTGCGCGTTGGACATTGGCAGGCTCCTTAGCAAGTGTTTGGCTGTTTCAAAACTTGCGGGCTTTTAGCCTGATAATCGGTCACTGTGAACGGGAAATACACATGTTTGATACGCCCGACTGGCAAAGCTGTTGGGAAACACTTAGCTCTTAAAGAACAGATCCCTATCGGAGCCATTATGAAAGACCATCGACAGAACCCGCTACCCGACGCCGAACGCGACATTCGCCTGGCCGAAGGCGTGCCCCGCACACCGCAAACTCTGTCCCCCTCGTACCAGTTGGCCTTCCACGATCTGGACTTCCTGAAGCAGGACGAACTGCGCCCCGTGCGGTTGCAGCTGGAATTGCTGAAGCCCGAGCTGATCCTGAATGAACAGAACGTGCAGTCGACCGTCGTGATGTTCGGCGGCGCACGCATTCCCAGCCCAGAGCGCCGCGATATGGCCCGCAGCCCTGCCATGGCAGAGCTGTCGCACTACTACGACGAGGCACGTGAATTTGCCCGCCTGATGACCGAAGAGTCGCTAAAGACCGGCGGCACCGAGAACGTCGTTGCCACAGGTGGCGGCCCCGGTGTGATGGAGGCAGGCAACCTAGGTGCCATTGATGCGGGTGGCCGGTCCATCGGCTTCAACATCGTCCTACCCCACGAGCAGGCGCCTAACCCCTATGTGACGCCCGAGCTCAGCTTCAACTTCCACTACTTTGCCATCCGCAAGATGCATTTCCTGATGCGCGCCCGCGCGATCACGATCTTCCCCGGTGGGTTTGGCACATTGGACGAATTGTTCGAGACCTTGACCCTGATCCAGACCAAGCGGATGAACCCAGTGCCAATCCTGCTCTTTGGTCGCGAGTTCTGGGAAACCATCGTGAACTGGGACGCCCTGAAGAACGCGGGCACCATCGCGCCCGAAGATCTGGACCTGTTCCATTATGTCGAAACCGCGCAAGAGGCGATCGACTTGATCAAAGCTTCCGAAGCCTAAGACCTCTGGGGGCGTGCATAGCGCCCCCGTTTCACAAGATCGGCAGCCCGATTTCTGCCAGCTTCGCATCCAAGGGCGACCAATCCGCAATTTCCAGCCGCACGGGCAGCGTCAGCACTTTGCGGCGGAAGCTATCGGGCAAGCGCACGGCATCCTTTTCCGTTGTCACCAACTGCGCCCCTGCCCCGCGCGCATCGGACTCGAGCCGCTGCATTAGGGCGGGCGTCAGCTCTTGGTGATCCGACAGGGCTTCGGCACGGACCAAAGGCGCACCCAGACTGCGCAGCGTGGCGAAAAACTTCTCGGGGTGACCGATCCCCGCAAAGGCCAGCAAAGGCATCATCGACCAGTCCATGCCCGTCCGAAGAGGCTTGAGCTGCCCCGTCATATACGGCGTGGTGACGGCATCGCCCCATTGGGCCGCGAACCGTTCTTGCGCCTCGGGCAGGCCGATCGACAGGGTGATATCCGCGCGCGCTTGCCCGACGCTCACAGGTTCGCGCAAGGGCCCCGCAGGCAGACAGCGCCCGTTCCCGAACCCTTTGTCCGCGTCGACAACAACGATAGCGATGTCCTTGTGGAGGGCGGGGTTCTGAAAGCCATCATCCAGCAGGATCACATCCGCACCTTCGGCAATTGCCAAGGCCGCGCCCGCCGCACGATCCTTCGCCACATGCACAGGCATGAAGGCAGCCAGCAGCAGCGGCTCATCCCCGACCTGTTGGGCCGTGTGCACCTGCTCTTTGACCGTCGTCGGTTCCGTAACAGCCCCACCATATCCACGGCTGACGGCGTGCGGTTTGTACCCAGCCTCAATCAGCCGCTGCGCAATTGCGATGGTGGTCGGCGTTTTGCCCGTGCCGCCCGCGTTGATGTTGCCAATGCAGATCACAGGGACACCCGGTTTTTCCCACGCGCCTTTGGCCAGCCGCCGCGCGGTCGCCGCCGCGTACAGCGCACCAACAGGGGCCAGAAGTCGGGCCCGCCAGTTCGGACGCTCCGGCGTAGTGTACCAGAAAGACGGTGCTTGCATGGATCAGAAAGCCTTTTCGTCGAGCTGCTCTTGCAGAATTTCGAGCACTCTATCAGTCACTTCAGCCCCGCGCGAGGCCACTTCCCACGCAGCATGGGCCTGCGCAGCCGCCTTGTCCGGCGCGAGCAGCAGTTGCAGCCCCTGCGCCAAGGAACTGGCATCCTTGACAATCCGCGCACCGCCCGCGTTCACCAAACGGCTGTAGCTGTCCAGGTAATTGCCCACGTTGGGCCCATAAAGTAACGCGGACCCGAGCGCAGCAGGGGCAAAGGGGTCTTGCCCACCGAAGCCAGGCACAAGCGAACTGCCGACAAACGTGATCGGCGCAAGTCGGTACCACAGCCCCAACTCCCCGCAGACATCCACAACGACAACCTGCACATCCTCGGTGATGGGGTCGTCTTTGCTACGAAGAGCCACGTGCCAGCCTTGGGCGCGCAGTGTTTCGGCCAAACCTATGCCTCTGCTCGGATCATCGGGCGCAATCACGCTCAGGAGCCTGTGGGAGAAGCGTGTCATCTGCCGTTGGGCCTCGGCCACCATCGGCTCTTCGCCGGGGCGGGTTTCAGCCGCCAGCCAGACGGGGCGGCCAGCCAGCGCGGGGCGCAAGGCCTCTAGCTTGATCGGGTCGGCGGATGGCGCAACACTGCCTTCCTCCAACCGGCCTAGCGGGATGGCCGGCGCTTTGGCCCCTCGCAGCTTGTTAATCCGGCGCGCCGCCAAATCGTCCTTGCAAATGATATGGTCAAAGCACTGGGCCAAGGCCTGCTGCGCCGCGCGGTCAAACCGAAATCCCGGCGGGTCCAGCTCTGACGCGCTGGCGTTCGTCAGGGTCAACGGCACCTTTTGACGTTCCATCGCCCACAGCAGCGTCTGCCGCAGCGGCGCGCCGCAATACAGCCCCATGTCCGGTTTGAAATGCTGCACAAAGGCCGTGGTCTGCGCCAGCGTATCCTGCGGCGGATGTTCGACCATTACATGATCAGGCAATGCACCGGGGCAGCCCAACCCCTCTTGCATGGTGAGCAAGACCGACGGAATCGGCTCGAGAGTTTCGAGCCGTGGGATCAAATGCAGCAATGCCGCCAAGTCGGGCGCACTGGCGGCATGGAGCCACACCAACATACCTTCGGGGCGCGGTGCCCAGAGGGCGTCTGCGTCCACACGGCGACCGGGTTTCAGGCCGACAGCAATAGAAAGGGCAAGTTGGCGATACATGAGCGGATGTTAAGAAAGCCGAAATGGCGCAAAAAGCCTGCGCAGCCTACGGGTCTGGTCCAATCGGTCAAGCAAGTGTTGATCAGAGCAGCGTTTCGCAGCCAGTTCTAGCGCAAAGCAGCGTAGATTTCCTGATGAAGCGCCGGATTCGCAGCGATCACGCCCTCGCTTGCGGGGTCAGGGCGGTTAAAGATCAGTGGCACATTCTTACGATCCGTCACGCTCACGCCAGCCTCGGCCGCAATCAACGTGCCAGCAGCAATGTCCCACTCCCACGCATCGCGCAGGGTCAGCATAGCATCGAACCGTCCCTCAGCCACCAGACACAAGCGATAAGCCAGCGACGGGCGATGATGCCGCGTGATCTGGGGCAAGGATCGCCAGTTCTGCGCCTCCATGTTTGGGCGCGTGGCCAGAATGTCTGCACCGGCGAGCGTGTCGCGCTGCGCTGCCTGCAGGGTCGCACCGTTGCAGGTCGCACCCTGGCCAAGGGCTGCGGTGTAGTGCAAATCCTTGACCGGCAGATAGACGTGACCCGCAGTGATCTGTCCCTTGTCCGCAATAGCCAAGGAATGGGACCAACTGTTCTCGCCTTGGATAAAGGACCGCGTGCCATCAATCGGATCAACGATAAACACGCGATCCGTGTCCAAACGGGCAGCGTCATCCTCTGTCTCTTCGGACAACCAACCGTAATCTGGGCGCGCCTGCGTCAGGAACCCGCGCAAGAAGGCATCAACCTCTAGATCAGCTTCGGTGACGGGGCCCGCGTCCCCTGGTTTATTCCAGACCTGCGGCGCATTTCGAAAATGGCGCAAGGCGATTTCACCGGCCTTCTGCGCCGCTTCTGCCAACAAGGCCCGATCTGCATCAAGCTCCGGCAATGGTGAGCCCTTCGACAAGCAAAGACGGCACAACGCGGCTCAGGTAGTCGCGGGCGTCGTTTGCGGGGGTGATCTGCATCAGCATATCGCGCAGATTTCCGGCAAGCGTACATTCGTTGACCGGATACGCGATCTCGCCATTTTCGACCCAGAAGCCCGAGGCACCGCGCGAATAGTCGCCCGTGGTCGGGTTGATGCTGCTGCCAATCAGCGATGTGACCAATAGGCCAGTGCCCATCTCGCGCAGCAACTCATCGCGAGTCTTGTCCCCTTGGGTAAGAGCAACGTTTGAAACAACCGGCGACGGCGACGATCCCGTGCTGCGGCCTGCGTTCGCTGTAGACGGCATGCGCAGCTTGCGGCCCGTCGACAGATCCAGCGTCCAGCCCATCAGAACACCGTCTTGCACAATGGTGCGCGGCGCGGTGGGCAGACCTTCGGCGTCAAAGGGACGCGAGCCGGTTTGGCGCAGACGGTGGGGGTTCTCCAAGATCGACAGAGCCTTGGGCAGCACCTGACGCCCCAAGTCTTCGCGCAGGAAGCTGGAGCCTCGTGCCACCATCGCGCCGTTCACGGCAGACAGCAGATGCCCGATCAATCCGGACGAAATACGCTCGTCATACATCACTGGATAGGCGCCGGTCGGGGGCTTGCGCGCGCCTTGACGCTCCACCGCCCGCTGGCCAGCCGTTGCGCCAATCTCTTCGGCGCTGCGCAGGTCCTCTTGGAAGGTGCGGGAGTCGCCGTCGTAGTCACGCTCCATCTTCAGGCCTTCGCCCGCGATAGCAACGCAAGACAGACTGCGTCCAGTGCGCCCGTACCCACCCGAAAACCCATTGGTGGTTGCGATCCAGATTTCGCGTGCGCCATAGCTCGCGCCAGCGGATTGCACTTGAGTTACACCCTCTTGGGCAAGCGCTGCAGCCTCGGCGCGGCGCGCGTCCTCTTGAAGCTCTGCCGCCGAAGGTTCCGCCGAAGAATCAGCGAGTTCCAGCGCCTCTGCATCGTAGTCAGTCGCGAACTGACCTGCTTCTGCCAGACACAGATAGGGGTCTTCGGGGGCTTCTTTGGCCATCGCGACAGCGCGCGCAGCCAGTGTTTCGATGGTCGCGCTGCTGGTGTCAGAGGCCGAAACGTTGGCCTGGCGCTGGCCAACCATGACACGCAAGCCAATATCGACCCCTTCGGAGCGCTCCGCCTGTTCCAGCTGCCCCTGACGCACATCGATTTCCACCGAAGTGCCGTGCATCGCCATCGCGTCGGCGCTGTCTGCGCCCGCGCGCTTGGCGGCCTCGAGCAATTGCTGGGTGAGGGTTTGTAGCCGTTCCGTCATGCGGTACCTCCGATCTTAGGGTCCTGAGGTAGCCTTTGAGAGGCCCGCTTGCAAGGTTGGCCCCAACCGCAAAGGGACCAACCAATCTCTGTACGCACAATTAGCGGATGCGCTGGCCGTTGGCCTTGATCTGGCCACCGCTCAGGAACTCGATGGTCGAGGTCAGGGTATCTTGGGCCTCAACCACGGTGAACATCGACAGCATCATGCGCGGGCCCATCAACTGTTCGGCAGGCAGGATGCCCATCTGGCCCAGATTATCAAGCAGACCGTTCAGACCGACCGCGCGCAGGCTGACTTCGCCCTCGGGACGGGGGAAGCCGTTAAAGGTCTCCAGATCCTCGTTATCAAAGGTCAGATCGCCGGTGCCGGTGATCATCGCGCCAGCGGCCGTAACTTCCAGTTCGCTCAGGCGCAGATTATCCAGCGTGACGGGCGGATTGCCCTCTTCGAACATTTCGGCGATTTTCTCGGACTGTGCAGGATCAAACAGCGCCTCGCGGATGATCGCATCCCCTTCGAGGCCCAGCGCGATGGTGGCCGGAATGCGGGGCAGGATTTTCGCGGGATCAAAAATATCCCACAGCGCATCCGACATGGTGAAATCACGCAGCGCAACGCCGATCGCCGCAGGCGCAGGCTCTTCAGACGGCAGAACTGGGATCGTCGCGTTGGTGCCATATTCGGCGATCGCAAGCTCGATCGGCTGCGGGAAGGCATTTACTTCGATGGTGGCCGTGACGTCTTTGGTCAGCGAGTCATAGACAAGCCCCGCGTCGCTCAGACCTGACGAAACCGATCCGGCACCAGATGCGAGTGCGACCGCAAAGGGGCTGCCCTCTGCCACGCCGCTTACCGTGATGTCAGTGCCAGCAATGCCGCCGTCGAACGAGAAGGTGCCGCCTTCGCTTGCCATCTGGTGCAGGTCGGCCATCGCCGCCATGTTGCCCTCAGATTTCGAGGTAACCTCAACCGCATTCAGCAGAGCATCCAGCTTGACGGTGTCGTCGGTGTCGGGGTTCTTCATCGATACATCCATGTGGATGTTTTCGACCTGATAGGCTTGTTCCGTCGACGTCTCCTGCAGGTTTGACGTCCCCGACATGCCGTTCAGGGTGATATCGACCAGAGCATTCGGGATGGTTTGGCCGTCGGCCTTCAACTCATCCAGTCCAACCGACACAGACTCAGCGCTGTAAGTAGAAGTTAGGTCTTCGGGCGACCCGCTGACGATCATCGACGCACCGATCTGGCGGACATACAGATCCATATCCATGGTCTGGCCGTCTTCTTCGATGCTGACCATGCCGTCATACTCATTCGCGGTGGTCACGGTCACAGTCCCGTCGCCGTTATCCTTCAGCTCGATGCTGGGAACGGTGAAAGACATTGTACCTTCGGGAAAATCTGTCGAAACCTTCAGGTCCGTGATGACGAGCGTGTCGCCATTCATTTCTTCGCTGGCAGCCGTGTAGCCGCCATAGATGCTTTCCATCGCGGTCTGCCAACCGGCCCACACCTCTTCGGGGGTGACATCAGCGGCCGCTGCCGTGGCCAGTGCGCCCCACGCGACAGAGGCGCCTAGTAATAAACGGGTCGTCATAACGTACCTTTCAGAAAATAGCATTTGGCCAGACCTTCGGCGTTTCCTCGCAAAATCGTCAAGGCTGAATTTCTGGACCTCAACTTAGGGGTTTATTACGAATGTGCAAAGATCACAGGAGGACCAGATGGCAGACTTCGCGGGAAAATGTGTATTTGTGACCGGTGCGAGCCGCGGGATCGGTGCCGCCGCAGCACGGGAATTTGCGGCCGCCGGTGCCAACGTGGTTCTGGCCGCCCGCAAGGGAGACGAGATCGCAGAGTTGGCAGGTGAAATCGGGGCGCAGGCCTTGGCTGTTCCCTGCGACGTCAGCCGCTATTGGGAGGTTGAGGCCGCCATTCAGGCCGCGGTCGGGACGTTTGGCAGCCTTGATGTTTTGGTAGGCAATGCAGGGGTCATCGACCCCATTGGCCACCTACAGGACAACGATCCCGACGCGTGGGGCCACCTGATCGACATCAATGTCAAAGGTGTCTTTCACGGCATGCGCGCAGCCCTCCCCGTCATGAAGGCCCAAGGCGGCGGGTCTATCCTGACCATCAGCTCCGGCGCAGCCTCGCGCCCCGTCGAGGGGTGGAGCGCATACTGCGCGTCCAAAGCTGCAGCCCAGATGCTGACCCGTTCGCTCGATCTTGAGGAGCGCGCCAACGGCATCCGCGCCATTGGCCTGTCACCGGGAACTGTGGCCACTGATATGCAGCGCGACATCAAGGCCAGTGGTATTAACGAAGTCAGTCAGCTTGATTGGTCCGAGCATATTCCCGCCGAGTGGCCCGCGAAGGCGCTGGTCTGGATGTGCAGCGCCGAAGCCGATGACTGGCTCGGCGGGGAAATCTCTCTGCGGGATGAGGACATCCGGCGCAAGGTAGGACTGATATGATCGACGTAACCCGCGATGGGGACCTTTGGACCATCCGCATCAACCGCCCTGACAAAGCGAACTCTTTGACCAAAGAGATGCTGACGACGCTGGCCGATACCTTTGAGGCCGCCAAAGACGCCCGCGCCGTTATCCTCACGGGCGAGGGCAAAGTGTTCAGTGCTGGTGCCGATCTCGAAGAGGCACGCGCGGGACTCGCCGTTGATACGGTGTGGGAACGTCTGTCCTCTGCGGTGGCGGCAGTTCAGGGTCTAACTGTCGCGGCGCTGAACGGCACACTTGCGGGCGGTGCGATGGGTATGGCGCTGGCTTGCGACCTGCGGATCGCGGTGCCGACAGCAAAATTCTTTTATCCAGTGATGAAGCTGGGATTCATGCCCCAGCCCAGCGATCCCGTCCGCATGGCCAAACTGATCGGTCCGTCGCGGACGAAGCTCATCCTCATGGGCGGGCAAAAAATCACCGCAGACGAGGCCTTTGCCTTTGGCCTTGTGGACCGGCTGATCGCACCCGAGGCCCTGATGGACGAAGCTAGCGCCATCGTTCAGGACACTTTGGCAGCGAAACCCGAGATCGCCATGGGCATCAAGGAATTATGCCGCCGCTGAGCGCGCCAAAGACGAACGCCCGAAGGATGTCTCCTTCGGGCGCTTTTTATATGTGGGCTTTGCTGCGATGTCAGATCGCGGAACTGTGGCCAGCTTTACTCAGGTCATAGGCGTCGAAATCACGCGCAATAATGCGGGTCATCGCGCGGGCCTCGGGTTTGATCGTCAACTGCGTCCCCACAACCTCGATCATGCCTTCGTATTTCGTGGCGACCTCTTCGTAGTATGCCCGCAGCGTCGCGGTGCCCAACCCATAGTCGCGCTGGAGCTCATCCCCGTCTATCCCGAAGGTGCACATCAGCATCTCGATGATCCGGCCGCGCATCAGGTCCCCACCCTTGAAGGTGTGCCCGCGCGCTGTCGCGAACTGCCCCGCGCGCACAGCCGAGGTGTAGGCCGAAGTCGAGGACGCATTCTGCGCGTAGCCCTGCGGGAACCGCGAAATCGACGATGCCCCCAGACCGATCAGCACATCTGCCGTGTCATCGGTGTAGCCTTGGAAGTTCCGGCGCAGTTTGCCCGTGCGCAACGCAACATCCAGACCGTCGCCTTTCAGCGCAAAGTGGTCGATGCCGATCTCGGTGTATCCGTCCCACATGAACAGCTGGCGGGCGGTTTCGAACAGATCCAGCCGCTCTTCGGGCGTTGGCAGAGCGTCCGACGGGATCATCTGCTGACGCTTCGCCATCCACGGCACATGCGCGTAGCCATACAGAGCCACCCGATCCGGCGACAAAGACAGCAGCTTTTGCACCGACTCATTAATCCGCTCTTTGGACTGGTGCGGCAGGCCGTACAGAATGTCCGCATTCAGGGACTGGATGCCCCGTTCGCGGATCATGTCGACCGCCTTCTTGGTCACATCAAAGCTTTGGATGCGGCCGATCGTCTCTTGAATCTCGTCGTCGAAATCCTGAACCCCGATCGACGCGCGGTTCATCCCCGCTGCGGCCAACGCATCAAGACGTGCCTCGTCAATCTCGTTGGGATCAATCTCGACCGAGAATTCATAATCCTCGGCGAAGGGCGCAATCGCAGCGATAGACTGCGCCAGATCGGTCATCATGGGTGCCGACAGCAAAGTCGGCGTGCCGCCGCCCCAATGCAGACGCGACAGAGTGACGCCCTTGGGCAGAATTTGACCAAGCGATGCAATTTCTGCCTTGAGTGTCTGTAGATATACCCGTACCGGATCATCGCTCTGCGTGCCCTGTGTGCGGCATGCGCAAAACCAGCAGAGCCTACGACAGAAGGGCACATGGATATACAGCGAGATACTGTTCCCGGCCGGAATAGCCTTCACCCACCCTTCGAAATCTGTCGGCGAGACGTCGTTCGAAAAGTGCGGTGCGGTGGGGTAGCTGGTGTAACGCGGCACTTTTGCGTCAAACAGACCCAATTTGGCGAATTGTGTTTTCGTGTCCATACGCCTAACGTTAAAGGTGACTCTTCGGGTCATCCTTGACCCAGATCAAGCGCGAACGATCATGTTGAACGATACTTTGAAATTTGATGCCCATAATTGCGATGGGTGCCCGATCCGGCATCGTGCCGTCTGTGCGCGATGCGAGACAGACGAGCTAGAGCTGCTCGAATCGATCAAGTACTATCGCAGCTTCGAAGCGGGCCAGACCGTGATCTGGTCCGGTGACCAGATGGATTTTGTGGGCTCTGTCGTTTCTGGCATCTCGACCCTGACCCAAACCATGGAAGACGGCCGCACCCAGATGGTCGGTCTGCTGCTGCCCAGTGACTTTGTCGGTCGGCCTGGTCGCGATCGTGCGGCCTATGATGTGGTTGCGATCACTGACATGGTCATGTGCTGCTTCCGCCGCAAACCGTTTGAACAGATGATGGCTAAGACGCCCCACATCGCCGAACGCCTGCTGGAAATGACGCTGGACGAACTGGATGCCGCCCGCGAATGGATGCTGGTTCTGGGTCGCAAGACTGCTCGGGAAAAGATTGCGTCCCTTTTGGCGATCATCGCCCGCCGCGACGCCACGCTCAAGATGCAAGCGACCCAAGGGCGTCTGGTCTTTGACCTGCCCCTGACCCGCGAGGCTATGGCCGACTATTTGGGCCTGACGCTGGAAACCGTGAGCCGCCAGATCAGTGCCCTGAAGCGCGAAGGGGTGATCGAGCTGGAAGGCAAACGCCACGTGACGATTCCCGACATGGGGCGCCTGCTGGAAGAGGCCGGGGATGACTCAGACGGCGGGATGCTCGCCTGACACCGGAAGATAGAAAAGGCGCGGACCCCCACGCCTTTTGTCATTCTAGCGTCCTGTTTTAGTGAGACAGGAACACGGGCAGCTTGGCGTTCTCTAGAATGCCGCGGGTTGCTCCACCCAGAATCGCCTCGCGGAATCGGGAATGACCGTAGCCCCCCATCACCACCAGATCGGCGCCGCTGTCTTCGGCGTGGCGCGCCAGAACGTCGGAAATCCGCGGCATGGTTTTCGCCAGAACCGAGATTTCCACGTGTACGCCATGACGCGACAGGAATTCCGACAAACGGCCGCCGGGATCAGACCGTTCGGGCCCATGCGTCGGAGGATTGATGATCGCGATCGAGACGAACTCTGCCGCCTTGAGCAGCGGCAGTGCGCGGCGCACGGCATTCAGCGCCTCGGCGCTCTCGTTCCAGCCAATCACAATGCGTTTGAAGGCGGTCGGCCCGTCATAACCCGTGGGCACCATGAGCACCGAAGTGTCCCCATCAAAGAGTGCAGCCTCCAGCACAGGCTCCAGCTCAACGCCGGTCGAATCCCCATAAGGTTGGGCCATCACAGCAAGGTCAGAGAATCGCGCGCGTGCGGCCACGTGGCGGCCCAGATCGGCGATCGCGGCGACCGCTGTTTCCACGTTCCAGCGCAGATCTTCGGGTTCCAGCTTGGCGCGAATCTGCGCCTCTAGATCGTTTGCTTCGGCTTGGGCGCGTTGCAGAGTTTCCTGCAAAACCATCGCATTGGCACCGGCATAGTAATAACCGGTCTGCGTGCGGTCGATGCCCATGGTCAGCACATCCAGATGCGCATCCCAAGTCCGGCACAGCGCCTTGGCCACATTGAGCGGGGCCTCGGCCGCCGCAGGATCAGTCACAGTAGTGAATAGTGTTTTGTAAGCCATCTCGTCCTCCTGAGTTGGACATCTGAGAGAGACTCTACCTTCGGACAAAACGCTCCACTTTGAGATGCATCAACAATTCGGATGCGACCTTGGTGACGCGATTGACTCAGATCAAAGAATTGTGAGCCTCAGACACGCCATATGACCCCAGTCAATGGAGCCCGTGTGTCCATTTCACTTCGGATTCGCGGGAAGACAAAGGGACGTGGTATGATAAACTATCTTAAGCTAGCCGCGCTGGGGGTGATTACGCTGTTCGCAGCCATCGCCGCCAACTACGCGCGCGACCTGGCCTACATGGTACACGCCATTATTATTATGGTTGTGGCCGGTGGCCTTTTTCTCTGGACCCTGCGCAACACCGATGAACCCGTCAAAAAAGTCGCCGTAGAAACCGGCTACATGGACGGTGTTGTTCGCTATGGCGTCGTCGCCACCGCCTTCTGGGGCGTTGTCGGCTTTCTCGCCGGGACCTTTATTGCATTTCAGCTGGCCTTTCCGGCACTGAACTTTGAATGGGCAGAAGGCTACGCCAACTTTGGCCGTCTGCGTCCCTTGCACACCAGCGCGGTGATTTTCGCATTCGGCGGCAACGCCCTGATCGCGACATCGTTCTATGTGGTACAGCGTACCTCGGCGGCGCGCCTTTTTGGCGGCAACGCTGCATGGTTTGTGTTCTGGGGCTATAACCTGTTCATCGTTCTAGCGGCGACCGGCTACCTTCTGGGCGCAACCCAGTCCAAGGAATACGCCGAGCCCGAGTGGTACGTTGACTGGTGGCTGACCATCGTTTGGGTCGTCTATCTGGTCGTCTTCATGGGCACCATCTTCAAACGCAAAGAGAAGCACATCTACGTGGCGAACTGGTTCTTCCTGAGCTTCATCGTCACCGTTGCTATGCTGCACATCGTGAACAACCTGTCGGTGCCCGTCAGCATCTGGGGTTCGAAGTCGGTGCAGGTCTTCTCTGGCGTGCAGGATGCGATGACCCAGTGGTGGTACGGCCACAACGCGGTGGGCTTCTTCCTGACTGCGGGCTTCTTGGGCATGATGTACTACTTCATCCCCAAGCAGGCCGAGCGTCCCGTCTACAGCTATAAACTGTCGATCATCCACTTCTGGGCCCTGATTTTCATCTACATCTGGGCGGGTCCCCACCACCTGCACTACACCGCGCTGCCTGACTGGGCCTCGACCCTTGGCATGGTGTTCTCGATCGTCCTCTGGATGCCTTCTTGGGGTGGTATGATCAACGGTCTGATGACCCTGTCGGGAGCATGGGACAAGCTGCGCACAGACCCTGTAATCCGCATGATGGTGATCTCGGTTGGCTTCTACGGCATGTCGACCTTCGAAGGCCCGATGATGTCGATCCGAGCTGTGAACTCGCTGTCGCACTACACTGACTGGACCATCGGACACGTACACTCTGGCGCCCTTGGCTGGAACGGCATGATCACCTTCGGTGCTCTGTACTACCTCGTTCCCAAGCTCTGGAACAAAGAGCGTCTGTACAGCCTGAGCCTTGTGAGCTGGCACTTCTGGCTCGCGACCATCGGCATCATCCTTTACGCGGCATCCATGTGGGTGACCGGTATCATGGAAGGCCTGATGTGGCGTGAAGTGGACGCAAACGGCTTCCTCGTGAACAGCTTTGCCGACACCGTTGCTGCGAAGTTCCCGATGTACGTTGCCCGTGGCCTTGGTGGTGTGATGTTCCTCAGCGGTTCGATCATCATGTGCTATAACCTCTGGATGACTGTGGCCAAAGCGCCGGCGAAAGCCGAAGCCAGTGCCGCTGTCCCGGCTGAATAAGGAGTGCCGGAGCATGTCTATTCTCGATAAGCACAAAATCCTCGAGACCAACGGCTCGCTGCTGTTCGTGTTCGCCTTCCTCGTTGTCACCATCGGTGGCATCGTGGAGATCGCCCCGCTGTTCTGGCTGGAAAACACCATCGAAGAAGTAGAGGGCGTCCGCCCCTACTCTCCGCTGGAGCTCGAAGGCCGCAACATCTACATCCGCGAAGGTTGCTACGTCTGCCACAGCCAGATGATCCGCCCGATGCGCGACGAGGTCGAGCGCTACGGTCACTACAGCCTGGCGGCAGAGTCGATGTACGACCACCCGTTCCAGTGGGGCTCCAAGCGCACAGGTCCCGACCTGGCGCGTGTGGGTGGCCGCTACTCGGACGAATGGCACGTAGATCACCTGCGCAACCCGCAGTCGGTCGTTCCTGAATCGGTGATGCCGAAATACGGCTTCCTCGAGGACACCCTGATCGAAGCGGAGCATGTCCGCGACCTGATGGAAACCAACGCCTTTGTTGGTGTCCCCTACACCGAAGAAATGCTGGAAAACGCTGTGGCAGACTTCAACGTCCAGATCGACCCTTGGGGCGACTACGACGGTCTGCTGGAACGCTACCCCGGCGCGCAGGTGCGTAACTTTGACGGTCAGCCCGGCATTTCCGAAATGGATGCTCTGATCGCATATCTCCAGATGCTGGGTACGCTGGTCGACTTCTCGACCTTCAACCCGGATGCCAGCCGCTAAGAGGTGATGTGATGGATATGTACACCATTACCCGCCAGTTTGCGGACAGCTGGATGTTGTTGTTCCTCTTCGGGTTCTTCGTCTCCGCGATTGTTTGGGTGTTCCGTCCCGGTTCGACCAAAGAATACCGGAAGCCAGCGGAAAGCATCTTCCGCAACGAAGATCGCCCGGCAAATGACCACGAGGAGGCTCGGACATGAGCAAGAAACCTGAAAAGAAAGAGGTCGAAACCACCGGTCACAGCTGGGACGGTATCGAAGAGTATAACAACCCTCTTCCCCGCTGGTGGCTGTGGACCTTCTACGCCTGTATTGTTTGGGCCGTTCTCTACACCATCGCCTATCCGGCATGGCCTCTGCTGAACGGCGCAACCCCGGGTATTCTGGGCTTCTCGACCCGCCAGAACGTTGCAGAAGAAATCGCATCTGTCGAAGAAGCGAACGCAGCGATCAACGACCGTCTGGCAAGTGCCGAGCTGACCCAGATCAGCGCGGACGCTGACCTGCAGAGCTACGCCAACAACGCTGGCGCTGCTGTGTTCCGCACTTGGTGCGCACAGTGTCACGGTTCGGGCGCAGCGGGGGCCACTGGTTACCCCAACCTGCTGGACGACGACTGGCTCTGGGGTGGTTCGATCGAAGAGATCCACACCACCATCAGCCACGGCATCCGCAACGAAACCGATCCGGATGCTCGCTACAGCCAGATGCCGTCCTTTGGCACTGACGAACTTCTCTCAAAAGCAGAGATCCGTCAGGTCGTGAACTACGTCATGTCCCTGAGCACAGAGCCTAATGATCCGGCTGTGGTCGAAGACGGCGCTGTCGTATTCGCAGACAACTGCGCCAGCTGCCACGCTGACGACGGCACAGGCGATCGCACCCAAGGTGCGCCCAACCTGACCGACGCCATCTGGCTCTATGGTGGGGATTACGACACCCTGATCACCAGTGTCTCTGAGGCCCGCTTTGGCGTCATGCCTAACTGGAACGAGCGTCTCTCCGATGCGGAAATCGCTGCAGTTGCAACTTATGTCCACGGTCTGGGTGGCGGTGAATAACCGCCCCTAACCACAGAATACCCCGTTTTTTCCTGCGGGGTTGCGCCGACGTTCTGTCCTGTTCGCGCGTTTCCTAGAACGTCGGCGCTTTTTTCTCAGACCGAAATTTACCAACGGGTCTGCTTTTAGAAACGCCCCAATATCCCCCCAAAAGCCTCAAGTGTAAGCGTTGATCCCCGGTGATCGTGCGCAAACTGGACAAAATTTGGCCTTAATTAGACAATTAGGGTCGCTTGGTTCACCTTATACGTGTATACCCGTTAAGAGCACTGATGAGTTCTCTATGTTTTTGCAACCTCTTAACGATCATTATTATACTTCAGCGTAGGAAAAATAGAAATTTCAACTGTTTTGCTGCTTGAGTAAGTATGTAATGGTCATATTAACTTTGTATGAGTGTGTTTTTTCCACGCTGCTTTTTTAAAAATGTTAGTCGAGATTAATAAATGGATTGGCTTCGCATGCCTTCTTTGCCCGCGCTGCGGGCATTCGCTGCCCTAGCGCAGTCGGGGAGTGTCTCTCGCGCAGGGGCACTTTTAAACGTAACGCACGCTGCAATCAGCCAGCAGATCCGGCAGCTCGAGGGGCATTTGGGGACGCCTCTCGTCGCACGTCAGGGTCGCGGTGTCATGCTGACACCAGAAGGCACGCAGCTGGCTCAGGTTCTGCTTCCAGCGCTTGAGACGATCTACCAGAAGGTCGAAGAAATGACCGATGGGGATGAGACCCGACCACTGCAGGTTGCAGCGGCGCCTCTATTCACCATCAACTGGCTCATGCCCCGTCTGGACGCGTTCCGCCAACTGCATCCCGAGGTCGAGGTCCTACTCAACCCGACATCCGAGATCGTTGACCTGCGTCCCGCTGGCATCGACATGGCAGTGCGCTACGGCGCCGGCGTCTGGCCTGCACTCGAGGCCACCCTACTGCTGCCCTCAGATCTGGTTCTTGTTGGCAGCCCTGAACTGGTTGGGGACCGAGAAATCTCTGGCCCCGCTGATCTGATGGATCAGAAGTGGCTGCAGGAAACCGGCTCGAACGAAACCGGTGTCTGGCTCGAAGCGCATGGTATTACCGCAGCCAAGGGTCCGCAGGTCACTCCCCTGTCGAACGCACAGCTGATGGACGCCCTGCTGGATGGCGAGGGCATCGCTCTGGTCAGCCGCGCCATGGTCCGCCGCCCACTCAAGGACGGATCACTCAAGGTTCTGTTCGAATCGCCGAACGAAGCACTTGGCTATTACTTCGTGACCCGTCCCGGTGTTCAGAGGAAATCTTTGTCGACATTTGCCGAATGGCTGAAGGGCCAATTGTCGCAATAGCTATGGCACAGACTCGGGTTTGACCTGCATCAAAGCCCGAGATCGGCGCTCCTGCAAAAAGGGCAACAGCTAATGCCCTTTTTTCATACCGGAGCGATTCCGTGAACCAAGCCGATCAGCAAGAAGACCAACTTTACGCCGCACGCGAACCTATATTTCCCAGACGCGTCAGCGGTAAATTCCGGAACCTGAAGTGGGTGATCATGGCGATCACTCTGGGCATCTACTACATCACGCCCTGGATCCGCTGGGATCGCGGCCCCAACCTACCCGACCAGGCCGTTCTGGTCGATCTGGCGAACCGCCGCTTCTTTTTCTTCTTTATCGAGATTTGGCCACACGAATTCTACTTCATCGCGGGCCTTCTCATTATGGCGGGCCTTGGCCTGTTCCTGTTCACATCGGCGCTCGGGCGTGTCTGGTGCGGCTATACCTGCCCACAGACGGTCTGGACCGACCTCTTTATTCTGGTCGAACGCTGGGTCGAGGGCGACCGCAACGCGCGTTTGCGCCTGCACCGACAGAAGAAGATGGACCTGCGCAAAGCGCGACTCAGGGCAACCAAATGGGCGTTGTGGTTCCTGATCGGCCTCGCGACCGGTGGCGCATGGGTGTTCTATTTCACCGACGCGCCGACCCTGCTCAATGATCTGCTGCATTTCCGGGCGCACCCCGTCGCCTACACCACGATGGGCGTTCTGACCCTGACCACCTTTGTGTTCGGTGGCTTTATGCGCGAACAGATCTGCATCTACGCTTGCCCTTGGCCCCGTATTCAGGCGGCCATGATGGACGAAGACACCATTACCGTGGGCTACCGCGAATGGCGCGGTGAACCCCGCGGCAAGCATCGTAAGGCCGAAGGCGCCGAGAACCTAGGCGATTGCATCGACTGCATGGCCTGCGTGAACGTGTGCCCCGTGGGCATCGACATCCGTAACGGCCAGCAGTTGGAATGCATCACCTGTGCACTCTGCATCGACGCTTGCGACGACATTATGGCCAAGGTGGGCAAGCCCCGCGGCCTGATCGACTACATCGCGCTCTCGGACGAGAAGCTCGAACGCGAGGGCAACGCCCCCCGCCCGATCATGAAACATATCTTCCGCCCACGCGTCCTGCTCTACACTGCACTGTGGTCGCTGGTCGGCGTTGGGCTGATCATCGCGCTTCTCAGCCGTCAGGATATCGACATGACCGTCGCGCCTGTCCGCAACCCGACTTTTGTGACCTTGTCCGATGGCTCGATCCGCAACACCTATGACGTACGCCTGCGGAACAAACATGGCGAGGATCGCGGATTTGTCGTGACCGTCGCGCCGTCGGATGTGTTCGAACTGAAGCTTGAAGGCTATGATGAGAACGTGACCGACGTTCCGGCAGACAGCACCAAGCTGCAGCGCGTCTATATCGTCGCCGCACCAGACACCGACGCTGCCCAAGCGGAACGGACCGAAATGACCATCACGGTCACCGATCCGGTCGCCGAAGAGCAAGTGAGCAAAGACACCGTCTTTAACGGAAGGGATAATTGATGGCCCAAGCAGCGAAACAGGAATTCCGCCTCAAGGGATGGCACGTGTTTGCCGGATTTGTCGCGGCCTTCGGTGTGATCATCACTGTAAACCTTGTGATGGCGTACAACGCCATCCACACCTTTCCCGGGCTGGAGACCAAGAACTCTTATGTCGCCAGCCAGAAGTTCAACGAAGCTCAAAAGGCGCAGCTTGCCTTGGGCTGGGATGCCCAAATCCGGCTAGAGCGTGGCAATCTGATCCTGTCGATCCGCGATGAAAACGGCCGCCCCGTAAACCCCGTGATCGAAGAAGCAATTCTGGGCCGCGCGACCGAAGCGCGGGACGACACCACACCCGTTTTTGCGTGGACCGGCAGCGACCTGTCGGCCCCCGTCACTCTGGGCCGTGGCAACTGGAACCTGCGCCTCAAGGCGCGGTCCGAAGACGGAACTCTGTTCCAGCAGCGCCTTGTGCTGCACGTGAAAGGCTAATCCAATGACAGTCGCGATCAGTCGTCAGGCCCCTTCGGCGTGTCCGGCCTGTGTTGCTGCCCCCTCGGCCGAGGCGATCGCCGCCCGCGCCGAGGCGCTCAAAGACACACGGATCGCGCTGTCTTTGCCCACAATTCACTGCTCGGCCTGCATCAGCGCGGTCGAGTCTGCCCTCAACGCCTATCCGGGCGTCAAGGATGCGCGGGTCAACCTGACCCTGAAGCGCGCCAATGTAGACGCCGAGATGTCCGTCGATCCTGCCGATCTGGTGAACCTGCTCGAAGGGATCGGCTACGAGGCGCATGAACTCGACGTTGCCACGATCCAGTCCACCGCCACGGACAAGGCGGGCCGCGATCTGCTGATGCGCCTGGCGGTCGCGGGCTTTGCTTCGATGAACGTGATGCTGCTGTCGGTGTCGGTCTGGGCCGGTGCCGCCGACGCCACCCGTGACATGTTCCACTGGATTTCAGCGGCGATCACCCTGCCCGCCATCGGGTTCTCGGGCCAACCCTTCTTCCGCAACGCGTGGAAGGCTTTGTCCGCTGGCCGCCTGAACATGGATGTGCCGATCACGCTGGCGATCCTGCTCGCCGTGGTGATGTCGGTCTGGGAAACCGCCCTGTCCGGCCACCATGCCTATTTCGACGCCGCGCTCACCCTGACCTTCTTCCTGCTGGCTGGCCGCTATCTGGATCATCGCACCCGCGCCGTGGCCCGCTCTGCCGCCGAAGAACTCGCGGCATTGGAAGTCCCCCGCGCCATCCGCCTCACCGACGGAACAGAGCAAACCGTCGCCGCCGCAGACCTGCGCATCGGGGACATAGTTCTTGTCCGCCCCGGCTCGCGCTGCCCCGTGGACGGCGAGATTGTCACCGGCACCTCGGAACTGGACCGTTCGCTCCTGACCGGGGAAACCGTGCCCGTGGCCGCCGCACCGGGCCAAGCGATCAGCGCAGGCGAGGTTAATTTGACCGGCCCCCTGACCATCCGCGCCAATGCAGTGGGCCAAGACACCTCCTTGCACCGTATGGCTGATCTGGTCGCCATCGCGGAATCTGGCCGCTCGCGCTATACCTCGCTGGCAGACCGCGCCGCGAAACTCTATGCGCCCGGCGTGCACATCCTGTCGGCGCTCAGCTTTGTCGGCTGGTTCATCTATTCGCAGGACCTGCGCACCTCTCTGAACATCGCGGCAGCTGTTTTGATCATCACTTGCCCCTGTGCTCTGGGTCTAGCGGTTCCGGCAGTGACCACCGCCGCCTCTGGTCGCCTGTTCCGCAAAGGGATGCTGATCAAGCACGAAACCGCGCTAGAGCGTCTGGCCACCGTGGACACCGTCGTATTCGACAAAACCGGCACCCTGACCGAAGGCACCCCCGTGCTGTCCAACCTTGGCGATCACAGCACCGCCGATCTGGAAATCGCGCTGGCGCTGGCCGAAGGGTCCAGCCACCCCCTGTCCCGCGCCATTACCACCGCCGCTCGCGCCGCTGGCATCAAGCCCGCGCAGATCACCGACATCACCGAACGCCCCGGCCAAGGCACCGAGGCCACATGGCGCGGTCAGACCGTCCGCTTGGGCCGTAACGACTGGATCGGGGCAGAGGCAGGCGACGTGACCTCGGCGTGGCTGCGCGTGGGCAACAACGCGCCCGTGCAGTTCCGCTTTGCCGACGACCTGCGCGCTGGCGCGGCAGAGACGATCACCGCACTGAAAGCCGCTGGCAAAGGAGTGATCCTGCTGTCCGGCGACAGTGACGTCCCGGTCACAGACCTCGCCAACCGCCTTGGCATCGACGAATTCCAAGCGAACTGCCTACCCCAAACCAAGCTCGCCACCATCGAATCCCTGTCCGCCAGCGGCGCGCATGTGCTGATGGTCGGCGACGGCCTGAACGATACCGCTGCGCTCGCTGCCGCCGATGTCTCGATCAGCCCCGCCACAGCTCTGGACGCGGCCCGCGTGGCGTCGGATATCGTGCTCTTGGGCCGCGACTTGTCCCCCGTGGCGGACTCGCTCGTGACCGCCCGAAAAGCCACCAGCCGTATCAAAGAAAACTTCCGCATCGCGACCGCCTATAACGTGATCGCCGTTCCCCTCGCGATTATCGGTCTGGCGACTCCCCTGATTGCCGCGCTGGCCATGTCTTCCAGCTCGATCATTGTGTCGCTCAATGCGCTCCGCCTGAGGTAAATCATGCAAGTCCTGACTCTGTTGATCCCGATCTCTCTGATACTTGGCGGCCTCGGCCTTGTCGGGTTCGTCTACACCCTGCGCTCCAGTCAGTACGAGGACCCTGATGGTGATAGCCAGCGTATCCTAAGCGACCAGTGGGACGATCACCCCAAACCGTAAATATCAAAGGCGTAAAATAACTAAGGATTGTTTCCGCTTCGCACACGACACAACCCAAATTTTTCAACGTTTTGCACCAAGAAGTACTGGAAAAAGTCCGGCCACCCCAAGTAACCTGCACCCATGCATGCACCTTGTAGCACGAAGGTAGAGACAGGTTTCCGATGGCTAAACAAAAGTACACGATCGCGGCTTTGTGGATGGAAGGCCCGCTAAGCTATCTGGAACAGCTCTGCATGAAATCCTTTGTGGATGCGGGGCACCACACCGTTCTCTACCATTACGGCCCGCTGGCCAATGTCCCCGACGGGATCGAGCTAGCAGATGCCAATGAAATCCTGCCGCAGACTAATTTCCTGCAGCACGAACGCACCGGCAGCCCCGCGCTGCACTCGGACCTCTTCCGCTACAAGATGCTGAAGAAGATGCGCAATACCATCTGGGCCGATACGGATGCCTACTGCATGAAGCCGTTCGAAACCCCGAACGGGCACTTCTATGGCTGGGAGTCGTCCAAACATATTAACGGCGGCGTTTTGGGGCTGCCCCATGACAGCGACACTCTGAATGCGCTTTTGGACTTCACCAGCGACGAATTCGCGATCCCTAGCTACTATGGCCCAGAATACGAGGCCGAGTTGATCGCCAAACGCGATGCAGGCGATCCGGTCCACGCCAGCGAACAGCCTTGGGGCGTCTGGGGCCCCCATGCGGTCACGCACTTCTTGCTGGAAACAGGCGAGTCGCGCTTTGCCCTCCCCCAAGAGGGGCTCTATCCCTTCACGTTCAAAGACCGCCGTTTCATGCTGAAGCGCAACTTTGACACCACGCCCTACATCACCGAAAACACCTTTTCGGTGCACCTCTATGGTCGACGCATGCGCGCCCGCTTGGGCGAGGCGGGTGAACCTCCGCACCCCAAGAGCCTGATCGGCAAGCTTCTGACCAAGCACGGCATCGATCCGGCCAAGGCCCCGATCCCCCGCAAACCCAAGAAGGCAGAGGATGGCACGATCATCACGCCGGTAACGGCTGTGCGCCCCGCGGACAAAGTCGGGCGCGGCAAGCTGAACCTGACCGATCTGGCCGACAAGTACGGCACCGACAAGGGCGGCAACAAATTCCGGTATTCCGAAGCCTACCAGATGATCATGCAGCCCCACCGGAACCGCGCGATCAGCCTGCTGGAACTGGGCTTGCAGGACGGCGGACCAGAGCGCGGCGCAGAACCCGATCGCGAAACCACCGACGCACCGTCCATCCGCATGTGGCTCGACTACTTTCAAAAGGGCGAAATCACCGGCATCGACGTATCCGATTTCAGCTGGTTCAAAGAGGACCGCTTTACCTTCCACCAGTGTGATCTGGCGGACGAAGCCGCGCTGGACAAAACCGTCGATCAGTTGGGCGAGTTTGATTTCATTATCGATGATGCCAGCCACGCCTCGCCGCACCAGCAGATGGCGTTCCTCAAGCTGTTTCCCAAGGTGAAATCCGGCGGTTTTTACATCATCGAGGGCCTGCGCGGGCAGCCCCGCCGCTTTGAACCGGCCAAGTTCACCAAAACCGCCGATCTGTTCGAAAGCTACCTCAAGGATGGCATCTTCCGCCATGCGGACACCAAGATCAGCGATCAGTTCAACGATCTGCGGCTGGATATCTCGGGGGTCATGCTGCTGCCCGCCTTCTTCATGAAGGTGAAGCAGACCAACCTGATGATCCTGCAAAAACGCTAAGGGGCCGCAATTTTGGCCAGCTTTGACTTTTCCTTGATGCAAAGCCTCGCTGCCGAGGAAAAGGGCGAGTACCACGAAACGCCCAAGCATGTGGTCGTCCACATTCCGGGCAAGGACCGCCTGCTGGTTGGCTTCGATAACCTGTCTTGGAACCGCGAAGAAGGGCCGCGCAAGCCGTGGGCCTTTGACGTCGCACGGAAAAACGGCTGGGGCGTCGTGGGCGTGATGTGCAAAAAATCCGACTGGTTCCGCGATCTGGCCCTGTTCCGCATCCTAGAGGGGATGCGCGATTGCGGGGTCTTTTCGTCCTATCCTGCCGTGAGCATGTATGGCTCCAGCATGGGGGCCTACGGGGCCTGTGCTTTTGCCGATCTCGCGCCCGGGTGTACCGTCGTCGCCTTCAGTCCCCAGTCCACACTGGCCAAGGACCTTGCCCCCTTTGAGAACCGCTACGACCGCGCGGCAAACCGCGCCGACTGGAGCCAAGGCCCCTATCGCGACGCTGCCACTGGTCTGGCCGCTGCGGGCAAGGCATATCTGGTCTACGATCCCCTCGTGCCAGAAGATCAGGCCCATATCGACCGCCTGACCCAACCCAACTGCGAAGTTCTGGGCTGGAACCATCTGACGCACAAGGTCCCGCCCAGCCTCAAACGGATGGAAATCCTGAAACCCGTTTCGACAGAGATGCTCGACGGCTCCATGACGCGCCAGCGGTTCTACGAACTGCTCCGCAACCGCCGGAACGCCATCCCCTATACCCTGCGTTTGCTGGAACAAGCGGCCGCAAAGGGACACATGAAGCTGGCCCTATCGGCCACCGCCTATGCCCGCAGCCAGAAGGACAACTGGAAACTGCGCCAATTCCAGAAACACCTGAAAGCGCAGGCCAAAGAGCGGGGGCTCTAGAACTCCTGCTCGCCTTCCATTTCTTCGACAGTGAAAAAGAAATCCGCAGGCTGGTCTTTGAACACCACCTCGTCGGGCACGCAGTCAGGGCCGGTGTGGAACACCGCTGATCCGAAATGCAGGTGCATCCGGCTCAGCCGCTCCATCCGTTCGCCCGTGATATCACCGTAGAATTTGCGGTAGTTCTCGGTCGCCATCAGGCGATCGATATGCGCGCGGTGTTCAGCGATGCAATGCTCATGGGCCGCCCGAATCTCCGGATCTTCGAGCAAGCGCGCCATCTCGGCCTCAACCCGTGGGATCATCCGCATGATGCTGCGGTTTTCCTCGTAATTGTTGTTCATCCGGAACCAATACGCCAACCCCTGATCGCGATCCACGTGGTTCACACGCCCACGGTCCCGCTTCACGAGGAAGCTCTCGGCCGAGCGCACCGCATAGTGGTTCAGCGACACCATATCGTAGCCCACAGTTGACGCGGTCGATCGCCACGCCGTCCGGTATTCCTTTTCCGGCATCGGCTTGCCAGAGCCATTCACCCAGTTGATCTGGTCCACCAGCTGAGGCTTCAGCCCCTTGGGTCGGTGCACACCCATTTTCTTGAACAGGCCAATGTTGCGGAACAGCGTCTTGAAGCCCCACGCCTGATGCGGCTTGCGCGCCATCTCGGGCGCGCAGCGGTCAAACTGGCCAATGATCGGGCTCGGATCGAATTCATGCACATCCGCATTGCCATAGAGCCGCCACGTCAGGCTGATCATGTTCGCATCGGGCAGCGCTTTGAACAGCGCGCCCAGCGTGCCGTCGCCCACATGGACGTTGATGTATTCATCCACGTCCATACAGATGCACCATGCCGCGTTCTTCATGATCGGCTCTTTTTCCGCCGCGGCCAGCGCCGCGTGCTGCGGCTTCAGATCCATCTCGCGGAAGGGGTTCTCGCGGTGCTCCACGATCCCCTTGCGCTGCAGCAGGTCAAAGAACGTGTCCGTCCCGTCCGTGCAATCGTTGGTAAAGACCAAAAACTTCTCGACCCCGATGACGCGGTGATAGGCCAGCCACTCCAGAATAAAGGGGCCTTCGTTTTTCATCGTGGTGACGATAGCCACATCATTGCGGCGCTGGTTGTCCTTGCGGGTCTGCGCATCAGGCAAACGGCGCGGCTTGTGACCCGCCGCTTCGGCAATGTTCAGCAGGAAATCACTCTCGACCAAGCTGGACTTGGGCACCAACCGCGACACTTGCTGGCCGCCGCCAGTCTCTTCGCCATAGCGCAGGGCCATGCAGCGATAGAACCGGATCAAGTCCTGACGCGCGGGCACGCCGACCACACGGCGCCACCGCCACACCGCAGCCTGATCCGGCTGGGGCGCATAGCACCACCGGCCATGCCCTGCCCCTTCGTCAAAGCGCAGGCAAATATGGTCCGCAAACTCGGGCAGCGCATTCGGGCGGATTGCCCAAGGATAGGCCCGATGCCCGACCAGTTGCACATAGGTGCCCGGCTGCGCCTCTGCGGCGTCAAAAACATTCGGGTGCCGACCATCCGGCGCAGGCAGCAAATCCAGCGGGTCCAAGGCCAGCACACACCGCGCCCGCTCCAAATACATCTGGCGGGCAAACTCGTAGAACGATCCAAACAGGATGGGCGAATGCCACGGGTCCGCCTCGGGGTGATCCATCCGGTCTTTGCCCGGCGCATCCGGCGCATTCATCGGGTGCGCCTCGTGGCCCAACTCGGGATGCCCCAAGGGCACATCCGCCGACAGCATCATGACCTTCAGATCGCGCAACCTCTTTGAACCTGCGATCTCGGCTTCGATCTGCAAGGAATCCCTGTCCGCCTTGGCCGGCTCTGCCCGATCCAGAATCAGCGCCGCCTCAAGCCCATGGTGCTGCACCAAGTGCTCCAGCCACTCGCGCAGGATCGCGGGCCGTTCGTCGTTGCGGATCGCTACGACGCAGCGCTTGCCCGCAAAGAACTCTGTCTCGGGCGCATCGCCCACCACCCCATCGACGGCGGGGCACTGAATGGTCATGCTGTCCTTGAACCCGCCGACCTGCACCGGCACCTTGAACATTGCCTGCGGATCACGGCCACGCAGCAATTCGGGCCGCAAGTAAGCCGTCATCTGGTCGCCATCTATCAGACAGCACAAGGCATCGGGGGCGTCGGGGGTGGCCAGAACCTCTGGCAAAGAGGCGGCCTGTAGGCGTCGGCGTTCGAATTGCACAAGCAACTCCGTCTAGGTTCAAACAGCTTAACTCAATAAAACAATATGCTGCGATGGCAGCACTTTATACACGTATTGTGTCCAGTGTTTGCCCAATACCCCGAAAAAGGAAAGGGCCCTTACGAGGGCCCCACCATGAAACAGTTCATATTGCGCGCTTGCAGGCGTCTGCAGGCCAAATCTGCCGTGTCTCGCGTCAGCCCCATAAAGTTGGCGTCGTATCCGGTGGACCGGACCGCCACTTGGCGCTCTGCCCCTTGTAGGGTCTCGATCTCCTTGAGCGCGGTGGTCACCAGCGCCCGCTCAGCCAGATGTCGGTTTCCAAACCGTCCCACATTGATACCCCACAGCTTGTCGTCGCTCAGGTTGCGCGACACAACACGTGGTTCTTTGGGTTTGACCGGCGCGACCGCCGCCAGACTCGCCGCGACCGCAGGACTGGTGTCCACCGCCTCGAGCAGTGGACGAGCCCGCGGGGTCAGCGGGCTCATATCGATGGTCGGCTCTTCGGTGTCCCCTTCGGCCAACGGCCCTTCTTGGGCGGCGAGGGCGAGCGCCGTCGCGATATCGTTGTTCAGACCCGCCAACTGGATCGGGTCCTGAGGCAGGGGCCGCAGCACGGGCCGCAAACTCTTGGTCATGCTGGTGCTGGCGTAGTTCTGACCGCCGCTGATGCCCGCATTCCCTTGGTATGGCGGACGCGAGGTCCGGCGCACAGCCACGCGGCTCGGTGCCTTTTTGAAGCCCAGATCCATCAGGGCGGCGACCTTCTTGTTACGGGCAGCGGTGGATGTTCCGCCAAATACCGTAACAATGATCCGTTCTTTACCGCGCAAAGCGGACGCTGTCAGGTTGAAACCCGCCGCCGAAGTGTAGCCGGTCTTGATCCCGTCCGCGCCCGCATAGTCCCGCAGGAACCGGCGGTTGGTGTGATACAGGGTCCGCCCCCCCACATCCACGGTGGTCCGTTTGAACAGCGAATAGTAGGCGGGGTAATCATACAGCAAGTGACGGCCCAGAATGCTCATGTCGCGCGCGGTGCTCAGGTGGCCCTTGGCCGTCAAACCGTGTGCGTTCTGGAAGGTGGTGCGCGTCATGCCCAGCGCTTTGGCCGTGCGGTTCATCCGCGCCGCAAAGGCCTTTTCCGATCCCGAAATCGCCTCGCCAATCGCGGTGGCGGCGTCGTTCGCCGACTTCACCGCTGCGGCGCGGATCAGGTAACGTAGGCGGATCTTCTGTCCCGCGCGCATCCCAAGTTTCGAGGGGGGTTCCTTCGCAGCGTTGGCCGAGATGGTGACCAGATCGTCTACGCCGATCTCGCCATGCTCAATCGCCTCAAAGGCAATGTACAGCGTCATCATCTTGGTCAGCGATGCGGGGTGCAATCGCGCGTCAGCGTTGTCGGTATGCAGGACTTCACCTGTTCGCGCATCCATCACAAGCGCCGCATAGGGCGCCGCAACTGCTGTAAGGGGAAGGACTACCAACAACCATATAAGTGCAACAAGCACGAGCCCAAACCGGGCCCACTGCACTGACGGGGGTGCCTTAACTGCTCTAGCCATGTTCTGCCTCAAACCGCCGAATTTTTTCGATCAGTCATTTTTGTTTTATTGGGAAAAAGCTAACACAGCGTAAGCGTGTAATAAAGTCAGACTCTCGAAACGTGATCGTAGAATTGATCGTATCTGGGCACACTTTCGCCCACTACATCTAGTTCCTGTGGATAAGTTTTGACCCTTTCGGAGAGTCCCGATCCGAGAATCCTTGGGAATCAGGTCAGGGATTCCAGCAAATCCGGTAGTGCATGAAGCGATGATATTTCTCGGAATTTTGCGGATTCTTTGGGCGCCTCGGCATGTTCCAGCGCCCAAGTGATCTCGCTCGGGACATAAACGCCCCACGCACCGGCCTCGATTGCGGGAATCACGTCCGATTTCATCGAGTTCCCGATCATCATCGCGCCGTTCGATCCGTTAGACCATTTAACGAATATCTGCTCATAAATCGCCGCCGTTTTGTCACTGACAATTTCGACACCATCGAACATCTCGCCCAGCCCCGACTGCGCCAGCTTGCGCTCTTGGTCCAAAAGGTCGCCCTTGGTGATCACGATCAGCTTGTAGCGGCCCGCCATCTGCTCGACCACCTCGCCCGCGCCGGGCATCAACTCGATCGGATAGCTCAGCAATTCCTGCCCGCTGGCGATCAATTCCTTGATGACGCTGGCCGGAACACGCTCGTCCGTGACCTCGATCGCGGTCTCGATCATCGACAGGACGAACCCTTTGACCCCGAACCCGTAGTGACCCACGTTTTTCTTTTCCGCAGCCAGCAGCCGTTCGGCCAAATGGTCAGGGTCGGCATAGTCCTTTAGCAGGTCTGCAAAGCGTTCCTCGCTCATGCGGAAGTGCCGTTCATTGTGCCAAAGGGTATCATCGGCATCAAATGCCAGCGTTGTAACCGTATGTGCCATGCGCAAATCGACCTTAAGGGGCTTTAATCTCTATCTATAACAGCTATATAAGGCGGTCAGAGGCCACGGAAGGGATGAATTCATCTCCATGACCCAGTTCCCTTGGACGATGTCAGACGAAAACGAAAACGAAGGCGACGGTTCTGTTGTTCTTCAAACCCGTCGCAAGACGCAGAGACCACCGATGTACAAGGTGCTGCTGCTGAATGACGACTACACGCCGATGGAGTTCGTGGTTCACGTGCTCGAGCGGTTCTTTGGCTTGAACCACTCACAGGCCTTCGAAATTATGCTTACCGTGCACAAAAAGGGTGTCGCCGTTGTCGGCGTCTTCAGCCACGAGGTGGCCGAAACCAAGGTGGCGCAGGTGATGGACTTTGCCCGCCGCCACGAACACCCTCTCCAGTGCACTATGGAAAAGGAGTAGGGCCGCGGCCCTGCCAATCATGGAAAACATCCGACTCTCTCTTGCGCTCGAGGCAGGTCTGACCCTGCCCGAGGATGGCGCTATTGCTGTCTTCCGTCCGCGCGGCGACACACCGCTTGATCCCCTGCCCCGCGACCGGGTCGAGGCGATCCAGAGCTTTGCCCCCGATCATGCCATGCTGACCGCGCGCGGCTACCGCGCCGTGACTGCGGAAACAGGTCCCTACGCGCTGTCCATCGTCTGCCTGCCCCGCGCCAAGGACGAGGCCCGCGACCTGATTGCCCGTGCCATGGCCGCCACATCCGGTGGCACCGTGGTGATCGACGGCGGCAAAACCGACGGCATCGAATCCGTGCTCAAGGATGTGCGCAAACGCGCTGATGTCCACGGCCCGATCTCCAAGGCCCATGGCAAGATTTTCTGGTGCGCCGCGTCCGATGCCTTTGCCGACTGGCGCAAAGCGCCGTCCAAAAACGCAGATGGTTACCTGACCGCGCCTGGCGTGTTCTCGGCGGACAAGGTGGACCGCGCCTCGCAACTCTTGGTGAACACCCTGCCCAAGAAACTGGGCCGCCGCGTGACCGACCTCGGTGCAGGTTGGGGCTACATCTCGGCCAACATTCTGGACCGCGAAGGGCTGGAAAGCCTGCATCTGGTCGAAGCCGAAGCCACCGCGCTGGACTGCGCCCGCGAAACGATCAAGGACGACCGCGTGCGGTTCCACTGGGCCGACGCGACCCGCTGGCACCACCCCGAAAACATGGACGCTGTTGTGATGAACCCGCCGTTCCACACCAGCCGCGATGCTGATCCGGCCATCGGTCAGGCGTTTATTCGGGCAGCCCACGGGATGCTGGCGCAGAACGGCAAACTATGGGTAGTCGCAAACCGCCATCTCCCCTATGAATCAACCTTGGGCGAGTTCTTTGCCGAGGTGTCAGAGATCGCCGGTGACAGGTCTTTCAAGGTGCTCGAGGCTGTGCGCCCGCGCCGCAGCCGCTGACGCAGCGGATTTACCAAGAGGTTTCGAGGTATGGGTTTTTCCATCCAAGGCAAGACGGCAATCGTCACAGGGTCGGCCAACGGCATCGGCTTGGCCATTGGCCGCCACTTTGCCAACAAGGGTGCGAACGTCATGTTCGCCGACATGGACGAAGCGCAGCTCAAGGCCGAAGTCGGCGACATGGCCAAGAAAGAGGACAACGTCCAATTCTTTGCCGGTGATCTGCGCGAACGTCTGACCCAAGCGAACCTGCTGTCGGCCACCATCGACGCATTTGATCGCGTCGACATCTTGGTAAACGCATCGCGTCAGGTTCTGACCTCGGACCCTCTGAACTCCGAAGATGACGCGGTCGAGCAGCTGCTCCAGCAGAACATGCTGACCAGTCTGCGCATGACCCAGATGGTCGCCAAGCGCATGATCAAGCAGGCCGAAAAAGAGGGCAACGACAGCAACTCTGCCGGTGCCATCGTCAACCTGTCCTCGATCCTCGCGACCCGCACGCACCCCGATCTTCTGGCGTTTTCGGTCAGCGCCGCCGCGCTCGACCAGATGACCCGCTCAATGGCGGTCGCGCTGGCCCCCAACCATATCCGCGTGAACGCCTTGGCCTTTGGAAGCGTCATGAGCTGCTCGCTCAAGGACACGCTCAAGGACAACCGCGACTTCCGCAACGACATCGAAAGCCACACACCCATGGGCCGCATCGCCAGCCCCACCGAAGTGGCAGAGGCTGTGCATTTCCTCGTGTCCGACGCGGCCAGCTTCATGACCGGTCAGATCGTCACCGTCGATGGCGGCCGGACCCTGCTGGATACCGTCGCCGCCCCCGCGCACTAATTCCCGATCACGCGGGCGGGCAGAACGCCTGCGCCTGCGCCGTCTGGCTGACCAGAGCATCCCTGCGCGACAGCAGTTGATCCAGCTTGCGCTGTTCGGTCGGGATATCTACGGCCACAGGCCGCTCGACCGTCCGCAGATTGCGTCCGTTGCACAGCCGGATCGACACATTCCCCCCAGTTCCCGCACAGAACTGCACGCGGCTGCGGCTTTCCAGCGTCTGATCCATGCGGAAGCCCCTGTTCACCACCACCCGCTGCTCGGCAATCAGCCCATCCAGAATCCGCAGATCCTCGGACGCATCAGACAAGCATTTCTCGCGGGGCGTGGCGCACGCGGCCAGCACCAGCAATAGCGGCAGAGTGTATCGGAACATCACGGGTCTCCTGTGGATTGCACCCCTTATACGCAGCCAGCGGCACAAGGGGCAAATCACAGATCAGACGATGACCTCGACGCGCAACACCCTGCGCGCTAGGGCAAAGCCGATCGGCCCCACCACCATGCTCGCGACAAAGGCAATCGGCCACGCGGTCAGAAAATTCGGCCCCCACTGGGCCAGCCACGCGGCGCTAAAGCCCATGTGGATCACGCTCATCACACCGGACATGAACAGCGCCATCATCCCAGAGATGAACAGTTGCGCGACAATAATGACTTTCTTGGGTTCCATCGGATCCTCTTTCATTCAAGAGGGGGCGCAGGCGCATCACGCAGGCATCCCCCCATAGGTTTGGGTTGGATGCCGCGGGTTCAGAGCATGCCCTGACTAAATCCTGCACCATGGCGCAAGGGACCGGGATAACCGAACCGGCCCAACATTTTTCGGCTCTTTGTATTTAGCTGCGGCGCAGCACCGCGTCAATTCGACGGGCCAATCAGCGCCAGATCCGACAGAGTCGCCCGCACATGGGTGTCCGTGTCATCGCTGTCCGCCGAAATCGCCAGCCCCACCAGCGCGCCCGCATCCCCGCCAAAGGCACGGGCATAATCCGACCGCAGATTTACCTCTTCCGTATAGCGGCCTGTGCCTGCAGGGCGTTTGATGAACATGGCACCTTGGTTGTTCATATAAGGCGAGGCGGCAATCAGCCCCGTGTCCCCATCACGACCGCCCCACGTGTACAGCAGCACACGCACAGACGATTGCTTTAAAATCCAGCGAATGCCGCGCTCTTCGGCCTCGGCCACCAGATCACTGGGCAAAAAGACAAAATAGAGTGACAGATTGCGGTCGTCGCCGCCCTTCTGAGTGAGATCAGTGGGGGGCACGGATTCCGTCACCTCCCACGTCCAGCGGGCCTGTATAGCGTCTCGATCATAGGACGGCACCCGCTGCCATAGCAGCGAAACGGTGCCGTCTGATGCGACATCAACCGCATGACCACGTTGCAAATATTCGTTGGAGGCGAACAGAGAAAAGCGCTGTTCCTTCCAGTCCCCATCAAAGGGAACAGAAGCGCCCGCGATTGTTGCGGCCAACGACAATGGAAATATCAAAAATGCATAAAAGAATCGGTTCATATTGCCAATATAAGTTGGGAATTTGCGCTGTCGCGGTCCTTTTTATCACAAATGCGTAACGCGCCGCATCGCGTCCCTCTGGTCAGTCTCCCGTCCACCTGCTAGCCATTTCCCAACGAACGAACGGAGGGGCCAATGACCGAAGAACTCGTCACCGAACGCGAACGTGCATCTGCATGGTTCAAAGAACTGCGCGACCAGATCGTCGCCGCGTTCGAAGGGCTCGAGGACAGTCATACGGGCCCTCTTTCGGACAGCATGCCCGCAGGCCGGTTCGAAGTGACCCGGACCTCGCGCACCGCTGACGATGGTTCTGACGCCGGTGGCGGCCTGATGTCTGTCATGCGCGGGGGCCGCGTTTTTGAAAAGGTCGGCGTAAACATCTCGACCGTCTACGGCACCTTGGGCGAACGGGCGCAGATGGCCATGGCCGCGCGCAAGGGCATCCCCGGCATGAAAGAGGACCCGCGCTTCTGGGCCTCGGGCATTTCTCTGGTCGCGCATATGCAGAACCCGCACGCCCCTGCGGTTCACATGAACACCCGCATGTTCTGGACACCCCACGCGTGGTGGTTCGGGGGCGGGTCCGACCTGAACCCCTGCATCGAATACGCCGAGGACACCCAGCATTTCCACGACACGCAAAAGGCGCACCTCGACCCTCACGGGACCGACTGGTACCCCAAGCTCAAGGCATGGGCGGATGAATATTTCTACGTCCCCCACCGCAAGCGCGCGCGCGGCGTTGGCGGAATCTTTATGGATGACCAGTGCAGCGGTGATTGGGAATCGGATTTCACCCTGACCCAAGACATCGGCAAAGCCTTCCTGCCCGCCTACCTGCCGCTGGTGGAAAAGCGCCGCGACACCGAATGGACCGACGCGGACAAGGACACCCAGCTGGTGCACCGCGGGCTCTATGCGGAATACAATCTGGTCTACGATCGCGGGACGAAATTCGGCCTTGAAACCGGCCACGATGCGAACGCCGTTTTGATGAGCCTGCCGCCTCTGGCCAAGTGGGTCTAGTGGATCGCGTCATGCGCTGACGTATGTACGTCAGCCATACGTCAGCCATACGCGAACCAGACCCTGTTTTTGGTGGGGTCAGAGGACCCTTTGCCCGCCTCGCCAGACCGCCTGCACATTCAGATCGTCGTCCAGATGAACCAGATCGGCGGGGCTCCCAAGCTCGATCCGGCCCAAGTCATCGCGCCCGATCACATCCGCCGGAACGCGCGTCGCCATGGCCAGCGACTCTTCCAGTGGCACACCAGCGTTAACCATGTTTTTCACGGCCGTGCTCAGGTCCAGATCGGCCCCCGCCAGCGTTCCGTCCTCAAGGGTCAGGCGCCCGCCAGATCGCATAACCCGTCGATTATTCAGGGTAAATTCTGTCATCTCGGTGCCCGCAACCGCCATCGCGTCGCTCACCAGAAACAGCCGGTCCACCCCCGCTTTGGCCCGCCAAACCGTCGCCAGAAGCCCCTCGTGCACGTGCATGCCATCCGCAATCAGGCCCGCCGAAAGCCGCGGGTCCGTCAACGCCGCGCCGACACAGCCCGGCGCGCGATGTTTCAGCCCCGTCATGGCGTTAAACAGGTGGGTCACAACGCTCGCCCCTGCCTGCGACGCGGCCCGACAGCGGTCATAATCCGCCTCGGTGTGGCCCAGCGAAACGATCACGCCGCACTGCACCAAGCTATTGATATGGTTGTCAGAAACCAGTTCAGGCGCGACCGTGATTTTCAGGCATCCCAGCACCCGCGCCGCATGGCAATACAGCTTCACATCCACATCTGTCATAGGCCGCAGCAGTTCTGGGTCATGGGCCCCAGCACGGGTCAGGTGCGGCCCCTCCAGATGCAAACCGACCAAACCCTGCACGCCCTCTTGGCGCGCTTCGACCACCGCATTCACAGCGTCCTGAAACACCTCAAGCGGTGCCGTGATCAGGGTCGGCAAAATCGACGTAGCCCCCAATTTTGCATGGGCTTCGGACATCAGACGCAGGGTCTGGGCCGTCGGCGCTTCGTTCAGCATCGCGCCGCCGCCGCCGTTCACTTGGATGTCCACAAAGCCCGGACACAGGATGCCACCGCCCAGATCGTCCCCCTCGAGCGGGCCGGTCGCCAGAACGCGGCCCTCCTCTAGCGCGACGCCCATACCGTCGTGAAGTTTCACCCCATCAAAGACCCGCGCACCGGATAAGATCATGGCATTTCAGCAGCATAGGCAAAGGCCCCATCTAGGGCGCTGCCCTCCTGCTCCTTCAGGTTGGCCCGCATGTCCGCAGGCAAATAAGGTTTATACACGGGCCCCAAACTGCCCGTCAGGACCAAGGGCATCCCGTCTGTCCAGCCAATCCGCCGCAGCGTATCCGACAGATACGCCGCCCCACGATTCAGCAGGTCCATCGCTACCTTATCACCCGTTACCGAAGCGTTAACCACGAGCGGAGCAATTTGCCCAAACCACGTCGGATCAGCCAGAGCCGCGTCGCGCATAATCCGAGCGGGCCCGCCCTTCAAGAGCTCTGCGACAAGCGTGCTCTGCAGTCCGGCCCCTTCGAGCACCATCAATGCGGCGCGCAACGCCTCTCGCCCCAGCCAAGCACCGCTGGCCTCGTCCCCCAAAGCCAGCCCCCAGCCGCCTGCAAACTGCACGGCTCCATCTCTTAGGCAGGCCACATATGAGCCTGTGCCAATACCCGCCAAGGCCCCGACGCCAGACGACATAAACGCGCCGCGCACCGCGATCGCGCGGTCGTCCAAGACCTTGAGATGTGGAAATTTCAGGGCATTGAGGACCCGTGCTGCGTCTTCCTCGTCCAAGACGCCTGCAAGCCCCATGCAGATGCGCGCATCCTGCAATTCGCCCGCAGAAAGCCCTAGATTTCCAAGGCCCAAACGCAGGTTCGCCAGCGCGCCGTCAAAGTCACTAGAGACATTCGCGGGGCCGGCAGTCGCCTCGGAATAGTCCGCGCCACGCCGCATGGCATAGCGCGAACCTGTGCCGCCGCCGTCCACTGCAATCAGGATCGGCGCGGTCAAAGCTTTAGCCTTCGCGGACGGTGTCGATCATCAGCTGGACGTTGTCGGGGTTCGCATCCGGCGTAATCCCGTGGCCCAGATTGAAGATGTGCGGCCCGTTCTTGAAAGTCTGCACGATGTGGCGGGTTTCATCCACCAGCGCCTGACCACCGGTCACCATGTGCGAGGACGCCAGGTTGCCCTGAACGCAGCCATCGACCTGCACGTTCGCTGCCGCCCACTCGGGGCTAACCGAGTTGTCCAGCGCCACACAGTTCGCTCCAGTTTCTTTGGCAAAACCGATGTACTTGTCGCCCGCTTCACGCGGGAAGGCGATCACGGGCACACCGGGGTGGCGATCCTTGATTTCGCTGATAATTTTCTTGGCGGGGGCCAAGGCGTATTTGTCGAACGCCTCGCCTTTCAGCGATCCGGCCCAGCTGTCGAAGAGCTTTACGCACTCGGCGCCCGCACGGATCTGCGCAGACAGGTATTCGATGGTCGAGTCGGTCAGACGGTCAATCAACGCCTCGAACAGAGGGGTGTTTTCCTGCATCAAAGCGTGCGCCGGACCTTGGTCCTTGGTGCCGCGGCCCGCGATCATGTAAGTCGCCACGGTCCAAGGCGCGCCGGCAAAGCCAATCAGCGCGACCTCTTTGGGCAGAGCAGAGGACAAGTTGCTGACGGTCTGGTAGATCGGGGCCAGATGGTCGTGGATGTCGTCCGCGCTTTTAAGCTTTGCGAAATCTTCTTCGGTTGTGATTGTGGACAGACGCGGACCTTCGCCGGTCACGAACCACAGATCGGCCCCCAGCGCATCGGGGATCAGCAAAATGTCGGCGAACAGGATCGCAGCGTCGAAACCGTAGCGGCGGATGGGCTGCAAGGTCACTTCGGTCGCCAGATCGCTGTTGTAGCACAGGGACAGGAAATCGCCTGCTTCGGCGCGGGTGGCGCGGTATTCGGGCAGATAGCGGCCTGCCTGACGCATCATCCAGATCGGCGGTGTGGGCAGGGTCTCGCCCGACAGGGCACGCAGCAGCGGTTTGGTTTCGGCCATGATGTCCTCTGTTCTCTTTGAACGGTTGGTCCCTTGTCTGCGACCCTGTGTCAAGGTCTTGGCGGTGTGGCGCAACGTATCGCGCTTGCGTTGGGCATCAAGGGCAAGCTATCGATTGCGCCATGACACAGATGCTTCCGACCCCCGATCAGCCGCTCAAAATCGGCACCCGAGGCAGCCCGCTCGCGCTGGCGCAAGCCGTAGAAACCCGCGCCCGTCTGATGGCCGCGTTCGATCTGCCCGAGGCAGCGTTCGAGATCGTGGTGATCAAGACGACCGGTGACAACCGCGCCATGATCGACGCGGACCGCCCGCTGAAAGAGATCGGCAACAAGGGTCTATTCACCAAAGAGATCGAAGAAGCGATGCTGTCCGGCGGCATCGACATCGCCGTCCACTCGACCAAGGACATGCCGGTGCTGCAGCCCGAGGGGCTGATTGTGGACTGCTTCCTGCCCCGCGAGGATCATCGCGACGCGTTCATTTCATCGAACGTGGACAGCATCGCTGACCTGCCCTCTGGCGCCGTTCTCGGGACATCCAGCCTGCGCCGCCGCGCGCAGCTCTTGAACAAGCGCCCTGATCTGACCGTCGTGGAATTCCGTGGCAACGTGCAGACCCGCCTGAAAAAGCTGGCGGATGGCGTGGCAGATTGCACCTTCCTTGCGATGGCGGGCCTGAACCGTCTGGGGATGGACAGCGTCGCAACCTCGCCTATCTCCGAAGAGGACATGCTGCCCGCAATCGCCCAAGGCACCATCTGCATCGAGCGCCGTTCGAGCGACGACATGGCGGGCCAGATGCTGGCCGCGATCCACCATGCGGACACTGCGATCATGATGGCGGCAGAACGAACCTTGTTGGCGGGTCTGGATGGATCGTGCGAGACTCCGATTGCGGGTCTGGCCGAACTGAAGGACGGCATGGTCCGTCTGCGCGCCGAAATCCTGCGCCCCGATGGATCGGAAAGCCTGACCGACGAGGCGAGCGCGCCTTATGCCGACGCTGCCCAGATGGGCGCTGACATGGCTGCGCGCCTGCTAGAGCGCGCTGGCGAAGGCTTCTTTGACTTCAAAGGCTGAACGGATGGGACAGCCTCTATTGGCTGTCCTCACCCAGTTTCGGGGCGGCTTTGTCCAGTGACAACTCTGCCTCGGAAAAGCGGATCGGCGTCCGCACACCGGGCACCCCATCCGGCGCGATCTGCATCTGACGCGCGATGATCTGCGGATCGGCAAAGACTTCGGACATATCATTGATCGGGCCAGCGGGAACGCCCTGCGCCTCGCACGCTGTCAGCAGATCAGCCTTGGTCCACCCTGCAATCACGGGGGTCAGTGCCTGATCCAAAGCGGCCTGATTGGCGACCCGCGCAGGATTGGTCGCGTAGTCCGGAGCGGCTGCCAAAGCAGGCATACCCAGCAATTCGCAGAAACGCGCAAACTGCCCGTCATTCCCGACAGCGATGATCAGGTGCCCATCGCTACACGCAAAAACCTGATAGGGCGCAAGATTCGGATGGGCATTCCCCAGCCGCTGGGGCGCATCCCCCGTGGCCAGATAGTTCATCGCCTGATTGGCCATCACCCCGACCGCCACGTCGTAGAGCGCCAGATCGACCTGTTGCCCCCTGCCCGTCCGATCGCGCTGATACAGCGCCGCCAGAATCGCGTTGCTGGCATAGAGGCCCGTAAAAATATCGGTGACTGCGACACCCACCTTCATGGGCTGCCCTGCGGGCGATCCGGTCACGGACATCAGGCCGGACATACCTTGGATGATGTAGTCATAGCCTGCCCGAGCGGCGTAGGGTCCGTCCTGCCCGAAACCCGTGATCGAGCAATAGACCAAGCGCGGGTTCACCTCGCGGAGGCTCTCGTAGTCCAAGCCGTACTTCTTCAGCCCATCAACCTTGAAGTTCTCGATCAGGACATCCGCTTCGGCGACCAGTTTGCGCACAGCCTCTTGGCCTTCGGGAGTTCGAAAATCGGCGATGACCGAGCGCTTTCCACGGTTACAGCAGTGGAAATAGGCAGCACTCCGGTCGCCCTTTCGCTCGATAAAGGGCGGGCCCCAGCGGCGGGTGTCGTCGCCCTCGGGGCTTTCGACCTTGGTGACCTCGGCCCCCAAATCGGACAGCAGTTGACCGGCCCAAGGGCCGGCCAGAATACGCGCCAGTTCGACGACTTTTACACCTGCAAGAGGCGCGGTCATTCGGCCTCGGCGAGCGCCTCGTCGAGGGCAGCAGAGAAGTCAGCGTAGTTCATGTTCTGCTTCTTTTCGCCATTGATAAAGAAGCTTGGCGTGCCGGTGATGTTATCCTTGGCGTCGTTGGCTTGATACCAGTCAACCAGCGCCTGCGCTTTGTCCGCGTCGCTCAGGCAGGCATCCAGCTGCGCATCGTCCAGACCTGCAATCTTGGCATAGCGGCGCAGATGGCCAACCATGTCTGCCGCAGATTCGGCACGCGCCCATTCGCTCTGATTTTCAAAGATCAGGTCAGAGATACCAAAGTAACGCAGCGGACCGCCGCAACGCGCCACCATCGAGGCCCACAGACCGGGGCGGTCGAAATACGCCTCGCGGAAGACGAACTTCACCTTGCCAGTATCGATGTAGTTTTTCTTGATCTCCTTCAGCGGACCATCATGAAAGTTTTTGCAGTGCGGGCAGGTGAACGACGCGTATTCCACGACAGTCACAGGTGCGTCCTCTGCCCCCATGACCATCTCGGTCACGGTCGCTTCGGCGGGGGCCTCGTCTGTGGCAGCGTCCGCAGTGGCGTCTTGCGCATAGGCTGCGGCGGGCAGCAGCGACGAAGAGGTTTCAGGCGTGCTGGTCAGCCAGAACGCGCCACCAAGGGCGGCGCCTGCGATCAGGACGGATGCGAACAACTTACGGGTCATTTAGGCCTCACGTTTTGGGTCTTGTTCTTCAGGTATACGTTCTGCGCCAGCCGTTCCAGCGCAGCGCGAAGGTCATTGTCCCCCACGTCAGCGGCCGTCTGTGCAGCAGCAGCGCGAATTTCAGGGGTGGGCTGGGGCTTCGATTTTTTCGGTGCGTGGCCGAACTGCGCCTGCCCTTCGGCAAAGCCGGTCGGCGCAGTTTGCGTGATGTAGACCCGCGCGATCGCATTGTAGCCGTAGCAGGAATTGACGCGGTTGCGGATCATATCCTTTTGCATTTCCAGCATCGGAGCGTTCGCGCCGGTGGTCAGCAGGGTCAACGTAGCTCCCATGCCTTGGCGTCCATAGCCGACCTTCACGGGGCGGGCGATAGCGGCGATATCCTCGCCCACGACCTCGGACCAATGGGTCAGCAGACGCGCCACGGCAAAGCCACGCTTTTCGCCGACTTGGCGAATCTGCGTCGTCAGCAGATTGCTGGTGCGGGCAAAGCCGCGCGTGGATGGCTTGCGTGGGGCCATAGGTCTTGCATCCTTCTGTCTGGCACTATTCTAGTGACACGCGCCCCGAGGGCCAGAGCCCTATTGGCACAAAGGATAAAGAATGCGTGACACTTCGGCGATCCCGGTTCCAAAATCTGAAACATTGCTGGACTGGTACGATGGCCACGCCCGCAAGATGCCTTGGCGTGTCGGCCCTGCCGAGCGCAAGGCCGGCGTGCGCCCCGATCCCTATCGCATCTGGATGTCAGAGGTCATGTTGCAGCAAACCACGGTGGCTGCGGTCAAAGACTACTTCCTCAAGTTCACCGGAAAATGGCCCACAGTCAGCGACTTGGCCGCAGCCGAGGACGCGGACGTCATGGCGAATTGGGCTGGTCTTGGATACTACGCCCGTGCCCGGAACTTGCTGAAATGCGCCCGCGCAGTGGCGGATGAACATGGCGGCGTGTTTCCACAGACCTATGCGGAGCTGCTGAAATTGCCGGGCATTGGTCCCTACACGGCGGCGGCTGTCGCCTCGATCGCGTTTGATGAGCCTGCGGTGGTGGTCGATGGCAACGTCGAACGCGTCATGTCCCGTATTTTTAACGTGCAAACGCCGCTGCCCGACGCCAAGCCTGAACTGACCGAATGGGCCGCGACCCTGACCCCAACCGACCGCCCCGGCGACTACGCTCAGGCTGTCATGGATCTGGGGGCGACCATTTGCACCCCGCGCAATCCGGCCTGCGGGCTGTGCCCTTGGCGCGACAACTGCCGCGCGCGGCTCGAAGGTACGCCCACCGACCTGCCTCGCAAGAAGCCCAAGAAAGCCAAGCCCAAACGTCGCGGCATTGCCTATATCGCGCGCCGTGTGGACGGCGCCTATTTGCTGGAAACGCGGCCCGAAAGCGGTCTGCTCGGCGGTATGCTGGGATGGCCTGGCTCTGACTGGGCCGAAACCGATCCCGTGCCTGCCCCTCCGATCCGCGCCGAGTGGAAGACCCTGAACGAAGAGGCAAAGCACACCTTTACCCACTTCCACCTAAGCCTGACGGTCCTGACCGCGCTGGTCCCAATGGAACGGCAGCCCGAGCGCGGCGAGTTCATTGAGGCAGACGCATTCGATCCTGCCTCTCTGCCCACGGTGATGCGCAAGGCATTTGCCCTGACAGATCGCGGCAAAACGTGAATTTGACGCGGTTGGCAAAGGGCTTAGGCTGCGCGCAATGATCATTGGAGCCTGACATGATTCCCGCTGTACAAGTGTCCCGTTTTTCGCGCGCCCTGCCGTTCTGGCTACCGGTCCTGCTGTTGCCATTGGCGTGGTTCTGCGCGGTCACAGGAGGATTGGCGATTCTGCTGATGCCGATCGTGACGTGGTACATGTTCAGCGTGTTGGACGCCGTTGGCGGCTTGGAAACCGAGAACGCCGACCCCGAAACGCCCGAATCGGATTTGTTCTGGTACCGCGCGATCACCGTCATGTGGCCACCTCTGCAATTCGCGACTTTGTTCGGGATGATCTTATACGTGACCCGCGCCGAACACCTGAACACGCTGGAGAGCATCCTGATGTTTTTTGGCGTCGGGGTGATCACGGGTACCATCGGCATCACCTATTCCCACGAGTTGATGCATCAGAAAAACGCCAAGGAACGGTGGCTCGGGGATATCCTATTGGCGATGGTGATGTACTCGCATTTCCGCAGCGAACACCTGCGCGTCCACCACATCTATGTCGGAACGCCCAAAGATCCGGTGACCGCCCGCTATAACGAAGGCTTCCACCGGTTCTTCCCCCGCGTGCTGCGCGAATCTCTGGTGTCCTCGTTCAAAGCAGAAAAGGCGATGCTGGCCCGCCGTGGCCTGCCATGGACCCACAAATCCAACCCCTTCTGGCGGTATTGGGCGCTGCAAGCGGCGATGCTGCTGCTGGCGTTTGGGGTCGGCGGATGGGCGGGGCTTGGCCTGTTCCTGTATCAGGCCTTCATCGCGATCTGGCAGCTAGAAATCGTGAACTATGTCGAACATTATGGCCTGACCCGCAAACATTTGGGGGAGGGCAAGTACGAGCACGTCAAACCGCACCACAGCTGGAATGCCTCGCACAAGGGGACCAACTGGCTGCTGATCAACCTACAACGCCATTCGGACCACCATTATAAGCCCGACCGGCGCTTCCCCCTGCTGCAAAACTATTCCGAGGATGAGGCCCCGCAACTGCCCCACGGTTATCCGCTTATGACGATGGGTGCGATGATCCCCAGTTACTGGCGGCGGGTGATGAACCCCAAAGTGCGGGAATGGCGGGCCAAGTATTACCCCGAGATCGAGGACTGGAAGCCCTATAACAAAGGGCAGAATCCCCTGCCCCGTTAACGGTGCTCGCGGATATATTTAATGACGTCTTCGGCGAACGCGCCAACGGCGAGGAAAAAGAACCCCGCGCCGATAAAGATGTAGCCGGATGTGAATAGCTTGCCCGCAGGCGTGATGGGCACCAGATCACCGTAACCAACGGTCGAGATCGTGATGACCGAGAAGTAGAGAGCTTGGACGAATCCCCAGCCTTCGATGTGCATGTAGATGACAGAGGCAATCGACACCAAAAGCAGGTTCACTGAAAACAGAGCCAGAACCAATTGGTGCGTAAACGCTTCGTAGATGGCCCGAAGCAGGCGGATGTAGGCCGTCAGTAGCTGCATCATCGCCTCGAAAAAGCGCCCCGCCGCGAATGGGATTACCAGCGGGGCGAAGTTGAGACCGCGTATGACAAAGAAACGCGGTCGCAGGCAACTGGAGTTGCTTGTTAGGGTTTAGTTGGTCCGGCCTTCCATTTCGGCGCGGATTTGCTGGCGCAGCACGTCGATCGGAATGATTTGGCCATCACGCTTGAAGTGCCAGTAGGTCCAGCCGTTGCAGCTGGGGGCACCTTCGTAATGTGCGCCGACCTGATGGATCGATCCCTTGAAGTCCTTGCCGACCAGAGTGCCATCCGCACGGACAATCGCCTTGTAGCGGTTGCCGGTGGAGTAAAGCTCATCGCCGGGCTGGAGCATGCCACGCTCGACCAACTGGCCAAAGGGGACACGGGGGGCTGCACGCTTCGACGTCGACACCTCGAGGGCAGTCTTGTCGTAGGGTTTGACTTGGGCAATGCGCTCTTCGGCGATGGCGCGATAGCTTTCTTCGCGCTCAATCCCGATGAAGTCGCGGCCCAGCATCTTGGCCACAGCGCCGGTGGTGCCTGTGCCAAAGAAGGGGTCCAGAACCACGTCGCCCGGGTTCGTGCTGCCAACGATGACACGGTGCAGCAGGCTCTGGGGCTTCTGGGTCGGGTGGGCTTTGTTGCCCTCCTCGTCTTTCAGGCGTTCGTGGCCGGTGCAAATGGGCAGGACCCAGTCGCTGCGCATCTGGACACCTTCGTTCAGGGCTTTCAGAGCCTCATAGTTAAAGGTGTACTTCGCGCCTTCTGACTTGGACGCCCAAATCATGGTTTCGTGAGCGTTGGTCAGACGCTTGCCGCGGAAGTTGGGCATGGGGTTGGACTTGCGCCAAACCACGTCGTTCAGGATCCAGTAACCAGTGTTCTGGAGCGCCGCACCAACGCGGAAAATGTTGTGATAGCTGCCAATGACCCAGATGGCGCCATTCGGCTTCAGCAGACGGCGGGCCGCAGCCAGCCAACCACGGGTGAATTCGTCATAAGCCGCAAAGCTGTCGAATTGATCCCAGTGATCATCCACAGCGTCGACCTTGGAATTATCCGGACGGTTCAACTCGCCGCGCAATTGCAAATTGTACGGGGGATCCGCAAAGATCAGGTCAACGCTGTTTTCAGGAAGCGAGTTCATCAACTCGATGCAGTCACCGCCCAAAATAGCGTTCCTTGGGAGCGCGCACTGCGCGTCCTGCTTGGAATTCTTTGTCATTTTTTGTCTGCCTCTAACACCGGCGCTTGGTGCGCTCTAGTTGTGGATAAAAATGTGGGAAACCCGGCAGAAGGTCAATTTCTTTTTTGAATCAGGAAGTTAAGTTTTTGCCTTGATACAAGATGTTGTGGATAGGTTTGAAGGTACGCCTATGGTGCTCTGTTGCGCCCAAAAGCGTAAGTGCATCCATGTGGGCCTTGGATCCGTAGCCTGCATTCTTCTCCCAGCCATAGCCCGGGAACTGCTCTGCAAGGTCGCGCATAATGCCGTCACGATGCTCTTTTGCGATAATAGAGGCCGCCGCGATGGACACCGACTTGCTGTCTCCTTTGACGATACATTCCGAGAAGCCGTTGAGTTCAGGAGGTATTTTATTGCCATCTATCAACAGGTGCGCAGGCCGAACGGGCAAAGCTTCGACCGCGCGGCGCATCGCAAGGAAGCTGGCCTGCAAGATGTTGATCTGATCGATCTCTTCGACCGAGGCGATTCCGATCCCGTACTGCGCCTTTTCCAGAATCACCTCGAGAATCGCGGCGCGGCGCTTCGCGGTCAGCTTTTTAGAATCGTTCAGGCCCTCGGGAATGTCGTCGGGGTTCAGAATCACAGCAGCGGCAACCACGGGTCCGGCCAAGGGGCCACGGCCCACTTCGTCCACACCCGCCACTGGGGATAAACCGCGCGCCATCGCGGCGCGCTCGAAAGAATCGTCGGGGGAAGTTTTTTCTGTCATGGCTGCATGTGGCCCCTGCCCCGCGAATCCCGCAACCACAAAAAAGGCGGACCCGAAGGTCCGCCAGTTGCGGTATCACGTGGCTAGAGGGGACTTAGCGACGCGACAGCGCGACCCCACGATTACCAAGGCAACGGGGATCGTATCCCTGAACATCTCGGCGCTGTTCGGTGCGAATCTGGCGCAGACACTCATTCGGCAATTTGCGGATGCGGATCTTTTCAGAGACGAGGCAGCCCATCTCGTACATCGCAACATCACGGCCCTGACGGGTGTCGTATGTCCGCAAGCAGCGGCGCGGCATCACCTGAGTGGAAGTCGGCGCGGGCTTCGTCACAGGAGGCTGGATGTGATTCCAATGGTTCGACGACCCGTGGCCGTAACTCGGGCGGTTAGTGCCATAGTACGGATTATGAGTCGGCACATAGGTGTGGCGATCACGCTCGTCTTTGTACCGGTCCTTGTAGTGTTCAGCGCGCTGCTCCGCTTCGTTTGCGCGGTTGGCGTTGTTTACCGCAAGCGCGATCCCCGCCAGCGCCGCGATTCCCGCCAAAGCACGCAGCGCGTCGTTGTTTTCAGCCGCATGGACGGGCTGCGCGGCACCGCCCACAAACAAGGCGGTCGCGAGGGTCAAAGTCGTCAGGGTTTTGCTGATCTTTTTCATTTTCGGGTCTCCATGTGGGCCAGCGGGTGTATCTAATGCAGCCACCGTCGCCAGAAACCTGAAAGTCGAGCAATATCATAGGATTGCTATGAGATAACCAGCCAAAGACCCACGAATGTTATTGCATATCACAGCGGGGATCGCGCATTTTTGGCGCATGAAACACATCATCTTTGCCCTAGGGCTAGTGGCATTGGCAGTCCCTGCTCAGGCGGCCTGCTACGCCGACTACAAAGCGAAAAAAGACGATCCGCTGCGTCTTGCCTACGGGGTCACGCAGGTCACTGGTGATTGCACCAAAAAGAGCGCGGCCAACGGTCTGCGCCCGAAATTGGCAGCAGATGGCTGGACCTTGCTGAATATCGTAGGCACCTTCGACGAATCTGGACTGGAACAACGCAAAGGCGCCGCGGGTGACTTCTTCCTTCGCTACTAAGGGAAACCGGATTGTCTGGATCGGGTTCGCGGTTGTGATCGCGATCCTCGGCGTGGCAGCCGCGTTCCTCATCCTGAGCCTGCCCGACGCGAACGCTTTTAACGCACAGGTCGAGCGGATTTTCATAGAGAATGACACCCTGACGGGCCGCGCCGACCTGAAACTATTGGAAATTCTGGCGCAGTCCGGCACCGCCTTTTCCGACACGCTAGCAAGCTATCGGATGGTGATCTTTGTGCTGTTGGTTTTTTCCTGCGCGATGCTGCTGTCCGCGCTGGTGTTCCTGCTGCTGCTGACGACACTGGGCCGCCGCATGGCCCAGATCGAGCGGTCGGGCATTCAGGTGCGATCGCTCGTGATCCAACGGAACGAGAACATGGTTTACCTGAACGACATGGGCTTCAAACTGACCCCCGCCGCGATTGAAACCCTGTCCGTTCTGGCCGAAGCGCGGATGGATGATGACATCCTATCCGGCTCTGAAATCGAAGGCATGATCAGCGGAAAGGCCTCGGCCGACTGCGAAGAGGCCGCAGGCGCCACCAGAATCAAACGCCTCCGCGACGCCTTGGGCAACCAGATGGTCAGCGAACTGCTCGTCAGGAGCATTGCGCGGCGCGGCTATATGCTGTCGGTGGCGAAGGACGCGATTGACGTTCGGTGAGTGTGAGAGGGTCGCATCCGAGGCTTGACACGACACAAAGTTCCCTCAGAAAAACGCCTGAAGCCCCGTTTGCGCGCGTCCCAGGATCAGCGCGTGTACGTCGTGGGTGCCTTCGTAGGTGTTCACCGTTTCGAGGTTGATCATGTGGCGGATCACTTGGAATTCGCCGCTGATCCCGTTGCCGCCATGCATGTCGCGGGCGTGACGGGCGATGTCCAAGGCTTTGCCGCAGTTGTTGCGTTTGATCAGGCTGATCATCTCGGGTGCGGCCTCGGCTGCGTCCATCAAGCGCCCGACTTGCAATGCCGCCTGCAGGCCCAAGGTGATCTCAGTCTGCATATCTGCCAGCTTCTTCTGAAACAGTTGGGTCTGCGCGATGGGACGGCTGAACTGCTTCCGGTCTAGACCGTACTGGCGCGCGGCATGCCAGCAGAACTCTGCCGACCCCATGACACCCCAAGCAATGCCGTAGCGCGCGCGGTTCAGACAACCGAACGGCCCTTTGAGTCCCTCTACGTTCGGCAGCAAGGCATCTTCGCCAACCTCGACCCCTTCCATCACGATCTCGCCGGTGACACTGGCGCGCAAAGAAAGCTTGCTCCCGATTTTCGGGGCAGACAAGCCAGCCATCCCCTTTTCCAGAACAAAGCCTTTGATCTTGCCCCCATGCGCATCGGATTTCGCCCACACCACAAAGACATCCGCGATCGGGCTGTTGGAAATCCACATCTTGGAACCGGTCAAACGGTAGCCGTTGTCTGTTTTTTCAGCACGGGTTTTCATCCCTGCAGGATCGCTGCCCGCATCGGGTTCGGTCAGGCCAAAGCATCCGATCAGTTCACCAGAGCACAGGCCTGGCAGATATTTCTGTCGCTGCGCCTCGGTGCCGTAGGCATAGATCGGGTAAATCACGAGTGACGACTGAACGCTCATCATACTGCGATAGCCCGAGTCCACGCGCTCTACTTCACGCGCAATCAGACCGTAGGACACGTAGGAGGCACCAAGCCCGCCATATTCCTCGGGCACAGTTGCACCCAACAGGCCCGCATCCCCCATTTCCTTGAAGATTTCTGGCTCGACGCGCTCTTCCTCAAACGCTGCAACGACACGTGGCTGAAGCTTATCTTGAGCGAACGCATGGGCGCCATCCCGCAGCATGCGCTCCTCTTCGGACAACTGTGCAGACAAGAGCAAAGGATCAGCCCAGTCAAAGGAGCCCAGATCGGGGCGGTCTTTTTGCTTTAGCTTTGGGGTCTCGAGCATGGTCTGTCCTCCGGCAGAATTGAACGAACGTTCGTATTGGGAACATAGGCGAAACGCGCTGTCCAGAGGTCAAGGAGTCACAAAGTTCTCTGACCGTATCTCCGTCTGATAGACAAAGTTTTGAGCTAAGCATAATGTCGCGACGATTTTGTTTCCAAGATGTACGTGCGCTTACCAACAGGTCAATTCCACGACCTGCCGTTGCAGGCCTTAATGCAATCGTGATCGGTAACCCTTCGCGTCGCCCTCAGAGGAGAGGTCCTTGATGATTAAAGAACTTATTGTACACCTTGGTGATACCAAAACAGGGTCCACCTCGATCCAGAAGGTTTTGAAACAGAAGACTTACAAGACTGCAGGCGAAGAGCTTTGCTACCCTACTCAGAACCATCATAATGCATTAGTCAGGACACTGACCAGGAAGCGTCACCTCCCTCAACGAGAAGTTCGTTTTGGAAGTGTCTATAATCGGTTCAGTAAAAGCAACGCTGCCCTTGGTATTGTTTCAGCTGAACACTTTCAATTTGCCGATCCCATACTCTTCGAAAAAACGGCGCGTCAGTACTGGCCTGATCTATGCGAAAACATGCGACTCATTGCGTATATTCGCCCGCATCACGAAAAACTGCTCTCTTCATACTCGGAGCGTGTCAAATTGGGCATCGTCTCGGGCAGCTTTGACAATTTTGTAGAAGAAGTTTTCGAGAGCAAACTACTTGACTATATGCCTCGCTTAAAAGCTTGGCGCGATGTCTTTGGTGGTACGCCTTCGGCGAGGGCCGTCTTAGCGCATTGAGGAATTAGGCTTAAGGCATGGCTTATGTCATGTTTAAGCAACTTCCCCACCGTCGAGGTT
>NZ_FOXY01000014.1 GCF_900115865.1 Donghicola eburneus | reverse complement strand
GCGCCGCCGGTCAGGATGTCGTCGCCATCTCCGCCGTCCAGAGTGTCGTTATCCGCGCCCCCATCCAGCGTATCGTTGCCACCGCCACCGGACAGAGTATCTTGGCCCGCTGCCCCGATCAGTTCGTTGTCCAGCAGGTTACCGGTGATCGCGTTCGCGCCAGAGTTACCACGCACGTTTTCGAAGTTCGAGATATCAGTGTCGAAGCCGATATTGGTTGCAGTGCCGTCGTCGTTCAGCGTGATCCCGATATCGAAGCCGTCAACCGCCGCGCCATCCAGTGCGATGGTGTCGTTGCCATCGCCGCCGTCCAGAACTTCCATCCCGTCGGCGGGAAAGTAGTAACCGACCTCGGCGACATCATCGCCGCCTTCGAGATAAACTTCGTCAGTGCCGCTGTTGGTGGCACCCGCGAGCCAAGTGTCATTGCCCTCGCCGCCATAAACCGTATCTCGCCCCAAGCCGCCGGAGATTGTATCGTCATCCGCGCCGCCATAAATCAGGTCGTTGCCAGAGCCGCCGTCGATGCTGTCATTGCCTTCATCGCCATAGAGGACGTCGTTCCCATCAGCCCCAAGGACAGTATCGTCTCCTGATCCACCGTAAACGGTGTCATCGCCGCTGCCCGCGTTGATGCTGTCATTACCAGCATAGCCATAGATCGTGTCGTCGCCGGATTGGTATCCGATCCCTAGAAAACCTCCGGGATCATAATTCGTGATCTCATCACCATCGGCGTCGGTGTAGCCGACCTCCATGGTATCATCGCCACTGGTCCCATCCACACCTGCCGTGCTAGGGGCCAGGTCGTAGGTCGCTGTGTCATCCAAGGTGATCGTGGTCGCGACCCCCGCAAGCGCTGGAAATCCATCAGGTGCGTAGAGGTACACTTCGCCCGAGGCCGAGGTAAAAACGGCCGCCTCGGTTGAACCCAGCAAGACGCCAAGCACACCACCGACCAAACTATGAGCGTTGAAGCTCGCGACGCCTTCGTAGTCGACAAATTGAGGGACGCCGTCGATGCTCAGGGTGCCTGCTTCACCAGAGGTCAAAACACCGTCGTCTTCGGTCAGCGAAACGGAGCCGGAAACCGAGGAAAAGGACGGAAGAACCGTAAGCGATAACAACTGCGCCAGCGTGCCATCGTAGGTGTACAGATTACCTGTAACATCCAATGTTGAAGCCATCTAAACAGTCCTCATGTACCGGCCGCGTTCAAAGTTGAAACTTCGGCTGTCAAAAATGCGGGACTTCTTTTGCGGATCGTTTGGTGGCACCGATACTTCAAGAGGTGTGCGGCTCTGCTCATGATCCCGAATTCAACGAGGCCGCACGGGATTGCTGCAGCGCCGCATTCAACGAAGTCCCAATTAATTTTGGTAAAAGTGAACTCATGACTTGGCGGTGGCCTGCGGTGGGGAACCAGTGCAACGCGCCGTACAAACGAAAGGGCAAACAATGTTGTCCTACGTGGCGCTCGGTCGGAACGGGAACCGAGCAATACTTTTGCTTTCGAGCCGATCACGTGCGGACCCTTGACGGTCTTTCCGTCGGCCTTGAGGCGGCAAACGAGCCGAAAAACACGCTTAGACCTCTGTTTCAACGCGGCATTTCAGAGAACCGACTGAAGCATTCGGACTTCTTTTGGTCGCAAGGCCTCATTCGCAGCCCGTGAAAGAACTGCGCTGCCTTCAGGAGTTCAGCGCCTGACAGGCATGAAAACCCACACTCTGCGCACAATTCGTCGATCGGATGACAGCCGTCACACCGTGCTACAATTCAGGTCAAAAGAAGGTTTTAGGTCAGGTCATCCCCGCGTGGGGCCGATGCCCTGCACCCGATCAGGATGTGTCATCGTTCAATGGCCGCTCTCCATTGTCTCTGTTTGTTTCGCTCTATGGCCCCGTGACTACTGCGCTGCAGCACGTCAGGAAAACGCTCACTCAACAAACAAAAACAAGATAGGACCTATCCTTATGGGTTATCTCTACTATCAAAAACGTCAGTTCGCAAACTCTTTGCTGCACCGCAAAGAGCAATATCGAAGTTGCAGGTATTAACCTTTAGGTGTGGGAACTTCTAAACTGCAATTACACAATCTCGTTCTGCGCATGCCCTGCGTTTTGCGACCCGAAATCGAATTCTGCTTTCAGAATACAACTGTTTTGGCTATCGAAAGGACGGGACCTCGACCGATCGCGTCACACACGGCGCGTTTGGGACCAGAATTACGCGCGAAATCGGGCTCTTAGCGCAGCAATGTGAGTCGAACCGATTCCACAGCAGCCCCCGATCAGGGTCGCCCCAGCCGCCACCCAGCGCTCCGCCCATTCCAGATAGGCGGCGGGGTCCAAATCTTCGCGGATGGTTGAAATCGTCTCGTTGGCCCCGCCCTCTCTGGGCTTGGGCACAAATCCGTTGGCATAGACGCCCAAGGGCATCGGACGTCCCATGTCAGCCAGCACGTCGCGCGCCGTGACGACCGCGCGCTCCATCACCTCTGGCAAAGAGCAGTTGAAGAGCAACGCCTCGGCCCCAAGTTCTACCGCCAGCCGAGCTGCATCCTGAACCGTTTCACCGGACCGCAACTGCGCCGGAGCATCCACCGTGTCATCGCGCAGACTGCATGCCAGCCAGAGCGGTTTGCCAGTCCCCGATGCGGCTGCCGCGGTCTCGCGCATTTCGGACAGGCTGCTCATGGTCTCGGCCAGCCAAAAATCCGCATAGGGGGTCAGAGCCTCTACCAGAACGCGCAGGATCTCTTTGGCTGCGTCACTATCGAAGTCATCAGGCAAGTACGACCCACATGCAGGCGGCAAGCATCCCGCCACACGCGCAGTCTGCCCTTTGGCCATCGCCTCATCCGCAGCCTCTCGGGCGAGTTTTCCCGACAGCGCGGTCAGTTCCGCGCCGCGCACCTCAAACCGCTCTTGGCCGATGTGGAATGGAACCACCGCGTAATTCGCCGTGGTCGCGATCTCTGCCCCGGCCTCGAAGAAGGCCTGATGCGCTTGCTTGATCGCCTGAGGATGATCGATAAGCGCGCCCGCCGACCACTCTGGCTGCTTCAGCTCCGCGCCAAAGCGGGTCATCTCGCGGCTCAGGCCGCCGTCCAGCAGGATGATCCGGGTCATGTGCATTCCCATCCAGCGCGCCATCACGGGCGCAAAGCGTCACTTTGTCAAAGTTCTATAGACCGCTGGCTCTGGTGCAATGGGTTTCAACCGCATGGCCGGTTCAGGCGACAAAGCCAAGAGATGCGAAATCGCATCGCAACACTTCCGGAATTCATTACTCCTTACACTTTATAGTTGATATCTTAAGCACATTGCTCAAAAGCATGGCAGTCACACCGACAGGAGTTGTTATGAGCGGGACTGTTATCTGGAACGGGTACGAGACATCTCTCGACACCGTGGCACTGTATATCGAGATCAAGGTCGATTACCGCGAGGCCCCTTTCCCAGAAACGCTGAGTGACTGGGGGCTCGGACCGGAATTTGTTCAGGCCGACAAACATATGTACTCGATGCTGACCATCGGGGGCCGCCGCCCCAATTTGATCGAAGACGGCACCGGCATCGAAATCAACGCTCAACAGTACGGCACGATTTACGACGCATACGAGAGCGACCGTTGGGACACTGGCGACCCGTCAGGCCAAGGCGACTGGCGCGGAGAGGACTACTTCAAGAACTCTGTCGGGGTGATCAGTACGATGCCGACCGACGGCTATCAGGACTGGGTCGATGGCGGGGAACTGACCCCATACCACTACGACGAACGTCCAGATACCTTTTACATCATTGAAACAATCTCTGGCAGCCAGCTGCAAACAGTACTGAACCGAGCAACCAGCGTGACTCAAACAGGGCTCCTGCCCGACGCAGGCTTGATCGAAGTCAGCAATTATCTGACCTCTCAGTCAGCGAATCAGGACCGTTTTGATCAGCTGGCCGATCCGGCAAATCCAAGCGCGTGGTCTTTCGAATATCTCGACGAAGCCAGTCTCGTCGGCATCGACATCCTCAAGTACCAAACTGAATATGATCCGGCAGACTTGTCGTCCCCCATGACCCAAGGTGCTTTGTCCTATCTTGGCAGTGCGCTCGCCGCAAAGGGGAAGGATCTTCTGCCAGAGCACTTCGCGACCGTGGAAGAGGCCGAAGCGTTTGTAGCGGATCTGCAGGACACGTTTATCGATGGTGCTCTTGATTTGATCGAACAAACCCGAGGCGGGACCTCTTTCTCCAAATGGGTGAAAGCGAACGAAGCCCACGTCTCGGATCTGGAGCAATCCCTCTTGGACAAGAGCGATCTGGGGAAAGTCCTAAGTGAACTTGCCGTAAATGTTCGCGATCAGTCAGGTGGCACAACCGCGACGATCTACAATACCGCAGACGGTTGGGGCATCGATTATCCCTATGATACAGAGGCAACGCGTTTCATCGGCAGCCAAGGGTCTACTTGGGTCACAGCTTATGACAGTGTGCTCTACGCATTCACCGGACGCGGATCTGATACTCTTTTTGGCGGCGCAGAAGCAGACTGGCTGGCCGCTGGCAAAGGTCGCGATATGATCTCGGCTGGCTCGGGCAACGACCAGATTCATGGTGGGTCCGGCGTTGATGATCTTTCCGGTGATGCTGGCAAAGACCGCATCTGGGGCGGAAACGGGGACGACTGGATTTACGGTGGATCTCAACGGGACCGTCTGTTTGGCGGAACCGGCGACGATTACCTCCTTGGGGGAAGCGGGAACGACTTTATCAAGGGCGGCGCCGGTGATGACTGGATAGAGGGCGACAAGGGAAACGACACGCTGACAGGCAATGCTGGCAGCGACACCTTTATCTTCACCAACTTCAAAGGCTCCTACTACATCCCCTCTGGCCAAGACACCGTGACAGACTTTGACGCTGACGAGGGCGATAGCTTGGTTCTCTATCTCGAAGGGTATGCATCTGTCGCAGAGGTCAAAGCTGTTGCACACCAAGACGGCGATGATCTGGTGATCGACTTCGGAGGTCGCCAAGTCTTGACCCTGAACGACACCACTTGGCGCGATGTCAAAAATTCCATCGATATCATGGATGTCATCGACACTCTCGACACCATATAAGCGCGTCAACGCCCGCAACCTCTCGGCTGCGGGCGTTTGTATTGTGTTTAGAACGTCTTGGTCACACCCAGATAGAAGGCGCGGCCAGGTTCGTTGTAGGTCTGTGCCCCACTGCCGGACCGCAGAACCTGCGTGTCAAAGGCGTTGGTGACACCGGCCTTCAGGTCGATACCATTGTCGAAGCGGTAGTTCATCCCAACGTTGACCAAGGTGTAAGGATCGCGGTCATCGTCGGAATCGTCGTTATCGTAGCCGGTCACACCGCTTTCTTTGGGCGCGTCGGTCGGGCCGTAGTGCGTCAGCGATGGGGTCAGGGTGAACCGGTCGTTCACGTACCAATCCAGCGCGGCATTCACCGTGTATTTCGGCACCAAGGACAGAGGCACCTCGATCGTGCGCGCGCCGTATGCGGTCCCGTCCGAAGTGGTTCCGCTGTCGATCTCTAGCTTTTGCTTCGAGGTCAGCATGTAAGTGCCGTTCACGGTCAGGTTAAAATCATCGGCAAAGGCCCATGCAAAGCTGCCTTCCAGACCCGACACTTCGGACTCGGGAATGTTGTCCCACTGAAAGATGCGCGAGTCCGAATAAATGTCATAGCGCGCGTTATAAGCCGACAGGGTCGCGATCTGGTCCACGCCCGACTGGATCTTGTTACGGTAGTCGTTGTGAAAATAGGTCAGCGTCGCATTGATGCCCTGAGAGCCTTGGTATTGGATGCCGATCTCTTTGTTGATCGAGGTTTCCGGCTCCAGATCGTCGTTCGACATCACATAGCAAGGACCGTCCCCGTAGTAGGGATAGGGGCAGCCGTTGCCAGAGCTGACGTAGACGTAGTTTTCGGCGATTTGGTAAACAGTCGGCGCCTTGTAGGCCTTGGCCACGCCGCCTTTGATCGTCCAAGCGGAGTTCAACGCATAAGAGGCGTTCAGCCCGCCCGACCATGTCCCGCCAAAGGTATCGGCGTGATCAAATCGCAGCGACGGTGTCAGCGTGAGGCTGTCGTTCCAAATGATGTTGTCCTCGACATACAGACCCACGGTCATCTGCGAGGTCAGCGGATCGCCGTCCGAGGTGTCGATGCTGCCATCTTCGGCCACGAGCGAGGAGAAAGAGTTGTAGCCGCTCAGGTCCAGCTCTTCGTGACGCACCTCGACGCCCATGGTCAGTTCGGCAGCGCGGCCCCCGATGCTGTGCCCGACATAAGCCTCGGACTTGCCGGAAATAGCGGTCAGAACCGCTTCGTCATAGCTGTCGCTGCTGTTGATCGAGCCCTCATAGCGGCCTGCGGGGCCTTCGCTCAGGCGGCGGTTGTCGGTCCGTTCGAACTGGACAAAGCTGTTTGTGTCGCCCCAGCCGTAGCTGCCGATATGGGTTAGCGAGACGGTGCGGCGCTCCATCGAGTTGGTTTCGGTGCCATCATCGACCAGCGACTCCGGGTCTACGTTCAGGAACTGCCCATTCCCCAGCTGGCTGTCGCCCGCATAGATGTTGCCCTGACGCGAATAGCCAAGCTCAAGGTTAAACTGGTTCGCCGCGCTTGGCGCCCAATCCAGACGCAGGGCGTAATCGCGGTTTACCACGCCTTCGGTGCCTGCTTGGGCCGCTGTGCAGGATTCGGTGCCGTCCGCCTCGGTGGTACACTCGATTTCGGACTCGTTGATGTCATAGGAGTCCGCGTCGGTCTTGTTGTAGTTGGCCGAGAAACGCAGCGCGACCTCGTCATTCAGGCGCTTGGCCCAGAGCAGGTTGTAGCGCTGGGTCATACCCTCGTCATCGCTTTGGGGGCTGTCAAAGCTGGTGCCGACTTGCAGGAAGTCTTCGTCCGGTGCCTTGGTCACGATGTTGATCACACCGCCCGCCGCACCCGAGCCATACCGCGCAGCCGCAGGACCACGGATGACTTCGATGCTGTCGATCATCTCTGGCGGGACCCAGTTGGTATCCCCGCGGCTGTCGCGCTCGGACGAACGGCCCTGCTTGACTGACATGCGGGACAGAACCGGCTTGCCATCAATCAGGATCAAGACGTTTTCCGGCCCCATGCCGCGAATGTCCACTTGGCGCTGGTTGCCGCGCTGCCCTGTCGAGGACGTGCCGCTCAGGTTTACACCCGGCATCTTGCGGATAATCTCGGCAACGTCGTTCACCACGGGCAAGCGCTCAATATCGCCCTCGGTCACAGTGGAAGTCCCAAGCGCCTGTTTGATCTGTTCTTCGGCGGTCAGAACCACCGTCCCCAGATCAAACACTTCGTCATTCAGTCCGTCCTGCGCCAGGGCCGCCTGCCCCATCGCAAAGGAACAGAGCAATAGGGCCGACCCGGATGCCAGCCGCATGCGTGCAGTACTCATGCACAATCCTCTCGTATCATCAAACTTGGTAGGGGAGCGCGCCGTGACCGACGAAAAAGACCCGAGCGGAATGCCGTGGACCGAACGGCGACTGTCAGACCCAGAGGGTAGATTTTGTCACTCTTCATATACGTCGTCCGCAAACGGCTAGGTCGCCCGCGCGCGCAGGCAACAGTTTGCCCGAAGCGGGCATTCGTCCTTTGTCCGGAGGGGACCTCGACCAAAGGGGCTCAGGGTGTGGGGATGTTTCTGCCTGTGCGCCCCAGCAGGATGGGCGTGGGTGGAAACATGGCATGGGAGGAATCATGACTCACAGAGTCACCTATGCTCACCGGCTAAGGCGGCAATACCCAACAAATAGAGTCAAGTACAACCCGAAAAATGCGTGTTTCTACAAACGCATGATTTGCGTTTTATGAGTTAGGTCGGGACAATCAGTAAAACCCGACCTCGCGGACTTCGACCAAAGCCTCGTGATCCTTGCCAAAGGCGACGATCCCGACGGACTTGATCGTGTCCACACTCGGGCTGCCCCGCATCAACCGGCCAGAGGCTTCGAACGCCTCAAATGGCAGTTGAACCTCGGTCCAGTCCGCGCTCGTCTCGAATGGGGCTTGGTAGTACTGCCACGGCAGCCGCGTGCTGCGGGACCTAAGATGCACGTAGTAAGTCTCGCCATTGCCGCGCACCACGAGCCGGACGCCTGTCTTCTCTTTGGCCAGTGGCTCGGACAACTTTTGCCGCACCTGAATGAAGCCGCCATTGTTCGCGGTGCTCACCGTACCGGTCAGGCGTAGATAGGTTTTGCCCTCGGTAATGACCTCTGCCTGCCCTTCGGACACACCGCCCATCACTGTGTCGGCCAAAAACGTCCAATCCGCATCAGGCGCGATCTTCAAAGAGCGTAGGTCGCTCGCTGCTGCGGACGCTCCAATTGATGCTGCCATGACCACCCCCATCAGGATTTGCTTCATCGTCCATCCCTTAATTCAGTATCGCGATCGAGAGATTGAGCACACTCGCAAAGCCGACCCAACCGGCATAGGGCACAAAAAGCGCGGCGCTCAGGCGATCTGTCGGGGCAAGACGCACCAAAAGGGCGACGATTGACACCAACAGCGGAGCAATCACAGCAAAGGCCAACCAAGGCATGTTCAGATAGAAAAATGCGGGCGTCCACAGGAAGTTCAGCGCAAGTTGCGTCCACCACAGCCCACGCAAGTGCCGCAAATCGCCCCGCTGGTGAATGCGCCAGCCCACAATCGCGATAAAGAGATAGATCACCGTCCAAACCGGCCCAAAGACCCAGCTTGGTGGGTTGAACGGCGGCTTGTTCAGCGCCGCATACCATTCGCCCGGTGTAAACGTAAGCCCGATCAGGAAACCGCCCCCCATGATCAACAACAGAAATTTGGCCAGTGTCAGAAGGCTCTGGCGATCCAATGGGATTCCGGTGGGTTTGTGGGTCAGCGACTGGCTCATGGAAAAATCTCGTTGAGTGAAGCACCATAACGCGGCGCGGGTGGTCGATTGACGAACACCTCATGCACCGCAAATGTTCCCATTTTACGGACCATCCTAAGCCGTAGATCACGCCTGCCCCATCGAGTCACAGGGTCTCAACCAGATGTCTCCTGTCATGGGGCCAAGCTAGCCCGCACCGGACCCCCACACCCCGAAGCATGTTTTTAGGCGCAATTTTAGTCGGATACTCAGGACGCGGGACCGCCCGAGCGCGGATCCGTTTCAGGAACATAACCTTTGCGAGCCTTCAAAGACCGCCATTCCTCAAAGGCCAACGCCGCTTCGGCCGGATCATCGAATGTGTGCAAACGGCTTTGCCCGCTGGTCCCAATACGCCCCCAGTTCCGAACAAGCGTGGTCTCTCCGAACAGATTTGGCTCAAGCGAAAGCGCGTAGAACCGCCTCATATTCCGCGCGAGATCGCAACGTGTCAGTCTCACTCTGGGAAAGGGTTGATGTGTCATAACCAAAGTATGACGGACGGGGACTCTGCACGTCCAATTCAATTTATGAATCAACGCACCTCGTCCGATTCAGAACTTTGATGGATGGGATGGGATGGGCAAGTCGAGATCGCTGCTGCGTCAGGCGTCGTGGAATACGCAGCACCACCAATCAGCACTTACAGGAGCAAAAATAATTTCCAGCCCCGTGGTTTCCCAATTCACGGAGACCAAAGGGCTGGCAGAGTTCTACATACAATACGTCAGGTCATAAAAATAAATCGAATAACTGACACGCGTGGGGCCAAACTCCAAAGCCCCGGTAATTTAATTTGTTCCGCTCGAAGAAGAGGTGCCCGAGGTAGAAGAGGTTGAATCTCCGCCCTGCCCGCCGCCTGCCGCACTTAGCGCCGTTCCCAAGCCAACAGCCGCAACACCTGTTGTCGCCGCGCCAGCAACCCCGAGACCACCGCCAATCAGCCCCAAACCGTTCAATGCGTTGGTCAGGTTGGCCGCATTGGTCAGCACACCGTTCACAGTCGCCAAAGTCGCCTGCCCGCCCGCAGCCGACGCTGTCGCCGCGCCTTGTTGCGCCACAGCCGCCTGACCGGCAACATCCTGCCCCCAAACCAGGGTCGGGATCGCCAAAGGAACGAGATATACGAGGAACTTCTTCATCTTATTCAATTCAACCAAGTTTCACTTCAGACTGATGCGGCTTTAGTTTGTCCCCGCAGAAGACGTGTTAGAGGTCGACGAAGCCGCATCGGTGTCGCCTACGTTGATCGCACCGCCAACGGCTGAGTCCGCAAGCCCCGCTTGGGCCAAAGATCCGACATTCAACCCTCCGCCAGAGAGACCTGCATTGGAAAGCGCGGCCTGAAGGGAAACACCCCCCGATTGGCCGCCTCCGGACGTACCGTCTCCGATGAGAAAAGGCACAGAAGAGCCACTGGCGTCTTGGGCGGATATAAATGTCGGAAACATCATTAGCGACAGACAAACAATTAATTTCATTTTGGGTCACCCTAATAATTAGAGAGGAAAGAGTAAATATATTTCAGAAATTAATATCAGCCCTACAATATCGCGAAACCAATGCGCAATAGAATCATTTGCATTTTGCAAAACTATTACTTCGATATTTTTGTGAGATTAAATCACAGCTAACTGCAATTAAAGAAATTGACCAATTATAAAATAAACTCACGAATTGGGTTCAAATCAATATCGCGACGCTGACTCCATTTCTTAGGCACAACATGTCGCGGGACTTCGGCTTGAATTTAGGTGCCATCCGCATCTGTTTACCGGAGCCATTTCAGAGCGTTCCAAATTGAGAGGGCACCCATTTTTACGGAAGCAGTCATTTAGCGCTGTAGCCATAAGATAACGGCCCACTGATTGACCGTTTTAGAACTACCCGTGGAACTAGACTCATGACCCAACTACGTTCGTTCGTGTGACTAACAAATACCCAGCGATGAATATTTGTGCCCCGCCGAACGGGTCCTGCACCTTCGTCTAGTCTCGGAAAGACGAATACCCCGGCCATTCGCCCTTTGACCGGATATTAAACTTCACCTGCAACAACCAAAATCAGTGCCAACAACAGAAATGTTGGATTTCGACTCATGCTAACCGCTTCGGCGTTGTGACCTCCTGTGCCTTTGGCACGGGCCGGATCATTACGTCCCGAGGCATTGATACTGGATGGAATGCAATGCGACGGATAATTATGGCAGCAGTCCTGTCCTGCCTCGCAACGGCAACCTTTGCTGCAAAACCCCCACAGGTCAAAGTCGTGCGTAATGACGTCGGAGGTGTTGTGCAAAACTATGCCCCTCGGATCGTCGACTACATTCGCGCAGGCACGAAGGTAAAAATCACCGGCGACTGCAAGTCCGCCTGCACTATGTACCTCGCGCTGGACCAGAACCTGTGCTTCGACAACCCGAATGTCACGCTCCACTTCCACGCGGTCAGCGCGATCTTCCCCCCGACCACCAAAGCGTCGGACCGGATGACCAAAGGAATGGTCCTGTTCTACCCGCCAGAAATTCAGAATTGGTTTTGGCAACAAGTGGGCCTGCGGAACTACTACGGCGCAAAACCTCTAACAGCTGCGCAGATCATCCGTGCAACTGGCAACCGCTACAGCTACTGTTCTTAAAACCCGGCACCGGGGGCGCTCAGCCCCCTGCCCTACCAATGGCCTAAGATGTAGATCGACGCGGGTCCTTGCTCTAGCCCCAATTCCTTAGGTCAGCGATCAGATTTCTTGGGCAGCGGCAAGCTTAGTCCAAAAGTCGAAGCATGTCGGCATTTGCCTTCCTGCTAGAGCCAACCTTTATACAGAGCAGCCAAGTCAGGCTTTGTTTTCAAACCGTCTGTCTCCTGTCTTTGGCGGAGTTAGAATGATCCCATATCCACGCATGTTCTTTCTCGCTAAATCCTAAAACGTTGAGCGACCACCGATCACTGCGTCGCTCCATCTTCCAAATCTCCCATGATGTTCAAGACGACGGTCCAATCTTGTCACCGATGAGCGACTTCGAGAAATTGCCTGCGCGTTCCTCACATATGTTCATATTGCGGCGCGATGGTGTCGGCCGAGGTACAAAGCAATAGCGAGCGTCGATGAAGCGAGCATCCGAGCTACTCTAGCGCTCTTCCAGACCTGTGTTTGTGCCGACAGCTAGAACGCTTTGCAGTCATTCGCCGATGTATAACTTCGCAAGGCTGATGCGTTCGTTTCAAGCTGCTTCTTGCTCTATTGCGCCATTTGCGTTGCAGCCGACACGTTCGCCTCAAAGGTCTCGATGTGCTCATACTCTTCGGCACACGCAGGTGGACACAAGCAGCAAACACAGCGGCGACGACATCATTAGCCTATTCGTCAATTGAAAAATTTTCGCGAGCGCCATGCGGGTAACTCTCAGACTCTCGGTTGGCTTCACAACATGGTCACAGCTCAGCCTACAGGATGGATAGTACATTGTGTTCCGGCGTGAGGTGCAATCACGCCACTGCTCCCCACTATTTGCGGACTGTTTTTTTTCAGACTGACATATCTGGTTCGTCCGAGGCGCTACTCGAAAACGCGTTCCGCCAAAGATTGTCAGCTGACAATTTGACCAGACAACTACGATCCATATCGTTTCCGTTTCCCTTAGAAGCATCCTCAGCAGGCCGTCATATGCCTGTAGGTTCGAAGCAAGACCCGACGCAGAATGCCCCCGACTGAAGCGCTAGCCGATCCAGAGAGAGCAGTCGAAGGCGTAGGAACTTGCGTGGCATGGCGCTGATTTCAGAGACGCGCGCTAGGACCTGAGTTGGCTTCACCCATCAAAGAACCCGTTCCGTAGATATCAAGGTGAATTCAGGAATGGTTCTGGGAACATCCGACGTGGTCGAGCCGACCTTTTCAGTGTTTCGGCGCTATCTAAAACAAGGGTTACGTTCCGCACCAGATCTGTCATATCGCAGTTCTGATCCTTCGGAAATGATGCCTCTGTGAAGACATTTTCGTAGTTGGAAGTACTTGTGCCGAGAACTGCAGGGACATGCTAAAAACTGCGCGACGCATCAAGGGAACGAGTTCAGAGTGATCATGCTTGACATAAAAAAATTCGGCGAAGAGTTCTCGTCTCACCAGCTGAATTCCGAAATAGTCTAAGCGTCTCTGAGGAACGACCTTCAGATTGTCAGCTGACAATCTACTGCTCAGGAATGATGGGACTGCGCAATTTTCACATAAGAGGTGGTCAAACCATCAAGGCACCCCATCGTCGTCGAAACGCTGCAGTCAGATCCTTGCCATCGCTGGAATAGCCAAAAATCCGTGTCGTTCCAGATGCTTTGGAAATCTGCGCTGCCGATTTCCGGTTGTGCCTGGGATCAATCTCTAAGGTTCACATTCTGAGGTAATCGCGTGCGCATGACCCTTTGATTATTGGAGGCTCTACTATTTTACTTCGCGGCGCTGTAACTCTTTCATCACTCCGAATACTACTCCTCTCAGCATGGATCCAAAATCAGAGACACAGAAAGGTGAGGCTTTTGAGAACCGAGATAAGGGCATAGTCGTCTCGAAAACCTGAGTAAGTTGTCAGCTGACAATCCCGCCGACTGAACTCAAAAGTCTTCGAAGGTTAAAATCGCCTTCTCGCGCTTGTTTGGTGAGATGCCTTAGATACCCACCTGGGTTCTCGATCTGATCGAACCGCTCCAAGATGCACAGGACAGCAATCGGAGCGATGTCCGCTCCCAATGCTTGCTTCGCTTCTTCATAGACAGGTTGGTCGATCCCCATCATTGGGACGAGAGATGCAGCGTGGCTCGAGATGTCATGTAGGTCATGCGCTGCACTTGGGAACATTTTTTGGTATTCGGTGAACTGAGACAGAAAGTTCAAACCCGAAGCGCTGCTTGTTGGTGCTACCTCAACATCAGAGTTTTTATTTTTTTCCTTATGTTGGTGACGCTCATTTTCGCTGTCACTGGCGCCCAGAATTGATGAAAGAGAAACCGCATCGAAATCCTTGAGCAAGTCTTCCAGCTCTTCGTTGTTGTTTTTGCGACGCAGCAGAAGGCGTGCGCGGGCGAGGAGGGGGCTCTGGTCATGGATGCCATCAGGATCAATGTCACGGGCGAGGAGCGCCTCGCAGAGCGTCTGACGCGCGCGTAGGATTTGCGTGCGGAGAAGGTCGTGCTCTTGCTGGCGCAACTCTCTGGCAGAGGCGTGCGCTTCGATCTCGGGGGCCAGTGAGGATAGCGGACCCAGATCAAATCCAAAGGCACAGGCGATCCCGTGGCCAAGCCGTTTGGCATAGCGTTTCCGATTGGGACTGTCGAACCGCGCGATGACACCGGCTTTCACCAGTGCGGCCAAGTGTCGACGCAGTGTGCTTTCGGGCATGCCGCCCAAACGGGTGCTCAGGGTTTGGTTCGAAGCAAAGACGATGGACACGCCCATCCGCGCGGGCAGGTCGCGCTCTGGCACAAAGGTCAGCATGGCGCGCAGGACCGCGATATTTCGATGGGACAAGCCGAAATCTTCGGCTGCGAGTGTCAGCCGATCAACCAAAGCCCACTTATCTCGGGCCACAGTCGATCCCTCGGGTGCAGCCAAAACCGGCCGCCCGACGAAACGGGGGGTCAAAACTGTCATATTATTTCACGAAGGACGCAAAAATTTATGCCCTAACCAAGCTGGCAGAGTTGACTGATTCGGAATGGCGGGTTATCTCGAAGATGCTAAAGACGAGAAGGGCCTTCCAATTTACTTGGGGGGCTTTTCTTATTTCAGGGTCCTGGGTCGTGCCTCCTTGTACTGCTCGTTGCTCTGTTATTCGCTTTGTTCGGATTGCCAGCGGGCAAACCATTCGTTCATCAACTCACTGGCGTTATCTTCGATCCAGCGGTCGAAACCTTCGGTCTTCACGGTTAGGCTGATGCCTTTGTCCGTGGCTTTGACGGTGGCGATCGGGGCTCCGTCGGGGGAACTGATCGCGGCCTTGCGCGCCTGCGGCGGGGCAGGGGGCTGCTCTCGGTGTTTGTTCTGCGCTGCCTTGAGAACCGCCTCGAAACGGGCGTCAGTGTCCATTGAGGTAAATTCGGGTCGCCTCATAAAGATGCCGGCACGGCTGCGCGCCGCCTGTTCCTCGAAGAGAGACACCAGCTGCATCCAGCGCTCGCGTCCAACAGAGGGGGCACGGCCCACCTGACGCAAGAACTCCAGATCAAAAGCGGTGCCGACCTTGAGCATCCGGCTGACCATGGGTAAATCGATCGCCAAAGCCGCCGCGATGGTTGGTCGATCGTATCCCGCGTCCTGAAGTTGCGCGGCAAAGCTCGCTTTCTCGATAAAGCTGAGGTCCGTCCGCGTGTTGTTCTCTTGGCCTTGTGCCATAACCAGCGCGTGATCGTCGAGCTGACGCACCATGGCTTTGACCGGTAGGCCGAGTTCCCGCAAGGCGGCCAGACGGCGGCGGCCATAGACGATCTCGAACCGGCCACGTGCGGTGGGGTGGGGCCGCAAAAGCACCGGAACCTGCTGACCATAGGTCTGCAGGCTTTCCTTCAGGCGCTCTTGTTCGGTGTAATCCAGCCCAAGCCGGTCTTCGAGACCCGCGTTATCGATCAGACTGGGATCGACTTCTTGGATCGCGTTCTCTTGTAGCTTTGACAGACTGCTTTGAAGCGCACCAACGGCCGATTGCGGCATCAGACGTTGCCGCGGGGCGGCGTCCGGCTTGTTCGGCGTGAGATTGGTGCTGAGAATACCTTTACGTGCCATTATCGACCCCATGCTGCTTGGATGAGGGACTCAATTTCATCGTTCACGCTATTCAGTGAATCCACAGCACGGTCATAAGTGTTGCGGTTAAACTGGCTGCGTTCGACCTCGTAGATGGTCTGGTGAGTCAGGCCAGCGTCCGAAATCGCGGTGGATTTCAGCATCGCATTCGTCATGACTTCGTTCCCGAACAGATTCCGCAGAAATGCTACGACCTGCTGTTGGGGCCCGTCATTCGGCTCCATCCGGTTGATAAGAAACCGGAGGAAGTCATAGTCCATCGCTGCGCCCGCATTGCTGACGACATCAAGCAAATCGGCACTCATCTGTAGGAATTGCGACATAGACGCTACGTCGAGCATGTTCGGCACGACTGTGATGAACAACCCGGTCGAAGCACAGAGCGCGCCCATGGTCAGATAGCCCAATTGCGGGGGGCAATCGAACAGGATCAGGTCGTAATTCGCCTCAACCTCGGCCAACGCGGCAGCCATCCGTGAAAAGAACGGTGGTTGCACGTTATCCATCAGAGCGCGCGGCGTTTCGTGCTCGAATTCCTGCAGAACTAGACCCGCAGGAGCCAGATCAATGCCTTCGAAGAAGGTCGGCTGGATTATCGAAGACAGGGGCAGGGGGTCATCGTACCGGATCGCGTCATAGACCGTTCCAGTTTCTAAGAAATCAACCTCGGGGCGGTAGCCAAAAAGGGTCGTAAGCGAGGCCTGCGGATCGATGTCCACACACAAGATCTTGTAGCCCTTTAGAGCCAAACGCTGTGCTGTGTGTATAGTGCTTGTAGTTTTGCCCGAACCGCCCTTGAAGTTCAGAAAGGACAGAACCTGCACCGGATCGCCCTCTCGGCGGCCCTTTAGATAGGTGCCGGGGACCTTGGCGACGCTGTCCAGATGTTGGCGAATTTGGCTCAGGTCATGGGCGCTGTAATAGCGCCGACCGCCCGCGCTGGTCTGGACATCCTCAATCTTGTTCTCGAAGTGAAGCTTGCGCAGGAACGACGTTGAAATCCCGAGGAGTTCAGCCGCTTCGCCTGCGGAAAACAGGCGCAGTTCTTTGCGCGCATCGGGCGCAAACGCTGTGAGCATATGATTCTCGAGCGCAGCAGCGATATTTTCCGCGTTAACGCGGACTCGTTCATTGATGCGAATGGTGTTTTCGACCATATTTCCACCTGCTTACAGGCATATGCGGTCGAACCAAGGGTAGAGGGTTCATAGGGTGCTTTGCCTGCTTCTTGTAGTAACGCTGTTTAGCGCCATGCTCATTTTTATCGTTTCTATAGCTGCGATTTGTGAGTCGGCGCAAACTTTTTCTTTCAAATCCGTGATTGCGGCGTGAAGCGCGCGCGCCCGCTTGGGCTTAAGCGAGAAGTTTTCGGGCAGTCTATGGCGCGCCGATAGGGCTTTCAGAGAGCTTTTCAGCGCAACCACCACTAAGCGCTGTAGCCATTCGTTGTAGCGCGTCGGGTTCGATACCGCAGTTTTATCTGTCCGATTCGCGTCACGGCTCCCGTCGTAGATACGGCACGCAGAATGGTAACTATTTTTGCAAATAATGACCGACATAACTGTGCATTCAATCCTTACTCAACCAAGAGATGACGTGCTAATGTCTTGGTAATTCATTGAAAGAATCAAACGACCACTGCGATTGGTCTGACTGCGCATACGCAAAAGTATGTGCGCTTTGATGACGTGCGCGGTGGTCTGCGAAAAAGCTATTTGAGGAAGATCATGGCCGACACTTTTATCGATGTCCCGCTCGGAACAACCGCAGCGCAATTGCAAACAATGATCGACAGCGCGGCAGAGGGCACGACCTTTGTGCTGCAAGCGGGCACATATTCCTTTGACCGGACGGTGACGATCAACCAGAGCAACGTCTCACTGATAGGCCAAGGTCGCGGCGAAACCGTTATCGAGGTGACCTCTGCCATCGGGTCGGATCCCGCGATTGTGCTGGGGCTCAAGCTCTACAAAACAGACATCGCTGAGACGGACGGTTTGGCAGAGGCGGCCTCGGTCGGCGATACGTCAATCACAGTGGCGTCGGGGCACGATATCCAAGTGGGCGATTACATCTATATCGCTGCTGAGAACACCTCCGAATATTTTGACGAGATTGGCGATACCCAATGGCTCAAGAGCAATCCTCTGCGGACCATGATGGTGGAGGTGACCTCGGTCGACGGAGATATCGTCGGGTTTGAGACGCCGCTTACTTTTGATTTTGATCCCCCGATCACCGAGGTGCAGACGCGTAACCTGATAGAGGGCAACACGCTGTCAGGGTTCACCATGGTTGGCCCACATGGAGAGGCTGATCCAGGTGCGTTTTACAACAGTAGCGGTCAAGGCCAGACCATGATCATGGTCGGCGGAACAACGGGCGCGACACTTACAAATATCGGGATCGACGACGGCATCAGCCACGGGATCACCTTTGCTGGCAGCATTGATGCGACGCTCGATGATTTTGTCATGGACGGGACATTGAACAAAGGGGCAGGCGGCAACGGCTATGCGGTCTGGATCCGCGATGTTTATGAAAGCAATTTCTCAAACCTAACCATCACCGATACGCGCCATGCTGTGCTGTTTGCCAGCTACACAACGGCCAGCAACAACTCTGTTCACGTCACCTACACGAACCGCGACATCAACTTTCACGGTGGACGCGATCAGTACAACACGGTGGTCGTCGACGAGATGGTTCGGAATGAAACCGAGCAGGACTACATGGCGTGGGCAACCTTTTATAACGAGGGTGAACGCTATGGTGCCCCTACAGATCCAACCACCAATCCCATTACGTTTGGCACGCTCGTGGCGAGCAGCAAGGGGGACGAGGCCTATGCCCGCGATGCTGGCGCCAATCTCTGGATGGTTGGCGGAAACGACACCGCGCATGGCGGGGCAGGGGATGACTATATCAACGGTGGGGACGGAAACGACGTCATCTACGGATCGGCTGGAAATGACACGATCAACGGCGGCGCTGCGACGGATACGCTGGTGCTCGAAGGAGCTCTGGCCAACTACGTGATCACAGCGGACGGCTCGGATATCTACCTGACGGGTGCGGCGGGGCGGACGCTGACACGGAATGTGGAGTCGTTTGTCTTTGCCGACACGACTTTGGATGATGAAGCGCTGCTCGACGTGGCAACGGCGGAGGATACCCCCGACACCAGCGCCGAGCCTGCTTTGCCATACGAGGGAGCCGCGTCCTCTGACACCGACAGCACATCAGACACCGGCACGGATTCTGGCACTGACACAGAACCGGACACAGCGCCCGCTGATTTGACTTTGCCGACCTTTACATGGCGGCAAGGCACGGTCTGGAGCAGCGGGTTCACCACCTATATCGATATCGAAAACATTTCGGGCGAGGTGATGGAGGATTTTCAGATCATTTTCACCGATCCCAGCTTCACAGTCTCGAATATCTGGGGGGCGACGTCATCGGTGCAGGCGGATGGCACGTTGGTGATAAGCGGGTCGGGGTACAGCTTGAATGCCGAGCCGGGCAAATCGATCTCTGTCGGCTTCAATGGCAGCGGCAGCGTGCCCGCGGACGAGACGATTACCTACATCGCGATTATCAACGGCACCACCTATGTGATTGGCGAAGAGGCAGACGCATCAGCGGACGACACTGTGGAGTCTGGCAACGATACGGTGGATGCGGGTGAGGAGACCGTTGATGCAGGGACAGAAAGCGGCGGAACAGGTGATGATACGACAGATGCCGGAGACACTGCCGACGATACCGCCAGCGTTGGAGACGACACCATCGACGCGGGCGAGGATACCGTGGCGACCGGCGACGATACTGTAGAGACCACGGACGACGGCACGGACACCTCGGGCGATGACAGCGTACAATCTGGTAGTGCAGATGATACTGGCGTGGATTTGCCCTCTATCTCATGGCGTCAGGGGAACGTCTGGAGCAGCGGTTTCACCACTTATCTCGACATCGCCAATACGACAGATCAGATCGTTGACAACGTCGAAATTCGTATTTCAAATCCGACCTTTACGGTGTCGAGCATGTGGGGCGCGACCTCGTTTCTCGACACGAATGGCGATTTGGTCATTATGGGCAGCGGGTACGGGGATAACCTGAACCCCGGCCAGTCGGTGTCGATCGGGTTTAACGGCAGTGGAACGATCCCGCCGGAGGAATCGATCACCTATTCCGCGATCATTGATGGCGTGACCTACGTGATTGGTCAGGACCCTGTGGCAGAAGACCCAGCTGATCCCGTCAGCGAAATACCTGACACAAGCGAAGACACCGTTGGTACGGGCGAAGATACCGTCGGAACCAGCGAGGAGACGGTATCCACCGGCGACGATACCGTGACAGCTGGAGAGGACACTGTCACGACTGGCGAAGATACGGTTGGCACGGGTGATGATGCCAGCGCAGGCGGCGACACGGTTAATCTACCTGATGCAAGTTTCGTCATCACCAACGACTGGGGCAACGGGTTCAACGGCGACATCACTGTCACCAACGACACGGACGCTACGGTCTCGGCGTTCGCGATCCTGATCGACTCTCCGGGATTCACAGTGCGGGATGCGTGGGGCGCGACATTCACGAACGAAGCGGACGGAGATGTGGTCTTTGATGCGGCGGATTGGACTCTGGATCTGGACCCCGGCGAGTCCAAGACCTTTGGCTTTACCGCTGACGGAACAGTGCCAACTGATGGGCTAACGCTGACAGTGGCTGTGGATGGCAGCACCGAGACCACGCAGCCTGTGGATGATACCGGCTCCACCACAGAGACAGACAGCGGATGGGACACGACTGCAGACTCGCCCTTTGATGCGGCGGACTATGCAGATGTTCTCGATATGTCGATGGATTTCTACTACGCGCAGTATTCTGGCGAACTTCCCGACGAGTATCCCCTGGACTGGCGGGGTGATAGTGCGCTGACGGATGGCGCGGATGTTGGCGTAGATCTGACCGGCGGGTGGTACGATGCTGGCGACCACGTCAAGTTTGGCTTCCCGATGGCGTACTCCGCGACGATGCTCGCATGGGGCGCTGCAAACTATGCAGAAGGGTACGAAGCTGCGGGGGCCACACAGGATATCTTGAACCACCTAGGCTGGGTCACCGATTACTTCATGCGCTGCTACGACGATAATGGCACCGCTGATTTGAGCGATGACATCTTCTACGCGCAAGTCGGCGATGGGGACATTGATCACGCATACTGGGGCGCGCCCGAAGACATGACCATGTCGCGTCCAACCTATGCCGTCACCGCAGATATGCCGGGCACCGAAGTCACCGCAGAAACGGCGGCGGCACTGGCCTCGGCCTCGATCGTGTTCCGAAATGCGGGGGACGCGGCTTATGCGGATGAATTGATTGATACCGCCATCCAGCTCTACGACTTTGCCGAGACATATCAAGGCACCTACACGGATGCCGTGACAGATGCACAATCCTTCTACAACAGCTATAGCGGCTATCAGGATGAGTTGTCGTGGGGGGCTGCCTGGCTTTATGAGGCGACGGGGGATCAAAGCTATCTCGAGATGGCTGAGGCTTATTATCCCGGCGGTTCGATATATTGGGCTCTGGGTTGGGATGACAAATCCAACGGTGTCGCGATGCTATTGGCCGAAGCCACCCAAGACACCAGCTACATTGGCGATGTCGACGCACATCTGGACTACATGATGAATTCGCTCGCCCGTACGCCGGGCACCGATACCAATGACGGATTGGCGTGGCTCGATAGTTGGGGGGCCAATCGATATGCCGCTAATATGGGGTTCATCGCGGTAGAGCGTGCTGATCTGGCCCATGAGATGGGCGATGACGCCTATGCCTCGGACCTCTTGGATTTTGCCTCTGACCAAATCGATTACACGCTCGGCGACAATCCGGATGGGCAAAGTTATGTGGTCGGGTTTGGCGAGGACTATCCGCTCAACCCGCATCATCGTGCCGCCTCGGGGGTCACGGATGTGAATGACAGCGCGAACAATCTGTACACTCTGACGGGGGCGCTCGTGGGCGGTCCGGACCAGTCGGGCAATTACACCGACGACCGCACAGACTACGTCCAAAACGAGGTCGCGACAGATTACAACGCTGGGTTCTCTGGGGTTTTGGCCGCTCTGATCGTCGAAGACACGCTGCTCTAGGCAAGTTTATAGCGAAGAGCCGATTGTTCTGACAGCGCTTGGCATAGCCGCGCTGTCAGAGGTCGCTTGCCACGTGTTGCGCTGGGTCACTTGCGCATTCTACATGTCTTTCATTGCCGAGCGCGCCCTCGAACTGCCAGAGTATTGGCGAGGAGAGGGAGGATACCATGAAGTTGCAGGGGAAAACTGCGCTGGTGACAGGCGCGTCCTCGGGGCTGGGGGCGCATTTCGCCAAAGTGCTAGCGGCCCAAGGGGCAGAGGTCACCTGTGCCGCCCGCCGCGTCGACCGGCTCAAGGCTCTGGTGGCGCAGATTGGCGGCGGCGCGCGTGCCGTGGCGATGGATGTGACCGACGCCGAGAGTGTCAGAGCCGCCTTCGACCGGCCCTATGATGTGGTCATCAATAATGCGGGTGTGACCTATGACGGTCCTGCCCTGAAAACCGCCGAAGATGACTGGAACTGGGTGATCAATACCGACCTAACCGGCGTGTTTCGCGTGGCGCAGGCCGCAGGGCAGGCGCTGGTCGATGAGGGCAAGGGGGGCAGTATCGTCAACATCGCCTCGATCCTGGGGGTGCGGGTGGCGGGCAACCTGTCGGCCTATGCCACCGCCAAGGCGGGCGTGGTGCAGATGACCAAAAGCCTCGCGCTGGAATGGGCGCGCTATGGCATTCGCGTGAACGCCTTGTGCCCCGGATATATCGAGACTGATCTGAACCGCGAATTCTTTGCCTCGGACGCGGGCAAGGCCTTGATCAAACGCGTGCCCCAGCGCCGCCTTGGGCAGATGGAACATTTGGACGGGCCGCTCTTGCTGCTGGCCTCAGAGGATGGCGCCTTCATGACGGGTGCCGAAATCGTCGTGGACGGTGGTCATCTTGTGTCCTCGCTCTAGACTCTCGAAAGGACTTTCCATGGATTTCACCATTTCGCCCCGCATCGAGGACTATCGCGACCGCATCGCCCGCTTTGTCGAGGACGAGCTGCTGCCGATCGAGACAGATCGCGCCAACTACGACGCCCACGAAAACATCCGCAAAGACCTGCTGCAGGACCTACGCGCCCGCGCAAAGGCCCAAGGTCTGTGGTGCTTGCAGCTGAAAGAGGAAACCGGCGGGCAGGGGCTCGGGCTTCAGGGCATGGCCGTTTGCTACGAGGAAATGAACCGCTCGATTTTCGGGCCGGTGGTGTTCAACTCGGCTGCGCCCGACGACGGCAACATGCAGGTTTTAGAAAAGGTCGGGACCGAAAAGCAGAAAGAAGAGTGGCTGCGACCCATCGTGCGCGGGGACGTCCAGTCGGCCTTTGCCATGACTGAACCCGCGCCGGGATCGGGCTCTGATCCGGCGGGCATGATGCTGACGACGGCCAAGAAGGACGGCGATACCTACGTGGTCCGTGGGCGCAAATGGTTCATCACCGGTGCCGAAGACAGTGACCACTTCATCCTGATCGCCCGCACCTCGGACGATCCGCGCAAGGGGCTGTCGGCTTTCCTTCACAAGAAGAACACTCCCGGCTTTCGCATCGACCGCCGCATCCCGATCATGGGCCCCGAAGAGCATGGCGGTCACTGCGAGGTCGTCTACGAGGATATGGTCCTCCCCGCCGAAAACTTGCTGATGAACGAAGGGGACGGGCTGAAGCTGACCCAGATCCGCCTTGGGCCAGCCCGTCTGACCCACTGCATGCGCTGGCTGGGTTTGGCCAAACGTTGCGTCGAGATCGCCAGCGAATATTCCCACAACCGTTTTGCCTTTGGCGAGCGTCTTTCAAAACGCGAAAGCGTGCAAATGATGATGGGCGACATCGCTATGCAGATCGAGATCGGCCGGCTCTTGGTGATGAAGGCTGCATGGGAGCTGGACCGCGGCGGTTATGCCCGCAAAGAGGTATCGATGGCCAAGGTCCACGTGGCGAACGTTCTGCACAAGGCCGCCGATACCGCGATCCAGATCAATGGCGCGCGCGGCTATTCCAAGGACACGCCGCTGGAGTGGATCTACCGCTATGCCCGTCAGGCCCGCTTGGTCGATGGCGCGGATGAGGTCCACAAGATGGTGCTGCACCGGAACGTCGAAAAAGAGGGTCGCGATTTTTGGAAGTGGGACGTGGGCGCATGAGCGACATCGACTTTGAGACCGCGCGCCTTGAAGGGTTCCTGAAGGATCACTTCGGCACCTCGGCCGCGCTACAGGTTCAACGCATCGCGGGCGGGCAGTCGAACCCGACCTATTTCGTGACCTATGGCGATCATCGCATGGTGCTGCGCAAGCAGCCCAACGGCCCCATCCTGCGCGGGGCCCATGCGGTTGACCGCGAACACCGTGTTCTTGCGGCGCTGCATCCCGCAGGCGTGCCTGTGCCCCGTCCCGTTGTGTTCCACGAAGACCCCGACCTTCTGGGAACACCGTTCTATCTGATGGAGCGGGTGGACGGGCGTGTCTTCCCTGACGGTGCGGTTAGCGAGGCAGAGCCGCAAGAGCGCCGCGATCTTTGGATGGGGCTGGCCGATGCCATGGCGCAGATGCATTCGGTCGTGCCGCACGAGGTCGGACTGGGGGATTACGGCAAACCGGGGAATTACTTCGAACGGCAAATCCGCCGTTGGTCCCGCCAGTGGGAAGAAAGCAGTTCTGACCCGATCCCCGATCTGGACGCACTGTCGCAATGGCTGACCGACAACCAGCCCGAGGATGACGGCCGCGTCAGTCTGGCCCACGGCGATTACCGCATGGGCAATGTGATCTTTGATCCTGCCGCACCGCGCGTCGCCGCCATTCTGGATTGGGAGCTGTCGACCTTGGGCCATCCGCTGGCCGATCTGGGGTTCTGTTGCATGGCGTGGCACACCTCGCCCGACGAGTACGGGGGCATTCTGGGGCTGGACCATGCTGCGCTTGGCCTGCCATCCGAAGAAGTGTTCGTCGCCCGCTATATGGAAAAGAGCCCCGGTATGGCGCCGCTGACCACCTTTCACAGGGCCTTTGCCTTGTTCCGCTTTGCGGTGATCTGGGTCGGTATCGCGGATCGGGTGCGCGCAGGTACAGCGGCGGGCTCGGATGCGACCAATCACATGGACATGGGCGCCCGTCTGGCCAGACGCGGCATCGAGGTGATCGAGGGCAAGCACTAGGTTCGCCCTCAATCACGCGCCAATATCACTTATCGCAGGCGTTTCAGTTCCAGAACGCCTCGTGGACGGTGGCGTGGCGCAAGCCGTCAGGGGCTTGGACGGTCAGTTCGGTGCCATCGTCCCAATGGGTCATGCGGACCATGCCGATGGCGACGTTGGTGCCGAAATCCGGCGACCACGCGGCCGAGGATACGCGCCCGACAGGTTTGGTGCCCGCCATCAAGGTCCACCAGCGATCGCAGGCCGGAACGGGCGGTCCATCAATTGCGATGGCGCGGATTTGCTTGACCGGACCCTCTTTGGCGACACGAAGCAGGGCATCGCGCCCGATACAGCCGATGGCCGTTTGGGTGTTGCAGAACCTGCCAAGTCCACATTCGTGGGGCGTGTTGTCGTCGTTCATGTCGTTGCCGTAGGACAACAGCCCACTTTCGATCCGCTCGATCAGGTTGGGGCACCCCGCATGCACATCCAGTGCCTTGCCCGCTTCCATGAGCGCGTTCCACAAGGGCATGCCGTTGTGTTCGCCTTCGACATAGATTTCGTAGCCACCCTGCTTGGAATAGCCCGACCGCGCCACGACCATGTCCTGTCCCTGAAAATCAAAATGACCGAACCGGAAGAAACGGACATCCCGCACCGCATCGCCAAACACCGCAGCCATCAGATCATCCGCGCGGGGACCCTGGACAGCGAGGGGCGAGACATCCGGTTCATCCACCAGCACGTCGAGACGGTAGCCATAGGCAAGACCCTTGATCCAGTAGAGCAAGTCACTGTCGGCAATCGAAATCCACCAGCGGTCCTCGGCCAATTTGACGGCGACCGGATCGTTGAGCATGCCGCCTGTCTCGTCGACGATGGGCACATAATAGCACTGACCGGGCAGCATCCCGCGCAAGTCGCGGGGCGTCAGCAGTTGGGCAAGTCGTCCGGCGTCGGGGCCGCGCAGCTCCACCTGCCGTTCGCAGGCGACATCCCAGACTTGCACCGCTTGTTTTAGGTGATGGTAGTCCTCCTCGACCGAGCGGAACACCGTTGGCAAGAGCATGTGGTTGTAGACCGTGTAGGCTTTGACGCCTGCGGCCTCCACCCCCTCAGAAAAAGCGGTACGACGAAGCCTGCGCGAAGGTGAGAGCAGAGCCATTCCTGTTACTCCAGGTCTTTGGCGCGATCGCGAAGCTGGAACTTCTGGATCTTGCCGGTGGATGTTTTGGGGAGGGTGTCAAAAATGACAGCCTTTGGGGCTTTGAAACCGGCCAGATGGGCGCGGCAAAAGGCGATGAGGTCGTCTGCGGTCGGGGTGAACCCATCGCGCAGTTCGACAAAGGCGCAGGGGACTTCGCCCCATTTCGCGTGGGGCATGGCGACGACGGCGGCGGCTTGCACAGCTTCGTGCCGATAGAGCACGGCCTCGACCTCGACCGAAGAGATGTTTTCCCCGCCCGAGATGATCACGTCTTTGAGCCGGTCACGGATCTGGACATAGGCATTATCGTGCACGACTGCGCCATCCCCGGACCAGAACCACCCATCGGCAAAGGCCGCTGCCGTGGCGTCGGCGTCTTTGTAATAGCCCGCCATGATCGTGTTTCCGCGAATGGCAATTTCGCCTTGAGTGGTGCCGTCGCGCGGGACAGGCGCGCCGCTGTCGCGGTCGATCACCGCGACCTCTTCGACCATGGGAAAGGCGATGCCCTGCTGTGCCTGCAATTCGGCTTGCTCTGCGGGGGGCAGGTCGCCCCAATCGTCTTGCCAAAGGCACTGCGAGATATGCCCATAAGTTTCTGTTAGGCCGTAAACCTGCATCACATCGAACCCCATGGCGCGGGTCTTTTCTAGGATCGCGGGCGGTGGCGGCGCGCCAGCGGTCATGACGCGGATCTCTGGGTCAAAGGGGGCGGCGGCACCTGCCTCGACCAGCATCTGCAGCACGATGGGTGCCGCACCGAAATGGGTCACTCCGTGAGTGCGGATGGCCTTTAGGATCAGGTCCGCGGCAGGGGCACGCGTGAAAACAACCGTTCCCCCCAGCATAGCCATCAGCCACGGATGCCCCCAGCCGTTGCAATGGAACATGGGAACCACCGATAGGTAGATAGGGTAGGGCGGCATCTGCCACGCGGACGCTGTACCCATCGCCATCAGGTAGGCACCGCGATGATGATAAACGACGCCCTTAGGCCGGCCAGAGGTGCCCGAGGTATAGTTCAGCGCAATCGCGTCCCATTCGTCATCAGGCAGGACAAGGGGCAGAGGATCACTGCCAACCAGCGCCTCGTAGGTTGGACCGCCAAGGGTTTCTCCGGCAGCGGCGGGATCGGCAATTTCGACCACCGGCACGGTGCGCCCCAAGAGGTCAAAGGCTTGGGTCAACAGCGGCACCAGTTCCCGATCCACGATGACCAACTTGGTGTCCGCATGGTCCAGGATATAGGCGATGGTCTCGGGCTCGAGACGTGTGTTGAGCGTGTTCAGAACCGCGCCCGTCAGGGGCACGGCAAAATGCAACTCGAACAGTTCTGGGATATTCGGGCTCAGGACCGAGACGGTGTCGCCCTTTTGAAGGCCTAGCCCGAACAGACCGCCTGCAACCGCCTGAATGCGGGCTACGGTGTCCGACCAACTTCGTTCGATGTCCCCATAGATCACCGCTGTGCGCGGGCCGTGCAGGCTTTGGGCGCGGCGCAAGAACGACAATGGGGACAGGGGCAAGTGGTTCGCCCCTGTCTTTTTCAGAGCTTCGAAATGGTGTCGCATTCCCGTTCCGCCTGGCTTAGGTGTTGGGCCGAACGCGGGCTGCGGTCTTGTTGGCAAAGGCCTCAAGACGCTCGCGTGCGGCGGGCTGGGTGTTGACGATGCCGCCGACAAAGGCTTCGGCGTAGGCTGCGTCCATGCCGGACATGTTGTTCATGTGGCTGACAGCCGAGCAGATCGCAAAGTTTGTCAGCGGCAGGTTTTGCGCGACCTTTTCAGCCAGCTCTAGGGCCTTGGCATAACTGCCGCCCTCTTCGACAATGTATTGGGCCAATCCCAGATCCACGGCCTCTTGGCCTTGGTACACGCGGCCCGTCAGGATCATATCGATCATGCGGTACTTGCCGATCATGTCCGACACGCGGATCGTTGCCCCGCCGCCGGTAAAGATCCCGCGTTGTCCCTCGGGCAGCGCGAAATAGGTGCCTGGATCGATCACGCGCACATGGGCTGCGCTGGCCAGTTCCAGCCCGCCGCCCACTACGGCCCCCTTGAGTGCGGCAATGATCGGCACACCGCCATATTCCATTTTATTGAACGCCTCGTGCCAGCGCAGGCACACATGCATGAAGTCATCGGGGCTGCGGTCCGCCTTCCAATGTTCAACCAGATCGAGGCCCGCGCAGAAGTGATCGCCTGCCCCTTCGAGCAAGACTGCCTTGACGCCCGCCATGCGCGCGCCACTAAAGAACCGGATCAGTTCTTCAATCGTGATCACGTCCAATGCGTTGCGCTTTTCAGGACGGTTCAGGGTCACGACGTACAAGCCATTGTCCCGCGCGGTAATATCGAGGCGTTCGTAGGTATCGGGGTTCACGACGTCATTCATGGGTCGGTTCCTTTCGCGGGGTTACTCGGGAAATGCTGCGTCCAGCAGGCTGTCGGCGCCCTGCACGATGCGGGTCTTTTCAGCCGTGCAGTCGGGCAAGATGTGTTGGGCGTAGAACAGCGCAGTGGAGATTTTTTGCGTCAGGAAGGGACTGTCCTGTCCATTTTCCTGCAGGTTCTGCGCGATGAGTGCGCTTTGCGCCAATTGCCATCCTGCCGCCAAATTGCCGCTGAGCATCAGGAACGGGACAGAGCCTGCAAAGGCTGCGTCGATATTCTGTTTGCTGTTTTCCAGCAGCCAATCGAGCGCGTCCTCAAAGGCGGCGCGCGCCAGCCCAAGACCTTGGCCGATGGCCTGAGCTGTTCTGTCCCCGCGTGCCAGTTTCGCCTCAGTTTCGCCGATTTGCGCGACAAACCGGCGCGCTGTTGCGCCGCCATCGCGCATTACTTTGCGGCCCAACAGGTCGTTTGCCTGAATGGCCGTCGTGCCCTCGTAAATCGGAAGGATGCGCGCGTCACGATAGTGTTGGGCTGCGCCGGTTTCCTCGATAAAGCCCATGCCACCGTGGATTTGCACACCCAGCGACGTGACCTCGACCGCTCGCTCGGTGCAGAAGCCTTTGACCAGCGGCACCATGAACTCGGCCAGAGCAATCGTTTCTGCATCCTGCTGGTGATGTCCTAAATCCAAAAGCCCTGCGGTCGCCGTAGCCATGGCGCGACCGCCTTCGGTCAGGCTGCGCATCCGCAAGAGCATCCGGCGTACATCGGGGTGGTCGATGATTGGCACGGCGTCTTTGACCGATCCGTTTACGGGGCGGCTCTGTACGCGGTCCCGCGCATAGGCCAAGGCGCGTTGATAGGCCCGCTCAGAGACCGCGACCCCTTGCACGCCTACAGTGAACCGCGCGGCGTTCATCATGATGAACATGTACTTCAGCCCAGAGTTCTCCTTACCAATCAGGAAGCCTGTCGCATCAGCGTAGTCCAGCACCGCTGTCGGACTGGCACGGACCCCGAGTTTGTGTTCAATGCTTACGCAGTTCACCGTGTTTTCGGGGCCCAAAGTCCCGTCTGGCCCCACCAGTTTCTGCGGCACGACAAAGAGGCTCAGCCCCTTGGGGCCTGCAGGGGCATCAGGCGTGCGCGCCAGCACAAGGTGAATGATGTTTTCGGTCAGATCATGGGCGCCGTAGGTGATGTAAATCTTGGTGCCGGTGATCCCGTAGCTGCCATCCTCGCGCCGCACTGCCTTGGTTGCGACACGGCCCAAATCACTGCCCGCTTGGGGTTCAGTGAGGTTCATTGTCCCTGACCAACGCCCCGAAATAAGCGGGCCAAGATATGTCGATTTCTGCTCGTCCGAGCCGGTCAGCAACAACGCCTCGATCGCTCCATCGGTCAGCAAAGGACAGAGACCAAAGCTCATATCAGCGGCATTCAGCATCTCGACCGCAGCGGCGCCAGCGGCACGGGGCAGGCCAACACCACCGTAGTCCACAGGGTGCGGCAGCGCTTGCCAACCCATTTCAACGAACTGAGCATAGGCTTGCGCATGACCCTTGGGCAGGGTCACGCGGCCTTTGTCAAAATGCGCGCTCTGAGCGTCTCCGACGTACGAAAGCGGTGCAATTTGTTCTGCACAGAATTGGGCAAAACCCTCAAGCGCGGCGGCGATGTCGGGCAACTCTGTGTCCGTATGCGCGGACAATTTGGATACCTTGTCCCAATGGGACAAGTGTTCGATGCAGAACATCAAATCCTGAACGGGCGGCTGATAGGACATCCCTCACTCCCCAGTGACTCCTATGGCTTTCCGTCAGTACCGCAGTTCGCAGCTTGCCAATAAGCTCATCTCTTGCCAATTTATTATCCGATTACGCCAAATGAGGCAGCGATGACGGGTCATGATCCAATCTCTTTGACGACCGTTTCGGCGGGGTTCATTCAAGACTGGCTCGATGCGCTTGGGTCTCGGTGCCCACCGGAAATGTTGCGCTCTTTGCTGCATCGGTCGGGCTTGCAAAGCGGGCCGATGAACCCGCAGCAGCGCGTCACGCTAGAAGAGATCGCACGGCTTTATCAGCTTGCCGCGCCAGAGACTGGCGATGAAATGATGGGATTATGGAGCCGCCCGATCCGTCCCCGTGCCTTGCAACATCTGGTCACCGTCCAACGCGAAGCCAGCAGCCTTGTCTCTGCGCTCTATCGGTTTTCGACGTTCTGGAATTTGCTCTTGGATGATTTCCGGCTGGAATTGATGCACCGATCGGACGAAGTGGAATTGGCGCTGATCCCGTATTCAATCGAGACACAGCCGCAACGGTTTGGGCACATGCTGATCCTGAAACTGGCGCATGGATTGCTGTCGTGGCTCGCAGGGGCAGAAACCGACGTTAAAACAGTCAGATTTGCCTTTGCCCGTCCCGATTTTGCTGCCGACTACGCGGTTGTGTTTCCATGCCCTGTCGAATTCGACGCGCCGCACACGAGCATTCTCTTTGATCCAAACCAGTTCAAGCGACCAATCGCTCGAAATCCTGCCGAGGCATCGGTGTTCCTACAGCGTGCCCCCATTGACTGGATATTCACCAGTTCGCGATCCCACACGCACAGTCTGCGGGTGCGCGCGCATCTTTACGGGGCAGCATGGCAGACGTGCCAGCTGCCAGAGGTGGCTGCGGCCCTCGGGATGACACCTCGGACCCTGAACCGCCGCTTGAAGGAAGAAGGCACATCCTTTCAAGAGATCAAGGACGCGCTGCGCCGCGACATCGCCATCCGCGCAATTCAGCAGGGCACAGAGAGTATTGAGCAAATCTCCTTTGACACGGGCTTTTCTGCCCCTGCGAATTTTCACCGTGCTTTTCGTAAATGGACTGGCCGGACGCCGGGGTCGTATCGCGCGTGACACCGCTAGGGAGGTGATTGCTGGCCAAGGGAAACTGTATTTACGGAGCTTTTGCCCTTCAGCTTACACCCCGCCCTTGGCGCGACTGCGGCTGTGATGATAGAGGCGGATGAAACACTAAAAAGGGACAGGCTGATGATCAAACCCACTTCTTCGTTCAAAGAAAACCTTCAGCAGTTGCCGTCGATTGATGGGGTCGAGAGCCTGCGCCTGCTGGATGATGCGGGCCGCGAAGTCGCATCCATCGAAAACGCCCCTGGCAAGCAAGGTTCGTTGGCCGTGTACCAATATCTGCTTGAGGCGTTCGGCGTTTTGAACGCCGAAGCGGCTAAGCACGGACTCGAAGTTTTTGGTGAGCACACCTTGGATGCCCAAAATCGACCCGGTGCTCACCCGAACATTGACCGGCTCTTAGAGATCGCAAATGGCGGTGCGACTTTGTCGATGACCCTCATTCAGCGTTAAGCTTGTTCAATTGTCTGGGAGCGGGCGAAGGTGTGCGCTCTCAAGGCATGTGGGAGATTTTTTGATTCTACTTTGGCTGAATGTATTCGGTGCCCTCAGTTGTGGCGCATGCGGTATTGGTCGCTGCTGAACCAGTGGCGCCATTGAGCGCCGGAAAGCGCTCCATCGCCCGCCTGAAACGCGGGTGATGAACTATTTTTATTAAAAATAGTGCGACTGATTCTCAATGGATGATATGAGAAACTATTAACGGGCGCACTGTTCTAGCGCATCGTGATTATGGCCAAGCCAAGTAGAAGCGATGCGGCAATAAGTGCCCATGTGAAGCGCCTATTTTTAAGAGGTGTCGCGCGGAAACAGTACCCACACTCGGACGAGCCAAAGCGAAGATGATGGTTGCAATGTTTGCAATGAAACAAACGCAATACGCGACTGGACTGTGAATGTGTCGAAGACATTGTATTACCTTAAATCGCTAAACTTAGGCGGTAGTATACAATGCAAAGCCAACCCCTTCAATTTACAATAGGGGCAATGCAGAAATTTACTGCGAGCGCAGATCGAGTATCGAATTGATAATAAATTCTGAATTGAGAGTGCTTCTGATGGGATGATCTGATTTAAACTTAATAAATTCAAATTAGTAAAATTGATGGTGCAGGCGTTGCGCGGGAGAGATGATCTCACAATGATCTAATATCGGCGATCGGCATTAGTTTAGCCATGCTGAAAAGATGAGCCATCCTTCGAAGACCGAAACTAGTTGGTAGTGTCAATCAAATCGCGATCTGGCTAGAAGTGTCCGCTCACTTCGAAACTTCCTTCAATTGCAGCAGTCGGATTCGCGGGGCTTGGATGAAATCCCTGTATGCCTGTCAGGTGCGAAAACCTATGGGGGCGATCCATATTCGGCGCTGATAAACGCCATTTTGAACGCGGCGCTTGGCATTGGTCTGTGTCTGATCATAGGCTCAGATGTAAGGCCGCGATGCGGTGTTTAGGGTGAGGTCGATGATGATCGGGCCCTCGCAATGACTAAGACTGGAGCGGTTCGTGCTAACATTCGCCTTGGCTGTATTCTTTCTGATCATCACGCCTGGTCCGGGCGTGCTGTCGACAGCGGGGGTCGGGGCCAGCTTTGGCGCGCGCGCCGGGCTACGCTATTTGGTCGGGCTTTTTCTGGGGACGAACCTTGTGGCGCTTGCTGTGGTCAGTGGGTTGGCCGCGGTGTTGCTTGCTGATCCTCGATTGCGCATCGTGCTTTTTACCTTGTCCTTTGGGTATCTCGCTTATCTGGCATTTCGCATCGCCTTCGCCGGATCAAAACTCGCGTTTATCGAGCGCGCCAGCCCACCCGGTCTATCCGGCGGCATTCTACTGCAGATCATGAACCCCAAAGCCTATGCGGTGAACACAGCGCTCTACACGGGCTTTGGATTTTTGCCGGACAGCTATTGGGGCGAGGTGTTGGTGAAGTTCTTGATCATGAACACCATTTGGGCGCCAATTCACCTGCTTTGGCTGTGGGCGGGGATCAAGGTGCACCAGTTGGATCTGTCGCCGCGCACCCACTCAATCATCAATAAAGCGATGGCATCGTCGATGCTGATCGTCGTGCTATTAGCTGGTCTGGAAATGGCGTGACTGGTCACGCATTAGTGCGCGTCGTGATTTTGTCCAGTCAGGCCTTCTCACAACTAAGTGTTGAAATTTAAGAAACTTTTCCGTCTGCAGGGCCGTGAAGGGGGTACGTGGTTTTATTAGAGGAGAAATTTACCATGGCCCATCTAGGATCATCTTATTCATCATATGGCACCTTTTTGAACGGTGCAGATGCCTTCTGGACTCTTGATCTGGCGGCGATGAACAACTCGGGCGTGACTGGTGATGTCTTGCTCGCAGTGAACACCGAGGATGATGGCACCCGCTACCTGAACGTCTCGATCAACGCTTCAGGACTGACGCCGGACGTTCAACACGCACAGCACATTCACGGCACCTTTGACGATGATGGCAACCCGACAGACGCGCGGATGCCCGTGGTGTCGGATGATGCCGATCAGGACGGCTTCATTGAAGTGTTCGAAGGCTTTGGCGCCTATGGCGACATTATCCTGACCTTAACGGACGGCGATGGGGTTCTGCCGACCACGCGCTCGGACGGCACACTGACCTACATTCAATCTTTTGACCTTGGCGACGACTCTAACTTTGCCAGCCCTGTGAGCGGCAACGACTACACCGCTGACGACCTGATGCCCTTGGTGAACCGTGAAATTGTGATCCATGGTCAGAATGTGGGCGCGGGCTTTGGCGCAGGGACAGAGGGAGAAATCGACGGCACGCAAGATGGCTTTGTCGGCATCCTGCCCGTGGCGTCTGGTGAAATCGAGATGACCACCCAAGAGCAGGCTCTGGACATCCTGGAGGATCAGTTCGAGCGCGCGTCTGATTTTGAGCGTCTCGGCGCAGGGGATGACATTTACGATGCCGGCCTTGGCAACGACACCGTGTATGGCGGGGCGGGCACCGACCGTATTCGCGGCGGCGCGGATGACGACATGCTCTATGGCCGCAAAGACAATGACGTCTTGCGCGGTGACGATGGCGCAGACCGCTTGGTCGGCAATCAGGGCCAAGACCGCCTATTCGGCGATGACGGCGACGACCGCCTGAACGGCAACGCGGGCGCGGACGAGCTGAATGGTGGAACAGGCAACGACCGTCTGTTCGGCAATCAAGGTGGCGACGATCTGAACGGTGGCGCGGGTCGGGATGTTCTGAGCGGTCAAAAAGGGGACGATGTGCTCGTGGGCGGCAATGGCCGTGACGAGCTTCGTGGCGGTCAGGGTTGGGACGAATTCGTCTACACCGACATGCGCGAAGGCAACGACACGATCACCGACTTTGAAGATGGCATTGATCTGATCAGCCTTAGCAATCTGGGGATGGACTTCAATGATCTGGACATCTCTTCCGCCAACGGCGGCAGCGACGCGTTGGTCGAGTTCGGCAATACCTCGATCTTGCTGAACGGTGTCAGTGTCGACGATCTGGATCAGAGCGATTTTGTTTTCTGATCTCGGCTGAACACCGCGAAAAATGCCCTAAAGAGCAGGCCGAGGGATTGGCCTGCTCTAGCTGTCATGAACCGATCTTTACCGCCCGTTCATCGAGGCAATCAGTTGGTCGATTTGGGATTGACTGAACTGCTGATCGCCAATGGTGATCGTTTCTGCCCCTGCTGCTGGGTTCGGGCGTTGTTTCAAGGTTAGTTGGTCCAGAATGCGTGACATCGTCTTGGCCGAGTCATTCATCTCTCGGGATGTGCCTGCCAATTGCTCGGACTGTGCAGAGGCCGATTGCCCCATTTTGGCAAGTTCGTTGACCGCCATCGCAATCTGGCTAACGCCTCGGGCCTGCTGGACCGACGAGTTGGCGATGTCCGTTGTACTGCTTTCGAGCTTGGCGATGTTTTCGGCAATGGTGCCGAAAGCTTCGCGCGTTTCAACGGCTGAATTCACGCCGTCATTTACCAAACGCGTTGTGGTCTCGATCAGGTCAGAGGTCTCGCTGGCGGCCTTGGCAGATCGGCCCGCCAAACTGCGTACCTCTTGTGCGACCACCGCAAATCCGCGTCCGTGGCTGCCCGCGCGCGCCGCCTCAACCGCCGCATTCAGGGCCAGCAGGTTGGTCTGAAATGCGATCTCATCGATGGCTTTGATGATCTTGCTGATGTCCTGAGAGGCGCTTGCAATCTCTTGCATAGAACTGTGCATGCGCTCCACCCGCTCTCTGCCATCCTCTGAGATTTGGCGGGTTTCAGAGGCAAAGGCGCTCATCGATTGCGCGGATTTGGAATTGGCCGCTGTCAGGTTGTCCGTCTCTTCGATAGACGCAGAGATTTGGTCAATCGCTGCGGACTGTTCCTGCGCCAAAGCGGCCAGAGCATGCGCGGAGTCACTGACCGTGTCTGCCCCACTTGTTGTGATCGTCGTCTGATATTTGATTTCGCCGAAACGACTGTTCAGACCTTCGACCGCTTGGGCAAAGCTGGCAATGATCTCGCGGTAGGCACCTTCGAACGCGTCGGGCTGGATCTCCTGATCCAAGTCTCCATTCACGATGGCCGCCGACAGACGTTGGATTTCCGAGACGATGGCGGAAAACGCGCGTCTGATCTCTTCAATCGCATCGTTGATAAATGCGCGATCGCCGGACAGCGGTGGGAAGGGCTGCTCGAAATCACCGCGAGAAAAGGCGTTCATGCAGGTGATAATCGACTTCTTGGTGTTGATGTGGTCCTGCACCATGCGGTTCACGCGGCGGCCCACCTGCGCATAGGTCTCGTCCAGATCGTCGTGGGCGATGAAATCGTTGATGAAGCCGTCCAGATGGCGTTCGGCCATTTCGCTGACGCGGCGTATCAGTTCATCCAGTTGCCACCGATCCCGCAAGATCTCGGTCTGGTCTTGCCACTCCACAAGGATCAAGGACAGCTTGCCATCCGGTCCGAATTTGGGTGACGCGCGAAACATCAGACTTTTGCCGCCAATCGTAAATTTGCCCACGTGGGGTGATTTCAGCGCGTCCAAGATCCGGCGTTGGTGGACAGGGTTCTTGTGAAAAACGTCAATGGTCTTGCCAAGCACCTCTTTTGCACGGAAGTCAGGCAGATCGCGGCGGATGTCGTCCTCAATCGCAGCAAACATCGCTAGCGCCGCATCGTTGACATACCGAATGACAAAATCTGCGTCGGCGACCATCATAGGATTGCCAAGCAAGTTCATCGCGTCAGTGGCGAGCAGAGTGTTCAGTTCGTTGGTGGGCTCCAAGCCGGTATCAAGCGCCATAGTTTCATCCTCATGCAAATCCGCGGCTGCATTTATGGCGATTGGGTCGAGGGACAGCGCTTCATAAGGCTAGGCGTTGTGGGGCATTGGGCGAGTAGTGGGTATGCTTTGGGATATGCGCGGTCATTTGCCAAACCTCAGTACGGCGCCTCTTTTTGCCATGCATACGCCGCCCGGAACTTGGAGTAGGCATCGTCGTATGCATGACGCAGATGCTGCACAGGCATGATCGGTTCCGCCAGTCGAGGTGGCGTCATAACCTGCGTGACTTCGGAGTTCTCGGCCGCAATCATTCCCAGACGCGCCGCCCCAAGCGCCGCGCCGAATTCGCCAGAGCTAGGGACGCGGATCGGAATATCCAATGCTGTCGCGATGACCGACAGCCAATAGATCGACCGTGTGCCGCCTCCAATCGCGATCAGTTCGTCAAAATGTGCGTTCGTGCTGCGCAAGGCTTCGAAACTGTCCCGAAGTCCTGACACCTCAACTCAGAACCAACACTTCGATTGCGCAATATCATAATTTCGCAGATGCAGCCGTGCTGGCGACACGATGCATCACGCTAAGGCGGAGAGTATCGACAAATTGCAGTGAGCCAGCGCTGTGCATGTCGAGACACCGTTCTATCGAGGGTATTCTGGCCAAGCAGAGGCCGTCCTTCAGCGCGTTTCTGAATCTTAGGCTCTCTGGACCGTGTTCTCCTGCTGATCGCCAGACGCTTCCATATCTGCAGCTAAAGTCTGGGTCCAATAGCTTCGCGTGGTCATCTCGTCATAGCCTTGGCGATAGGCCGCTTGTAGCGCGTCGTAGGACCGGCGGAATTCCAGAAGAGTTGTAAACATACGCCAAGCCAGCGAGAAGAATTTGGCCTTGGACTGGGTCACGACATAGCCCTTATCTCGTTGGGTGTTGAGGTAGGTCAACTGTGCACCACCAAAAGCGGGCAACACCAATCCGCGCTCGCCGATTTTCAGGATCTTGCGGTCCCCAATTAAATTCCAGAAGGGAATCAGGTGACCATTGAGGGTGCTTATACCGAAATAGTGTCGCAGCAGACGGGGCATTTTACTGAACCGGCGGCGTTCCCGCGATTCTTGCACTTCGATTTCGCGCCAGGCTTCGTCGTTGATCATGGATTTGATCCGAGCGCGCCGCTCGGACATATCTAGGTTCTCGTCAAAGAACTTCGGCCCCTTCATCACATCGTGCCACGCGAGAAGTTGAGCCTCAGCGCTCTCGTACTTGAAACGCAGCATGGAGCGCATCATGAAGCGGATGGCGATCTTGGCAGTGCCTATGGCGCTGCGGTTGAGCTTTTCGAAAACCAAATGGTGCATCAGGTGGTTACGCAGATCCAGATACAGGGTCTGTGCATTCTCCTTTTCCGTGAAATCATCTTGGAAAGACACCACGCCACTGATTGTGACAATCTTGAAATCGTTGGCCAGCGAAAAGCTGATGTCGTCGCCGCGTACGAAAAAGGGAAAGGGGTGATGCTTGACCTCCTTGATCGGGAAGGCAAAGAACCACCAGCCGCCATAGAGGGTTTTTGATTGCGGGCGGGTCGTTTCAAACTCCATCTCGGCCACTTGCCCTAGGTCGCGCAGGTCTGTGCCATTGTTCAGCGGATGGCAGGAGCCGTCAAAATAAGCACCGTTCTCCCACATTGCCCATTTGTGGGTGTTATTGATCATTGCCCCTGATACGGCGGTCTTGCTGTCTCTGGCAAGCGCGAGCAAAACATATGTTCGCGCTAAGTTTTCCATGTGAAAAGAGGCATCGTCATCCATGAACAGGCAATGAGTAAACCCGCCCTTTTCCGCTTCCAAAAGGCCCCTTGCAAAACCGCCGGCGCCGCCGAGGTTGCTGTTGGGATATGAGCTGACTTTTTCCGAGGCATGAATTTCGGCGCTCTTGCCATTGTCGACAACTTGCACATGGAGTTGCTCTCCATGTTCGAAGTCTTTCAGAAAGTCTTCCAGTCGGGCGACTGTGCGTCGCACATCTTCTTCGCGCTTGAAAGTGGTGATGGAGACAGCCAAGCGCGGCCAAGCTTCAGGATGGTCGGTGGTGGCAAATCGGCCACCAGTTAGTGTGACCTCGTTCCCCAAAGCGATCACTTCTATATAGAGAATACCTTCTTTACCCTCACCAGCGAACTCCGAGAGGTCGATCTTGAATGGTGTACCGTCCTGAAGTTCGGCGATTTCACTGTAAACCACATCCCAAGACCGGTTCGGATGGGCTTGGATAACCTTGATTTCAGCTCTTCCGTTGCCAGACAGTTCGGCAAATAGGCTGCGCAAATCACAACTGCTGTTCCATTTGCCAAGATTAAAGAGGTTGAAATAGGTATCAAAACAGAGGCGACTGCCGCGTGGCAGCAAGTAGCTCCGCGTGCTCTGGGAATACCCCACCGCCCCATAAGCATGGTAGTATAGCATGTGCTCGGTGCAGATTTCGCGTTCTGGAGTGATGAAGTTCTGCAGGGTGAGCATATTGTGGATACCTCTCAAAGGTGTCGGAATTGACTAGGGACTCAGAAAGAATTCTGGAGGGTTCGGATATAGTTTCGCAACTCCGGAGTCGGCATCGCTTCTGGGTCCAAACTAATCAGAAGCTGTCGTGTTGCTTCTTCTTCTGGCACAGGGCGACAGATCTGCATTTGGTCACTATCCGGGAAGAAGGATTCTTTCCCAGTTAGCGCACTAAGATAAGCATGCACTGGAGCGAAAGCCTCCGCCACTTGGAGACGCTGCGGGGCGCCAAACATTTCGACATCGCTGTTCCGCACCGGTGAAAGGTCGTCGCCATGCCTTTGTAAGTATACTGACAGGGCATGTGCCGCAGGGCGGCTGAGCTCCTCATTCGCCCGCCGCATAATCGCGAAGGCGGAGCGCGGCAGGCTGGGGTTGGCACGGCCTGGCGTTACCATATTATCCGGAACCGAAAGACCCGTTTGGGCGATAAAGTCTTCGATCGATCCTCCTGTCGCTAGGATATCGCTGTAATTGCGCAATGTCAGTTGAGCTTTGGGCATCCGCTCGTGCCAGGCCTCGACGACGAGACGATAATTGAAATGGATCGTTTCTTGGTATTGCTTGACGCCATCGCCCATAAGGGGGGCAGGCTTTTCCCCAACCTTCAGGCGTTGTCCATGCCAAGAGATCATGTAGTCATCAGGTCGGCGTAGCGCACAATAAATTTGGATCTCTTTCGTAGCTTTAGGCAGATTATTTGCCAAGCGGCTGATGGCATTTGGATCGACCTGCCCAAAATTGGCGAAAGCCTCTGAACATAGAACCAGTGTATCCGGCTGCAGAATATCTGCCTGATTGTTGATTGCGTGGAACATCTGGCTGGTTCCGGGCAGGGCCTGGAACTGAGGCGGAATTTTCCGATCCGAAACATCGGATATCATACGATAGGCTAGAGCGCTGTGAGGTTCGCGAACGTTCACGTGGTTTGCCGCGAGTTTGTCGCCTGCGCCAAGTGACTTTTTAAGGTTATTTGCAAACCCACGAGTCTCGACAGCTGGATAGAGAATTCCTGCTTTGGCTAGTTTGCGCCAGTTTTGCGACAGGTAGGCCTGCAAGGCTGTGGACCCGACCTTGTGGTGCCCAATGTAGATAATAACTTTCATCGCAGTTTCGCGTTAAACCTATGATTTCCGAAGAAGTGCTACAGTATAATCCTGCAGGTGGAAAGGAGATACGGTGTGCCCAGCGGGTTTCGGGAGCGCGGGGCTTGACAGCGGCGGTTTTCTGCACGGAGAAGGAGGATGATCCCCGTATTAGAGGGTCTGTAGAGGGAGCGGCACATGGTCCGAGAAATTGTTTTTCATCTGGGAGACTGCAAGACTGGCACGACGTCGATCCAGTCTGTGCTTGCGTTTGAGGCTTGGCAAAGCGCCGCAGCTCAGATCTGTTACCCAGCCCGATTCAACAATATTCCCCTTGCAAAGACCTTGTCGGTGGAGAGCGAAAAAAAATTCCAGCGCAAGCGGTTCCAAGCGCTTCTTAAGGATTTTGAGAGCAGTGATGCCGATATTGGTGTGGTGTCGGCTGAGCACTTTGAATTTGTTGACCCAAAGGTTCTGAAGTCTGCGATTGAAGAATACCTTCCTGATTATGTCGGACGTATTCGATTGGTCGCTTATGTTCGTCCGCACGCAGATCGGCTGGTTTCAACTTTTGCAGAGCGGTCTAAAAAAGGTCTTTTTAACAAGCCTCTAGCGGGCATGCATGATAAGCTAATTGAAGATGGCCTGTTGTTCTACACAGCGCGTTTTAACGCATGGCGGGAGGCTTTCGGCGATAGTTTTACCCTGCGCCCTTTCATCCGAGACGCGCTACATCAGGGCGATGTCGTTCAAGATTTCTTTCGTTTCGTTTTCTCGGGCGCAGATTTCACAGTGACCCAACCAACCCAGCAGAATGAATCGCTGAGTGTTGCTGATGTCGCGATGATGCGGCGGTTGCACAGTCGCATCCGCTCGTTAGGCGGTGGTGGCAAACCACTTCGTCAGGCGCAGCAGGCATTGGGGTGGTATCTGTCGGATATTCTGGCGTCGCTGCCCGCTGTGGAAGGGGCTGAAAAGCCTCGACTGCATCGTGAACTGGCCCACAAGGTGGTAGAAGCCTACAGCGCAGATGCGGAGATGCTGGATAACCAGTTTTTCGGTGGTCGGCCGCTAATGAAGCAAGCGCTCGCTGCAGCGCCTAAAAAGGCGGTAGAGGCGCCGCAGTCGTTCCGAGCCGTGGATCATTTTAGTGCGGCCGAGTTGCGCTTGATTGAGGCTTGGGCGCAACTCATCTCTAGGATGATTACAGCAGACGATTCACACTTTATGTGGGCAGTAAGGCCAGAGCCGCAGCGTGGTCCGAAACCGAGGCGCGACTGAACAGACACGCCTCACAAAAGATCAGCTTTCGAGAAGCGCGCAGGCTTCAGCCAAGAGAGCGCTGATGCTTGCTGCATTGTCCGGCTGGGGCGAGGATGCCTTAGCTTTTATCCGTTTCGTCTGACGGTAGTGGCGTTGCCATGCCTTTAGATCGGCCGATGTGTGGGCGCTAATCTTTTTTGCAACCCGCCGCAGACCTTTGCACTGTTCCTCACTGAGACGGCTTGCCGCAGCTATTGACTGACTTTTATGAGTCGCACTTTTAGCAACTGCCGCAAGTGCGTTAGTCATGGGAGAGTCTTCGAAAAACGCCGCATCTAGTGCCACGGCATCCTCTTGATAGGCGTCCTCCAGTAACGGGACTAGATTATGTGGCATTTGTAGTTTCTCGCCTGACGCGCTGGGGCCTTTAGCCAGCTGGTCTGCAAGGTTGATGCAGAGCGCATGGCGCAATTCGCGCTTTAGTCCGCCCTGATGCAGTATCGTCTGTATCAGCTGCAGGGCGGCCAGATGATCAAGTGTCGGAGACTCGTTCACTTGCGGACCTGTGTTGATGGTAATTGCACCGCCGCCAAGAGCTGTGTGTAGGAAATCTGCCACCACATCGCCCTGATAAAGGGCGTCCCGCAGAAAGGGGCGTAGGGTGAAAGCCTCTCCGAAAACGTCGCGCCATTCGGTGAACCGCGGAGTATATACGAAATTTTTTTGTTTGATCTGAGCCTTGCAGAAGGTGCTGATGTCTTGTTGTAGCCCACGTGTTTTGACGCGTTGTGCATAGGTCGATAACAGGCGCGCTGCATGGGGGCGCACATATGCAACAACTTTTACGCGTTCTGCGTAGTCTGGGAGATACTCTTCAACTGCGGTTTTGAGGGTTCTGGGGTTCACAAATGCAAAATGCTCTGCAGAAAGAACTGCTGTCTTTCCTTGCAGTTGACGAAGCCAATCCGCCGTTTCTGCAAACTGAAGTTGGCGCTGATCGATAGGAGCATCAAAATAGAGTGATTTGGCAAGGGGAATGGCATTGAGCCGACTCGGGTAGGCCAGATTGTGTCCGGGACAGGACCAATTCCCATCAAACAAGGTTTGCTGGATTGAAGAGCTTCCGGTCTTCGGGTCGCCAATGTGGAAAATCAGCGTCTGGCTGTGGGGGGTATTGGTCATCGGAACGCATCAATCTTCTATAATGATCCGTCCCTGTCTATTTGATTGGCAACAGGCACACAATTAGTCGATCGGGCTGTTCGGATGTTTTCTGGCAAAAGAGCATTTCGCTTGCAAGCTTTTGAAGCTCGGTCAAAGAAACTAGACACGGAGCAGTTTGCAAAATTCTTGCTGCTATTGGGAAGTTACCGCATCATGTAAGCGTTCTTGACAACGGAAGTGTTGCTCTAGGGCACCGATGGATTGGTTTAAATCCGCTGCGTGCTTCACGGCTTGGAAAAAAGAGCGGTGACATGAAAGACCTTTTCTAAGAAGCCGACAAGAAGATGGCGAAGCGTTCCCTTTTTCTTCCCCGGGCCGCACGATGGGCCGCGGGACGATGACAGACGGTCGTTGGGTGCGATTGTCTTCATTAATTGCACGGGCCCGCATAGGCGAGGCGGCCCAAAAGCCTACGGATCGCACAAAGCTCTATCCATCTGGTGGAACCTTTGTAGCTAGAAAGGTATTTTCGCCCGAATGATGGTCGGCCTCGCTACCAAGAACGGAGAGAAAAAGATCGCACTGAGGAGTGTAAGACCTCAGTAAGGCGCCTCTTTTTGCCATGCATACGCCGCCCGGAACTTGGAGTAGGCATCTTCGTATGCATGACGCAGATGCTGCACAGGCATGATCGGTTCCGCCAGTCGAGGTGGCGTCATAACCTGCGTGACTTCTGCGTTCTCGGCAGCAACCATTCCCAGACGCGCTGCCCCAAGCGCCGCGCCGAATTCGCCAGAGCTCGGAACTCGGATCGGGATATCCAATGCTGTCGCGATGACCGATAGCCAATAGATCGACCGTGTGCCGCCCCCAATCGCGATCAGTTCGTCAAAATGTGCGTTCGTGCTGCGCAAGGCTTCAAAACTGTCCCGAAGGCCGAATGCCACCCCTTCGAGAATGGCGCGCGTCATGTCACAGCGGCTGGTCGCAGCACCAAGTCCGGCAAAGTTGCCACGGACGTTCGCATCGTTGTGGGGCGTTCGCTCTCCGGACAGATAAGGCTGGAATTTCACTCCGCTTGGCGCTTGGGTCGTCGGGCCAAGCTCGGCTGTCAGGTCTGCGGGTTTGCTGCCAGTAATGCGTGAAAACCAATTCAAACTATCCGTCGCTGAGAGCATCACACCCATCTGGTACCAGCGTCCTGGAACAGCGTGGCAGAAGGTATGCAAGGCAGTTTCGGGGGCCGGTGCGTAGCCATCGCGCGCGGCCAGTAGAACGCCAGATGTGCCTAGGGACACAAAGCCTTGTCCTTCGTTCATGGCTCCAATTCCACAGGCGGCAGCGGCATTATCGCCTGCGCCGCCTGCAACGACGACGCGTGCTGACACGCCCCAGCGTTTGGCGAGTTCGGGGCGCAGTGTGCCAGCGGCTTCGGTGCCTTCGACAAGGCGAGGCATCTGGTCGAGGCGCATGTGCCCCGTTGTAAGCAATTCTCCGGACCATGTACGCTCACCCACATCCAGCCAAGATGTCCCCGCACTGTCCGACATGTCCGAGACATGTTCGCCAGTCAGATACAGGTTCAGATAGCCCGCAGGTAAAAGGACCTTGGCAATGCGGTCGTAAATCTCTGGCTCGTGCGTGCGGACCCATTCCAGTTTGGGCGCAGTGAAGCCTGGAAAAACGATGTTGCCCGACAGTCTACGCACATTGGGCGCCTGATCCAGCACGGTCGCTTCCGCATGAGACCGGCTGTCATTCCACAAAATGCAGGGACGCAGCACGGTGTCGTCCGCATCCAAAAGGGTCGCGCCATGCATTTGGCCGGCCACACCAATGCCGCGCAGCGCGGCGAACTGGGGATGGGTGGCGCGCAGCTCCTTGACTGCCGAATCCAGCGCTGCAATCCAATCCGTCGGCGATTGCTCGGACCATCCGGGGTGTGGATGTGAGAGCGGATAGTCGCGTTCCGTCGAGCCAATAGGCGCGCCTTGATCGTCGACCAGAAGCGCGCGCAGCCCCGATGTCCCTAAGTCCAGTCCCAGATAACTCATACGCGCGTTGCCCCGTTGCTCATCGATGATGTTAATGCGGAATTTGTCATACAAGCTGGTCCGTCAATCAAGCAATAAAGCGCTCAGGGTATCCGGGATCGTCTCGCAAACCTGCGCTGCACCCTTACTGAGAAGCAGTGCACGATGCCCGTCACGCATGGGGTCCAAGTGGGTGCCACCAACAAAGCCGATGGCCCTCATTCCGGCCGCGCGAGCCCCTTGGATGCCGTGGGGAGAGTCCTCCATCACCGCACATGCTTCGGGATCAACCCCCAATTCCTGTGCCGCAAGAAGAAAGAGATCAGGCGCGGGTTTTCCGTGTTCGACCTGATCGGCGCTAAAGGATGTGCCCTCGAAATACGACGCCAGTCCGGAAATCCGAAGCGTTTCGCCCATACGGCGAATGGAGCCGCCCGTCGCAATTGCGACCGGAAATCCCCGAGCCTTCAGCTCGTCCAGCATGGGGGTCACCCCTTCGATCTTGCGCAGGTCAGAGCGGTAGCGGGCAAACAGTCGTTCTTCGACCCGGTCCACGAAATCGTCTGCACATGTCTTGCCGGTTTGCTCTGCCACATGCTCGCAAATCACCCGCATCGAGACCCCTAAAAAGCGGTCGCGGATATAGTCGTAGGTGACATCAGAGACGCCCATGTCCCTTATTTCTTCGGCAATCGCGTTGATTGAGAGGGTTTCGCTGTCCACAAGGCAACCGTCTAGGTCAAAGATCACGGCTTGGGGCATTGGCATTCCTTTGGTTATCGGGCGCTGAGGTGGCTGCCGGTCGTCACGTTATAGACGCTGTTCGGTTGCGCGGTCGAACAGGTGCACATTCGCAGGATCGATGGCAAAGCGGACCTCGGAGTTCGGGGCAGCTTTGAAACGGTCCTTCACCATGGCGTCGATGAAATCTGTACCATGCTTTGCGAAAACCTGTGTCTCTGAACCGGTTGGCTCTACGACGATAACGCGCAGCGGGACTCCGTGATCCGAAATGGTGATGTGCTCTGGACGGATGCCGTAGGTAACTTTCGTACCATCCGCCGCATTTGTGTGGGGCAGGGGTAACATCAAGCCATTATCTGACCGGAATTGCCGCACACCGCCGTCGTTCACGATTTGGCCGTGGACAAAGTTCATTGACGGCGACCCGATGAAGCCGGCGACAAAAATGTTCGCAGGGTTGTCATACAAATCTAGGGGCGCGCCGATCTGCTCGACTCTTCCGTCGCGCATGACCACAATTTTGTCGGCCATGGTCATGGCTTCGATCTGGTCGTGGGTCACGTAGACGATGGTGGTGCCAAGGCGTTGGTGCAGTTCCTTTATCTCGACCCGCATGGTGACGCGCAACTTCGCATCAAGGTTCGAAAGCGGTTCGTCGAACAGGAATACCTGCGGGTCGCGGACAATCGCGCGGCCCATGGCGACGCGCTGGCGCTGACCGCCGGACAGTTCCTTGGGATAGCGCTTCAGGTACTTGGTCAGGTCCAGAATATCCGCCGCACCGGTGACTTTTTTGTCGATCTCGTCCTGCGGGCGTTTGGCCATTTTCAACGGAAAGCCGATGTTGTCGTAGACGGTTTTGTGGGGGTAGAGCGCGTAGCTCTGGAACACCATTGCGATGTCCCGCTCCTTGGGGGGGACGTCATTTACCACGCGGTCGCCGATGGAAATGGTGCCGTCGCTGATCTCTTCGAGCCCTGCCAGCATGCGCAGCAAGGTGGACTTGCCGCACCCGGACGGACCGACCAGAACCACAAACTCGCCGTCATTGATGTCCACGTCCACGCCGTGCATGACCTGCACCGCGCCGTAGCGTTTGATCACGTTGTCGATTTTTACCTGAGCCATTGAGGTCGTTCCTTATTGCGGCAGTTCGATCTGCATCTTCACATCGGCCACGGGGGCGGACGCGGCGATCTCGAAGGCGCGCACAGAGTCATTGAAGTCGAATTTGCGGGTGATCAGCGGTTTGACGTCGATGGCCCCGCTGGCCAGCATCCCCACACAGCGGGGGAAAACATGGGCGTAGCGAAAGATGTTCTCGACACGTGCTTCGCGGACCATCGCTGCGCCCGCGTCATAGGCGATGGGATCGGCCTGTCCGCCGATGAACACCACACAGCCGCCGGGGGCCAACGGCTGAAAGACGCCAGCGGCGGCTTTGGAGGCGCCCGTTGCCTCGAACACGATGTCCGCACCCCAGTTTTCGGTGGCGGCCATGACGATGGCGGTCAGGTCATCCGTGCCCGCGTGGACGGGGGTGATTGCGGGGGACAGGCTGGCGGCGATCTCAAGTTTTTTCTCGGCCAGATCGGTGACAAAGACCCGCGCGCAGCCAGCAGCCAAAGCGGACAGCGCGGTGACCAGCCCGATGGGACCTGCGCCCATCACCACGGCCATATCACCCGGTTTGACCCGCGCTTTGGTTGCCGCATGGACGCCCACGGCAAGCGGTTCGACCATAGCGCCTTCGGCAAAGCTGACGTTGTCTGGCAGCTTGAAGGTGAAATCGGCCGGATGCACGCAAGTGGGGCGCAGGACACCGTGAACAGGGGGCGTGGCCCAGAACCGGACGGCGGGGTCGATGTTGTACATCCCCAGACGCGCGGCCTTGGACGTGGAGTCGGGGATGCCCGGCTCCATGCAGACGCGGTCGCCAATGGCCAGATGCTGTACGTCAGAGCCGACCTCGATCACTGTTCCTGCGGCCTCATGGCCAAGGATCATGGGTTCGGTGACCTCAAAGGGACCAACTTTGCCGTGGGTGTAATAGTGCACGTCCGATCCGCAGATGCCGACGGTGTGCAGCTTGATCCTTACATCGCGGGGGCCAAGGGTCTCCTCGGCCTTCGAGATTTCGGGGAAATCGCGCAGGGACAGCTCCAACTTGCGCTCCATCACGAGTGACTTCATGAAATTAGCCTTTCGAAATGATCAGCACGGCCAAGGCCAGCGCAATTGCGTTTGAAATCCAGATGCTTAGGCCGATGGGCTCCATGAACCGGAACCAGAGCAGCGAAAGCGCGACCCAGATCACCACCGAAATAAACAGGCGGTCGAACCAGTTGGTCTCGATCGGCAGAAAGCCTGCCTTGGGCGAGGACACCGCAGGGGTGTCCTCTTCTTCGTGATGGGCCGAGGACAGGGGCGTGTTTTCGTGATTGCTCATGGGTATCAGCCTTTCACTGCGCCAAAGGTCAGGCCCGCTACGATGTGCTTTTGCACAAGGCCAAAGACGATCAGGGCGGGGATAAGGGTAAAGACGGAAATGGTCGCCATGATGCCCCACTCGGTGCCGGTGGTCGTGACGTATTCCGACAGGCCCGTGGTCAGGGTGCGGGCGTTAAAGTTCGTCAGGGTTGCCGCCAGCAGGTATTCGTTCCACGCAAACACCCAAGTCAGGATTAGTGTGACGGCAAGGCCGGGACGGCAGAGGGGGAAGACGATCTCGGTGATGACTTTCCAGCTAGAGGCACCGTCCACATAGGCGGCTTCGTCCAGTTCCTTGGGAATGCCGTCCAGGGTAGGGCGCAGGGTCCAGATCGCGAAGGGCAGATTGAAGGTGCAGTAGACCAAGATCATGCCGATCCGCGTGTCTAGCAGGCGGAAATCACCGACCGCGTAGACTTGGGTCATCAAGAGGAACAGGGGCAGCAAGAACACCGCAGGCGGGGCCATCCGGTTGGTGATGGTCCAGAAAAATAGGCTTTCTTTGCCGGCCATTTTGAACCGCGACAGGGCATAGCAGGCAAAGAACCCGAGGATCGTACACAGCAGCGCGTTTCCAGTGGAAATCACCAGCGAGTTCACCATGTAGCTGCGCAGCAGGCGGTCGCCCCAGACCTTGGCGTAGTTGCCCCAATAGGGGTCCGACAGCATCACATCGGGGGTCGAGAACAGCTGCACCGCCGGCTTCACCGAGATGACGAACAGCCAGTAGATCGGGAACAGGGTCAGAAAGCTGACAAGGCTCCAGAAGACGATGGCAATGATCGGATTGTTCTTTTTCATCGCGCTCACTCCTTCTTGTTACGGGGGGCCAGCATGGTGACATAGAGCAGCCAGCACGCGACGATGGTGAGGTAGAGAACGATGACCGAGATCGTTGATCCGTAGCCGTAGTTCGTCTTGGGGAAGACCTCTTTGAAGATGTGCACGCCGACGAAACGGGTGGCCGATCCGGGGCCACCACCGGTGAGCATCCAGACCTCGTCCACGGTGCGCAGGGCGTCCATCAGGCGGATAAAGACGGTGGCCACAACGGCGGGTGCGATCATCGGCACGGTGATGTGAAAGAAGATCTGGCGTTTGTTCGCACCGTCGATCTGGGCTTGCTTGAACGGATCGGGGGGCAGGGACACCAGCGCGGCAATCAGGGTCAGCGTGACCAGTGGGGTCCAGTGCCAGATGTCCATCACGATAATCGTGGTAAATGCAGCCACTGGGGACATCCCGATATTCACCGTGATCCCGAACCATTCATTCAGGTAGTGCGGGATGATCCCGATGGACGGCGTCATCATTAACTTCCAGACCGAACCCACGATGATCGGGGCCATGATCAGGGGCAGCGTGTGGATGGTGCGGAAAATCGCCTTGCCGGGAAATTCCTTCATGAAAGCTTGGGCAAGGATGTAGCCCACGACCAGCTCGGAAATCACGGCGAACAGGACGAACAGAACCGTCACGCCGACCGAATTCAGAAACTCGGTATCAAAGACGATTTTGCGGAAGTTGTCCGCCCCGTTGAAGATCATGGTGGGGTCAGCGGCGAACGGGTTCCATTGGTGGAACGAGACGTAAACCACGTAAATAAAGGGCAAAACGCCGAAGAAGAACAGAATGACCAGCGTCGGGGCCAGTAAGATCCATCCTAGTCTGTTGGATTGCATCGTCATGCTCCCTTTATGGTCGATGCGCGGAAAGAGCCCGGTGCAGAGGTGCGCCGGAAAAGAGGGCCGTCACAGATAGGGACGGCGACGGCCCATGGGCTATGCGATTGGGAGGATCGCTTACTTCCGGTAGCCCAGTTCGGTCAGTGTGGCTTCGGCGATCTCGGCCATCTTGTCCAAACCTTCGCTGACAGTCAGATCACCGGTCAGGATGTTGTAGAAGGTCGGTGCCATCGCCTCGCGCAGCTGCGCGTGGAACGGATAGGCGGGTGCGCCAGCAAATAGGTAGCCTTTGTCCTTCAGCATGTCGTAGTAGCCGCCGAGTTCCTCGTTCATGTCCTGAACTTTTGGATCATCGTAGGTTGCGGTGTTGGTTACACGGGGTGCTGCCACGGCCCAATCGGGCTGCACTTCGTTCTGGCCGATGTACTGCAGGAACAAGGCAGCCGCCTCTTTCTTCTTCGAGGTAGAGGGCAGTCCGAACGCGCCGCCGTCGTAGTAGCCGATATAGCCTTCACCGTTTTCGACTTCTTCCATCACGCCCTCTGCCAGCGGCGGCAGAGCGACGCCCACTTTGCCAACGACAAGCGATTTGGTGTCATCTGCTGCGATCCAGCCTGCATTCTCGCCATAGACCAGACCTTGCGCTGCGCGGCCCGCGCCAAACGTGGTGCCCACTTCGGTCCAGGTCGACTGGTTCGATTCAGGCGGTGCATACTGGCGCAGATCCAACCACCACTGCAGCGCTTCTTTGGCGGTGTCAGAGTTCATCTCGCCGCCATTCGCAACGCTGGCAGCATAGTTGTTGTCCGCGTCGATCCCCCAGTTGTAGATGCCAAAAGTCGGCGCGACGGTTTCGACGTATTCGTACCAAGATGCCGCGTGACCCGTATGGCCCTGAACGGTCGCGCCCCACAACTGTAGGTCGTTTTCTTGTCCGTACTCGTAAAAGAATTTGGCGATCTCGGTGTATTCCGCATGGGTGGTTGCGGGAGCAAGGTCACGTCCCGTTTTTTCTTTGAACGCAGCCTGAATATCTGGGTCGCCGAACAGGTCCGTGCGATAGAGATAAATCTTGATAAAGGCTTCCATTGGGATGCCGTAGAGGTGCCCGTTTTCGCCTTTGAAGTAGTCCGCAAAGGTCGTGAAATTGGCTTCGTCATAGGTGGGCGCCTTGAGCGCAGGATTGTCCGCCAGAAGTTGGGTCGTGTCGGTCAGGAAGTCACGGGCCAGATACGAGTAGACGATGTCCTGCTCGATGTAGACCATGTCGTAAATACCTGTTCCGGCTTCCATATCCTTGATCGCCTTGTCGAACATCTGGTCCCATGACGTAGTCTCGATATCGACGCGGATGCCGGTCAGCTCTTCGAATTCGGGCGCTAGAACCTCGCGAATATAGAGCGACGGCGGCGACGATTCCGTCACACCGCGCAGAGTCACACCTTCGTATGGGGCAGCGGCCTCTTTCCAGAATGCGTCGTCGGCATTTGCCATACCGGTCGCAAAGGACAGCGCGAGCGCGGACGCGGCAAGCTTGAATACGGTTTTCATGATTTTCCTCCCTTGGAATACGGGCCTCCAGCGCGGCTCGACGCACCCTCATGCGTTGAGTCGTTCTGCCTCCCCGTCCCAATGCATGCATTTGTAAAATGATTCATGCAAGTGTTTAATTTGCAAGTGTTGGGATTGCCATACATATGTTTTGTGTGTCATCGTGAGCTTCGATGCAGTAAGCGGCAACGCACCGCATCAAGGAGGAACGTCGAACCATGGCACGCGAGCTGATCGAGGATAGCGAAGCCTTCATCACGGAGGTTTGCTGGCATTACTACGTTAACGAGATGACCCAAGCCGAAGTCGCGCGGCTGATGGATGTCACCCGCTTGCGCGTTAATCAGGCAATCCAGCGAGCGCGGTCCTTGGGGATGGTGAAAATCCAGATCGAGTCGCCGTTTAGCACGCGGATCGATGCGCAAGAGACGCTGAAAAACGTGTTCGGCATCGACCGTGCGATTGTAGCCCCCGCCAATCGTGACAACTATGATTACCACCAACCTACGGGAGCGGCGCTAGCTGCGCTGCTGACAGAGCGGATGCGAGCAGGCGGTTGGTCTTCGTTTGGCGTGTCTTGGGGGCTGACGCTGGATGCGGCGATTGCTCGACTGCCCAAGCAGAACCATCCCGACCTAGAGGTCGTGTCCATCCTCGGGGGGACCGCGCAAGGGTCGTCGTTCAACTCTTTCGGGATTGCATCGGGGTTCGCGCGTGCTTTGGGGGCGCATTACTCGATCCTGACGGCGCCGATCTATCTATCCGAAGGGCTGGACCGCGACCTGTTCCTATCCCAATTCGCCTTACGGGAGCATTTCCAGAAGTTCGACACGTTGGATGCGGTGCTGCTGACCTGCTCGAACGTCTCGAACAAATCATTCCTTGTTAGCCATGGCCTGCCAAGCGAGCTGACGCCCGAGAGCCTGGTTGAGCAAGGCGCCATCGGTGATGTGCTGGGGCAGTTCTTGGATAACGACGGAAACTCGGTCTCAAAAGAGGTCGATGACCGCGCCGTGGGAATGCTGTTGGAAACGGTTCAGCGCGTGCCAGAGAAAATCATGGCAGCCGCGGGTCCTCACAAAGTCGAAATTATTCGCGCCGCCTGCAAACGCGGGCTGGTTGATACTTTGGTCACGGATGATGTGACTGCAGAACTATTGATGTCTGCCGAAGCTTCGGAGGCACCACCGATCGCCAGTTAGCGGTCGTTTCGGGAGGGAAATTGAAATGAAACGCCTAGGGATACACTCCTTCGTCTGGACGGGAGGCCAGACGCAAGAGGGGCTGGAGATGGCGCTCGAGAAATCGGCCGAGCATGGCTATCGATGTATCGAATTCGCTTATCTGCGCCCCGAGTTGTTCGATCTAGACCGCTTGGCCCGCAAGAGCCAGGACCTGGATGTGCAGATCGGCGTGACCATGGGGCTGCCTGTATCAGCGGACGTGTCGTCCGAAGATCCAGAGGTAGTTGCAGCAGGCAGGGCGATGTTGGCCGACGCGGTCCGCGCCGTGCGCGATGTGGGCGGCGATAAACTGGGGGGCATCCTGTATTCGGCGCACACCAAGTACAACCGTCAGCCCACTGCCGATGGCTGGAAAAACTCGGTGCACGCGATTGCGGACACCGCCGAGATTGCCGAGGCTGCAGGCGTCGATCTGGTGCTGGAAGTGGTGAACCGCTTTGAAACCAATCTGCTGAACACCACCGCGCAGGGGATGAAGTTCATCGGTGACACTGGAAACGACCACGTCCGCCTGCACATGGATACCTTCCACATGCAGATGGAAGAGGCCAATCTGGCCGCCGCGATCCGCTTGGCGGGCGACAAGATCGGCTGTTTCCACATCGGGGAATCCAATCGCGGCTATCTTGGGGACGGCACCATTGACTGGGACCCTGTTTTCGATGCGCTGGTCGAGATCGGATACGACCGCGACGTGGTTTTCGAGAGCTTTTCCACCGCCATTATGGACGAAGGGCTATCGCTCGCCTGTGCGATCTGGCGCGATACTTGGACCGAAAACGACCCTCTGGCGGCCCATGCCAGGCAGTTCATCGAGATGAAATGGGCTGAGGCTGAACGACGACGCGCGACCAACATCCGCGCCTGATCCGCAAGGACCAACCGACATGACAAACGAAACCAACCTAGCGCCGGACGCGCTGGGACCGACCTTGTGCATCGGTGAGATACTCGCCGAGATCGTGGCGACCACCGCTGGGGAGGGGTTCTTGGACCCTGTGCCACTCATTGGACCCTATCCGAGCGGGGCACCCGCGATATTCGTGGACCAGGCCGGCCGCATCGGAGGAGCGGCCGCCATGGTGGGGTCCGTGGGCAACGACGATTTTGGCCGCGCGAACATCGCGCGACTGAAAGGGGACGGCGTTGATGTGAGTGGGATCCGCACGGACCCCGTCTTGCCCACGGGAACCGCCTTTGTCCGATATCGGCCCGATGGTGCGCGGGATTTCGTGTTCAATATGTGGACCTCTGCGGCTGGGGCCTTGGCATGGGATGATCGGGTTGAGCCTGTCTGCGCCCGCGCGGGTCATTTGCACGTCATGGGCACCCTCTTGGGGCACCAGTCGATTTGGGAGATGACAGAACGTGCAGCAGCGATGATCAAGGCGCGGGGCGGCACGATTTCACTCGATCCAAACATGCGCAAAGAGCTGCGCGGGGATGGCGAAACCGGTCGCCGGTTCGCGCGGATGGTGGGGATGGCGGACCTGCTGCTGCCCTCTGGGGATGAGCTCTATCTGGCCGCTGATCTGCCCGTCGAAGCGGGCGAAGAAGCTGCGTTGGAGCGCCTATTCCAATCAGGCGTCAAAGAGGTCGCGATCAAACGCGGGGCAGATGGGGCTACTTGTGCGCTGGCTGACGGATCCCGCACCCATTCGCCTGCTTTTGCGGTCACCGAAATGGACCCAACTGGCGCGGGCGACTGCTTTGGCGGGGCCTATGTGGCGTGTCGCCGCCTTGGGATGACGCCAAGCCAAGCGCTGACCTATGCCAATGCTGCAGGGGCGCGGAACGTCACCTTCCGTGGCCCGATGGAGGGCGCGGGCACGCGCGACGAACTCGACCAATTCATTTCAGAAACAAAGCGATTGACCCGATGCCCTTAGCCCTGACCGACCTCGCGCCGCGATATCATAGCGGCCAGCCTGCCGGAATACCCTCGGTCTGCTCTGCGCACCCACTTGTGCTCCGCGCCGCCTTGCAACACGGGCGAGCTACGGGCGACACAGTCTTGATCGAAGCGACGTGCAACCAAGTGAACCACCTTGGCGGCTACACAGGCATGACCCCCACGGATTTCGCGCAGGTGGTGCATGATCTGGCCGGAGCCGAGGGATGCCCCAGCGATCTGATCATCCTTGGGGGTGATCATCTAGGGCCGAACCCGTGGCGCCATTTGCCCGCCGAAGATGCGATGGCGCAAGCCGAACAGATGGTTGCGGCCTATGTCGCGGCGGGCTTTGGCAAGATACATCTAGACGCTTCAATGGGCTGCGCAGGTGAACCCGAAGCGCTGGATGATACCACCACAGCCCATCGCGCTGCGCGCTTGGCTCGCGTGGCCGAGGAGACCGCGCAAGCGCAAAGCCTGCCGCCGCCCCACTACATCATCGGTACCGAAGTCCCACCTCCCGGCGGCGCAGATCACGAACTCACGACAGTATCTCCGACCGATCCCAATGCCGCCCGGGACACTCTGGCGGTGCATCAGCAAGTCTTCGTAGACCAAGGATTGGAAAGTGCCTTCGCCCGTGTACTGGGCCTGGTCGTCCAGCCCGGTGTGGAGTTCGGCAACAAGAACACGATCCTCTATCGACCAGAGGCTGCGACGGGTCTGACCCAAGTTTTGGGTGCGTATCCCCAACTGATCTTCGAGGCGCATTCAACCGATTACCAAGGTTCCACGCCCTTGGCTCAGTTGGTCCGTGACGGCTTTCCGATCCTGAAGGTCGGGCCGGAATTAACCTTTGTCCTACGAGAGGCGCTCTATGCGCTCGACCTGATCGCGAGCGATTTGTTGCCGGATTATGGCGCCCGGCCTTTGTTCAGCGCGATGGAGGCGCTGATGACCCGTGCTCCCGAGAATTGGGAGCGTCATTACCACGGGTCCGAGGCCGAGCAGCGCGTCCTACGCCATTATTCGCTGTCGGACCGCATTCGCTACTACTGGACGACGCTCGAGGCACAGACGGCAGTTCAAACCCTATTGGATGCCCTGCGCGGCCAATCCGTCCCCCTGCCGCTGATGTGGCAGCACATGCCTGCTGCCGCCAGCTTTGCAAGCGCGCCCCTTGATCCTGAAACGCTGCTGATCTGGCGGGTGCGCCAGAGCCTGCATTCTTATCACGCCGCCTGCGCAGGCGCGGCCAACCTCTAAAGGAATTTCCATGAGCCAAGATTTCGAAGGCAAACGCATTATCGTGACTGGCGCGGGCAAAGGCATCGGCCGTGCCTGCGTACAAGAGTTGTCGCGCCGCGGCGCAACCGCCATCGCCATCGCGCGGACCCAGGTAGACTTGGACAGCCTGTCTGCTGAGACGGGCTGCGAAACAATTTCCGCCGACCTAATGGACAACGCTGCGGCCCGCACGGCTATGGGGCAGTCGGGTCTGTGCGATGGACTGATCAACTGCGCTGGTACCAATATTTTGGAAACCGTGCTCGAGATGACCGATGACGGGTACGAAACCGTCATGGGGATCAATCTGCGGGCAGCTCTGATCTGCGCGCAGGACTTCGCCCGCGCTCGGGTTCAAGCCGGAGGCGGCGGGGTGATCGTGAACGTCACATCGATTGCAGGGCATCGGGGCTTTAACAGTCACATGGCCTACGCCGCGTCCAAAGCGGGGCTAGAGGCTGCGACCCGCGTGATGGCACGCGAGCTTGGACCTCACGGCATCCGCGTCAACGCTGTGGCCCCTACAGTTACGATGACCGAATTGGCCGCTGCTGCGTGGTCCGATCCTGCCGTGCGCGACCCTATGATGGCCCGTCACCCCATGGGCCGTTTTGCCGAGGTCGAGGATGTCGCGCGATCCATCCTGATGCTGATGGGACGCGACGCCCCCATGGTCACGGGCGCGATGCTGCCGATCGATGGCGGCTTCTTGGCTGTCTAAATCCACCTCTATCTACGGAGAACTGAAATGGCTGAACGCCTGAACGGAAAAATCGCGGCTATCACCGGTGCGGCTTCTGGCATTGGTCTGGCGACGACCAAAGCCCTGCTGGCCGAAGGGGCCACTGTGGTCATGGTTGATCGTGACACAGCTGCGCTAGAAACATTGATCGCCGAGCTTGGGGACAAAGCGATTGCCCAAGTCACTGATCTGCTGGACGCGGACAGCTGCGATGCCATGATCCCAGAAATTCTGGATAAAGTGCCACATATCGACATCCTTTATCTGAATGCAGGGACGTATATCGGCGGGGATCTGGATGAAACCAATTCTGCCGGGATCGACCGAATGCTGAACCTGAACGTCAACGCGGTGATGAAGAATACCCTTGGCGTAATTCCTCATATGAAGGAGCGCGGTGTCGGTGATATCTGGGTGACGTGTTCTGTCGCCGGACACAGTGCCATTGCGTGGGAGCCTGTCTATTCCGGTTCCAAATGGGCGATCACCTGTTTTGTGCAGACGATGCGCCGCCAATTGCGCGAGCATGGCATCCGTGTCGGCCAAGTCTCGCCCGGGCCAGTCGTGTCGGCGCTTCTGGCCGATTGGCCAGAGGAAAATCTGCGCAAGGCCAAAGAGAGTGGCTCGCTCATCGACCCCGAAGAGGTCGCGGATGCGGTTGTTTACGCACTGACACGCGGCCGAAACGTCACGATCCGCGATATGATCGTTTTGCCCACCAACTTTGATATCTGAGAGGGTGCTATGCCCGACTTTACGGGAAAATCCGTTCTACTCACTGGCGCGGCGGGCGGGATCGGTACCGCGATGGCAGAAGCCTTTGCCCAAGCTGGCGCACGTTTGGCGCTGGTCGACCGCGAAGACTGTACGGATATGGCGCGCACTTTAAAGGGCGATTGACATTCGAGCTGGGTCATCGATCTGTCCGACCCTGACGCTATCGCGGAAGCGGTCCCGCGCGTCGGAACGGCGGTGGGCATCGACATTCTGATCAACAATGCAGGTCTCGGCGTGGTTGCCCCCGCCGAGGATCAAACCATCGACTTGTGGGATAAGACCCACGCGATCAATCTGCGTGCGCCATGGCTCATGGCTCGTGCGGCGTTGCCGTATCTCAAGAAGAGTGGTGCGGGCCGGATCGTCAACATGGCCAGTCAGGCTGCAGTGGTCGCCATCCCTGAGCACGCCGCCTACGGCAGCAGCAAAGCAGGCTTGGTTGCTTTGACCAAAGTGCTTGCCGTCGAGTGGGCGCGGTACGGGATCACGGTGAATGCCATTTCACCAACAGTTGTCGAAACGCCCATGTCCTTGGTCGGGTGGAGCGGAGAAAAGGGCGCGCAGGCCAAGCGGGATATCCCCGTGGGCCGGTTCGCACGCCCCTCGGAAATCGCTGCGGCGGCCCTGTATCTCTGTTCGGCTCAGGCGGGGATCATAACAGGGGAAAATCTGGTCGCCGACGGAGGGTATACGGTCCGCTAGTCGTATCGTCCTTAGCGCGATGTCCTGCGTTTGCAATCAACCGGTCGTGATCAATGCCCAAGGAACGTGTTTTGGGACGGGCACGTTGGGGCCGCAGATATTGAATTACGAAAGGACATCTCATGAAGGACTCGCATCGTCCCGACCGCGCTATGACCACCACCAATCCGGCCACGGAAGAAGTGCTCGACACCTATCCGTTGATGTCCGATGACGAGATGATCTCGGCACTAGAGGCATGCCACGCCGCCTTCGAAGAGTGGCGCCTGAAGTCCCACAAGGATCGCGGCGAGGTTATGAAAGCGATTGGCGCGAAGCTGCGTGATCGCAAGGAAGAGTTCGCCAAGCTGATGACCCAAGAAATGGGCAAGCGCTTGCTGGACAGCCGCGACGAGATTGATCTGTGCGCTGCCATTTGCGACTGGACCGCAGAGGCAGGCCCCGAGGTTCTGGCCGATGAGACGCGCGATCTGCAAGACGGGCGTAAGGGTACGATCACCAAGGCCCCGATCGGCGTCATTTACGGAATCCAACCGTGGAATTTTCCTGCCTATCAAGCGGTGCGCTACGCGATTGCGAACCTGATGGCGGGGAACGGTGTCCTTCTGAAGCACGCAGAGATTTGCACGGGATCCGGCCTAATGCTGAAAGAAGTCTTTGAAGAAGCAGGTCTGCCCAAAAACCTGTTTACCGTCATGCTTATTGATCACGATCAGTCGGACGAATTGATCGGCCACAAGCTGGTGCGCGGTGTGACCATGACTGGCAGCGCCAAGTCCGGTAGCATTATCGCGGCCAAGGCTGGCGAGCACCTGAAGAAAACCGTGATGGAGCTAGGCTCGAACGACGCCTATCTGGTGCTAGAAGACGCGGATGTTGAGCTGGCAGTGAAAACCTGCGTTGCGGGCCGCATCTACAACAACGGTCAGACTTGCGTGAACGCCAAACGCTTTATCGTGTCGAACAAGGTTTATGAAGACTTTGTCGAGGGCTACGTCAAGGCGATGGGCGACGTGACTCTTGGCGATCCAACCGCAGAGGATACTGACCTTGGTCCGATGGCGCGCAAGGATCTGCGCGAAACACTGCATGATCAGGTCAAGAAATCCGTGGACAAAGGGGCCAAGATTGAGGTCGGCGGCGAAATCCCCGAGCGCACAGGCTATTACTACCCCGCTACCGTGCTGATCGACGTAAAGCCCGGGCAACCAGCCTATGACGAAGAACTCTTTGGTCCTGTCGCGTCGGTCATTCGCGCGAAAGATGACGAAGACGCCATGCGCATCGCCAACGACAGTCGCTTTGGTCTGGGTGGTGGCATTTTTAGCCGCGACGAAAAGCGCGCACTTGAGTTGGCCAAAAAGCATTTCGACACAGGGATGGTGTTCATCAATCACTTCAATCTTGCCACACCTGAAATGCCGTTCGGCGGTGTGAAAGACAGTGGCTATGGCCGCGAGCATGGTGGGTTTGGCATGACCGAATTCATCAACGCCAAGGCCATCACGCTGCCGAGCTAAGACATTTGAGAACGAAAAAGGCGGAGGCCATGATGCCTCCGCCTTTCTTTGTGCCAATCAAATGGGGCGACCGCACATGGCCGCGCCTATTTTTAAGCGAATTCGCGTTGGTGTTCAGCGCGATAACCCGCTGACAAAGCCGCGACGAGGAATGCGTGCCGTGCCTCTTCTACGGGCGTCAGGCACTCCATTGCTGCATCAATCTGGGCCAGCGCCGCGTCACGATTGGAATCGTCGGTCGGCCATTTCCGGCGCAGCCAATAGCGTGCTTTTTCAATCGTGCTGAAATGTTCGATGCTGCCATCTTGGGGGGTGATCAGGGCCATTGGCTTACCCCATTGAATTTCCATCATATCTTTAACCTTAGTGTGTCGTCTCGGCGGAGCGGGCAAACCTGCCTTGCGCGTCTAACGCCGTGCCCCTACCCATCGGGGGTGGGGACTGTTCTAAAAATCTCGCTGCGCAGTGTTTGGATCCCACCGTCAAAGCATGGGACCCAATGCGCCAATGTAGGGGATCCGTTGCCCGATCAGACCTGTGGATCGACCGGGCAATGGGATCATTCTGATTTGCCGCCGTCACGGGCTTGCCGTGCGGCCTTGAGCCGCGCGGTCTTTTCCGCCCGCGCTTCGGCTTCCTCGTCGAGGATGCTCCAAGCGGCGGTCGACGTTTTGTCGAGGGCCGTCACCGGCCCGTCGCCTTTAGTGCGCTGAGTGCTGCCGGCGGTCCGGCCTTTTGCTCCGCCGGCCGGAACACCCGCGAGGAGGTCTCCCAGCACGTTACTCATGCCAGAGCGAGATTGCTGGCTGAAGCGCGGCCATCGCGACCGGTTTCGAGATCGTAAGTCACCTTTTGCCCGTCATCGAGGCGCGAGATGCCCGACCGTTCAACGGCGGAAATGTGGACAAAGACGTCTTTGCCGCCGTCGTCCGGCTGGATGAACCCAAAACCTTTGGTGGAATTGAACCATTTCACGGTGCCATTGGCCATATCCGTGGTCTCCTTGATCATGCTGGCCGCGGGACTGCGGCAGCCCGGCAAAGTCGATCCAAGTCGATCAACCGGGGCCACAAATAGCGGCAGCAGCGTGTCGAAGAGAGATAACGTAAGCCCTCCGAAGATGGGGGCACCGCGGGCTTCTGACAAGGGGCAGTCAATGAAGTTTTCATGACAGCGCTAAACGAAAGCATTTTTCTGGGCAGGCGTAGTTGCTTTGATTAGCTCGTATTTCTGGCAATATCGGGTCAGCCTTGGCGATTAATCACCGCCTGAAAACCGAGTGCAGCGTATTTTTCAGCGCGCGTCTGTTTATAAAGCGTGCTCTTTTGATCTGCTGTTTCTCCGCGACGCTATAGACGTTGCGGGAATCCGAAAAAGAGGGCACCACGACAAGTAATTTATTCGAACCGCCGTTTACCATCGGTATTGGATCAGAAATTTGAAACAAGTACTTTCAGCGATTGCGTTGATTGCCGCTTTAGGCTCTCCGAGTTTCGCGCAAAGTGATGGGGGATCGCTTCGGTTTCCTAGTATTTTCGGGGTTCCCAGTGCCTTGCCCGCGCCGGGGGGCAGTGGCTATGTCGGTCTGGTCCTTGTGCATCCCAGACGCGATACCGAGGACAGAAGTGATCCGATCAATCAGGCGGATGGTGATCTGTTATTGGGGTACACCTTTGGCAACCCAGTGCGCGGCGTCAGCGCCCATGTCGGTGCGACAATAACATCGCTGATCGGGTTTGCCGAGGACGGCGCATTGCAGGCCAGCCTGTCCCGTGCCCTGCATGTTTCCGAGAGTTCGGCGACCTTTGCGGGGGTGTCTGCCACAAACGTGGCGGCATGGGGAGATGCCGCAGACGGCCCACCTGCCTATGCCGCTTATCTTTCACACCTGTTCACCGTAAATGGGGTTCGTGGTGAGATGCCGGTACAGTTGACCATCGGTTATGGCGATCATGCCGCGACTGCGGATGGGTCTGGGATCAATGACCAAGAGCCGTTTGTCGGGATCGGCGTTGGTGTTTCGCAATCTATAAACCTTAGCCTGTCCGGCACCACAAAAGAGATATACGCTGGAATGGGCTTTGCTTTGAGAAAACTGCCCCGCTGGAATTTTTCTCTAGGCGTGTTCGACGTGACGCAGGCCCAAGGCCACAGGCAGCTTGCCTTGACAATTGCTCGTGGTTTCTGAAACCTTTTAGGTAGATTTTCAAATGATTGGCTCATCGAAAGAGAGAACCATGTTTTATGCAAAAATTGCCCTCGCATCGGTTTTATTTTGCGCTGTGCCAATGGCTTATGCGGGCGAAAGGGCGATCGTCGGATTCGATATTCAGTTCGCGGCCATGCCATTTGCGCCAGTGAGTGATTACTCCAACGTCGCAGCCACACCGACCCCGATCATCCGGACGCTGCCTCCACAGGCAGAGCCAGTGGTCAATGTTCGCCCGACCATCCGGCCGCGCGCCCCGCAGCAGCAGGCGCCCGTGGCCCAAGATGGTGGGTTTGTCAGGGGCTATCTGGACAGTCTTGACCAGTAATCGGGCCTATCCCCCGCAATCCTCTAGAACCTGTTGCAGGGATGGTATGCGGTCCAGAGACCGCGCGATCCGATCCCGCCATTTTGGCCCGCGGGAGCGCGCGTCTTGGTAGGCCTCCCACACGTCCATGGGCCGATCTTCGGCCATGTTCTCGATCAGCCACTTGGCTTGCTGGCGATCTTTGTAGGACTTGTCAGAGGTTGCGCCATCACGCCTGAGCTCTGTCACGATCAGTTTGTGAATTGCGAACCGCTCGGGGCGGGGGATTTGTACCAAAACGCCCTCGCGATAAAGGGCGGCCGCCGGAATGGGATCTGCGATCAGATAGTTCAGGTGATGCAAGGCGCGCGCTTTGACACCCAACGCGGGCAGTGCCTTGATCCCCTCATTTTCTTCAAAAGAGGGGGTGAGAAACTCGACCAGCGTTCCTGATTTCGCTTGCCGCCACCGCCAGACACTATTGGTATCCAAAGCCTCGACCGGATCGAATTTCAGCGCTGTAAAGGTTTCGGCTAATGACGGCTGCACTTCATCTTCGAGCACCAGAGAGAGCCGCTCGAACTGCGCGATGTCGATGTCTCCGGTGTTTTCGGCCCCGTCGCGGGGCAAGGTCAGACCCAGTTCCCCTTCCATGAGGCGAAACGCGTTTGTCCCGATCAGAGTGCCGCCTAAGCGAAAGGTTCCAACTTTGCTCATGTTGAACAGAAGGCTACCGGTTTCGCGATTCACAGGGGTTAGTCCTTCGGCGCGCAGCAGGCGAACAAGCCTTGCTCGTTCCCGCCGCCGGTCGGGGGCATGTTCCTGCAGTTCGCGCAGACGTTCAATCCGCTGGCGTGTTTCATCCGTGTCGGGGCCGATGTATCACCACTTCAGGTCCTGCCCGATACGTTCTGCCGTGTACCAGTGGATCTTGCCGCCGACTTCCTTCTGTCGGACAGTGCCACGCAGATTGGCCACTTGATCGTCGTGCAAAAGACGGAGAAGGTCGTTGTATGCTGACCGCGCCACGCTCCGAAGTTCTGCCATTGGATGGCTCCCTGCCCGAATTACTACACACGAATAATTTTTGTATAGTAATGGCTTGAACTGGCAATGCAGCGGGTGTGGGAGGGGGCCTTCGGCCCACGTGGCCGCGTCGCTACAATCCGAACTGTGTGGCTGCCAGTTTCAGAGATTTCATGAGCAAATCAGTGCTTTCGTCGGTAGTGGCGCGCTCTGGTAGCATCAGGCTTATGGCGCGGTCGGCTTCGGGTACCGCAAGGGGAATAACCTTGACCTCTTCTCTGTGCACGGCCTGACGGCGGGCGAACAGATCGGGCAGGACCGCCATGCCCGCGCCCGTTGCGGCCATGAGCAGGATCGAGTCCAGGCTGGTCCCTTCGTAATCGTTGGAGACGATCCCGCCGTTTTGCCCCGCAATCCCATAGACGATCCGCGCCAACCGGTGGCCGGTGTCCAACGTTAGCAAGCGCTGACCGTTCAGGTGGTCCGATGTGATCTGCGTTGTTGCAGCCAAGGGATGGTCGTGGGACACGGCGGCCCACAAACGCTCTGTGAACAGAAAATGTTGCTGTGTGTTCGGGTGGTCTTCGGGGGTCGAGATAATGGCATCAAAGCGTCCGTTCCGGATCCCTTCATCCAAGCCCAACGTATTCTCTTCTCGCACGGCCACGCGCAGGTCAGGTTGGCTCTGGTGCAGGCTGCGCACGACCTGAGGCAGCAAATATGGCCCGATTGAGGGCAGAACACCCAGACGCAGACGCCCGCCAAAGGGCAGGTTGCTGGTCATGGCGGCATTCAGCGCTTCGACTTCCGACAGAATGCGCCGTGCCCGCGAAACGAACTCCAAACCCTGAGAAGTCGTCGTCACACCGCTGCGGCCACGTTCGAACAAGCGCACGCCAAGCTCGGCTTCGACCGTGGCGATTTGGTTCGAGAGGCTGGGTTGGCTGACGTGCAGCACATCAGCGGCCAACCCGAAATTCCCGATTTGGTGAACCGTGACCACGTATTCCATCTGACGCAGGGTAGGGCGCATATCATAGCCTCAAGATATGAAAATAAAGACCAGATTGTATTTATGCTATCGCAGAATTTCGGGCAAGAGGCGGCAACCCTCAGATCAGGAGACCGCATATGCCCCTTATTCTCGACAGCCTGGTTGGCAACCTTATGGTGCCGACAATTATGTTCTTTGCCCTTGGACTGCTGGCCGCAGTCGTCCGCAGTGACCTGTCCATCCCCGAAGGCGCGGCGAAGTTCATGTCGCTTTATCTTCTGCTCGCCATCGGGTTCAAAGGCGGTCACAGTCTGGCGCAGCACGGACTGCGCGCTGATCTGTTTCTGGCAATCGGGGCGGGGCTGATCCTGTCATTCCTGATACCGTTTATCGCGTTCATGCTGCTGCGGGTGATGACGCGGCTGGATGCCATGAACGCGGCGGCGGTGGCAGGGCACTACGGGTCAATCTCGATCGTAACCTTTGTTGCGGCCTCAAGCCTCTTGGATCTGACAGGGATTGCCGCCGACGGTTACATGGTGGCGGTCGCCGCCGCGATGGAGGTGCCGGCGATCCTGTCCGCTCTGTGGATTGCCGCGCGGTTTGGCCGGTCCCAAGGGGACACGAAGTGCGTGCCCATCCGCGAGTTGTTCGCGAACGGCTCTATCGTTTTGCTGACAGGAGCCTTTGTGATCGGGGCGGTGACGCAGGACAAGGGCATGCAGATGATCGCGCCCTTTGTTGTCACACCGTTCACGGGGATTTTGTGTCTGTTCCTGCTGGATATGGGGCTGTCGGCGGGGCGCAGCCTGCTCAAGAACAAGCACATGCTCAGCACGGGCCTTTTTGCCTTTGGACTGGTGATGCCAGTTGTCGGAGCGGCGCTTGCATGGGGCCTTGGGTCGGTGATCGGTCTGCAAACGGGTAGCTTGTTTCTGCTGATGGTTCTGGCGGCGTCGGCGTCCTATATCGCGGTCCCTGCGGCGATGAAGATCGCGCTGCCGCAGGCCGAGGCGGGCGTTTATCTGACTTTGTCGCTTGGCGTGACCTTCCCCTTCAACATCACGCTGGGACTGCCGCTGTACCTGTGGCTGGCGGGGGTTGGGGGCTGATCAGATCGCCGCAGGACTTGCCAATTGCACACAGTGGCACAGCTTCAGGCCAAAGGACATCCCAAAGCCCAAGGAGACGCTGTGCCGACCCCTGCCGAACCTAACGAGACGCTGACAGGATACTTCGATGGCTCCTGCCCGCTCTGCACTGCCGAGATCAATCACTACAAGCGGCAAAAGGGGGCAGAGCGCTTGAACTTTGTCGACGTGTCCCAAGAGGGCGCAAATCCGGGACCGGACCTAAGCCCGCGCGATGCCATGCGCCGTTTCCACGTACGGCGGGCCGATGGCGCGCTGGTGTCTGGGGCACGCGGCTTTGTCGCGATCTGGCAGGTGCTGCCCCGCTGGCGGTGGGCGGCGCGGATCGGCAGTTTGCCCGGTGTCCCCACGGTGATGGAGGTTGGCTACCGTTTGTTTCTGCCCGTGCGGCCTTTGCTGTCGAAGATCGCATCGCGTCTTGGGGCACGGCCTGCGAATGAGTGCGGATGTGGGCGCTGACGCTTTTTTAGCAGAGTTCGGCTACAAGTCATTTCGTTAGCTCAATCTACAAAAATATCCACTTACAAAGAATACTTTAATGTGATCGGGCGCCTTCGTCTTTTCCTCGGTTTCCACCGTAAAGGAGGCACGAACCTTGGAGGAGACATTCTATGAAAACCGTTATTGCAGCAACCGCCTTCGCCCTGACATGCGCAAGCGCTGCCTTTGCCGCGTCCCATTCGGAAACTGGAAACCCGATGGTCGGTGGCGCACCCATGTTCATGGACAAGAACATCGTCGAGAACGCTGTGAATTCTGCAGATCACACCACCCTCGTCGCCGCCGTGCAGGCCGCCGGTCTGGTGGATACCCTGCAAAGCGAAGGCCCCTTTACCGTCTTTGCCCCTGTAAATAGCGCATTCGAGGCGCTGCCTGAGGGCACGGTCGAGACCCTGCTGAAGCCTGAAAGCAAGGACATGCTGGTGAAAATTCTGACGGCTCACGTGGTCGCAGGAAACTGGAGCGCCGAGGATATCACCTCTGCGGTGAAGATGTCGTCGGATGGCTTTTACCACTTTAACGCTGTCTCGGGCGATGCACTGTCCGCGCAGCTGACGCCCTCGGGGCGCGTATTCATCTATGATGAAAGTGGTAACGCCGCAGAAGTCACGACCGCCGATGTCCGTCAGTCGAACGGCGTCATTCACGTGATCGACAAAGTTCTGCTGCCGAAATAAGATGTAAGTCATAGCAACAAAGGCCGCGGCAGTGCAGTCTGCCGCGGCCTTTTTATTGCGAACGATGATGGGCGGACGCCTCTGCAGCTGGCCCTAATCGTAACGCAGTGCCGTCGCTTTGCCTCGGAAAATGATGTAAGACAAAGCGGTGTATCCTGCGATTACCGGCAGAACGAAAAGCGCCCCAAAGAGGATGATGATCAGGCTCTCTGGCGCTGCGGCTGCCTCGTAGATCGTCAACTGCTCGGGCACCACGTAGGGGTAGAATGAATAGGCCAGCCCGACAAAGGCCAGAACAAACAGTGCGACAGTCGCGGCAAAGGGAAACCACGCCCAATTATCATTCTGCGTTGGCAGATGCCGTAGCGCCATGATCAGCAGCATAGACAGCGCTGCAAAGGCGATGGGCATAGGAGCCAGCAGCACGATCTCTGGGAAGGCGAACCACTTTTCAAAGATCCGCTCTGATGCCAGAGGCGAGGCGATCGACACAGCCCCTAGCCCCCCGAGGACGCCCCAGATGCCGCCCTTAGCCCACTTCACCGCCTTTTTCTGCAGGATGTCTTCGGTTTTGAAGATCAGCCAAGTCGCCCCAATAAAGCTGTAGGCGACGGTTAGAAACACCGCCGTCAGCAACGAGAATGCGATCGCGCCCCAACCCGTCCCCAGTCCTAGCACGTAGGATCCCAGCATGTACCCTTGGCTCAGGGATGCCATAGCCGATCCTCCAAAGAAAGCGTGGTCCCACATGCGTTTCTGACTGGCAGGCGCTTTGACGCGGAATTCGAACGCGACGCCCCGCAAGATCAGGCCGATCAGCATAACGGCGACTGGCAGATACAGTGTCGATAGGATCAATCCGTGCGCCGTCGGGAACGCTACCAGCAAGAGGCCAATCGCCAGCACCAGCCACGTCTCGTTTGCATCCCAGAATGGCCCGATCGAGGCAATCATGCGGTCGCGCTCGGCTTCTGTTGCAAGGGGGGACACCAGTCCCACCCCCAGATCGAACCCGTCCAGCACCACATAAATCAGGATCGACAGTCCCATCAGCGCGGCAAAGGTTGCGGGCAGCCAAAGGTTCGGATCTCCGAATAGAGTCATCATGGTCTGCTCTCCTTATTCCGCGGGGGTCAGGACGGTGATCCCATCAGGACCGGTGCGTTCGGGCTTGCCTGATGCGTCGTCGCCCTTTGCCTTCTTGTTCGCCAAGTGGAAGAGCGCACCGATATAGGCCAGCGTCAGCACCACATAGATCGCGAGGTAGGCAATGAATGTCCCCAGCACCATAGAGGGGGCGACATCGGCCACGGCCGCTTCGGTCGGCAGGACACCTGTGACTAGCCACGGCTGGCGGCCAATCTCGGTCACGTACCACCCTGCCAAAGTCGCCAGCCATCCAGAGAAAGTCATCGCTAGTGCGCCCCACAGCATCGGTTTGGGCAGTCCGTCCAGCCCTCGGCGGGTGCTGAGGAACGATCCTGTTGCCTCGTCGCGGCGGCGTGCCATAAGGACCATCGCGCCCCAGCTGAGCAGCAGCATGGCCATGCCGGTCCCGACCATCACGCGGAACCCGTAAAAGACGGGCGCCACGCGCGGATGCAGGGGCGAGCCATCCTCGGCCACAAAGTCATTTAGGCCGGGTACGACGCCGTCTGCATGGTGGGTCAGGATCAGGCTAGCGCCATTCGGAACGGCCAGTTCAAACCGGTTTGCGCGTGCGTCCTGATCCGGCAGAGCGAACAGGAGTAACGGCACGTTTGGACCTGTTTCCCAATTGCCCTCCATCGCGGCGACTTTGGCAGGCTGATGCTCCAACGTATTTAGACCGTGCATGTCACCTGCCAGAATTTGCAGAGGGATCAAGATGGCACCGGTCATCAGGCCAAAGCGCAGGGTGGTTCTCACTTCGGCACCTTGATCGCCGCGCAGCCAGCGGAAAGCAGACAGACCAGCGATCAGGAAGGCCACAGTCAGACCCGACGCCAGCAGCATGTGCACCAAACGGTAGGGCATTGACGGGTTAAAGATGATTGCCATCCAGTCCGTGGCATGGGCCACACCCTCGCGCAGTTCGAACCCTGCAGGGGTGTGCATCCACGAATTCAACACGATGATCCAGAAGGCCGACATGGTGGTGCCGAACGCGACAAGGAACGTTGCCATTGTGTGCACCCAGCCGGGCACTTTGCGAAAGCCGAACAGCATGATGCCTAGGAACACTGCCTCGAGGAAGAAGGCGGTCAAAACCTCGTAGGCCAAGAGCGGACCTGCGATGTTGCCCACGCTTTCCATAAAGCCGGGCCAGTTGGTACCAAACTGGAACGACATGGTGATGCCAGACACAACGCCCATGGCAAAGGATAGTGCAAACACTTTGACCCAGAAGCGATAGGCATCCATCCAGCGCTCTTCACCTGTCCGGTTAAACCGCAGTTTGAAAAACAGCAGAACCCAGCCAAGGGCGATGGTGATTGTCGGAAACAGAATGTGAAACGAGATGTTCGCCGCAAATTGCAGGCGAGACAGTAGCAAGGTGTCCATCATTTTCTCAGCCCTCCACCGCGGAGGGCGAACGGCGGCTTTCGGTCAGGTGCTGTCACTTTTACCCGCGCCAACTGGGCCTGTGGTTGGGGCATCTTGGTCGCCCAAAGTCCTGATAAAAATTGTCCGATGATTTGTCGGATGAGCCGTGTTGCCATCCTACGCATTGCACACTCCATTGGTAGCTGTGTTGCTAAAGATGTGGTGCAAATGCACTTTAAATCCAGCTTGCGCGACCGCATGACGCGGATGCATCAAGGTCGTGAATAAAATGAAAAAAGGTGCGTGAAGCCGCTGCCTCACGCACCCGGTTTTTTACCTGGTCGCCCTTATCAGAGCATCAGCGCCATCGCGGCAGGCACCAACACCATGCCCCCGCAAATCAGCAGCATTGAGACACCAAGTCCTTTGAACATAACCGCGCTCCTTATGTCGATTTTACAAGTTTCAAGTGAGGGGTGCCGCCGTCGGGACCGTCCTGATCTTCTGGCTCTTCGCCGCCAAGAATGGCATCCTCAAAGTCTTCGATCTGGCCATGGTGCAAGCGGCCGAAGTAGGTGGCTTGATAGACAAACACAAATCCCATCATCACCTCCTACACCGACCACTCTTGAAGCCGCCCGGAGGAGCGGGCGCCCTGTAGCCGCGAGACGCAGCGCACCATCTCGTCTTTGATACGAAGCCTCTGACGCTTGAGGGTCTGAAGCGTAACCGAGCAGGGGACTGGTCGCTTCAACTCTCGAGCAATGAGTGCTTTCAAGGTGCCGTGTTTAGATCGCAGTTTTGCGAGACGTGCCTCTAGGGAGAACACTTTGAGACGCACATCATTCTTCATCTTGGACCTCCATATCTGTGACGAGCGCAGCCGCAGAACGCTGACTGCCCCCTAGACATGGCGTCGTCGAAACCCACATGAAGACAATGATATGATAAAGTAAGATAGGAATTTCCTATATAAGTGCTCAGAGGGTTCCATGACCGAGATTACGTTGCGCCAGCTACGCTATTTTGCCGTTTTGGCCCGTGTTCTGCAGTATCGCCGCGCCGCGCAACAATTGGAGATCAGTCAGCCATCCCTAAGTCTTCAGATCAATGCATTGGAAGAGGCGATTGGCGCGCAGTTGCTCGAAAGGAAACGTAGTGGATTGATCCTAACGCCAGCCGGTCGCGATGTGGCGCAAAAGGCCATCGGCATTCTGGCTGAAGTTGACGGTCTAATGCATCGTTCGACGTCGGGGGAAAGCGGTCTTGGAGGGACGCTGCGGCTTGGGTCCTCGCCAACGATCGCACCCTACCTGATGCCGCGGGTCTTGCGACGGCTGCATGAGAAATACCCGGAGCTCAAACTGATCATCCGCGATGGCCCGTCGAAAGATCTGGTTGAGGATTTGTTAGCGGGTAAACACGACCTAATCCTGACCCAAGCGCCCGTTGGTCACGACGAGGTCAGCTTCCATCCCTTGTTTCGAGAGCCATTGCTGCTGGCGGTGGACACTGCCAGCCCCTTGGCGCGATCAAAGAGCGCGCGTCTACAGGACTTATCATCTTTGACGTTCATCACGTTGGACCCCGCGTATACGCTGCATCGTCAGATCAAAGATGTGTGCGAGTTGGCCGGCGCCAAGTTGCGCATGGATTTTGAAGGCACCAGTTTGGATGCGCTGCGCCAGATGGTCTCTTTGGGAATGGGGGTCACGTTGGTGCCCGGGCTGTACTCACGATCCGAAGTCGAACGCGCTGATAGCGATGTGTGCACAATACCGTTGTCCCCGCCGCGGTTACGACAAATCGGGTTAGCTTGGCGGAAATCGAGCGGGACGCCCGTGGCCTTTGTGGAAATGGCAGAGCACATCCGAGATGTTGCACGTTCTGAGTTCGCGGATTGCGTGAAGCTGTGACTAGAGCCGTGTGTGAAGAGAACTCTAACCCGATTTACGATTTTTCCGGTCGGGTCAGCCCAAAGCGCGCGTTTCACGAATGCGCAGAATGTCACGCCTCGGAGGGGGGCGTGAATATCCCGAATGAGCGATTTTGGCCATTAGGAACTGGGTTTGGCTTTGATGGGCTACGATCGAAACAAAGCTCTAGGCGCATACCCTTTGGTGTGACAGGTCCGTGAAAGACAGCCAGAAAAGGTCAGGGAAGAAGGTTGCCGAAACTATTTATCAGTAACTTTTGTAAACATAATAGCCTAAAGCATAATAGCGCTACTTATACCTAAACACCCTACGGGGACGACAATGGCCGACACCCGCTACGAATTGATTGCCCTGAATAATGCATTCGAAAGCGGATTCACCAACGCTCTTGGAAATGACTAAGTAGAGGTGTCGGATGACATCGTTTACTTCTGGCTCGACTCGCAGGGGTACGCTGGGACAGCATTCGATAATCTGCCCTCCGGAGTATTTTACCAAAGCTTTACGTCAGACGGCACTCTGGTCACGGATGCGCAACTGCTGCCTGACACGGACGATGTGTACAATCCCTTTGTCTTTTTTGACGATGGCGCAGTTTACCTGCTGCATACGACCGATGTCACCGATGGTGATGACTACATGTCGTTCACCAAGTTTGACGCGAGTGATTTGACGATATTGGCGTCGACGACGTTCCGCACGGACGAATTTGACAGCTTCCTCACGTCGACAGGTATTGACGTGGACAAGGTGAACTCGGGCAGTATGCGCTCACATTTAATGGGGCTAAGGCGTTTGTACCGTCCCCCTCCGCATCGCTTAGTTTCAGTCAACGACCCGAGCTTCGCGGTGTCATTCGGAATGCGTGGTGACGACTCACATCAGGGGTGTCTGACTAACCGCATCCAGTTGCGAAAAGCAGTTCGATGGAAGCCTTCACGTCACGCGCCCTGTGGGCATGAGGTGCCAAATTCATTCGGATGAAAAGAAAATGGCGACACACAAGGGAGGAGGAGATGTGTGTCGCCAAAATGTCCAAGAAGTGGCCAGGGAGGAGGAGAGGCAACTTCTATAAATCTAATATGACCTCCTCCGCACATTACGACAACTACAAATGCTGCAGTGCAGCTATGCATTTGGAACATGTCAAAAGACTGCTCAAAAATTCATCAGACGTCTGACTAAAGGTTGGGTTTCTGTGGTTGTAACAAGCGAATGCCTGTTTGTGAGCGGCAATTGAAAAGGCGTACTTGAGGGACTGTCCGAGCGTTAAGAGTTCGCCCAAGCACGATGCTTCGGAGCCTCCGGCGCTGCTCCGTCGTATGCGCGTTCAAACCAGACTGACCTGCCACTGAACATTCCTCCATCATCGATTAGAGTCTGACCCAATTTGCTCTGCCTACCAACTCTGGACCACCCGAAGCTGGAGTTTCGGTCCTTTGATCACGATGACGGGCTGGTGACGTCATCTGGAAAGTGCAGTGCGCTTGGGACGTTGTATCCGATGGCGCTGTGTGGTCGGTCGTCGTTGTAGTGTCTACGCCAATCCTCCAGCTTTTCGCTGGCATCCGCAAGGCTCATGAACCAATGTGCGTTCAGGCATTCGGACCGGAGCTTGCTGTTGAACGCCTCGATGAAGCCGTTATCCGTCGGTTTGCCGGGTCGCGAGAAGTCCAGCGTGACGTCTTTTGCGTAGGCCCATAGATCGAGGTCTCGGGACACGAACTCGCTGCCGTAGCACGTCGGGAAGAAGCGCTGTTTTTTAGGTTATGGCCACTCGCGTAGCCCTCAAATAGCGCAGCGTGTGGCCATAACCGGTCTCAGGTCTCAACAATGGTTTTGCAGAATCACACCGCTGAGGAGACCGACTATGACCGTCAACCATTCTACCACTGCGACTGTGTTTGTCGCCATCGACATTTCCAAACACCGACATGAGGTACTGATCGGGGTGCCGGGCAAGAAGCGTCGTCGGCGCATGACGATCCTGAACACACTGGAGGACTTCCAACGCCTGTCTGGGGCTCT
>NZ_FOXY01000032.1 GCF_900115865.1 Donghicola eburneus | reverse complement strand
CATCTCAGACAACAGTCAGACGATAAGGACGCGACCATCGGCGTCGTCTGGCTCTGCTGTCATTCGAGGGACAGCGACGCTGCGTTATGCACGAACGGCCGCAATGGCGGACCACATTGCATCGTTTGGAAGTGGTAGCCAAGGGCAGCTACGGGCCGGAATGACGTCTGACGACTGTGAGGATACGCTTCTGGCGCTGCGCCGCCGCAAGTCCGCTCTCAGCCCAAAATGGACATTCGTTTTGTACCCGCATCGGATCGCCTCACCTGTCGGCAGGGCGGATTGCGGACATTCAAGGCTCTCGTAAATCGCTCTATTTCTGAAGCAGAAGCGGGCAAAACTATTCGTCTCATGCTCGTGCTTGAAGCGTAGCTCAGCCTTTGCTCTCGCAGTCCTCTCCATTGAAGAAGCGGACACCCATGCTGGACCAAAAGCTAGGTTCATCGATCGATTTCATTGGAACCCTCCTGCGGTGGAAGGTTGTTAGGTCAGTGACAGATTGGAGATGTTGCTTTGGCCTATACCCGTTTTTTCCTGATGATCGCGTCCTCGACCGTGGTGATGTTCGGGCTCATGTACCTGAACACCTATCTGTGGGGGCATGTCTTTTTCTCTGAAACCCGGCTTTACATGGCGATCGTCATGGGCGCTGCGATGGCGCTCGTGATGCTTGCATGGATGCTTGGGATGTATCGGAATCGAGCGATGAATATCGGTATTTTTGCTGGATCGATCATCGTGTTTGCGGGGGCGCTGTTTTTGGTGCGGTCGCAGATTACCGTGCAGGACCTTTCCTACATGCGGGCGATGATCCCTCACCACTCGATCGCGATCATGACTTCGTCGCGCGCTGAGTTGACGGACCCGCGAGTGCGCATACTGGCCGACGATATCGTTTACGCACAGGACAAAGAGATCGCCGAGATGCGTTATCTGATTGCTGACATCGCAGCGAATGGCGAGGCAGAACCAGACGTAGGCCAGACAATTCCGCAGTTGGTGGACGCACAAACCGCTTTGGCAAGCGAAGTGGTGGCAAAGGTCGATCCGGAATTCCTGACGCCTGAAGCGATCGATCTGGCATTTCCTGAAGGTGCCACCTGCCAATTCACCTACACAGAGACAAGCCCGCCAGTCCTTGTGACAGCCGACCAGGATGCCTTGGTCAAAATCAGCGGCGATCTGGTGCGCCTTGGAGGAGACGCACAGGGGTATTCCGCCGCGCCGATCACGGCCGAGGTGCGCCCCACCGAAGACAGCGACCTGCACGATCTGATCATCAGCGCTGGTCCCGAATACTCTGCCGGTTTCCGCGGCCAATACACCTGCACCCAGTAAAGGAGGCCCGTCATGAGCACGACACCTGAAAAGAAAGCCGTCCTGTACCGCATGGTGATGCCGGATCACCTTTGCCCGTTCGGCCTCAAGTCCAAGGACTTACTAGAGCGGAATGGCTACACCATCGAGGATCATCATTTGAAAACCCGCGAAGAGACCGATGCCTTTCGCGAAAAGCATGATGTGAAAACCACGCCACAGACATTCATCAACGGAGAACGGATTGGCGGCTATGACGATCTGCGCATTTTCCTCGGGATTGACCCGCCCAAGGGCCAGCAGAGCGATACCAGCTACACGCCTGTGATTGCCATTTTCTCGGTATGCGCGTTGCTTGGGTTGGGTTTGTCGCTTGGAGTTTACGGGACTGTCTTCTCTTGGCAGGCGTTCCAGTGGTTCGTTTCGCTGTCGATGTCGGTTCTGGCGATCCAGAAGCTTCAAGACATCGAGAAATTCTCGACCATGTTCCTGAACTACGACCTCTTGGCCCGGCGGTGGGTGCCCTACAGCAAGCTCTATCCGTTCGGCGAAACCTTGGCTGGGGTTTTGATGACTGCAGGGGTGCTGAACTGGCTGTCTGCTCCGGTGGCGTTGTTCATCGGCACCGTCGGCGCGGTCAGTGTATTCAAAGCTGTCTATATCGATAAACGTGAGCTGAAGTGCGCCTGCGTGGGCGGTAGTTCGAACGTTCCGCTTGGCTTCGTTTCTTTGACGGAAAACCTGATGATGATCTTTATGGGGTTGTGGATGGGGCTGCGCGCTTTCGGAGTTTGAGCCCAAAAGAGAAGCTAGTGGGAGACGAAGATCAGCATCTCGCAAATGCGTTTCGCGCAATTGTTATCGTGATGTGTGCCTGCGCACCGACGTAGCTCTTGCGCTCCTATCTGTTTTTAAGATCACTGTCTTCTATGGAGATGCTTTTACGCCACCGTTTGCTGCCGATAATTCGGCTTGGCCAGTTAGGCATACGGCTGACAGTCGTTGCCTTGCTGCTGGCAATTGCTGTGCAGGCTTTTCCACACAAGGCGTTCGCGACTGCTTCCGAACCGGCGGCGCTGACGCACGTCATGCACCATGTCCCGAGTGTCACTCCGCTGCAAGGCGCTCATGCCCATCATCACTCTGTTCCGGCAGACCAGAATGACACCGCAAGTGCAGACTGCGGGAGCTCGGTCTGCTGTGCGGGCTTTGACGTGACGCTGAGTTTTGATCTTGGCGTCCATCTTGTCGTCTTCGTGACGCGCACCTTTGCGACACAATCAAGCGTGCCGTCTCGTGACGGCGCGGCACTAGAACGACCTCCACGCTTCTTGAGCTGATCGGGGGCGAAGTGGCACCAGCCGCTCGCCGTCCGGACAATAGAGACTGCGCATCTGTGGATGCGGGGTTTGCTCGGCCGCTTTGCGGCCTGTCAAAAGCACAAGAGGCATCTCATGCAAGGACGTTATTCTGCCCTCGCCATTCTGGCGTTGGGGGTCGGTCTTGGTGGCGGCGTCGCCATGGAAAGACTGTATTTCTCGGCGCCGTCAGCCGACAGCGGGGGACCCGCAATTCTGTATTGGGTTGCGCCCATGGATCCGAACTTCAGGCGCGACGGACCAGGGAAATCGCCAATGGGCATGGACTTGGTTCCGGTCTACGAAGGCGATGAACCCTCCAGTGATCCCGCCGAAGTCCGGATGGACGCGGCCGAGATCAACGCGATCGGGGTGCGGACGGCCTTGGCAACGTCTGACGAGATTTCCTCGCAAATTCGGACGGTCGGCTTTGTGGATTGGAACGAACATCGCACCGCACATGTCCACACGCGCGTCGAGGGATGGATCGAACGCTTGGACGTGCGCGCCGTTGGCGACACAGTGTCCAAGGGCGATTTGCTGTTTGAACTCTTCTCACCCGAGGTCGGTTCTGCCACTGCGGAGCTTGTGCGCATCAATGAAAGCGAACCCGGCACGCGGATTGTCGAGATCGCGAAAAACCGTCTTCGCAGCCTGGGTATGGGGGACGCGCAGATCGAACGGATCTCCCAAACCGGTCAGGCCGAGCGCAACATCGCAATTTACGCGCCCCAAGACGGAGTGGTGGTTGCTCTAGAGGCCGCCGAGGGCATGTACCTGAAACCCGACGTTCGGGCGCTGACCCTTACCGATCCGACCGATATCTGGCTGATCGCCGAGGTCTTCGAGCGCGATCTGGGCCGCCTGTCCGAAGGGATGCGGGCCGAAGCGCGGTTTGAACATTTGCCGGAAACCGTCCTCAAAGGCACCGTCGATTACATCTATCCCGAGCTAGATTTGCGGACCAGAACGCTGCCGGTGCGTCTGGTCTTTGACAACGCGGATGGGTCTTTGCGTCCGGGAATGTTCGGCACGGTCCTGCTAGAGGACACCGACCGCCATCTGGCCGTAACCGTCCCCTCCGAGGCTGTGATCCGCACGGGCCGCGCCGAGCGGGTAATCCTGCGCACCGGAGAGGGCCGTTTTGCCCCCCGCCTGGTCACAACGGGCCTGCGTGACGGCTTTGGCGCAGGTGGCCGGACCGAGATCGTCCAGGGCCTTGTCGCGGGCGAAGAGGTCGTATCCTCGGCCCAATTCCTGATTGACAGTGAAAGTGTTCTGAACGCGGGAATGATGCGCATGGCCCCCACCGATCAGGCCCCTGCGATGGCCACTGGTGTGGTGGTCGCAGGGGACGCCGAGGTACGCAAACTGGTGCTGCATCACGACGCGATCACCGAACTGGATTGGCCCGCCATGCAGACCAGCTTTGCCTTGGCCAAGGACGTGATGCTCGACGGTGTCACGGTCGGGGCCGAGGTCAAAGTCACCTTGCATCGCGGCTCCGATGGCCAGTTGTGGATCGGCTCCTTGACTGGGGATGACGGCGTCGCGGCCACCGGACGCGGCATCGCTTCGGCGGTAACGCCGGATGGGCGCCTGACCATGTCGCACGATCCGATCCCCGCCTTGGGCTGGGGCGCGATGACGATGGATATGGAGGTCGTCGATCTGGACCCCGCCACTGTTCCCCTGAACGTTCCCGTCGAATTCGACCTGACCAAGGATGCCGATGGCATGTTCGCCATCGCGGCGGTTCGTGCCGCTGGCGCCCCCGCCGAACCAATGGCCGATGCCACGCCCGCTGCCCGCCGGATCGAGGCGACGGGAACCATTACGGCTCTGAATCCCGAAACCAACATGGCGACCATCTCTCATGGCCCGCTAAAGGCCATCGGGATGCCCGCGATGACGATGGATTTCGCTTTGGTCGATGGACTTGACCCCGCGACGGTGCCGATTGGCAAAGAGGTTCCGATTGTCTTTGAACAGGGCCCCGACATGAGCCTGAAACTGGCAGAGGCCACTGCGCCAGCGCCGTTGATCGAGGCGGTCGGCACCATCAATGCCATTGATCCCGCAACCGGCATGGCCAGCATCACTCACGGCCCGATGAAGGCGATCGGCATGCCCGGCATGACGATGGACTTTGCCGTCAGCGCAGATCTCGATCTCGCCGCCCTGCCCATCGGCAAAGAGGCTGCTCTGGGCTTTGCACGCCAGCCGGATATGTCGCTGATCCTGCAAGAGGTCGGCGCACCTAAAGCAGGGAATTTGGGCCAATGATCGGGGCTGTCATTCGCTGGTCGATCGCGAACCGCTTTATCGTTGTGCTCTTTGCACTGGTGTTGGGGGCTTCTGGCATCTGGGCTCTGCGCACTACCCCCGTGGACGCCATTCCCGACCTGTCCGAAGTGCAGGTGATCGTGCGCACGCCCTATCCTGGGCAGGCCCCCCAAGTGATTGAGGATCAGATCACCTATCCCTTGGCGACCGCCATGCTGGCCGTCCCAGGCGCAGTGGATGTGCGCGGTTTTTCGTTCTTTGGGGACAGCTACGTCTATGTGGTTTTCGAAGAGGGCACCGACCTTTATTGGGCGCGGTCTCGTGTGCTGGAATATCTGGGCCAGATCACCTCGCGTTTGCCTGATGGCGTGGCGCCAGAGCTTGGCCCCGATGCCACTGGTGTGGGCTGGATCTATCAGTACGCGCTGATCGACCGGACTGGCAATCACGACATCTCGCAGCTGCGCAGCTTGCAGGACTGGTGGCTGAAGTATGAACTCCAGACCATTGATGGCGTGTCCGAAGTGGCGACCATCGGCGGCATGGTCCGCCAGTATCAGGTGGTGATCGATCCGGACAAATTGCGCGCCTATGACCTGACGCTGACCGACGTACGCAGCGCGATCCAGTCCGCAAACCAGGAAACCGGCGGAAGCGTGATCGAGATGGGCGAGGCCGAATTCATGGTCCGCGCCACCGGCTATGTCAGCGGGCTGGACGAGCTGGCCAAAGCTCCGCTCAAGATCAATGCGCGTGGGGCGGCCCTGACCTTGGGCGATGTAGCCGAGTTGCGAATGGGTCCTGAAATGCGCCGTGGCGTTGGGGAATTCGACGGTTTGGGCGATGCGACTGGCGGCGTGGTGATCATGCGCTGGGGCGGCAACGCCTTGGCCACGATCCGCGCAGTCGAGGCACGTCTGGATGAGCTGCGCCCGTCCTTGCCCGAAGGGGTCGAGATCGTGACCACCTATGACCGCTCTGGCGTCATCGAGCGCGCAATTGAAAACCTGCAGCACAAGCTGACCGAAGAGTTCATCGTCGTCGTACTGGTCTGCGGCGCGTTCCTACTGCACATGCGCTCGTCGCTGGTGATCGTGCTGTCGTTGCCCTTGGGGATTGCGGCAGCGCTGGTGGTGATGCGTCTGCAAGGGGTGAACGCGAACATCATGTCTCTAGGCGGAATCGCCATCGCCATCGGGGCGATGGTGGACGCTGCGATTGTAATGATCGAAGCTATGCACCGACGGCTCGAACACGAAAAGCTGACGCCGGAAAACCGTTGGCGGATCGTCTCTGAAACCTGCTCCGAAGTCGGCCCTGCCCTGTTCTATTCGCTGGCGATCATCGCGGTCAGCTTCCTGCCGGTGTTCGTGCTGGAAAGCCAAGAAGGCCGGATGTTCAAACCACTGGCCTTTACCAAGACCTACGCAATGGCGGCGGCCTGTATTTTGTCCATCACGCTGGTTCCGGTGCTGATGGGCTGGTTCGTCCGTGGTCGCATCTTGGCCGAGGATCGCAACCCCCTGAACCGTCTGTGCATCTGGGCCTACCGCCCCTTTCTGGATGCCGCGGTGGCTTGGCCTTGGGCTACGTCTGCAATGGCGGTGGTCGTAGTCGCCTCTATGTGGTGGCCGATGCAGCGGATCGGGACCGAGTTCATGCCCGAACTCAAAGAGGGCGATTTCCTTTACATGCCGTCGCTCTATCCTGGTGTGTCCATCGGCAAGGCGCGCGAGGTCCTGCAGCAGACCGACCGCCTGATCAAAACCGTGCCAGAGGTGAAAACCGTCCACGGCAAACTTGGGCGCGGCGAAACCGCGACCGACCCCGCGCCGCTGACCATGATTGAAACGACGATCCAGCTGAAACCCGAAGAGGATTGGCGCCCCGGCATGACGATGGAGAAAATCCGCGACGAGCTGGACCGCATCGTTCAGGTGCCCGGCGTCACCAACGTCTGGATTCAGCCGATCAAGAACCGGATCGACATGCTGGCCACTGGCATCAAGACCCCCGTGGGGGTCAAGATCACTGGCGCTGACCTGTCCGTAATCGAAGGCATCGGCGTCGAGATCGAGCGTATCGTTGGCGCGGTCGAAGGGACAGCTTCGGCCTATGCCGAGCGTCCCGTGGGCGGGCGGTTTGTTGAGATTAACGTCAATCGCGATGCGGCGGCCCGCTATGGTTTGTCGGTGAACGATGTCCAGATGGTAGTACAAACGGCTATCGGCGGCATGCAGGTCGCCGAGAGCGTCGAAGGGCTGGAGCGCTATCCTATCAACCTGCGCTACCCGCAGGACTGGCGGAACAGCCCCGAAGCCCTGCGCGATCTGCCCATCGTGACCAAATCCGGCGCTCATGTCCCCCTTGGGGCAGTCACCGATATCGCCGTCGTGGATGGCCCCGGCATGATCCGGTCCGAAAATGCGCGGCGCACAGGATTTGTCTTTATCGACATCGCGGGCCGTGACTTGGGCAGCTATGTCGCCGAGGCCCGCGAGGCGGTCGAGCAGGAACTGACCCTCCCCACGGGCTATTCCATCGCGTGGTCAGGGCAGTACGAATACATCGAACGGGTGCGCGATCGCCTGATCCTTGTGGCGCCTGCAACCTTGCTGACGATCACCTTGATGCTGTTCATGGCCTTCCGCCGGATGACCGAAGTCGCGATCATTCTGGCCGCCTTGCCTGTCGCGCTGGCGGGCGGGGTCTGGCTGATCTGG
>NZ_FOXY01000015.1 GCF_900115865.1 Donghicola eburneus | reverse complement strand
CATTCGACCTCTGGAAAGGCTACGCTGCCGAAATGACCGCCTGACAGGCAGAGCTTTCGCTCCGCTCGATCAGGCGATAATAAGTTGGCAATGCCCGACGAACACATGCCAGAGCACCAGCAAAACGCGATCGAGACATAAAGCCTGCATCGTAGAAATTCGGACAGGCTCCCAGTCAGAGAGATCAATGGCCGCGAGCGTCCTAGCAACTGTATTCATCAGGGATGGCGGGGCTCCCATTTCCGCCGTTTTTTGCAAAGAGCATTGGCGATGATGACGAGCTTGCGCGCGACGGCCGTGACGATGACCTTGTGCGGCTTGCCGGCTTTGCGGAGCCGATCGGCGAAAGCTTTGAGCGTCGGGTTGTGATTTGAGGCAACCAGTGCCGCCTGGAAGAGAACGTGCCGCAGAGCACGCCTGCCACCGGCGATGGCGCGCTTGCCACGCAGCGTTCCGCTGTCCTGCGCCACAGGCGCCAGACCGGTCAGCGCTGCAGCTTGTTCGCCGGTGATCGCGCCGAGTTCGGGAAGTTCGGCGATCAGCGTCGAACTGGCGACCGGCCCGATTCCGGGAACGGAACGAAGGATCCGCGCGGTGTCCGCAAGATGCCTGTCGCGACCGAGAAGCTCTGAAATTCGGCTTTCCAGCTCGGCGATCACGACATCCAACCGCTCTTTCAGCTCCACATCGATATCCTCAAACAGCTCTGCAGTTCCCGATTTTCGATGCGCCCGTATCTGTGCCAGAAGCCGCTTTCGCATCTCAACCACCTGTGCCCGCCTGGTGGTTAAGGCCCTGAGAAGACGTAGATGTTCCGCGGGAAGTGTTCGTCCCGCCTCGGGCCTGAAGACTAGGAAACGCGCTATAAGTTCGGCATCGATCCTGTCGGTCTTGGCGCGGGTTCCCAGGCTGCGCGCGAAGGCCTTGACTTGGGCTGGCGGCACTTGGCGGGTTTCGACGCCTGCATCTTCCAGATGGAACCAGAGCCGCCATTCCTGCCCGCCCGTCGCTTCGAAACAGACGACTGCTCTCTGGTCGTGAGCGAGAACGGACACCGCGACATGGCCATCATCGGAATTGGGGATGCGATGTCGCTGGCCGTCCGGAAGGCAGTGAATATCGAGCCAGTCTCGGCTCACATCTATCCCGATGATCCGACCGTGTGTTACCTTCTCCATGCTCTCCTCCTTCTGATACGCGGTCCCACGAGGGCCGCTGGCAACTGTTCGAGACAATGAAGGAGAGGCGGTGCCGACAGGCTAAGAAACGTGGTCATGCCACAAGGGTCAGACGTCGTGCACCACCCCGTCGCGGGTCCTGGCCGGGACACGTGACGGGACCACGCTACCAGATCCGGGATACAGAAGGGTCAGGATTCATAACCAATAGATGACGACAGCTGCGAGGGCGATTGCCGATAGAAAGACCTTTGGGCATCGGTCGTAGCGGGTCGCCACGCGCCTCCAGTCCTTGAGCCTGCCGAACATGATCTCGATGCGGTTTCGCCGCTTGTAGCGGCGCTTGTCGTATTTGACCGGGGTCTTCCGCTGCTTTCGACCGGGGATGCAGGCGCGTATCCCCTTGTCTTGCAATGCTTCCCTGAACCAGTCGGCGTCGTAGCCACGATCGCCGAGAAGCCATTTGACATTGGGCAGGCTGCTCAGCATCGCCCGTGCGCCGATATAGTCGCTCACCTGCCCGGCCGTGACGAACAGATCGATTGGTCGCCCCTGGCTGTCGCAGACGGCGTGCAGTTTGGTGTTCATGCCGCCCTTCGTGCGACCGATCAGGCGACCGCGCCCCCCTTTTTGACGGCCATGCTGGTCGCCGTTCGGTGTGCCTTCAAGTATGTCGCGTCGATCATCACGGTCGTCTCCTCGCCATGCGCGGCGGCCAGACCGGCCATCATCCGAGCGAAGATACCCTTCTCGCTCCAGCGCTTCCACCTGCTGTAGAGTGTTCTCTGATTGCGGCCTTGTCAAGCGTGGGAGGGCTGATGTCCGTCCGGGGTCATGGTTCTCTCCGAGGTCGCATTGAGCGCCTCATGATGGTTTTCGGTGGCGGATCGTCTCCAATGTCTTGTGCGGGATGTGGCACCTGGCCATCCCATGCTCTACAGCGAGATCGATCAACCTCCGTCCCGTCGGGACTGCGCTCCCCGCTTCAGACGCGGGAACTTAGATCAGGCGGTAGCCTCCTTTTTCCATTGATAGTCGGTTCCATTTTTCCAAAGCGTCAGCATAAGCACTGCGATTTTGCGGGCCGTCGCGACGGCTGCCTTGCGGAAGCCGCGTCGTCCGGCCAGTCGCACGGCCCAGCTTTTCAGCCGCGAGAAACGCTTTACCTGGTGGATCACGGATGAAGCCGCCTCGAACAGTAGCCCGCGCATCGCACTGTCACCGCATTTCGAAACGCGCCCCGACCAATCAACCTCACCAGACTGATGCCGCTTTGGCGTCAACCCAAGATAAGCGCCCACATCCGACGTCCGGCTGAACCGACCAGGATCATCAACCAGGGCTATGAAGCTGAGCGCGTTGACCGGCCCCACGCCGGGGATTGTCATCAGGCGGCGCGCGACAGGATGGACCTTGGCTGTTTTCCTCACCGCCTTGTCCAAGTCATCCGCCACTTGGCACAACTTGGCATGGGTCGCGATGAAGGCATCGGCTATCGCTCGCAGAACCAAGTCGGTCTCGCCCGCTGCCGCCAGTTGATCGCGGAAGGCTTGCCTCTGCCGCCCCTGGCCAATGCCGATCATACGGATGCCGAAGGTTTTGAGGACGCCGCGAATGTGACCTTCGAGGTCCTTGCGCAACCGGATCAACCGTTCCCGCGCGCCTACCAAGCTGCGAAGCCGGTCCGCCTCCTCGCTGCGGATGTGGACCGGTGTGAACCAACCGGTGCGCGCAAGCTGTGCCAAACCTTCGGCGTCGGCAGCATCCGACTTGTTGAGCCGTGCCGACAAGCTTTTGTGCGCCTTGCGGGCATCAATGCAGGTCGCAGGCAGACCGAGACCGGCGAGGCCGCGCTGCAACCAGATCGACAGCATTCCGCTTTCATGCACGATCCGTCGGGGCGTGAGCTCACGGTTGCGAAACCAGCCCGCCACACCCTCGGGATCAGCGGGACAGACGCCACGCGCTACAGTCTCGCCGTCCCTGTCTACAACGCAGATCGAAATCTCTTTCAGCGACACATCCAAACCGGCATAGTATTCCATAGGTCGTTCTCCTCACGGCTTATATCCATGAGGCCAACATACCGGACCTCGTTCGCCGCTGGAGAGCGACCGCCGCAATCACACCATGTCTTGTGCGGACCGTAGGCTGACGGAGCATCGCGCCAGCGCAACCCATTGCGATTGATGAAGATAATCCCACTCAACACTCGCCTGTCATCGACCCGAGGCTTGCCATGCGACTTCGGGAAGAAAGGGGAGAGCTTGGCCATCTGCGCGTCGGTCAGCCAGAAAAGGTCGCTCATGTCACCGCTCCGTTTTCCGAGCCGTGAATCATGCAGCGCATTGAAAATCAATGCATCCTGACCCTAGATACGAACGCCGCGAAGGCGCAGCGAATTGAGCACCACCGAGATTGACGACGCGCTCATGGCGAAGGCAGCAAACATCGGACTGATGAGGATGCCAAAGAAGGGAAACAGAACTCCCGCCGCGACCGGCACGCCGGAGGCGTTGTAGATCAGCGCGAAGAACAGGTTCTGGCGGATGTTGCGCATAGTGGCCCGGGCGAGCCGCCGCGCACGCACGATACCGTCGAGGTTGCCCTTGACCAGCGTGATGCCCGCGCTTTCGATGGCCACATCGGCGCCAGTGCCCATGGCGATGCCGACATCGGCTTGTGCCAAGGCCGGCGCGTCGTTGACGCCATCCCCGGCCATCGCGACCCTGTGACCCGCCTCTTGCAATTCACGGATGATCCGCGCCTTGTCCTCCGGCAGCACGTCGGCCCGGATCTCATCGATGCCGAGCCGTGCGCCGATGGCGTTGGCAGTGCGTTCGTTGTCTCCGGTCGCCATGATGACGCGGAACCCCAGTTCATGCAGGTCCTTGATGGCCGCAGGTGTGCTCTTCTTCACCGGATCGGCGACAGCGACAAGACCTGCAATGTCGCCATCCAGCACCACGAACATTACCGTCTCACCTTCGTCGCGGCGGGCATTGGCCTTGGCGGTCAACGCGCCTGCCTCGAGCCCTAGTTCGCGGATCATCGCCAGATTGCCGAGCGCCACCGCTTTGCCGCCCACAACACCCTTGACGCCCTTGCCAGTGATCGCCTCGAAGTCCCGAGCATTGTCCATTTTGACATCTCGCTCCTCCGCACCCCTGACGATCGCTTCGGCCAAGGGGTGCTCCGATCCGCGCTCAAGCGATGCGGCGAGACGCAAGACCTCGGCTTCGTCGTGGCCGGGTTGCGGGAGTACGTCGACAAGCCGCGGCTTGCCTTCGGTCAACGTGCCGGTCTTGTCGACGATCAGGGTATCGACTTTCTCGAACCGCTCCAGCGCCTCGGCGTTCTTGATTAGGACCCCTGCCTGAGCGCCCCGTCCTGTCGCCGTCATGATCGACATCGGTGTCGCCAGGCCAAGCGCACAAGGACAAGCGATGATCAGAACCGCCACTGCCGAAATCAATGCGTAGGAAAGCGCAGGCGCGGGCCCCCAGATCGCCCAGGCGATGAAGGACAGGACCGCGATACCGATGACGGCCGGAACGAAATATCCCGCCACCTTGTCGGCATATTTCTGGATCGGGGCGCGCGAGCGCTGCGCGTTCGACACCATCTCGACAATTTGAGCCAGCATCGTGTCGGACCCGACACGCGTCGCCTCCATCACCAGACTGCCAGTGCCGTTGATCGTCGCACCAGTTACCGGGTCGCCTTCGGTCTTCTCGACCGGCACAGGTTCACCGGAGATCATGCTTTCGTCGATCGAGGACCGGCCGTCCAGAACCACGCCATCGACAGGAACCTTGTCACCGGGCCGTACGCGCAGCCGGTCGCCGACCTGTACGTCCTCCAGCGGGATCTCCTCTTCGGAGCCATCGTCCCGCATGACCCGCGCGGTCTTGGCGGCCATATCGAGTAGCGCACGGATCGCCTTGCCGGTTCCTTCACGTGCGCGCAATTCCATCACCTGACCGAGCAGCACGAGCGTCACGATCACCGCCGCCGCCTCGAAGTAGACGCCGACATGGCCTTCGGAGTCTCGGAACCCATCAGGGAATATGTCCGGTGCGAGAACGGCAACGACGCTGAAGAGCCAGGCGGCAAGAACGCCCATGCCGATCAGGGAGAACATGTTGAGGTTCAATGTGCGGAACGAAATCCATCCGCGTTCCAGAAACGGCCAGCCGCACCACAAGACCACTGGCGTTGCCAGGATCAATTCGATCCATTGTGTGGTGCCTTCGCCAAAAAAAGTCCGGACTGCGGGGAAACCGACGAATGGCCCCATCGTGAGGACAAGGAGCGGGATCGTCAGGACTGTGCCGACCCAGAACCGCCGTGTGAAATCCACCAGTTCGGGATTTGGACCTTCATCGCCCGGCACACCGGATTCCAGTTCCAACCCCATGCCACAGATCGGGCACGCGCCCGGATCAGGCTGCCGCACCTGAGGGTGCATCGGGCAAGTGTAAATGGGACCATCATGCCCTTGGGGAACCAGATCATATCGTCCATCCGCCGGCGCGGCACCTGCTTGGTGGTCGTGATGATCATGTGCTGAATGGACCTCGAGCTCCGATTCCGGCACGAGATGCATCCCGCATTTCGGACAATTGCCGGGCTCAACCTGCCGCACCTCAGGGTGCATTGGGCAAACGAATACCGAAGAAGCTGCTGTGGTTTCAGAACTGTCGGGGGTGCTCATTTTGCGGTCCTTTCCGAGAATGCTTCTCTTGCCTAAGGCTTCCATCCACAGGAGGGTCAAGAGAGATCAGTATGGTGATTACATTGCGGATCTGCGGGGTGGCGCTGTCCGGCCCCGTTCCCGTCGGGCGAGCACGATCAACGCCAGCCCGACCAACACCATCGGCATGGAGAGCAACTGGCCCATCGTCAAACCCCACTCACCAAAATGGAGCGCATGGCCAATCGGGTTGTCCGCCGTCACAAACTGTTGGTCCGGTTGCCGGAACATCTCGACGAAACTTCGGGCAAGACCATAGCCGGTCAGAAACACGCCAGCCAAGGCACCGGGCATTTTCAGCCAGCCCCGGCCCCAAGCGAGATAAATGAGCAGCATTCCAAGAATGAGCCCCTCCAATAGCGCCTCGTACAGCTGGGACGGGTGTCGGGCGCAGAGGCCGCTAATCCCTGGGCAGGCCTGCGCGACTTCGCCGGGAAAGATCACCGCCCAGGGAACGTCCGTCGGCCGCCCCCACAGCTCGTTGTTGGTGAAGTTCGCCAGCCTCCCAAGAAACAAGCCTGGTGGTGTTGTCAAAGCCAGCAAGTCGCCAGTGCTGAGCAATGACGCGTTTTGTCGAAGGCAGAACAACAAGGCCGCGATGACAACGCCCGCGAAGCCCCCGTGGAAAGACATGCCGCCTTGCCAGACCATCAGAATCTCCAAGGGATTGGCGAGATAATATGCGGGCTGGTAGAACAGTACAAAGCCCAGGCGACCACCAGCAATCACGCCGATGATGATCCACGTCAGAAGATCTTCGATCTGCGTCCGGTCAAGCGGCGGTCCAACTGATGTCCAGAGCGCGGGACGGCTTATGGCACTCAAACAAATGCGCCAGCCAATCAGGATACCGAAGATATAGGCTAGCGCGTACCAGCGGAGTGCGAATGTGACCCCCCCGATGTCGAAGGAGAAGAGGTCGGTTCCAATATCCGGAAATGGCAATCCCGCTGGCAGCACTGGGTCAGTTCCTCATCAGGAATTTACGTGGGGATTAGATGGCATTAATCGAGCACCGCCAATGGCGCTGGCTCTGCGACAGGGCATCCAACGCCCATCCCGCAATCACGCGGTGTCGAGGGCGTCCCGCAGGAGATCGCGGACTTCGCCGGCGACCGCGTCCAGGTCTTGGTTCTGCACCGCCTGCATCGAAGCGACAGGATCGACCGCGCTGACCTCGGTGTCGCCGTCCACTTGCCGCAGGATAACATTGCAGGGAAGCATCGCACCGATGCGAGGCTCGATCTCGATGGCTTTGTGCGCCATGCCCGGATTACAGGCCCCCAAGATGCGGTAAGGCGGCATGTCCGCATCAAGTTTCTTTTTCATCGTCGCTTTGACGTCAATCTCAGTCAAAACGCCGAAGCCCTTGTCTGCCAAAGCATCCCGAACACGCATCTCTGCGTCATCGATTTTGGTGTCTTTCAGGACGCGATCATAGGTATAGGCCATGGGAATTTTCCTTTCAGTGTCTCTATTTGTTGGCATACCGAGGCTAAACGGTTCAGGTCGCGGTTCGGTTCAATGTCCCGACCGCGAATGGTTTTGGCGTTGTGAGGACGGGTGCCGGAAAATAAACCGGCACCCATTGGCTCAGTTGTCCTGCATCATGGAGCCGTTGCCCATGCCCTGACCGTTGCCGGGCCGCGCAGGCGCATCTGCCATATTCGACCGCATCATCTGCATCCGCTCCATCCTATCGGCAGGAGCGGCCATCTCTTCCGGCGTCACCGCGCCGTCGCCATCGGCATCGAGGTGTTGGAAACGATCCACCATCATTTCGCGGATCATTGCGCTGTGGAGAGCTTCAAACTCGGTAATCGAGAGGTTTCCATCCCCATCGCTGTCAAACTCGGAAAGCTTGGCCTGAAGCCGCGTGCGCATTTCTTCCGGCGTGGTTGTGCCGTCTCCATCAGTGTCGAACATTTGCATCATGCCGGCACCCATGCCTGGGCCCATCATACCACTGCCCATGCCTGCGCCCATCATGCCGCCGCCCATCATGTTCCCGTGCATGCGCTTCATCATGTCCATCATTCCGCCCATGTTCGCCATCATGCCCGGACCACCGTTCTGCATCATGCCTGCCCCACCTTGGGCACCAAGCTGCCCACCGTGCCCATGGTTGGCATCCGCGAAGGCCGCGCCACCAAAGGCGGTTGCAGCCAGGGTCATTGCAGCGAGTAAAGTGTTGCGTTTCATTTCGATCACCTCGTGTCAGTGTTGCGATACCCACTATATGGGATGCACCTGCAGATGCGGAATAACACGCGAGCCGGTGTTTTGTATCGCGAGGTCACAAAGGCGGGGTCTGTTACAAACTGCGACAAATCAATTCGGGGCGAACGCTCCTCTTCATCTAAGACATGCGATATCCAGAGAAAAACCTGTCGAGGAGTCGTGTACCAACTGACACCGAAACCATGTTTCGGTGGAAGTGAAATTCGGAAGAGTTGGTGTCGAGAGTGGCAGAGGCCCTGATGTTCCCGAAAATTCAGTCATTCAACCCATGGCAGGAGGCTGCAAGTTGCTCTTTTTGAACCGCATTTTCTTGGTGCTTGCCTTGGTGATTTTGGCGGGGTGCGGTGCAGGAAACGACATGCGCCCTGATGCTTCAGCCGAAGTCATCAGTAGTGCATCCTACAGTCACGACGGACCGGCCGCGTTGACGCTGTACACTATGATCAATAACAGGTCCGGGGCGGGTGCGCATACCAGCGTCATGATCAATGGGTCACAGCGCGTTATCTTCGATCCGGCAGGAACGGTCCGGCTGAGCGCGGTACCGGAACGGGGAGATGTGCTTTATGGCATTACTCCACAAGTGGCCGATTTTTACGCACGGGCTCATGCACGGGAGACCTACCATGTCGTCATACAAGAGATCGATGTGTCCCCCGAAGTCGCGGAGCGCGCCTTGCAACTTGCATTGGCAAACGGTCCGGCTGCTTCAGGCTTTTGTAGCGTCAGTACTTCTGCGATCCTAAGGCAATTACCAGGATTTGAATCCATTGGACGCACATTTTTTCCAAAGCGCCTGATGGCGGATTTTGGCAAGTTGCCGGGCGTGCGAACCACAAAGCTGTTCGAGAACGATGAGGACGACAAATCCGTAGCGATCGCACAGTTCGAAAATTCACTTGCGACGCGGCCTTGAGTGTTCGTCCAACAATTCGTTGCAAGTTGTCCCTGCACGACGCGGTACTCGGCGTGTGAGCCAAAGATTCTCTGTCCTACGAATAGGTCAGCTTCGAGCGGTAACGCTGTCTTCGGCCGAGTAAAGGAACGCCGTCGATCCGACAGCGACATTCGGATAGAGATCATTGATATGGGCCATCACCATGCGCACGCATCCCGAACTGGCCCGGCCGCCAATGCTGCGAGGGCTCGGCGTTCCGTGAATTCGAAGGTACGTATCCCGATCTCCGACGAATAGATACAAAGCCCTGCTGCCCAAGGCATTGTTGGGGCCGGGCTCCATACCGTCGGCAAACCGCTCGTAAGCCTCCGGATCGCGTTCGATCATTGACTGTGTTGGCGTCCAGTGCGGCCATTCGACCTTTCGGCGGATCGTATAGGTGCCGGGTTCATAGAGATCGCCCTTGGCAATCGCGACCCCGTAGCGCATCGCGGTGCCATCTTCCTCGATATGGTACAGATAGCGCGCGATCGCATCGACGTGAATGTCACCCGGGCGCAAACCGTCATTCGCCAAAACGCGTTGCGGCAGCAGCCTGGGATGCAGCCCCCATGGGTTGGTTGTTGCCGGGTCATAGTTGGCGGGCGTGACCTGCGCATCCCAAGCTGCTTTTTCGGCTGTTGTCGGCCAGGTCTTAGCGAATGCTGGCGAACTCAGAGAAGCTGAAAACAGCGAGCCGGAAAGTGCAAGGAAGTGTCGTCTTGTAACCATGAAGCGAAGCCCTTTGTTTGTTTTCGATGAATGCGAGACGATTCAAGAAACGTCCGCGACCCCATGCCATCGACCCTTTTGATGTCTTGCGATCGCGACCAACCAGAGGCAAGCAAGGACACCGCTTAGGATCGCGTTCCAACTCGCCATGGACAACGTCAGAAATTCCCAGACAACCTCATTGCACAGAACAAGAGTGGACGCATTTGAACTCGCAGAGGGCAGCAATTCCGATACCGACATTTGGGAAACATCGAGGCCGGATCCCGTGCAAGAAGTCGGTCCCTCCCACCAGCCGCGCTCGACACCGGTATGAAACATTCCCAACGCGGATGTGCTGAGTGCCGACAGGGCACCGATTATCAGGATTGGCAAAATCGGCAGAGCAAAGAGCAACAGAGCGCCCATTCCAATGGCGATTGCGTGTGGGTAGCGTTGCCAGATGCACATTGCGCACGGCGCGTACCCAAGAGCCTGGAAAACGAAGGCCCCTAACAGCAAGGCGGCTGATCCTGCCGCCGCAGTCATGCCGAGAGATTTTGGTGTCAGGGTCAATGAACGCTCCCGTTGGCAATCGATGGACCTGTTTCTCGCTTGTCAGGTTACGTAGACGGCAAAAGGCCTGTTATCATTCAGAGATTTGTAACGGTATGTATCCGTCTCGACCCTCAGCCGACTCTGATCCACGTTGCCATACCGTCGGCTTGGTGGCTCAACATGTGGCAATGCAGCATCCAGGATCCCGGATTGTCCAGGACGACGAGAATATCCCGCGTCTCGCCGATATCCAGGAAGGTCGAGTCCCGGTATGGACCGGCTTCCCCCGCCGCATCGAGTTCCCAGAAATGGTGGCCATGCAGATGCATGACGTGTGGAAACCCGGTTTCGTTGCGGATTGAAATGCGCACGGTCGTCCCCCGCGCGACGGATAGGAAAGGGGTTCGAGGCAGTCCAGATACGTCATTGAGCGCCCATGTTCCAGTGCCGTTATGGGACGCGCTTCCCGCACCTCCCTGGAGCACCAGCTCCGCGGTTTGGCCGGGGTCTTGCGGGGCGGGCATTCGGTTGGCGGGCAACGCGGTGATGGGCACTTTCGCAGGGTCACGAGAGCCGGAAACAGCGATTTCGCCAAGGCTCAACGTCCACTCTCCAAAGCTGTCGTCGAATCTAATAGGCCCGGTCGCATCACCAATCACATCGCATCTTTGCCCCGGAGCTAGGAGGATGGGTTCGAGTGTCTGTGGCTGCGCCAGGGGCATACCATCCAGTGCAACGATCTTGCCTGCCAGACCGTCCAGCCCGACACGGTAAACCCTGTCGATAGAGGGATTTATCAGGCGCAAACGCAGGCGGTCGCCTTGTCTCACATTCTTGCTGGTTCCATTGGAAACAAGCGCCGTGACCGTATTGCCGATACGGCCCTCGGTCGCGAAATGAGCCGGGTTGAACCCTTCGTCGTACTGTCCGGACTGATCCAACAAGACATCGAAGAACTGAACAACAATGTCATGGTCGACAGCCGGCGCATTTTGCTCCTCGACGATGAAGGCGCCGAAAAGGCCGCGGCTGACCTGATCGTAAGACAGGTAATGCGAGTGATACCAATACGTGCCGGCATCCGGGACGCCGAATTGATAACGATACGTGTCGCCCGGAATGACCACATCCTGAGTGAGAACGTTGACACCATCCATCCGATTTGGAACCCGCAACCCATGCCAGTGAACAAGAGCGCCCTCCTCCAATCGGTTATCGAGGGTAATGCGGGCGGTTTGTCCTTGTCGCATTCTGACTTCTGGGCCCGGCAGACCACCGTTGAAGCCCAACATCGACACGTCGTACCCAGCAAGGCGCGCCTTGATCGATTGGGGCGCGAGGATCAACTCGCGTGTCGCTGCTGGCAAGCGGGTACCAGCCAGCGCAACGGTCATCCCGCCAAGGAAAGACCTCCGGCTCAAAGACAATTCCGTCACCTCATGAATGATGGACTGGCTTTCGCCAACTGCCGCACTTGTGCCATTTCCGGAAGAGGAACTTCAAGGCGACAGAACGCTCCTCACGCCGTTGTCACTTTGGGATACAGGAAGACGCGGGCGCCAATTTCTACGCGATCATACAAATCTTTTACGTGTTCATTCGTCAACCGCGCGCATCCATTCGACACGGCCGATCCAATGGTTTCCGGAGCGTTGGTTCCATGAATACGAAGATAGGTATCGCGTCCCTCATCATCATAGAGATACAGCGCGCGGGCCCCGAGCGGGTTGTTTGGCCCGCCTTTCAGCCCATCCTTGTACTTCGCGTATTTGCGTGGCTCGCGCCGGATCATGGCGTTCGTTGGCCGCCACCATGGCCATTTGGCCTTGCGCGCTACCGTGAACTCTCCGGGTTCGTACAAACCTTTGCGCCCTACCCCGACCCCGTAGCGGATCGCCATCCCGTCCTCGAGCATGAAATAAAGGAAAAAATCGTCGGGAACGACGTGGACATCGTCTTTAACCCAGTCACCACGACGGGTGTTTACCAATTGCGGTTCGAACCGTTCGGGCAATTTGACTTTGTGGGCCCAGGCAATTGTGGGCAGAAAGCAACCCATCGCTCCGGCACAAATCAATTCTCGTCTCGTGAAATTCTGCATGGCGCGATCTCCTCGGACCCATGAAAATTCAGTGCGCGTCAGGGGCAAAGAAAAGAAGCCGTGAACCGGGGCAAACGACGCGCCTTTGTTGCCTTGAAACTACGAAAATTCGCGCTTTTGGAACTCTCCAGCGCTGGAATGTTGTTGTTTTACAGAGAACTGCAAGGAGGTGACTGGAAATGCACTACTCACGGTTCTTTATGATGATCGGAACATCGACCGTGGTCATGTTCGTTCTGATGTACCTGAACACCTATCTTTGGGGCCATATCTTCTTTTCGGAGACACGCCTTTACATGGCCATCCTGATGGGGGCGACCATGGCCGTGATCATGTTGGCGTACATGTTGTCCATGTATCAGAACACCAAAGCCAACATCGCGATCTTCGGGGGCGCCATACTTGTCTTTGCGGCAAGCCTCTGGCTGGTACGCGGGCAATTTACGGTGCAGGACAGGTCCTACATGCGCGCCATGATCCCGCACCACTCGATCGCCATCATGACGTCGACTCGTGCCGAGATCACCGACCCGCGCGTCCGGGGGCTCGCAGACGACATTATCTATGCGCAGGACAAGGAAATCGCCGAAATGCGCTACCTCATTGCTGACATTGGCGCAAACGGTGAGGCATCGGCCACGCCGACCGGAACGCCGGTACAGGTCGTGGATGCGCAACAGGCGCTTCAAACGGAGGTCGTGTCAAAAATCGATCCCGAGTTTCTGACGGAAGACGAAATCGCAGCGGTGTTCCCGAATGGTGGAGACTGCCGATTTGCCTACACCTCGGACAGTCCAGCCGTGCTGGTGACCGGTGAGACCGGCGAAGGGACTGGGGCCGCGATGAAGATCAGCGGTGACCTGGTGCGCCTGGATGCGCAGGGCGAAAATGCGTTTTCTCAAGGCCCGCTATCGGCCGAGATCGTAGAGACAGACGGTGACCTGACCGATCTGATCGTCAGCGCGGAACCGACTACGAAGCCGGGTTCCGTGGTCAATTCACCTGCGCCGGATAAGGAGGAAAGCATATGCCCCGGGACACAGACAGTAAATCCGCGCAGCTTTATCGCATGGTCATGCCGGGCCATGTCTGCCCCTACGGTCTGAAATCGAAAGACCTGCTGGAGCGGCAAGGCTTCGAGGTGGAAGACCATCCGCTTGAGACCCGTGAAGACACCGATGCTTTCATGGAGAAGCACGGGGTCGAGACGACGCCGCAGACCTTCATCGGCGGAGAACGGATCGGCGGCTACGATGATCTCAGGGTGTTCTTTGACATCGACCCACCCGAGGAAGAGCAAAGCGACACGACCTACCAGCCGGTCATCGCGATCTTTTCCGTCGCCGCGCTATTGGCACTGGGCCTGTCTTGGCACCAGTACGGGTCGGTCTTTACCTTGCGCGGGTTCGAATGGTTCATTTCGCTGTCCATGACCATTCTCGCGATCCAGAAATTGCAGGATGTCGAAGGGTTTTCGACGATGTTCCTCAACTACGATCTGCTGGCGCGCAAATGGGTACGATACGGCAAGCTTTATCCGTTCGGCGAAGCGTTGGCAGGTGTCCTGATGACTGCCGGCGCGCTGCTGTGGCTCTCGGCGCCTGTCGCCCTGTTTATCGGCACGGTCGGCGCTGTCAGCGTATTCAAGGCTGTCTACATTGACAAGCGGGAGTTGAAATGCGCCTGCGTCGGCGGTGACAGTTCCGTCCCGCTGGGGTTCATTTCGCTGACGGAAAACCTGATGATGATCTTCATGGGTATCTGGATGCCGGTCCGCGCAATTTGGTTCTGAAACGTGCCGAACCGGCATCGATTATTCGGACATTCGTACAGGTGAGAGATCTGCGAGGATCGGGCAATCCGGACGATGATCCCCGGCACATTTCTCCACAAGCTCGGTAAGCGTCGTTCTCATGGATTGCAGTTTCTCTATCTTCTCCTCGATCTGGCGAAGATGGTCTTCCGCAACCGTTTTCACCTGAACGCTTTCGCGGTTTTCATCCTCGTAGAGAGCCAGAAGCGTCCTGCAATCTTCGATGGTGAACCCCAAGGCCCGTGCTCGACCGAGAAACGCCAGCTTGTGAACGTGGTTCTCGGTGAATGCGCGATAGCCGTTCTCACTTCGGTTCGGGCGGATCAGCCCGATTTCCTCGTAGTAGCGGATTGTTTTTGGGGGCACACCCGATTGTCGGGAAACGTCTCCGATGTTCATGTCGAACCTCCGTTATTCTGCTGGAGCAGGAGTGACAGCTGCCAGCTCTGCCGGGATTGCGCGCTGCTCGTCCATCGCCGGCGCGATACCTCGCAGGCGCAGGGCATTGGTTAGAACGAACACCGACGACAACGCCATCGCGCCCGCCGCGAGAATTGGTGACAGGAGCAGCCCAAAGGCCGGATAAAGCACCCCGGCGGCGACCGGAATCAGCGCGACATTGTAGGCAAAGGCCCAGAACAGGTTCTGCCGGATGTTTCGCATGGTTCGCCGCGACACTTCGAAGGCATTCACCACGCCGCGCAAATCGCCGGACATCAGGACGACATCCGCGGACTCGATGGCCACATCAGTGCCGGTGCCAATGGCGATACCCACATCGGCATGCGCCAGCGCCGGGGCGTCATTGATCCCGTCGCCGACAAAGGCGATGCGCTTGTTCCCTTCGCGCAAACCGTCAAGCGCCGCGACCTTGCCGTCTGGCAGAACGCCGGCAACGACATGGTCGATGCCGGTTTCGCGGGCGATGGCTTCGGCGGTTTCGCGTTTGTCCCCTGTGATCATCGCAACCGCAAGACCCTTCTCGTGCAGCGCTGCGATGGCTGCGCGGCTTGCCGGTTTGACCGGATCGGCGACGCCGATCACGGCGGCGACACGTCCATCTATGGCAGCGTAAAGCGCCGTGCGACCCTTGCTTGCGATCTTCGTTTCCTCTGGAGTCAATGCCGAGACGTCAATGCCTTCGCGCGCCATGTAGCGGTCGGCCCCAACCAACACCTCCACGTCTTCGACCACGGCGCGCACGCCGTAACCTGTGACCGATTGAAAGCCTTCGGCCCCCGCAAGAGGTGCGCCCTCGGCCCGCGCGGCACGGACGATGGCGTCCGCGACAGGATGCTCGGAGAGCGACTCCACGGCGGTGATCTTCGAGAGCGTTGTTGAACGATCGAACCCTTCGGCCAGCACCAGGTCAGTCAGTGCGGGTCGCCCCTCGGTCACCGTGCCTGTTTTGTCGAGGGCGACCACATCAACGGAATCAAGTTGCTGCAAGGCGTCGCCCTTGCGGAACAGGACACCCATTTCCGCAGCACGTCCCGTCCCGACCATGATCGAGGTCGGCGTCGCAAGCCCCATCGCGCAGGGGCACGCGATGATCAGCACCGACACACCGGCGATCAGCGCCATTGTCAGGGCCGGATCAGGCCCGAAAACCAGCCAGACCAGCACGGTCGCCGCCGCGATCGCCATGACGGCAGGTACGAACCAAAGCGTGATCCGGTCGACCAATCCCTGGATCGGCAGCTTGGCGCCCTGGGCCTCTTCGACCATGCGAATAATTTGCGCCAGGGTTGTGTCGGCGCCGACCCGGGTGGCGCGGAATTGCAGACTTCCGGCACCATTGACCGTCCCGCCGGTCACCGGATCTCCGGCACTTTTTTCAGCGGGAATCGGCTCGCCTGTCAGCATGCTTTCGTCGACGCGGCTGGTCCCCTCGATGACCTCGCCATCAACCGCGATGCGTTCACCAGGGCGCACGATGACGATGTCACCCTGAACTAGCGCATCGATCTCGATCTCTATGCTTTCACCGTCCCGCATCACGCGTGCGGTCCGCGCCTGAAGCCCCAGCAGCTTCTGGATGGCCGCGCCCGTTCTCCCCTTAGCGCGCGCTTCAAGAAAACGCCCCAGCAAGATGAGGACGACGATGACCGCTGCCGCCTCGAAGTAGACAGAGCGCAGCGTGTCAGGCAAGGCCGATGGTACGAATGTCGCAACTACGGAATAGAAGTAAGCCGCCCCGGTGCCGACCGCGACGAGGCTGTTCATGTCGGGCGCGCCCCGGAATAGGGCCGGGAAACCCTTGGTGTAAAACGTCCGGCCCGGGCCGAAGAGAACGATTGTCGTGAGAACGAATTGAAGAAGCCAACTCGTCTGCTGACCAATCGTGGTCTCGATAAGCATATGAACGGCCGGAATGACGTGGCCACCCATCTCGATCAAAAAGACCGGCAAGGCGAGGATGGCTGCAAAGGTGACCCGTTTGGCAAGCGCCAGAGCCTCTTCCTCCTTGCGCGCAACCCTGTCGTCACCGGCTTGGGCCGTTGCCACGGTGGCCGGATACCCTGCCGCGCCGCTTGCATCGATCAGATCGGATGTCGTGACAAGACCTTCGACGTAAACCACCGTCGCCGTCTCGGAGGCGAGGTTGACGTTCACCTCGACCACCCCGGGCACCGCGGCAAGCGCCTTGTCGACCCGCCCGACACAAGAGGCACAGGACATGGCCGCAATCGTGAGTTCGGCCCTGACCGTCCGCGCAGGGTAGCCCAGCTCGCGGAGAGTTTCGATGACTTCCGGAACGCGCTTGAGCGCGTCCACGCTCATACGCGCGGTTTCGGATGCAAGATTCACCGACACATCCTCTACGCCGTCGATTGCATTCAATGCGCGATCGACCCTGCCGACACAGGACGCGCATGACATGCCTTCGATCGGCAGGCTGATCTGTTTGGGTTCGGGCATATGTTTCACCTGTTTTTCCATTCGAGGTGGAATGTAGGGCTTCCAGTAACTGGAGGGTCAATGGGAGGGCGCCAAATAAATTTCTTCTCTTGACCTTCCAGCGCGGGGAAGCCCCATGTCACCGGCAGAAATCAGATCAAGGAGTGGTTCCGATGAAGTTCAGCGTTCCGGACATGAGCTGTGGGCATTGCACCGCAGCAATCGAAAGCGCAGTGAAAACCGCAGATCCGAATGCAGGCGTAGAATGTGACCTTTCTGCCCGACAAGTGCGTGTCGACAGCGTGTTACCAGCCGATCAGGTCCAAGCGATCATTCGGGATGCGGGCTATGACGTGGAACCTGCGGCCGCTTGATGCAGTGCCCGGACCACCCAGGGGCGGTCCGGGCAAGAACTTTCAGTCTTCGTCTTCGCGGGCTTCTTCGACCAAGTCGGCAAGCTGCGCCTTTTCGACAAAGCCAGGCACCAGCGCGTCACCGATCACGAAAGACGGCGTGCCGTTGAAGCCCAGAGCTTGGGTCAGTTGCATGGATGTCGCAATGTGCTCTTCGACCTCGGGGGCCTCCATGTCCTTGCGCAACTGCGCGATATCCAGGCCGATCTCCTCGGCAACGCGCAGCACGGAGGCCTCTTCCGCGCGGCCTTCCAGCCCCATCATCGCCCAGTGAAACTCTTCGTATTTGTCCTGCTTGCGCGCTGCCAAGGCCGCTTTCGCGGCGAACACCGATCCGTCTCCGAGAATGGGCCATTCACGATAGACGAGGCGAATGTTTGGATCCTCTTCGATCAAAGCCCGCACCTCGGGTTTGACCCGCCGACAATAGGGACAGTTGTAGTCGAAAAATTCCACAACGGTGACGTCCCCTTCCGGGTTGCCGAGAACCGGCGCATTCGGATCGTTCTCGATCAGATCGCGCTGGTCATTCAGAACTTGGGCCTGACTGAGCTCCTGCGCTTGCGCCTGCCTCTGTTCGAGGATCGCCACGGCCTCCATGACAATCTCCGGGTTCTCGCGGATTGCCTCGAGCACAAGTTCCTTGACCCGGGACTCTGACAGTTCGTCGGCGAGTACCGGTATCGGAAGCAAGGCAGCTATCGCGACAGTCGTGAAGGCTTGTCTGAAACGCATTTTAATTATCTCCCCGTTGTTCGTCGGCTTCTGTCCGCGCGGCCTGGACTTCGCGAACGCGGTCTGGCCAGGTGGACCGGATGAAGGCCAGGATGTTGTGAATTTGCTGGTCGGTCAGCACGTCTGCGAAACCCGGCATTCCGCTGTCGTATTCGACACCCTGACGCGCCAGAAGCGCCGCACCCCCCAGTTTTGTGTAATCGAAGAGCAGGCTGTCAGGATGATGCCAGGTGTGACCCGTCTCATCATGCGGTGGTGCTGGCAGGCGCCCATCCGCGCCGGGCGTTCGCCATTCCGGCTGGCCTTCCAGATTTGCGCCATGACAAGACGCGCAGTTGTCTGCGTAGAGCAACGCGCCTTCTTGGATGTCGGAGCTCTCCGCCTTGGACGCGCTGCCGACATCCGAGGATGCACTGGTCGAGAGCCAATAGGTGAAAGCGGCTGCGACAACAGTGATCGGAACGGACCAAACGAGATACCTCATGTGACCCGCATCCAGGTTGTCATGCCGGACGCGGCGTGGCTGAGCATGTGGCAATGGAACAGCCACTTGCCGGGATTGTCCGCCGTAAAGGCGATCTCGCGGGACTCGTTGCCAGCCAACAGGATCGTGTCGCGCATCGGTCCGAACGCGCCGTCGGGGCGCAGCTCACGGAAATGCATTCCGTGCAGGTGCATCGCATGTGGGAACACGGTCTGGTTCTCGATCTTCAAGCGCACCGGCTCGTTCAGGGATAGATCGGCCAATGGCGTGTCGGTCATTTCGGCGACATCATTCAGGGCCCAGAATTTGCCCGCTTGGGCAAGCTGACGGAATCCAAGACGTTCCCCGCCAAGCAATGCGGACTGCATTCGCCCCATTGCCCCGCCGGACATGACCAGTCGCAAATCACGCGCATCGGCAAGGTCCGGGGCGTGTGCCGCGGGGTTCGGCGGCAACGGCAGTGGCTTGCCTCTTGGTACTGAACTGGCTGTGCCGTTGACCAGAAAACTCACCAACGGGGTCAGTTGATCATCATCGCCGATGCGAAGCAATTGGGCGGTGCCGCCTTCATCTTCGGTCACATCCACAATTAAGTCGACGCGCTGTGCCGGGCCGAGGATCAACTCACCGTCAATCTGCTGGGGTTGGCCGATTGGCATTCCATCGACGGCCACCCTCCAGCCACTCAACCCCGAGAGCGTCAGCGGGAAAATCCGCGCGCTTGCTGCGTTGATGATCCGCAAGCGAATGCGTTCGTTGCGCTTCGCGGACAAGGTCAGTTCATAGCGCCCATTGGTCGTGATAAAGTTGCCGATGCGTCCACCGTGGCTCATCATCATAGGCTGCTCGAAATTGTCGAAAAGCTGCCCGCTTTCGGGATCGAGCAACCAGTCCTCCAGAACGATGACTTCCTCGCGGTCGATGTCCGGTCCATTGGCCTCTTCGACGATCAAAGCACCGCGCAAACCACGCGCGACCTGCTCGTATGAGCGATTATGCGCGTGATACCAATAGGTGCCCGCGTCCGGTACGACGAAGTCGTAGTCAAAGGTTCCACCCGGCGCTACGGCCTCTTGGGTCAGCCCTGAAACGCCATCCATCGCGTTGTCGATCCGGATTCCGTGCCAGTGAACCGAACTGGGATCGGGTACCTCGTTGCGAAACCTGCGACGCACCCGATCGCCTTGTGTGACCCTGATTTCCGGGGCCGGAACGAGGCCGTCATAGCCCCAGATCTCTGTTTCCGGGTAGGTGTCCGGAAGAAGCTGTCGACGTGCAACCTTGGCAATCAGGTCCTCGAACGGGGTCGCGGCAAAAGCCGACTGCGGGATGGCCGCCGCGCAGGCCGCCAGTGTTGCATGGCGCAAGAAATCCCGACGTGTTTGTCTCATTTCGATCCTCGAGAAAGCGGGGGCGTGTTGCCCCCGCGTGGTGTTAGTTCGACGCGGGGTTCTCCGCCTCGACCGTGTACTTGTTCAGCAGGAAAAGCGCCATCGCTTCGCGATCGGCAGGTGTCAGAAACCGAGTTCCCTCGCGAACCACTTCCGCCATGCTGCCGCCGAAAGCATCGCCCGAAGGGGTGATGCCGGTCTGGAGCGCATAAGCGAGGTTTGAAACCGTCCAGTCATTTTTGACCAGGTCTTTTGGCCGTATCGCGGGGGCCTTGCTGCCACCGGGAAGCTGGGCGTTGCCTGCAAAGGAAGCACCGATATCGCGGCCTCCCGCAAGATTGCGCGGCGTATGGCAGGCTCCGCAATGTGCCGCACCGCGCACCAATTCCCGTCCTCGATTCCATGCGTCGCTTCGCCCTTCAATCGGTTCGGTATCCGGATCGTAGAAGAACGCCGCTCGCCAGAGCTTCAGCCCCCATCGTTGGTCGAATGGGAAGCTGACATCATTTTCTGGTGCAGGCTCGTCCACGGGCGGCACGGTTTGAAACGCCGCCCAGAGGTCAGCGATATCCTGATCAGAAAAATCCGCATAGAAGGTGTACGGGAAAGACGGATAGTACGGCGTTCCATCGGGGCCGATGCCTTGCCGCACGGCTTTTGCGAACTGTTCTGCCGTCCATTCGCCCATGCCATGTTCCGGGTCTGTCGTCAGGTTGGGCGGGTAGAACGTTCCGAACGGGGTTTCGAGCGGCGCCCCTCCGGCAAGTGGTGCGCCGCCCGCTTCAAAATTGGTATGACAGGCAATGCACCCACTGGCGCGCGCCAGATATGCGCCCCGGTCGACATTGCCCTCTATTGCAATCGGAGTCACTGCACTGCCGACAGGCCATGCAATCACGACGCCGAGGCTGGCCGCGCCCAGCACGGCGGCCCCGCTGACGAGTGTCAAGAACCGGCGCATGGTCAGTCTTCTTCCGCCCGGAAGCGTTCATGGCATGCGGAACAGACCTGGGTCGTCATCGCGAATGCTGCGTCGGCGGGCATTTCGGCAATGGCGGCCGCATCCATCATGTCGCCTCGGCCCATCATCGTGCTCCCGCCCATCATGGTTGTATCGCCTCCCATCATTGACCCGCCGCCCATCATCGAGGCGCCATCCATGGAGGTATTGCCGCTCATGCCGCCCAATCCATTGTCGGCTGCGCGTTCCAGGCCCTCAGAGTATTCTTCCAGCTGACTTGCCAATGCCGCGAAGCGCTCCCAGTCGGTCCACACCTCGTCCTTGGCTTCCGAGGGCATGCCCCCTGTGCCCTCTGGGAACAGCTTTGTCATGCTCTCACCGGCGTGCTGCTGGAACAGGCGCGCGGCATCGCGCACTGTTTCTGCGTCATAGGCCGTTTCGCCCCGCATCATCGGGGCCACGGTCTTGACCGCCTTCCCCATTGCAAGCATGGCATCCATGCGCTCTTTCACGATGCCGGTGGCACCGCTATGCGCGAATGCCGTGACCGCAGTACCTGCAATCAACACTGCCGCTACGATAGTCGTCTTTTTCATGTCTTCGATCCTTCTTTGGGTCTGCTTTTCGAGCGATGTGAAATCAGACCCACCGTCGCGGCGGTGGAGGATCGCTGGTGGGGCGCAACTCGGTTCGTTGGGTCGCGCCGTCTTGCATGACGGCTTTCAGAAAAGAAGGCTCGTACGCCATGTTCGGCTGAAGCAATAACGCTGCCGGGACAGAACAATCGAGGCCTGGATGGCAGTGGCCAGAGGCCTCGGTCCATGGCCCTGCGTCTTCGTGACCATGGTATTCCTGCCCCAACGACGTTTCACCATGATATACCGGCGCCTCTGGCACCCCGAGAACTACAAGGAAAAGGCCGAAAATGGCCGACAGAATCCATCGGTTCGTCTTCGACCAACGCATCAGTTGATCCCGTTGGCCCGCTGCAATTCGCGGACATAGGCGGCCACCATCTTGACGTCTCCTTGGGTCAATCCCTCGATCTTAGGCATATTACCGAAATTCCAGTGATGTGCACGGACGCCGTTTTGAGCTGCCAGAACAAAAGCCATGTCCGAATGGTGGCTCGGTTCGTAGATCTTGTGCACGAGAGGCGGCGCAACACCGTTGCGACCGGCGGCATTTTCGCCGTGACACTCGGAACACTTTGCCTCGAATATGCTCTTTCCAAGCGCCGCCTGTTGCGAGAGTTGGGAAGGCAGCTGGACCTGAACGATCGGGCCGCCTTCAGCGATCTCACTTGTGTCGGGTGGCGTCATGGAGTGGCCAACCGCTGTATCTTCCGCTCCAACGAACTGCCAAACGGCAAAACCCCCGCCGATAACAAAAACGGCACCAATCAGCGCAGTCAATTTGTCCATGCCTGTATCTTCCGCCTTGCCCGTTCGGTCAGATGAGTTTGACTTGAGTGCCGACAGGTGCCCGCTCGTAGACTTCCTCGATCTGTGCGTTGAACAGGCCGATGCAGCCGTTTGACGACCGGCGGCCGATCTTGCGCGTATCCTGTGTCCCGTGAATACGGTAGTACTGCCACGACAGGTACAGTGCACGAGTACCCAATGGGTTGTCCGGATCACCCCCCTCGACACGAGCCGGCCATTCCGGATTGCGTTCCCGCATGGAGGGCGTTGGCGCCCAGCTGGGGTTTTTGCGTTTTTCCACCACTTCGGTGTAACCGCGTTTGGTGAGTTCGTCGGTCAGCGGAACGGACGTTGGGTAGATCCGCATTTCGCCATCTGATGTCCAATGCTGGAGCGCCTTCGTCACGGTATCGGAGATGATGATCCCCTTTCCGAGTGCGTCGAAGTGATCTTGCCAGTCATGAACTCGGAAAGAAGAAATGTTGCGGCGAATGGTTTCGGCTCGAACCACGCTTGGTGCAACCAAAGCGACAGCCGCATACCCCAACAGGCTTCGTCGATTGATCTTGTTGTTTCGCGATGTCGTCATGACACACTCCTAGCCTACGGTTTGTACATGTCTTTTACGGGAGACCCGGCATCAGGCAACCTGACAAGGCCGCGAGAAGTGTATCCATTTGTATCCTTGACCTTACCCTGCTGGAGGGTCGCAAATGACGCCGGGAACGAGACAAAGAGGGTGTCATGGACCACCACAGCCACAGAAAAAAGCCGATCACGGACAGGCTCATGCATTATGGTATGATGGCGTGTTGCGTCGTCATGCTGCTGCCCGTTGCGGGGTTTTTTCTTGCCGGCGGCACATTGGCGGGCATGTGGGGCAATGCAGCGGCTTTCGCCCCGCTCCTGCTGTGCGTTGGGGCGCATCTCGTGATGCACAAGTTCATGGGAAAATCGTGCCATTCCGACAAGGCAAAGGATACTATCGAGGAAACGACCGAGCCCATAACCTCCGCGATTCCAGTCGTGGTCCGCGACAGGCCGTGATGTGCGCGGGAAGGTACGCGTAGGCGCGTTGCTGTTGTCGGGTTTCATGCTTGGGGGATGTGCAGGAAGTCTTGAAGACTGCTCGGATCGCGGCGCTATCGTGTCCACGAAGCAAGCGTCAGACCTTCTGCCGGATGGGTGTCGAACCCTTTCATCTTCTGCGACTGGCGTTGCGCGAATTGTCTGTGCGGACGGTCGTCAGGGTTTTGCCACAGGTGGACTTTGACGCAATTTCCGCCGTCCTGGCGAAATCTGCGGAAAATATGGGAAGGAAGTAGGTATCTTGATCGATTGCCTTTTGATCCTGCGACGGGTTTTGCTTATTCCCTTCGTGCTCCTGGCCGTTGTCTCTGGAAGTGTCGCGGCAGCAACCTCTGCTGAATACCAGAGCGCGCCACTCACCGCGCATCTCATTAGTGTACAGGACGGCGTTCCCGAGAACACACAGACTCTGTCAGCCGGGCTTCACCTTCAACTGAACGAAAACTGGAAGACCTATTGGCGGTCGGCGGGCGAGGTGGGAATACCGCCTTCGGTCGAATGGAGCGGTTCCGAAAACGTCGCAGATGTCGAATTCATGTGGCCCGCCCCGACGCGCTTCACCGCCTTCGGCATCGAAAATTTTGGTTATGCGGGTGAAGTCGTCTTTCCGCTGCGCATAACGCTCGAAGATCCCGGCGCACCTGTGACTCTTTCCGCGCAGGTCAAACTGCTGGTGTGCTCCAATGTCTGTGTCCCGGAAGAGTTTGACCTGTCACTTCGCCTCGGACGGGGCAACGTCATCGACAGCACTTCGGCTGGGCTGATCGGTACGTTTTCCGAGCGCGTCCCCGAAGGGGCCAAGACGAGCGGCGTCAGCGAGGCAAATGCCTTCATCGACGAAGACCTCACGGAGTTGATCGTCAGCCTTCGCGTCGATGAACCACTCCAGTCGCCGGATGTGTTTCCCGAACTGGGTATGGGTGTTGCGCTTGGCAAACCCGATATCCGTTTGGGAGAAGAGGATCGTTTGCTTTGGGCGCGCTTGCCGATCCTCTCGTCGAATACGGATGTGACAGTGGCTCCGTCGATTACCGTCACCGACGGCGAGAACCGGGCCTTCACGATCATCGCGGATCGCGTGGCGCAAGGAATAGCACCACCCTTTGAGCTGGCCGCCACGACACCGGACATGATGGAACTGATCTGGATTGCCGCGATCGCGCTGCTGGGCGGATTGATCCTGAATGTGATGCCCTGCGTGCTGCCGGTGCTGTCCATCAAGGTGTCGTCTGTGCTCAAACACACCGATCACGACACAACCCGTGTCCGGTTCGGTTTCGTCGCTGCCAGCGCCGGCATCATGACGTTCATGTGGGGTCTGGCGCTCGTCCTCTGGGCGCTCCAGACGGCAGGCCTCAGCGTCGGGTGGGGTCTGCAGTTTCAAAGCCCGCTGTTTCTTGCGGTGATGATCGCTGTTCTGCTCGTCTTTTCGGCAAATCTGTTCGGAGCGTTCGAGTTCGCCCTTCCACACGGCATTCAAACGCGGCTTGCAGGGGCCGGTGGACGCAACGGGTATTCCGCCGACTTTTTCACTGGCATGTTCGGTGCCGTCATGGCGACGCCTTGTTCGGCACCGTTCCTCGGCACCGCTGTGGCCTTTGCTTTGGCCGGGCGTGGCTTGGACATCCTCATAGTCTTTTCGAGCCTCGGGTTCGGCCTCGCCCTGCCCTATCTCGTCATCGCCGCGTTCCCGCGTCTGGTCGCATTCATGCCTAAGCCTGGTCGATGGATGCTGGTCATCAAAAGCGTCATGGGGGTCTTGTTGCTTGCAACCGCCGTGTGGCTGTTCTGGGTGCTCGACGGTGTCGCCGGGTTTGTGTCTGTCATCGCGGTCGCGGCGTTGTCCGGTCTCGCCGTTCTGATACTATCTCTCCCGAATGTGCAGTCCCAGTTCAGGTGGTCTATTGCCATAGCCAGCCTTGTCCTGGCCATTGCCGCAGGTCCTCTCTTGCAGCAATCAGCACCTGCGCGTTCGACGCCGCAGTTGGCAATGGCTTGGATCGCATTTGATCGTTCGGACATAGCGAAACGCGTGTCCGCAGGAGAGGTCGTTTTTGTCGATGTGACCGCTGACTGGTGCCTGACTTGCAAAGCGAACAAGACACTTGTCATCGACCGGGAGCCAGTCCGGAGCGCGCTTGAAGCGCCTGGAGTCACGGCGATGCAGGCAGATTGGACACGCCCGGACACGCGCATTTCCCGCTACCTTGAGAGTTTCGGCAGATACGGCATCCCCTTCAATGCCGTCTACGGACCATCGGCACCGAACGGCATTGTGCTGTCCGAATTGCTAACAACCGAAGCCGTGATGGACGCCTTGGCGCAAGCCAGCGGTCGGGATGTTTCCGCAAAGGTTGCCGGACAGGAGTGACCTGCCCGGGCGGGACACCGACCAGCAGTCAGCCGCCGAGCCGCTCAAGCGCGGCACGGACCGCCGCACGCCGAGGATCACTGGCGGGCTGCTGCTCCAACAGCGCTTCAGCCTTGCGGTAGGCCTCAACGGCGCGATCGGGCTCCTCAAGGACCGTATAGGCGTTTGCCAGCCGCATCCAACCATCCAGATCGTCCGGTTCATCCTCAAGACGCTCGGCCAGCCGCGAGACCATCGATCGGATGAACTCCGCGCGGTCCGCGTCATTCATCTCCGACGCCGCCGCGACATCTGCCGCACTCGGGCCGGGTGGGGATGTCGGCCCGCTGGGTAGATTGACGACCGGGAGGTCAGCTGCCGCTGCAATCCGGTTGATCTGCAAAACGTATGTTTCCATCCAGGGCACGAACGTCTTTTCCTGGTTCAGCCGGGAAACGAGCAGATCGTAGGCCTTACGCGTCTCTTCTTTTTGAAGATGGTAGAGAGACTCGAAATAGGTTGCCGCAGGATTGGATGGGTCAAGTTCCAAAGCGCGATCAATGGCCAATTTCGCCCGTGGAATAACAACGCCATCATTGGCAACCGCGACAGCCTCCGCCAGCATGGAGAATGTCGCGGAGGTGGCATCCTCCCGTTTGGCGACAACTTCGAATGCTTCGACAGCATCAACTGTTCTGCCCATGCGCTGATAGGTCTGGCCCAACAGCATCCACCCTTCGCTGGGGCCGCCGGTCGGATCGGATATAAGCCTTTCGCGAAGTTGTATTGCCAGCGCCGTCACTTCATCAGTCTGTGCGCGCTCCTCTGCACGGGCAGCGAAGGCCATTGAAGGCACCTCCGGCGATCCCATTGTCAGGTAGTAGCCCGCGGCAATAACCGGCGCGAGGACCGCCGCGACAACAAGAGTGCCTCTGCCACCACTACGGGACGATCCGGCTTTTGGTTCCAAATTGCGGGTCGTCGCGAGGATCCGTTTCTTGATCTCGAGTCTGGCTGCTTGAGCTTCTTGTTCAGAAATCAAACCGCGGTCCATGTCTCGTTCGATTTCCTGCATCTGATCGGCGAGGATGGCCGGTACCGCATCTCCTCTGGTGAGAGTGTTCGATTTGGACAGCAGCAGCGGGTAGAGGACTATTCCGATCGCGACCAGCGTCAGAAGACCGAAAATACCCCAGATCATGACGCATCCCCCGCTTCGTTTTGTCTGAGAATCTCGGACACGGTGTTCTCATCCTCCGCGCCCAAATCTTCAAAAGCCTCTTGCTTTCGCCGACTCATCAGTACCCCGCCACCAACGAAAACCCCGATCAGAACGAAAGCGATCGGCGCAAACCAAAGCGCGTAGGTCGCAGGCTCCAGAGGCGGTTTGAGCAGCACGTAATCCCCGTACCGCGCCCGAATGTATTCGATCACCTCCGCGTCGCTGTCTCCGGTGACCAGTCGCTCGCGTACGAGCAGACGCAAGTCCCGCGCCACACCCGCGTTCGAACTGTCGATGTCCTGGTTTTGACAGACGACGCATCGCAGATCCTTGGAAATCTCCCGCGCACGCTGTTCCAATACCGGGTCGGCCAGCATTTCGTCTGGTTCGACCGCATTGGCGGCAAAGGGAAAGAGCCCGATGCAAAACGCGAAAATCAACTGTCTCATGATGCTGCTCCCTTTGGCAGTGCGCCTGCCTGCTTCAGGGCTTGCGTGAACCGTTCGACGGCGTCCGGACCCACGACCGGCCCGACATAGCGAAACAGAACAGTACCATCGCCATCGACGATGAAGGTTTCCGGCACGCCTGAAAGGCCCCATTCGATCCCTGTCCGGCCTGAAAGGTCGGACCCGATCCGTTCGTAGGGATTGCCGAGGTCATTGAGCCACTTCACGGCATCTTCTGGTTTGTCTTTGTAGTTGATGCCGAACAACCGCATGCCCTCGCGTTCGACAAAGCGTGTCAACACGGCATGTTCCGCGCGGCAGGGCACGCACCAGGACGCAAAGACATTGACCACGACCGGTCGTTCGTTGCCTACAAGATCGCTTCGGGCCAGGCCGGGTGTCTCCAACCCCGGCACGGGATCGAGGTCGAACGCCGGGGCCGGTTGCGAGATCAGGACGGAAGGGATCTCGTTGGGATCCCGGTCGGGATTGAGCCCCCAGAGAAAAAAACCCCCGAATATGACCGCCGCAATAAACGGCAGCCCGGCAATGAGACGTTTCATCTTCTCTCCTACTCGGCAGGAACAGCATCGCTGGCTGGCTGTTTGGCGCGGCGCGGCGCCCCGACCCTCAAACGGCGATCCGACAAGGACAAACAGCCACCGATCACCAGCAGGATCGAGCCGATCCAGATCAGGTTGACGAGCGGTTCATAGAGGATCCGAAGGGTCCATGCTCCGGCGTTGTTCACTTGATCGGAGGCTGGCGTTGCAATCGACGTATAGAGATCACCCGCCAATGTAGAGCGGATGGCCGACTCCGTCGTCTGGCTTTCCGCGACCGGGTAATACCGGCGTTCTGGGAAAAGCGTCGTGACCAGCTCGCCATCCCGACGGACCACAAGGGTGCCGCGATCCGCGATGTAGTTCGGCCCTTGAACCTGTGTGGCCCCTTCGAAGGTGATGTCGAACCCCGCGATCGTGACTTCGGTCCCGGGGGCGGCAAAGACGATCTCCTCACTCTTCCATCCGGTCGAGCCGATCATCCCCATCATCAACACAGCGACGCCGGCATGGGCGAGTGTCATACCGTGAGAGGCGCGTGGCAGGTTGCGCGCGCGTCTCGCGCTCTCTGCAAGGGGAACCTCGAACAGGCGGATGCGTAGCGCCCATTCCCGTAGGGTTGCAAAAAGCAGCCACGCTGCGCCAAGGATGGCAAGATAGGCCATGATCGGCCCACCGTTCAGAAGATACCATGCGGCCAAAGCTGCGATGAACGCCAGAACGACCACGAACCGAATGCGATCGAGCAACCCGGCGATATCAGCCCGCTTCCACGACAGGAATGGACCAAGACCCATGAACACGACCAGCGCCAGCATCATCGGAATGAAAGCCGCATTGAAGAAAGGTGGACCCACCGAGATCTTGTCCCCCGTGATAGCCTCGAGGATCAGCGGATAAAGCGTCCCGAACAGAACGGTTCCCGTAGCGGCGGCCAGAATGAGGTTGTTCACGAGCAGCCCGGCTTCGCGGCTGATCGGGCGAAACAGACCACCCGGCTCCATTTCGGGCGCCCGCCAGGCGTAGAGCGCCAGCGACCCACCGATGGACACGGCCAGCAGACCCAGAATGTAAAGCCCGCGCTCTGGATCGACGGCGAAGGCATGCACGGAGGTAAGCAGGCCGGATCGGACAATGAACGTGCCGAGAAGTGAAAGCGAGAAAGTCAGGATGGCAAGCAGGATGGTCCAGCTTTTGAACGCGTCGCGCTTTTCGGTGACGATGGCGGAATGCAGCAGCGCCGTGCCCAGAAGCCAGGGCATGAAGCTCACGTTCTCGACCGGGTCCCAGAACCACCAGCCGCCCCAGCCCAGTTCATAATAGGCCCACCAAGATCCAAGAGCGATACCTGCCGTAAGGCTGACCCACGCGGCCAATGTCCACGGGCGGACCCATCTGGCCCAGGCTGGATCGACGCGCCCTTCCAGAAGAGCCGCAACGGCAAAGGAAAATACGATGGAGTAGCCGACATACCCGAAATACAAAAGCGGCGGGTGCATGGCGAGACCCATGTCCTGAAGCAACGGGTTGAGGTCATTGCCGTCGAGCGGCGGCGGAAACACCCGCTCGAAGGGGTTCGACGTCAGCAGCAGGAAGGACAGGAAGCCGACGCTGATCCACGCCTGCACCGACAAGGTGCGCGCCTTGGTCTCGGCGGGGATGTTCGATCCGAACCAGGCGACGCCCGCGCCGAACACCGCGAGTATCAGGATCCAGAGCAGCAGCGAACCCTCATGGCTGCCCCAGGTCCCGGCCACCTTGTAGAGCATCGGCTTGAGCGAATGGGAATTCTCGACGACGTTCCTGACGGTGAAGTCGCTGGCGATGAAGGCCTGCATCAGCGCTGCGAAGGCTATGGCCACAAACAGCACTTGTCCTATTGCCGTCGCCTGGGCGGATTTCATCCAGACGGCGTTTCCACGCGATGCACCTGCAATCGGCAGAACGCTTTGAACAAGTGCGAGGGCCAGCGCGAGGGCCAGTGCGAAGTGACCAATTTCCGGGACCATGGCGTTCTTTCCTATCCAGTGTCGGTGGGCGTCGCGTCGGACGGCTTTGGCGTCCGCGGCGGGGTCTATTCGTCGAGCGTTGCTTTGCGGTGACGGAACTCTTCTTCGTCGATTTCCCCATTCGCAAAGCGGCGCCGGAGCGCTTCCTGCGCGTCCGAGTCCGGGGGACGGGTGCCATTGTCCCGCAGCCTGAGTACCAGAAACACGATCAATGCGATCACGGCGCCCCAGAAGGCGAGCATCATGAAGCCGCCCATAAAGCCATAGCCTCCGCCCCATATGTGACCTGTCCAGGAGCCTGGACCATCAGCTCGCGCCATGCTGGCGGGCAAGCTGGCCAGCAACGTTGGAATGAGCGTTTTCAGTTTCATCTGTTTCTCCTTCGATTAGTTCGCTTTCATCCAGTGGGATGGTGACAACAGCGCGCAAACCCGCGCTGTTATGGTTGACCAGCTGGATATCGCCGCCATGGGATTGGACGATTGTCCTCGCGATTGAGAGCCCAAGCCCATAACCGCCCGTTTCCAGAGACCTCGATTGCTCGAGGCGATAGAAGGGATCGAAGACCTTTTCCAACTGGTCGACGGGAATGCCGGGCCCATTGTCATCGATGTTGAGTACGAGGTTCGAACCGTGGGTCGCCCAGCTGACTTTTGCGGCACCACCGTAGCGAACGGCGTTCTCAAGCAAGTTCCTCAGTGCCCTTCGGAACGCGTTGGGTCGAAGCCGCACGGCAACATCATCACTCGGGGCAAAGGTGCAGTGTGCCGCCATATCGCTGCACAAGCTGTCCAGAAAATTGCGCAGATCGACCACTTCGGAGCCTTCTGATCCGGTAAGGCCCCGTGCAAAGGTGAGCGTCGCTTCGACCATACTCTGCATCTCTTCGACCGATGCGATGAGGCTGTCCCGCGTCTCTTCTTCGTCAACCAGCTCCGCGCGGACACGCATAGCAGTCAACGGCGAGCGTAAATCGTGACCAAGCGCTGCGAGCATCCGTGTCCGATCACTGACAAACCGGGTCAGCCGTCGTTGCATGCGGTTGAAGGCGACGGTCAGATCCCTGACCTCGGTCGGCCCTGCGACGGTCAATTCAGGCACATCCTCGCCCCGGCCAAGATGGTCCGAGGCCTTCGACAGGTGCCGCAAAGGACGCGTCAGGCGCGTCATGACAAACCAGAAAATCGCCACCAAAAGCAGTCCGGCGGAAATTCCAAAGGTCAGCATCGAATAGAAAGGCCATTGGATTGGTGGACGCTCGAACCGCGTTCCGACATTCAGCCAACGCGCTCCCTTAATGGCGATCGACAGGTTCATTTCAACCGCTGTCAACTCTCCGCGCATCATCGCGAGATGCATTTCCGTCATTTCGTCAGAAAGATTGGGCAAGGGCCTCAATTCGCCCTCGATCTCGTGCAGTTCAACGCGAATATCGCGGCTGTAGCTATCGTCCATTAGCGCACGGATACGCCCTTCAACAAGGTCGCCATGCGAATGACTGGTGTGTTCCACACTCGGAGCGTCTGACAGATCAAACCGGATAAGTGGTGAATTTGCCGCGCGAAGGATGGAATTCTGCAGGTCCAACGGGGCCTCTTCGATCAACCGCGCCACATTCGCTGCGCGTCCAGCAGCCTCGAACCCCAAAGCAGCACGGATGGCCAGGCTGCGCTCGTCAGCGAACAGGAACAGGCTGATCGCCTGGGCCACGACAAGTGCCGCGACCACAAGCAGGATCAACTGGCCGCTCAGAGATCTCATCGCACGGCGCATCACGGCGCATCCTCGACATCGGCAGCCAGGCAGTATCCGCCGTTCCGCACAGTCTTGATGACACTCGGTCGCAATACATCCGGCTCGATTTTGCGACGGAGGCGGCTGATCTGATTGTCGATGGTGCGATCCATCGGGCCTGCCGTCCGACCAGCGGTCAGGTCAAGCAACTGGTCACGGCTGAGCACCATCCTCGCGCGTTCCAGCAGGACCGCCAGCAATTTGAACTCGGAGGTCGTCAATGGCGTTTCGGTTGCGGCCTCGTCAATCAGCACCTGCCGGTCGGTATCCAGTATCCAGTGCGCAAAACAAATCTTCCTCCCAGCCAGGGTTCCGGCCACGGGTTCGTCGCGGTTGCTTCTCCGAAGAACCGACTTGATGCGGGCGAGCAGTTCTCGTGGATTGAATGGCTTGGCGAGATAATCGTCCGCACCGATTTCCAGCCCCACGATCCGATCCGTTTCCTCACCAAGCGCCGTTAGCATGATGATCGGAAGATCACCTTCTGGCGCAAGTCTGCGGCAAACCGACAAACCGTCCTCGCCCGGCATCATGACATCGAGCACGAGCAGGTCGAAGTGACCGGTGGCCAGCTTGGCATCCATCTCCACGGCATCCCTGGCGACGGTCGTGCGCATTCCGTTCTTCTCCAGAAAGCGCGCGACGCTTTCACGTATCTGTGCGTGGTCATCCACGATAAGGATATGAGGTGGCGGTCCCATGGTGTCTTTCCTAAATCATCGTTGCATCGTGTTTCATGGGCAGAATTGTAGCCATTTGTATCAGGTCAGTCCCTTGCTACAGATGGATACAAATCTGTGCCTGCACCGTGTCGTGCTCCCGGGTAGCGTTGCTGGCATGTTATGTGACCTTTGGGATCGCAACCGATCAAAGGATGAGGTTTTCGAATATGGCTCTTGATTTGAACCGGCGCCGTTTCATTCTGGGTGCTCATATGACGGTGCTGACCGTCACGGCGTCACCGCTGCTGGCGCAGAGCCGATCTGTCTGGTCGGCAGAGAATGCCTTTGACGCGCTTCTATCGGATACGGCGCGGATCATCGATGTCAGAACGCGCGAAGAGTGGCAAGAAACCGGCGTAGGTGCTGGTGTATGGCCGATAAGCATGCACGCGTCCGGTTTTCCGGACCGATTGTTCAGGGCGAAGGAACTGAGCGGTGATCGCACCGTTGGACTGATCTGCGCCACTGGCGGACGCTCCGCATCGCTGCTTCGAGCGTTAAGACAAGCTGGTTATTCGGGCTACGCCGATATCTCGGAAGGGATGTTGGGATCAGGCGAAGGGCCTGGCTGGATCGCATCGAACTTGCCGACCGTTCCGGTGGATGTCGCCCTGAACGGGTTGCCCCCCGCGTTGGCCTGACCTGTGAAGAATCAATCGGTCCAGTTGTGCTAAAAAGCCTGATGTATGGTCAGATTGACCTGTTTGAATAGGAAGACGGGTTTGGGGGTATGACCGAGTTGATGGCCATGTTTGTCGGAATATGCGCGGCGATCCTGATGGGAATTGTCCATCATTATGCGTTGTCGGGCATTCTGAAGTTTTCCCCGCAGCGGTCGGATGGCTCCGGCTTTCGGATCATCCTGACGTTTTCCGCGTTGCTGTTGCTGCACGTATTGGAACTTGTGACGCTCGCCGTGTTCAACACGATGGTGGTGGCAAGCGTTCTGCCGCAATCGTTCAGCAACAGCCCGCCGATGTTTCAGGATGTTCTCTATGTTACGGGCATCTCGTTCTCGACCCTTGGCTATTCGTCCATAGAGGTGGTCGGGCCCTTTCGACTGTTGCTGATGCTGCAATCGCTTTTGGGCTTCATGTTGCTGACCTGGTCAGCGACGTTTCTTTACTCAGCCTGCCAGCAAGTCTGGCAGAAGGCGAAAGATGACTGAAAATCGCCACGCGCGTCGGACATGAACCGGGCGTCAGCGTCAAATGCGTCCTGATATCGGTCCTTTGACCTCCCCGTGGAACGGTTGAGTGAGCGCCGCGTTGCGCGCGTGGATGAATAACCCTTGACCTTCCAGTTGCTGGAATCCCTAGGTACCAAGCCATGGCACAGATTTTCAAAAAGACAGGCGATCACTTATCGCACCATCGACACGGGGATATCTTGAAATTTCCCGTATGGGTTGGCGTGTTGATTGTCTTGCTCTCAATGCCGGCTCACTTGTTTTTGGATGAAAAGAGCTCGATAGCTCTTGCTTCGATCACGCTTGCTTTGATTGGCGGTGCCTATATCGGCTTTGGCGCCGCGGACGGCAGAGCGCGCGTGTTCTGGGCAGAGCTCGCCGTGGCCCTTTTGTTCGGCTCGGCAGCCTTCCTGGGGCTGATATGGCATTGGGCCTTCCTCCCCTTGGGCTTGGCCCTGCACGCCCTTTGGGACATGTCACACCACAATTCTTATCGTCTCGCCCGGATTCCGAACTGGTATATTCCATTCTGCGTGGCCTTTGACCTTTTGGCAGCGACGTTCTTCGTTCTGCTCTATGCCGTGTTTTGATCCATGATGATGCGCGTTCTTCTTATTGCGGTGTTCCTGATGGGAGTCGTCGCATTGGCCTTCCCGGACGTCCTTGGCGTTGACATTCGCCTGCCGGATCGCGCGGAAATTGACCGCTGGATCGAGGCGGCAGGTCTTGCCGGACCAATTGTCATCGTGGCGCTTATGACAATCGCTATCGTGGCAAGCCCCCTGCCCTCGGCGCCGATCGCACTCGCCGCCGGAGCGGCTTATGGACACACGTACGGGACGCTCTTCGTCGTTCTAGGTGCGGAACTCGGTGCGCTTGCCGCCTTTGGTCTGGCCCGCGGCCTGGGTCGTCCCTTCGTTGAGCGTCATCTCGGTCAGAAGATTAACGCAGGCCTGTTCGGGTCCCAGAACACTCTGACCTTCCTGGTCTTCGGCAGTCGCCTGCTGCCGTTTCTGTCCTTCGATATGATCAGTTACGCCGCAGGTCTGAGCAAGCTGCATCTTTGGAGGTTCGCGCTGGCCACGATGGCCGGGATTATTCCCGCAAGTTTTTTGCTCGCTCACATGGGCAGCCAGGCGATGAACGGAGATGCCCGCACCGCCACATGGACCGCGCTTGCGCTCGGTGGCTTTACGGGCCTGTCGGTTCTCTTTGCCGCGACGCGAAAGACCGGTACGCAACGGGAGGAGAGCTGATATGGCCAATCATTCTCACGCTGGACACATGCCGAGTTCCGGCAAGGCCCTTGTGATTTCTGCCTGGCTCACCGGCGTCTATTTCATGATTGAACTCGCCGTCGGGCTCTGGACCGGCTCGATCGCCGTCCTGTCGGATGCGTTTCACACCCTGTCGGCGGTTGGCGGTGTTCTCGTGGCCATCATCGCGAAGCGGATTGCGCGCCGTCCAGCGGATTCGGCGCGCAGTTTCGGATGGTACCGCGCCGAGATCATCGGCGCGCTGGTGAATGGCAGCTTTCTTCTCGGCATGGCGCTTCTGGTGATCTGGATGGGCGCGATTCGGCTCGGAAATCCGATCCACCTGGCCACGGGCCCAATGCTTTGGGTCGCCTTCGGTGGCCTGGTCACAGAGGTCATCTCGCTGGGGCTGATGTGGCAATCGAGCAAAGACGATCTGAATGCCCGCGGCGCGCTCTGGCACATCATCCAGACCTTTGTCGGCAGCCTCCTGATCATCGTGACCGCTCTCGTGATCGAGTTCACCGGCTTTCTCGCGATCGACCCGATCCTCGGCATGGCGTTCGGGGTGGTTCTCCTCTGGGCCTCCGTCGGCGTAATCAAAGAAGCGGTCCACATTCTCATGGAAGGCACGCCCGAGGGAACGGATCTCGACGCTGTGATGGCGGATCTGAACCACCAGGACGGGGTTGTGGATGTTCACCACGTGCATGCTTGGACGCTGACCAGCGGCAAACACGCGTTTTCCGCCCATATCCGCCATAGGGCACCCGCCGAGGCCGCGCACTTGCTGAACAGGGCCTATCGACGGCTGACGGAGCAGCATGGGTTTCACATGGTCACGCTGCAGCTCGAAACCGAGTGTCTCGACGAGCGCCACGCGCTGGATGTTGATATAGTCCAGATAGCGGCTGCAAAGGCTGCGCAAGAAAAGACTGATGTGCGAGATGCGCATCCGCACCCAAGCCCTAACACAGAAGGGCCATAGACTGTGATGGACACGATACTTGCCGCAGAGCCGGAGATTCGTCTGACGGCGTTTTTGAGTGTGCTGGCCGCCATGGCGCTTTGGGAACTCGCCGCCCCGCGTCGGCGGCGTGACATTCCGCGTGTCATCCGTTGGTCGAACAATCTGGCTCTTGTCGTGATCGATACGGCGATCCTGCGGTTGTCTTTCCCAATCCTGGCCGTTGGTCTGGCGGTCATGGGCGAGGAGCGGGGTTGGGGTTTATTCAACACTATCGGCGCGCCGTATTGGTTGGCCGTTGTCCTGTCCATGCTGCTTCTCGATCTGGCCATCTATTTGCAACACGTCATGTTCCATGCCGTCCCTACGTTGTGGCGTCTGCACCGGATGCACCACGCGGACCTCGAGTTCGACGCCACAACGGGATTGCGCTTTCACCCGATTGAGATCCTTATCTCGATGGCGATCAAGCTAAGCTTGGTCGCAGCGCTTGGTCCGCCCGCCGTCGCGGTTTTGTTGTTCGAGATCATCCTCAACGCCACGGCACTCTTCAACCATGCCAACATCAACCTGCCGAGACCAGTCGACCGGTGGCTCAGATGGATCGTCGTCACACCCGACATGCACCGCGTGCATCATTCTGTCGATCCGCGCGAAACCAACTCAAACTACGGCTTCAACCTGCCGTGGTGGGACCGCCTCATGGGTACTTACGTTGCCCAGCCCGCGAAGGGCCACGAGGGAATGACGATCGGCATCGAGCAGTTTCGCACGACGCGCGACCTCTGGGTCGACAAGATGTTGATCCAGCCCCTTCGCGGGCCGGCAAGCGGGCACGCCCTGGATGCACCCGCCCTCTCGCCGACAGAGCAGGAACAGCCTCTGGACTCTCAAACACACAGTTCTACGGTCTCGGATACTTCAAAAAGGAACACATGATGAAAAGACGCACATTTTTGCTGGCCGGAGCGGCTGCCACACTCCCCCTGCGAGCACTGGCCAACACAGAACCGGTCATTAAAGTCCTGAAAACCCCCACCTGCGGGTGCTGTACCGCCTGGGTCGATCATGTCCGGCAAGCGGGCTTCACGGTCGAGGCGCAGGATGTCGATCAGGATGCGCTTTATGCGTTCAAAGACCGGCTACAAATCGCTCCGGAACTTGCTGGATGTCACACGGCGATCATAAGTGACTATTTTATCGAGGGCCACGTGCCTGCCGCGGACATCACGCGGCTGCTGGCAGAACAACCGGTGGCGCGCGGGTTGACGGTTCCCGGCATGCCGATGAGTTCGCCCGGCATGGGCGGTCCCGGGGCTGGTGACACTTTTGATACCTTGCTTGTCGGCTCCGACGGGGTGACCTCGGTCTTCGCGAGCCACAGCTGATCGGGTCATGGGCGCAGGTGATAAATCCCGCGGGCGGGGTTTTTGACCCGCCCGTCCTGCACAAGCTTTCGCAAGGCCCTGTAGGTCGCCTCATGGCTCAGCTGTAATCGGGCGGCGAACTCGATCACGGAGCCGTCGAGCAGGCCCGCGACCAACCCCGCCAACACCCGGTCTTCTGCACGCCGGATACCCACGATCTCAAGCATCTGTCTTTGTGCCTGTATCTGCTGAGCCGCCTGGCGACCAAAAGCGCGCGCAAACTCAGGGTCGGCGAAGGCGTCCAAAACGGCATCCTTTTCGATCCGGATCAGCGTCCCTGCCTGAACGAAAACAGCATCGCAATGATAGACCTCTGAAAACACGGAAGCTTCGGCAAAGCTTGTTCCGGCTTGGGCACGGTGAATGATGAACCGCTCGCCATCTGGGCCGACCCGCTCGAGATACACGCGCCCGGTTTGCACGACATAGAGACCGTGGGTGGGACCGCCTTGGTGAAACATGATGTCGCCAACCGCGCCGGAAAAAGGGCGCAGGGCTGAACTCGGGATAAGATCATAGGGGGCTGGCAACATATGATTGCAATCATATTGCGATACGCCCGCCCCTGCTAGCGTAAACATGACAGCATCCCATTGAAGGACCCGTCCATGCGTCTCATTTCCCTCCTCCTTGCCATACTGATGGCCGCACCCGTGGCCGCTCAGCACGCCCATTCCGCGACTGGCCATGACATGGGTGGACCGCAGGAAACCGGGCAATCGGCCTTTGCCGCCCTGGCGGAGATCGTTGCGATCCTGCAGGCCGATCCCGAGACAGATTGGGAGCGGGTCGATATCGACGGATTGCGCCGCCATCTGGTCGATATGGATCTTCTGACCCAAGAGGCCGTGGTCACCCGCACCCTGCGGCCGGAAGGGGCCCGGTTCGAGATTCGGGGCACCCCCCGTGTTCTCGAAGCCATCCGCGCCATGGTGCCCGCCCATGCGCCCTTTCTTGCGGCTGAAACCGGCTGGGACGTTGTCACGGAGGAACTCGAAGATGGCGTGGCGCTCAGTGTCGATGGCGATGCCGCTCAGATTCAGGGACTTGGTTTCTTTGGCCTGATGACCATCGGGGCGCATCACCAGGAGCACCACCTCATGATGGCAAAAGGCGCAGCCCCGCACCATTGACGCGCCGACACGGCTTGTTTGTTGATCCGTAGAGAGGTGCACTGACAAAACGTTACATCTCGCGTGTTGACCTTCCCGCGCGGGAGACATGGACACATGTCCCGTGATGGAAGCGTCAGAGGATACCGCGCGCAGGGATTTCCTGTATTACGCAACGGCCGGGGCGGGGGTCGTGGCCGCAGGGGCCGCGCTCTGGCCACTGGTGAACCAGATGAACCCTTCCGCCGATGTCCGCGCCTTGGCACAGATCACTGTCGACATTTCCGATCTCGCGCCTGGAACGCAATTGACCGTCAACTGGCGCGGAAAACCTGTCTTTATCCGTCATCGCACAGAGGCAGAAATGGCTCAGGCTCGGGCAGAGGCGGTCTCTGACCAGCCTGACGGCAAGGCGCGCAACCCCAATCTGCCCGCCGATGCGCTGGCGTCGCGTAGCCCTTAATTGGGCTCTGCCTCACTTTGTGTGGCGCAACTATCCTGAAACAGGAAAATTCAGGAGGGATGGTTGTGAGCTCGAAGAAGCATTGGTCGCCCGGGGCCGAAGTTTCGGTTCAATGCGTTGAGCGAAGTGATTTCGGCGGGTGGATCGTATCGGGCAGTCTGACACCAAGCGGCATCTGCCCAGACTGTGGATTGCATTCACGCCGACGTCACGGCTGGCGGCGTCGGCGGTTGCAGGATTATCCCGCCCATGGAGAGGAGGTAACGGTTGATCTCGCGATTTGCCGTTGGCGATGTTTGGCACCCGCTTGCCCACGCCGGACTTTCGCAGACCAACTCACCTCGATTGCGCATCCGTTTGCACGTAGCACTTCGCGTGTCGGGGAGATTGTCAGTCATCTTGGGCATGCAACCGGCGGACGGCCTGCCGAACGGCTCTTGCACCGTTTGGGCCTTGGGGTCAGCGATTACACGGTGCTCAGGCAGTTGAAAAAGCGTGCTCAGGGCACCGCCAAGCCGCCGACGGTCATCGGGATTGACGACTGGAGCTGGCGGAAGTCGCAAACCTACGGCACGATCATTGTGGATCTGGAGCGTCGCGTGGTGATCGACATTCTTGAGGATCGAGATGTCGTCACCTGCACCAACTGGCTCAAGCGACACCCCGAGGTGAAAGTGATTAGCAGAGATCGGTGTGGTCTCTACGCCTAGACTGCACGGCAAGGGGCACCGCAGGCGAAGCAGGTCGCTGATCGGTTCCATATCGTGCAAAACCTGCGGCAGGCCATTGAGGAGCAAATGAACCTCCACGGCCCTGAGACCGGCAGAGCGCTGCTGGCCGACGCCGACAATATCACCGCAGCCGGCAGCCTTCTGAAGTCACGCCTTGCGCACAGGACATCTCGGGAAGAGATTTTCACCACCATCCATGCGCTCCGAAATCAGGGGCTTAACTGTAGCGAGATCGGGCGACGAACAGGGTTCCCGCGCCGCAGCATCGCGAAATGGCTGCAGTTCGAGACGCCACCGGACCGCAAACAGGCCGCTTTGAAACCGACTTCGCCGTGGTACTTTGAAGAATTCCTGAGCCAAAGCTGGAAGGACGGCATTCGAACAGGCAGCGCCCTGTACCGTATGATCCAAGAGCGTGGTTACGAGGGGAGTCAGTCGCATTAAAAGCGGCTGGGGGCGGGCGGGCGCAGAGCCGAAAAGCAAACGAAGGGCCCCGCCGTGGAGCACCAGATCCTGGAGCCGGTCCGGGGCCCGGAAACGGGGCATGCGATCTCTCCGGTCATTGCGGCCGCGCTGTGCATCAAACCCAGCGGAAAGCTCACCTCGGATCAGGCGCGGAAAGTCGACACGCTCAAAGCCGGTTCTCCCGCCTTCACAACGATGCGCAGCCTCGCCATGCGTTTCAACGGTATCATGCGTGGCCGCCAAGCGGGTCCGCTCCCTGCATGGATCGACGACGCCATCGAAACCGGCCTGACGCCCATTGTGCGCTTCGCCCGCACCTTGAACCGGGACTTCAATGTGGTCAAAAAGGCGATCGAGATGCCCTGTAACAACGGCCAGGCGGAAGGTCAGATCAACCGCCTGAAAACCCTCAAGCGCGCCATGTACGGCCGAGCCGGTCCAGAATTGTTGCGGGCGAGAATGCTACCGTTCCGCCACACAGATTGAGGCAGAGCCCAATTAAAGGCTACGCGACACAACCGTTTGATGACTGGCGCCCGATCTTGCGTGTGTCCCCGGTCCCGTGCACCCGGTAATACAGCCACGACAAATAAAGCACGTGGGTTCCAAGCGGGTTGTCAGGACCCGGCGGCCAATAGTCAGGCCATTCGGGGTTGCGCTCTTTCATTGATGGAGTGGGCCGCCAACTGGGCCTCTCCACCTTCCTTATAACCTCTGTATATCCTCGGCGGGTCAGCTCTTCCGAGGCGGGGACACTTGAAGGGTAGAGTTTGTAAACACTTTCGTCTTCCGACCAGTACTGGACTGCACGCGAGTCAATGTCGCACATAATTGCACCGTGCTGAAGGTTATCGAAGTGGTCTTGCCAGGGATCCGCACTGAAGGACAGAAATATTTCTGCGTACCGCCGAGGGCTCCTGCTCCTGAGCACGGAGAAGGGAAGGTGTTCCCAGAAGTCCGATCATAGTTGTCGAGACGAACTGGCACCGTGTTTTCTTTGAATCAGTAATATACTTTGCCTCGCCCTTTTGTTGATGAACGGATACGACCTCTAGCTGCTAGAGCTTCAACCGAAAATTGATGACGTTCTCGTGAGGCGGCGAGACTAGAGATATCTACGTGTTTCAGCGCAATAGTTGCGATACTTGGTGCCGTATTGTTCGCACAGCCATGGCTCTTCTGCGAGCGGGGCAAGGGCCAGCGCGGCAACTCCAACGATGACGACAGGCCAAACCCAAGGTGAGGCGAAGAGAAGACCCAAACCTATTAGGATGGCCATGTCGGCAAGATACTGCGGATTCCGAGAGAAACGGTAGAGACCCGAAGTGATCAGCTCGTCTCTCACCCCACTGGTGGCTTTCAGTCCAATGATGAATGCCCCCCACCAGGCGATCAGATTTCCGATTGCGATCAAGAACGGCCCGACTGCCCAACGGAGCGCGTTGGGCATAGAAGCGGATTTCCAATCCACGATGCCCAAACCGATCACCGCCCCAAACACGGCCAATGTGAGGCCCCATGCAATGATTGGTATGACTGAATGCTCTCTGTTTGGAGGCCAGATGCGCTTGGACGGGCGGACGATCGACCAAAGGAGCGCACCAATCAAAACCAGACCGGACAGCAGGCCTACGACCACTAGTATGCCTTGGGCAATCGTCATGAGCGGTGTCCGAACACCTGCGCCTCCTGATGCGCATTGTCGGTCGCTTCGAATTCAAGCGTGGAATGCTCGATTGAGAAACGTTCATGCAGCACCGATTTGACGTTTTCTTTAATTTTGTCGGCCTCACCCATCCGGTCGCGTTCGACAACAATATGGCAGTCCAATGCCGCAGCGTTCTCCTGCATTTGCCACAGGTGGACATGATGCACGTCCACAACGCCATCGACAATCTGGATCGCTCTGACCACGTCATTTCCATCAATATCTGGTGGGCTCCCAAGCATCAGGGTTCGAATTGGGGCCCCTATTTCGGTGAAGGACAGATACAGGATGTAGAGCGCGATGCCGATGGTGATGGCCGGATCCACCCAACGCATATCATAAAGTATAATGAGCGTCCCGCCGACTATGACGGCCACTGAAGCCAACGCGTCCGAAAGGTTGTGGAGAAACAGCGCGCGGATGTTCACGCTCCCCTTCTGCATCGAATAGGTCAGCATTGCGGTCAGCGTGTCGACCACAAGCGCAATTCCACCGAGAATGACGACGGTCCACCCCATGACTTCGGGTGGATCAATCATGCGCATGCCACCTTCGTAGATCAGGTAGAAGCCGATCACGATCAGGGTGGTGTAGTTGATCAGGGCAGCGACGATTTCGACCCGGCCATAGCCGAAAGTCATGCGCTCATCGGCCGGGCGGCGCGCGATCTTGCGCGCGGCGAAGGCAATGACAAGCGAGGCCATATCGGAAAAGTTGTGCAGCGCATCGGCGATAAGTGCTAGACTGCCCGACAATATGCCCCCGACGATTTGCGCAACAGTAAGTAGCCCATTCGCCCAGATCGCGATCGCAACCCGTCGATCCCCAGAATTCGGATCGATATTCGCGTGCCCGTGATCATGCGGCATTGGCAGGCTCCTCATGCGCGTGTGTCGCGCGTCGGTCAGTCTTCAGGCGGCCGCTGCGGAAACCACGTACGCGCGCATTCATCCAGTGGCGTATTATATGACGGTAAAGGGCACCACGCAGCCTTCCAAAGGATTGCTCATGGGACAAATAGAAGGCGTCGGGCGTATCGTACACGCCGAAATCTTGCACGATGCCGGTTTTCTGAATGTAGGTATCTTCTCCGTTCCAGGCGACGGGAGGCGCGCCAAGGCAATCCGTGCCCGCGCCATAACCGCAGAGACTGTCCGTGTCCGAGAACGATCTTTGCAGGACTTCGAAGAAAGCGTCATCCAGGATGAAGCCTTCAAGGTTGATCCAGGCCCCTTGAAATTCGATCTCTACCCACGAGTGGAGAATTTCCTCTGGAGCAAGCGGATACACCAACTCTGGGACAACACCGCGCTGCAAGCCTTTGTGGATCGTAAACCCATGCAACCGGCAACGAACGCCAACACCACGCAGCAGCGCCATTAAGAGCGTGCCTTTCGTATTGCACTGCCCGTAGCCGTCGGAAAGTACCTCGGATGCGGGGATGTCGTCAGCTCGATTGTATCCGAACGCAATTTCATTTCGAACGAAATCATAGGCAGCTCCGATCCGATCGTATTCGGATAAGTCGCGCCAGCTGCGGCTCTCTATTAGATGCGCAAGAGGCGCGGCATCAAAATCCAGTAGTTTGGTGGGTGCAAGTAGGGGGTTGGTTATCTGCAACGGAGTCGCTCCTCGAATCGTCTTGGAACAGACTAGTCTCTATAGTTACTGTAGCTTCAACCCCTTCTTTTAGAAACGATCTCTCGCAACTACTTGTCCGTGTGAACTGCTTTGTGGTGTTCACCGTGTGCGTCGCGTAGGATATTGACACCGCCCCAGGCCGCGATCCCGGCGATAATCACACCGACGACTAGGTCGGGCCAGTTCGTTCCCAGCCAGGCAACGAGGCCACCTGCGACTACGATTCCGAGGTTTGCCGCAAAGTCGTTCCAGCTGAAAGTATTGGCCGCGCGGATGTTGACGTCCGGATCTTTGAGCCGAGCGAGCAACCAGACACAAACTGAGTTGATGGCCGCCGCGATCAGCGCCATGACGATCATAACGGTGCCAAGGGGATCCGACCCACCGACATAGCGGCGCCAAGCATCATAAAGGATCCCGATGGCGAACACGATCAGCAGGCCGCCCGAGACATTCGCCGCGCCACGTTTCCATTTCGCAGACCGCGACAATGCAAACAGACTGATTGCGTAGACCAAGCTGTCTGAAAGGTTGTCGAGCCCGTTGGCGATCAGGGCACTGGAATCCCCGAAGGTCCCAGTTGCGAAAAAGGCCGCAGCAAGACTGATATTGAGACCGAGAACGATCCAAAGTGTGCGTCTTTCTGCTCGTTTTTCTGCCGCCATACTTCCCATTCCAATTTGTGAACTATGATCTTTCAACCTCTCTGGCAGATCAGGGTTCCGGATTGATTATTGATGGTCAGTTCCACGTACGACCGTCGGGAGCTTTCAGGCAGGCGCCCCAACCAATGCAGAGCATAGCCCTTTTTATGGGGCGATGAGATCGCGATTTGAGACGGTTTCAAGTTCAAACCATAAAGTTCAATTGGTTCGTGGCGCGGCCAGTATTATAGCTGCGCCGAGCAAGCAAACGGCTGTGCCAAGCGCATCCCACCTGTCCGGTCTGTGACCCTCTGCAAGCCACATCCACAGTACCGAAGCCGCAATGTAGACTCCGCCATAGGCGGCAAAGGCGCGGCCCGCAGCAACCGTTTCGACTTGCGCCAGAAGCCACCCGAATACCACCAAGGCTACAATACCGGGTACGAGCCAAGCCGCGGATGCGCCGAGGCGCCACCAGCTCCAGATCGCGAAACACCCGGCGATCTCGGCCAAGGCCGCAAGCGGGTATGCAAGCGCGGCAGGCATCTCAGGCGCCGATCTCGTCATGTTCGGTCAAACATTCGGAATGATCCCGCAACACCTCAAGCACCTTGCAATCGGCAGTACGTCCACCGCTGCATTCGTGAACCATGCGTTTCAGTTCGGTGCGCAGCGCCTTCAGACGGGCCATGCGCTGCTCCACCTGCTTTAGCTGGCGACGCGCAATCGCGTCGGCTTCTTCGCAGGGCCGATTGGGCTGGTCGCTGAGGTCGAGCAGCTCGCGGATCGCATCAAGCGAGAAGCCGAGTTGTCGCGAATGGCGGATGAAGGACAGTCGGTCGAGCTGTGCGTTGTCATAGCGCCTCTGTCCGCCTTCAGTCCGGCCAGGTTCGGGCATGAGCCCGATCTGCTCGTAGTACCGAATGGTCTGCACCTTTGTGCCGGTCTTCTTTGACAGAGTGCCGATCGTGAGCATCTTCGCCTCCATGAAAAAGTTACAGTCTTTGTAGGTTTTGCCGCCCCAATAGACAAGTGCCGGATTCACAGACGCGTGAGTTTAAGCCACAACGTGATTTCGCGCTTGAACCTCTAGTAGCTAGAGGATGTAAACGCGACAATAATCAAGAACCAAAATCAGGCGCGCAGGTTTGTCCCTTACATCGGCACAGAAATTTCTTTGGGTTTTGGCAGGCGTCGCGTCGCTTGCCTTCGTATGGCTTTTGCTCTGGTCGGACTATCGCGCTGACCGCGCCCGAACCGACAACGATCCAGCGTTTGTCGCTGCATTCGAATTGACGGACCACCAAGGTGTGGTTCGCACGGAAGAAGACTTTTCGGGGCGTTGGATGTTGGTATTTTTCGGCTTCAGCAACTGCCCCGATGTCTGCCCGACGACACTGTCTGAGGTCGCGGCGGTGATGGACGGTCTGGGCGACAATGCCGCGAGGGTCCAGCCGATTTTCATAACCATCGACCCCGAACGGGACACGCCCATGGCACTCGCCGAATTCGTTCCGCTGTTCGATGCGAACATCATCGGGCTGACAGGTACGCCCGAACAGATCGCCGCTACATCCGAAACGTTTCCGATCTTCTTTGAACGCATCGAAGAGGCTACAGCTCCGGATGGCTACACAATGGGCCACACGTCACATCTGTTTCTATTCGACCCCGAGGCAGGCTTTGCAGACTCATGGCCCTATGGCACGTCCGCTGAAGAGATTCTCGCCGATCTGGAAGAGAGGATCTGACCGACATGAACCGCGTACCCGCAGAAACCGCCCTCGGGCTGGCATGGATCGTTGCCCTCGTCGCCTCGCTTGCTGTACTTTTCATCGGCGAAGTGATGGGGCAGACACCCTGCGTGCTGTGCTGGTTCCAGCGCGCCTTCATGTTCCCGCTCGCGATCATTCTCGGCCTCGGCCTTTGGTGGCGAGACGGCAGCGTCGGGCGCTATGGCATCGCTCTGGCGCTTGGTGGTGGCGTGGTCGCCCTGTGGCACATGGGCCTCTACGCGGGCCTGATCCCCGAACGCATCCAGCCCTGCACGGCCACCGGCCCCTCTTGCACCGATGATAACCAATTGGTCTTCGGCATTCCGATCCCGCTGATGGCGCTGGTCGCCTTCGCACTGATCGGGTTCCTGTCGGCACTTTCATTGAAGGAAACACAAACATGAATCGACGCGGCTTAATCCTGTCCGTTCTCGCCCTCGGCGTTGCCGGTTTCGGCGGAGCCACTTGGTACGCGACTCGCCCCGGCCCCGCGGCCGAAGCAAAAACCGTTGCGCCGGAACTCGCGGACGCGATGATCCGCTCTTACTCGCCCATCCTCGGACCTGCCGACGCGCCCGTCACGATTGTCGAATTCTTTGACCCGGCCTGCGAGGCTTGCCGCGCCTTCCATCCGATCGTGAAGGACATCATGGCACAGCATGGAGATGCCGTCCGCGTCGTTATCCGCTACACCGCGTTTCATGGCGAGGCATCCGAGGAAGCGATCCGCGTGCTCGAGGCAGCACGCATGCAAGGCGTTTACGAGCCGGTGCTCGAAGCCGTTCTGCGGGATCAGCCGAGATGGGCGTCGCACGGCGCGCCTGAGCCCGGTCTGATCCTCCAGATCGCCGCCACTGCCGGACTCGATGCAGAGGCCGCGCGCACGCAAATGCTGGCACCGGATGTCGTTGCGATCCTGAATCAGGATCGTGCGGACGTCGAAACCGTGGGAGTTCGCCAGACTCCTACTTTCTTTGTAAACGGCAAGTCGCTCGATCCATTCGGGGAGGCAGAACTGCGTCGATTAGTGGCCGCGGAAGTTGCTGCCGTGCAAAGCTGAATGGAAAAGGCAGGACCAAAACGATGAAAAAGATTATTATGACGGGCACACTGGCCGCGCTCTTGACCTTTGGAGGGCTCTCAGTACCCGCACTGGCCGGACCCGTGGATGTCGTCGTCGAAAGCGCCTGGTCCCGCGCCTCCATAGGGATGAACCGCCCCGGGGCCGCCTACATGACGATCCGCAACACTGGCGACGAGCCGGTGACGCTGATTGGTCTTTCAACACCCCTCGCGATGATGCCCGAGATCCACGAGACGAAGACCAATGCCGAAGGTGTGAGTTCCATGAGCGCGGCAGGTGAGATCGCGATCGCCCCGGGCGAGAGCGTCGCGCTTGAGCCGGGCGGCCTCCACGCGATGTTGATGCGGCTACAACAACCCATGACGGAAGGGGAAACCTTTCCGCTGACCCTACTTTTTGTCGACGGGGGCGAGGTGACAGTCGAGGTGCCGATCCTTGGCATCGCCGCACGCGGACCGGAAGACTAATGCGACGAAGGACGATCGCAGGATACGGCGCGGCCGGTGCCGGTGCAATTGCCTTGACGCTCTTCGTCGGTTGGTGGCGGGTCGACGGACCCGGTGCGCCCGAACCTATCGAGCAGCGGCCTATGGCTCTGACCGAGATGGATTTCCGCCTGACTGACCATGAAGGCAACGAGGTCGGGCCGGAAACCCTGATCGGGCGACCGACGATGGCGTTCTTCGGTTTCACTTACTGCCCCGATGTCTGCCCGACCACGCTCTCGGACATTTCAGGTTGGCTCGACGATTTAGGAGACGAAGCCAAACAGTTGAACGTGGTTTTCATCACGGTCGATCCCGAGCGCGATACCGTCGAGGCGATGGCAGAATATGTCAGTTATTTCCACCCAGCGATCCGCGGCTGGACGGGACCGGAGGGGCAGATTGCGCGCATCGCGGACGGCTTCCGCGCTGCCTACGAGCGGGTGCCCACGGAAGGCGGCGACTACACGATGAACCACACGGCCAGCGTCTTCCTGTTCGGTGCCGCTGGACGGTTCGTCACCATGATTGACTATCATGAACCGAGGGAATTCGCGGTACCGAAGATCCGCCGCGCGTTGGAAGAAGAAACGGAGGGAGCGACATGAGGCTCAGAACTCTTGCGGCAGGTGTCGCGCTTGCGGGGACCGTTTCGGGGGCGGCTATCGCATTCTTCGATGTTCTGTCGAAAGAACCCGTGCCGCCAGAACTTGCCCAGGCAGGTAGCTGGATGCCCCAGCGTCCTGAAGCTCCCCGGAGCCTGGATATTCCGTTGTCGCTGCCAGCTACGGCGTGGGTGGAAGATACACCCGGCTTCGGCCCCTTGCCCCTGCTGCAGGCCGCTGTTGTTGACAGGCCGATGCAGGCCATCGAACCGCCCCTGTTGACTTGGTCTCGCGACATCTCTTCTGGTGAAACGCTCGACTCCTTGCTTTCCGAAGCCGGTCTTGCGGGAGCCGACAGGGCGGAAGTCGCCCTTGCACTTGGCGCGGAATACGATCTGCGACGGTTGCGGCCGGGGAATTCGGTCACTGTTGTTTCGACTATGGATGGCAGCCCCCGCACCGTCTCGCTCGCCGTCGAGGACGGGGTGCGGATCGAGGTGCTTTTTGGCGAGCAGGTGTCCACGCAGGTCGTGGCGCCGGATCCGGAGATCGTAACCCTTGCTGGGGAGGCCGTGATCGACACCTCGATCTTCGCGGCACTCGACAATGCCGGCATCCCCGCCCGATTTGCCGTGGACCTTGCGCAAATGCTGGGTGGAACCGTGGATTTCCGCCGTGAGATGGCTGGAGGCGAGACACTAAGGCTTCTCTGGCGCGAGACGCGCGTCGGCGATGACAAGATCGGACAGCCGGACCTCGCCTTCGCCGCACTGGAAATCGGCGATTCGCTTTACGAGATCGTTTGGCCGGACGACGGCAGCGGTCAGGCGACGATCTACGTCGATGGCGAGGTGCTTCGCGTCTTTGCACAGCCAGTCGAGGGCGCGCGCCTCAGCTCGGTGTTCGGGCGCCGCACACATCCTGTCTACGGAAACGTCCGGATGCACACCGGCGTCGATTTTGCCGCGGCAAGCGGGACGCCGGTACGGACGACGGCACCGGGCCGGGTCAGCTTCATCGGCTGGCGAGGCGGTTATGGACGCGTGGTCGAAATCTCCCATGGCTCCGAGACCATGACGCGCTACGCGCATCTCAGCGCCGTGTCGGAGGGCCTAACACAGGGCCAACGCGTGGCGGCGGGAGATGTGATCGGCCGCGTTGGCGCAACCGGCACAGCGACAGGTCCCAACCTGCACTACGAAGTCCTCGTAGATGGGCGTCCGACTGACCCTCTCTCTGACGACAGGCTCGCCGAAGCCGCAGAGAACGAGGTGGATGATACCGCCGCGCTGTTGCGTCTGACCGAGGCGCGCGCGCTTCTGACTGAAAACCTTGACAGCGAAATTGCCCAGACGACAACCGAAAGGCTCTGACCCATGAAACGCATGACCCAAGCTCTGACCATCGCGCTCGCCCTGTTCCCGGCGGCCCAGGCCCTCGCAGAGGCAACAGCGATAGACGTCCGCAAGACCAACGGATGCGGCTGCTGCCTGTCCTGGATGAACCATCTCGAGGAAAACGGATTCGCGCCGACGGGCGAGAACATGTTTGGCGGGTCGCTGGTTCGTTTCAAGCTCGACAACGGCGTGCCGCAGCGCATGGTCTCCTGCCATACCGCGCTCATAGAGGGCTACGTGATTGAAGGCCATGTCCCGGCCGCTGATATCCGCCGCCTTCTTGAGGAACGCCCGGACGCCGTCGGCCTCGCCGTTCCGGGAATGCCCTATGGCTCGCCCGGCATGGGGCCGGAAGAAAACCGTGAAGCTTATGATGTCTTCCTCATCCGCGAGGACGGGTCGACCGAAGTCTTTTCAAGCTACGCCGAAGGATAATCTGGCCCGCTTATGGAAAACCTGTCTCCGATAATGCTCGGCTTTCTCGGAAGCCTTGCCGCCGGATCGCTCACGGCAGTCGGAGCAATTCCCGTGCTGTTCGGGCGCATCCCGTCGCGGGCGACGCGCGATCTGTCGCTCGGCTTCGCTGCCGGCGTCATGCTCTCAGCCTCGTTCTTTTCTCTGATCATCCCGGCGTTGGATGCGGCGGAGCCGATGTTCGAGAACGGCGCGATGCCTGCGGCCATCGTTTGCGTCTCGATCCTTTTGGGCATGGGGGCCGTTGCATTGATGAATGAAAGGCTGCCGCACGAGCATTTCAGAACGGGACGCGAAGGGCCCGAAGCGGCGTCCTTACGGCGGGTCTGGCTGTTCATCATCGCAATCACGATCCACAACTTCCCGGAAGGCCTCGCGGTCGGAGTTGGCTTCGGTTCCGGAGGTATGGAAGGCGGTCTGCCACTCGCCATCGGCATCGGGCTTCAGAATGCGCCTGAAGGGCTGGCCGTTGCGGTATCCCTGTTGGGCGAAGGATATCCGAAGCTGCGCGCCTGGGGCATCGCCGCGCTAACGGGAATGGTCGAGCCGATTGGCGGTTTGCTCGGGGCCGGCATCATCACACTGTCGGAACCGCTGCTGCCATGGGGCTTGGCCTTTGCCGCAGGCGCCATGCTTTATGTCATCAGCCACGAAATCATCCCCGAAACCCATCGCAGCGGCCATCAGAACAAGGCAACGCTCGGCTTGGCCGTCGGGCTCGTTTTGATGCTTTTTCTCGATGTTTGGTTGGGGTGACGCAATGCCAGTGCATAAACTATCTCCGGTGATCGGCATTTTTGCGGCGCTTGCCGCTTTCGTAATCGATCAGATCACAAAAGCCATTGTTGTGGCGAATGCGGCCTCTTTAAGCACTGGAATCGCCGTGTTTCCAGGTTTTAACCTTGTCTTTTATCGCAATGATGGCGTCACTTTCGGATTACTTGGCGGCGCACCATGGTGGAGCCTCATAGCTCTCGCTCTTGCCATCTGCGGCTGGCTGGGGGTTATGCTGTTTCGCGCCGAAAATGCGGTTGAAACGCTCGCTTACGGAGCGATCATCGGTGGAGCCTCGGGCAATGTCATTGATCGTGTGCGGTATCGGGCTGTAACGGACTTCCTGGATTTCTACATCAACTCAACGCATTGGCCTGCCTTCAACATGGCCGATGTGTTTGTCGTCAGTGGCGTGGGGCTCTTGCTCGCCGCACCCTGGATCAGTGCGCGGCGTCCGATCAAGTCGTGAAGCCGGCAATTCTGAACTGCTTCGCTCTGCGCAAACGTCTGCTCTCGCGGATGACGCTTGGTTTCGCCGCCGGGCCGCTGACCGTTCTAACCTTCCCGCCTTTCTCGATTCTCCTTCTTGTTCCCGTTGCCTATTCTGCGTTGTTTGTCGGTCTTCGCGACCTCTCCTTCGGGCGTGCTTTTCTCGTCGGCTGGGCGTTTGGTCTCGGCCAGTTCGGTTTCGGGATTTCGTGGATCGCGGAAAGTTTCTACGTCGAACCCGAGCGTTTCGGGGCGCTGGCGACCCCGGCCGTCGCGGGATTGTCCGCAGGTCTCGCGATTTTCCCGGCCATTGCCGCCGTGCTCTTCGTCGAAATCGCGCGGCGCGGAGCCATGGGCAGTCTCCTGGCCTGCCTCCTGTTCGCGACCTCCTGGACCGCGGCCGAGTGGTTGCGCGGTCACGTTCTGACAGGTTTTCCGTGGAACCTCGCCGGCTACGCTCTGGTCGATTACGCCGCCCTTCGCCAGCCCGCCGCCTGGGTGGGAAGTTATGGGCTAAGCTTTCTCACCGTGTTCGTAGCGGCACTCCCCGGCGCGGCTCTCATGGCGGTCGGGCGACAACGATTGATCATCTCGCTAATGCCGCTGGCCGGCATCGTGACGATGTGGGCCGTCGGCACGCTTCGCCTCCAGTCGGATGCACCACAGCCACCGGATGTCGACCTGCGCATCGTTCAGGGCAACGTTCCCCAAGAGGAGAAATGGGCGCCCGAGAACCGCGAGGCGACCTTCGCGCTCTATCTCGAGCTTTCAACCCAGCCCGGCGATTTCGACGTTCTTCTCTGGCCGGAAACCGCCTTTCCCGGGTTCCTCGATGAGGATGCCCAGGCGCGGGCCCGCATTGCCGCTGCGCTACCGGACGGCAGCGTGCTGCTAACCGGAGTGCCGGACCGTGTACTGAGCGAGGATGGCACCCGATATTTCAACACCGTCCAGGCTTTTGACGATACCAATGAGATCCTGACCGGATACGCGAAACACCATCTCGTGCCCTTTGGCGAATACGTGCCATTCCGCGGCTGGTTGCCGATCGAGCGGCTGACGGCGGGGCTGGGCGATTTTACGCCCGGACCGGGTCCGCGCACCCTTGCGCTTCCGGGTATGCCGCTGGTCGCCGTGGCGATCTGCTATGAGATCATTTTCCCGGGCCATGTGGTCGACGACATGTTCCGACCCGACTGGATTTTTAACGCGACGAACGATTCCTGGTTTGGAACCAGCATCGGACCCGAGCAGCATCTGGCTTCCGCACGTATGCGCGCCGTAGAGGAAGGCCTTCCTGTCATCCGAGCCGCGAATACGGGCATCTCTGCGGTCATCGACGCGAACGGAGAGATCATTGCGCGGCTCGATACAGGGGAAAGGGGCATCATCGACGCTGATCTTCCCTCAGCGCAGCCGCCTACGCCATATGCGCTTTTCGGGGACTGGATGTTGCTGGCGCTCATCTTGGCTTCGTGGAGCTGGGCTCTGGCGGCCAATGCGACGGCTAACTACCGCCGCATGAGAAAGACCGTCATGCAAAGATGTGGATAGGCGTTCCGTCCTTCACCATTGCATAGATGTCCTCGATCTGCCGATCTGTGACTGCGATGCAGCCAGCTGTCCAGTCGCGGATGTCCGTCGGGTCGATGCCGGGGCGTGGACCACCATGGATGAAGATGTCGCCGCCGGGGGAAAGGCCCTGCGCTGCGGCAAAGGCGATGTCGGCCTCATTTGGATAAGAGATGCCAACTGAAAGATGATACGTACTTTCAGGGTTGCGCTTATCGACTATGTAGGTGCCCTCCGGGGTCCGACCGTCTCCCTCGAATTGCTTGTGACCCTGAGGAGCGAAGCCCAGCCCGATCGGATAGGTTTGCAGCACGCGATCGGATCCGTCGAGAACAAGCAAACGCTGTCCCTTGTAGAGCCGAAGTCGCGTCACTTCGGGTCCGTCATAGCTGCGGAACTTGCCGGCACAGCCCGACAAAAAGGCCGCTAAGCCACCCAACAGGACGGCGCGGCGGGGAAATCGGATGGTTTTCACTGCTCGATGCCTCTTTCGTGAGGTCTGATATGGAAATAATGTTACCTTGCAAATGCCGCGTGATCAATGTCCGTGGGCAAGCGCGGCCTTTGCGATCTGTGGCCCAACCTGCTCGCCACCGGACGGCGGTGCCTTGGCCTCTTGGCTGTTGAGCAGGCGCAGGGCGTTCGCCACCACCAGCAATGACACACCCACGTCGGCTGCAATAGCGCCCCACATCGATGCCATTCCGAACGCGGTAGCGACAACGAAAACTCCCTTGGTCGCCAAGGAAATACCGATGTTCTGATGGATAATCGACATTGTCCGGCGCGAATGACCGATCAGCCAAGGCACCTTGCCGAGGTCGTCGGTCATAAGGGCAATGTCCGCCGTCTCGATTGCCGCGTCAGAACCAACCGCACCCATCGCGATGGCATAATGCGCGCGCGCCATTGCGGGTGCATCGTTCACCCCGTCGCCGATCATGGCAACCATGTCATGAGTTTTGACCAGTTCTTCGATGGCTGTCACCTTGTCTTCGGGCAGAAGCTCAGCGCGCACCTCGTCGATACCGACCTCGGCGGCAACGGCGCGCGCTGTTCGCTCGTTGTCACCGGTCAGCATAACGATGGTTTTCACGCCTTGCGCGTGAAGTTGCGCCACGATGCCCTTGGCATCAGGGCGGATGCGATCGCGCAGTTCAAGAATGCCCGTCACGCCGGATTCATCGCCGACAGCGACAAGGGTGCTGCCGGCGCCTTCGATCCGCTCCCGCAGATCCTTCGGAATGGCGTCGCCGAAACCCTTCTCCTCGGCAAACCGGTCCGACCCCAGCCAGATGGACCGTCCGTCGGTGCGTCCTTCAAGTCCCCTGCCGGGAATGGTGCGGGTATCCTCTGCGGCGGACACCTTGACGCCGTCGGCCTCCGCCCGCGCGAGAATGGCACGCGCCAAAGGGTGCGACGAACGTGCCTCCAGCCCTGCGGCGAGGGTCATCAGATCTTGTGCTGAAGCCCCGCCCAGCGGGTGCACCGCCGCCACTTCCGGCTGACCCATGGTGATTGTGCCGGTCTTGTCCATGGCCAGCGCCGTGGTCCTGCCCGGCGCCTCTACATAGGCACCGCCCTTGATGAGGACGCCCGCCCGCGCCGAAGCGGTGAGCGCTGCGACGATGGAGACAGGGGTCGAGATGACCAGAGCGCATGGGCAAGCGATCACCAGCAGCACGAGGGCATTGTAGAACCAGTAATCCCAGGCTCCGCCGAAGATAAGCGGCGGCAGTAGCGCAATTGCGACGGCGAGAGCCATGACGATAGGCGTGTAGATGCGGGCGAACTTTGCCACCCACTGTTCCACCGGCGCGCGGCGGGCATGGGCGTCGCCGACCATGCGGATGATCTTGGCCAAGACGGTATCCGAGGCGACCTTCGTGGCGCGCACAGTTAGTGTACCTTCGCCGTTGATCGTGCCCGCATAGACCTCGTCTCCGGCCTCTTTGGGTATCAAGGCACTTTCGCCGGTGATCGGCGCCTGGTCGACCGCGCCCGCGCCACCCGTCACCTCGCCGTCGAGCGGGATACGGTCGCCACCGCGTACAATAAAGCTTGAGCCTACGGCGACTTGCACCGCCGGCATGTCGGTCTCGCTTCCGTCATCGTGGATCACGCGCGCCGTAGGTGGCGCAAGATCCAGGAGCGCCGACACAGCGTTCCGCGCGCGCCCAACGCTCCAGCTTTCGAGAAAGAGGGACAGCGAAAAGAAAAAAGCCACTGTCGCTGCCTCGAAGAATTCACCGAGCCCGATGGCTCCGGCGACTGCGACAACCATCAGCAGGTTCATGTCGGGCGACAGCCGACGTGCGGACGACCATGCCTTCGGTGCCACAAGCCAAACGCCGAATAGGATAGCAACTGCAAAAAGCCCTGCCTCGGCCAGCGGCATCGGCGCTTCGCCGTGCCCCGCGAAGAGGCCGAGCGCCCCCCCCATACCGGTCTCGACGATGTGCCAGAGAAAACCCGCCGCCCAGAAGCCGCCGCTGAGAGCCGTAAACAGCCGCTGTCGTGCAAGATGGGCCGCTTGGTCGACCGACGCGTTCTCGGCATTCCACGGCTTCGCCGTCATGCCGGTGCTCGCGACAAGTTCCGCAACTTCGTCGTCCGATACACTCTTTGCGCTGTCGAGAATGGTCATCCTCCCGTTGATTACATCGAACGCGAGATGCTCGGCCCCGCCGATCTGCGGGCCGATTACCTTATTCAAGATCGCGACCTCCTCGGCGCAATCGAGGCCAGACACCTGAAAACTGCGCCCGCCGGTTGGCGCGGGAGTCGTCGGTGCGATGTCGCCGCACTTTCCGGCGCTACCACAGCAACTGCCGCCGCTTGCCTGGGCGTCTTCGGCGTGATCGTGATCGTGGCGGTGGGTGTCGGACGGCATGAACGGACCTCTGGATTCGGGTGCTTTGTCATGACATAGCCCCTACAGTAGCTAGAGCTTCAAGAGAAAAGTTCGGTGGTATTTCCGTTTGTTTTCTTGCTAGACGGTCCGACGACAGCCTCAATCACGGCGTGAGGCATAAAAAGCCGATACGAAGAAAAACAGAAAAGAAAGGAAACTCGATGCAGGTTTTGATGCTGAAGCAAAAAATGATGGTTGCGGTGGCGCTTTTGCTCACGACAGGATGCGCCATCCAGCCGACAGGGCCGGACGACACGGCAGACCAGACGGGCAACGTTCCCGAAGCCGTGGTTGCGATGGCTGCTCCGGATCAGGATGTTGCAACCGCGCGCCTCGTGCCGGAAGACGGCTGCTATTGGTACGAACACAGCGGGCCGGTCGAAACGACGCTGCTGCCGTTGCGCACGGCGAACGGTAATCCGATCTGCGTGGCACGCGAAGCTTGAGGACGCGTCAGACGTTGCATCAACGCGCCTCAGACCTACGCACCACACTCAACTTCGCGCGGTGACACTGTCCTCCGCTGAGTACAAATGTGCCGTCGATTCGATCTCAACGTTGGGATAAAGTTCGTTAATGTGAGCCATGACCATCCGCACGCAACCCGAACTGGCTCGACCGCCGATACTTCTCGGATAGGGCGTGCCGTGTATTCGAAGATAAGTGTCGCGGCCTCCGACGTACAGATAGATGGCTCGTGATCCCAAAGCGTTTTCGGGGCCGGGTTCCATCCCGTCGGCCCATCGTGCGTTTTCCGGATCCCGCTCGATCATGTTCTGGGTCGGTGTCCAATGCGGCCACCTCACCTTGCGTTTGATCGTGTAGACCCCAGGCTCGTATAGGTTGCCCCGGGCAATGGCCACACCGTAGCGCATTGCGGTCCCGCTCTCCTCGATATGATAGAGATACCGCGCGACCGCATCGACATGGATGTCTCCTGGCACGAGCCCGGGTTTCGCAATCACGCGTTGGGGCAAAAAGCGCGGGTGTAGGCCCCAAGGGTTTGACGCGGCCGGATCGAATCCGGGCGGCGTGACTTGCGCGTCCCATTCAGCCTTCTGTGCCTCGGTGGGCCAGGTATCGGCCAACAGGGGGCTGGAAACAGACGCGGAGAATAGCGCCGTTGTTGTTTGAATGAAGTGTCGTCTTGTCAGCATGTCGTACCCTTTCGGTTCCCACCAGAATCTATGGCAAGAACGGTATCTGTTCACTTTGATTAGATAGGACTTCTAGTGGCTAGAGGTTCAAGGACATATTTTCGTGAAAACACACGATCCTTGTGATCCGCAATTTACCATCCGCTACTACGAAAAGATCGGCGCGCCGCCCAGCCTGACCCGGCCTGTTCCCGAGACCACGGTTGCTGCAGAGTCAGATCCTGTCGAAGCTGGCTATGGAGGAAGGCCATATCGCCCGCTTCGCCTGAGCAGCGAACGGCAGTGTGGTGAACTTTGACTTGCACGGTGACGGGGGCAGGCAAAGCAGCAACGACAAACAGGGCCGCGCAGTGTCCAAAATACCGGGCGTCTTGCTCGCCGCCTTCACCAGTCATCATAGATGGTGAAGGCACAACCGCACGGAAGCGCCGGCCACAGCGGCCTTGCGCACTGGCGAGGAGTATCTCCAAATTCGAGCACCTTGATTGCCAAGGTTCCGGCGGGCTTTGCCTCCTCCTACCGGAACTTTGGCCGACTGGCACGCACCCGTCAGGATACCGAGCGATGACGCTCATCTCTTAGGTCGTGGTGCGCCACATCCGGAACCGGCCCTGCCCGGTCACTTCGCAGATCAAACCCCGCGCTTCCATCCAGACGAGGTTGCGCTGGACGGCGGCGCGGCTGGCACCGGTCAGGGTCTCGGCCATTGGGGCGGAGACGAGGGGCCATTCGGCCAGCACGGCGCGCAATGCTGGTGGTGTCTTGCCAGAGAGCGGGGCCATCATGGTTTCCGCCCGCGCTGACCATGCCTGGATATCGTCGAGGTGCCGCATCGCGGTCAGGCATGCTGTTTCCATTCCCTCGAGCCAACGCTCCAAGCGCTCAGCTGGTGGGCCACTGGCGCGCAGCCCCCCTGCCCCGCGCATAGCCAGAGGCGCAAAGATGGCCCCTCCATTCGAATTCGGGCCTTCGCTGGCGGCAATGCGTGCGGCGGTAACCGCCGCTTCCATCCGGTCGCCCTGTTGCCCGAGGCCCGCAAGGCTCCAGAGGTGAAGCCCCATGCAGGCGCGTGTGATCGGGTGCAGGTCGACGGCTTGCGCCATCAGGTCAAGCCAACCGCCCGCGCGATCCGCAAAGGTTTCGGCTTCACCTGCTATGTTTTCGGGGTCACGGCGATCGAGGAAGGCGGACAGGTCCACCTCTGGGCCGGGACCGCCTGTTAGACGCCGCACTGCCCATCCGACACGCGCGAGCGCTGCAGTGTTGTCCTGCACGCCGGACAGGCGCATGGATATCCAGAGCGCCAGCCGATCCGGGCCAATACGGTCACCCACAAACCAGCTGAGGTCTGCCGCCTCCATCAGCGCGAGCCTGTGCCGCCAGCCTTTCGGGCCACGGCGCAGCCGGTCATCCAACGCGCCGATCCGACCAGCCACACGGGCGAGACGCGCGGCATTAACCGCCTCTGCCTTCCGCCAATCGTCGAGGACTGCGGTTTCACGCAGCTCTGCTCTCGGTCCGGGCAGCAGATAATCCGGCTCCACTTCCATCGGACCGGGCAGGAACCACAGGTCGTCCTCAGACGTCTCTTCAAGCCCCTCCGAATCCACTAGAGGATCGTCAAAACTATCATAATGTGTAGATACTTGAGGCTTCATATGTGCAAAATACGGCACTTTTGCATTTTACCCAAGTGTTTTGTCAGGGTGCGCCCACACACCTTATATAGCACGTGCGCGCGGTGGTCTGCGAGATCTCTCTGATCACGCTCAGCGTATGGAATCCAAGGGGTTTTTGATGAGCAGCACCACAGAGAGAGCGGTTGCATTCGTTTACAAACGGTCGTTTATTAGAGATATATAAAATTGCAAACGGCTCTTTTCCATGCCCCTGATAGGCTATGCGCGTGTATCCACAGACGATCAGACCCCCCTGCCCCAGTCCGAGGCCCTTCAATCTGCGGGTTGCGTGGAGATCTTTGAAGAGCACGCCTCGGGCGGCAATCGGGCGCGTCCGGTGCTTGCACGTGTGCTGGAGCGGATTGGCAAGGGCGACACGTTGGTTGTCGTACGAATCGACCGGCTTGCGCGGTCTCTGTCTCACCTTCTCGAGGTGATTGAGCGTTTGGAGGCCAAGGGCGCCTTCTTCCGCTCCCTGCAGGACCCCATCGACACCTCATCCCCGCAGGGCAAATTCACGCTACAAGTTCTGGGCGCTGCGGCCGAGTTTGAGCGCGCTCTGATACGTGAGCGCACCAAGGCCGGGCTTGCCTCGGCACGCGCCAAAGGGCGCGTAGGCGGCAACCCTGGACTTCGCGCCAAAGACCCCGCCGCGCTGCGCAAGGTGCGGCTGGCGCGACAGGACGGCTACATGGAGCGCTTGAACGAAACTGCGCAGGATTGGGTGCCCCATGTGCGCCGTTTGCGCCCCGATATGGCTTGGGAAGACGTCCTGCGGATCATCAATGGCCCCCTGCCCCATGATCGGCGCTGGACGCAAAGCCGCCTGCTCCGCGCCGTGAAGGCATACGTGGCGGACGGATTCCTGCCTGCTGAAGTGCTTGGACGCGCTGGACGTCGCGAAACCGACGATCGCCTGCCTGCGATTGTCGCCGCAATCAAAGGTGCTGACCCGGAGATCACCTTGCAGGCAATCTGCGACCGACTGGAATCCATGCGTGAGCGCACCCCTCGCGGTCGCACCAGCTGGCAGCCTTCCTCAGTCAGAATGCTTCTGGAGCGTGCTGAAAAGCTGGGGCTCCTCTGAGGATCACACTTGTGTTGGCCTAACCGATTGCCACTAAATCTAGAAAGTGCTTGCACGAATCTGGTTGGTCGGGCAATAGTCTCGAAAAATAACGCGCGGTCACATAAAAAACGCGCCCACGGATCGGGGCAGACATGAGCGAAGTAGAGCAGGATCTAGACATCGCCATCGGGCACTACGCGGAACTTCTCGCGTCGAACCTGCATGCTCAGCGCGCCGCACACTTCCCTCCGGATGCAAAGAAGGTGATGCGCACTTTGACCAGCGGCGAAGCTGCTGAGCTCCTTGGCGTCGACCATACCTATCTTCGGAAGCTTCATCGAGAAGGAAAGATCGTTGACGTTGAGACGACGGCTGGAAGTCATCGTCGCTATACGCTCGACGATATCTGGGAAATCCGGCAGACGCTTGAAGGAAACGCAAAAAAGTCTGGAACTTACGTGCCCGGGCGTCGCGACGGTGACGAGCTTCAAGTTATTTCAGTGGTGAACTTCAAGGGCGGGTCCGGCAAAACGACGACGTCTGCTCACCTCGCTCAGCGCTTGGCGCTCAAGGGGTACAGGGTTCTTGCGATCGATCTCGACCCCCAAGCATCTCTTTCGGCTCTTCACGGAATCCAGCCAGAACTCGACCTTATGGAGGGCGGAACCCTCTATGATGCCGTTCGCTATGACGATCCGGTTCCGATCGCCGAAGTGATCCGCAAGACCTACATCCGCGGCCTTGACCTTATCCCGGGCAACCTTGAACTCATGGAGTTCGAGCACGAGACGCCTGCTGCTATCCAGCGAGGCGGAGCGAAAGCGTTCTTCGCGAGAGTTCATGACGCACTCGATAGTGTTGAAGCGAACTACGACGTTGTTGTGATCGACTGCCCGCCGCAGCTTGGTTTCTTGACGATGTCAGCACTTTCCGCGTCCTCGGGTGTCCTCGTGACGGTTCACCCGCAGATGCTTGACCTCATGTCGATGTCCCAATTCCTGCGAATGACCGCGGATCTCCTGGGAGTGATCAGGGATGCAGGCGCAAATCTGCGCTTCGATTGGCTGCGCTTTTTGCCGACGCGATACAAAGTCGGCGACGCGCCACAAACCGAAGTCATCGCTTTCATTCGCGGACTGTTCGGGAGGTCGGTCCTGACCAATCACATGGTTGAATCGACCGCAATTTCTGATGCCGGCTTGACCAAGCAAACGCTCTACGAAGCTGACAAGAAGGACTTCACGCGTCAGACGTTTGATCGTGCGATCGAATCCATGAACGCAGTGAACGATGAGATCGCTGAAATCATCCAGAACACATGGGGGCGGAATGGCAAGAAAGCCTAAACTTGGCCTGCCGCTGCAGACCCTTCGCAACGCTCCTGACGCTCTTGAAGGGCGCCGACTGCGTGGCGGTGTATTTGAGATCGATCCGGCGCAGATTATTTCCGAAGGACGATTGGATGACAGGCTTCAGATTGAAGTTGAGGGTCTGAAGAATTCAATCTCCAAGAACGGTCAGCGTGTGCCTGTCTTGGTCCGCCCACTGGAAGGCGATCGCTACAACCTGATCTATGGCCGCAGACGCCTGGAAGCATGTCGCGAGCTCGGTATCAAAGTTCGAGCCATCGTCACGGAAGTTGATGGTGATCAAGCGCTTCGAGATCAGCTTCTCGAGAACCAAGAGCGTCGTGATCTGAGCTTTATCGAACGTGCGCTTGTTGCGACGGCGCTTCTGGACGGTGACCATTTGGAAGGGGCTGAGCGCACCAATCGAGGTGTCGCCGAAGTCCTTAACCTCCACGAAGCTGGGGTTTCACAACTCTTGAGTGTCGTTCGGACGGTCGGCGAGGATCTCATCCAGGCAATTGGTGCGGCTCCCGGGATTGGTCGCCCGAGATGGGAAGAGCTCAAAAAGGCTTTGGGTGCCTACGACGGTGATCGAGACCAACTGCAAGCCGTAGCTCATGCAGCCAAGTCCGAAAGTTCCGGCTCGGTCGATGAGGTTTCTGAGCGTGCGTTTCTCGCAGTTCTGGCAGCTGCGAAGAGCCCAGAGAAGAAAGCAAACCCGTCTAGAAAGGGCGTGTCTGCTTTGGCGATCCCCGGTGTCGGAGCTGCGACGGTTAAGACCGGCCGCCAAGGCAAGCAGCTTAAACTCGATCTGACTACGGATGAACCTGATTTTATCAGCTGGTTGGAGGGCAATGCCCCAAAGCTGATTACCGAGCTTCATGAGCGCTGGAAGCGTTCAGGAGACTGAGGAAGAGCAACCAACAAGAAGGAGGCACGATACAGGCAAAAAGAAAAAGGCCCCGAGAAGCTAGCTTCACGAGACCTTTGTAAGGTTTCGCACCGGGATCAGCCCGCTACAAAATCTCAGTTTTCGCACTTCTGAATGTAGCGTTCTGGCCCCTACCCCGCAAGCGCAAAGCGATTCGCGGGCCCTAGAAATTTTGCCTTCGTGAACGTTTTCATGGAGTACACACCGATTTCGCCGTTTATGCGGCCCATCTCGCACGCCCATCTGCGCGTGATCGAGCGACCCGAGGCATCTGTTCCGGGCAGACCCGTCAACAAGTGGGAACTCCTGCGCGAGCTCTCCAAGGCGCAAGCGGCCTTTGGCGTGTCAGAACGTGATTTGACTGTTTTGCAGGGGCTCCTCAGCTTCTTTCCAGACGACGCACTTGGCGGGAACGCCGAGATGGTAGTCTTCCCCTCGAACAAGGCGATCTGTGAGCGCCTGAATGGTATGCCCTGCTCCACTATGCGTCGTCACCTCGCGCGTCTTGTCGAGGCTGGTTTGCTCCAGCGGCGTGATAGCCCCAATGGAAAGCGCTACGTCCGCAAGCACGGCGAAGAGCGCGTCGCCTTTGGCTTCGATCTTTCCCCGCTCTACTGCCAGTCCGAGGAGATAGCACGGGCCGCAGAGGCCGTACGTGAGGCTGAGGAGCGCGTCAGGCGTCTGAGAGAGGTTGTAAGCCTCATGCGACGTGATCTCGCGGCCCTCGCGGAGTTCGGAGACGAGATGCAGCCAGGCCTAGGCATCTGGGACCAGCTTCGTGACAAGGCTATCCTCACAGCGCGCGCGCTTCGCCGTAAGCTTTCAATTGAGGACCTCGCGGCATATCGAGCCGATCTTGAAGCTCTCCTCGATCAGGCACGCAACATCATCGATGGTTCTGAAACAGAAGAAATGAACACCAATGATGCTCGATCTGAGCGTCACCATCATAATTCAAATAAAAAATCTATAGATCTTGAACCTGCTTTAGAAAAAAGCGGAGCGGCGGCCGGCGTGCCAGATGTGGACAGGGATGAGCCCGTGGCTGACGTCGATGAACAGGACACAAGACAGCTGCCAAAGATCCCGCTGCACCTGGTGATTGCGGCATGTCCCTCGCTCAAGACCTTTTACCAAGGCGAAATCCGGCATTGGCACCAGCTTTTCGATGCGGCATGCCATGTGCGACCAGCCATGGGGATCAGTGCATCTGCATGGGAAGACGCGCAGCGGTTCATGGGTCCGGAGCAAGCGTCGATCGTCGTTTCTGCCATGCTTGAACGCTTTGAGGACATCAGATCGCCTGGTGGATACTTGCGAGCTCTAACTGCCAAAGCTGTGGCCGGTGAGTTTTCCTGTGGGCCGATGGTCATGGCATTGATTGGACGACGATCTGCAGCTTAACAGCTGTTAAGGTTGAGAGACTGCGTACTGTTCCGCCACCTCGGGACTGACGACTTAACAGCTGTTAAGGTCCTGTCTCGGGAGCGTCAGAACAGGAGAGGGAAAGGTTTGTTGGTTTGAGGGGTGACGGGAAGTGAGATCGGAAGAGTGGCTTCCGGGGCCCGTCATGGAGAAGATCTGATGGCGAAATCTGCCCAGAAAGTCACCCTGTCCCCGTCCCGGGACATTCCCTTTGACAAGCTCGTCCTGAGCCAGGCCAACGTCCGGCGCATCAAGGCCGGCATCTCGGTCGAGGAACTGGCCGAAGACATCGCCCGCCGCGGGCTGCTGCAGAGCCTGAGCGTTCGGCCCGTTCTGGCGGATGATGGGTCCGAGACCGGCAAGTTCGAAATCCCCGCTGGCGGCCGGCGCTTCCAGGCCCTGTCGCTCCTGGTGAAGCAGAAACGTCTGGCCAAGACGACGCCCATTCCCTGCATCGTGCGGGATGCCAATTCTGCCATCCTCGCCGAAGATGACTCGCTCGCTGAGAACATGCAGCGCGCTGCCCTGCATCCACTCGATCAGTTCCGCGGGGATTGCCAACTTGTTTGCGGAGCGGTGATTGGTTAGGCGTTGGGTATGAATACACCATCCTCCATGCCGCGCCTGAAAGGCTACCGTTTCCCTCGTGAAATCGTTGCATATGCCGTCTGGGTCTATCATCGCTTCGCGCTCAGCACGGCGGATGTCGAGGATCTTCTCGCCGATCGGGGTGTGATGGTCAGCCGGGAAACGATCCGAAAATGGGTGAACCGCTTTGGCCGTCACTTTGCCGATTGCATCAGGCGCGACAGACCGGCCGCGGGCGACAAATGGCACTTGGATGAGGTCGTCATCCCAATCAACGGCAGAAAATACTGGCTCTGGCGGGCGGTCGACGCGAACGGCGACGTCCTTGATATTCTCGTTCAGCCACAGCGCAACGCCAATGCTGCAAGACGTTTTCTGGCAAGGCTGATCGACCGGTTCGGTGAACCCCGTGTCATCATCACGGACAAGTTGCGCAGTTATTTCAGGCCGATCCGGGACCTCGCACCGGGCGCAGATCATCGCGCACACAAGGGCTTGAACAACCGGATCGAAGCATCACACAGACCAACACGGAAACGCGAGAAGTTGATGGGGCGGTTTAAATCTCCCCGGCAGGCACAAAGATTTCTGGCTGCCCATGATCAGATCAACACCGTTTTTCGCCCACGACGCTATCAACTCTCCGCCGTCTCATACCGCCACGCAAGGTCCGATGCTTTCGACCTCTGGAGAGGCTATGCTGCCGAAATGACCGCCTGACAGGCAGAGGTCTCGCCTCTCTCAAACAGGTAAAAACAAGTTGGCAATCCCGATTGCGCAGGTCGCTGGTGGCTGGATGTTTCGGACACGGCCCGTTTATGCGCCTGCCATACGCGCCGCGGCAGATGTGGGCGATCAGGTTCTGGGCCTCAGCGCATTCGATATCGCCGTCCTCGGAGCGATCGCCTACCACCAGCCGATCACCCGCGATGGGCTTAAGGACATCTTTGGCAAGGAAATCAGCCGGGACCTGATCGGGCGGCTCCATGCACAAAGCCTGATTGGAGCAGGTCCAAGGTCGCCTCGGCGCGGTGCGCCATACACCTATGTAACCACGGAGAAGTTCCTGGTGGCGTTCGGGTTGGAGAGCCTGCATGATCTGCCCGATAGGGAGCAAATGGAGGATGCAGGTTTTCAGGGGGAGCCACTTCAGGTTGGCGTTACCTGAGTTCCCACTCATTATCACAGTCTGCTTCCTGCCAACATTGGTTGCGGGAAAAGGGGACTCGAGCGCCACACCCGGCGGAAAGCACCGCGATTTTTCTGGTCCGTTGGATGATTTACGTATAGAATCGCAACGGAAAGTACGTCGATAAAAAACCTTGAAGAAAGAGCAGTTTAATCGTGGCATCCGCCCAGCAAATCATCGGTCTCGTGAAGAGTCATGCGGAGGGAGACGCCGATCGTTTTTACGATCTGGCGATGCAACTCTCTGCAGCCGAAGAGCAGAAGGGGCATACCCGGCTGGCTGAACAGTTGCGACAATGGGCAGAAGCAGGGCAGAAGCTGCCTGCGAAGCGAACCCCTGCGATCACTCCTATCGCAACACCCCGCGGTGATTTAGCGGAGTTCCTTGCCGCGTCCTATCCGACCGAGCGCCTCGACGATGTCATCTTGCCAGACAGGATCGAGAGCGAACTCGCGCATCTCGTTGTCGAGATGCGCATGCGTGAAAAGCTTGAGGCAAAAGGGTTGAAGCCACGGCGACGCGTTCTCCTTTCCGGTCCTCCCGGAACCGGCAAAACCCTGAGTGCTTCGGCGCTTGCTGGTGAGCTGCAGTACCCCCTCTTTTCGGTCATGCTCCACGGGCTGATCACGAAGTTCATGGGTGAAACAGCGCAGAAGCTGAAGATGATTTTCGATGCCGTCAAGACGACGCGCGGTATCTATCTCTTCGACGAAATTGACGCTTTGGCTGCGGCGCGGGGCGGTGAGAATGACGTCGGCGAGGCCCGGCGGGTTCTGAACTCGTTTCTGCAGTTCTTGGATGAAGATACTGGGCCTTCAATCGTCATTGCCACTACAAACCTGCCGGGAATTCTTGACCGCGCGGTGCTGCGCCGCTTTGATCTCGTTTTGCCATATGTCATGCCCGATGGCCCGGCCATTCGGCAGGCGCTCGAACGCCGCCTGATCGGATTCTCGCTGGCTCGGATGGGATGGAAGCGGGTGACGGATGTGGCTTCAGGTCTCTCGACGGCCGATGTTGTGGCGGCAGCGGAAGATGCCGCTCGACGTGCCGTGCTGAATGATACCGACAAAATTGCGACAAAGGATTTGCTTGATGCCCTCGAACGCCGACGGTCGCTCCAAGAATTAGGGACCGATGACAATGGCACGAGACCTTCCGCACTTCCACCTTCGCAATCTCGGACAACCTCGCCCGTTCCAAGCAAAGGGCGGGGGCGGGTCCAAAAGACCAAGTGATGTCCCCAATCGCGCGGCGCACGCCCAAGCATTGCTTCAGGCCATCGACGCGCTGCCGGATGTTCCAGCAGCCGAGCTTCCTGGCATCTATCTGGAAGTCCGCTCCCGAGTGGACGAGCGTCTGAAGAAGGACAGCTTAGACGCCAGCGGCCTGAAGCTTCTCCGCATCGAGGATGCTCCAGTACCCGGTGGCGCCGAAGAGCGCGCGACGGTGTTTGCGACAGCCAAGGGTATCGAAAAGCTGCGCAAGAAGGTCGAGCAGTTTCGGACTGAAGACACGCCTGATCGCGAGAAAGATGGTGAAATCGTCCCGGGGCGTCCTAAAAACGCGGACCTGGTGCAAAGCGTTGCTGCCATCACGGAAGCAGGGTTGCGTGCCCTTTGGCGCAGCCCTCAAGGCAAATTTCCCGGAGCGGATGTTGCGACCGTCTGGGAGGTTTGGCTCGAGCCTCAAATGACCGAAGCCTTCGTTGCAGCCGCGCCAAACTACGGTGTCACAGTGGGAGCGGATCGGCTGGAGTTTCCCGAAGATACCGTTGTGGTCGTACTGGCCGATCGCGATCAGCTCGCTCAGGCCGTCCGCCGACTGGGAGGCGTGCGCGCTCTTGCCGCTCCGACCATCACAGCAGAATTCTTCGACGGCTTGCCAGTGGCCGAACAGGCGCAGTGGGTTGACGAACTCGCGGGTCGTGCGACCTATACCGATAGTCTCGATCCTGGCTACGTCACGCTTTTGGATACTGGTGTTAGTCGCGCGCATCCTCTCATTCAGCCGGCGCTCAGCGTGGATGACCGACATGCCGCCAATCCGGCTTGGGGGCTGGAGGATTTGAAGGGCCATGGCACGCAGATGGGAGGACTGGCGCTCTTTGGTGATCTGACGCAGAAACTGCACCAGATGAATCCGGTTGCGGTCGTAAATCGTCTGGAATCCGTGAAGCTGCTGCCCGATGCAGGGATGAATCCGCATCATCTCCTTGGCGCGATAACCAAGCAGGCGATCAATGCGGTCGAGCAGGTCGGCCCCCGACGCCGAACCTTCACCATGACAACGACAACGGGGGAGGACACACCGCATGACGGGGCTCCGACGTCCTGGTCGACTGAGGTTGATCAGCTCGCCGCCGGTATTTCAGGTGAGGTGAAACAACAGCGCCTAATGCTCGTCTCAGCAGGTAATACCGATAACTTCACCTTTGGTGCTGGAAACTACCTCGACCGCTGCGATCACGAGGACAACGAGATCGAGTCGCCGGCCCAAGCGTGGAATGTTGTGTCTGTCGGAGCCTTCACAGAGAAGACCGTACTGCCAGACGGAGAGCCAGCCCAAGCGCTTGCGCCATTCGGCGACTTGTCGCCAGCTTCGAGAACTGCATCGTGGTCGTCCCATTGGCCGAATAAGCCGGACGTCGTCCTTGAGGGTGGAAACTGGGCGCTAAGTGCCATGCCTCCGCCAATGCGGCACGGATGGTTATCACTCCTTTCGACCCACCACACATATCCGGTCCGATCCTTCACATTCACCTTCGACACCAGCGCGGCGACAGCGCTTGCAGCGAAGGACGTAACGGAACTCTGGTCGGACTATCCGACGCTTTGGCCCGAGACAGTTCGTGGTCTTTATGTGTCTTCAGCGCGGTGGACGCAGCAGATGCGTGCACATCTGCCGGCCCAGCCGAACAAGGGTCACTACACGCCCCTTTTTCAGCGATACGGATATGGTGTGCCGGACATGGTCCGTGCCCGCCGCAGCGCGTCGAACGCGCTGACCCTCATCGTGGAAGACACGATTACGCCTTACGGAATTTCTGAAAAGACCGGCGGTGATGTCCACAATGAAATGAAGCTGTTCGCCCTTCCCTGGCCCGTTGAGGCTTTGCGCGCGCTCGGCAATGGCGATGTGACCTTGCGGGTGGCACTCAGCAGCTTTATCGCTCCAAACCCGTCCGAAGCCTCGCGCGGCGTTCGGTACCGCTACGCGTCCCACAACTTACGTTTCCAACTCAATCGCGCTGGCGAGAACGAAGCCCAATTCTTGGCTCGGATCAGCAAGGCAGCCGAACAACCCGATGGTCCTGCAAACGACGAGGATGATCTTTGGGACTTCGGTAGCAATCGGCGCCATGTTGGATCCCTCCATATAGATCAGTTGACGTGTAAGGCTTCAGATCTAGCGCGGCGCAACTTGCTGGCCGTTCACCCTGTCACCGGATGGTGGAAGTCGAAAAAGCTTCTGGACGAAGGTTTGCCATCTGTGCGCTATGCGCTGATTGTCGAGATCGATGCAGGCGAGCTCGAAGCGGAGCTTTATGCGGAGGTTCAGGCTGCAGTTGAAGCACTCATTGCAGCCCAAGCGGTGATTGCGGTCTAGGCCGCGCAGTTGTTCGGGTTGCTTTGAGGTAACGCGTTACTGTTCGCCGCAGGACGAAAATGGAAAACGGTAGGGGCGGCTTCATCCCCCGGTGGTGAGGTAACTATGAAATACTGGAACACTGGGGATGTCGTCGTCGACAGCATTCTTCAGAAACTGGAAGGGTTTGGAACTTGGCACTCAGACAGCGATGCAGAGAGCACGCATCAGTTGTTGTCCGGTGTCATTCATATTCAAGAGATGCTTCCTGGACTTGTTGCAAGGCACTTTCGATTTCCGAACCTATTTGTCGGCAATGCCCACTTTTCTGGGTCCCAAGGTTATAGGCGCGAATTGATTGAAGGAATCACGAGCGCCATCGACAAGGGGCTGGTAGCAGCTGCGGCAGATCCTATGCTTGGCCGAGATAGCAATCCTGACTTTTCTGATCGGCCAAGAAGCAGAGGTGAGGAGATCCTCGATGCGCTGACAGCCTTTGAGAAAGACCGTGACCAAGCCGCGCTGAGTCGACTAAAGATGGCCGTCAGTCCAACCGGATTGCAATCGCGTGTGAACACAATTGAAATGCTGATGAATAGGAAGCGGTCTTACGGTAACCAGTCCCCTGAGGTCGCTTTGCTTTCCGAACTTGGCCGACTGGAGTTCGAGGCACGTGGTTATCAGGGGCAGAAGGCATAGCTACCACTTCTTTCTAATTGAGTCGGGTAACAGGCAATTGTCGTAGATATCAAAATGCCTGCTCTAGCTATGATCCACGCATCAACTTACGCTCTCTGGAACCCACCTCGACTGTTCACCCAAATCCATTCGCGGCCATCGCAATTCGCCCTTTATCTGAGTTGCATGACATGCTGGTCGCAGCAGTCGTTCCGTCCACAAATGTTGTCGTCGATCTTTTTCCCCTGACTCGGTGGGTCATTCTGCGCAGGTAAAAAAGACCTGCGCCTGCCCCTATCGATCCGCCTTGAGTGCGGTCGGGCAGCCTGCAATCTAACAAAGCCAATGCGACGAACATGGTGGACCAAGCATCATGCGCATGGTCGCCTTTATGGATCATGGATCATGTGGGCCGCATGCGCTCTTTTGCAATCTGCTGAAGCCGCTGAAGCGCCTTATTGCGGCAGGACGCAGAGGTTGGGCACCGTGACCTCCGTTCGATGCAGGAGTGTCGGCCTCGTGCTGAATATCAGAAACAGCGCTTAAATTTGGGATGGTATGCCATTTTGAGGATGGTGTCTCGTCTACCACCATCACGGCCCTGAATCGAGCGCGATGATTGGATTCAGGCAGCCTCCACGGCCGAAAAAGCTCCCGAATGGCTTCGGAACTGGACACCAATCCCGCAAAGATGCGGGGTTATTGTCGCCATATTTGATCGACGAGTGCGCGTTGTGCTGATTTCCCTGACAACGCACCCTGTCAGACAAGTTGGCCATGGCCATCGGGTCTCTGCCCTAGCCCAATAACTCTATGTCTCTGCAGCAGGGTCGACCAACGCGCTGCGCCGAAAATTTGCGATTTACTTGAAATAAACTTCCTCAGGCCTTTAGCGGAAATTGATGGTGAGACTTACGCGATGTGGCTGATCAATAAGGTGGCCAAAAAAATCGCGAAAATCTAAAAAAATTGCTTTTTGGGCCTGTTGCTTTTTCGACAGGCTCTTATTTCGCCACGACTGATGAATGATCTGATCGCAAGAAATCAGGAACTTGGATCATTTGGGGGTCGCAATCATCTTGGGTGTTTAAGGCGCCCCAGATGGCCCAAACGGACGCGCAATACCGCGCTTCGTAACAAGAAAGAGGAAAAAAGCAGGACAATGAAAATTAATCTCAACAAAGAGCACGCAGTTGAAGCAATGCTAAAAACGGTTAACGGCAAAGCAAAAAATTTCACGATCACGACCAGCTCTCATCTCAAGAGCTACTATGTGGAGCTCGCCGAGAAAAAACTCGCGGAGGTGCTGCCGAAAGCCGCGTGGACGGGTGCAACAGTTGAATGCCGCCCGGAGGGCCCCTCATCTATGTCCTATCGTTATTCAGCAAAATCGACCCGTTGCGTTTTGAAGCGCGGAGCAAAGGACTGGTTTCTCGTGAGGGTTGAGAAGGATCGCGTTTATCCGCAATCTCGCAAAATTTGCGATGTGACGTTGACGGATAAACAAGCTCTGGCATCCATCGAGCATCGTAAAGCGCTCTTGGTTCGCGACTATGGTGTGTCCGAAGAGGTTTTGTATTCCCGTGACATTCCTGTTCCTGTGGCTGCTAATGACAACAGCGCACCGAGTGCCGCGACAGCTACCGACGAACGGCATTGCCAACTTGCTGAAGCACCTGAGGGCGTCTAGCGTTTTGGCATGATGATACCAGCTGAGATGCCGCGCCTGAAAGGCTATCGTTTCCCA
>NZ_FOXY01000021.1 GCF_900115865.1 Donghicola eburneus | reverse complement strand
CATCTCAGACAACAGTCAGACGATAAGGACGCGACCATCGGCGTCGTCTGGCTCTGCTGTCATTCGAGGGACAGCGACGCTGCGTTATGCACGAATGGCCGCAATGGCGGACCACATTGCATCGTTTGGAAGTGGTAGCCAAGGGCAGCTACGGGCCGCGAATGACGTCTGCCGACTATGAGCATACGCTTCTGACGCTGCGCGGCCGCAAGTCCGCTCTCAGCCCATTCCAACCCTGGCGTTGAGTTACCAAGGCTGGTGAAGCGGACCTTTAGCTTGAGATCATCAGACGACCAATGCGCGGACAAAGCGGGCCTACGGCGAATGGCTGCTTCCCGTGCGTACAGAAACAAGTGGGTTTGGAACCTTTTTGTTCGCTATCGTTATTCTTTGTCCTCCAAAAGCATTTTCCAGCCCTGCTTCACCAAGACATCCCCCGATCCGTCGTCGAGCGTCTCCACCAGCAGAAGTGCAAAATTTCCGCCGGCACTCCGCGGCAAGATTTCCTGAAGGGTCACGCGCGCTCGAATGACCGTGTCGGGCTCTACCGGACGAGCAAATCTGATTTCCTTGATCTCTGCACCGATGAGAGGATGTTCGCCGAAAGGTCGGGCATCGACCACAAGCCGCATCGTGGCCGAAAGAACATGCCAGCCACTTGCGACCAGCTGCCCGAAAAAGCTGTCTTCGGCGGCCTTATGATCGACGTGCATGGGCTGCGGATCAAACGACTGCGCGAATGCCACACAATCAGCCGTGGTGAGAGCAGCTGTGCCGCTCTCGATGCTTTGTCCTACTTCCAGCATTTCAGTTCACTCCAAAGTCAAGCATGCATTTTTGCGCCCTTGGTGATCTTGTCGATGATCTTCTTCTCTGCCCGCAGGGCGATGCCAACGACCTTCGCATCTTCAGGACCATGTTCGGCAAAGACGGCCCGGTTGGCTTCGTCATGACCTGTCGAGAACATCTCCTCGATGTAGAGGCCATGAGGCACGTCGCGTGAAAGGGCGCGGTTGTGGACATTCTTCAGCGTGCCCTGGTCAGCCGACAACACAATGACGGGCTGGATGCAAAGGCTGTGATAGGTGTGTCCCGCCGCGTCGCGGTAGGGTTCGCCCATGATCTCAGGATTGGCGCCGGTGATGCCGCTCATGAGGAAGGCTGTGACATTCAGCTTCTGCCAAGTGGCGAGGTCTTCCCGAACGACGATGGCGATTTTGGTATCGAACATGAATTTTTCTCCGTTTTTTGTTGTGCCTGTCGGCATTCGATTGATTAGCGCGGGGCAGCTCCGCAGATGCTGGCGATCATGCTCCAAGCGAGTTCCAGCCCCGAAGTTTTCCAGCCCAGCCCTACGGCGACGCCAATTGGCAGGAGCAGCACCAGAGGCAGGCAGACTTCCAATTTTGACAGTGAAGGCTTCATCCGGTGTTTTTCTGAGTTCTGGAGGCAACAAAGGGGCTGTCATTGATTGGCCAATGGAGAGCCGCAGCCACAAGGCCGAGGGCCGCAGCGACGGCCCAACCGAGCTGATACGAGCCGTAAGCCTCGAAGAAAATGCCGCCAAGGCGCACTCCGATGAACGAGCCGATCTGGTGGTTCAGGAAAAGGATGCCGAAGAGAGTGCCGATATAACGGACACCAAAGACCTGCGAGACAAGACCGTTGGTCAGGGGCACGGTTCCCAGCAACAGAAAACCAAGAGCGGCCGAGAAGGCGTAAATGCTGGCTCCGCTCATGGGCAATAACAGGAACAAGCTGATAGCTGCGGTTCGCGCGAAATAGATGCCAACAAGCAAATTCTTCTTGCGGTAAGTTCCACCCCAAAGGCCGAACAGATAGGTGCCCGCGACATTGAACAGGGCCATGAGTACCAGGGCCATGACCCCGACCGAAGCATCAAGTCCGTTATCGGACACATAGGACGGAAGGTAAGTCTGCGCGAAGGTCAACTGAAAGCCGCAGACGAGGAAGCCGAGGTTCAGGAGCCAGAACCCCTTGTGCCGGAGCGCGTCGGCAATTCCCGGTCCGCCTTGATGTGTCGCTTCCGCCGTTGAGGTGCTGCCAGATCCGAATGCAAAGACCAGCGGCAACATGACCGCAGCGGCTCCGCTGAAAATTAATAATGCTGTCTGCCAATCTGTCATGTCGATCAGCATCTGCGACACCGGCACCATGACGAACTGGCCCATCCCACCAAGCGCACCTGCCAGACCGAGCGCCCAACTGCGGCGATCGTTTCGCACCGTGCGGCTGAGGGCCGCGTAGACAACACCGAAGGTCGTGCCGGATTGCGCAACGCCTACGCAGACGCCTGCGGCCAGCAGGAATGCCCCCTCGGATGCGCTGTAGACCATCCCTGCAAGTCCGAGGCCATATAAAATCAGGCCAGCCGCGATGATCCATAGTGCGCCGAAACGATCAGAGAGCCAGCCCGACAGAGGCTGGCAGAGACCCCAAGCGAGATTTTGCAGGGCAATCGCCTGAGAGAAAATCTCACGGTCCCATCCACGATCCATTGTCATCGGGATCAAGAATAGGCCTTGGACATGTCGCGCGCCGAGGGCCAATCCCATGATCAGCCCTCCCGCCAGAATGGGTGTCCAGTCTCTCCTGGCGGCGGATGTCCCGGGGGCGGTCATTTCAGCCAGCCCTCAATGCGATCAAGCCCTTCGCTCACATCTCTCTGGCTGCCTGCGTAGGACAGTCGGATATGTCGCGGGCCGAGGACGCTGTCGAAGTCGATGCCAGGCGTTACGGCGACGCCGGTATCCTGCAACAGCTTGCGCGCAAACTGCATGCTGTCGCTCGTCACGTGTGCAACATCAGCGTAAAGGTAAAAGGCACCGTCCACTGGATGGAGCTTGCCAAGACCGAGAGAAGGCAGCCTTTCCAGAAGCAAGTCCCTGTTAGCGGCATATCCCGCCTTCACCTGCTCCAATTCCTCGGTTGCATCGAACGCTGCCTGCCCGGCAATCTGCGCCACCGCGTTCACGCATAGGGACAGATTCTGGGAGAGACATTCCAGAGTGCGTGTGAACCGTTCCGGCACAACCATCCAGCCTATGCGCCAGCCGGTCATGCAGTAGTATTTCGAGAAGCTGTTGATCACGACCACCTCGTCCGAGAATGAGAGTGCGGTTTCCGTGGGGAAGCCGTAGACGAGGCCGTGATAGATTTCGTCCATGATGAGACGAATACCGAGGCGCTTGCAGGCTTCGACAATGGCCTCGAGGTCCTTCGGCGCAATCATCGTGCCGTTTGGGTTGTTCGGGCTTGCTAGGATCAGTCCTTTGAGATCATGGCGCGCATGGGCCTCCGCCAGCATGTCCGGGGTGATCGTCCAACGGGTATCCTCCGTGGTCGAGATCTCGATGGCTCCCAGCCCGAGCGTTTTAAGGATGTTTCGGTATGCGGGGTAGCCGGGTGCAGGCAAGGCAACATTGTCGCCAACATCGAACAATGCGAGGAAGGCAAGGTTGAAGGCTCCTGATGAACCCGTCGTGACTACGACCCGGTCAGGCGCGATCTCCAGCCCATGAGCCTCGGCATAGTAGCATGCAATCCTTTCGCGAAGCGACGGAATACCAAGCGCCTCGGTATAACCGATCTTGCCATCGCGAACGGCGCGCTCTGCGGCCTCCCTGACCACCCGCGGCGTCGGCGCAGCAGGTTGGCCGACCGCCATGTGGATGACCGAGCTTCCTTTCCTCTGAAGGTCGAAAGCCGCCGTCATCAAGTCGATTGCCTGGATGGGAGCGATCACACTCCGCTTCGAAAGGTCGTTCATGCTTGCCTCAATAGCTGGAGACTGCACCTGGCGATGGCTCAGCCCTTGAGGTTGGTGTTCTATGCCAAGATCGTGAGGAGTGGGTTGCGTTTTTACGCGATAAAGTGATAGATTTGACAACCTGAAGCCAACATTTTCGATTCTTGTAGCTCTGAATGCCAATGCACCTCGACTCCATTGACCGCGCCATCCTGCGCACGCTTCAACGCGAGGCGAAAATCCAGAACATCGAACTCGCGGATCGTGTCGGTCTGTCTCCGTCGCCGTGTCTTCGACGCGTCCGCCTTCTGGAAGAAGCGGGTGTGATCGAGGGTTACTCCGCGCGGGTGAGTGCGCAGAAGGTGGGCTATGACCTGACCTTCTTTGCTCGCGTGTGGGTGACAGGCCCGCACGAAGACACGATTGCGGCGTTTATCGACGCGGTCTCAAAGCTGCCCGAGGTCGTCGAGATACACATGATGGCCGGGGACTACGACTTCCTCCTGAAGATCGTCGCAGCGGACCTCGACGCCTATCGTCGGTTCAGGGTGGAAAGGCTGGGTCGCATTCCATGCATTCGGGACATCAAGTCCGATATCCCGATGCAGAACGTGAAGCAGTCTTGGGAGCTGCCCCTCTGAGCGAACCACGACCTCACCGCTTTCGGCCGCAAGGATCACGACGCGCAGCCCTATTCCTGAATCAAGGAAGCTTCGCCCCGACCGAAGGACCAATCTGGCTTGTCCACGGGCACCAGATTGATGAAAACATCCTCAGGTCGGATAGGCGACAGGCTCGCACCGCAATAGTCGCCAGTAGGTTAGGCAGAGCAGAGCGCTCAACAAAACCTCCGGCTTTTCGTCGCTTAGTAGCTGCGAGCATAGCCGACATTCGCAGCGGCCTGACGAACGGACAATGAGGGCTCCAAGCGGCCGATCGCTGCGCTCTGCCTGAGAGGCCGCTTTCGAGAAATGATCTCTGCGGAGCCAGGTGCGCTTCCTGCGCATCGCCGCCATTCATGACCGGCGCAGCGAAGGTCGGGGTCCGCCCTTTCCGAGGGGCCTCAACGGCACATAAACGGTGCTCAACTGACTTTGGCAAATTCCGGCTGTAAACTAAGTCGCCTCAAGCGCATCTAATCTGAACCCATAACCGCGCACTGTCGTGATTTGCACTGTGCTTGATGCTCGTTTCAATTTTCGGCGTAAATAACTGATGTAGACGTCAACGACATTTGCTGTGTGGTTCTCTTCGTCGCCCCAAACCCGTTCTAGCAACGCATCTCGCGACAGTGCTTGGCCACGTGCGGACATGATAGCGCGGATCAAGTCGTACTCCCGTCCAGTCAGATCGATCATGACAGTTCCGCAGAATAACTGACGTTGAGCGGTACGAAGAACCAGATCACCGCATGTCAGGTGGTCTTGCGGAGAATAACCCGTTGCTCTTCGGATCAAAGCGTCAATGCGGACCGACAGTTCTGCATTTGAAAATGGCTTTGTCATGTAATCGTCAGCGCCGAGCCTCAAGCCTCTCAGTATATCTGTCTCGCTGTCGCGGCATGTGAGGAAGAGGATCGGCGTTGTAATGCCGCCCTCTCTTAATCTCTGACAGATTTCGAACCCTGAATAGGTCGGCAGCATCGCATCCAGAACGATAGCATCATAGACGCCGGAACTGGCACTGGTTAGTCCCGCCTCGCCGTCACTCACAAGTACGGGCTGTTTTCCAGTACGGCTTAAACTGTCTGAAATCAACTCCCCAAGGTCGGGATCATCTTCGACGATCAAAATATTCATTTTACAACCTCAAGCCAGTTGCCGGAGCGGCAAGGTCACCTCAAAACGCGCGCCACTTCCAGTTTGTGTCAAAATAACCCGCCCGCCATGATCCTTGGCAATTTGCTCTGCCATCGACAATCCGATGCCGCTGCCACCCTGAAAAAAACTCGCGCCGCGGTCGAACACAGCATCGCCTTCAGCGACGCCAGGTCCATGATCCGTGATTGCGATAGTGACGTTAATCGGCCCAGCAAATACATCAACGCAAAGTGGTTCAGCTGGCGTAGCGAATTGCAATCCATTCTCAATAATGGCATCAAACATGCGAACGAGGGCCTCTCGGTCCCCTTCGATTTCATATGGTCCGTCTTCATCGGTGGTAAATGTAATGCATTCGCCGTTTGGCAAAACGCGAAGCTCAGCAATCCGATTATCCAGAAGCTCGGCGACTTCTAACACATTCTGCATCTGGATCAGCCTCCCATCATCAGATTGTGCAAGTTGCATCAGATCCGAGACCCGTTGAGTGACTTTGTCGATTGAGCTTAAAGCGGTCGCCTGCCTGCGTTCGTCGGCAGCGATCGCCTCGACCGATCCGCGTGCTATGGCCAAAGGGGTCTTCAAGCTATGACCTAGGTCAGCGAGGAAGCGTCGGCGCGTTTCATCTACTTGTTTCAATTTGGAAGCACTGAGTTGAAGCGCAGCGGTGCGCTGCTCGAGTTCACGCTCAATGTACACTCTGGCGGAAACCTCTCGCTTAATCTTGCTAGCAACGACTTGGAGCGCAGCGTCGAGCCGATCTGCCGACAGCTCTTGAGGGACGGGCTTCTCAATCGCCATCTCACCGAGGCCCTGAGCCAGCACGGCATCCCGACTGCGCTGGTGTACAAACCCAAAGAGCAAACTCAAGAGACCTGACGAAATCGAAATAAGCAATAACGCCCCAGCACGAATATCGAAGGTCCGCTGCTCTTTGCCTAGGTTGCCAAGAGCAGTTGTCATTTCTTCTCTTTCATCCTCCAAAATCTCGTTCACCAGATTAGTGATCGCCGCACGTTCAACTTCCAATTGCGCAAGCGCGGACGTTGCGTCGGGCATAATGTCCGAGGATTGGCGTATGTTCACGACGCGCTGTGTCGCTGCGACTGTTTTCACCACGGTGTCCCGCAGCTTCCTTGGACGATCGAGCTCGCTTTCTTCACCAGCGCGCTCGCTTTCCGAAATCATCGCAAGCTCTTCGACGGTCAAGCGGTCCAGAATTCCAAGTGAATGGATCGCGTCCCGCTCAAACCGTGCCAATGCGGCTTTGGCAGTCAGAATGTCCGGCTCCAAAACCGCGGTCAGCAATTCGTTGTGGAGGCTACTGCCGAGCTTATCTAGCGCAGCGATCTGCGCTGATGCTTGAGTGATCCGTGAAATCTGATGCTGTGAATGAGCGCTGTGCAGATAACCAAAGATTCCCAGCACACAGCCGGAAATTACAAAGACAAGACGGCACAGAATGATCAAGGGATTGCTCTTTCTCGTTCAGATCGTCGCCCCACGCCCCCGTGCAGCCAGAACCAAGGGATTAGAACTGATCACGACTCCCATTCCAACGTAGTTTAGGACAAACGACTAGCCGTTCGACCATTAGGACCATGGTCTAATCCCATTCTCATAAAGCTCTCAGAGTCTTCAAATAACACTCTCAGAATTGCTCCATACACTGCGATCAACACAATGATTTGGAGTTCCCATGTTAAAGAGCGTAGCATCAGCGGTCAGCCTGAGCAGCTTGATTTCGACATCGGCGATGGCGCTGAATGTGGAAATCCCGATGCTGGTGCGCGAGACCGAAGAGATCGCGACACTCTCTAACCTTGATCCCTGTCCTGCAGATCTGAGCATTCAAGGCGCCGAACTCGCTATCGCGGACAATACAACGACGGGAAAGTTCCTAGGACACCAGTATAGTTTGAAGATCCACAACCTCTCCGTGGACGGTGATCTGGCAGATGTTGCCCTGAGCATTCTGGCAGATCACCAAATCATTATAACAGATCTGCCGAGCGAAGATCTGCTCCAGATCGCTGACCTGCCCGAGGCGGCGAACGCCTTGATCATCAACGCGACCGCCGAAGACAGCGCCTTGCGCGATGGGGCCTGCCGCGCGAATGTCCTGCACACCGCGCCGTCGCTGGCGATGCGGACCGATGCTCTGATGCAGTACTTCCTGTTCAAGCGCTGGGGCAAACTGGCGATGATAGAGGGCACCTATCCTCAGGACACAGCCTATGCCGAGGCGTTGCGCTATTCGGCGACAAAGTTCGGACTGAAGGTTGGCGAGACCAAAACATGGGCCTTTGACGCGGACATGCGCCGGAATGCGGCTGCCGAAGTGCCTTTGTTCACCCAAGATTTGCGCGATTATGATGTCTTGCTGGTCGCGGACGAGGCCGAGGACTTCGGGCGCTATGTGGCCTATAACACTTGGCTCCCTCGTCCAGTGGCAGGCAGCGAGGGCATCTCTCCGCAAGTGTGGGCGCCCGTTGTCGAACAATGGGGCGCGGCGCAGCTGCATTCGCGCTTCGAAGAATTGGCAGACCGCAGCATGAAGCCCGAAGATTACGGCGCATGGGCCGCCGTCCGCAGCATCGGAGAGGCCGTCACACGTACCAACGCCACAGATGCGCCGACCCTGCGCGATTACATGCTGTCGCCCGAGTTTGCACTCGCGGGGTTCAAGGGCACGCCCCAGACATTCCGCGCGTGGAACGGCCAAATGCGCCAACCCGTGCCACTGGTCACCAGCCGCGCCATGGTCATGCAGGCCCCCCTTCCCGGCTTCATGCACCAGACCAATGAACTCGACACCTTGGGCGTGGATGCGCCCGAAAGCTCCTGCACCGCTTTCAAGGAATAATCATGCGTATCTCGACACTTGCTCTGATGGCGGCGATGGCCGCGCAACCCGCCTTTGCCGATGAGATCTGGGTCTCTAACGAAAAGGACGACACGATCAGTGTCATTGACATCGAAACGCTCGAAGTGACCCGCACCCTTGAAACGGGCGAGCGGCCCCGCGGGATCACCTTTAGCCACGACTACAAATACGTCTACATCTGCGCGTCCGACAGCGACGCGGTGCAGGTGATGGACCCCGACACGGGCGAAATTCTGCACGACCTGCCCTCGGGCGAGGACCCCGAACAGTTCGTCCTGCACCCTGACAACAAGCACCTCTATATCGCGAATGAGGACGACGCGATCACCACCGTGGTCGATGTCGAAAGCCGGACCGTTGTCGCGCAAATTGATGTGGGGATCGAACCCGAAGGCATGGCCGTCTCGCCCGATGGCAAGATCGCGATCACGACCTCTGAGACCACCAACATGGCTCATTGGATCGACACAGAAACCCAAGAACTGTTTGCCAACACGCTTGTGGATTCCCGCCCCCGCCACGCGGAATTCGTGAAAGACGGGGCCGAGATGTGGGTCAGCGCAGAGATCGGCGGCAGCATTTCCGTCTTTGACACCGCGACCCAGACCGAGACGGCCAAGATCACCTTCGAACTGCCGAACATCCACCCTGACCGCATCCAGCCCGTGGGCTTTGAACTCGGCGAAGGGGACAAGTTCGCCTATGTCGCGCTGGGGCCCTCGAACCACTTGGCCGTCGTGAATGCCGAAACCTACGAGGTCGAGGATTACATCCTGGTCGGTCGCCGCGTCTGGCACATGGCGTTCAACGCGGACAAATCGCGACTGTTCACCACGAACGGCATCTCTGGCGATGTCACTGTCGTGGACGTGGCCAAGCGCGAGGCGCTGAAAACAATCAAGGTGGGCCGCTTCCCGTGGGGCGCTGCCTTCCGCCCAACCAACTAAGGGAGCAGACCCATGAGAAAGTTCATCACGATGCTGGCGATCGCCGCCACCTTGCCCATGGCCGCCATGGCGGACGACGACGGCGATGATGACATGCAGTTCGGCATGGCGGGTTTGCTGTCCGCCAAGAACAAGCATGACCTAGAGCCCATCCAGCTGAGCGCGGGCATGCCGCTGACGTCAGAGCCTTGGGTCCTGAAATCCGGCAGTTACTACGAGTTCGAAATCCAAGGGGATGGCAGTCAGGAACTGGCGCTCGTCGGCCCCGAATTCTTCCGCGCGATCTGGATCGACGAGATCGTGGTCGAAGGGTTCGAAATTCGCCCCCTCGGCCTCGACTCCATCGAATTCGACGAAGCCGGCGAGATGGAAATCGGCTTTATCGCGCTCAAACCCGGCTCTTACTACATCAAGATCCCCGGCAGCACCGGAGAGACACAGCGACTCGACATCACCATCGAATAATCATCTCAAAGCCCTTGTTGGGCTTTGAAAAGCTGCCTGCTGTTTCGCCCCTCCTGAGCGAGCTTCCCTAGCACAGCAGGCAGCAAAAATTCATATCTGGAAAGACAGAACTGCCGCTAGTTTCAGCTTTGAGTGGGTCGTTACAACTTCTCTCAGACACTGTCCCTTGCTCATATATCAGAGGCTTTTGAGACCGACTTCGCCGCGGGTATTGCCAACTGGTATATAATGTGGGCTTCGAGGCGACGACTTTTATGCAGATGCCGACCGAATTGCCGCCCCTTGTCCGACGTCAGCGCCAAAGGGATAGGTAGGTAAGTTTGACGAGCGGGTGCTGAATTGGCCAGAGGTTCTAGTATGCTGTGCTGCGAATTGAGGGAGCAACGAAAACGGCCACACATGTTTTGCTCTTGGCGGCTTTTGAGAATGACGCTTGAGTCCGAGTCAGATTAAGAAATCTGCTCGAGCAAATCCCTGATCGCCGGAAGCCTGTCGAGACTTGAGTCGATCCGCTCCCGCCATCTCGGTCCTTGGGTCCTCGCATGCTCATAGGCCTCGGCGAGGTCGTCAGGTCGGTCGTGGGCGAGGATACGAATAAGATATTCAGCCTGTGCTCGATCCTTACGGGCTTTGGCTTGGTCCGGGCCCCCTTGCCGACGACTGGCTACGATGAGCTTGTGGATTGCGAACCGCTCGGGGCGCGGGATCTGCACCAAAACGCCCGATCGATATAGCGCCAGCGCGTGGATCGGTTCCGCGATCAGAAAATTGAGGTAATGCCAAGCCTGTGCGCTGACCCCCAGTGCCGGAAGCGGCTTAACGCCTTCATCACCGAAAGCGGGCGTCAGGAACTCGACCAAAGCCTCGCCGCCGCTTTGGCGCCATTTCCAGATCTGCTGATCGAACACACCGGGAACCGCGTCGAACTTCATGGCGCGAAGGATATCGCCGGGTTCTTCCTCGACCCGATCCCCCAGAGCCACCGAAAGCCTTTCGAAGCTTGCGAAATCGATGTCTCCGGTCTGAGCCAGTTCATCCGAGTCGAAGCGTACGCCAAGCTCTCCTTGATAGAGCGCATAGGCCGCGGTCCCGATCAATGTTCCGCCTAAACGAAATACGCCAGCTCGGGCGAAAGCCAAAAGCAGTGAGCCCGTCTCCCGATCTGTGCCGATCATCCCCTCGGCGCGCAAAACGCGCGCTAGGCGTGACATGCGTGTCTTGCGCTCTTTCGAAGCGGCCTTCAAATCCGCCGCGCGCGCCAAGCGGTCTCGTAACTCAGGGCTATCCTCTCCGAGGTAGCGGCTCTTCATCTCGGTTCCGATGCGGAAGCGGTCGTAGAGGTAGGTTCGCCCATTGCGCCGACGTTCCTCTACACTGCCAACGATCTCTGCAGCGGCCTCATCAAGGTGCATACGGAGCAGATCTTGATACGCGACCTGAGCTGCTCGGGAGTGCGAAATCGGCTCCAATTGCGACCTCTCTTCAGTTGTGTGTATCAAATTAACAAACGATACACACATCTTGCGTGCGTAGCAAACTTATTTTTGCTGCATACGCGTAGGAGGTCGAAACTGGAATTGCAGTGCCTGAAAAATCGATGGCTCGGATCACTGGTCTGCCAAAAATTGGAAACGCCCAAGTGTGGCTATGTCGGCAGGATATCTTTTTGACATTGCGCCTATATGTCTGCTTATTCAGATGGCTGCTCAGGAGCAGGCGGCCCAGTGGCGCTGCTCTCGTGGCGGGGCATCCGCGCCGCTGAGGTTCTATTCTGAGCTCATCAGCGGGCCAACGGATCCGAGTTCGGGTTTTGAGCTGAGAACACCATCACGCCTGCCTGACAGTTTACCACCTCTACGAAATGACCTCTTCGAACGGATGATCAAGATCACTGCACTAAGACGAAGGCCGGTTTATGCTTTTAGGCGGGCAATCGCCAAATCGAGGTAGTGATGACACTGCTTGTCGCAGATATCCGAAAGCGCACGCAACTTAATATGCCTACGGAGTTTGCCGGAGCCTTCTAGCAGGTCATACGGGTCATCAAATGACGCACCATGAGAGAACTCTAGGGACACATGGTTCGCGTAGGCAAACACACCGCCGATCCGGCTTTTGGGGTTGTGCTGCTCTAACTCAAACACAGTTCCACCATACATAGAGCGCAAGTAGACGTCAGGTGCGCGCTCCAAGAGATGTTCAATCAGAGCATCTCGCACCATGGATTTTAACTGTTCGTCCATTTGGTTAGCTGCTTCCTCCGACGGGCGTTGCAATTTCGACCAAGCAACCATCCAAATCTCTGACATAGGATACTGTCTGTCCCCACGGCTTATCGGAGGGCGCATTCACTGGCGTACAACCTTTTGCAACAGCGCGGTCAAATGCGGTGCGCACATCATCGGTGACAAGGCAAACCTCCCAGGCAGCCGCGGGGCCTTTGGGCGTGTTCGGAAGGACCGACAGTCCATTCATTTCTGCGGCTTCAATCCCAGCGAATGCCAACGTTGTTTCCCCTGTATCCAGCTCGCCATACAAATTGCTTTCGTGAATGAACTTTCGCTGGAGTCCGAAAGCCGCTTCGTAGAAGGCGATGGAGCGGGGTACATCCGCGACGTATATGATCGTGTATCCAAGTTTCATGGGCTTGATTTACCTTCGGCAAGCGGACGCAGTCTTGAATAAATCAGACATGGGTGTGAAATACTCCAGGCAAGTGCAGGTTTTCAGGGATCGCAGATGGGCTGAACCCTCCGAACGCTTGGAAGGCGCGCGTCATGTGCGCATGGTCTGCATACCCGCCTTCATAGGCAGCTTGGGAAAGGGTGATGCCCCCTGAGCAGATCAGCCGTAGCGTTCTGTGGAACTGCGCAAGCTGAATGTAGCTTTTCACCCTCACGCCAACGTTGCCGCAGAAGAGGCGATTGAGATGTCGAGGCGAGCACCCAACAATGCACGAGAGGTTTTCTACGCGAACGCGGCCACCGGTTGAATGGATCACGTCAATCGCGTGTGTCAGCTTGCTGGAATCTGCCGCGCTGTTCTTTGGAAGCGTCCGCTTTAGCTGGTCCATTGGGCCGCCATCACAGGATGTTTCGCCCAACACAGGTATCAGAGCCTCTGCGTCCGAGCCTCGCGCAACGTGGTCTCGGGCTTGCAAAAGTTGGCTGCCCCAAACGGCTACTCCACGTTCTGGCCGCATTCGAAGACCGTACCAGACATCCCCTTTTTCAAAATGAACTGAGTAAGGAAATGTGGCTGGCCCGGTCACGATCGGAATGTACTCGTCCGGCTTCGCTGCCGAAGCGCGGAGGATGAGATCACAACGGCCGTCTGGTAGCACAACGCTTGTCCCGGCCTGCCCTGCACGGAACGACCATAAGGCTTCCGTGGTCCGAGAGGCCTTGGGCGTCTCAATGACCTCTTGATATCCGATGGGGATTTGCATGAAACACTTTATCGATTGCTGATCAAGGTTGTTGGGACGTTACGCCAATCGCTTGCTCAGCCAAAGCAGGCGTTTGACTGAGGTTGCTGGCGGTCCGACGTTGCCGCGGGCGAGTGAGTTTCTGCTACGCGGTTTTCTTGATCAACGAACCATTGCGGAACTGAATCGATCGGCGAGATTAGATTCCAGAAATGAATTGGACTGGGGGAAGCGAACGGCAGCATAGTTTACCCTATGATGACACAGCCTTTATCGCTCCGAATGACCCGTAGTGACGTCAGTCGCAACATGGCGCGTTTCTATTTTTTGTCACTGCAGCCAACTCTTTTTGGAGAGGTGATGTTGATCCGGAATTGGGGCCGAATAGGGACTGCAGGTCAGACGCGGTTTGAGACATTTTCTGAAGAAGAGGCAGCTTTTGTCGCGTTGCACAGACTTCGATGTCAGAAGATAAAAAAGGGCTACTGTGCGGACTAGGTTGCTGTAGGAGAAAATCACATGGCGCGTTCCAAGCGGTACGGAACGCGCGAAACGGTACAGCGGTGGTACAGGCGTCTGTACCGGTAAATTTGTCAGAAAAACAGATAGTTAATACCAAGCGGTACGCTGGTACAGCAAATTCGTGAATTTTAAATATTTACGCGTGTACGTGTGATATTCTATTTTTTCAGAAAGTTATATAAAATCGGACAAATCTCCATATCCTTCTGTTTTTGATGTATAAATTCTGTCCGAAATCTCTCAATCTTGCTCGGATTTGTTTCGGTCAGATCGGTCATCTGTCCGAGTTCTTGCTCCGCAAGCCATCGTTTTGATCCAAGTCTGGGACGGAAGGCGCCCGTGAGCCCGGCGAAATACCAGCGCAGCGGTCGGATCACCGATCACCGATCCATGATGCTCTTGGCAATCTTGTAGGTGCGGGATCGATCTTTGTCAGAGATACGCGTCATGTCTCCGTCTTCCTTGGGCGGGATCAGGAGGCCCGCTTCTTTGAGCTCTTTGCAAGCAGTGGCCTTGGCCACCCCGTCAATCGCGTCAATGAATGGCGTTTTCAAAAAATAGAAAAAGTTCTCATCTTCGAAGACTTTTGGCCCTTTAGCTTCTTTGGCGCGGTTGAGCGGGAACTGCTCGTCAGATTGCAAAGCGTGGACATATTTTTGGATGTTTTTGACGACGGTGCGCAGATCAGAAGACATGGAGCCATCTCTTGCCGCAAACCATTGACGTACCACGTGCTGCATGGCCGGTAAGATGTCTTCTTCCTTCCAACCGGTTATGCCTGCCTGTGTTGCCAGCTTCCCAGCATAGGCGATGACCGCAAATTGGCGAACGATCCTCGGGATTTCGCTGGCGACGCGGTCTTGAGGCCCGAGCTCTTTGAGGAGCTCGGTCTCGAGTTCTGAAACCCGCGTTGCCATCCGATCAAATACCTGCGGGCTCTCAAGCAGCTTTGATACGAACGCCGGACCTGCATGCCCAAAGTTCGTATTTGCTTCGGTCCCAACCGTGTCAGCAAACGTGCGACCATCCGGAAGCGCGTGCAAGCAATCGAACGCCCCAAACCGGGCATCGATGGGCACATCGAGCATGCGCACTTCGATGCCTCCGCGCACTTTCTCGCCACTCCATTCAAGGGTCTGCAGCATGCTGTCTTCGCCCGTCGACAACATGATGGTCTTCCAACTTGCTCGAGAGGTCGCGTTGCCCTCTTTCGTGGCGCGCCCTTTGCCCGCTTCGTTGCCGAGCATGTAGATGACATCGGCGAGTGAAAAGCTCCTTTGGGATTTGGGCAGCTCATCCATGCATAAGACGGTGTTGTTGGCTTCGACCATCTGACCTTCCAGAGCGTTCCCGGTGGACCGCCAGGTTTTCAGCTTCTTGGTCAAGGAGCGCGGCCAAACGCTCTCGGCGGCCTGCAGCAATTTGCTTTTGCCGGTGCTGGTTCCAAGGAATAGATGCACCCCAAAGCTCTGTGCGTTGGGCACAAAGGGCAGGATCGCGCCCGCGAATGCGGCGCAGCACACGAAGATGAGATAGGGATTGCCGATGGCCAAGCGCCCTATCCCGTCTTTCCAGCCCTCAAGCGACCCGGAGGCTTGAGCCGTTGCCTTTTGAGAATAGACAACATCCTCCCCGTACTCTGGCGCTGTGAGGACCTCGCCCGTTGCAAGGACAAAGAAATCTCTATTGTGCCAGCCCAGATGTGTCGCGAGCGTCTGAGGGGCGCTCGTAGGCCAGTCCAGAATGAGATGCTTTATCACTTTCGGGTTCGCGCGCATCTTGCCTCCCGTTTTGCCCATGATCGCGATGGCCTTCGCAGCATTTTCGACGAGCAGTCCATTGGGGACGATCGCCTCCTGAAGCGTCCCTTTTGGGGTCAACACTTCAATAATGAAGGATGTGTCGCTGTGGTCTTCAGCGCTCGCGATTGCTTTGACGCGGAATAAGGAACAAACGGGTTCTCTACAGTGGTGTATCTCTGAGCCCGATCGTTTAAAGTCCCATCCGTGATAGGGTCTGACCTTTGAAAGTTCTTGATCGATCTCTGCCAAAAATGTTTCGAGGTTTTTCTTCTCGGCCTGCTCGGTTGCCGTCATTGTCTCGCTGCCCCTGTCGTTTTTTTGACGGAGTATACAAACGCATAGGTTTGAGCCATGCAAAAATGTTATTCGAAAGGTTGCACGACTCAACGGTGGTGACAGCGCGGACGTGAGATCGGCGCGACGAGAACGCGGCTCAATTCCAGAGCGCGCACGGCTTCAGCTGTCATCGTAGTGGATTAAGCCGGACCGGGCGCATCCCATGCCACGTCTGCATCTTCTGGCAATGCATCATGCGTGGCCTCCGCGGTGGCCTTCAGCACGTCAAACCAGGCCTTGCAGGGGCGTGTCGCGCCAATGATCTGGGATGGCGGCGCGTGCCTCCGGGTGTCCGGCAGCAGTTCCAGAAGACGTTCATGCAAGGCGTCGCCCGCATGGTCGTTGTCAAAACCGGAGAGGACCTCGCGGGTCTCTGCAAGCGTTGCGAGCGCCTTTAATGTTTTGGCGCCGAGGCTGCCGCCCGTGCTGACGTAGAGCGTGTCGGTACGGGCTTCGAGCTCTGCAAGGGCCAAGGCGTTTAGGCCGCTCTCAAACACGACCATGCGGGAGGCTGTTGACGGATCGCCAAGGACGCAAAGGGTTTTGACGCCGCCTTTGGCAAAGCGACCGGTGTTTGAGCTACTTGCCTGTCCCGCGCTGTGTTCGAAGCCTTGGATGTCCCCGGTTTTCGGATGGCGATGGGCAAAGTAAAGCGCGCCATCTACGCCCACTCGGACCGCGTCCCCGAACCGCAGAAGCGTTGCCTTCGAGATGCCTTGGTCTACCGCGAAAGAGCGTTGATCCTGCGCATAGGGGGCTTCTTCCCAACGCCTGCGCGCCTCGGTGTGATCGTGCAGCTCTGCGCGGTCGTCCGCTTGCGAATGTTCAGCTTCGAGACGATCCAGTATTGCGCGGAAGGCATCACACGCCTCGCTGAGGGTGCTGCCCGGATGATCTGCCCGCCAGAGGTCAATCACTGATCCGCCCGTGCCGGTTTTGCTGTTTGTCCAAACCCATGCATTGCTTTTGCGGACTGCTTCGATGGTCTCGGAGCCCCGCACATATGTGCGCGTCTGCTTGCCCTGCGGATCTCGGTTGTCAGTCGCAGGACGCGGCGCAAGCGTCCAGCCCCCTAGCGAGGCAATCACGTCAATGGGAACGGCTTTCTTGCGCGCCAATTCGGCGGCCTCATGGCGCTGCAGCCTGCGCCGGATCCTTCGCATCTTTGCAGAGCCCGCCTTATCCGTGTCTTTTGATGGAATGGCAGGGCTGTCTCCTTGAGGGGAGATCCCTGCGGACGTCAGTCGACGCTTCTCCTGACGCGCAACATAAGCCACGGCCCGTGACACCGGGTCAGAGCGGTCGCGCGTTGCCTCGAGTACGTCCTCAAGCTCTTCGAGGGCCTTGGTGCGTGCCTCAGATCGCTTTGATCGTGCCTGCGCCTTCTCAGCGCGCGCGTCGTCGTGACCGGCAACCGCCTCCAGCGCAGCTCTCTGCGCTCTCTTGGAGAGGGTCTCAATTGGGGGTTCCTGCGCCTGCCGCTGTTTCAAGATCTCATCACACTGGGCTTGGATATCTTCTGGCACACCGGTGACGGTAAGCCCGGCCTCTGCAGCTTCGAGCGACGCGGCCCGCACGAAGTCGGCGGGCCCTTTAAAGGTCACAGAAGACCATCCCTTGGCCTGCGCCATAGCGATCATAATTGCGCGGGCCTCTTTGGTGTTGTTTGAAGAGGTGACCTTGGGACCATGATCAAGGAGGGTGGTGGTATCGTGCAACGTGATGCGTGGTGGCACCTCGTCGAGCGCCACGTACTTGATCTGCCGCGCGACCTCCGGGTCGAGATGGATGTCGCAATAGATGCGGCGCAAGAGCGTCAGTTTGAACGACGATGCCGATGTAGACTTGCGATCCGTTTCGGATACGGCGCCGGTCATGCTGGCGATTGGGGGCGGCAGCTGCGATGGCTTCTCTTTGGGGGCATCACATGGCGGCTCATAGGGGCCGAACCGCTTCTGCATCTTCGAGATCGAGAAGCGCGCGCCGAAGGCAGAGGCTTTTACAAATTCCGTGCTTCCCAGCAGCCAGACCCGGGCGCCTGACCCGTGTGTGCCGTAGCGCAACCCCAACGCCTGAAGGCGCAGGTGCAGGCTCTGCCAGTCCGTTGCCCCGGACACGGCCTCTGCAAAGCGGTCGCGCAGGGTGTCCGTCAGGGAGTGTTCGAAGGTCTCAAAGCCCGTGGACTTCTCGAACTTGCGATCACCGCTAGTTTTGGCCCGCTTGCCTTTGGCGCGATCTGCCTGCTTTTTCTGATTGGCCTTGGAGGCGGGTTTGAGGGTCACCGCGCCATCGGGCGCCACTTCAAAATCGCACCGACCGCGATCATGGCTCCAGCCCTGCAAGAGCTCGATCTCGCGGCAGGCCTTTTCGACGCGCAGGCGGTCATTGGATTTTGACCAGACCTTTCCGGTTTGGGGATGGACCGTGTTTACGATGATGTGGAAATGCGCCTGCGCCGTATCCCGGTGGATGGCGATGACGGCTTGATGGTCATCGAGCCCCAGAGCCTTGAGCAGATAATCCGCGGCCTCAATCTGCTGCGCATCTGTCGGCTGCTCTTGTTCATGCCAACTGACGGCCATGTGGTAAAAGGGCTTTTGGACCCGGCTGTTCAACTCCGAGACAAGGCGCATCTGGGTCGCAGCACTCTGCCAATCAGGTGCCGCGAGGTTGCGGACCTCGACTTGGGTTGCCTTCTCCCAGATATAGCGCACCCCTGGAAGAAAGGCCTCTGCCGTCCCGCCCGAGCCGCGTTCCCCGGGTTTTTTGATGATCTCGACGATCACGAGAGGGATGCCTGCACCGCCGCCATCAGCGCCTTGTGTATGGCGGCAGTGTCCTCAAGCGTGCGCAAGTCGTCCCTAGTGAGCCGTGAGACTTGGCCCTTGTTCAAGGCGCGGGCGATCTGGTTGAGGTTGGAGCCCTGTTTCCCCAATTCGGCCAAAATCTTGATACGCTCCTGCCGTGCGCGCCGCCGGATCAGCTCTTCCCCCAGGATGAACGCGTTCAGATAGTCGTTGGGACTATCATACCCTGCATCAGAGGCGCGCTTTTCAAAGGCTGCGTATGCTGCGGGGGTGACCCGCTTTTGCACATGTTTGGTGGCGCGCCGCTTCTCTGATCTGGGCTTTTTGTCCGCTGCTCTTGCCATCTGCTCTGCCCTCCCGTCCTCAAGCGCCAGAAAGGGGCAGGGGCTTGACGTAGCAGAGTGATGCGCCTTGAGTATCGCGATGCCGTTCTGAGCCGTCACATATCCCATGAAGCGCGATGACCCCGTAGGTCGCGGCGGCGCCAATCACCATCAGACCAACACCCAACGCACCGCCAAACATGGCGCCACGCATCCATGCGCGTTTGCTGAGCAGGTCTGCCCGTTGCTCCACCGCATCCCCAGCGCGCTTGGCGATCTGCTCGGCGCTTTCGTCGATGGCCCGCGCCACGGCTGCGCGGGCCTGCGTTTCTGCCAGAGAGCCAGATTTTTGCAGGATTTTCTCGAGCTTTTGGGTTTCTTTACGCACCGCTTTGACGAGGTAAAAACCAGCCGCGATAAAGAACCTAGTGTAGTACTCCAGCACCAAAATGAGGGGCCAGAATTCGTCCCGGTTTGACAGGCCCAGTGCCACTTTGATCCTCAGAAGGCGGACCTTTTCTTTTTCAGTAGGCATGCGGCCATAAACCTTCTCGAACAGATTTTCGGGGAGATCACTCATCGTCAGCGCTCCCCTGCAGAAGACCAACGGACGTCAACGCCGTGATCCACTCCCTGAGCGCGCCTTTGGCGCGGAGTTTGTGGAGGAACTTGGCGTCGTCGCGCGTCTGGATGGTGTTCAGGTTGCAGTCATTCTTGCCCAGGAACTCCACAAGAGAGGGGTCGAGACGCCCCATGTCGAGGACCTCGCCGCCGATGTTCAAAAGGGTTTGTTTCGACTGGCTCTCTTCAAAGAGTGTGAAGGGCCTCTCCTGATAATGGTTCCGGACGACGATCCAATCTGGTCGATGCGCCGACAAGGCCTCAAGCTCGTCTCGAAGCGCAGCCAAAACCTCGCGGGATTGGTCGATGACGAACAAAAGCACCGCCTTCGCATCGATCGCCTCGAGCAAACCATAAAGCTCGATCATCCCTTCAGCATTGCCGCCAGAGGCCATCTTCGCGGTGGCGTCCGACCCGCCTGCGGGCATATCGACGAGCACATCGTGCGGGCTTTCCACCCAGATATCGTAGAGCGCGTCGAGGCCTGCAGGTGTCCGGATGTCGAGCACCGTCGTCCGATCTTCGTAGAGCATATGCAGTCCGGGGTTTTTGACATCCCCATCAACCAAAGTGAGCGGTAGGCCGACCGCTTCAAAAGCTGCTGCGGTGCGGGTAGCGCATTGGGTTTTTCCAACGCCGCCTTTGTCTCCGTGGACAAGTATTATCTGTTTCATAGACTTCCTTTCATGTTGCGACCTAGGGTCGTCGGGGAGGGGGTATGACGCGCCACTTGCGCATCAGGCTGCCGCGGTGCCGAAGGTGTTTGTGCCTTCGGTCGCGTCATTTCGGGGTGGGGTCTTGAGGGCGCCCGCGCCGGAGCTTTGGCGCGTTTCGGCTGCACCGGCGCAAGACCGCGCTCGGCACGGACCTTTTGCAAATAATTACGGAGGGTGAAGTAGTTGATCTGTTCGTCTGGATCGCGTGTGGCGTTGAGTGCCGCGAGGATCTCAGGCAGAGTGTAGCCTCGCCTCATGGCGTCCTGGATCTGATCGACGAGCTCCCGCACCAGCGCCATGAGGGCATCGGACCGTTTTGGGGGCTGGGTTTTTAGATCCGCCAACGCCTTTTTGGCGCGCGTAAACTCGTTCTCTGTACACATGACACTCTCACTACAAACTACCTGAAAGTGTAAGAGCGATTCGCGAAAATTCTAAGAAAAAAATGAGGTTAACTTTAAAAGTGTAAGATAGGGACCGACAAAGTTCACCTTTGGTACACTTTAAAGTATACTCGGATTGACCCTTGAGTGGACGTCATGTTGACCCGAGGGCCGCGTGCCTAGCAGGGTATGGCGACGGTAAACCGTCACCCCTGCTTTTCTCTCGGCGGCCCTGATAGGCCTTCTCGGGAAAAGGCAACGTCTCACATCCTTGAGGGCTGTTCGGTGTTGAAAGAGGCAGGAGAGAATGAGTGTGTCATCCGGCAAAAATGTAGGGCGATACGGTGTGGTCTGCATCTGCTGAGCGGGGGCTGATGACGTCCCCAAAGCAAAAGGCCGCCCGAACCCGCGGGCGACCTTCTAAAGGGTTCCGATCCGGACCTAGCGGACCTGTTCAGACCCCACGCGGTCGAGCAGGGCATGGATCACCGGCAGCAAGTGGGGGCGGTAGATCTCAGAGACGACGTTGATATGCCCTTCCAGTTCTGTGCAAGGCACGACCGCATCAGGATGCGTTTTGCACAAATGAGAGTGCAGGCGCTTTTCCACGCGGCAGGCCTCGTGTCCGGTCTCGAAGGGCAGCGTGCGCAGCAGATCCACGGTCGCGGAGTCCGGCAGCCCGAGCTGATGGCGGAACCGCTTGTCAGGGTGGGCGCTAAAGCCAACCTTGATGAGCTGCTGGTTCGTGTCGGGCCAGGTAATCCCAAGCAGGTAGATGTAAGAGGGCCGTGAGCACCAACTTTGCCCGCATCCTGCACAGTCGACCTGTCCCCACTGCATGTTTGCGCGGGCGACACGCTGCACATGGCCGCAGCTATGCCGGTAAATGCGATAGTTCGCGTCGTCCATATCTCTGGACAGAAAAGACCAGCCGATGCGCTCGGCTTCTGTGCGCTCTCTGTCTTGGAGACAGTGCTCACACCGATGCTCGACCTCTCCGGCGGCGATACGCTCCAGGAACGCGAACTGTCGCGAGATTTTATGGCCGCAAGGGGCGCGAAACATCCCGTAATGGCGGTCCCTTGAATCGCGATACATGAACTCGAGCCCTGCCGCTTGCGCGAGGTCTTGGCGGCTTTTGCATTGGCATGCCACGCAGGCAGGCTGCGCGGTGCGCAAGGTGAAGATTTTGTGCGCTGTCAGGGCACCACAAGAGTTGCACCGCAGGCACAGATGAAACCTGTCCCGGATCCGGCTGTGAATGGAGAAGCCCTTCTTCTCGGCAATGACGTGCCATTGGAGTGGGATCGGCTTGGGGTAGGGGACCCATGCTTCGGCAGGCACAGTGTCGCTGCGGCGGGGAACATAGAGAGGCTCGCCGATCTCAAGCAGGCAGACGACATGCTCGGGGGGTGTGATGGGATTTTTGGACATAGGAGGGTCTCCTCGGAATCTGAGGTCAGAAGATCAGGGCCAGACAGGGCCCGTGGATGGTGGGGGGATCAGACGGCTGGACACACCAGATGGCGTCGCTGCGATACGGCAGCGAGCACCACGTGTGGGAGTCAGCGAGGGTCTGATCAGGGCTGCAAATGCCAGACGATATCAGGCGGGGTTGCGAGACCCGTGATTCCGAGGGGAAGCGCGTTATTGCGAACGCACGCGCATGCGTTTAGGGAGGCCATAGCCATGACGATGTCTCCAGACGACACGTTGTGGTCAGGGCGGGGTGGAGGCGGCAACCTCCATGTCGCCCGCTTATTCGGGCGCCCGATAACCATAATCCCAGCTTACCAGACTGCGAATCAGGTTGCAATGCGCAACTTTGTGGTACGGCGCATAGTCAAGAGATTTGGCGAGCGTTACCGGCCCGCTTGTAGAGTGAGCACGGGGATTGACCCCCACTTCGCAGACGTCCACTGTTTACCGAAGATTTCCAACCAAGCGACGGTCGGCGGAAGCAAGTCCAGACAGTCACAGACTTCACAACAATCAGGCACAGAGTTTCGTGCAGAGCGACCAAGGGGATTGCCAACTTATTTTCGCCTGATTGACTGACTGACGTTGGTGGGGGCATCCACTGCATCAGCTCACCCCCATTACCGACGTCCTGAGCCTAATCCCTCCAGATGAAGAAGTTTTTTCCGACGGAATGGATTGAATAATTGCCACTCTCTGCGCTGAAGGTCCAAGCAGAGCTTGATTTGAAGAGCTCCTTCCCACAGTGAGTTCGTGGCTCTGTCATGACATTCTTTGTATCGAGAAAATTATTTTCCTCTTTGAGATCGGATTCACAGATTTCATTAAACGTTTCCTCCAACTCCCTAACTTTTTGATAGAATTTTGTTTTAGAAATATTTGACAATCCAAGTGAAATGGACTGAAAGTCCATAATCTTCAATGGGGAAGAAATCTCCATCATGCAAAGAGTATAGAAGTTGAGCACTTTGACTTCCGTTCGACTTTCGTTGGTGAAGGCTATTACCGATTCTGATGGACTTTGCTCCAACATTATCCAATTAGAAATCGCTTTTCTTTGATCTGCGAGATCATTTGGTGAAGGCAAGCAAGTGCTAGAAAACCTGTTAGGATAGATGTTTTCCTCGTGGTTCTGCTTTATATTAGGTGATGAACAGGCAGATACTGCCATTGCTAAGACACATAGGAATCTAAAATCAAACTTTGACATCGCTCGTGGACCCGTGAATCAAATCTTTGTTGGTGTAATGACCCAGCGTTTTCTGCTCAGTTTAGGCCGTTAATCTGAATGCCTCGGCAGGCGTGCGCATGGCAAGGGCCTGATGACGGCGGCTGTTATTAGAAAAGCTGATCCAGTCGCCGATGACGCGCGTGGCGTGCTGGATGCTCTCGAAGCGATGACGGTTGTGTATCGTTCTTTGAAGGTGCAGATGACCCTTTCGACCATGCCATTCTGCTGCGGGCAATGCGGGGTGATGAACTCCTGTTTCAGGCCATAGCTGCGGACCAGTGCCGTGAAGTGTCTGCTTGTAAAAACCAAGCCGTAACACCTTCGGAATGCATCGGTTGAAGTGGCTATGATTGCCTGCGCAGCCCCCAAATTGCGCAGCAGGTGATCATAGCCGGCGTCAGGTCCCTACAGTGGTTTTGTACGAACCACACCACAAGGGAGACCGACTATGACCACGATTAGTATGACACAGACGAAGAGTGTTTTGGCGGCAATCGACATCGCCAAGTCGCGCCATGAGGTTTTGATCGCCATTCCGGGTAAGACGCGCCGCAGAAGATTGACGGTTCTCAATCGGCAGGAAGATTATGATCGTCTGATTGCTACTTTGACAGCGTATGGCCTACCTGTTCGGGTCGCTTTCGAGGCTACTGGCAATTACCACCGCGCCCTTGCTTACAGGCTTGGCATTGCCGGTTTTGAGGTCAAACTTGTGTCCTCTGTGGCCTTGGCCAGAACCCGAGAGGCCCTCAACAACAGTTGGGATAAAAATGACCCGAAAGACGCGCAGGTCATCCTGCATATGATGCAGATCGGGAATGAGCAATTCTATCACGACCCGCTTCTCAACGGCAGGAACGACCTTCAGGAACTGTCTAAAACCCATGACATCGTCTCACGATCAAAAACGGAACTGTGGCACCGAATATTGACACATTATCTGCCCCTCTACTTCCCTGAAGCAGATCGTTTCCACCGCAGCCCTCGGAGCGACTGGTTCTTTGCCTTTCTGGAGCGTTATCCCTCACCACACCTGATTACTGCGATGGACCAAGAGCAGTTTATCTCTGACGCTTGGGATGTCGTCGGGCGAAAGGTGGAAAAAAGCCGTTTCCTCGCAGATGTTTATCAAACAGCCAAAACCTCTGTCGGGCTGCCAATCGCAGCGGATTCCGACGCGGCCCGCATGTTCCGGATGGTCCTCGCAGAGGGCCGCAGCTTGATCGCTCAGCGCAAAATTATCGAAGATCGTGCTGTCGAATTACTCAAGGATCATGGTGACTACCGGCTTTTGACATCCATCCCTGGCATTGGCCCGATCCACGCTCTGACCATTCTAGCCGAGGCTGGTGACCTGCGCCGGTTCGGCCACCACCGCCAGTTTTTGAAGTTTTGCGGTATGGATTTGGCGACCATTCGATCTGGTACATTCCGAGGCCAGACCAAGCTATCCAAATATGGGAACGCCAGACTTCGCCGCACGCTGTGGCTCGCAGGACAAGTCGCCATCATGCAAAAGACGAACAGCTTTCGTGACAAGTTTGAGCGCTACATCGCTAAGGATCGGCAGAACCTCCATCTGCGCCGTAAAGCTTACACCGCAATTGCCGCGAAGATGGCCCGCACCGCGCACGGGATCATCAAGCGCGGCGAACCCTATCCGGTGGCTGGCAGGCGATTTGCTTCGCAAATCTGCCGAGAAGCGCCCCTTCTTCGAGGGGTGATAACAGCAGAGGGACCTTTCTCTGACCTGGCCGTAGGGGCGATCAATCGACCCCGTAGATAATGTTCGGGCCTTCTGCTCAGCGACCCAAAGATCTCGTCTTAAGGACGGTGAGAGCCGCGATCGCGTACTCTGTGTTTGTTATGGGAGAGACAGGTTGTTGACCGAAGCACCGAGCTGACACAAACTCGAACGTGCTGAATGTCTTCAGCATGACAATGGCCTGATGCCAAATCAGCAGATCATTCCGCACATAGGACGTTGTCTGAGCGAAGGAGGAATTCGTTCTGGACGCGGCCAAGGGCGCCAAACCTGCTGATCAAAGCATGTTCCAAAGCCGCGCTGGCGGTGGTCGCTTTTCCGGATCTGGAGATGTGCCAGCCCAGAAGCTCCCGCGTGTGGCAATCGATGACCAAGGCCAGCGAGGCCCAACCGTCTTTTCCTGTCCAAACGCGGGCTAGGTCCGTGGACCAGCGCTCGTTTGGAGCTGTGGCAACTGAGGGCACAGCCTGAATACGAGGGCGCATTCCGATGGCACGCTTGCGAACTTGCCATCCTTTTATGCGGAAAATCCGCTGCACGGTGTTCTTGTTGAACCCTAACAGCCAAGCCACGGTTCGATAACCGAAGGAAGGCTCTTCCTCGATCATGGCTTTGATCGGTTCTGCGAAACGCGGATCGATCTTGGCCGCTGACTTTGTGGGCCTGTAGTAAACTGTCCGCCTTGGAACGCCGAACCAGGCGCAGAGCTTGGTGATCGAGACCTTGATCCCGTCCGCCAGCAGGCCCTCATGGAGCGTCCGGATCAATTGCCGTCCTCCCGCTCCATGAGGGCCTGGAACTTTTTTCGAGCGCGCAACTCGAGCATGGCCTCGCCATAGGCTTCTTGTAGGTCTTTGAGCTGCTTCTCGTACCGCGCGTGGATGTCTTGCGGCGTCGCACGCAGGGAATTCTCCATCCCCTTCTTGGCGTCGTCGACCCAAGTTTCGATCTCGGACGGCGTCAGATCATAGGCCCGGCTGGCTTCCGCCACCGTGGTTTTGCCCTGAATGATCTCGATCACAAGGGCGGTCTTTCGCTTCGCTGTCCAGCGTTTGACGGTCTCGTCCATACTCTTACTCATGGCTACTTTCTTCCTTTATAGCATGAGCAGGAAATCACTGGGTCAGTACATATGCGCCATTCAGGCGGTCGCAAATCGCCTTCATATTGCGAGTTGAGAGCGCCGCGAGTTGGGTGTCGCGCGATGAGCATTGGCGGGCGCGCTTGTTCAGGTTCTCAACGGAACCCTCACCTGCCCGGCAGTGACGAACAGGTCGATGGGCCGCCCTTGGCTGTCGCAGATGTCGTGCAGTTTGGTCCCTCTCGGGCAACGGTTCGTGCCGCCCTTGGTGCGACCGATCAGGCGGCCACGCCCCCTTTTTGGCGGCCATACTGGTCGCCGTTCGGTGGGCCTTCTGGTATGTCGCATTGATCATCACGGTCGTCTTCTCGCGTGTTCCGCCGCCAGCCCGGTCATCATCCGCGCGAAGATGCCCTTTTCGCTCTAACGCTTTCAGCGGCTATAGCGTTTGATGAGGTTCATAGGCGGCAGGTGCATCGCGTCACCGCAAGCCATTGCGAAAGATGAAGATAGTCCCACTCAGCACGCGTCTGGCATAAACCCAAGGCTTACCATGGGACTTGGGAAAGAAAGGCGCCAGACGGGCCATCTGCGCGTCCGTCAGCCAGAAGAGATCGTTCATGTCACCGCTCTGTTGTCCGAGCCGTGAATCATGCGGCGTGACCGAAATCAATGCATCCTTACCCTTCTGTATCCCGGATCTGGTAGCGTGATCCCGTCACGTGTCCCGGCCAGGACCCGCGACGGGGTGGTGGGCGACGTCTGATAGAGGCGCTTTGTGAGACCCTTGCGCACCAAGGGGCGTGCGCGGTTGGGCTGCAGTATACGTCTGAGCGTATAAGTCAATCATATACGCCATGGCGCATATTGACGATTTATACGCCCTTGCGTATACACAGGGCATGAATGATCTCGCACGCACACCACGACAGATCGGCACCGTGATCCAGCGCGCGCGCAAGCAGCGCGGCTGGACGCAGACCGAACTTGCAGAGCAAGCGGGCGTGCGTCAGGCGACAATCTCGATGATAGAGGGCGGAGGCAAGCCGGCAAAGCTGGAAACCATCCTCGCGATCCTTGCGGCGCTCGATCTGGAGTTCAGGATTGGCGCGCGCTCTAAGGGGCATAGCAGCGACATAGAAGAGTTGTTCTGATGGGGCGGCGTCCGGCCTATGTGCCCTTGCGGGTGTATCTGAACAACCGCCGCGTGGGGACGCTTAGCCGCGAGGCCAGTGGGGCCATCGGGTTTTCCTACGAGGCTAAGTGGCTTGGCTGGGGACACGCCTTGCCGGTGTCTTTATCCCTGCCGCTGCGGGAAACCCCTTATCGCGGCGAGGCTGTGACTGCGGTTTTTGAGAACCTGTTGCCGGACTCGGACAGGTTGCGCCGCCTTGTCGCTGAGAGGGTCGGCGCGCGGGGGACAGACGCCTACAGCATGCTCACCAAAATCGGGAATGACTGTGTGGGGGCGCTGCAATTCATCGCAGGTGACCAAGATGCCCCAGACGCAACCGGTAAGATCGAAGGCGAGCCGGTCGATGCGGCGGCCATTGAGAAGATCCTGAATGGATTGAGTGAGGCCCCCCTTGGCCTTGCAAGCGATGACGCTTTTCGGATTTCTGTGGCTGGCGCGCAGGAAAAGACAGCTTTGCTGTGGCACGAGGGGCGGTGGATCAAGCCCCATGGCACCACGCCGACGACGCATCTGATCAAGACGCAGATCGGCAAGTTACCCGGTGGGATCGACCTCTCGGACAGTGTCGAGAACGAATACTACTGCTTGAAACTCGCGGCGGCATTTGGCTTGCCTGTGAACAATGCGTCCATTGAAACCTTCGGTGAAACCAAGGCGCTGGTCATCGAACGCTTTGATCGCCGCTGGACCAAGGACGGTCGCTTGCTGCGCCTGCCGCAAGAGGATTGCTGCCAAGCGCTCTCTGTGCCGCCGACGCTGAAGTACCAGAACGAAGGCGGCCCCGGCATGTATGACGTGCTGAACCTGCTGAAAGGCAGCGATACGCCGATCGAGGATCAGGACGCTTTTCTTAAGGCCCAGATCATCTTTTGGCTGATGGGTGCCACGGACGCCCATGCCAAGAATTTTAGTGTTTTTCTTGGCCCCGGTGGCAGCTATCGCATGACCCCGCTCTACGACGTTGTGACCGCGCAGGTGGCGCTAAACGCCCGCCAGATCGAGCGCAAGCAGATGAGGATGGCCATGTCGGTCGGCACCAACCGTCACTATCGATTTGACCAGATCCACGGGCGGCACTTTGTGCAAACGGCGGTGCGTGCCGGACTGTCTAAGAAGCGCGCGACAGGTATTGTCGAAGAGATCGTTGCCCGCGTGCCAGATGCCCTCGATACTGCAGCGAGCTCTCTGCCGGCGGCCTTTCCGTCGGCAACTGTCGAAGCAGTTGGCGCTGCTGTGATGGTTCGCGTTCGGGGCCTTAGGCTGCCTGATACGGCTTAGCGCCTACGACCGAGGTGTGGCGCTTGATTGTTGTGGTATCAAAGAGACGGGTAGGGTGCAGATGCAGCGCTCTTGGGCGGTGGCTTTGTTGATTTGCTTCAGAATGACCTTCGAGGCGGCGCGCCCCAGGCCGATGCGGTCTTGGCGAATTGTTGTGACCGACGGGCTCACGTAGGCCGCGCTGACGATGTCGTCGAAGCCGACGATGGACATATCCGCTGGCACGTTGAGGCCAGCTTTGGCCAGACCAGACAGCAAACCGATCGCGATTTGGTCAAAGGCGCAGATCACCGCAGTCGGGCGTTCGGGCAAACCAAGCACCCATTCAGCGGCGGCGAAACCTTCTTCGAGTGTGAAATCGCTGCCCCAGATGCGGGTGTCGGGCAGGGCGAAGCCGTGACAGCTCAGGGCGTCGCGCAGGCCACCTTCGGGTTCTGACGTGAAGATGTTGGTATGGGGCTCGCGCAAGAACGCGATATCGCCATGGCCGAGGTCCACCAGATGATCCACGGCCTAAGCGCCTTCCGACCGATTGACACTGCGCACGAAGGGAAGATCGCTGTCGGCCATCAACTCGCACGCAAAGACGACGCGCTCCGTCACATCCGGTGCGTCCAATTCGGCGCGGGCGAATGTAGGCAAGGAGCCGTCTAGGCAGATCACGCCGTCCACAAGAGAGGTGTACAGGTGCGTGAAAACGGACCACGGTAAAGCTTGCGTTGGCGAGCACCAGCGTAACCGCAAACTCCCGGATCGCCGGGTCGATCCGATTGTTCGATGCCCGACCGCGCGCCTTGTGTCGGATCGCTGCCGGACCATCGGTCTGGAACTTCTTAAGAAGTCTGTGAACCTGCCTACGGCTCAATCCCAAGACGTTTGCCGCAGTCGTTGCCGTCATCCGGCCTTGGCTCAGCTGACTCAACACTTCGATCCGATTCAGCTCTCGCTCGCTCATCAAAACCCATCCCATACCCATCACCTCTGCCTATTCCCGTTGGGGCAGAGTGTGACACTTCTACTTTGCAGATGTGGGACACTTTAACTTTGCGCTGTTGGCTCAAGGGTTGTTGCGACAACTTCTCCTATCTTAGCTTCATCATTTCTTCTCTGAAGGCTTCGGTGGGCGTGCGCCAGCCTAGACACTTCCTGGGGGTTCCGTTC
>NZ_FOXY01000047.1 GCF_900115865.1 Donghicola eburneus | reverse complement strand
TTACGGACCATTAATCCTTCTTCGCGGTAGAGCCGATAAATCCGGTTGATGCCCGATGGCTCTCCTTCACGGCGCAACAATACGAACAGCCGGCGGTAACCGAACCGCCTCCGTTCGTTTGCCAATTCTCGCAACCGACTACGCAAGGCCGTATCCGGCGCACGCTGCGCAACATACCGGACCATCTTACGATCCGCGCCCACAATCCGGCACGCCCGCCGTTCCGAGAACCCGAATTGGCTTCTCAGCTGCGCGACCGCCTCGCGCTTAACAGCGGGCGTCACCACTTTTTTGATACCAACTCACGCATCGCTGCCAGATCCAGCATCTGTTCAGCCAGCAGCTTCTTCAGCTTGGCATTCTCGTCTTCGAGTGTCTTCAGCCGCTTGGCTTCGGACACGGTCATCCCGCCGAATTTTGCCTTCCAATTGTAGAAAGTGCCTTCGGCCATACCATGCTTGCGGCAAAGATCAGCGCATTTGGCGCCGGCCTCATGCTCGGTCAAAATCCCGATGATCTGTTCGTCCGTAAATCGTGTACGCTTCATTGTCTGTCCTCAAATTGGGTCAGACTCTAATCGATGATGGAGGAAAAATCCCGTGGCAGGTCATTATCCAGATCGAAGACTGGCACAATCACTGGGGTAGATGCCTCATGTCCTTAGTGCCGGAAACGTCATGTGGGCCTTTGCAAGTGAGCCGATGACAGCACGTCACTGGTTCTATATTTTTGTTACTCTACTAAGCAGTAATGGGGACAGAAAACTTTGCTACAAATCTTTGACAGTCTGTCCGCATCAACTTGGACGAGAAAAATCCACAGAAGCACGTATCATTTGCAGCGTCGCTAACGTAGTCAGCACGCAATGTCTGGGAGAGATGGGAAACAATTTTCAAATCGCAAAGATGAAAAAGATCACCGTTACTGCACAAGTCAAGGTTGTACCATCAGGTTGCCGCCACTTAGCCAAGCGCGGCTCTGCATCCATAATTGAAAACCTCATTCAAGAGAGCTGTCGCATTCTGACTCGCAGTTATGCCCTCTATACGTCCTGCCCGACAGCAACTTTTTCTCTGCTTGGCGTAGGCCCTACTCTATAGATCGCGTCATCGCGGGCCTGCAGATGCCCGTTTCACCATTCTACAAAAAGAAGTTGGCAGCAGAATTTTCGCGTCAGTTCACAACAATGGTATCGGTGGATACAGCCATCTCGGACAATCAGTGTAGCTGACCACTCACGACGTAGAATCCAAGTCGGCCGCCCTTCTGTATATCCATGACATTTTCTTTGCCGAGCCGGACTGTTTTCGTCTCACCGGAGCAACCAGAAGTACATCCCTCCTCGCAAGGTGGGTGACCCCTAAACCATCTACGCTGCGATGACGCTCACAATAAGCCGTTCCGTTCTTTCTGCACGCCAAATCCGCATAACATTCCAGATCACACATCCAGTACAGATGAACTCAGGATCGAGTTTGGGTCGAATAAGCTTCCTGCAATCCTCAGCCTAAAGTACGAAGCTTTCTTTCAAGGAAAGACCCAAGGGCCAGGGTTCTGGTTCCTTGCTGCAGCGATGACACCGTGGAAATGGCCTGCCCCCAAGCAACGCTACCACTCCTTGCGCAGACCGAGTACACATATCGATCTGTGCAATCCCCGTTGTTACCGAGATGCAGATTACAGCGCACTTCGCGCGTTTGGCATTCAGGGTCAGAAGCTCCGACAAAACATGTTCTCATGCGACCAGGCAATAAAATTCATAAAGCTGACGGAGACTGGCCTCCAACATCTGACATCCACCCCCTCGACGGAGCAGTCTTCGCCCAAAATCGCCCGCTCTAGGATACCAGCAGCAGCATTCTCTGGGCTTAGGACAGATCGAGCGCGGTGGTGAAGCCGATTTCTTTGCTGGCACCCAATGCTTCTGGAAACGCTCTTATTGGGTTCGGCGTCGTCCTAGGAGCGAGGACTGTGACAGGCTTGATCTTTCCGAAGTCGCGCGAGACATGAAAGTTCGCCCCAAATTTAGAGGCATCTTGCAAAAGGCGCTGCCAGCCTTCATCACACACAATCATCCTTGGTGAAACGCGCACCTTCACGGAAGGTTGATCCCTAGATGATCGCCTAACATCCGATCGACAAATCTTTGTCCTAGAAATGCCTTATATCGAAGGTAGACGTCTCTCGGAGACGAAAGCGGTCGCTTCGTAGTATTAGTCCCAACGGCTGCCTTATTCGCAGGACTATGCTAAAGGCGCCTACAGATGAGAACGTGTTGAAAGATGTAGGGTTGCGCGGGCGAACGAGCCACGCAGCTTTCGCCTAGGCGGCAAGGTTGGGTAATGCATCCGAACGAATGCGCTCAAATGTAGTATCACCAAGCAACGAAACTTGCCAAGGCGCCGCTCTTTTTTCTCTGCTG
>NZ_FOXY01000056.1 GCF_900115865.1 Donghicola eburneus | reverse complement strand
TGGCGGCCCTCACCGTCCTTAATACGAGATCCCAAATCCCAAGCAGAAGGCCCGAACATTATCTACGAGGTCAGATTGACTGCCTCCACGGCTCAGTCAGAGAGAGGTCCTTCCGCCTGGGCTCACCCCCTCAAAGAAGGGGCGATAGGGTGTGCCGTGATTGACCACGGCGTGTACTGTGCGCGCCATTTTAGCCGCGATCGCGGTGTAGGCTTTGCGGCGCAGATGAGCGTTGTGTCGGTCCTTTGAGATATAGCGTTCGAATTTGTCCCGGAAGCTGTTGGTCTTGGTCAGGACTGCCGTCTGGCCCGCCATCCAAAGTGTGCGGCGCAGTCGGGCATTGCCGTACTTCGAGATCCGGCTCCGGCCACGGAACATGCCGGACTGCACAGTGGCGAGGTCCATGCCGCAGAATTTTAGAAACTGCCGATGATGCCGAAAGCGGCGCAGGTCTCCGGCTTCCGCCAAGATGGTCATGGCATTGATCGGCCCGATGCCGGGGATGGTTGTCAGCAGCTGATAGTCCGGCAGATCGGAGAGCAACTCGACTGACCGAGCCTCGATCTCGTTGCGCTGGCGGACAAGGCTTCTGCCTTCGGCAATCACCATTCGAAACATGCGCACAGCATCGGAATCCGGGTCGACAGGCAAACCAACCGAGTTGACAGCCGTAGCGTAAATGTCTGAAAGAAAACGCTCTTTATAGACCTTTTTGCCAACCACCTGCCAGGCATCCGCGATGAAGTCATCCTGGCTCATGGCTGTGATCATTGTCGGCGTCGGATACTTCTCGAGGAAAGCCAGGAACCAGTCGGTTCGGGAGCTACGATGAAACCTTTCAGCCTCAGGAAAATACAGCGGCAGGTAGTGCGTAAGAATGCGGTGCCAGAGTTCGGTCTTCGAACGCGAAACGATCTCGTGCGTCTTCGATAGTTCCTGAATATCGGCAGTCCCGACGACCAGCGGGTCATGAAAGAATTGCACGGCGCCAATCTCCAGCATGTGCAAGATGACCTGCGCATCCTTCGGGTCGTTCTTGTCCCAACTGTTGTGCAGAGCCTCCCGTGTTCGGGCAAGGCCGACCGAGGAGACCAACTTCAATTCAAAGCCGGCTTGGCCAAGATGGTGGGCCAACGTTCGGTGGTAGTTGCCGGTCGCCTCGAACCCGATCCGCACCGGCAGACCATAACTGGCAAGAGCCCCAGACAGGCGTTGGAAGTCCTCCAGTGTGTTCAGGATCGTCATGCGCCGACGACGCTTCTTGCCCGGCACCCCGATCAGTACCTCATG
>NZ_FOXY01000050.1 GCF_900115865.1 Donghicola eburneus | reverse complement strand
CGGCAAGGTTGGGTAATGCATCCGAACGAATGCGCTCAAATGTAGTATCACCAAGCAACGAAACTTGCCAAGGCGCCGCTCTTTTTTCTCTGCTGCCGTAATCCTTGCTACCGAAGACCAGCTATCATGAGCGCGTCTCGCGCACGCAGCATCTGAAGGACACGCAGCCTACCCATGTTTTCGCGAATTCAGTCAAAAACACGGGCAGTGCAACTCCGCAGCACGTTCCTGTCTACTGTTCGTAGCTCGCAGTACGCTCAACCAAAGAAACCAATCTGATTATAGGCTTTGGCTACGCCGCGTTCAGCTTTAGGCTTCGGTGAACGCAATGGGGACGCGCTTTGATAAAAGCACTCATCTGGTCTTCGGCCGAATTGGCGTAGCGCAAGAAAATCATGCATAGGCGCGAGTTCAGCGAAATGTACGTTATTCCACGGCAAGCCAAGTTCTATCGTGACTTCGGTCCGAACCTTCTTCCGCCCCTCCCTGAGCTAGCCAAATAAACAAACAAATTCCGAAAGTTGCTTGTGATGTGTGAACGGCGCGCCCACATCTAAATGCACATGCATGCCGCGAGAGCGTCGCGGAATCAGCTCGATCTTTAAAAAATCCCTCGCCACCGTACGACGTATAAGAACCACGCATCACTTTCCTATCTTCATTGCACAAAATTAAACCGGCCGAATGAGAGAAAAATCGCCAAACTGTTCGCGCATTAGGCGCAATCACGCACATCTACTTTTAGGTACAAGAATTTAGAAACGAACGGCCAGGACGCCGTGTCTGAGCAAAAATCCCGTGAAGTGAACACCTTGGCGACCGATCTGCACACACGGTCTCTCCGCAAGCGCAAGGGAATACCGATCTTTGCAATCCCACTCTTGCACGATTATGGCGGCTAACCATGACTCTGGTATTCCAGACTTATAGCGAAATTCGCCTTGATTTGACTCAAACTTACATACTATCTGGGAAGAATTGATATCTTACGAACTAATACTTTCGCGCTTTCTTCTCGCTTAGACACGAAGGCTTCTGCCCATGCTGTATGCCATCGCATTTCTCCTCTCTGCTGCCATCTGCGGCGCTATCGTTCACTTGAACAACAACAGCGCTCTGCGCTTGACTAGAGATGAAGACCTTGGGGCTATCCAAGCATCCCACTCTCGTCCCACGCCGCGTCTCGGAGGGGTCGGAATTGTCCTTGCTCTAATGGTCGCCATCCTCCTCAGCAGCGGCACTATCGGCACCCATTACCTTGTCGTTTTGGCGGCGGGTGGAGTACTGGCTGTCGTCTCACTCCTAGAAGATATTGGCAAGCCCATGAGTCCGCGTACGCGACTTATAGCAGCTGCGATTTCCGCCGCCATCGCTATACTTCTAACTGGGTACATGATCGATCGAACAAACGAAGTAGTAACCTCCGCAATTCTACAGTTCGCTTGGCCCGCCGCTGCTCTCCTCACGATCTTTATCGTCGCAGGCTTGAGTAATGCCTTCAATTTGGTTGATGGCATGAACGGACTTTGCGGCGCTGCAACCATCGTGTCAGCTGGAACGATGGCAATCATCGCTCAAAGCGTCGGGCTTGAAACGCATGCTCATGTGCTTATGCTCATGTGCATGGCAGTATTTGGGTTCATGCTGTTTAACTTCCCTCGCGGTCACCTGTTCCTCGGTGACATGGGAGCGTACATGATCGGCTTCATTATCGCGTGGGCTGGGATCTCGATCATTGTCGAAGCGCCCCAAGTGTCGCCTTGGTCTATCCTTCTCTGTGTATTCTGGCCCGTCGCGGACACCGCGCTGGCAATCTATCGGCGGAAATGTAAAAAGATGGCGGCCGACCAGCCGGACCGTCTGCACTTCCACCAGCTCATGATGCGCGCAATCGAGATTAACTGGCTGTCCCGCCGACTGCGCTATGTGGCGAACCCTCTGACTACAATTATCTTGACGCCACTCATGGCGGCCCCTGCGTTGGCAGGCGTAATGTTCTACCGGGATCCGCCACTCGCTTTCGTGGCATTCATTCTCTTTTCGATGCTCTTCTTCGGAACCTATCAGATCGGCATCCGTCGAGCATCAAAACGTCGCCTGCCACGTGTTCTTGGTCCTGCCTTGAAAGCCCACCCTCTTCACAGGGACAAAAAGTTGAAGACGCAGGACGCATGATAGAG
>NZ_FOXY01000052.1 GCF_900115865.1 Donghicola eburneus | reverse complement strand
AATGCTTTTGGCGAGTTCGGCATAGGTCCATGTATCGCCAAGGCCGTCGCGCAACGCTGCGTCGATGAGAGCTAGAACTGCAGCGATGTTCTTGGACAGCCTGGTCGCGCCCTCTGGCATCCACTCCACGAACTGAGCCCCAGGAAAGAGGACAGGGAGAGCTTCCTTCATGCCACTTCTCTTTGGTGCGATCAGGTAGACCCTACAAGGCGGACATGTCCCATCAGGCTGCAGACCGCGCACTGCTCCACGGCAAATGGCTTGCAGGGCGTTATGCAAGTGCTCCCCCAAAGCCATGCTATTGATTTGCTTGGCGCTCACCGCATCGTCTCCTGCCATCGCCGCGCATAAGCGGACCCGCGCTTCGTGGACCTCTGGAGGGAGATTGAAGAGGCTGGCCAAGACCACGTTAGGCACATGAGCATAGGCATTGGTCCCGTGATGATTGCCCCAAGTGACAAAGTGCAGTGTGCCAGTCACGCTGCCACCCAAGTGGGCTTTCAATCGCTCCCGCAGGTCTTCTGCTGACGTCTTGTTGTGAATGATCAGCCAGTCCTCAGCAGGTCGCTTAGCAATCTGTGCAGCAATCCCTCTGATCAGCCGCTCTTCTTTGTCGTTGGCATAGGCTGCCTTGCCACTGCCTGTGGACCAGAGGTGAAGACGGAGATTGTCATAGCGCTTGGTGGCTGATGGGAGACGCACTATCGTATCGCCACGGCTTTCCATCAGACTATAGGTATCGCGACAGCGGCCAGAGGCATCGAGGACCAGAAGAGGAAAGAGATCTTGAGGCAGCGTTTCTCGGTAGTCGAGTAGCATAGCGCTTCCAAAGGCGTTCCGGTGGACAGGTAGCTTCTCCCCTGCAGCTTGCTGAAGGCGCTCAAGCCTTTCCCGATCAGTTCCGCTGAAGCATTTATCCGCAAGCAGCCTGTGGACCTCATAGCCCCCCTGCATCCCGCCCATCTCTTCCAAACTGGGGACTTCCAGCACCTCCCCTGAACGGCTGGCTTTAAGAGCATCCCTGAGGTCTTGTAGCGCTTGGCAGAGCTTGGGTGCAGACCGACGGAACAGACCAAAGAGCGACGCAAGATCATCTTCGGACAGCATAAGCTCGACACCAGGAATGAAACTCTCGTCCCAGATGCGGACCTCTCGCGGCAGACCCTGATAGTGGTAATCGCTGACGCTGTTGAAGCTGCGAGAATGCCGACATGACGCCTCAAGCTTTTGCTGGGTCGTGATCAAGACCCGTGCAGACTGTCCTGGCGTTGTCGAGAGAGCATTGATCTCATCATCACCCGTCCAGATCGCCACCTCATCCAAGACAGAACTCAGACCCATGGCCATCTTCTTTACTTCTTCCAGCCGAGAAAGGCAGACCAGAACAGCGACGCCTTCATGGTTTGAAGAGGCAAGAAGGGAGAGGATGTAGTGCCTGTGACCTGCCACTGAACATTCATCCAGCGGCGATATGAGCCTGCAGGGTGTTTACGCCGATTGGCGCGTGTTGAGCAATCGCCCGTCGCGCGGAGCTTTCATCTCGCGCAGCGGGGTGGGCGATTGCGTGGTTTAAAGTTCGGGCATATTCGGCAGGCGTGCGGTAATCCAATGCGGAATGCGGGCGCTCCGTATTGTAATCGGCGGTCCATGCAGCGATCACCGCGCGGGTGTGTGCCAGATTACGGAACATCGTCTCGTTCAATAGCTCGTCTCGCATTCGCCCATTAAAGCTTTCCACAAATCCATTCTGCATTGGCTTACCCGGCGCGATATAATGCCATTCGATGTGGTTCTCGGAACACCACCGCAGGATAGCATTAGAAGTTAGTTCGGTCCCATTATCGCTGACAATCATCCCGGGCTTTCCCCGCCGATCGATGAGGGTCGTCAGTTCACGTGCCACGC
>NZ_FOXY01000057.1 GCF_900115865.1 Donghicola eburneus | reverse complement strand
GATAGATGGGCGAGCGCTATAACCTACAGAAAAAGAAAAAGAAAAATTGCCTCTGCTTGCGGACTCCGCATAATCATGCGCCCTGCATAATTGCGGTTATGAGGAGCTCCTCATAATCGCAAGGGGCATGCGGGTTTGGCGCTGGTGGTCCAAACAGTTCTGGGACGTGATCCGGACATTGGGGCGATCCGCCAATCGTGGTGTTCCAGCATTCCAGAAGCCGGAGCGCCAAAACCGCTCAAGAGATCTTCTGTGACTTCCAGGGGCGCCGGCTGACCGTTGATGGCTACGCCGGATACGATGCATTAAGTGATCCTAAGAAAACCAATGCCCCTTGGACGATGGCCTATTGCTGGACGCATTGGCGACGCCGCTTCGTCGATTATAGCCGCACGACACACTCTCCGATTTGTCTGGAAATGACCAATCGCATCGCGCAGCTTTATCGGATCGAGGCTGACATCCGGGGCAAAGCGCCGGACGTTTGGCGCGCCGTCAGGCAACAGCTTTCCAAGCCCATCGTGGCTGCACTGCGTCTTTGGCTGGAAGGGCAACTCGACCTGCTCTCTTCAAGCTCGGATCTTGCCCGCCATATCAGGTATGGCCTCAAACGGTGGGCGGGCCTGACCCAGTTCCTTGACGATGGCTGCATCGAGATGGATACGAATGCAGTAGAGAACGCAATTCGCCCGATCCCTCTTACAAGAAAGAATGCACTCTTTGCGGGAAACGACGACGGGGCGGTCACATGGGCACGCATGGCATCGCTGATCGGTACCTGCAAATTGAACGGCATCAACCCGCAGGCCTATCTGGAACACGTGCTGGACAAGATATTGAACGGACATATGCAGGACGACATCAAAAGCCTGATGCCTTGGACCTTCAAGCCGAACGGGTCAAAGTACTCATGAGCAAGATGAAAGATCTCGAGCGCAGCATCGAGGTGATCGCAGGGCAGATCACGGCTCAGCAAATGATCATGGAGGGCGTCATCGTCGAAGCCCTCCGCAAGAACGCCATCGACGAAGCGCAAATCATGGCGCTGCTGACCCAAGGCATGGATGTCTTCGAGAACAACAAGAACATGACAAAGAGCGAGACCTTTGGCGCGCTCGGCACCCTGACCGTACGCCTTCGGCGAGGGCCGTCTTAGCGCATTGAGGAATTAGGCTTAAGGCATGGCTTATGTCATGTTTAAGCAACTTCCCCACCGTCGAGGTT
>NZ_FOXY01000053.1 GCF_900115865.1 Donghicola eburneus | reverse complement strand
TGAAACGCGCCCCTCGCAGCCTTCAACACCATGTTTTATATAGGAAATATAATGGTCAGGACAGCGAAATCAGCGCCTTACTTGGGAAATGTGGGCTTCATTGTGCTTGTTGAAAGCGAGATAAGCAGAACACGTGTTCTTAAGCACTGGCCTACCTTTCGAAGACGCCTGGCTACCTTTTCGCACGCAGCCTTGTTGGCGAGGGAAGCCGAGAACAGAGTTGATGTTGAACATTTTTCTGCGTGGTCCATGGAAAAGCACGGGCAACGTTTCTATCTCCAGAACCTAATAGATTTGCGTTCTGAACCTCGTTGGCTCCCCGACTATGCCGATCCCTATCAACTAAAACAGGAGCTTCTTGGTAGGTTGTATAATGCCGTGGGGAGCGTGTCGCGGGGGCTGCCTGACGGACCGCTTCGTCACACCCTCGACCCACAGAACTCTGAAAGCAGTTTCAATCGGACACGGACACTAAAGAGCTCCTTTCCTGGCCCACTTGAAGGATCTGACTCATCGCTTCGAAACCCAATTCCCAAGGAATTGGAAGACGCACTGGATGAAAGCCTATCGTGTGGTGTGTTAACAGCAAAAAGCGTCACTGTGCTGATAAACGCCACTGGTCTCTTTCGGGTTGGGAATGAAAAAGCCGAAAAAGCCGTAGAATTGATAAGGGCAAGCAATTTTCGTTTTGCAGAAAATATGGGTGATGCGGAAAAGTTCTCGTTTGTTCATGGCCTTGCGGAGGTTGCAAGCCGCTTGCGAAGTCAAGGCCTCGCGAGAAGTGTGAGGGCCGTGGCACGCTCACATCGAGATGAACTCAGTGTTGAGAGGCGATACAGTGAGGAAGTAATCGTTTGTTTGGTTGCGGCTGGCGCGTTTGAAGAGTTCGATGCATGGAGAGAGTTTCTGGGCAGCTGGCTTAAAGAGCTATGTTTCAATGTGAGTAAAGGTGACGCAGCTGCACTGGAAGCTTCTGTTGAGATGATTTGTTCAATAGAACCACGCCTCCGTGCCGAGCTCGGAGCGGGGCTGGCTGCACTTGCTTCAATCCGTTGAGCAGCTTTTTAGTTTTCGAGAGACTCGGGACAGCGCTGGGTTTTTAGGGACGCATTTTCATTGCGAGCAAGTTAGGTATCGATCACCAAACCGAAATCGGCAGCAGGCCATTGGTCGGGTCATCAATGTCTGCTTCTGAGAAAATCTTGCTCAAACATGGTTCACGCAGCGAAAGTCCGCTTTCCGCCGGGAGTGACGTCTGCCGACTGTGAGCACACGCTTCCGGCGCTGCGCCGCCGCAAGTCCGCTCTCAGCCCAAAATGGACATTCGTTTTGTACCCGCATCGGATCGCCTCACCTGTCGGCCGGGCGGATTGCGGACATTCACGGCTCTCGCAAATCGCTCTATTTCTGAAGCAGAAGCGGGCAAAACTATTCGTCTCGTGCTCGTGCGTGAAGCGTCGCTCGTCATTTGCTCTCGCAGTCTACTCCATTAAAAAGTCGGACACCCCTGTTGGGCCAAAAGCTAGGTTCATCGTATGCGACGGCCATACCCCATTGATTTGATGTGTTCCTGAGAGTTGGCCGTCCTGCGAGAAGGTCTGCGTCAGCAGATGGAGGTTTCGCATGG
>NZ_FOXY01000055.1 GCF_900115865.1 Donghicola eburneus | reverse complement strand
GGTGACGTCCACGGAGGTGGTGTAGCTTCAGGTGGCCATTGGGTTTCTTGGTAAGGTCGGGTTGCAAGACTCAATCTAATCCAAGGACGACACCCAATGACCAAACCCATGATGGACCTTCGCGCGCTTGTAGAACAGAGCGGTGATGCAGATTTACTGCGCGAGATGATCGGCTTTGCCGCCGAACGACTAATGGAGCTGGAGGTTGGCGCTAAGACCGGCGCTGACTACGGCGAGAAGAGCAGCGAGCGGCTGGCGCAACGCAATGGCTATCGAGAGCGGGACTGGCAGACCCGTGCAGGCAGCGTGGAACTGCGTATCCCCAAGCTGCGCACCGGCTCCTATTTCCCGTCGTTTCTCGAGCCGCGTCGGTCGGTCGAGAAGGCGCTGACGGCGGTCATTCAGGAAGCCTATGTTCATGGCGTCTCGACGCGATCCATGGATGATCTGGTGCAGGCTATGGGCGGGACCGGTATCTCCAAGAGCCAGGTCAGCCGCCTGTGCGAAGAGATTGATGACCGTGTCGATGCCTTCCTGACGCGGCCGATCGAAGGCGAATGGCCTTACCTTTGGATCGACGCCACATATCTCAAGGTGCGTCAGGGCGGGCGCATCATCAGCGTGGCCGTCACCATCGCGGTGGGGGTGAACACCGATGGCCGCCGTGAAGTTTTGGGAATGTCTATCGGGGCTTCCGAAGCGGAACCCTTCTGGACCGAGTTCTTGCGCGACCTTGTTCGCCGTGGCCTGACCGGTGTCCAGTTGGTCATTTCTGACGCTCATGAGGGCATCAAGGCAGCCACGTCGCGGGTGCTGTCGACAACATGGCAACGCTGCCGAGTCCATTTCCAGCGGAACGCTTTGGCCCACGCCGGCAAGAGCAGCCGGCGGGTCGTCTCGGCCTTCATTGCAACGGCCTTCGCTCAGCCAGATCATGCTGCCGCGAAAGCGCAGTGGCGTCAGGTAGCGGATCAGATGCGTCCGAAACTGCCAAAGCTGGCGACCCTCATGGACGGCGCCGAGGAGGATGTTCTGGCCTACATGACCTTTCCCCAGCAGCATCGAACGAAGCTACACTCCACAAACCCGATTGAGCGCCTAAACGGCGAAATCAAGCGACGCACGGACGTGGTCGGGATCTTTCCGAATGAAGCTTCGATCCGCCGCCTCGTCGGTGCAATCCTGATGGAGCAGACCGAGGAATGGACCGTCCAGCGGGGCCGCTATCTGACACTGGAAACGCTGGCACCGATCTGCGATGATGTCGTGGTCAGCTTGCCTGCCGCGCAGCGCGACTGACCAGCTCGGCCCGCCAGTCAGCACGAGGCCCGCACTGAGCTACACCATCTCCTGGGACATCATC
>NZ_FOXY01000058.1 GCF_900115865.1 Donghicola eburneus | reverse complement strand
TGATGCTGTTCATGGCCTTCCGCCGGATGACCGAAGTCGCGATCATTCTGGCCGCCTTGCCTGTCGCGCTGGCGGGCGGGGTCTGGCTGATCTGGTATCTGGGCTTCGATCTGTCGGTGGCGGTTCTGGTTGGGTTTATCGCTTTGGCGGGGGTCGCGGTGGAGACGGCGATCGTGATGCTGCTCTACCTGAACCTCGCTTGGGACAAACGCATCAGGCAGGCTCGTGACACCGGTATCTACCTGACTCGCCATGATATCGAAGAGGCCGTGTTCGAGGGGGCCCTGCTGCGTGTCCGCCCCAAGGTCATGACCGTCGCGACCATCTTCGCCGGCCTGATCCCGATCATGTACGGTACCGCGACCGGCTCTGAAATTATGAGCCGCATCGCCGCCCCGATGATTGGCGGCATGGCCACGGCAACGCTTCTGACCCTGTTCGTGATCCCCGCGCTCTTTGTGATCTGGAAGCAGATCACCCTGAGCCGCACCAACCGAAACCTGTCAAACCCCGAGATGGACAGCAAAACCTCTGCCATCGCGGCCCACTGATAAATCTACGCAATCAAACGGAGATTCCCATGCGTAAGCTTGTAGCAATGACCCTTCTTTCCCTAACCGTCGCCTCGGGTGCTGTGGCCCAGATGGACCACTCGAATATGGACCATTCGTCAATGCCGATGGCCGAGGACATGGTCCACGCGCCCGCAATTCTGAATGCCATCGGTGACGGCACCATCAACGTCAGTCATGGCCCTATCGCTGAAATCGGCTGGCCTGCGATGACCATGGACATGCCGATGATGGAAGGCGTCACCCTTCCCGAAGGTATGCAGCCCGGTGATGAAATCATCATGATGCTGGGTCAGGACCACGAAGGCATGTACGCCATCGGCGGTGTTGCGGCTGCGGAATAAAACTTGTCCACGTTGCTGCCACCCGTTCGGGCCTCATTGAGCGGGTGGCATACGCGCCGAAAATTTCGCGATAGCATCGATGTTTAATGTGCCATTTAGGCATACCCGCGAGTGCTTGGTTTGATGCGCCCACGAGTCTTTCTGATTTGTCTCATCCGCGGAGAGTTCAGTTAGAAATCGAATGACTTGGTTGGCAGTGGACGCCGCACA
>NZ_FOXY01000059.1 GCF_900115865.1 Donghicola eburneus | reverse complement strand
CTCTATCTTGCTGAAAAGCAAGGAGACCGGACATGGCCCACACAGAACTGGATTTACACGAAAGACGCGCGATCGAAGATATGCTGAATGCGAAGATGCCGATAAGCAGGATCGCAGCGGAAATCGGCAGGCATCGCGCGACCATTTACCGCGAGATCAAACGGAATTCTTTCGCCGACGCAGAACTGCCGTATCTGAACGGTTACTACGGCATGACTGCACAGCGCGAGGCATCAAAGCGCCGCGTGCGGCGGCGTAAATTGATCCGCCTTGAAGCATTGCGCGCCCATGTCGTCGCTCGACTGAAGGTCGGCTGGACGCCGGAGCAAATCGCAGGCCGGCTCGGTTTCGATGGGCAGCCCCTGCGCGTCAGCCACGAGACGATTTATGCCTATATCTATAGCCCCGAAGGCCAATCAGAAGAGCTCGCCCGACACCTTCCCGGCCGGCACAAGAAACGCAGGCCGCGCTATGCAAGGCGGCCCAGAGGCCAGATATTTCCACCGGATCGGTCCATTCACCAACGTCCGGAATATGTGAAAACCCGAGAGACCTTCGGCGAATGGGAGGGCGATCTGATGATCTTCGAGAGGTCTCATGGCAAGATGAACGTCGCCTCCCTGGTTGAGCGGAAAACCCGCTTTGCCGTGCTATTCCGCAACAATGACCGCAGCTCCACGCACCTGATGAACAAGCTGATGAATGTGATGGAACCCCTGCCCCAGCCAGCCCGGAGATCGATCACTTTTGACCGCGGCTTCGAGTTCCGAGAATGGCGCAAACTGATGTCAGGGATTGGCACAGAGAGCTGGTTCTGCGATCCGCAGGCACCGTGGCAGAAAGGCTCTGTCGAAAACATGAACAAGCGTGCGCGTCGGTATCTCCCCCGCGACACTGAACTTGCTGCGCTCTCCAGTCGCCAAATGAAGGCGATTGCCGACCGCTTGAACGGAACCCCCAGGAAGTGTCTAGGCTGGCGCACGCCCACCGAAGCCTTCAGAGAAGAAATGATGAAGCTAAGATAGGAGAAGTTGTCGCAAC